>CAXYMM010000001.1:0-2136178 GCA_964289745.1 uncultured Ekhidna sp.
TTTGCCGCCTCATCTGGCAATCTGGAAGAATTTAGAAAGAATGCCCAAGATCAGAATCTTAATGTTATAAAAGGAACGAAACTGACAAATAGTACAGAAAGAGTAGGAGCATTAAGAGAGGCTCGAGGCTTGGTATCATGGCTTTACAATGAGGCAGAGGTTGGTTCTGTTTCAGGTGTAAAAGAAATTGACAATCAATATGTAGTAGCAGTTATGACAAGTGAGCAGCCAGAGGGTACTGCCAACTTGAATGATGTAAGAAACCAAGTAGAGCGAAAAGTAAGAAATGAGAAAAAAGCAGAATTGGTCATTGCCAAGCTTAACAAGGCTAAAACGGAAGATATGACTGAAACTGCCGAAGCTTACGGGGAAGAGGCAAAAAGCGGAGTAGCAGATGTGCAGCTTTTTTCCAATAGTATCAACGGGATTGGCTATTGTCCCGAAGGAATAGGGCTGGCGTTCTCTTTAGATGAAGAGGAGGTGACAAATGCCTTTGCTATTCAAGACGGAGTAATCATAATGAAGCTTATCGCCAAAGAGTTTCCTTCTGACATAGAGGATTATTCGCAATATGCACTGCAAGCAACAGCTCAGCGACTTGGTGGGAACGCACTCATCGCCGATTTTCCACTCTCCTATTTTCGGTTATTCGTTTCCAGCAATTTAGACAATGCAGTAAAAGAACTTGCGGAGATCGAAGACATGCGTTATAAGTTTTTTTAAAAATTGATATTCATGTCGCCACCTCAGAACCTTTAGGGTTATTTTTTATTTATATTGGGACATGAGTTGGGACGAACAAGCTTTTAAAGAAAAATTGGAGAATAGCCACACATTTCCAGGGTCGTACATTTTCAAATTTATAATCAAATCAAATCAACAAGAGCAAGTGAAGTCATTGGTAGATGGGGCAGAGATCAGACTAAAACCTAGCTCTAGAAACAAATATTTAAGCATTACCATTCAAAAAACAATGGCTTCAAGCCAAGAGGTGGTCGATGTTTATAATAAAGCGTTTAAAATTGAGGGAATCATATCATTATAATGAGTTGGATAGAAAAAGGTAATCGATTAACAAAGACATTTGAGTTCAAAGACTTTGTAGAAGCTTTTGGGTTTATGACCAAGGTGGCCATAGTGGCAGAAAAGCTGAATCATCATCCGAATTGGAGCAACATCTATAACACTGTGTCATTTGAACTCAATACACATGATGCGGGAGACATCATAACGGAGAAAGATCATGAATTAGCCTTAGAAATTGATGCGCTAATAGGGTAATGAAATATTTTCAAACAGTGGTTTTTTTGAAAAAAGGTTGATAAAAAAGCTTGAAATCCATGCTCCTGAGACTTATTTTCTATAATTCTGATCGTTTTATATATGTCGAGTGGTAAGCTGTATTTAGTACCCACCCCTATTGGTAACCTTGGAGATATGACCTTTAGAGCGGTTCAGCTTTTAAAGAAGGTTGACTTAATCTTAGCAGAAGATACACGTACATCTAGCGTACTTTTTAAGCACTACGAAATTGACACACCAGCACACAGCCTTCATACACACAATGAACACAAGAAGGTAACCGAGATAGTGCAATGGCTAAAAGAGGGCAGGAATATCGCCCAGGTATCAGATGCTGGTACTCCTGGCATTTCGGATCCTGGTTTTTTACTTGTAAGGGCAGCACTAGCAGATAATATTGAGGTAGCATCGCTCCCAGGGGCTACCGCCTTCGTTCCAGCTCTGATAAAATCTGGGTTTCCAACCGATCGCTTCATATACGAAGGCTTCTTGCCGCATAAAAAGGGACGAAAATCACGAATTGAAGCTTGGAAAGAAGAAAAAAGAACAATTGTTTTCTATGAATCACCTCACCGATTGATAAAGGCATTAGAACAAATGAAGGAGATTCTTGGGGAGGAAAGAACTCTCTCCGTTTCAAGGGAGTTAACAAAAAAATTTGAAGAGACCTTAACAGGTTCTATTCAAAGGATTCTATCTTACTTTGAATCTAAGCCTTTAAAGGGAGAATTTGTTATCGTAGTAGAGGGTGTCCAATGAACCGTGAAAGAATCGTATATCATGTAGTGGAAGTAGCTAAAAGAGTCGGAGCTTTTATCAGAGATGAAAGAAAGTCTTTTTCGTACGAAAAGGTTGAATTCAAGAAAAGTAAGAGCAACTTGGTATCTTATGTAGACAGAGGCGCTGAGCAAAGAATTTTAGAAGGAATACAATCGCTCATTCCTGAGGCAGGCTACATTACAGAAGAGGAGCAGACCAATCAGGAAAAGAAAGAATACACATGGATCATTGATCCGCTAGACGGTACCACCAACTTTGTACACGGCATCCCAAACTATTGTGTAAGCATTGGTCTTATGTATGAAAAGGAAATCATACTTGGGGTGGTCTATGAAGTGGTAAATAGTGAGTGCTTCTATGCCTGGAAGGGTGGCGGAGCTTACCTGAACCATCAGCCCATAAGAGTATCCAAAGCTACCGAAGTAAGTGAGGTAGTACTCGCTACAGGTTTTCCCTATCACAATTTTGAGAAGCTCGAAGAGTATTTTAAAATACTCAACCAACTAATGAAAAACACACAAGGCCTGAGAAGAATGGGTAGTGCGGCTGCAGACATGGCATATGTAGCCTGTGGCCGCTATGGAGGTTTTTTTGAGTACAACCTCAATTCCTACGACATCGCAGCAGGCATTGTCTTGGTACAAGAAGCGGGGGGAACTGTTACAGATTTTAAGGGAGGAACGGATTATCTCTTTGGAAAGGAACTAGTTGCTGGTGGAAATATTCAACCAGAGTTATTGAAAACCATAAAACAACATTGGTAATATGAAACCAAATATACGAGTAGGTTACGGATACGATGTTCACGCTTTAGCAGAAGGGGTCGATTTTTGGTTAGGAGGTATTCAAATACCACATACCCATGGAGCTTACGGGCATTCCGATGCAGATGTACTTATCCATGTCATTTGCGATGCGTTACTAGGTGCTACAAACATGCGAGATATTGGGTTTCGCTTCTCCGATAAAGACCCTCAGTATAAGGGAATTGACAGTAAGATTCTGTTAAAAAAAGTGATAGAACTCATTACAGAAAAGGGTTATCTAGTCAGTAATATAGATTCTACAATATGCCTTCAGCACCCAAAGGTAAATCCGCATATTCCAGAGATGAAAAAAACGCTTGCCAAGATTATGAATATAAATGAGGAGGATATTTCCATTAAAGCAACCACAACGGAAAAGCTAGGCTTTGTGGGTAAAGAAGAAGGCATAGCAGCTCATGCTGTAGTTTTGATCTATAAATAATGTTGCTTAAAATCATTACCACTGAAGATGGGTCTCATAGCTTGCTTCATGAAGAGCTAAAGGAAACGTATCACTCTACACGAGGGGCTAGGGGTGAGTCCCTTCATGTTTTTATTAAGGAAGGTTTGGAAACCTGGAGTAGATATAATGAAACTTCTGAAATAAAAATTTTAGAAGTGGGGTTGGGAACAGGACTCAATGCATTTTTATCGGCAAATTGGGCCAAGGCAAACCAACGGAAAATCTATTTTACATCTCTTGAACCTTTTCCCATACAAAAAGAAGTTTACGAGAACCTCAACTACTTTGTCTCCGCTCAGGAAAGGGCACTATTCCTAGCCATTCATGATGCTAAATGGGAGAAGACAGCAAAGCTCACATCAAACTTTGAACTCTTAAAAACCGCCTCCACGCTTGAAAAATTTATTACTTCCAGCACATACAATCTAATTTTTTTTGACGCCTTTGCTCCAAGTAAGCAACCTGAAGTATGGTCAAATAGCAATTTGAAAAAGTGCTACTCATGGTTAGAAAAAAAAGGATTTTTGACTACCTACTGTGCCCAAGGTCAGTTTAAGCGAAATCTAAAAGAGGTCGGATTTAGCGTAGAAACACTTCAGGGTGCAATGGGAAAGAAAGAAATGGTGAGAGCAGTCAAAAAACTTTGTTAGTTCGTATTTCGTTCGACTCTAAACACAAACCTGTAGATCTATTTTGCCACTTTGGCGGCATTTAGCAATTCTTACACCATTATAGATTTCCTGAACAATTAAAATAGCACTTGCTTATTCAATTAGCTCCAAGTATGGTATTGTAACTATGATTACAGTACCCCATTTCATAAGCATAGGGGAAATTCCATCAAGCAAGACTTATTCTCCCTTTTTAGCACTATTTCAAAGCCCATAGGCCAAAGAAATACTTATTCGAACGTGACGAAAAAGAAAAAAGGAGCTACAATGAGCTGTAAAGAAAATGGAAATTCAAAAGAAGATACAAACATTGTGAAGCCAATCCAAATTGATATACGCGAGTAGAAAAAGTTGGTATGAGGTGACCTGTTCTTTGGATTAGTTGGTAGATAGGAATATGTTCGAAAGGTAGGTAATGCGAACCGCGCGCATTAGACGGACAGTAGAAAATATTAATCAGTAAAATCGATGGAAAATAATTTTGATCAGAACGGATTTACAGTACTCAAAGGCTTGCTATCGCAAGAAAAAATAGGAATGAAGTAAAACTACCTTTAATAAAATTCACTGTCCGAAACCGACTAAAGTTGGTTTGGTTTTCTATTCATTTAAGGGGATAGCCAGTATGAAAAGCGAATAACACATTGATTCGATTAGGTGGAGCTGTAACGAACCCTTTGCCCCACCTTCCACAGCGATTGACGCTACACAGAAGGCTCTTCTTCAAAATAGCTGTAAAAAAGCGTAAATAATTGACACTTTTACAAAATTGTATGCCATCCGAAATTATTTAGAACGACATTGAAATACTCGCTTATAAATTGGCTTGCGATATAAAAACTGGGCTAGCAAAGCTGGATAAAGTAAGATATCGGTAAGAATAGTACCTGTTGTAAATGTGATATCATCGATGATTTGGGACTTACCTTCCTTTGAAAGAACGATGTGTTTGTGTTTCCATGATTTCAAAAAAAAGGGTAGCTCAGTTCCCATATCAACAAAAAACCACTCTGATTCACTTATATGGTCTTCGGTAATATCGCTAACCCAACGTTGCCTAAACAGAAGAAAATTGAGTTGAAGCGAAACTTTATTGCCAGTTTGGCAGCCATCAAACTGTAATAATTTAATAGGTGGAAAAGAAGGGGTTAATGCCAAAAATAAATCTTTTGTAAATCCCTTTTTGACCTCACTCAAAGAGGCATTTACGCTCGTTCTGATTGTGAACTTCATAGTAGCATTGCTAACTTTAAATGAGCTAATAAGTTTTCCTAAATCGTCAAAATGATACAAAGTGCATATAGAACCAATGCAAAAGTCACTCGGGAGAGGAACAATTTTTATATTCTAAACACTCATACAATTTTTGAGAATGCGCCAGTCGATGAGCTGGAAATAATCATGAGAATTGGAAAAGTGCAGCAAGCGTTGCATTTACTATGAAATGCCTTAAAAATAAATGAAACGATTATAGGGTATGCTTATGCCAGACAATGGAATCTGCGGCAGGCTTATGTAAAAACCATTGAAACTATCTTTTAGCTCCGCCTCAATCTTTTTGTGAAAGACTATGAAGGCTTCTTGTATCAAAAATCTTTTAGAAGAACTGAAAAGGGCTGGCTATCATGCCATATTCGTTAGCATTTCACTTCCAAGCGCAAGCTAAACTGGGCTTCACGAAAGTTGAACATTTTAAATAAGTCAGAAATAAGTTTGAAAGATGGAATGAAGTGGGTTTTTGGTAAGGTGTTTTTGATCCAGAAGAATAATCGCAGTTTTTTGCTTAAGAACTGGGCTAGTCTGTGTTTTATAGTACTACTATTTAAGCAGAATTGCCGAGCTAGTCATTTGTTACCTAAATTTTCCACATGAAACCTTTCGCTTCCGCATTATTAAACTTTTACAAGAACCTCGAACCTCCAGATGGCTTGCCTAAGGACGTGAAAGTAATGAGCCCGTACCAAGATGAAGAGACCTTCAAAATAGTTTCTGCATTTTATCAAAAATATTATGATGATATGAACGAACGATTTATCTGCTTTGGAATCAATCCAGGACGATTTGGGGCAGGGATTACTGGCGTCCCTTTTACAGATCCCATTAGGCTCTCAGAGGTCTGTGGTATTAAAAATAAGTTTGAACAAAAAACTGAACTCTCCTCCAAGTTCATTTATGAGATGATCTTCGCTTATGGTGGTCCAAAATCTTTTTACAGCAAGTTTTATATCTCAGCCGTATCGCCTCTAGGCTATATAAGAAAAGGCACCAACCTAAATTATTATGACATTAAAGGGTTCAAAGCACTTTTTGAAAACTACACGGTTAATAAAATAAAGAAACAACTTTCGCTTGGTATTTCTACCAAAGTGGCTTTTAGCATTGGCAAAGGTCAAAACATTAAATACCTCTACTGGCTTAATAAAAAGCATAAACTGTTCAATCAAATCATACCACTCCCACATCCAAGGTGGGTTATGCAGTATCGTTTGAAACAAAAAGAAGAATACATCAGAGAATATTTAAGTGCATTTAATGCATGTTGAAATTATTGGTAGACTCTACGAAAAAATTCGAAAATGGATTGTGAAGTAAGCTAGTAATCTGATGCAGACAAGCAAATGAATGCTAACCCTTTTCTCAAAATCCATGACAATCTAAAATTATAATTATTTAATGCAGTATGTGTAATGGTCTGTCTGATTCAGGGCTTAATTTTTCTGTAGAGGACTGATTCCTTCTTGAAGATGCTTCTTTCAGAAGAACTGATTAACTAAAATAAGGCTTTAAACCATTCTTTCGGGGTTTCTACATTGTTAGGCGTGTCTTGTCTACTCATAGATCATCCACCATTTCCTAAGCAAAGAGTATGCTTAGAAATAGGTTTTAGCTGATGAAAATCGAAAAATCAACCCAGAAACGTTGGTAGACTTTGATCGTTTTTCTGAAAAATAAACCAAAACCGAGAATGACAAACTTTTTCTACATTGCTAATACACCTAATGTCAACTAATTCTGCCTTATCTCAAGGGCATTATATCTTAAACGCAAGAATTATATAGCTCTTATTTGGGACGGGTCATGACCTCTACCTACATTTATTTATAGCTTCTTTAGTGTTATTTTTGAATGGTTTTGAGTGGTCGATATTTCTAATTAGTAGTTCAAAAACGAACACCCTAGTGTATATTTAATGATATAAGTAATTTACTTATAGATATTTACAATTTTTGGCACGCTCTTAGTCCATTTCAAGAGATACTCAACTTAAAGAATATGTTACGAAACTTCCTCAAAATTACTTTTCGCAATTTCAAGAAGAATAAATCTTATGTGCTGATCAATCTTGTTGGCATGGGATTTTCCCTCGCATGTTGTATTGTCGGATATATAAATTATAAATACGTAGCAGACTTTGATAGCAACCACGCTAATAATGACCGCATTTTTAAAATTCATGCCTACAAGCAAGTACAAGATGATAAAGTGCAAATAGGAATAACTCCAATGCCTCTGGGGAATCAAATTAAAGACCAATATCCCAATATTGAAAAAAGCTCACGTTTCGCTTCAGAGAATCTGGTAATCAAAAAAGAGCTAAAGGTCTTCGAGCAAAGAGTTGGATTTGCGGAAACCGACTTTCTGGATATGTTCACACTGCCCTTGCGATATGGGGATAAATCTGCCCTGAATAATCCCTCAAAAATTCTTTTAAGTAAAGAAACTTCAGAAACCTACTTTGGTAAAGAAAACCCAGTTGGTGAAATTATTTACTTGACTAAGAAAGATGGAAGTCAAATTCCACTAACAGTAGGGGGTGTATTCGAACATATTCCTACTAACTCTTCCATTCGGTTTCGGGCTCTTACCCATTTTGATAATTATCTTAAATCGACTGATCTGGAGACAAACGATTGGAATGACTTTATAGCAGGCACATTTGTAATGACTGCTGATGGAGACTACCCTCAAATAATGTTAGATGACATCAACAAAAACTATATCACTATCCAAAATGAGGCAAGGCAGGATTTTAAATTGGCAGAATACTACTTGGTTAATCTCTCCGATCTTGGACAGCATGTAATTGATATACCCTATAATTGGCTGCATGAACCCCCTGAACCAGTTACCGTTTACGCTCCGCTTATAATGGCCGGAATCATGCTCCTAATAGCCTGCTTCAACTTTACAAACACTTCTATTGCTATTTCTGGCAAGCGATTAAAGGAAATTGGAATTAGAAAAGTAATGGGGGGAAGTAGAAGGCAGCTTATTTTTCAATTCATGGGAGAGAATCTATTCTTATCATTTCTTTCTATGCTTCTGGCTTTACTCATTTCCTCTTTCCTTATTCCCGCCTATAATGCTTTATGGAATTTTATTGATCTAAAACTAAACCTGATCGAGGATTTTGAGATTTACTGGTTTTTGACCACATTGCTCATCATCACCTCTTTGATTGCTGGTGGCTACCCTTCATTGTATATTAGCAGGTTTGAGTCCGTCAACATCTTGCGAGGTAGCGTCTCATTAGGCGGTACCAATCTTTTTTCAAGGTTATTATTAGGCTTTCAATATCTATTCACCATCATAGGGTTAATTTCCAGCTTTTCTTTTGCCAATAATGCGAAATACCAATCCTCTATCGATATTGGTTTTTCAACAGAAAATATTCTAGGGGTTCGTGTAAACACGCTATCAGAGTATAAAAACTATTCTAACGCCATTAAATCTAATCCGTCCATTGAAATGGCTGTAGGAAGCTCTAATCATATTGGTACATGGCACTACATTCGAAATGTAAAATCTGAAGGAAGGGAGATAGAGGCTTCCTTCCTAAATTTTGGGGTAAAGTACGCAGACATAATGGACTTGGAAATACTGGAAGGACGGTATTTCGACCCTAATATGTATGAATATGATCATGAAAATTCAATCATTATCAATGAAGAGTTTGTGAAAGAAATGAATTGGGAGCAACCCATTGGAAAGGTGCTAACGATACAAGACACTTTAAGACTAAACGTAATTGGCGTGATGAAAAACTTTTACCAATTTGGTTTCTTTGAACCCGTTCTCCCATCTGGCTTTCGACTCGCAGATAAGGAAGACATGAACTTTGTGGTCATCAAGAGCCAACTTCCACCCACTGAATTTTATGATCAAATGGAAGCGATATGGTTAGATGTCGTTCCAGATAAACCCTTCAACGCCACCTTTCAATCCCGGTTCATTCAAGAGCTAGTTCTAGTAAACCGCAATGTCGTGAAGATATTTCTGTTTCTTGGAGTTTTGGCTTTGGTGCTTTCAAGTATCGGGCTGTATACACTTGTGTCTTTGAATATGATCAAGAGGGTGAAAGAAATAGGGGTAAGAAAAGTATTGGGTGCTTCTATCCAGCAGATATTAATTTTGATGAATAAGCAATTTTTTTGGTTGCTATTGATCTTTACCATTTTAGGAGCAGTACTCTCATATCTCACGCTTGATTTATTAATGGGGATGATTTTTTCCGTGTACCAAACCGCCACAGTAGCCACAGTATTCATACCCTTTTTACTTTTATTAATGATGGCTGTGAGCATAGCCTCCATCAGAATATTTTTTACTGCTTCTCAAAACCCCGTTAAATCATTGCGGTATGAATAAAGCTTATCTCCTAATTCAGAAATAAGAGAAAGGCATCAACTTGATCAGCATCCACCACACCTAGGTTCTAATTCCGTTGTTAATGATAATTTATTTCTTCTTAGTCAGTCAGTTCAACCGGTGGGTTGATAATATTAATTCAAATTTTATTAGTTGTAGAGGTGTTAGAGTTTTGATTATTCAGTTCTATTGAAAGTGGGAAAGTTATTGCAACGAGTAAAATATATTTCGTGGCTCAAAAAATGCAGTATCAGGATGGGTATAACAAGCAAAGTGTGTAGAAAGATAAAGATGATTTATTATATCAGTATTAGACATAATCCTGTTTTATACTTTCAAGTGATCCGATATAAAACCCATAAGACCAAATAATTAAGATATAAATCATAATTAAAGTGAACAATAAAAATTTAAAAATGTATCTCGATTTTACAATTCTCGAGAATATAATTGCATATCTATACCACTCCAAAGCGAATGATAGAATTGGATATTTGAATATCATTTCGGGAAGTATTTTGTTATGTTTTCTTACTTTCGCAGAAAATTTTCCAAGCATTTTCTGGTTTCCAATTATCTCTTTAACATAATCTTATTAACATGTATAACATTAATGTGATTATACTAATATATTTCACCTCCTCATTTTTTAAATTTGTGAAAAAATAAAAAATCTTCAAAAGCCCTATCTTTAAAAGATCCACCTACTTTCTCAAATACTGATGCTCAAAAAGGTACTTATAATTACCTATTATTGGCCGCCAGCTGGTGGACCAGGAGTGCAACGCTGGCTAAAGTTTGTAAAATATCTACCAGAGTTTGGAATAGAACCTATTATATATTGCCCTGAAAATCCATATTACCCGATTATAGATGAGAGTTTGTCTAAAGAAATTTCTAAGACTACTACTATAATTAAACGACCTATTAAAGAACCTTATACTTTTACTAGGTTCTTCTCTAAAAAGAGTACTAAACGCTTAAGTTCTGGTGTCCTTCCCAAGCAGAAAAAACAATCCTTTATTATAAAATTGTTGCTCTACATTAGAGGTAATTTTTTTATCCCTGATGCCAGAAAATATTGGGTAAAACCTTCCGTATCCTTTTTAGGTGATTATTTAACAGAAAACAATATCAATACTGTTATTACCACAGGTCCTCCACATAGCATGCATTTGATTGGCTTACAGCTAAAAGAAAAATTAGGCATAGAATGGATGGCAGACTTTAGGGATCCTTGGACTACTATAGGCTATCATAAAGCATTGAGATTATCAAATAAATCACGAAAAAAGCATAAAGATTTAGAGTTGAAAGTACTCAATACAGCAGATCAAATTGTGGTTACAAGCTTTAATACCAAGAATGAGTATCAGACAAAAACAAAACAGCCCATCTCAGTAATTACCAACGGTTATGATACACATTCCGTTCACATTGATAAAAAAGATGCGCAATTTACCCTATCTCATATTGGATCTTTATTATCTGATAGAAATCCTGAGATTTTGTGGGAATGCCTACAAGAGCTCATGGATGAAAATGCTTCATTTTCAGAGTTACTTCAGCTTCAATTAATTGGCGTTGTAAGTGATGATGTTTTAGAAAGTATATATAGTTACGGATTAAAAGCACACACCAAAGTTTTAGGTTATGTTAGCCATGAAGAGGCCATAAAGTATCAATTAAAATCACAACTTTTATTATTACTAGAAGTAGATTCTGAGGAGACAAAAGCTATTATCCCGGGAAAATTATTTGAGTACATGAGTGCCAAAACCCCAATGATTGCTATTGGTCCTGTTGCTTCTGATGTGGAAACTATCATTAAAAGCACCGAATCCGGATCATATTTTAACTACCATGACAAGTTAAATCTAAAAGCACAATTACTTCATTATTTTAATGTATTTAAAACGGGGAGCTTAGAAGTTAAGATTTCAGATTTAAAACCCTTCAGTAGAAAAGCATTAACAGAAACACTTTCTAATTTGATAAAGTCTACTATGTAATTCACAACATAGAAAAAGGCATATTTATTTCAATACAAACAAAAAAATCATCCCACCAAAAGAAGATTTAATACTTTGGATCGTAAGTTGGGAATCGAAACGAGAAAAGAATTGGTATTTTAGGGAAAGGAGATAGTAACACTTATGAACATGAGCGTTTCGGAAGAAAATACCAAGCCTCGCGGTCTTTCGTATTTTTAAAGGTGTATAAATAAAAGGAAACATACCCAAAAGCAATAGTAGTGGGGGTAGCGGAGGCGGAATAAAAGCTCCAGAAATGAAATATGCATTTTTTTTTGAAACAGCATTAGTAATAATGTGATAGGTGGTGGATGTCACCCTGAGAACTTTAATGAGTTTGTGGTTCACAAGACAGAACCTAAGAAATATCCTTTTTCGGGAATAGGCTTAGTAAGAGAAAACCCAAATGATACTATTGAAATATTTTACAGTAATGCAACGGAACAAGAGGGCGTAGATGAGGTTCTGAAGCCAAAGCATTACTAATTTGATTGAATAACCAAATGATTGCTAAGACTGAAATAGATTCAGTAAAGGAAATAAAGTGTCTTTGTTAAGCACTATTCAATTACTGTATTTACCTTGTTGATCCTCCCCTCTATTAGTGGAGCCGTCACTACTCCCTCACCGTCATTTTTTTTATCTCCTTTATAAGCCTGTATGTAGTAGGAAATAATTTTCAGTCCTTTGAATGTAACACGCCCTTTCTTATCCGTCTTTAAGAGAGCCACAGGGTTTTCGCTCGCCAAATAGTTTTCTTCCTCATCATAAATCGCCACAGTAGCTCCGTCTACAAAATTCCCAAGGCCGTCAATTACACTAACTCTTAACTTGGTCGGAAGTAACTGGTCATCCGATGGTGAGGTATTAAGATTGAAGGCTAGAAGTGTGATAAATGCAATTAATTTCATGTCAATTTAATTTTGTCGTTATATTTAATACGTTTTCTGCTAGTGATTCAAAGCTCTGAGCCTCTTTGTACTTTCGGTCTTGGTACGAATTAGCCAACAGTTTGATTTGTTTGGGTTCGTTATCTCTCTTGATATATTCGATCTGTACGTTACCAAATTTTTGATCTATCGGTAAAGTAAAATCATGTTTGGGTTTTAAATAGTGCATTTCTTTTCGCTCTACGTACTCTCCTTTATCTCTTAGGCTATTCCTGCTAGTCACTAATCGGTAGCCTAGGTTTTTCACCCGGTCGGCAAAATAATCCAACAAAAAATGAAAACTATTTTTATCAAAATCGGCTGAATAATGGATAGCGAAACCATTACTATTACGCGACTCAAAAAAAACAAGTTTTGGCGTTTTGTCAATTCCTCTCTTCCGCCAAAAATACGATTCCCATATTTCGGTTAAAAAATCATGACTTTTTTCCGAGGTTTTCCATTTTTCAAAGCGACTCAAAAAAGATTCACTCCGTTTGATAAGTTCATCAATATCTAATTTTTGAGCTTTATTTTTTCCAGCAAAAAGACGTTGGTATATCGTATCGAAATAGCTCATTTACCTTAAAAGCGTAATTGATCCAAATTGTTCAAAAGTTTCTGCTCCAGAATCCAGCGAGCTGGAAAATTTCATAATGTACGCATAGGTTCCTGGTGGGAGTACTTTTCCTTTATAAACCCCGTTCCATTGAAAGTTAATATTTTCTGCACGATAGATTAATTCTCCCCACCTATTATAAATTAAAATTTCAAACTGCTGTATGTAGTCATTGGGAAATACAAAGAAGGTTTCGTTCACTGCATTCCCGTTTGGTGAAAATGCATTTGGTGCGATAATGACAGGTCGACAATCCTCTAGTACTTGTACCTGATCTGTAAGGCAAGTAAATCCATTGTATAAAACCACCTCATAGTTTCCCGCCGTAGAAACTGAAACAGTCTGATCCGTAGAGATCACCGCCAGATCAGGTGATAATGTCCACTCATATGTATTGAAAATACCTGGATTCAACGTTACGGTAGGATCGTTCGGATCAATAGGACAAAATGTAGCCCTCTCGGGTAAAATAAGTTCTTCAGGGTTGATCGGCACCAAGGCGACCGTCAAAGACTCCATCGCCATGCATGTTCTAGACTCATTGGTTGCTGTAACAACATAGGTATCAGAGTTCGTAACAACTAAAACAGAATCAGTATCAGTTAGTATGTTGCCACTTCCATCTGCCCATTGATAGGTGATAGAGGGATCAAAATAATTAGTTGTTGCTACTAAAAAAACTTGTTCATTATTTTTACAATCTGGTTCTAAACTTAAATTAACCATAAACTCAGTTTCTACTGCCACCTCCAGATCGGTCGAGGTTGCACTACATCCCGTATATTGATCAAAGATTGTCACGCTATAAGTTTCAGAGGTGGTGACCGTATTTTGAGCAGCCTGTGAACCATCACTCCATGTATATATATAGCTACCACTACCTCCTGCTATATTGGCAAGCAAAATCACCTGCCCTTCACAAGGATCTCCTGAAGTTATGACCTCTGCGGTGGGTTCAGCATTGAAAATGACTTCAACGGTTTCGACTCGATCACAAAAACCAGTAGCTTGCGCTGTAACCTCATAGGTACCGCTTCGATTCACCTCAATAGCAACTCCAGTTGCGGGGTTTGTTACAATATTTCCTCCTGTCGTAGCCCACGTATATGAAACCCCTGCAGTACCACCATCCGCAACGGTAACGACTCCCGTTGTAGAACAAAACTCCTGAATAGCATTAAAGGTAAAATTAGGTTCACCGCCTGCAATAATTGTTTCTTGCTCAGTTTCTACGCACGCTGGCGGATTATTGTCTGTAACCTGAACTGAATAAGTGTCTGGATTGAGATTAGGAATAGTAAATGGGTCGGATGTCTCACTTCCTGATGCAATGATCAATCCTTGGTCATCAAGCACTTCATAATTATAATTGGCAGGTAGTGAGGTTAATATTAAGTCGACCTGATTATTACATATTCCATTAGATGAAACACTTAACCCAAATCCGCCAATATCTTCAATTTGAACAACCTCTAGTCTAGTACATCCTGTTACGAGATTAGTGACGGCAAGGCTATAGTTACCAGGCGCAAGGTTGGGTTGGGAAACACTACCAGGCCCATCGAAACTTTGTGTTGGAACGTTAGTTGGGCCAGAAAATGCATATGAATAGCTCCCCGAAGAATTAAATGCAATGTCTACAGATCCATCATCATTCGCACAACCTGATGTATTATTGGGAGTCACCAATATATCTGGTTCTTCCTGAATCGTAACCTGTAGGGTATCGCTATTAATGCAGCCAAAAGAGTTGATCACCTCAATGGTGTATTCAAAATTACCCGGAACAGAGGTATCCACATTTACGGTTCGATTAGATCCACTTGACACCCCATTTATCGCCCAAGTATAAGATGTGACATTTACCACTTGAGCATCCAATGTGATGGCAGGGTCATTTTGGCAGAGGATTTGATCATTTCCTAATGCTACCTGAGGACGAGCGTCTGCCAGAAATACACTAAGGGTATCGGAGGTACACCCAGTAGTATTATTGATAATGGCTACGTTAATAATATTAGGATCCGTTACGGTAATTTGCCGAGTCGTATCGTTGGTAGACCAGTAGTAGGAGAAATCAGAATTATCGATTGGCCAGGCCTCCAAAACAATGGATTGATCGCATAGTGCGGTATCTGATGGGACAGTTGGGCTTTCTGGGATGTTATTAATTACGATAGTCGTAGAAAGCGTTGTATCCACATCACAGCGATTGCTAAGTACCATCTGAACAGTGTAGGTACCAGGCGAAGTATAAATATGTGTAGTATCCTGAATAGCTGCCGAAGTTCCATCTCCAAATATCCAGAGGTAGTTTTCAATAGAGTTGAGCGGGTCTCGTCCCACCGCTATGAATTCCGAAGCTTGACCTACGCATCCAGGAGTAACAGTAATGACTGGTTCCTGAAAAGGAGAGTTTTCAATTTGCGAGAAATTAGGAAGTCCTAATCGACTGGTTCTGCCTTGTAAATCAAACCCTGCGGGCTGAAACCCATTGGCATCATCGTCTCCATCAGGAGCAGAAATAACCCCTAACGTAGTGGAATTATCAACAGCTATGTATACTTGACCTGTAGGTGCTATTTGTATAGCACCGTAGCTTGAGTTTGCGCTTTGCGGATACCCATCAAATTTTGTTGCCTGAATATCTGCGGCAGGATTCGCACTATCTAAACTATCCAAATCATACTGTATGAGCTTCGAAGTGCTGGAAGAGGTCGTTGCATATAGGCGATTTCCACTTGCTGAAAATTCTAATCCATACAAGTCGGTCTCCCCTGTATCGATGAGTCTTGGATTAGAAACCTCTCCTCGATCAAAATCTAAAATTTCAATTTGATTAGTGCCCGGAATATTGACTGCCAATACATTATAAGTTGGAGATATTTTCATGTAACCCGAGGCACTCTGTTCATTCATGAAATCATGAACCTCACCGGTCGGCGAAAAAATTGCCCCGCTCAGCCCTTGTTCGCTAGTGGTAAATGACCTAAACGTATTATTTCCCAACTCGTGTGTTACAATAACGTCATTACCCGTAAAACCCGAACCCGTAATTCGTTCAGTCCCATTATCCATTAGTTTGATGTTTTTTATGATCACCGCTCCTAATGAAGTATCTCCCTTCATATCTACGATGGAATAGCGAAGTGAGTAAGTATTATCACCATAGACTTGCTCCGTGGTAAAGACATAAAAAAGTGTTTGGTCATCCGAAAAAGGCATTATAAGCGCATTTTGTGCCGACTGTAGATCGCCACCAATACTATCGCCATTTACCATGATATCATGTTCCCTATTCCAGATGGTTACCCCATTTGTATAGAAGAGCAAATCACCGTTTACATCTGATAGGGTCGCACATCCCTCCTCTGCATATTGATTATTTCCATCCAGAATCGCAATGGGCCCATTGTTAAAATCAATTCCAGCTTGCTCGCCAAAGTACCACTGGTTAAAAATTTGTTCTACCACACCGTATTCCAATACTTCGATGTCATCAAAATCGGTACATCCATTCGTGGTGGTGACTTCTACCCAATAGGTACCTGTTGTATCAACATCTATGGTTTGAGTAGTTTCTCCTGTACTCCAAAGAAATGAGGTTCCCGTTCCTGCATCTAGCGTTAATACTTCATCTATACATATGGTGGTGTCATTACCTAGGTCCACCGTCAGATCGTTTGTCAGTATTTCTACAGGTTGTGTAATCGTTTGGGTAACTCCCCCAACTTCGGCAGTCAAACTCACCATATAACCGCCAGCTGCCATATAGGTATAGTTCGGAATCCAGTTCTCACTTTGACCTCCATCTCCAAAATCCCATGAAATACTATTTGGAACGGGGTCCACAATTGGAAAAAACTTGGTTGTGTTGGTTTCGCAACTGTCGACCCAGTAGAAACGAAGGCTACTAAAAACAAAATTATATCCTGGTGTGAAGGATGGAAACTGTTGAGCAGAAAAGTCTTCTGTGAAAAGCATCGGCTCATAATTAACTGAATCGGCGATACTATCGGGGCGATTGATCCTTCCAATCAAAAATGGAGAAGTTGCATTCGATTCTTGATATAAGTGGTAGATGCGACCATCAATGGCCCGTTGAAGCCCATAACTTCTGAAAACCTGCGAAGGTAAAACCTGATTGACAACCTCCAACGAATCATTGAAATCAATTTGGTAAACCTGCCCCTCTACTCCTGTACTTCCGAATCTGGAAAAATAGAGTTTAGAACCATCTGGAGACCACTCCACATCGTAAATGGACTCACCTAGCCCATCATCAAACCCTGTTCCCGCAAGCGTGCGGTCGAAAGATAGTACTCCTGAATTCACATCAAAATTCATAAGCCATAGGTTCCGATTGGCGGTTCTTGATGCCATGACTAACTGTGATGAATCAGCATTAAAAGCAAAATGAGAAGCTTCGAAACCAGGTGTGGCACCCCTTACAAAAGAGTACGGGGTAGAAGCACCTACTCCTCCGTTGTCGATCTGCGTGACGTTGATATCGAAAGTGGTTCGGTTTTGAGTGATCAACCAAAAGACTTCCCCATCTCCCGTAGGAATCATGATCATACCCTCTGAAGGATCGATAAGGCTCGTTGCAATGTTGGTTTGCCCAATATCTACATCACCGTAAGGGAATTGTACAGTCCCATTTCCAGATAAGTTAGCATCAACTACTGTGTACTGGATTTCATTTGGCGCTGCTGAACCTGAATTAGTGAATAGGTAGTACTGACCTGGGATGCCCACAACAGGACATGCTACTATCGGGACGTTGACTAACGTATTGCCATTTAGCGACACTCCTGAGGGCACAATGGTATGACTTCCATCATATACCGTTTCACCATCCGAATAGAAGAGCAAGTTTCCTGTGAGTTGATCTGAAATGGTAAGCGAACCTACACTTCCAAAGGAAGTAGCCTGGTCGTCTTGGAGGTAAACATCTCTTCCATTTTGATCAAAAATCAGATTTGAACTGGAGTTTCCAAAATACCACCTGGTTTCCAAAATATTCTGCGCCGAAAGGGTATAAACGCTACTTGCGACTAGAATAGAAGAAATGAATATGCTTTTAAAATGTTTTTTCTTCATGCACCAAGTAAAATTACTGTAAAATATTAATGTTTCAGCGTTGATTTGACATCGAATGCAGTGAAGCAAAACCTGTATCGTGTTGGATATATTTTATAATTTGCCGTATTAATTGATTTGAGATTTTTTCATGATAAAAAAGGCATTGATTCTGCTGGTTTTTGCGGTTGCCCTCGCTAAGGGAAACACCTTGAAAGCGCAAGACCCTCAATTCTCTCAATATTATGCAGCACCGCTCTACCTGAACCCCGGCTTGGTCGGAATCAACCAGAAAGGTCGACTTGGTATCAATTACCGTACACAATGGCCTAATCTCAATGCAAATTTTGAAACATTTTCTGCTTACGCTGACTATCATTTTGAAGACTATTATAGCAGTGCTGGCATTCTTTTCACCCGAGATCAGGAAGGTATTGCTGGCTTGCAATCAACAACGGTGGGATTGCAATATGCTTATCAGGTACAACTCAACTATCAGTGGACTTTTAGACCAGGAGTCCAGATTGCTTATTATAATAGAAGCCTAGATTTTGACAAACTTACATTTGGCGATCAGTTTGGTCCCAATGGAATTGAGAGGGACTTTACTAACGAGACCTTTAATACTGGCTTGAATGTCACGTTCTTTGACATCTCCTTTGGAGGACTCCTATACAATCCTTCCTTCTGGATAGGTGGTGCTGTACATCATATAAATGAACCTAATCAAAGTATAGCTGGTGGGGAGGCCCCTCTGAAAAGAAGAATATCTATTCATGGTGGGTATCGGATACCACTCAACTCGGGATCAGCCCTAACGGATGTCGGAACACGAAGTCTTACACCTAGCTTCAATTATCGAACGCAGGGTGATTTCGAGCAGTTGGATATTGGTGCTTACTTTACTTTGAATCCAATATTAGTGGGTCTCTGGTATCGTGGCATTCCGATTCGTTCACTGGATGGCATAGCAAATAGTGAGGCACTTATTTTCATGATCGGGATTCAGAATAACCGAATTACTTTTGGATATAGCTTCGATTATACCCTCTCGGATCTGGGAATCGGCACGGGTGGAGCGCATGAAATCAGCATTTCCTACTCGTTTAGCTTAGGTAACCCACTGAAACCGGCCGCCAACGTAAGAAAGCTAAAGTGCCCAATCCCTTTCATTTTTTAACTTTATATCATGACAGAACAGGCTATTTTATATTTAATCCTTGGGATCATCGTTTTTGATTTTGCTCTGGCGCGCATCTTAAATTTTCTAAACCAGAAAAGTGCTAACCAACCAATTCCTACTCAGCTAGAAGGTATTTATGATAAAGAAAAGTATGCTCAATCCCAAGCCTATCAATCGGATATTTCCAGGTTTGGGTCGTTTTCGGCTACCGTTAGTTTTATCATTTCTGTTTCGGCAATCTACTTTGGCTGGTTTGGAATGCTCGATAGCTGGATTCGAACTTTTTCACCCTTGAGTTTAGTCACCCCGCTCTTCTTCTTTGGTATTCTTTTCGTGCTGTCAGATTTGATAGGAACCCCCTTTGCCGCCTATCGAAATTTTGTAATAGAAGCAAAATATGGGTTTAACAAAATGACGATCAAAACCTACTTACTCGACAAAATGAAAAGCTATCTCCTCACGTTCATCGTTGGTGGGTTGCTTCTTGCAATTCTTGTTTACCTCGTAAATGCCATTGGCATAGACTTTTGGCTCTATTTCTGGGGCGTAATGATTTTTTTTGTACTCTTTACCAACTTATTTTATACCACATTAATACTTCCTTTATTCAATAAACTAAAACCGCTCGAAGAAGGCGAATTAAAAAAATCGATTCAATCCTATAGCGAAAAAGTACAGTTCCCATTGACCAGTATTTTTGTAATGGATGGGTCAAAGCGCTCAAGTAAGGGAAATGCATTTTTTAGCGGACTGGGAAAAAGGAAAAAAGTGGTGCTCTTCGATACCTTAATAGAAAAGCATTCTGTGGAAGAGTTGACTGCTGTTTTTGCGCATGAAGTAGGACACTTCAAAAAGAAGCATATCATTATGGGTACCGTTTTCAGTATCGCCTTGATGGGTCTTATGCTCTTTCTTTTTTCGAGGATGGCTTTTATGCCAGAGATAAGTTGGGCACTTGGTGGGCAGGTATCAACGCTCCATCTAAACCTTCTTGCCTTTGGAATTCTTTATTCTCCCATTTCAACTGTTTTGGGGATTCTTGGAAATATTTTTTCCAGAAAAAATGAGTTCGAAGCGGACGCTTATGCGAAAGAAACCTATAAAGCTAAACCTTTGATTGAAGGATTGAAGAAAATGGCTGCCGATCATTTGTCCAACCTAACTCCGCACCCCGCCTATGTCTTTATTCATTACTCACACCCACCGTTGAAAGAAAGAATAGCCGCAATGAAAGCTGATTAAACGCCCTGAAGGCGCACCATTTTGTAACCAGATTCGATCGAAACTGGAACGAACTATGGCATAGAAATCCCCCTTAGCGAAATTATTTTGCAACGACTACTACACGCTTGCTACCACTTTTATTATTTTAAGAGCAGTTTGAAAATAGCAATGGTTTTTTCAAAAGTACTGCATTCAATAGCAACTTTGTACTAATATTATTTGTAGAAAGAATGAAAATTCGGTATTTTTGAATAGAACGCTAGGACTTTTGACACCGTATTCATGACCTGAGGCGGACATCCCTTTACCCCAATCGACCTAGCTACCACCAGAGGCAATGCTGGAAGAGAGGTGCTAGTGGAAAATGAAACTTTGGCCTTCAGTATGGAGATTATTTTCGATGGGATGTAACATTTAATGTGAGGCTAAACGATAATAAAATACCGCCTCATTTTTTTATGGACTTACAAAATATCACCAAAAGCGGAAATGAATTTACAAGAAGGCGTAATGAGTAGTAACCCCTCGCTAGGTAAGCGGGGAGTTTCTTTTTAAGCACTTTCCACGTACTTGATGATGCTTTCCTTGATGGTCTGGAAAATATGCTCAAATGCATTCGGATCATTTTCCAATAGGGTGACCCTAAACCCTAACAAGTCAGAGCAGAAAGAAGAGATCGGAACCAAACAAATCCCCTTTGCTGCCAACAGATAGTAAACAAACCGCTTATCGTGAGGCATATCTTCTGTAATCCAATGCGATAGTTGCACGGCAATTTCTTGATTATCAATACGCAAGTGTTGGTTTTCGTTCAAGACATTTTCTTTGAAAATGATGGTATTAAAAAAAGAGCCTCTCGTTTCATTGAAATAGATATAAGATACGTCTCCAAAAATTTCAGTCAATCTTTTGCTTCGCCGCCCAATAGCTTCATTACTTTCTTTTCTAAATGCTTTATAGCGTGGATCAGACATAACCCTTGGAATCACCACCTGCGGTAGTAAGGTGGAGCTCACCTCAATCATTTTGGCGTTATCTAAGGTCTGACACAATCGATTAAATTCTTCATCAGTGGCGCGGTTGTAATACTCCGCCCATCCGCAACGAGCACCCGGCCAGGGAAATTCTTTAGAAATCCCCTTAAGTGCAATGCCAGGTGTATCGCTGATAAACTCAGCCAATGAATACGTCTTACTATTGTTGTAAATGATATTGAGATATACCTCATCACTGATTAAAAAAAGTCCAAACTCCTTTGCAATCGTAACAATTTTTCTTAATACTTCCAGAGGATATATAATCCCCGTTGGGTTGTCAGGATTGATAATCAAAATACCCACCACCTGAGGATTATACTTAATTTTATTGTACAAGTCCTGCATGTCAGGCATCCAGCCATTATCCGGATCAAGCTTATACGTAATCGGTTGATGGTTGGCATGTGCAGCCTCTGCTGATGAGTGAGTAGAATAAGCAGGAGAAGGCCCAATGACTCGCGAAGTTGGAAGCAGATACTGGTATATTTTTCCTATAGCATCTCCTAGCCCATTAAAGAATGTAATGTCCTCTGCTCCTATCTGAACACCCGCTCTTTTATTGTTCAAGTCTGCTAAATATTTTCTGGTTTTTAACAAGCCTTTCGAATGACTATAAGCGTAAGTTGCATCCTCTCGCGTTGCCTCTGAAACGACATCTTTCATCCATTCAGGAATTTTCTGGTGCTTTTGAATTGGATCACCAATATTTTCCCAATAGATTTTTATATAGTCCTTGATGCATTCTGCCTTTTGGACAATACTGCGGATTTCGTAGTTCAATTCATTGACGCCCTTCCGCAAAAGATTTTGCCTCATTCTTTTCAGATTTTTATAAAAGATGATCGCAAAAGTATTGATCCTATCTTTCTATTCTGAATGATATTTCAATAAACATTACCTCAAAAGAAGATGCTAGGCATGTACCCGAAGAAGCCGAAAACCCGTTACTGAGCCTTGCTCGTGATGGCAACAGGAGCATCTCTTCCTGGCTAATTAAGAATAAGTAGCTAAGAATTCTACTTGGGCATAGTTAATGGTTTTTTGGCCCTCTTTACAGATTCCAATTCGGCTAATTTTGACTTTCGGCATTTTGAAAATGGTATTACATTATTAATCAATATATTCCTTGGTTTGAGGTAGCAACTTTGCTAAATTGGATTTTTTAAGAAAGAATCAGAAAATTAAACTTTAATAGTTGCTTAAACTTCTATCTTACCTAGTTGATTTTTTCATCTGTTTGTATGTCTCATCATTCTTTTGATTTTGCCATAATTGGTTCTGGCGCGGCTGGGTTTCATCTGGCCATTCAGCTTGCGGAAAATTCTTTTTTCAATGATTATAAAATTCTAATTTTAGAAAAGGAAAAAAAAAACACCAACGACCGTACTTGGTCCTTTTGGGAGTTGGGTGAAACACGTTGGGATGAAATTGCTGAAAAAAAATGGAGTCAATCAAAGTTTTGTGGCGAAAGTAGTTGTTTTGATATCTCCCTCGAGCCCTATCTTTATAAAACCATTAGGTCCTCTCGGTTTTATGGCTACTCCAAAACGATCATTGAAAAAGTTGGAAACTTTACTTTGCTACATGAAGAAGTTCTTAAGGTAGAAGGGAATTTGGTAAAAACAAATAATCACGAATATACAGCCAAGCATATTTTTGACAGTAGAATCCCAGAGGCATTTCATACTGAATCAGAAAGTTATCAATCATTACTTCAGCACTTTTTAGGATGGTTTATCCAAACCGATGAACCTACATTCGATCCTAACCAGCTTACGATGATGGACTATCGTCTTCAATGGAAAAAGGATACGAGCTTTACCTATGTACTCCCGTTCTCTGCCACAGAAGCATTAGTAGAATTTACCTTATTTAATACCGAGTTACTTGAAGATGCACAATACGAAGAAAAACTAAAATCGTATATCGAGACGTATGTCACTTCAAAGGATTATACGATCATTGAAGTAGAAAAAGGGTTAATTCCAATGTCGAATTATCCGTTTTCAAAACACCACTCACCTACTATCACTAAAATTGGTACTGCCGGTGGGTGGGTAAAACCTTCATCGGGATACTCCTTTAAAAATGCAGAGCGATACGCACAAATGTTGGTAAAAAACCTTAGAAATGGGAGGCCTCCCGCAAAGGGCATCGCCACGAACCGGTTTAGGCACTACGACTCCATTTTTTTACGTGTTTTGAAAGAGCGAAATGATTTAGGAGCAGAAATATTTCAAACCCTCTATGCAAAGCACCCTGCTAAGCGACTTTTTAGGTTTCTCGACGAAGAAAGTTCAATATCGGAAGACCTGAAAATTATGTTTTCTCTTAACAAGCCAATATTCCAAAAAGCACTCCTAAAGTCGTTTTTCTGAAAATAAGGAAAAATCCAGTTACTCGTTGAAGAAGAATATCGTTATGCTTGCTAGCTCAGGCACATCTACTCTATATTTGAAAAAAGGGTGATCCCATAAAAGTAATAATAGCACATTTAGCATTGGTAGATATAAAAATTAGATAATTGAAAAACGAGACGAGTTCTGTAGATAAAAATTTTGTCATTTTGGGTTGCTTCGCCGAAGAACATCCAGAATGGACTGCAACAGAATTGCCAAAAGAAATGGAATCCAGAAAAAGCAGTGTCTATCATTCTCTTTCCGATATGGAGAAGAGAGGTGGGGTGCATCAAGATCAAAAAACAGGATCTATTGTGAACTGCGAAGAGCATGAAATAGAACTGATCTGCGCAGGTGTCCTCCTTTTTAATCAAAGTAATGAACTGGTTTCATTTCTTATTGTAGCAGGTTCGAACGACAGGTTCAAAGAACAAGATCGAATAAGATACTTCAATATATTACAAATCGGCGCAAAAGATATTTAATAAAACGAAGGATCATTCAAATTGTAGCCATGCAAAAAAAACAAGGTAAATACTCAACGATTCATTACAATAGCTATCTACAGCTAGACGCCATATTGGGTGCTCAGAATCTTCGAAGTGAAAAGGTTGGTGAGCGTTCCGCACACGAAGAAATGCTCTTCATTATCACACATCAAGCTTATGAATTGTGGTTTAAACAGATCATTCACGAGCTTAAGTCGGTAGCTAGGATGTTTGGGAAAAAGAACATAGACGAGCGCAACATGGGCGTAGTCGTGTCAAGGCTCGAACGAGTAGATAAGATTATGGGACTGCTAGTACAGCAAGTAGAAGTAATGGAAACAATGACACCATTAGATTTTTTGGATTTTAGAAATTACTTATTTCCGGCATCTGGTTTTCAAAGTTTTCAATTCAGAATAATCGAGAACCTTATGGGTCTTTCCGAAAAAGATCGCACTATCTATGGCAATCACCACTATGCAGCCTTTTTTCCAGAAGACCAAAAAATAGCCTTGGAAGCCATCTCTAAAAACGGAACATTGTCTGACTTTATCGAGCGTTGGTTGGAACGAACCCCTTTTATCAATGTCGATGATTTTGATTTCCTAAAGCTGTATAAGCAGGCCGTCGAGCGAATGATTGCAAAAGAACAGGAGGCAATAAGAAGCTCGGGTTACCTATCGGCGGAAGAGAAAGAAATGCGACTCAAAATGTTGGGTACGCGCGACACTTTCTTCCAATCTGTCTTAGACCCTAAAGTACATGCCGAGCTTAAAGAAAAGGGTAAACTCACGTTTTCGTATGAAGCAACGCTTGCCGCACTCTTCATTAACTTATACAGAGATGAACCCATACTTCATCTTCCTTTTAGGCTATTGGGGATATTAGTGGAGCTAGACGCTAAGTTTACTACTTGGCGCTATCGACATGCACAAATGGTATTGCGAATGC
Organism: uncultured Ekhidna sp.; assembly: GCA_964289745.1. Taxonomy (GTDB): domain Bacteria; phylum Bacteroidota; class Bacteroidia; order Cytophagales; family Cyclobacteriaceae; genus Ekhidna. Next base: position 25,617 of record CAXYMM010000001.1, read on the forward strand.
TAGGTAAGAAAATCGGAACCGGAGGATCTTCAGGGTATGATTATCTGATCGAAACCGCAATGGAACACACGTTTTTTTCCGACCTACACCATATTTCGACCCTTCTGATTCCCAGATCTGAGCTACCAAAATTGCCAGAAAACGTAAAAAAAGAATTGAACTTCTACTTCACAGCGTAATATGGAGACCCTTGAAAATTATATCGGTGGTAAACGGAGAACAGCTCGAAGAGCAGCATGCATGGATGTAAATAACCCAGCAACGAGTGAGGTATGCGCCCAAGTTCCTGACTCTTCGCAGCAGGACATGGAGGAAGCAATTTTCGCCGCTAAGGCGGCTTATCCAAAATGGCCTGTTACTTTGAGTGAAGAACCCCTTTTGGTGGTATGAAAAATTTAGGAGTTGGGCGAAAAGGCGGCTTTGTTACGCTACGTTTTTTCACAGCATCCAAAAACATATGCATAGATTACCGTATATGAAATTTTAAACTTTAAGAATATGTCTGCACCACTTAATACAATCAACTTTAAAAAATGGATCGAAGAAAATAGGGACTTGTTGAAGCCCCCTGTTGGGAACAAGGCGATCTACAATGAAGACTTCATCGTTATGATAGTGGGCGGTCCCAATCAACGAAAAGATTACCACTTCAATCAAACACCAGAGTTTTTCTATCAGATCGAGGGAGACATCTTATTGAAAATCATGGTAGATGGCGAGCCCAAAGATATTCATATCAAAGAAGGGGAAATTTATTACTTGCCATCAAATATTCCGCATTCGCCAGTCAGAGGTGCCAATACGGTAGGGCTTGTTATTGAGCAAAAAAGAGCCGAGGGAATGAAAGATGACCTGGCTTGGTTCTGTGAGAATTGTCATCACGAACTCTACAGAGAGTCCTTCACATTAAAGGATATTGAGACAGATATGCCAGGCATTTTCAAACGCTACTACTCCAACCAGGCGTTGCGAACATGCGATAAATGTGGCACTGAAATGCAACCCTTAAAATAATCCAAAAAGTACCATTAGATTTTGAGAATAAACGGACACTCACACCTACTGCCATATCCAGAGCAGATCCCGTCCTACCTCAAGGAAAAGGAAATATTCTGGATCGGTGAGGATAGGCAACACATGCTTCAAAAAGGGTGGCGACGCCCCGTTACGGATTCCAGCTTTTTTCTAGATGAAAAACTGAATTGGATGGAAAAAAACAAGATTGACCATGCAGTAATCTTGAACCTATCACAATTGTATGGCAATGGGCTACGCATTCACGACATGAAGTATGCCCTAAGGTTTCAAAATGATTTCAATGCCCAAACTCAACATGATTATCCTTCCAAGTTTACCTGTGGGTTTGTTGTGCATGCCGGCTTTATAGATGGAGCATGCTGGGAAGTCGAAAGGTGTGTCGAGGAGTTGGGATTGCGTGTGCTATGCCTTCCAACCCACTATATGGACTCCATCGGTACTTGGAGAGGAATTTTTGACATAGAAACTGCGCCCCTTTTTGAATTGGCAAATAAGTACGAATTAGCCGTTGAGATTCACCCGTACGATGGTGAAAAGTTTATTCACTTGCAAAACAAGTCTTGGAGGTTTCACCTGATCTGGATGTTAGCACAGTGTGCTGACGCCTACCATTTCTATACATTAGACGGCCTCTACGAGAAATATCCGAAGATCAGGGTATGTTTTGCTCATGGAGCGCAATTGAGCCATCTCAATATCGGAAGAAGAACGCAAGGTTTTGATGGCAGACCTGATTTATTTGCAGGTCAGGAGCGTCCAAGTAAGGCAATTGGTCACCCCAATATTTTTTTTGATACACTTGTACATGATACCTTATCGTTAGAAATTATGATACGTCGACAAAAAGGATCTGATCAAATTTTATCAGGGCTAGATGACCCCTACCCACTAGGGGAAATGGAAAGCGAAAAGCAATCCTCCTACCCGGGAAAACTATTGGATCTCGCAGTAGAAGAAGGAATTATCACCGAAAAACAGCACGAAGAGATTTGGAATGAAAATGTGGTGAGGTGGCTCTTTGGAAAAGAGCATCGTGAATTCATTAATCGAATAGGGCAGCAACAGCATGCTTAATAGACTAGAATCAGATAATACCCGGGAACGTGCGATCCTTCTGGATCAAGAGGATTCTTTGTGCTCGACAAGAGAAAGGTTTCATATTCCAACACAAAAAAATGGCAACCCGTACGTCTACTTATGTGGAAATTCACTAGGTCTTCAACCAAAACAGACAGAAACCTACATTCAGCAAGAACTTAAAGATTGGCAAAACCTCGGAGTCGAAGGTCACGTCCATGCTAAAAACCCTTGGATGATCTACCCCGAGTTTTTAACTGAAAAAATGGCCAAAGTAGTGGGGGCAAAACCGTTGGAGGTCACAATGATGAATACCTTAAGTGTGAATCTGCATTTATTAATGGTCTCCTTCTACCAACCTACAAAAGAGCGTTATAAAATCGCAATAGAGTCAGATGCATTTCCTTCCGATCGGTATGCTGTTGAATCCCAGCTGCGCTTTCATGGCTACCCCCATGGGCTGGTGGAGTTAAAACCCCGAGAAGGAGAGACACTACTGCGCCACGAAGACATAGAACAAACCATTGAGGAGCAGGGCGATAACATAGCTCTTATTCTCATGGGTTGTCCTAACTACTACACAGGGCAGGTCTACAATATTAATCGTATTGTGGAACTAGGTCATATGAAGAGATGTAAAGTGGGGATAGATTTGGCACATGGTGCTGGCAACCTTCATCTCAATCTTCATGATGCTAATGTTGATTTTGCCACTTGGTGCACTTACAAATACCTAAACAGTGGCCCCGGTAGTATTGGGGGGTGTTTTATTCACGAACGACACGCAAGGAACTTCGATCTACCCCGACTAGCCGGTTGGTGGGGACACAATAAAACCACACGTTTTGGCATGCGAGATGCTTTTGATCCTATCCCCGGCGCTGAAGGATGGCAGTTAAGCAATCCACCGATTTTATCATTGGCTGCCATTCGGGCATCGCTCGATATCTTCGATGAAGTAGGCATGCCCGCCTTGGTCGCAAAGTCAAGAAAGCTGACGGGCTTTTTAGAAGAACTACTAAAAGAGTTGGGTGATAAAGTAACGGTAATTACCCCTCAAAACCCTGAAGAAAGGGGTTGCCAGCTATCCATTCAGGTCCATGGAGCGAATGGAAAAGATATTTTCAAAATGATAAGGGAAAAAGGAGTGATTGCAGACCAGCGCAAACCTAATGTAATGAGGATAACACCTGTGCCATTGTATAATTCATTTAAGGATGTCTCTCTTTTTGTAAAAATGCTTAAAGAAGCGTTGGCTGGGTGAGATAAATGAAGAAGAAGGAAAAAGTATTAATAGTAGGAGCTGGTCTTGCGGGCTCATTACTGGCTATCAAAATGGCAAAGAGAGGGCATCAGGTGGAGGTGCATGAAAAATTGCCCGACATGCGCAAGAACAAGATAGGTACAGGTCGATCCATAAATCTGGCACTTTCGAATCGTGGACTCAAGGCGCTAAAAACGGTCGGCCTGGAAGAGGAGGTATTAAAGAATTGTATAGGCATGAAAGGCAGGCTGATTCACCACGTAGACGGGATCACAAGAATGTCAAAGTACAGCGGGCGAGCGGGCGAGCTGATTAATTCTGTCTCGAGATCCGGTTTAAATAGCTTCTTGCTAAATAAGGCCGAGGAGTTTTCCAATGTGCATCTTCACTTTGATTCTCAGTGCCAGCAAATCGACTTGGAACAGTGCAGCGCGCGCTTCCTTAACTCTAAAAAGAAAAGTACTATTATAAAAGCCACCGTTATTTTGGGTACCGATGGTGCAGGATCAGCAGTCAGGCAGAGTTTGATGGCTAAAACCACCCAGCTTCTTTTTAATTTTTCTCAAAATTTTCTTCGGTCAGGATATAAAGAATTGGAGCTTCCTGCTGCAGCGGGCGGAAGTTTCAGAATGGAAAAAAATGCACTTCACATCTGGCCTCGGGGCAAGTTTATGATGATCGCATTGCCTAACCTAGACGGCAGCTTTACCGCTACGATGTTTCACCCCTACGATGGTGAGGGTGGGTTCAATACCTTGAATTCGAAAGAAAAACTCCTAGCCTTTTTTGAAAAGTACTACCCAGATACCATCGCCTATTTTCCCAATTTAGCAAAAGAATATTTCGGCAATCCCACAGGTATTTTAGGAACGATCAAGTGCTACCCGTGGCAGGCCAATGGCAAAGTAATGGTATTAGGAGACGCAGCTCATGCCATTGTGCCGTTTTATGGACAAGGGATGAATGCAGCACTAGAAGATGTACGAATTTTCGATGAGACCCTCGAAAAAAACAGTGGTAATTGGGCAACTACTTTACAGGAATTTCAGGATATACGCGTAGAAGATACAAACGCCATAGCGGACCTTGCAGTCGACAACTTCCATGAAATGCAAGAAAAGGTAGCAGATGAAACTTTTATTAAAAAAAGGAAAATAGAAACGCAGCTAGAGCAAACCTATCCAGACTATTATGCTAAGTATTCCCTAGTCACGTTTAGGGACGATGTGCCTTATAGCGAAGCGTTGCGCCGCGGACGAAAGCAAGACGAACTGCTTTTGAATATCTGCGATCAGGTCGATATTGAGACCCTCTCCCTAGACAAAATTTACCGACAGTTGCAAAACATTTAGCTATAAAGACGCCATCTGTTCCTTGTCAGGAATATAAATAGGTGGCGTTAACTATTTTTACACGCCCAACGTAATGTTGCAATCTTTCCAAAAGGAAGATTTTGGGGCCGGTCAAAACAGGGGCATCCCTCAATTTTTACGCCAAGTAAATCAACCCTCATGGAAACGATGTTATCCAACTGATGATAAATAGCCATAAGAGAATATGAGCACGCTAGTCGAAAAACAAACCCATATTATTATTTTAAATTAAATCTGTTTGGAAATATAATCTAATGCGATTATTCTTGTGTTTTAATTTAGATCATAAAGAATATCATGATAATTTTTACAAAAATGAATATTCAATCAAATAAAGCCTTTCAAATAGTTACGCTTTGCTCAATCGCAATCTTATGGAGTTGCAAGAAAGATGAACAACCTATCCCGAAAGCATCTGCTGCTTTTACAAGCACTGTAGACGCACTAACTGGAGGCGTTGTAACCTTTACAAATACTTCTGAAAACGCCACCAGCTACGCTTGGGATTTTGGAGATGGAAATACTTCAAAAGAGAAGAATCCAACAAACAAGTACACGGAGAGTGGTAATTATACCGTAAAACTCACCGCTACAAATACGGGCGGGTCTGATGAAGAAACGAAAACCGTTATTATCAAATTAAAAGGAACGGCTACGGATACCCAATTAATTGCGAATTTTATATTCGAGTTGGACGAAGAAGGTGTTGTAAAATTCACAAATACTTCTGAAAATGCCACCAGCTACGCTTGGGACTTTGGAGATGGAAAAAAATCAAATACGAAAGATACTACCTATAAGTTCATTGAGAATAAGGATTATGCGGTAAAACTCACCGCTACAAATAGTGCGGGTGAATCGGCTGATACAACTAAAATCATTACCATTACTAACGCACTGCCAATTGCCTCTTTTAAATTTTCTAAAGACCCTCAATTAGTAGGAGGTACTATAAACTTTGAAAACACGTCTAAAAATGCCACCAGCTACGCTTGGGACTTTGGAGACGGAAACACTTCAACAGACGAAAACCCCACCCATTCGTTCACTAATAAAGACAGCACCTACACGGTAAAACTCACCGCCACGAATAAAGATGGATCGGCGGACACCACGCAAACGGTGACCATTGAGGGTGTCATTACCATAGCCATAGCGGATTTATCTCAATTAGCTATTTTGGAAAATCGCCCTAAAGGCACTCTCATCGGGGAGATCACGGCGACCGTAGCCAATTCGGAAGAAACGCCCGTTTATTCGATTACGAGCCAAAGCCTAGCAGGAGCCATTGCTTTGGAGGGAAATAAAATGGTTGTTGCCGATTCAAGTAGCTTTGATTATAAGACGAATACGGAGGTCACGGGCGAAATTCAAGCGACAGTAGGGAGTGTTTCGGCTACGGCAGCTTTTACGGTTTCAATAGAGGAAGTAGTTAATATCCCAGATGCAAACTTCAAATCCCTTTTAGTAAAAGATCTAGATATAAACACCAATGGGGATGGGGAAATTTCAGCACCGGAAGCCCGAGCATTTAGAGGAACGATTAATGCAAATCTTAGTGAAATTAAAGACGCTACTGGAATTGAATATTTTATAAATCTCACCCGACTTACTCCTTTTGGAAATTCATTAACAAAAATAAACGTTTCTCAAAACACAGCACTTACTATACTTTATTTAGGCTACAATCAATTAACAGCCATTGATGTTTCTAACAACAAAGCACTTACTGAGCTTCATTTAGAGAACAATCCATTAACAGCCATCGATGTTTCGAACAACACAGCACTTACTCGGCTTCTGTTAAATGACAATGATGACTTAACAAAGGTTAATCTTGCCAATGGCAATAACGATAAGCTTACTTCTTTAAACTTGGAAAACACCCCTAATCTAACCTGTGTGCAAGTGGATCAGCTGCCTATTCCAAATGGATGGCGATTTGATAATGAAGCCGTTTTTCAAACAACGGAGTGTAATTAAAAAAGCGCATCACTGCCTAAGCTCCGTAGAATGGGGTTTAGGCAAACTATTTTTTACTAAACCAGCGCAACGATTCCCTTTAAGCTATACGAATAAAAAAATTCTTTTTTTATTAAATTTATTGAATTAGGCATTTAATACATACGAATAATTTGGTAAGGTTGAGGACGTCTTTGCACCATTCTTATCAAGAGGTTTTCAAAGATATCCTCTTTCATAAAAGAGCGATTAAACCGATAAACGTATTGATCGATGTATGCTTGCAGGTTCCTTACCGAATGGTGTATGCCTCTCAGCCAGGCTTTGAACATCATAATAGCCCGATGCATCTCGGGGAAATTTTCGCCTTTAGTCCCACTATTTTCTTGAACAAGGAATGGAAATGCTTTTTTCAGGGGCTTGTAACCTGTCCAACCATCGGTACGGATCAAAGATTTGGGACAGACATGTGCCTCAAAGAGTTGTTTTAATGAATCGCTGCTACCGTCGGTGATCACCTTACCATACATTCTGGAAATACCCTTACCGCTCTTACGTTCTATGGCAATAGCCATGAGCTTTTTTCTCTTATTCTGCCTTCCACGAGTGTTTTTATCCTCTCCACCTACTACTGTTTCGTCTACTTCCACTAATCCTTTCAGTGGATGCTGTCCACTACTACTCATCGCCTTCATCACTTTTTGTTGAAACAGCCAACAAGTCTTTTGACGTAGTGCCAGTTTCCTGCTCAACTCAGTACTGGCTATCCCTTTCTTATTAGTAGACATGTAGTAGATGATGTAAAAGGCTTTCAGCAAAGGAAATTTAACTTTATGGAATAAGGTACTACTGGTAGGAGATGATTGATACTTACACTTGGTACACTGACGGGAATAAGGACGACTACCTCCACAATAGCGATTGTTGCCACAACGCTCACACACAAAACCGTTAGGCCATTTAAGGCTGGCCAGATAATCCATGCAGGCTTGGTCATTGGGAAAACGTTGCTGAAACTCGAAAATACTTAGGCTTTTATACTTTTGCTCCATGAAAAATCTATGTTTATTAGTTTTCACTAAGATAGTTAGTATTTTCTAAATGCCTACTTCAATAAATTTATTTGCAAATACGATCCAATACCTTTATTCTTGTATTTTATTATATCCTTTAATTAAAACCAAAGTCCAGATGAAAAATATTAATAAAACCAAAAGCGAAACGAAAAATTTTAAACTTATGGATAATCAAATCAAATTCAAACCTATGAATTTCAATCCCAAAACTTTTCTCTTCGCCATCCTATGCACTGCGGCCATCTTATGGGGTTGCAAGGGCGATGAACCCGTTACCCCTAAAGTAGAAGCCGACTTTACCCTTACCTTCGGTTCAAAAGGGGTGGTAACCTTTAAAAACGCTTCTAAAAATGCCACTAGCTACGCATGGGACTTTGGCGATGGAAGCAAATCCACAGAAGAAAACCCCACGCATACCTACACGAAAGACAGCACCTACACGGTAAAGCTCACCGCTACGAATGCAGGCGGATCGGCCGAGAAAACGCGAACGGTGACCATTTCCCTAGAAGGAACGAGCACCCAATTAGTGGCGAATTTTACCTTTGTAGTAGACGAAAAAACGGCAGGTAAAGTAACGTTTACCAACACGTCTGAAGGTGCGACCAGCTACGCTTGGGACTTTGGCGATGGAAACACTTCAACAGACGAAAACCCCGCCCATACCTATGCGAAGAACGACACTTATACCGTAAAACTCACCGCTACGAACGCAGGCGGATCGGATAACACAACGAAAGAGGTGACCATTACCAATACGGGAATTACGTCCATCGACCTAGCGGATTTGACCCAATTAACTATTCAAGAAAACAGTGCTAAAGACACCCAGATCGGGGAGGTAACGGCGACCGTAGCCAATACGGATGAAACGCCCGTTTATTCGATCAGGAGCCAAAGCCCAGCGGGAGCCATTGCTTTGGAGGGAAATAAAATGGTGGTAAATGATTCCAGCGTATTCGACCACGAGACCAACAAGGAGGTGACAGGCGAAATACAGGGGACAGTAGCAGGTGTGTCGAAAACGGTAGCGTTTACGATTTCCATAACGAATGATCTTGGTGAAGCAATTAATATTCCAGATGCAAAGTTTAAAGCTAGATTACTATTAATTGATAGCCTTGACGCCAATGGAGATCAGGAAATTTCAGAATTGGAAGCCCGAGACTTTACTGGTAGAATTGGTGTAGAAGGGAGTGTCGCTAAAGACTTTACTGGAATTGAATATTTTACAAAGCTTACTGAGCTTTCTATAGAAACTAGTTATAATTTTTCATCAATAGATATTTCTCAAAACACCGCGCTTACTAAACTTATATTAGGTTCCAACCTATTAACAGAAATAGATGTTTCGAACAACACCGCACTTACTGAGCTTCTTATAAATTACACTAGATTAACAGAAATAGATGTATCCAGAAACACTATGCTTACTAAGTTTTGGTTAATTAGTAACAATGACTTAACAAAGGTCAATCTAGCGAATGGCAATAACAATGCGATTGCTAACTTAGACTTGACAAATAATCCTAAGCTAGCCTGTGTGCAAGTGGATAAGTTACCTATTCCAGCAGCGTGGAATGGGAAGTATGATGATATCAAAATATTTCAAACAGAAGCATGTCCTTAAAAAAGCGCATCACAGCCCAGGCTTCGTTTTGCGGGGTTTAGGCGGTGTTTTTTCTTAAAGCGGCGTAGCGGTTCTATCTGGAGCATACCAAAAAAGGACGTTTGTGAAGAAAGGGGGTCGCATGGGGGGGTGCTTTAGCATTGCGCAGCCAGAGGGAAAGAGTTATTTTCCTTTCATCACTAAAAATCCACAAACTCTTTCATGCGCTCGAAAAAGGATTTATCGCCTTTTCCCGGGCTAGGTTGAAAGTTAGCTGAATCTCTTAACGATTCAAGCATTTCTTTCTCTTGGGGGGAAAGTCTCTTCGGTGTCCATACGTTTACATGAACGAGTTGGTCGCCTTGGCCATACCCTTCGATGGATTTAATTCCTTTTCCACGTAGCCTAAGGATTTTCCCCGACTGCGTACCTGGCTCAATTTTAATTTTAACCATCCCGCCAATGGTTGGCACTTTTATGGACTGCCCTAACACCGCATCCACAAAATTGATATACAAATCGTAAATGATGTTATTTCCATCTCTTTTCAGAATTTCATCCTCCTGCTCTTCAATTACGATCAACAGATCACCTGGGATTCCTCCGGCTACTTCATTGCCCTTTCCAGACATGGACAGTTGGATGCCGTCCGTAACGCCTACTGGTATTTTGATCGGGATAACCTCTTCTTCGCGTCGAAGACCTGAGCTGTCAACACCTGCTGCGCGGCTGGATACTGTCTGCCCACTGCCCCCGCAGGTCGGACAGGTGGAGGTGCTCATCATTTGCCCCAGCATCGTGTTCATTACTTTCTGTACCTGACCCGAGCCGTTACAACTTGTACAGGTCTGAAACTTCGTATTGGGGTCTACAACAAGTCGGTTTACTTTTATTTTTTTTTCTACCCCTTTAGCAATTTCCTCGAGAGTAAGCTTCAGCTTGATTCGAAGGTTGGTTCCTTTTCTGGTTCTTCTACCCCCTCTACCGCCCCCGCCTCCAAAAAAACTTTCAAAGGGACTTCCGCCGCCGAAAATATCGCCAAACTGCGAGAAGATGTCATCCATATTCATGCTGCCACCTTCGAAGCCACCACCTGCAGCACCGCCTACCCCTTGATGGCCAAAACGATCGTATCGCTGTCGCTTTTCACTATTGCTCAATACATCGTACGCCTCTGCTGCTTCTTTAAATTTTTCTTCCGCTTCTCTATCGCCAGGATTTTTGTCTGGATGAAATTTAATGGCAATCTTTCGGTATGCCTTCTTCAACTCATCGGCAGTTGCCGATCGGTCTACTTCTAATACTTGGTAATAATCTCTCTTTGACATATCTACTGCTTCGCTCCCACCACCACTTTTGCAAATCTTACCACTACATCGCCCAGCTTATATCCAGGCTCTATTACATCTACTACCTTCCCTTCCAGCTTTTTCTCTGATGGTATTTGGGTGATGGCCTCGTGTACTTCATCGTCAAAGTCATCCCCTTTCTTTATTTTCATTTTTTTTAGGCCTTTTTGATCCAGCACGTTAGTAAGCTTGTTTTGAACAAGGGAAATACCTTCTTTCAATGACGCCACGTCTTCTGCAGATTCAGAGGCGGTTATTGCTCGCTCAAAATCATCCAAGACGGGAACAAGTTCGGACATGAGGTTCTTGTTGGCCGTAGCGATGAGTGCTAATTTTTCTTTGGAGGTTCTTCTTCTAAAGTTTTCAAATTCTGAATACAACCGCAAATACTTGTCTTTGGCTTCAGCCAGCTCGTCAGCTAACGGGTTCGGTTTACGCTCTTCTTCTTTTGGCGGTTGTTCGCTCTGAGTTTCTTCTTTTTCAAGTACTTGCGTGTCTTGCGCTTTTTGCGATTCCAGAATAGCTTCTTTCGCTTTCTTTTTTTTGCTCATGCTGTGCTGATTAATTAACTAATTTTTATCAAATGTCAATTTCTTTGCCAATGCGGCTTGATGTGTCAATCTGTCAGTTTTGGTTTAAGTATTTCCAGAGTTCATCTTTTAACGTTTGAATTCCCTGACCGGTTATACTTGAAATGAAGAGTGTTTTAATGTTGGGTAGTTCTTGTTTCAATTCATGCATCAGTTCTTCATCCAATAAGTCAGCTTTAGAAACGGCAAGAAGCCTTTCCTTTTCCATCAACGCTGGATTGTGTTTTTTAAGTTCGTTCAAAAGAATCGCATATTCTTTCTTTATGTTTATCGCGTCCGCTGGAATCATGAAAAGTAAGATGGAATTGCGTTCTATATGTCTTAAAAAACGATTACCCAGTCCTTTTCCCTCCGAAGCTCCTTCGATGATGCCTGGAATATCGGCCATGATGAAGGACATATCGTCCCTGTATTCGATTACCCCGAGGTTCGGAATCAATGTGGTAAAAGGGTAATTGGCGATCTCGGGCTTGGCTGCAGAAACCACGGATAGTAAGGTGGACTTTCCAGCGTTGGGAAAACCCACCAATCCCACATCTGCCAGTACTTTCAGCTCCAAAATGATATGGGATTCTACTCCTTCAATGCCCGGCTGTGCATGCCGTGGTGCCTGATGGGTTGCGGTTTTAAAGTGAACATTTCCCAAGCCTCCTTTTCCGCCTGGCAAAAGAACCCTTTCCTCTCCTTCTTCAAGTATTTCTAAGATTTTTTCATTGGTTTCGGCATTGCGAGCCACCGTGCCAATGGGAACCTCCAGCACTATATTCTTCCCGTTTTTTCCAAAACGCTGCCCGCCTTCACCATTGCCGCCATTTTCGCCTTTGATGTGCTTACGGTACTTTAGATGGATCAGTGTCCAGAGCTGACTATTGCCACGAAGCAGGATGCTTGCACCAAGACCCCCGTCACCGCCATCTGGCCCTCCTTTTGGCACAAATTTTTCTCGCCGAAAATGAACTGACCCTGCTCCGCCGTCACCCGATTTAGCATAGAACTTTACATAGTCAATGAAATTTGATCCCATCGGAAAGTCGACCTAAAAAGAAGAAATTTGAGCTTCAATAGCGTCAAAAATCATGTCAACAGATCCAACACCATCTACGGCAGAGAATTTTCCCTGCGCTTTATAATAATCAACCACTGGAGAGGTCTCTTTATTGTAAACGGCAATTCGATTATTGATTTTATCCTCGTCCTGATCGTCTACCCGACCAGAAGTCCTAGCACGTTTCTTTATTCTTGTCTTCAACTCACTTTCTGGAACTTCGAGCGCGATCATTCCCGAGATACCTAACTGATGTTTTTCAAGCATTTTATCCAAGGCATCCGCTTGATTGACCGTTCTGGGAAACCCGTCAAAAATGAATCCGCCAACCTTGGTGTTTTCCTGAATCTTATCTTCTACCATCCCAATTACTACTTCATCGGGGACTAAATTTCCAGCGTCAATGTAGCTTTTTGCCAACTGACCCAATTCAGTCCTCTCCCCCATATGCTTTCGGAAGAGGTCTCCGGTAGAAATATGGATCAAGGCATATTTGTCTATAATGTTCTGACTCTGAGTTCCTTTACCTGCTCCCGGAGGGCCAAATAAAACAATATTTAGCATGCGTTTACCTTATAAAGACGACAAAGATAAAAGTACTTACTAAGATTTTAGTGCGCCTTAGCATCAAAAGAGTAACTAAGTTCGCTATCTATTATGTCTGCGGCACTAAAATATTTTACTGTTTACTTTTTAAGTGGCTTAAAATTCATTTTGGGTCCGACTGCTGGCGTTGCAAATGATTTGCCTTTAGTGTCCATTATTTTATTAACGGCCTGTGGGATGATGACCACTATCTACTTATTTACCTTTTTTGGTACGGAAATAAGAAATTTTGCCTTTCGCTTTCGCAAAAAAAACAGGGTGTTTTCCAAAAGGAACAGACGTTTTGTGAAAATTTGGAGGAAGTTTGGTCTTGAGGGAGTCTGTTTATTAACTCCTCTTATTTTGACTCCACCGGGTGGCGGATTGCTTGCTAATCTTTTAGCTCCCGACAAGAAAAAGCTCATAAAATGGATGTGGATTAGTGCTTTAGGGTGGAGCACGATTATTTCTGCGCTGGTAAAATACGCCTATTGGCTCATTGAAGATTTTATTTAGTCTTCTTTTCCTGATCCATTATTTCAATATCATGAATCAGTACCTTTTTTGAAATAGACTGACCTGTGGAGGTAGCTGCTAACCCTCCTGTGGCCGTTTCTTTATATCGTGTCTCCATGCTTTGACCTACCTCTCCCATCGCATCTACACACTCATCTACTGGAATAATGGGGCTAACGTTCGCCAGTGCTATTTGGGCAGAAGAATTTGCAATGGCCGCAGCACTTGCATTCCGAACAACGCATGGAACTTCAACTAAGCCGGCAACTGGATCGCATACCAACCCCAGCATGCATTGTATCGTAATGGCTACCGAATTGAATACTTGATCTATAGTGCCGCCAAGACAGTACGAAATGCCCGCTGATGCCATTGCGGCGGCGGCACCTGTTTCTGCCTGGCAGCCGCCAACAGCACCTGCTATGGAGGCTCTTTTTTCTAAAATCAAGGCAACGCCAGCACCAACTAATAAGGCCTCAAATATTTTACGATCCTTGATATTGTGAATCTCCTGTAGCGTAAATAGAACCCCAGGTAATATCCCACTGGCACCCGCAGTAGGGGCGGCTACCACCCTTCCCATACATGAGTTAACTTCTTTTGCAGCGAGTGTACGAGCTACTAATTTTTGAAACTCAACGGATAATACCGCTTTAGGAAACTGCGCCACTTTCTTAGCACCATTGTTGATCATTCCTGAATGTGAGGTCATATCTTCATTAAGCCCTGTATTAACCGCATCCTTCATTACTGAATACGCTTTGGAAATTCCAGCCCAAATTTCGTCTTCCGTTCTCCCTTTCTGAGCTAGTTCAAAATCAATAACAGGTCGATAAAGTGGCATATTATGACTTTGACACGCTTTTTTCCAAGATTCAAAACCATCAAACAAAACAGTCATAACTCAAAAATAATATCATAAAGATGACTTAATTTAATAACGTTTATCCAGTGTTTTTTAATTTGGCCTAATGCCATTCAAAAACGACCTCATTCTAAGGGCTGCTCGTGGAGAAAAAACAGAACGAACTCCCGTTTGGCTGATGAGACAAGCGGGAAGAATTCTTCCAGAATACATATCTGTAAGAAATAGCCTCTCTGGATTTAAAGAGTTGGTAGAGACGCCAGAACTCGCTGCCGAAGTAACCCTTCAGCCAGTAGATATATTAGGTGTTGATGCTGCTATTATTTTCTCAGATATTTTGGTAATACCAGAAGCAATGGGTCTTACCTATAATATGATAGAAAAAGTAGGCCCTTACTTTCCCAAAACGATCGCTTCTGCTCGTGACTTGAAACAAGTAAGGATAGCCGAACCTGAAGCACTCGGCTACGTGTACGAGGCCATTCGAATCGCAAAAAAGCAACTAAATGGACGCTTACCGCTTATTGGGTTTGCTGGTGCGCCTTGGACTCTTTTTTCTTATATGATAGAGGGCGGTGGTAGCAAAACATTCTCCAAGGCAAGAAAGATGCTGTATACAGAACCCGATGTTTCAGACACACTTTTGAAGATGATCACTCAGTCTACAATAGGATACTTAAAAAAACAAATCGAAGCGGGGGCGGATATGATTCAGCTATTTGACTCCTGGGCTGGCGTATTACCTCCTGCGCATTATTCGCGATTCAGTTTAAAGTATATTGCTAAAATATGCGATGCCATCACAGCGGTGCCGATAACTGTATTTGCCAAGGGTGCATGGTGGGCACTCCCTGAAATGAACGATTTGAATTGTAGAACGGTGGGGCTAGACTGGAATATGAATCCTGAAGATGCAAAAAAGCTATTGCCCAATAAAACCTTGCAAGGAAACTTAGATCCATGCTTGCTTTACAGCTCGGAGGAGAAAATAAAAAAAGATACCCAAAAGATGTTGGATCGTTTTAAAGGACACAGCCACATCGCAAATTTGGGTCATGGTGTTTATCCTGATACAGACCCAAGTAAGGTGAAGTATTTTGTTGATTGTGTGAAGGAATTATCCACCTCCTAATCTTTTACGCAATGTGGATTTTTTTATGAAGTGCTGAAAGGTCTAATGGTTTAGTAAAGCTGAGGCCTCAGAGGGTTCACCAGAACCAAGTCGATGACAGTTAAGGTTTTGGTCTTTTCCCATTCGATCTAAAGCAATGAGTAGGTGACGGTATTCGAAATCCATGCGTATCATCGTTTGAGAGCCGTCCAAAATTCGCATTTTTTTTGCAATCAAATCCCGAAATGCCTCCTTCAGAGATTTCACGAAAGTTTGCTTAGCGATTCTTTTACTTTGGCGATGGCCGTTTTGATCTCTTCCTCAGAGGCGGCATAGGATAACCTCAAACACTCTGGATCCCCAAATGCCTCGCCCGTCACCAGAGAGACATGTGCATCTTCCAATAAATACAAACATAAATCCGTTACGTTGTTGACAGTAGCCTTATCATTTGACTTTCCTAGATAATGGCTCACATTCGGAAAGAAATAAAAAGCTCCTTGTGGCATATTTACCTCAACTCCAGGAATATCATTCAAAAGACTGTAAACTAAAGCCCTCCGGCTCTTGTATGCCGCTGCCATATCATAAGAGGCTTGCTTGCTTTCTACTAGTGCTGTGTAGGCTGCTCTTTGTGCGATGGAAGAGTTTGCCGAGGTGGTTTGTCCTTGCATCTTATTTGCTGCTTTGGCCAGCCAAAGGGGTGCCCCAATATACCCCACACGCCAGCCCGTCATAGCATAGCCTTTCGAAAAACCATTGATGGTAACGGTTCGCTCGATCATCCCGTCGATTGTTCCGATGCTCTCGTGTTTCGTCCCGAAGTTGATCATTTCATAGATTTCATCCGAAATCACAATGATGTCCTTTCGATCTTTTAGCACATCAGCAATGTCTGCTAGCTCTTCTTTTGTAAAAACAGCGCCTGTTGGATTGCAAGGCGAAGAGAAAATGACCGCTTTGGTCTTATGGGTGATGGCTTCTTTGATTTGATCGGCTGTCGCTTTAAAGTCGTTTTCGATCGTTCCGCTAACAAATACAGGCGTACCCTCTGTAAGAATGATTAGAGCAGAATAACTCACCCAGTAGGGAGCCAGTACAATGACTTCATCATCTGGGTTTAGTAATGACATGAATATGTTTGCTATGGACTGTTTGGCTCCATTTGAAACCACGATCTGATCGGGTCCATAGTCAAGACCGTTATCTTCTTTAAATTTCTTTGCTATTGCTTGCCTTAGGTCTAAATATCCGTTTACTGGCGGATATGAGAAATATTTTCCTGAGTTAATCGCTTCAATTGCTCCTTCCTGAATATGTTTGGGTGTTTTAAAATCAGGCTCGCCAAGGCTTAAACTGATTACTTCTATGCCTTTTTCTTTCATTTCTCTGGCTTTTGTAGCCATCTCGATAGTAGCAGACACGGGTACGCTTTGAACACGTTTTGATAAGGATTGCATCGGTAAAAGATTTCATCAAAAATAGACAGAAGACATATTCTAAACCTTCTTCTCGCAATCTATTTCATCCATTATTTAAATCTTCCTTAGGTCTTTTATTCAGATTGAATAAAAGTGAAAGTCTGAGCGTATCTGCGAGTGGGTGATTTTGCTTCTGAGGAACGATATAAGAAAAATCGAATCCGAAAATTTGATAGCGAAATCCCGCTCCTAATGTCAGGTATTTTCTATTACCTTTATTCTTATGCTCAAAAAAATAACCCGCTCTAGCAGCAAAAATATCTCGATACCAATACTCCAAACCAACGGCGTACATCAATTCTTGCATCTCCTCGCTAAATCCATTGGGGGCATCACCAAGAGAACCAAATGTCGCTGAAATAAACGATCTATTGGGGTCTTTGCCAGATGCGATCACACGTTCATTGGTAATGGGGTCGATCACAAAATTGCCATTGTCATCAGTTTGGTATCTCGGTGGCGTTGGTACTAACAACTTATTAACATCAAAAGCAAGTGTCAGCGTATTGAAGGGGTCTAGGTTTGTTTTGAAGGCAGTGCCAAATCTAAGGTTTGCTGGGATAAAATTTTCACTGCTTTTGGTGCTGTAGGTAATCTTTTGTCCAATATTCGAAAGGTGAACGCCAAAGGAGAGCTCAGAATTTTTACCTGAAAAAACCAATGGCTTACGGTAGTACCAGCCCAAATCAACTGCCACACTCGTTCCGGCCTTCGCATCAGGAGCTCCCGATAGTTCTCCCGCCAGGTTCGACCAAATAAATCGAGCGGTAACACCAACACCCATATTTTCCGATAGTTTCCTGGAATAGGTGGCATCAAAAGCGAGTTCATTTGGGTTTTCAATACCGATAGGGTTTGGCTGCCCACCGATCTCCTCTACTAGCTGAATTTCACCCAGATCGAAATAGCGCAAGCTGACACCAAATGTTTGTGTTCGGTCTATTTTGGCATAAAAGGAGAGATAGTTTAAAGACATATCGTTTACAATACTTGCCAACCATGGTGAATGAGAGAAGGAAAACCCAAAATCTTCTTCTATAAAAGCGAGCTTTCCATTATTCCAGTGTATACTGTTAACGTCTGGACTGGTCGCGACACCTACATCGCCCATCGCAGAGGCACGACTATCAGGGGCGAAGCTGATAAAAGGGACTGCTACCGTAATCGGATTTCGACCTGTATTGGATCCTGAAACACCCACAGGAAACTGTGCATTAACAAATAAGGAGCTTATACTGAATAAGGCAAAAAATATTTTCTTGATTAGATGGTTCATTGCGAATTGTCGATCAATATCATTTGGAATGGCTAGTCTCAATGTAAATGTACCCTAATTGTAACTTCATACTATTTTTTCGGGGCTAGTTTATTTTACTTGGATAAAACGAGCTTTTCTCCTATTTCTTTTGTTGCCCCATCAAAATTGCTTCGAACGATCATTCGGTAATAATAGACACCCTGATTGAGTGCGTGACCTGCATTTGTATCCAGATTCCATTGAAACTCAATACTGGAGCTACTGTTTCTAAAGGTTTTCTCCTCTTCGTAAACAATAGTTCCAGCTCCATTATAAACAATAAAGTCAATAGTCAAATCCTCTTCCTCGCGATCATGATCAAATGCAAAATTGACATAACTAGTAGCAGGGTTGGGGTAAGCTGTTTGATTAAAAATAAAAATTTGTGGCTCATTTGTAACATTGAACCTTATTTGTGAAGAGGCGATATTATTGTGTGTATCCCAAACTTTTAAATTAGCCGTATAGCTTCCCGGTGGTAAATCATCAATTGGGTACACAACGACCCCTTCTTGGTAGCTATCAACATCTGCGGTATAAAATTCATTTAGGTTGATTGTTTGTCCCCCCAATTCCAGCGATATGCCTTCAATAATACCAATACTCGAGGTGGTAATACCACTGTGATCCGAGAGCTTTGCAATCAGTAAAGAAGAGCTTCCGATGGTATTTCCGCTTTGAAACGATTCATTGTTTAAATACATGCGAATACGTGGAGGTGTGTTGTCCAAAGTAACATTTCTTGCAGTGCCACCTATCACAAAATCATTTGAAGATCCTGATGCGTCTACATTGGCGTGAAAGTCCCAAGCGTAAAGGGTAAGCTTTCCAGCTTCAAATCGATAAGAAATGTTTTTAGGAACTACAAAAGAAAAACTGAACTGTCCATTTTTCACAGAGGCTTCTCCCCTGAAAACCATATTTGATCTCAGGGTATAGGTATAAGGTACACTTTCTTGTTCCTGGCCTTTCGTCTTAAATTCTTGAGAAGCATCGAAAATAGTGGCAGTAAGCTGCCCATCAAAGTCCTTTTTTAAGCTCCCATTTTCCTGAATTTCTCCTGACAAAGTAATCGTTTCTAAAGCGTTTAAGGTATCTAAAAGATTGCCTGCATCTTGAATAGCGACCTCGTACTTCGGAAAGGCTGGTAACATCATCGGGTCTCCTAATAGGATAAAGTTTCTATTAATAGGACCTGCTAGACCATTGTTCTTTGTGAGTTTAAAGATATCTCCAAGCCGATTTTTATTTTGGAACGCTGCTTCATGAAAAGCTCTATTCAACGAAAAGTTTGTACTTGCAAAAACTGGACGAGATGTCGTTAATAACCCAATAGCTCCACCCGTTTCTAGGAGTAATAGTTCTTCTGCGCCAGAAACCTCGATTGGGTTGTCATACCTTCCAAATTCACAAGTAGCCGTTACGAAAATCGGAAGTTTATTCCGATTGGTCAGTTCACTAATCAACTCTTTTGTAAGTATCTCCTCCTCCGTCCATAAACGTTCATTTCCATGTCCTAAAAAGTTTACCACAAAGGCACCGTTTTTAATCTGGGTTTTAAGTGATGCTGAGGCTTGAGGGGATAAGTCTTTTGAAGCTCCAGACTCTTGATCAAATGCATCCAGAAAAATTTTGCCAATATGATATTGCGTGTATGCAGTATCAGCCAGTGTGGCGAGCTCCTCCGCATAATGCGCATGAATATTTGAATCTCCATCGTCTGCTACGTAGACCATTTTATTTCGCCATCTTCCAAGCGTATTTCTATCGGTACTGTAATGGATGATTTTGTTAACTATCAAAGCTGCCTCTTGCTTTGATTTAACTGGAAGTCTTCCTATTCCTACTTCCATTTTATGATCCCCGCTGACGCTTTCCTCCCAAAAACCCTCATCATTATCCAAAAATCCGTAAAAATCATCTGAAGAGTAGCTGAAAATGGGGTGATAACTTTCTCTTGACTGGTAGGTTGGAACGAAGTTGAAATTGCCCGAGAGGCGGTTTTTATAGTCGTATGAACAGTCTCCAAAAAGTAATACGTATTTCAGCCTTGACCCCTTTTCATAAATGTACTTCACATAGTCTCGAATGGCGACTATATCTTGTCTTCCCGAAGAAAATTCATTGTAGATCTGCTGCGGAGTCGCCACCTGAACATTTAATCCATCATTTGATTCATGAAATGCTGCCAAGCGATTAGCCTCTTCTAAAAAAGAAGCATCCGAAATGATAATGCCATCCGCACCAACCGAGCCTCTCAGGTTTTGATTATTCACACTTCCATATATAAAAGGACGTGGAAAATCGCTCCCTGAAAAAATAACATATTCTTGGACTTCATCTGATTGATTGATAAAAGACAGAACCGAACCATTCACATTGTATGCCTGCGCTGCAATTGCTTGCGGGTTGGTAATATTCCAAATAGTGGCATCGGTAGTAGCATTAATCCGATATTCTGCTAACCGCCCAGAAGATTCAATTGCCCTAAAGTCCGTTTCATTCGTATATAATGAGAGTGTGCGACGAAAAGTGAGAGAGAAGCGATCAATAAACCCTCTAGCAGCCGGCTCAAGCCCATTATAACGAACCTGAAAGGAAAGACTAGAGGAACTGGGGAAATCGAATTGTTCGGTGGCTTCAATTGCTTTCCTGTCGTAGAGGGTATTTGGACCATTAGGAATAGCCTTTAAATCTATGGTAGCAACGGGCGATCCATTGTTTGATACGTTAAAAGATGCTGCCTCCGTAGACTGATTGACCAAAGTAATGACGCAGGAAATTTCACTCTGTAAACCTTCCATAAGGTAGTTAAAGGACTTTGTTTCGCCATCGGAAAGGATCTCACCCACCCATTTTCTACCAGAGCTTATTAAATTAATATCATCCTCTTCGAATGTGATGTGATCGTTGAAAGAGGTGATCATCTTGGCTGCGCCTCCTGATGGGTTTGCAATAGTTGTAACTCGTTTTCCCAGCGTTTCGCCTATTTGGATAAAATAGAATGCAGTATCGCTGTAAATGTTTCTTTCAAAGGAGAAGCCATCCTCAGCCCACTGATCTTTGTGAGGACCAATCCCATAAAACAATAGATAGTCATTATCATCGAACGATCCATCTTGTTCACCGCTTATAAAAATCGGATTTTCTATTAAGTCTTCTGGACGATCAGCAGAATTTTTTTGTGGCAAAACCCCTCGAACCCCGTTTCCAAATAGTTTGATGGTTTTAGGATTGATGGCATCCGAAATGCCTAGCTTCAAAAGACTTGATTTGTCAATTTTATGCATTCCTGTTTTGGTAATCCCCAGTTTGTACCATTGTCCAGAAGCCAATACGGAAGACTGACACCAGCCCTGCAATGCAATAAAAAATAACCCACTTAGAACCAATAATCTCACTATCAATCCAACGATTTATGTTGACTAAAAATTCTACAAACTTTCATTTTTTACCATATTGGCTCCCAAAGAAAACAATACGTAATAAGGAATTAGAAAAGGCAAAACAGACCATTTCAAGACAATAACTAAAATTAGCCCTCCTATCATCAAAAGCCATTTACTCTGATTCCCTTCCCAAGTAAACTGGCTAAACTTCAATGCCAATAGCCTTATAGGTGCAATAAGCAGCATACAAGACAGCATAGTTACCCCAACAAGTATGGTGGAATTTAACGCTTCTGAAACCAGAGAAAGAGAGGTAATCATGATTGCGTTGGCTGGGGT
Organism: uncultured Ekhidna sp.; assembly: GCA_964289745.1. Lineage (GTDB taxonomy): Bacteria > Bacteroidota > Bacteroidia > Cytophagales > Cyclobacteriaceae > Ekhidna. The sequence goes on from CAXYMM010000001.1 coordinate 47,583, forward strand.
AGGTAGTCCTAAAAAGCTATCAGACTGTGTATCGCCAATGTTAAACTGAGCCAAGCGATAGGCTGAAAATAAGGCAATAAGTAATCCAATCCAATAAAATAAAATTTGTTCTCGTAATAGTATAATTATATAAAAAGAAGGTAGCACCCCAAAAGAAATTAGGTCTGCAAGAGAATCCAGTTGCGACCCAAAAGCTGACTTTGCATTGAGTACCCTTGCCAATAACCCATCCAAAACATCGCATATTGCTGCTGCCAGAACAAAATAAAGGGCATTTGGAGAACCATCACTGAGCGTAACGTAGATACCAAAACATCCAAAAAGGATATTTAAGGAAGTGAAGAAATTAGGTACCTGCCTAGTCATGTTCTTACAAATGGATTATTGGTTTTCTCATATCCGATGGTCGTTTCAGGGCCATGTCCCGGATATACCGCCACATCCTCGGGCAACGAATATACTTTTTCTCGAATATGGGTCAGTAAAGCCTCATGATCTCCTCCTGGTAAATCAGTCCTCCCAATGCTCTCACGAAATAAAACATCTCCTCCGATGACGGTTTTTTCTTGTTCCAAGTAAAACATTAAATGACCCGGGCTATGACCTGGCACCTCAATGATTTTAAAATCCAACTCATCCAAAATCATTTCGTCGCCTTCGCTTAAATGATTATCAATATCGGCAGGTGTGTAGTTTGTGATCCCCCACTGAGGCGCGTATGCAGGTACAGAGTCAAAAACGACTTGCTCACCCTGAGGTATTTTCAATGGAACACTAAAATGCCTTTTTAGGTTGTAGTTACCCAATACATGATCAATGTGACAATGCGTGTTAATGATGGCTTTTACCGTCAAGTCCTCTTGATCAATATACTTAATCAACTCTTCTTGCTCAAACTTCTCATAGCACCCTGGGTCGAAAATGAAACAATTCTTCTCTCGGGAGGACAAGACAATCGTATTTTCGTAAAAGGCGTTAAAGACAAAGATTTTAATTTTCATAAAAAAGCAATTTGCTAAGGCAAACAAAGTTAACAGATGACTCGCAAGATTGATTACATCATTGTCGGGCAAGGAATTGCAGGAACCTGGCTTTCATACGAACTCATCAAAAGAGGGTATGAGATCATGGTCTTTAACAAGGAAACAAATAATTCCAGTACCCTAAAAGCAGCAGGACTTTATAACCCCATTACGGGTAGAAAAATGGTGAAAACCTGGAGAGCAGACGATTTTTTCCCGTCGCTCGAAAAAGATTACAGAGAGTTAGAGGAGCTACTTAAAGCTACTTTTCTTTATTCCATGCCAATTTATCGACCATTTCGCACTTTCGAGGATCAAAATGAATGGCAAGGCAGGCAGGGTGATTCAGGCTACTCAAAATATCTTCAACATGTTTATAACAAAAGCGCTGGAATCCAGCATATAAATGACCAGTACGGAGGTATTTTGCTTTCTCATTCAGGCTATGTGGATTTACCAACTTTGGTTAAAAGCTATAGAATTTATCTGACGCATAAGGAATGTTATCGCAATGAGCTGTTAGATGCCAACAAAATTGATTGGGGCTCAGAAAGCATTCGCTATGAAAAGTTGGAAGCGAAAAAGATTATTTTTTGTGAGGGGGCGGATGTATCCTCACTTTGGCGATTTCTTCCATTCAAATTCGTTAGAGGTGAAATAATGGATGTTGAGTGTGAGCTAATCAAGCCATATATCATTAATAGAGGTATCTTTATGATCCCTAAAAATAATTTTGTTACGATAGGTTCTACATACGACCATTTGCTATTGTCGTATGAACCTCAAGAAAAAGGAATTGAAAACCTAAAAGTGCGACTTGAGAAGCTTTTTGCTGGCACTTTTAAAATAATTGAAAAAAGAGCTGGAATACGGCCTGCCACTTACGATAGAAAACCTTTTATTGGTTTTCACAAGACAATTGGAACATTAGGTATTTTTAACGGTTTTGGAACAAAAGGAGTGTCATTAGTACCTTATTTTGCAAGACATTTCGTTGATGTTTTGGAAAAGAAATCCGAGATCGACAAAGAGGCAAATGTTGAAAGAGTTTTTTAAACATATAGTGTGTCTTCTACTCACAGTGAATCTGGCATATTCCCAGCATTATACAACACCTTACGGTCAAAACAGAATTCAGTATAAAAACTTCGATTGGTACTTTTACAGCACCAATAATTTCGATATCTACTACTACCCTGGTGGACAGGAATATGCCATAGAGGCGATCAATTTTTTGGAAGATGAGTTCGTAACCCTGACAGATCGACTTGGCTATGCACCTTACAGTAAAACGAAAATTTTTTTATACAACTCGATCCACGATTTGCAGCAAAGCAATGTAGGAATTGACGGAGCAGTGTACACCATTGGCGGCAATACAGATTTTGTGAAACTCCAATTAGAAGTCGCATACCCAGGGAAAGCATACCAGTTTAGGCAAGACCTAATTTACAAGCTTTCCAGCGCACTGATTGAAGACATGATGTACGGCGGTAGCCTCGGTGAAATTTTTCAAAATAGCTACTTACTTTCTCTGCCCGAATGGTTCATCAAAGGTGCTGCAAAATATATCGCCTTCGGTTGGTCTAAAGAAATGGACGATTTCATTAGGGACTACATGTCGCAAAAGAAGATCAAAAAACTTTCAAGAATGAGCGGAGAGGCCGCTTCAATCGTGGGGCAGAGTATTTGGAACTACATCGCTGTAACCTATGGAGAAAGTAACATCTCCAATATTCTAAACCTCACACGAATTATCCGAAAAGAGGAAAATAGTATTGCCAATACGCTGGGAATCTCCTTCAAATTCTTTCTAAATGATTGGCAGAATTATTATCTGCTCCAAAAAGAAGAAGTGGAAAAAAACTACACCAAAACGATGGAGGAAGTTGAATTTGAAAAAATAAGAGGAATAAAAGACCTCATCACAACTTCTGTCTCATTCAATAAAGATGCGGATAAAGTAGCATATGCTGTTCTAAAGAATGGAAAATACATTGTGTATGTAAAAGATATAGAGAGCAAGAAAACAAAGAAGATCACTACGGGGGGGTATCGAATTAGTCAACAAGACATAGATAAGCATCTCCCACTTCTCGACTGGCAAAATGAGAATACCCTTGGCGTAGTCCTCTTTAAAAGGGGCTTTCTTTACCTCAATACTTTCAATATAGCCTCAGGCAAAAGAAAACAAAAACCACTCAGCCGATTCCGACAAATTGAAAGCTTCTCTTTTAACGACAACGGCAGACTTGTAGTCATCTCAGGAGATATTGACGGGCAAAATGACCTATTCCTGATAGCCATGAATAGAAACGCACTCAGAAGAATCACTCGAGATGCCTACGATGACTTGGATCCCGCCTTTGTTCCAGGTACCGCTGCCATTCTGTTTAGCTCGAATCGAGTGACCGACTCTGTGAAAGTTGGAAAGGCGTCTCTGGAAAAGATGAACAATAACTTTAACATCTTCGTTTACGACCTAGATACTACCACTACTAATTTCTATCGCATCACCAACACATTAGGCGAGAATAGGAAGCCCTACTCGAAAGGCCTAACCGATGTCTATTATTTAAGCGATCAAAAAGGTATTTCAAACCTTTACCACTACTCTGTTAGGGATTCTGTGCACACTCAAATTACTTCGTTTGACCGAAATATACTAAGCTACGACCTTCATTTTGACCCCTTGAGGATCACATATCTCATGTTTAATAATGAGAAGTCTCGCATCTATTTGGAAGACAACACAGACCTGAACACTAGCAAGTTTACCTTAGAGACCCCTCGAAAGCGAAGAGAAAACGCCATCAGGGTAGTCTCTAGGGCACTCAATCAAAATATCGACCGAACGACTACGGCAACATCAGAACCCAAAGATGTGGAAGAACCGCATGAGTTTGTATTCGAAGATGAGCGAGCAGATTCCACCCAAAAATTTGAAGACCCTACCTGGGTCGATACTGACAATTACGTGTTTGAAGACGATCCAGATAATGTTTACCAACCTGAATCATTCTTCAGCAAGTACCAAAGCCTTGAGCAGGAAAATGAACGGCTGGGTCCTATTCCTTATCACCCACGTTTTACATTTAGCAATGCCATAACGTCTTTCTTGTGGGATCCATACCGGAATTTTATGATGTTCCTAGAAACAGAGATCAACGATATTCTTGAAAATTATAAGTTGAAGGTTGGAGCATTAACCAAATTTAATTTAGCTCAGGGAGATATTTTTGCAGAACTCCACTACCTAAAATATTGGCTTGATTTTAAATTGAGGCTGGATCGAAAGACTTACCTGATCGAAGAACCTAGAGAGGACAACCTGATTCAAAAATACAAACTGAACCAAATGACCCTTACTAGCGCATTGCCCCTGACCAATACATTTAGACTAGAATTTTCGCCTTTTTATACTACCACCTCTTTTACAAATCTTAATTCTCTGAGTATAACAGGTGCTGGCAGCGAACAATCTTCTAGGAGTACGAAAGGATATTTAGGAGTCAAAACATCCGTCATTTTTGATAATACTATTGAGCGTTCTTTCAACCTATACCAAGGAACACGAGTACTCGTAGAGTTTACTAACAGGTTTCATACTGAAGATTCGAATCAAAATTTTGGCAACCTTAAGGTAGACTTCCGACATTATCAAAAGATACACAAAGAAATCACCTGGGCCACTCGCCTCTTTTACGGAAGACAGTTCGGCAAAGCAGCAAAATCATACATGCTGGGAGGTATGGATAACTGGATATTCTCCAAATTTGAAAATCAAAGCGATGGAAACCCAGTGGATTTTAGAAACGAATTTAACAACAGCGACATGCTTTTCAACGAGTTTATAACCAATCTCAGAGGGTTGGACTATAACGAAGCATTTGGGTCTGATGTATTGATCGTCAATTCCGAGTTGAGGGTGCCATTGTTTCAATACCTGATCAATGGTCCTATAAAATCTAATTTCCTTAGGAATTTCCAATTAATTGGCTTTGCAGATATTGGGTCGGTTTGGACAGGAAAAGCCCCTTTCTCAAAGGGTCGTCCTATCTATCAGTCTTTTTCGGGTCCTGGACCATTTGAAGCCGAAATCGTGAAATTTGAAAACCCATGGCTTGGAGGGTTTGGTTGGGGATTACGCACCGTACTTTTTGGCTACTATATGAAGTTTGATATCGCCAATTCCTACATTGATGGAGAAGTAGGGAGTAAGAAATTTTATTTTACTTTAGGCTTAGACTTTTAGTCTATCTCATAACTTTGATCCATGCAAAAATCTATGACAGGCTATGGACAAAGTCAATGTACTAGTCAGCAATTTTTAATTAACTGTGAAATTAAAACCTTCAACAGTAAATTTCTTGACATTACGTCCAGAATACCTAAAGAGCTAAATCAAAAAGAGTCTGACATACGAAATGCTGTCTCTGATTCATTAAAAAGGGGAAAAATATTGTTTACACTCAATATTGAACCCAAAAATGGTGAAAATGAAGAAGCTCAGGTAGATGAAGAATTATTCAAAATCTACTATCGAAAATATTTGAAGCTTGCAAAAGAAGTCAATGCCAAAGAAGACGGCCTTATCAAAATTGCGCTGGAGTCTCCTGAGGTGGTCAAACCAAAAAATCCAGATTTTGGAATGGTCGTCTGGTCGGATGTTAAGGCAGCAATAGATACGGCTCTATCTGAATGCATGAATTTTCGTGAGAATGAAGGGTGCTCGTTGGAAAAGAAGCTTACCGAATACATCCAAAATATTCAATCAGGGCTATACGCTATCGAAGCGATTGATGAAAAAAAGACAGAAAATTTGCGAAGTAAGCTAGAAAGAAGCTTGGAAGAGATTCGAGATAAAGTACAAGTGGACGAGAATCGTTTTGAGCAAGAATTGATCTTTTATTTGGAGCGATTAGACATCAGTGAAGAAAAAGTAAGGCTAGCTCAGCATCTTAAATACTTTATGGAGGTTCTTGAAAAAGAAGAAGCGGCGGGAAAAAAACTCGGTTTCGTAGCCCAAGAAATTGGAAGGGAAATTAATACCATAGGATCCAAAGCAAACGATGCCAATATGCAGCGAAATGTTATTCAAATGAAGGACGAACTCGAAAAAATAAAGGAACAGGTCTTAAACATACTTTGATCGCCAATGAAGCGATAAAAGCTGTCACGAACTATTCGATAGTGAAAGTAATTTGGGTTTGATCCCATGCCATGGTTACATCACCTCCTTCAATGTTAATGGTAAACTTCTCTACCACGCTATCCAATTTTTCCACTGGCACTTTTATTCTTAATACATCATCCTTTTTCTTGTAATCGTAAGCACCCCAACCGCTCCAAACAGTATTGAATATAATCACCCATTCTTCCTCACCTGGTATGGTATACAAACCGTACTTTCCTGCTGCCAAAGTCTTTCCTTCAATCTTCATTTCTTTTGATAGTTCGATCCAAGAAGTCTCATTAGCTCCCGTTCGCCATACTTCACCGAACTTTACCAAGTCGCCGAAGATGATCCTGCCCTTTTTTGATGGCTGGCTGAAGTCTATTGTCACCATTGCATCTCCAACGGCTTGAGATACCTGTGCAGGGGGACTCGGGCGTTGGCTTTTATCTTTTTGAGCGTACACCCCAAATACGAATGAAATTAGTAAAAATGATGTTAATGATGTTTGCAAAAGTTTCATCGTGTAAAGTTTTGATACTTGCTAAAACGATTTGTTAAGGAATTTGTTTGATAAAAAGCTAATAATTTTAGATTAGTCTGCACTCAAAACAAATAAATAGGCTTACTCCACTAAATCATTAAGCACGATAATGATGAATGCCAATAACGTCTTATCACCAGATAACTATGCTTTCAAAAGCAATGTCTTTGTAGATGATTAAGCGGACAGAAGAATTTAAGTACAAATGTAATTATCCAGGCGATTCTGTAATGAAATACCTTTTTGGAAAGATTATCAAGAGCCTGAAAAGCAATTTTCACATTAAATCATTACTAAATTCAAACCTAATTTTGATAGCTTAATGAATGACACAGGAAATAGAATGATCTTTTACATATCGCAGGAAAAACTACAAGGATTCGAACTTAAATCTGTCAACAAAAACCCGAAAGCAAACAGTAGCACATGACTCTTGAAAAGGCACAAGAATTAGTCGATCAATGGATTAAAAAAACAGGTGTTCGCTACTTTAACGAACTTACCAATATGACAATCCTTACAGAAGAGGTGGGTGAGTTAGCTCGACTAATGGCCAGAACATATGGCGAACAGACTTTTAAGGAGTCTGACAAAAACAGAGATTTAGCGGATGAAATGGCGGATGTATTGTGGGTGCTGATCTGTTTAGCCAACCAAACAGGTATAAACCTTACCAACGCTCTTGAAAAGAATCTGGAAAAAAAGACTGTTCGAGACAAAACCCGACACAAGGAAAACACGAAGTTAAAGGGTTAGGCAATCAGCTCCCCACCAACTAACTTAGGCACTACCTGATACTTACTTTCTTCCATGCAGAACGCTAGGTCTTCTTCTATTCCAAAGCCCTTGAGTCTCTTTGCATGACTTGATTCTAAAGCAGTCCTCAATAAGTTTTCATGAGTGGAAACAAATAACCGATGAGCCATAAGAGCTGAATCTCCGATGGGTGACAACTCTTCCATTGTTTCGTCAATTAGTGCCCCAGCAAAGAGTGTGTCTTCTAAGTTGGGTGTTCCTTTCCAACCAGCGCAATGAACCACCACGTTTTGTGGTATTTGAATTAAATGCTCCATCAGCAACTCCAAATTCAGAAATGCCCCAATCAATATCAAACTGGCCTCTTTAGATTTTAAAATCGCTTGTGAGCCATTGGTAGTGGAGATCGCTATCTTCTTTCCTTTGAGACTTTCATCTTGATATTCAAAAGGAGAATTACCCATATCGAAGCCCTCCACTTTCTTCCCTCCTCTCTCACCAGCCAATACATAGCCTTTCTCACCCCATTTTTTTGTCTCTTCCACTTCTTCAACGGGTCGTATGGATTTAACACCATTTGCCAGCCCTGTCACGATACAGGAAGTAGCCCTAAAAACATCCACAACCACAATAACCTTCTCAGATAGATCATGCTGATGAATCAGAACGGGTGTGAGACAGACTTCTATTGTTCTCACTTTAAAAACGGGAGTTTCACTACTCGGGCTTTTAGGCTTTTCCCCCGAACATGCACAAAGATTTCACTTTTAGGTAGGCTATAATCTTTGGGAACGTATCCCATCCCTATGCCTTTATTTAGGGAGGGACTCATGGTACCAGAAGTGACTTCACCAATTTTATTGCCACTTTCATTTACCAAATCATACCCTTGTCGAGGGATTCCTTTATCCACCATTTCAAACGCAACCAGTTTTCTTTCCATCCCCTTTTCCTTCTGATCTTTCAATGCTTCTGCATTGACAAAATCTTTTGTGAACTTAGTAACCCATACTAACCCAGCTTCTATTGGTGAGGTAATGTCCGTAATATCATTGCCATAAAGGCAATATCCTTTTTCCAGGCGAAGTGTATCTCGTGCACCCAAGCCTATTGGCTTGATACCAAATTCTTCCCCTGCTTCAAATATTTTTTTCCATACTTCTTGAGCATCCTCTTTGGTTATGTATAGCTCAAAACCTCCCGACCCTGTATACCCGGTAGCGGAAATTACCATTTCTACATCGGCCAAAATGCCATTCTTGAAGTGGTAAAAATTGATGTTGGAAAGGTTGATTTTAGTTAGCTTTTGAAGTGTCTTTATGGCTTTAGGGCCTTGAACTGCTAAAAGTACTAGCTGGTCAGAAATATTCTCCATCTCAGCACCCCACTTGTTTTGGCTCTTGATCCAGTTCCAGTCTTTCTCAATATTTGATGCATTCACCACCAGCATATAGCGATCCTCCAAGAAGCGATAAATGATCAGATCGTCTACGATACCCCCCCCCTCGTTGGGCATGTATGCATATTGTGCTTGCCCGTTCGCTAGTTTGGAGGCGTCGTTGCTAGAAATCCACTGAATTAAGTTTAACGCATGCTTCCCCTTAATCATAAATTCGCCCATATGAGATACATCGAACACGCCAACACCTTCTCTTACCGTCAAATGTTCTTCTTTATCTGAAGAATACCTTACTGGCATGTCAAAGCCCGCAAAAGGAATCATCTTCGCTCCGAGCCGCTCATGCAAATCATTTAGGGGTACTTGCTTTATTTTCATGAGTTAAATTTTGATTTTTAAACCAACCGGACAGTGATCCGATCCAAAATATTCATTGTATATCAAAGCCTCGGCTAACTGTTCTTTTAATTTATCGCTAGCCAAAAAGTAATCGATTCTCCAACCTACATTTCGCTCCCTAGCTCTAAACTTATAGTTCCACCATGAATACTTTACTTCGTTGGGAAATTGTGCCCTGAAAGTATCAATGTAGCCCTCGTTTAATAGGGATTCTAGTCCATCAATTTCGATTTGTGTATAGCCTGAAGCTTTATTATAATTTTCTTTTGATCGGGCAATATCTATCTCTGTGTGTGCTACATTCAAATCCCCACAAATAATGACGGGTTTCTTTTCTTCCAGACTTAAAATATAGTCTCTGAAGGCTCGATCCCAAGTTTCGCGATAGCTTAGTCGCTTCATCCCTTCGCCAGAATTAGGTGTATAGACTGTCACTACAAAATATGTTTCAAACTCTGCGGCAATCACTCTACCCTCTTGATCGTGCTCCTCGATACCGATATCATAAAAAACGTTCAAAGGTTTTTCATTAGACAAAATGGCTGTTCCAGAATACCCCTTTCTGGCTTTTGAAGAGTTGACCGCCATATGATAATCTGGAAGTACCTGAAGCGCTGTCTTTACGTCCTCTGGCTGACCCTTTGTCTCTTGAAGACATAAAACATCTGGACTCATATCCTTTACATCTTTGATGAAATCTTTTTTTACAATGGCTCGGATGCCATTTACGTTCCAAGAAACCAAATGAAGTTGAGGCATGAATTGAAATTTAGGTTTAAAAAGATGGTAAATAAAGGCATTCAAAATTGGATAAAAAAATGAAGTTTATCAGAACTGGCTATCCCGTTCTAGTTTCGCACTGAGGATTTAGCGATACGACTTGTTTTTTTTCATTGTACGCCTCGGGTACTAGAAACTCATTCATAAAAAGAACCTGTCTGATCTGGTGGGAGATTAGCAACCTATACTACCTGCTCCTTTTTAATCTTTTTTATTGTGTAAATCTTTGATTTCTGCAATGCTTTTCTTGATGCCTATTTCTGGGTCAGGATCGATGGTGAGAATGTATGCTGGCTTTCTGGTCTCGGGAAATTCGTCCGATTTAACCATAGTGCCATCTCGCATGTCTACTTTCTCAAAATCTTTCCAATCGATCATAATCGACTTAGCTTTTTTAGGTTTTTCTCTAGCCTTCTTACGTGATGTTCGTTTTCAATATCTTCAAATCGAGACTCCAAAAGGGTCATCAATTCTGGCTTGTGCGAAAGGTTTAGTACATCGATCAGTCGCTCAGCGTATTGCCCCAGCTGATTAGATGGCGCCTTTGTAAGTTGCTCAAGAATTAGTGTAAAGACATCCTTCTGGTAGGTTTGGTTTTGATAGAGCGTAATCAAAATACGATATCCATGATCTCTAGTTACTACAGTACCAGTATCCATTGCATGCAGTATGTCAGGCAGGTTTTCAAAAAGTTTTTCTTGTTGGAAGGGTGCAATGGCTGTTAGCGTAATCATACTACCCCAAATAACTCTGTTTACAGGATTCCCCAATTTATTTAAGAAATAGTCGGTGTAATGAACCATCATTTGTGGGTTCGTCTTTGCAATCCATGCCAATGTAAGCGAGCAGTCCTTCTGAATGGCTACATGCGGTTTGGTATCAAAGAGTGCAATAAGTTCCCTAATAGAATCGTGACCCTCTTTCTCAACTATTTCTTGAGCTAATTGCTTGTTTGGCCCTTGATCTCCTCTACCTTTAACATATGAAAGCTTTTCTTTTATGGACATAAGGACAAAAAAATCCTGACCGAAAGCCAGGATTCAAATCTATTTATCGTTTGCGCAGAACTCTTTGAGTCTTCTGTTTTTGCTAGGTTCTCTAAGCTTTTGTAATCCTTTTTCTCTTATTTGTCTTACACGTTCTCGTGTAAGTCCCATAGCATCACCAATTTCCTCCAGCGTAAACGGATTGTCAAAACCTATTCCGAAGCCCATCTTAATCACCTCTCGTTCACGTGCAGTAAGAGTGAATAACGCACGCATGGTTTCTTCCTTTAAGGATTCGTTAAATACAAGATTTGCATCGGTAGCTCCGGTTGTAACGTTTTCTAAAATATCCAATAAAGAACCACTTTCATCCTCACCAAAAGGTGCATCCATCGACATCTGTTTCACTTCTGCCCCTAGCGTATTTCGAACTTCGCTTGGCTTCATCTCCAAGATGTCGGCTAATTCTTCTTCGGTAGGCTCTCTTTCAAATTGCTGTTCTAGCTCAGCATAAGCTCTTCTGATTTGGTTTATCGCACCCGACTTATTCATGGGAAGCCTTACAATACGAGACTGCTCGGCAAGTGCTTGCATAATAGACTGACGAATCCACCATACAGCATATGAAATAAATTTAAATCCTTTTGTTTCATCAAACTTCTTGGCTGCTTTGATTAGACCTAAATTACCCTCATTGATAAGATCGTTGAGCGGTAAACTCCTATTTTGATACTGCTTGGCTACAGATACCACGAATCGAAGATTCGCTTTTACCAGCTTCTCCAACGCCAAGTCATCTCCCTCTTTTATTTTTTTTGCTAACGTTACCTCCTCGTCGGGGGTAATCATTGGCACATTACTTACCTCAGTAAAATACTTTTCAAGCGTGTGGCTCTCTCTTCTATTGGTAATTGACTGGGTAATCTTCAGTTGTCGCATATGAATTCTTTAGGTAAAGTTTTATTTAACTAACTTTTTTTGCAATCGGCAAAGATAATTGCACAATTTACTTCCTGCAATAGCAAATTACACTTTCAACTCAATAAACTAGTTTTAAGTTCTAACTATAGATATATTTATTCTATTCATCTAAAATATCATTAACTTTCTCCAATATTCTACTCGGATTTTAATTTGACCCAACTGTGAAAGGAACAGTATTTACATTATCAGAATTATACCTTCAATCAGTATTAAATTTCGACGAGAAATTTTATAATTCGTGAGAAGGCTATTAGTATCTTTATTTTCTAACTTAAATAACGACCCAAATAACATACGGTTTTACAAAGAGAAAATCGGACAAAAGTATTAAACCATGGAGGAGAGCGCATCGCCCTAATACCTATCTTTGGGTGGGTACTCATAATATTGCACTGAAAATCGAATGGATAAATCCAAACGAAGTCTCTCATAATACGGAATACTTCATTTCACAAGTGAGCTATGAGCTATTTATTGACCTTCATTGATCCAGCTCATTTCACAAAGTTCTTTACGAGATATGTGGGCGTAAGTTCTAATGAGTTTAGACGAAATTAAAGCAAGCTTTAACGCTAAACAGGACATTTAGCTTTGTAGAGTTCTGCTTTTTCGCTGGCTGAAATAGCGTAGTTTGAGTCTGCGGTCACAACAAAAGCTTCGCCTCGCCGAGCTTGGATTTTTACATTATTTGAAAAAACAGATACTGCTCCATCCATTATAATAAATAACTCAATTGAAGTGGATGTGTGATGATAGTGCTGCTCGACAGTTAAATCAATCTTGCTCAATTCAAAATCAGGAGATGGAGTACTGTAAACTTTCTCCACTCCATTATTCATTAAGACTCCCTCTAAAACGTTGGGGACTGTTTCTTCAAATCTTACATGTTTCAAAAGCTCATGCACATCCACATGCTTGGGTGTAAGACCTCCCCGAAGCACATTGTCTGAATTGGCCATCAGTTCAATATTTTGACCTTGCAAATAGGCATGCGGAATACCCACATCTTGAAAAATAGCCTCCCCTTTCTTCACTTTTACAAGGTTAAAAAAGAAGATAGAGTAGATTCCTTTATCTATTTTCTCCTTATTACAAAAGGAATGATAGGCTCTTGAAACCCAATATTCTGGCGATTCGATATTGAGCTGACCAGAATCGTACAATGGCAATATACGATTCATCAACGGGCTTAAAACCTCGTTGGTTTCCGACTGGGGTTCTTCCATTATTTTTTGATATAACCCAGAGCATCCCTTTTCTTCATAGACAGGCAGTAAAGGGTTTAACTCAGGAATACCAGTTAGCGTTTGGGTTAACCTCGGACGAGTCTTGAATCCATGCAACAACCAAAAATTACTCAATGCTACCATTATTTCAGGCTTATGGTTGTCATCTTTATAATTTCTGCTCTTTGCTGAAAAAGGAATGCCCATTTTATTTTCAAGCGCAAAGCCTTTTTCTGCAGCTAATTTGGAGGGGTGTACCTGAATGGATAGCATATCTGCTACATCCAATATTTTAAATAAAAAAGGTAGCTGACCAAACTTTTTATAGACTGAAGGCCCAAGGGTTTTAGCTTGATCCATATCAATAAATTCTGTTAATGTTTGGTTTGTTTCACTTATGGTTGCTCCCCCCTTTTCATGAATTCCCATCCAATATTCTGCGAACTTTTTCTCAAAATTGGGGATGCCCAATAAGTCGGGAATAAAGGATGATCCGCCCCAATCGTAGTTTTGCACTATTCCTTTTATCTTAAAAAGATTCATGTGTGCTTAGATTTAGTCTTGGGCAAAGTTGTGTGTATGAAAAAATTATCATCTGACTTTACTATTAAAAAAACACTTCTCGCAAAAGAAATCATAAATGGATAGGTATTATTTGTTTTTTCTTTCTTTAAAGATTTCTAGATGAGCATCGAAAAGCTTTAGAGGCTTTCGCTAGAATGGCGCTAATTGCTTCCAGAGCTTTCGGTATAGGAGACAAAAGTAGTAACACCAAACAAGAAGCATTTCCACGAAGAAAAATGAAAATCTCTTCCCTCTGTATAGATGAAACCAAGTTACAAATATGAAATTTCAAAAATTTGTTAATTATGATCACTAAATCTAAGATTCAACTAATTTCTCTCTTACATTATTTTTGCGCTGGATGAAATGGATATATTCTATTGGAACTTTTGAGCTGGCGTTTATTGTACTATCCACACTGTTCTATCTGTTCTTTTTTGCGAGGGTTGTCAAAACAAATCGTAAGTTGAGGCTACCATTTCGAAGGGTATTTATCAAACTAATTCTTCGAACATTCTATTTCACCCTGATTGTTATTGCTCTTTTAGGCCCTAGCTTTGGAGACACCACTCGTGAAATTAAAACAGTAGGTAAGGATATTTTTTTATGTATAGACCTTAGCCAATCCATGAATGCCGCAGATGTGCAGCCCTCTCGATTGGCCAAAGTAAAGTTTGAACTAAAAAACATTATAGAAGCTTTCAATTCCGATAGAATAGGTTTGGTTATGTTTAGTAGTGAAGCATATCTCCAATGCCCACTCACCTACGATAACAATGCCCTAAATCTTTTTATACAGACACTCAATACCGAGATGGTTCCAAACTACGGGACAGACTTTGGACCTCCGTTAAAAATGTCCATGGATAAGTTGATTGATGAGGATACAATCCTTGGCAAAACAAAAGCTAAAATTGTGATACTTATCAGCGATGGAGAAGATTTTGGGGATGATACCGACGATATTGCCGAAGATTTGGAAAAAGCGAGAATCTCCTTATTCACACTAGGAGTTGGTACTCAGAAAGGGAGTAAAATACCAACGCATACTGGCTTTAAAAAAGATAAAAACGGAAATGAAGTGGTTTCTAGGCTCAACTCTTCTTCTCTTGAAGAATTGGCCAAAATGACGGATGGAGAGTATTATGAAATAAACGAAACAAGAAACGATACCAAACGATTAATCAGTGCTATTAATAATGTGGAAGGAGAACTGAGGGAGTCTAAAAAGATAGATGCTACTCAAAACAGATATTTTTATTTTCTCGGCATAGCTTTGGCATTAATGCTTTTAGATTTAGCATTCGGTGTTAGATTAATAAAATTATGAAAATACTACTCGTCATTTTATTTGCTTTATTCAGCAATGATCCGAAGGAGATTGCTAAAATCAATGCGCTCAAAAAAAAGGCAGAAGAAGCATATTTGGAGGGAAATTATGAGCAAGCAGCCATCACTTACCAACTTCTTACCGACTCACTAAAGGTAGAAGACGAATTCATCAAATTAAATCTCGGCCATTCGTATTATCATCTGGGAGACACAGCCAATGCAAAACTCAATTACGGCCAGCTAGGTATGTCGACTAACAAAAAGCTCAAATCTATCGCCTACCAACAATTAGGTGTAATGAGCAAAGATGAAGGAAAACTTGAACAGTCCTTACAACAATTAAAATCGGCTATCAAAAGCGACCCATCCAACAAAGAAGCAGTTTATAATTATGAAGTAGTAAAAAAGCTCCTGGAAAACAAAAAAAAGCAGGAGCAACAAAACAAAGAGAATAAAGAGCAGCGGAATCAAGAAGATCAAGAGCAACAAAATAAAGAGAATCAAGAGCAACAGAATCAAGAAAAAAACGAAGATCAAAATAAAGAAAATAAGAAGCAGGAGAAAAGCCAGAATCAAGAGCAGAACCAACAAGAAGAGCAAGCAAAGCAGCAACAAAAAGAAGGTGGGCAGGAAGAGCAAAGACAGAAAAAAACGAAAGATCAGATGACGAAAGAAAAATTAGACGAGATGGGGATTAGCGAAGAAAAAGCACTTCAACTACTGGAAGCCATGCGACAAAGTGAAATTAAGTACTTGCAAAACCAAAAAAGAAAAGCCACAAAAAAACCCTCAAGCGACAAGCCCGACTGGTAATTATAGCGTCAATTTAAATCAACTTTTAAAAATCATATCTTGAAAAAAGTATATATCGCATCCGCAGTAAGAACTCCAATAGGAAGTTTCGGAGGACAATTATCTGGATTCCCTGCAACTCAACTGGGGTCCTTCGCTATAAAAGAAGCCTTAGAAAAAGCAGGTATCGATGCCAAAGAGGTACAAGAAGTTTATATGGGGAATGTACTCTCTGCTAACCTTGGGCAAGCCCCTGCAAGACAAGCAGCATTAGGAGCTGACATAGACGTAAAAACTCCGTGCACAACCATTAACAAAGTTTGTTCATCTGGTATGAAAGCGGTAATGATTGGAGCGCAATCTATCATGCTGGGCATGAATGACATAGTAGTAGCTGGAGGTATGGAAAGCATGAGCAATATTCCATACTATATCCCAAAAGCAAGGTTTGGTTACAAATATGGTCATGGACAAATGATAGATGGACTGTTGCAAGATGGACTATGGGACCCTCACCATCAATTTCCGATGGGAAATTGTGCGGACAATACTGCAAAGGAAATGAACATCAGCAGGAAAGATCAAGATGCTTATGCGATGCAATCATATAAACGTGCCGCCAAGGCCACAGAAACTGGTGCATTCAAGGATGAAATCATTCCAGTAGTAATACCTCAGAGAAAAGGTGACCCTATTTTAATGACAGAAGACGAGGAATTTAAAAATGTGAATTTCGATAAAATACCTACTCTTAGACCTATTTTTAATAGGGAAGGGACGGTTACCGCCGCAAATGCCTCCACTATTAATGACGGTTCCGCCGCACTTGTCTTGGTGAGTAAAGAAAAAGCTGAAGAACTTGACCTGATGCTACTTGCTGAAATAAAAGGATTTGGAGATGCTGCGCATGAAGCCCTTTGGTTTACTACCGCCCCTTCTTTAGCCATTCCAAAGGCACTTGCTCATGCTGGCATAGATCAGGCCGCTGTTGATTATTGGGAAATAAATGAGGCCTTTTCTGCAGTGGCACTCGCCAACCAGAAAAACCTAGATTTAGACAACGAAAAGCTAAACGTATTCGGAGGAGCCGTTGCGCTTGGTCATCCGCTTGGAACTTCTGGGGCAAGAATTATTACCACATTACTCTCGATTTTGAAAGATAAAAAAGCAAAAATTGGATGCGCAGGTATTTGCAATGGTGGCGGAGGTGCCTCCGCAATCGTCATTGAAAAAGTATAAAATTATTTTTGAATAATATTATAATAGGGATGCTTCTTTGGCATCCTTTCTCTAATTATTTGAACAACATAATATGTCAATGGTGTACACTTCAACACTTGGGTGGAGGTCAGCGATAAAGCAGATATTGAAATAAAAAATCGTTAAAAAAAGACAAGATAGATTTCATAGATCGATATACGGTGTTAAATCTTTTGCTTCAATTGCCAGAAAACACTATCACGATTAGTTCTGAAAAAAGCAGATGTAAATAATGCATTCTTAAAAAGTGAATAAAAGATCATGATACAGAGGAACTAAAAACCTCTTTTAGTGATGGAATGTCCTTCGCAGTTAATTCGAGTTTTACCTTTAAATATTTAAGACATCCCACTCAGGAATCACGATTAGTATGGATACCATCCAAAAAATCTCTCTAATGGAAGATGTTTTTTAATTAGGCACGCACTGTAGAATAATATGGATTGAACGGCGGAAATACGCCTCAACTCCATTCAATTTAGCTTAATTACGACCAATCCTATGAGCATCACATTTTGCGGATTACAACAAAATAAATTGCAGGTAGGTGAACTTCTTTTGCAACGTTTGTAAGCGATCTAATTAAGAAAGCATCCATTTTAAAAAAATGATAATTCACCATACTAGGAATATTGTTCAATTCCATCAAAATAACGGCTACTGCTAAAATAATAGAAGCGATCTTCAGGATATTTTTTGTGCTTTTATTCATAGTAATGTTCCAAAGTTTCTGATCAAGCTAATATTAAGTAAATCAAAAATTATAAAATTTATAAAAAAGAAAATAGTAATTATAGAGTTCATACATATTTCAATTTTTCATTTGTTTTACTTTGAATTCACCTATGGAAAATCAAAAACATTTTAAGAAAATAATGGTGGCTAACCGTGGAGAAATTGCCATCAGGGTTCTTCGAGCCATCTCCGAAATGCACATAAATTCGGTAACGATTTACACCCATGAGGATCGCTATTCCTTGCATCGTTATAAAGCAGACGAAGCCTATCAAATTGGGTCTAACGACGACCCACTCAAGCCCTATCTGAATATTGAGGAAATCATTTCGGTTGCGAAGGAAAATGAGGTCGATGCCATTCATCCTGGATATGGTTTTCTTTCAGAGAATGTAAATTTTGCTCGAAGATGCAAAGAAGAAGATATCACTTTTATAGGTCCTCTACCAGAAGTAATGCAGCAGCTAGGAGATAAGGTAATGGCTAAGAAGATAGCTAGAGCCGCCAATGTCCCCGTAATTGAGGACAATAAGGAAACCTTAGTAAGCGAGGATATTGCCAAAAATGAGGCTGCCAATATTACCTATCCAGTCATCATTAAAGCCTCTGCTGGAGGTGGCGGTAGAGGAATGCGTGTAGTCAGAAACGAAAAAGAACTCATTAAATCATACCATGAAGCCAAGTCTGAGGCGGGCAAGGCATTCGGTGACGACACTATATTTTTGGAGAAGTATGTAGAGAATCCCAAGCATATCGAAGTTCAAATTATTGCTGATAATCATGGAAATATCGTACACCTTTTTGAGCGAGATTGCTCAGTTCAACGTCGTTTTCAAAAGGTTGTCGAGGTAGCGCCAAGCTTTGGGCTAAAAGATGAAACACGTACTAAACTCTACGATTATGCCTTGAGAATTGCCAAACAGGTAAATTATAATAACGCTGGAACAGTGGAATTTTTGGTCGACCCAGATGAAAACATCTACTTTATAGAAGTAAACCCAAGGGTGCAAGTTGAACATACTATTACTGAAGAAATCACAGGCATAGATATCGTTCGAACGCAAATTTTAATTGCTTCTGGATGTAAGTTAGCACACCCTGATATTTGTATGAATAGTCAAGACGATGTGCAGATGAAAGGGTATGCAGTACAGTGCCGTGTCACAACAGAAGATCCTGAAAATGGCTTTAAGCCTGATTATGGTACCGTGGTGGCGTACCGAAGTGCCAGTGGTTTTGGCATTCGACTCGATGCCGGCAATGTCTACCAAGGAGTGAAAATTTCTCCTTTCTTCGATTCTCTTTTAGTAAAGGTTACCGCACGTGGCAGAACTTTGAAAAGTGCATCTCAAAGGTTGCACCGCGCTCTTCGAGAGTTTAGAATTCGAGGGGTGAAAACCAATATTGGATTTCTGGAAAATGTCATTAACAACAAAGCGTTTTTTGACGGTAAAGCAACCGTCAATTTTATGGAAGCCAATCCAGAACTTTTCAAGATTCGAAAGCGAAAGGATAGAGGCACCAAAATTCTCAATTACCTAGGGAATATTACGATAAATGGAAGCCCAGATATAAAATTTAGAGACCCTGAAAAGGTATTCAGAAAGCCAGTCATCCCGCAGGTAGAACCAAAAGCAGAGGTGCCAAAAGGGACGAAAAATCTTTTGACTAAGCTAGGGCCTATTGGATTCACTGAGTACATTAAAAAAGAAAAGCAAGTATATTTTACTGATACAACCTTCCGTGATGCGCATCAGTCGCTATTGGCTACTCGGTTTCGAACTGAAGATATGCTCAAGGTAGCAAGGAGCTATGCTACGGAGAACCCTGAAGTGTTCTCTCTGGAAATGTGGGGTGGAGCAACATTTGATGTTAGCATGCGATTCTTGAAGGAAAGCCCGTGGCAACGCTTACAACTTTTAAGAGAGGCAGTTCCTAATATTCTATTTCAGATGCTTATTCGAGGATCGAATGGTGTTGGATATACCGCATACCCCGATAATCTCATTGAAAAGTTCATTGAAAAATCTGCGGAAAATGGCATTGATATTTTCAGGGTTTTTGATTCCCTCAATTGGATTGAAAACATGCGGGCGAGTATACGTACCATCTGCGAGCGCACCGAATCACTCGCTGAGGCATGCATTTGCTATACAGGTGAATTTCAAGATAAAGATCAGCAGAAATATACCCTGAATTATTATTTGGATATGGCCAGGAAGTTGGAAGATGAAGGGGCTCATATTTTGGCTATTAAAGATATGGCTGGATTGTTGAAACCCTACAGTGCATCTATTTTAATATCAGAACTGAAAAAGGCAGTCGATTTACCAATCCACCTCCACACACATGACACCTCTTCTATGCAAGCTGCCATGTATCTTCAATCCATTGAAGCAGGGGTGGATATTGTAGACGTTGCTCTAGCTTCTGTTTCGGGTCTTACTTCTCAACCCAACTTTAATGCGCTGGTTGCTACGCTGAAATATCATGAACGTGGAAGGGAAATGAATCTAAAATCTTTGAATGCACATAGCACGTACTTTGAAGATGTACGGGAGTTTTACTACCCATTTGAATCGGGTTTAAAGGCAGGAACAGCTGAAGTATACGACCATGAAATTCCAGGAGGACAATACTCCAACCTGCGGCCTCAGGCCATAGCATTGGGTCTAGAGCATAAGTTTGAAACCATCAAGAAAAACTATGCCACGGTTAATAAGCTTTTTGGGGACATTGTCAAAGTGACTCCTTCCTCAAAAGTAGTTGGAGATATGGCTATGTTTATGACAGCTAATGACCTTACAGCTGATGATGTTTTTGAGAAAGGGGAAGCACTATCTTTCCCAGAATCGGTTATCGGTTTTTTTAAAGGAAACCTAGGTCAACCTTACGGAGGATTTCCACCTAGAGTATGTAAGGTAATCCTGAAAAATCAAAAACAGATTAAGGGTAGAGCTAATGATAGCCTTCCCCCGATTGATTTCGAGAAGGAGTACAAAGCATTTCTGGAGAAATACCCAAACACCATTTTTGAAGATTTCCTTTCTTACAAATTATATCCGAAAGTTTTCGAAGCGTTCTATCAACATGTTGAGGAGTACGGAGAAGTAATCTATTTGCCCACCCCAGCTTTTTTTTATGGAATGAAAGTAGGTGAGGAAATCATGGTTACCATTGGAAAAGGGAAAACCATCATAGTAGAGTTAGTAAGCCTTACAGAACCTGACGAACAGGGTATGCGATTAGTGGCCTTTAGGCTTAATGGGCAAATCCGACGCATCGCAGTAAAAGACTATAGCATTTTTGTTGAAAAAAATTTAAATAAAAAAGCCGATGGCAAGAAAGAAATAGGTACTCCACTTCAAGGTAAAATTGGAGAGGTGAAGGTGAAAGTAGGGGATAAGGTGAGTCAGGATAGTATACTATTCATTATTGAAGCTATGAAAATGGAAACCTCCGTAAGTGCTCCCTTCGATGGAACAGTCAAGAAAATTCATCTAGCAGACGGTTCGCTTGTAGAGCAAGATGATCTTGTAATAGAGTTTGAGTGATATTAAAAATCAGATCAACCCTGTCTTAATAATAAAGTAGGAGATTCTATTTTTTTACTTATATCGATAGATTTAAGTTTCGATAAAAACTAAAAACATCTTATAAGTATTGTAATGCTGTTTAGCCAAATAATACACAAAATTAGCGCTCGTTCTGTTCAATGACCATGAAGCCGAAAAGCAGACGAATAAGAGTTTTAATAAGGGCTTTAACAGTTGGACACGTCCAGTGTTGATGCTATTCTGTTATTTTTCAAAAAAAATTCTCTTCGAAACATTTCAAATAGTTTGCACTCTGCAACAAGAAACCTCAATCATTTGGTTGTTCATCACGCTCCGCTCAAGTCAAGCATCAACTTCCATTAGATAGAATCAAACCTTATCATTCAAAAAATTGACATCTTACGCATTCAGTCGAGCATTCTCAAAATCAATGATTGAAAATAGGTCTCTGGCTAAATCTAATTAGTTTTAAAATTGATTAGTATTGTTCGATTTGAAGGCGGAATTCATAAAACTTTACAAAGAAAACCCAGATCAGCGTAAAATTGATCATATAGTTTCGATATTAAAGAAAAGCGGTCTTGTTATTTATCCTACCGATACTGTTTATGGTATTGGTTGCGATATCTTCAATCAGCGGGCAATAGAGCGACTTAGAACGCTCAAAGGATTGAAAAGCAACCAACTTAACCTATCCTTCATTTGCTATGACCTTAGCCATATTTCTGAATACACAAAGCATGTAGATACACCGCTATTCAAACTGATGAAAAGAGCACTCCCAGGGCCGTATACCTTCATCCTTCAATCATCTTCCAAAGTCCCCAAAATTTTAAATACCAAAAAGAAAACTGTGGGGATTCGTGTTCCAGACAATAATATTCCACGAACACTTGTTAAACAGTTGGGTAATCCCATTGTCACTACATCTATTCATGATGATACCCATGAATATGTGACCGATCCAGAAATAATTTATGATGAGTTCCAATCCAAAGTAGAGGTAATTATAGATGGAGGGGCGGGAGGTGTTTACCCAAGTACCATTATTGATTGCCTAGACAATGACCCTAGAGTTATAAGAAAAGGTTTGGGAGATCCAAAAATAATTTGATGAAAAAAGTATTATTAATAGAATCGCATTATTTAGGTTGCCTAGAATACTATTCACTTTTATTTCAATATGACGAAGTCTTGATTTGCGAAGATGAACCCTTTGTGAAACAAACTTATCGAAACCGGGCATATATTCTAACCTCTAATGCCAAACTGCCGCTTATTGTACCCGTAAGTTATTCGTCAGGTATTCCGCTTAAAGAGGTGAAAGTGGATCAAAATCAGCGATGGGTTAAAGATCACTGGGGTGCAATATATTCAGCTTACGGGAAGGCTCCTTTTTTCGATTATTTCGGAGATTATTTTTATCAGATTCTTTTCAAAAGGCATACATTTTTGATTGACCTCAACCAAGAAATGCTAATCTTGACACTGAGATTATTGCAGTCTAATGTCAAAGTGGCATGCCCAGGCAATAAACGAAATAAGCAGATTGAAGATTCTTTTTTGAATTTGATTATACCCAAAAAACCTTTCTCTGATCGAAACATTTACCATTCTATAGAATATTCACAACTTTTTGGAGAAAAATTCAGTCCTAATCTTAGTGTACTTGACTTATTGATGTGTAAAGGATTAGGCGCACATCAGATATTATCGGCATCTTTTTTGAAACAATAAGAATATTAGAATCTTTTGGGAATGAGTAGGGAGAATCAAATAAATAGTTAATCGCGCTTATTTTTTCTCATTAGGTACTGAAAATTTCTCTATATCATATAGTTTTACTGGAAGATGAAAAGTTTTTTAAATGTCAAAAGAGGCAAAATTTTCAAATAGAGTTAAAGAAGTTATCTCACTTAGCCGTGAAGAAGCGCTGAGACTAGGTCATGATTATATAGGCATTGAACATCTTTTATTGGGAATGATCAGAGAAGGAGAGGGCGTTGCGGTTAGTGTTCTAAAAAAGCTTGGGCTTTCCATGAAAGACTTGAGGTCTGCAATAGAGCAAGCCACTAAAGGCACTGCAACAAGTAATGTTAAAAATCTTGCAAACATCCCCTTAACAAGACAATCGGAAAAGGTACTGAAAATCACCTATTTAGAAGCTAAAATATTTAAAAGCGCACTGATCGGAACCGAACATTTACTACTATCTATCCTAAGGGATGAAGATAATTTAGCCACACAATTACTTGAGAAATTTGAGGTTAACTACGACTTGGTAAAAGAAATGCTCGAATACCAAACAGAGAATCCAATGGCATCTGCAGATACAGATGATCCCAATGATGAATCAGAAGACTTGTATTCTAGCTCATCTAGGGGTTCAGGAAGAATAGGAAAAGAATCTAAAGGCAAAGAGAAATCAAGAACACCCGTGCTGGACAATTTTGGAAGAGATTTGACTAAGCTGGCGGAGGAAGACAAACTCGACCCAATCATCGGTCGAGAAAAAGAAATTGAAAGAGTTGCTCAGATTTTGAGTAGGAGAAAAAAGAACAATCCAATTTTAATAGGAGAACCAGGAGTCGGTAAGACTGCCATCGCCGAAGGTCTTGCATTGCGCATTATTCACAAGAAAGTATCTAGAATTCTTTTCGGAAAGAGAGTCGTAACACTAGACCTTGCTTCGCTTGTAGCAGGCACTAAATATAGAGGTCAGTTTGAAGAACGTATGAAGGCAGTAATGAACGAAATAGAAAAATCTGAGGAAGTAATTCTCTTTATAGACGAGCTTCATACCATCGTAGGAGCAGGAGGTGCCTCTGGTTCTTTGGACGCTTCCAACATGTTCAAGCCAGTACTTGCAAGAGGTGAAATTCAATGTATCGGAGCAACAACACTAGACGAATACCGTCAGTACATAGAGAAAGATGGCGCATTAGCACGAAGATTCCAAATGGTAATGGTAGATGCCACCTCCCCAGAAGAGACTGAACAAATATTAGAAAATATTAAAGATAAGTATGAAAGCCATCACCATGTGAATTATACAAAGGATGCAATTAAGGCTTGTGTGACTTTACCAGATCGGTATATTTCAGATCGTTTTCTTCCTGATAAAGCCATTGATGTGATGGATGAAGCAGGAGCAAGAGTTCACATTAATAATATAAATGTTCCAAAAATCATTACAAAGCTTGAAGAGCAAATTGAAGATGTAAAGAAGGAAAAAAATAGAGTGGTGAAAAGCCAAAAATATGAGGAAGCAGCTCAGCTACGCGATAAGGAAAAGAAACTCCTATCTCAACTTGATGAAGAAAAGAGTAAATGGGAAGAGGATACCAAAACCAAAAGATATGTGGTAAATGAAGAAAATGTAGCGGATGTAATTGCAATGATGACTGGAATTCCAACAAAAAGGATTGCCGAGAGTGAAAGCGAAAAATTACTGACAATGGGTACTGAGCTTCAAGGGAAGGTTGTAGGACAAGATGAGGCGATTAAAAAGCTATCCAAAGCTATCCAAAGAACACGAGTAGGGCTTAAAGATCCACAAAAGCCAATTGGTTCTTTCGTATTCTTGGGACCAACAGGAGTTGGCAAAACAGAAATGGCAAAGGTGCTTTCTACCTTCTTGTTTGATAAGGACGATTCGCTGATAAAAATAGACATGAGCGAATATATGGAGAAGTTCTCTGTGTCCCGATTGGTAGGCGCGCCTCCAGGGTATGTTGGATATGAAGAAGGTGGGCAGCTAACAGAAAAAGTACGAAGAAAGCCATACAGCGTAGTACTGTTAGATGAAATAGAAAAAGCACACCCCGATGTATTCAACATCTTGCTTCAAGTACTGGATGATGGTGTTTTGACAGATGGTCTTGGAAGAAAAGTGGATTTTAGAAATACACTTATCATTATGACATCCAATATTGGAGTACGTGATTTAAAGGATTTTGGTGCGGGCATTGGGTTTGCGACACAAAACAAAAAAGACAGCATGGACGAGATCATGAAGTCAACCATTCAAAATGCATTAAAAAAGACATTTAGTCCAGAGTTTTTAAACAGGCTTGATGACGTCATCATCTTTAATTCATTGGAGAAAGAAGACATCTTCAAAATTATCGACATTACACTTGGGAAACTCTTTACCCGTATAACCAATCTTGGATATGCTATTGATCTCACTAATAAGGCAAAGGAATTTTTATCCGATAAAGGATATGATCCTCAATACGGAGCCAGACCTCTGGCTAGGGCAATCCAGAAATATTTAGAAGACCCTATTGCTGAAGAGATTCTTAAAGGAGATATTAGCAACGGCGATACCCTTGTTGCCAATTGGGACGGTAAGAAAGATGAATTGTCGATCAAACTCAGGAAAAAGCGGTCTGCAAAATCGAAAGCTGATAAAAAAGATTAGCGTTTTGAAGTGAGTTTCTCCATTTTTTATTTGTTAAATAAAAAATGGAGATTTCGGTGAATTTCCATAGCCTTATTTTTACTCCATCAAATAATAGTCTCACACTAATTAGAAAAAGCGACACAAAAAACGCATAGGTGATAGAAAATTATCCAAAAGCTTTATAAGTTAAAGATGGATAACTAGAGAGACATCCCAACTTATTTTCCCGTTTTTCCTGCTTTTTGAACACCTTCAATTTCTCGAATTAGCTACGTGCTTATGATTATCTCAAATCGTTGTTCAATCTTAACAAGAAACGAGCTGATTGTCAGGAAATAATAGGTTTGATTTCACTGTTGGATCAACAGTATTTCAAGACGATATATGCACTCATTCACATGGGTATATCTTCATGCCATAAGAATGCGGAAAAGATGTAAAAAGAAAGAAGAAGTGTACTATTCTAAAGGATAAAAACACCTTTCCAAGCCGCAAATCGCTCGGAAAATGATTGAAAAGGTCTTGGAGAAAGGGATTTAATGATTCATTTCGATTTTGATGATGAAGAAAGCCGAAGTGTTGAACAGCATCTAAACTACTTGTCAAATGCAGACTTTGAACAAATCGAAAATGGAGGACTCTAAATCTGCTATCAACATTATAATCGAATATCACAAAAGATGCATATTCCAACTCCACAGAAAAGGATACTTAAAGATGAAAAAGTGAGATTAACATTATTAAATGCATAATCAAGGCTGAATACAATGGAAGAAAAACGGTCAAGAAATGAAAGTATCCGTTTAATCATCGATATGATCAACCCAGCCAACCAGAATGTAGCTAAAGGAGGAAGTTTTTACTTTTTGCTTTGAGTTTGAGTAGTCTCACTTGCCAATCTTAGGCATTACTTAATTGCAAAATTCGAGAGGTGTAATTAGTCACCATGATTTTATCTGTGGTCAAGTTTGGGAAATAATTTTTATTGAAATTGTAGCATTATTGATTTTCATTGAAAAGTTAAACTTTAACCATAATACCATTATTTTGCTTTTACTTGCCACAGGAACTTACGTATCGGGTTATATGCAACGTTTTAAATCACTTTTATTGGGTTGGTGTAGCACTATTTATTAGTGCTATTGTCGTTTTTACAGTACTAGATTGTTAACCAATGTTTGATCCCATTTATTAATATCCTCCCCAGTATTTTCTTAGCACCCATTCGGCAGTAAATAATAAGAAGATGATGAGGTACCACCACCACGCCTGAATTAGCAGTTCTTTAGATTCTTCACTCTTGACTATCGACTTAAAATTTCTGGATTGAAGGTAGCTAGGTAAAAGTGCTATCTGATCAAAATGCACAAAGCTGGCATTCGTGTTGGCAGAGAGGGTTTTAAGAAGCTGATGATTGGCTTGGAGGTCTGCAAACTCTATGTTGGTATGCGCCACAAGAAACTCTCCCTTCTTTTCGAAAAATCGACCACTTACCTTAACAGATGCCTTGTAACGGTAGATGCCTGGGCTTAAATTAGGAATCTTAAAAGTTCCGTTGATCTCCGAATCATTAAATGAATACTGCTGATTTTCACCTGATTCATTTGTGATGATAATTGAGGTCTCATTTCCATAAATACGCTCATAAATGTCATTGTAAATTTCTGCATCGAATAGTATTGGATCTGCGTATGAAAAGGTAGTAAACCTGGGGGCGAATCTGAACTGTTCTTTGTCATTTTTGATTGCCAAAAATTGAACAGTTTTGATAATAAAGTTGTCAAAGTTCTTTGCATTTTCGTTGACTGCAAATTCTTGTAATTTCCATTTCCAGATATTTTGACCCATCAATATGGCACTTTTGTTTACCTCATCGTCAAATACAACCATTAGTGGTTTGGAAGTGGTGATGCTACCTAGACGTTGGTAAATTAAGGTTTCGCCCCCCCCAACTAAATGATAATCTGCATAGGGAACTTCAATGGGAGGATAGTTTTCAAATACTTCTGCATCTTCAATTTTGAATTTGCTAAAATTTGCATTGAAGCTTCCCGAAACTTCGTCTGGTTGTCCTGCTTTAGGTCGAATATTAAAATACGGCAATGCCTGATTGAGTCTGTCAAGGTTAGATTCTAAATTGAGGATGTACCAAGAGCCTTGTTCCCCTTCTGGTGCAAAATCAAGAGTGGAGCTAAATGCACCATGATAAATTACAACATCATAGTTTTTGTTGGGTGCTTTAGTGTTCAAAGAAGGGATATAGACAGAAGTACTATAACTCTTGGTGGACTCGAGTGTAGAGCGAATAGCCCTAATGTCAGGGTGTGGCCTTGAGGCGATAATTAGCACGCTATTCGCATTATCTTTTACTTCCAGAAAGGCATCAGCACGATTATTATCTCTCGATGATTCATCTTCAAAGGTAGAAACGGTTACGACCAAATGCCGAAGGCCTTCTTTTTCATTCAAGATGTTGAACTCTATCTCTTCAACCCTGGATTCAAGTATAATGTCTTTAGTAACCACTTGCTTACCTCCTTCATTTACTTGAATTGATACTTTTTTTCCAAAGTAGCCTTCATGGTTCAATTCCACTTGAAGAGGTGTCTCATTTCCCATGAATGAAACCTTGTTGTATTGCACCCTAGTTATGCTAATATCTTTCGGTGCGATGGTATCTCCCATGCCCACGGTAAATATTGGATAGACATAATTTTTGTATAGTGGCGACGATCCTCTGTTATAGATACCATCAGTGAACAAGACGGTGGCGACATAATTCTTATCTTCCTTATTTTGGTGACTTTTGGAGAGTAATAAAGACAGGTTACTAATCGGGGCTTCAAATTGTAAGGTGTCAGTATCATCCATCAAAACCAATTTATAAGCAATACCCTCCTCCTCTAGTTCGGCTCTTAGTTTCGAAATGGCATCAACGATACTCATCGAGCCGTTTTCCCTTGCGGTAATTGATTGAGAGTTGTCCACAGCCAGACCGATAATAGGAGGCTCTATCCTAGATATAATGCGTTTGATCGATGGCTCCAAAAAAAGGAGAAGGAGAAAAAAAATAGCAATTGATCGTAGAGCAAAAAGAACCCAGTTCTGAAAAGAACTCCACGGAACGTTCTTTTTTTGATAAAGTAGATAGGAGAGCAAAGAGGAAATCAATAGCAAAAGAATAAGCCATCCTGCTGATTGCTCAAATTCGATAAAACTTCTGGACATACCTGAAAACTAGTTCAAAACGAACGGACGATCTATAAAATCCAATCGTTTAATGGGGGTTTCACACATGAATGCTGGTTCTTGGAGGGCATTCAGTAGAAAATAGAAGCTTGGCGTAGGGAATACAATGCGTTCAGAACTAATAGTCCGTCGAACTATTTAATCCCTAAAGGAGTATTTGAAAAAAATGATTAGAAGCTTATTAATCCATCTCCTAAAAAAGTTAGTGAGCAACTGAAAATATTTATAGACTTATGTAAGACCGGGAAAAAATCATATGGTGAAAGAAAAATTCTTCTTCTTCCACCATAAAATTGTGTTTCAGAATAAAGTTGCTAATCGGCAAAAGTTGATTTGACTCTAAGCCTGCAGCCATCTTGAAGAAGAGGTGCATTCCCGTGCTAAAAACTAAATTTATCCTTCCATATTCAAAATCTGCAACAAGCAGTTTGCCTAGAGGCTTAAGTAGCTGCTTGCACTTTATAATGATTTGCTCCAGATGTTGCTGATTAAAACAATCTAAAAAAAACGGTGCAATGATGTAGTCATACCGTAAATCGCTTTCCCAAGTCAAAAAATTAGATTGAATGAATTCAGCGTGTTGGATTTCAGGTCTCTTCGAGGCCTTATAAAGCATTTTTTTTGATTTGTCGAGAAATGTAAGAGAGAATTCCGAATCCAATTTTTTGAATGCTTTTCCAGTGCCTCCTCCAAGAATCAAAACTTCAGATCCTTTTTCAAGCATCTTCAAGAATCGCTCTTGCGATTTTACCAACTCATCACCAAAGACAAGACTGACTAGATGATCGTAGTATGGGGCAATAAAGTCAAATTCATTCTTCATAAAAGGAGGATAGGAAGTAAAAAGACACCATCTCCAATCCATCTATATAAATTATTCTTTATCAAGTATTTAGCATTCAATATCATAAAAAAGTACGATATAAATGAAATCAAAAAATAAAGCGAAAGAGGAGTCCATTCAGACAAAAAAGAAAGAGAAAGACCAGAGGCTAAACATAGTAGAATTAGCTTTTTCAATTTCTTTCTTCCTACTAATGTGGCGATCGAGTCAAACTCATCTTCTCGATCGGCATCTATTTCAAACCAACTAAAAAGCATCAGATTAGAAAAGGATAGTAACAGAAGCAAAATGAAAATGTGAAACGAAAAAACACCTCTTAATGCCATTGGAGCGAGTAAAATTCCAGAAGTATAGATGAGTGATACATAAAATTCCTTTAGGAACAATTCGGATAATTTTTGTTGAATTATCAAATAGATACTCACAAAAATGGCAAGTACACATCCACCAATAATAAGCGATGTCTCAATACGAAATAGACACAAAAGGATGCTTAGCAATAAGATTAAAGCAGTAATCCATAGTGTTTTTTTATGCCTTGCGTGGAATCGATACCTGACTCTTGTGGATTTCGGGGCTTTTACTGCATCACGCAGGTGATCGATTGTATAAATCAACCAAACAGTACTCCCCAAAACAAAGTAAGTAATCAGAGGTATAGACACCTCCCACACCTTACAAAAAAAATGGAGCAGTATGACTGCTCCAATTGCAATATCAATCGATAGGATTTGAAGAACTTTTAAAGTTCTTCTAAGCATCAGCCCTGAGCTAACGCCTCAGCACCTCCTACAATTTCCAAAATTTCTGTTGTAATGGCCGCTTGTCTCGTTCTGTTATAAGACAAACGTAACTCTTTCAACAGCTCATCAGCATTTTCTGTAGCCTTATTCATAGCCGTCATTCTAGCTCCGTGCTCCGCAGCATTTGACTCAAGTAAAGTTTTATAAAACTGTATTTTCAATGATTTGGGCAAAAGATCATTGAAGATAAAATCCTTTGAGGGTTCAAAAATGTAGTCCTTATCAATTCTAGAAGTTTCTTCGTCTAGCTGACCTATTGGTAAAAATTGCTCGTTCTGAACAATTTGGGTGGCTACGTTTTTAAACTCGTTGAAGATAATTTCAATCTTATCATACTCCAGACTTTCGTACTTCTCCATCATCATTTCAGCAGCACTACGGGCATCCTCAAAGCTGAGTTTTTCAAGCAAGTGAACATATTTATCAATAACATTGTAGTTTCTTTTTTGAAAGTATTCTAGGGCTTTCTTCCCTACAGGTAGGATATCTAGTTTACCCTCTGCTTCTACTGAAGTATATTGATCCTCGATAAGATTTCTGGCAAATTTGAAAACACTGCTATTGAAAGCTCCGCAAAGACCTCTGTCTGATGTTACTATCACCAAAAGAACTCGATCTACTTTTCTAATTTCTGAATATGGATTTTTAATTCCTTCGGTCTGCTCAGCCGATACGTTGGTAATAATTTCAGAAAGCTTATTAGCATATGGCCTCATTTGAGTTATCCTTTCCTGTGCTCTTCTCAACTTTGCGGCCGCCACCATTTTCATGGCCTTGGTGATTTGCTTTGTTGAGTTTACTGACTGGATTCTCCCTTTTACCTCTTTTAAGTTGGCCATTTTTTCTTAAGATTTTTCTTTCTATTTGTCAAATCTGCTGGCTACGTCTTTCGCTATCTCCTCCATTTTGGAAGTAGCTACTTCACTCAATTTTCCAGCTTTAAGATCTGCTAGTGCTTCTTTACCTACACTTTTCATCGACTCAATGAATTCTACCTGAAATTCTTTCGCTTTATTTACTGGTACGATATCGAGAAATCCTTTGGTAGATGCAAAGATAATAGCCACTTGCTCTTCCACTGGTATAGGTGAAAATTGTGGTTGCTTTAGTATTTCTTGATTTTTACGACCTCTATCAATGGTTCTCCTAGTAGCAGCATCGAGATCGGATCCAAACTTGGCAAAGGCTTCAAGCTCACGAAACTGTGCCTGATCAAGTTTTAGCGTACCTGCTACCTTTTTCATCGACTTAATCTGTGCAGAGCCTCCAACACGAGATACTGATATACCAACGTTAATGGCTGGTCTTATTCCAGCGTTAAAAAGGTTTGTTTCTAAAAAAATCTGCCCATCAGTAATGGAAATAACATTTGTTGGGATGTATGCAGAAACATCGCCTGCTTGAGTTTCAATGATTGGAAGTGCCGTTAAAGAACCTCCACCCTTTACTTTTCCTTTAAGGGAAGGCGGCAAGTCATTCATTTGCTCTGCAATAGAGTCATCGCCAATAATCTTTGCAGCTCTTTCAAGAAGTCTTGAATGAAGATAGAAAACATCCCCCGGATATGCCTCCCTCCCTGGAGGTCTCCTAAGAAGCAAGGACACCTCGCGGTAGGAAACTGCTTGCTTCGATAAATCATCGTATACTACCAAAGCAGGTCTTCCTGTATCTCTAAAGTACTCCCCTATTGCCGCTCCTGTAAAAGGTGCGAAAAATTGCATTGATGCTGGATCAGAGGCAGAAGCACTTACGACTACTGTATAGTCCATAGCACCCGCTTTTTCAAGTTGTGCCACGATACCAGCTACCGTCGATGCTTTTTGGCCAATCGCCACATAAATACAATATACAGGCTCTCCCCTATCATAAAACTCTTTCTGATTAATGATGGTGTCGATTGCTACAGCAGTCTTTCCTGTTTGACGATCACCAATAATTAGCTCTCTTTGACCTCTTCCAATTGGGATCATTGAATCGATAGACACAATACCGGTTTGAAGTGGCTCACTTACGGGTTGCCTGTAGATGACACCAGGGGCTTTTCTTTCCAAAGGCATCTCGAAAGTTTCACCTTCTATTGGTCCTTTGCCATCAATGGGACTTCCAATCGTATTTACCACTCTTCCACAAATACCATCGCCAGCTAGTATCGATCCGATCTTACCCGTTCTTTTTACGGTATCTCCTTCTTTCACTTCACTAGAGTCTCCTAAGAGAACGACTCCAACATTGTCTTCCTCCAAGTTCAGAACAAGCGCATTTAATCCATTTTCGAACTCTAGAAACTCTCCCGCCTGCGCATTGGACAATCCATAAATACGAGCAACTCCATCTCCTACTTGAAGGATGGTGCCAACTTCTTCAAGCTCGCTCTGCGTTTTTGAATTCGAAAGCTGCTCTCTTAAAATTGCTGAAACCTCATCAGGTCTTACGTGTGCCATAGTTCTATCTTTTAGCCGTTCGGCTGAATTTTATTTGTTTGAAAACTGAAGTTTTAATTTATTTAATTTACCTCTTACACTATCATCAATCTGTTTATCTCCAACTTTTAGGATAAATCCGCCGAGTATATTTGGATTTATTCGTTCTGTAAGAATAGGTTCATTTCCTGAAATTTCTTTTGCAAGCTTATGAAAAGACATGCGCATCTTAGTATCGAGTTCAATCGCTGTGGTAACAGATACTTCTGCAATGCCTTTCTTTACATTATACAAATGCACAAATTTTTTGGCAATTAACTCGAGAATGGTTTCTCTATTTTTTCTCGTAATCAGGTCAAGAGCTTGAACCGTCAGTTCATGATACTTACCCCTGAAAAGCTTTTTTAGAATTTTGGCTTTGGTAAAGTGAGGAATAATTGGACTCTTTAACATCAAGGCAAACTCTCTATTCTCATCGCACAAAGAGGCAAATGAGGCCATATCTTCATTTACTTGATCGAGTACATTTTTTTCCTCAGCTAACTCTAAAAGAGGCTTTGCGTACCTGAATGCTATTTTACCTTCAGACATGATTAGTTGATCTTCGCCTCTTCTACGAACTTATTGATAAGTGCTTTTTGTGCTTTTTCATCAGCTAGTTTTTCTAAAAGCACTTTTTCTGCAATTTCTAATGAAAGCGATGAAACCAATGACTTAATTTCTTGTGTTGCCGCTTTCTTCTCAAGTACTATGGCATCACGAGCATCTTGCAACATTTTAGATGTAATGTCGGAGGTTTCCGCTTTAGCATGATCTATGATACGAACGGCTTCTGTTCTTGCCTCTTTTAGCATGGCGTCTCGTTCTATTCTTGCCTCTCGCAACAAATATTCATTATCCGCCTTTATTTGTTTCATTTCTTCCTTGGCATTTTCAGCTGCACGAATTGAATCTTCTATCTGAAACTCTCTCGTTTTAAGCGCACTTAGAATGGGAATCCAAACAAACGTCCTTAAAGTGATCAAAATGGCGATGAATACAATAGATTGCCAAATGATTAAACCAATATCGGGGGTAACTAATGACACAACTAATTTTTTAAATTTTTTGAAATATTAAAACCTGACTGCAATACCTAATGTAAATACAGTCAAGTCTAAAATCTGGAATCAAGCTCCTTGTAAAGCCAATAAGCCAACAACAACTCCGAAAAGTGCCACACCCTCAATAAGGGCTGCCGCAATAATCATCGCTGTTTGTATTTTCCCAGTTGCTTCTGGTTGTCTTGCGATGCTCTCGGTTGCTGACTTACCTATCAATCCGATACCTAAACCAGCGCCAAGAACTGCTAAACCTGCTCCAATTGCACCCATAACATTTATTTATTTAATAGTTAAAAAATTCACTTAGTGATGAGACTCCTCTACAGCTTGTCCGAAATACAAAGCAGAAAGCATTGTAAAAACATACGCCTGCAGAGTTGCCACAAATAACTCTAATAAATTCATAGCTGTGGCGAAAGTTGCTCCCACAACACCCACCGACAGACTTTTAAAAATAAAAGCCAAACTTAATATGCTAAGAATAAGAATGTGTCCTGCTGTGATATTCGCAAAAAGCCTCACCATTAGCGAGAAGGGCTTTGTGAAAATTCCGATTATTTCAACAGGCCATAAAATCAAATAAAGTAATATTTTTCCTGCCCATGGCATTGATCCGCCTAGTGGGTCTATAATATGCAACCAATACGCTTTCCTACCCGAAATTAACGTAAAAATTAACGTAAAGACTGCTAGCGTGAGGGTTATTGAGATATTTCCAGTAAGGTTTGCTGCGCCCGGCATAAGACCTAAAAGATTTCCGAACCAGATAAAAAAGAAAACGGTCAATAAGAAAGGCATAAATCTTTCGTAACGCTTCTCCCCTATGTTCAATTTTGCAATATCATCTCTAATAAAAATAATAAGAGGCTCAAAAAACGACTGAATGCCTTTTGGTCCTTTACCAACATTTCTTTTGTAGCCTTTCGCTACTGAACCAAAAACGGTAATAAGTAGTATTGCGTTTATCAAAAGAAAAAGAACGTTTTTAGTAACGGATAAATCAAGTACATGTTCCCCAGATATAAGTCTAATATGTTCATGATGGATCACATAGCCGTCATACTCCTGCTCTTTGTGATGCTCGTCGTAAAAAGCAGAAGACATGAATACCTCGAGACCTTTTTTTTCGGAGTAAAGAATTACTGGAAGATATACAGTAAGACCGTGGTAAATTTCCCATGAGTGTGCGTCTGAAATATGATGGTTAATCAGTTCTGTTGGATTGAATGAACCATCATCATGCTCTTCTTTGGTATCATCGCTCGCAAAGGTCATTAATGGAAACATCCAAAAAAGGGCAATTATTAAATAACTGGCTTTCAGTAAATTAGGAATAAATGGAGATCTCCTTATGTTCATGAAGCTCTTGTTCGTTCTTCAATTTCGTCGTAAGTTAGTCAATGAACACCCTATTTCAAAGACCATGAATATCAAATAAATCACCAAAAATTGAACCGTTAGATTAAAAGGGTTTTTTTGTTCAATTATCAAAATTAGTACCAGCGTAAGAGAGGTCAAAAGTCTTACTACTGGTTTAACCAATGAAACCTGCAAAGAGGGTATCCAAACATCCATTTTGAATAAAATAAAAACTTGAAGAGCAAAAAAATTGATAACCCAACCCAATAAATCATGTAGATTCCATGCACTTTTCAGAAAGTAGTTAAACGAATGAAGAATTGCCACTAGGGCAATCAATTGTATCCACTTTTTCATTTAGAGAATTTTATCAACAATATGATTGTGGCGACTAGCGCAAGAAATGTACCAAGCAAAATGAAAATCGGAGTGGAGGCTAGATAAGCATCCAACCGAGAACCTCCATAAATTAGGGCAATATCCGCCACAGCAAGCTCGAAAGCTAAACCGTAATATTTCAAGAAGGGTTTTGCCTCCTTAAGTTTTGAGTGCTGCTGCCTCTTCTCCGTCTGGCTTTCCAATCCTGATTTCTTTACTTTTCACGCCCATTTTACATTTCCCGCTGAAAGACGCTCCTGTTTCAACAAGAAGTTTATTCGTGACAATATCTCCATCAATGGATGCCGTGGATTTCAAAACGAGAAGTTCCATAATTTCTAAAGTCCCTTTTATAAAACCCGCCACCTCCGCATTTTGAGCCATTACGCTCCCTTCAACTTGTGATGAGTTCCCAAAAGCCGCTTTCGATTTGGTTTTAATATTTCCTAAAATTTTACCTTCTACTCGTATATTCCCAAAGGTTTCGATACTACCATTTACAATTGTACCCTTTCCAATAGTATTGCTGGAATTACTCAATTCTTCTACCTTTTCTTTATTATTCTTTAACATTTAAAAATGATTTTATAAGGCTATATATTCTGCTGGGTTTACGGGATTTCCATTATGCCATAGTTCAAGGTGGAGATGTGGTCCAGAAGTCAATTCTCCGGTATTCCCAATTGTGGCGATTACTTCTCCTGCCACCACAAAATTACCAACGTTTTTAAATAATTCCGAATTGTGCTTATAAATAGAAATAAGATTGCCAATATGTTGTATTGCAATAACGTAGCCACCATCTAGTGTCCAAGAAGACAAAATCACTACCCCATCAGCGACAGAGTGAATAGGTTCATCTTCCTTGGCCACTATATCTATCCCCAAGTGATCTATTTTTGGATTAAACCCTTGCGTTACATCGTAGCCATTGATAGGCTTGAATAAATACAGGTCTTTTAGTTCGTAAGGCGAAGAAGATACCGTGATGGGCAAAGCTGTAACACCTGATAGCTCAGACTTTTCAAAAGAAGCTCGAAATTGTGAGTCTATAGGTTGGATAGTACCTGCAAGTACTGAAGTATTTGTTTCACTCTCCAAGTGCTGTTCTTTTGGTTGTTCTATTTCTTCACCAGCTATAATTCTTCTGACATTCTCTATGTAAATATTTTTATTTCTCGTCTCTCGCTCTAAAGAGTCTACACGCATTGTGAGCTCAATCATTTGACGATTTACAACATTTTGGGCATGCCGTGGATCTAGCCACTGCTCTAATGCTACCGTAACTGCGTAAATAGCCAACCCTAAAACGATAATAAATAAGAATGCTAGCAATAAAAGCAGTCTAGCATAGTTGAAACTTATAGTGGTTTTTTCGGCGAAATTTTCTTCATTTCTTATAATGAGTAAATATTTATTACTGAGCCTACTACTTAATGTTTTTCGAGCGACCATTTATAGAATTTATAAAAACAAAGATATGCAATCAACCCTTTTTTATCTTTACATCGTTGACAATCAAAATTAAAGGTAGTTGCCAAAGCAAAGTCTCTTCTATACGCTTTTATGTTCCAGTTTAATTTTGACCTTAGGGTGTTCACCTTATAGGAACAACCCTTTTAGCAATTCATTTCACAACACGACGGCTCATTACAATGCCTATTTTATTGCAAAAGAGCGAATTAAGGAGGTAGAATCTGGAATCTATGACGCTCAGAAATGGAACTTCAACAAAGTACTTCCTGTTTACCCACAGTTCGACACTTCTACTTCAACTCGCTATCGAATAGAACTAGAGGACTGCATACAGAAAGCATCTATCGCTATCCAAAGACACCCAGGCTCTAAATGGGAAGACGATAGCTATATTTTAGTTGGCAAAGCACGGCATTACGAAAGTGAGTTTCCAGATGCGATAGAAACCTTCAAATACGTCAATACTTATAGCAAAAGTGATAATGCAAGGCACTATGCTTTAACAGAATTGATCAGATCTTTTACAGAGTTTGGTGAGTATAACAATGCTGAGGCGGTAACGGATTACCTTGAAAAAGAAGATTTGAATAAAGAAAACCGCAAACTATTTCACCTAAACGCTGCCTACCTCTATCAGAAGAAAGGGGATGGGAACAAAATGGTGAATAACCTGGTAAAGGCAGAAGAACTTTATTTCTCGACTGACCGTGCCCGAATTAATTTTATTATAGGGCAGCTATATCATAAACTCAACTACGAGAGTGCCGCCTACCGGTATTATAAAAATGTTCTTAAAAATCATCCTAATTATGAATTAGAGTTTTATGCAAAACTCTATATGGCACAGGTAACTGAACTCTCAGAGACAAGCGATCTAAAGAAGGTACGGAAGTACTTTAGAGACCTGCTAAGAGACACTAAAAACATTGAATATCAAGACAAAATTTATTTTGAGTTAGCAAAGTTTGATTTGAAAAATGGAAACTTGGAAGAAGCCATTGAAAACTACAAACTGTCTGTCCAAAAAAGCATATCTAATGAACGTCAGAAGGCGTTCTCCTACCTGAGGCTCGGCGAAATTTACTATGATTCTATCAAGAATTATCAGCTCGCCAAAAATTACTACGATAGTGCCGTTAGCTCAATGCCACAAGATGAAGAAGTTTATCCTACTATTAAAGAGCGTCAAGAGATTCTAGTTGATTTTGTAAAGCAAGTGATTACCATTCAACAAAACGACAGCTTATTACATTTGGCGACTCTTCCAGAAGATTCGGTTTTGCGGTTTACTATGAGACTCATTGAGGAGAAAAGAAAAGAAAAGAATGAAAAAGCTAAAAAAGAAAAAAAAGCTGCCATTGTAAGAGCTAAGTCCATTTCCAAAGAAACAGGAAATAATTTAATCAGCACCGCCTCTGTCGGTTCGTCATGGTATTTCAACACACGCAACCTAGTGGCCAAAGGATTTAACGATTTCGTGAAAAAATGGGGTGATAGAGTGTTGGAAGATAACTGGAGAAGAAAAGCCAAAGCAGAGCCTCAAGTTGTCCAAGAAGTGGTGGGCATTAATGCTGAAGTTTCCGAATCTACTAGTGAGCTAGCAAGTATTTCGATAGAAAAAGAAGCAAAAAAAATGATGAGTGCAATCCCACAGACTGATACACACGAAATGAGATTGTTGGATGAGATCGAAGATGCACTATACAATTTAGGAAACATTTATAGCCTAAGACTGGAAGAAGATGTGAATGCCATCAGTTCGTTTAATAAACTGCTCTTCAGGTTTCCAAATTCAGATTACAAACCAGAGACTCTTTACCAGCTGTTCTTACTCAATAAAAAAATCGATCCTGAAAAATCAATTATGGCAGGCGAAGCACTGAAAAAGGAATTCCCAAAAACAATCTATGCTCAGTTGGTAGAGAACCCCAACTATCGAGAAGAAAGCTTTGCTACAAGTGAGCAACTCAAAAAAAACTACCGTAAACTATATTATGATTACAAAAATGGATTATATAATTCTGTTAAAAAATCGGTCGATAGTATACTTCAAATACATCCAAAAAATGAGTTTAGCGACAACTTAGCTTTGCTAGGAATTTTAACAACAGGGCATTTAAACAATGAAAGAATATACCAATACGAACTAAATCAATTCAAGGAGACTTATCCAAATAGCGACGTGCTTGTATATGCAAACTCCTTATCAAAAGCCTCAGAAAATTTTCAGCAAAAAAGATTTAATAGTGGAAAGGTAAAATTTAACCCCAATCTTAATGGTAAACACTTCTTTGTGGTAGTATATCCAGCGAAAACC
Organism: uncultured Ekhidna sp.; assembly: GCA_964289745.1. Lineage (GTDB taxonomy): Bacteria > Bacteroidota > Bacteroidia > Cytophagales > Cyclobacteriaceae > Ekhidna. The sequence goes on from CAXYMM010000001.1 coordinate 87,452, forward strand.
TTTCTTTCCGAAGAAGTACCAAAGCAGATTAATGAGTACTTAACAGCCAAAAATTTGAAAAATCTGAAAATAGGAAACCTTATATTAAGTGAAGACAATTCTATGGTATTCATAGATTCTTTCCCTGGCAAAGGAACTGCTGTAAACTTTTTTGAAAGATATATGGAAGAGGTTGATTTAAAAAGTAAATTCAAAGGAGAAAAATTTATCAATCTTGTAATTACTGAAGATAATTTCGACCTTTTTTACAGGACAAAAGACGTTGAATCCTATCTTAATTTTTTCCAGAAATACTATTAAATGAAGCAAAAAATTATTCGAGTATCCGTCAGAATTGTTTGGATTAGTGTTTTCGCCTCTATCCTCGCCATTTTCATCACTTTTCAAATGGTAAAGAATGATACCTTTGGGTGGTTTGGCGGACTCCCGAGTTTACAAGCACTTGAAAGACCCGACCCAGACCTTTCTTCCGAGTTGATCAGTGCTGACGGAATCTCGCTAGGCAAATATTTTCGAAAAAACCGAACTCCGGTCACCTATGACGAACTCTCTCCAGAACTTATCAATACCCTATTGGTAACGGAAGATATAAGATTTAAAAATCATTCTGGAATAGACCTCAGAGGACTAATGAGGGCTGTAGCTGGAAAACTGACTTTTAGTTTTCAAGGCGGTGGAAGTACTATTACCATGCAATTGGCAGAAAACCTTTATAAGACAAACAGCGATAAAAAAGGAACACTCTATAAAAATGCCACTATCGGACAGCTTATTACTAAAATAAAAGAATGGATCATAGCCATACAGCTGGAAGAGTCTTACACAAAAGAAGAAATTCTGGCTATGTATTTAAATACAATCGAATACGGGAGTAACTCGTATGGAATAAAAGTAGCCTCAAAAACATTTTTCAATAAATTGCCCGCTCAACTAAACTATCAGGAATCAGCGAGTCTGGTTGGTTCAATTAATAAGCCAACAGCATTCAACCCCGTTTATAATCCTGAAAGAGCAAAGAGAAAACGAACTGAAGTACTGTATAATGTACATAAGTACGGTCTTATAGACAGAAAAGTATACAACTCTCTCGTTACCAAAAAATTAACCCTTAACTATTTAGTTGAAAGTCAAAATGAAGGACTTGCCACCTACTTCCGCAAAGTAGCCAAAAACTATCTTGTAGATTGGGCTCACACAAATGGCTACGATCTTTTCGACGATGGTTTGAAAATTTATACAACAATTGATAGCCGTATGCAACAATATGCAGAAGATGCCATTATCAGTCATATGAATGCACTCCAAATGAAATTCGATGAGCATTGGAAAGGAAGAAAACCATGGATTGATGATCGAAACAGAGAAATTCCAGAATTCTTGAATGCCGTCGTTAAAAGAACAAATGCATATAAAACACTTCGTAAAAGATACGGTGAACAGAGAGACTCAATTGAATTCTACCTCAATCAAAAAAAATCTATGCGTATATTTTCATGGACAGGAGAAATCGATACCCTCCTCAGTACATACGACTCCTTAGACCATTATAAGCGATTTTTACAAACCGGATTTATGGCAATGGATCCTCAGACAGGATATATTAAGGCATGGGTTGGGGGTATCAATCATGAGTATTTTAAGTTCGATCATGTAAAGCAAGGAAAAAGACAACCTGGCTCAACTTTCAAACCTTTTGTTTATACCGCAGCGATAGATAATGGTTGGTCTCCATGTCAAACAGCTGTAGATGCGGCTGTTTCGTTTCCACTACCAGGACAGAATCCTCCTACCTGGGTACCTCAAAATTCGAATGGAAAATTTACCGGCAATATTCTTACATTTAGAGAAGCAATGGCTAAATCAGTCAATAGCATTACTGCATGGGTAATGAACAAGATAAGTCCTGCTACGGTAGTTGACTATGCGCATCGGTTAGGAATTAAAAGTAAGCTTGAAGCAGTCCCCTCTTTGTGCCTAGGAGCAGGAGGAGATGTCTCGCTCTATGAATTAGTAGGATCCTACTCCACCTTTGTGAATAAAGGAATCCATATTGAGCCATTTTTTATTTCCAGAATAGAAGATTCCAATGGCAATGTAATTCAACAGTTTGTCCCGAATGAAAGAGAAGCAATCAATGAAGAAACAGCTTATATAATGCTTCATATGTTGAAAGGAACAGTAGAGATCGGTAGTGCCATTGGTCTTTCAGCAGAACTTAAACTCCAAAATGATATTGGTGCAAAAACGGGAACAACTCAAAATGCCTCAGACGGATGGTTTGTAGGAGTAACTAAAAATTTAGTAGCAGGAGCTTGGGTTGGTGGAGACGATAGAAGTATACGCTTTAGAGAATGGTATCTAGGGCAGGGAGGTAGAACTGCCATGCCCATCTACGAAAAATTTATGCAAAAGGTCTACAAAGACCCATCCCTAGGGTATGAAAAGGGGTATTTCGATAAACCTTTAAGGCCACTTCTTACTACTATCGATTGTGAATTGTATAAGGAGGGAACGCAACCTAGCGATTCCGTCTTATATAACGTAGTTGAAGAAGATGATTTTATGTAATGGAATTTCAACAATTCAATAAAGAAGAATACCTAAAACTTCCTGACAAGCCTGGAATATATAAATTTATAAATAAACTAAATCAAATCATTTATGTTGGTAAAGCCAAAAACCTTAAGAAAAGAGTTTCTAGCTATTTTACAAAAAATCAACTAGATAACAGAAAGACCTATCACCTGATTGGAGAGATCTCCAAAATAGAATTCATTCTTGTTTCCTCAGAATTTGATGCCCTACTACTAGAGAATAATCTCATTAAAGAATTCCAGCCTAAGTTCAATATTTTATTGAAGGATGATAAGAGCTTTCCCAGTATTTGCATCACCAACGAGCGATTTCCCAGAATCTACTCAACGCGAAGAATCGATAGGAGTAAAGGCGAATACTTTGGCCCCTATACAAGTGTCAAAACTATGAATGCAGTTCTTGATCTGATCAGAAAGCTTTATAAGATACGAACATGTAAATTCAACCTTTCTGAAGAGAACATCGCTAAAGGCAAATACAAAATTTGCCTTGAATACCATATAGGCAACTGCTTAGGACCGTGCGAAGGTCATCAAACGGAAGAAAGCTATTTAGAAGACGTTAGTAGTGTTGCTCAAATTCTAAGAGGCAGAATAGGAATTGTAAAGCGTAATTTCATTAAAAAAATGAATGAAGCATCACTCAATCTAAATTTTGAAATAGCGGAAAACCTAAAAGAAAAGTTAGCGTTTTTGGAAAATTTTCAATCAAGATCTCTTATTGTAAACCAAAAAATCACCAACACTGATGTCTTTAGTATAATAACAGAAGGCAAAAAATCAGCATTTGTCAACTACATGAAAGTTGAAAATGGAAGTATTGTTAACTCCGAGACCGTAGAGGTGAAGATGAGAATTGATGAGTCTAAAGAAGAGGTCTTTCGATTTATAATCTTCGATATTAGAAAAAAATACAAAAGCACCAATAATGAAATTCTTACCAACGAACCTATAGAAGCGTGGGAGGGAATAACGGTAATTCAACCTAAAATTGGGGATAAGAAAAAGCTAATAGAACTTTCGTTGAAAAATTCGTTAGTTCATAAAAAAGAAAAATACGATAAGCAGCAATCTGTCATTCCAAATGAAACCATTCTAATTAACCTTCAGAATGACCTTAAGCTTAAAAATTTACCCGTACATATAGAATGTTTCGATAATTCCAATATTCAAGGCTCTAATCCTGTGGCAGCAATGGTTTGCTTTAAGTATGCCAAACCATCAAAATCAGATTATCGCAAATTCAACATTAAAACTGTAGTCGGACCTGATGACTTTTCTTCGATGAAAGAAGTCGTAAAAAGAAGATACAAACATCTTCAGGAAGCTAAAAAATCACCTCCTCAATTAGTAATAATCGACGGAGGAAAAGGACAGTTGAATGCTGCTGTAATAGCATTGAAAGAATTAAGTCTTTATGGAAAAATCCCTATCATTGGTATAGCAAAAAGACTAGAAGAAATCTACTATCCAGAAGATAGTATGCCCCTCCACATAAGTAAAAGATCTACATCACTTAAACTTATTCAAAGGCTAAGAGATGAAGCACATCGTTTCGCTATCACCTTTCATAAAAATAAACGGAGCAGAAACGCCCTTCAATCATCGTTGGACATTTTAGGTGGGATAGGTTCTAAGACCAGAAATTCCCTAATTAAAGAGTTTGGAAGCATAAGTAGAATAAAGCAAGCAAGTAAAAGAGACCTTGAACTACTAATAGGCAAGTCAAAAACCCAAATAATATTAGAAGCAATAAATAATGGAGCCATCTAAAAGCCCTCTTATATTATTCGTAGTCTTTAATGCACCGACAACTATTTCTATGCCAATTACCAATTACACTATGGTATATTTCGGTAGAATTTTTCTGAAGAGATACCAATCCAGAGGTATTAGATGACCTCTTCTCGGAGTCCCAATAATTTCCGCTAATACTTATGTTCTTAAACACATTACCCGGATCTCCAAAGCCGCCCAACAATAAATTAAGACCACTTCTACCTCCTTTTTGCAATGCAGGACCTGCTTTTTGGTCGCCACCAAAAGTTTCGAAAAGTAAAGTCCATTCATCAATAGTGGGGACGTGCCAACCTTCAGGGCATGCTTCTTTTGCTCCCCTAAAAGTGTATAGTCTTCCATAAGCCCTGCAGTAAGCTTTTTCATTCCTATAACAACTAGACTCTTCAACTTTGTAATTGAGGTTTTCAGCCATCCAAGTTCGTTCCACATATACTTCTCCTTCAAGTTCATGCCTTACAGTGAGGATTTTATATTTCGTTCCATCCCTTGAATCAACCAATTCATCATAACCAAAATCTTGGGCAGTCGCCATGTAGATAGAGACAAAAATTAACAAATATGAGACGCTTCTTGTGAACATGTACAATTAATTAAATTTTTTAAGACTTAATATTCCCAGAGTTCTGACTCATATTCAATGAGATCGTATTCGTATTGTTGTTGGATTACGATGGCCTTCATAGGATCATTTGCTAAATCTTCTGCATAAATTTCTCTTATATCCAGATTATCAGAGTTCGATACTTTCATTATTGGAGCTCTGAAAAGTCTTAATTCGAAAGCATCGCTCATATTCATATGTTGACCAGGATTATAATTATTATAATATATGGCTTTATCCGCATATGGACCTCGAAATAATTCCAACACTTCTTCATACTTAAAATGTGCAATTTCTTTCTCGAAGCCTCCCGGATTGTAAAGTGAACCCGCATCTTTAGGCAAATAGATTGAAAGTGACCTAATGTAATAATACATTCTAGACCTATTTCTATCGAATATTAAATCTTCCTTAAGCCAAAGAGATGAAAATAGCTCCTTGGGAATTAATTCCAGTTGATTACCGTCAGACTCCTCTTCTACCCCCTCTCCGTCGGCAGACTGATCATCAAATGAATCAAAGCCTTCTGATGCAAAACCACTTCCAACGAAAGGATTGTCCTCTCTCTCTACTGAAATATTTGAAACAAAAATTATATCAGGCATAAAGTTAAGGCAAGAGTCCGACCGATATGGGGTTAACAATCCTTCATCTACCGCCTCAATCAATAATCTTGAGATCTCACCATTTTTAGAGAAGAAAGGTTTGTTTTGTTTCTCTTTCATGTCCATTCGCCTCCAGATCGTCTTCCTGAACATATCATGAGACTCATTTACCTCTCGCTTTACCAGTGGTGCAAGCTCATTTTGAGCATGAACATTGATAGTAATCACTAAAGCAATTAAATAACCTACTCTTTTCATAATACCTTTATCTATGACATAATTATTTTAATGAAATATTAATGAAACGTGTGTGTTTCTTAAAAACCTCTACCTGCTTTCTGAAATTTTGTCTTTGTACTTTTTTAATTTCAATGACAATTTGGCTACCCTTTCGACCTCCCATGTTACGAAGATTGATGCGCTCTCCAAACCTAGCAGAGCCTCTACCAAGACCACCACTCACAAGCGTTACCTCACACTCTGAAATTCTAAATTTAGCATCATTGGGCAAAAACTGAGCAAAACTTTCGTCAGGAATAGCTTTGAGAAAAAGTTCTGGAGTGTTGTAGTCGATACCTTCCTTCAGATTAACCTCTTTGCCATTTGATTGAAATATTTTGATATCTGGAGCAGGAATTGACCGAACGCCAAACTCTTTTGTGCCAATTGGTACTCCAGCATTAGAAACGGATAGTGTTACTTTTCCCTGTTTCGGAACGATCGTAACCTCACCTTTTTGTGAACCTTTTAAGGCATCCCCACCTTTAGCTGAAAAGGATGGATTGTACTGAGTCCCGAGTGCTTGGCACTCCACGATCATCGTATTTCCACAATTGTAATAAAGTGCAGATACTGAGGCCGATTGAAACTGTAAAACAGGTTTTACCACGAAATACTCAATCGTATCCGTAAAAGTGGTATCATTTCCGCCACCTTGCGGCAAGGTAATTTCGGCCATGATTGTTTTTCTGGCATTGCCACTTTTATCATAATTGCCGGCAGTTGCCTTGAATTCAACCTTACCCACACCGTCGACTACTCTGGCTGTTTGTCCATTATATTTCATGATCGTCTGGTTCATGAGTTGTTTTGGTGGAGAAGCCGCAATGAACATATCTGCTTTATAATTTGTACCCGCAGCTACATACTTAGACTCTGGCATAATTACGGGGCGTATTGTTTCAAATGTAATGTCTTTAAGTCCTACTCTTTTTACTAAAAAATCTAAAGTAGAAGTTTCAAATGCCAAGACATTGGCTTGGAACTCACTAACAGTAGCAAGTGCTGCATGAGTAGGAGATCCATCGAATTGAAGTTGAGACCATTTTTTCCCTTTTTGATTTGGATCATTGCTAAAATATTCATCTTCATCAGCGTCTTTAGCTATTTTTTGGAAAGGCTCAAGCTGTTCATCATTAGCGCCATTTCTCCTAAGGAGTTCTTTAACCTCATCTGCATAATCATTTAGAATCTTTTTCATCACAGCACCATGCCCCTCGCCACTCTCCTCAACGGGCATCATGTAGTTGCCTACTTTATCGTAGTCTGTCTTTCCTACAATAAATCTTTTATCCCCTTCATGTCCCTCTAAGTAACTTCCCGTTATCTCGATGAATATTTCTTTATAGTCCTCAAGTTCTGCCAACACTTCGGTTGATCTTTTTCTTAACGCTTCTGCATCTGCTACGACCTTCAAATCATCTGGTCTGTTCCCTTTGTCCTTAACAGAAGATTTTATCCCCTCAATCATTCTACCTATTCTATCTTCTGTCTCAGCATTAGCTCTTTCCAGACTTTCATTAATAAAGGCGAATTTATCTAAAACAGTTGAGCTAACATTTAATGCCAACAATGCAGTAAGCACTAAATACATCATTCCGACCATTTTCTGACGTGGTGTTTCTTTTCCTCCTGCCATTGTACCTTTAATCTATATTAATTATTGATTGCTACCTCTCATGGCTGTTAGCATATTTCCATATACTTTGTTGAGAGCTGAAATATTTGAAGTCAGTTTATTAAGTTGAGTTTGGAAGGCAGTAGTTTCCTTGCCCGCCTCTGCCATACTTTCAAGAGCACCGCTAATATTGGAATAAAATTTATTAAGTGCCTTTGTATGACTATGTGCATCTTTCAACTCCATTTCGTAAACCGCATTTAGTGCACCTAGGCTTTTAGTTACATTTTGAACTTGAGAATGATATTCTTTACTATGCTTAGACACTTCTACCATGCCCGACATTGCTTGGATGGTTGATGAATAAGATTTGTTCATATCTAATAAGTGCTTAGACGCAGATTTAACATTAGTTGCATACTCATTTGTTGCGATAGTTGCTTCACCAAGACTTGACATTTTCTTAGCTGAATATGCTATGCTTTTTAATCCATCTCCTAAACTTTTAATTAATTCTGGTCCAACTTTAGCTTCAGCTAATATTTTATCCATTTGGACAGCAGCACCTTTATTTGGTGCTAAACTTGCCCGTGGAGCAGCCACAGGACCATCATAATCATCGGAAAGCTCAGGGTAAACCTTAGCCCAATCTGGCTCTACATGTTTCGGTTCGAAAGCACTTAAGAAGAAGATAACTGCTTCTGTAGTTAAACCTACTGCAAGCATTGCCCCCGCACCTGGAAGGTGAAGAATTTTAAACATGGCTCCAACGATAACAATTGCAGCACCTATCCCATAAATTTTAGGCATTATGGTGGAATATAGCAATTCAGAAAATCCTCCTTTTTTACTCATTTGTATTAGTGTTTAGGTTTGAAATGTTTTTGAAATAATTATTAAAATTCATATCCTGATGATCGACCAAGATAGGTCATTGCGCATCTAAATCCAATAGACGCCCGTGCAGTATCCTTATGTTCGTAAGTACGAGTACCTGTTTCTAGGAAGTATGCTATATCTTTCCATGAACCCCCTCTAATTACTTTGAATGACACATTTTCATCGAAGTATGTTGGGTTTAAATCCCAGACTAATGGCATTGAGGAAGGATTATATGCATCTTCACACCACTCAGCGACATTTCCAGCCATATCAAATAGTCCGTATTCATTTGCGAAGTAAGTTCCTATCGGGGAGGTATAAGCGAACCCATCATCAAAGTAGTTTCCTCTTCCTGGTTTGAAGTTGGCTAGTAGACACCCTTTTGCATTTCTGATGTAAGGGTTACCCCAAGGATATTTTGCCATGTCTCTTCCTCCTCTTGAAGCGTATTCCCATTCCGCTTCTGAGGGTAATCTAAAATTGGGCATAACAGGTTGTCCAACACTTGTCCTATAGTCATTTAGGTAACGGGTTCTCCATTCGCTAAAATACTTAGCAGAATTCCAATCGACCCCTACCACAGGATAGTCATCAAAAGCAGGGTGCGACCAGTAATAAACAACCAACGGATCTCCCAGATGATGAGTATAATCTCTTGTCCATACAGTCGTGTCTGGCAAAAGATCCGCAATAGAATATCCCGTTGGAAGATCTATTTCTGAACTTTCTTGAATGTTTTGGGTAAACTGCCTGTATTCATTGTTGGTAATTTCAGTATCATCCATGAAAAATGCACCAATGGTCACTTGTTTATTAAAATTAATTTGAGTGGCGGCAACATCTTCATCTGCCTGCCCCATGTGGAAAGTACCAGACGGTATTGAAACCATTCCAAAGGGTCGTGTCATTTCCCAACCTTGTCTGTCTGGCACTCCAATAAGCTCACCACCATCTCCTTTTTCCACTCCAAATAATCCACATCCTGACAAGAATACAATACAGTAAAAAAGAATACAATTCGAGATTGTAAAAACACGCATATTATTCATAACACCTAATTTGAACTTGCAAGTACGTATAATAAACAGACTTTAGCAAGAATTGTTGTCTCATATTGGACTTAAATTTTAAATCAACTGATTTATAACGGAAATTTAGTCTCTTTTTTGGGCAAAGAAAGGGTATTTTTCGTTAAAAACTAAAACGTGGAGTCTTTACAGGTTTCTTTCCTCCAAAAACAAGATTTGGTAAATTGTAACGAATAAAAATTTCATGTGAGGTACTCTCTTTAGCCTTTTTGTTCCTCACAATATAGTCAAAGGAATATCCAAGCTTAAGTTTGTTGTCTGTTAAAAATGAATACCCTAAAAGGATAGTCATGGATTCTTCATCTCGAAATGAAAGGCCTCCCCACATCTTATTTCGGTATTCAGCGATAGCACTAATTTCAAAATTGAATGTATTAAAGTCGGATCTGACCAAAAGAAAAGGTTTCAGTATCAAGTTTTGATTTATTGCCTTCTCTATCCCGGCAAAGACGGAATAATTTCTCTCCTTCTTCATATTTGCTTCTGTGCCAAATGAAAAACGAGGTGCAAGCAGATTTTCTACCGAGGCACTCACAAAAAAATTTGATTTGCTCTCAAATAAAACACCCACGTGCGCATTAAGTCGATTTTGGGTTTGCGAAGTTGTAGAAATCAATGGGTCATCTGGGTCATCGAACCTGTAATAATTGGCATTGACTGTGGCTGAATTCAAAGCTGGCATAAGCCCCAGGGTTAATTTCCCGAATCCAAATTCTTTTGATGATGATATAGCTAGTCTAATTTGAACAGCTGAAAGTGGTCCAGATTGGTCGTTTACTAAAAACAATGCAACTCCCGAAAGGCTTCTCTCAATAGGAGCTACGAATGAAATCATTTGAGTGGTTGGGGCACCTCCAGGGTCGAGTGCGGTATTATAGCCCGCCCATTGAGTTCGATAATTCAATGAAATAAAAGCTTCGTTTTTACTTCCTGCCCAACTAGGGTTAAAATAGGAAGGATTGAACATGTAATGCCCAAAGAAAAATTCATTCTGACCGCGTCCTTTGAGGCAAATAATCAGCGTAAGAACGAAGATAGCTAATTTCATCAATCGTTTCATATTGTAATAATAACTGCTAGAAACGATATACTATGGTTAACTATAAATTGTTCGCCTCTTTAATGTAAATTTCTAATGCTCCGGTCATCGAAGGAGCGTTTGGAAGGGGTGCTTGAATGTCTAACGTAAGGTTTGCATCTGTAACTGCCTTTGAGGTAGTAGGACCAAATGCTGCTATTCTGGTATTATTTTGTTTGAAGTTTGGAAAGTTATGAAGTAAAGATTCAATTCCTGAGGGACTAAAGAACGCAATAACATCGTAGGTTACGTCATCGAGGTCAGACAAATCTGCTGCTACTGTTCGATATATTGTCGCCTCTGACCATTTGCAATTGTTTTCATTTAAGAAATTGGGAATATCGTCCGTCCTAATATTCGAGCAGGGGAAAATGAACTTTTCATTTTTGTGTTTTTTAATTATAGTTAGAAGGTCTTTAGCGGTTCTTTCTCCAGTAAAAATCTTTCTCTTTCTAATCACTATGTACTTCTGAAGATAGTTGGCTGTGGTTTCCGAAATACAGAAGTATTTCATATCGGTAGGGATCTCGATCTTATTTTCTTGAGCGAGTCTAAAAAAATGATCGATAGCATTTCTGCTTGTAAAAATGACAGCGGTGTGGTCAAGGATTTTGATTTTTTGCTTTCTAAACTCTTTTACATCAACTGGGTCGATATCTATGAATTTTCTAAAGTCAATTTTCAATTTGTACTTTTCCGCTAACTTATGATATGGTGAATTTTGGTTCAACGGCTCAGGCTGCGATACTAATATACTTTTTACTTCCTTTTTACGCTTTTTTTTATTTAACAGCCTATTTTCATTCGAACTCATGCAAAAAAAGTTTATTTTGTAATTATTCTAAGATTTGTGAATAAAATAATACAGCGGGTATCATTTCAGTAGCACAAAGATAGAAAATAATTTGAAGTTTCTTCTGAGGAGCATTTTTAATAAACTTAAACCCAAACCATCCTAAAAACATCAAAATGGTTGACATAAGGATCATTTCCAGGTTGATTCGAAAGAAATTTTGAAGTGGTAAATCCAGGGTAAATCTTACAAAATGTAAAATACCTATTAGGATAAAAGAACAAAAGATGAAGTTCTGTAAATCAAATAGCTGATAATCACTCATTTTCTTAAATCTGAAAAGTTGGGCAATGATGGTAGCGAAAAGCCATTTGAGCATCATCAGCATAAAAATGAAGGCAGATGCGCTTAGCCATTTTAAGATAAGAACATGAAAGTGTTCAACCTCGTGACTGGAAGTTAACGCATGATTATCTAGTAAAAGACCAACTAATAATGAAGTGAAAACTGAAAATTGCAAATTATTGGGGCTAAAAAAAGAGGTATCTACAAACTCATAAGAGTTCACTTTTAGGGAAAGCATTCGCTTAGCTAAGTAGCTAACTCTTGAACTATTGTTGATGTGGGTCCAGCCTATGAGCAGCATGATGATGATCATTCCTACGGTAAAAAAATCCTGACGATCACTTTTTGTGTTCCTTACCAGCCTACTATTTTCGCTAACGGTTCGAGATTCTTGAAAATTGATCTGCTGGCAAACCAGCCCAACAAAATTGAATTTAGAATAAATGGCAATGAATACCGTATCATTGGGACTCTTCTCAAACAGTTCATCCGTCTCAAAATAGCTACACCCTTGGAACATGTTTATCAGATGTCCGTCCACCCACACTGAAATGAGGCGATCATTGCATATTCTCAGCCCCCCTTTAGCGGATCGCTCGAAAAAGAATCCTAAATTATTTTCTTTTTTAACATCCATAGTGGGAATCGATTTTCCTTCGGCTGTCACTTTGATCATCAATTGTGTGTAGTCCACTAATTCGACGGTATCTAATTGAGCATGGGCTACTCCTGAGAGCAGTAGCAATAAGCCAACGATCATTTTTCGAAACCTAAAAAGTAGCTGCGTATCCAAAGTGATTTTTTAATTCGGAAAAAGAGATCCACTGTCGATCTGAATGGCCAAAAGCCAAAGCAAAGTTAACGTGACCAAACTGAGTTTCAACGGCAGAACCTAATCCAGTTCCAAACGAAGCATCAGGTCGTTCGTCATGATCGAAAATCAAGTGATCCTAAAAAAAGCTACCTGACTCGAAAATGATTATAGTTTTTGTCCAGTAGCGGTAAAAACCTAAGCCAAAAATTCTTTACCAAGCAGATGAAAGAGTTTGTGCCTTTTTAGCGATGATATGAAACAACCCTCCCCACAGCGTAACGCTAAGGCCCCCCGAAGCTCCTCCCTTTCTTACCAAATGTCGTTTGCATGATTCGCTCCAAAAGGGATCGCTAAGCGTTTTTTACGGACATGCATCTGTTCGAAAAACAGATGCATTTTCAAAACGCCATCCTGGTGGAAAAGGTGAGGGTATGTTAGTAACTTGCACACACGTTAGATTAGGGTTTTCTCGCAAGTCTAAACTATCAAGCCTCCAGTTAGCACCATTCGCAAGATTAACTTTTGATAAGGCATTGTTACTATTTAACCAAAGCACAATAAGTGCTGTATTTTTAGAAACATCTACAACGGTTAATTGATTATAATTTATAGTAAGCTGAGTAAGTGCTGTGTTTTTAGTAACATCTATGGTTGTTAATTGATTGCCACTTATAAAAAACCTGCTAAGTGCTGTGTTTTTAGTAACATCTATGGTTGTTAATTTATTGTTATCTAACCAAAGCCGAATAAGTGCTGTGTTTTTAGTAACATCTAGTGCTGTTAATTGGTTGTTATATACATAGAGACGCGAAAGCGCTGTGTTTTTAGAAACATCTAGTGCTGTTAAATTGTTATTAGCCACATCTAGGTACTCAAGCGCAGTATTGTAAAAAAGGTTTATTTTTGTTAAGGCATTTTGTTTAAGATTAAGCGAAGTAATATTTATAAAATATTCAATGCCAGTAGCGTCTGTAATGCCTTTATTGATTCCTGTAATTGTTCCATTAAATACTTGGGCTTCCGCTACTGAAATTTCCTGATCTCCATTGGTGTCAATGCCATTCGTATTGAGTAATACCGCTTTGAATTTTGTATCGGGGATGTAAATTCCTTCATCCACATTCGTTATGGAAATCGTAAACGCTGCCGTAGCCGTCGCACTCCCTACTGTCCCCTGAATTTCGCCTGTGACCTCCGTATTGGTCTCGTAATCAAAGGCACTTGAATCCTTTACCACCATTTTATTTCCATCTACTAAACCAATGGCACCCGCTGGGTTTTGGCTCGTAATCGAGTAAACCGGCGTTTCTTTCGTATTGGCTACTGTAGCCGCTATCTCTCCGATTGGGGTGTCTTTAGGGCTGTTTTCCGGAATCGCTAATTGGGACAAATCCGCTATGGCTATGGTAACTAGTGCATTATCAATGGTTACTGTCTGCGTGGTGTCCGCCGATCCATCTTTATTCGTAGCGGTAAGCTTTACCGTATAGGTGCTGTCCTTGGCGTAGGTATGGGTGGGGTTTTCGTCTGTTGAAGTGTTTCCATCTCCAAAGTCCCAAGCGTAGCTGGTTGCATTTTTAGAAGCGTTTTCAAAGTTTATAGTACCTCCCACTGATTGTGGGTCTTTAGAAAAGTTAAAAGAGGCAATCGGCAGTGCGTTGGTAATGGTAATGATTTTAGTTGTATCAGCCGATTTGCCCGCACTATTCGTAGCGGTAAGCCTTACATCAAAATCTCCATTTTGTGTGTAGGTATGGGTGGGGCTTTTATCTGTTGAAGTGTTTCCATCTCCAAAGTCCCAGGCATAACCAGTCGCATTCTTAGAGGTGTTTACAAAGTTCACAGTACCTCCTGCTGATTGTGCGTCTACAGTAAATTCAAAAGAGGCAATCGGAAGTGCGTTAGTAATGGTAATTATTTTGGTTGTATCAGCCGATTCGCCTGCACCATTCGTAGCAGTGAGCTTTACCGCATAATCCTTATTCTCAACGAATGTGTAGGTGGTATCTTGCGCATTTGATTTGTTTCCATCTCCAAAGTTCCAAGCGTAGCCAGTGGCATTTTTAGAAGTATTTTTAAAAGTTACCGCCCCTTCTGTGCCCAACTCGTATGTGAAGTTGGCAATTAATTGGGTATCCGTTCCTTTTAGTTTAATCGCAATGGTTTTCGTTTCTTCATCAGATCCGCCTGCATTAGTGGCGGTAAGCTTTATGGTATAGGTGCTGTCTTTCGTGTAGGTATGTGTGGGGCTTTCTTCTGTTGATTTGTTTCCATCGCCAAAGTCCCAAGCGTAGCTGGTCGCATTTTCAGAAGCGTTTTTAAAGGTTACCGCCCCTTCTGTGCCAGATTCGAATGTAAAGTCAGCAACTACTTCAGGGGTAACCTGTTCATCTTTCTTGCAACTCCATAAGACGGTGGCTGCGCATAGGGCAACCATTAGAAAGGTTTTGATTTTCATACATTTAAAATTTATCATTTTGTTTTTTTATTTTATTAAAAGGTAATTTAAAACACAAGAATAATCGTATTAGATCTTATTTCCAATAATATCTAATTTAAATACGATTTTTTTTTGATGGGTAGGCTTAAAACACTAAAATCAAGCGATTTAGCCAGCGAGAAGGAGCTAAAGAACCTGCCCAGCTTCCCTTTCACACCCAACGCCCTTTTTTGTACGCACCAAAGGGGACTGCGCTTAGCCATTTCAGGAAAAAACACCTAGCCCAAACCCCATTCTACGAGCCTAGGCGGTGATGCGCTTTTTTATTTACATGCTTCTGTTTGAAAAACGCTTTCTTTTCCTTGATCAAACTTCCAACCACTAGGAAGAGGAGAAGGTAGCGGATCATCCACTTGCACGCAGGTTAGATTAGGGTTACCTCTTAAATCTAAATCAGTAAGTTTGTCGTTATTCCCATTCGTCAAATTAACTTCTGTCAATTTATTATAACTTAAATCAAGCCGAGTAAGTGCGGTGTTTTTAGAAACATCCAGTGCTGTTAATTTATTGAAGCTTAAATCAAGCTCAGTAAGTGCAGTGTTTTTAGAAACATCTATTTCCGTTAAGCGGTCATTGAGTTCTAAGTTAAGCTCTTGGATATTTGTAAAATATTCAATGCCTTTAGCGTCTGCAACGCCTTCACTAGCTACCGCAATTTCTCCAGTATATGCTTGAGCTTCCAAAAGTGAAATTTCCCCATCCCCATTGGCGTCAATGCCTTTCTTACTGAGTAATCTATCTTTGAATAGGGCATCGGGGATCTCAATTAATTTATCTACTAAAACCGTAAAGGTTGCTGTAGCCGTTACTCCGCCTACTGTCGCCTGTATTTCACCAGTAAGCTCTTTATTCGTGTCATAAACAAAGGCACTTGCATCGGCTATCACCATTTTATTTCCGTCCAAAGCAACGGCACCTGCCAGGCTTTGGCTCGTAATCGAATAAACGGGCGTTTCATCCGAATTGGCTACGGTCGCCGCGATCTCCCCGATCAGGGTGCCTTTGGGACTCTTTTCCAATATAACTAATTGAGACAAATCCCCTATGGCGATGGTAATGACTAAATTATCAACGGTTACCGTTGTGGTTTTGTCTGCCGATCCGCCTGCATTTGTAGCGGTCAGTTTTACCGTATAGGTGCCGTCTTTCGTGTAGGTATGGGTGGGGTTTTCTTCGGTGGCTTTGTTTCCATCGCCAAAGTCCCAAGCGTAGCTGGTGGCATTTTTAGAAGTGTTTTTAAAGGTTACCGCCCCCGCTGTGCCTTGGGTAAAGGTAAAGTCGGCGACTACTTTGGTATCGACTGGGTCAACTGGATCATCGCCCTTGCAACCCCATAAGATGGCGGCTGCGCACAGGGTAGCGAGAAGAAAGGTTTTCGGTTTGGATTTGATTTGATTTGATTTGATTTGATTTGATTTGATTTGATTTGATTTGATTTGATTTGATTTGATTTGATTTGATTTGATTTGATTTGATTTGATTTGATTTGATTTGATTTGATTTGATTTGATTTGATTTGATTTGATTTGATTTGATTTGATTTGATTTGATTTGATTTGATTTGATTTGATTTGATTTGATTTGATTTGATTTGATTTGATTTGATTTGATTTGATTTGATTTGATTTGATTTGATTTGATTTGATTATCCATAAATTCAAAATTTTTCATCTCGCTTTTGGATTCATTAAAATTACTCATCTTATTTTTATTTTTAGGTTTAGAACACAAGAATAGGGGTATTGGATCGTATTTGCAAAAAAATTTAACAAAAAAAAGATTTTTTTCTCTCGTGGTGCGTGGGCTTGATGGGTACATGTAGGTTTTTGGGGCTTTATCGCCGTTGAAATGAACTGTTTTCTGAATTTCCAATCTTGAGTATCTCAGCTGAAAGCTGTGAGAATCATTTAGCCGAGAAAATAAAAAGAAACAGTCCCCCTATTTTTTGCATCCACTAATGCAATTTAGCTCCAAAATGTCTGGTATCTACGTCCATATCCCTTTCTGCAGAAAAGCCTGTCATTATTGTGATTTTTACTTCAGCACCCATTTGGAGATGATAAACCCGATAGTAAATGCGCTCCAAATAGAAATAAAGGCCAGAAAGCAATACCTCTCTGACCCTATCCGTACGATCTATTTTGGTGGGGGTAGCCCTTCCATTCTTAGTAGCCTGCATCTCGCTAAAATTTTAGGTAGCATTTTTTCTCATTTCCCAATCGGGGATAGCCCAGAAATTACACTTGAAGCCAATCCCGAGGACGTGACCCAGCAAAAATGTGAAGAACTTCTGGATATGGGGTTTAATCGAATGAGTATTGGAGTTCAGACATTTGACGAAAAAAAACTGGTTTGGATGAACAGAGCACATAATTCCAGTAAGTCTGTCAGTGCCATTCGACATGCAAAAAATGCTGGATTCGAAAATTTATCGTTAGACCTGATTTATGCCATCAAGACCCAGCTAAGCGAATTCAAAAGTGACCTAACGCAAATCACTCAGCTTGACCCCCAACATGTTTCACTCTATGGGCTAACGATTGAAGAACGTACCGTCTTTAAAAAGTGGAAAACGCAAAAAAAACTAATCGAAGTACCTGAAGAGGATGCCGCCTCGCAATATAAAGAGGCCGTTTCTTTTCTTACTCAAAAGGGTTATGATCATTATGAGGTTAGCAATTTTGGAAAACCCGGGTTTTACTCCCGCCACAACATCGCCTATTGGAATCATGAGGACTATCTAGGAATAGGGCCCGGCGCCCATTCGTATGATGGAAATACCCGAAGGTTTAATGTTCGGAATAATGCTAAGTATCTGGCGGGTATCCAAGAAGGCACACCTTATTACGAAGAGGAGACGCTTAGCAAAACGCAGCAGGTCAATGAGCGAATTCTTACGGGCCTTCGTACCATCGATGGGATAGACACAGCAGAATTGAAAAAAAAATTTCATGTAGATTTAATGTCGACAGGTCGTGCGATTTTATTACAATTTGAAGAACAAAAACTCTTGAAGATAGTTGGCGACGCTATACGTCTAACTGACGCTGGATTTTTAGTTGCAGATGAGATTGTTCTACAACTGTTTTTTCATGAATAAATTTTATCTTTGGAGAGATGGATGTCCTCACGAAAAAAGCTATTATTCTACTTAAGTCGTTAATTTTTCATTATCACGGTTTAGATAGTGATGAAAGATTACTGTTAAAAGAAGCTGCTGATCGGATGAATGCCTTTGATGAATTGGAGTGGGCTAATGACTTTGTTGCAGAAGATTATATGTCTGCCTTTGAAAGAGCACGTAGCTTCTTATCCAAAACCTTTCTGAAAATGCCTGAAAACGAGCGTGTTCAACATCTTGTTGAAGTGTGGGAAGATAATTATAAGAAAGGGTATGTAACCGAAATGGAGGCAACCGCAATTTTGAACTTGTCAAAAGATTTGAAAGTTGAGAAAATCTTTTTAGAACAGGTAAAGAATTAGCGACTCATTGTTTCTCTAAACCGAGCTGACTGCTTTCGTGCAAACTTCCATTTTTCTACTGCCTCATCTACGTTGGTTGCTTCACCTTCGCCTTCTACCGCTATGCAATTATATAACAATGAAGTCAATTCCTTTCGATCCAGTCTTTCATGATCAATAATAATTGCGCTCAAAGTTTAATTAGGTGGTGTAAATTTCTTTCAATGGAGGCTGGAATAGTGAGTGAACGAAGTATATCGTGTTTAGACTCATTTTCAAACTTCAAGAGAGCGACTTTGCATTCGATTATCTAGGGGATTATGATTACTTCAGCGAAAGAACGGGAAGTTTGGGTGCTCATTAGCCCGCAAGCTCTTTCTTCAAAAACTTTGCGGTATAACTTATTTCTGATAAGGAAACCTGCTCGGGGGTACCACTTTCAATAATTTGCCCACCCCCGTTACCCCCTTCCGGCCCTAGGTCTACTATATAATCTGCTACTTTGATCACATCCATATTATGTTCTATCACGAGTACGGTATTTCCTTTGTCTACAAGTTTTTGAAGAACTACCAAAAGGTGCTCTAAATCCTGAAAATGCAGACCTGTGGTCGGTTCATCTAAGATATAAAATGTTTTACCCGTGTCCTTTTTACTTAGCTCTGTGGCCAACTTTACACGTTGCGCCTCACCCCCGGATAGTGTTGTAGCATGCTGACCGAGTGAAATATATCCAAGACCTACTTCATCAAGCATTTTTAGCTTTCGAGCAATTCGAGGCTGATGCTCAAAAAATTCAACCCCCTGAGATACCGTCATGTCCAGAATATCTGAAATGGACTTGCCTTTAAATCTTACTTCAAGTGTTTCTCGATTGTATCTTTTGCCTTTGCACGTTTCGCAAGGTACGTGGATGTCTGGAAGAAATTCCATTTCTATTAAGCGCATACCCCCACCCCCACAGGTTTCACACCGCCCTCCTTTCACATTAAAAGAAAAACGTCCTGGCTTATACCCTCTGATCTTCGCTTCGGGTAGTTGAGCAAACAAACTTCTGATCTCAGAAAATACACCGGTATAAGTGGCCGGATTGGAGCGAGGTGTACGCCCAATGGGAGACTGATCTACCTCAATTATTTTGTCTAACTGATCTCCTCCTTTTATTTTCTTATAAGGGAGTGGTTCCTTACGGCTTTTATAAAGTTTCTGCTTAAGGAGGGGATACAAGGTCTCGTGAATGAGCGTCGACTTACCACTCCCTGATACACCTGTAATTAATATTAAATTACCCAAAGGTATCTTCAAATCCACGTTTTTTAGGTTATTGCCAGAAGCACTGATCAGTTCCAGCCAGCTTCCATTTTGAGGTCTTCTCAGCGTAGGCACCGCTATTTTCTTTTTTTCGCTTAGATACTGCGAGGTATAGCTACCCTGTTTCAGAAAATCTTTTGGAGATCCTTGAGCCACAATTTGCCCTCCGTGCCTTCCAGCACCTGGACCGATGTCCACAATTTCGTCGGCTTCTAGCATCATATCTCTGTCGTGTTCTACGACAATCACCGTATTGCCCAAATCACGAAGATTCTTCAATGCCTGAATTAACTTCAAATTATCACGCTGATGCAGCCCAATACTTGGCTCATCTAAAATATATAGCACATTAACAAGCTGAGTGCCTATCTGCGTTGCCAATCTGATTCGTTGTGCTTCTCCTCCAGAAAGTGTTTTTAGCGGTCTATTCAGACTTAGATAATCAAGCCCCACGTCTAAAAGAAAGCCTATTCTCTTGTTGAGTTCCTTTAAAATTTCGGTGGCGATCATTTTTTGTCTTTCGCTGAGCTTGCCGGCTAATTCTTGAGTCCAGGTGCCTAACGATCTAATGTCCATCATGGCTACCTGACCAATATGCTTATCGGCCAGTTTGTAGTGTAGTGCTTCCTTTTTTAACCTGTATCCTTCGCATGAAGGACAGGTGCGAACATCTGTGAATTCTTTTACCCAGGTCTGAAGCTTTTCGGAACCTCCCTCTTTTTGCTTTTCCAAGAAATTGATTATGCCTTCGAACTGCGTATTCCAATCCGTGCCTGGATACTTAACTGATCTAACGGCAACGGGCGCATCGTCGCCATGGAGTAAAATATCTATGACTTTTTCTGGAATTTTATTGATAGGAGTAGAAAGGCTAACCTTGTTCCTTTTCAGAATAGATTCGATTTTCTTAAAAATCCAAATATCTCGATACTCACCGAGGGGTACTATCCCACCCCGGCTTATGCTCAATGACCTATCAGGGATTACAGAGTTGACAGAAATTTCCTCAATTAACCCCAGCCCATTACATGCTGGACAAGCTCCATAAGGTGAATTGAAAGAAAAAGTATTGGGAGCAGGGTCATCATAGGCCAAACCCGTGTCTGGATCCATCAGATTCTTGGAAAAATACGAAACGGATCGGTCTTCTTTTTGTAGCATCATTACACCATCACCCTGTCTTAAGCTGGTATTGATAGACTGTCGAATACGCTTTTTTTCTTTTTCATTGACAACAATGCGATCCACTACAATTTCGATATCATGTGTTTTATACCGATCTACTTGCATCTTTGGAATCAAGTCTTGAATTTCCCCATCGACCCTCACTTTTGTGAATCCCAGCTTTCTAACCTGAACAAAGAGCTCTCTATAGTGTCCTTTCCTGCCTTTTACTACTGGCGCAAGTAGCGTGAGCTTTTCTCCCTTATAGTTTTTTTGGATCAGATCAACAATCTGATCTTCAGACTGTCGGATCATTTTTTTCCCCGATAAATAAGAGTATGCATTGGCAGCTCGAGCGTAGAGTAGACGAAAGAAATCGTAAATTTCTGTGACAGTACCCACTGTCGACCTTGGATTTCGAGAAGTCGTTTTTTGCTCGATGGAAATTACCGGGCTAAGGCCGTCAATTTTGTCCACATCTGGGCGCTCCATGTCGCCAATGAAAGATCGGGCATAGGCACTAAAGCTTTCCATGTACCGCCGCTGACCTTCTGCATAGATCGTATCAAATGCCAAAGAAGATTTTCCGCTACCGCTGATGCCGGTAATAACAATTAGCTTGTTTCTTGGCAACGTAAGGTCAATATTTTTAAGGTTGTGCTCGCGTGCACCTATTATTTCAATGACTTCTTTCTTCTTTTTCAAAACAGGATATAGATGCTGATGGGATAATTAAAAATTAGGAGTAAGGTTGTATTTGCTATGAGAATCTTCAATTGCTTTCTCGGCTTGCACTAATTGGAATAAGTCCAAGTCTTCTTTGCTAATGTTTACCTCCATTTCTAGTATAGTTAACTTCAGCCGGTC
Organism: uncultured Ekhidna sp.; assembly: GCA_964289745.1. Taxonomy (GTDB): domain Bacteria; phylum Bacteroidota; class Bacteroidia; order Cytophagales; family Cyclobacteriaceae; genus Ekhidna. The sequence continues at coordinate 109,253 of CAXYMM010000001.1, forward strand.
TATCAAACCAGACCAATATTTCCTTCCTACTAACACAATCGGAAAACGACCTATTTATAGGTGTTTGGATAAGCGTTAGGGCTTTGAGGAGTTCATCCATGATGCCAAAGCCGCCTAGTAGCACAATAAACCCTTGTGAGCATTTGATGAACATGTCCATGCGAACGAAGATGTAATCAAAATCGATGCTTTTATCTCGATTGATATAAATGTTATTGCTTTGTTCAAACGGAAGGTCAATATTAAACCCTACGGACTTTCCATTTTGTGCATTAACCCCTTTGTTTCTGGCTTCCATGATGTCTTGACCTCCCCCGTTAATCACCCCATATCCATGTTTCACCCGTTTCATCGCTACCTCTTCGGCGATTTTGTAATATTTATTGTCTGGTTGAGAACGGTCTGAACCAACTATGGTGACACAAGGCTCAATCATGAGCCGCTTTTCGAATCCTTGAACGAACTCTCTCATTACCTTTAATATAACCCATGAAACGGCACTTTTAATTCCGTTCCACTCTTGGGTTTTAAATGCATTGATGGTTCTTGCTTTTTGTTCTTTCGGTATTTTTTTTGCGCTCATCTAATGATATAAATCTAATAATGCATCCTCCAATGTTGGATGCTTGAAGTTATATCCTTTTTCTTCAATTCGTTTGCTTGAAACGTTGTTCCCTCCAATTAACATATCGGACATTTCCCCTACCAAAAGTTTAAGCATAAAATGTGGCACATTTGGAAGCCAAACTGGTTTCTTAAGTTGTGCTGCCAGTTTTCGAGTGAATGAGTTGTTTGTTTCGGGGCGTGGGGCTACTCCATTGATAGTCTCCGTTAGCTTATGTGCTAACATAAATGAAAAAATACCGCACAAATCAGCTAAATGTATCCAGCTCAAATATTGCCTCCCAGAGCCAAGGGCGGCTCCCATTCCCAACTGGATGGGACGCACCATTTCAGCAAGTGCGCCACCCTTTGAGCTGAGTACCAGACCGATTCTGAGTCTTCCATTTTTTATACCGATTTCATCGAAGGCAGTGGCTTCTTTTTCCCAATCTTCCACTACCCAAGAGAGAAACCCCTTCCCTTTCGGACTGGACTCGTCTACCAACTTAAAGCCGCTATCCCAACCATAGTAACCTATAGCTGAGGCTGAAAGAAAGTATTCTAACGAAGGATTCAGTGCTTTTACTTTTTCCCTCAAAAAACGGGTAGAATTGATGCGGCTATCGTAAATCTCTTTTTTCCTTTTTTTATCCCATCTTTTATTTGCTACACCTGCACCTGCCAGGTGGATAATATAATGAGCACTTTTGATCGCCTCATCGTCCATCTCCTTTTTTTCAATATCCCAATGATAGGTTGGGTAAATATCTCCTTTTTCATTTCGGGACAAGTGCGCAACCTGATGACCTTCTTCCGATAGAAGCTTGCTTAATTCCCTTCCTACCAGCCCAGTACCTCCCGTAATGAGGACTGTTTTCTTAAGGTCGCTTAGTTTTACAGATGACATGAAGTTTACAATTTATAAACAGACCCTCACATTGGTCATTTTGTTTTGCTTTTCTAGCATTAAAGCGCAGAAAGGGTACAATGATTCCATCCAGGAAGCCACTCGAAATTTTGAGGGAAAAGTGATCGCAGGTTACATTACGGATTTTCATTTTTCCAGAAAAGACATAAGAAGAGGCTGGTGGGAATATGCGCGCAAATTTGGAAATCCTATCAACATGAAAGAATATTATAAAGTAAAGATTCCCGCAAGTTATACTGATGGGAACGTAGACCTTATGATTTTTTCAAAAATCGAGGAGCGGGAGGTTCGGATTATGTTTTTTTTAGGAATTGAGGAATCCGAATTCAAGGAGCAAATCCAAACAATAATTGTGGAATTTAAAAGGAATTTTTACATAAATAAAATTCTTGAAGAAATTGAACATAGAAACAAGGAGGCAGCAACCCTGAGTGAATCGTATTCTTCCACGTTCATCAGCGAGGAGAAACAAGTAGCCCTTCAAAAACTTGTAGAGGTAAATATCGCTATCGAAAAACTAGAGAAAAAAATTAAGGATATTGTATTGGATTAAGTGCTGTTTTTTTTAATCCAACTTAAATTCAAATAAAAAACTGTGAAAAAGCTAGTTCTAATTTCGTTTGTTACTTATCTCTCCTTTAGTTGCAATACTTCCACGGATTTGGATTTTTGCGCTGAGTTTGATAAAAAAGACTTTAAGATGTTAAATCTGATTGAAGTGATAAGGAATAAACATGCAAGCGATGCGGAATTTATCAATAAATTTGATGATGCTCAGGTTTACTGGATCCAATATAGAGATAGAACATTGAGAGCACTATACCCTAAAGACTGGTCGCTTCACTATAGAGCAGAATATGGCAAAGAGGTTTTCAACGCTTGTAAGTGTAAAGAACTTTTGAGAATGACAGAATTGAGGGTTGATGAGCTCGAACTTTGGAATATAGGAAACCCAAAAAATCAATCAGATTGTCCCTCTTCCAGAAATTGATATATCAGCCCCCAAGAGGTTCATCTTTCGATTTCCTTCACGAAACCTTTAAAAAGAATAACTGTAGCCAAGGCCAAAAGAAACTCCTGGGCTAAAGCGTGTAAATATTTGGTCTTGAGCTTCAAAAGCTTCGTAGAACTCTTCTCTGTCATCGTCCAGAATATTGGCTATACTGAAATTGATAGATGAATTCTTCTTTGCCCCAAAGTCAGCAGTAAAATTAAAGTTTAGACTATGAAAAGGCTCTGTTCGTACATCAGGAAATAGCCCCCCTCCAACGATATATAGTGTTGACCCCTTAACGTTATAAAAAAATCCTCCACTTAGACCTGTTTCCAAATCGTTATAAGCGATACCAGCATTCAAAATGTAAGGAGCTTGTCCTGCCATGTCTCTTTTATTATCAATGTTCTGCCCAACCCTTTCGGTATTTAACCGTGAATTAAACTCAGTTGCTGTCATTTCAATAATAGATTTGGTAAATGTGAAATTTCCATTTAGGGTAAGTTTAGAAAATTGCGATCCTATAAAACCAAGATTCTTTCGGAACTCAATTTCAAAACCGTATATCTCACCATCTCCAACATTTCTAGGCTGATATTCGGTAGAAGCACTCGCGGCTGGAATTCTTACCAATTCGATAGGATCATCGAACGATTTGTAAAAAAAGCTTATAGAGGCTAAGCCATTATTCTTCAGAAAATATTCATATCGAATATCATAGTTATTTATTCTGGTCTCAGTCAAATTTCCATCCCAATCAGGGTATTTAAAAAGTCCACCATTGAAGATTCGATTAGAGATGGGATCGATGATTTGGGCAAAAGATAACTCTTTAAAAGACGGTCTCGCAATTGTTTTTGAAAATGAGAATCTCAATTGTTGACGTTCCGTAAATGAAAAGTTGGTATTTAAAGACGGGAATAAATCCAGTGCGTCTAATACTTTATCATTGTCAAGGCTATTTCCATCTACACCTCCTGATCCTGCAAACTGTGTGTCTCGACCAGTATGCCGCTGAACAAAATACTCTGCCCTCAAGCCCATTGTTGCTTTTAACCTTTCAACTGGATGAAATTCTTCCGAAACGTAGAATGCCGAATTATTCACATTAGAACGATACTCATTTGAATTTGGGGTAGTATTACCTGACTGTAAATAGACCGTGCCATTTGGATATAAATTAGCATTGTTAAAAACTTGATTAGGGTCGGCATCAAAATCTTGTTGAATCCCATAAAATTGCACATCGTAAGTCAAAATTTCATAGTCGCGGGTCTTATAAACTTGGCTCACCCCAAATTTGAGTTTTGCGTTTCTTCCAAACCATTTATGTTTTTTATCGATATCTACTTTAGAAACAATGTTGATTTCATCTAAATATCTCCAAGACCTTCTCGGATTCCCTCCTGCTCCTGCCACAAAGGTGGTATCACGATCTTCATAGGTAAATGCAGTATTTCTAATGTCTGGCTCATCTATTTTAGAAACGGTAGGTGACAATTTCCATTCAACCTTCCAATCAGAATTTTTAAGTTGATGTTGACCATTGAATAGAAAATTGGTTAAGCCACGTTCCGTGTAAAAGAGATTGTTTGACTGAGCAAAATATCCGGATTGACCGGGAAGTGATCCGTCATTATCGATAAAAAAAGAACCCGATTTGTTCTCCCCGTTTTGAAGGTGTAGGGCGTTAAGTTTAAATTTGCTCTTATTGCTTTTATATGCAACGCCAACCAAACCTGCTAGCAAAACATTATTTTCTCCAATTTCGCCTGTTTGAAGCGTAGCTTGAGCCAAATCATTTACGGTTTGATCAACAGCATTTTGGAATTCCCCGTAGACTACATCATCATAATATCGGGTATTATTTTTATAGGAAAAGGAGGCTACATAGCCCAGTTTATTCCCATTGGATAAGCTTATTTGATTTCCGAGCGATAAACCCACGCTATAATCCATAAAACTAGTTTTTCGCTTTGTGCCTAAATTTTGATTGAATCCTTTCAAGAAATTACTAACTGTTGCGTCATCGTCTCCACTTATAGGGGTAGGAATGTTTTCTGACCTTGCTCCGCTTGGCAATGCTCTGGTTCCATCATCAATGCCCAAAAAATCAATATTTCCACCTTCATAGGTCAAGTTATTTGAATTAAAATGCATATGAGGGTTACATCCTAGATTCATCGATACATCAAATATCTTCTCATCAGGAAAATCCTTTGTTTCAATATCAACAACTCCACCTGTAAAATCAGCTGGAAGCTCAGCTACTGCCGTCTTCATGACTAACATGTTGCTGATAATATTAGTTGGGAAAATATCTATCTGTAGACTGTTTCTATCGGGATCAAGTCCTGGTATGTCTACCCCATTTAACATAGTCTTGGTGTATCGGTCTCCTAGCCCTCTTACATAAACATATTTACCTCCCTCTATAGAGACGCCGGTTACCCTCTTTACTGCATCAGCCGCATCAGAATCACCGATTTTTTTGAAGCTAGCTTCAGATATTCCATCAATTAGATTTGCAGATTTTCTCTTAACCGTCAAAAGTGCGGCTTCAGTTGTTTTAATCACCTCCGCCGTAACAATCACTTCATTTAGTAGCTCAACATCCTCTTTAAGTCTTATTTGATCAATAATGGTTACCTCACCTGCTTCCACAATTAGTCCGCTTATGGTGATCGTTTGGAACGACACAAAAGATGCCTGTAGTTCATACGACCCTGGAGCTATGCTAATATCAAACTTTCCCTCAAAATCTGTAATTGCACCTGTGGTCGTTCCATTTATTTGCACGGTAACTCCGAATAGAGGCTCTCCATTACTGTCTTCTAAAACAGTCCCTCTTATAATTCCATTTTGGGCGGCAAGATTAAAGGAGCAAAAAACTATTAAAACAATACAGTAAAATGTTTTATTCATGGGTTAGTTTGTTTTCGTGATGCTCAACCTAAAAGTAAAGAAGCCAAATGAATATTCATTTGGCTTTTTTTGTAATTAAGATTTTGAACAACCCAATTACTCTTTACTCTAGTCCTTCTTTTTTTAATTTAGTAGAAGACCATGACCAGCTATAATCACTAAGGGTTGCTCCTACAGTTGCTTTGGCAACACCCGATACACCTGAAGCTGATTTCGGGTTGTGTTCATCAACTGTGTAGGTCTCCTTATTTAAACCCACCGTAACAATTTCTATAGAAGACATGGGACACACGTTAGTGCCACCTTCTGAATCTAAACATGTAGCCTCATCAATATCTCCAGCAGGATTGAAAATTGCAATATTAGAAAGTTCTACACCTGTGCTGCTATTGGAATTATTATTATCAAGATCAATAAGACCATCACATGCCAAGTCATATTCTGACTCCTCAGCATTATAATCTGTTTGAGCAAGAAGTGTTCCATTTTTCATAACGTGTCCACCTTTTACAGTACCTTCAGGTCCGTCAAGCTCCATCATTTCGTCACCCGCTGTTATTACAACAAATCCATCAAGTGTTCCAGTCCAAGCTTGGTCGGTGTCCACTCCGTCATCACCAGCATTCCAAACGATAGCCTTGGAGACATTAACTGATCCGCCGAACCACTCGATGCCATCATCTTGGTTAGCAACGACCTCAATGTTGTTAATAATCGTTTTGGATCCAACGCCACCTAAAGTAATTCCATTAATTTCATTGCCAGAACCAATGTTAGTACCACCGTGCCTTACTGATACATACGTGATGGTTCCTGAATTGTCATCGGCAGTAGACCCTCCATAAAGACCATTGGAATCTGAAGTAGGTATTCCTTCTATTTGCTGCTCAGAAACATCTTCTTTATTCTCATTTTGAGCAGAAATAGGTGCCTTACCTAAAACGATCAATCCTCCCCAAAGACCATTAATGTCCTCAGAAAGGTTAGGGCTAGTTTTTTGACCCGTTTTAATCTTATCTGAGGATGATGTTAAAATAATTGGCGCAGAAGCAGTACCTTTTGCATTGAGTGTGGCCTCTCTAGCTACTAATAGTGCTGTTGCGTTGGTACCTGTACCTGCATCTCCTTTGACGATACACCCTGGCTCAATAGTAAGTGTAACGCCTGATAGAACCGAAACTCTTGTATTCAGGTAATACACTGAGTCGCCAGACCAAGTTGTATTTTTAGCGATATTTGAAGTCACTTCGACAGCGTTTATATCGGTTCTTCCAGGTTTTATTTCAGAGCCTGCTTCATCGTCTTCACAAGATACAATTGATAGTGTCATTGTGGCGGTAAGTGCAATTGCTAGTAATTTTTTCATTTCCTTTTATTTAAATTGAACTAATTGATTTAGACTTTAATTGATTGCAAAAGTGAAACGCCAATGTTAACTTTCTAGTCGAAGATGGTTACGATATTGTTAAAGTAATGTAGTGTGTGTTACTCCAATGTTAACATGATAAAGGTGCTCGGGAATATGAAAATTATCCAGCACATAAAAAAGGTAAAAAACTACATAACAAGCGTATTCATAGGTTTTCCAATGACCTAAAATTTGAATTGTCTGTTCCTTGATGATTATTTATCAAGTCATTTTCTTTGCAATTCAAAAAAATATCTCTTAGGAATTGAGAACATGCAGAACGATCCAGAGTTAAATCCTAAATATCTAGGTGAGATATCAACCGATTTTGTAAAAGTGGCTGAAAACTTAAGAGAAGCTTCTTATGCCATTCGGAAGCAGGAATTTTCTAAGTACCCTGTTTTTCCGATGTGTCAGGTCGATCAGCCAATCGGTCAGCTGTTGATGGAAAGAGGACAAGCTGAGAATGACTGGCATTACTTTGCTTCTTTCATGGAAGAATTTGTACAAAGAGGCTTGATAGTGGACGAAAAAATGTTTAAGGAGAATTATAAAAATCCTGATGAATTCTGCTGCTTATTCGTTCTCGATGAGCAATTTACCAATGTTGTTTTCATGCCATTCCCGATAGACTGAGAATACTATGGCTAACATGCGACTTGATGAGAAACCAAAAGGGTAGCCAAATCAATGTGCATGGAAGAAATTTTACCAAAATCCTCAATAGTGAAAAGAATCAAAGAAATTGCTGACACAGACTCTGATTTTTAGGCATACAGAGATATTTGAAATCAATACCTGACAACTATTTTCACTTGACTTACTTCTTTAAGTGCCGCTCTACCAATTTTGCTTCTACATCCACAAGCTTCAATCCCTGATCAGATAGTAGCACCAAAAAGTGGTAAAGCAGGTCTGATGATTCCTCGATAAGGAGGTTTTTTTTATTGTCCATAGCTTCCAGAATGACTTCAGTAGCTTCTTCCCCTACTTTTTGGGCAATCTTCTTAGTGCCTTTTTCAAATAAAGAAGAGGTGTAAGATTTTTCATTTGCATGGTTCTTCCTATCATCAATGATGCCTTGGAGCTCATGAAGAAATCCAGCAGGTTCTTTTTCCCCAAAGCATGTATATGACCCGGTATGGCACGTTTTACCCACTGGAAGAACCTTGATAAGATAAGTGTCCTCATCACAGTCCAACTGAATACTCACTACATTCAGGAAGTTGCCAGACGTTTCTCCTTTAGTCCAGAGGCGTTGCTTGGATCTGCTATAAAATGTGACTTTACCCACCTCTTTGGTTTTAGCTAATGAATCTTCATTCATGTAGCCCAGCATCAATACCTGATTGGTTTGCGCATGCTGGATTATTGCGGGAATTAGTTCTTGACTACTGACCTTCGGCTGTTGGCTCATAATCTTACTTCTATATTTTGACTTTTTAATTCTTTCTTTAAATCTGGAATGGATATTTCACCAAAATGAAATACGCTTGCAGCTAAAGCTCCAGTGGCTTTTGTTTTTTCAAATACTTCTTTGAAATGATCTTTTGTACCCGCCCCACCAGATGCAATCACGGGAATGTTACGGTCAGCTGCCAATTTTTTGGTCAACTCTATGGCAAACCCTGCCTTAGTGCCATCATCTTCCATCGATGTGAGCAATATCTCTCCGGCACCAAGTTCCTCTACCCTCCTAGCCCATTCGTAAACATCCATGTTGGTAGCTTCTCTTCCTCCTTTCACGAAAACCCTCCACCCTTCATCCAGAAGTCCTGCATCAATGGCCACTACCGTAAACTGACTACCAAACTCATCAGCAATTTCTTTTACTAAAGTGGGTCTTCTCACCGCAGCGGAATTCACACTTACTTTATCAGCACCAGCCTTTACAAGCACAGAAGCATCTTCCATAGAAGATATTCCGCCCCCTACGGTAAATGGAATGTTAATTTCATGCGCAATTTCTTCTACCAATTTGGCAAAGGTCTTTCTTCCTTCTACCGTTGCGGTAATATCAAGGAAGACTAATTCGTCAGCACCTTCTTCCGCATACCTTTTCGCCAATTCTATCGGATTACCCGCGTTTCTGATGTCCAAAAAATTAACTCCTTTTACAGCATGATCGTCTTTTATATCGAGGCAAGGTATGATGCGTTTTTTTAGAGGCATTTGATACATCAAGTTTAAGAATTTTTCGATTGATTTTAACTTTTTATTGAAGGAGGAATAGAGGCAACTATTATCAAAAAAAATTCATTAATTACAATCCCTATCTACTAATGTATAAGATTTATACTCTTAAGAGTCATGAAAACGATCATAACAACTCGTATTTCAGCGTTATGATTCTAATCAACAAAAACAATTTGGCACTTCACTCCAAGAAATGACCTAGATTTTTCTTTAGTAAAATCGGTAACTCAATAGCGTTTTCAAGAAGAGATCAGTTTTTCAACCGAACATTCAAACCTAAAATCAAGCACGCTATGGTATTTAACCAGTGTAATGGCTAATCTCCATGGAATTGAATTCTTAGTGATCAAAAAATTTTGCCTTTTAATAGAATTACCTAAGTTTGCGAACTTAAAAAATCGGTGCTGTAGCTCAGTTGGTAGAGCATCGGACTGAAAATCCGTGAGTCGGTGGTTCGAACCCACTCAGCACCACAAAAAAGCCTTTCAGACGTGGATGGCTTTTTTTGTTTATCATTCCCAATTAAGTTCTCAAAATCCACGATTAATTATCATTTTAATATTTTTGATATTCACAATTAAGAGTAAATTTTCTAATGATAATACTAGATGTGAATTTCTCAAAAACTGTATGCGTGTACGATATTTTAACAGAATTTTAATCTAGAAAACAGTCCAATTATAAGCAATAAATCGTTCGTAAAAATCAGATCACTCTTTGCCAGATCAAATACTAGATTTGATTCCTGTTCCATTATCGAAGCGATCTTTTGACCATTATCAAACCAACAAACATTGCCATTACCACACGATCTGCTGATTAGCTGGTTTAGATGACATTCAAATAAAAGTGTTCTTATCTATTGTTGAAGAGACCCAAATAATTTTCTTTCAAAAAGGATTAAACTAAAAGAATATTTTAAAAAACAACCCTGCATGATATGTCATTTTAGTTTTTTCAATAAAAAGAATATTTATATTGATAAAATCATAAAATAACTATTATTTTTTAGGTATTCAACATTTCATTTCATCAAACAGAATTAATTTCAAGGTTCGGATTTAGTGAAGAAATGTTCGATAATAAGAATTCAATGTATCTCCCACAGATGGAACACGATGCCTGTGGGATTGGTCTGATCGCCAATATCAACGGAAAAAGAAACCATGAAACCGTCTCGGATGCGATCGAAATGCTCGTTAACATGGAGCATAGAGGAGGAATAGGCGCAGAACCTGAAACGGGTGATGGGGCTGGTATTATGACAGAAATTCCCTATGACCTATTTGATGAGGAACTAGCGCAATGCAGAGCTCTGCTAACCCCTAGATCTTATGGAGTTGCGATGATCTTTTTCCATAAGCCTTCTTGGGAGGAAAGTTTAGATGAATTCAAACAAATTGCAAGAAGCTTAGGGTTCAAAACTTTTGCTGAACGTGAGGTGCCAGTAGATAACTTATATGTAGGGCCAACAGCTAGGGAGAATGAGCCTTATGTGATGCAAGTCTTCTTAAAATATGGAGACCTTGCTGAAAAAAATCTGGAACGAAAACTGTACGTACTAAATAAATACACCACCCATATTCTGTCAAAGAAATTTGACGATTTCTACATTGCTTCACTCTCTTGTTATAAGATTGTTTACAAAGGACAATTACGAACAGATCAGCTAGAGGCCTACTATTTAGACCTGCAAAACGAAGAATATAAATCTGCTTTCGGAATTATCCACTCAAGGTTCTCTACCAATACTTTCCCTAGGTGGAGCTTGGCTCAACCTTTTGGGTACCTTGCCCATAATGGTGAGATCAACACCATCAGAGGAAACGTGAATAAGATGAAAAGCAAAGAAATGATGCTTAAGTCTACACACTTCACAGACGATGAAATCAAAAAACTACTTCCCATATGTAACCCTAATTTTTCTGATTCAGCCAATCTGAATGAGTTGGTAGAACTATCCGTAATGGGCGGAAGATCCCTTCCGCATGCCATGATGATGCTGATCCCAGAAACATGGCAGTATAATCGAAGCATGGATGACAAAACCAAGGCATTTTACAAATACAATGCTTCGATAATGGAGCCCTGGGATGGTCCAGCAGCTTTGTGTTTTACTGATGGTGAAGTAATAGGGGCTACACTTGATCGAAACGGTCTCAGACCGTGTCGTTACACAATGACATACGATGACCGACTGATTATATCAAGTGAAACGGGAGCCCTAGCTATAGATCAAAAATTAGTTAAACAGAAAGGGAGGCTTCAACCAGGAAAAATGATTCTTGCTGATCTGGAGCACGGAGTCGTCAAGTTCGATGAAGAACTAAAAAAAGAGATGGCAGACTCACGACCCTACAGAGAGTGGATCAGAAAGCATAGAATTAAGCTAAGGTTTTTACCTGGTCCATTTGGAGACCCTGTTTTCCACAAGCCCGAAGAAATTCGCAAATATCAATTGGCAAACGGCTGGACTCGAGAAGCCATAGATAAGATTTTGCTTCCAATGTGTAATGAAGGAAAAGAACCCATTGGTTCAATGGGTCTTGAGGTGCCTATTGCGGCTTTGAGTGAATTTCCTCAACATCCATCCAACTATTTCAAACAATTTTTCGCTCAGGTAAGTAATCCGCCAATTGACCCCATTAGAGAGCGGTTGGTCATGTCCCTCTTTTCCCGAATTGGGGAAGGACTCAACATTTTATCTGAGGAACCATCACATTGTCATCAAGTGCATATTACTAGGCCTATTTTAAGACCTTCTACATATCAAAAAGTACTAGAACTTGGCAGTCAAGGCTTTCACCATAAGGTGATTGATTGTACCTTCTCTGATAAAGAAACACTTGAAGAAGGGATAGAGATTATTTGTAAAAAAGCTGAAAAAGCTGCTAAAAAGAAAATAGCTATTCTCATTCTTTCGGACGAAAATATTAGTTCAAATCGCATGCGAATTCCCTCACTACTTGCAACTGGAGCAATTCATCATCATTTGATTGGAAAGAAACTTCGATCTAATAGTAGCTTGGTTGTGCATGCCGCAGACGTGGTTGAGGTTCACCATTTTGCAACACTAATCGGGTACGGAGCATGCGCTGTTATGCCGTATCTAGTATTTAGCCAAATGAAGGTTTTTGCCGAAAAGGATGGGCAAGACTTCGAGGAACTGTCTGACAATTATGCGAAGGCAGTAGGAAAAGGGCTGCTAAAAATTATGTCCAAAATGGGTATCTCGACTCTGCAATCCTACCAAGCAGCACAAATCTTTGAAATTCTAGGCCTTAGCGATGATATCGTTGAAAAATGTTTTAAGGGTACAATCTCGAGAGTTGGTGGAAATTCATTTACAGATATAGAAGAAGGCATTCGTGCTCACCACTATCAGGCTTTTGAGGAGGAGTCAGATATCCCACATGGGGGTGTATATGCATGGAGACGAGATGGCGAACGACATTTAATCGATCCTGATCATGTGCACTTATTGCAAAAAGCAACCAAGCTGAACGACTATAAACTGTATAAGCAATATGCTGATAAACTCAATAATCCAGAAAAACCATTTTACATTCGACACCTTCTCGAATTCAAGAAGACCAAGTCAATACCACTTGAATCGGTAGAACCCGCAAAAAAAATATTAAAAAGATTTGCTACTGGGGCAATGTCGTTTGGGTCCATCTCTCACGAAGCGCATAGCACATTGGCCATCGCCATGAATCGAATTGGAGGAAAGAGCAACAGCGGTGAAGGAGGTGAAGATCCTATCAGATATAAAGTAGAGGAAAACGGAGACTCACAGCGATCGCGAATCAAGCAAGTAGCTTCTGGCAGGTTTGGGGTTACTTCACATTATTTAAATAATGCAGACGAAATTCAAATTAAGATAGCGCAAGGAGCCAAACCAGGTGAAGGAGGTCAGCTTCCAGGTCATAAAGTAGACAAATGGATCGCAAAGGTAAGAATGTCTACTCCTGGAGTAGATTTGATCTCACCACCACCACATCACGACATATATTCTATTGAAGATTTAGCCCAACTTATCTTCGACCTTAAAAATGCCAACCCACAAGCTAGAATCAATGTAAAACTTGTTTCTCAGGCAGGCGTAGGCACCATCGCAGCAGGAGTAGCTAAAGGTTTTGCGGATGCTATCCTTATTTCTGGTGCAGATGGCGGTACAGGTGCTTCCCCACTTAGCTCACTACGTCACGCAGGTCTTCCATGGGAAATGGGGCTATCGGAGGCACAGCAAACGCTCGTCAAAAACCGTTTGAGAAGCAGAGTAGTACTTCAGTCTGATGGAAAAATGATGACCGGAAGGGACATTGCGATTGCCACGCTGCTGGGTGCAGAAGAATGGGGTGTTTCTACCGCAGCACTCATTGCAGAAGGGTGTATTATGATGCGCAAATGTCATCTCAACACTTGTCCTGTCGGAATTGCTACACAAAAGAAAGAACTCCGCAAGTTGTTTACTGGAGACCCTCAACATGTAATAAATATGTTCCAGTTCATGGTGGAAGAACTTAGGGAGATCATGGCGATGCTCGGGTTCAAAACCATCAATGAAATGGTAGGTCAAAGCCACTTATTGAATCAAACAACTAAACGGCAAGCAACCAAAGGGCTCAATTTTTCCAAGATTACGGCATTCGAGAGCACGAAAGATACAAGGTACAATTCTCGAAAACAGAAAAATCTCGTTGAAAATGCGCTCGACTACAACATCTGGAATGATTTGAAAAGCGAGGTTTCTAGAGGATACGTTGGTGCTTACGAATACCCGATTTACAATACCAACCGCTCAACAGGCGCAATATTATCCAGTATCGTTTCGAAGAAATATGAGGAGGAAGGGCTTCCGAGTAGCCTCATAAAAATAAAATTTAAGGGGTCAGCAGGTCAGAGTTTTGGTGCTTTTCTAGCAAAAGGAATCAGGTTTACCTTGGAAGGAGAGGCGAACGATTATGTTGGAAAGGGACTTTCAGGCGGAAGGATCATCATCCACCCTAAAAGAAATGTCAGATTCCATGCAAGGGAAAATACCATTATTGGGAATGTGGCTCTTTATGGTGCTTCAAGTGGCGAATGCTACATAAATGGAATTGCTGGTGAGCGCTTCGCAGTAAGAAACTCTGGAGCTGTTGCAGTAGTAGAGGGGGTAGGAGATCACGGATGCGAATATATGACTGGGGGTTCTGTACTCATCTTGGGCAAAACAGGTAAGAACTTCGCAGCTGGAATGAGCGGAGGTATCGCCTATGTACTTGATCTGGCAGGAAAGTTAAGAGATGACTGTAATATGGAAATGGTAGTCTTCGATTCGTTAAATCCTGATGATATTCAAAAGATAAGAGTGCTGATTATCAATCACCTGAGACATACATCTAGTTCATTAGCTCAGGAAATTTTACTCGATTGGGAAAGACATTTAAACTTTATGGTGAAAGTGATTCCTACCAAGTACAAGAGCATTTTAGAAGAAGCAAAGCTGAAAATACCAATGACACCTACTTATTGATACTATGGGGAAACCGACAGGATTTTTGGAATTTAAAAGAGAGCTACCTCCCAAAGAGAATCCGCTAAAGCGAGTAGACTCATACAAAGAATTTGAGCTTACTTTTCCAGAACAGAAGACCAATGAACAAGCTGCACGATGCATGGACTGTGGTGTTCCTTTCTGTCATAACGGATGCCCGCTTGGGAACAAAATTCCAGACTTTAACGATGCGGTATATCGCAGAGAGTGGACTGAAGCGTGGAGCATATTAAAAACAACGAATAATTTCCCAGAGTTTACAGGGCGTCTTTGTCCAGCACCTTGTGAAAGCTCATGTGTTTTAGGAATTAATCAGCCACCCGTTGCCATCGAGCATATTGAAAAGTCTATTGCAGAGAAAGCATTCGATCTTGGTCTTGAAAAAGTAAGAAAGCCAACTAAATCTACTGGAAAAAAAGTCGCTATTATAGGCTCTGGCCCAACCGGTCTGGCCGCAGCAGATCTTTTAAACCAAGCAGGACATCAAGTATCGGTATTTGAAAGAGACGAGGTAATCGGGGGTCTGCTTCGGCTAGGGATTCCTGATTTTAAACTAGATAAAGGGGTAGTAGAACGTCGCATAAATATTCTTCAGGCAGAGGGAATTGATTTTCAGACAGGAGTCAACGTAGGAAAGGATATTGCTGTCGAAGAACTTAAACAAAAGCATAATGCGATTGTGCTATGCGGTGGTAGTACCATACCGCGCGACTTACCAATTCCAGGAAGGGAACTTGAGGGCATCCACTTTGCTATGGAATTCTTGAAACAACAAAACAGGGAAGTGGGAGGCAGAATTGATAAAAGAACGATTTCTGCCAAAGGAAAGGATGTGATTGTAATAGGGGGTGGCGATACTGGATCTGACTGTGTCGGAACCAGTAACAGGCATAAAGCAAAGTCCATTACGCAAATCGAAATCATGGATAAGCCCCCATTGGAAAGATCCGAGATGAACCCTTGGCCAGAATGGCCTCTCGTGCTGAAAAATTCCTCCTCTCATGAAGAAGGTTGTGAGCGAGCGTGGTCTATTATGACCAAAGAATTCGTTGGAAAAGCCGGGAAGTTAAGTGGGCTGAACGTGGTCGATGTTTTCTTTAAAGATGGAAAGCTAATTGAAAAAGAAGGATCGGAGAGAACGATTCCAGCCCAATTGGCTTTTATTGCAGCAGGCTTTGTACACCCTCAAAAAGAAGGATTACTTGAACAGTTGAAAGTATCACTTGACCACAGAGGCAATGTAGAAACCAAGAATTTTAAGACCTCGGTCAACAAAGTTTTTGCGGCTGGTGATATGCGTAGAGGACAGTCGCTTGTGGTTTGGGCTATCGCTGAAGGCAGAAAGGTAGCAAAGCAGGTAAATGAATTTTTAAAAGTTTAAATCCATCTACCTCGACTTGAATGCAGTCCACTAAAGTGCTTCTTACAGCTCTTTCATACACAATACTGAACCTCTGATAACCTACTGTGGGTTTTAACTGATTTACCGTCACAACGAGGGCAAGCGACTGCTTTTTACCCAACCTACCGAAATACAGCGAATATTTTCACTACTAAACAGCGCGGTTTTATATATTGAAACCTAATTAAGGAAAAACTGAAAGAAAAAGGGGTTACACAGACTTGGCTTGCAGAAAAAATGAATAAGAGCTATACGACAATAAGCGAGTATGCTCGAAATGTGAGACAGCCAAGCGTTGAAGACTTCTACGAGATTGCTGACATTTTAGATGAAAGCGTAACCAAACTAGTTAATAGATAATAAGAATCATAATAATGGCTAAAAAGGAAGTTGCAACAGACTTATGGGTAAACGACTTACTCAAAGAGGCTAACATAAATCTTGACCCACATGGGAGTACAATTAAGGAAATTGATGAAGCATTAAAAACCGCTTCAAAATCAGATACTGGAAATGTTGGTTTTCCTGAATATTGCGGAGTTGTGAAGGACTTTCTTTTAGTAATTGAAGACAAAGCAGATATTTCTTTTCATATGAAGAGAAATAATAAAGATGTAATATGCGACACCATAAAAAGCAAAAAAGAATATGCTATCAATGGAGCCTTACATTATGGCAAACACCTTGCTAAAAATACATCCTACAAAAAAATCATTGCTTTTGGTGTTTCCGGAAACGAAAAAAGACACAGAATAACACCTTTATTCATCAATGAAAGAGGAGAATATAAAGAATTAGAAGATGTAGAAACTTTTACACTTTTCAATGAAATAAACATTGATGAGTATTACACAAAGAACATTTTAAAGGAGCAAACACCTAAAGAACAAACCACATAAGAAGTTCTAAAGAATGCAAAAAGCTTACACGAAGATTTAAGAAATTATGGAAGCATTCAAGATAAAGACAAGCCCTTAATTGTTTCTGGTATTCTTTTGGCTCTGCGTGAAATGGAATACAAAGATTTTAGAATTGACGACCTTATTGGAGATAAAATTTCAACAGATGGAGAAAAGATTTATGAAGCCATTGAAAAAAACCTTAAAAGAGTTAATGTTTCACCACAAGTAAAGAAAGATAAATTATTAAGTCAGTTTTTGGTTATTAAAGATACCAAAGCAATTAATGTAATAAACAATGGATTAAACAAAACGCCTCTAAAACATTTTACCGAATTTCTCTTCGAGAATATTTACAAAAACATAAAATACATACAATCCGCTGAAGATTATCTGGGAAGATTTTATGGCGAGTTTATGTCCTACTCTGGTGGAGATGGACAATCACTAGGTATTGTTTTAACACCCAAACACATTACAGAACTATTTTGTGATTTAGCAGAATTAAAACCTACTGATACAGTTTTAGACCCTTGTTGTGGTACAGGAGGGTTTTTAATTGCTGCTATGCACGATATGGTGCAGAAAGCTGAAAATTCTCACCAAGAAAGAAGCATTAGAAAAAATCAATTACACGGTTTAGAATTACAGCCCTATATGTTTACCATTGCCACCACCAATATGATTTTGCGTGGTGATGGAAAAAGTAATTTAGAACAAGAAGATTTCTTGAAAAATAATTCCTTTCAGTTACAAGAAAAATCTTGTACCGTAGGAATGATGAACCCACCCTATTCAATGGGGAGCAAGAGTAACCCAAGTTTGTATGAAATTAATTTTACCGAACACCTACTCGATTCTATTGTAGAAGACGGAAAAGTAATTGTGATTGTCCCTCAATCTTCAATGGTAGGAAAATCCAAAGAAGAAAAAACTATTAAAGCTAATATCTTAAAAAATCATTCCCTTGAAGGAGTTATTACATTAAACAAAAACACTTTTTATGGCGTAGGAACAAATCCTTGCATTGCTGTATTTACTGCTGGTGTACCACATTATAAAGATAAAGAAGTTAAGTTTATAAATTTTGAAAATGACGGTTTCGAAGTACAAAAACATAGAGGCTTAGTCGAAACCATAAACGCCAAAGACAGAAAACAGCACTTACTTGATGTTTGGTTCAATAAAATAGATGCTGAAACTAAATTTTGTGTAAAAACCACTATAGAAGATACGGACGAATGGTTACACTCTTTCTACTATTTCAATGATGAAATACCAACCGAAGAAGAATTTGAAAAAACCATTGCTGACTATCTAACCTTTGAATTTAGTATGGTTGCCCAAGGTCGTTCGGATTTATTTAAAGATAATGAAAAGATAAGCAAACTAAAAAACATACCAAAAACCGTTTCTTTGGACGAGAAAAAATGGAGTGAGTTCTTTTTAAATGAAATTTTTTCAGATATCCAAAGAGGAAAAAGAATAAGAAAAGCTGACCATATTGAAGGAAATCAACCGTATATCTCTTCAACTGGTTCAAATAATGGTTTAGACGGATATGTTGGAAATATTGAAAAAGTAAGAATTTTCAGCAATTGTATAACTCTTGCAAATAGTGGAAGCGTAGGTTCTTGCTTTTACCAACCCTATCCTTTTGTTGCAAGTGACCACGTTACCAAATTAGAAAATAAAGATTTTAGTAAGAATGTGTATTTATTTATTGCAAGTATAGTTTCAAGATTGGGAGTGAAATATAGTTTTAATCTTGAAATGAATGACACAAGAATAAAAAGAGAGAAGATAATGCTGCCGATAAATAGAAATAAAGAACCTGATTATGAGTTTATGAAAAACTATATGAGAAACATAGAATACAAAAAACTGACTGAATACATAAAATTTAAACAAGGATAGCCAACGGAAAGTTCAAGAACATTGCAAGCCTCGTTCCTTCGGTTAACAAAGAGTTTTTGCGCCAACGCTGATTGACTAACACAATGAAAAATAATTACTAGCTTATTTCTATGGAAGATCCTCTTTCAACTTTTGGTTTTGTGGCTATGAAAATGAGCAATATAATTTACAGCTACTCCGTCACTAATTTTCAATTCGATAAAAACTTTAACTAACATTTAACAAGCAGTTAAAACCTTCTTCCCTTAGAAAGACTTTTTAGCACAGTTCTCATGAAAATATTGAGAATGGATTAGAAGAGTCTATTGGAAGCACATCTTCAGAAATCAAACTGATTATTGGTAAGCGTTTTTAAGCGTGATTAAGAAAAGACATAATTATATGTCACTTCTTATAATGCATTTACGTATTTATTTTCATGTCTATTTGCAGCAGAATATTATGAAAACAATCATCCACAAATCAAATACGAGAGGGGTCGCAAACTTGGGTTGGCTTAATAGCAAACACACCTTTAGTTTTGGTCAATACTATAACCCTGAAAGAATTCAGTTTGGAAAATTAAGGGTTTTAAATGATGATATAGTGCAAGGAGAAGCTGGATTTCCAACTCACCCTCACGATAATATGGAAATCATCTCTATACCACTTTCAGGTGCATTAGCTCATAAGGATAGTACAGGTGTCGAAAAAATCATCAATACAGGAGAAGTTCAGATTATGAGTGCGGGCTCTGGTTTGACCCACTCTGAGTACAATGCAAGCAAAATCAATTTAGTTAATTTTCTTCAAATATGGGTTATTCCTAAGGAAAAGGACATCGAACCGAGATATGATCAAAAACGATTTAAAGCCGAAGAGCGAATAAATACTATCCAGAAAGTTGTTACTCCAGAAGATGATCATGCGCTTTGGATTAATCAGGATAGTTGGTTTTCATTGACCGATTTGGATTCATCCAAATCAGTAGACTATACGATAAACAAAAAAGGAAATGGTATATACTTATTCATTATTGAAGGAGAAATTTTTGTAAATGGTGAAACATTATCAAAAAGAGATGCCATCGGGATTTCTGATCTAGAAACGGTTAAAATAACTGCCAATCAAGAGACTAAGCTTTTATTCATAGAAGTTCCGATGAATTGACTACTGGCATAAATCCAAAATGTTTAAGATCTTATTGATTTTACACTATCAAATTCAACAAGTCTGGTTGATCATTTAGGTAGCTTCCAAAAAAGTTTCGGTCTTTCATTTTCTGTACGAGCCGAGGCAGGTCTTTGGGGTCTTTGAGTTCAACTCCTACCACCGCAGCCCCTTTTTCCCTCGAGTTCTTTTTAGTGTACTCAAAATGAGTGATGTCATCTGTGGGGCCTAGTATTTCAGCCACAAATTCTTTTAATGCTCCCGCACGTTGTGGAAAGCGAACCACAAAATAATGTTTTAAGCCTTTGTAGAGCAGAGACCTTTCCTTGATCTCTTCTGTCCGAGTAATGTCGTTATTGCTACCACTTACAACGCAAACCACATTTTTTCCAGTAATCCTATCTTTCAGTTGATCCAACGCCGCAATGGATAGGGCACCAGCAGGCTCTACTACGATCGCCTCTTGATTGTAAAGCTCGAGCATTGTTTCGCAAATTTTACCCTCATGGACAGTAATTACTTCGTCTAATACATCTTTACAAATTTCGAAGGTGAGATTACCTACTTTCTTTACGGCAGCACCGTCTACAAATTTTTCAATTTTCTCGAGCTCAGTATTTTCCCCTCTTTCTATGGACGTTTTCATGGCGGGAGCTCCCTCAGGTTCCACACCTATGATTGTGGTATTTGGAGATAATGTTTTGATCACGATACCCACTCCAGATGAAAGTCCACCACCACCAACAGGAAGGATCAAATAATCGATAAGTTCGGTAGTCTGATTTAAAATTTCTAGCCCTACAGTGCCTTGCCCTTCTATTACCTTTTCATCGTCGAAAGGATGAATGAAGGTAGCTTGATTGGTTTCTTGAAACTTTAGTGCGGCCACATACGAATCGTCGAATGTGTCTCCAGTCAATTGAACATTAACAAATTCTTTTCCAAACATCCTCACCTGATCTACCTTTTGTTTCGGAGTAGGAGCAGGCATGAAAATGGTCCCCTTTATTTTTAGTTTATGACAAGATAGTGCTACACCTTGAGCGTGATTTCCAGCACTTGCACACACTACGCCTTTGTTCAATTTTTGTTTGTCTAAAGATGAAATTTTGTTAAAGGCACCACGAATCTTATACGACCTTACCGATTGGAGGTCTTCTCTTTTAAAGAAAATTTTAGCTCCAAATCGTTCAGAGTAGTTGAGGTTGTGCAATAACGGCGTAAAGCTCGCCACCTCTTTGATGGAGGTAGCAGCCTTTTGAATATTGCTTAATGAAACGTTTTGCTTTACTATCTCCACTTATTTATTCTCTGGTCGAAGCTTTCTTACGGCAGCTCCTGCTCTCCACATTTCCGACTCGCTTAGCTCTTTTAGCTCTGCTTCAAGACCTTCCCTATAATCAGGCTTTTCATTGGCTTCAATCGTAATTTTAGCTTCGTTACCCGTTGCTACGCTGTTATATAAATCTTCCATTACAGGAGCGACGGCATCTCTAAATTTTTTCCACCAATCTAATGCACCTCTCTGTGCGGTGGTAGAGCAGTTTGCATACATCCAGTCCATTCCATTTTCTGCAACTAAAGGATAAAGAGATTGGGTTGCCTCTTCCACCGTTTCATTAAAGGCCTCGGAGGGTGAGTGTCCCTTCTTTCTCAAAAGGTCATACTGAGCGGCAAAAAGCCCCTGAATGGCACCCATTAAGCTTCCGCGTTCTCCAGTCAAGTCACTGTATACTTCTTTTTTGAAGTTGGTTTCGAACAAGTATCCTGAACCTACACCAATACCGAGCGCTACAACTCGATCTCTTGCTTTTCCAGTTGCATCCTGGTGTACAGCAAAAGAGGAGTTCAGCCCTTTACCAGCCACAAAAAGTCTTCTCAGAGAAGTACCTGAACCTTTAGGAGCAACAAGAATCACGTCAACATCAGCTGGTGGTTTGATACCCGTTTGGTCGTTGTAGGTTACACCAAAACCATGTGAGAAATAAAGTGCCTTTCCTGGTGATAAATGTTTCTTGATGGTCGACCACTGTGCGATTTGTCCAGCATCTGAAAGAAGGTACTGAATGATCGATCCTTTTTCACAAGCTTCTTCTATCTCGAACAAATCTTTGCCTTCTACGAAACCATCTGCAACTGCCTTATCCCAAGATTTACCCCCTTTTCTTTGACCTACTATTACATTGAAGCCATTGTCCTTTAAGTTTAATGCTTGACCAGGACCTTGCACTCCGTAGCCGATTACAGCTATGGTTTCACCTGATAAGGTTTCTCTGGCTTTGTCTAAGGGAAATTCTTCGCGAGTAACTACTTCTTCTAGCGTTCCGCCAAAATCTATTTTTGCCATTTTCGTTTAATTGATATTTAGTTTAAAATTTTATTGTACCATGCATGACTATGCTAAAATTCTTTGATACTTAACATATTAGAATTAGAGGTTTCCAGTTCATGAATAAAAGCCTCCGTCCTTCTGGTCGACTTAGAAAGGGCTACTCTTCCAGATCTTACAAACTCAAGTAAATCATAGGGCTGTAAAACTTTATACAATTCATGTGTTTCTTGCTTAGAACCCGTTTTTTCTAAAATTATTTGATTTCCCTCTGTTGCAATAACCTTAGCTCCATGATTTCGGATAAGTTGCTCCAGCTCATCATTTTTTTGGTAGACCTGCAATGATAATTTGTAAAGCGCAATCTCTCGATGGAACACATCGCCTTCTTCATAGTAGAAAGAACCCAATACATCGACCACTCGCCTTATTTGTTTCACAACTTTCTCTACTTCATTTTTAGCCAACTGAACTACGATGGTATACCTACTTACATCAGCAAGTTCTGATGTTGATACATTGAGACTTTTAATGTTGATTTTTCTTCTGTTAAAGATAATGGTAATCTTATTTAAGAGTCCCGGTTTATTCTCGGTAAGAATAGATAACGTATATAATTTTTGTTCCATTATTCTAATCTAATTTTGGACACGCAGCTCCCAGAAGGAACCATTGGAAATACATTTTCTTCTTTTTCAACCACTACTTCTAGCAAGCTTGATCCGTCTGTTTTGAGCCATTTTTCAAAGGCATTTTCAAGTTGATCTCTTTCAGAGACTCGTGAAGCTGAAATATTATAACTTGCCGCGAGTTTGATAAAGTCAGGGTTTTGCATTTCAGTAAATGAATACCTTTTATCAAAGAAGAGTTGTTGCCATTGTCTCACCATGCCAAGGAATTCATTATTGAGAATTAATATTTTTACATCAACATTGTATTGCATAATTAAACCGAGTTCCTGCAAGGTCATTTGAAAACCTCCATCACCAATAATGGCGATTACTTCTCGATCTGGCACTCCGATTTTGGCGCCAATTGCTGCAGGTAAACAGAAGCCCATTGTTCCTAATCCGCCAGATGTGATATGACTTTTGTGTTGATCAAACATATAATAGCGGCTGGTCATCATTTGGTGCTGACCTACATCAGTTACGATAATAGACTTTCCTTTAGTATACTCTGATAGCCTATGAACCACCTCTGCCATCGTTAATTGACTACCTTCTGGATGAATGGATTTTCGGATGGCTCTCTCCATTTCGATCTTGTCACACTCATGAAACTCTTTAACCCATTCGCTGTGAGTGTTATTGTTGACTATGGGTAGTAACGCTTTAATGACTTGCTTTGCATCTCCATTGATTGCTACATCTGAAATAATGTTTTTGTCAATTTCGGCAGGATCTAGCTCAATGTGGATGACTTTGGCTTGCGCGGCATAGGTACTCACATCTCCCGTTACTCGATCATCAAAGCGCATTCCAATGGCAATGAACAAGTCGCACTCGTTTGTTTTGATATTAGGACCATAATTCCCATGCATACCTGTATAGCCCACGTAAAGCGGATGACGAGTAGAAAGTGCAGACAGACCTAATAGTGTGGAAGCAGCAGGAATTCCCGTCTTTTCAATAAGCTGTTGTAATTCTTTTTCAGCCCCTGAGAGGATCACGCCTTGCCCAAATAAGATATATGGTTTTTTAGCTTCATTTATGAGTTTAGCAGCATCCTTAATGGGTTCCTCTTTGAGCTGAGGATATGGCTGATAGCTCCTTATGCGTTCACATGGTTTGTATGCAAAATCTAGATTGTTTTGTTGAGAGTTTTTTGTAATGTCTATCAATACGGGGCCAGGACGACCTGATTTTGCAATGTAAAATGCTTTGGCTATTGCCTCTGGAATTTCTTCGGCACTGGTAACCTGAAAGTTCCATTTGGTAACGGGCATTGAGATTCCGATGATGTCCGTTTCTTGAAAAGCATCGCTACCTAGTAGATGACTTGCCACTTGCCCCGTAACACAAACTAAAGGGGTAGAGTCGATCATTGCATCCGTGATTCCTGTAATTAGGTTAGTAGCACCTGGTCCTGAGGTAGCAAAGCAGACGCCCACCTTCCCAGAAGCTCGTGCATACCCTTGGGCAGCATGAATGGCACCTTGCTCGTGTCTAGAGAGAATATGGTTGAGTTGATCGGCGTATCCATGAAGCACATCATATACGGGCATAATAGCACCGCCAGGATAGCCAAAAATAGTATCTACTCCTTCTTCCACGAGGCACCTTAAAATTGCTTCTGCTCCTGCAATGTTTTCGGTTGTCTGCTTCTTTTTGTCTTCTATCTCTAAAGTTGATGTACTCATATCTATCTCTTTTGTTATCATTATTCATCCGTAACACAACCTTCAGAAGCTGTTGCTACACAGTTGATATATTTCTTAAGCACCCCCTTACTGGCCTTATAGGCAGGTTGTACCCATTTTCTCTTTCGCTCAGCTAGTTCTTCGTTGGTTAGCTTTATACTAAGCGTATTTCTTTTTGCATCAATGGCAATGATATCTCCATTTTCTATGAGAGCTATTGGTCCCCCTTCTTGCGCTTCTGGGGTAATGTGTCCCACTACAAAACCATGAGACCCTCCTGAAAACCTTCCATCGGTTATTAAAGCCACGTCCTTTCCCAGACCTGCGCCCATTACGGCTCCTGTTGGTTTCAGCATTTCGGGCATTCCTGGTCCGCCTTTAGGTCCTGAGTATCTTATTACAATCACCTCTCCAGGTTGTACTTCGTTCCCTATCCCTTCGATAGCCGCAAATTCATCATTGTAGCATCTTGCTGGACCCTCAAAGTATTCACCCTCTTTACCTGTGATTTTAGCCACAGACCCTTCTGGTGCAAGGTTGCCTCTTAGTATCTGCAAGTGTCCTGTCTTTTTTACAGGATTAGCAAAATCGTGTACAATTGTTTGTTTTTCTTTAAGCTCACCATAGCCTTCAAGATTCTCGGCTTGTGACTTTCCTGTTACGGTAAGGCAGTCCCCATTGAGGTATCCCTCTTTCAGCATCAATTTCATGACACTCGGTATGCCTCCTACGTTATGGAGGTCTTCCATCAAATACTCCCCGCTAGGCTTTAAGTCTGCTAGAAAAGGTGTGGAGTCCGAAATTCGTTGAAAATCGTCAAGCCCCAACGGAATATTTACAGACTTAGCCATTGCGATCATATGAAGAACTGCATTGGTGGATCCTCCTAAAACCATGATAAGACGCAATGCATTATCGAAAGATTCTTTCGTCATGATGTCCGTAGGTTTGATGTCTTCTTTAAGCATCTGCCTTACAGCCAGACCTACCTGATGCGTTTCTCTTTTTTTATCTTCACTAGTTGCTGGATTTGAAGAGGAAGTAGGTAAGCTCATTCCCAAAGCTTCAATTGCTGAAGACATTGTATTAGCAGTGTACATACCCCCGCAAGCACCAGGTCCAGGAATGGCATTTTTTATAATTCCATTGTAATCTTCATCTGAGATTTTATTTCCAAGTCTTTGGCCGTACGCTTCAAATGCCGAAACGATATTCAAATCATTCCCCTTCCATTTCCCAGGTTTAACGGTACCGCCATAAACCATAAGTCCAGGACGATTGAGACGTCCCAACGCCATAATGGAACCGGGCATATTCTTA
This sequence comes from uncultured Ekhidna sp., assembly GCA_964289745.1. Lineage (GTDB taxonomy): Bacteria > Bacteroidota > Bacteroidia > Cytophagales > Cyclobacteriaceae > Ekhidna. Next base: position 135,227 of record CAXYMM010000001.1, read on the forward strand.
TCACACCCTACTACTGGAACAATGGCGTCGTAAAACTGGGCGTTGGCTACAGTTTCGATGGAGTCTGCGATGATATCTCTTGAAACCAGTGAATATTTCATTCCAACAGTGCCATTAGACATGCCATCACTTACACCAATGGTATGAAAGATGAGACCTAACAAATCAGATTCATTTATGCCTTTCTTAATTTGGTGAGCTAAAATATTCAAGTGCATGTTACACGGATTACCTTCAAAGCCAGTACTTACGATACCAACTTGTGCCTTTTTTAGGTCATTTTCAGACAGACCTAGTGCATATAGCTGTGCTTGAGACCCTGGCTGGGATGGGTCTTGGGTGATCGTTTTACTGTATTTGTTTAATTCCATTCTTAATTTTTGACATAAAAAAACCCTTCTCGAATTGAGAAGGGTCTTCATCTTTTAAATATCACCTTCTCAATTTTTATCGTAAATAATGCTAATGTTAATAATAACGATATTGATAATGCTTCTTAACATTTAGGTTTTCTTCCTTTATAACTTTTCTTAGATAATGCAATTTAGAGAAAGTTTAGTTGATTCACTCTTAATATTTGCAGTTCCTCTTTCTTCTATAAACCAGGCGATCATATCGCCCACTTTAGAGCATGCGCTAGGTTCCTCAGCATTATTGAGGTCTTCGGTTGTAATGTTGTTATTCAAAGCCCATTTCACTCCGTTTTTAATCATTTCAGCTTCCTGAAATAACCCAAAGTACTCATACATCATAGCTACTGAAAGTATAGTGGCCATCGGGTTAGCAATATCTAGGCCCTTGGCCTGAGGGTATGAGCCATGAATGGGCTCGAACATGGCCACTTTACTACCAACGGAAGCCGAGGGTAGCATTCCTATGGAACCTGTAATTACACTTGATAGGTCTGAGATAATATCACCAAACATGTTTTCTGTGAGTATCACATCAAATTGTGCAGGATTTAACATTACCTGCATGGCGGCATTGTCTACAAATAAGTAATCTACCTTCACCTTAGGATATTCTTTGCTAATATCTTGAATGACCCTTCTCCAAAGTCTCGAAGTTTCCAAGACATTGGCTTTGTCAATAAGTGTTAATTTATTTCTCCGATTGGAGGCTGCCTCGAACGCTTGGTAGGCAATTCTACTGATTTCAGATTCAGCGTACTCACAAAGGTCTGAAGCTGTCGTGTTATCTTTGGATATTTTTTTCTCCCCAAAATATATTCCCCCAGTCAGTTCCCTATAGATTACAAAATCAACTTCCTTCAGCAAATTATTTTTTAATGGGGAAATATCTTTCAATAACTCATAAGTGGTGATGGGTCTTATGTTAGAGAAAAGCTGAAGCGATTTTCTAAGTTTTAAAAGACCTTGTTCAGGTCGAACTTCTAGTGTTGGGTCAATATCGTACTTTGGTTCGCCAATAGCACCTAAAAGGACAGCATCACTTTCTATGCAGTTGTTAAGTGTATCGTCGGTTAGGGGTGTGCCGTGTTTGTCGATACTTATCGCACCAAAATCAGCTTTCTTTAGATCGAATTGGTGTTCAAAGCCATTATTTATAGCATTCATTACTTTCAACCCTTGCTCTACCACTTCGGGTCCAATTCCATCACCAGATAAGACTGTTATTTTCTTTTTCATTTTAAACTAATTGCATTCTGTTTTTTTCATATTCTTTAATCTCGTCTCTGAGGTTAATCAGAAACGCAGTTTCATCTATGCCTTCCATTAAGCATTGCTTTTTAAAAGGATGGATTTGAAATTTTTCTTCGATTTTCAGATCTGAGCATATCACCAACTGGTTCTCCAAATCGATTTTAATTTCAAGAATGGGGTTATCCATCGATGCCTGAATGAGTGATTCAAGTCTTTCTTTAGTCAACTCAACGGGGAGTATCCCATTATTGTAGGCATTACCTTTGAAAATATCGGCAAATTGGGTGGAAATGATGGCTTTAATTCCGTAATCGGCAATAGCCCAAGCGGCATGCTCACGACTAGAACCACATCCAAAATTATTCCCTGCCAGTAGAATAGTGGCTTCTTTTCTTTCAGGCTTGTTGAATATAAAATCAGGGTTTGGGTTATTCCCTTCGGTATACCTCCAGCTTCGAAACAAATTCTTTCCGTATCCGTCTTTATCAACCTGCTTCAAAAATTTAGCAGGTATAATCTGATCTGTATCAATGTTGTCGATCGGGAGTGGAATGGTTGTTGAATTAATTTTCATTTAAAAAAATTCTTGGGTCAGTAATTTTGCCGGTAATAGCCGATGCTGCTGCTGTTAGTGGGCTTGCTAATACAGTTCTAGCGCCTTCACCTTGTCTTCCTTCAAAATTTCTGTTAGAGGTAGAAACGCAGAGAGACCCCACAGGTATTTTATCATCATTCATGGCTAAACATGCAGAACAGCCAGGTTCTCTAAACTCGAACCCTGCATCTGTAAAAACTTTATCTAGGTTTTCGTCAATGGCCTGGCTACGGACTTTCATGGATCCAGGGACAACCCATACATTCACATTTTCTGCCTTTTTCTTTCCTTTTACAAGACTGGCGACAGCTCTTAAATCTTCAATTCGACCGTTCGTGCAACTTCCAATAAATACATAATCGATTTTCTGATCGTCTACTTTTTCATCGGCATTGAACTGCATATAGGTTAGTGCCTTTTCCGATAGATGGGAGGCATCACCCACTTTTTCACCAAAACGAACTCCAGTATCAGGTGCTGTCCCAGTAGTAACCATCGGTTGGATATCTTTCCCATTCAGAGAGATGACTTTGTCAAATTGTGCATCTTCATCACTATTGAGGGACTTCCACCATGAAAGTTTTTCCTTGCTAATTTCAGATCTGGCAGTCACATAATCTATTGTCTGATCATCGATACCTACAAGTCCACCACGAGCTCCCATCTCAATACTCATGTTGCAAACGGTCATGCGCTCTTCCATGGTCATGCTTTTAAATACATCGCCTGAATATTCTACGAAATGGCCCGTTGCTCCTTGTGTTCCAAGCTGTGAAATGATATACAAAATCACATCTTTAGAAGAAACTCCAAAACCGAGCTTTCCATTTACCTCGATTTTCATGGTTTTTGGCTTGCTGAGTACTAGAGATTGTGTGGCGAGTACTTGCTCTACTTGAGAAGTACCTATCCCAAAAGCGATAGCTCCAAATGCGCCATGAGTAGAAGTGTGGCTATCCCCACAAACCATCGTCATGCCCGGTTGGGTAATTCCCAACTCTGGTCCTATTATGTGTACAATGCCTTGTTTTTCATGCCCAATGCCGTAAAGCTCTACGCCAAATTCTTCACAGTTTTTTTGTAATGATGCCACTTGCCTAGCAGAAAGAGGGTCTTTTATTGGCTTTAGTTGATCTTTGGTAGGTACGTTGTGATCGGCCGTAGCGGTACATCTTTCTGGAAAAAATACCTTCAGCCCTCTACTTCTTAATCCATCAAATGCTTGTGGGCTTGTAACTTCATGAATGTAATGGTGATCGATGAAAATCACATCGAGACCCTCAGCCACATTTTTTACTACGTGGAAGTCCCAGATTTTATCAAACAAGGTTTTACCCATCTTAAGCTATTGCTTTTACGTTTTGAAAGATTTCATGAAGATGTGTTTCTTCAATTAGTTTTTCTTGGTCTGCTACTTCAAGAAAATGCTTATAAGCAATTTTCAAAGTTTTAGCATCTAACTCGTATCCAAGTTTCTTGGCATGGAAGTTCAATGCTGCTTTACCGCTTCTGGCAGTAAGGATAATTTCAGATCCTTTAGCACCTACCTCCTCCGGAGCCATAATCTCATATGTTTCCCGATTTTTGATCACCCCGTCTTGATGGATACCCGATGAGTGAGCAAATGCATTTGCACCTACAATTGCTTTATTAGGCTGTACTGGCATGTTCATCAAGTGAGAAACGGTTTTACTTATCGGTATGATTTGTCTAGTATCGATGCCATGGTCTACCAAGATGTGTTTGTGCTGGTTGATAATCATCACTACTTCTTCAAGTGAGGTATTTCCAGCTCGTTCTCCAATACCGTTAATGGTGCATTCGACTTGCCGAGCCCCAGACATTATTCCAGCTATTGAGTTAGCAGTGGCCAAACCCAAGTCGTTGTGGCAATGTGTCGACAAAGTGGCTTTGTCGATATTAGGAACGTTGTTCATCAGGTAGGCAATTTTTTCTCCGAATTGATCTGCAAGGCAGTAACCGGTTGTATCGGGTATATTGATTACCGTTGCACCAGCATTGATGACCGCCTCTACAACTCGCGCTAAATATTCATTTTCGGTTCTGCCCGCGTCTTCGGCATAGAATTCTACCTCAGCTACTTTGTTTCGAGCATACTTTACAGCGTGAACACCCCGTCTAACTATCTCATCTTGTGTTGAATTCAATTTGAATTTGATGTGCAGTTCAGAGGTGCCAATGCCTGTATGTATTCTGGAGTTTACCGCATTTTTTAGGGCCTCTGCGGCAACATCGATATCTTCATCAACAGCCCGTGTTAATCCACATATAGTGGTATTTTTTATTTGTTCAGAAAGGAGTGAAACCGATTTAAAATCTTCAGGACTTGAGATAGGAAAACCCCCTTCAATAATGTCTACACCAAGACTCTCTAGACCAAAAGCAATTTCGAGTTTTTCTTCGCTCTTTAATTGGCATCCAGGTACTTGCTCTCCATCTCTAAGGGTAGTGTCGAAAATAAAAAGTTTATCCATATTCATAAACGCATTTTATTTGCGTGAGAGCAAAACTGTATTAAGGAAAATTGAGAGCGAAATCAATATTTTTCTAAAATCACAGGTTCATTTTCAATATTATTTTTTAACCTATTGAATTTCAATTAATTAAATATATTTAATAACACTTGTCCAAACAACTTACATATCAATTATTTGAGCTTATAAAACGACTATCTAAGGCTGAAAAAAGGCATTTTAAGCTGTATGTAAACCGAAATACATCTGAAAAGCAACCTTTCATCGTGAGTCTTTTCGATACGCTAGACAAGCAAAAGGAGTGGGATGAGGAGCGAATATTGAGTAGTTACCCCGACCTGAAGCCCAACACATTATCTAACCATCGTGCGCATTTGTATGAACAATTACTTTCAAGCCTCCGACTTCTTCACAATAACGATCCAAAGATTCGGATTAAGGAACTCATTACGTATGCTGAAGTTTTACATAGTAAAGGGCTATACCATCAGAGCCTGAGCCAATTGCAAAAGGCAAAAAATATGGCACTAAAGAATCAGATTGACATACTTAGGCTCGAAGTTGTGGAGTTGGAAAAAATGATTGAGACGCGTTACGTTACAGGGAGTAAACCAAATAGGGCCAATAAGCTGACAGAGGAGTCTCAAGCCCTTAGGAAGCAGTTTTATTCGGGTGGTTCATGGTCAGATTTAGCCCTTCAGCTATATGATTACTACCTCAAGTTTGGACAAGTAAAGAACCAAAACGAGCAAAAAGAAATCGATAAGTTCTTTCAAAAAAACACTCTTGAAAAGCCACGTGAAATAAGAGGGAATGAGGTATTCTTTTACCAAAGCTATGTTTGGTATTACCATATTATACAAAATTTCCCCTACTGCTATAAATATGCCAAGAAGTGGGCGGTATTTCAGCTCAATAACAAAGTACTAATTTATAAAGAGCCTGAAATGTATATTCGAGCCTATCACAATATTCTTTCTTCTCTTTTTTTTTGTGATGATGTAAGACGCTTTAGAACCGAACTGGAAGCTTTGGAATCTTTTGTCTCGGAAAATGAGAAATTTTTCAATGAGAGCCAGTCCATCCAGTCTTTCACCTATTTGGAAACAGGTCGACTCAACCTTTTCTTTTTGGAAGGGCGTTTTTCAGAAGGAGCTAAATACTGCATTGATTTCGAAAAAAAATTGAAGCTATTCGAGTCGAGGTTAGATATTCATCGAATTATGACCTTTCACTACAAAATGGCTAGCCTGAAATTTGGAAGTGGTGATTTTCATAGCACACTTAGACACCTCAATATAATTATTAATAACCCGACAACCTCTCTAAAAGAAGACATTCAATCTTACGCTCGTTTTTTAAGTTTAATCGTTCACTACGAACTGAAAAATGATGACATAATCTACTTTCAAATTAAATCGACTTATCGGTTTATGTTAAAAATGAAAGATTTTCAAAAAGTACATGCCGCTATCTTCAAGTTTTTAAGACAGTCGATTTACATGGATAGAAAAACCCTAATTCCAAATTTTGAGGCACTTAGATCGGAGTTGATTCAGGTTATTGAGGATAAGTATGAAAGAAGACCAATGCTTTATCTAGATATTATTTCCTGGCTGGAAAGTAAAATTGAAAACGTGCCAGTTGAGGTTATTATTCGAGAAAAAAAGCTTCAAAAGGGGGCATAAAAAGTTATAGTTTGCGCTTAACTGATTGAAAAAATTAAAATTTTTATTCACAGGTCGTAAACATTGCAGAGGAAGTAGTCCACAGAGGCGCAAATCGAAAGGTGGTTTCGAATCTTGAGGGTCTTGTAGCTAGCGTTACCTTACTTAAATAGTTACTCTCCCCCGTTTTTTGAAGATTTAAAAATGTTTGGTCAAGGGTTAGTGCATTTATTCTCAAAAATAGAGTTGAGTAAAATACCTGAACAAAAAGCCCATCCTGATAATTCAAGATGAACCTTCTCTAGTTGAATTCTTACGATTTATCCGATAGAAATTCTTTTGAAATTCGATACTGTCATTCCTTTGGATACAGAATCTAGGTATTGAGAGATTGTTTGAGCGTTATCCTTAACAAATGCCTGACTAAGCAGGGTGTTCTCTCTATAAAACTTATTTAGCTTACCCATTGCGATTTTTTCAATGATATTTTCAGGCTTACCTTCTTGTCTTGCCTGCTCCTTACCAATTTCAATTTCCTTCTCTACTATAGCCGGATCTACTCCGTCTTTATCCACAGCGACAGGGTTCATTGCCGCAATTTGCATGGCCACATCTTTTCCCACCTCTTCTACCTCAGCACCACCCGTATTCTTTAATGCTACGAGTACACCTAATTTAGCGTTGGAATGGATATAAGAAACCACAGCATCGCCTGAAAGAACTCGAATTTCTTTTACTTCAAGTTTTTCGCCGATTTTGCCAGTCAGCTCAACAATTTTTTCTTGCACTGTTAGATCGCCAAGTTTCATGCTATAAAGTGCATCTATACTTTCGGGCTTTTCAGCAAATGCAAGCTCAGCAATTTTGTTTCCGAGGGTAACAAATTCATCGTTTTTGGCAACGAAATCTGTTTCGCATGTGAAGGCAATTAAGACGCCTTCAGAATTCGTTTCGTTCGTTTTAGCAAAAATTACGCCCTCAGAAGTCTCCCTGTCTGCTCTGGAAGCGGATACTTTCTGTCCCTTTTTTCTTAGAAGATCTACCGCTTTATCAAAATCGCCTTCTGCCTCGGTCAATGCTTTTTTACAATCCATCATTCCGGCACCGGTCATTTGCCTTAGTTTATTTACCTCTTGTGCTGTAATAGCCATATAATTCGTCGTTTTAAATTAATTACAACAAAAATTGAACTCCGAAAAACCAGTGTTCAATTCTTATGTTAAGAATATTATGTCTCTTGTTATTCTTTGACTTCTTTCTTCTCGTCGGCAGCTTTTTTAGCGGCTTCCTCTTCAGCCTGAGCTTGCTCTTCTTTATCCTTCTTGCGTTCGGTCAATCCTTCTTCTATGGCTTTGCCAAAATATTCAGTCAACAATTTTATTGATTTAAAGGCATCATCGTTCCCTGGTATAGGGTAATCGATTTTATTCGGATCGGAATTTGTATCTACAATTCCGAAAATAGGGATATTAAGCTTTTGAGCTTCTGAAATGGCAATATGCTCCCTCTTAATATCCACCACGAAAAGCGCAGCGGGCAACCTATTGAGGTCAGAAACCCCTCCCAACACTTTCTCAAGCTTTTCTTTAGCTCTACTGATCATGAGGCGCTCTCTCTTGGCAAGGTTTTGGTATGCTTCTTCTTTAATAAGCTTATCCATACCAGCCATTTTTTTAAGGGACTTCCTAATTGTGGCAAAGTTCGTTAGCATGCCTCCCTGCCATCTTTCTGTTACGAATGGCATATTCAGTCGTTTTGCTTCGCCTTCTACTACCTCTTTTGCTTGCTTCTTAGTAGCAACAAACATCACTTTTCTGCCCGAACGCACAATCGCTTTAACGGCTTTTGCTGCATCTTCTAAGCAATCTAAGGTTTTGTGAAGGTCTATAATATGAATACCATTTTTCTCCATGAAAATGAATGGAGACATAGCAGGATTCCATTTTCTTGTGAGGTGTCCAAAGTGAACACCCGCATCCAAAAGATCTTTATGCTCTAATTTTTGCACGCTATTATCGTTTACTGAATTGGAATCTTCTTCTTGCTTTTCTTCTACCCGGTTTCTTACGCTCTACCATTCTTGGGTCTCTGGTAAGGAAGCCCTCTCTTTTAAGTGGGCTTCTAAATTCGGCATCTACTTCGATTAGCCCTCTAGCTATCGCCAGTCTGATCGCTTCTGCCTGACCCGTTGAACCACCACCAGAGACATTGATGCTAATATCGAAATTTCCATCTTGCTCCACCTTCACTAATGGTTGCTTTACAATGGTTTGAAGTATTTCAGAGGGGAAGTATTTGGCTAATTCCTTTTCATTAACCTTGATGAGGCCTTTCCCGCTTGTCATATAAGTACGAGCTACAGAGGTTTTTCGCCTTCCTATTGTGTTTATTCTGTCCATTCAGTTTTTAAAATTTAACTTCTTTTGGCTTTTGAGCTTCATGTGGGTGCTCAAAGCCCTTATATACATGCAAATTTTTAAATAATTGTCTCCCCAGTCTATTGTTAGGTAGCATCCCTTTTACCGCTTTCTCTATGATTCGGGTGGAAGATTTGGCCTTTAGATCATTGGGTGTTTCAAACCTTTGACCACCGGGATACCCAGTGTGACGAACGTATTTTTTTTGAGTCCACTTTTTTCCAGTAAGTCTGATTTTGTCTGCGTTGATGACAATTACGTTATCCCCACAATCCACGTGTGGTGTGAACGAAGGTTTATTTTTCCCTCTAATGATTTTAGCAACTTCACTTGCCATTCTTCCAAGTACCTGCGAATCAGCATCTACAATGACCCAGTTCTTTTCTGCGGTTGCTTTATTAAGCGATACGGTCTTAAAGCTATTAGTATCCAATTTTTATGCTTTTTATACGTGGTAATCTTCTCCCCTTGAAAAAGGGACACAAAAATAGAATCTTAACTTTACAAATCAAACTAAGAACTTCAATTATATTTTCTTAGGAGTTTAACAAGTACTGCGAAGTCTTTCGGATAAGGGGCTTCTACTTCTATTACTTCTCCTGAAAGATTTTTAAAGGCAATCTGCCTAGCATGTAATGCGACTCGCGCTATTAGTGGCTTTTCTTCTTGATCTTTCTGAATATTGAAATTTCTTTTAAGCTTTGATAAGAACATGGGGTTGCCACCGTATAGTGGATCGCTAGTGATAGGAGCGTGGTGATAGGCGAGGTGGACCCGAATTTGGTGTAATCTTCCTGTAACTGGGAAGCACTTAACGAGGGTGTTTTTTTTATAAACCTCTAACGTGTGAACAAGTGTGAGTGATGCTCTGCCGCTGAACAGGTCTACCCTCGATTTACTTGATGAAATATTCAGGGGTTCATCTGCCTCAAAGTCTTCGAATTTATGCCGCCCGTCTAGGACGGCATTGTATATTTTTTTTACTTCTCTGTTTTCAAGCTGGAGCGCAAAATTTCGATACGCTTCGGGATTTTTGGCAAGAACGATTACACCGGAAGTTTCTTTATCCAGCCGGTGGCAAAGCTGATAACTTTCGTTCGCTTCTTTGGCTAGAGACAAGAGGTTGAGGTTATTTGCCCTGTCTTCTAAACTAGACAGGTATGGAGGTTTGTTTACTATTGTATAATCCTGCTGATCTAATAAGACCAATTGACCAAACGATATTTTTTTCATTGATCTAGGCAAATTCATCGTCATCGTCCCAATCCTGTCTTAAGTTATCGATGTAATTGGCTTTTTTAAGTGTGAAGTAAAATTGAGAGCCTTTCTTAAGGACACTTTCAACATATATCTCCGAGTCGTGTCGCTCCACTATGTGCTTTACAATAGACAACCCTAGACCAGTACCCCCTTTTTCACGAGACCTGCTTTTATCCACCCGATAGAACCGTTCGAATATTCTTGCCAAATCTGATTCTGGAATGCCCCTTCCATTGTCTTGAACTGATATTTTTACTTTATCGTTTTCCACCTCTTTGAAGCTGATTCTGACCCAGCCTCCTTTTCGGGTGTATTTTATAGCATTGCTAATGAGGTTAATCATTACCTGATAGATACGGCGGTAGTCTCCATTAACGATAACGGGCTTTAGCTTCTTTGGTAACTTAAGTGCTAACCCTTTTTTTTCTGCTTTTCCTTCTATCTGATCTATAATTTCATGGCAAAGAGCTAAAATATCAAAATTCTCGAGATGCATTTTGATTTCGCCCGATTCAATTTGCGAGATAGTCAGGATATCTTGAACGAGAAGATCCAGTGCGTCCAGGCTTTTTGCCGCTTTTTTGAAGAATTTTTTTCGAACTTCTTTATCATCAATGGCACCATCTAAAAGGGTGTGTATAAATCCTTGAGCCGCAAAAAGGGGCGTTTTGAGCTCATGAGATACATCAGCGATAAATTCCCTCCTGAAGTTTTCACGTTCTTTCAACTCTTCGATTTCTTTTTGCTTGGTCTCAGCAAAGCTGGATATTGCGAGGTTGATCTCTTTGAGCGGGTTGAGAGAAGAGACCTCACCTCCGAGTGTTAGCCCTGATGCCTGAACTTTTTTAAGTGATTCATAGATATCATCAATTTGTCGAAAAAATAGGAACTCCAGCACCAGTCGGGTTAGGATATAGGTAGAGGAGAAAGAGAATAACAGCGCAATGATTATTGATGCCGTAGCTATTTCGAGAACTAAGGACAGAAACGCTGTTGTAATCAATGATATAAACAGCGCAAGCATGAACGGAATGGCTCTTGAATTAAATCGCATCTAAGGAATTTAATGACTTAGTTCGAATCAAACTTATATCCAACTCCTTTTACAGTAGTTATGTGACCGTCTCCAATTTTTTCTCGCACCTTTCGGATATGAACATCGACTGTACGAGCCAATACATACACATCTGTACCCCAAATATTTCGGAGTAGTTCTTCTCTGTTAAATACTTTACCTGGATTTTGTGCCAAAAAATAAAGCAGTTCGAATTCTTTTTTGGGTAGACTTATGCGCTGATCCCCACTTTTAACAGTATAGCTTGTACGATCTATCATTAGCTCCCCGACTGCAATGGTATTGGACTCCTTTTTCTTCTTAGATTCTCTTCTAAACAGGGCATTGATCCTGCTGACCAAAGCCCTGGGTTTAATGGGTTTCGTGATGTAATCATCGGCTCCTATATCAAAAGCAGCCACCTCGGAATACTCTTCTGATCGCGCTGTGAGGAAAATGACGAAAGTGTTAGCCATCTCGGGAATCTTTCGTATTTGCCGACAGGCTTCTACCCCATCTTGTTTTGGCATCATTATATCTAAAAGAACCAAGTCGGGCAAAAATGTCTTAGCGGTTTCGACTCCTTTGATTCCATCCTGAGCTGTTTTTACAGTATATCCTTCTTTTGATAAATTGTATTTCAGTAGTTCAAGAATGTCTGCTTCATCATCTACTACTAAAATTTTTTGGTTATGTTTAGCCATGTGGAAGATAGGTTCGTTATAACTTTTAGTTAATTAATCCTTTACTTTTTGATAAAGCAAGGCGGTGTTTAAGTCAAGAGTCAAGTTAACTATTATTCAAAATTACTTCCAAATCAACCAGATGATAAAAAGATAACAATTTAGCAACGATCGCTTTAAAATAATTTTGCTATGCTATTAAATGAGATGTAATGGACGGATACTTAGCACACTCGTGCCACAGAAAAAGAGGATTCCTGAAGTAGGGAATTCCCTAAACTTTCAAATTATCAATGTCCTCCAGTTCAGTATGCACAATAAGAATTTTTTTAATGGAAGTAGCCTCTCCACTAAACTGATTGAATGAAAAGAAAAAGTTTGCCTTTTCAGTTTTAGTTTTTTCTCGACTAGCGGACTTAATAAAACAGCTAAACCAAGAGGTTTAGTCCTCAGAAATGATAAGCCACTCTGCTCCGAACTTTCCTGCAGCGCAACGTAAAATGACCCTCCAAGCGACCTGCCTTTCTTACCCAACGTCCTTTTTTTGTACAATCCGAAGGGGATCGCTTAGCTGTTTTAGGAAAAATAGTTAGTCTAAACCCCGTTTTACGAGGTCTAGGCTGTGATGCGCTTTTTTAATTACAATCCGTTTGATAATTAGCAGTATTGTCTTTCCGCCATCCATTTGGAACAGTTTGAACAGATGACGAATCAACTTTTATACAAGTGAGATTGTCATTTTTTCTCAAGTCTAAGTCAGTAATTCTACTGTTATTACCATTAGCAATATTAACCTTTGTTAAGTCATTGTACTCTAACCAAAGTTGAGTAAGCTTTGTGTTTTGAGAAACATCTACTTCTCTTAATTTGTTATTGCTTAATCTAAGAACAGTAAGTGCTCTGTTTTGAGAAACATCCAGTGCTGTTAATTCATTGTTAGTCATAACAAGAGTAGTAAGTGCGGTGTTTTTAGAAACATCTATGTCTTTTAGGTTATTTCCATCAAAGTTAAGACTAGTAATATTTATAAAATATTCAATTCCAGTAGCGTCATCAATACTTCCAGTACCACCCGCGTTAATTGAGCCTCTAAAGTCTCGGGCTTCTGTCGCTGAAATTTCCTGATCTCCATTGGTGTTAAGGGTTGCATTATTTACTAATACCGCTTTGAATTTTGAATCCGGAATATTAACTACTTCCTCTATTGAAATGGTAAACACTGCCGTAGCCGTCACACCACCTACTGTCCCCTGAATTTCACCTGTGATCTCTGTATGGGTCTCAAAATCAAATGCGCTTGAATCGGCAATAAGCATTTTATTTCCATTTAAACCAATAGCACCCGCTGGATTTTGGCTCAAAATCGAATAAACAGGTGTTTTATTCGAATTGGTTACGACCGCCGCTATCTCTACGATAATGGTTCCTTTAGGGCGATTTTCCAAGATAGCTAATTGGGACAAATCAGCTATGTCTATGGTAACTGCGTTAGTGATGGTCACCGTTTGCGTCGATACATCTGATGCGCCCACACCATTCGTAGCAGTAAGCGTTACGTCAAAATCGCTGTTTTGGGTGTAGGTATGAGTTGGGCTTTCATCTGTTGAAGTATTTCCATCTCCAAAGTCCCACGTGTAACCGGTCGCATTTGTAGAAGCGTTCGTGAAGGTTACAACCCCTCCTGAAGCTATGCTAAAGGTAAAATCAGAAACAGGGGCTAATACAATGGTCACCGTTTGCGTTGTATCATCTGATGCACCCGCACCATTCGTAGCAGTAAGCGTTACGTCAAAATCTCCATTTTGGGTGTAGGTATATGTTGGGCTTTCATCTGCTGAAGTGTTTCCATCTCCAAAGTCCCACGTGTAACCGGTCGCATTTGTAGAAGCGTTCGTGAAGGTTACAACCCCTCCTGAAGCTATGCTAAAGGTAAAGTCCGCCATTACTGGGATGATCGTTCCCTTTAATGAAATGGTCACCTCTTCCATTGCCTCATCCGATCCGCCTTCATTCGTAGCGGTGAGTTTTACCGTATAGGTGCTGTCTTTAGCGTACGTATGGGTGGGGCTTTTATCTGTTGAAGCGTTTCCATCTCCAAAGTCCCAGGCATAACCGGTCGCATTCTTAGAGGTGTTCACAAAGTTCACAGTACCTCCTGCTGATTGTGCGTCTACGGTAAATTCAAAAGAGGCAATCGGCAGTGCGTTAGTAATGGTAATTATTTTGGTTGTGTCAGCCGATTCGCCTGCACCATTCGTAGCAGTGAGCTTTACCGCATAATCCTTATTCTCAACGAATGTGTAGGTGGTATCTTTCGCATTTGATTTGTTTCCATCTCCAAAGTCCCACGTGTAACCGGTTGCATTTTCAGAAGTATTTGTGAATTTTACAACCCCTTCGTCGTCTAATGTAAATGTAAAGTTGACAATTAATTGGGTATCCGTTCCTTCTAATTTAACAATTATGGTTTTCGTTTCTTCATCAGACCCGCCCGCATTTGTAGCGGTAAGTTTTACGGTATAATTACCACTCTTCGAGTACGTGTGTGTTGGACTCTTCTCTTTTGAGGTGTTCCCATCTCCAAAATTCCAAGCAAAACTGGTTGCATTTTCAGAAGTATTTGTAAAGGATACAGCACCTTCTGAACCTTGTGTAAAGGTAAAGTTAGCAACTACTTTTTTAGGGATTATCGGTTCATCGCCCTTACAACCCCATAAGACGGCGACTGCGCATAGCATAGCCATTGGGAAGGTTTTGATTTTCATACATTTAGAATTTATCATTTTGTTTTATTGAAAGATAATTTAAAACCCAAGAATAATCGTATTAAATCTTATTTTCAAAAATATCTAATTTGAATGTAGTTTTTTAAAAAAAGGCTAAAAAAATAAAACCAAGCGGTTGAGTCAGCGGAAATGAGCTAAGACGATGCCTCATGCTACCCCGAACCCACTCCTACAGCGCAACACAAAAAGCTCGCCAAGCGACCTCCCTTTCTTATCCAACACCCTTTTTTGTACACTCCAAAAGGAACCGCTGCGCCGCTTCAAGAAAAAAATAGCCTAAACACCATTCTAAGAGCCTAGGCGGTGATGCATTTTTTCACGGACATGCATCTGTTTGAAAGGTTACTTTGTCTTTATCGTATTTCCCTTCCCACGATGATGGGATATTTTTGGGATCATCCACTTGTACACAGGTTAGATCAGGGTTTTCTAATAAGTTCAAATTGGTAATCGCATTGTTATTCCCATTCGCTAGATTAACCTTTTTTAAGTCATTTTCATTTAATAAAAGCTGAGTAAGCTTTTTGTTTTGAGAAACATCGATGTCTGTTAATTGATTTTCAACTAAGAAAAGAGAAGAAAGTACTGCGTTCTGAGAAATATCTATTTTTGATAATGCATTTCCAGATAACCAAAGATTAAGAAGCTTTGTGTTTTTAGAAACGTCGATATCTGTTAATTTATTGTTGGTTAAATTAAGACGAGAAGAAAGTGCTGTGTTTTGAGAAACATCCAGTGCTGTTAAATTGTTATCACTTGCATCTAGGACAGTAAGTGCTGTGTTTTGAGAAACATCCAGTGCTGTTAAATTGTTACTACTTGCATCTAGGCTAGTAAGTGCTGTGTTTTGAGAGACATCTAGTGCTATTAAATTATTAACTTTTACATTTAGTAAAGTAAGTGCTGTGTTTTGAGCGACATCTAGTGTTGTTAAATTACTAACGCCTACATTTAGAATAATAAGTGCTATGTTTTGAGAAATATCTATTTCTGTTAAGACATTTTTAGAAAGATCAAGCTTAGTAACCTTTGTAAAATATTCAATGCTGGTAGCGTCTGTAATACCTTGATTAATTCCTTCAATTACTCCCGTATATGTTTGGGCTTCCGCTACCGAAATTTCTTGGTCGCCATCGGTGTTGAGGGCTGTATTCTTTACTAATACCGCTTTGAAGTTTGCATCGGGGATGTAAATTCCCGCACCGTCCGTTATGGAAATGGTAAACGTTGCCGTAGCCGTTGCACTCCCTGCTGTCACCTGTATTTCGCCTTTAAGCTCCGTATTCGTGTCGTAATCAACTGCGCTTGCATCGGCCAGCATCATTTTATTTCCCTTCAAACCAAGGACACCTGCTGGGTTTTGGCTCGTAATCGAATAAACCGGCGTTTCATCCGTATTGGCTACGGTCGCCGCTAGCTTCCAAATCACGACCCCACTAGGGCTGTTTTTCGGCAGCACTAATTGAGTTAAATCCGCTATGTCGATGGAAATGGCATCCTCAATGGTCACCGTTGCGGTTTTATCCGCCGAGCCGTCTTTATTTGTAGCGGTGAGTTTTACCGTATAGGTGTCGTTCTTCGCATAGGTATGGGTGGGGTTTTCGTCTGTGGCTTTGCTTCCATCCCCAAAGTCCCAAGCGTAGCTGGTGGCGTTTTTAGACGTGTTTTTAAAGGTTACCGCCCCCGCTGTGCCTTTAGAAAGGGTAAAGTCGGCAACTACTTTAGCATCATCTATCGGTTTATTGTTAGGGTCAACTGGATCATCACCCTTGCAACCCCATAAGACGGCAACTGCGCAAAGGGAAGCGAGTAGAAAGGTTTTTGATTTGATTTGATTTGATTTGATTTGATTTGATTTGATTTGATTTGATTTGATTTGATTTGATTTGATTTGATTTGATTTGATTTGATTTGATTTGATTTGATTTGATTTGATTTGATTTGATTTGATTTGATTTGATTTGATTTGATTTGATTTGATTTGATTTGATTTGATTTGATTTGATTTGATTTGATTTGATTTGATTTGATTGTTCATAAATTCAAAATTTTTCGTTAATTTATTTGTTATGTTTAAATCTTCCATTTTGGTTTTTGATTAATTATAGAATATACTAAAATATAAAAGTAAAGGTATTGGATCGTATTTGCAAATAAATTTAATAAAAATTTATTTTTTTTGATGTGTTCCACTTTTTTATGGCTACTGATCTTGATCTGCTGATTTTACTAAAAAAATGAGTTGAGCTCTTTTTTGAATGTTTGGGTAAAAGAGGTGGTTTTGGTCAGGATCGTTTTTAGAGGGAAGAATAAGATGCCGCTTCTAAAAAAGGAATTAGATTGAACCAGAAAGTCGGGTTTTGGGATTAGCAAATCTCAATCCAAAAGTTTGGATGGGTTAAAACTTGCCTTCTTCTTTATCTTTTTTCGATTGTGTGGTTCAGGATGAATTTTATTTCTCCCTATCAAAACTGTCGTAAGTAAAAGAGCCGTTCTAATTTTCCAGATGGTTAAATTTGGATCAAATCGAAAGCTAAAAATCATCATCAGGATTGATCAGCTGAAGTTCAAAGAACCTCTATTTAAAAAGTGGACAAATAAAAGGGGTGTTTTAAAAGTTAAATACATCTAGTTTTTGAATTTTCCTATCATTTGAAACTTCATTCAAGAAATCTTCAAAAACAAAATAGGCAACTTTTAAAACACCCCTTTAGATTTCGAACCTAAAAGCTCTTGGAATTACGATTTACTTATAAAGTAAAATTAATTCTTCCAAAATAGTATGATCCATTAAATCCAAATTGAGTTGCCCGTCTCGAATATACAAATCGCTCATTGCTCCTATCTTCTTCTCTATTTTCATCTGGATACACATCAAATAAATTATTCGCTCCTATTACAAAACTTAAGTTTTTGGTTATTTTATATCCAACACTCAAATCTGTAATAATTTTCGGACTAAACTGATTATCAATCCAAGTACTTTCATCTGAATCAACTCCCCTTTTCGCAAATACTTCACCAAATCTAACAAAGCGCAGTGTATAGAAAAGTTTATTCATTTTAACATCGAAAGTTAGGTTGATTTTTGATTGAGGGGTTGCATCTTCAAACCTATTCCGCTCTTCTCTGTTAAAAAACTTATCTGGAGATTCTGTTAAAGAAGAAGGGATATTAATTTTTGAAACATCCGTTTTGGTAAAATTTGCGGCTAAAGAAGTGCTTAACGTTGAATTGCCGAGTTGTGCATCATGTGTTAAAATAAAATCTATACCACTTGTTTCCGTATCTATTCCGTTGACGAAAAAAGAGGCAGATCCTGCGTTGGCTCGATCCAGAATATCTTGTATTTTAGCATTGCCATCACCATTGAACGCACTCGTTAGCACCACTCTATCGTCTATTTCGATATAATATCCATCTACTGTAAGGTTCAAATTATCAAGAATGGAGAATGTAAACCCTAAACTTGCGTTTCTTGATTTTTCATTTGTGAGATTAGGAATACCAAAAAGAGTTGCGATTCTAGAATCATTACTAAAGGTTCCTATCTCATTGGGTACATTCACTCCAGCAGAATTTATTTGAAACAAAGTAGATGTGCTATTAAAATAGCGTTGGTGCAGTGATGGTGCTCTAAACCCCGTGCTGTATGCACCTCGAACGGCCAGTTTATCATTGATGTCATACCTACTTGCTACCTTCCAATTAAAAGTATTACCAAAGTCAGTATAATTTTCGTAGCGAGTAGCCAAATTAATAAAAAAGCCTTCTGTAAATTGTAATTCTGTGTCAAAATATAAACCAAGGTTACCTCTGGATCTTCGTAATTCATTATCAGGCTGAAATCCTGGAAAAACTTGGGATCCCCCTGGTCTGCTGTACATAATATTAACTTGATTAAACTCATTACTAAAGTTGGTACCATCGTTGAGCGTATCAATGACGTCAACATTCCCATAATTTCTATACGAACCTTCTTCGCCAGCAAAAATGGAGTACGTTTCAACTCGATACATCGCTCCAAAAGCTATATTTACTCCTTTCAGGGCATCGCTAAAGTATCTCGTAAAATCAAGGTTTGATGTATTTTGAGCAAAGGAAAATCCTCCTGCATCAAATGAAGTAGGTGAGCTACTCCCCCTTGATGCATTATTAGTATTAGTAATCAAAAAATCAAAGGAATTTATCCCATATGCGTTACCAAAATCCACGTCCCAACCGTTAACTTTTCCACGTATTCCACCAGCAATAGAGCCATCGAAAATATTCGAATTAATTTCAGGAAGGAAACCATTGGGATATAGTGATGTGAGGGTTCTAGATTGATTGGGAAGCCTGTAAAAACCCGTTGCTAGTCCTTTTCTAAAGTTAAGACCGCCAAAGAGATAGAATTCTGCGTTTTCACTTATTTCATATGCAGAATTAAGCATCATAGCCGAGTTGGTTACTTCTGATTGTCCCACCTTCATTGAAAAGGCTCTTCGACCACCATTAGCATTAATTAGTGCCTCTTGTTCCGCATCTGTCATATTATTCGTCTTTGCATTAGCCGCATTGATACTTGCTGCCTCCTCTGCCGATAAGCGTTTCCCTAGGTCAAATGGACTAAAATCTCCTGCACTAAAGTCTTCTGCAAATACACCCGTACCGTCAGTTTTAAAAACGTCTCCTGTCCACGCTCCAGCTCTATCCGTTCTTCCTCTGAATTGATACTGACCTGTTAGATTAATAAATCCTTTTTTCCCGATATTGAGGCCATAATTTAAATTGACTTGAGCACGTTCTCCATCGCCTTTTGAGGTTGTCCCCACTGTAGATGAAAAATAGACCTTGTCTACGTCTTCCTTTAATACAATGTTAATGACTCCAGCGATCGCATCCGATCCGTATTGGGCTGCGGCTCCGTCCCTTAAAACCTCGATCCGCTCAATCGCTGCTGCGGGAATGGCGTTTAAATCAGTGCCAACAGACCCTCTACCAACAGACCCATTTACATTAACAAGAGAAGAAGTATGTCTTCGTTTTCCATTTATTAATACCAGTACATGATCTATGCCAAGACCTCTCAATGAAGCCGGATTGACATGATCTGTACCGTCGGCAATGGTCTGATTGTTCGCTGAGAAGGAGGGTGCCAGGTAATTCAATATTTCTCCAACTTCTACCTGCGCTGCTGATTCGACTTGACTTGCCAGTGGAATTAAATCTATAGGTACCGCTGTCTCTAGAGCCGTTCTACTTTGATTTCGTGAACCAATAACGGTAACTTCATCTAAGTTTGTTCCTTCCGCAAGTGTAAAGTCAAGTGATGCATTTAAATCATTTTGAATCGTTACTTTTTTTGATTGCGTTTTAAATCCGACATATCGGGTTTCTATCACATATGAGCCATTATCCGACAATGTCAGTTCATATGACCCATTAATGTCTGTAATTACTCCCGTGGAAGTACCCTTAACCATTACAGAAGCTCCAATAAGTGGTTCACCGTCTATATCCTTAACGGATCCAGAGATGGTTCTTTGTTGACCCATAACAGTCATTGATAACAGTAGAGCTGTTAGGTAAATGGATGTCCTTTTCATTTGTCTAATTTTATTCATTTATTTGGCATTTTATTTAAACTAATTTTAAAGCTATTTAAAAAGAAAGAACAATTAGTATGTTCATGTAGCTTTTAAAAGATAATATACAAACTTTAAAGAACTTAATGAAATATTTCTGTGAAAATCAAAAAAATAACCTCATTCATTCCGATAGTGTCATCGCCTTCGAGGGGTTTTGTAAAGATATCTGTGACAAACAGAGTACGACTTATCAACGATGAAATATTCTTCGAATTCCAAAAAGTGATGAAGCAGACATTCGCTTACTTTTTTGAAGACCACAAAACATTAACGCATTCCACGATCAAATCGGGAACGTTCAATTAAAGTAAGAAGATAAGCGAAATAATCTATTTAATTTTCCTAAAAATCAAACTATCGTACTTTGGATGAAGCGATTAAACCCTCTGAAATTAACCAACAAGCCAAATTATTATAATGAGCTATTAAAACAATTTTAATGCACAAGTTTAATCCGATAGTCTGCGCAATTTCGAAGGTTTTTTTACCCCGAAGGCTTATAAAACCAAGCTGTTTAGTCAGCGGGAATGGGCTAAGATTATGAACCATTCTGCGCCGAACTTTCCTATAGCGCAACGCTAAAGCACTCCCTAAGCGACCTCGCCTTCTTACCCAACGTCCTTTTTTTGTGCACCCCAAAAGGGATCGTTTAGCCGTTTTAGGAAAATAAAACCCAAAACCCATAAAGCGGGATTTAGGCTGTATTATGTGTGTTTTTAATTACAATCCGTTGTTTGATACTTAGCAGTACCATCTTTCGCCCAGTTTGATGGAACAGGTATCCGGTCAACTTTTATACAAGTTAGGTTCGGATTACCAGTTAATACAGCTCGCATTCCCGAACTGTTATTACCATTAGCAAGATTAGCACTTGTTAATCGGTTATTTAAGATATTAAGTGTTACAAGCTTTCTGTTTTTTGAAACATCTATTGTTGTTAATTGGGAGTTGTTTAAACCAAGTTGTCTAAGCGCTGTGTTCTTAGAAACATCTAGTGCTGTTAACGCATTACTTCCCGTCCAAAGCGTTTCAAGTGCTGTGTTCTTAGAAACATCTATTTCTGTTATTCCAGTACCTACAAAGTCAACGTAAGTAACGCTTGTAAAAAATTCAATTCCTTTAACACTTCCAAGGCTTCTTCCACTAAAATCAATTCTTCCTGTAAAGTTTCGGGCTTCATCCACTGAAATTTCTAGATCTCCATCGGCGTCAAGACCATTAAGACTTAGTAATGCAGTTTTGAAGCTTGAACTCGGAAAATTAATTATCTCAATAAGAACATCCGTTATGGAAATGGTAAACGCTGCCGTAGCCGTCACACCGCCTACTGTCCCCTGAATTTCACCTGTAATTGCAGTATTGGTTTCGAAATCAAATGCGCTCGAATCGGCAATAACCATTTGATTTCCAACTATACCAATGGCACCCGCCGGATTTTGACTCAGAATCGAATAAACAGGCGTGTCATTCGAATTGGTTACGGTCGCCGCTATCTCCACAATAACGGTTCCATCAACGCTATTTTCTGCAACAGATAGTTGTGACAAATCAGCTATGTCTATAGTAATGACTGCATTCGTAATGGTAACTGTTTGCGTTGTATTAGCTGATCCGCTCGCACTATTCGTAGCAGTGAGCGTTACATCATACGCTCCGTTTTGGGTGTAGGTATGGGTTGGACTTGCTGCTGTTGAAGTGTTTCCATCTCCAAAATTCCACGTGTAACCAGTCGCATTTAAGGAAGCGTTTGTAAAGGTTACAACCCCTCCTGAACCTATGCTAAAGCTAAAGTCAGCAGTGGGGGCTAAGACAATGGTCACCGTTTGCATAGAATTAGCCGATGCGCCCGCACTGTTCCTAGCGGTGAGCGTTACATCAAAATCTCCATTTTGCGTGTAGGTATGGGTGGGGCTTTCATCTGTTGAAGTGTTTCCATCTCCAAAGTCCCAAGCGTAACCAGTTGCATTTAAGGAAGTGTTTGTAAAGGTTACAACCCCTCCTGAACCTATGCTAAAGCTAAAATCAGAAACAGGTGCCAATACAATGGTCACCGTTTGCATAGAATTAGCCGATGCGCCTGCACTGTTCCTAGCGGTGAGCGTTACATCAAAATCTCCATTTTGCGTGTAGGTATGGGTGGGACTTGCTGCTGTTGAAGTGTTTCCATCGCCAAAGTCCCACGTGTAACCAGTCGCATTTGTAGAAGCGTTTGTAAAGGTTACAACCCCTCCTGAACCTATGCTAAAGCTAAAGTCAGCAGTGGGGGCTAAGACAATGGTCACCGTTTGCATAGAATTAGCCGATGCGCCCGCACTGTTCCTAGCGGTGAGCGTTACATCAAAATCTCCATTTTGCGTGTAGGTATGGGTGGGACTTGCTGCTGTTGAAGTGTTTCCATCGCCAAAATTCCACGTGTAACCAGTCGCATTTAAGGAAGCGTTTGTAAAGGTTACAACCCCTCCTGAACCTATGCTAAAGCTAAAGTCAGCAGTGGGGGCTAAGACAATGGTCACCGTTTGCATAGAATTAGCCGATGCGCCCGCACTGTTCCTAGCGGTGAGCGTTACATCAAAATCTCCGTTTTGGGTGTAGGTATGGGTGGGGCTTTCATCTGTTGAAGTGTTTCCATCGCCAAAGTCCCACGTGTAACCAGTTGCATTTAAGGAAGCGTTTGTAAAGGTTACAACCCCTCCTGAACCTATGCTAAAGCTAAAGTCAGCAGTGGGGGCTAAGACAATGGTCACCGTTTGCATAGAATTAGCCGATGCGCCCGCACTGTTCCTAGCGGTGAGCGTTACATCAAAATCTCCATTTTGCGTGTAGGTATGGGTGGGACTTGCTGCTGTTGAAGTGTTTCCATCGCCAAAGTCCCACGTGTAACCAGTCGCATTTGTAGAAGTGTTTGTAAAGGTTACAACCCCTCCTGAACCTATGCTAAAGCTAAAGTCAGCAGTGGGGGCTAAGACAATGGTCACCGTTTGCATAGAATTAGCCGATGCGCCCGCACTGTTCCTAGCGGTGAGCGTTACATCAAAATCTCCGTTTTGGGTGTAGGTATGGGTGGGGCTTTCATCTGTTGAAGTGTTTCCATCGCCAAAGTCCCATGTATAACCAGTTGCATTTAAGGAAGCGTTTGTAAAGGTTACAACCCCTCCTGAACCTATGCTAAAGCTAAAGTCAGCAGTGGGGGCTAAGACAATGGTCACCGTTTGCATAGAATTAGCCGATGCGCCCGCACTGTTCCTAGCGGTGAGCGTTACATCAAAATCTCCATTTTGCGTGTAGGTATGGGTGGGGCTTTCATCTGTTGAAGTGTTTCCATCGCCAAAGTCCCACGTGTAACCAGTTGCATTTAAGGAAGCGTTTGTAAAGGTTACAACCCCTCCTGAACCTATGCTAAAGCTAAAGTCAGCAGTGGGGGCTAAGACAATGGTCACCGTTTGCATAGAATTAGCCGATGCGCCCGCACTGTTCCTAGCGGTGAGCGTTACATCAAAATCTCCGTTTTGGGTGTAGGTATGTGTGGGGTTTTCATCTGTTGAAGTGTTTCCATCGCCAAAGTCCCACGTGTAACCAGTCGCATTTAAGGAAGTGTTTGTAAAGGTTACAACCCCTCCTGAACCTATGCTAAAGCTAAAATCAGAAACGGGTGCTAATACAATGGTCACCGTTTGTGTGGAATTAACTGATGCACCCGCACCATTCGTAGCAGTGAGCGTTACGTCAAAATCTCCGCTTTGCGTGTAGGTGTGTGTGGGGTTTTCATCTGTTGAAGTGTTTCCATCGCCAAAGTCCCACGTGTAACCAGTCGCATTTAAAGAAGCGTTTGTAAAGGTTACAACCCCTCCTGAAGCTATGGTAAAGCTAAAGTCAGAAACGGGGGCTGAAACATTAGAAGTACTAACCGTTTTCGTTGTGTCAGCTGATTCACCCGCACTATTCGTAACGGTGAGTGTTACTGAATAGGTACTGTCTTTGGCGTACGTATGTATTGGATTTTCGTCTGTTGATTTATTTCCATCTCCAAAATCCCACGTGTAACCAGTCGCATTTAAAGAAGCGTTTGTAAAGGTTACAACCCCTCCTGAAGCTATGGTAAAGCTAAAGTCAGAAACGGGGGCTGAAACATTAGAAGTACTAACCGTTTTCGTTGTGTCAGCTGATTCACCCGCACTATTCGTAACGGTGAGTGTTACTGAATAGGTACTGTCTTTGGCGTACGTATGTATTGGATTTTCGTCTGTTGATTTATTTCCATCTCCAAAATCCCACGTGTAACCAGTCGCATTTGTAGAAGTGTTCGTGAAGGTTACTTTACTTGCAGTTGTGTCTACCTTAAAAGTAAAATTGGCAATCAATTGGGTGTCAGTTCCTTTTATTGTAATGGTAACCGTTTCTGCTTTAGCATCCGAACCGCCTGCATTCGTAGCGGTGAGCTTTACCGTATAGACACCGTCCTTCGTGTAGGTATGTGTTGGATTTGCCCTTATTGATACGTTCCCATCTCCAAAATCCCAAGAGTAACGGGTCGCATTTTCAGAAGTGCTTTTAAAGGATACTTTCCCTGTCGCTTCTTCGTCTACTGTAAAGGTAAAGTTGGCGACTACTTTTGGGATAACCTGTTCCTCTTCTTCCTCAATTGGATCTGGTACATCGTCCTCATCACAACTCAATAGGATTGCGACTGAACAGAATAAAGCAATTAAAATGGCTTGACCTAATTTAAAATTCATCATAATCTTTTAAATTATTGAAGGTTACTGACTAAGAGACAACCTTACACATATATACAGCAATGCGAAAAGTAACGCAAAGAAGGACAAGATTAATTGAATGACCTCACATATCCAAATTAAAACATGTTTTTTTTTGAGTAGGCTTAAAAAACACTAAAACCAAGCGATTGAGCAAGCGAGAACGGACTAAACACTCCCCAAGCGACCCCCCTTTCACACCCAACTACATTTTTTGGTACGCACCGAAAGGAATCTCACATAGCCATTTTAGGAAAAAACGCTAAACCTAAACCCCATTCTACGAGCCTAGGCGGTGATGCGCTTATCTTACGGACATGCGTCTGTTTGAAATTTTACTTTGGTATTATCAAAATTAAAGCCCTGCCACGCTTCTGGAATAGGTATCTTATCCACTTGCACACAGGTTAAATTAGGGTTTGCTAACAAATCTAAATTCGTAAGCTTATCGTTATTCCCATTCGCTAGATTTACTTTTGTCAAGGCATTGCTTCGTAAATTAAGCTCAGTAAGTGCCGTATTTTTAGAAACATCCAGTGCTGTTAATTGATTATATTGTAAATAAAGCTCAGTAAGTGCGGTGTTTTGAGAAACATCAATGGCTGTTAATTGGTTATTATCTAAATAAAGCTCAGTAAGCGCCGTGTTTTTAGAAACATCGATGGCTGTTAATTGGTTATTAGCTAATTTAAGCTGAATAAGCGCCGTGTTTTTAGAAACATCGAGGGCTGTTAATTGGTTATTAACTAATTCAAGCTGAATAAGCGCCGTGTTTTTAGAAACATCGATGGCTGTTAATTGATTGCTACTTAATTTAAGCTCAATAAGCACAGTGTTTTTAGAAACATCGATGGTTGTTAAGCTAGAAAGTCCTATATTAATCGATTCAATATTTGTAAAATATTCAAGTCCAGTAAAGTCTTTAACTCTGAGAACACTAATTCCACCTACAAATGCTTGGGCTTCCAACAGTGAAATTTTCCCATCGCCATTGGCGTCAAGGCTATCATCTTCGAGTAATACAGCTTTAAAGCTATCATTTGGGATCTCAATTAATTTATCTACTAAAACCGTAAACGTGACCGAAGCCTTCGCACTCCCTACTGTCGCCTGTATTTCCCCGGTAAGCTCCTTATTTGTGTCATAAACAAAGGCACTTGCATCGGCTATCACCATTTTATTTCCCTCCAAAGCAATGGCACCTGCTAGGCTTTGGCTCGTAATCGAATAAACGGGCGTTTCGTCCGAATTGGCTACGGTCGCCGTGATCTCCCCGATCAGGGTGCCTTTGGGGCTGTTTTCCAAAATAACTAATTGAGACAAATCCCCTATGGCGATGGTAATTACATTATCAACGGTTACCGTTGCGGTTTTATCCGCCGAGCCGCCTGCATTCGTGGCGGTGAGCTTTACGGTGTAGGTGCTGTCTTTCTTGTAGGTATGGGTGGGGTTTTCGTCGGTGGCTTTGTTTCCATCGCCAAAGTCCCAAGCATAGCCGGTGGCGTTTTTAGAAGCGTTTTTAAAGGTTACCGCCCCTGCTGTGCCTTTGGTAAAGGTAAAGTCGGCGACTACTTGGGTGTCGACCGGGTCGACCTTATCATCTTTCTTGCAACTCCATAAGACTGCGGCTGCGCACAGGGCGGCAAGTAGAAAGGTTTTCGGTTTAAAATTCAAAGGTTTGGTTTGATTTGATTTGATTTGATTTGATTTGATTTGATTTGATTTGATTTGATTTGATTTGATTTGATTTGATTTGATTTGATTTGATTTGATTTGATTTGATTTGATTTGATTTGATTTGATTTGATTTGATTTGATTTGATTTGATTTGATTTGATTTGATTTGATTTGATTTGATTTGATTTGATTTGATTTGATTTGATTTGATTTGATTATTCACAAATTCAAAATTTTTCGTTACTTTATTTGATATATTAAGATTTTTCATCTCGCTTTTGGTTTTAATAGAATTTTCCATTTTGGTTTTTAGTTTAATTATAGAATACATTAAAACACAAGAATAAGGGTACTGGATCGTATTTGCAAATAAATTCAAAAAAAATATGGTTTTTTTTGATGAACGGGTTCATATTCTTTCTATTGTAGCTGTTGATCTGCTGGTTTTACTAAAAAATGAGTTGAGCCCTTTTTTGAGCGTTTGGGTAAATGGGTTGGCTTTGGTCAGGGTCGTTTTTAGTGGGAAGAATAAGATGCCGCTTCTAAAAAAGGAGTTAGGTTGAACCAGAAAGTTGGGATTTTTTCTAATCATCCCTATTTTCTGGATTGAAAATAATTCGATTATCCCAAATGCTACGTTCCCAAAACGAAACCTTGCTTAGCTTCGAAATTAAATTTACCTATTAATGAATTGGCTAAATATCGCATTCAAACCCTTTTATTGTTTTAATTTGTTTTAAATGCTTTTAGCAAAACTTCTAATGAATAAAATAACCTTATCTTTTCTTTTCTTTTTTTGGGGGTCATTTCTTGTGGCTCAAAATGCCCCCTCGCATACGCTTTTTGATGCATTGCTTCAAAAATATGTAGATGAAGCAGGGATGGTTAACTATAGAGGCCTTCAGGCCAATAGAAGCATATTGAAAGATTATCTGAAAGTCCTTAAAACGAACCCTCCTTTGGACACTTGGAGTGAAAATGAAAAATTGGCTTTTTGGATAAATGCCTACAATGCCTTCACGTTAGATCTTGTTCTTGAATACTACCCCGTAAACAGTATAAGGGACTTAGGATCAACTATAAAAATTCCTTTAGTAAGCACTGCATGGGATGTGAAGTTCATCCATATTGGGGACAGGAAATACGATCTCAATCATATTGAGCATGGTATTATCAGAAAGGAATTTGATGAGCCTCGAATTCATTTTGCGTTGGTTTGTGCGGCCGTTTCCTGCCCTAAGTTGGAAAATAATGCGTATTTACCTGAAACATTGGAAGAGCAGCTTGCAAACGCAACCCGATTTTTTTTGGCAGATACGAATAAAAATGTATTCATGAATGCCAAAAAAGCGGAACTATCAAAAATTTTTGATTGGTATGGAGGAGACTTCAATGACAATGGGGCACTTGTCGACTTTCTGAATAAATATGCGCCCTTGCAGTTGGAGTCAGACGCTAAGGTTAGCTGGATGAACTACAACTGGGCACTGAATGAACAATAAAAAAGCACTGCCCTAAAAAGATTAACGTTCTTTCTAATGGAGGTTAAGTCTCTTAGGCGATCGTTTTCCTCCCAACACTGTAATATTCAAACCCTAATTCCTGCATCCGATCTAGCTCATAAAGGTTTCTTCCATCAAATATGACGGGGTTATTAAGCCCAGACTTCATTTTTTCAAATTCCGGGGTTCTGAATAGTGGCCATTCCGTCATAATCATAAGGGCATCTGCACCGTTTATCGCATCATACTCGTCTTTAGCAAACACTATTTTATTCCCAAACACCCCTTTTACATTTTCCATTGCTTCTGGATCATACGTTTTTACCTTGGCACCTAAACTAAGGAGTGTTGTTATGTTTTCCAATGCGGGTGCTTCACGGATGTCGTCAGTATAGGGTTTGAATGCTAGCCCCCATACGGCGATTGTTTTACCAGCTATGTCACCCCCAAAATACGCCTTCAACGGGTCGATCATTTTTTGTTTTTGGGCATTATTGATTGCTATGACTGAGTTCAAAATCTTAAAATCATAGTCTACCTCATTGGAAGATTTGGCTAGTGCCTGAACATCTTTCGGGAAGCAACTTCCGCCGTAGCCAATCCCAGCGAATAAGAACCTTTTCCCAATTCTTGAATCTGTCCCTATTCCTTTTCTTACCATGTCGACATCTGCACCCAGCAATTCACAAAGGGTTGCAATCTCATTCATGAAAGTAATCTTTGTTGCCAAGAAGGAGTTTGCAGCGTATTTTGTCAATTCGGCCGAACGAACATCCATAAACAGGATAGGATTGCCCTGACGTACAAAAGGAGCATAAAGTTGTTTCATCACTTCAATCGATTTTTCTGACTTAGCTCCAATTACTACTCGATCGGGCTTCATAAAATCATCAACTGCTACGCCCTCTCTTAAAAACTCAGGATTAGAAACAACTTCAAAATCGACTTTAGCGCTGGCTTGAATTTTGGTCGCTACCTTCTCGGCTGTACCTACAGGCACCGTGCTTTTATCAACTATAACGGTAAAATTTTCGAGCAATGGACCTAGTTGTTCTGCGACCCCCAAAACATATTTTAAGTCTGCAGAACCATCCTCTCCAGGGGGTGTAGGCAATGCCAAGAATATAATTTGAGCATTTTGAATACCCTCCTTTAGGTTCGTAGTAAAATCAAGCCTTCCCTGCCTTATATTCCTTTCAAAGAGAGCCTCGAGCCCAGGCTCATAAATTGTTATTTGCTTATTCTTAAGTTTTTCAACTTTTTTCTCATCGATATCAATGCATGTGACCTGATTTCCGGTTTCTGCAAAGCACGTACCCGTAACTAAACCAACGTATCCAGTACCCACTACAGCTATCTTCATTTTTATATTGAGCTAATATTTATTCGCTTAAATTTATACTAAGGGTTCGGATTGAAGAGGGTAAATTTAGTTTAGAAAGGGAAGTTGGGGTTGCGGTTTAGCAAATCCTAACTTAAAATTTTGGCCTGATTAAGATTTACCTCCATCTTTATTCATTCAAGACGCTTTTTGACAATAGATTGAACAGCATACATCAAAACAGTTGTCCCCTTTTTAACTTTATCTGAATACTATTTCTCAAAGGCGAGTACAGTTGCTTCAATAATGTCACAGCACTCATGCAATTGCTCCTCCGTTATTACAAGCGGAGGTGCAAAGCGGATGATATTGCCATGAGTTGGTTTGGCAAGAAGTCCATGCTCTTTTAATTTCAAACAGATATCCCATGCTGTAGTGCTTTCTTCAGCATCATTTATGACAATAGCATTGAGTAGCCCTCTGCCTCTTACCAGTGTCACCAAATTGGTCTTTTCGATCATGTGGTTCATTCTATCTCTGAATATTTCGCCAAGCTTTCTGGCATTTTGAGTAAGCTTTTCTTCTCTTATAACTTCTAGGGCGGCTATTCCTACCTGCGCCGCCACAGGGTTTCCACCAAAAGTAGACCCGTGTTGCCCTGGTTGAAGCACTTCCATTATGTTGTTATTGGCTAAAACAGCCGACACAGGATATGCTCCTCCTGATAGTGCTTTCCCAAGAATTAGTATGTCAGGTTCAATGTATGTGGCTTGCTTCTCGCAATGACCTTCACACGTACAATCTCCGCATATGCGTAGCAGTGCACCTGTTCGACCGATACCAGTTTGTACCTCATCGGCGAGGAAAAGAACGTTGTTTTTGTTGCAAATTTCTTTCGCTCCTTTTAAAAACCCTTCGTCGGGCACTATTACACCCGCCTCACCTTGAATAGGCTCTATTAAAAATCCAGCAATATTTTCACCTTGCATCACTCTTTCAAGTTCCTCAAGGTCATTGTATGGAATACGGATAAAACCTGGAGTGTATGGACCAAAGTTTTGGTTGGCTTTTAGGTCATTGGAAAAGGATACGATGGTCGTCGTTCTTCCATGAAAATTGTTATCACAAACAATAATTTGTGCCTGATTTTCCGAAATTCCTTTCTTTTCGTAGGCCCACTTTCTACAAAGCTTTATTGCGGTTTCTACTGCTTCTGCTCCTGTATTCATTGGAAGTACTTTGTCAAAACCAAAATATTCTGTAGCATACTTTTCGAAACGACCTAGCAGATCATTGTAAAATGCTCGTGAGGTGAGTGTCAAGGTTTCCGCTTGAAATTTCATTGCATCTACAATTTTGGGATGGCAGTGACCTTGGTTTACGGCAGAGTAGGCAGACAGAAAATCGAAATATTTACGGCCTTCTACATCCCAAACATAAACGCCATCGCCTTTGGCTAGCACAACGGGTAGTGGGTGGTAGTTATGAGCTCCGTGTTCGTCCTCCAATTTTATCAAATCCTCACTAGAGAGGATATTATTTTCTGTCATAATTTTGACGTTTATTTCCCTTTGCAAGAATAATGATTTACTTCTCTGAAAACAATTGAAAGGAAAACTAGATTTAGAAGATTTTTATTTCAATGAAACCGGTCTTTTGATATTTACAGAGCGCTTTCACTTGAAAAGAGGCTATTGTTGCGGAAATGGTTGCAAACATTGTCCCTATAATCATGAAAATGTAGCCAAATAGTTTGCTTCTTATTATTGCAATCTCCATATTTGCAATTCATTTTTCAAATCGGATCGATAGATGTCAAAAGTTTGTGAGATAACAGGAAAGAGACCACGAGTGGGAAACAATGTTTCTCATTCAAATATTAAAACGAAAAGAAGATTCAATCCAAATCTTCAGAAGAAACGATTCTATGTACCTGAGGAAGATAAGTGGATTACGCTGAAAGTTTCTACATCCGCTATTCGAACGATCAATAAAAAGGGTATTAGTGCAGTACTAAAAAAGGCTAGAGAAAACGGAATGATCGCTCACTAAGAATTAAGAAAGAACGAAATATTAAAAATCCTAGCCTTGAAGGGCTAGGATTTTTCTTTTTAATTAATATTTCCTTATGTTATACAATAATAACCAGTAGGTTAGTTGGCATACATTCGAAATTCAAATGAAAAAGCTATTTCTTGTTTTTACGTGTTGTCTGCTTTTCTGGATTGCCTTCAGCCAGAGCGGGGTTTCGATATCGGAAAGTTTCTACACAAGACAAGATTCCTTGCGTGGAGCCATTACTCCTGAAAGATCGTGGTGGAACCTGCTTCACAATGATCTAAGCGTAGAAGTAGATATCGAAAAGGAATACATTCGAGGAAGTAACACGATTACCTACGAAGCGGTAAAAAGCCATAATCTGCTTCAAATAGACCTGCAACCACCAATGCAAATCGAAAAGGTGATTCAAGATGGTGTGACCCTCGAAGTAATGCATGAAGGAAATGCTCACTTTATACGGCTTCAAGAAGTGCAAGAAGTGGGGAGTGAAAATACCCTTAAGATACTTTTTTCAGGACATCCTAGAAAAGCGGTACGAGCCCCGTGGGATGGGGGATTTAGTTGGACAAAAGATGAAAACGGTAAGCCCTTTGTCGCAACTTCAAATCAAGGACTCGGTGCTAGTGTTTGGTGGCCATGCAAGGATCACCCTTATGACGAACCCGATAACGGGCAGCTTTTGAGTATTACGGTTCCGAATGATTTAATTGCAGTAGGAAACGGAAGATTAATAGACACAAAAAATTCAAAGGGCAAGAAAACGTATGTATGGAAGGTGGTAAACCCTATAAATGCCTACGGAGTAAATATAAATATAGGAGACTACACGAATATATCTTCCACTTACGATGGATTAAAAAGAAAGCTCGATGTTGACTTTTGGGTATTAAAATCCAATCAGGAAAAGACCGAGAAGCAATTTCAGGATGCCTACCGAACGCTGGAAGCTTTTGAGTACTGGTTTGGCCCATATCCTTTTTATGAAGACTCTTACAAACTGGTAGAGGTTCCTTATCTAGGCATGGAGCACCAGAGTTCAGTTACCTATGGCAATAAATTTATGAATGGGTACTTGGGTACAGACTTGAGCGATACAGGCTGGGGGCTTAAGTGGGATTTCATCATCGTACATGAAAGTGGGCACGAGTGGTTTGCTAATAATATCACCTATAAGGACGTAGCTGATATGTGGATACATGAAGGGTTTACCTCCTATTCAGAAAGTTTGTTTATCGAATACTTTTATGGAAAAGAGGCTGGAGCCGAATATACTAGAGGCTTGCGAAAGCGTATCCAAAATAAAGAGACCATAATTGGCGACTATGAAGTAAATAAAAGAGGGTCTAGCGATATGTATTATAAAGGGCACAATATGTTGCATGCCATACGTCAGGTTATAAATGACGATGAAAAATGGAAACAAATACTAGTTGGGTTAAACCAAGAATTTTATCACCGTAATGCCTCATCAGTTGAAGTAGAGAATTACATCTCTCAAAATGCCGGCATTGACTTTTCTAAAGTATTCGATCAGTATTTGAGAGACATCAGAATTCCCGTTTTAGAGTATTATTTGAAAGGCAACCTGCTATATTATAGGTGGACCAATGTGGTAGAAAAATTTGATATGCCGATCAAGTTGCATGCAGGAGACAAGGAAATATGGCTAAAGCCTACTACCTATTTTGATAGCATTGAAATAAAAGAATCATCAAAAATTAAATTTGATAATAATTTTTATGTTTATCCATTTCAATTAGGGGGTTAATTTCTTACATTTGCAATCTTCTTACAAAAGAGAAAGAAAATGGCAAAAAAAGGAAATAGAGTTCAGGTAATTTTAGAATGCACAGAACACAGGACAAGTGGATTGCCTGGAACAAGTAGATACGTCACTACTAAGAATAGAAAAAATACGCCAGATAGAATTGAGCTGAAGAAGTATAATGCTATCATGAGAAAATATACCGTACATAAAGAAATTAAATAAGCATGGCAAAGAAAGTAGTAGCAACTCTAAAACAAGCTAGTGGAGCGAAATACGCTAAAATCATCAAGGCTGTTAAAAATGAAAACGGTACGTATTCTTATAGAGAAGAAATGGTATTGGAAGGCGATGTAAAAGCAACTTTGGCTAAATAAAAACTTAAATCCTGAAAGAAAAGAAGCCGCTCTAGTTTAGGGTGGCTTTTTTTATCCTAACTCTTTCCAACCAAATATCTTCCGCTATGGGAATCAAAGGCTTTTTTAGTAAAGATAAAAAGGAGTCGTTAGACAAGGGGCTAGAAAAATCCAAACAAAATTTTTTTTCAAAACTCAATAAAGCTGTTATTGGAAAATCCTCTATAGATATGGAGGTGCTGGATGAATTAGAGGAAGTACTCATCACCTCAGATGTTGGGGTAGATACTACAGTTAAAATCATTGATCGAATAGAAGCACGGGTAGCACGAGACAAATACCTCAATACATCTGAACTTAACCGAATCCTTAGAGACGAAATTGCCGCATTACTAGAAGAAAACAACACCTCAGATTTTCAAGACTTTGGTTTGCCAGAGGTAGATGGCCCCTATGTAATATTGGTAGTAGGGGTGAACGGGGTGGGCAAGACCACCACCATCGGAAAGTTATCATCCCAGTTTAAGGCGCAGGGCAAGAAAGTGGTTTTGGGTGCCGCAGATACGTTTCGCGCCGCAGCCGTGGACCAACTTATCATGTGGGGAGAGCGTGTAGGTGTTCCTGTGGTTTCCAAGGGTATGAATACGGACCCAGCGGCGGTAGCTTTCGAGGCAGCGAAGCAAGGAAAGGAAGAAAATGCAGACGTAGTAATGATAGACACTGCAGGGAGGTTGCATACCAAGATAAATCTCATGAACGAGTTATCCAAGATCAAGAGTGTTGTACAAAAATTTATGCCTGAAGCACCTCATGACATTATGCTGGTTTTAGATGGGAGTACCGGACAAAATGCTTTTGTTCAAGCAAAAGAATTCACTAAAGCAACAGACGTTTCTTCTTTGGCGATTACCAAGTTAGATGGTACAGCAAAAGGCGGGGTAGTAATTGGTATTTCCGATCAGTTCAAAATTCCAGTAAGGTACATTGGAGTAGGCGAGCGAGTGGAAGACCTACAGGTTTTCAATAAGACCGTTTTCGTAGATTCTTTCTTTAAAAAATAATTAAGGTTTGCTTCAAGAAATAGGCGTCAGAAGCGTAAGGCTAACACGATCAGATAATCATTATTTAAATTAATGATGTACAAATTAGATTCATCAGCGTTTTTGAACAGAGTGGATATCCTATATTCTGGACGAGATCGAAGGCAAGCTGGCGGATACGCTCAAAAATACTCTCGTAGAATCTTCTCTTTATGTAGGCACAACTTTTCAGTTTGTTCATCAGGTAGTCAAAGAACTTATGAACTTGCAAAAAGTATTTTTTCAAGATTCGGTTAGAGAAATTCTATCGGGGCGAACCTAACTTTCCTTTACAGAACTCCCCTAAAAACTAAGTCCATATTAAAGGCTTTCATCAGCTATTGTAAATCACTTACACCCTACCTATATTTTCTACGAAAAACACCCAATGAAGCAATGATCTCTAATATTTCTTTGAAGAAAACATCTTCACTCTCGTATATATCAGCAATCTGGACCAACCCTTTATTGGTTTTGCGTATTCCGCACCTTTTTCTATCATTTCCTCAAATTTGGAGAGGAGCATGCGTTACTTTCTCCAAATTATCCTCGGCAATCAAATGCCCCCTTCTCAGATAACCTCCGCGTTTTTTAAAAGTAGCTTCTTTTCCGTCCTTCCTCTTTGGAGGTGAAACTTAGCCCTGAACGTACTGATATAAAAAATTATAATTAGTTTTTTATAAGAAAAATATGTCAAATAGGTGCTAAAGCTTCAGCGAGTCTATGTAAATTCTTTAGGAAACCCGAATCTTTATTTTTCGTCAACTAGGCTTAAATCAATCGTACGCCTTTCGATATCGGTTCGAGTCACTTGCACTTTAAGTTTATCGCCAAGCGTGATAATACGCTTATTTTTTCGCCCTATTACACGCATTTTTTTTTCGTCAAACTCATAATAGTCGTCTTCGAGATCAGCTATTCGGATCATGCCGTCACATTTTGTTTCAATTATTTCTACAAAAATGCCCCATTGGGTCACACCAGATACGATTCCATCAAACTCTTTACTCAGCATGGTTTCCATGAATTCTACTTGCTTATATTTGATGGAGGCACGTTCTGCATCTATGGCTCGTCTTTCCCTTTCAGAAGAATGCATACATAGAGGCTCATATTCATTGACACCCTCATCTTTGCCTCCTTCAAGGTAATGCGCCAAAAGGCGATGTACCATTACATCTGGATATCGGCGAATGGGTGAGGTAAAATGCGTATAATGATCAAAGGCCAATCCAAAGTGCCGTCTTGGATCTGTCGTATATTTTGCCTTCGCCATGGATCGGATGGCTAGTGATTCTAACACATTTTGTTCTGGCTTTCCCTCTATCTTTCTTATAAGCTGGTTGAGCTCTGTAGAAAGGTTTTTTGCTAAATCTACCTTATGTCCAAAAAGGGAGGCGGTTGACGCAAATGTGCTGAGTTTTTCAGGATCAGGATCATCGTGAACACGGTATACAAACGTTTTGCTTCCATCTTCTTTCCCCTTTTCCTTCCACTTAAAAATGTGTTTTGCAACCTCTCGGTTGGCCAGTAGCATGAACTCTTCGATCATCTTGTGAGCCTCTTTGCGCTCTTTCGGAATCACCTCAAGTGGCTTCCCAACGTCGTCTAATTTGAACTTCACTTCTACCGTTTCGAAATTGACTGCCCCGCTTGCAAATCGCTTTTTCCTTAACTGCTTGGCAATGTTGTTTAGCGTGACGATTTCCTCTTTAAAGTCGCCATCAAGCCCTTCAATTCGTTCTTGTGCTTCTTCGTACGTAAAGCGTCGCTTGGACTCGATGATGGTGCGCCCAAACCACTTTTTGCTGATTACTCCATTCCCGTCCATCTCAAAAACAGCGGAGAAAGTGAGCTTTTCTTCATTAGGTCGCAAAGAACACAGTACATTGGATAATCTTTCAGGCAGCATCGGAATGGTTCGATCTACCAAGTAGACGGATGTGGCTCGATCTGCCGCTTCTTTGTTTAGTAGGGTTTCCGCCTTTATGTAATGAGATACGTCGGCAATGTGTACGCCAATTTCGAATTTTCCACCTTCTATTTTTTGTATGGATAACGCATCGTCAAAGTCTTTTGCATCATAGGGATCTATGGTAAAGGTGGTTATTGGTCGAAAGTCCCTTCTTTTTCTTCTTTCTTCTGAGGTGATTTGAGCGGGTATTTCTTCGGCAACTTTTTCTATTTTTTTGGGAAACCTGAGCGGCAACCTGAATTCGGCCATGATGGAACGAATCTCTGCTTTATTTTCACCGGCTTGTCCCAGTATTTCTGTGACGATGCCGAGAGGGCTTTTATTTTTTGCATCGTGCCATTTATTTATGGTCACGAGTACTTTGTCATTTTCCTTAGCCTTGCCGATATTTTCTGGGTAAACCATGATGTCGAAGTGTATATTCCGACTATCAGGCACGACAAAGGCAAATTTGTTTGAAATCTCAATTTTTCCTACAAATTCATTTCTATTTCTTTTTAGTGTATTCACGACTTTTCCCTCTGGTTTAAACCCTTTTCCAGCAGGTCTTGTAACCATAACGCAGACTAGGTCTCCATGAATGGCAAACTTGAGGTCGGCAGTCTTCACCCAGATATCCTCTTCTTCGCTTGGAGTAACCACATATGCAAAGTTTGGATTCACGTGATCTATTGTTCCCTGAATGTATTCGCTCTCGGCATTGCTTATGAATCGACCGTCACTAAGCCTTCTTATTTTTCCGTTGGCTTCTAGGCTAAAGAGATGATTTTTGAGATAGTTTTTAGATTTTTGGTCACGTAGTTGTAATTCTCTGATGAGCTCGTGATAACCGTAAGGATTTCCATTGTTAATATAGAAAATCTTATGAAGCTTGTTTTTTATTTTTTTGACGTGGGTGGGTTCTTGTTGCCTAGATCGGTTCCCAAGCTTGGTCTTTATTTTTTTTTTACTCATGCCGGATGGAGTCAAGTTCTTTTATTGTGCAGATAGCATCAAATTTTATAGAGGGGTTTAAAATACTATTTTGGGTGGTTGATTGTGTTAATAAACTCATCTTCAATCAGCGGTAAGTTATTGAGTCGCAGGTACAATTGTGCGGTGGCTATCACATCTTTTTGGCAATATTCTGCAATTTTTTGAAGGCCGTCTTTTTCTTCATAATATGTTTTTGTGACCATCGATCCTTCCATGTCTTTTTTGCTGGACGGAATGTTGAAAATAGTAGTGAGCAAATCCAAAGAGGTGAAACTTTTCCAGTCGCCAAATTTCCAGAGTTCCATGGTATCGATGTGGTTGACCTCCCACGGCTTTTTCCCTGCCATATTGAGTGACCGCGGGATTTTAATATCGTTGATAAGCATTCGGCGACAGAGATATGGAAAGTCAAACTCTTTTCCGTTATGAGCACATATCTTCAGGTTGTCCTGATCAAAATTGGCTTCGATGAAATTTTTAAACTCTAGCAGTAACTCCTCTTCGTTGTGAGATGCAATGCTTTTGACGCGCATCGCAGGCTGGCCTTTCCACTCGAAATAAATAGCCATTCCTATGACAATGATTTTTCCAAATTCGGCATAGATCGCGGATCGGTCGAAATAAAGATCTTCTGGTGTTTTTTGATCGGGATTGGGGATAAGACTCGCTTTCTTCTTCCAGTGTTTTTTCAGTTCTGGCGAAATTTTTTCTATGTCCTCACTCCCTGAAACCGTTTCAATATCAATGACGAGAAATTCTTGAAAGTTATGGTGCATTTCCTTTAAATTAAATCCAACCAGTAATCGTGAGAGAGGTGCCTAAGCACTTCCCCGGTACATAATGGTTCACTAAACTTATAATGCTCACACTTAAGTTTGAATTATTCATGTAAGATACCGTGCGTTTCCAATTATTCAATAAAAGTCGGGTTTTCCTCAACGATAGATTCAGGTACAAAAATGAATTTCTTGTCATATACCTGCTATTTCATAAAATAGCTAACCTAGCATTCATTATTCAGGTGAAAAACAGATTCTTTGATTAGTCAACCGAGGCGTTCATTCTAGTATCTAGGTAGGGAATCACGTGCCTCAATGTTGAAGTCTTCCGCACTTCTTTTTTTGTTCCCTATACCCTCTGGAGGTAATAATTACATGCTCGAGCTTTTCATTATTTCGATTGATTAGGTAAACTTTCCATCCTTCGGTGGACTGCACCACTACCACTTGTACATTTTTCACAGGAAAAAAATCAATGTCTTTTTTCATAGGTAAGATTACTTTTTTCAATTAAAACCATTTCAAAGATAGAAGCTAGGTGTTTTTTTAGTTTTGCCTCCACTTCTGAGGTTGCGATTTTAACCCCTAGTTCTTTTTCCAGTGAGGTGACGGACTTGTCCTGAATGCCAC
Source organism: uncultured Ekhidna sp. (assembly GCA_964289745.1). Taxonomy (GTDB): domain Bacteria; phylum Bacteroidota; class Bacteroidia; order Cytophagales; family Cyclobacteriaceae; genus Ekhidna. The sequence goes on from CAXYMM010000001.1 coordinate 174,352, forward strand.
ACGGCACGATATAATTAAAGTACTCTAGGTTTGTATTTACATTAAATGCAAAGCCATGCATGGTGACCCAACGGCTACTTTTCACTCCCATTGCACATATTTTTCTGGCTTTTTGTTCATCCTCCCAATCCAGCCAAACGCCCGTGAGCCCGTCGATTCTTCCAGAGGCTATGCCATACTCTTTAAGTGTTCCAATAATGGCCTCTTCCAGAAACCTCAAATATCGATGTATATCAGTAAAAAAATGATCCAAGTCTAATATGGGGTATCCAACAATTTGTCCAGGTCCGTGATAGGTAATATCCCCTCCCCGATTTATTTTATAAAAAGAAGCCTGCTTCTCCCGAAGAAAACGCTTGTTGGCAAGGAGGTGATTTTCATTGCCACTTTTACCTAAAGTATATACATGTGGGTGTTCACAAAAGATTAGGTAGTTTAAAGTCTGTATTTGGTCGTTTTCCGCTGCTTTTCGATTGGCAATCTTCAGATCGACTGTTTTTTTAAACAGATACTCTTGATAGTCCCAAGCCTCTTGATAGTCCTTGAGGCCAAGGTGGATGAATTGTACTTGCTTATTCACACATCAAAGTTGGAAACACCATTTGAACAATACCAACTATTGATCAAGTTCCATTGCTAGTTTTGAAACACAAAAAGCATGAGTACAAAATTGAAAGGCGAATTGGGAGAACGATTGGCTCGAAAACATTACGAAGCAGCGCAATGTGAAGTGCTGGAAACCAACTATCGCTACAAGAGGTGTGAGGTAGATTTAATCGTTTTGATAGATGATAAGCTATTGGTTTTTGTGGAAGTAAAGCAACGAACAGACAATTCTTTTGGAGAGGCGGAGACATTTGTGTCCGAAGCACAGCAAAATAGAATCAAAGAAGCAGCGGAAGATTATATCTACGCCATTAATTGGAAAAAGGATGTTCGGTTCGACGTGGTGTGTGTAGATGCGGAGGGAAGAATAAAAATTTTTGAAGATGCTTTTTAGAATCGTTTAGGCAATTTTACTTTTAGCTTCGATTATGTACCATTTAAATTTTGCAGACAAATGAATCCCAAGAATTGAAGAAAAGATTGAGCAGCTCGTGGAAGACTTGTTTATTACTCAGCGTGAGTTAGGTTTTACCAAAAGAGAAAATATTTTACTAAAGGATTTATAAAAAACTTGCATGAAAGCTGTGGGATGCTTGAAGATGAGGAACTGTCGCTTTAAGGAGTATCCAAAAATCTTAAAAAAAATATTCCTATTTTTTTGAAAGACAATCGAATTCAATTATGAGTAAAATTAATCTGGCAATATTCGCCTCCGGAAGCGGTACGAATGCTGAAAACATTGCAAACTATTTTTCAGACCACAATTCTATAAAGGTGGATCGAATCTTCTCAAACAAGAAAGATGCTTATGTACATGAAAGAGCAAAAATTTTGCAGATCAAATCCTCTGCTTTTTCCCGAGAAGAGTTTAACTCCTCACTATTTGTGGAAAAAATGCAAAATATTGACTTCATCGTTCTTGCTGGATTTCTCTGGCTTATTCCAAGATACTTAATTGAAGCATTTCCAAACAAAATCATCAACATTCATCCCGCTCTACTTCCAAAATATGGGGGAAAAGGGATGTACGGAAATTATGTTCACGAAGCAGTTATAGCAGCAAGAGAAAAGGAATCTGGGATTTCAATCCACTTAGTTAATGAACAGTATGACGAAGGAGAGTTGCTCTATCAAGCTAAATGCACAGTAGAGAGAAGGGATACGCCAAAATCGCTCGCCCAAAAAATACAAAAATTGGAATATGCCCACTTTCCTCGTGTGATCGAAGAATTTATTTCCCGCCCCGCCAATTTTTGAGCATAAGAAGCTGTAAAAGACTTTCAGTGTGTAATTCAGGCTTGTGAAACATTACAGAAAAAAGGAGTCCGTTTTAAAGTGAATATTGTGGGTGACGGTAGTCTTTAAGCTCAGCTACAACACCAAATTTTAAAGATCAGGCTTAATTTTGTCTAAATCATTGGTGAAAGAAATGGAACGGAAATCAGGGATCGTCTTCAAAAATGCGACACGCTTGTTTTCCAACTTTGCACGAGTCTTTTGGTGTTGCCGCACTTGAGGCTCATGCCTGTGTGAGAACAACTATGCAACCTCGAAGCTTAGGAATGTTTATCAAACGATAATTCGAGATGCCCAAATCTGATATCTACCTTACTAAAAAATGTTCTTCACCATTTTCAGATTTCTGCTTTAAACTTCCATTTTATTTGACCTGGACTATAGCAAATTCCGACTCTATTTATCATCCTAAATTAGTCTGTCTAATTGGTCGATTTTACTCAACTTTACATGCTCTTTTATAAACCATTACATGTCTGAGAAAAAAATCAAATCAGCCCTTATTTCTGTTTTTCATAAAGAGGGGCTTGCCCCGATCGTGCAGCGACTTGATGAGCTTGGGGTAACGCTCTATTCAACTGGAGGAACGAAAAAATTTATCCAAGAGCAGGGAGCAGAAGTGACCCCTGTTGAGGCGCTAACGGACTATCCAGCTATTTTTGGTGGACGCGTAAAAACCCTTCACCCCAAAATATTTGGCGGTATACTTCACAGAAGAGAGAATGTCTCAGATCAGGAGGAGGCAATCCAATACGAAATTCCTCCAATCGATTTGGTGATCATAGATTTATATCCTTTCGAGGCGACAGTGGCATCGGGGGCGTCCAATGAGGACATTATTGAGAAAATTGACATCGGTGGTATAGCTCTCCTTCGCGGAGCAGCAAAAAATTTTAACGATGTAGTAATCGTGAGTTCCAGAGAGTATTATGGTGATTTGAAGAAAATATTAGATAATAAAGAGGGGGTTACCACCCTAAATGAACGAAAGTTATTCGCTACAAAAGCTTTTGCGACTTCCAGCCATTATGATTCGGCCATATTCAACTGGATGAACTCAGAGCGGGAAGTTGGAGCACTAAGAATCAGTTCATCGCCAGTACGAACATTGAGATATGGAGAGAACCCACATCAAAAAGGGTATTTCTTCGGCAACCTCTCTACATATTTTGATCAAATTCATGGTAAAGAAATCTCTTACAACAACCTTGTGGATATCGAAGCAGCTGTTCAGCTTATAGCTGAATTCAAAGAAGATACGGCTTTTGGTATATTAAAGCACAACAATGCTTGCGGAATCGCAACAGGCAAAACAGTAAAATCTGCCTACCAAAGAGCTTTTGTTGCAGACACCGTCTCCGCTTTTGGCGGAATATTAGTTACAAATAAAGAAGTAGATGGTTATGCCGCAGAGGAAATGAAAAACCTCTTTTTTGAGATACTTATTGCCCCCTCTTTCTCTTCAGCGGCACTAGCGGTTTTAACGCAGAAGAAAAATAGAATTCTATTAATTCAGAAAAAACCATGGCATCAGACTACTCAATATAAAAGCTTACTCAATGGTATCATTGTTCAGGATTATGATCTTAATACAGAGGAGGCCAACGATCTGGTAACCAAAACGAAAAAGCAACCTACAGCAGAAGAAGTAGCAGATTTACTTTTTGCCACGAAAGCTTGCAAACAGTCAAAGTCCAATGCCATCGTGCTGGCAAAAGACGGACAAATGCTGGCAAGCGGTGTAGGCCAAACGTCACGAGTGGATGCACTCAACCAAGCCATAGAAAAAGCTGAAAAGTTTGGGTTCAATCTTAACGGATCGGTGATGGCATCAGATGCTTTCTTTCCATTTCCAGATTGTGTGGAAATTGCTCATAAGGCAGGAATCACTGCAGTCATTCAACCAGGTGGTTCTATCAAAGATCAGGACTCCATTGACTATTGTGATGAAAATAATTTGGCGATGGTAATAACAGGCACAAGGCATTTTAAGCATTAGAAAATACAATCTTAGAGACAGGCTAGCTATTGAATTCTTAATATCCTTTTTCGCTCTGGTTTTAGCAACCAAATGACTGAATAATGGGTAGTTAATTTTCTGGATAATTTGGCTTCACAATGTCTTATTGTCCATATGAGATTTTTTATCGAAGCCTAAATCTAACGATTCAAGAAAACCAGAACCTCTTGTTTTTTATTTAAGACAGGGTTGTATTTCATTAGAATTAAAGGGAAATTCTTGTTGGAATGAATGGTGATACTTCTTAATTTTGCGTTCCAATAATTTGTTTCGTAAATGTTGATCATTAATATCAAAGAAAATGAATCCGTAGACAGGGCGCTAAAGAGATTCAAGAAAAAATTCGAAAAAACCGGTGTATTGAGAGAGCTTAGATCGAGAACTCATTTCACAAAACCTTCTGTAAGAAGAAGAGATGAGATTAAAAAAGCTCAGTATGTCCAGCATTTAAGAGATCAAGAAAATAGCTAATATTTCTTTTCTTTTTTAGATTATAAATGATTAAGTTAGTATTGCTACTGGAAAGTAGCCATGCTATCTATGATTCAACTATTCCTTAAATATCTCAAGGCAGAAAAACGTTACAGCAATCATACAGTATCTGCCTATTCAAAAGATTTATTACAGTTTCAGCATTTTTTAAAAAGTCAGTACGACCTAGAAGCGATCAATGATGTTAAAAATCCTCAGATCCGTGATTGGATTATGTCATTATCAGATGCTGATATAAGTCCAAAAAGCATCAATAGAAAGATCGCTACGCTTAAGTCCTTTTATAAATTTCTTGTGGCGCGTGAATATTTGGACGCCAACCCCGCTGATTTAATCAAACCTTTAAAAGCGGAGAAGAGACTCCCTTCTTTTGTAAAAGAAGCGGAGATAAATCAGTTATTAGATTCGCTTGTATTTGAAGAAAATTTTAGTGGGCAGAGAGACAAGTTGCTAATTGAGCTTTTTTACAATACCGGTATTCGTCTTGCCGAGCTTAAAAACCTTAAAGAAACAGATGTTAATTTTCATGAAAAAACCATCCGAGTCCTTGGAAAAAGAAGTAAAGAACGAATCTTACCTGTCAGCAATCCGTTAATTTCATTAGTCACAAACTTTATTCAAACAAAAAAAAATGAGGGCTTCGAGCAGGAATTTTTGTTAATTACCGATTCAGGAAAGCCTATGTACCCCATGTTTATCTACAGGAAAATAAAACAATACCTTACGCTTGTTACTACACAGCGCAAAAAGAGCCCGCATGTACTTAGGCATACCTTTGCCACTCATCTTTTAAATAATGGAGCTGACCTTAATGCGGTAAAAGACCTTTTGGGTCACACCAGCCTAGCGGCTACACAGGTGTACACCCACAATTCAATAGAAAAGCTGAAGGAAACCTTTAATCAGGCTCACCCTAAGGCTTAATTAATTTTTAACCATAAAAAGTAACAGAGATGAAGTTGCAAATACATTCTATTCACTTCGATGCAGATGGCAAACTGCTCAGTTTTATTCAGAAAAAAGTTGATAAACTCGAGACCTTCTATGATCGTATCATCGATGGTGAGGTTTTTCTTAGGGTCGAAAATAACGATTTAAAGGAGAATAAAGTAGTAGAAATAAAACTCAATAGTCCTAAAAATCAATTTTTTGCCAAGCAGAAATCAACGTCTTTTGAAGCTGCAGTGGATGCTGCAGTAGAAAGCCTAAGAAGACAACTCAAAAAACATAAAGAGAAAATTCTGGCACATTAAAAAAAGCCCTTTCAGGGCTTTTTTCTTTTTTTGCTTTCAAAAAACTTTGGGTGTTAACTTTTCCACTTAATTGTGCATCCTATGGCTCTCTTCTCCGTTTCTTTTGGCTTTTCCCCTTTCAGCAAAGCCTTGATTGCATCTTCCACATACGTTTCTGAAACATCGCTAGGGTCGTTTGCGCTATCATCAATGGCACCCATGTATTCTACTTTGTATTTTCCCACACTTTCTTTATTCAAAAGATAAACGTGTGGGGTCTTGGTAGCACCAAATGCTTTTGCTACACTTTGACTGTCGTCTCGCAAGTAAGCAAAAGTAAATCCTTTGTTAGTGGCTCGTTTCTTCATTTCCTCCATAGAATCACCCGGTTGCTTTTCGAGATCATTTGGGTTAATGGCGATAACTGGGAAGCCTTTAGGTGCATAGCTTTTGTCTAGTTCAACTATTCTCGATTCATAGGCTTTTGCATACGGACAAGTATTACATGTGAATATGATGATAAATCCTTTGGCATCGGTATAATCACCCATCGACACCATCTTCCCCTCCGTACTTGGTAGTTTAAAATCAGAAACGTAGTCGCCAACTCCAATTCCTGAAAGTGGCATGGAAGCATTAGCAAATAAGATAAAAACGACAACAAGCACACCTATCGATAATAAAAAGGTTCTTTTCATGGTTTTTGACATCATTTAATTTAAGTATTTATTTATGGTTTTCTCTAATTTTTCTTTAGTAAAGGCATTTTCATGGAAATATGTTTTGCCCATGCTGGTCACAAATAAGGTAGCTGGGATAGCTCCCGTCCATTCTTTGCTTACCTTCGTTATATAGGTTTCTGAATTTTTTTCATCCAAGAAAAGAACTTCAGATTGTATGGATTGCTCTTTTACCGCAGACTTCACATTTTCCAGTTGGTTTTGGAAGTCGACACTTACAAGATAGACCTTGACATTGAATTTTTTAGCTAATGCGTCAAAATGAGGGAGTTCTTTAAGGCAAGGGGCACACCAAGTGGCCCAAAAATTAAAGACCGTGAGTGATTGGTCTGCATCAAGGATAATTTCTTGAAGCTCTTCCGACTTTACCACCTTAACCTCTTGAGATAGCCCATTGAGATAGAGCGTAAGGAAAAGTATGACTAAAATTTTTCTCATGATTTATCAAAATTAAAGAATACCCTGTATCAAGTGACGTAATCTGTTCTAATATTTAAAAATTTTGTTTAGACAATCAATCCCCTCTGTTTAAAATTTTGATGTAATGTCAATCCTATTCAAAAAATAGGGGTTCTGTTTTTTACTCATATCGACAGGCTTAGGTTTCATCAAAAACAAAAAAAATCGTATAGGCAATGAAACGCTGTTTGACCAACTATTCTACACGATTGAATACCCCCTATAAATTTGGGCATTTCAAACTTCCACATCATAAGGATGTATGGGATACAATAGTCCTCGACACGTTTGATATAGACCCTTTTCTATCATTTTACAAAAAGCACTTCGATGTAGGGGAGTAAGGTAGAATTGGACTACTTTTCCCCCATAACGGATGTTTTTTAGCTTTCAAGTTTTATTGAACAGCGCATTGCTTGATTATTTTAAAAGATCAGGTAATTTAGCATTCCGATTTTAAAGGGGATTGTCTTCAGATACAGATTCTTTTGGAAAATCGCAGAGATCATAGAGGCGTGGCAGAGTGGTCGAATGCGGCGGTCTTGAAAACCGTTGTACCGCGAGGTACCGGGGGTTCGAATCCCTCCGCCTCTGCTCAAAACCCCTTTTCGAAGGGCATAAAGGGTTTTTGTTACTTTTTTTAACACTTTTCATGCCCTATGCTCTTCTTCCCTCCCTTTTTAAGGAAAGTGCGCAAATTTTTCCTAGCGATCATCAATTCGATGAAGCCTAGCCGTTGATAAACAAAAGAAAAAAGTCTTAAATGACAATAAGCCCAAGCAGTTTAGTTAGTGGGAATGATTTAGGACGTCTGCTGTGCGCTCCAAAAGAGATCGCTACGCTGTTTTAGGAAAAACACCTAGCCCAAACCCATTCTACGGAGCCTAGGCGGTGATGCGCTTTTTTACGGACATGGTACGGTTTGAAAGGTTACTTTGTCTTTATCGAATTTCCCTTCCCACTTCATTTTAAACGATGAAGGATCATCCACTTGTACACAGGTTAGATCAGGGTTTTCGAGAAAGTTCAGACTAAGAATAGCATTGTTATTGCCATTCGCCAAATTAATTTTTGTTAATGCACTTTGACTTGAGTAAAAAATTTTAAGTGCTGTGAGTTTAGAAACATCCAGTGCTATTAAATTATTCCCACTTACATTAAGAGAAAAAAGCTTTGTGTTTTGAGAAACATTAAGTGCTATTAAATTATTATTTGCTACACTCAGATCAGTAAGTGCGGTGTTGTCAGAAACATCCAGTGCTGTTAATTGGTTGTTATATAACCAAAGTAGAGTAAGTGCTGTATTTTGAGAAACATCGATGTCGGTTAAAGTGTTTTGTTGTAGTCTAAGAATAGTAAGTGCGGTATTGTTCGAAACATCTATGTCCGTTAAGGCATTTCCACTAAGATTAACCTCACTAATAAGATTTGTAAAATATTCAATTCCGGTAGCGTCTGTAATGCCTAAATTACCTCCTTGAATTCCTAGATTTCCTCCTGTAAATGCTAGGGCTTCCGCTACGGAAACCTCCTCATCTCCATCGGTGTTGAGGGCTGTATTCTTTACTAATACCGCTTTGAATTTGGCATCGGGGATGTAAATTCCCGCACCGTCCGTTATGGAAATCGTAAACGTGGCCGAAGCCGTTGCGCTCCCCACTGTCGCTTGAATTTCGCCCGTGAGTTCTGTATTGGTCGCATAATCAAAGGCACTTGTGTCGGCCAGCATCATTTTATTTCCCTTCAAACCAAGGACACCTGCCGGGTTTTGACTCTTGATCGAAAAAACGGGCGTTTCATCCGCATTGGCTACGGTCGCCGCAATTTTCCAAATAACCACGCCGTTGGGGCTGTTTTTCGGTAGCACTAATTGAGATAAATCCGCTATGTCGATGGTAATGGGTGCTGAAGTTACTATATTATCAACGGTCACCGTTGCGGTTTTATCCGCCGATCCGCCTGCATTCGTGGCGGTGAGTTTTACCGTATAGGTGCCGTCTTTCGTGTAGGTATGCGTGGGGTTTTCGTCGGTGGATTTGTTTCCATCGCCAAAGTCCCAAGCGTAGCTAGTGGCATTTTTTGAGGCGTTTTTAAAGGTTACCGTCCCTGCTGAGCCTTGGGTAAAGGTAAAGTCGGCAACTACTTGGGTGTCGACTGTTTCATCTTTCTTGCAACTGAATAAGACGGTGACTGCGCACAGGGTGGCGATTAGAAGGGTTTTGGGTTTGAATTTGATTTGATTTGATTTGATTTGATTTGATTTGATTTGATTTGATTTGATTTGATTTGATTTGATTTGATTTGATTTGATTTGATTTGATTTGATTTGATTTGATTTGATTTGATTTGATTTGATTTGATTTGATTTGATTTGATTTGATTTGATTTGATTTGATTTGATTTGATTTGATTTGATTTGATTAACCACAAATTCAAAATTTTTCGTTACGTTTTTGGATTCATTGAAATTACTCATCTTATTTTTAGGTTTAGGTTTAGAACACAAGAATAAAGGTATTGGATCGTATTTGCAAATAAATTTGGAATAAAATATTTTTTTTGATGAGCGGGCTTGAAAAAGCCATCAAGCCTTAGGCGTTTCGGTATACGTAAAAAAAAATCCTCATTCTTTTACTATCTTTTCCACCAGCACGTTCACTAAATTAAACTTCACTTCGATCACTCCTCCTTCCACTGGAACCCGTACTTCTTGCTTTTTTTCTTGCTGATATTTGATGTCTCCTTTTCCTAAAACCGTTATAAGGGGTGCGTGGTTATCCAAAACCTGAAACAATCCGTCCGCACCGGGAAAAGTAGCTTGCAATACCTCTCCTTCAAATACTTTTTCTTCAGGTGTTACGATTTCTAAAAACATATAAAAGTATTTAGGCGGTAACTTCAGACATCATTTTTTCTCCCTTTTCGATGGCTTGATCGATAGTCCCTACCAGGTTAAAAGCAACCTCCGGCAGGTGATCCAACTCCCCATCCATGATCATGTTGAACCCTTTAATGGTGTCTTTGATATCTACGAACACCCCTTGAAGCCCTGTGAACTGCTCTGCCACATGAAATGGCTGAGAAAGGAATCGTTGAACTCTTCTTGCTCTGTGTACTACTTGTTTGTCTTCATCAGAGAGTTCATCCATACCCAGTATCGCAATGATATCCTGAAGTTCTTTGTATCGCTGAAGAATTTCTTTTACTCGCTGGGCGGTATTGTAATGCTCATCGCCCAAAATAGCTGCACTCAATATTCTAGATGTAGAATCCAACGGATCTACCGCAGGGTATATTCCTAGCTCGGCTATCTTCCGAGAAAGAACCGTAGTTGCATCTAAGTGAGAGAACGTAGTCGCTGGTGCTGGATCTGTTAGGTCGTCTGCGGGTACATATACAGCCTGTACAGAAGTGATGGATCCTTTCTTGGTGGAGGTAATCCTTTCCTGCATGAGGCCCATTTCAGTTGCAAGAGTCGGCTGATAACCTACGGCTGAGGGCATTCTACCTAATAAAGCCGATACTTCTGATCCCGCTTGTGTAAACCTGAAGATGTTGTCCACGAAAAAGAGGATGTCTTTTCCCTTTCCTTCCCCATCTCCATCCCTGAAATGTTCAGCAACGGTTAGTCCGGATAGAGCCACTCTAGCTCTTGCTCCGGGAGGTTCATTCATCTGCCCAAACACAAATGTCGCTTTCGAATTTTTTAATTTTTCTTTATCGACTTTTGATAAATCCCAACCTCCGGATTCCATAGACTCTTTGAATGCATCACCGTAATCCACGATTCCGGCCTCGATCATTTCTCGAAGAAGGTCGTTTCCTTCTCGTGTTCTTTCCCCCACGCCGGCAAACACCGAAAGACCGCCATGTCCTTTTGCAATGTTGTTGATGAGTTCCTGAATCAATACCGTTTTTCCAACTCCAGCCCCACCAAAAAGACCGATTTTACCCCCTTTGGCGTAGGGTTCAATGAGGTCGATTACCTTAATTCCAGTAAAAAGTACTTCTGTCGCAGTAGATAAATCTTCGAATGCTGGTGCGTTTCGGTGGATGGGAAGCCCTTCTTTGCTGGCTACTTCTTCCATCCCATCAATAGCGCCTCCTACCACGTTAAAAAGTCTCCCTCTAATCGCATCTCCTGTTGGCATTTTTATTGGAGACCCAAGGTCTTCTACTTCAATCCCGCGCATCAAACCATCGGTACCTTCCATCGCAATGGTACGTACTGACTTTTCTCCCAAGTGTTGTTGCACCTCTAGGATGATCTCTGTACCATCTGGTCTAATTACTTTCAATGCGTCCATGATCTCGGGTAGTTTCGATTCTTCGCCTCCAAAGCTTACATCCACCACAGGACCGATCACTTGTATTACTTTACCTTTATTTGCCATTATAAATTGTGATTTGTATGGGGTTGACCTCTGAAATTTTGAGCGAAATTAAATCAAATAATTGGAAGGAAAAATTTAACTGGCTCCATTAATAGATATCCTGAAAGTAGTGCCTTTGTTTGCCTCTGAGAGACGTACAAAAATTTTTCCTTGATGGTATTTCTCTACTATTCTTCGAGCCAAGGGAAGCCCCAGACCCCATCCTCTTTTTTTAGTTGTATAACCCGGACTAAAGACATCTTTAATTTTGTGCTTAGCTATTCCTTTGCCCGTATCACGAACATCAATGGCTACTTTTCCTTCGTTGGCCTTTAAAATGGTTATGTCAATAACGCCTTTGCCGTCCATTGCATCTGCTGCGTTTTTACAAAGATTTTCGATTACCCAAGCAAACAAAGATGGGTTCACTTTTGCCTCAATATGGCGATGCGGGTGGAAGGTGATGCCAATATTGATTTTTTTTGAGAGCCTCTTTTGCAAATAAAAAACAACCTCTTCCACGATCTCCACGATGTTTAAACGAGAAAGATAAGGTTCGCTTCCTATGCTTGAAAAGCGATCGGTAATTACTCTTAATCGTTCGATATCTTTATCTAATTCAAGCATGACCTCTCCTTGGTTTGGGTATCGTTCTTTGAGATACTCGGACCATGCCATTAGGGATGAGAGGGGGGTACCCAGCTGATGGGCTGTTTCTTTGGCCAGCCCCACCCAGACTCGATCTTGCTCTGCCCGCTTCAGATAATTCAATACCAAAAATGTAATCATCCCAAATAAGGCAATGATAGATAGCTGAACATAAGGGTAGAACCATAATTGACTCAGTAGAAGCGAATTTTTATAAAATATGAATTTGGTGCCGTAAACATTTCCTTTATCGTCCTTAAGCGTTACTAAAATGGGATCGTGCTGTTCTTTCATTCGCTCCATTTCTGCCAGTAAGTAGTTCCTGCGTTGGTTCCCCTGTAGTTTATCGGCTTTCTTTAAATTTTTATGGTATTCAGGTTGTTTATCGACATCAGTTAGAATGACAGGTATGGTTTGATTGGCTTTGACAATCTCGTCGAGGATAAGTATGAAATTTGTACGCTCTGATTCCTTTGCCAAAAACTCCAGAGAGCTGGCATAGATTTCAATTTGGCGGCTTTCTCGCTCCTTTATTTTTTCTACCAGAAGGTTGGTATAGAGAATAGACCCAATGCTAATGATGATGGAAAAACCTATTACAATCCATTTGAAGTTGGGTCTTAGTGGATCCAGTGCGCTGCTTATTACTCGTTGTAATTTACTCATCGCTTTTTCTTGCTGGTTCAGTTTTTCATGGTTAACCACTTAGCTAAAATTCTGTAATTGACCTTGGTTCCATGAATAAGAATACCTATTCGGTATATTCTTCCCGCTAACCATAAAGTGAAAAGAAACCCCACCATCAATAGTGCCATACTCAAAGCAATTTCCCAGGCAGGGACACCAAAACCAATACGCCCCATCATTACGATGGGGGAGGTAAATGGAATAATCGAAAGCCAAAAACTTGCGTTCCCGTGTGGATCTGAGAAAACAAACATCACTAAACCCATAAAGGAGACAAGGATCGGAAGCATTACCGGCAACATAAACTGCTGTGCATCTGCAGGGGTGTCAACGGCTGATCCCACAGCGGCAAAAAGTGCTCCATACAACAGATAGCCACCAAGGAAATAGAAGAGGAATAATGCCACGATTTCTACTATCGGAATGTCGTTGATAATGGATAAAATATTTTGAACCTGAGCATTTCCTTGCGTAGGAATGGAAACTTGCTCTACCCCCTGAATCATACTAGTGGTCTCTGAGGGATTCATGTTTAATCCAAAAATTGTCATCGATATAAATGAAATAGTGCTTATCAAGACAATCCAGATTAGGAATTGGAATACGCCCACTGAGGCCACCCCAACCACTTTTCCAATCATCATGTGAAAAGGTTTTAATGTAGAAACAATAACCTCTACTATTTTACTGTTTTTTTCCTCTATTACTCCTTGCATCACTTGAGCCCCGTAGACAGACAAGAAAATGTAAATCAAAAAACCCATTACATAGCCTATTCCAAAAGTGAATCCTGCGTCACTCTTTTTTTCGTCTCCTTCCTCTGAAATATTAAATGACTCAATCGCTACAAAAGTTTCTAAATCATCTAACTGATTTTGAGAGAGGCCAGAGCGCTTCAGTTTGATGTCTCTAATTTGAGCCTCGATTTTACTTTCAAAATCACTTACTAGATTAATTCCAGGACTAGTTTTGGCATAAAAAAGGATTCCGCCCGGGTCATTAATATCAATTTTTGGAATATATATTAAAGCAAAGTCATCCGACAGGCTAAATTTTTCTTTGGCACTATCCAATGGTCCCGAAATCGATCTATAGATAAAACGCTCTGAATCTTCAAAGGACAATATCCCGCTTTCATCCAGCACATGAATGATTTCTGTTTCTCTATTTTGCTCACTTTGATAAGACCAAAATATCATTCCTCCGATGATGGTTGGAAAAATGAGCGGAACAAGGATAGTGGCAATCAAAAAGGATTTTTTTCTTACTCGACTTAAGAATTCTCTTTGGATTACTAAGAATATCTTATTCATGTTTTCTTGATGGTTATTTCTCTTCTATTTCTGAATTTCACCTTTCACTAAACCGATGAAAATATCATTCATGGTGGGTACTCGTTCAATAAATGAATGAATCTCCACCTTATTGATCAACTGTCTTAATAACTCATTGGGATTTGAGTTTGGCTGATATTGTACTACCGATTTTTTAAGTTCCTTGCCTATTTCCTCCGTTTCTAATACGGTATAATTGTCCGTGTCTACCAAATTTCCTTGCTTATATTCCACAAAATAAGATCCGTCTCTAAACTGCTCTCTGATTTCTAGCTTTGACCCATCTAAAATTTTTTCTGACTGATTGATCATGGAGACATGATCGCAAAGCTGCTCTACTGATTCCATACGATGCGTGGAAAAAATAATGGTTGCGCCCTTGTCTCTTAGCTCCAGTATTTCGTCTTTAATCAGATTGGCATTGACTGGGTCAAAACCTGAAAAGGGTTCATCCAGGATGATGAGTTTTGGGTCGTGAATAATGGTGGCAATAAACTGAATTTTTTGAGCCATCCCCTTTGATAAATCTTCTATCTTTTTGGCCCACCAATCGATAATTTCTAATTTTAAACACCAAGCTTTTCCGCGCTTAATTGCCTCTTTCTTACTCAACCCCCTCAACTGCGCAAGGTAAACCAAGTGCTCGCCGACTTTCATCTTTTTATATAGACCCCTTTCTTCTGGGAGATAGCCAATCTCTTTGATGTGTTCCGCATTTAGCTTCGCTCCTGCGAAATAAATAGTTCCACGGTCTGGCTCAATAATCTGGTTGATGATTCGAATGAGGGTTGTTTTTCCTGCCCCGTTAGGTCCTAGTAATCCAAAAATACTTCCTCTTGGTACTTCCAAACTAACCTCCTTTAAAGCCTGATGTTGACTGAAAGACTTACTTATGCTTTCTACTTTTAGTGTGCTCACATACTTTCTTTTATCAAGTTACCATGCGAAGCTAGCAATTTATTGATTAGCCATTAAAATTTTCTAAAGCCTGAATTTTCTAAGGTATTTTTGCGGGCGAATTTGTACATTTTTACAACGTAATGCTTTTAAGAAAACTTTATTCTTGTTGGGTCATTTTTATCATGGCTGTTATCTTCTTTATTCTTATCGCCCCACTTTGTGTTTGTGCTTCTACTCCTTATTTGCACAAAAAGGCATTGTTTCTAAATAAAGTTTGGTGTCAATTTTTTTTTATTCTGATAATGATTCCAATTAAAACCAAATGGCATTTTAAGCCTGAAAAAAATCAGCAATACATCCTTTGTGCAAATCACTTCTCCTATTTGGATATTATGGCTATGGGACTCTTTCCAAAAACTTTCAAGTTTGTAGGTAAAATACAGCTGGCTAATATTCCGCTTTTTGGTTACATGTACAACAGGGTTCACATTACAGTTGATCGTGCTAGTATAAGAAGTAGAGGAAAAACATTTTTGAAAGCACAAGAAGCATTAAAAGAGGGCTATGGTTTAGGCATTTTCCCAGAGGGAGGCATTCTATCCAAAAAAATTCCTGAAATGGTAAATTTTAAAGATGGGGCATTTCGGATGGCTGCGGAAACCAATACGCCTATTGTGCCTATCGTATTTCCCGACAATTATAAAATCTTGCGCGGCGATGACTTTATGAATATTCGCTATAGTACTTGTCGAATTATTTATCATCAACCTATTTTCGCCAAAGGGGCAGACGAGGCAGCTATTAAAGAACTTAAAGAGGAGGTTTTTCGTGTTATTCAATCAGAGTTGGACAAAACCGCTGACTATACAAAAACACAATTAGTTTGAAACTTCTTGATACAAGTACTCGCAAGCCTAATAACTCGGTTTTTATAGGTCTTTTTCTATTATGCCTTATCACAATGCTATGGAACTATAAGGCAAACTACAGCACCTCTATCGACTGGGAGGTCGTAACCACTGCTGATGCCATCGAATTCCCAGCACTCTTAATAGAGGGTGGCTTAATGGATCATGAAGTTATTGGAGATAAATGGGTTTTAAGTGAGCGATATGCAGGAACCAGAATTAAAAGATCTTTGCCTAGTGACCAAATGTACTTAGCTATTACATGGATTGGTTTATGCATCGTGCTTTGCCTCGCTACCTACTCAAATCAATATCTCTTTTTTAGTGTCTTAGCGGCGTTTGCACTTTTAATTAACCGACTTAACCTCTTCGAAGTTGGACTATTCGGCATAACCTCTAAGCTAGTTATGCTAGTTCCGTTTTTATGCCTATCAATACCGCTGATCTACTTCAAGGAGTTTAACAAAAATGTTCCGCTTGGAATAAGAATAGCAACCTTAGTTATCATCTCTGCGCTTATTTGCCTTGGTATCAAAGACGGCACTGATTTTACTAATCATTTCCTTGCGCATTCTCTGTTTCCCTTCGCTATCTGTTTTTTAATTTTTCTTTTCTTTATTTCAGAGGAGATCGGATTTGCATTGCTCTTTGTGGCGACGTCTTCTAAAGGAAAGCAGAACCCTATTCACTATATCTTACTCTCAGTGATTTATTTGGGTAATTTAACCCTGTATTATCTCAATAAATCAGGGTTTTACGAAAACACCTTTGCCTTATTGGACCCTTTTATTCTACTTGGTATTTCCAGTCTGGTTGCTACTTGGAGTCTTAGATACAAAACTGTTTTCAATCGACAAATACCGCAACCCATGCAGCTAACATGGTTTGCTGGTTTTGGGATCATGGCTTTGGGGTGTTTAAGTTTATTTATGAGCAAAGGCGTAGATGGTATATATCAATCACTTCACTATTTTATTTTATATTTTCATTTAGGGTTTGGTGTTCTTTTCTTTTTATATACGATTTCAAACTTCTTAGATCCTTTGATAAAAGGGTTTCCTATTTGGAAAATCGCATACCGAGAAAGAAACTTCCCCTACGCTTCTGCAAAGATCGGTGGTTTTGTATGTGTCGCAGCTTTTTATTTTTTAGCTGACCAAGAACCATACAACCTTCTCAGGTCAGGGCATTACGCCCTTTTAGGAGATAAGCAATACGAACAAGGAAATGAATTACTTGGGAAAGAGTATTGGCTGCAGGCGGCTTTTCTCGGATATAATACACACTATCCTAACTATAAACTTGGTTGGACGGAATGGGATAAGCGGAAAGGGTTAGCATCGAAATCCCATTTTTTTAGCGCCGCTCAAAGATTTCCTTCTCCCTATGCATGGGTTAACTATGGCAATCAAGAAGTAGGCTTAAACCCCACAAAAGTTCAGGCGGTATATGAAGAGTCCCTTCGTAAAATAAGTAGCCCAGAAATGACCAATAACCTAGGACTTATTCACCTAGAAAAAGAGAATTATATCAAAGCCCTTAGCTACTTCGAGTCTGTAAAAGCCTCAGATTCATGGAATGATGCTCCCACAGTAAATCAATGGAAAACTTTCGCCTCTATTGATTCAATTCCAGCAGATTACCGCAAAGTCTACGCTGCTTCAAATTTTGGTGTAAAGGCCAATATATTAGCTACCGCAGACTCCACTCCAGGCGATTTTGTTTTTTCACAGTTAGATCAAGCACCACCATTGCACAGACAGGCTTACGTTTTGAATGCTGCTTATCTTCTTTCTCACGATTCAATCCCATCTGTACTGAGAAGTGAGATTTCAAAGACATTGAACCCTACTTTAAGTAGCCGGCTTAGCAAGGCTTTAGCTCTGAATTATTATCATTCTGGACAAGTGAACAAAGCACTTCGCGTATTAGATCATCTTCAAAGCAGTGCCAATACTTTCGAAAAGGGTGAGTACCTAGACGTACTTGGCAAACTAACCCTAGATCAAAATGCATTTGATCTCTCTTTGGCTTACTTCAATGGTGCGATAGCAGTCAAAAGAGAGGCTTCCCGTTTGAGTAGACTGGATGTAATCGCTGCTTTGGGAGACACGCTTCAATTTGAAAGTGAACTCTTGAAAATCGTTAAAAAAAATCCTGAACTTACGCACTATGCTAACGATTTATTGAGCAAATTTCAAACGTATTTGCCCAAGAAAAAACAATATCCTAGTATTCCCTTAGAAGAACTTAGTGACACGAACCTATACCTCGTTGCAAAACGAAATGCCTTTGACGTGAAAGGAGTATTGGCATCCGTAGAGGAGCTCAAAAAAAGGAAGGCTGAAGGTGGATATGATATTCTAATCGAAGCTATCGAAATTAATAAATACGCTCCTGAACTTTTGAAAGCTTATATTTTCAGCGCATTGGATTGGGGACTAATTAATTATACCGTTCCTGTACTTGAGCGCCTTAAAAAAGTGATAAGCAAAGAAGACTATTCTTCTTTTGAAGAGGCGTACAAAAAGAAAATAATAGCCTCAAAGTCGGAAGAATGGAAATGAAAAAGCCTTGATCAAGACCTTATAGATGAATTTTTAGCTAGTTCTCAGTTCGCAAATTTGAATAAGATATTCTGAATCATCTTTTGACGTACTGGCTTTCCTCTTTGCTTGCCTGGCTTCCATTTTGGTGAATTTTTAAGTACTCTCACTGCCTCTACATCACATCCTGCACCAATTCCTTTTACTACCTGAATATCCGTAAGCTGTCCATTTTTTTCAACGATAAATTGGACGAATACTCTTCCTTCGATACCCATTCTTTGAGCCTGTCGTGGGTACTTGAGTTCTTTTGCAAGGTATGAATAGAACGCTTGGATGCCTCCGGGAAATGTCGCTCCTTCCTCTACGATGGTAAAAATTTCATCGACAACTTCTTCTTCTGGTGCTTCCTCAAACACAATCTCTTCAACAACTGTTTCTTCTGTTACCTCCACATCCAACTCTACGTCAATCTCCTCTTCGATTTCCTCTTCATCTGGAACTTCAACAATTTCAGGAATCTGCACCTTTGGTGGGGGTGGGGGTGGCTGCTCGGTTATTGGAGTATCAAGGATGTCTTCAAAGTCATCTTCAATATCTCCAAAATCCATCAATGCATTCTCATCGTAGGATTTCCACTCAAAAGCAAGGATCACGATTAATAGACTCGCCGTCATTCCGATGTTTAGAAACATCCCCGACTTCTTGGAAAGATCTATTTTAGGATTTTTTTTTGGTTCCATATGATTTACTAAGTCTTATTTTGGAAGTTGAAGTTCAAATATATGTTCTACATTTTTGAATTCCTAGCGTGAATTTGGCAATTATAGCTATTTTAGAAAAACATTCCAAAATAACTAACCTTCTACCTCGCTCTGGTATGCTTCAGACGAGATCAGGTGGTCTCCTTTGTCTGTTATTTTTATCTTGATCATCCAACCATCGCCGTACGGATCCGAATTTACAACCTCGGGGTTTCCTTCCAAGTTGCTATTTACCTCTATCACTTCGCCAGATACAGGCATAAACAAATCCGAAACAGTTTTAACGGCCTCTACCGTCCCAAAAATAGCTCCAGCTTCTAGTTCTTCTCCCTCTGTCTCGATTTCTACATAAACGATATCTCCAAGTTCTCCTTGCGCAAAATCCGTTACTCCGACGGTTGCAATATCTCCTTCCATTTTAACCCACTCGTGATCTTTGGTGTATTCTAAGTATGATGGAATATTCATTTGGCTATCTTTAAATGAACTACAAAATTAAGTATTTGAGTTAAACTGCCCTACTGAGAAAGCGCAAATCTTAACTGAATTCCAGCCGCAGATGTGGCACGTCTATAAGGTGGCGAAATTTTAGGAACGGTCACGTTACGATCGAAGTAAAAACTGAAATCCAGTTGCTTGGTGATCTTGTAAGTTATTGTTGGGCGAAGCTGGAATGTACGATTCCCATTGGTGATAATACTTTCGTCAAAAATCCTACGCTGAACAGTTTTAGAATCTCTCACGGAAGCAGCTATTCTTAGTGTAATGTCATTATTCAATGTGATCGTTCTTCCTCGCCACCTCCATGGAAGTTTGAATCCTACTTTGGAGTAACCAAGGTCTATGGTGATGTCATTGTTTGTGGTTTCTGCTACCTGTGTATTGGAAAGATTTAAGGATAAACTTCGACTCTTCCTAAATTCTATTCTTGCAGAGATATTGTTTTGGGTTCTTATATTAAATCCAATGAGGGGGACAAATTGCTCTGAGATAACTACTTGATTAATAATGTAAACCGGTACAATCCCAGACTCATCCGTTCCAGCCATTGGGTAATCCAGTATACTGTTTTGAAGACCTATGACTGAGTCATCATAGATTAGGGAATTCGTAAAACTGGACACACTGTAAGTAGAATTGTAGCCATGAGAAATTGTGAAGGAGGAAAAAAATTCCTTTAAAGCTGGAATTTTAGATAGTGCCGTAAAATCCATCCGCCAATTGGGCAGGGGTATTTTTGGGAAAGACGAGAGCGCAATCTTATTAGCATCTCTTCCCGAATAAGCTGCGATAAAAGCAGGAATGATTACATCCTGCGAAATTGTGCTATAAGAAGTGGTATCGCCAGCAAAGCGTTCTGATCGAAGCCTATTTAACCGTCCTTGAACAATGGATAGGTTTCGCTCAAAATCAGCAAAAGCTTGAGAAAAGTTATCTGCAGCGTTCGACTCAAAAGCGGTAGAGATAGAGAGAAATGAAGTAGAGTAGCTCCCCGATCTAGATGGTGTTAGCGTTTCAAAATTATTAATTCCGTCAAAACGAAATATTTCTTGATATTGGTTATTGATCCCACGGTTCCAAGACAATCGAATGCTCAGGTCGTCAAAAGGTTTTAGCTCTGTCTGAATATCTAAGTTTGTCTCAAAGCGCTGCCTAAATGGTGAGTTAAGATTGCGATTCTCTACCAGCCAGCCATTTCTGGCTGCTTTTTCTTTTATCCCACTGTCCTGACTTCCCAGAATAAACTCAATGCCAGGTGCTGCGAAGGTGCGATCTAACCCAAACAGAAAAGGGCTTCGATCAAAGCCAGAGAATTCTGTACTTTCATTGATTGTGTATGAACCATTAATTGATTTAAGCATCATCAAAAATTTTAACGCCTGATTGCCAGGGTTTAATTTTTCACCCCTTTCAGGTGGTGCTTTTGCATTTTTAAGAAAGGTTGCTTTGTCATACAGTCTATTGAAATCTATCCTTGGATTTATTCCACGAGTTCTCTGATTGCTCAAAAAATTCCCAAAATAAAGTGAATCTGGTACACCACTACCCTGATCGATAGCACCTGCTACCCAACCATAGCCAACTGAGTAGCGTGCGTCCATACTGATCCAGTCTGTAAATGGCAGTTTATCTAATGGCAACCGATAGTTCAAGGCTATATCTTGAGAGAAGTTCTTCATTCTCCCCAAATCCAGAATCTGATTTAAAATAAACTGTCTCTCTTTCCGGGTATCGATATATCCCTCAATCTCTCCTTCGGGTTCATCGATTACAGCATTGGCTGTAGCATTATAGGTTAGTCCTAGGCCTTTAGTAAGGTCCCATCGAAAGCCATAAGTTCTGATAAAAGTAAAAAGTCGCTCGTATAATGGGGCTAACGGCTGTAGGGTATTGTCATAGTAAGTGGTAGACCTAAAGTCCCTTCTCAAATTGGTGGAAAAAGATAAATTAGATGGTATAGGCGAAAAGTTAAAGTCTTTGAGTAGGGCAAAATATGGACTGGATAGCTCATCTGATTTTTTAAAAGGCTGAATGCTTAAAACTGCTGGTGAGAAATTGTAATTGATAGCTCCAGAAACAGTCCTATTCAATAGCTGTTGGGTATTTTCATTGCTCGATACTCTGTCACTGTATGCATAGCTAAAGGAGAAATTTTCGATATCGTAAATATTACTTCGCGCATCTTCCTTCACCTTCTTTTTCCTAACATTCGTGAAGTTAATGCTTCTTAGCGTAGAGCGATCTTCTACTATTCTACGATAGTTTTTACGTTCTTCTTCTGTATCAAATCGAGTAAGTGAGGGCTCTAAAAGTACATCTGGGTCGAGTGGATCAAACTGGGGTGTAATGATTGACTTTTCATAGCTTACAAACATAGGTACTACTAGGCCTGTCTTCTCAGGTTTCATAAACTTTTCAAGGTTGATATTGGCTGAAATATCATACTGCTTCGTTTCAGCTCTCGACCTTTCGGAAATTTTTTGTTGAATGCCCCCAAACCCAATTGAAACATACCGAGTTGAGGCGGATACTGTACCTAAATCCGCTAGCTGAGTACTTACCCTCGCATTGGCAGCCCACCCTGCTTTGCTGTCGAATTCAGTCACTCTTAATTCGTTTGCCCATAAGCAAAAGGACTTGGCAGAGCCTAAATTATCCTCTGGATTTCGTGCACCGATAATTAATTGAACTATCGCACTTGCATCGGGATTTCCACGAACTGTAAACGTATATTTCTTATCGCTAGAAGGCTGAGAAAAGGGAGCATTAAGGTCAAAGTTTGCCCTATTCCTAGCTGATTTCACCTCAACTAGCTCCTGAAGTGCTATGTCAATTTCGTTTTGTTTAGGCCATACAAAGGTTGGGTCTTCACTTCCATTTGGGGTTACTACAAGTGGAAGCTCTATTTCGTAATAATTATTATCATCTGAAGCAAAACGCAAAAAGCCATTGATTTCATTGTCTAGGAGAAGCCCGTCGCCATTGGCATGCAGGTGAAAGAACATTTTCAGTCGACCGTAATTAACCAAGTCAATTCGTTGGTTCCCATTGAAATCTTTGAAAATAGCCCGTCCATCTTTGTCGCTTAAATCCTCTACACATATTTGAATAGATTGCTCATTGAATCTTCGATTTTGTGTGGTGGTATTGTCTACATCCCGATTCAGTCCAGGGGGCAGTACATAACGAATGCCTCCTTTACCTGCTGTACTGTTTTCTTCTATGCTAACTATCGAAATATCAAAATCAGCTAAACTGGAATTGGGGATTTCACTCAATCCTGGATCTTGAAGCCCTGTCCCACTAAACTTCCGCCACTGACTGCCCACTAGCCGTAGCTGAGCCATTCTTAAGACCACGGGTTGAGACCATCCTGTCATATACATCCTGATATGCTTAATATCCCTTATACTAGCTGACCCTTCCACACGATCAAATTCTCGCACTGGAATTCTGAACTGATACCAAGTAGCCTCACCATTTGGTCCAACGTTCGTTATCTGATCAGTAATGTATTTCTGTGTTTTCAGAGAACCGCCTGTTGTGTTTGTCCCTTGATCCAGATTTATTACATATTCAAAATACCGATCATCTAAATCTACCCGATCATTTTCATTTATATCTTCTCTATTGGGAATGGTAGTAGATGAGGGGATGAAGTTATCGCTTCCAGAAGTGGTGATTGGGGAGTTGCCCTCCATTCCATTCCAGCTTTTATACCGTTGAACAATCTTCGCATTCAAATTATCGTAAAAAGGATCTAAAATATACCTAAAATTGTCAGCAGAAATATCTCCATTTTCAGTATTTAAGGATATTCCTTTTTGTTGCAAAATGAGACTTTCTTCGTCATCTTTCAATCCATCAAGCCCAACATCCTGATTTTCTCTCGCTCCTGCGGTATTTTCAAAGAAGTTAGTGAGGGGTTGGTCTTCGGTTACGCGTCCCCACGGAGAATTAATGCTGACTACTGGCTCCCCATTAATAGGCAATCCATTTTCAAATGCATGTCGGTTGTCTCTGGCTACATCTTCCGAAATCACACCGAGATTGAAAATAAGCTGACCCCCATCTGTTAAATTAGAATTAACACGTCCATCTTTTATTATTCCTCGCTCTCCAGCAATAAAGGGGTCGAGAAGCCAAAACTCTATGTACTCTATGTTATTAACCTCAAAGTTGGTTTCAGAGATAATCGGTCTTGTAATTCCTGCCCACTTTTTCTCTGGGTTGGGTAGCAAATCGTTAAAACTAGCAGGGTTATAGTTATATTGCCCTCGCTCTTCAGGAAAATAAGCAATATCAAAAATGGGTTCATTGGAATTGACCAATGTTTGATCGCGCTGAGGGAAAATTTCCTGCGGTAGCACGGGTCTTTCATAGTGATTCTCTAAATCAGATTCGGTGATATTGTCAGGTCTTACATTGCTCGCTGTTGCGTAGAATATGCTGTTATCAACGGTGTACCAAGCGATCTTCGCAGCGTTATATCGATTTTCTAGGTCTTTGGTGTCTGCTTCCGCAAAAGAGGCGGGTGTAGCTGCTAATCGCCAAGATTGCCATCCACTTATATTAATGGGAGTGATAGCGTTTTCAAAATCTTCAATATAGGAGGTTGCCTGCCCTTCCACCACGTTACTGGATCTAGGAATGAGCTGTGCAAACTCGGCGTTGAACGTAATTAAAGATGTTTCTTTCGTGCTGACAAGTGGTAGTGCATCCACCATTTTAGTAAGAAAACGAGATTCATTTTGATAGTTTAGATCAATACCATATTGCGTATTGCTTACAGGCTCATTACCAACTGCAAAGCGACTGATTCCCCCAGGCCTTTCATTCAAATGAAGTACCGTGGCACCAATATTGAAATCTTCATTGAACCGATAATCGAAGCGGGCTCCTGTAAGCGTTCGAGTTTGAAAATTGAAAACATCTGCTTTTTCAAAGGAGACATTAATGGTTTTTCCTGAGGTACACCATTGATCATTGATCGTGATACTTCCAAAGTTCGAGACCGTATAGTCTGTTCCCTGAGTGAGTAATTGCCCTCCCGCCGTCACTACAACAGAATTTGGTTCAATATTGATTCCAGGTAATGAATATTCACATGAGGTACCTGCCGTGACGTGCCCTGAGATCACAAATTTGTTTTGATTGGCTTTTAGTTCAGCAATAGCCTTATTTTCTTCATAGAGATCATTATAAACATATTTTTCAATCAGGTCGTCTTCTTCTGGAGAGTTGAATTGTTTCTCAAGAGTAGATCCGAAAGGTTCTAATACTGGAAAAATTATGTTTCCAGTTCGGGTATTAATGGAGACGCCTTCAATAAAATCGAAGTTACCATCTGGTTGTCGATCATTGTTAGGGTTGAGCCGATCAAGTCCAAAAACCTCGAGTAAAAGTCGATCTTTCAACTGTTGACCTTCATGCAGTGAGGGGTTATCCTGACCAGTATCATCATCCCGGTAAATCACGCGTAGCTCGAATCCATCACGACTGATTTGGGAGGCATTGAGATTATAGATATTCTTCATCATTAAATCCCAAGTTGGCACTTCTGTGTTGATAAGGTCTGGACGAAGTAACTTTAAATAAATGACCTCATTGTCTGCCCTATTTTGATAATCTTCTGTCAATTCGCCCACTTTGTATCTGCTCCCATTGAAAGTGTACTCATAAGCTACAGCAAGTATTTCATTGCTTTGAAGCCTTCTTGCTAGCGATATGTAACCTAAGTTATCGCTAAGAGTAAATTCAGTGTCGCTGAGTCTACGTACTACAGACCCTGAATAGTAGTCTACAGACCCTTCATATCCTGGGAATGTTGACGCCACAAAAGGTGCTACCTGATCAAAAGAGATTACATTCAGGTTTGAAAAAAGTGAGTTGGCCTCATTGCGTGTGGGTCCTCCACGACCTGACCCTACACTGGGTACTTCGGGTTTATGAACCCGCGAGCCTTCACCTAAATCCATAAACCCAACAATATTTCGGGTGGTCTCGGTATCGTTGTTTAGGTTCAAGACATATATTTCGACCCTTGTAATGTTCACACCAGAAGTGATTTGTGGAGCTGTAGCCAGCCATCTTTCGTAATTGTCACGAAAAAAATGCCCTAAAAAGAAATGTCGATTTTCATCATATTCAGATCCTTGTATTTCAAAATTCTGCCCTTGTCTGCCATTTTCTATGGTGAGTGACTCGCTTCTGCTTCGTTGTTGCGAAAGAAGTGTGGTAACGTATAGTTTACCAAACTGCAATTCGGTTTTTAATCCAAAAAGTGATTGTGCGCCTGACATTAATGAATTGCTGAGGGGCATACTTACATTTCCAATTTCAATTTTTTTGATAATATCCTCTTCATAGCCTGTGTACTCAACTCTGAAGTTGTTTTGAAAATCGAATGTATTTTTGTTGTCATAATTAGCGGTGATAGCGAGTTTTTCTCCTACTTTCCCTACCACACTCATGCTGATGTGCTGATTCAAATTGAAGTTACCGTTTCGCTGTTGCCTAAGCGGGACTTGTGGATTATCCAGTCGTTGAAAGCGAGTTCCAAAATCAAGGTTTACAAAACCGTTGGGTTCAATATCTACATAGCTTCCCCCGAATATTCGGTCAAAAATAGGACCAATGTATAGTCTTGGTATCAAGTTTCTACCACTCACTGCGCTTTCTCCATCCAAGCTGGCAGAACGTACTTTGAAGTAATCTTTGTTCAACTTAGAATTGTTGTATTGGTTGAACTCCTCAAAACTCATAAAAGTAGCGGGGCGAAAATCTAACGAACCAATGCTCTCAAATACGGAGTAGGTGACGCCCGCATCCGTAGCAGAAGTATCTGGGTTAAACCTAACCTGCATATCGAGCTCGGATGGATCACTCAGAAAAAGAGGAGATCTAGAAGTTCTATTTGAAAAAGGATCGCCGAAACGGTAAGTTGGCTGGAATGTTGGTTGCTTAGATGGGTTATAAGAAAGGGTATCGCTCTTTAGAGAATCTTGTTGCTGAAAAGCCTTTGCATCAATAAAAGCAACTATAATAAATAGTACTCCTCCAAGTAAACGTATTATGTCAACTTTTGCTCTCAAAAACAGCGTTATACGGTTCGATTAGGTTAAGACCGTTTGAGGGCTTGCTTAATCAATTCTTCGAGTTTAACTCCCTCACCATGATCTTTCAAAATCTTATCCACAGTCTTTTCAGCAATTGATTTATTTACACCCAAAGTGGTCAAGGCAGATAACGCCTCGCTTCGTATAGTATTATTAACCTTTGGTTGAATTTCGAAGCTTTCATCCAATAAACCTTCTTTTTTCATCTTATCCTTCAATTCGAGAATAATTCTTTGCGCTGTTTTGCTGCCAATCCCTTTGACTCCCTGTATTGTTCTCACGTCTTCATATATAATTGCCGCTTGTAGCTCCTTTGCATCTAATGAAGACAAAATCATCAGCGCAGTACTAGTTCCTACCCCACTTATCGACACTAAATCCAGAAATCGCTTTTTTTCTGATCGTTCGTAAAACCCAAAAAGCGTGTGTGCATCTTCCTTTATATGAAGGTAGGTTTGGATTAAAATATTTTCCTTATCCTTAATGTGGCTGTAAGTGTTAAGGCTTATTTTTACTTCATAGCCTACCCCATTTACATCAATTATTATGTGGGTAGGGTCTTTGAAGGCTAGCCTGCCTTTCAAGTAGCTAATCATACTAGGAATGCTTTTCTATTGATGCGTCGACTACTGCTATGGCGACCATATTAAATATTTCTCGCACCGAGCTTCCTAGCTGTAGTACTTGTACTGACTTGTTCATGCCCATAAGTACGGGACCAATCACCTCAGCACCTCCTATTTCCATTAGAAGCTTATAGGCTATATTGCCTGACTGCAAATCAGGGAATACTAGGGCATTAACATGTCCTCCATTCAAATCGCTGAATGGATAATACTTGGCTCTAAGCGCTCCGTTTATAGCTACGTTGGCTTGTATATCTCCATCAATAACAAAATCAGGCCATTTTTCTTTGGCCATTTTCACGGCCTTGGTCACTTTGGTGGGTACTTCTCCTTTCGCCGATCCGAAATTAGAATATGATAATACTGCGATCTTAGGGTCGTGATCAAAAAATTTTACCGCTCGGTGCGTAAGCCCAATAATTTCTACCAGCTCTTCTGCAGTGGGGTTAAGGTTACAGTAGTATCTGCAAAAAAGAAAGTACCTTTTGGTGTATTGACGATGTACATCCCAGCCACTCTATTTACCTCCTTTTCTGTGCCAATGATTTGTAACGCAGGAAGCACTGTTTTTGGGTAGTCGTTTGACAATCCTGAAATCAAAACGTCTGCTTCGCCTTTTTCCAGAAGCATCAGCCCAAAGTAGGTACGACTGCTCATCGCTTTTCTAGCTGAATGCATGGTCATCCCTTTTCGCTGCCTTTTTTTAAAATATTCTTCAGCGAATTTTTCAAGTTTTGCTTTGTCGTCTTTTGGGTCAATTATTTTACAATCCATTAACCCATCCAAATCGTTTTCTTCTATCAACCCTCTGATTATTGATCTATTCCCAAGGAGTATGGGCGTAGCTATCTCCGCATCTAAGGTCATTTGAGCTGCCTTCAAAATATTGACATGATCTGCCTCCGCAAAGACTACTTTCTTGGTTTTTTTGAGTTGGCGAGCTCTCCCCACAAACCTTGTAATTAAGCGCTGATCTAACCCCACTCTTTCCAGTAGTTCGTCCTCATACTTTTTCCAATCTTCAATTTTAATTCTTGCCACTCCTGTTTCCATTGCTGCTTTTGCTACCGCTGGAGAAATGGAAGTAATAAGCCGTGGATCCATCGGTTTAGGAATGAGATACTCTGCTCCAAACTTGAGGCTTTTCTTGCCATAGGCTTTCAAAACAATATCAGGAACTGGCTCTTTTGCCAACAAAGCAATGGACCTGACTGCCGCTAGCTTCATTTCTTCGTTGATGGTTCTTGAACGTACATCCAATGCCCCTCTGAAAATGTATGGAAACCCTAGTACGTTATTTACTTGGTTAGGGTGATCCGAACGACCTGTAGCTATAATAACATCATCTCTTGTCTCAATCGCCAAATTATATGCAATCTCTGGATCTGGATTAGCAAGCGCAAACACAATGGGGTCTTTGGACATTGATTTTAGCATATCAGGAGTTACCAAATCTGCAACTGATAACCCCAAAAAAACATCGGCTCCTTTTAAAGCATCTGCAATCGTGTCTACCTCTTCATCGGTCACGTACTTTGATTTAATGGCATCAAGACCTTGGCGTTTTTTATTTAAAATGCCCTTGCTATCGGCCATGAGAATGTTTTCTTTCTTTGCGCCAAGCGAAATATATAAGTCTGTGCAGGCTACTGCGGCGGCACCTGCTCCACTAACCACGATTTTAACATCTTCTATGTTTTTTTCAACCACCTCAAGTGCATTGAGCAAGGCGGCACTCGATATGATGGCTGTTCCATGTTGATCATCGTGCATAATCGGGATGCTCATCTCATCCCTTAAAGTTTGCTCTATTTTAAAGCTTTCAGGAGCTTTTATATCTTCCAAGTTGATGCCCCCAAAAGTGGGCTCAAGGGATTTTACGATCTCGATGAATTTGTCTGGGTCTGTCTCGTTAATTTCGATATCAAAAACATCGATGCCAGCAAACTTCTTAAATAATACACCCTTCCCTTCCATTACTGGCTTTGATGCCTCCGCCCCAATATTTCCCAAACCAAGGACGGCTGTACCATTTGAGATAACTCCTACAAGATTCCCTTTTGCAGTATATCGATATACCGATTCTTTATCCTCTGCAATCGCCAAACAAGGTTCTGCAACTCCCGGAGAATAGGCTAATGCTAGGTCGTGTTGCGAACCAACAGGTTTGGTTGAATTAACCTCTATCTTCCCTGCTGGCTTGCTTTCGTGATAGTCTAAGGCGTCTTTTTGTCTAATCTTCGTACTCATCCCTTAAGCATGGTTTAGATGTTATTAGATAAGCGAGCAAATCTCACCAACAATAAAGGATTAAACAAAACCAACGTTAATTATCCTCATGCCTCTTTTTGTCGATATCACTTTTTGTTTGAAAAGTGGCCAGTATAGTTTCCAACTCCCTTACCAGATTTTTCTTCTTTGTACCCGGCGAATCTACGTACCCCTCTACATAATAAAGGAGGTTTGCATCTTCGTCTACTATTGTATAACTAACAAAAGGGCCTCCTCTAGACATATCGTTTATTCGCCATAGACCTCGTGCCTCTACTGCAAAGTGTCCGTTGAAGTTGATTCGCTCTGTAAAAACAGGAATTTGTGGTTGACGCTCAATGTACACCTCTACATTATCCCCATCGTACAAAAACCTACTGGTAATTTTATCACGGAAAGCATCAATTTTATTAAATATGGATTGGTCTTTATATGGCTCGTAATAAACAAAGAGGCTCTGTTCGCTCTCCGCATCGATTAGCCTAAGCCAAAAAAAATTCTTTAAGTCTCGCGCTTTTTCCCACCCATATGGGATGGTTATATCCACATTATGCGCTTTGCCCAACGAAGCCTGAAGTTGCTTTTTGGTCTTCTTAAATAACTTCGATTGAATTGTTTTTCTAGCTGAGACTTCAAAAAATTCACGTATCTGAGACCTGTTATAATTGATTTTTCTTGCCAATATCTTCTCTGTCGAGGCAAATAAAAACAGGGCTGTCTGCCCTTTGGCAAATAGGTCTTTTCGAGTACGCATAAAGAGCGTAGTGTCGCGCTTAATTTGATTTAGTGATTGGCTGGTGAAGTACTTTTGAAGCGTCTGGCTATCGGCTGTCTTGCTGTCAAGTGTTATAACAAAAACCATGTTTCTAGCCGATTTTAAAACTGAATTGAGCTTTCGAGGACTTACTCTACTTACATTAAATAAAGGCTCATCTTGAGGTAACCCAAGCATAGGGGCAAAAAAAGTCTTCTTAAGTTCTTTACCAAGGATTGAATTATCCCATTGAGTTGAGTCCGCTACCAGAATAATTTCGTCCGCTTCTCCTCTTGAGTTCTGTAGAAATTCTGATTTGAACCTATCTTTAGTCCCCTTTGAGCAAGAAAAAAGAACTAAACCGATTATAATCAAATGCTTGTACATGGTTAATAAGGTTGACTTCAATAGAACAAAAATCGTTCCTTTTCAACAAGTCTCAACTTTTATGGAGGCTACTTAGGAATAACCAGCGATTGACCTGTCTTAATTGCATTGGAGGCTAATCTATTAGCTTTTTTTAGTTTTTCAATAGTAGTATTGTTGTCCTTGCTGATACTCCATAAAGAATCCCCTCTTTTTACTGTATACAGGCTTCCTTTGCCAGTAGGTTTTAAAGTCTGTACTGGGGTATGTGCAGTAGTATATAATCGCTTTGTTTTTGAATTATAGGAGGGGAGTATCCAAATGCTAAGCCTTTGTCCTACACGAATCAAGTTGCTTCTAAGTCTATTCCAAGATTTAATATCGGAAATTCTGACGCCATATTGTCTCGCAATTGATCCTAATACATCGCCACTGCGTACCTTGTGATAAACCTTATTGCGTCCATACGTACTTCCTGGTGTGTTTCTTGCCAAATACTCTAAGTGCTTCTTCCCTACTTTAGAAGCAGTATCGTATAGAAAAACACGATTATTAACCACCGAATCTTTCCACTCGGCTGGAATTCTTAACCCGAATTTTTTTGTTCCCTCTGGCAAGGCTCCTCTTTTTACTTGCGGATTCCATAGTAGCATATCATCTAAACAGAGACCTAGCTGATTACAAAATGTTTCGATATGAAAATACTGATTTATCTGAATGGTATCAAGTTCAGGGTAAAAATACTGAGGTTTTTCCGTAAAACCATGTTCCTCCAAATGATTTAATAGGTAGGCAATGGCTACAAACTGTGGAACATAGGATCTGGTTTCACGTGGTAAATACCTGTAAACCTCCCAAAACTTCTTTTTGTAGCCGCTTCTCCTTATTGCCTTTCTAACGTTTCCCGGACCACAATTGTATGCGGCTAACGCCAGTTCCCAGCTATTGAACATGCGATTCAAATCTGTTAAATGTCTGCACGCGGCATCGGTGGCTTCATAAGGATCCATGCGTTCGTCAATGTACCAATTATTGCTTAGCCCATATATCCTGCCTGTACTGGGAATAAATTGCCAAAGACCTACTGCGCTAGCATGAGAGATCGCTTGTGGTCTTAGTCCAGACTCAACAATGGCTAAGTACTTTAACTCATCTGGCATGTTATAGTATGCGAGTCTTTCTGAGAAGAGTGGAAAG
This sequence comes from uncultured Ekhidna sp., assembly GCA_964289745.1. Taxonomy (GTDB): domain Bacteria; phylum Bacteroidota; class Bacteroidia; order Cytophagales; family Cyclobacteriaceae; genus Ekhidna. The sequence goes on from CAXYMM010000001.1 coordinate 206,190, forward strand.
TAACGCTCCTTTTTCTCTATAATTTCCTTGATGTAATCCCGATTTTTCAAAGCGAAGTAGTCGATGAAAGCAAGTACGAATTCGTTGAAATTGAGTGACACCTCTTTTTCAATACATGAAATACGGTCTGCTACTTCATCATAGGAGTAGTCAGGTAGCACTTCTTCCAGTTTAAATTCCTGCGCTGTACTTATCGTAAAAAGACCAACAAATAATAGGATACTAGAAATCCACCTCATGCATAAAAATATTTGAGTAATTGAGGTAATTAACACTTATATAGTTACTCGCTAATTCCGTGGTGATTCAAAAACAAAGTCGAGCGATCAAATCAGTCTTCCTTCGATCCGTCTTTGATTTCTTCTTTTATTTCCTTGGTAGCATCTTTAAATTCTCTTATACCTCGACCCATCCCTCTTGCTATTTCTGGGATTTTTTTCGCTCCAAAAAACACAATAACAAAAAGGGCGATGATTATCATCTCCGTCCATCCAGGCATCCCGATTAACAATGTTGTATGCATCTTTATTTAATGGTTTAGACTTACAAAAATATAAAATAAAATATCTGAAAATGATAGAAGATCGATTATTTCAAGACTAACCAATTTTCTGGATTCAATTTGGTTGTTCCTTTATAGACCTGAAACTCCAGTTCTGTAACACCATCTGGATCTGTGTACACTTCACCAATAATATCAGTAGACTTGACTTTTTGATCCTTCTTCACATTGATGGTTTTTAAACGTGCATAAACCGTCAAATAGTTTCCGTGCCTGATAAGAACGAAGTTATTTTTTCCTGGGATGACTCCCGTCATGGTTACAACTCCATCAAATACTGCTTTCACTTTAGCGTTTTTTTCCGTCTGTATGCCTATTCCGTCGTTAACTATGGTAATTCGTTTAAGAACTGGGTGTTTTTGCGACCCAAACCTAGACGTAATAAAGCCTGAACTTACGGGCCACGTTAGACTGTTTTTCTTTGATTCGAAGAGTCTGGTAAGCTCTGTAGTACTGGCCATTTCTGCGGTGGATACACTATTATTTTTTCGCTTCTCAGATTTCAATATATTAGCAATTAATGTATTTAACCGCTTATTTGCTACTTTCCTGCTTTCAATTTCCTTTCTTAGTTGGTGCTCTTTTTTTGAAAGTTGAGCTACCAATTCTGATTGTTTAGACTTAGACATCGCCAACTTTCGACTTTGACGAACTTGTTGATTTAGAAGTTTTTGCTGCTTGATCCGTTTCGTTCCCACAATAACTCGCTGTTTGTTTAGCTCGATAGTCACAACCTGAATTTGTTCAGCCTGAAGTCTTCTGGCTTCGGAATACTGCTCCAAATATTTTAGGCGCTGAACAAGTTGATTAAAACTTCGTGAAGAGAAGAGAAACATTAGACGATCGTTGCTTCTGCTTGATTTGTAAGTAGCATATATCTGAGCTGCATACTCTTCTTTCAGCTGTTTTAAATCATTCTGCAATGCACTAACCACCGCACTTAGATCACTTATTTCTCCATCAAGGAGTCTAATTTCGAATTTGATCGACCGAATCAAGGATTCTCGTACAATGATCTGCTGATTTAGGGCTTGTAACTGGCCTAGAGATACTTCTTTTTTATTAGAAGTTTCTGATAAAATTCGCTCTGTTTCTGCGATTTTTCTCAGGTTTTCTCGCTTCTCATTTTCCAATTGCGCCTTGGTTCTTTGAGAAAAAGCGATTGACGGCAGGATTATAAGTACCAGAAAAAATAGAAAGCTATTTCCGTTCATACTTGGCAGGGACAGAAAAAGGAAATTTGAGCTGTGATGATTCAATCTCCATCTTGTTATAGCCAATGCTAATTTCGGTATCGGACTTACTTTTGGAATCATACTCGATAGTTGCCCTTATGCCGCTCGGGAAAACCTGATTTCTAACTAAAATAAAGTCACTGTAACTTACTGAAATCGTATTTTTCGAATCTTCTGTAGAAACCACCACTCGTTCCAACTTCATAGAATTTATCCCGACAAAATTGGTGAAAAGATAGTTCCCAATCGATGCATTATAGCTAAAATGCTTTTCGTCCTTATTCACCTTTTGCCGTGTATATGGCTCAATCAAGTTACCAAGTAAAACTGATTGCATCATCTCAAAAGAAAAATCAAAATCGTACTCTTTGGAAAGCTCTTCAAAAGTATATTCGTAATACTGGTTATTTAGTTTGTCTAGTAATTTCACATTGGTTTGGTCAATAAGAACTCTAGCACCTTCAAAGCCGAATCCTGATAAAGAAATCCAAATAATGCTGTCTTTCTTAAATCTGAAATTAGCATTCGCAGATATTCGCTTACCTTCACTTTTGAATCTAAACTTGGACTTAGCTGATAAGTAGTCGAAATCTGGATTCACCACGTTTAACTCTTCATTCCTACTGAAAAGAATACCTAATTTTCGATTACACGAGGATACTGCAACTACCGAGATAATCAGTATGGGGAGCAGCTTATTCATAAATTTTACGATCTGCAATTTTTTGGTCTATCAATTCGGATGCCCCTCCAAGCTGCTTTGCCTTCTTCCACTGCTCGATGGCTGCTTCTACCTCGCCCAATTGGAAAAGTACATCTCCGTAGTGTTCAATTACAATACCATCTTCACCGGATTGTGCGGCTTTTTCTAAATACTTTCGTGCTTCTTTGTATTCCCCATTTGCATAAAGTACCCACCCGTGGGTATCAAGGTAGGTGGGATTCTCAGGATGTTCATTTATCAACCTTGAAGACATTTCAATAGCCTTGTGGAGGTTTTTACCTTCCAATGAAAGAAAATAGCTGTAATTATTCAGCACATGGTCATTATTGGAGTCGTTCATAAGTGCCTTTTCGAATGCATCATAAGACTTGTCATTTTGTTCTAGTCCATTATAAGCATCACCCAACTGACCGTATAAGACGGTCAAGAGCTTTGGATCAGCGGTATATTTTCTGCCAGTATTCAAAAACCTTACTGCTTTTTCAAAATTCTTCTTTATTAGATGACCTGTACCAGCAAAATAATAAAGTAATGCTTGGTTTGGAAAGTACTCTAGTGCCTCCTCGGCATGTACCACCATGCTATCTGTTAGGCTCAACTCGCCTTCTATATTCAAGATATTTTTCCAGACAGAAAAGTTTGAAGGACTCAATCGAATTGCTTTTAGGTAGTATTCGAGCGATTTTTCCTTTTCACCTTGTCTATAGAGCATGTCAGCTACAAAAGCTTGTGCTTTGTATTCTTTGGGATATCCACTAGCTAGGCCTATCGTTATTTCAGCGAGTCTCTTATAATCACCAGGAGAGGCTGAGGACAAAAAATAGTTGGACAAAATTTGAAATTTCGATTCAAAATCGATGGTAGGAGACTCAAAGGCCTGCTCTAATAAGTCCAAAGACTTGCCATAGTCTCTTCTGATCCATGCTACCTCGCTTTTTAGCAACGTTATTCTGGCGGAGGTCACCTCATTTTCTTCATACAACGCAATTTGCTGGCTCGCCTGATCTAGTTTTTTATTCTGAATTAAGAAGCTAATAAATTCTATTTGATACGACTGCTCATTTGGATAGGCCTCTATTAGTTTTTCGTATTCCATTACTACTAGGTCTACTTTACCTTCTTTCATGTAAATCCGCTGCTTTTCTCTGATGATATCTTCATTTATCCCGAGTTCTTTCTCAATTTGATTAAACACAGCCATCATATCGTCTATTCTTCCTGTTAACTGATATAACTCTGCCAATTCATAAAGTGCACTTTCGTTTGCTGGGTATTTTTCCAAAACCCCCTCATAGGTTTTTGCAGATTCGATATGAAAGCCTACCGACTTGTATATTCTGGCAAGCGCTAATCGATAGTACTTATTGTCAGGGTCGATCTCTATGGCTCGCAACCCGTATGAAAGGGCTTTTTTCCCTTCATTACTTAGAGACAAAACTTCTGCTAGTTTATAGTTAATGGCAGCACTTTCGGGGTTCATTTTTAGTGCCACATTAAAACCTTCTAATGCTTTTTCATAGTTTTCGAGAATTAATTGCTTTTCAGCATCGATGAGTATTGATTCTAGTCTAAGAGAATCGCTTTGGGTTTGGGGTGCTTCCAATTCGCTTTTTCCCCTTTTCTGCGAATAGGCATGGTATAACACACAGATCAATAAAAAGCTAAGAGGAAATCTCATCTATCACCATTCACTATAGTCACCCAAACTTACTGATTTTGGTTGGCTTTTTAGCTTAACGTGATTTCCGATCATTGAGTTGGTTAATTTAACGCTTTCCAATGTGGTGTTATTCTGTATCAGACTATTCGAAATTTGGGTGTCAGAAATCTGACATCCTGATCCGATCGAAACGTTAGGACCAATTGTTGAATTTTTTATGACAGCATCCGAACCTATGAACACTGGTTCTATCACTTTTGAGTTGATAAGCTTAGCGCTGTGATCTACCAAATTTTCTCCCTTCAAAAAAGATAGATACCTAGCATTTGACTGTATGATTGTCTCTTTGATTCCACAATCCAACCACTCTTGCACAGTGCCGATGGTAAAGGCGATTCCTTTATTCTTTAGGTTTTCTAATGCCATAGTGAGTTGAAATTCGCCCCCGCCCCTTACATCATTTTTTATTAAATAATCAAGCTCGGCTTTGAGCGTCTCTCCTCTCTTAAAGTAATAAATTCCAATAATAGCCTGGTCTGAAACAAATTCTTTCGGCTTTTCGATAAAGTCCGTAATAAGGCCCAAATCGTTTGTTTTTACAACGCCGAAGGCACTAGGATTTTCCACCTTTTTAGTCCATATAATCCCATCATCCTCTGGGTTTAACTTAAAATTTCCCTGAAATAATGTATCGGAGAATGCTACTATTACTTTACCCTCCAAAATATCGGCTGCACAAGCAACCGCATGTGCTGTACCCTCGGCTACTTTTTGGTGAAAAAAATGAGTACTGGCTCTAATAGCATCGGCCACTTTGACGAGACCCTCTTTTATTTGGCTATCAAAATCGCCAATAATAAATCCAATCTTATCGATAGGCTCAGGAGTAACCCTAGCGATATCCTCTACAAGTCGCTGCACTATAGGCTTTCCTGCGATAGGGATTAAAGGTTTGGGGGTAGTCAAGGTATGAGGCCGAAGGCGTTTACCTTTCCCGGCCATGGGAATAATAAGATTCATACGAAATTTTCAATCCTCAATTGACGTAAGGACTTTCTTTCAATTATAGCGACCAAAGTTAGGTATAAAATAAAGATGCCCGATGCAATGTTAAATCCTGATCCCAAGTATTTGTTCAAAAATATACCTGCTGCAGAAAGCAAAATAAAAGATAGGACTTTAACTACCTGATACGGGATAGGATAGTGCTTTTGCCCACCTAGATAAGAAATCACAGAGATCGCAGTATAGCATATAAATGTGGCATATGCACTCCCCATGTATCCGTAATGTGGAATCAAAATCCAATTTAATGCCAAAGTGATTAATGCACCCGCCAAACTAATATAGGCACCATAGTGTGTCTTGTCCGTAAGCTTATACCAAAGAGATAGATTGTAAAAAACACCAAGGAATAACCCTCCGCCAAGTAGCCATGGTACGGCCTCTAATGCTACTAAATAACTTTCTTGCCTCAAAAAGATAGGAGCATAATAGGGCATATATAAACTCAAAAAAAGCCATGCTATGGAGGTCAACAGCACAGAATAAGTCATTATTTTGCTAAATACCTCAGCGGAGTTCTTTTCCTTGACATGTGCAAAAAAGAAAGGCTCAAATGCGTATCGAAAAGACTGGACAGTTAATGTCATAAAAACAGAGAGCTTGTAGCAGGCACCAAATATTCCCAAAATTTCTAGGTTTGAATAACCTGAATAGAACCCCTCTGGAAGCCGGTACTTCAAAATCGCCCGACTGAACATCTCGTTGGTTACCCCTGCGAAGCCAATAATCAAAATGGGCAAAGCGTATCGCATCATCTGCTTCCAAACCTTGGTATCAAATTTCAATTTGATTTTTTTCCAAGTAGAAATGAAAAATAGTAGGTAAAGGCTATTGGCTAGCAAGTTGGAAAGAAAAACATAACCTACTCCCAATGATGGATTATACATAAACTGAAGGAATCCAGTCGGGTTTTTTGCAAAAAAAAGTGGGCATAGAACGACAAAAAAAAGATTGAGCAAAATATTGACACCAATATTTGAAAGCTTGAATACAGCGAACTTAGCTGCTTTTCCTTCTTCTCTTAAGCGTGCAAACGGTATAGTCACTATTGCATCAATAGCTAAAATAGCGGCTAACCACTCTATAAAGTACCCGTTTTCAGGATAGGATAAAAACGAAGCAATTTGATTGGAAAAAATCCAAAGAAGCCCCGAAAAAACCACGGAGCTCAGCAGAACACTTGTGAAAGCAATATGGAAGTAATGATCTCCCTCTTTGGAGAATCGAAAATAAGCTGTCTCCAGACCATAAACGTATAGGATATTTAAGAAGGCTATATACGCATATAACTCTGTAACAACACCATATGCCCCTGGGTCGAAAACAGCCGTATAAAGCGGCACCAATAAATAATTGAGCATACGACCAAGTACACTACTTAAACCATATATTGCCGTCTGGCTGGCTAGTCTCTTAAAGACTGACAAAGACTATTCGCCTTTAAAGTTTGCCTGACGTTTCTCTAAAAATGCAGCTACGCCTTCTTTAAAATCTTCAGTAGCGACACATCCTGCAAAAGCATTGGCTTCAACTTGGTATCCATTTACACAGTCTTCAAACTGGGCGTTTGCCGAGTCGATCACCAACCCAATTGCAACGGGTGCTTTGGTCTGAATTTTTTTAAGAATCTCTAAAGACTTAGCATGCGCAGATGACTTGTCTTTTTCCACATAGTTGACTAACCCCCAGTGCAATGCTTGATCAGAAGAGATCATATCTGCTGTCATTAGGTATTCGAACGCCCTTCCTTTCCCGATAAGTCTGGTAAGTCGTTGCGTACCACCATACCCTGGAATTACCCCAAGGTTTACTTCAGGCTGCCCAAACCTTGCCCCCTCTACTGCTACTCGCATGTGCGCTGCCATAGCTAACTCACACCCACCCCCAAGCGCAAATCCATTTACCAGTGCTATAACTGGTGTATGACACTCTTCTATAGCTTGAAATACTTCTTGTCCCTCTTCCGCAAATTTTCTGGCGTTGGTCTCCTGAATTTCTTTAAACTCAGAAATATCAGCTCCAGCTACGAAAGATTTCTCTCCTGCACCGGTTAGAATTACACCGCTAATTTCTTTTGTACTATCCTGAACGTATTCGAAGACATTCTTCAATTCTGTCAGTGTTTCTCGGTTTAGTGCATTGAGTTTACTTTCTCTATTAATGGTGATGGTCAGGATGTTTTCATTAACTTCAGTGGCCAGATTATTATATGAATTCATAAGGTTAAATCGATATTTTAAACTTGTGTAAGAAAATGCAAATTTTAATTAATTAAAAATGATCCCTTTTTTCAGTTGGTGAATCATCGTTCGGGTAAGGTCTTTTAGTTCATACTGAGGAGACCAGCCCCAATCCATTTTAGCTTTATGATCATCGATACTATGCGGCCAGCTATCAGCTATTTCTTGGCGAAAATCTGGCTTATAGCTAATCCTAAAATCAGGATAGTATTTTTGAATTTCACTTACCAATTCAGCAGGAGAAAAACTCAATGCTGATATGTTGTATGCATTTCTAATCCTTACCTTTTCTGGAGAGGTTTCCATTAAGTCAATGGTAGCTTTTACCGCATCGTCCATATACATCATGGGTAGAACGGTATTTTCTTTCAGGAAACACTCATATGTCTCTCCTGAAATGGCTCGATGAAAAATGTCCACCGCATAATCTGTTGTCCCACCACCAGGCAGGGATTTGTATCCGATCAAACCAGGATACCTTAGACTCCTTACATCGACACCATATTTTGAAAAGTAATAATCGCACCAACGTTCACCTGCTAGCTTGCTTATTCCATAAACAGTTGTTGGGCTCATGATGGTATTTTGAGGGGTATTCCATTTTGGAGTGTCCTTGCCAAAAACTGCAATGGAGCTCGGCCAATATATTTTATCGAGTATGGTTTTACCTGCCTGCAAAACAGTAAGCAAACTTTCCATATTCAAGTTCCATGCAAATATGGGATCACTCTCCCCATTTGCAGAAAGTACGGCAGCTAAGTGATAGACCTCATTCACCTCATATTTAGCTATCAGGTCATGAAATCTTTTTCGATCCATGATGTCTAGTTGCTCGTACAAACCTTCTGATACATGGGGTTCAGCGGCAGGCTTTAAATCTGTAGCCAAAATATTTTCAGCCCCCTTAAGGTCTCTCAATCTTTGTGCAAGATCCGTTCCCAATTGACCGCAAGCTCCGGTTATCAAGGTTCTACTCATCTTTATTTGGGGTATTTAATTGTCTCGATAATAAAATTACCAAATTCAAGTTCTTCAACTACACCTAAGCTTCCTTTAAATTTGCCCTTCATGGATTTTGAAGCATATTTGAAAGCGAAGAACATTGATGCAAAGGCATTCAAAAGTGGAGATACTAAAACTTTTCAGGCTTGGAAATTTTTATTTGATCAAGTTCATCCAAACAGTTTTACCCAACAAAAACTCTTCCTTATTAATAAGATAAGAAGGGCATATCAACTCGAAGAAAAAGAAATTGAAAAGACAAAACCAGTCGCTTTAAAGAGGAAGCCCAAGATTAATCCAAAACCCAAATTGAAATAAATGTATAAGACTTTAAAACCTAGATTAGAAAAAGAAATTGCGGAAGTAAAAGAAGCGGGCCTCTATAAAAAGGAGCGAGTTATTGTCAGCCCGCAAGCGGCAGAAATCTCCCTTTCTGATGGAAGTAAGGTTGTTAACTTTTGTGCCAATAATTATTTGGGCCTTTCTTCGCATCCCAAAATTAGAGAAGCGGCAAAAAAAGCCATAGATAGTCATGGATTTGGGATGTCATCGGTACGATTTATCTGCGGCACCCAAGACATACATAAAGAGTTAGAAGAAAAAATTTCTTCTTTTCTCGGGACTGAAGATACCATTCTATATGCCGCTGCTTTTGACGCAAATGGTGGCGTTTTCGAGCCGCTACTTGGACCTGAAGACGCAATTATTTCCGACTCACTCAACCATGCCTCCATCATTGACGGCGTCCGTCTATGCAAAGCGCAGCGCTATCGCTATCAAAATAATGATATGGCTGATCTTGAAAAGCAGCTAGTGGCTGCAAAAAATACTAAGGTAAAAATCATTGTTACGGATGGTGTTTTCTCCATGGATGGTACCATTGCACAGTTAGATAGAATTTGTGATTTGGCTGATCAGTATCAAGCACTTGTGATGACGGATGAATGCCACTCTACGGGTTTCATCGGAAAAACCGGAAGAGGAGTCCATGAATATCGCAATTGTATGAACAGGGTAGATATTATTACTGGAACCCTTGGAAAAGCTATGGGTGGGGCCTCTGGTGGGTTCACTTCTGGAAAAAAGGGAATCATCGAAATGCTAAGGCAACGTTCACGACCTTATCTCTTTTCAAATACGTTGGCACCCTCAATCGTGGGGGCTTCTATAGCAGCAATTGATCTGCTAATGGAAACAACAGAGCTAAGAGACAAGCTGGAAGAGAATACGAAATACTTTCGAGCTAAAATAACAGAAGCAGGTTTTGACATCAAACCCGGCGAGCATCCGATCACGCCGGTGATGCTGTACGATGCAAAGCTATCTCAGCAAATGGCAAACAAACTTTTGGAAAAGGGAATCTATGTAATTGGATTCTACTATCCTGTCGTACCCAAAGAGCAAGCCAGAATTCGGGTTCAAGTTTCTGCAGTACATGAAAAAAAGCATCTGGATAAAGCAATTAATGCCTTCAAAGAAGTAGGGAAAGAATTGAGAATTATTTAAGCGAGCTCCTCTTTTAATTGAGGTTCTGGTAGACTCGCTGAGTCCGCTTTCTTGACCTCTTTTGGTTCGTTCAGGTATTTATTGATCTGCTTTCGGAGTTCTTGTGCAGAGATATTATGGTTTACTTCTCCATTTTGCATGATCGAAATTTGTCCTGTTTCTTCTGAAACGACGATCACTAATGTCTCTGTATTTTCAGACATGCCCAAGCCAGCTCTATGCCTTAGCCCATATTGTGCACCCAACTCTTGTTCGGATACGGGTAAAATACAACGAGCTGCTACGATTCTGTTCTTATAAACTAATACTGCTCCATCGTGAAGGGGGCTGTACTTATTAAAAATCGCAAGGAGCAACCTTTTGGAAAGCAGGGAGTCCATCTCATCGCCAGATTCTGCGTAAAACTTTAAGGGTGAATTGGACGAAAGCACGATCAGCGCACCAGTGCTAGCCCCTGCCAAAAACTTTACTGCTTCTATCATTGGAATGATGTTAAATCTAGTATTTCTTCCATTCTGAGACCAAAATCGAATAATTTTAATCAATTTTCCTTTCTCGAAAATATTCGTTCTACCAAGCATTATGAGGAATTTACGTATCTCTTGCTGAAAGAGGATAATCGCAGCTAAAACACCCACTCCCATAAATTGCCCTAAAATAGTACTGAGTAGCTCCATCTGAAGTGCTTTTACCACTAGGTACAAAAGATAAAGCAACAGAAACCCCATAAACACCTTAATCGCAACACTGCCTTGTAAAAGCTTATAGAGCTGAGCTAAAAGCACCGCTACTAATACGATATCTAGAAAATCTTTGAATCCAAAGTCTAAAAACCCTATTTTAAAAAGTAAAATCACTTAATCTGTTCAAATAATTTTATAACCTCCCTTGCTTCCTTCACATCGTGAACTCGGAGAATATTTGCTCCTTTATCCAAAGCTAAAGTATTTAGCGCAGTAGTCCCATTTAATGCCTCATCGGCACTCACCCCCAACGTTTTCCAAATCATCGATTTCCTAGAAACCCCTATTAAAAGAGGGCATTCCAGACTTTTGAAGTGCGAGAGGTTCTTCAAAAGCTCGAAGCTTTGCGCAGGACTTTTAGCAAACCCAAAGCCTGGATCTATAATGACATCTTTTATGCCAAATTCGTTGCACCGATGAATAAACTTTGAAAAATAATGTATAACATCAACTGGCAAATTGTTGTAGCTCGCAAATTGGCACATAGTTTTGGGAGTCCCCTTCATATGCATGCCAATATAAGGAACTTTTAACTTCGCAATAGTTCGAAGCATTTTTTCATCTAATCGACCAGCTGAAATATCGTTGATAATATGAGCACCAGCTGCAATTGACTGTTCCGCCACTCCAGATCTGAAAGTGTCGATAGAAAGAAAAATACCTGGAAATTCTTGGCTTATTTTTTCAATTGGTTTCAATACCCTTTCGAGTTCTTCCCCTTCTGAAATATCATCGGCACCAGGCCTAGAAGAGTACCCACCTATATCCAGTATATCTACACCTTCAGCAACCATTCCCTCTACTGTTTTTAAAATATCATCGATCGTTTGCTTTCGGCTACCTGAAAAAAAGGAGTCAGGAGTTACGTTGATAATTCCCATCACCTTTGGAGATGAAAAATCAACTAATTGTCCTTCAATATTGATAGTAAGATTGGAATTCAATGGATTAGATTTGCTTATGAAGTAAAATTACATGAGAGCGCAGACAGAGCAACAATACGTACGGATCATTTCTGATTGCAAGTCTCTTTTTGAAAAGAAAACGAAAGATTATGGCACTGCTTGGCGTATTCTAAGGCTTCCCTCTATTACGGATCAAATCTTTATCAAAGCCCAACGAATCCGATCTATTCAGGATAAAGGTAAAAATAAAGTTGGGGAAGCTATTCAGAACGAGTTCATCGGGATTATCAACTATTGCATAATTGCCATGATGCAGATACAGCTAATCGATAGCGATGAAATGGAGATTCCTTATGATGAACTAATACCTATGTATGACCAAATATCAAAAAGTACCATGGAGCTTTTGTCTGCAAAAAACCATGACTATGATGAGGCATGGAGAGATATGCGTGTCAATTCAATGACTGATATAATTTTGATGAAACTGATGCGAGTGAAACAAATAGAGGACAATGCAGGGGAAACGCTCGTATCGGAAGGAGTAGATGCTAATTATCAAGATATGATTAATTATTCTGTTTTTTGTCTTATAAAGTTAAATGAGCTATGAAAATCATTCGAGAATTTTCCAGATACGCAGTAGGAGCTTTATTTATTTTTTCTGGGATCATCAAAGTAAATGACCCAGTGGGTACTCAAATCAAACTAACCGAATACTTTGAGGTCTTTGCCTCGGATATTGCACCTTTTTTTGGATGGTTTGTGCCTGCTACACTTTTTCTGAGCGTATTCCTCTCTGTATTAGAAGTTGTGCTTGGAGTAGCATTAATTATATGTTACCGAATCCGAATTGTGGCATGGATACTACTTGCCATGATCATATTCTTTACTTTCCTCACCTTCTACTCGGCATACTTCAATAAGGTAACGGACTGTGGCTGTTTTGGTGATGCCATAAAATTGACTCCTTGGCAATCATTCTATAAAGACATTATTTTACTTGCTTTGATAGCGGTTATTTTCTGGCAAAAAGATCACTATCAACCCCTCCTTATGAGTTGGTTGAACGGTTACTTTGGTGAAATAAAAGTCATCGGGTCGGCTGTTTTAATGACAAGTTTTGCCCTCTATTCCATAAACCATCTACCCTTCATTGACTTCAGAGCTTACAAACGGGGGAGTCACCTCCCTTCTTTGATGAAAAACTCTGAGCCACTGCGATATCAATACATTTTAGAGAAAGATGGAAAAATGTTTGAGTTTGAAAAGTACCCCTCTGAGTCTGGATACACATACATTGATTCAAAATTGATAAACCCTGAAGCCGAGGCAAAGATTACAGATTTAGATGTCTGGAAAAACGATACCGATTTTACAAATGAACTTTTATCTGGCAATAAGCTTATAATTATTATTCATCAGGCAGAAAAGGCTTCCCTAAAAGAAATAGATCGTATTCGCAACATCACTTTCCAAAATCTAAATTTTGAAACCTGGATTCTTACTTCCTCTGGGTATGAAATTTTTGAAGCTTTCAGACATAAGCATCAACTTGCGGCCCCATACTTTTTTGCCGATGCTACCGTTCTGAAAACCATGGTTAGGTCTAATCCTGGTATGATCCTATTGAGGGATGGGACTGTTCTGGATAAATGGCACTATAATGACTCCCCACGTGCAGATGAAGTGGTGGAAATTTTGAATCGAAAGTGAATCGAAAAATATTTCTGATAGGGCTTCCCGGAACTGGAAAAACGACCCTTGGTCGAGAACTAGCCAAAAAATTGAATACCCAGTTTGTCGACTTAGATAAAGAAATTGAACTGGAGGTCAAGCAGTCCATCCGTTTCATTTTCGCAGAAAAAGGAGAGAATCATTTTAGAAATCTGGAAAATCGACAGTTGAATCAAGTTATTGAACAAGTGCCAGCATTTGTTTTAGCTACTGGAGGGGGTACTCCATGTTTCTTCAATAATATGGATGTGATGAATAAGAGCGGGGAAACAATATTTATCAATACTCCAATCAGTGAAATCAAAAAACGAGTTCAGCAAGACAGTTCGAGACCTCTTTTAAATTCGAACTCACTTCAAACACTTTTTGAAAAAAGAGAAGAATTTTACCTGAGAGCACACCATCAGATTACTACTGCCTCCGACCTTTTTGAGTTGTTCAGCTAAAAATTGATTCCAAAAGTCGCCGTAACGGCTATATTTCCAATGTCGGAAACCGCTACTGGTTGATTTTCAGAGATAAAATATGGGAAGTACTGAATAGACCTCTCACTACTTACCGCCACAAAATCCACAAAATAGTCTGAAGTTCTATACCCCAGCCCAAAGGTGATATTTGTTGTCTTATCAAAGTCGTTATCAGCATAAGGGCTTGGAAAAAGAGCATATCCAGCTCGTAGCATAAACTGCTGGATTCTATATTCACCTCCCACCCTAACATTCAAAACAGAAGAATATACATTTTTGATTGCACGATTATCGGCGGAAGGAGAAAAATCATTGGTATTAATGATCATATCGGAATAGTTGACCCATTCTATATCTCCCGTTAAAAATCCGCTCTTTCCAATAAAGAGCGTGGCTCCTGCACCTAGTCGGGAGGGTGTTCGTAAGTTATAGCTGGATACAAACAATGCACTTTTGTATGGATCTATATCGCTAATATCTTTTCCATCCTCGCTTTTACTCCCACTAAGCCAGTCGGCATCTACATCCAAGAATGATTTCTCATCGAACGATAAAAAGCTCGGCGAAGTATAAGAAACTCCAATTGTAATAAAGGGTATAAGTCTGGCAATAGCACCTAAGTTAAAATTGATACCCGTCCCTTCTGTTTTAAGATCATCCACAACAGAAAAAGACCTTAAAGAAGGATCGGCTACAGGCAGTTCATAGTAGGTTTTCCGCTGACGATAATTTAGAAACTGCAACCCTATTCCGCCACCAAAATAGAATCGATCGTCGTAATTTCCACCCCAAGCAATATTCAATTGGTAGTGATACCCTTTATCTACTAATGTTTCATTTTGGACTGATGCGCCTTCAAATTCTGAAAAGTATCTAAGAATATTTTCATTCTCGTCTACATCTTGCGAAATGAGGTATTGATCAAAAGCAGCAAAAGATGTCTCATCTAGGTTGTCTGAGTTGAGCACACCCGCATTGATCGCAAGTGCATCCGTTAGACTATTGTCACGATTCTCTCCTTCATAAAAACGTTTTAATTTATAGTTTCCTGCTCTATTGATCGAAATCGCCAAGGAACCTCCCTTAAACTCATCATTAGTAAATCGTCCTTTGTTCCAATTGATCACCGCACCAACATTAGCAAAGTTGAAACTATTTGCAAATAGCTCATTACTCCTTCCTAAGTTGTTTGCACCTATTGAAAAATCCGTCTCAACATTGGAAAAATTAAGAGTGGGAGAAAGCGTAAAAGTACTTTTATTAAAGAACCCTAATCCAGCTGGGTTTGATACAGCCGAGCTAATATCCCCTCCTAAAGAAACGGAAGCCCCTCCGATAGATTGCATTCTGGAGGTACTGCCGAGGCTGTAATTGGATCGGCTAAACCTCAATGCATCTTCGAAGTATCCTATGGCATCTACCTGTCCAAACCCTACCATCGTTAAAGATACGTATGTGAGTATAAAGGCGACTTTTTTCATTATAATATTAATTTCTTCCTCTTGAACCTGATCTGCCACTAGACCTTGAGGGAGGTCTGCTTCTGGATGAACCCGATCTTACCGAACCAGATTGCCTAGAAGAACTGCGAGATGAACCCGATCTTATCGAACCAGATTGCCTAGAAGAACTACGAGATGAACCCGATCTAACAGAGGTAGACCTTCCCGCAGAACTTCGTGGAGACCTAGGTCTTATTGTTCCTGAGTGTCTACTGCTTCTATTGGATCGATATGCACTATTTTTTGATGAATTCGAGGAGCTTCCCCCTTGTCTAATTCGAGCATTGGGATCGCTTATCGAACGCCTTGCATTGGTGTTGGTGGCACTCCTAGCGTTCATAGACGATGATCTGCTGTTTCTTGATCGGTCATAATACCTACTTTGCAGCCTTGAATACCGTGAAGATTTTCCTCCAATATTGGATGATAAGGATCTTGTTGTGTTAGTAGACCTACCCGATGAAGAAACAGGTCCTCCTCTAACATTACGAGCACCCCTTACTATTTTTCTTCTGTAGCGTGTATCACGTGTATTATTTACTACGTATATGGGTCTGCCATACCCCCCCCATCTGGGCCTGCACCATGCGTTTCGACTCCGACCCCAATTGTTCCAACCAAAACCAACATTCCAACCCCAAGCAGAACCATAGAAAGGATCATAAAACCAAGGATTCCAGAATGGATCATACCAGCTACTTTGACCATACGAAACATTCCAAAAATTTCCTCCCCAATTGTTCCAGCCAAATCCCAAGTTCCACCTAGGTCTATTCCAGTTGTTCCAACCAGCATCACCATAGTAATTATTAATTACAACGGGTTCATTCTGATATGAATCGATTGGGTTGCTGTTGTTTTCATTCTGAAAAGCGGTTTGTGGCGTATTCGAAATGGAAGAGTTGGAAGGTGTCGAAAAGTTTGAACTAGTATAATACTCGATGGTTTTCTTTGGCTTATAGTCATCAACGGGTTTTAGCCTAGCACTACCTGAAAAATCTTCAAGAAGAGGTTCTCTATCATATTGTTTGCCTAAAAAAGAAGTTGGCTTAAAATTTTCATCAATTTCGGCAGAACGCAGAATACCCGTATTTGCATTATCCTGTGGCAAACTGTATGTTTCTCGAACCCAAGAGGTTTTTTGCTTTTCTCTATCCGATTTATTGAAGTAGAGATCGTCATATTCTTGTGTGTATCCTTCAAGATATGAGAACAAAAAGGTAACCGCTAAAGTAATTTTAATAAACTGTTTCATAACTCCCTACTTTTAAGTTTAAATAACAAATCATCTTCTCGGTCTGTTCGCCTCCTCGGCTATATTTGCAAACTTTAAAGATTTAAAATATGATAGCAAACTCTATACCAAAAGTATATAACACCTATGGCTAAAGCGATTCCTTCTCGGTCGGAAGATTATTCACTCTGGTACAACGAATTAGTAAAAAAAGCAGGATTAGCGGAAAATTCTTCTGTGAGAGGATGTATGGTTATTAAACCATATGGGTTTGCGATATGGGAAAAAATGCAACAAACGCTCGATCAGATGTTTAAGGAAACGGGGCATGAGAATGCCTATTTCCCACTCTTGATCCCTAAATCATTTTTAAGTCGTGAAGCAGATCATGTTGAGGGATTTGCAAAAGAGTGTGCGGTAGTTACCCACTATCGTCTTAAAACAGATGAGAAAGGTACTGGCGTGGTAGTAGACCCAGAAGCAAAGTTGGAAGAAGAGCTAATTGTGCGCCCCACTTCAGAAACGGTAATTTGGGATTCATATAAAAATTGGATTCAGTCTTATCGAGACCTGCCACTGCTCATCAACCAATGGGCTAATGTAATGCGATGGGAGATGCGGACTCGGCTTTTTTTACGGACATCAGAATTTCTTTGGCAAGAAGGTCACACGGCACATGCAACCAAAGAAGAAGCGATCTCCGAAACAAAACAAATGCTGAACATATACGCCACTTTCGTTGAAAGGTTTATGGCTTTGCCTGTGACGAAAGGAGTCAAAACAGAGAGCGAGCGATTTGCTGGTGCCATTGATACATACTGTATAGAAGCTATGATGCAGGATGGAAAAGCGCTTCAAGCGGGTACTTCTCATTTTTTAGGACAAAATTTTGCGAAAGCTTTTGATGTAAAGTATGCCTCCAAAGAAGGAAAGGAAGAATTTGTTTGGGGTACTTCCTGGGGTGTAAGTACCCGACTGATGGGTGCACTCATTATGGCGCACTCCGATGATGACGGACTAGTCTTACCTCCAAAACTTGCACCTATACAAGTCGTGATCGTACCCATCTATTTTAAAGATGATGATCTAAATAAAATCACCGCTTTAGTAAACCCCATTTTGAAGTCCTTGAGAAAAAAAGGCATCGCTGTAAAGTTCGACACCCGAGATACCCACAAACCAGGTTGGAAATTTGCTGAGTATGAATTGAAAGGAGTGCCTATTCGATTAGCGATTGGACCTAAAGATTTAGAAAAAAACACGGTAGAAGTAGCAAGGCGGGACACAAAAGAAAAGTCGCTACAACCAATCGACACTATTGCGGTTTACGTAGCCAATCTGCTGGAAGAGATTCAAGAGAATATTTACTCAAAAGCAGACGCATTTCAGAAAGAAAATACCAAAGCGACCCATTCCTGGGAAGAATTTAAAGAACTAGTGGAACGAGGATTCGTATATGCTCATTGGGACGGGACTGCCGAAACAGAAGATAAAATAAAAGAAGCCACAAAGGCTACCATTCGTTGCATTCCTTTAGATCGGAAAAAAGAGCAAGGGAAGTGCATATTTTCTGGCAACCCATCTCAAGGTAAAGTTCTTTTCGCAAAGGCATACTAATGGATTGGTTACTTATACTCGTACTTATGCTCTCTGGCACCCTCCTTATTGTGGTCGAAATCATCTTTGTTCCAGGCACGACCATCGTTGGAATTCTTGGGTTTATGTTCTTTGTCTACTGCATCTATCTGGGGTATAATTACTACGGTGCGAATACCGGAACCCTTATCCTATTTGGGTCTGCGGCAATAAATATTATTGCGATAGCTATTGCCTTTAAAAGCAAGTCATGGGAACGATTCTCGCTTAAAAACACAATGAAAGGAAGGTTCAACGAAGACTTCCAGATAAATCTAAACGTGGGCGATAAGGGCATAACAATTTCTACGTTAAAACCAATTGGTAAAGCTATTTTTGGGATCAACGAAATAGAAGTCAGTTCCGATGGTGGATATGTCGGCGAAAATGTTGAAATTGAGGTCAAAAAAATCGAACCATCAAAAATCATTGTTCAATCTATAAATAACTAAAATCATCATGGGCAGTTTAATCCCAATTTTATTTGTCATTGGAGGTGTAACCCTCTTTTTTACCTTTCTGTATTTTATTCCTGTTAACCTCTGGATCACCGCCATAGTTTCAGGTGTCAGGGTTGGGCTATTTGAGCTTGTATTTATGAGAATAAGAAAGGTGCCACCCTCCATTATTGTGAATTCGCTTATTACAGCGACCAAAGCAGGGTTAACTATTTTACAAGACGATGGTGAGATGAGGAGACCTCTAAGCACTCAAGAATTGGAAACACACTACCTGGCTGGTGGCAATGTTCCTCAAGTAATCAAGGCTTTGATTTCTGCCGACAAAGCGAACATTAACCTGACCTTCAAGCAGGCCACAGCCATTGATCTAGCGGGTAGGGATGTATTCGAAGCAGTCCAGATTTCAGTAAATCCCAAAGTAATTAATACTCCTTCCGTTGCAGCAGTGGCTGCGGACGGCATTCAGTTGGTTGCCAAAGCTCGGGTCACAATACGGGCAAATATCCAACAACTGGTTGGAGGTGCTGGCGAAGAAACGATTTTAGCGAGAGTTGGTGAAGGAATCGTGACTTCCGTAGGTTCGGCTGCGACACATAAAGAAGTACTCGAAAATCCAGATAAGATTTCAAAGCTTGTCCTTCAGAGAGGTTTGGATGCAGGTACTGCATTCGAAATTTTATCGATTGATATTGCTGATGTGGACGTAGGAGCAAACATTGGGGCCAAACTACAGACCGATCAAGCATCGGCCGACCTCAAAGTTGCAGAGGCGAAGGCAGAGGAAAGAAGAGCGATGGCTGTTGCCGAAGAGCAAGAAATGGTGGCTAAAGCGCAAGAAGCACGTGCCAAAGTAATCTTGGCAGAAGCAGAGGTGCCTAAGGCATTGGCCGAGGCTTTCAGAAATGGAAACTTAGGTGTAATGGATTATTACAAATTCCAAAACATTGAGGCAGACACAGACATGAGAAGTTCCATCGCTGGGTCTGGTAAAAAAGGAAGTAGTTCTAGCAAGAAGAAATAACTTACTAACCTATCCTAATAAAAACCTAGCTATTTTGCTGGGTTTTTATATACTTCGAATTCTCCTTTCAACTCGATGGCTTGCTTAATATGCGCTAGGTGATGCCTGCAGTGCCAGTCGTACATTCCCAGCATCCACTCCATCGTTTTTTGCTCATTGTATTCAGGGTGAGTATACATCTTTCGAAAATCTTCATCTCTGAAAGAACTTAATAGGGTAGTCCAGCGCTTGTGGAGGCCTCCCAGCAAGTCTAAAGAATCTTGAATGTCTTCGCTGTTGGCATCTTCTGTTTCTGCCCAATCTGCCTCATTGTAAGGTTTAAGAATGGGTTTTTGTTCAGTAAAAACAAGCTTGAAACGAATGAAGCTGTTCATGTGGCTATCTGCCAAATGGTGTACTACCTGTTTAATATTCCAGCCCTCTGGTCGATACAGTAAATCCATCTCTTCATAAGAGAGTGTTCCAACAAGTTTTCTAAGCTCCTCTGGCAAATATTGAATGGTTTTAATCCAGCCCAATAATTGCTCCTTATCTGGTTTGGAATAGTGATACTTGCCAATCGGGTATTTCAAAGACTCTAAATCCATGTTTACTTTTTACGTTTAAAAATAGGTACAACACTACAAGGTTCACCGTACATAAGGCTACCCACTAAAGGATACAATCTGTCTGCGATTAGGGTATATGCGTACTCAACGTTGCGAATATTACCACAGCCTTTTACGACCACTTTTTGGTCTTTCAAGTCTTGTGAAGCGAGGCACTTGTCAACTGCTTGGTTGATAAGCATCTTCTCTACTTCATCTTCGTCGCCAAAGCAAATTGTATTTGCAAATACCTTGATTTTCGTAACTAAAAGCATATATGCCCATGTGGGTACGATTGCATCTACCGAGCAAATCAGACCTACATTTTTGTCTTGATAGCCACTCCAATCGTTTGTTTTGATAAAATCCCTAAATTCTTTTTCCTTCAGGATAGTCCCTCGAAATAGTACGTCTTTTAAATCAAAAATGATTTTCTCGTTAGAATCTATAAATTCTTCTAAATCGATCGAAACTAAACGACTCTTCGCTACCCTATTTACAATTTCATTCATATGCTAAATCAACTTCTTTTTGGGAGTCGTAGTTTGCCATTCCTTAAGATAATTAGGCTCAAAATAGGCGGTATCCTCAAACTCACTTGCCTGATATTTTTCTAAAGAACTACGTCCCATATTGGCAGCATCGGGGTATATATCATCTATAAATATCAGATTCTCCTGATTTGCAATTTGCCTAAACTTTGGCATCCCATTGCCGAAGACGTAGATGGGATTTTTAAAATTATTTAAAGAGTTTTTGTCCAATATTTTGGGCTGCGCATCCCAAATAGTATTTCCTTGATGATCTTCCATTTTGGTGTAGACTTCCATTCTCCTAGCGTCCATCATCGCACATAAATTATGCGCTCCATCAAATTTTCCTCTGACTGCCTCTAAAATTATATCCATCGTAGAAACTCCAATAAGAGGAATAGCCAGTGTATATGCGAATCCTTTTGCTGTAGAAAGACCTATTCGAAGCCCCGTATAGCTGCCAGGACCTTCTGATACTGCTATTGCCCCAACATCTTTGAGTGTTAGACCAGCTATATCACAAATTTCCAGTACAATTCTGGGAAGGAGAGACGAGTGTGATTTTTCTACATGGTGTATTTGATGTGAAATAAGATTTCCATCCTGATGTAACGCTACCGAACAAACGTTAGTTGAAGTTTCGAGGCTAAGAATGAGTCCCAAATCTAGTTTGCGTTTAGGATAGCCGTATATCTGACTGGATCATTGAGGATTTCGATAGCGGTTTGTACGTCTTTATCTTTTCTAAAGGCGGATTCGATTATTCCTTCTTCAAAAAAGTATCTTCCTGCTAGCTCTTGCTCCAATAGCATCATAATTTCTTCTTTATTATCACTTAAATCCTTTCCTACACTCGATTTTGTGACCTTATGTAATATATCTAATGTTTCTTCTAGGTCGCTGTAATGACCTTCCTCTTTTACCGTGTTTATGAGTTCCGCCACCTGTTTTTCAACTGGTGTTTCATAAACCAATGCTTTATCCGAAACCCACTCCACAAATAAATCATAATCGTCATCACTAAGTAATACCTCATCTGGTGAACTAGGAGTCAACTCCTGATTTTTATAATAATATTCCGTAATAAAGTGGAAAATTAAGTGATCTCGAATCAGGCTTTTAGTAATAGGTGCAAAACGCATCTCTGCCACCTCTACATCTGGATCTACACCTCCGCCATCAAAAATTTTTCTTCCATTGGCTGTAGTAAATTCATTTTTGAGTGAATCAGGAATTTTGCCAACACTCCCGTCTTCATTTCTATTGGCATAGTCAATTGCTTGAATACACCTACCCGTAGGAGTGTAATATTTTGCGGTTGTCACTTTTATTACCGCATCGTAAGGAAGAGGCCTCTCGATCTGTACCAAGCCTTTGCCAAATGTTTTCCTGCCAACTAAAACTCCACGATCGTAATCTTGCATCACACCAGATACAATTTCGGAAGCTGAAGCACTGTTGTTATCTATCAATACCACTACGGGAATATTGGGGTCTGCTGGTTCATTTAGGGTATTGTAAGTCCGATCATTTTCTCTCAACTTTCCCTTCTGGGAGACTATTTTTTTACCCTTAGGAAGGAATACATTGGAAATATTTACAGCTTCGTGTAACAAACCTCCCGGGTTTCCCCTCAAATCAAGAATGATGCTGGTAGCTCCTTGCTCTATCAAATCAAGTACTTTTATCCCGATGGTTCGTCCTGCATTTTGAGTAAAGTTGGTCAGTTTTACGTACCCAATGCCATCGGTAACCATACCCGTATAAGGCACACTATCCACTGAAATTTTTTCTCTTTTTACTTTCACATCAAACGGCTCATCTACTCCATATCGCTTAATTGTAAGTGTAATCTCCGAATTAGACTGACCCTTCATCAAGTATCTGACCTCTTCTGAAGTTTTGTCTATTAAAGAAACGCCATCTATAGCATGAATCTCATCCCCGGCTATTAATCCAGCTTCATAAGCTGCAAAACCTTGATATGGCATTACCACGGTGCTTACCCCATCTATCCAATCAACAATGGCACCAATTCCGGCGTATTCGCCAGTGGTCATCATGCGATAAGACTCGATCTCATCCGCTGCTATGTAGTTGGTGTATGGATCTAAAGTCTCCAACATCTTATCAATCCCAGACTGAATGAGGGTGGTGGGGTTTACTTCATCCACGTAATGATTATTTACCTCCTTAAAAAGAGAGGCGAAAATATCGAGGTTTTTAAGGATTTCGAAGTACCGATCAGATGCAGGTCTATTGGCAGCTACCAGAAGAACAAAAAGGAAAATACTTGAGAAAATTACTTTAAGGTTTTTCTTCATATTATTCAGCATTAATATTCTTCAAACGTTTCATAGATTGAATTAGTTGAGACTCGATTTCATGAAAAGTTAAAACCGTTCTAGAAAGATAAATGAATCCAAGATAAAGAGGCCGTATATCACGTAAAAGATGTTTATTCAATCGATAAGCCTCCCTGATTCTTCTCTTTATCAGGTTGCGATCAACCGCTCTTTTAACGTTTTTCTTGGAAACAGAAATAAGAACTTTATGATGCTCTACCTCCTCTGAACTAACTAAGTGTCCTATTCGAAAATCTTTGAAATAAAAAAAGAACCCTATTCTGAAGAGCTCTTCGATTTTTTTTTTACTCGTAATTTTCTCCTGCTTTGGGAAACGGTATTTTGACAGGCCCATAGGCCATTTGTTTATTTCTTGTGAAGGCCATCAGATACAGTCAGTCTCTTTCTGCCTTTTGCTCTTCTTCGAGCAATCACAGATTGACCATTTGCACTTTCCATTCTTTTTCTGAATCCGTGCTTATTTGTTTTTTTCCTTACCGAAGGTTGAAATGTTCTTTTCATAACCGTATTGCTTTAATCAGGAATTTAATTTCTTAGTCAAAAAATGGAGTACAAAGATAGCTAAATGTTCAGGCCTTGCAAGTTTGTGATTAATAATATCTTCAACCAACCAGAAACTAAACCCGTTATTAATTCTATCCCAAATAATCTCAGGTCGCCGAAGATATTATAAAGCTCACAGCAGCAAACGCAACAAGCGGCGAATCTGATGGAAAAACGAAAATCCTTGTCATTTAACTTCCGCATGAAGCTCTATTGGAGGCAGGGGTGCTGATGTGATTAATACGATAGAGACAGCCCAAGTTTCTGACGCGTGCATTTTAAATAACTCATTAAGCTGGTCATTTTTCAACGCTCTTTTAAATAAAAAAAACTCATTTGATGAGCCGAGATTAATGACGCTGACATATATGGCGATTTGAAGAACACCGAACAGTTCTAGGATAGAATTTGAAAATAAAAAGGAAATATGGATTAAAGTAAATGGGAACTTCAGTTTCCTGAATTAGCCATGGCTAAGAACATGACGAGGTAGGTGATTTTACAACTTAATCATCTTAGAAGACGAATCTATTTTGAAAATTAAGATTCTCAAAAGCTTGTGGTTTTGGATGTGATGGGGAAGATATTTGGCGAATAAAAGTGGTTCATATATGGAAATCTGAGAAAAATATCAGTATTGCAATTAATACCAAAATAAAAATAAAGTTTAATCAATGAATAAAGAATATCTGTCTATTTATGATCTACTACGGATGCATGCCCCCCATAATTAATGAGTAAGTTTTTACCTACAAAAGCAAAATACCTTTCCAAGGCAAACTGTCAGGGTAAACTATTTCTCATTGATCACTACCCAAGCGTTATTTCTAGCGAAAAACCAGAGAACCAGGTTTTAGGAGAACGATTTGAGATGACTGACAAAACAGTTTTAAAAAAGCTAGATCATTTTGAAGGCATTGGTAATGAATATTCAGAACCTTACGAATACCGAAGGGAACTACCAAAAATTTTGCTTAATGATGGAAAACGGATTGATGCTTGGATATACCTATACAATTGGTATTTGGAATGGAAAAAAGAAATTCTATCGGGCGACCTCTTCAGCGAACAGCACTAACCATGCGATCCTTTCCTTGCATGTCTTGGTGAACTTTAATTTGTTGATACCCAAGATTCGAAAGCAGGCTTTTTACTTCTAATCCATATCGCTCATGTATTTCAAAATACAGCCTACCCCCTTTTTTTAGTGATGTTAATCCTTGCATGCCTATTCTTTCGTAGAAAATGAGAGGAGTTTGGTTATCAACAAAGAGTGCGAGCGATGGCTCATATTCCAGCACATTGGGATGCATTGTCTCCCTGTCTGATTCTGGTATATAAGGAGGGTTACTTACCAAAATATCCAGCCCGTTAACTTCTAAATCTTGGAAGATTACATCGTTCATCTGAAAGGCTACTTTGGCATTTAATGAAGAAGCATTATCGTGCGCAATTTTCAAAGCTTCTTCGGAGATGTCAGTTGCAAAAATACTTCCTTTTGTATCCAAAGCTAGTGTAATCGCAATACAACCAGACCCAGTCCCCACATCCAAAATACGGGGCTCGGCAATTTTGTTTTCGTTAAGTATCAAGCAAACCAATTCTTCGGTCTCCGGCCTCGGAATAAGTACACGAGGCTCAACGTGAAATTTCCTTCCAAAGAAATAGGCCATTTCTGTCACATACTGCAAAGGCTCACACCCTAGCAGGCGATCTATCGCCACCTGCAACTTAAGCGCATCCACTTCTATGTGAAATCCAGATACAACATCCTCTCTTTTTGCGTCAAATAAGTCCTCTAAGAGCAAATAAGAAATATTGGTTGCTTCGCGTTCATCGTAAACTTTTATCAGCTGTTTTGTTGTTTCTTTCCAGATATGTCTCAATACCATCTTAAAAGCGAAGCTACGGAATGTCCGATATTCAATTTATGCAACGAGCACTCGAACTGGCTCGTTTAGGTCAAGGTTCTGTAAGTCCAAACCCAATGGTAGGGTGTGTAATTGTTCACAATGGGAAAATAATCGCCGAAGGTTTTCATCAAAAATACGGAGAAGCACATGCGGAAGTGAACGCCATCCAATCTGTTCACAATCAATTAAACCTTATTGAAAGCACAGTTTACGTTACGTTAGAGCCATGCGTCCATCATGGAAAAACACCCCCTTGTGCTGATTTACTTGTTCAAAAAAAGATAAAGAAAGTAGTAATAGCTAATAGAGATCCATTTGATCAGGTGGATGGAAAAGGAATAGAAAAACTAAAAAATGCAGGAGTTGAGGTGGTGCTAGGCATAATGGGTGCGGAAGCAATCGAATTAAATAAACGGTTTTTCACTTTTCATCAAAAGAAAAGACCCTACGTAATTTTAAAATGGGCTCAGACCCAAGATGGGTTTATTGCCCGTAAAAATGGAGATTCTAAGTGGATCAGCAACGTATATTCGAGACAGCTGGCACATAAGTGGCGTACAGAGGAGGATGCGATATTGGTGGGGAAAAACACGGTCATTGCTGACGACCCCTTATTAACTTCAAGACATTGGGAAGGGAAAAACCCGATAAGAATATTGCTCGATCGCAAAAATCAGGCCCGTGAAGATTCCAATATTTTCAACCAAGAAGCCCAAACGCTAATTCTCAATGATACCAAGAATGTGAAAGTAGACACCAACCAATGGATAAAACTGGACGATCTAAACCCAAAAAATATTCTTGAAAAACTGTTTGAAAAAAATATTCAATCTGTCATAATAGAAGGGGGTACGCAAGTTTTGAACTCATTCATAGAAGCGAATTGTTGGGACGAGGCAAGAGTTGTTATTTCGGATATTTGTTTCGGCGAAGGGATGAAAAGCCCTGCATTACCAAGCGGTGAAAAATCAAAAGAAAAAATACTCAATGACCTTTTAACCAGATTCTATAATCCAAATGGCTGAAAATTTTACGATTTTAAAAAATGCTACCAAGAAAGAGAAGTATGAGTCGCTAATACCTCTAATTAAAGAATTGCTCCGTGAAGAAGAAAACCTAATAGCCAACCTAGGCAATATCGCTGCTACGCTAAAGGACAGAATGAATTTTTTTTGGGTGGGCTTTTATTTAATGACCTCTGAAGATGAACTAATCCTAGGTCCTTTTCAAGGTCCTGTCGCCTGTACCCGAATAAAAAAAGGGACAGGTGTATGTGGTACTTCCTAGGCACGAGGAGAGGTCGTTATTGTACCAAATGTCGATGAATTTTCAGGTCATATCGCTTGCGCAAGTGCTTCAAAATCAGAAATTGTAATACCGCTAAAAAAAATAGAGAGGTGATTGGTGTGCTAGATGTAGATAGCGATAAACTAAATGATTTTGACGAGGTAGATCGGAAGTATCTTCAGGAAATACTCCGTCTTTTGTTTCTCTCTTAAAAATCTTACTTATTTCAGGCACTTAACATTTACTAGCCCCTCGTCCTCCAATACCTACATTTAATTGTACCAAGTGAGTTTTATTTTTGCAACTCATGTCTGAAAAGTTCAAAATTCACTTAAGTTTCATGGTAGCTGCTACCTCTTGGCTACTTTTCGCAGGATCAACCATTTATTTAATGTATATCCGTAGCTATGAACTAAACGTTGATTATTCGGATTTTTTCCCACAGCTGTTTTTCTCTCTTTTCGTGCTGGCTACTTTTTTCTATTACCGATATAAAATAACCAAAGCAGATTCCCTCAACTTTACAGATTTGCTGTGGAAAGTATTTATTACTGGACTTGTCACCACGCTTCTTTCATTAGGAATACAAGGGTTTTTCGTTCTCTTCTCCAATAGCAGCGTCATAGATAGTCCACTTATTATCAATCTCTTTTATATCGTACTATCGGGATTGGTAAATGTTTTTAGCGTTTCGACCTTTGTTGTTTGGAAACGGCTGATCCTCTACCAGAAATCCAAAAACTTACTTCAGCTATGGGGTTTTTTTGAAATTGTACTCTGCGCGGCACTTGTTTTCGATTTCTTTGGAAGTACGCCAGATGACGCTTATTTCAGCATCGCAATACTGATTATCGTTCTTTTCTCATCCATATTGGTCTTCAATTTGAAATGGGTAGCCTACCTAAATTTCAGGCAAAAATGGAAAGGGATCTTATTCATTTTACTCTCAGGAATTTACCTGTCCCATTTTCTTCGAATCTTAAATTGGTTTTCTGAGACGGATATCTTAGTTATCAATATGCTCAACCAAGTATTTGTGTTAGGACTATTTGGCTTTTTGTTTGCCTATGCGGCTATTTCCATTTTAGTAACGCTCTTTAACCTACCTACCTCTTCTGTATTCGAGCAAAAATTAAAAGAAGCCATTGATTTTCAGAAGTTAAGCCAATCGGTACCACATGGTGAAACAACCGATCAGACGTATGAGACCCTGATCGATAGTGCCATGAGTGCGGTCTTTGCAGATGCGGCTTGGCTGGAAATTAACAACGATTACGAGAAAAGGCAGGTCATTAGAAATCTTAGCGATACACAAGTAGATCAGATCAAAAACCAAATTGAAAGCACCCCCTTTCAGGATATTCTTAACCTATCATTTAAAAGAGATACAAATAGTGGTCGGTTTAGTGGTGCGCTCAAGCAAACAAACTATAGGTCTATCATGGCACTTCCTATCTGGGTTCAGGACAGGCAAATAGGATTCATTGTATTATTAAACGAAGTATCTGACGCTTTTAATCGAGAGATGGTAGGAATTGTTACTACGTTCGTTAATCAGGCCAGCGTATCCCTAGAAAACCTTACCCTCATTAAAGAGTCGTTAGAGAATGAACGTTTCAAAGAACAATTAAAAATCGCAAAGAATGTTCAAAAAAGTCTATTGCCACCCTCTTTGGTTGAGAGCTCTGGCATAAAAATGGAAGCCTTCTCTGTCTCCGCCGATGAAGTAGGTGGCGATTATTATGACTACCTAGAATACGCCGAAAACAAATTCGGTATCATTATTGGAGACGTATCTGGAAAAGGAACAAGTGCTGCTTTCCAGATGGCTCAGATGAAAGGGATTTTTCACAGCTTAGTCCGCGAAGGGATTTCACCCAGAGATTTCATTATTAAAATGAACATGGCTTTGAGCAAGTGCTTAGATAAAAGCTCTTTCATCACCACAACCTATTTTGACATCAATACCGAGAGAAATACATTTAGTTTCTCCAGAGCAGGGCATTGTCCTGGTCTTATGTATTGCGCCAAAAACAATAATGTTGAATTTCTACAGTCTGATGGAATGGGCCTAGGAATTTTAAGAAACTCATCTTATAACAAATACGTTGTAGAATCAACTGTTCACTATTCGAAAGGTGATACCCTGCTTCTGTATACTGATGGAATCATAGAAGCAAAAAATAAAAAGGGCGCACTATTCGGAGATGAAAGACTAAAAGCTTCTTTCGAAAAGTATTGTACCGAAAAACCCAATCGAATTAAGGAAGGAATACAAAATGATCTTGCCGACTTTATCGGCGATTTTGAAATAGATGATGATTATTCGTTAATGATTATACAGTTTAAAAAACAATAGATGGTTGAAATAAACACAGAAAATAAAGACGGGATTCATTTTGTACACGTAAATGGTGAAATTGATGCAGAATCAAGCATTTACCTGGATAACGCTTTTAAGGAAGCCCTTGAAAACGGTGAGAGGAAAGTCATTACCGACCTTACCAAATTGAAATATATCTCTTCGGCAGGGCTAGGAGTTTTCATTTCACATTTAGACTCTTTTAACACCGAAGGGGTAAAATTAGTCCTCTTCGGAATCAGCGAAACGGTAAAACAGGTATTTGATATTCTGGGCCTGGAAAAACTTTTGCAGATTGTAAAAACAGAAAGTGAAGCATTGGCAGCTTTTGAATGAGTGATCGACTAACCATAGGGTGTACGAAAAAAGAGCTCGTGAAAATCCGTCAGTTTACATCTTATGCCCTAGAACAACAAAATATTCCAGACCTACAAGTCCATAAATTGGTATTGGCAGTAGACGAAGTATGTGCTAACCTCATCATCCATGCAAATAACTGCGACCCAATCAATAAAATAGAATTCAAAATAGAATTTAAGCCTACTCAAATCATTTTTACCTTCCGCGATAATGGCGTGGAGTTTGACATTAATAAACACAATTCTCCTTCTATGAAGGAACTTGTCTCTTCGAGAAGGCAAGGAGGTCTTGGGTTGATTCTGGTAAAGAGAATAATGGACAAAATTGAATTCTCAACTGAAAAGAATCATAATATTTGCAGGCTGATTAAAACCGTTCCTTTGTGAGATATCTTTTCATTTTTTCACTCTTACTATTGATGAGATGCCAGTACCTTCAGCCTAAAAAAACAGAGGCAGATAAGGTAGTGGCTGAAGTGGGTAGTAAAAAACTTATAGAATCCAGCTTAAAAGAGTTAATACCACCAAGTTTATCAGGAGCAGATAGCATCACATTCGCTGAAAAATTTGTTACTGATTGGATCAAAAAACAATTGATGATCCAAAAAGCAGAGGAGGTAATCGACTTCAATGAAGCTCAAATTCAAAATAAAGTATTAGACTATCAATACGCACTGATGGTACACGAGCTGGAAAGAAAGTTTATCGAAACAAACCTTAATGAAGACGTTTCAGAAGGGGAAATCGATAATTATTACGATGAAAAGTCTGAGAACTTCATTTTAAGACAAAACCTGGCTAAGTGTCTTTACCTGAAAATCCCTCAAAATTCCCCTCATGTATGGAGGCTTAGAAGAAGCCTAAAAAACTATCCTACCGACTCTGCCAACCTTGCATTATATATCCAAGAGCACGCTGTAAAAGCTTTCATGGAGGATTCACTATGGGTAGTTTTTGATGAAGTCTTATTGGAAACACCACTAAAAGATGTGACAGACAAAGCAAAATTTCTAAGAAAAAACAAATCCGTTGAAGTCTCCGATGAAGAGTTTATTTATTTTCTAAAGATTTTTGAATACAAATTGGTGGGTGAAACCGCTCCGCTAGAATACATAAAGGAAAGAGTAGTTAATGTAATCATGAACAAACGAAAACTTGCATTAAAAAAAGAGCTAGAAAAAAAAATTTATGAAGAAGCACAACAAAATAATGCCTTTAAAATATTTAGCGATTAGTTTTTTTATTGTCTTTTGCCTTCGAGCAAAGGCCCAGAAAAATGAGGGCGTTATCATAGATGAGATCATTGCGAAAGTAGACGATTATATCATTCTGAAATCTGAACTAGAACGCTCCTATTTAGATTTTCTAGCGAGCGGACAATTCAGAGGAAGCGATGCTAAATGTCAAATACTCCGGCAATTGGTTGTGAACAAAATGCTAGTTGCTCAGTCTGAAATTGATTCTATTTATGTAGAAGATTCCGAGGTAAACAGTACACTTGATAGAAGAATGGGCGTGATGTCGCGACAATTTGGAGGAGAGGAAGAGATAGAAAAAGCCTACGGAAAAAGCCTATCAAAAATAAGATCTGAAATATTTGACAACATAAAAGAACAACTGACGATACAACGGATGCAGTCAGAACTAACGGCCAATATGAAAGTCACTCCTGCCGAAGTAAAGCGATTTTTTAAGAGCATACCGCAAGATTCACTGCCTTACTTTTCTACAGAGGTATCTATTGCACAGATTGTTAAAGAACCCGAGCCAGGACCACCCCAAAAAGAGGCGGCTAGAAATCTACTCTTGGATATCAAAGCCAGAATTGAGAGAGGAGAGTCCTTTTCAAGCCTAGCTAAGCAATACTCGCAGGACCCAGGGTCTTCCAAAAGAGGAGGTGAACTTGGTTTTTTTGGAAGAGGCGAATTGGCACCAGAATTTGAAGCCACAGCTCTTTCGATGCCCAAAGGAAAAGTATCCAATCCCGTTGAAACACAATTTGGGTTTCATATTATTGAGTTACTGGAAAAAAGAGGAAATACTTATAATAGCCGTCACATCCTTATCACCCCACAACCAGCTGAGGTAGATTATAAGAAAGCAGAAAACCATTTAGATAGTTTGAGAACTGCCATCTTGAACGACAGCATCACTTTTCAAGCCGCTGCGAAAGAATACTCGGATGATAAGCAAACATCCTTAGCAGGGGGCTTTTTCCAAGACCAATCAGGGGGGTTAAGAGTGCCTACAGAACAGCTTGATCCCAATATTTTCTTTACCGTCGATACCATGAAGGTTGGAAATATCACACAACCCTTAAAGCTTAAACAGCAAAATGGAAATGATGCATTTAGAATTATCTATTTCAAAGATAAAATCCCACCTCATCAGGCTAATCTGAATAAGGACTATCAAAAAATAGCGGCAGCCACCTTATCGAATAAGCAGAACCGAGTGATTGGAGAATGGTTTGATAAGGCAAGAGGGAATGTTTTCATTGAAGTTGATGATGAATACAAATATTGCAACCTCTCAAAAAAATAAGATAAATGACAGAAAAAGATAGTGTACAACTGGCAGACGAATTGGCCAGAGACTTTAAAAAACTGGAAGGAGAAATTTCTAAAAAAATAATCGGTCAGTCAGACGTTGTGCGACTTCTAGTAATGTCACTTTTTTGCAATGGACACTCTTTGCTAGTCGGCGTTCCTGGTCTTGCTAAAACCTTATTAGTTCAAACAGTTGCAAAATGTCTTTCATTGAACTTTAGTCGTATTCAGTTCACTCCAGATCTTATGCCATCGGATATTTTGGGTGCAGAAACCCTAGACAAAGAGCGAAATTTAAGGTTCAGTAAAGGACCCGTTTTTTCCAACATTGTTTTAGCAGATGAAATCAATCGAACCCCTCCAAAAACACAGGCAGCTCTCCTTGAATCGATGCAAGAAGGCAATGTGACTGTTTCGGGAAATAGCTATGCACTTGATCCGCCATTTTTTGTTTTAGCTACCCAAAACCCAATAGAGCAAGAAGGCACCTACCCATTGCCAGAGGCTCAACTGGATCGATTTATGTTTATGATTAGCTTGGATTATCCTTCGTTCGAAGATGAAATCGCCATTATGAAACAAACTACTTCCGATGGAGAAAATGAGGTGAGTGAAGTATTGACCAAAGAAAAGATTTTGGCATTCCAACAATTGGTAAAAAAAGTCCCTGTGACAGACAATGTATTCGAATATGCTGTCACTCTTGTTGCCAAAACACGACCAAGAGATGAAAAGGCAAGTGAAATTGCTAAAGATTATTTTGAGTGGGGCGCAGGCCCTAGAGCCGGACAATTTTTAATACTTGCTGCAAAATGCAACGCACTCATAAATGGAAAATACTCACCAGATATTGAGGATATTAAGTTGGCTTCAATTCCTGTACTCAGACATAGAATTGTGCGAAATTTCAAAGCTGAAGCAGAGGGACTAACAGACGAAAAACTTATTTCAGAATTGCTTTAAAAAGCGAAGGTCATTTTCGGAAAAAAGGCGTAGATCATCTATCTGATACTTCAGCATTGTAATCCGTTCGATACCCATACCAAATGCAAACCCACTGTACTTTTTCGAGTCTATTCCACAATTTTCTAACACATTTGGGTCTACCATCCCAGAGCCAGCAATTTCAACCCACCCCGTTTGTTTGCATATCTTACATCCTACTCCGCCGCAAATGAAACAACTTATGTCGATTTCCGCACTTGGCTCAGTAAATGGAAAATAAGAAGGCCTAAGCCTTAATCTGGTTCCCTTCCCAAACATCTCTTTTGAGAAATGATAAAGTGTGTTTTTTAGGTCTCGAAAGCTAATATTTTCGCCAACTACTAAGCCCTCAACCTGATGAAAAAAGCAGTGAGCCCTTGCCGAAATCGCCTCGTTTCGATAAACTCTTCCCGGCATAATAGAACGGATAGGAGGCTTTATCTTATCCATCAAACGGATTTGAACATTCGATGTATGCGTCCGTAAAAGGATATCAGGGTTTTTCTCTATGAAATAAGTATCCTGCATCTCCCGAGCCGGATGATTTTTAGGAAAGTTAAGGGCTGAAAAATTATTCCAATCATTATCAATCTCAGGACCTTCCTCTACATTAAACCCCTGCCGCTCAAATATTTCAATAATCCGACTCCTCACCTGTGAAATGGGGTGAATGGATCCTTCAGTAAAAGCTACTCCTGGCAATGTAACATCTGTTAACGTATCTAGTCTTTCAGATGTGAGTGAACTAGAAAGCTCCTTTAATTTCGCTTGTGCAAGACTTTTAAGTTCGTTTAGTAATGGTCCTAGTATTCTTTTTTCTTCTTTTGGGACGATTTTAAATGCTTCAAAAAGATCGTTAATGATATTATTTCTACCAATAAATCGTAACCGAAAAGCTTCAAGCTCTTCCTCTGATTTAACAATCGAACGCTGAATTTCTGTCTTTAGCAAATTTATCGTGTCTAGCATCTGTCCAAATCAAAGAACAAAAATAGTAAGAAAGATGACCTACTCTGTTTTTGACAAGCCAACCTCTGAGGACAGAAGTTCTTGTCTTTTCTTTTTTTTAACTACTTTTTCTAAAGAGTACCCCACAAAAAAGGTTAGGAGGGATCAATTTTAGGAAAGCCTTACTATCATTATGATCTAATCCAAGGATAAAATTTGTAGGTGAATGAAATGCATGATTAGTACGCATTTCGATCTCCCTTAAAAATAGCCAGGGTCGTAAGTACGATTATCTTAAAATCTAAGATCAAAGACCAATTTTTAACATAAAAACGATCTAGCCTAACTCGACCACTCATATCACTTAACTCAGCTGTCTCCCCTCTAAAGCCCTTTGCCTGAGCTAAACCTGTAATCCCTGGTTTGACTGCATGGCGCTGCCAGAACCGATCTATTTTAGGTTGAAACGCTTCATTCAGTTCAATAGGATGAGGTCTTGGGCCAACTACTGACATATTGCCTAAAAAAACATTTATGAACTGAGGCAACTCATCAATTGAGGTTCTTCTTAGAATTGTTCCTATTTTAGTTATCCGACTGTCATCTTTAGTGGCTTGTTTAAATTCGGCATTATCAGAGTGAGTCATTGTCCTAAACTTCCAGCAATAGAAATATTCATTCTTCTTCCCATGCCGTTTTTGTCTGAAAAAGATTGGCCCTTTTGATTCTAACTTAATGAGGAGACCAATAATCGGAATTAACCAAGACAGTACTGATATTATGAATAGAGAAGAAAAGACCAAATCAAATGCCCTCTTGATAACTCGATTCACCTCAATATCTAAGGGTATAGTATTTATTCTTATAACAGGTATGCTGCCAAATTGCTCTATGGAAAGACTGTAAGAAGAAAGCCTACTGAACTGTGAAATGAGATTCACCTTCATTAAATTGTTTTCAGCAAAATCAATTATATCCTTTACTTGATCATCTTGCAGGTCAGGCAAACAGCAAAAAATTACATCTGCTCTATTCGATAAGGCGTATTTTTCAAAATTTGTTAAATTAGCATCAGCTCCTTCAGCATCATCCACTACTCCAATTAGATGGAAGCCCAATTCTGGTGTTTCTTCAAAATATTGAGTTAAAGACGCTGATAAATCCCCTATGCCTACTATTATCACATTGCAAGAATTATATCCTTTCGTGCGATAATACCTTATTAGATAATGCCAAATACTGCGCCAAGAAAGAAGAGAAAGAGTAAAAATAAGATAGGTCAGAAATAAGTATTTTCTTGAGTAGTTTTCTGGCTGAAGCGCAAACCAAATGGCAAAAACAATGGATAGGTTGATTACAAGACCAGAAAGTATTTTATTTAAGTGATCTAATAATCGTGAATTACGATTTATGTCTTGTAGTTTAGCGGCAAAGAAAATCCAGACCCATATCAGGTTCAAGATAAGTGCTAGAACCTGGTAGTCTCGATCTAATATAAATGTCTCAAAACGTATTTGATGAGCTGCAAACAGCCCAATATTTAAACATATTAAGTCTATCGCAAGAAATAGAATGGGGAAATACTGTGAATATCTACGATGAGCGGGCATTTTACTTTTTAAATATAGCTATGAATTGGACAACCAGCTAGATTTATCCAAGGCGGAATAAACTTGCATAATTCCCTCTTCAAGATCAATTTTAGGAGACCAGCCTAGTTTATTTATTCGTGAACTATCCATCAGTTTTCTAGGCGTCCCATCAAGCTTTGATGTGTCGAAGACTATTTTCCCTTTAAATTTTATAATTTTTTTTACGATCAGCGCTAAATTTTTTATTGTTAAATCCTCTCCATATCCTACATTTATTATGTACCTATCGCTGTAGTTTTCCATCAAGAAAAAACAGGCTTCCGCTAAGTCATCTACGTGTAAAAACTCTCTCATTGGACTACCGGTACCCCACACGACAACTTGGCTATCTCCTTTTTCCTTAGCGGTATGAAACTTTCTAATTAGGGCGGGTAAAACATGCGAATTATTGAGATCATAATTATCATTTGGCCCGTACAGATTAGTGGGCATAGCGCTAATAAAATCTACGTTGTATTGATCTCTATAGGTTTCGCAAAGCTTAATCCCTGCTATCTTGGCAATAGCATAAGGTTCATTCGTTATTTCAAGAGGTCCTGTCAGTAGACTCTCTTCTCTTACAGGCAGATCCGCATGTTTCGGATATATACACGAACTTCCCAAAAACAACAATTTTTTTACTCCCGATAGGTATGATTGATGAATAACATTGGACTCAATCATCAAATTATCATATAAGAATTCTCCCCTATAACTGTTATTTGCTTGAATTCCCCCCACTTTTGCTGCCGCAAGGAATACATACTCTGGTTTTTCTTTTTGGAAGAATGTCGCAACAGCTGATTGATTCGTTAGATCAAGTTCTGAAGACGTCCTAAAAATAACATTTGAGAACTCTTCTTTCTCCAATTTTCTTATTAGCGCAGAGCCTACCATTCCCCTATGACCTGCTACAAATACCTTAGCTCCTTTTTCCACAAATTGATTATTCTGCTTGATTTAGTATCGAGTGTCCTCCTTCTAATAAATACTTATCTTTTTCAAAAAGAGCTAAATCACTCGCTATCATCTCCTTTATTAGGTCAGGCAATTCATATTCTAGCCTCCACCCCAACTTTTCTTTTGCCTTGGTGGGATCTCCAATTAGCAAGTCAACTTCCGTCGGCCTGAGGTACTTAGGGTCTATCTTGACTACTTCTTGGCCTTCTTTAAACGCATAGATATTGTTCGATATGGAATCGACAAAGCCTACTTCATCCGCTCCTGTTCCCTTAAAAGCCAAGGTAACCCCGACCTCAGAAAAAGCCATTTTCAAAAAATCACGTATACTGGTTGTTTTTCCTGTAGCTAGAATAAAATCTTCAGGTTTTTCTTGTTGAAGCATGAGCCACATGCCGCGAACATAGTCTTTCGCATGCCCCCAATCTCTTTTTGAATCCAGATTACCTAAATAGGTTACTTCTTGTAGTCCTAGTGCCATCTTAGCAACAGCTCTGGTAATTTTCCTTGTAACAAAAGTCTCTCCTCTTAGTGGAGATTCGTGATTAAAAAGGATGCCATTGCAAGCATACATATTGTAGGCCTCTCTGTAATTTACGACGATCCAATAACCATAAAGTTTAGCCACCCCATAAGGCGATCTCGGATAAAAAGGAGTGGTCTCTTTTTGTGGAACTTCTTGGACCATTCCGTACAACTCAGAAGTTGAAGCTTGATAAATTCTTGTTTTTTCGGTGAGATCCAAGAGCCTTATTGCCTCTAGCATTCTTAATGTCCCTAGCGCATCTACGTTAGCTACGTATTCTGGCGTATCAAAGCTCACCCGCACATGAGACATGGCTCCAAGGTTGTAAATTTCGTCTGGTTGAATCTCTTGAATCAACCGGGTAAGGTTCATAGAGTCTGTCAGATCACCGTAGTGTAAAAATAATTTGGTATTGTCTTTATGAGGGTCTTGATAAAGGTGATCGATTCGATCTGTATTAAGGAGAGAAGTTCTTCTCTTTATCCCATGTACCTCATACCCCTTATCCAAAAGAAGTTCAGATAGATATGCTCCGTCCTGTCCAGTTATTCCAGTTATTAGTGCTTTTTTTAGCATTATTTAGTTAAAAAGTTGATAATCAATCTACTGCAAAATTCTATTGGTTAGAAATTATAGCATTCTTCAATTTCTAAAATTCTTTTTTTTATGTTAAAATCTTTTTCAATACTACGCCTAGCAGACTCTCCTACTTTTTCCCTTAGATCACGATTTAGTAATTTTTCCGTATAATCAACAAGTTCATCAAATGAACTGTAAACGTAACCAGTCTCTTGGTGAGTTATTGCATCCTTATTTCCATCTACATCGGAAACAACACATGGCAGACCAAAACTCATCGCTTCTAAAAGAGAAAACGGTAACCCTTCAAATCGAGAAGTCATTACATAAATATCAATTTCTTCAAAAAAATTATAAATAGACTTCTCCTCGTTCCATGGTCTTATTTCAAAGTAGTCATCCATTTCATGCTTTTTAATGAGTTTTTCTAGCTCTGTTTTCAGATGATCATGAAAACCAGCACCAAGCAGAATAAATTGGATTCTTGTATTAGAGTGAGCATTAATGGAAAGAGCAAGCTTAGCAAACTCCAGAGGATTTTTTTGAATTGTTAACCTGCCAATCATTCCAATCTTTGATCTAAAAGAGTAATTGTCTTTTTTCTCATTCGAAATAGAAATTGAATTCGGCACAACGTAGACTTTTTGAGCATTAAAATTTACTTCATTTAAAGCTCGATCAGCTTCTGAAGCACTTACTGCCAAAAGCTTATGCGTCATAGGTCTTAACATTCTTTCTATGGTTAAAAAAAAGATTCTTTTCCCTCCAAAAAATGATAGATGTGAAAAACCATGAGGAGTAAAAACACACTTAGCTCTATAAAGCCAGCAAGCAAGTCTTCCAACAGTCCCTCCTTTAGAACTATGTGCATGAACCAAATACGGCTGTTCATTTTTTAGAATAGATATGACTTTAATAACTGCGCTAATGTCTTTGACAAAATTTGGCTCTCTGACGATATTAACATAATAAACTTTGCTAACAAGTACATTTGAGAGAACATACTGATTAAATTTTTGATCAGGTGAGATAAGAATGTGATCATATCCAGACTTATCGTAATTTTCAAGAATGTTAAGTATGTATCTCTTGACACCTCCGACCGACTGCGTTACATGTACTATCTTTTTCTTATCCATTGTATAAGCTATTAAGTGTGTCGGCATAGCCGTCCAGCTTATGAGAAGAGCTATATGTTCTATACCCATTATCGCCTATTTTTTTAGCAAATGAAGGGTCATTATATAGTTTTAAAATACACTGACCCAGCTCCTTTACATTTTTTGGTTCAAAAAGTAGCCCATTTGAATTATTCGTTATCAACTCAGCAGGTCCCTCCACATTTGAGGCGATAACCGGAATGCCACTTCTAAATGCCTCCAGAACAACAAGCCCCAACCCTTCAAATACAGAGGGAAGTATAAAAACATCAGAGGCCTCAAAATACTTCTCAGGTTGAGGTTCATTTCCTCTAAACGCTATAATATCATCAACTCCTAACCGAATGGTTAGGCTTTTCAGTTCTTCATATAATTCACCTACGCCAAGTATTATTAATCTGATATTCACTACTTTAGGGCGAATGTCAGCCATTGCATTAATCAAAGTTGCTACAGATTTTTGGACTCTTAAACGCCCGACAAACAATAGACAAAACTCACCACCCAAAATTCCAAGTTCTTGTCTTAATCTAGTTCTATCGTACTTTATCTTTAGTTTTGGAATTCCATTGTAAATAAGTATAGATTTTTTTTTATCGACCTTGAGCACATTTTCAACATGATTTTTCACAGATTTTGAAATAGAGATCACCGTACAATCCTTTCCAACTGTTCTAAAAATCAACCGATACAAGAAGAAGATGATGTAATCTTTCCAATTCCATTTAAACCAGATATTGTGCATGGTACAAAACTTCTTGACCTTAAGGTGTCTGGAAGACCATAAACCTATTAGGTCAGCATGACCTAAATGCGTATGAATGACATTAGGGTTGACCTTTTTAAGATGTTTTCGAAGGTTATGAAATACCAAAAAATTAATGGGTATTTGGGTAAACTTTATTCGAGGGTCAAAGAAGGTCTTAAGTGTCGGATTTTCTTTAAAGAAAATGATTTCGATATCGTGATCATCTGCATGTATGGATGTGAAATTGCACAGAAGCTTTTCTGCTCCTCCATAAACCAATGTAGTTATTATGTGTACTACTTTCAAATCGCAAAATAACGTTTAAACTTCATTGCCAATTGAGAGCGATAATAGTACAATTCAAATATTATTCTCTCAATGAGCCCATATCTAAAATGCTTTTTAAGTACTTTCAGGTATTCCTTTTTATGACTTTTACGATTAGCTAAATTCTGTGTTTTACTTTCTTGATGCACTCTAAAACTCCCCAACACCTTGTTTATCCCTTTTATGTTGAACCCTCCTTTTAGGACTCTACTATAGAAGTCAACATCCATGCAATAATTAAGGCTTTCATCTAGCAATCCTACTTTATCTAAAACTTCTTTCCGCCAAAAGACGGTTGGTTGTACAGGACAAAATCTTCCATATTTAAATTTATATTCATTCCACGATTTAGCCTTAACTGTACTCAATCGTTTCCCCAACTCGTCAATCTCATAGTAGGCTCCATAAATCAACCCCACATGAGGGTTTTCCTTGAAAAAACTGGAAACAAACTCAAAAGTATCTGACTCATACAAATCATCTGCATTTTGCCACGCCACTATATCACCTGTTACCTTCCTAAATCCTTTATTTATGGCATTAGATTGACCATCATCTTTTTCTGAAATCCAATAAATATGATCATCGTATTGCTTTAAGATTTCCGATGTCTCGTCTGATGATCTGGCATCAAAAACGAAGTGTTCAAGATTGGAATATCTTTGTGAATGAATAGATTGCATGCTTGCTCTTATATACTTCCCCGAGTTATAAGTTGGCGTAATAATTGAAATTTTCATTCCGAAAAATGACTACTGTTAAATAAGGATAGGGAATGTTTTAAACTCTAAAATAAGCAATCATTGTGTTGCATCGGTTTCTATTTTTTCCTTTTCTAAAATCGCATATTGATTCAGGACCACCAGTGATATCCAAAATGGGATATTCAGGAATTCATCACTTATGAAATTCTTTGATATTGAAAGAAATAATGCAGTAATAATGAAAAATTTAGCATTGCTATCAAAGTTCGCTTTAAACACCCTGAAACTAAGAAATCCAAGAAAGAGAATTATACTAAGACCGCCAATAGAACCTAAACTTGCCGCTGAATACGTGATCAATCCGTAATAATTATCCCCATTGTATCTAACCTTACTTATTCCTGGACCTAATCCGAAAACGGGACTCTCAATCCAATCATTGAATGATCGTGTCCAATTCCTTACTCTATCTCCTGCTGATTGGTTTTTTGTATTTAATGAAATTTTAAGCAAAAATTCCGAAGATATGGATAATTTCTCCATTTTTTTACGAAAGTTGTAAGGGTTGCTGATCAATAATATCGAGAATAATACAGTTAATAGGGTTAGCGATTTAAAAATTTTATTCCATTTTCCAGAAAAAACATACCCCGCCAATAAAGCAAGAAAAAAGAAAACAAAACCAGAAGTAGACACAAGCAAAATCATGCATAGCACGTGAACCAGAGATAACATTAGGATAGCTTTCTTTCTCTTTTTTTTAAATAAATAAATACTGGCAAAAGACCAGTAGGTATTTATGAAATAAGCCACGGTGGCCGGTTCTTCTGAGGGACTTGAGCTTGAATGCCAAATTGCTCGACTAAAACCCTTGGAATTATAAACTTCTGCTATCGTAAAGTAATCCATCAGCGAAATAGCAAAGAAGTTATTTAGAATGAAGTCTAAAATGATAATACAATAGAGAATGCAAATAGCGTAATAAAATGCGCTCATAAGTTCATCAAGCTTGATACGGGAATCTTTAATGACCAGCCTTGGAAAAAAATAAAAACCAAATACAAGCAAAAATGCGGCGATAGTATTTGTAATAAGACGAGAATGAAACCAAGTTGCGTTATAAAGAACAGAAAATAGAAATGATAATGCCCACAGAACCAGAAAGAAATCTTCTGTATAACTTTTAAAATGAAATCTAAATGAGTTTTTCAGTAAAAAAATGAAATAGATCAGAAATAGAGCAGACAAAAAGATTATAGGAAGCCTTAAGGTAGTAGAAAGTGCAAACCATGAAGTAATCGGACCTGTAATGATCACTAACTTCAGAAATAAAACTAGGATTTCCTGCTTTTTCAGTACCATTTTCTACCTAATCATTTTACTATTAGATTATAGATTTTTTTACTGTAATCTTCAATCCCAAATTTACTTGCAGTTACTTGACCTTGAATAGATAGTTTTTCATACAATTCTTTTTCCTTGTAGATCCTTGTCAATTTATATGTTAGATCAGCTTCCGAGGCTATATTATATAATAATCCATTTTTGCCACTCTCTATTATTTCGCTAGGCCCCCCACTATTTGAGGCTATCACAGGAATACCTTTATTCATTGATTCAATAACAACTCGACCTAAACCTTCTTTTTCAGAACAAACCAATGTACAATCTACGTCTCTATATATATTGTCAATATCGCTTTCGAAACCTGACAGGAGCACCTTTGAGTGCAATTCATTTTTTCTGATGATTTCAAGAATTTGGTTATAATAATCTTGGTTTCCTACCCCACCAAATATCTTTAGTTCAACGTTTTCGTTTTTATTAACGAGTTTTAAGAATGAATTAATTGCAAAAACCTGCCCTTTTTGGGGCTGTATAACTCCAATAATCGCAAAAGTAAAGACTCCCTTTTTTCTTGTTCTTGGGATGAACGGTTGTTCATTTAGCTTATGTACAATGCCATCATATATAACCATACCATTCAAAAGGGCTTTACCGTAGTATGATTTTCGAATCGATTCAGAGATAAATACTACATACTGGGATTTATGTAGCTTCTTTATCAAACTTTTTTTTCCAAAAATATACCGAAGGTTATAATCTTCTACGCCAAACTCTCTAATATGCCAGATATGCTTTTTCTTTATTTTCTTGCTCAAAAAGCTTCCAATTGTAACAATCGAGCTATTGGAGTAAATCACATCCGGCTGAATTTGAGCGCAAATCTTTGCTATTCGAAAGAGTGAAAAATAATAAA
Organism: uncultured Ekhidna sp.; assembly: GCA_964289745.1. Taxonomy (GTDB): domain Bacteria; phylum Bacteroidota; class Bacteroidia; order Cytophagales; family Cyclobacteriaceae; genus Ekhidna. The sequence continues at coordinate 249,215 of CAXYMM010000001.1, forward strand.
CAGGTAGCTTAACGAACGACTTTACTAACCCTAAGCCTCGACCGTAAAATAGAATAGGAAAGTAGCCAAAAAAAAAATGATCTTACGTTCTTTTAGTGCATCAATCATCAATGAAGCATCCTCTCCTTTCCCTTTTCTCAAAAATATTACAGGATTAACTTCAAAATTCTTTGTCAATCCGTCAATAAGGTCCAGCAAAGATCTATTTGCACCATAAAGGCCTGCATAGTGCGTAATAAAAAGAATGGTAGTTGATTTATTCAATTTGTAATTTGTAGTCGTGAAGTTCGAATAGTCTTTTCAAGGGCAATTCAAAACAGCGATAGTTAACTCTTTTATCCTGCTCGCTTTTGTGGTGACTAAACTTCTCTGAATCATTTTCTAACCATTCAATAAATTCAAAAATCTCATCAATATTATTGAAACTTCCTAAGTCACCCATTAGTTTTTGGTAGTTTTTTAAGTACTGTCCTTTTGTAGACAAACATAAACAGCCCGCTGACATTGCTTCAACTAAGCCGTTCCCTCTTTTATATTGATCAGAATCAGTGACAAAGTATTTTGTTTGAGTTAAAGACACAAGCCTTCTTTCCATTTTTTTACTCATCCCATCTTTTAATATTTGAAGTTTCTTGTCCTGCATCAAGCAACTAACATTTAGTTGCTTATATGAGTAGAACTCGAATGCTATTCCAGTTTTGGTTTGATTTTTAGAATAAATCCGTTCAATTGAATCAAATCGAGACAAGGTATAGGGAAAATCAAGTTGAATTTCTTTTGAAGGCTTCCATTTTTTTGGTGTGTAAAAAGGCAAGTTAAATGACCTATAAAACGGAATGCGAAGCCAATCCCGATAGGTAATCGGATAATACGGTAGCTCCTGATTTAAAAATACATCATAACCATCCAGTATTTTTAAAATAGACTTACTGTAAATTTTCATACAAGGTTCACCTGGCATATAACACCATAATACCTTTGGGTACAACTTAGTAAAACTTGAAGGAAAGCAAACATCTATTGAAATCACAATATCATATTCACCCCATCGTATATCTTCTATGTCAACACTCAGCTCTTTCTGAGATATACTCTTTCCACCTACATTCATCCTCTCGTTAGCAAAGTTCTGATAAAAAGATATCGGCTCTTGTTTACAATCATAAAATTTTTGTTTCCATACATTACATTCTTGATTGTCTTTCACATTTACAATGAAAAAATGAGCCTTACAATCAACCAAAAGACCTACTGGGCCGCATCGTCTAATGGAGGAGTCGATGATCTCACGTGGCGATTTCGAGTTAGTTACATATAAATCCTGATAGACATTTTGCTTAACTAACGCAATTTTTTTCTCTGACCACCACAATTTCATTTTAGCATTATTTTGGCCTTTAAATAGCTGAATATTTGTCTATTTTTCAAAAGCAATTGAACTTTTGCAGTGATAGTTGGAAAATGCAACGAATTAAATATAATCTTATCATATTCTCTGTCAGCAAATATGGCTTTTGGATGCTTATCCAATTTGTATGCATTATCTGTTTTTGTAAATTCCTTTGGAATGAACCAATTATCTTTAGAATGGGTAGCCAATTGCCCATATCCAATGTTTTCTACTAAATTATTGGACGGTATGATGCATAGGCCATTATTGATCAGTCGATGAAAATCCCATATATAACCCCAAGCGTCTATAAAGCCTTCAAAAGATTTTTTAAATAAATCAATTTTTATTCGTTGTTCTCTCTTTGAACTAAAGAGAGATTTATTATTAAAAAGAATTTCCTCGCAGGAATTCCACGCTTCAATACTATCACTGTAAAAAGACCAAGCACGTTTCCAACTCGCCCAACCCCATACCGAACCAATAGATGAGAAAAAATAAGAGGCAGGTACGTTCCATTTTGAGAGTTGATTACAACCACTTATCATCATGACTCTTTCATCCAAGCGATATTTTGCTAATAATTGTTCACAAAAAGAAAAAAAATATTTTTCTGGAAGGCAGTCATCCTCTAAGATTATTCCTTCCTCTACGTGTTCAAAAAACCATGTAATCCCTTCAGCTACTGCCCTTTTACACCCTAAGTTTCTATCGCTGAAGTTAGTAACTAGTTCACATTCCCAATCTACAAGTTTTGTAATGGATCTTACCTTATTGCATAATTGAATCTCCCCCTTTTTATTTTGCCTAGGTCCATCAGCGGAAATAAATAATTGCTTGGGCCTCTGCTCCCTTATTTTCTGAAAAACTTGGAACGTAGTTTCGGGCCTGTTAAAAACGAGAAAGAGTATAGGTGTTTTCAATTTTAAGATTTAAATTGATGTAATACGGTTTTGTAAATTTTAGAGACAGGCTCATAACCTTTTGAATTCATAAATTTCCATACAGCGGAACTTGAGGTGTTATTTATTAGAAAGTCATCGTCTTCGATCAAAATAAATTTAGGAACAAAAAGATTCCAATTATTAGTTAATACCTCTAAATCTCTTCCTTCAACGTCAATAGTCATAAAAGAATTCTCTTCTACTTCATCAGGCAGATATTTTTTCAATAAATTACTCAGAGGCATAACCTCAATCTTTTTAGATCCCAGATACTTAATTCCTCCACCTTTAAGTTTTTCTATTCTTTCCTGACCATAAAAGCCATTATACGCAGGTTCTTCGAAAAGTTGATAGTAAAGAAATGATAAACGATTGGAAATTCTAATTTGTACATTTAAATCTCTTTTTCTGTATTTATTGGATAATTCTTGGCTGCCAGGTCTTGGATCAATATTTATTCCATTCCAACCTTTTTTGTAAAAGAAGTAGGTGTTCGAGAATTTCTTTGGGTGATAGCATCCTATATCAATGTATAACCCCTTTTTTTAACATCCAAATAATTTGATAGAACAGAACCCTCCCCAGCTTGTGAATAATGCCTTACCGAAAAATTATCAATAAACTTATGTTTCCATTGTCCTAATTTTTTCACAAAATCGTTTTCTATTGTCATGCCTTACTATTTTTTCTTTGGGTTTATATACATCTTTGGAAAAATAATGCTTCTCACAATCAAAAACCCAAATTTTCTTGTCTCTTTAAATAGAAAGACCATAAATACCGTTGTTATTGAGTAAGATATTAACGTAGTTATAGCTGCACCAAATCCTTCTAGTTTTGGTATAATAAAAAAATTTAATGCCACATTAATAACCCCTCCAACCGATGTATTCAGAAAGTGGAACTTTTGTAAGTTGTGAAGCACATAGTACTTTGACATTAAACCTCCAATCGCAACAAATACCAAACTCCAAAAATGAACCTGCATCAAAGGAATAGATTCGTTGTACTGATCTCCAAACAGGAGCGCAACAAACAAAGGAGATAGAAACACCATAACTGAAGCAATAAACACACTCATATAAATTAGAGTAGAGCTCAGAGCTTTAAATTTCTCCCTAAAAAGATTTTCATCTTTTGCATAGATGGAGACCAATTCTGGAAAGAAAGTAGATATTATAATTACAGGAATAAAATAGGTCGCTTCTGACATCCTCACCGCTGCACTGTAATAGCCCAAAGCTTCCGAGTCAATCATTTTTTGTAGCATGATTTGATCTATCTTTAAATAGACCCAAGCTGAAAGACTGGTTGCCATTAGTGGAAACGATTGCTTGGCTAAAACTCGTGAAATGGGTAAATCAAAGAATCTTAAAGCGATTCTCACTTCTCTTTTCTTAAAAAAGTATAGAAAGAAAATGGCTGTTATCAAAAATTCGGCTGAGTAAGCCACCCCAAACCATTCCAGTCCCAAACCAGCATAAATCATCAATACTTTCAATAATGAAGATAAAGCATACCCTATGGACTTAGCATAGACACTGTACTTCGATTGAACGAGTGATTGAAAGTAAACATCAATTATATAAAATGGCTGAAACAAATAGGAAACCCCCATAATTACCAGCAGACTATACTGGGGCAATGGAGCATCAGTAAAAATATAGAATACTAGAATGGACGATGACAGCAAGAACGACCAAAAAAACCTTATAAAAAACGAGCTAGAAAGCACTTTAGACTGCTCAATAAAATCTTTTCCAACCAAATATTTGATGACTACTTGATCCAATCCAAAATAGGGAATTACATTTAGTAGCGTAATGATTGCCATGGCATAGTTCCATTCTCCATATTGTGAAGGTCCTAGGTACCTTGCTACCCATGCACTTACTAATAATCCTAAAGTCAACTTAAGCATCGAATCAAAAAGAAGCCACATAATATTTTTGAACTTCTTCCCTGAAAAGAGCCTTTGGATATGATTGAATAAGTTCATGTTAAATAAGAATTCTCTCAAAATCCAAAATCACTACACTCACACAATTCATCAATAAATTTCAACTCAAACGGTCAATCAATAATTTGAAAATGAGTTTGACTCATTAACACGATGGGTAAATTATTCTACTTATTTAGTTAAATATACCCTGAAAAGAATCATAAAAATGGAGAAGAATGCACCAATAAAGGAAAAGAGGTTAATCAAAAGAAGTCTCCTCGGGTTACTTCTTTCAACTGGAACTTTAACAGGCTCCAAGACAGTAAATACTGGGGTTACTTTTTTAACGCTAATCTTTGCCTGCTCTAGTTGTGCTGCAAGCCCTTTATAGACTTCAAAAATAATATTCATTTCATTGTTCAAACGCTTATAGTCAGCTTGGATTAGAGAACTTGTCATGTTTCTGTTTCTGTCTACAAAGCGAGCTACTTCTTCTTGTTTTATTCGGTATTCTTCTTCTGCTTTTAAAAACTGCTCAGATATAAATTCTAGGTTCATTTTTTCTTTTTCAATTGAATAATCTGTGATTTTCTTAGTGAGATTATTGACCAAATGATTTGTGATTTGAGCTACTGCGATAGGATCCGGCATTTTGGTTTCTATTAAGACAATTCCAGTTTCATTTTCAACCGACACTTCAAGTCGATCTGCGTAGTCTTCAATCAATGCCCATTGATTCTTAGTAAACCGAACCCATTCTTCATTTTTTTCCGAAAGATATTCTTCCTCGTTTGTTTTTGAAAAAAGGCTCTTTAACCTACCTGGAAGACCAATAGTATAACTAGATAAATAACCAATCAGAGAAGGTTTATCTATTTCATCAAAATATTGAAAGCTTGAAATAGTCGTATCTAACTTCTCAAAATAGATGGGCGTATGAATTAAATCGACTACGAATGGGGTGCTTTTAACCATCTCAGGATAAAGTTCGGGGGCTAGCGCACCACCTCCAGGCTCTAAACCTCTTAAATCTAAGCCCGCTAAGCCCGCTAAGCCACTTAGTCCTCCAAAATCGGGTATAGAACCTTCCTGACTTTCGGGTAAAAGTTTACATGTTGCTTCGTATTCTACCTTAGACGTAAACGCAATTATGATTCCAAGAATAAAAAAACCAGAAGTTACTTTGAGAATGAACTTCCGTTTCGACCAAACGACTCTGGAAAGCTCAATTAAATCAATTTCATCCTCTTCTACCTTCCTTGCCATATAACGCTATCTAATTTGGATAATAACCAAAATAAGTGTCGCCAAAAAGAAGTATATTTGACTTTAAATCACTCATTTTCAGCGCAAACGTATGTAATCAAACCCAATAATCCAGTAGTATTTTCATTTTTTCTAACCTATAGGTATATCACTTCAAACAGCGCAAATCTTGTCCTAACGATGAGGGAAGTCCAGAAGATAAACTCAAGCTTTTTCAAAAATTCGTGCACTGCATCCTTTCTCATTACAAAAGAAGCAAAGGGATAAGATGTACATTCAGTATTAATGCCAGCAAAATAGCTAGGACAGGGCTATTCAAATGGAATCAAACTATACGTTATTTCAGAGTTCAATAATCTGAAAATTGTCTTTATAACTCATGTATACGTCATATATGAGCTTTGTTCGTTCCCTGTACTCCTTTAACTGTATTTCTTTCTGAGATACTTTAAACGAATTTATCTTTAATCTAGACCCTAGAATATGGTGGCAGTTGTCAAGAGCAGAACTAAAAAAAGCAGCTAAACAGTTGGGCAATGACTCCTCTTCTAGTAGGAATAACTCAACAGGTTTATTTGGAGAGCAAATTTCAAATTGCAGTTCTTCCTTTATTTTTATTATTTTTTTAGGACTTTCTCTTCTATGAGGAACGTATTTAATCAACTTATTTGAGTAATGTCGTTTGATCTTCTTTAAGCAGTTAAAATAATATTCTTCAGAAAGCACACCCATTTCTGGCATATTGCTTCCCAAAAAGAGTACATAATCTTCTTTTTTTTTATCCGAAAGCAATTTTCTAATACGCAAGTATTGGTTCCTGATAAACCTAGATTCCGTTTCAGCATTGATGTTTAGATCATATACACTAAAAAAATTAATCCCAAATAAATCATGATCTTGCAAGCCGAGCATCCTATCATAAATCTTTCTAAATACGTCACGTGTGTCTATATCTCCTTTCCCAGCTAAAATTTTTTGCTGAGCAAACAAAGAATAATTGCCATCATCAAGCAGATATTTATTCGTGGGTACACACTTATTGGCCACATGCCTCATAAGTATTGATCTGTATTCTCCAATGAACACGGATTTTATATACTTATGATTACTAATTATCTCGTTTAAATGCTGGGTATATTTTCTATACCTCCACCTATTTTTTGTTTTTCTTAGAACATGAACTTCCTGCCATTCTTCTTTGTCAATAAGTGACTCTATTTGCTCCAGATTTTTATCGGAAACACCCTGGAGTACGATCAATATACTGTAGGTATTTGGCTCAAGTTGATGCCTCGCTTCTAAAGCATTAATTAATTGGAGGGGAGACTCAATTATAAAAATATTAGTTGTCACTACGGAAATTTTTTTCTTTTTAAGCTATTCATCATGATTGATATTTCGATTTTAAAAGGTTTAGCTGGTCTATTGAATGCTTAAAAATAGTTCTGAGGACATTGATAAAGAGTAGAAAATCGCTCATTTACACCATTTATACAGAGGCTTTACTTACCCTCATTCTTAGCGTCATAACTGATTGAGAATTATTTCTGCAAATTCCCGAACTACACCGCAACCGCCTTTTGTGCGCAGATTGAGAATATTTTTTATTTGTCTTACTTCAAGACATGCATCAGCAGGACAGGCAGCTAAGCCCACACTGCTGAGTGCTTCTTTACAATTCAAATCATCTCCAATATAAGCGACGTCATCGAGTTTAATCCCTTCCGTTTTACAAATTTCTTTAACCGCATCTAGCTTTCCGCCATGTTCCACAGCCTGATATAGGTAATCTATTTTTAGCTTTTTTGCCCTCCATTTCACCAATTCGGTTTTTTCTGAGGTAATAATTGCCGTTTTTATACCTGCTTTTCTTAAAAGTTCAAATCCCTTTCCATCTCTTGTATTGAACTTTTTTAACTCATCGCCCTGCTCCGAATAATACATTCCTGCATCCGTCAATACACCGTCTACATCTGTAGCAAATAGTTTCACTTTACTCGTGACTGGGAACTCGGGTTTATACCCTTTTACTTTTAAAAGGGTCTCCGCAATAAGCCAATCTTCAGGTTCATCTATTTCAATACCCGTAAATTCGGGCATTTCATAAATGCCAATGCTGCCACTTAGGCGATTCCCCGACTCCAATATATTCTTGGCACTCGAAATATAAAAGGCTCCATTCTCCATCATCATACCTTCAAACTCTTGTCTTCTTGGTCGATGAAAAGGATCGTAGTTTAATGCTTTGCCTTCTGGACTCCAATAGAATCTTTTACTTTTTACGCAACTCAAAATTGAATCATATCCCCTATTGAACTGCCTAACGGCCTCGTCAAAATGACTTGATTTCGTAAAAGGCGAGGTAGCTTGAACCAATAAAATAGCTGAGTCAGCTTGATTCGTTGCTTCTAAGAACTCGATTAATGCTGATTCAGACGTTGCGCGATCTGTAGCGGTATTGGGAGACCTTTTAAAAATCGCAAGCCGATTCGATGGTATTTTTTTAATTTCATTTTCAATCCTTTCATCGTCAGTAGCTATAAAAATTTCATCCACTTCAGTGCTTTTTAGTAGCTCTTGAATTACCCAATAAATTAAGGGTTGGCCCCCCATTCGCTTAATATTCTTTAATGCTATGGATTTACTCCCTCCTCTGGCCGGAATAAAAGCGACTACTTTACCCACTATTTTCTATTTTTTAGCTTATCCCTTTGCACTTGTTCAATGGGCAGTATTTCAGCGTTTTTGTAATTCAACGCTTTGTATGTTGCATCCAAATTTCTCACCAGCTTTCTTAAACCGGTTGGTTCAAGCGAAGCCGCATGGTCAGTACCCTTCCATGTCCTGTCTTTAGTAAAATGCCGTTCTATCCACGTAGCACCTAAAGTAAAAGCAGCATTATCAATTGCTATGCCAAGATGATGCCCTGAAAAGCCAATGTCTTTGACCCTGTCTAGGTATTTTTTTCTAAGATTCGTTATCTCTAGCAAGCAAACATCTTCAAATGGAACGGGATACCCCGAAGTGCAATTGTAAAGAATGATTCTTTCCTTGGCTTGATTTTTCTCTTCAAAAAAAGCGACCACCTCCTCTACTTCGTCTTTAGTCGTCATCCCTGTTGAGATATGGACTTCCCCCTCATATTCATCTCTTAATAATGCTAGCATCCTAAAATTATTGTTACAAGCAGAGGGAACTTTGATCAATTTCGGGTTGATCGAGATAATTTCTTTAGCGGAAACTTCCTCCCATACTGAAGTAGAATACATGATGCCTATTTCATTGCAATAATGCAATAATTCTTTATGCTGTTCGGTGGTAAATTCCAAATATTCCCGATGCATACCATAGGTATCTCCATAGGAATTTGAAGGGTTAGGATGAGGGGCATTATATTGCTCGTCTGTCAATAGCGTCTTGTTGTCTCTTGTTTGAAATTTTGCTACATCTGCTTTACATTCTTTTGCAAGATCCAACAATTCTTTAGCTATTTCAAAGTCACCTTTGTGATTGCAACCGATCTCAGCAACCACCATTGGTTTTTTGTATTTCATTTCGCTTGATTGGTTAAATATTCTCCTAGAAAAACGAGAAGAACGCGCCAGTAAAAGAAACCACCAAGCTACTACACTTTCTGACCAAACGCCATTTACACGAAACGTACCAAAAGAAACCGTTGCACCGTTTTTGGGAAAAACACCTAGCCTAAACCTCCTACGAGCCTAGGCGGTGATGCGCTTTTTTAATTACATGGACCTGTTTGAAGAACGCTTTCTTTACCTGAATCAAACTTCCAACCATCAGGAAGAGGAGAAGGTAGCGGATCATCCACTTGAACACAGGTTAGATTAGGGTTACCTCTTAAATCTAATTCAGTAAGCTTAACGTTATTGCCATTCACTAAATTTACCTTTGTTAAGGGATTGTTATAACTTAAACTAAGCTCAGTAAGTGCGGTGTTTTTAGAAACATCCAGTGCTGTTAATTGATTCAAGTTTAAAATAAGCTTAGTAAGCGCCGTGTTTTTAGAAATATCTAATTCCGCTATTCTGTTATTGTATTCTAAGTTAAGCTCTTGGATATTTATAAAATATTCAATGCCTGTAGCGTCTGCAACGCCTCCACTAGATATCACAATTGCTCCTGAATATGCTTGAGCTTCCAAAAGTGAAATTTCCCCATCGCCATTGGCGTCAAGGCTATCCGTTTCGACTAATCCAGCTTTAAAGCTATCACCTGGGATCTCAATTAATTTATCTACTAAAACCGTAAACGCTACCGTGCTCGTTACTCCGCCTACTGTCGCCTGTATTTCGCCGGTAAGCTCCTTATTTGTGTCATAAACAAAAGCACTTGCATCGGCTATCACCATTTTATTTCCCTCCAAAGCAACGGCACCCGCTAGGCTTTGGCTCGTAATCGAGTAAACGGGCGTTTCTTCCGAATTGGCTACGGTCGCCGTGATCTCCCCGATCAGGGTGCCTTTGGGGCTGTTTTCCAAAATAACTAATTGAGACAAATCCGCTATGGCGATGGTAATGATATCATCAACGGTTACCGTTGCGGTTTTATCTGCCGAGCCGCCTGCATTCGTAGCGGTGAGCTTTACCGAGTAGGTGCCATCTTTCGTGTAGGTATGGGTGGGGTTTTCGTCTGTGGCTTTGTTTCCATCGCCAAAGTCCCAAGCGTAGCCGGTGGCATTTTTAGACGTGTTTTTAAAAGTTACCGCCCCTGCTGAGCCTTTGGTAAAAGTAAAGTCGGCGACTACTTTGGTGTCGACTGTTTCATCTTTCTTGCAACTGAATAAGACAGCGACTGCGCACAGGGTAGCGAGCAGAAAGGTTTTCGGTTTAAAATTCAAGATTTGATTTGATTTGATTTGATTTGATTTGATTTGATTTGATTTGATTTGATTTGATTTGATTTGATTTGATTTGATTTGATTTGATTTGATTTGATTTGATTTGATTTGATTTGATTTGATTTGATTTGATTTGATTTGATTTGATTTGATTTGATTTGATTTGATTTGATTTGATTTGATTTGATTTGATTTGATTTGATTTGATTTGATTTGATTTGATTTGATTTGATTTGATTTGATTTGATTTGATTTGATTTGATTTGATTTGATTTGATTTGATTTGATTTGATTTGATTTGATTTGATTTGATTTGATTATTCATCAATTCAAAATTTTTCGTTTCGCTTTTTGCTTTGTTAAGATTTTTCATAGCGTCATTTAATTTAATTAAAAGATATTAAAACACAAGAATAAAGGTATTGGATCATACTTCCAAATAAATTCAATTAAAAAAAGATTTTTTTTGATGAGCGAGCTTAAAATCAAATAAAAGCTAACGCTCTACTCTTTATTATTCAAAATTGAGTTCAGCCAAGTGATTATAACAGGTCTCATCATCTGGAAATGGCTACTGAAACTCAAAAAAGGGTGCGGCTTTTGTCCTTTTTCATTTTCTTCACGAGTTGAAACCCGTTGCTTCACGTTTTTGTGTGCCTGCATTAAAATATGAGCTGTAGGATTTTCATAAGAAAGGTTTCGGACTACTTTAGCCATTTTATCTTTGCCATTTCGATTTTTTTCTCTAGTATGGAGAGGCCGAGGTTTCCAGTGGCACCTAGGTGGGTACGCTCCTTGATTTTTTTATCCAAGTCTTCTTTTTGAATATGATTGAGATTGTTGCCGATATGTGTGTAAGCATCTCTAAAAGTCATTCCTTTTTGCACCAGCTTGTTTGCTTCATCAGCGGCAAAAATTTCTGGATAGATTTTAGCTCTTAAATTTTGCTCATTTACTTCCATATTTTCGATCAGCGCCATAGTAGCTTCAATCATTTTAAAGCTATTCTGGAAGGCCCTCATTAGCGGTTCTTTGGTCAGTTGTAAATCCCTGTGATAGCCGCTCGTCATCCGAAAAGTCAGATGCTGGAGCATGGTCTGATCACTAACTATTTGCATATGGCGAGCTCTGAGTAGCTCTGCAACGTCTTGGTTTTTCTTTTGAGGCATAATAGATGATCCTGTCGTGAGGGCCTCATCTACATAAAAAAAGCCATATTCTTTAGAAGAGTATAAAATCAAATCACAAGCAAATTGGGAAAGAATTGCAGTAAGCGAAGACAGGCCGTGTACGATAGAGGCCTCCCATTTTCCGCGTGAGCTCTGAGCAGTCATGGCAATGGTCATTGGGCTTTCAAATGCCATGTGACTGGATACCATCTCTCGATCCAAATCGAGCGTTACACCATATCCAGCAGCACTTCCAAGAGGCGACTTATCGATCATTTCTCGAATAGCCCCAATTAGTTGCGTGCTTGAAATAAGCAACTCTGCATAATGTCCACTCCACATGCCTACTGAAGAAAGCATAGCGGGTTGTGTGTGCGTATACCCAGGCATTGGCATAAATTCGTATTTCCTAGCAAAGGATAGGAACGAACTCGCCAGTTTTAAAGTCTGATCTATCGCCTTTGAGAGTCCCACTTTTTCATACAGCCTCAAGGCTACTAGCACTTGATCATTTCTGGATCTTCCTGTGTGAATTTTCTTGCCTAGATCACCCAATTTCTTTGTCAGATACTCTTCGATAGCCGTATGTCCATCTTCTTGTCTTATCTCTATTTTGAATTGCTTATTTTTATGAAGTGTGTCAATTTCGTTGAGGCACGCCTCCATCTTAGCCAGTTCATCCTTGGTGAGAACGCCAATTTTTTGAAGTCCTTTGGCATGTGCAATGGAGGCGATTACATCAAAAGGAATTAACTCATTATCAAGTTCATGATCGTTAGCTACTGTGAATCGCTCTGCCAGTTTAGCGAGCGATGTGTTGGTCGCTGTGCCTTTATCCCAAAGTTTAGCCATTGTTTTTGACTTTTAGTTGATGGGCTGTTTTTTGTGGCAGGTTCCAAAGTTCAATGAATCCAGCTGAAGCATTCTGATTAAAGTCTGCCGAAGTATTGAATGTTGCAAGGTTATGATCAAAAAGTGAGTAGGGTGAAGTTAATGACACCACCTCGCAATTTCCTTTGTACAGTTCCACTGTTACCTCACCGGATACTTTTTCATTTTGCTTTTCAATATATGCTCGAATGTTGTCCATCACTGGCTCGAAGTATTTTGCCCCGTAGCATAGATAGGCCCATTTATTGTCCATGATCATTTTTAGTTCATTTTCTTCACGAGTTGAAACCAGTTGCTCCAAGTTTTTGTGTGCCTGGATTAAAATATGAGCTGCAGGATTTTCATAAATCCCTCGCACTTTGAGCCCAACAACTCGATCTTCAATTAAATGGAAATACCCAACGGCGTTCTCACCACCCGTTTTATTTAGTTTTGCAATCAACTGAGCGAGGGACGTTTTTTCTCCATTAAGTTGGGTTGGAATCCCTTGTTCAAATGTGATGGTCAATGATGTTTTTGCATCAGGCGCATTTTTAGGTGTTTTACACCATTTTAAAATATTCTCAAGAGGTGGAATAAGTCCCGGGTCTTCAATTTCTCCACCTTCGCCCGTATTAGACCACATGTTTTCATCGTATGAGTAAGGCGTCTCTTTTTTCTGAATAACCGGAATATTATTTTGAAGTGCGTATGCTATTTCTGCCTCACGCCCCATACTCCATTCCCGAACGGGGGCAATGGTTTTTAGAAGAGGGTTTAGCGTAGTAATGTATCCTTCCAATCGAACTTGATCATTCCCTTTGCCAGTACAACCATGGGCGATTACCTCGCAGTTGTATTCCTTTGCTATCTTGACAGCTACTTGGCTGATGAGTACTCGACCAAGTGGACAGCCTAACGCATAGCCACCTTGATAGTCTGCATTTGCTTTTACGGCTTCTGCACACAATTGGGCAAATTCATCTTTAGCATCGTAAATAATGGTTTCTTTAGCTCCTAAGTCGATGGCTTTTTGCTTTATTTCATCTAGATCATCTGCTTTTTGCCCCATATCCATGGTTAATGCAATAACATCACATTCATAATGCTCTTGAATCCATTTGAGCATAACACTGGTATCCAATCCGCCAGAATATAAAAGAAGGCATGTGTTGAATTCTCCCTTTTTAGCTTCATGAGAGGCGGTTTTAAGATATGTGCTTTGTTCTTCTATTTTAAAAGTGTTCATTTAGTTCCCCTTTTTCTTTAATTAAAAATGTAAATAACCCTTTGGACACTACCATTCGATTTTCGGCTTGCTCATAGACCATCGAGTATTCTGAATCGATGACTTCATTTGTCACTTCCACACCTCTGTGAGCAGGTAGGCAATGCATAAAGCGAGCATCCTTTGGGGCACGATCAAAAAGCGATTGATTAATTTGGTAGGATTGAAAGTGCTTCATCTTATTTTCATAGCTATCCTCTTCACCCATTGAGACAAACGTATCAGTATAAATAACTAGACTCTGAATAGCGGCTTCTTTTGGGTCTGAATAATGGGTGTAAGACCCCTCATAAGCGGAAGCGAGCGATGAAAAATGCGCTTGCATTTGTTTCGACCAACTAAATGAGGGCGGACCTGAAAATCTCATTGAATACCCAAGCATAATGCCCATTTCAATTAGCGACTTTGCCACATTATTGGCATCCCCAACGAAAGTAATGGTCACTCTTTCTTTTCCGAAAACTTGCTGTATGGTTCTAAAATCTGCGAGTACCTGCATGGGATGATGGAGGTCTGAAAGAGCATTGATAATCGGGATTTGCGAATATTTACAGAGTTTTTCCAGCGTTTGATGATTAAAAACCCTTACAAAGATTGCATCGCACCATTTTGATACGTTGAGTACCGTATCTTTTAAGGATTCTCGTTCATCGTGATCAGGTATAGACTTGGCATGCATGATCTTTCCGCCTAAAAAGGCGACAGGATCGATATGGATGACACTCCCATCCAGTTGGTTGATGGCAACTTCTGTTCCTACTTTGGTTCTTAAGGACGGCTTTTCAAAACAAAAAAGCACATTCTTTTGGTGAAGTGCATTCACTTTATTTTGATGTAATTCTTCGCTAAGTTCAAGTACATGCTCAATCTCGGATTTTGTAAGGTGAGTAACCTCCAAGAAATGTTTCATTAGAATATTATGTATTAGACGTTAAAAATGGAACGTGTCACTTTAGGACACTTTTAAGTTCGATATCAGGCTAGACTCGCCTGTAGCACCTTAAAGAAGAATACCTTTTATGAAGAATATTTGACTTTGAACTATTCATTTTCAGCGCAAACGTATGCAATCAAACCTAATAATCAAGTGCTGTTTTAAATTTTTTCTAACGTTTGGGTTACATCACTTAGAACTTTAAAGGCTGTCTCAGCCATTTTATTTCCGTTTTGATCTAAGAGTGGGTTAACTTCTGTTACCTCTAGGCAAGCGACTTTTTTCGTCTTGATCAGCCTGTTAATGATTTGCGTAACTTCCTCATCATCAAAGCCTTTAGATACTGGTGTGCCCGTTCCTTTAGAGATGAGATCACAGTCCAAGCTATCCACATCGAACGAGATGTAAATGGCATCGCAGCAAGATAATTTTTCAATTACTTCATTCATAACATTATCCATCCCTTTGTACCGCACTTCATGAACCATATACTTTCTGAGACCTAACTTCAAACGTATTTCATTTTCTGGTTTTTCTGTGTCTCGAACACCAAAATAGACTAAGTCTTCAGGTAAAAATTTAGCCCCTTCAGACCCAATATTTTTCATTTTCTCCCATTCTTTCTTGGTAAACGCTGATACTTTGTTGATCTGGTTTTTTTGATTGTCCTCTCCTAATGCCGCAGCTAAAGGCATGCCGTGAACATTTCCAGATGGAGTTGTGTAGGGCGAGTGCATGTCTGCATGAGCATCGATCCACACAACACCAAGTCTTCTGGCTTCAAGATGCGCTTTTATTCCACTAATGGTACCCAGCGCAGAGCTATGATCTCCAGACAACACAATCGGAAAATAATTGTCATTCATTGTTTGTTGTATAGCTGCGGAGACTCTTTCACATTGAGTTCTTACGTAAGATATTCGCTTGGTAAAGGTAGTTTTCACCTTATTATATATTGCTTCATTATCTGTTTCAAGATCTAAATAGGGGTATCTATTGAAATAATCGTTTTCGCAGTTAATCGCAGCAATTTCAATTGCATCGATACCTAAGTCTGAACCTCGTGTGCCTGCTCCGATGTCAGAGCGATTTTTAATGATTTTAATAGGGAGCATTATAAGATTTGGGGTTATTTAAGGACGAATATGTATATGTTTATCGAACTATCAAATTGTCTTGATGAAATTCTTTGGTAGGACTTTTTCTACGGCTCAATTAAAAGTTATCTTAGCATTAAAGCTCGAGTCCAACGCAATTAATAATAGGGTATATCGAAGCTCCAAATCGTTTATGTACTTCCAGTTATTCCCTACTTAGCGAGCCATTAATATCATTGTTGAGGGAGTGTCGCAAATTGTGTATCTGCAATGAAAAACATTTTCCGTGGAGATAACCGCATGTTAAGGGTTCGTTAAAGTTTTGATCGAATCAAAAATTAGGGATGGGATCGCTGTAAGTTTTGTTACCCAATTCTATAGCGACAAAACCAAAAGTTGAAAGAAGGTTTCCCACGGAATTAATTAATAATCATTCTATTGATAATTAAACAAGTGCAGGTTTTGTAAGACAGAGACCTCTTTGCCACCTCTTATTAGATACACTTCCACTGGCATGGAATCAACAAAGAAGCACTCTTCATATTCCAGAAGTATCGTGCAGGAAGATGCCGTATTTTCTCAAGTATTGGAAAGAGTTGCCCCCTTCTCTGGTTGAACCTCCTTCTTTAAATCAAATAAGGAAAGGCACGGGCATAATCAAATAGATTATGAGTTTATCTCTGCTTTGGGTTTATTTCTGATTTATCCGAAAACGACTAAATCGAACGATTTAATAGTTTGCCAAATCGTGTAGAAAACACCTTTAATGTTGTGCACAAGCTTGATGCAAGAAATAATATTTCTTCACAATCAATCTATTGTATAGTATTTTAAAAGAAAAATTATAAATTAAATAGTAAAACAGGTCAGGTCTGAATACAAAATTTACCGCCCGTTCATAATCAGATTGATTATTTTAAGAGCCGAAACCTAACGTTTGGCTTTTGCCAAATCAACCCTAACTTAGTACCCTAATTTTTTAAACATTTATGGGTCTTTTTGATTTTTTCCAAAGCGACATTGCTATTGACTTGGGTACTGCTAACACACTTATTTTAAACAAAGATAAAGTAGTAGTAGACGAACCGTCTATCATCGCCATCGATAAGAATACGAATAAAGTATTGGCGATCGGAAGAGATGCTATGCAAATGCATGAAAAAACACATGAAAATATAAAAACAATTCGCCCGCTCAAAGATGGGGTAATAGCAGATTTTCATGCAGCAGAGCACATGATCAGGGGGATGATCAAAATGATAGATAATGGAAAGAAAAGTTTTTTCCCATCTTCACATCGAATGATTATTTGCATTCCCTCTGGCATTACAGAAGTGGAGAAAAGGGCGGTAAGAGATTCAGCAGAGCACGCAGGAGCAAAAGAAGTTTACATGATTCATGAACCAATAGCTGCTTCCATTGGGATTGGAATCGATATACACCGCCCGGTTGGAAGTATGGTTGTAGACATAGGAGGTGGAACAACAGAGATTGCCGTAATTGCCCTTAGTGGCATCGTTTGTGACCAGTCTATTCGAGTAGCAGGAGACTCCTTCAATAAAGATATTCTCGACTATATGAGAAGGCAGCACAACTTACTAATTGGCGAAAGAACGGCCGAAAAAGTAAAGATTGAAGTAGGTTCGGCACTTACTGAATTAGATGATGGTCCTCAGGACTACGAAATCCGAGGACGAGATTTGATGACCGGAATTCCAAAAGTGATAAAGATATCTTATTCTGAAATAGCATTTGCGATCGACAAGTCTGTATCGAAAATGGAGGAAGCTATATTGAAAGCACTAGAAATCTCTCCACCAGAGCTATCGGCCGACATCTATGATAATGGGATTTACTTAACAGGCGGTGGAGCAATGCTACGTGGACTAGATAAACGTCTCTCTATGAAAACAAACCTTCCGATCCATATTGCAGAAGACCCTTTGAGGGCTGTAGTTAGAGGAACTGGCGCAGCACTTAAAAATGTTAACTACTACAAAGCCGTATTGATGACCTAAGCTAGATGAGGCAACTTTTAAATTTTCTTTTCCAACGTAGGGAAATAGGCCTCTTCTTGATTCTTGAGATTTTAAGTATTTGGCTTCTTATTAGCTACAATAGGAGGTATAATGCTTCCTTTCTTAACTCCAGCAATAGGGTATCGGCTTCTATCTCTCAAACCTCCAGCAAAATTTCGGATTACTTTAAGCTGGCAAACATCAATGAAGAATTGGTGCGAGAGAATGAAAAATTACGTCAGCAAGTAAATGAATTAAAGAAGACCCCCTATGCCTTTTCGGATACACTCTCAAGGTATGCTGTGCTTAGTGCCAAGGTTATAAGTAATACCTTTAACAGAAGCACCAACTTTATAACCCTCGCAGGTGGTAGAAATGAAAGACTTAAACCTGGAATGGGGGTAATTTCTAAAGATGGCGTGGTAGGGCAAATCAAATCAGTTTCTCAAAATTTTTCCACGGTATTTTCGCTTCTTCATCCAAATCTTATGGTTTCATCAAAAGTGAAAAGAACTGGAACAAATGCTACCGTGCAGTGGGATCAGCGAGACCATGCCCATGCAATGCTGAGATACATCCCAAGACATATAAATATCTTAAAAGGTGATACCATAACTACCTCGGGCTTCAACTCGGTATTTCCTGAAGACATTCTTTTAGGTGTGGTAGAAGATTTTTCACTTTCGGAGGAGATGACTTTTTACGATGCCAGAATAAAGCTTGCAACAGACTTCACTTCATTGACGAATGTCTACGTCATTAAAGATTTACTAAAACAAGAGAAAGACTCGGTGCAACAGTTATGAATCGATTGAGTATAAAAGAGCTGACTCTCAACTTTATTTTTTTGATGCTCTTGCAGCTACCGTTGATTTATCGAGTCACACTATTCAATCGAGCTTTTGGCTTTTTCTATGTGGGCTTTCTTTTATTACTGCCCACAAGCCTAAATAGATCGTATCTTATGTTGATCGGTTTTTTGTGCGGACTTTCAGTAGATATATTCACGAATACCCCTGGCATCCACTCCTTCTCATGTGTATTCATCATGTTCGTGAGGAAATTATGGCTTTCTATTGTCAATGCCGACTGGCAAGAACTGGTGAAGTTAGACATTAGCACTCTCAATAAAATAGGGTTTTTAATCTATCTTCTTCCCTTGGTATTCGTTCACCACCTGCTCTTGTTTACAATTGAAAATGGAGGATTTTACCTTTTTGGAATGCTGATGACCAAGGTCTTTTTTAGTTCAACTTTTAGCTTTGTTGTCATCTTCGCAGTAAATTATTTGTTGCAACCGAATAAAGGGAGGTAATGGGGGAAAGGTCGTTGATAATCAGATCACTAATTATTTTTATTGCCATTGTATTTGCCTTAAGGTTATTTCAAATTCAAATTATTGAAGAGGACTATAAAGTTGCAGCAGAGAATAATGTAGTGCAAAAAACAATCGAATATCCTTTTCGAGGATTGGTCTATGACAATCATGATAGCCTGATTACATACAATTCCCCCGTCTACGATTTGATGGTAATTCCGAAAGAAATCAAGCGTATAGACACAGTAGCTTTTTGTCAATTATTAGAGATCGACAGGGAGGAGTTCAAAAAGAAACTATCCTCGGCGATCAAATACTCCACTATTCTTTCTTCAAAATTTCAAGAGCAAGTTTCCGATGAGCTTTTTGCTAAAATTCAGGACAAACTAATTAAATACCCAGGCTTTTATGTTTTGCCCCGTACCATAAGATCTTATCATACCGAATCGATGGCCAATATCCTAGGCTATATTGGGGAGGTGAGTCCAGAAGAGTTGAAAAGAGACGCTTCAAGTTACTACCAATCGGGAGATTATATTGGTAAAGGAGGCATTGAAAAATCTTATGATTCAGTGCTACGCGGCAGAAGGGGAGTGAGCTTTAAAGTGGTGAATGTTCAGGGAGTAGTTAAAGACATCTATAAAGACGGAGACTATGATACACTCCCCAAATCAGGCAAAAATCTTTCTCTAACGATTGACTTGTCTCTACAGCAATATGCAGAAAAATTAATGGACGGAAAAGTGGGAAGCTTGGTGGCCATTGAGCCAAAAACTGGAAAAATTTTAGCTCTTGTTTCCGCCCCTACCTATGATCCACAATTGCTGAGCGGTAAGGAGTTGAGTAGGAATTTCCCCTTTTTACAACAAAACGAAAACAAGCCCCTGTTCAATCGGCCGCTTCAGGCACGCTATCCACCAGGCTCTATGTTCAAGACCATTCAGGGGGTTATCGCAATGCATCAGGGGGTAGTTCGCCCAAAAGAGATCATTCGAACGGATGGATCTAACATCGGAGACTTGGCTCCTCCTGGCTCATACGATATGATGAAAGCTATTCAAAAGTCTTCCAATAATTATTTCTACATCATTATGCGAAGAATGGTAGAACAAGGAGAAGGCAAAAATCAATTTCTGGATTCTAGAATTGGTTTTGAGAAGTGGAGAAACTACGTATCAGAGTTTGGGCTTGGAAAAAAACTAGGAATAGACATGCCCAATGAGATAAAGGGAAACATTCCAAGCATCGAGTGGTATGATAAAGTGTATGGTAAGGAGAGGTGGAAATACTCCAATATTGCTTCTTTGAGTATTGGACAGGGTGAACTGTTGGTAACTCCATTACAGATGGCCAACTTGGGAGCTATTTTAGCTAATCGCGGCTACTACATTACCCCTCATGTGGTATCGGCGGTTGGAGACTCGCCCAACCCAAACATTGAAAAAGTAGTGCTGTCCTTTTCAGCAGAATATTATGATGTAGTCGTTCAAGGCATGGAAAAGGTAGTAGAAGCAGGCTCTGGTAGTCGTGGATATTTGGACGGTTTGAATTTGGCAGGAAAAACAAGTACGGTTCAAAATCCACACGGAGAAGATCACTCTGGCTTCATGGGTTTTGCCCCTTTGGACGACCCGAAAATAGCAGTAGCAGCCTATGTAGAAAACGCTGGACAAGGGGGACGAGCAGCCGTAAGCGTAGCCAGCTTGATTGCCGAAATGTATGTGTTAGGAGAGGTTTCAAGACCAAGGTTGGAAGATTATGTTTTAGAGGAAAGATATTTGAAAAAAAATGCGTCAAGACTCACTATCACAGAAAATTGATTGGCTCGTATTATTGCTGTTCGGTGCAATGATACTGCTCGGCTGGCTTAATATTTATGCCTCAGATTATGATCCAGAATCGGATCAAAGCATTTTTGATTTTTCAACTGGCGCAGGTAGACAGTTGATTTGGATATTTGCCTCTTTTGCTCTTATGGCAATAATTTTCCTATTCGACTTTCACTTCTTTGACACATTTGCTTACGTGATTTATGGGGTATTGATTACGCTTCTCATATTCATTTTAATTGGAGGGAAAGAAGTCGCTGGTTCTCGCTCTTGGATAGGGATTGGGAGTTTTGGGCTGCAACCCTCTGAATTTGCTAAGATTGCCACTGCACTTGCACTTGCAAAGTTCTTATCAAGGACTAACACTAAACTGAAAGATGTGAAATCCCTCGCCATTGCTTCGACTATTATTGCTGTTCCCATGGGTTTGACGATCCTTCAAGGAGATACCGGAACAGCGTTGGTTTTTGTCTCTCTGGCTATTCCTATGTTTCGGGAGGGAATGCCAATGGCTATTTTACTTGTTGTTCTAGGGCTTTTTCTCGTTTTTATTCTGACTTTACTTATCAGCCAAACAGTAATACTGGTGAGTGTATCCATTGCAGTTCTCTTAGCGATAGGGCTAAGTGCGAGAGAGTTTAAGAAGATTTTCTTGATTATAATGACGGGTGTGGTCATAGTGGGGGTGGTCAAGAGTGTAGATTTTATTCTAACTGAAATTTTACAACCTCACCAACAAAAGCGAGTACTCTCTCTGGTTAACCCAAATATCGACCCTTTAGGAATTGGATGGAATGTAACACAATCAAAAATTGCAATTGGGTCGGGTGGTTTTGCAGGTAAAGGCTTCTTGGAAGGTACACAGACCAAGTTTGATTTTGTTCCAGAGCAATCTACTGATTTTATTTTTTGTACCATTGGCGAAGAACACGGCTGGCTCGGCAGTATTCTGATCTTAATTCTTTTTACCACATTTTTCCTACGACTTATTTATTTGGCCGAGCGCCAAAAGTCTGCTTTTTCAAGAGCGTTTGGCTATGGGGTTGTATCTATCATTTTCTTCCACTTTAGCGTAAATATTGCCATGACAATCGGACTTTTCCCAGTAGTCGGAATTCCTCTTCCATTCTTTAGTTATGGAGGATCTTCTTTGTGGGCTTTCACTATTCTGCTTTTTATTTTTCTAAAGCAGGATGCACAACGAATGCAAGTTCTCCAAAGGTTATGATTTAGTTACCCCCACTTTTCTTAAAAAGGCGTTTTATTTTTTTCTTTGCATCCTGTTCAAGTTTCTTTTTAGCCGCTTTGATAGAATCTTGTTTAGCTTTTTTCTGGGCTTCAAATGCAGCCTTCACTTTAGCTACTTCTGTTTTCACCTTTTCCTCGGCAGCCGCCCTTTCTTTAGCTAGTTTCGCCTCTACTTGCGCTTTTTTCTTGGCAAGTTCTGCTTCTGCCTTTGCTTTTCCATCAGCTAACTTGGCAGACATTTGTTGTTTATTGGCTACAGATGCAGAAGAGACTCCAGAAGAACTAGTGGGGCTGGCACTAAGCAAGCTCAGCTTGATGTCATCGAATGTACCACCGATGCCAATATCTACATCCATTTTGTCCGAAATCAGATTGCTGTTGCCTGTAAATGAACTGATCATGCCATTAAGGGTACTGCCAATAGCTCCAGTAGAAATTTCTTTTACCAACAAGGAGTAGTCCAGCTTACCATCGAGTGTATTGCTTCCGCCTAATGTTGCCTCTTGGCCATGAACATTTAGGCTAAAAGGTTGCACGAAAAGACGCCCTTCTTTAATAGCCACTTCTATTAAAACATCCCTGAGAGAGATCTGCTTGCTCAAATTTTTACCCTTTCCACCAGACTTGAGAGCCGTTAGTGCATTGAGGCTACTCATGAATGATCCACTGTTAAGTGTCGCTCCTATTACATTGACCAATCCATCCATATTAATGCCGTCCATAAGGGGCATCATATCGCTTCCGAGTAGCCCATTTACGTTAAATTCTATTGAAAAATTTCCTGCGACCTGTTTTGCAATCGGCACATACTTTTGAACGGTAGTAAAAGACTCATACGCACTAGCTATGGATAAATTTTTGACTTTGAACCCAAGGTCATAAGAAGGTTGATCGAGGTTTTTAGTTACATAAGAGCCCGTCATTTCAAAAATACCATCCAGTATTCCAAAGGAGTTCTTATCGAGTACAATAGCTCCATCTCTTACGGTTACTTTGCCCTGAAAATTGGACATCTCTAAACCCATTGCGGTGATTTGCTCAATAGAAGAATTAAAAACAAAATCGATGTTTTCAGGAATCTTGATTACCTCTAGCGTAGTGGTATCTTCTACAACTTCCTCATCTTCGGTATTGTCTGGAATAAACCCATCTACATCTAGTCGCTTGGAGTTCAGGAAAAGGGTGCCATTCAACACTTCTTGATCGGAGAGTGTAAATCCAATAAAATTCTCCACTTTTCCTTTTAATGAAAAGTCTGAGTTGCCAGAAGTAGCATCGAACTGCACGAGTTCTATCGTCTTGGGATTGAATGTCATATTGGCATTCGATATTCCAAAGCCTTGGGTAAGGTTTGGCGATTGAAAATAAAAGTTATTGATCGTCATCTTACCAGAGGTAGAAAGTTCTTGATATCGTTCAGCTTCTAGAAGAGCCATGGTTCCAGCTGAGTTTAGCACTGCGTTTATCTTCCCTTTCAACACCATATCCTCAAGGGGCACAATCTTGGTGATCTTTTCAAGGTCTGCGTTTCCTTCAAAACCAAAATCCCAAGTATAATTTTCAAAATCTTTAAAATTAAGATAGGCTTCTAGACTTTCACCATCTACTAGAAGAGACAGTTTATCTACATTAAAACGAGTCTCACTTAGGTCGGCAGAAGGATAATCAAAGCTTGTTTCGATATTGATTTGTTCCATTGGAATATCAAATTCTGAATAGCGAATGACTCCATCTTCGACCGATAAGTTTGCGCCTATTTGTGGCATAGCGTTTTCATTGTACGTTCCTTTTACTATCCCTCCAAAGTGGACGAGACCCGATGCAGATACCCCATTGAGATATTCCTGATATACTCCTGGTATGAGCGATAGAATACTTTTAATTGTAATGTCTTTTCCACCGAAAAGAAGGTCTAGTTGGATGTCTTCTTCTGGCATTGCGATAGTTCCCTCCACTCCCACTTCGAAATCGTTGATGGCAACTCGATTGTCTTTAAACTCAAATTTCATCTCTGGCAAATTCATGTTGAGTGCCACCTCTGCTTCTACTCTTTTGTCGGATGCATACGCTACTCCATCATACCACAGCGATACATTTTCGATTTTCGTTTTCGTGGTAAGGTCAAAAATATCCAAAGTAAAATCTCCGAACCCTTGGTGGTTTAATCCAACAAGCTCAGTATAAAAACCAAGTGATTTATCGGAATAGGATAGCGTCCCCTCTACGATTGTCCATTTTTTTATACCAATGCTTACATCAAATTCAGAAGCCTCCCCCTCAGTTTCTATGGGAGTCTCCTCATCTTCATTTGCTTGGGTAATGTCATAGTTTGCTTTTCCATTTTCCAAAATCAATAGAGAAATCTTCGGCCCATCAAGTAGTATCTTATTGATGGTAATTTGCTTTCCAGAAATTACGGACATTAAGTCGATTGTCACCTCAAAGCTTTGAACGGAGACCAATGTGTCTTTTTCAAACTCCTCTGCTCCAACTATTCCAAAATCACCGAGGCTTACACTAAAATCAGGAAAACTTTTTATTAGTGAAATATCAAACTTGTCGACATCGTAAAATACCGTGGCATTTAAACTTTCATCAATGCTTTCGTCTATCGCATTTTTGATGTCATCCTTAAAAAGGATAGGAACTATAACGATAACAGCAATTAAAAGCAAAACGATAGTGCCAGTGAAGATCAAAAATTTTTTCATACAATTAATTTTTAATCAAGTTAAAGAAAGCATTTCTTTTAACGAAAGTATCTAGTTGGTTTAAATTAAAAATGATCTCTACTGTGTAAGCGTCACAAAGATGTCTTCCATCAGTTTTAGGTTAATCACGTTATCAGAAAAGGACTCTACCTTGTAAACCATGCCTGGAATAGACTCTTTATTGTATAAGATTAATGAATCGTTCGATACTGCCCAGGTTTGTGTATGTTCCAAAGTGTCTACCGCAAAGATGCAATTAGGGTAGCCATGGTTTATTACCGTAAGGCTATCTGTGGTGAAGATGAATTCACCTGTCATCAAGAATTTCATGTCTCTTAGTTCTGGGTAAGATGCGGGAGGCGTTTTCCACTCGGCATTCCACCGACCTATCCATTCATCCAGTCTTTGATTTTGTTCTTTAGATCCTGTACAGAAGGTGAAAATGGAAATAAAGATGATGAGAGTTAGGCATGTTTTTTTCATTGCCTAAAAATACTTAACCATGAAATTAATCATGAATCGTTTAGCCTTAGAATAAGGGGGATACAGGGTTTTGACCATAGTAAAGCCATTTCTTTGCTTCAAAATCGCTTTCTTATTGGTGAACTCAAGAAACCCGTAATATCCACTGGCTTTTCCAATACCGCTATTGTTCACGCCACCTATAGGAAGGTTTGGGTGTGCAAATTGTAAAACAGCATCGTTGATTGTCATCATACCAGCACTAGTGGCTTTTTTGATAAAATCAATACTCTTCTTACTTCTTGTAAAGAGATAAAGTGCGAGTGGTTTTGGTTTTTCATTGATATATTGAACCACTTCCTCCAACTCTTGAAAGGTAATTAGTGGCAATATGGGACCAAAGATTTCCTCATGCAGTACCCGAGATTCTCTAGATAAGTTTGATAGTAAAGTAGGCGTGAATCTGAGGCCAGCACGATCAGACTTGCCTCCAAATTCAATATCTGCGCCCTTTTCAATGGCGTCTGCCATAAGATCGTTTATTCTATTGTGATGGTGGCGGTTTATAATTCCGCCGTACGCTCTTTCAGACCCATAGCGTTTTACTGACTGAACGACCATCTCTTTTATCAATTTATCTTTTACATTTTCCTGAACCATTAAATAGTCTGGAGCAACGCAAATTTGACCAGCATTTTGCCATTTAGCCCAGCATATTTTTTTTGCTGCGTCTTTAATATTAGCAGTCTCGTCTACAATAGTTGGTGATTTTCCACCAAGTTCTAATGTGACCGAAGTTAAATTTTTTGCAGCTGCCTCCATCACAATTTTTCCAACCTGTGGACTTCCTGTGAAGAATATATGGTCAAAAGGGAGTTTTAATAGCTCTTGGGACTCAGATACCTCTCCAAGTATGACAGTTACTTCATCTTCTAGAAAGACTTCCTCACACATTTTTTTGATCAAAAAGGAAGTATGTTCAGAGAATTCGGATGGTTTAATGATGGCGGTGTTACCAGCAGCAATAGCAGAAATGAGTGGCTTTATGGCAAGCTGAAAAGGATAATTCCAGGGAGAAATAATAAGGCAGGCACCTTTTGGTTCGTGTTTTATGCTCGCTTTAGTGCCAAGATAAGTTAGGCTAGATTTCACGGGTTGTTCTCTTGTCCAACGTCTGATGTTGCGTTTTGTCTTACGTATTTCGGATAGGACTACGAAAATTTCTGTGATTTCAGTTTCTTCAGTTGGTTTTTGAAGGTCTTTATACACGGCTAGACATATAGCATCTCGGTTGGTTAAGACCCACTTTTCTAGGTTAGCTAATTTTTCTTTTCGTTTTGAAACTTTAGAATGACGCAGCTCTAGGGATTTTTCCCTAATCCCTTCAAAACTTGATCGGATTTGCGATACTGTTTTTAAACTCATTTTTAAAAATAAGAAAAGTCAACAAATGCTGACTTTCCATTCGGAATTATTTTTGCTGAGTCTCCAATTCTACACTCCGGTTTTTTGTGCGACTTTTTGGGGTACTGTTTGGCACTTTAAACTGCGTCTCTCCACAGGCTTTATTGATTAACCTTTCAACACTAATTCTACCTTTAACAACGAAATTCATCATCAATTTGACTCTTTTCTGGATATGACCATATTATAGCTGCGATTACCCGCTGAGTCAGTATGACCCAATATCAACATTTTTGTATGCTTATTCTCTTTCAATGGTTTTAAGGTTCTGTCCAAGTACCATCGGCTTTTTTGAGGCTGACATAGAGGTCTATGCCACCTTACGTATCGTCTCTTTTGGCAAAGGAGGCCATGCATCTGTTTCTTGATCTAGTTCTGATTCCTAAATGTCTTCAACGTCATTTGCTCCACCATCATTATCTGGGTAGTATTGGAGTGAGAAATATAATTTTCTGTCATCAGGTAAAATTCGGGCTGTGTTCTTTGAACTTACTGTTTACATTTTATCTCCCCTTGCATTAGGTACATCTTGAAAGAATCCCCATTTAAAGTTGCGATCATTCCCATATCATCGTGGCAAGGCAACTTTTAGTAGAGAACGTTTCCAATGGCGGATATAGGGTCTTGTGCTTTTAACAACTTTCCAAAGACGTATTAATTAAAATCTGGTTGGTGTGCATCAATAGAACGATGTAGCACTGAAAGTAAGATTTAGGCTGATATGAATTCTTTTTTAATCCTATGATTGGACGATTTGACCCTCTAAATGCAAGTAAAATCAAATTTTAAAAATTTCGCTTCAAATAGTACAGAATTACTTTTTTTGGTGTTATTACGATTATTTTGGAATTTCCGCTAAAAATTTTTTACTCTTCACATAATCTAGTTTATCAAGCTTTAGTTTGACATCAATACTTACTTTTTTAAATGCTTCCTTCTGATCCTCTGCTATACCTTCTGATGATGGAAGATCAACCTTGAGGGCATCTACCTGACGACCGTTTTTCCAGAAGCGAAAGCATAGGTGTGGTCCATTTGCTAAACCCGTGCTTCCAACAAAGCCTATCGTCTGTCCTTGCTGTACTTTGACTCCGTGCTTTATTCCTTTAGCTATTTGCGACATATGTAAGTATTGCGTGGTGTAATTGCTATTATGTTTTATTTTCACGTAGTTGCCATTACCACGGTGGTAGCGCGATTCCAATACAACACCATCTCCAACAGTTCGAATAGGTGTACCAGTTGGGGCTGCATAGTCTGTTCCTAAATGAGCTTTGTATCTTTTTTGAATTGGGTGGAATCGGCGAATAGAGTACCTGGAGCTAATTCTTGTAAAGTTGAGTGGTGCCCGCAAGAACGTCTTTCTCAGGCTATTTCCTTCTTCGTCAAAGAAGTCTACTCTTTTATTTACGGGAAAAGGGATTGCATAGTATTCCTTTCCTAAATGTTCGAAGTATGCTCCTTTAATTGCTGCTATTCCTACTACTCTTCCGTCCACAACTTCTTCATCAAAAATGATCTTAAACTTATCTCCTTTTGCAATTCGGAAGAAATCTACCTGCCAGGCAAATACGTCTACAAGTTTACTTACTAAGAGTGGGGAGGACCCTTGATCCAAAACTGCGTTATAAAGTGAGGATTCTATATGGGAGGCAAACGAGCGTTCTTTTACTTCAACCTCCTTAAAAAAATGCTCGGCGAATATAGAATCTTCAAGATGGTATACCACATACTCAGTAAGCGAAGGTTCAAAAATAAAATGTGTTGCTTTCCTAAGAGAGTCTTGTTTGTGAAGAATACAGTATTTAGCACCCGCTCTTAGTCTTCTTACGTCATAAACCTCTTTGGAGCGCTGAGAGAGTGTGTGTAGGTCTTGAAAGGAAATATTGTAGTCGATAAGAATTTCGGATAGATTCTGATTCCATTTCACTTTTCCTTCGACCAGTTCCAAGGTATCAATAGGTATGTTATAGTGTAAGGTGGGACGAATGATACTTTCCATTTCAACTTCCACCAATTCATCTTCGCTTTCTGAAATCGGAAAAGTTTCTTTTTGATGTAAATATCTAAATACTACCAAAATTATTATTATTGGTAACGGCAACAACCAAAATTTGAGGAGTTTCATGGTAAGCGTAAAATATTCTTTATTTATTCTGAACTTTTTGGTGGGCTTGTATTAATCAGCTCAGGATACTCTAGGTTGTAAAGTTATGCTTTTCCTGTCATTTTTCAAAATGCACTTTTAGCTATCTTTTCTAAGGCTTTAGTTAGGGTTCATGGATTGCGTCACTTTTCGGACTGATGCATTTCCGCAAAGTATCCATAGAAGTAGGCGATGGTTTCTATGCCTCTATAGTAATTGAACAACCCATAACTTTCGTTTGGTGAATGGATATTATCTTCCAATAGTCCAAACCCCATTAAGATAGAATCAAGGTCAAGTTCTTTTTGAAATAGTGCCACAATAGGAATGCTTCCCCCTTCACGGGTTGGTATTGGGGCTTTTCCCCATGTTTTTTCCATTGCTTTTGCTGCCGATTTATATCCAATTGAGTTGATAGAGGTGACAGAAGGCTCTCCCCCATGGTGTGGCGTGATTTTCACCTTTGCATAAGACGGAGCAATACTTTGGAAGTGCTGAAGAAAGAGATTGGTAATTTCACTACTTACTTGATTCGGGACCAATCGCATTGATATTTTGGCATATGCTTTCGAGGGAAGGACAGTTTTGGCTCCTTCATCAGTATATCCACCCCAGATTCCATTTACATCTAATGTTGGTCTTATACCAGTCCGCTCGATAGTAGTATAGCCTTTTTCACCATGCTCGGCGTCTATTTGCAGGTCATTTTTGAATTCGGATAAATTGAAAGGAGCCTTATTCATTGTCTCACGATACTCAGAGGACATATCCTCCACTTTGTCGTAAAATCCAGGAATTGTAATTTCTCCTTTCTCGTTTTGCAAAGAGGCGATCATTTTGCAGAGTGCATGGATAGGGTTTCCAACCCCTCCTCCAAAGGTTCCCGAATGCAAGTCGCGGTTTGGGCCTGTAAGTTCTATTTCCAGATAGCTTAGTCCTCTTAAGCCTACTGTGATGGAGGGAGTATTGTTATTGATGATGTGTGTATCTGAAATTAATATTACATCTGCTTTCAGTTTTTCCTTATTTTCTTTTACAAATTGTTCAAGATTTTCTGAGCCTACTTCCTCCTCCCCTTCGATCATAAATTTGACATTGCATGGAAGCGTATCGGTTTTAAGCAATGCTTCAAACGCCTTTAAGTGCATGTAGACCTGCCCTTTGTCGTCTGCTGATCCTCTTGCATATATTTTTTCGTTTTTGATAATCGGCTCAAATGGGGGGGAATCCCAAAGGTCGTACGGGTCGGCGGGCTGCACGTCGTAGTGACCGTACACTAATATTGTCGGTAAAGCTAGGTCAACCATGTGTTCCGCATAAACAATAGGGTAGCCACTCGTTTCGCAGACTTCCATGTTTATGCCTAGCTCGTCAAATCGGTCTTTCAAATAATCGGCTGCCTCTCTAACGTTTTCTTTGAATTTTGAGTCAGCGCTAACTGAGGGAATTTTTAGTAATTCTAGAAGCTCGTTCAAGAATCGAGATTTGTTTTCTTCTATGTAGGTTAATGCCTTCATGGGGGTCAATTTGCTATAAACCTACTAAATGTATTTTACTAGTTTGATCTCTATTTTTCAAATCCAAAACCATCATCTTCTTTCTGGATGTTTTCCAAACCTTTGTCCTCTACATTAGTGTCCGTGGGCGACATTAGGTTGTATGGTTCTTTGATGTCGAGATAGTTGCGTCTAAATTCATTAATATAAGACAAGGTTTCACCTTCTGAACCTATGGCAACCATCCACTCTCCAGGTTTTGATCTGGACTTGATGGTTTCGTTGAATTCGGAGTTAGAAGAATATAAGAGCAATTGGTTGTTTGTATACCCTAAATAGTACCAAACTCCTGGTGCTACCTGAATAAATAAGTTTATCACATCTGCATCCGTTTCATCCGTTTTTATTTCTAGAAAACCATTGATTTTAGCGTTTATATCTTCTTCATAGATATTTGAAATGCCGAGCTTTGTTGTATTGTACCAGGCTTGAAAACGCTCATTCCATTTCATTTTAACCCCTGAAATAAAAATTGGGGCAGCCAAGGATTCATCTGTAGAAACTAAAGAAACGTAGTCTTTGAGCATGGACTCTTCGAATTTTCGTGCAGCTTCATCATCCAAAAAGTTTGCAAGCTTATAAAGGAGTTCTATTTCTGAAATATCATTAGCCACTGGTGACCCCATCCGATCTATCGTTTCGATAAGATCGGTAGCCATGATATTCATCGCTTGTACAGGCACGCCTATGTCGAGGGTGAACATGGCATCGACTGAATAGGCAGAGGAGTCCGTCATTCCACCACCTAAAATGGAGGACTTCATTTTTGCCTGATTATTGAACGGGTCTATGAAATTGGCAAGACCTTTGAAAACTATTTCTTTTGTTTTGTCGTTGTAAATCATTTTCGTACCCTGATAAATTTTTTTAGGAGAGTTGCTAACTGTTCCTATCTTATAGATGCCAAGAGCTTCATCGAATGTTAGCGCCCCCGATGCTTTGAAAAAGTCATAATCTGATGGGGCATTTTTACTGTCTATAAAAGTATGATATAAATTCCCTCTTATATCTTTATGAATACCTGCCATTACTCTGGTTCCATTATCAAAAATCGTATTTTCATTAATGGGTAACTGAACTTGATCTGGCCCATCTTTTCTTCTATACATCACCCACTTTTCATCGGCAGGATCGTTTAGCATCAGCTTTACTGATCCATTTAATTCCAAGGCTGGATTGGAAGCATACATGACTACGGACCCTTTAAAGAGAAAGCCTGGGGAAATCACGAAATTTTGACTTTCCATTACCTCTCCGCCTGAGACCGTCATTAACTTGGTTTTCCGATGATCTCTTTTATCGGGTAGTCCAACAGGTACTTGTTGAAGTTCGAAGTTTTTGAAGCGAATATCAAATGTATCAGTACCCACTATCTGCTTGTAGTAAGCTTCCCCTTCAAAGCTATTTCTAGAAAAAATTTGAATATTTGCTCTATCAAGGTAATGGTAGCCATTTAGGGTGTCAATAATGATTTCTGCATTTTGAAACTCCTGAAGAACGGAGTTTGCCAAAATCGTAGTCTTGTTGCCCTCTGGTATAATTTTCACATCTGCAACAATGATATATGGAATTTCCTCTATGGTAAGTTCTTGTGTATTGATATCGCAAATCGCTTTTCCGCCATTGAATACCAAAGAGTCTAAATCCTCTCTGGTAGAGTAAAAGTAAGTCGACTCAATCGGCACATCTACCGGCTTTGTCATGATCACTACAGAATCTTCTAAGTCCCAAACGGCCTGCGTAATAGAGGTTTTAATCTTGGCATACGGAAAGGTAATAGCATCTTTTCCCTCTTTCTCAGGATTAATAGTAGCTGTATTTGTAGTAAGATCGAAATTCAGGCGAATGTCTTCCCCAGCCATAGCGGGTTTTGTTGGATCATCGGTCAATACATTAAAGACAGCATGCCTTGCACTATATTCATTCTCTTTGAAATTAAGTTCATTTGACTTGGCTTCCGAACCTCTTGTGAGTAGCGTTCCTCCTCCAAAAACACCATCCGTCGTGATATTGACAAAACCCTCTTTAAGTTCAGCAGTAGCATTGTAGAATTTGAACGGCTCACCTTTAGTACGCAGGTACATACTGTCAATTAGTGGTAGCCAAGACATATCGAATGCTCCTAAGGTAGCTTCTGGGGAGCTAACCCCTTTATAGTTTCCAGGCGAGATCACTCCTTTTGATCCATATGCAGTAACAGAATCTGGATAGTATATGAAATCGTCAGAGTAGAGGGTAGAGGTTAGAAAGTCTATTTGACCGTAGCCTCTCATACCTTTATTGCTCAATCGGATTTCTTCATATGTTTTGGCTTCTGTTCCATAAAGATTATACCCCTGTGGGGGGATTTGATGCTTGAACCCTAATGACCTATCTTCCTGAATACGAAGGGTTTCTTCAAAAGTTGGGAAGATACCTCCCGAATTAAAAGTGCCACTAAAAGCAATGCTCCCTCCATCCTTGCGCTCAATACTGTCTATTCCAAATGGAGAAATGACGAACCGAACTGATTTATCATAGGCTCCATCTAAAATTTCTGGACGATCAAAGTAAACTATCGATTCACTGACTGAGTTAAAAACACTGTCTGAACTAAAGTATGGGTATCTGTTGATTTTTACTTTCCCAGACTTATTATCGGGTGCATTGATATAAAGTATTCCTGAAGTATTGGTCAGTTCATTTTTGATTTTCGTAGTCTCAAATTCAGCTTCAGCTTCAGCTTTTGTAGAATCTTTTAGCGGTACGCTTAGTTGTATCGAATCGATCTGAACTAGGTTGAAAAGAAATTCGTCATAATCAAAATGGTATTTGGATCCTTTGAATCGGAAATCACCAGCTTTTACCATTCCATCTAATTGTATGTCACGTCCTTTTAGAATAGTTAGCGTGCTATCATTTGGCTCTGCAAAAATTTTAAAATCGCTCGTTAGATAAAACCTGCCTACACCCCGCACCTTCAGTTTACCACTATCCAGCTGAATGTAGGCATTAGCTCCCTCTTTTATTTTTGATGGAAGCATGATGTTGTCAAAATCAAATTTTCTGGCCGACGAATAGTAGTAGTGAAAGGCATTTGGATTGAGTCTTAAAAACCCTGTTTTTGAATTGTATTCTGCAAAGTCGTATTGGCTCAATATCTTACCAGCTGCTTTGGCAAAATTTTCATTGATTTTATATTCCAATGCCAATTCTCCCACATAGAACTCTTCCAAATCGTATTTGATGGCATACAGAACAGCAGCGTTAAGCGGGTGAAAGTTAAGTGAACGACTCAACTTTTGATATCGGATGTCGTTAAAGAACTGTTCTGATTCAAAAGTGGCTGGGAGTAAGTCTTTTCCATTCATAATTTCGATGGAAACAGAGTCGGTATTCATATCCCACGTGACCAAGTCTATGCCTATATTCATATCGAAATAGGAGGATTTGAAAGGCATAGTCGAATTATTTCTAAGTGCCTTAAACGTTTGATTTTGCAAGTTATACTTTGCGCGAACTGATCGGTGGGTAATGGAATCTCCGCCATGCATTAACGTAAAAGAACCGCTCTTCATGGACATTAGAGAATCGCCCAAATCAAATTCTTGCGATTTTAACAAAATGTAGTTTCCTTCAGCGTCCTCTATTTTGAGGATTCCACGTTCTTGAGAAACCGATTTGCCGTAAAGTTTATTCCCTCTTAGTTGTATTCCTCCAGTATAGCTAAGACGTTCATCTGTAAACTTTACTTTATGATCTGCATTGTTCGAGGTAAAGATCGGGTAGACGTTTTTCCCCTTTTTAGGTTTTGGCATGCTTCTATATTCGAAAAGACCTTCTACCTGTTCGCTGCCCGTCAACGCTCCAAATTGAAGTTTGGCATGGGGTGTCCAAAAATCTGAATGATCTTTTTTCAAGTAAAAATTTGATAGTTGCACTACGGCGCCTCTAAATTTTTCATTGATGTGAGGCCAGTCCAATGAACCTTGAGAGGCGACAAGGTTTCGACTTTTGAGTAGAAAATTTCCGTTTGTGTTTTTTATTGTGAGGGAATCATTAGGAGTTGTTATAACAAGATTCACTCCGACGACCTCGGTAACGGGCCCTTCAATAGGTGGGGGTATGTATTGGCTTTTCTTTATGGCCAAATAGTCTTGAATTACAGGGATATATTCTTGCCTTTGGGCTTTGGGTGCTTCATAAACTGGCTCGGAGTTGCTGTCCCATGAGGAGCTGCTCCCCCAGTTGTCGTCTGAGAAGTTGCCCCCCCAGCTGTCATCAGAGGAATCTGAAGAGTTCCAGCTATCGTCGCTATCCCAGGAATCCTGGCTATTGTCCCAACCACCGTCATTGCTACCCCACCCATCGTCCGATAAGTTATTCCCATCCCAAGAATTATTACCGCCCCATCCTTGGTCGTCTTCTATCACCAGATCCTCAAAAGTTTCATTTTCTTCCTCCATAGCTTCCGGTTCTGCTATTCCCACAGCGGTGTCTGGGGGCGGTTCACTTTGGTCAAAATTCTTGCCCGCACCAAGTAGTTTAAAATCGTAGGAACCATCAAGTGCTTGTACGACGATTGTTTTATCGAAGCTGAGATACCGTCGAGCAAAGAAGATATTTAATCCAAAGAGGAACTCTTTGTATTCCGATTTTGAAAGTGTTCCGAGGGATTGTTGGTTAATTTTTAGAACTGCATCGAGCTGATCTGCCTGCAGGTTTTCTTGTTCTACAGAATAGGCGAGGTAGGTAAAGTAATGATAGAAATGGGGGTAAAAAGGATAACCCATTTTTTGCATCTCCATCGCAATCTCATGGATTTGCTCTTGATGATGACTTGTGAACTTTCCATCCCATGCATTTTGGAAATCAAACGCAATTTTATAGGCAGATTCCGACCCTACTGACTTAAGCTTGCTTATAGCTTGATTTCGAAATTCATTCTTCTCCTTAGAGAATCGCTGAGCAACCAAGGAAATAGATAGTAGCCATAGAATGACGTAAAGAATATGTGTTTTCCTCCATCTCATAAAGGATTAAAGATATAGATTCGTCCGCTTTATAAACGTTAAAAGCAATAGTTTTATATTAACTCTTTAGAAAGAACAAGCATTGCCCAGTTATCCTTTGTTGTGAATGCGATCTTTTTGAGTTGATGGTCGTTGCCGACAGAGACCAAACTTTCTATATCTTCCTCATAAAAACCACTAAGAAGTAGCTTACCTTCAGGCAATAACTTTTCTGAATATGTAGGAATTTGCGCTATCAGTACATTTCTGTTGATGTTGGCAGTAATGATGTCAAATCCTTTTTCTTCAAGGTCGGCAATCTGTCCTTTATGAAAAAAGTCGATGGCAACCTGATTTAACCCAAAGTTTTCGGTACTGTTTTCAATGCACCAATCATCAATATCAGTAGCAAAAATCCTCGAAGCACCTCTTTTGCTGGCCATTATAGCTAAAATTCCCGTACCTGTTCCAACATCTAATACTTTCTTACTGCGGTGATCAAGTTGCATTTGATAGGATAGCATTTGGTACGTGGTGTCGTGATGACCAGTCCCAAAAGACATTTTCGGCGTTATGATTATCTCATATTCAAAAGACGGTTGCGGTTTGTGAAAAGAGGCTCTGATAATACACTTATCTTCTATGGTAATGGGATCGTAATTTTTTTCCCACTCTTCATTCCAGTTGATTCTTTCCTCTTCTTTTATGATATAGTAAACTTCAGGGAATGGTATTAATATAGACCGAACTTTGCTCTCTTGGAACTTTTCTTTTTCGCAACTAGCTTCAAACCCATCTTCAAACTCCTGAAAAGAATCAAATCCAATCTGAAAAAATTCTGAAATTAAAAAATCAATAAGTACTGTATCGCAGCGAACCCTGATGGCGATAAAACTCATTTTAGCCGAAAGACTTAATGATATCGGTAAAGTCTCTAGACTTTAGACTTGCCCCACCAATTAGTCCGCCATCTACATCTGGCTGGGCTAGGATTTCTTTTGCATTGTCAGGCTTTACGCTACCGCCGTATAGAATGGGTATCTTCTCAGCAATTTCTTCAGAAAATTGGCTGGCCAGTTTGGTTCGTATAAAGGCGTGCATTTCTTGTGCTTGCTCAGCACTTGCCGTTTCGCCTGTTCCAATAGCCCAAACAGGCTCATAGGCAATAACTACCTGATCTAATTCCTCTGCGGATAGTGAATACAATGATTTACTGATCTGATCCAGAACCACCTTTTCTTGTTCATTTTTCTCTCTAGATTCTAACTTTTCTCCACAACAAAAGATTGGCTTTAAACCATTATCAAGTGCGTGCTTTATTTTCTTGTTCAGGAGCGCATCTTTTTCACCAAAGTATTCTCTTCGCTCGCTATGACCAAGAATCACGTATTCCGTACCGATAGAGGCGAGCATGCTTGCTGAAGTTTCTCCCGTATAGGCACCATTAGCTTCTTCATGACAGTTTTGCGCCCCTAGAGATATTTTAGATAAAGAACCGATCAGTTCTTTGACTCCTGTAAGGTGAATAAAAGGAGGACAAAGCACGACATCTGCATTGTTGCTCACTTCATCTTGAACCATATTTACCACTTCGGAGACTAATTTTTTACCCTCAGAAATGGTGCAATTCATTTTCCAGTTTCCCGCAACGATCTTTTTTCTCATAAGTCAGGACTATTATAGGAAGGCAATGATAAGTAAAGAAAAAGGGCCTCGTTAATTTCTTTCCAACTTTCAATCGAGATTATTCAAGTTTGGTCTTTAGATAAGCGGCGGTATAGTTGTCTTCAAGCTCGACCATATCTTCAGGTATTCCTTCAAAGCAAATGCTTCCCCCTTCTTCGCCTCCTTCTGGCCCCAAGTCGATAATCCAGTCTGCATTTTTGATGATTTCTGTGTTGTGTTCAATAATTATCACCGAATTGCCACCGTCTACCAAAGCATTGATAGCATAGAGAAGTTTTTTAATATCGTGAAAGTGCAATCCTGTTGTGGGTTCATCAAAGATGAAAAGAGTATGATCTGCAGAATTGATTTTCTGTCCTTTAGATAAAAAGTGAGCAAGTTTCACTCGTTGAGCCTCACCTCCGCTAAGCGAGTTGGAGCCTTGTCCCAATTTGATATAACCCAGTCCCACATCGTAAAGCGGTTTTATTTTATTGAGAATGGCATTGTTGCCTTCAAAAAATACAATAGCTTCTTCCACTGAGAGGTCTAGCACTTGAGCGATATTTTTCCCTTCGTATGTAACCTCTAGGATTTCTTTTTTAAATCTTTTTCCACCGCAGTTTTCACAAGTCAAATGTAAGTCTGCCATAAACTGCATTTCTACGGTTACAGTACCTTCCCCTTCACAAACCTCACACCTGCCACCCTCTACGTTGAAAGAAAAGTGCGCTGGTTTAAATCTGTTTTGCCTAGATAGCTGCTGCTCTGCAAATAACTGACGGACACCATCATAAGCCTTTACGTACGTTATAGGGTTAGAACGCGAGCTTTTGCCAATCGGGTTTTGATCTACAAGCTTTACCTGTGTGATCTTTTTGTAGCTACCCGTTAGGTTGGTAAACTTTCCAGAAGCTTCTCCAATAACGCCTAACTGCTTCCCAATTGCAGGATGTAGAATTTTTCTTACCAATGTAGACTTTCCGCTTCCACTCACTCCGGTAATAACCGTAAGCACACCCAGAGGAAATGTAACATTTATGTCTTTAAGGTTATTTTCTCTCGCCCCTTCTACCTGAATGGAAGATCTCCAGGATCTCCGTCTTTTTGGAATAGAAATGAACTCAGCCCCTCTTAGATATTGAGCAGTGTGCGAATGCCTTAAAGAAGCATGACCCTTTTTTTCAATATCAGAAGTTCTTCCTTGAAAGACTAACTCGCCCCCGTTAATTCCCGCATCAGGGCCAATATCTATAATCTGATCCGATGCTTCCATTACTTTCTCCTCGTGCTCCACCACGATCACAGAGTTTCCTACGTCTCTTAGGCTTTTTAATACATCAATTAGCCGATCAGTATCCCTTGGATGCAAGCCAATACTCGGCTCATCCAATATGTACATGGATCCGACAAGCGCACTGCCTAGCGAGGTAGCGAGTTTAATTCGTTGAAACTCTCCTCCCGAAAGTGTATTTGTAAGGCGATTGAGGGTAAGGTAGCCCAGCCCCACCTGATTGAGATAAGCTAGCCGGTTTTTGATTTCTTCAAGAATTCGCTTGGCTATTTTTTTTTCATTCTCAGAGATATTGATCGACTCAAAAAAGGGGAGCAACTTCTTAACGGGCGTTAACACTAAATCGGTGATGGAATGATCGGCTACTTTTACATAGTTTGCATCTTTCCGAAGTTTGGTGCCACGACAATCAGGACAGTCTGTTTTGCCTCGGTAGCGGGAGAGCATGACTCGGTACTGAATTTTGTGCAACTTGGACTCCAAGTGAGAAAAGAAGGCATTTAGCCCTTTGAAGTATTCGTTGCCAGTCCAAAGTAGGTCATATTGTGTTTTAGTAAGTTCAACAATGGGTTTATGAATTGGAAATTCGAATCGAATGCCCTCTCGGATCAAAGGTTCTGCCCAAGCCTTCATCGTTTCGCCCTTCCACGGAGCTATCGCACCTTCATACACGGAAAGGTTTCGATTTGGAATGACCAGATCAGGATCAATCCCCAGTATTTTACCAAACCCTTCGCACCTTTTACACGCTCCATATGGGTTGTTGAAGCTAAAAAAGTTCACAGAGGGTTCCTCAAATACAATTCCGTCTAATTCAAACCGATCGGAAAACGATTTTTTTTCATTAGCTACAATGCTAACAAAACAGTTCCCATCTCCTTCAAAAAAGGCTGATTGGACAGAGTCTGAGAGACGAAATTGTGTTTCCTCGTCTCTTTTCACCACTGCACGATCAATTAAAATTTCTACCTCACCATTGATTTTTGCCCCTTGTTTCAATTGATCCTCGATATAAATCATTTCTTCATTTACCAAGACTCGAGTGTAACCCTTGCTCATCAGGATTTCCATCTCTTTCATGAGCGACCTATTCGCTTTCTTCTTCAGCGGGACAGAGATCATCACTCGCGTATCCTCATCATGCGAAAGGATGTAATCTACTACGTCTGTAACCGTGTCTTTTTTTACTTTATTACCTGATATGGGGGAAATGGTAGTCCCAATTCGGGCAAAAAGCAGTTTGAGGTAGTCGTAGATTTCGGTTGTGGTGCCGACAGTAGATCGAGGATTTTTTGCAATAACTTTCTGTTCAATAGCAATAGCCGGAGCAACACCTTTTATGTAATCAACTTCAGGTTTTTCCATTCTACCCAAAAACTGCCTGGCATAGGAACTCAAACTCTCCACATACTTTCTTTGACCTTCTGCAAAAATGGTATCAAATGCAAGGGAGGACTTTCCAGAACCCGATAGCCCTGTGATGACCACAAGCTGATCCCGAGGTATCGCAAGGTCTAAGTTTTTGAGGTTATTTACCCTTGCTCCCTTAATAAGAATAAACTTTTTGGGGTCTAACTCGTCAATTTTTTTAGCCATATTTGGGGGTATTAATGTTCATGAAGTACTAATATTGGTATTCTGTTCCAAATTTTTACAAAGAAAGGAGCATTTGAAATTGATTAGTCCCTAATTATTTACAACCCTTAACCTCACAATATGGCATAAACCTCTACGTTAAATAAAAAGGTGATTTACATGAATAAGACAAATTTAACTGACAGAGAGTTATTGTCGCTCTATATTGAAGGAAAAGAAGAGGCCTTTGAGGGGCTGGTCAATC
Source organism: uncultured Ekhidna sp. (assembly GCA_964289745.1). Taxonomy (GTDB): domain Bacteria; phylum Bacteroidota; class Bacteroidia; order Cytophagales; family Cyclobacteriaceae; genus Ekhidna. The sequence continues at coordinate 289,518 of CAXYMM010000001.1, forward strand.
GTCATAAAGATAGGGTTTTTACGACTATTTACTTAATTGTTAAAGATAGATATACGGCTGAGGATTTGATGCAAGAGGCTTTCATCAAAGCTATACACACGATAAAATCGGGGAGGTATAGCGAGGAAGGAAAATTTCTTCCCTGGATTTTGAGAATCTCTCATAACCTCTCAATAGATTATTTCAGAAGATCAAAAAGATATCCGACTATCGTGATGGAGGACGGGAGCAGTGTTTTTAATTCACTCGATTTTTCTGAGACCTCAACCGAAGACAAACGCATAAAGCAGGATACCTACAATCTTTTGAAAGCTTTTGTTAAGGATCTTCCCGATTCTCAACGTGAAGTATTGGTAATGCGTCACTACATGAAGATGAGTTTTCAGGAAATTGCCGAAGCAACAGGTGTTAGCATCAATACGGCTTTAGGAAGAATGAGGTATGCTTTGATTAATCTTAGAAAAAAATTTGAACAAACTCAGCAAGCCTATGACAAAAATTTTTACTAAAAATGATTTGGTACAACTATTATATAATGACATAAATGAGGATGTGGGAGTAGAAATGCTCGAATCGCTCTGTACTGACAAGAACCTTGAATCAAGTTTTGCAGAAATGGATGAAGCAAAATCGATGCTGGATGGATTTAAAGTAGCGCCATCCGATGAAGTTGTTTCTCGCATCTTATATTTCTCTAAAAACCTTAAATTGGTTTAGGCTTTTCAAATTGATTAATTAGGTTCTACTGAGTTTGTGTAAGTACAAGCCAAGTTTAGATAGAGTAGTGCTTTTGAAGTTTCCCTATTGATTCGTTCAGCCATTGCGTTGCTTTTGTTGTAAGTCATTGTGTTGACTGTTTTCTGAGCATGTTTATCAAACGCATTTGCTACTTTGATAATCTGCCAGCTATTGTAAGAATTTCTAACAATCGAAGTATCTGAAAATAACGATAACTCTTAGGTTTTTAGGTAATCTATTCAAATCAAATCCCGATTACTACCCGCCTTCATGGGACTGAAGTAGTGTGCTTTGCTTCTGCAGAAACCTCGATGCGAATAGCCCCAAATCCAAAACAATCGCAAATTCAAGGTGGTGACCGCAATTTGTGTGATGCAGGTAAACGAACCTTTTTGGAGACCTGAAAGAAGAATGGAAGATGGACTCCGTAGGTCGTCAGGTGGAATCTGACAAAAATTCAAGGAAAATGTCATTCACCTTACGCTTTTCCTCTCTCATTGCTAGTTATTTGCATTCGCATTTACATAACTTGATATCTTATTTTATCGTTAAATTATTGAATGACAGGCAAGTACCGACTTAAGACTAAAGCTCTTTTTGCAAAGCTTACCAAGCAGTTTGAAGAAAGCCCTAAAATTCCCCTTAGCAAGCATAAAAAGTGGGTGATTTTTTCTGACCTTCACATGGGAGATGGGGGTAGCACTGATGATTTTAGAAGAAACGCCATGCTCTTTTCACAAGCGCTGGAAAAATACTACTTAAAGCAGGATCATGCGCTTATTCTCAATGGAGATATTGAAGAGTTGCAGCGGTTCAAGGTTGGCAATATCTACAAAAGATGGCGCAATGTTTATGAGCTCTTTGATTACTTTCATCATAATGGATCACTTTACAAAACAATAGGGAATCACGATCTAGAGCTAAAATTGATGGAAGACCTTCCCTTCAAATACACGCATCATGAATCTATTCGCTTAACGTTTGAAAATAAAACCATTTTTGTATTTCATGGACATCAGGCCAGTAAAAAGTATCAGGAGCATAATGAGTTTATCGGTTTTACTTTAAAATACTTTGCCAATCCACTCGGCATAAAGAGCTATTCTGTCTCTCTCAGTAGTAAAAAACAATATAAAATTGAAAAAAGTACATATAGATATTCTTCTTTCAATAAGATCGTTTCGGTGATTGGACATACACACCGACCTTTGTTTGAATCGTTTCACAAAGTAGAACACCTAAAACATAAAATTGAGCAGTTATGTCGTGATTTTACGTCTGCCCTAGAAGACCAAAAAAAAGAAGTGAAAAAGCGTATCAAAGCGCATAGAAAGGAGCTAAAGCAGTACTATCGAGAAAATAAAAACCATAATCTTCAAAACTATGTTTACAATACGCTTTTTCATGTTCCATGTGTGTTTAATTCAGGATGCGTGGTAGGTAAAAGAGGGATGACTTGTCTGGAAATTGAAGAAGATAAAATTCGACTTGTACACTGGTTTGACAAAAACATAAGCAAAAAATACTTAACCCAAAGTGGTTATAAACCTGAAATACTCGAAGGAACAGATTTTTACAGATTGGTTATCAATGAAGAATCTCTAGACTACATCTTTACTAGAATCAAATTTCTTTCATGAAATGATGAATATGAAAAAATCGCTATTTATGCTTTTCATAGTAATGTCGTGTACACGTACGCCTAAGATAGAAAAGGAGCTTGATATTCAGGGACACCGTGGAGCAAGGGGATTAGCCCCTGAAAACTCGATTCCCGCCTTTTTAATGGCAGCAGAAATGGGTGTAACCACCTTGGAACTAGACTTGAGTGTCTCGAAAGATATGCAGTTGGTGGTGAGTCATGAACCCTACTTCTCACCCACTTTTTGCCTTGATTCTTTGGGTAATGCTATTCGTGAAAATGTGCTTATCAATATGTATCAAATGGATTATAAGCAAATCAAGTTGTTTGATTGTGGCTCGAAAGGAAACCCACGCTTCCCAGATCAAAAGCTCATCCCGAGCGCCAAGCCACTTCTTCGAAATGTGATTGATACTATTGAGGCATTTACAAAAAAGAGTGGCGGCAAACCGCTACGCTATAACATTGAGTTGAAAACAACCAAGGCTACTGATTCAGTATACCATCCGACACCTCAAGAATTCTCCGAGATGGTTTTTGATTTGATTAACGAAAAAGGTATTTGGGATCGAGTAACGATTCAATCTTTTGATTTTCGTACGCTCCAATATTTCAAGGAAAAATATCCCTATGTAACCCTTGTTTTACTGGTTGAAAACGGACTAAACTGGACTGAAAAGATAGACTCATTAGGTTTTGTCCCCGATATCTACTCTTGCCACTACGAGCTTCTTACTAAAGAAACAATAGAAAGTATCCAAGAAAGCAATATGTTGGTCATTCCTTGGACTGTAAATGACGTAGAATCTATGGAGCGACTGATCGACTACGGTGTAGACGGTCTTATAACTGATTACCCTGACCGGGCGTTATCTTTAATTAGTAAATACTGATGTCAATCTAAATTTTAGTAGATTTTTTACCTAGAAAGGTATAATAGCGAAGTGTTTGCTCTCCTTCATGCTAATCTCCAAAGGTACTATCGGGATTTTAAAGCTTTCTTGTGTCACTTTAGCCACGTCGCCTCAAAAAAAAAATAGAGCCTGTGTTAAACCCACCAAAACCACGGATTGCGACAAGTTCAGGTTGACTAAATAATTTATAGAAATAGTACAGTTATCATTTTTCAAAAATAAAATAGGGTGCACTTTTCAACATTGATACAAAACCTTCCCTAAGGGTTCTTAAACCTGCTTTTTATTCTAAATTTGAATTTGATTGGAAATTAATTGCCAAAAAATAAATATAACAAATACTAATAATATCTATTTAAGGCATAAGTTCACTCTGAGTTAGATTGAAATGTTTTCTATTACCTCCTTATTTGAAAACGACTCATCCAATTTTGTGGTATTTCATAAAAAATTGAGGGAAGCTTCCTTCCAATTGTATGGCAAGAAAGGCGGGAAATAAATTCTTAAAGAAAAGAGCGGTTTTGGAAATCCTTATTGAGGATTATGCCTTCGGAGGAAAGGGGATAGGTAGAATTCGCACCGAAAAGGGTGATTTTGTCCTTTTTGTACCCAATACGTTGCCGGGTCAGTTGGTCAAGGCTCAAGTACAAAAATCAGGCAAGAGCCACGCTGAAGGTAAACTTCTGGAAGTCCTTCAGCCCTCCGAAGACGAGCATGAAACGCCCTTTCAGCAAATTCCCGGTGCCCCTTACATTAAATTACCCATTGAAAAGCAGCACATGTATAAAAAGCAAAGTACGTTAGCGCTTTTCAAGCGTGTGGGTAAAGTGATGGATATTGAGAACTATTTTGATGAATTTGTCCCTTCCCCAAGAATCTTTCATTATCGTAATAAAATGGAATATGCATTTTCCGCAATTGGGTATGATCATGAACTAAAAAAAGATGTAGATGAATTTACACTAGGATTTAAAAAAAGAGGTACATGGTGGTGTGGAGACGACTTAAAGAAGGACTCTGGTCTCTTCGATAAAGAAGTGGAAGATAAGTTAGGGATAATCAAGATGTACTGCGAAAAAACGGGATTGCCTCCATGGCATGCGCCGAGAAGAGCGGGTTTTTTTCGCTATCTCGTGGTTCGGAAATCAGTCAAGACCAATCAGCTTCTGTTCAATTTAGTCACGTCCTCAAAGGGGCTACAGCACTTTGATCTAGCGCATTTTTCGACCTTTCTTTTATCTCAATTTGGAGATAGGGTAGCAGGTTTTTTGCATACTGCTAACGATGAAACAGGTGATCGAGCGATCGCCACAACGGGTGATCTCCAACTGGTCTATGGAGAAGATAAAATGGTAGAGGAGTTGCTTGGTCTCACCTTTGAGATTAGTATGAAAAGCTTTTTCCAGACCAACCCTAGAGCCGCCGAAAAATTATACGAAAAAGTGGTAGCATATGCTTTGGAAAAGAAAGAAAAAGTTGAAAAAAGTGTGATTCTAGATCTTTTTTGTGGTACAGGCACGATGGGTCAAATCTTAGCATCCAAAAGTGAAAACACCGAGATCGTAGGGGTGGATGTTGTCAAGTCTGCTATTGAGGATGCAAGGAAAAATGCAACTCGTAACGGTTTGAAAGGAGTGAAGTTTTTTGCCGCCGATGTGGGGAAATTTTTACTAGCACACCCAGAATACAAAAATAAAATTCGTACGATCCTATTAGACCCCGCCAGAATGGGTGTGGCTCCCAAGGCTTTAAACCGGATCATTGAACTAAATGCGGAGCGTATGGTGTACGTTTCATGCAATCCTGCTACGCAAGCCAGGGACATTGAGATACTTGGAGAAGCGGGCTACCGGATTCAGAAGTTTAGTTTAGTAGATCAATTTCCCCACACCAGTCATGTAGAAAGCGTAGTCCTCCTGGAAAAAAAATTCACCTCTGCCGTTGCTTCCGTTTAGTGGGAGCTTACAAATCCATTCGCAATAATCAACTGACGCTAAAGGCGTTGCCTTCTCCTATTTATCAACGCTTCGGCTCAAACACAATCATCTAGGATGCTATTGGTTTTAAATCTATTGAAGTAGGCACTTAATAAGGGGCTTGATTTACATAGATAAACCACCTCATTTGCCCAAACATTCAAAAAAAGGCTCAAATCATTTTTTAGTAAAACCAGCAGATCAATAGCCATAAAAAAAGCGGAACTTATCAAAAAAAACACTTTTCAACTGAATTTGTTTGGAAAAAAGATCCAATACCCTTAGTCTTGTATTTTAATATCTTTCAACCCAAATAAAAACCCAGATGAAAACTTTTAATAAAGTAAAAAGCGAAACGAAAAATTTTGAATTTGTGGATAATCAAATCAAATCAAATCAAATCAAATCAAATCAAATCAAATCAAATCAAATCAAATCAAATCAAATCAAATCAAATCAAATCAAATCAAATCAAATCAAATCAAATCAAATCAAATCAAATCAAATCAAATCAAATCAAATCAAATCAAATCAAATTCAAACCTATGAATATCAAACCCAAAACTTTTCTAATCGCCACCCTCTGCACCGCCGCTGTCTTATTCAGTTGTGGGGGCGATGATCCAGTAACCCCTAAAGTAGAGGCCGACTTTACCTTCGAGTCAGGAACAGAAAGGGCGGTAACCTTTAAAAACACGTCTAAAAATGCGACCAGCTACGCTTGGGACTTTGGAGATGGAAACAAATCCACAGAAGAAAACCCCACCCATACCTACGCGAAAGACAGCACTTATACGGTAAAGCTCACCGCCACGAATGCAGGCGGGTCGGCTACTAAAACGGCAACGCTGACCGTTACCCTAACGGGTGCAAGCATCCAAGTAGTGGCGAATTTTACCTTCGAAGCAGACTCCGAAACGGCAGGTAAAGTAACGTTTAAAAACACGTCTGAAAATGCAACTAATTATACGTGGGACTTTGGAGATGGAAACAAATCCACAGACGAAAACCCCGTCCACACGTACGCTAAGGACGGCACCTATACGGTAAAGCTCACCGCTAAGGACAGTTCGGGCAAATCCAATGATAAAACGGCAACCATTACCCTTAATGGAACGAGCATTCAAGTCGTTGCCAGCTTTACCTTTACAAAAGGCACAGAAGGGGGGACAGTAACCTTTACAAATGCTTCTGAAAATGCGACCAGCTATGCTTGGGATTTTGGAGATCAAAACACTTCAACAGACGAAAACCCCACTCATATGTACGCTAAGGACGGTACCTATACGGTAAAACTGACGGCTAGGAATGCAGGCAAATCGGCTGATACAACGGCGACGGTGACGATTGATAACGCAATTACCATCGCCATAGCGGACTTGTCTCAATTAACCATCCTAGAAAATCGCCCTAAAGGAGACACGATCGGGGAGATAGCGGCTACCGTAGCCAATACGAATAAAACGCCGGTTTATTCGATTGCAAGTCAAACCCCAGCGGATGCCGTTGGTATAGAAGGAAATAAAATGGTGGTAAAGGATCCAAGTGCCTTTGATTACGCAACCCGTACGGAGATCACAGGTGAAATACAGGGGACAATAGGGAGTGTGACGGCTACGGCAACGTTTACGATTTCAATAGAGGAAGTAGTTAATATTCCAGATGAAAAATTCAAAGCGGCATTAGTAAATAATTCAGCCATCAACACCAATGGAGATCAGGAAATTTCCGTAGCGGAAGCCCAAGCATATACAAGAAATATTTTTGCAGCTAATTTCAACATTACAGACGCTACTGGAATTGAATATTTTACAAAGGTTACTGAACTTAATATGGAAAACAATGACTTAACAGCAATAGATGTTTCTAAAAACACCGCACTTGAGCGACTTCGATTATTTGGAAACCAATTAGCAGATATCGATGTTTCTAAAAACACAGTCCTTACTATACTTGAATTAGTAAAAAATAAATTAAAAGCAATAGACGTTTCTAACAACTCGGTGCTTACTGAACTTTATTTAAAAAATAACCCTAATCTAACGTGTATAAAAGTCAAAGATCTGATGTCTATTCCAAGTGGATGGAGTAAAGATGATACGGCTAGTTATCGAACGGATTGTAATTAAAAAAAGCGCATCACCGCCTAGGCTCGTAAAATAGGGTTTGAGCTGTGTTTTTTCCTAAAACGGCGCAGTGGTTTCTTTTGGAGCGTACAAAAAAAGGGCGTTGGGTGAGAAAGGGGCGGTACAGCCCATATCATCACTAAAAAGGCACTAACGCTTTCATCCGCTTGAAAAAGGGCGAAGAGTCCGAGGGGATGGATAGAGCCAAATCTTTACTTTGAGGATTCTTCTCCTCTCAGCGTCGATCCTAATGAAGGGGTTATTTTTTCAAATCAGTAGAAAAAAAGAACTTTCTTCCAACGTTGAACGTTTTCTATGGCGGTAGAGATTATTTAGGATCGCATCGATTAAATAAAAAATAAAAATTATTAAAATAAAATTGGTAATAAGTGCCGTATTTTCATGATCTAACGATGTCCTAATAAAAGGAAGGCAACACTGCTTCATCAGAAAAAAAGAAAATATGAAAAATAAACTACCTGTAACCGTATTAAGCGGTTTTTTAGGAGCAGGAAAAACAACTTTGCTCAACCATGTTTTGCATAATAAAGAAGACCTAAAAGTTGCCGTCATTGTCAATGATATGAGCGAAGTAAACGTAGATGCGGAACTGGTGAAGAGTGAAAACACACTGTCCCGAACCGAGGAGAAGCTCGTAGAGATGAGTAACGGCTGTATCTGTTGCACACTTCGAGAAGACTTAATGATAGAAGTGGAACGATTGGCAAAAGAAAACCGATTTGATTATTTGTTAATTGAAAGTACAGGAATCAGCGAACCCGTTCCGGTTGCCCAAACTTTTTCATTTGTAGATGAAGAAAATGGAATCGATTTATCGCGTTTCAGCTACGTTGATACAATGGTTACCGTTGTGGATGCATTCAATTTTTTTAAAGACTTTGGTAGCCCCGAAACCCTTGTGGACAGAGAACTAACAGATATGGAAGGAGACCACAGAACTATTGTGAATCTATTGACGAATCAAATCGAATTTGCTAATGTCATTCTTTTGAATAAAACCGACTTAATAACCTCAGAGCACCTCGGTATTCTCAAGGCAACGATCCAAAAACTGAATTCATCTGCAAAGATTATTGAATCCAGTTTTAGCAAAGTGGCAGCTAAAGAAATATTGAATACAGGTTTATTCAATTTTGAAGAGGCAGAACAAAGTGCAGGTTGGATTGAAGAATTGAATAAAGATGCGCATACGCCCGAAACCGAAGAGTATGGCATCTCTTCCTTTGTCTATCGAAGCAATAAACCTTTTGACCCAAAGCGCTTTTGGCATTACGTTCAAAATAACTTTCCTGGTACTATCATTCGCAGTAAAGGCTTGTTTTGGTTGGCCTCTCGACCTGAGCAAGCGTTGGTATGGAGTCAGGCAGGAGGATCATTGCAATCCGACAGTGCGGGCGTATGGTGGAGCAGCATGCCATTTGAAAAAAGAATCCAATATTTACCCTTTATAGAAAACCAAAAACAAATTGAATCTGAATGGAGCAGTACCTTTGGAGACCGTAAAAATGAGATTGTATTCATCGGTCAGAACATGGACGAGAAAAGAATAAATTCTGATCTTGAAAGTTGCCTATCTACCCATGAGGAATTGAATAAAGGTACTTGGAAAGCAGGATATAATGATAAATGGCCTGTTCAAAGAGTATCTGCCTTGGAATGAAAGAATACGGGCTACGCAAAGTATATGCGGCAATACTCCCTCCGTGTCGACCCACGCATATGCAAACGATAAATTACGGCTCTCAGTCCCATTACCTGATAGTAGCGGCGTTCGATCTGATCCCTACTTACAGCCTGGTTAAATATATTAATTGAAGTAGGCATTTAGAAAATACTAACTATCTTAGTGAAAACTAATAAACATAGATTTTTCATGGAGCAAAAGTATAAAAGCCTAAGTATTTTCGAGTTTCAGCAACGTTTTCCCAATGACCAAGCCTGCATGGATTATCTGGCCAGCCTTAAATGGCCTAACGGTTTTGTGTGTGAGCGTTGTGGCAACAATCGCTATTGTGGAGGTAGTCGTCCTTATTCCCGTCAGTGTACCAAGTGTAAGTATCAATCATCTCCTACCAGTAGTACCTTATTCCATAAAGTTAAATTTCCTTTGCTGAAAGCCTTTTACATCATCTACTACATGTCTACTAATAAGAAAGGGATAGCCAGTACTGAGTTGAGCAGGAAACTGGCACTACGTCAAAAGACTTGTTGGCTGTTTCAACAAAAAGTGATGAAGGCGATGAGTAGTAGTGGACAGCATCCACTGAAAGGATTAGTGGAAGTAGACGAAACAGTAGTAGGTGGAGAGGATAAAAACACTCGTGGAAGGCAGAATAAGAGAAAAAAGCTCATGGCTATTGCCATAGAACGTAAGAGCGGTAAGGGTATTTCCAGAATGTATGGTAAGGTGATCACCGACGGTAGCAGCGATTCATTAAAACAACTCTTTGAGGCACATGTCTGTCCCAAATCTTTGATCCGTACCGATGGTTGGACAGGTTACAAGCCCCTGAAAAAAGCATTTCCATTCCTTGTTCAAGAAAATAGTGGGACTAAAGGCGAAAATTTCCCCGAGATGCATCGGGCTATTATGATGTTCAAAGCCTGGCTGAGAGGCATACACCATTCGGTAAGGAACCTGCAAGCATACATCGATCAATACGTTTATCGGTTTAATCGCTCTTTTATGAAAGAGGATATCTTTGAAAACCTCTTGATAAGAATGGTGCAAAGACGTCCTCAACCTTACCAAATTATTCGTATGTATTAAATGCCTAATTCAATATATTAATTTGTTGAAAGGTTAACCTTCAGCAACAGATGAGCGTTCTTTGAATGCTTCTAATACTACTATTTGGACGTATGCTTTTATGCATCGTATCAGTAAATTTAGTTTGTTAATTTTAGTCTAACCTTAATGTCCCATTTTTGGGGAATAAGCCGTTTTGGAAGTCTTTTTTATTTAGGTCAGGAGGAGAATCTCCACTTTTTATCTTTTCCTAAAAGGGATAGATGACTGGAATAAGTAATGTAGCAAGCAGCCAAAAAAGAAGATTTAGCCAGATACCTACTTTGGTAAAATCGCTAAATCGATACTGTCCTGCACTGTACACCATGGTGTTGGTCTGGTAGCCAATAGGGGTCATAAAGCTGGCAGAGGCCGCAAACATGATCGTCATCAAAAAAGGCATAGGACTCAGTCCTAGACTTGAAGCTGTGGCAATAGCGATGGGTGTCAATAGTGCAGCGGAGGCGTTGTTAGACATTAGTTCTGTCAGAATTGAAGTACATAGGTATAAACCCGATATTATGGCCACAGGGCCCCATATTCCAAGATTATTGACCAACACATCCGCCAGTACCAAATCCAATCCTGAGTTGGTCATAGCAGTACCCAAACTCAATGCTCCCGCCAGCAGAAAAACAATTTTCCAACTAATGGCATTGTAAGCCTCTTTCATGGAAATTACTTTCAATAGAACTAAGGCAGTTACTCCACTTATAGCTCCAATCATTAAGTCCACGAGACCAAGGCTCGTAAACAAAACCACTCCGAAAATGATGCCGAGTACTATTCTGAAATTTTTCTTATCAAATTCAACAGAGCCCTCCTCCGAGATCACAACGAAGGGTGCATCCTGTCCTTTTTCTATCTTTTTTAATTCTTTGATGTAGTGGCTTTTTACCTCTGCTAATATGATATCACCGGGTTTGAGTTCCACTTCATAAAGGTGCTCATGCCGCACATCTTCGTGATGTTTGATAGCCAACGGAATCCCCCGATACTTTCTTCTAAAATCGGCATCTTTAAGTGTCTTACCCAGAAGATCAGAATTGGCTGTAATGATCATCTCCACCATGGAAGAATTTCTGTCTTTCAGATCATTATCCCCAATTTTAACTGGCGCATAGGCTGAAATTCGGGTGTTATCTTTCAGCATCTTCATAGAAGAAACATCGAATCTCACTTTTAAAATATCTCCTGCCCTTAGGAAAAAATCACCAGGTGGTAAGGTGAATTTGTTCTCACCTCTCCTCACTTCTATGATATCCATTTGCATTTCTCGCACAATAGATGAATCCATGATCTTTTGATCTACGAAGTCTGAAGAAGGTAATAATTCTATTTCCGTCAGAAAATCTCGTATTCCAAACTTATCCGACAGATTTTTATCCGATTCTCTATAAGGCAACAGTTTCACACCAATAAAAACAATATAAAGAACTCCTACGACTAGAAATATAAGCCCCATAGGCGTTAATGCGAATAAAGGAATCGCATCTAGCCCTTCCTTTTCGGCGATTCCACTTACCAGAATATTCGTTGAGGTACCAATAAGGGTACACATACCGCCAAAAATAGAGGCAAATGAAAGGGGGATCAGCATTTTTGACGCACTCTGACCAGACGAGTGGGCTATTTGAATTACGACAGGAATAAAAATGGCCACCACGGGTGTATTATTCACAAAAGCAGAAATGGCAGCTATTAAGATCATCATTAGCGCAATACCTGCATTAAACCGATAACGGAATGTTTTCGAGAGGCGATGCGCAATAAACTGAAGTGCACCTGTTTTTAATAGTGCTGCACTAAGCACAAACATAAAAGCCACTGTAATAGTGGCTTTATTGCTAAATCCAGCTACACCCTCTTCAGGAGAAATAATACCAAAAATGACCAAAGAGCTGATTATCAATAATGCCACAACGTCTATCGTAAATAACTCAGTGGCAAAGAGAATTACTGCTGCTACAACAACTAAAAGGGTAACGAAAATAGCTGAGGACATATCTCGAAAGTAAGCCACAAAATAACAGCTTAATAAAAATATCTCCTCACTAGTCGAGTTTCAAATGATGGGCATGCTCATCTATTAAGTCAATTCGGTAGGTAATACTATTGATATATTTGACTAACTCTTTCTCGAATAACCGAATGTCTTTTTCATATTTCTTGACATTTCGGCTATCGAAGTGTTCTTCAATAACCTTGAGTTGAATACACTCATCTTGAATAAATTGCTTAAAATTGAGAGTAGAATATTCTATTTCTAGTTTTTCGATGTCTTCTAATATCGATCTCGCCTCTTCGTCTTTGGTGGCATCAAACTTTTCAACCACAGTGAAATAAAGCGTTGTGTCCCACTTGTGTATTTGATCCAATAAGTCGATTGTGTTTCTTTGAAAATCAGGAGTTAGACAAAATTCTTGAATTCCCTGATAGTTTTTCATTTTTAAGGCGGTTTCATCCCACCTTACCGTAAGCTTATCGAAAATGGGGACAATGCTTTTTTGTCCAAATGAGGCATTGCCAAAGAGAAAGCAAATAAGAACCAGTAACACTTTTTTCATCGTACTTGAGTACCGTTTGGGGGTAAAAAGGAGACGGTAAGGATGCTATTTAAATCGTAAGAAGCAGGTCTTTTAGCTTATCATAAGCCCAAGGTTTGCTTACAAAACGATCAATTAGCTTCCCTTCTAAAGCTTCGTTTACCTCGCCCTCTCTAGTATATCCAGATATTATAACCCGTTTTGGGTTAGTCTCAAAATCGATTTCTTCAAGTTCTTTGAGAAATTGAACACCTGTCATTATCGGCATCAGCTGGTCAGTCAATATGAATTCAATATTGTTATTACTAACATGCTCAATAGCCTCATATGGAGATGTGGTAGTAAAGATATCAAAATCCTTTTTAAACATCTCTTTAAACAATATGAGATTTATTTCCTCATCATCTAGATATATCAACGATGTTTTCTCTTCAGACATTAATTAACTGATTGATCATTTAAAGGTAACTCAATTTTAAATATAGACCCCTTACCTAATTCTGATTTTACTTGAATGGTTCCATTGTGTTTTTCAATAATTCCATAGGTAATGGACAAACCTAAACCTGTCCCTTCACCTATTTTCTTAGTGGTATAAAAAGGATCGAAGATTTTATCCTGATCTTCTTTCTTAATCCCTACCCCATTATCACGAATGGTTAAAATAACTTTTTTGCCATTTACCGCAGTTTTGATTCGAATACTTGGGTTTGTTTTACTCGAAATTGCTTCCAGTGCGTTAGCGATAATGCTTAAGATCGCTTGTCCGACCTGCCCTGGGTATCCATACATCTTAGGTAAGTTTTCCGCACGATCTTGCTCGATTTTAATATTGTGTTTAATCTTATCTTTCAAAAACAACAATGCAACATCTATATCTTCATGAATGTTTATCTCCGACATGCTTTCCTCCTGAGCTTTGGAGAAAGTACGCAATCCTTTCACGATATCAATCGTTCGCTCCGCTCCCACTTGAATACTTTTTATCATTGTATCGATCACTTCTTCGGATGAATCGTATTCAATTTCTTCTTTCTTTTTCACGATGTCACTTACCTCACTCTTCAAGTTACTATTGTCTGGCTTTAAATTTTTTACACCTGACATAAATAGTTTGATGTCTAAAAACTTACTATTTAAAACGTGAATACCCGAATAAACATAATTGATAGCATTATTGATTTCATGAGCGATTCCTGCTGTGAGTGTACCTAATGAAGCCATTTTTTCAGACTGCACCAATTGGCTTTGAGCGGATTGCAGCTCATCAAGAAGCTGTTTGAGTTCGTATTTTTGCTGGTTCAATATCTTGGCTGCTCGATTTCTGGCTTGATAGGCTCGATAAGCCACCACCAAAACAGATACCAAGAAAACCAAAAAGACAATAAGTAAGATGAGCGTATTCTGTTGCGTATCCACAACGATACCCATCTCCTTGAGTTGCTCCTCCTTTTGTTCAATCTCCCCATTTCTCATCTTGATCTGCCTTTCTTGCCGTTGTAGCCTCTCTGCTCCATCTGCAAGACTTCTCTCCTGTTTTTCAATTTCATCCGCTAATATCACCAGTTGTTCTTCACTTTCATCTAGTTCTTGAGTAAGTGCTACTAGAGTGGCACTTTGTCTGTCCAATTCAGCCTCCTTTTCGCTAATTTCAATCTCCAATGAATCCAAATTTTGCAAATTTTCGCGTAAAATACGCCGAGCTACAGCCATCTGTATATTTAACGAATCAATGGTATTTTTCACTCCCTCAGACTTCTGCTCCAAGGAACGCACAGAATCTTGAACCTGTCGGTACAGCTGCGCCACATTGATCTCAGTCCCCCCATTTGAAGTGAAGTTCGGCTTAATTTTGATGCCTTGATTTAGAATATTAGCACGATTGAACTCAAAGGAAATGTTTCCATCAGCACCGCTCAATAGGTTAACCATCACATATCCTTGATCAAGAGATTCCTCCGTAATGATTAAAATGGGCTTGTCGGCTATTCTTTCAATAACCGTCTGCAGGACTCCGTTGAATAAACTAGAAATAAAAATAACATCTACCTCTGCTGGTATAGAGATGTAACTACTTACACCTACTTCTATTGGCTTGCCCGCCACATTCTTTGTTGCTGCGAGCTCCTTATATGCGGAGGCTAATGATCGATCTTGCGTAATTACACGCACTTTATAGCTGGTCTTCTCCTGTGGCCACTCAAGGTTTGTAAGGAAAAAATAAGTGTGGTCAACTATCTGCTGATCCTTGCCTTGGGAATGGGCAGTGCCCCAAACTCCAATGACAAAAAATAAAAAATAAAGTCTTCCCAAATCTCAAATAATAAATCTATACGCTAAGAATTAACACCAAGGCAACATTCAGTGGTGGTCTACTTCAAACAAGACTCCCTTCAAAGATATAGTTTAATTCATTTCTAAGGTTAGTTCACTCAATGGTTTTTACTAGAAAGGTATGAAGCTCCTGCTTTATTCGATCAAGCTATTCACAGAATAAGCATTATTTATTTTACTAATATTTTTAGTAAAATAAACATTAATAGTAAATTTATGGGGTGAAAGCATTCATCTTACATCTGGATTTGGATACATTTTTCGTTTCGGTAGAGCGATTGCGAGATGATCGACTCAAGCATAAACCAATTCTTATCGGAGGGTCGAGTGATCGCGGGGTAGTAGCGGCTTGTAGCTACGAAGCTCGAAAATTTGGCGTTTACTCTGCTATGCCTATGAAACTGGCCATGCAGCTATGCCCAGAAGCTATCGTCATAAAGGGAAGTCATGCAGATTATACCAAGTTCTCAATGGAAGTTAGTGAAATCATACGACATGAAGTTCCCGTCTTTGAAAAAACCTCCATCGATGAATTTTATGCTGACCTTACAGGCATGGATCGATTTTTTGGATGCTTTAAACTCGCTTCTGAACTACGAGAGAAGGTAATTAAAAATACTGGGCTACCCATTTCATTTGGATTATCGGCCAATAAGACCGTCTCGAAGGTGGCCACGGGTGAGGCCAAACCCAACAATAAAATTTGGATCAAATCAGGAATGGAGAGGCCTTTTCTAGCGCCCCTCTCAGTTCAAAAAATTCCTATGATTGGGGATAAAACCTACCAGACACTTCGAGGCTTGGGGGTGAGAAAAGTGCAAACCCTTCAAGAGATGCCAAAAGATATGCTCATGCAAATTTTCGGACAAAATGGAGCTATAATGTGGGAAAAAGCAAATGGCATTGACCTCTCCCCTGTAATTCCTTATTCCGAACGAAAATCAATTTCCACAGAACAAACCTTTGATAGGGATACAACAGATATCGCCAAACTAAAAACCATTATCCTGTCTATGACGGAGCACCTTGCCTTTAAGCTAAGAGATGAAGATAAGCTTACTGCTTGTGTGGCGGTAAAAATCAGGTATGCAGATTTCAACACCTACACCCGGCAATGCAAAGTACCTTATACTTCAGCCGACCACATCCTTATTCCAAAAATTGTAGAACTATTCGACAGGCTCTATGACAAACGACTACTCGTTCGGCTGGTAGGCGTTCGATTTAGTAGCCTGGTACACGGAAACTACCAGATCAACTTATTTGAAGATACAGGCGAAATCATCAACCTCTACCAAGCGATGGATTTTATCCGGCAGAAACACGGAGATCGGTCTATCATTCGAGCTAAAGGGCTGGGAATTAACGCAGTGAGCACATTTAACCCTTTCAAAGGTGATGCGAAAGTCTCGAAAATAGCGTAGTCATGTACCTCAATACACATTCCTACTATAGTTTTAAATACGGCACACTATCCGAAAAACAACTATTGGAAGCCGCCCAAAGATGCGGTATTCGAGAGTTGGCACTAACGGATATTAACTCTACTGCGGGGTGTCTGAATTTTGTTAGGCAGGCACAAGCGTTTGATATCCGACCTATCATCGGGATTGATTTTAGAAATGGCGTGAATCAGCAATTTATCGGCATCGCTAAAAATAATGAGGGCTTTCAGGAATTGAACAAATACCTGTCTAGTCTCCTCCATGAAGAGAAAAAAATTCCGAATCGCGCACCTGACTTTAAGAAAGCCTTTGTGATTTATCCTTTCAGACCTTCTATTGAATATGTTTTACAAGCTAATGAATTTATTGGATTGAGGCCAAAAGACCTAGTCGTCTTACCTAGAACAAAGTGGATTCAACACCCAAATAAATTAGTGATACTCCAGACCGTTACCTTCCCTCAAGGTGAAAACAACAAAATTTATTTCAATATGCATCGACTGCTTCGCGCAATCGATAATAATGTATTACTAAGTAGACTATCTAAAAGCGAAGAAGGCAACCCTAAGGATATAATGCACTCATTAGGAATTCTTTTTGAATTTTATAAAGATTACCCTCAAATTATCGTAAATACAAAAGGTTTACTTGAGCAATGTTCGATTGATTTTACATTCAACGATTCAAGTAGCCATCAAAATCTTGATGTCTACTCTAATTCAACAGAAGAAGACATTCGCCTAATCAAACAGCTTTGCCTCGAAGGGCTGTCCTATCGGTATGGTCACTCCCCCAAGCAAGAGATACTGAGCCGACTGGAGATGGAATTGAAAATGATTGAAACCAAAGGGTTCATTTCTTACTTTCTTATCAATTGGGATATTCTCCACTATGCCAGAAAGAAAGGATACTATTATGTAGGTCGTGGCAGTGGCGCCAACAGTATAGTAGCCTACCTGCTCAGGATTACGGATGTCGATCCAATTGAACTCAATTTATATTTTGAGCGGTTCATCAATCTTTTCAGGCAAAACCCTCCCGATTTTGATATTGACTTTTCATGGAAAGACCGTGACGACATTATCCAGTATATTTTCGAACGATTCGGCGATGGAAATAAGGTAGCACTACTGGCTACCTACAGTACCTTTCAGCAACGAGCCGTCGTTCGGGAACTAGGAAAAGTGTTTGGACTCCCGTCTCATGAAATTGAAAAAGTATCCCAAACTCCCGAACAAGAGCTGGATCACATCGGTCAGCTGATCCTCCGATATAGCCGACGGTTGGTTGACTTTCCGAGTCACCTCAGCATTCACGCTGGAGGCATTCTTATCGCCAATCGATCCATCCACTATTTTACAGCTACTTCACTTCCTCCTAAAGGCTATCCACTTACTCATTTTGATATGATTATTGCCGAAGATGTAGGGCTTTTCAAATTTGATATTTTAAGCCAACGAGGATTGGGCAAGATTCGTGATACACTAGAGATAATCAAAAGAAACTGCCCGAATGACCCCGAAATAGATATTCACGATTTCAAGGCTTTTCGTTACGACTCAAAAATCAACGAAAAGCTAAGTAAGGCCGATGCAATGGGTTGCTTTTACATTGAGTCGCCAGCCATGCGCATGCTCATGAGTAAACTACAGGTGAACGAATACCTAGGGCTAGTAGCTGCCAGCTCTGTGATACGACCTGGAGTAGCTCGGTCGGGCATGATGCGTGAATACATTCTGCGCTATCGGCATCCAGAACGCAGAAAAGATGCCCACCCCATACTGCAAGAAATAATGCCCGATACCTATGGTGTGATGGTATATCAAGAGGATGTAATCAAAGTGGCGCACCTATTCGCCAAACTCGACCTCGCAGAGGCAGACATGCTACGTCGGGGAATGTCCGGAAGGTATCGGTCGCGTGATGAGTTTCTTAAAATAAAAGAGAAGTTCTTTCAAAACTGTGAAGATATTGGGCACTCCTTTGAACTCAGCTCGGACATCTGGCGACAAATCGAGAGCTTTGCAGGCTATGCCTTTGCAAAAGGACACTCAGCATCCTACGCTGTGGAGAGCTATCAGGCACTCTTCCTGAAGACTTACTACCCACTGGAATACATGGTAGCTGCTATTAATAATGGCGGGGGCTTTTACAAAGCGGAATTTTACATACATGAAGCCCGAATGTGTGGTGCTCAGGTAGAAGCACCATGTATCAACCATAGTGAAGAATTAACCGTAATTTTTGGGAAAACGCTTTACCTAGGGTTAGGCATGATCAAAGACGTAAACCAGAAGACCATAGACGCTCTCTTGATGGCTCGAAAAAATGGAGGTCAATTTTTGAATCTTGACGATTTCATACAAAGAGTAGCAATTTCTCTTGAGCAGATGAAGCTACTGGTACGAATAGGAGCACTGCGCGATTTTGGGCTAAAAAAAGATGTACTCTGGCAGGTACAATTCGCAATGGGAACACATACTAGTCATTCTAAAAATGAACTTTTCAGAATCCCAATTAAACAATGGAGTTTACCTCCACTCCACTATGATAAACGAGAAGATGCTTTTGATGAGTTGGAGTTGCTTGGGTTTCCGCTTTGCAATCCATTTAAACTGATAAAACCAGAAGAAGGAATACTAGCAGAAGATATCCCTGTTCATTTGGGTGAACAAATAAGAGCAATTGGATACTTAGTCGCCATTAAAAATACCAGAACATCTAATGGAAAACGAATGAACTTCGGGACATTCATTGATCGCAATGGTCAGTTTATTGATACAGTCCATTTCCCTCCATCAGCTACGAAGTATCCTTTTCGGGGTAAAGGTATTTATCGACTTATTGGTAAGGTGGTTGAAGAATTTGACTTTTATAGTCTGGAAATAGTGCAAATGCATAAAATTAATTACTCGAATCTGGAGTATGAACCAACAGGCATATCCAGCTACGCATCGAGAGTGTGAAATATCTCATGAGTGATGCCATAATTATTGTAACTTCATTATTTGATAATTCCCAAATAATGATACCCAAGTCAAGTGAGTGGATTTTTCTGCTGACTTAGAAAAGTACAACAGTGAGGTCTTGCCACCTATCTAAAAACGATAACATTTGGGTTTCGACACCTTACATCTTCATCAATGATATATATCTATCTGGACAACCGATCCTTTTTCAACTTCTTTCTTTCATTCCACGATATTTAAGTTAATGAAAACGTGGCTACCCACCAAAGCGATCGGTAATAAAAGACGATGAGTACTTACAAACAATTCATATTCTTGTTTTATGAAATGGTAATGCGATGTAAATGGCTCAACAATCTTTGTAAGAACCTGCTCTTATTCGAAGATAAGCTCACCCACCATCTACTTTAGCTATTGATCGACTCCCAGCCGTAAATATACTAAGTGATACCAATAGGAATAGCGAAGTATTTGCTATTCTCTATTCTAAGCTCTATAGGCATTATCAAGTAGTCTTGAAGCCCTCCTCGTGCCACTTTAAAGAATAAGCGGATGGCAACCAAGTTCTCTGTTTCGATTCTTCTACTGTCCCCCTATTAATAGGTCTTTAGAAAAAGAAACGGAGACAGTAGTATGGCTGGCAACTCACGATCCAAATCTCAAATGGAAAATTTTAAAGAGAAAAAAAATTATTAACTGGTAAAGCCCTTACAGGCCGAAAGCCTCTTTTATCTTATCAACAAAATCTAGTTTTTCCCAAGTGAAGGTCTCTACTTTCTTTCTTACTTCTTCCCCACCGCTTCCTTTAAAAACAACTTCTTTTACCTCGGGTGTTCTTCCCATATGTCCATATGCAGCGGACTCGGAATAAATAGGTTCTTTCAGTTTTAGCCTTTTGATCAGGAAGGCAGGTCTCATATCAAATATTTTTCTTATAATCGATGCGATTTCTCCATCACTTCTATGCACTTTGGAGGTACCATATGTATTGATATAGATTCCCATTGGCTCAGCCACACCAATGGCGTAAGAAACCTGAACAAGTACCTCATCTGCTACTCCAGAAGCAACTAGGTTTTTGGCGATATGTCGAGTGGCATATGCGGCAGATCGATCCACCTTAGACGGGTCCTTTCCGGAAAAGGCTCCACCTCCGTGTGCGCCTTTCCCACCGTATGTATCAACAATAATTTTTCTTCCAGTAAGCCCTGCATCACCATGTGGACCACCGATCACAAACTTTCCAGTTGGATTAATATGATAGGTAATGTCTTTTGTGAATAATTTTTGATTGTCCTCGCTCATGCTTGCTTTCACTCGAGGTATCAAAATATTAATGATGTCTTCTTTGATTTTCCGAAGCATTTTGCCTTCTTCATCAAAATCGTCATGCTGTGTTGAAACGACAACTGCATCTATCCTTTGAGGGTGGTTTTTATCATCATACTCGATGGTTACTTGAGACTTAGCATCTGGCCTCAAGTAAGTCATTTCTTTCCTTTCCTTTCGAATGTTGGCCAGTTCCATCAGTATTTTGTGAGAAATATTCAACGCCAATGGCATGTAATTTTCCGTTTCGTTCGTAGCATAGCCAAACATCATACCTTGGTCACCAGCTCCTTGCTCTTCTTCTGTATCTCTTACTATTCCTTGATTAATATCTGGCGACTGCTCATGAATGACCGAAATTACACCACAAGAGTTACCATCAAACATGTACTCTCCTTTTGTATAGCCAATTTTATTGATTACCTCTCGCGTTATGTTTTGAACATCGATGTATGCTTTGGTTTTTACTTCCCCTGCCAATGCAACAAGTCCTGTCGTTACCATGGTTTCACAGGCAACTTTACTCGTGGGATCAAAGGCAATAAAATGATCGACGAGTGCATCAGAAATTTGATCCGCTATTTTGTCAGGATGACCTTCACTTACAGATTCTGAGGTAAATAAGTACGGCATATTGGTAGACTATTTGCAATTAAGGTCGGCAAATTTAGACGAACTTACTCAATCATCTATGGAAACTGACCGAAACTGAAAATAGCAGGGATTTTCTGGATGTCTAGGTTGGTCTTTTCCCAGATTCTTACAGGTTGGGTGAGGATCATTTCCTTGGCACCTGAAATATCAGCTGAAATACTTAACAATGTATCGGGTCTGCAAGCCGATAAAATATCTTTTAGCAGCTGAATATTGCGATATGGCGTTTCCATGAAAAGCTGTGTCACACCCTTTTGGGACTCCTTCTCAAGTTCTTTAATTTTCGTTTTTCTATCAAGTTTATCAATCGGCAGATAACCATGAAAGGTAAACTGTTGACCATTAAAACCTGAGCCGATCAATGCCATTTGAATGGATGAAGCTCCAGGCATGGGCACCACACTTATTCTGGATTGATGTGCGAAAGTTACAGCTAGGTTACCAGGATCTGCTAGGCACGGAAGCCCAGCTTCAGATATAATACCCATGTCATGTCCATTTCGGATTGGCTCAAAAAGCGGATAGAGGTCATCCCAACTACTTTTTTTGTTTAGTTCTGCAAATTGAAGTTCTTCAATCATTACTCCAGTTTTGAGGCTACTTATGAATCTACGCGCACTGCGTACATTTTCTACGAGGTAGTAATTGCATTTTTTTATTATTCCGATTATCGAAGGCGCAATAAAAGAAGCGTCATTCTGTTTCGATAGATAGGAAGGAAGTAGGTATAATTTTCCGTTCTTCATCGTTGTATTTGATTTAGTGGTGTTCTTTTTGAAGAAAGGATAAGACGGCTTCTTTTAATTCGCTGGGTTTTTCGGCATGCACCCAATGTCCAGCATCTTCGATAGTAACAAATTCACTATTTGGAAAAGCGGACTGAATAGCTTTTCGGTCGCTTTCTAGAATATAGTCGGAATTACTACCTGCAACAAACAAACTTGAGCCTTCGAAGGTTGCACTTGGGTTTGGATTAGACCCAATTTCATTGGCCGCTTTTTCAATAGCGGCTATGTTCAGTTTCCATTGGAAATTCCCCTCAGATGAGCGATAAAGATTTTTAAGAATGAATTGTCGAATTCCAAAATTTGAAATAACGCCCGAGAGTTGATCATCGGCTTCTTTTCTACTTTTTATTTGATCAAGTTTGACAGATTTAAAACCCTCAAAAATTTGCTGATGGTGAGGGGGGTAATATTTAGGAGCAATATCAACGACCACTAATTTTTTAATTTTCTTTGGAAACTTGGTGGCAAATGCCATCGCAACCTTTCCACCCATCGAGTGACCTATCATATTGGTTTTTGTAAGTCCTTCGTTTTGCATTAATTTAGAGATATCTTCTACCATGAGGTCGTAGCTAAAAGCATCACTGTGTGGAGACTTTCCGTGATTCCGAAGATCTGCAAGGTATACTTTAAATTTTTCTGAAAACGTTTTTCCAAGTGTTTGCCAATTATCAGAAGACCCAAATACGCCATGTAGAATTATGAGCGGTTCACCCTCACCAAATGTTCTAAAGTGTAGTTTCAAGTGTTTTCCTTTATTAGGTTTAAATATACATACTACCTTCGTCCGCCATGATGAGTTCCTTGAGTACTTTTTTAAATGAGGCGGTCAAATTTATTTGGGGACCTCCCCTTTTAATTCTACTATTGGGAGGAGGCTGCTTTCTGCTCTTTTATTCACGCTTTTTGCCTTTCAGGTATTTGAAGCATGGGATTAAAGTTCTTCTTGGAAAATATGACGACCCAAACGATCCAGGAGATATCAATCACTTTGAAGCACTTTCTGGAGCACTTGCAGCAACGATTGGAATGGGTAATATTAGTGGCGTATCCTTAGCCATTTCGGCCGGTGGTCCTGGTGCATTATTCTGGATGTGGATTAGCGCATTTTTAGGGATGGCAACTAAATTTTTTACTTGCACGCTCGCCGTTTTATACAGAGGGAAAGATTCTGAAGGAAATATCCAGGGAGGACCTATGTATTATATAAGGGAAGGGCTTGAGAAAAAGTGGCTGTGGCTGGCTACTTTTTTTTGTGTTGCCGGATTTTTCGGAGCCACACCCGTATTCCAAACGAATCAAATGGTTCAGGTTTTTAAAAGTGTTGTATTGATACCAAATGGAGTGCAGGACTCTTTCTCATTAGACCTTATTATCGGCTTAGTGATTGCTGGACTTGTCGCACTCGTGATAGTGGGAGGCGTCAAAAGAATAGGTAGTGTTGCATCTAAGCTTGTCCCCAGCATGGTTGTAGTCTATGTTATATCTGTTGTAATCATCATGATTTTAAATCTAGATCAGGTAGGAAGCTCTTTTGCTTTGATAATCTCAGATGCCTTCACTGCGAAAGCTACACTTGGAGGAGCAGTCGGAACAATCGCCATAGAAGGCTCGAGAAGAGCAGCTTTTTCCAATGAAGCTGGAATCGGCATGGCTCCAATGATGCATGGAGCAGCTAAGACGAACGAGCCTGTAAGAGAAGGGCTGGTTGCTATGCTAGGTCCGGCAATCGACACCATTATTGTTTGTACAATGACAGGTGTCTGTATTCTTGTTACGGGTGTGTGGAACAGCGGAGAAGAAGACGGTATTTTACTCACAGCAAATGCCTTTTCACATTCTTTATTAGGGTTTGGTTCTTACATTTTGATGGCATGCGTCATGATTTTTGCCATTACTACCATTTTTGGATTGGCATATTACGGGCAAAAATGTCTCTCCTATCTGATCGGCGCAAAATACGGTAAGTATTTTCACTATTGGTATATCACACTGGTGGTCGCAGGTGCCGTAGCATCTTTGACCGACGTGGTGAATTTAGTATTTATTGCATATGGTATAATGGCGATACCAACTATGATTTCAACTATTCTGTTAGCTCCCCGAGTAATGAACGCCGCTAAAGCTTACTTTAATAATGTTGCTCGATAATTTGGATTACCAGTATGAAGTTACAATATCTTTGCGCCCATCTTAATTAGCGATGAGAATTGTAATAGCTGGTGCTGGTGAGATGGGATTCCATCTTGCGAAATTATTGGTCGCAGAAGAGCAAGATATCATTATCATAGATTCGGATGCTGGGGTATTGGAATACGTGGCACAACATCTGGATGTTGGAACTGTCAAAGGATCTTCGACTTCTCCGCGTGTTCTGAAAGAAGCCAACATTGCCAAAGCAGATTTGCTCATAGCGGTTACCTCCATTCAGGAAGTGAATATTACCACATGCATTCTCGGTAAAAGCCTTGGAGCTAAGAAAACAATCGCTAGAATTTCAAGCAACGAATTATTGGCTACCCGTAAAGAGCTTAATTTGAGTGGGGTAGGGATAGATGAAATTATATCGCCAGCTTCATTGGCGGCAAAAGAGATAAAGAGGTTACTGAAGCAAACAGCCCTGACCGATACATTTGAATTTGAAAAAGGCATGC
Organism: uncultured Ekhidna sp.; assembly: GCA_964289745.1. Lineage (GTDB taxonomy): Bacteria > Bacteroidota > Bacteroidia > Cytophagales > Cyclobacteriaceae > Ekhidna. Next base: position 314,442 of record CAXYMM010000001.1, read on the forward strand.
TTTCGCTTATCGGGATTACGGTTGACCAAAAATCTGAACTTTATGATAAAACGCTAACCGAAACAGCATACTTAAATCCAGATCATAACTTTACTACGGTTGCAATTCTCCGAGATAATAAGACCATCATTCCTTACGGAGAAAACCGATTTAAAGAAGGAGACCATGCATACTTCATTGCTCAACCTGATGGTGTAGAGCGAGTAACAGCACTAGCTGGAAAAGAAAGCATTGAGATTAAAAACGTAATGATCTTAGGTGCTAGCAAGGTAGGGATAAACACGGCCAAGACACTCAGCAAGAAGTATAATATCAAACTCATTGAGGCAGACAAAGAAAAGTGTCTAGAACTTGTAGATGAGCTGCCAGACACCATGATTATAAATGGAGACGGACGGGATATTACCCTATTGAAAGAGGAAAGCATTGAACGAATGGATGCATTTGTAGCATTGACAGAAAACTCCGAAACCAACATTATGGCATCTTTGCTTGCCAAAAAAACAGGTGTAAAGAAGACAATAGCCCTAGTCGAAAATGTGGATTACATCCATTTATCGCAAAGTATAGGGATTGATACCCTCATCAATAAAAAACTCATTGCGGCAAGTTTCATTTTCAGGTATATACGAAAAGGAGAAGTACTAAATATTGCTAGTATTCATGGGGTGGAGGCAGAGATTTTGGAGTTCGAGCTAAGTGACAGCAGTAAGGTTCTTAATAAGCAACTTAAAGACCTGGACTTTCCTAAAACAGCCATTGTTGGCGGGGTGATTAGAAAGGGAGAAGGAATAGCGGTAAGAGGAGACTTTGAGTTTCAATCAAAGGATCGTGTAGTAGTACTCTCTCGACAAGAATGCATCCGAAAGGTCGAGAACTTCTTCAAATGAATTTCAATTTCAAGATCATTCTCAAAGTACTGAGTATTCTTCTATTTATTAATGGAGTCTTTATGTTGCTTTGTTTGCCTTTTAGTTTTTATTATGGCAGGGGTGATAGCTATGCATTACTTTTATCATCAGGAATTACTTCTGCTGTAGGTGCCTCTCTCTTCTTGCTAACAAGAAAAAATGTCAACAACGATCTGAAAAAGAAAGAGGGATACTTAATTGTGACTTTTGGTTGGCTCGTCATGTCTTTTTTCGGTTCATTGCCTTATATCTTGAGTGGGACGATTCCTGATATTACCAATGCTTTTTTCGAAACGCTTTCAGGGTTTTCCACCACTGGGGCAAGTGTGCTTACGGACATCGAGTCCGTAGATAAAGGAATTCTTTTTTGGAGAAGCCTCACCCAATGGATTGGAGGAATGGGCATCATTGTTTTAACGGTCGCTATCCTTCCACTTTTAAGGATAGGAGGCATGCAGCTTTTTGTGGCAGAAGCACCGGGAATTTCACCCGATAAGCTAGCACCTAGAATCAAAGAAACCGCCAAACGATTATGGATTATTTATTGTGGCTTGACAGGGTTAGAGCTTATCCTGCTTTGGATTGGAGGAATGACCTTCTTCGATGCCTTTAACCACAGCCTTACGACGATGGCCACGGGTGGGTTCTCGACCAAAAATGCCAGTGTGGCCTATTATCACGATCCTTTCATTCAATACGTGATTATCATATTCATGTTTTTGGCTGGAACCAACTTCACCATGACCTATTTTGGATTACACGGTCAGTTCAAAAAGATCATTCAAAATGAAGAGTTCAGGTTTTATTTTTTTTTCTGTCTATTTATTTCTATTCTGGTCGGGCTTATTATTTTCAGCCTAGGTCATGATACGCTGGAGAAGTCGATCAGAGACGCATTGTTTCAAGTAGTTTCGTTGGTTACAACTACTGGCTTTGTAACACATGATTACACTTCGTGGACTTCTTTCGTTACGGTTTTATTCTTCTTGCTCATGTTTGCTGGCGGCTCAGCAGGATCAACTGCTGGCGGTGTGAAACTGGTTAGGCATATTCTTTTGATCAAGAATTCATTTCAAGAGTTAAAGAGAATTTTACATCCAGCAGCAATCATACCTGTACGATTTAATGGTAAAACGGTAAATAGAGACATTGCATTCAATGTCTTGGCTTTTATAATGATTTACATTTTGATATTATGTTTTGGCGCTGTAGCCGTTTCGTCTTTCGGTATAGACTTCAATACCTCTTTGGGAGCGGTGGCTACAACACTGGGTAACATTGGTCCTGGTATAGGGGACGTTGGCCCCATAGATAACTTTGCTCACTTGCCAATAGGAGTAAAATGGATTCTATCCTTTTTGATGCTGGTGGGAAGACTAGAGCTTTTTACAGTCTTGGTTTTATTTACACCATATTTCTGGAAGAAAGTATGAGTTTTAAAAGGATTAAATCATCTTTGGGATACTTAAGCTTTTGAAATGAATTTTCTAGGATATATTATCTGGACCTTCGATCCAGCCCTTTTCTCTCTCTCTTTTACAGACTATGCTCCAAGGTGGTATGGGGTGCTTTTTGCGTTGGGATTCATTATTTCGCAGCAAGTTCTTTTCTGGATGTTTAGGTCAGAAGGAAAACCCGAAAAAGATGTAGAAAAACTAACCACCTATATGGTAGTGGCCACAATAGTTGGAGCTCGCTTGGGTCATTGTCTTTTTTACGACCCTGCATATTATTTAAGTAATCCCATCGAAATCTTAAAGGTATGGGAGGGCGGTCTCGCCAGTCATGGCGGATTACTCGGCATACTGGTCACTATTTATCTTTTTTGCAAAAAGTACAAGTATCAATACCTATGGATTTTGGATAGAATGGTTATTGTATCGGCACTCACTGGAGCGCTCATTCGAACGGGCAACCTTGCCAACTCTGAAATGGAAGGAACACTTACTCACTCAAACTTTGGAATCGTATACGCCCGAGCTACTCACGATGTTCTTAATTACGATAAAGAAAAGGTTGAATCAGTAGATTTTTCTAAAGGAGGGCAGATGACAAGTGATGTTAGTGGAATAGTCCCGATTACGGCTTCAATAGAATACAAAAGAGGCTTTGACTTTGGAGTAGATGAAAAACTCTTTTTAGAAAGTGTAGTTCGCAGATCGTTGCTTCGATATAACAGGGTGATACAGCATGTAAGCCTCGGTGAGGAGCCTCTTAAGTATAATTCCTATCAAAGAGACGGACGCTGGTATGTGGATATTTATATGCTTGGAAAAGTTCGCCATGCAGGACAAATGTATGAAGCTATTTATTGCTTATTGCTCACGATTGTGCTTTTATGGCTATGGTACAAAAGAAGGGATGTCTTACCTCAAGGGTTTAACTTCTCACTTTTTATGATCATATTATGGTCGGCTCGTTTTATAGATGAGTTCTTCAAAATGAACCAAGAAAAATTTGAAGATGACTTAGTACTCAATATGGGCCAAATACTAAGTATGCCTTTAACCATCGTAGGAATCGTGACAATGATTTGGGTATATCGAAGAGGAAAGAAAATGAGCGATAAGGAATAAAGGGATAAAAAAAGAGTCCTTAGTAGGACTCTTTTCTGTTTTAAAATCAGGAAATTTTTATTCCTCTACTTCTTCAGCAGCCTCCTCAGACAAATCTTCGGCTGCCGTAGCCAAAGAATCTGCAGTTACTTCTAGTGAGTCTACACCCACCTCCACAGTGTCAGATATTTCATCTATCCCTTCTTTGGCTGCATCAACAGATTCGGTAGCTGGTTCTTCTGCGGCCTCTTCAGTAGACCCAGAGGAAGATGATGTGCAAGCACCTAGGAATGCCACCATCGCTAATAAAAATAATACTTTCTTCATTTTTGGTCAAGTTTAAACTTGCGTCAAAAATAGGTTTATATTTGATTTATGCAAATCAGAAAGAAGCTGAATAAGAAATATATTGTTTTTTTATAAAAAAAAGCAAAAAATATTTTGTTTTAAGAGCATTTTCAGGTTGCTTCAAATGTCTTTCAACCAATTTTCCAAAAAGTGTATTCTTTGTTTTGATAAGGTAAACTCCTGATTTTAGGAAATTCAACCTGATGAATTAAGTTTAAAAGCGACAAAATGAGAATTGGAGCAACTGTACTAAAGGCTTGAAAAAAGAAATAGCATTTATTTTTAATAAAGATCGAATGGAAGAATTGAAAATGATCCAATCAAAAATTAAAGAGTGGGTTGAAAAACACAAAGGTTATGAAGAAGACCTTATTTGAAGTTTTTTTTAAAACAAAGTCTGCTCATCCTGACCTACTGGAATCTTTAGCTTAACATTTAGTGATTCATTGAGCTTGGAAATTAAATAAGCTGAAAGTATTGGAGACTCCTTCTCCAAATTCTGGTGAATAAAAAAGTAGAGATTTTCCATACCAGCGTCCGTCCAATTTTTTATCTTCTGATGCCAAGCATCTAATCTGAAATAGTCACTCTCGTGGTTAGCTCCAACGTATCTTACAAAAACATCCTTAACGGTAAGCCTCATATGAAGCAGATCCCTTCTACCCGCTGTATCGGTAATGATATTGGAAATACTGTTGTGTTCGAAGAGCGAATACACTTCATTGGCGATGGAAGCGTCATTGAACCATTCCGTATTTCGTAGCTCTATAGCCAAAGGAATATCTTTTGGCCAATATTCTACCGCTTTAATCAAGCGATCCATGTTTGCTGGCTTAAAATTATCGTGCAATTGCAAAAAACACATGCCCAGCTTGTCTCCAAATGCCCGAATATTCGAAACATACATCTCGATGGATTCTTCCACATTATTTAACCTCTTAATGTGGCTGATCATCCGATGCACCTTTGGAAAAAACTTGAAATCATCAGAGGTTTTAGCCACCCACTTTTCAATCTGCTCCGTACGGAAGTGATTATAAAATGTAGCATTTAATTCAATAGAATTGAACTGAGTGGCATAGTATGCTAGCTCATCTTTAATACCCTTCGGATAAAATTTCTTGAGATCTTGACGATTCCATTTTGCGCACCCAATGAAAACGTTTTGGAGTCCCTTCCCTTGTTTTAAAATTCTTTCCGAATCGTGATGATCATCAGGAAGGGTAAAGTCAATATCTTGAGGGTTTTCTACGCTACCAAATTTCATACTGATAGATTATTTAATAAGACCAAGAGCTTTTCCTAAAATTTTATCGAGTAAACGTGTGGGTAGTAGATTAGGTAATACCCAATTTTTGAATCGTTGAGCTATGATAACCTTTCGTACTCTAGGCCTTTTTTTCTCAAATTCCTTAAAAATGATCATACCCGTTTCATCAGCAGATAGCCCCTTCCTTATTGAAGGCCTCATAAACTTTTCTTCACTTTTTTTCATAATTGGTTGGTAAACAGAACCCTTAAACCTATCCTTCAAAGTGGGCATTGATTTTTTCCAAATAGGGGTTTTGATAGGGCCTGGTTCTATCAACAATACATCAATTCCGTACAGCATTAGTTCTTTTCGTAAACACGCTGTAATACCCTCCATTGCATGCTTGGAGCCAACATATGGCGATACGAACGGCATGCCCATTCGCCCTGAAACAGAGGAGATTTGGATAATTTTTCCTGGTCTGGTGGAATGATTTTTTCGAGCACCAAGTAGTGAAAGAAATGCTTGTGTAACCCGTATCATTCCCAATACATTTACATCAAATTGATACTGGAAGTCCTCCACATCTAAATCTATGAACGGACCTGCAACAGCAACACCCGCATTGTTAACCAATCCAGCTAGTCCTTCACTACCTATGGTTTGCTCCAGCCAATTTGCTACCTCTGCAATGGCCTTACCATCCGTAACATCAAAAAGTAATGGAGTAAAATTGGGTCCCATCTCTTCGACTAACCGTTTTGCATCCTCCTCTTTTCTCACACTTCCAAATACCTTGTACCCATGATTTAGATACACCTTTACAAGTGCATATCCGATCCCAGAACTTGCTCCGGTAATCAAGATGTTTTTAGACTTCAACTTCATTTCATAAAAAATTTATGAGTAATATCAACCAAATAATATTGATCTAGAAAATTTGTCTATCCACCGCAATTTATTGATAAGCCCATCTCAAAAAAAATCATCGAGCAACTACTTGAAGATGTCAATCATGCACCCAAGGATAAACTAACCAAGCTAGCCATGGAGGTCAAAAACTTTCACCTCTAAAGCAAAATCCAATCTGAGATATTTTCTAGACGGAAAATATCGAAAAAGCGCAGCCAACTTCTCGGAAGCTAAATACGAGAAATAAAAAAATTATGAACTAGTTGAATTTTTAATTTCGATACATTGAACCTTTAAAAAAATATATCTAAATCAGGAAAAATTGCACTAATCTCTATGTTCGTAGAAAATTATCGATAGGCCTAGACCCATTCTAGTCTGGGAGGCATCCGAATAGTGCTCCTATCAGTAAAAACCTTAAAGCGAATATAAAACTAAAAGATAATGAATCATGCTGTGAGTTTTTCTACCTAGGCTATTGCGAACGCAACGACCGAATAATGAAAAATGGAGATATTGCCGCAATAGTTACAATAGTATAAATAATGAAACTTGAACGAACTTCAATAGAACTTTTAAAGAAAGGACTGGAGAAATTGGAAGCTGGCTTTGATCTTGCTGATTTCTCTGAATCATTTGACATCAAAAAAATGGAAGATGTGGTCCTACAGGTTGCGGACAAAATGCAAAATAATTACCCGTATTTCCACCCACTATTTGCTGGTCAAATGCTGAAACCGCCACACCCCATTGCAAAAGCGGCGTATATGCTATCAATGTGGATCAATCCTAATAACCACGCAATAGACGGAAGCAAAGCAAGTTCGCCTATGGAAAAAGAAGCGGTAGCAGATATCGCTAATATGTTTGGATGGAATACCCATCTAGGACATTTGACTTGTGGCGGAACTATGGCGAATCTAGAAGCCCTTTGGGTAGCAGGAAAATTACATCCTGAGAAAAAAATTATTGCATCAGACCAGGCTCACTACACGCATTCAAGAATTTCGGAGGTACTGAAACTGAATTTTGCAGAAGTACGAACTACCCAGAAAAATATCATAGACTTGAACGCGCTGGAAGATCGACTAAAAGAGGGAAATGTTGGTACCGTCGTTTGCACGATAGGGACAACAAGTCTGGGCACTATTGACCCATTGAGAGAGGTTATGGAACTACAAAAAAAATACACTTTTCGCATTCATGCGGACGCCGCTTACGGGGGTTATTTTAGTTTAATTGAAAACCTGAAGTCTCTAACTGCGGACAAGTTTACACTCTTGAAGGAAGTGGATAGCATTGTCATAGACCCTCACAAGCAAGGTCTTCAGCCTTATGGCTGTGGATGCGTGCTGTTCAAGAACCCAGACATGGCTAAGTTCTACATTCATGATTCTCCCTACACCTATTTCACGTCAAATGAGCTGCATCTCGGAGAAATAAGTTTGGAATGCTCTCGTGCGGGATCTTCTGCCGTAGCACTTTGGGCGACTCATCAGCTAATGCCGCTAAAACGTGAGGGTGTATTTGCAAAAGGGCTGGCAAAATCAATTGAAGCTGCTTCCGATTTGTATAACCGTCTGAAAACACATCATGCATTTTTAACCTTAATGCAGCCCGAAACAGATATTGTAGTTTGGGCAATTAAAGGAGAAACATCTCAAGAAATGAGTGAGATGGCTAGCCGTTTTTTCCAAAAAGCAGAAGAAAACAATCTCTACCTATCACTATATAAATATCCCACAAATAAACTGAAAGACCCAACCTTTGAAATTAATTCGGATTATCTACTTTGCTTAAGATCGTGCCTAATGAAGCCCAACCACCTAGAATGGCTGGACGCTATCTGGATCAAAATGTTGGATTCTTTACCTTGATAAAGCACTACGGTTTTCATTCTTCTATCAAAATAAGCAGTTCGTCTAAATTTTAAACGAATGTCTCCTTCTGGTAAAGTTGAATTTCCTAAATTACAAATGTTTTCTTATTGGCTATGTTGAAAAATAAGTTTCATATCGTCCTTGTGCGTTTTTTCTAATTTTACTTTTTTGGGAATAAAATGGAGTTAGTTTTTTTTGATAAAGAACCATGCGTGGAGATTAAAACTGAAAAAGAAGGTAAAACCAATTCTGAGATAAGTGAGAAGGAAAAAGAGCTAGAAGACACTGAAGGTGACGTTTTTCACAGCTTAGCTTCAAAACTAAATCTGGCTGTACGCATCAGTAGCATTGACCTAAGTAATCATAGTTTATTTGGGAAGACTACCGATTCAAAACTTTATATTCAATATCATCGCCTTCGGATAGTCTGCTACACATCTTCAATTAAAAACCCACCTTTATGGGTTCATTCTCTGCCACAGTACCGTGGCATAAATCATTTATTTCTCTTAAAAAAAATTAAAGATGAACATTTATTCTATTATTGAGAATTTTTCTCATCCAGCTACCTTATTTTTCTTTTTAGGACTGATCGCAGTACTGGTAAAATCAGACCTTGAGATACCACCTCAAATCGCAAAATTTTTAAGCATATACCTCCTATTTGATATTGGAATAAAGGGAGGTGAGGAGCTTTTTCATAGTGGCTTCAATATGCAGGTAATCACAGTAATGAGCGTCTGCATCTTAGGATCATTTCTCATACCATTTGCTATGTTTTTCATTTTAAAGCAAAAACTGAACACCTACGATGCAGGTGCAGTAGCAGCTACTTACGGCTCTATTTCTGCCGTTACTTTTGCTACTGGCACCGCATTTCTCGAATCGCAAGAGGTAGTATTTGGTGGCTACATGGTAGCTGGGATGGCTCTTATGGAATCTCCTGCAATTATTGCTGGTCTCATTCTTATTCGACTTTATACAAAAGATGAAAACAAAGACAACTCGAAAGAGGGAGGACTTAAACATATCATTAAGGAATCGATTTTCAACGGTTCTGTTTTGTTACTTATTGGTAGCTTAATCATAGGCTATGCGAGCGGAGAAACTGGAGAGAAAGAGCTAGAGCCCTTTGTAAGTGAAATCTTTTTTGGGATGCTAAGCCTTTACATGTTGGATATGGGTCTATTGGCGGGGCGACGGATCAAAGAGCTGAAAACAACAGGTGCATTCATTGTTGCTTTTGCATTCTTTTTTCCAATTCTTATCGGGATGATGGGTATAGGCATTTCTTATCTTCTTGATTATAGCATTGGTGATGCTGTGCTTCAGACTATTCTTTTGGCGAGTGCTTCTTACATTGCCGTACCTGCCGCTATGCGCATTTCTGTACCCAAGGCAAACATGAGTGTTCTCCTACCCATGTCACTTGGCATCACTTTCACATTCAATATTACCTTTGGAATTCCTATATATTATTTTATCATCCAGGCCATCTGGGCCTAAATCATACAATCATGGACATAATAAAAATTGAAATAATCGTATCCAATACTTTTCTCCAATCCTTAATTGAAAAGCTAGAACAAATTGGTGTTCACGGCTATACAGCCTTAGAAATTTTTAGAGGAAAAGGAATAAAACGGGGAGAACACCTATCGGAAGGGTTGCTACCTACGAGTAGAAGTACTTTACTTTTTACCATTACTTCCAAAAATCTATCTGAGAAAATCAAAGACACAATTCAGCCTTTTTTGGACGAAAGAGGAGGAGTCATGCTGACTTATAAAATTGACTATGCAAGTGAGTTGCCATAAAGACAACCTATACTTTTCTGACTTGATAAAATCGATTGAAGGTAATGGCGTGGGGTAAAGTAATAATCGAAACAAGTATAAAGAAGTAGGTGATCAATCGGGTAGAATTTTTCAAATCTACGAGCCATAGAATGAGGACGATTCCTATGATCGCCATCAAGCTGAAGAAGGTTAGGTCTTTCAAAAATTCTCTAAAATCATATGAGGCGTACTCCCTTTTCAACCATTCGTATTGATGTGTAAAGGCATTGAGCGAATGGTTGAAAATGAAATAAATAGAGAAAGCCGATAATAAGCCGTAGTTGATATTAATGAGAATATAGAGCGTACAAAAAAGTATAAGTCGGATGTATTTATCTTTATTTTTTGACGTAAAAAACGAATAGAATAAATAAATGAAACAAATTAGCGCAATTTCTAGTGCGATGATTATAGCCGTCTTAGTCTCAAGATTGGGAAGTATGTTGGGGCTGATTGTAGACACAAAGTCGACCGTTTCTTGGTAATGAAACAATAATGAAAACAATAAGATAAATGATCCTACTATGGCACTACCTATTGGGTTGGATTTCAACTTGTGGCTTTCAAAAGTTTCCTGGCCAAAATGATAGGCAGAAAGCAGTAGAAAAAACCAAAAAGCAGATAGTGGATAAAGAAACCACCAAATTCCGTAGCAAAAACCGATGAATAGGTATGAAGTTATAAATTGAATAAAAGTGGTTTTACGACTTGTCGAAAGGTGAATCTTGTGATCTAATGCTCCATGAGGTATACCAAATATCAAGATAATGATAAGGCAAAAGCCGTTAATATATGTACCATCGCTTAGATTTAGAAATGAACCTATGATGATAAAAAAAAGCAGTAGTATGGTTTGAAAAAGAAACATAAATAAGAGTCCTAAAAAGGACTCTTAAGAATTGGTTATTATGAATTATGAAGTCGCTGATTCTTTGTTGCTATCCGCTATTGCAATGCTGTAAACAACTAGACCAAATCCAATTTTATTAACGGCATCTGCGATATTGTAGAATAGGTCTACATTCGAACTATCCAATCCAAAACCTACATTCAGCCATCCGCCTGGCATGCACATATAGCCAATAGGGTAGATGGCCCATCCGACTAATACAAACCAAGCTAAAGTCCTGATTCCTTTCACGACAGTAGGGTTACCCGAAGCATCTCCAAGATTCTTGACTTCGCCAAACCATGTGGTGTAAAGGATGTAAACATATCCTATGGAAGAAAGTACCCCCCATGTAACAGAATGATTTGTAGACCCATCAGTAAATGCCTCGCCAATGTATCCTGTTATTAGCATCCAAGCTGATGCGAATATTAACTTCCACATAAGCCCTATTTTAGCACCAGCAGGTTTTGTTAATAAATAAAATTCAACACACATCAAGGGTACAGTCAAAGTCCAATCAATATATCGGAGCGCAGTGGGATTAGTCCCCATGGCAGTATAATAATCTCTCATGTAGAAATAATGAACTGCGGCGATACCTGTGATAAGACCAGACACCAAAAGGGATGTCTTCCATTTTCCATCTACTCTACTTCTTTCAAAGAAAAAGAAGATGGATGCAGCAAACATGGCCATATAGCCAGTAAAAAAAGTAAATGCGACTGGGTCGTCTTTAGAAATGGCTATAATATCAGCCAATAGAGTAGTGTTCATAATTGTATTAAGTTTTATCGTTACACAATATCAACACTCTAATTTTTAAATTTGTTTAAAAAAAAGAATAATAATTTAAACAAACTAAAATTGAGTGATTCAAAAGCTATTCTAAAATGGAATTTTAATAATTGGAGCATCGTATAAAAATATCTACAAAACGCCAAAAATAGACTTTAGATTTGGATGGGAGGTCATAAACCTTATTGATTACTTATATCTTCTATAGCATCAAAAAAAAATTGAAATGGATGATTTGATCGAAAAAAAGGGCTCAATGTGGATAATCTTCTATCTCTGCTGTTTTTTTAAACCAAAATGTGTGACACATGGTAGAAATTGTAATTCTAAGAATCGTTTGAAGTGCAGCGATCGGCATAAACTTTTCAAGGAGGTAAACTCAGCGTGGAAAAAAAAGAGGTTGATCAAAAGAAGTAAATAAAGTCACCTGATACTGTTCAAAGAAAACTTGATGTCAGATAATTCCTGACCGTCAAATAAAGGGGTGGCTGTTACAAATTAATTCTGAAGATACTCAATCTTCTTCCTATTTAATAAAATCAATTTCTTCGCGAAAAGGAAAGTTCATGAGATAGCCATGCGCCTCCTGAATTGTCATCTCATCATGGATAATTCTAAAAAGTACGTTTGTGAGCGGACACTTTACACCATATGTTTCTGCTAGTTCTTTTACAATCTTTATAGTTTTGATCCCCTCTGCTACCTCTTCCATCGAATCTATAATCTGATCTAGCGTTTCTCCTTGCGCTAGCCGAAAACCAACTGTATAATTTCTACTCAAATTTGAAGTACAGGTAGCAATTAGGTCGCCTACACCTGCAAGACCCAAAAACGCTTGTAAATTACCTCCTAGTGCTGTTCCAATATGAACCATCTCCACTAAGCCTCTACTGATAAATAAAGACTTGGCATTCTCACCCAGTCCCATCCCTGAAATAGTTCCTGCGCCTACTGCGATAATATTCTTGAGAATCCCGCACAGCTCAATACCTATCAAATCTTTGCTCCCATAGATCATAAAACGATCGTTTTTGAGCAGTCGCTGACCTACATTAATCACTTCGTCAAAATGAGAAGCGACAACTGATGCAGCGGGTTTGCGTTCATCCAGTTCTCTGGCTAGGTTGGGGCCAGCCAAACACCCCACCCTTAAAACGCTACTTTCCGTTTTGATCACTTCGGAAATGGTTTTGACATGTTCGCGTGTAAGCGGATTGTCCCGAGTAATCTTTTCCTTTTTGGGAACAAAAAGACTAAATCCTTTTGTCCCATGTATGAGCATGTGATATGGGTGTAGGTATGGTGATATGTCAATAATCATCTCCCAGAAATTTGCGGATGGTATCATAGGGAAGATCACCTCACACTTTTCAGCAACATGCTTTAGATCATTAGTTATTTCTATATTATCTCCTAGTTTCTGACCTGAACTTATACGTTCTGTGGCGATCTTCTTCGCCTTGTCTGAATCTCTAACATACAGCAAAACATTAGAATTATTTTCAGAAAGAATATTGCTGATAGCTGTCCCAAAGCTACCAGCACCTATCACCCCGACTACTTCTTTAGATGTATTTTTCGAGATCATAGCCCTTCATTCGATTATGATAGTAAAATAAGGTATTGGTATCATTGATGATAATGCGATCTTTTTTTCTCACAAGAGGTCTTTGGTCGTGATAAAGTCCCACATTTTTCAAACCAACCTGAATGGACTCCTCTGCTTTTTTTTGCATATGGTTAGACATGTCTATTTTTCCTTTCTTATGTAGCTTTTCAATTCGTCCACGTAGCTTTTTAAAGATGAATTTGAACTCTTTGTAGTCCAGTACCAACTCTTCCTCTGGCAGTCGAAGGATATTGTATAAATCTAGCTTGGGATTTCTCCGTTCCAACATTTTAAAGGCGATAAAAGCTACCAGATGACTCGCAAAAACGCGATTATATTTATGATATTCCTCTACGATACGTTTCCCCAAAACCCGTGCATATTCATTCTCTCGCTGCCTATCCAAATTGATTTCGTTTGCCTTTAGAAAATAATGCCTTGGATCGATCGGACGTCCTTTTTTATCCCTGCTATTTCCTTCATCATCAACATAATTCCCCAAGATATCCAGTCCTTTTCCTATGCTCACTGAAATATCTGATCCCTTTGAAAAGAACTTAAAAAGAAATGTGCTGATCTTGTAAGAAGTAGAAAACTCATCCGACTCCACATAATATCGTTCTCGACCTGTTCGTTTAAGAAATTCTTTTATGAGTGCAGGAGCCTCCAGCGTAAAATGATAATTGATTACCGCTGGCACGATAAATATTTTTTTTGAAGACGATTCCTCTCCATCATTCTTTGCTTTCTGATAGCGCTCTCGCTGAGCCTGAATAGTAGGTTCAAGCAGTTCTAACTTTAATTGCGTTTCAATTTCACCTGACATGGAACGCATACCACTCGGAAAAAAAAGACAGTGACACCCATTTTCAATCGCAATTCGAGAATATGCCTTTAATGTTTCACGATAGATACGATTATTTTTTCGCCTATCCATTTTGAAAGCCCCGAGACTCTTCATGAAGTAGGCCAGTACTTTGATGTTGAAAAGATTCAGACTAGCTCCATACATGTAGGGAGGAAGCCCTAAAAACTGGATAGCCCACCCAATAAGAATAGAATCCAAATTGCTGAAGTGGGTGGGGACCATTACCACTGTACCAATTTTAGAAAGCCTTCGAAGGTGCTCGGTTTCTCCCACTACATGAAGCTTGTCGTGTAAGTCTAATTGCCTGCTGAAAAGCGAAAGAAGTCCTTTTACTCTTGCCGCATTTAAAAGTCTAGCAAAACCGAAAGTGATAAATCGTTGGGCAAATTTATAAGCTGATTTTTTGAAGCTACCTGCGATCTCGTTTGAGTAGCGGTAAATTATTTTCTTTAAAATCTGGCGCTCTCGTTCACTCGCTAGATGCTTATTATCCACTTTAAGCTCCGCCATCTGGCTCTGAAGCTTATTCCAAAAAATCCATTCATCAGCAGGATCAACCTTCCACGGGTTAGATTTTATGCGGAGTTTTTCTCGGTGGATGGTCATCTCTATTTCCTCTCGGAGTGAGTTCTCTTTATTGTTGAGTATATCAACAAAAACCTTGTCTGTAACCTTATCTAGAAAAGCTTTCCGGTTGCGAGAAAGCTGCACAATAGGCCATTCATTTTTATTAGGAACAATTTCTTTATACCGAACTCTATTTCGTCTCATAGGGGTTTTAGAAATGAACGGAAAGATAGTCCGATCATCGTATACTTGCATCTACAATGGCATTAAAGCTAAAAGACATTCAATCTCCTGTAGCATCCGAGATGGAGGAATTCGAGAAAAAATTTCGCCTTTCGATGAAAAGCAAAGTGATGTTGCTTGACAAAATAACTGGCTACATCGTTCGTAGAAAAGGCAAGCAGATACGCCCACTTTTTGTTTTTCTTACCTCAGGAGCTACTGGTAGCATCACGGAAGCCACCTATCGTGGTGCTGCACTTATCGAATTGCTCCATACCGCCACATTAGTGCATGACGATGTGGTAGACAATTCAAATACCAGAAGAGGATTTTTTTCTATCAATGCACTTTGGAAAAACAAAATTGCCGTCTTAGTTGGTGATTTTCTTCTTGCAAGAGGAATGCTCCTTTCGATGGAAAATGATGACATCGACCTACTTAAAATTACCACAGAACCAGTAAAAGAAATGAGTGAGGGAGAGCTATTGCAGATGGCTAAATCCAAAACGCTGGATATTTCGGAAGAGGTTTACTATCAAGTCATTAAACAAAAGACTGCCAGTCTTATTAAATCATGTTGTAAAGTGGGAGCCTGCTCCGGCGGTGCAAACGAGGAAACAATAAACAAAATGGGTGAGTTCGGTATTGCCGTCGGGATGGCTTTTCAGATCAAAGACGACTTATTTGATTATGGAACTTTTGAAATAGGAAAACCTCGGGGCATTGACATTAAAGAGAAGAAACTGACTCTACCTCTTATCTATTCGCTTAATAACGCTACCTTAAGCGAAAGAAAAAGAGTTAAAAGACTCGTTCGAAACGCAGAAAAAAAGCCCAGCCTCATTCAAGAAGTCATCGATTTTGTGAAGAAAAAGGGAGGTATCGAATATGCGATTTCCGTAATGGAAAAATATCACAACAAAGCCAAAGCTATCTTGCAAACCTTACCTGAAACCACCTATCGAAACTCGCTAGAACAGCTGGTTCAGTTCACAATCGAAAGAACTAAGTAAGCACTTCTCTTTCCCTACTCTGTCAGCAAAAGATCAAAGCATAAAAGGATTCTTGTAACAACTCACATAAACGGTTGCTCTTAGAGGATGGGTACGAAACCGTTTAGCATTACTATTTAAGTGTAATCACCCATCGTTTATGAATCATTTTAGCTCCCCTTTTTTATGTTTGTGGTCTAATTATTGATGATTGATGAAGACGATTCAGGATTTCAAGTTCACGGAAAAAAGAGCACTAATTCGAGTAGACTTTAATGTACCACTAGATGATGACCAAAATGTGACGGATGAAACAAGAATCAACGCCGCTATCCCCACTATTAAAAAAATTCTTTCGGATGGTGGATCTTGTGTCTTAATGTCTCACCTCGGACGTCCAAAGAATGGACCCGAAGATAAACTTTCACTGCAACATATCATTCCTAATCTAAACGAAAAACTTGGAATTACGGTGAGGTTTGGCGGTGACGCTGCAGGACAGTCTGCAAAAGAATGCTCCAAGAAGTTAAAACCAGGACACGTACTGCTTTTGGAGAATGTACGTTTTTACAAAGAGGAAACAGCAGGAGATGAAAACTTTGCTAGAACACTGGCTTCTCATGGAGACATTTACGTAAATGACGCTTTTGGCACAGCACACCGAGCGCATGCTTCCACTACTGTAGTTGCAAAATTTTTTGAGGATAAATGCTGTGGTTTCGTAATGAAGGCAGAGCTTGAAAACGCAGAGAAAATTCTAAAAGATGCCGAAAAGCCTGTTACTGCTATTATGGGTGGGGCTAAAATTTCCGATAAAATTCTTATCATCGAAAAGCTTTTAGGTGTAGTAGATAACCTAATCATAGGCGGGGGTATGTCCTACACTTTTACGAAAGCTAGAGGAGGCAGCATTGGAAATTCTTTGCTGGAAGAAAACAAAATGAAGCTTACCAAAGAACTGGAAGCAAAAGCGGCAGGGAGCGGCGTAAAAATGATACTACCGCTAGATTCAGTAATAGCTAATGATTTTAACAATGAAGCCAATACACAAATAGTTGCTGCCACCGAAATTCCCAATGGATGGCAGGGTCTTGACATTGGACCAGAAACAGCCAAGCTTTTTTCTGAGGTGATTGAGTCTTCCAAAACCGTGCTTTGGAATGGACCAATGGGGGTATTCGAATTCCCAACCTTCGCCAAAGGAACAGACGCTATCGCCAATGCCGTAGTGCGTGCAACAGAAAAGGGTGGTTTTTCGCTCATTGGTGGTGGGGATTCTGCTTCTGCTGTCAACAATCTTGGGTACGGAGATAAGGTATCGTATGTATCTACTGGTGGTGGCGCCTTACTCGAATATATGGAAGGAAAGACACTTCCAGGCATTGCGGCTTTAGAAACATAATAAAAAGAAGGAGGTAATACGAGCAATGAACTCTCTACCTCGGTTTTTTTAAGACAACTAACTACACCACTACTCGCCTCCGCCACGCAGTACGGATGCCTCTATTAGCTGAAACCTACCCATTTGCTCTACCACCTTTCCGTCCTCCATTAGTATTCGGATGGCAGCAATAATCTGATCCTCCGTGTGCTTTGAAAGCAGTGCTCTTAAGTCCGTCATGCTTTTGGGTTCATCAAGTATGCTTGCTACCTGATCCAGTGGTATCTTACTTAGTGAGAGACGTTTCTTTTTAGTAAAATCATTGTCACAAATTCCACAAGTAAGCGAAGTTTCTTCGTCAAAATAATGCTGAAAGATTTGAGTACGGCAATTTTTGGATTGCATGTATTCAATGACTGTAGATGCCTTATCCATGGCCAGTTTCCTTCTCCATTCGATTTGCTCGTTATCTATTGGCAACTTTTCTGGGTCTAACCTCTCCGTAAGAAAGGTCACAGTTGGAGTGTCTACACTTGATTGGTAATCGATAACCTCCTGATCTGAGAGGTACTGAAGCCATTGCCTTACTTGCTTTTCATTAGTCTTCAATAAGCTGGCTACTTCCTTTTCCTTGATTTTCAAATAGCCATTAAAAACCTCTCCTCCATACAATCGGAGCAAGGTCTTAATGAGCGGATCAAGTTTGGGGTTAGCAATCTGAAACTTATATGTCTCCCTTCTATTGAGGACAAAAATCAGTTTTGATAATTCAAAAAAACCATCATTCAATTGAATTAATCCCTCATCTCCCAATTTTTTGAGTGCTGCGTAAGTCTCTACAGTTGGGAGGTTATACGTTTTGATGAACTGACCATATTGAAAAGGAAAAGAAGAAAAGGAATTGCTTCCAATAGCTATCTTATAATAATTAGCCAACGCCTGATAAGTACGCTTAAGCTGTTCAAGGGTTACTGTCGTTTTCTCTGTTCGCTTCTTCAATTCGTCAATATCCGATTGATGAAAGAGTGCAACCGCATAGGCCATTTTTTCATCTCTTCCACCACGTCCGGCTTCCTGATAGTATGCCTCCAATGAATTAGGGAGATTTAAATGAATAACTGTGCGAACATCTGACTTATCAATACCCATTCCAAAAGCATTAGTAGCTACCATCACCCTGATTTGGTTGTTGATCCAGCTATCTTGCTTGCTAGAGCGTTCTTTACCTTTCAATCCCCCATGATAAAAGTCTGCCGAGATTTGTTGTCTTCTTAGAAAGTCCGCAATCACTTTGGTCTGCTTTCTCGTTCTCACATATACGATGCTGGTTCCAGGGACATTTTTTAGAATGTCTAAGAGCTTTTGCTCCTTGTTTTCCAGTTCAAAAGCAGAGTATGAAAGGTTTGGTCTGGCAAAACTCTTTTGAAAAACCTCCACGTTTTGCATTTCTAACTTTGAAATGATATCAGCCTTTACCTCTTTAGTGGCGGTAGCAGTTAGTGCTACTACTTTTTCAATTTGAAGTGCCTTGCGAAACTCCGCTAATTCTAGATAAGAAGGCCTAAAATCATATCCCCATTGCGAAATACAATGAGCTTCATCTATTGCCAGTAAATTGATATTCATTTTCTTAGCTCGCTCCCTAAACAGTTCTGTCTTTAATCGCTCTGGGGAAACATACAGAAATTTAATGCCTCCATAGATACAGTTATCAAGTGTAATGTCGATTTCTCTACTGCTCATCCCGTAAAAGATAGCAGTCGCTTTGATTCCCCTTTTGTTGAGTTGCTCCACCTGATCTTTCATCAAGGCAATAAGAGGGGAAACAACAATGCAAATTCCCTCCTCAACCATTCCTGGAACTTGAAAGCAGATGGATTTACCCCCTCCTGTAGGAAGCAAGGCAAGCGTATTTTTTCCTTTCAGAATAGACATAATTATTTCTTCCTGCATCGACCGAAAGGATGAGTAGCCCCAGTATTGCTTTAGTATTTCTTTGGGAGACATTGAAGTCTAAAGTACCAAATATGAAAGAATACCCAACCAAAACATTCAACTACAGTTGTTCTTGATTATGGGATTATTTAGAAAAAAATCAGAAAAAGAAAAGCTACAGAAGCAATACGAAAAGCTAATGAAACAATCATTTGATCTTTCAAAGTCGGATCGCCAAGCCAGCGACCGAAAAGCAGTAGAAGCAGACGAAATCGCTAAAAAAATAGAGGCTCTTTCTTAAAATGACGCTAAGCGAAAGAGATAAAGAACGAATAATCGAAATGGCTCGGAAAGATAAAACTCCGTTCGGGACAATTATCAATTTGGTCTCAGAGAAGCGTAAATGATAAAACTTATGCGTACTGAGCTGAATAGAAGTAACTTCAACCCCTGACAAAAGCGTGTCCACTCTTCATCTAGTCGGAAATGCTAGATATTCATAAAAAAATCTGTTTTAATAATGCAACTAACTAAAGAAGACATTCAAAAGATGGAGCGCAAAAAACGTCTCAATATTATCAACTCTGTCACTGGCATTAAGCCAGCAAATCTCATCGGATCCATTTCTACCCAAGGTCAGTCAAATGTAGCGATTTTCAGTAGTGTGTTTCATTTAGGTAGTGCCCCTGCATTACTTGGGTTTATAACCCGACCTACAGAAAAAGTACCGCGCCATACGTATGAAAACTTAAAAGAAATAGGTCAATACACTATCAATCAAGTGCCAACTAACATTATTAAAAATGCTCACTACACCTCGGCTAAATTGGCTCGCTCAGCTTCCGAATTTGACCGAATGCAATTAACAGAAGAATACCTGTCGGATTTTAAAGTGCCATTTGTGAAAGAGAGCCAACTCAAAATCGGAATGAAGTTTGAACAAGAAATTCCCATCCCTCTCAACGATACCATTATGGTTATTGGGTCTATCGAACTCCTCCAAATTAACGATGAGGCTATAAATGAAAAAGGATATATTAACCTAGAGCAACTAGATACGGCTGGTATTTCAGGACTCAACTCCTATTACTCGCTAAAGTTTTTAGAGAGTTTCCCCTATGTAAGGGAAAACGAAATTCCCAATTTTGGATCATAAAAAACCTTCGGAAAGCCCTTTACGTGAAGGAAAAAGTAGATAAAAGCATAGGAAGATGTGAAATACTGTAGTAAAAGATGCCAAAGGAATAAAAAATCTGCATCAATTTAGAAGACCAAACACGCACCTAACTTATTGCTTTTTCCCTTTCCTCAAGCTTATTGATGGCTGTCTGAAGCTCTCTTTTTAGTTTTACTTGGGTTTCTCTGGCAGTATTTCGATGAGTATCGTATGCATTTTGAAGCTCCTCTACCTCTCTGCGATGAGCTACAGTAATTTTATTGCTCCGGAAAAACATAATGTACGATATACCAGCCAATATGGCCAACACAGTAATGATTGTCCATACCAAAACGTGATAAGCAAATTTTGAGAAAGAGATGCCCAAAAACTCAATAGAATCTTTAGAAGAAAGGCTTAACGCTAGCTCGTTTTGTGTTTCTTTAAAATTTTCATTGAGAGAGGAAAGTTGATTATGCTGATCATTGATTTGGCTTTTTAGATTAGTCATTACACTGTTCATGGATTGTATGGAGTCTGTGACTTCCATCCAAAACGCATCAAGCTTTGTTTTGGGAATTACTTTATACTTCTCATAGGTCTCTGTCTCTTCCAGAAGCGTATGGTACTTAGAATCCAGTAATTCTTGTGAAAAAGACATTTGAAAAAATAGTATTGATGAAAGATAAAATATATATTTTCTCATTATAACTGTTTAATAAAATTTATTAAAATCTAAAGCTTACCTTTATTAACGCAAAATTAATTCCCTTCAGTACCTAAGTATGCTTTTAATTAAAGAAAATTACCAGCCAATGTAGTTTGATGTCTTATAAGCTTAATTTTTAATGCATCTCAGCGCATCATGAAAAGAATTTCAGACTGGCTTTCATCCAATCTATATTGCTGAATATTAAGTTGAGCCTTTTGTCCTACCTTTCATTAATTCAATGAACCTCTACCATGTAGTGCTTTTGCTATTTGAGACCGCCTTCATAATGTCTTTTTGACTTATCTGCCCAACTAAAATGCCGCTACTATTGACTACTGGAAATCTTCTAAATCGCATTTGCAAGAACATTCTGGCTACCTCAAAAATATTGAGATTAGGCTCCACTGTTACTACTTTTTGAGCCATATGCTCACTTACAAGCCCGCTGAATATAGGTAGGTTATGATATGTTCCTTTTACTACTTCTTTCAGGCAATCTCCTTCAGAAATAATTCCTACTAATTCACCTTGTTCATCCACTACTGGACCTCCAGATATTTTATTTTTCATCAGTGCCTCCACTACTTCGAACATGGACTGATCTGGACTAAATGTGATCAATTTTTTTGCCATGTAATCTTGAACGGTGATTGGTTGTGATTCCTCTATTTTGGGGGCTTCCACTCCCCGATAGTTCATTACCATAAGATTTATTGTTTTTGATAACCTTATAAGTTTAAGTGAAAAAGGTTTAAAAAACAATAAAATTAAGAAGTTTAATCAGCTTGAATGATCCAAGACGATCAGCCATTCATCTCCGAATCTCCTAAAGAGAAGTGTAAAATGACCAGATAGGTTGTCTGATCTTCTTACCAAACTCCATTTACCTATCACGCTCCAAAAATCATCGCCTAATGATTTCAGCGAAATTAATTCTAAATTGAGTTTCCCCATCAATTCGGGAGAAGGGTAAGATTTACGGTAATTTTCTAGAGTTTGATCCCAGCCATAGGTTACTCCTTTTGATCCAATAAAGACCAGATTTTCTGACTTCCAATAACCTTCCATAAAGCATTCAAGATTTGAATCATTCCAACAGTCTTGCTGTTTTGCTATTACTTTTCTTATAGCTACTTCTTCGGAAGATTGTGCTATCGAACAAAAGCATATAAGTGTAAATGTTAAGATGGGGAGAAGCCTCACTTTTTAAGATAGGTTTGAATCTTTGCTTTGAGTGATTCTTTATCGGTAGTAATATGTGGGTCACTATAGATTTTCAACATCATATCCAGCAATACATCCTCATCATAACCTAGTTTGCTAGCAATTCTGGCACAGTATTGAATTTCCTCTTTATATATTCTTCCGTCAATTTTCATTAACTGTACTACATTGTATAAATAATCATATCGCTGGTCATCATTGAGTGTATCTAATCCTTCTATCTTCGAAGGATCTTCAAACGCCTCACTAATTTCTTCGTTTGACATTCCATTAGCCTTCCCTATTTGTTTAATCAGATCAATTTCATCCTGCACCACAACACCATCGACTCTTGCTAATTGTACTAGCATGTTCAGATATGAGCGAGGAATATTTGAAAGATTGCCTGCGATAGTTGTAATGTTTAATTATCTTTCTTGAACCAAACAGAAGTAATATAAAAATGCAAAGGTAACTCTGTAAGTATTAAACTCAAATTAAATAAATGGATAAATCTCCTGTAGTTAGGATAAAATTTATTATTGAATTTTATATATTTTTTCTTTAAAAATCATATATTAATTCGATCAAATAGTAGTAATATAGTAAGATAAATAAATCATAATCTGAAAGTCAAGCTTATTTATGACATTCAAAAGGAATTAGAGAAACCTTTTGCCCCACGCAAAAGAATCTAAACAGTCTGCTCTCAACTATGCAATCCATTTATGATCAGAATAAATTATGCTATACTCTTTGAAGGATTTAAAACAAGCATTTTCTCCAAAAGCACCGAATTCATACTTATACAATTCATCAATAAATTGCAGTTCAATTCGTCAATCAATAATTTGAAAGTGGATTAGAAAGTTTAACACAACGGATTAAGTATTTGTATTTGACTCCTCTGATAGAATAGAATATGAGAAGTTTAAATCTCTATGGTAGATTCAAGTAAAAGTCTCAATAATCCTTGAGGGTTCGACCAATAATCATTAGACCTTACTCCCAACATTTCAATATTGAAGGAGAAACGTTTGATACATACTTCGGCTCTATTGGCACTATGAGGTGGCAGGGATTTTCATGGTTATCTATGCCAACATTTCAATTAGGTATTGTTCTGGTTAAGAACAATGACCTGAAAATTAGAGACTTGCCAGTGATCAATGCATAGGAGTTTGAAATTAATATGTTTGGAGTAGGTGTTCTTCAAGATTCAAAATAATGGATTCCAGATTTAAAATAGGTTTCATTAAAGATATTGGGCTTTATTGGACACACAAGAATTAGCATTAGATAGAATATCTAAATACTACTATAAAAAAAGAAAAGTCCCTCCAAAAGAGGAACTTTCTCTTAATACTTGTTAATCAGGTGTATGAAAAATTTGTGTTATGAAACTGTTGATACAAGAAATAATAAAAAGGTAACCATCCGCTATGAAAAAAATGATTGACCATGTAACTGAATGGTCTCAATTGATTTCTTCTTTTGAAAAAATTGATGAATCATGGTCTTAATTCTCATCTTTTAGTGTTGGTTCTAAGGCTGTATCTGTATTGATTGAACCAGACTCATACTTTTAAATAAGCTCAGAATCACTTAATCTCTTTCTTTGATTTACTCACTTTTTTAAGCATTAGCTCATACGAAAGTGACTGTATGATTTTCTATGAATAATCATTGATTCTACCTCTTGATGGAGGACACATACCTCTTCCCTTAAGCTGTCTAAAGTAGAAGAGTGTGGACTATTAAAGTGGATTAAAGAGAAAAAGGACATGCCTTCCATTGCTAGGCAATTGCAAACATCTTCTAGGCTAAGAAGCCTCCCCTTTTCATGCCTAATGTAAAGTTAAGACCGACTAAAAAACCATCAAAACCAACTTTTAGCTATCCCCTATTCCCCTTCTTTCATACAACTCGTAACACAATTGAGCCTGTCCTTAGAAAAAGTAGTAGCAACCATAAAAAATCTAAAAATCACCAAGGCATTGACTTGCCCTTCAAGAAAAATTTATCATTGCTTTTTCCTGTCAATTTAAAGACCCATAAGCTCACCATGAGAACCATAAATGAAAAAGCTTCAAGCAATAAGTTAATAGAATTTAATTAAACCATGGCAATTAATAATCAAATCAAGAATAAACGGCGTAAAACACGTCGCAATTATTAAGAAAGTTTATAAATTTATTGCTAAAGCAACTAACTATTTTTAATGGAAACAGTCGCAGCACCTACCCTAGACGGGGCTACCGATTTTATGCCAATTAATGGAACAGATTATCTGGAACTGTTTGTAAGCAATGCAAAGCAGGCAGCATATTTTTATAGATCAGCCTTTGGCTTTCAATCCTTGGCTTATGCAGGTTTGGAGACTGGCTTAAAGGATCGAGAATCATACGTAGTAGTCCAAGATAAAATAAGGTTAATTCTTACTTCGCCACTCAAAAGTGGTACTGATATTGGTCGGCATATCGACTTACATGGAGATGGAGTAAAAGTAACTGCTCTTTGGGTAGATAATGCAACCTACGCATACAATGAAGCAATGAAAAGGGGTGCCAAATCTTATTTAGAACCCGAAACTCTGAAAGATGAAGATGGAAAAGTGGTAAGAGCAGGCATTTATACTTATGGCGAGGTAGTGCATATCTTCGTAGAGAGAAAAGACTACCATGGAACATTTTTGCCAGGATATAGTGCTTGGGTCTCCGACTATAAAACAGAGGTGGTAGGATTAAAGTATGTAGACCATATGGTAGGCAATGTCGAGCTAGGACAGATGAATAAATGGGTGAAGTTTTATGAGGAGGTACTCGGGTTTAAACAGATTTTGTCTTTCGACGATAAAGATATTTCTACGGAATATACCGCATTGATGAGTAAGGTAATGAGCAATGGAAATGGGCGGATTAAGTTTCCAATCAATGAGCCAGCCCCTAGCAAAAAGAAATCGCAAGTAGATGAATACCTTGAATTCTACGAAGGGGCTGGTGTACAGCACATTGCGGTGGCTACCGATAACATTATTAGAACGGTTTCTGAATTGAAATCTAGGGGCATTGAATTTTTAGAAATTCCGGATACCTATTATGATACGCTAGAAGAAAGGGTAGGAAATATCGATGAAAATATTGAAGCTTTAAGGACATTGGGTATTTTGGTAGACCGCGATGAAGATGGCTATTTATTACAAATTTTCACGAAGACAGTTCAAGCTCGCCCGACCATGTTTTTTGAAATTATTCAGCGAAAAGGTGCTACTTCTTTTGGAAAAGGGAACTTCAAAGCACTTTTTGAAGCATTGGAACGTGCGCAAGAAGACCGAGGTACACTTTAATAAAACAGATTTACTGATTTCCAATTTTCCCCACTAGTTCTAGAACAGGATTTGTTTTGTTATAACGATTAGGAAGATTACACAACTAGAAGCACAAATGTGGCAGAATGGGTAGGTTCACGCTCAAGTTGTACAGAAAGGATTAAAAAAATAGTTTGATTATTCGCTATACCGATATTGTTAGCGACGGCTATGGGTTCTCCTTTATTAGGATAATGTCAAGTTGTCAATCCAATGAAAAAACTATCTATTCTTCCTGAGTTATTTATCACCTTTTTAAGGTCGCCACTCATATTTTTTTGTATTCAGCATTCTACCATCCTTTATTATAAATTCGAGGTCTTGGCAGATAATCATTGATATCAAACAAATTCGTTCTTTTACTGCCAATAGTTTTCCTAAAAACTCCTATCAATTGCAAATCTATTCCATGAGAAAATCCAAAATTCATGAATAATTCCTTCCATACTTGGTTCATGCCATCCGACCAGTAAATATCATCATATATGTATATGGAATTGTTCGACATTAAGGGTTCTAAACGTTTTGTATAGTGAATAGTCGCATCTCTTTCATGTTGTCCATCTATAAATACACAATCAAACTGTTGTTCCTCTTCCAGTAATTGATCAATTGCGTCATCAAAAAGGCAATTCATAATTCTAAAATTATCCGATACCCTACTTATATTACTTTCAGCAATATTGCACAAATCTTTGCTCCCTTCTATTGTAACCAGCTCAACTCCATTAACGGAAGTAAAGTAACTACCACTAAAACCAGTATTTGTACCTAACTCAAGAATTTTTTTCCTACCCGTACCCTCTATAATTCTCCTCAAAATCAATCCTTTAAAAATGTCAGACCCTGTTTTCATGATATTTTCCATCTTAGTAGATTCATAATTACCCGGCTCTGCATGAGTTGAATTATTTTTTAATTTGAAAGTGTTTGAATGAGGTGAAGAAAAAGTCTTAAGTTCTGTTTTATCATAAAACCCTGGAATTTGTTTTCGGAAGGATTCAATATGTTTACTTAATGCTTTTTCCTCAGAGGTCATTTCTAATTTGTAGTAGTATAATAATTTAGCCGCCGATTGATACTCAGTGGGTAAATTCCTTAGAAAATCTTCCTTAAAGTTTTGATTATTTACTAATCGAGACAGCCCTTGTTTGAAATATTTATTCACTTATTAGCTTATTTATTTGGATACAACACTATATAAAAATGCATTAAAACGTATTTTTCCATGTTATCATGCATACTTTATGTTATTTAACGGCTTCTATAGCGTATATAAAGCCATAATGAATGGGATTAAGTCTATCCTCCCATAGTGCTGGACTGACACTTTGATAAGGCTGGGCGAAATACACTTCTGAAAAGCCTAAGTCTTTTATATATGAAAATAAATCTTCTTTAGAAAAATAATCAGCGTTATGCTGATGAGGTTCTTTTTCGTTCACATTTACCTTTTTTTGTAAATCTTTGTAGAAGAGGCTTAAATCATTATTATTTAGTTTAGATAATGCATCTTTTATGGAGGTTGAGTTTTTAGTTAAATTACTCATTGCAGCGGTAGCATTGTGGTAAACAAAAGCAGTTGAAGCATCAAATTTTATTCTTTTATCAGGTTTTGTTAATGATTCTATTATATAGGTATCGTTTTCATCAAAATAGGCTTTTACTCTGTTTTTATTCTTGCGTAAAAACTCTGAAATCAGAGTTAAACTTTCTCTACATTCATATGGAACTTTAGGTGAAATAAGGTTTTTATTTAGAAGCTTCACTCCATATTCGTAAGAATGAACTTTAGAATGAAAAACTCCTCCTTTTTTTAATATTCTAAAAGCTTCTCTACATAGATTTTTTGTAGCTTCAATTGATATATGCTCAATTAGAAACGAATTGAATATAACTTCGGCATTTTTGTCTGAAAGTGGAATTGAAGATAGAGATTCTAAATCATGGAATATATCAATGTTTTTTTTTGAGTATTTACTTTTTTCTAAATCTATATAAGTCCAAAAGTTAAATTTACTTCTTTGATTACCTGCTCCAATATTGTAAAATAATTTATTTTCTATACTTTCTTCATCATAATAATTGTATATAACCTGCTCTATATAGTTGGCCTGTAAAAGTTTTGTTTTAATATAAATATTTTTTGGAAAAAGGGCAGATGCTACTTTTCTAAAAAAAGATGAATGTTTTAATAAAAAATCAACTATTTTCTTAAATTTTTTTCCGTTCATTCTATTAGGTTGAATCATACGCAACGACCGGATATGACGTTGTGATCTACGAGCTTAATTAATTGCGATAAAAGTAGCTTCTCTGCTGGTACATTCAAAGTATCAGGATAACACCTCCCTATAAAGATTAGAGACTCTCATGAACAGAAAGTCATAGAAAACACTTCAGTTAAACCAAGCTGAGAAGGAGGTGAAATCATCAAAATACATTTTACATATCGCTGCCTTTTGATCACCCTAAAATTTGAACGAATACTCATCAAACACTAACCGTTCTTCTTTTTACTTTTTCCTTGTAGAATTTTTTATCTGCTATGTAGATAGTTTTATTAATCTCGCAAAACACCTTTCCCTCCTTATTGGAAATAAGAACGGTTTTTAGAATTTCAGTTTCACCATCGCTTGCTACTTTTCGCTTGATTTCTGCCACCTCATTTTCATTAAAGATAAAAGAAGCATACGCATCTTCATTTGCTGGACGCTTAAATTTTACTATAGAAGATTTGTCCCAAACAATATACCCTTTACCTATAATTTGAAGTAGCTGCACCACATAGATTGGATCGGTAGCGGAAAACAAACTTCCACCAAATATAGTACCAGCAAAATTTCGATTTTTATAAGAGATGGGAATTTTAATATCTACTCTCCAGAAACCTGGAAGTACATTTGTGACTTGTCCAGTAGATCTTCGATACATGGGCGAGGCATTGAATATTATTTTGAAAAGCTTGTGCGAACTATTGGGGAAATACTTTTTCCCCAGCTTAGAAAGTTGTTGATACATTTCGTTGATTATTAGACTTTATTGTTGAGGTTCAGCACTTCGATGTAGTACCATAATAATTTTAACCTAAAATATGCCTTGGAGGTTGGCTCTCATTTCTGCGGAGGGGGTAATAGCCATGACTGGAATCTATAATGTCATTAAAAAAGTAATTACTCCATGTGTCTGGTTCTTATTTGCTGGGGTGGAAGACCGGTCTCGAACCGGCGACCTCCGGAACCACAATCCGGCGCTCTAACCAACTGAGCTACAACCACCATATCTCCTTTTTTAAAAAAGAGGATAAAGTTAATGTGATATGAGAAATTTGCAAACGAATTCTAGCGGTCAAAAGTGAGTCGTTGTCCAGGCTTTGTATCATCGATCTTACCATTGCTATAAACCAAATGCCCAGATACGAAGGTTTTCTCAACAGTAGACTTAAATGTATGACCATCAAACGGTGACCATCCGCACTTAGCTCTTATATTTTTTTTCTCTACCCTCCATGACTTGAATAGATCTACCAAAGCCATGTCTGCATGATACCCCTCTTTTAAGTAGCCACGATTTTTTACCTGAAAACAATCTGCCACAGCATGACTCGTCTTTTCAGCAATTCGCTCTAAAGAAATTTTTCCTTCGTGATAAAAATCCAACATGGCGACCAATGTATGCTGAATAAGCGGACCACCAGAGGGGGCTTTTGAATAAGGATTTTGTTTTTCTTCAAGCGTATGAGGGGCATGATCCGTCGCAATCACATCAATTCTATTGTCCAAAAGTGCTTTCCAGATTTGCGCTCTGTCCTTTTCCGTTTTCACCGCAGGATTCCACTTAATGAATGCTCCTTTTTCATCATAATCCTGATCGGAAAACCATAAGTGATGGATGCATGCTTCTGAAGTGATTCTTTTTTGTTTTAACGGAATCTGATTAGTAAATAAGTTGGTTTCTTTCTCGGTCGATATATGCAAAATATGCAGCCTGGTTTTATTTTTCTCGGCTAACTCAATTGCCTTTGAAGAAGAAAGATAGCAAGCGGCCTCACTTCGAATAGTTGGATGGTATTTAAACGGGATATTTTCACCATACTTTGCAATGTACGCTTCAGTATTTTTTCTAATTGTGCCTTCATCCTCACAGTGCGTTGCAATGAGGGTGGGTGCATTGCGAAAGATGTTTTCCAAGGTAGCTTGATCATCCACTAGCATGTTTCCAGTAGAAGATCCCATAAAAATTTTAATGCCACAGACGTTTTTAGGATTCGTTTTTAGTACATCGTCCAAATTGTCGTTGGTAGCACCCATATAAAAGGAGTAGTTGGCTGGCGAATTTTGCGCCCCTATTTGGTACTTGGCTTCTAATAGTTCTTGAGTGATGGTCTGCGGGTTTACGTTGGGCATCTCCATAAAAGACGTAACGCCACCCGCCACCGCAGCTCTGGATTCTGAATAAATCGTTCCTTTATGTGTTAGACCTGGTTCCCTAAAATGTACCTGATCGTCGATAACACCAGGAAATGCATGTAGACCGCTTGCATTAATTTCCACGTGGTTGGCTATTATTGAGATACTTGGGGCTATTTTTATAATGATATCGTTTTCAATAAGAATATCGTTCACCTCAATCTTCCCTTCGTTTACGATTTGTGCTTCTTTTAATAAAAACATTGGGATGTATTCTTTTGAGTATTGCGTTTATTTTAGCTGAATGCTGAGAAAATTAGAATGAAATTGATTAGACCGCCTAAGAAAACGTTAATAACGCTAGAACGATGAATTTAACAAACTTTCTTTCCATAGCTGATGAGGAGATCATGCGGGGCAAAGTCTTCATTATGATTGATCTTCACGCGTTTGCCTCACTTCTCTTTCTTCAATCAGGCATTAACCCCTCAATTGACCCTAATTCTTTCTTCCCTATTTGCTATTTCCCAAGCTGTATGAAAAATCAACCTAGCTCTTTTTTCAAGCAGATCAAAATTAATCTTTTCAATGGTATCGCTTGGTCTGTGATAATCTTCGTGCGTTCCATTAAAATAGAAGATGATTGGCACGTTGTTCTTAGCAAAATTATAATGGTCAGACCTATAATAAAACCTATTTGGGTCATTTTCATCGTTGAAGGTATAGTCAAGATCTAAATTAGTATAGGTCTTATTTACTTCCTCAGATAGTTCATGTAAGTCGGTAGAAAGTTTGTCAGATCCTATTAGATATACATAGTCTGGCTTTCCCTCATGCTGAGGGTCTATTCTACCTACCATGTCAATATTAAGGTTTGCTACCGTATTTTCAAGCGGAAAAACCGGATCCGTATCGGTGTAGTATTTCGACCCTAATAGTCCCTTTTCTTCACCAGTAACCGTCATAAATAAAATACTCCGCTTTGGACCTTTACCCTTTTTGGCCGCTTTTGCAAACGCTTCTGCTATTTCTAAGACAGAGACCGTACCAGAGCCATCATCGTCGGCTCCATTATTTACCTCATCATTTGTTACCCCGATATGATCATAATGCGAGGTAATGACGAGTACCTCTTCAGGTATTTCTGTGCCTTTGAGAAACCCCAGCACATTTTCAGTATCTATGGGTTTGTCAAGGTAGTCTGCATTGAAAATCATTTCGATAGTCTCCCCTTCCATTATTTCTTCCTTGCTTTTATCATACATCCATTCCAAAAGTTCTATGTTTCCTACTACAAGTTTAGTACTGCTGTTATCTCTGATCCTAACGCTCGGTTGTTTGAAATAGGGAGCGACTCGTGACAAGATGGATTCATATTCGTCATTGTCTTCTAGGATAATGACAAAACCCTTGGCCTCCGCATTACTGGCAGCTTCGATTAAAGGTTGAGGTCCGCTAAATTCTCCGGAAATAAATACTACATATCGATCTTTGAAAAGCCTAGAATCTGTTTCTTCCTTTGCAAGTACAAACTGAATGTATTCTTCCCCCATGGTTTCTGCACTAGAATAATAAAAAAAATCATCAAAGCCATTTTTCTTTTCCCCCTTTTTCTTCAGATAAACTGTTGAGATTTTAGATTCTGCCAAGTCAAATTTTTGAAAATAAGATCCATCGACAGGTGCCTCTAATCCAAGTTTGTCAAAATGATCTGCTATATATTTCGATGCCATTTTCTGTCCCTTTTTCCCCGTTTCTCTGCCTTCAAACTCATCAGAGGAAAGTATACTAAGATGAAACTTTAAGTCCTCGGATGTAATAGTACTAGCATATTTAATGCCTGCTTTATTCTGAGCGAGAAGACCACAAACAAAAAGTAAACAAAGGAAGTAGAGAATTTTTTTCATATTAAAAGCCCCAAAATAGTTTCCTAAAGCTAAGGAAATTTCAATGTTACCAAACCAAATATTATACAATTGGTTTGTAAGTAATCGTCTTTTAGACGAAATAATATCAGCATAAATTTACGAGCGTATTTAATTCCATTTTGAGTATATGAAAATAAACCTTAATAATCGGGTTGCTTTTGAAAAAAGACACAATGGATCCACGGAGAAAGAGATAAGTGAAATGATGAGTGCAGTAGGTGTAGAATCTGTTGGTCAATTGATTGATGAGGCTATTCCCAAAACCATCCAAAAAAACAAACCACTTAATATCCCAACAGGACTGAGTGAGTCCGAATATTTGAAGCAAATCAAGAGCATGGCTTCACAAAATAAGATTTATCGTTCATTTATAGGACAAGGATATTATAACTGCTTAGTTCCAACGGTAATTCAACGAAACGTTCTTGAAAATCCAGGCTGGTATACTGCTTATACCCCATATCAGGCTGAAATTGCTCAAGGTAGACTTGAGGCACTGATCAACTTCCAGACGATGGTTGCTGATCTTACTGGAATGGAAATTGCCAACGCATCACTCCTAGATGAGGGCACAGCAGCAGCAGAGGCCATGACCATGTTTTTTGGTCTAAGAAAGAAAGAAAAAAAGAAGGCTAATACTTTTTTAGTAGATAGGGAAGTGTTCCCTCAGACACTTGAAGTGCTGAAAACACGAGCTTTACCTTTCGGTATTGAACTCAAAGTTGTAGATCTGATGAATGAAGACTTAGCCACGAGTAATGCGTTTGGAATATTTTTTCAGTATCCAAACAATTCTGGTGAAGTAAAAGACTGGACAGCAGTTGTCGCGGCAGCGTCGAAGCATCAATTATTTTCGTCTTGCGCCTCTGACTTGCTAGCCCTTACACTTCTTACTCCTCCAGGAGACTGGGGAGTAAATGCTGTGGTAGGCACGAGTCAACGGTTTGGCGTTCCGATGGGTTATGGAGGTCCGCATGCTGCCTTTTTTGCCACAAGAGAAATTTATAAAAGAGCGATTCCTGGAAGAATCATAGGGGCTTCTAAAGATGCACACGGTAATGATGCCTACAGAATGGCTTTGCAAACTCGTGAACAACATATTAAAAGAGAGAGAGCTACGTCAAATATTTGTACTGCGCAAGTACTCTTGGCCGTAATGTCAGGCTTTTATGCTGTCTATCACGGGGCTTCTGGACTTAGACAAATTGCCGCTAAAACGCATGGTCTTGCAAAAGAAACCTCTACGGGGTTAGAGGCACTTGGTTTTAAAAACCAAAACCAACTCTTTTTTGACACATTGAAAATAAAGGCAAGTGCCGAGGTCATTGTGAAGGTAAAAAAGCTAGCAGCTAAAAATGAGATCAATTTTCGCTATTTTGAAGATGCAATTGGCATTTCGTTCGACGAGTCTCACAATGTTTCTGATGCCAATGATGTTTTAGCTCTTTTTGGAGAAATCGTTGGAAAACGACGTACAATCGATGAAGAGATTCAAATCGATATCCCTACTTCTCTCAAAAGAAGTTCTTCATTTATGACTCACCCTGTGTTTAATCAATTCCACTCAGAGCATGAGATTCTTCGGTATATGAAGCGATTGGAAAATAAAGACCTATCCTTGGTTCATTCTATGATTTCGCTCGGGTCTTGCACGATGAAGCTCAATGCCACTTCGGAAATGATCCCGATTACCTGGCCAGAATTCGGAAATATTCACCCATTTGCTCCAGAAGAGCAGGTCAAGGGATATCAGACTATGATTGGTGAACTCCACGATTGGCTAGTGGATATCACTGGGTTTGACGCAGTTTCTTTCCAACCCAATTCAGGCGCTCAAGGGGAGTATGCAGGGTTAATGGTAATCCGCTCATATTTAAATGACAATGGTCAGCCACATCGAAATATTGCTTTAATTCCCTCCTCAGCACACGGAACCAATCCAGCTAGCGCAGTGATGGCAGGAATGCGAGTAGTCATCGTAAAGTGTGACGATGCCGGGAATATCGACATGGTCGATATAAAGGAGAAAGCAGAAGCACATTCGGATGAACTGGCAGCTTTAATGATTACGTACCCCTCTACTCATGGTGTTTTTGAAGAAGCGATTCATGAAATTTGTGATATAATCCATCAGAATGGCGGACAAGTTTACATGGATGGTGCAAATATGAATGCTCAAGTAGGGCTTACCTCCCCAGGACTTATTGGAGCGGATGTTTGTCACCTAAATCTTCATAAAACATTTTGTATACCCCACGGTGGAGGTGGTCCAGGCATGGGACCTATTGGTGTCGCTAAGCACCTTACTCCATATTTGCCTGGTCACTACACCCAGAAGAAGAAGAATCTATCCGTTTCAGCGACCCCTTATAGTAGCGCAAGTATCCTGCCCATTTCACATGCTTATATTGCCATGATGGGCGGAGAGGGTTTAAAAAATGCTACCTCTTTGGCCATATTAAATGCAAATTATATCGCCGCAAAAATTAAGGAACACTATCCCGTTCTTTATACAAACGAGAAGGGAAGAAATGCACACGAGCTAATCATTGATTGTCGCAACTTCAAAAAGTTTGGAATCGAAGTGGAAGACATTGCTAAGCGATTAATCGACTATGGTTTTCATGCACCTACCGTTTCATTTCCAGTACAGGGAACAATGATGATAGAACCCACTGAAAGTGAAGTCAAGGCGGAATTGGATCGATTCTGTGAAGCGATGATTTCCATAAGAGTTGAAATTCAAGAGGTAATAGACGGATTGGCTGATAAGGAAGCTAATGTCTTGAAAAATGCCCCACATTCTTACTTGGTTGTATCAGGGAATGAATGGTCATATCCATACTCAAGGGAAAAGGCAGCTTTTCCAGCACCTTACGTTAAAAGTAACAAATTCTGGTCTTCTGTAAGTCGTGTGGACAATGCGTACGGTGACCGAAACCTTGTTTGTAGTTGTTTACCTATCAATATTTATCAAGACGAATCAAAGGAAGTACTAGAAGTTTAATTACAAATTTTTATTTGAAAGTTACCTTGAACGAAAGTGTTCTCAGAGTCCTCTATCGCCTGAAGGTATCCAGTAATAATGCTGGCATTAATATCGTATACCTCCATAAAGCCAGAATTTGCGATGAGCGACTCTGAATTACTAAGTTGAAATACTACCTGAACTTGGTTGTCTGCTAAAGCAAACGGGTCTACCGCATAATTTCCGATAGTAGGTCTGAAGATCGCTTTGACATGGCTCAACCCAGGGGAACGCAACGTACAGGGATTCGTTACCGACTCTTTATCAGAAATGAATCTAATGATATATTGACCGCTCGTAGAAATGAGGAAAGCATTGGCGGAAGAATAGCTCCAATCGTTTCCTTCTAGTTTTCCTTCCAGTTTCGTTCTATCAATTTGAATCTCATCTGTTACACAAGACAGAAAGAGGAAAGTTCCAAATAAAGCTGAAAATAAAGAGATTAACCTCAATTTAAAAAATGACTTAAATTTCAAACGCAAAACTTGGCATTGTATTTCTTAATAAAATTTTGATTTTATTTGGAAATCTAGGGAAGTTTCTACTTTGGTGACCCTTTTTTCTGTGGCATGGTATACTGAATATTACCCCCATTAACCTTTACTTAATGGCATTAAAATTTAATATAGCCAATTTGCTTTGATAATCCTAAAACAAAAAGCAATTTCTAACAATTCAGTTTTTTATGAGAAAATTACTCACGGATCCAGACCCAAATCGAAATGAAAAATTAAAGGCTTTTAATCGGTTGCTTACCGTTATGGATGAGCTACGGGAAAACTGTCCTTGGGATAAAAAACAGACGCTTGAAAGTTTGCGGCATCTCACCATCGAGGAGACCTACGAGCTGTCGGATGCCATCTTAGAAAGTGATCTTGAAGAAATAAAAAAAGAGCTTGGCGATTTGATGTTACACATTGTTTTTTACTCACGTATTGGAGATGAACAAGGGGCATTTGATATGTCTGACGTTTTGAATCACGTGTGTGATAAGCTGGTACGAAGGCATCCACATATTTATGGTGACGTAGATGCAAAGGATGAGGAGGCAGTAAAGACCAATTGGGAAAAAATAAAATTGAAAGAAAAAGGAAACACTTCCGTGCTGGGAGGTGTCCCAAAGTCTTTGCCCGCTTTGGTAAAGGCCATGCGTATTCAAGAAAAAGCAAGAGGTGTTGGATTTGATTGGGATCATCAGGATCAGGTGTGGGACAAAGTACAAGAAGAATTAAATGAGTTCAAAGAAGAAAAAGATAAGGAAAAGCAGACAGGTGAATTTGGTGATCTTTTATTTTCTCTTATTAATTATGCTCGCTTCGTAGATATTAACCCAGAAGAGGCACTAGAGCGAACAAATAAAAAATTTATAAAACGGTTTCAGTATCTGGAATCTGAATCAAAAAAGGACGGAAAAAACTTAGGCGAGATGACACTCAATGAAATGAATGCCTACTGGGAAAGAGTAAAGCATGTTTAGTATTTGTCAATACCGTTTACGTCAATTTTATAAGAGCCTTACTTACACGAGAACTTACATGTAAAGTTGATGAGCGTAAAGTCGCAACTGAGTGGAGGCAAATTGTTTTCATTATTCTTCAAATGCCCATTCGATTTTATCTTTCATATCCTTCACCACTATACCTTCTGCTTTCAATTCTGCCCTTAGCTTGTCCACTCGCTCAAAGTTTTTATTGTATTTGGCATTTTTATACTCACCAAGAATAGATTCGATTAATTTCTGATAGTCTACGTCTGCTTCTATTTTTAGACCAAGTACCTCTTTCGAAAAACCGAGGAAAGTATCTTTCATGCGCTTGAATACTTCCTCACCTATTTCTGAAAATTTCAACTGACCTGTATGCAGTGAATTGATTTTCTTCACTATATCAAACAAATGCCCAATGGTCAATGCAGTATTGAAATCGTCATTCATTGCGTAATAACAGCCGTCGCAAAATTTGTTGATTTGATCAGCCTGCTTCTCATTAAATGCACCACCATCGTCAGACCACTTCATTTTTTCAACAAGTCGCAGGCCATTGGCCAGCCTCATGTAGCCTTTTCTTGCGGCCTCCAAAGCGTTGTTAGAGAAGTCGAGTGTACTAGCGTAGTGCGACTGTAGCATGAAGAATCGAATCGTCATCGGGCTATAGCCGCGGTTTAGTAGTTTATTTTCACCAGAAATGAGATCTCTAGGTAAAAAAGAATTGCCTAGCGATTTGCTCATCTTTTGTCCGTTTACAGTGAGCATGTTCGTGTGCAGCCAATACTTTGCTCCGCCTTTTCCATGAGACCCCTTATTCTGAGCAATTTCGCATTCATGGTGCGGAAACTTCAGATCCATACCCCCTCCATGAATGTCAAATTCTTCGCCCAGATATTTTGTGCTCATGACGGAACATTCCAAATGCCACCCTGGAAACCCATCGCTCCACTCCGTTTTCCATCTCATAATATGTTCAGGAGTTGCCTTTTTCCAAAGTGCGAAATCTAGTGGGCTTCTTTTATCACTTACCCCCTCCAGCTCTCTGGTATCACTAATCAGGTCTTCTATATTTCTTCCACTTAGAATTCCATATTCATGCGATTTGTTATACTTCTGTACATCGAAGTAAACCGAGCCATTAGACTCATAAGCGAAACCATTTTTGATTAGCTCTTTTGTCATTTCCACTTGTTCGATTAGGTGGCCGATGGCCGATGGTTCAATATCTGGTGGAATAGCATTGAATAGAGCCATCACATCATGAAAATCATTGCTGTACATCTGCACGATTTCCATTGGCTCCAATTGATCCAACTTGGCTTTTTTCGAAATCTTATCTTCCCCAGTATCTAAAAGATGTCCTACATCTGTGATATTTCGAACATAGCGTACCTTATATCCAATAAATTTTAGATATCGGCTGATTACATCAAAGCTCAAAAAGGTTCGGACATTACCCAAATGCACATTACTATAAACAGTGGGTCCGCATACATACATACCAACAAACGGAGGGTTTAGGGGAAGGAATTCTTCTTTTTGTCTGGTGAGAGTATTGAAAACTTTAAGCTTTTTAGTCATAAATTCAATTTTATCGATGCAAAGAAAGGGAATAAGATACTTTTGGTAGGTTGAATCTTATCATCATGCTACCATGATTAAATGGTTTTACTTAGTTGTTTTCGTTAGTCAAATCCAATTAGGGCTAGGTCAGTCAATTTCCGAGTTGATTGAGAGGGGAGAAAATAATCTTGAAAATAATCGTTGGAAGAAAGCTCAGAAAAACTTTAATGAGCTAATAGAATTGCACGATGATGAACTCACTTATTCGCAGAAGGGCATTATATATAATCGCTTAGGGTTCTTGAGCTTAACCTTATTGGATTTGAAACAGGCTGAAAAAGACCTTAAGCTTTCACTTTTTTTTCATGAAGAAGGAGGTATTCAAAAAGAGCAGGACTATGCCGATGCCCTAATAAGCTTGGGAATGATTTATCTAGAGCAGGTAGAGTTTGACTTATCGCGACAGTATATTCAAAGAGCACTTAAAATCCTTGAAAAGAGGCAAGAGTACTACATAGATTTTTTAATAGCTCGAACAAAACTAGCCCGAATCTATGAAGAGGCTGCATCGTATACTTTGGCTCTTAACATCTACAATGATAGCTATGAACAACTGATTTCTTTGGGAAATAACTTATCTCCCGATTTTGCTGATATTTGTTCACACAAAGGAAGACTTTTGATGTTGACTGGAAACCTAGTAGAGGGTGAGTACTTCATTGGTTTAAGTACTGCCATTTATGAATCTTTGGGGAGTCAATATAATGTGCGGCGTGCGGAGTCAATGGAAGATTTGGCACTATTTTATGAACAGATGAGCCGATACGACGATGCAGAGAAGCTCCTGCTAGAAATATTAGCTTTGAAGAAATCCATGCCTGACGAGGCTGATATCCTAATTATCAAAACACTCCACGATCTGGGTATCATGTACATCAGCATTGGGAGATTCTCAAAAGCTGAAGAGATGTTCGATGAAGTCGTATTAGAATCTGAAAAAAATGTTGGTACATACCACCCATTTTATGCTACAGCGAAAGATAATTTGGGTATCATAGCACTAAGCAAGGGCGATTATTATAAAGCCAAAGTGATGCTAAAGGATGCCCTGAAAACCCATCGCAATCGTTTTGGAGCGTTACATCCTTATTATGCTAATACCTTGAACAACCTTGCACGAGTAGAAAGAAGACTGGGCAATATTTCAGTCGCAGAGAGTTATTACATGGAAGTACTTCAGATTGATAGGCGGATTTTTGGAGAAAATCACCCAAACTATGCGACCACCATGCTCAACATTGGTATACTACTCAGCTCTGCGAAAAGGGAAATTGAAGCTGAGCAATACTATAAAAATGCTCTGGAGATAAGAGAAAATGTACTAGGCGTGAACCACCCCTCTTATGGGAATACACTTCTATCCATGGGAATTCGTTATTTAGCTATGGGCAACTTGGTAGAAGCAGAGCGACTCCTAAGAAAATCTGTTCAGATTCAAATCCATCAAATAAACGTACTCTTCCCTATTATGACTGAGCTGGAAAGAGAGCTATTTTATATAAAAGTTAAGAAAGAAATTGAGAAATATAATTACATCGCAAGCCAACTTCTAGAAACGAATCCAGAGTTGATCAAAAACATCTTTGATTTCCATATTAAAACCAAAACATTTCTATTCAAATCTCTAAATAAGATAGAGAGACTTGTAGCAAACTCTGACGATAATCTTTTGCAAGTCAAGTACCATAAGTGGGTTGAAGATAAACGATTGCTTGCGAGTTATTATCAAATGGGTGTGCAAGAATTAGCAGAGCTAAACGTTAATCTTAATCTTTTGGAATTGGATATTGCGAGCCAAGAAGAGAGATTAAAAGTATCCATCGAATCGTTCGATGCGGCACTTATTAATGAGGACTTGAGCTGGAAGAAAGTCCTGGAGAGCGTAAAACTCGATGAGTCTATTCTAGAGATAATTAGGATCAAAGAATTTAAAGCCGTAACTAATACTACCAATGAAAACACCTTTGGATTTACAAAAAACACCCAATACTTGGCAGTTATTTTCAACTATGGAGCAAGCAACCCTGCCTTTCAGTTGATGAGAGAAACGTGTACTCCAGACCAAAAATATTACCCAGATTATCCAATAGATATTGAAAAAATGTCCAAAACGACACCGTTTTATAACACATTCTGGAAGCCCCTGTCAGATAAAATAAATGGTAAGAATGTGCGTCTGATTCCAGATGGTTATTTTCAATAAGGTAAATCCGGACCCATTGGTATCGAAAGAGAGTAATTATGTATTTGACGATAAATACATAACGTACCTTACAAGTACTTATGATTTTTTTAGACCATCTGCTAAGGTATTCGATTCCAAAGCGTATATTTTAGCAATCCTGCATTGGAGGGCGACATTAAAGAATTCCAAATGTGTCCTCTTTCAGATGCTGGAAACGAAAT
This sequence comes from uncultured Ekhidna sp., assembly GCA_964289745.1. Lineage (GTDB taxonomy): Bacteria > Bacteroidota > Bacteroidia > Cytophagales > Cyclobacteriaceae > Ekhidna. Next base: position 354,717 of record CAXYMM010000001.1, read on the forward strand.
TGATGAACTCAGATCAGTCCCTTCTCAGGACAAAGTAATGCTTTACGAAGATGAGATGGTCAACGAACTTATGCTGCGGTCGTTCTGCAATCCCACCACTTCATATAGCTCTCTTAGGTTTTTTTAACAGTAAGAATGCTTTTATTGTAAATTTAAATAAGTATAATTGCCTTCTATGCAGACTAGGAGTACTTTTGAATAAAACAGCAAACAGCTATGATAAGCACGTACTTAAAGATACGAAGGCAAAAGAGAATGATGGCATCATGACAGCGTCTAATATACTATCGCTCGACCTAGACCAGACGCATTCGGTGGTTCGTTCTGCTTTAGATTCCAAGAGAACATGAAAATACAACTGAGGGATATTTTGGGTTTTGAGGGCATTTACTATTGCAGGACAACGCAATATCATAGCCAACTTTCATTCGACTGATTCAAACATAAAAACAGAACTTTTATCATCTTTTTACAAGAAATATTTGCAAACGAACAAAATTGAAGATTCCTTTAAATTTTCATAGTTGGAAATATAGAAAAATACAAGAACCCTGATACTCGGTATTCCTTTATACTGGTCGGAAGAGAATTATAAATAAAAATGTAATGAAAAAAATTCTATTTGTTTCATTAATTCTATTAATTAAGATAGCGTTTGCCCAAGTAAACAGCCAAGTAGTCTACGCACTTTTAAAATCTGGGGATAATGATTTTCAAGCAAAGAGATACATCACCGCAGTAAAGTACTATAAAGAACTACTCGACATTCAACCATCAAATCTCAAGGCTCAGTACCAGTTGGCAGAGTGCTATCGATTGATGCAAGACTATGAAAGTGCAGAATACTACTATGAAAAAGTTCGAACGGTGCAAGAAATCAAATATCCACTTTGTGGCTTTTACTATGCACTTATGCAGAAGTTGAAAGGTCGCTACGACCAATCGTTACAAAACTTCAAAGCGTTTAGCAATTTTTTGGTTGCCAATGATCTCCATGAAAAAGACGATTATCGATATTATCATAAGCAAGCAAAGATCGAAATTGATGGTTGCCAATTGGCGCTAAATCAAATCACCATGGTACATCCAGACTACCAATTCAACCCGTTGTCAGCTCCGTTAAATTCCGAGTTTAACGACTATGCTGCCTTTACCGTATGGGACGATGATATTATATGCCTTACCTCAACCAGATCTAGTGGAAAAAGGAGTGTCCTAGATAAGCAATTTGGGGAATCGTATGCAGATGTTTTTAGGTTTTCCAGAAGCGAAAGCGGAGGGTGGAATGAGATGAGCCAGTCAGATCGATTTGAAAAAGCAATTAATACAAAGTATGGAGATGGTTCTGGGGCATTCAATAAAGAAAGAACCAAATTCTATTACACAAACTGCGATGAAAATTTAGGTGGCGTTTGTCACATCTATATGTCGCGATTATCAGGAGGCAAGTGGACAGACCCTGTAGCATTAAACCAAAATATTAACAAAGTTAGCTTTTACTCCAAGCACCCAAGTTTGACGCCTAGTGGCGATACTTTATTTTTTGCATCGAATCGTAGAGATGGATTAGGTCAGTCAGATATATGGATGAGCTTAAATGCAGGCGGCGATAATTGGGGACCTGCTATTCATTTGGGAGATTTGATTAATACTCCTTTTAATGAAATTTCTCCTTTTTATGATCAAAAAGATCAGGTGCTGTTTTTTGCTTCAAATGGGCATCGCGGATTTGGAGGATTTGATATTTACATAGCGAGAGGGACGAATTTTTCTTCTTCCGAAATATACAATGCTGGAATTCCTTTCAACTCTTATAAAGATGATATTTTCTTCTTTTTAGGTAGCAAGAAAGGATATCTTTCTTCAAATAGAGAGGAAGGTCCAGGTAAGTTTGATATTTATGGGTTTAACATCGAATCGAGAGGCAATGTAATTGCAGAAGTATCCAAGGAAGAAACTATTGCAGGGAGAACCTCTCTCTTTACAGACGACTATAATTTTGATAGTAGCGAATCGGAAATTATAAATCAAATCATTTCAAGGATGCTCTCATCTTCCGTTTCGGAGATCGAGCTAATCTTGACAGATATTCAACTTGAGGTTTACAACATGCTAAGCTTGGACGACAAAGAACGAATAGACCGTATTGTAAAAACAAGAATTCGAAAAATGACGGATAATATGATCACGTCCATCCGAACAGAAGACGATCATTATTATCAACAGCTTAATGCAGACAAGCGAAGAAAAGTAGATAACATTGTTTCAGCCTATTTAGAACAGCAGGGTATGGGCAATAGTGTAAGCTTGTCCAGAGATGTTTTTCAGTTTTACAACGATGCAGATACTGAAGAGAGAGAAAAAATTGATGTGCTGGTGTCCGACGGTTTAGCAAATGCTCAACAGTTTCAACCCCCCACACCCACTTATAATTCTTTTTCCGAAAAAGAGCAGAAAAGTCTAGATGGGATTGCACTAAAGTATTTGAAGCAAAAGCAAAACTTGGAAGGCATTAATCTTGATTTAAATGAAAAGGTTTTCATGCGGGATAATTTAGAAAATGAGGAAGACGTCAATAATGCTATTAGAGAGCGACTTATAGGCTTGAGCAACGAGGAAAAATTTCAACTAGTAAAGGAAGATCGTGATTTTTACGGTACGCTAACCAAGAAAGAAAAAGAAAACTTAAAGTCGATTGCAACGACCTTTATGGTTTCAGATCTTAACTCTTTTGGCCAAAATGTAGACCAAACTCAGTTAGAGGTATTTAAAAATAAAAGTACTTCACAAAAAAACAGTTTGGATAAGCTTCTCTTGAAGCAGATAACCAACCTTGCCAATTCCAGTGCCTATTTAGCAGAAGCAACCTTTACTCAAAACGAACTTCAATCCGCTCTAAGTGAAAATGCTGATGAAACCATTAGTAACTTGCTAAAAATCAGACCAAATTTGTCAAAAGATCAGGTGATGGCACTTCAAAGGTTTGTGAATACAACCTACGACTCCTACATTTCTGAGTCAAAAAGTGTTTTTTTAAATGTTTCCCCTCCAGTAGTAACTGTCGGATCATCTGCATCTACAGGAGATGCTACTGCTAGGCTCTCTGCTTCAGATCTCGGTGCTTATGAGGCACTATCCGAAGCTAAAAAACGCACAATTGACAATATAATTGGCTTGGATTATCTAACAGAAACGTATTATAATCGGGCAAAGAGGCTCAGAGATGAAGCGGAAATGCGCCGATTGGCCAAGTCAGAAAAGGTACATATAGCTATTTTGGCTAAAAAAGTAACGGGTCAGGAAATAAAGAATCATGAAAAAAGATTCCTCTCGGCCGCCTTTGCGCATTATAACAATTTATCAGAAGCAAGAAAGGCGTTTTATAATAGAATAGTACTTGATCGGGCGTTTGAAACTGATAATGGAAAATTTATTCTTTCCCCAGCAGATGTTCAAACCAAAAAACAATTATCCTCGAGAGATCTTTCACTTCTAGAACGCATTAAAAAATTCAGGTATAACAATGAACGAGTACTTACCGAAAATTTGGCGGTAGAGGCTAAGGACGTGGATGAAGAACCTGTAGATATCATAGCTATAGTGGCTGAAGTGGAAGAAGCTAATGAGCCAGAACAGCTAATCAATACACAAGACATTATGGCTACGGAGGAGGAGGGCGAAATACGCATAAGCCTACCCATCGATAAGATTGAAGGTTATCATGAAATCACCATTACAGGTCAATTGGTAAATGAAAATACAGATACTCCGCTATCTAACCATGCCATTAAACTTATAGCTTTTGATAATGAAGCTACAGTCGTTGAAGGATATACAAACAATGATGGCTTTTTTGACTTTACCGTTAATCCAAAAAAATATGACATCACTTTTCTAAAATCAGGTGGTAGCGAGTCCGTTGCGCTCTCTGCTTTTAATGTTGAAGGCAAACGCCTTAGAGATGAGCATATTTCTATGAGTTCTACTCAGGCATTTTTTGATGTGAATTCATTTCAGCTCAGACCAGAAGTGAAGATACTACTCGATGAATTAGTAACTGCATTCAAAAATTCTGGTAAAAAAATTGAAATTGAGTCACATACGGATGCTACAGGTAGCATCGAATATAACCTCAAGTTGAGTAAAGATCGAGGCTACTCAACACGAGACTATTTGATTTCTAAAGGCATTAAACCATCTAGTATTTCGGTGATTTGGCATGGTCAAGGCAATCCGATTGCTGATAACGACAACCCCTTTGGTCGTCAGCTAAATCGTCGTATAGATGTTCGGTTAGTTGGAAGATCTAAAAAGAATTTTGGGAATTTTTACTTGGTAAAACCTGCAGCCAATATCAACAGTTTAGCTCAAAGTTTTGGTTTGGATGTGCAATCAATAAGAACCATAAATGGGCTTTCTGGCGACGTTGAAGCTTATCAGCCTATACGGTTAAAAGCGGGAAACCTCAAACCTGACTACAATTTAGTGGTTCCCGCAGACATCCTTCCTGAGGCCGATTTTATTTATCTTGTGAAACCAGACGATACTATAAATAAGGTAGCTCAGAGATTTAATGTTTCCGAAGAGATTTTGATGAAGAAAAACAATCTAGACTCAAAGCAACTCAAACCAGGCATGAGACTCGTTATTTTCAAAGAAGATTAAAAAAGAGGATTAGAAGATTTATTACTCGATACACCATTAAAGAAACTATATTGAATGGAAATTTCCATAGACGTCTGATTGTAATTAACATTGGTTTCAGGTGCAAACAACTTTGTGTTCAAATCATAGCTAGCTCTAACAGTAAATTGGTTTAGTTTAATTCCGCCCATGAATATGAACGCATCTCTCAGCCTGTACCATGTTCCAAAAAGAAGTTGAGGTCCATTCGTTGTAAACTTGGTTGCCTGAGATGCCCATTTTAAATTAAGCCCAATATTAAACTGATAATTTTTTGAGAGTTGGAATAAAAGCAAACTCGGAGTTACGAAAAATTTATTTAACTTAAATTCTATTCCTCCGTTATATTTCAATAAAATCGGAGCAGGACTTTTATTATCCATAGCGAATGAAAGATTCGGTCGATTCAAATTAGTTGCTGATAAACCCACAAAACCACTATACTGATAAAGTAGAAAATTCCGCTGAGGATTGTAATAGTACATAACTCCGACATTTACCAGTAGGTTTTGAATTTGGGTATCAAATTCGGAAACAGACGAAGGAAACGTATCGTCACCACCAATGAATTGATTGTACTGGGAGGGCCATAAAAGTTGACTAAGGTTAGATTTTTGTATATCATATCCAATTTGAAGACCAATAGTCACTAAGTAAGAATTTAACAAACCCAACTTCAAGTTGTACGCATAGTTCAGAAAGGCAGAATTTCGCTTATAAAAGCCATTGTTCTGTGTGAAAGCCATGATCCCAATTCCGCCGATAGATAGATCAATGTCGCCTCTGGGTTTAAGTGGCAAAATCAAAGAGACTTGCGTTAGTTCATTAATAAACCCTTTATTTTGTATTTGCCTCTTGTGATTCATGTGAATCGAGGTATGGTTATAAACCCCACCAAAACCCGGATTTAAGTAAAGGGAAGTAGAGTAGTACTGAGAAAACTGAAACTCTTGAGCTACATTATGAAGTGTGCTGAAAAGAAATAATATTATGAAAGCTTTTTTCATCTTATCATGTAAAAAAATCCATTTTTTTCTAATATTTGTTCTGTTTTAAATTTTAACTGTAACTCATAGAAATAAATACCATGGGATTCCTTACCGCCTGATCGATTAATGCCGTTCCAACCATTTTCATTTGCTTCTTTAAATGAATTAGTTTCATACATTGTGGATCCTAATCTATTAAAAATTTTTAAGTAAAAATCTTCTTCAACAATTTGCTCTCCTAAAATTTTAAAAGTCCTGTTAATTGGATTCGACGCATTTGGAGAAAAGACCTCTGGAATAAAATACAATCCTTCCTTTGGAATGAGAGGGGAAAGAGCTATGGACAGATAGCTCACTTCATTTGAAGGTTTAATTGGAGTCTCAGCCACAATGGTTCCGTATGTCAGCGAGTCAGTATCTAAAATAGATGAAACACCGAGCGAACTCCACTCACCAGCCAAATCTTTAGTGGTTGCAATTACAGGAGAATTTATCTGATGTCGAATATTGTTATAGATCTTAAAATCTGATAAATTTTCCTGACTAAACTTAGCCTGAACCTTTGTGTCATCAACGACTCCTTGCAACAACTTCAGTTCCCAAACACTTCTGTGTGAAACACCAAGCAAATCATCTCTTGGTTTTGGGGCCACTGAAATCTCACCTAAAAAAGTAGCAGCAATTTCAATTTCCGAACCAAATACATCAAGAAGCGTGAGTGGAGCATAAACTCCATTCATACCAATGGGGAAGGTTTTAATTCCGCTTCCCTTATTTATTATGATGCCCTCTACATAGCTTTCGTTAGACCCTCCTACTATGCGAACATTCCCCCCCAAAACAAACCGTGTGTTCCTTTCTACTCTAGCTCTACCAAATTGAAAATTGATCCGATCATTGACCAAATACTCTCCACCTGAGAGAGAAACAACTCCATCTAAATCAAAGTTCATTTGAGAAACAGTCAACTCTCGAAGAAAAATGACTCTATTTGAGTCCCCTAAGAAATTGATCGACCCCTCCAGCCCATTGAAATTATTATTCAATAACCAATCATCATAAAGAGAAAGAGATCCCAAATTTTGAATGGCTCCTGCGTTTTCAAGAACCCCACCAACTTCCAGATTCGCACCTTTCGAAATGTGAACCAAAGCATTTTGCTGAATGTATAGCTGACCTATACCAGACAGACCATAAAAAATAATCATTATGGTTAGAAGCCTCTTTTTCATTTCAGCCGATAGATTCCACCTCACTAATCAATGAATTCAAATCATCTTTAGCAAGATAGTATTGAAGCCCAACGGATTTAAATAGAGTTAAAAAGAAGATCACTATTTTTTCTTATTAGACACTTTATTCTTCAATATCATTTTCTTTATCAAATCAAGATCTTTTTTCATTTCCTGATTGTCTGAAGACAAATCTGAAAGTTTAAACTCTTGATTTGATACTTTTTTATTTAAAGCATTGATCATCATTTGCTGTTCTTTGATGGCCTCGATTAAAACAGGTATAAACCCTTGATAATTGACCCTCCTGTACCCATCTTCATTTATTTTCACCAACTCAGGAAAAACTTTTTCCAGTTCCTGAGCAATCACCCCGATTTGCTTTTTCTTCTCTTTATCCGCTTTGAAGTTAAAGTTGTACCCACCAAGTTTATCCAGTTTGGCTATGGTATTTTGGAGAAGTTGTATGTTTTCTTTAAGCCTTTGGTCGGAAGTCCCCTGACTATTGAATAGACTATCGACATATCTTTTATTAGCCGCATGATCATTGGCCATCGGATTCTTGACATTGGTTATAATGGACTGCGAAACATCCACAGTATCTAGGGTGGGATCAATGACAATAATCCCGCTCGTAGAAGCGATTTTGTTCGCATCTAAAGAGAGGTCGTCAATAATTACCGCACCTGTACCATGAGGGGTAAGTTGAATATCCGCATTGTTCGTTGTAGTACTGATGGTCTGTCCATCCATCTTGAGGCTATCGATCGTAGCTTCTCCAGCCACAGTAACAGGACTCGTAACATTTAATCCTCCGTTTTCTATGGTGATGTCCCCTCCTTGATCTACAGTAAGATAGTTAGCTGCTCCTCCCGTAAGATCACTAGCAATTCGAAAGGCATGGGTGTTGATTCCAATAACGGCATCGTCAGAAAGGTCTCCTCCCAAATCTATGTTGTTTGCCGTGCCGCCTATGGTAATACCACTTCCTGAATTGACCGTTATATTAGTAACTTCACCATCCACGTAGGCTTTATTAGCCGCATGATCATTGGCCATCGGATTCTTGACATTAGTTATAATAGACTGCGAAACATCCACAGTATCCAGGGTGGGATCAATGACAATAATCCCGCTCGTAGAAGCGATTTTGTTCGCATCTAAAGAGAGGTCGTCAATAATTACCGCACCTGTACCATGAGGGGTAAGTTGAATATCCGCATTGTTCGTTGTAGTACTGATGGTCTGTCCATCCATCTTGAGGCTATCGATCGTAGCTTCTCCAGCCACAGTAACAGGACTCGTAACATTTAATCCTCCGTTTTCTATGGTGATGTCCCCTCCTTGATCTACAGTAAGATAGTTAGCTGCTCCTCCCGTAAGATCGCTGGCAATTCGAAAGGCATGGGTATTGATTCCAATAACGGCATCGTCAGAAAGGTCTCCTCCCAAATCTATGTTGTTTGCCGTGCCGCCTATGGTAATACCACTTCCTGAATTGACCGTTATATTGGAAACTTCACCATCCACGTAGGCTTTATTAGCCGCATGATCATTGGCCATCGGATTCTTGACATTGGTTATAATAGACTGCGAAACATCCACAGTATCCAGGGTGGGATCAATGACAATAATCCCGCTCGTAGAAGCGATTTTGTTCGCATCTAAAGAGAGGTCGTCAATAATTACCGCACCTGTACCATGAGGGGTAAGTTGAATATCCGCATTGTTCGTTGTAGTACTGATGGTCTGTCCATCCATCTTGAGGCTATCGATCGTAGCTTCTCCAGCCACAGTAACAGGACTCGTAACATTTAATCCTCCGTTTTCTATGGTGATGTCCCCTCCTTGATCTACAGTAAGATAGTTAGCTGCTCCTCCCGTAAGATCGCTGGCAATTCGAAAGGCATGGGTGTTGATTCCAATAACGGCATCGTCAGAAAGGTCTCCTCCCAAATCTATGTTGTTTGCCGTGCCGCCTATGGTAATACCACTTCCTGAATTGACCGTTATATTGGAAACTTCACCATCCACGTAGGCTTTATTAGCCGCATGATCATTGGCCATCGGATTCTTGACATTGGTTATAATAGACTGCGAAACATCCACAGTATCTAGGGTGGGATCAATGACAATAATCCCGCTCGTAGAAGCGATTTTGTTCGCATCTAAAGAGAGGTCGTCAATAATTACCGCACCTGTACCATGAGGGGTAAGTTGAATATCCGCATTGTTCGTTGTAGTACTGATGGTCTGTCCATCCATCTTGAGGCTATCGATCGTAGCTTCTCCAGCCACAGTAACAGGACTCGTAACATTTAATCCTCCGTTTTCTATGGTGATGTCCCCTCCTTGATCTACAGTAAGATAGTTAGCTGCTCCTCCCGTAAGATCACTAGCAATTCGAAAGGCATGGGTATTGATTCCAATAACGGCATCGTCAGAAAGGTCTCCTCCCAAATCTATGTTGTTTGCCGTGCCGCCTATGGTAATACCACTTCCTGAATTGACCGTTATATTAGTAACTTCACCATCCACGTAGGCTTTATTAGCCGCATGATCATTGGCCATCGGATTCTTGACATTAGTTATAATAGACTGCGAAACATCCACAGTATCCAGGGTGGGATCAATGACAATAATCCCGCTCGTAGAAGCGATTTTGTTCGCATCTAAAGAGAGGTCGTCAATAATTACCGCACCTGTACCATGAGGGGTAAGTTGAATATCCGCATTGTTCGTTGTAGTACTGATGGTCTGTCCATCCATTTTGAGGCTATCGATCGTAGCTTCTCCAGCCACAGTAACAGGACTCGTAACATTTAATCCTCCGTTTTCTATGGTGATGTCCCCTCCTTGATCTACAGTAAGATAGTTAGCTGCTCCTCCCGTAAGATCGCTGGCAATTCGAAAGGCATGGGTGTTGATTCCAATAACGGCATCGTCAGAAAGGTCTCCTCCCAAATCTATGTTGTTTGCCGTGCCGCCTATGGTAATACCACTTCCTGAATTGACCGTTATATTGGAAACTTCACCATCCACGTAGGCTTTATTAGCCGCATGATCATTGGCCATCGGATTCTTGACATTGGTTATAATAGACTGCGAAACATCCACAGTATCTAGGGTGGGATCAATGACAATAATCCCGCTCGTAGAAGCGATTTTGTTCGCATCTAAAGAGAGGTCGTCAATAATTACCGCACCTGTACCATGAGGGGTAAGTTGAATATCCGCATTGTTCGTTGTAGTACTGATGGTCTGTCCATCCATCTTGAGGCTATCGATCGTAGCTTCTCCAGCCACAGTAACAGGACTCGTAACATTTAATCCTCCGTTTTCTATGGTGATGTCCCCTCCTTGATCTACAGTAAGATAGTTAGCTGCTCCTCCCGTAAGATCGCTGGCAATTCGAAAGGCATGGGTATTGATTCCAATAACGGCATCGTCAGAAAGGTCTCCTCCCAAATCTATGTTGTTTGCCGTGCCGCCTATGGTAATACCACTTCCTGAATTGACCGTTATATTAGTAACTTCACCATCCACGTAGGCTTTATTAGCCGCATGATCATTGGCCATCGGATTCTTGACATTGGTTATAATGGACTGCGAAACATCCACAGTATCTAGGGTGGGATCAATGACAATAATCCCGCTCGTAGAAGCGATTTTGTTCGCATCTAAAGAGAGGTCGTCAATTGTAGCATTAGTAAAAGACCCTGTCGCAGGGGTATTTACTCCTATTGGGGTGTTATTTATGATTCCATTCTCTATCGTCAGCGCATTGACCACTTCATCATCTGCTACAGCGTTGGGAACAAGATCTGATGTGATGGTACTTCCATTGGTTGTTATTGTTATGTCACCACCTACAACTGCATTTACAAAATTACTGGCACTGCCAATTAATATTTGGTCTTTATTTGGGACAATACTCAGTTTTAGGCTATCGTTAGCAATGCTGAGACCTCCTCCTTGAGTTATGTTTACGTCCAGACTTCCATTGCTATTCTGACTCAAACCTTCCCCAGCCACATCTGAATTGATTTTATCTTTAGTAATTGCGTCATCCGCTACTTTTTCACTAATGATTGCGTCATCCGCTATTTTTTCGCTGATTACGGCATCTGCTTTAATTTTTGTTGTCGTAACTGCATCGATATCAATACTGGGATTAGGGTAGTCCCCTGTTAAATCGCCACCTGCAGTTAAAAAATTCAACAACCCTAGCCCCTTGTACCACTGACCATTTTTCCAATAATAGAATAATTCATCATCTGTATCATAAATCATCAGTCCATTCTCATTGCTGCTAAGCATTAAGCTCATTACTACTCTTTGAACAGAAGAGATTCTTGGCACTAAAAACCCTTGATCAGCGTTTGGTGAGACCAATTCTAAAACAGCGTTACTATTGGGGGTATTTGTATTTATTCCGACAGAATTATCTTGCCCAAAGAGGTTAAAAGAGACAATTATTCCAAAAAAAAATGTTAGAAACCTAATTAAATTCATGATAAACTATATTTTAAGGATAGCTGTAGTGGATCTGGTTGTTATTACAGGATAACCAAAAAAGGATAAAACTAATCTTTCCATTTTAAAAATAAATAAAAAAGGATTAATAAATAACGAGGAAATTATTCTTAATGAGCCTTGAAAAAAGAATTTACTATATAAACGAACAGAAGTAGATATAATTTGACTCGAGAGGTATTTTTTCTTTGAATTCTATACGTTCAAAAAAATAACTTTCTTAGTTTTACATTATTCTTTGAAATTAACTAAAAGAGGGGACAAAAGTCCCCTCTTTTGTTATCCAATTTTTTAGGTTTTGATTGAAAAAATTAAAAGTTTAGTTGAAGAAATTTTGAAATATCAAGAAGACCTTTTTCTTGTTGATTTAAGGTTGAAAGAAGGACACGGAAACGAAAAATTGTTGATCTTTATTGATGGTGATGAGGGTCTCACAATCGATAGATGTGGTCGGGTTAGTAAAAAGCTGAGAAATCGGCTTGAGGAGCATGAAATAATAGAAGGAAAATTCACCTTAGAGGTATCTTCTCCTGGTCTGGACTTCCCGCTTACAAAAGTCAGACAATATAAGAAAAACATTGGCAGAAATTTGGAAGTAAAATTGACGGATGGTCAGTGGATCGAAGGAAAATTAATAGAAGTGACCGAGAGAGGTCTTGGTCTCTCAATTAATGAAAATGTAAAAAATTTAGACTGGAATGGAGTAGATCAGTCTAAGGTTAAAATATCGTTTAAGTAAAATATTAATATAATGGAAGCGTCAATTCTAATTGATTCATTTGCTGAATTTGCCAGAGGTAAAAATATCGATCGACCTACAATGATTCGAATTCTTGAGGATGTATTTCGAACAATGATCAGAAAGAAATTTGAGACAGATGATAATTTTGATATCGTGATAAATGCCGATAATGGAGACCTTGAAATTTGGCGATTTAGAGAGATAGTAGAAGATAACTCTGAAGACATATGGGATAACGATAAGATAAGCCTGAGTGAAGCCACCAAGATCGAACCCGATTTTGAAATTGGAGAAGAGGTAGCTGAAGAAATAAAACTTGAATATTTTGGACGCAGGGCAGTAATGACCGCAAGACAAACCTTAATCCAGAAGATTAAAGATTTGGAAAAGGATATTCTATTTCAAAAATATAAGGACTTAGTTGGTGAGATTATTCAAGGTGAAGTTTATCAAATCTTGAGTCGCGAGGTGCTATTGACCGACGGCGAAGGAAATGAGCTAACTATACCACGTGGCGAGCAAATTCCCAAAGATCGTTACCGAAAAGGCGATTCGGTAAGAGCAATTGTTCATCGAGCTGAAATGGTTAACGGAAACCCTAAAATCATCCTATCAAGAACCTCTCCTGTTTTTTTAGAAAGATTGTTTGAGGCCGAGGTGCCAGAAGTGTATGACGGATTAATCACGATAAAAAATGTAATAAGAGAACCTGGTGAAAGAGCTAAGGTAGCTGTAGAATCTTACGACGACAGGATAGATCCCGTTGGTGCATGTGTTGGAATGAAAGGATCACGGATTCACTCCATAGTTCGCGAACTTCAAAATGAGAATATCGATGTTATCAACTTTACAGATAATTTAGAATTGTATCTTGCTCGAGCCCTAAGTCCCGCAAAAATTATCAGCATGAAGATAGCAGATGAGAAGGATCGAGTAGCAGTTTACCTAAAGCCAGATCAAGTTTCTTTGGCCATTGGTAAAGGAGGTCAAAATATTAAATTGGCTAGTAAGCTTGTTGGAATGGAGATCGACGTATTCAGAGAGCTGGATGGCGCCTCTGAAGAAGATGTAGATCTTGATGAATTTATAGATGAGTTAGAAGGTTGGATCATCGACGAATTGAAGCGCGTAGGGCTAGACACAGCCAAAAGCGTTCTGAAGTTGGGATCTGATGATTTAATAAGAAGAACCGATTTAGAGGAAGAAACCGTTCACGAAGTTATTCAAATTCTAAGCCGTGAATTTGAATAATAGTAATTTTGAGAGGTTTTTATGGCAATATATAGATTAAGTCAAGTTTCACGTAAGTTAAATGTTGGTAGAAATACAATACTGGATTTCTTAAAAGAGAAAGGCTATGAAGTAGATTCTAACCCCAACTCAAAAATTCCGCAGGATCAATATGATATGCTAGCAAGAAAATTTGCGGAAAGTGCTCATGAAAAAGAAGAGGCCTCCGAGCTTACAATAGGCGGAGGTACTGATAGTATGGTTATTAATGCGGATAAAGCCATCGACGAAAGACCAGAGGATGAGCGAATACTCATTAAGGATAATGTCGGTGTCGAGTCGGAAAAAATCTCCGCAAAAACCAAACTAGATGGGCCAAAAGTGGTTGGAAAAATAGACCTTGATAAAAAGAAATCAGGTTCATCGATGGAGAAAAAGAAGGAAGAATCTGCACCTACCCCATCGTCTGTAGAATCTTTAAAGGAAGAGTCAAAGGTTGAAAAAGAATCAACAAAACAAGAAAAACTTGCGAAAGAACCTACAGTAGAGAATCCAGAAGAAAAAGAAGTTATCAAGGCTAAGGCCGATTCCCTAAGAGGGTTGAAAGTACTCGATAAGATTGAATTGCCTATTGAAAAACCAAAACCTGTCGCTTCTTCTGATGCAAGCCAAGATCGAAAAAAAAGACCTAGAAAAAGAATTCAGCAGAACAGACAGGGGCAAGGTCAGAATGATAGAGGAAGACCTCAACATGACCGGAGCAGGGCTACCTCCAGAAGAAAAACAGAAGAATTATCTGACAAGGAAATTCAAGATAAAATCAAGGCCACTCTTGCCAAATTAAGTGAAGGTAATAGTAAAAACACTTCGCAAAGAAGTAAGTATAGGAAAGATAAACGTTCTGCAAAAGCCGAGGCCGAGGAAGAAAAGCAACAGCAGGTACAAGAACAGCTAAAAACACTAAAAGTCACCGAATTTATTTCAGCAAGCGATCTTGCCTCATTAATGGATGTAACCGCCAATGACGTCATTTCAACTTGCTTGTCCCTCGGTCTATTTGTATCCATCAATCAACGACTCGACGCCGAAACCATCACGGTTATTGCAGATGAGTTTGGGTTCGAAGTAGACTTTTCTGAGTCTAAAGAAGATACGGAGATCGCTGAAGTGGAAGACGATGAAAGCCAACTTTTACACAGAGCTCCAATCGTAACTATAATGGGGCATGTAGATCATGGTAAAACCTCTTTATTGGATTATATCAGAGACGCCAAAGTAACAGAAGGCGAAGCAGGAGGTATCACACAGCACATTGGAGCCTATGATGTAATGACCGATAGTGGAAAGCGAATTGCATTTCTAGATACTCCTGGACACGAAGCCTTTACAGCCATGCGGGCTAGGGGAGCGAAAATTACAGATGTTGCCATTATTGTAGTTGCTGCAGATGACTCTGTGATGCCACAGACAAAAGAGGCTATTAATCACGCACAGGTAGCAGGAGTGCCGATTGTTATCGCCATCAATAAGATCGATAAACCAAGTGCGAATCCAGATAAAATCAAAGAAGATCTCTCTCAAATTAATGTGTTGGTAGAAGACTGGGGAGGAAAATACCAATGCCAGCATGTTTCCGCCAAAACAGGAGAAGGCGTGGAAGAATTGTTGGATAAAGTATTGCTGGAAGCAGAACTTTTGGAGTTGAAGTCAAATCCTGATAAGGCAGCCATTGGGTCCGTTGTGGAAGCATCGCTCGACAAAGGACGAGGGTATGTTTCTACCATTATGGTGCAAGCGGGAACCCTAAGAATAGGTGATGTTCTATTGGCTGGACCATACTTTGGAAAAGTCAAAGCCATGTTCGATCATCGTGGTCATAAAGTGGATGAAGCGAGACCCTCTACTCCAGTTCTGATGCTCGGTCTTGACGGAGCACCTCAGGCAGGTGATAAGTTTAATGTGATGGAGAGCGACCGTGAAGCAAGGGAAATAGCAACAAAACGAGAGCAAATTTTAAGAGAGCAAAGTATCCGAACGAAGAAACATATAACCCTCGACGAAATCGGTCGAAGACTTGCCATCGGAACTTTCAAAGAACTGAATGTAATCGTTAAAGGAGATGTAGATGGCTCTACAGAAGCGCTATCAGATTCCTTACTAAAGTTATCTACCGAAGAAGTTCAGGTTAATATCCTTCACAAAGGGGTAGGTCAAATTTCTGAGTCGGACGTTTTGTTAGCCTCTGCTTCTGATGCGGTAATCGTGGGTTTCCAGGTAAGACCGTCCGCAGGGGCCAGAAAACTTGCTGAAAATGAAGAAATTGAAATTAGGCTTTACTCAATCATCTACGATGCTATCAATGATGTGAAAGATGCGATGGAAGGGATGCTTGAACCTACAAACGAAGAGGTAATTACCGGAAACATAGAGGTACGAGACGTATTCAAAATCTCTAAAATTGGAACAGTGGCTGGATGCTATGTAACGGATGGTATCGTAAAACGATCGAACAAGGTAAGACTTATTCGAGATGGCATTGTGGTCTACACAGGAGAGATAAACCAGCTGAAGAGGTTTAAGGATGATGTGAATGAAGTGAAAAACGGATACGAGTGCGGATTAAGCATTAAGAACTTCAATGACATAAAGGTAGGTGATGTGGTCGAGGGCTTTGAGATCAAAGAAGTTAAAAGAACACTTTGATTCAGTTGAATTTTCGACTACTTTTTATCTCCTTATAAATTTTAGAAGTGTTTTACGATTAAATTGAACCCACTGGATTTCTGGACACTTTCAGTTTAGTTAATGCGCTACATATGTTGAAATTGCATCTAAAATATTGTTTGGTTTTATGTCCAATTAGGTACTTCGGCTGGTATTTATGCGTCAACTCCTGAAGGTCACAATCTGGAAGAACTCTCTGTAGCATTTCAAAAAGAAGATCGAAGTAGCTATCAGTAATAAAAATTGCTGGTGTTGGAAGATAAGGGAACTGAATTTACGCCAGATTCTACCAATGACGACTCAGTCTGTGAATACAACTTTTTCCTATACTTTCTTTACAAATACAAATAGGAGGAGGGCGAATAGTTTCTTTAAGAACCAGATAATTGAAACTGTTCTATCTCTTTCAAAAGAATATTACCCTCGTAAATAGCTTTACCAAAAATCACCCCATAGAGACCTATATCTTGCAGTTGTTTTATATCCTCAATACTTCGGACACCACCACTAGCGAAAATACTTAGATCAGGAAAGCGATCCATTATCTCTTTATAGAGGTCGAAAGATGGACCTTCTAGTGCCCCATCTTTAGAAATATCTGTTGTTTTTAGGTATTTTAGACCTCTATCGTAGAAGAAGGAAATGTGGTCAAATAGGTTTGTTTTTGTTTCTTTTTGCCAGCCTCTAATCTTGATCATTCCATTTATACTATCTGCTGCTAAAGTTATTTTTTCCCTACCATAAGACATTAGCCAATTGGCAAACAGTTCTTTGTTGGATATCGCAACAGATGCGGCCGTTATACTTTTGGCTCCGTATTCAAAAGATTTTAGCACATCACCATCGGTATTAATCCCACCTGTAAAATTGATCTTTAGACTTGTGTGGGCAGCAATGACCTGAAGTATTTCAAAGTTTTTGGATGTTCCTTTGCGAGCCCCATCTAGGTCTACTAAATGAAGCCTGTCAATGCCATGGTCTTCAAATTGTTTGGCTATGTCAACAGGGGAATCATCGTATACTTTTTCCTTCGAAAAATCTCCTTTGGTTAGGCGAATTGTTTTTCCATCAATAACAGAAAGTGAGGGTACAAGCAACATGCATTTAATTTTTAAGATGTTTTAAGATGAAGAATAAAGATAACTCGTTGTGTTAATTAGTCAAAGACACTTTCAAATTATTGATTGACCAATTTCGCTAAACTCATTTGATGAATTGTACGAGAGTGAGCGAGGTGATTTTGGAGAAGATTCTTCTTTTAAATTCTTCAAAGGACCAAGCATAATTTCTTCTCATCATCAATGGGTTGCATAATTGAGAAAAAAGCGGTGCGATTCTATGCCCAATTTTCTCATAAAATTAACCAAGTATGGAGAGCGCTTTCTATTCTCATTCCTACTTAATCAGACGGAATCTATTTGTCAATATTGACTTACATAAATGGTTCAATAAAACCTTTGATGAACCGACTAAAGCGTTCTTTTAACTTTTTGCTTGGACACACTCATACTTTTGAGACAGTCCTTCGATCTACGCTCCTCCGAAACCCGACTATGGAGGTGAAATCCAGCGCGGATTTATACAGATTGATAAGCGTTTTTCAAGCAGTAGAAGCGGGAACAGTAGTCACCGCTATGGAAAGTAGACAATACAACCTCACAGAAATTGATGACTTCTTTTTAGCAAAATAGAGCCGTAGATCAGCCAAAATAGGAAGCCTTTTTATCCACTCAAAAATCATTGCGACTTTCTTATCCTAAACCTTATTATTGAAACCATTTATAATGCTAAACCAAGCTGAAGGGTATTAATTTTTGATGGTGGGTGAAGCTATTGAGAAAGATAATTTCTAACTTTATGCTCCAACTAAAAATTTTAGATTATGAAACGTTTCACTTTTTCATTGGCATTGCTTTTAACAGTGGTGATGCTTGTTGATGGTCAAAAAAAGAAAGCACCTACCCCTTCGAAGCCACTCGAATCATCCCTCTTTAAAGATTTAAAGTTTCGAAATATTGGTCCTGCATTTATGTCAGGTAGAATCGCTGATATAGCCATAGATCCTACCAATGAGAATATTTGGTATGTTGCAGTAGGTTCGGGCGGAGTCTGGAAAACGGTAAATGCCGGCACCACATTTACTCCCATTTTTGATGATCAAGCTGTTTACTCAATTGGATGTGTAACGATAGACCCCAACAACCCCTACAACATTTGGGTAGGAACCGGAGAAAATCTAGGCGGGCGGCACTTCAGCTTTGGAGATGGTATTTATAGAAGTAAGGATGGCGGACAAAGCTGGACCAATATGGGACTAAAAGACTCTGAACACATTTCCAAAATTATCATTCACCCGAATAATCCCAATGTAATTATGGTAGCTTCCCAAGGCCCTCTCTGGAGTCCTGGAGGAGAACGAGGTTTTTACAAATCTGTAGACGGGGGGGAAACATGGAAGAAAACCCTTGGCGATGATCAATACATGGGTGTCACTGATCTTGTTGCAGATCCTCGCAACCCTGGCAGACTGTATGCAGTTACGTGGGAGCACCACCGGACAATAGCTGCATATATGAGCGGAAGTGATAAAAATAGAATTTTTGTAAGCGAGGATACTGGAGATACTTGGACACAATTAAAAACAGGATTACCAGAGGGTAGCTGGGGGAAAACAGGTCTGGCAGTTTCGCCAGTGAATCCCGACGTGCTATATGCTGCAATCGAATTGAATAGACGAACAGGCGGTGTGTGGAGATCGGCAGACAGAGGCGGAAGTTGGGTAAAAATGTCTGATGCTATTGCTGGAGCAACCGGTCCACATTACTATCAAGAAATTTTTGCCTCCCCGCACAAGTTGGACCGTCTCTATTTTATGAACAATAGACTTCTAAAGTCTGAGGATGGTGGAAAAACATTCCTTCCCATGGACGAAACAGCAAAGCATGGAGATAGCCACGCAGTAGCTTTTAAGACCTCCGACCCCAATTATCTTTTGGTGGGGTCTGATGGAGGCGTTTATGAAAGTTTTGATCTAGGTGTCACCTGGAGGTTTATGGAAAACCTGCCGATTACTCAATTTTATAAAGTAGCAGTAGATGATGCGAAACCATTCTATAATGTTTACGGAGGCACACAAGATAACAGCACACAAGGAGGACCTTCCAGAACAGATAACCATCACGGGATTCGAACAGCGGATTGGAAAATCGTACTCAACTGGGATGGGCATCAACCCGCTACCGAACCCGGAAATCCAGATATCATGTATGGACAACGGCAACAAGGTACGCTTTCAAGAATTGACTTAGCAGCAGGAGAAGTAATAGACATCATGCCACAACCAGGTGAAGATGAAGATTACGAACGATATAATTGGGACGCTCCAATTTTAGTATCGCCCCACGATCCAGCTACTATTTATCATGGATCTCAGAGATTGTGGAAATCCACTAATAGAGGCGACAGCTGGACAGCACTTTCTGGAGATATCACTCGGGATCAGGAGCGGTTAGCCTTGCCGATCATGGGACGTACCCAAAGTTGGGATTCCCCGTGGGATGTACTGGCCATGTCTAATTTCAATACGATAACTTCCATTGCGGTTTCACCTAAAAACGAAAAAGTGATCTACATCGGTACTGATGATGGTCTCTTGCAGGTAACAGACAATGAAGGTCAAACGTGGAAGAAAATTGAAGTAAATTCAATGGGTATCCCATCTCGATCTTATGTAAACGATGTAAAGGCCGATCTTTTTGATGAGAGCACTATGTATGTGGCGTTAGACAACCACAAAGAGGGCGATTATAGACCCTTCTTGTATAAAAGCACCGATAAAGGAACAACCTGGACTAACATCTCCAATGGCTTGGGCAAGAAAAACCTAGTTTGGAGAGTCGTTCAAGACCATGTTAACAAGGACTTACTATTTGCCGCCACGGAGTTCGGAATCTATGTAACCTTAAATGGCGGACAAAGCTGGATCGAATTGGAGGGTGGTATCCCGACTATTTCGTTTCGAGATTTAGCCATTCAAAGACGTGAAGATGACCTGGTATTGGCGTCGTTTGGTAGAGGGTTTTACATTTTGGATGACTACTCTGCTTTAAGAAATGTAAATGCTTCTCAAATGAATGAAGTAGCCACACTATTTGAGCCTCGAAAAGCATGGTGGTATATTGAAAAATCAGTTTTAAGCTTTTCAGGCACTCGAGGATCACAAGGGTCGCAACTATATGTAGCACCTAATCCAGATTTTGGCGCAGTATTTACTTACTACCTAAAAGATGATCTAAACAGCTTAAAAGAAAAACGTCAGGCATCTGAAAAAGAAAAGACGGGCAATATTCCCTTCCCTGGTTGGGAGGCGCTAGAAAAAGAAACACAAGAATCAACCCCATTTGTATATCTGGAAATAAAGGATAAAGCTGGCAATGTTGTAAATCGTGTAATGGCACCAAGCAACAAGAAAGGATTTCACCGCATATCGTGGAATCTTAGAGTAGGAGAAACAAAAGCACTTACTTTAGATGGAAAGACTGGCGATATGGATGGACTTCTCTGTGCCCCTGGAGTCTATACTGCCACGCTAAACAAATTTGAATCTGGTGCATTCAATCAAATTGCAGGTCCTGTAAACGTAAGTGTGGAGCCAATGAGAAAAGGCACACTTCCAGGAAGCCCATTAGATCAGGTGGTCGCTTTTTGGAGAGAATATGAGGTGATGAGTAGGGACTTTTTCGCTATGAATATTCAACTTTCTAATACTAAGAAGATGATCAGTAAGCTGTTTTCAGCAGCAGTTTATGCAAATGTGAGTGCTGAAATTTTAACAAAAATTAAATCACTTCAGGAGGAGCTAAATACGATTGATTCACAAGCCAACGGAAACCCAGCTAAGAATGAAATAGGAGAAAAAAACAGACCTACCATCGGAGGACGATTGTTTGCAATTGCAAGAGGAGTAGAGACCTCTACCTATGGCCCTACCGCCACCCATAGAGAAACAATGAATATCATCAAAAAGCAATACGGTGACTTGAGTGGAAAACTGGACGCTGCCAGAACAAAAGCAAAGATTCTCGCTAAAAAAGTCCAAGATGCTGGAGGCTCGTGGGTTGAAGGTATAGACTAAGAATAAAACCTGCCTAGAAAGGAGAAATGACAGATTCCAATAGAACTGTTATTTTTCCTAAATCTAGTATCGCATTAATCAAACCTACTTTCTCATAATTTTTCAGATCGGATAAGTGGGATAAATTTATTGAAGCCTCTTCTATGAAGCCGTCTAAAAGTAGCTACATGGTTTTCATCGGAATGAATAATTGACGTGTATTTTTTATCACGATTTTTTAGAGAATATAGTGAGAATAGATTGTATTATTTCTTATTTTGGTAAAGGTATTTGGCGAGAGTAGGACAAATTGATCATACACTAGTAGCTGATACTTTAGTCCCGAAGACAAGATGTATTTCTTCCACTAAGTACTATGCCGAATAATTTTTCGGCGTGACTGATGAATTTTTCTTCGATGCACCATTGCGTTGCTGTAAAATCACAATAGAATGAAAAGGGGTGCTTAGCTCCTAGCTCATTAAGCCTTTTTATCGCTTCCTTCTTTTTCAGCCCCTATTTTAATTCCAAGGCGTCTGAGTATCTTTTTTTCCATGGTCCAGAAAAACTGAAACTGACCAAAAATCCACCCATAGGTAAGAAGCAAAAATTGATACGCAATAAAAGTAGCTAGAATCCGATACGTAATGCGAAACCATGAGGTAGTTTCAAGAGTGATACCTGCAAGCCAATATAGACCTTCTTTTACGTAGAGTGAAGTTATACCCGTAAATGCAAAAACGATAAGTATCACAACTACCTGCCATAGATTTTCCAAACCCCACCTCTCTTGTAATTTTTTAATCCAACCCATCTATAAAAGCCTCGAATTCGGGCCATTTTGGTCTTGAAACAACTTTTATCAGCTCCTTTTTGATCGGATGGATGAATTCCAATTTGAAGGCATGTAAATTTATGCTTTTGTCGCGATTTGCTCTGGAAAAACCGTATTTAAGATCCCCTTTGATGGGGGTTTCATTAGCTTTCATTTGCACTCTGATTTGGTGCGGTCGACCTGTTCTGGGTTTTATTTCTAGCAAAGAAACTTTACCATTCGATGCGATCATTTTGTATTTAAGTACAGCCCTTTTTGAATCGCCTTTTGGTTGGTCAAAGGCTCTGGCTATATTTTTTTGCGAATCTTTTTTCAGCCAGTGGACTAAGTCATTTTCCGAAAATCGTGGGGTGCTCTCTACGATAGCCACATAGGTTTTTATCACTTCTTGATCTCTGAAGAGTTTATTCATCCGCTCGAGTCCTTTGGAAGTGCGTGCGAAAGTCACCAGCCCACTTACTGGACGATCCAGCCTATGACATGGATGGCAAAATACATTTCCCAGCTTATTGTATTTCCTTCGAATATATTCTGTGGTCCAATCAGTAAGGGTGCTGTCTCCCGTGCTATCGGCCTGAACTAACCACCCAGAAGGTTTTTCTACGATCAGAAGATGGTTGTCTTCGTGTTTTACGAGTGGTTTCATTTAGAATTCACTAATGAAGTGGAATTGTATATCAGGAAAGTTGTCCTGAACCATCTGAAGCCATGCTTTGGATTCTGCCATAAAAACTAGCTTTCCTTCTTTGTCCTTAGCGATATGTCTGAATTTATCTTTCACAAAAGCATCTAATTTTCCCTGACTATCGGAGCTAATCCAGCATGCTTTAAAAATATTTACCGATTCGAATCGCGCATTGGCACTATACTCATTTAATAGTCTGTGTTGCAATACTTCAAACTGGAGTGCACCGACTGTACCAACAACTTTTCGAGCTCCAAGCTCATACGTAAAAAGCTGTGCCAGCCCTTCATCCATCAATTGATTCAGTCCCTTATCCAATTGCTTAGACTTCATTGCATCTAGGTTGATCACCTCTCGAAACATCTCGGGAGAAAAGGAAGGAATTCCTTTAAACAAACCTTTTTCACCCTCCGATAGCGTATCCCCAATTTTGAGATTGCCAGTGTCATAGAGTCCTACAATATCTCCTGGGAAGGCTTGTTCTACTGTTTCTTTTTGCTGTGCCATAAAAGCGGTCGCATTGGAAAAGCGTAGCCGTTTTTCCTGTCTCACGTGATAGTAGTTACTTTTTCGCTCAAATATCCCCGAGCATACTCTCACAAAGGCGATACGATTGCGATGTTTAGGATCCATATTCGCATGAATTTTAAAGATGAATCCCGAGAATCTCTTCTCAGATGGTACTATTTCTCGCTCTTCCGTTTCTCTTGGCTTTGGTTCGGGCGCAATTTGAGTGAAGCAATCCAGTAGCTCTCGTATTCCAAAATTATTGACCGCACTACCAAAGAAAACGGGTGCAACCTCACCATCTAGATAGGTTTTTTCATCAAACTCATCATACACACCATTTACTAATTCAATCTCATCCCGAAGCTCTGACACCATAGAGTCTGGTAAGTATTTATCTATTTCTGGGTCTTCAGCTCCATTGATCTCTACCACATCAGAAACCATTTTTTGCTTATTCGCCTCATAGAGGTTGAGGTTATTTTCATAGATATTGAAAACGCCACGCAAGGATTTACCCATACCTATAGGCCAGCTCATGGGACACACTTTTATATGCAATTTTTCCTCAATTTCATCGAGGAGAGTAAAAGCATCTTGCCCCTCCCGGTCTAACTTGTTGATAAAACAAATGACGGGCGTATTTCGCATTCGGCATACTTTCATCAATTTTTCCGTTTGCTCCTCAACACCTTTTACACAATCAATAACCATGACCACGCTATCTACTGCAGTAAGTGTTCGGTAGGTGTCTTCTGCAAAATCTTTGTGACCTGGGGTATCGAGAATGTTGATTTTTAGATTTTTATATTCAAATCCCATTACGGAGGTAGCTACTGAAATACCTCTTTGCTTTTCAATCTCCATCCAGTCTGAACGCGTACCCAAATTAATCTTATTGGATTTTACAGCACCCGCAGTTTGGATAGCACCACCAAAAAGAAGAAGCTTCTCAGTAAGCGTCGTTTTCCCAGCATCAGGGTGGGCGATAATGCCAAATGTTCTTCTGCGACCTATTTCTTGTTCGAGTGTCATAATCCTGACTTCTGCCGTAAATTAGCTAAAGCTTGCCTTATTGCCATACATTTGAGACATGCGAAAATCTTTTCGGTTCGTGATTTACATGACAATCGGCCTATTGATTTATCAGGTGATTGAGTCTGAAGACACCTCCATTACCCATAGCCAAGTTAAAAATGTGTTGATCATCGGTATTTTAATTACATTTATTTTGCTCATGGTCACCAGAGCCGTCAAGCAACGATATGAAGATCGAAATAAAAGTAAATAGTAAAGAAAAAGAGAATATTGTGATTTCGGAAAGTGGAGCAAAGTGAGTGATAAGAATATCTTCAAAGATAGGATGCAGTCAGATTTAAGGATGAAAAACTAGTAAAAGATAGCAGATTATGGCAAAAAATTATAATCAACCATGACGCATCCTGTCAATGTGTCACGATGATCCCTTTGGCACATCCATTGTTAATATAAGTTTTAAGAATTTGAAATAATCTAATATCGAGTAAAGAATATAAAGTAATGGGAAAAATTATTGGAATTGACTTAGGTACCACTAACTCGTGCGTTTCCGTGATGGAAGGTAATGAGCCCGTAGTTATCCAAAATAGCGAAGGAAGAAGGACAACACCTTCCATTGTAGCCTTTTTAGAAGACGGCAAGGGAGAGCGTAAAGTTGGAGATGCTGCAAAACGTCAGGCGATTACAAACCCTCATAATACCGTTAGCTCTGTCAAGCGATTTATGGGTAAAAAATACTCTGAAGTTGGTGAGGAAATGAAGAATGTTTCTTTCGGACTTGAGTCTGGTAGTAATGATACCGTAAGAGTGAAAATCGGGGACAGAAACTACACACCTCAGGAACTTTCCGCAATGATCCTTCAAAAGATGAAGTCTACGGCAGAGGACTTCTTAGGTCAAGAAGTAAAAGAAGCAGTAGTAACTGTACCAGCGTACTTCAATGATTCAGAGAGACAAGCTACTAAAGAGGCTGGTCAGATTGCTGGTTTAGAGGTAAAAAGAATTATAAACGAACCTACTGCGGCAGCTTTAGCTTATGGTCTTGACAAGAAAGATCAGGACATGAAGATTGCGGTTTATGACCTTGGAGGCGGCACATTCGATATTTCAATATTGGAATTGGGCGATGGTGTATTTGAAGTAAAATCTACCAATGGTGATGTCCACCTCGGCGGTGACGATTTCGATGCAGTGATCATCAACTGGTTAGCCAAAGAATTTATTACTGATGAAAACATCGATCTTAGAAAAGACCCCATGGCACTTCAGCGTTTGAAAGAAGCTGCCGAAAAAGCAAAAATTGAGCTTTCAAGTTCTTCTGAGACCGAAATTAACTTGCCGTACATTATGCCAGTAGACGGCGTACCCAAGCACTTGGTGAGAAAACTGACTCGTGCGAAGTTTGAGCAACTTGCAGACGAATTGGTAAGAAGGTCTATGAAACCTGTAAAGACCGCATTGAATGATGCAGGACTTTCTACAAACGAAATTGATGAAGTAATTTTGGTGGGAGGATCCACTCGTATCCCTAAAATTCAGGAAGAAGTAGAAAAATTCTTTGGGAAAAAGCCTTCTAAAGGGGTAAATCCTGATGAGGTGGTCGCAATTGGTGCGGCTATTCAAGGAGGCGTTTTAACAGGTGAAGTAAAGGACGTATTACTTCTTGACGTTACGCCGCTTTCATTGGGTATTGAGACACTTGGAGGTGTATTCACTAAGCTGATCGAGGCAAACACCACAATCCCCACCAAGAAGTCTGAGACTTTTTCTACAGCCGTCGATAATCAGCCCTCTGTGGAAATTCATGTACTTCAGGGCGAGCGACCAATGGCAAAGGACAATAAGTCGCTTGGAAAATTTCATTTGGATGGAATCCCCCCGGCACCTAGAGGTGTGCCTCAGGTAGAAGTAATTTTTGATATTGATGCAAACGGAATCCTAAACGTTTCTGCAAAAGATAAAGGAACTGGCAAAGAACAGAAAATTAGAATTGAGGCTTCTTCTGGTCTTACAGATGAAGAAATAAATAAGATGAAGCAGGAAGCCGAAGCGAATGCGGAAGCGGATAAGCAAGTGAAAGAAAAAGCTGAGAAAATCAATCAGGCCGACTCTTTGATTTTCCAAACAGAGAAGCAGCTGAGTGAGTTTGGAGACAAGCTTTCTGAACCTAACAAAACCGCCATTGATGGAGCTTTGACGAAGCTAAAAGAAGCACATACGAAGCAAGATCTCACAGAAATCGATACAGCCATGGAGGCATTGAATAATGCTTGGACAGCTGCTTCTCAAGAGATGTATGCGGCGCAGCAAGAGTCTGATGCGGGTGCCGCACAAGGTGCTTCAGGATCAGATGCTAGCGCAGGTGGCGGAGATGCTTCAAGTAATGCCAGTGCGGATGATGTCTCTGATGTAGAATTTGAAGAGGTAGAAGAAGATAAAAAATAATCGATTATATCAATAGAAATTTATTTTCCAAACCCTGGATACATAGCGTTAAACTTTTCCATGTTGGAAGGGTTTTTTATGTCATAAAAGCACGAATAAGAATTTTTTAGTCTTAACATCTTTACTAGACATTTCTTATAGAAAGGATTACGCCACCTGTTCTTCAAACCTGATTGGAACCTGGAAAGTAATGGGGATTTTAATGGACTAAGGAAATGGAAGTGGAACATTTAATTCCTACTAGAGCAGTAAGATCATGATTTTTTATTATTAACATCCGAGTAAAAACTGGTTCATGATTTTAGTTCTTGGAAAAATACAATAACGAGGTGCAGTATTGACGTAAAAAATCATTGTTGAGAAATAACATATTCTGAATCCTTCTCAAAGTCAATGCGTTTAGAACGGATGATCAGGATGATGACGCCTTTAGATCTTTAAGGTTTTACTTCAGTATCTGAGCGGTGTGATCCTTGGTCTTCACCTTTTCGATCACTTCCTCTACCTTACCTTCTTCATCAATTAAGAAAGTAGTTCTGAGGGTTCCCATGTATGTTTTCCCATACATTTTCTTTTCTCCCCACGTACCAAAAGCTTTATGAACAGACTTGTCTTCATCAGCAATTAGCTTGAATGGGAGTTCATATTTTGCTATAAACTTCTGATGTGACTTTTCACTATCACCACTCACACCTATCACTTCATACCCTTTTGCTCGGAGTGCTTCATAATTGTCTCGCAGGTTGCATGACTCGGCGGTACAACCAGGAGTATTGTCTTTTGGGTAAAAATATAAAACCACCTTTTTGCCCTTATAATCAGACATTTTGATCGAATTGCCGTCTTGGTCTTTGCTCTCAAAATCAGGGGCGGTATCTCCAGGTTTTAATGTAATCATAGTTGTATAGAATAAGTTGCTTTATTGTTTGAATTATCAATTAACTCTAAACTAAACTCTCCTTCGAATGGAATGTTTTTGTCAAGCTTTTCAGAGTAGATTAAATTTCTTTTTTGATTATAATACATAAGTACAAAATCTCCATTCAGTTCGGCTCTGAACGATTTGATGCCAGACAGGCTATCATTAATTTGAAACTTCAATACCTCGCTATTTATTACTTTAGGGATAATAATTGGGCTGACGGTGTCAGAAACGATGGTGTAGGTAACCAAATCCCTCGTTTTAAACTTGAGTTTATCTTTTTCCCAGTCTCCTCCAATGTAATTTAGTTTCTTTCCCCAACTTGAATAAACGGCTGCTTTTTCTCCGTATTTTTTTTCTGGTTTTAATTTAATGGTAAGATAAGTCCGAAGTGGCTGGGCAGCATTTTTGAATTGAAAAAGTTCAAGATTTCGGGTGGAATCATACTTTTTTTCAAATGCCAGAAATAGTGTATCGAAAAGGCTTTTGCCAGATAGACTAAGGTCGAATTCTTTTTGAACGTAATTACGCTCTTGTGCCGGCGGGATAATGCCCCTATAGCCAGTATTAACTGTTTTTCCATTAAGAAAAATAGATTTTGGAGAGCCATTTCGTAAGTCCCATATATAAAAGCGATCCTCTCCTGTTTTTTTGTATGGCTGTAAAGCGACCCACTCCGATACCTGAACTGATGCTGTTTGATTGGATTTAATATGAAGAAAATTTCCTATTTCCGCAATCTCAGCGACCCATGGTTTGTGTTCAGAGAGCCCTTTTGTAAGGGAGATAACGGATGTCGACTTGTTTCCATAGCTGTCTTCTGTTTTTATTTCGAGCGAAGTTTGGGAAGAGAAATAAATGCCACGATTAGTTGTTGTATAGAAAGTATGTTCGTTTCCGTCTGAGAGGTATAACTTATTAAATTTTTTTCTTCCTTTCTTAAAAGCAGCATAGTTGTAATGAACAAGTGCGTTTCGTTGTTTCGAAAAAGGCAATTGTGTTTTGTGTTCTTCAAACTTTAGTTCATCGTCTACTTTCAAAGTAGTTTTAACGATTCCATTTTTATGATGTATCCCATCCATGGGGTCGTAGGAATAAATTTCCACTCCGATTTTTCCTAAGAGGTGAATGTTACTCGTGTTTACGTAAACACCGTCCTTCAATGAAAGTTCAAATTCATACCTTCCAAAGTAGCCATTTACACGGGCATTTTCATCCATTGTTACAAAGGCGATTTTCTTAACAACGGGTGCTTTTCGATCACTGATTTCACTGAAGTTGAATTTCAAAGCATCAAGTGCAAGATTGTTTTCATCCCTAATCTCAAAGTGCAGGTGGGGGCCACTACTGGAGCCTGTATTTCCGGAGTATCCGATGATACCTCCCTTTTTATAAAAAAATCTATTTTTAGTAGGGAAAAGGTCAATTTCGAATGATTCTAGTTCGTACTGTTTGGCGACTATCCAATTCTGAAGTTCCTCATTAAATGAATCAAGGTGTGCATATACAGAAATGTTTCCATCAAGGTGTTGCATATACAGCACATGCCCATATCCCACAGCGGAAATTTTAATTCTAGAAATGTAGCCATCGGTAGTTGCGTGAACAGGCAGTCCAATTCTTCCTCCTGTTTTTATGTCAATGCCTGTGTGAAAATGGGAAGCTCTTATCTCGCCCACGGTTCCTGCAAGGTAGTTCTGCTGACCAGAATTGATCGGGAAGAGGTATTTACCTCTCATTTTATTTTGAGCTGCCAGAGAAGAAATAAAAGCAACAGAGACAATACTTAGAATATATTTCACCGATTACTTTATCTCGAAATCAAACATTTTTTTTTCTTCTAAAAATCCTACCAATCGATCGCCAATGGCTATCGAACCCACACCTTTTGGTGTACCCGTAAAAATGATATCGCCTATCTTTAACAAGATAAACTGACTTACATATGCGATGATTTCATCAATTGACCAGAGCATCAAACTTGTATTTCCATCCTGCACTATTTCTCCATTTTTCTTTAAAGAAAAATTAATTTTGGTCATGTCTCTACCTTCTTTTCGGATAAAATTAGAGATGCAAGCTGATCCATTGAAAGCTTTGGCTAGTTCCCATGGATGACCATTTGCTTTTAGCTTGCTTTGCAAGTCTCTTGCTGTAAAGTCGACTCCTAGTCCTATTTCATTATAATAATCACTAGCAAATTCCTTTCTGATGGATTTACCCTCTTTTTTGATTTTTATGAGTACCTCTACTTCGTGATGAATATCATTGGAAAAGTCTGGATGATAAAAAGGATCGTTGTCTTTAAGGATAGCGGTGTCTGGCTTCATGAAAATGATGGGGTTTTCTGGTCTTTCATTACCCAGTTCTTCAATATGCTCTACGTAGTTTCGTCCAATGCAGATTAACTTCATGCAGTAAAAATAAACACCATAGAGACGGGTAGAAAAATAATTATGATTGATAGGCAAGAACTTCTTCTGGCTCTTGTGCTTCCACAAATCCATCTTGATTTATTCTTATTAGCCGTACTTCTTTTACTTCATTTATAAGGATAGGGTCGTACTTGGCAGCAACTCGGATGTAGTTTTCCGTGAAGCCATGCATTATGCCATTATCTATATCCTCCTCGAAAAGAACTTTATAGCTTTTAGTAAGGTGTTGTTCGTAAAAATATCTTTTTTTCTTTTCAGAGAGGTCTCTTAACATTTTAGATCTACTTGAGCGCTCCGATGGTGCTACAACCTGATCCATTTCAAAGGCGGCAGTATTTGGACGTTCTGAGTAGGGAAAAACATGAAGGTAGGACACATCCAGTTGGTTTAAAAAGTGATAGGTTTTTAAAAACTCTTCCGCGGTCTCGCCCGGGAATCCCGTTATCACATCCACACCGATACAGCAGTGTGGCATTAGTTCTTTGATTTTCTCTATTCGGCTTTTGTAGAGCCCACTCAGATATCGGCGTTTCATTCGCCTTAGAATAGTATCGCTTCCAGATTGCAGTGGGATATGAAAGTGTGGGACAAATCGGTTGGATTTCGAAACAAATTCAATTATTTCATCTGATAGTAGGTTTGGTTCAATAGATGATATTCTAAAACGGTCTATCCCTTCCACGTTGTCTAATGCTTTCAAAAGTGCTGTGAATTTTTCTTTGCGCTTTCCTTCTTGAATACCGAAATCACCAATATTCACCCCTGTAAGTACCACTTCTTTTACTTCAGTCAGGGCAATTTCTTCCGCCTGTTTTACGATATTGGAAATACTGTCGCTTCTACTTTTACCACGTGCAAGCGGGATGGTACAAAAAGTGCAGCTGTAGTTGCACCCGTCTTGAACCTTTAGAAAGGTTCGTGTCCTGTCTGCTATTGAAAATGAAGAATGGTAGGTTTTAGCTTCCTTTATTTCCGAGGCGAAAATTCCTCCTTTAGTGAAATCATCCAGATAATCGAATAATCGAAATTTTTCTGCAGCCCCTAACACAGCGTCCACTCCTGGAATTTTAGAGATTTCTTTTGGCTTTAGCTGCGCATAGCAACCCAAAATGGCGACAAAGCTGTTTGGTGAAATTTTTTTAGCTTCCTTCACAATTTTGCGACACTTCTTATCTGCATTTTCTGTTACAGAGCAGGTGTTGATAATGAAAATATCTGGGGAATCAGTAAAGTCTCCTTTTACATAACCACGCTTCTCAAACATTCGGGAAATAGAGGAGGTCTCCGAATAGTTGAGTTTGCAACCTAGCGTGTAAAAAGCAACTTTTTTCATAAAATGGCAAAATTAGCCAGATCCTGCGTTTCTGGCTAAACACCATCACGATCTTTTCTTAATGAAATAATAAACGATAGCTGTTATTGATATGAATCAAGAAGTGTGAAGAGCCTCATTTAATCTTGCCTATTTTACTTTATTCAAACAGCATAAACAACCAAGATTTTGCAAATAAGGATGGGGAAGTGTAAAATATTATTCATTAGGTTAAGGTATGTATCCAGATCGACATGCTAAATCAACATTCAAAACTTCATCTTCGCATCGGGTATTCAAGCTTATCCAAATCTCTTTCGATGAGCTTCTCAATGCGTTTCATTTTGTAATTTTCTGACTTACAAACTAAAGTAATTGCTACGCCGCTTGTTTTTGCGCGTGCTGTACGACCAATTCTATGCACATAATCGGCGGCGTCGTTAGGCACATCAAAGTTAATTACCAAGTTGATGTCCTTAATGTCAATACCTCTCGAAAGTACGTCTGTAGCTACCAGAACACGAATTTTTTTGGCTTTAAACTTCAGTAAAATACGTTCTCGTTCTTCTTGTTCTAGCATGGAGGAAATCCCTTTTGCTTCCTCTCCTTCCTGCCTTAGACCCTTTATAATTTCGCCGACTTTCTTTTTAGTAGACGTGAAAATTATGATGCTTTCAAAATTCTTATACCTACTTATGATTTTTGTGATTAACTCAATTTTGTAAGCTTCCTCTACAAGATATACTTCTTGATCTATATTCTCCGCAGGTTTGGCTAACGCTAATGTGATGCGTTTTGGGTTTTTTAGTATGCCTTTTGCTAGTTTTTCGATCTTGGGTGACATGGTGGCACTGAACATGAGTGTCTGCTGGAGGTTTGGTAGAAATGTGATTATTTTTTTGATGTCATCATAGAAATTCATATCGAGCATCCGATCCGCCTCGTCCAGAATTAGGTGTGCAACAGAGTCAAACTTAACATACCCAAGATTAAGGTGGGAAATGAGTTTACCTGGAGTAGCCACCACGATGTTACTTCCATGAGTCAAGGCTTTCTTCTGCTGTGTAAAATCTGAACCATCTCCTCCGCCATATACGGCAATAGAGTGGACGGGAAGGAAATAGGAGAATCCTTCTATTTGCTGATCAATTTGAATAGCTAACTCTCGCGTGGGACAAACAATCAGGACTCTCACCTCATCACTGGGCTCATTTGCAATGAGATTCAAGGTGGGGATGACAAATGCTGCCGTTTTGCCAGTACCTGTCTGAGCGCAGGCGATTAAATCTCTCCCCTCTAGTATCGGTGGAATAGCTTCTTCTTGAATGGGAGTGGCCGCACTAAATCCGATGTGATCGATCGCCTCTTTCAACAAATTATTAAGTCCAAATTCTTCGAATGTCATAGCAGGCAAAAATGAACTAAAAAATTCCCTTTATAGTAAAATATGGTAAATGTTCATGTTTTATTTGTTATGTCCTAAAATATGGCTACTGGTTAAAAATTGATTTACGCTGCAATTGTATATTCCATTTCAGGTGTTTTATAGTCAAAAGATAAATGTAATCTAATAGAGTTATATAGCTAATAGAGTTATATAGATTGATGACGTTTCTTGCTGCACGCTTTGCGTATTGCAAGCTGTTAAAGGTCTGGTCGAGATAGAACTCGTCTTTTAGAATACCGTTTACCCGTTCAGCAAGTGCATTTTCGCAGCAACGATTTTCTTCTGTCATGCTGATTTTGATGTTGTTTCTTTTTAAAATTTTGAGTTTGTAAGACGCTGAATACCGTCTAATTACTTTGTCATTTTTGTACATAATTGCTTAAGATTATGTAACCTCTATTCAAGACGGATCATTTAGCTAAAGCTGACCAAAGTTACTACGTGCTTCCGCACTCCCACCCCTTTGAAATGTAATCCAATGACCTACTAAACCAAATTGCAACCATGGAATATAATTATACAAACAACACAGCCCAAGGTTGGCATCGAACAAAACGCGATCCAACGTAAGCTAAAATGCAATTTGATAAGGTTCTTCTCGTTTTTTAAAATATTCCAGTTTGCTCGAATATTCAAAATCCCGAACCTCACTACGTTTAGCGAGTCGTTGGATATAATTTAAACCTAAAAAATTAGATGAAAAAAAAAATAATCAAACTGATTGACGGAATATCAATTTTTCTGTTTCACAGTGTTACAAATTCGAGAAAAACGTTCTACCAATTGGACGAAATCAATTTTAAAGAGAGTGCTGAATTTATAAATAAACATGGTGGTTCAGCAGCTTTATTAGAGAAAAAAACAGTTTTTTGGGAACATGCAATTAACCAAATACCAGATACTGGTCTAATTCTTGAATTTGGAGTTTTTCAAGGTCATTCAATTAACTTTTTCAGCAGAATTCTAGCGAATAAAAATGATTCAAGAAAAATATATGGTTTCGACTCTTTCGAAGGGCTCTCTGAGGACTGGGCAGGAACTCACATGCTAAAATCTACATTTGACCAAAAAGGGAAACTACCTAAAGTTAATAAGAATGTACAGCTGGTTAAAGGCTGGATTGATGAAACACTACCACCATTTTTGAAGGACAACAATGAATTTATTTCATTCATGCATATTGATATGGATACTTACACTCCGACAAAAGTAATTTTTAAAAATACAGTTGAAAGACTGGTCTCTGGAACTATAATAGTATTTGATGAACTATTAGGGTACTCTGGTTGGAAAAATGGAGAATTTAAAGCGTTAACTGAAATCATTCATCCCATATGGAACTATGAGTATATCTCATTTTGCGAGCCGAAAGAAAAATCAAGACATAAAAGCAAATATATAAGAGCAACAATAAAAATTCTAGAAAGAAAAACTACATCCAACACTATGTAAAAATGCATTAAAACGCATTTTACATTGAACGCTGGGCGTCATTAAAGAAAATCCGTTTAGGTCGAGCTAGGAAAATAAAGTTAAATTAGAAAATAAATAAGTGTGCCAACAACGCATATAGTTTATGGTGGGTGAACGGCTGCATGCAGGGTTTTCGCTCCGTAGCTAGTTTTGGTTATGAAGGACAAGAAAGTGCTTTGAAAACGCCACAAGCCATATGTAGGCCGTTGGCATTCATTAAGATGTTAATTTATGAAAAACTTAATCTTACTATTTTTTGGAATCCTAAACATAGGATGTAGTTCTGATGATGAAAACAACTCTATAAATGAAAAAAACATAACTTATCTCAAATATTCTCTCAGATTAGAAAATGACCCAACTGAAATTATATTCATTCTGGAATATGCATTTGATGATAATGGCAAAGTAGTTTCAGAAAGTTACACCAATATTAACAACCCACAATACAGTGGTTTTAGCAGGTTTATTTATAATAATAAAGGGCGAGTTATTCAAGAAATTAGAGAAGGAGAAGTCGTTTTTAACATCAATTGGACTGATGATTTAGCAGAGGTATATAATAATCAAAATCAGAAAATATCCGAATTCAATTTCAATGGAGACATGCTAACCGGCTACAAAACAAGAATCAATTCGAATTATCCTCGAATCAAAAACTTAAACTATAATTCAAGCCAAAATATTGTTTCGATTGAGAATGGAACAGAAATTTATGTTGAGTTTTTAGATTATGATTTAACCAAAAGAAACCCTATGAATTTAATCGAGTCGATCGGAATTTTAAGAATTGATTATAAACCTTATTTTAAAAATATTTTTGGAACAGAAAAAGCATATCCGTATCAAGCAGATGATTACTCTAAGGCGCTAACTTTTTATAAATATAGTTATAGGTTTAATTCCGAAAATAGAGTTTACCAAATTCAAAACGAAAAAACGCGAGCCTACATTCAACAATTTGAATACAAATAAAAAACTATGCCCAACACTGGCTATAAATAATCTAGGATTTAGTGTTTAATTAAAATTTAGTGTATTTTTATTGTGACTGCCATATCTTTTTATTTGGCTTTTAAATGAAAAAATAAAAAAATAAAAAATTTTGGCTAAGTGCTTAATCGGAAATTAATCGCTTGTTAATTCCCGTACTGACCATAGCCGATACCGTTGGCATTCATTAAAAAAACTAGAGGAATCCGAAAATCTTCAACAGAGTAGGATCTTATTTTAATTTAAATTACTAAATAATGAGTTATTCAAAACCAAAATTCAAAGACAAATACGAAAATTTCATTAATGGAAAATTCGTAGCACCACTTGGCGGTCAATATTTTGACAATACATCACCCGTTGACGGAAGCTTAATAGCTAAGTATCCTCGTTCCCAAAAAGAAGATGTAGAATTGGCTATAGATGAAGCTAATTCCGCAAAGGATGCTTGGGCCATGACATCGGCTGTAGAGCGCGCTGCCTTAATGAATAAAGTAGCTGATATTATTGAAGCTAATTTAGAGGAATTTGCAATAGTAGAAACATGTGATAATGGTAAGCCAATTCGTGAAACGATAAATGCAGACATTCCTCTTTCTGTTGACCATTGGAGGTATTTTGCAGCTTGTATTCGAGCGGAAGAGGGCACCGCAACAGAGCTTGACCAAAATACCCTTTCTATGAACATTAAAGAACCCTTGGGTGTGGTTGGTCAAATTATCCCATGGAATTTTCCTTTGCTTATGTTGTCTTGGAAGCTGCCACCGGCTTTGGCGACAGGAAATTGTGTAGTGCTAAAACCAGCTGAACAAACTCCTTCGACAGCTACTTTATTGATGGAAAAAATAGCGGATGTTTTTCCTCCAGGCGTTATCAATATAATTCATGGCTTTGGCCCAGAAGCAGGTAAGCCATTGGCTTCAAGCTCCCGAGTGGATAAGGTGGCTTTTACTGGGGAAACTACAACGGGTCAATTGATTATGCAGTATGCTTCTAAAAACTTAAATCCGGTTACCATGGAGTTAGGAGGGAAATCCCCAAATATCTTCTTCAATTCGGTTATGGATGCAGATGATGCTTACTTAGACAAAGCGGTAGAAGGAGCTGTTTTATTTGCCTTCAATCAAGGTGAGGTTTGTACTTGCCCTTCAAGAATTTTAGTGCAAGAAGACATCTACGATGACTTTATGAAGCGTGTTTTGGAGCGTACTAAGGCAATTATTCAAACAAATCCCTACGATGTAAATTCCATGGTTGGTGCTCAAGCATCAAACGACCAATATGAAAAAATCCTGTCTTATATTAATATTGGAAAAGAGGAAGGCGCAAAAGTACTGTGTGGTGGTGTTGCTGCCAAACTTGACGGTGATGCTGCAAATGGCTATTACATACAACCCACCATTTTAGAAGGACACAACAAAATGCGGGTTTTTCAAGAAGAAATATTCGGACCTGTTGTTTGCGTAACTAAGTTTAAAGATGAGGTCGAAGCTTTAGAAATTGCAAATGATACACTTTACGGTTTAGGTGCAGGTGTGTGGACAAGAGATGCCCACCAACTGTATCAAATACCGCGAGCTATTAAAGCAGGAAGAGTTTGGGTTAATTGTTACCATGCGTACCCAGCCCACGCTCCTTTTGGAGGCTATAAAAAGTCAGGTTTTGGACGGGAGACTCATGTAATGATGCTCAATCATTATCGACAAACGAAGAATATGCTTATCTCCTACGATAAAAATAAATTAGGTTTCTTTTAAATAGAGTATGTATTGAATAACAAGAACAGGTCAAAATAATTTGATCTGTTCTTATTAACCATTATCTAGATATGAATTCATCAAGAGTAGCTATTTCAGACAAGGCAATTGAGGTTGTCAATCAGCTAAAAAAGAAGCACGGAGAGTTAATCTTCCATCAAAGCGGAGGGTGTTGCGACGGATCTGCCCCAATGATTTTTGAAAAAGATGACATGTATTTGGATGATAGTGATATTTTACTTGGTCAATTGGTAGATGTTAATTATTATATGAATAAAGACCAATTTGAATATTGGAAACACACCCACTTAACCATAGACGTTACTGAAGGTAGAGGAGCAAGTTTTTCTCTTGAAATACCCTTGGGTGTTAGGTTTATAATTCATTCAAGACTTTTGACAGACGAAGAAAATCTAATGCTAAATGAACAATGAAATACAAACAATATATATGAAATCATAGCTCCCATTCGGTCGCCACGCTAAAAAAATCTTTTTTTCATTAAATTTTTTTGCAAATACGATTTAATACCCTTATTCTTGTATTTTAAATTTAAATTAATAGTAAAATGCAAATTTTCGACCAATTAAACATCTCAATAAAAAATCTCGACAAAACACGAAACGAAACGAAAAATTTTAAATTTATGGATAATCAAATCAAATCAAATCAAATCAAATCAAATCAAATCAAATCAAATCAAATCAAATCAAATCAAATCAAATCAAATCAAATCAAATCAAATCAAATCAAATCAAATCAAATCAAATCAAATTCAAACCTATGAATATCAAACCTATGAATATCAAACCCAAAACTTTTCTAATCGCCACCCTATGCACCGCCGCTGTCTTATTCAGTTGTGGGGGCGATGATCCAGTAACCCCTAAAGTAGAGGCCGACTTTACCTTCGAGTCAGGAACAGAAAGGGCGGTAACCTTTAAAAACACGTCTAAAAATGCGACCAGCTACGCATGGGACTTTGGAGACGGAAACACTTCAAAGGAAGAAAACCCCACCCATACCTACACGAAAGACAGCACTTATACGGTAAAGCTCACCGCCACGAATGCAGGCGGGTCGGCTACTAAAACGGCAACGCTGACCATTACCCTAGCGGGTGCGAGCATCCAAGTAGTGGCGAATTTTACCTTCGAAGCAGACTCCGAAACGGCAGGTAAAGTAACGTTTAAAAATACGTCTGAAAATGCGACCAGCTACGCTTGGGACTTTGGAGATGGAAACAAATCAACAGACGAAAATCCCGTCCATACCTACGCTAAGGACGGCACCTATACGGTAAAGCTCACCGCTAAGGACAGTTCGGGCAAATCCAATGATAAAACGGCAACCATTACCCTTAATGGAACGAGCATTCAAGTCGTTGCCAGCTTTACCTTTACAAAAGGCACAGAAGGGACGGTAACCTTTACAAATGCTTCTGAAAATGCAACCAGCTATGCTTGGGATTTTGGAGATCAAAACATTTCAACAGACGAAAGCCCCACTCATATGTACGCTAAGGACGGTACTTATACGGTAAAACTGACGGCTACGAATGCAGGCAAGTCGGCTGACACCACGCAAACGGTGACCATTGATAACGCAATTACCATAAGCATAGCGGACTTGTCCCAATTAACTATTTTGGAAAATCGCCCTCAAGGAGACTCGATTGGGGAGATAGCGGCGACCGTAGCCAATACGAATAAAACGCCGGTTTATTCGATTACAAGTCAAAACCCAGCGGATGCCATTAGGTTAAATGGAAATAAAATGGTGGTAAAGGATCCAAGTGCCTTTGATTACGGAACCCGTACGGAGGTTACAGGCGAGATACAGGCGACAATAGGGAGTGTATCGGCTACGGCAGCGTTTACCATTTCAATAGAGGAAATAGTGAATATCCCCGATGAAAACTTCAAAGCAGCGGCATTAGTAAGTGATAAAGCCATAGACGCCAATGGAGATGGGGAAATTTCAGTAAAAGAAGCCCGAGCATATAATTCCAGCTTAACCTTAACTAATTCAGGCATTGCAGATGCTACTGGGATTGAATATTTTATAAATCTTACTTTGCTTGATATGGGAAGTAATGACTTAACAGCAATAGATGTTTCTCGAAACACGGCGCTAACTGCGCTTTATCTAGGTCAAAACCAACTAACAGCCATCGATGTTTCTAACAACACAGCGCTTACCACTCTTGCTTTAGATGGGAATAAATTAACAGTAGTAGATGTTTCTCAAAACACAGCACTTACCCTTCTTTACTTAACTGATAACCCTAATCTAACGTGTATAAAAGTCAAAGATCCAACGTCTATTCCAAGTAGATGGTCGAAAGATGCTTCTGCTAGTTATCGAACGGATTGTAATTAAGAATACAAAACACTGCTTAAACCCCCGTAAAACGGGGTTTGGGCTATTTTTTTCTTGAAACGGCGTAGCGGTTTCTTTTGGAGCATACAAAAAAGGCGTTGGGTGTGAAAAGTGGGGCGGGCGGTTCAGCCCAAAACCCTAGCGATTTATGAAGTGTCTGCCTCAAAACATAGTTTCAAATTAGCCCAATACGTGCTAGCCACCGCTTTTAAACGTTCATTTTTACCTTATAAGAAGGGGGGTTAAGTCCGTATAATTTCAAAAGAGTGGGTTTGTTCCGCTTTAATGGATGCGGCCACAGAACAATATTTTGTAGTAGCTAGCTCTACGATACGTTCCGCTTCCTGCTCTGTTAGGTCAGGAGAATAGATCGTGTACTTTAAATGGATTTTTGTGAAGCCTTTAGGGTTTTCCGCTCTTCGTTCTCCGTGGAGTTCTGCCTTAAGGTCTACAAACTGCTTGCGCCTTTTCTTTACCATGGAAACGATTTCTACCGCTGCGCAGGCAGCCAAACCTGAAAGGAGTAATTCTGTGGGAGCGTGATGAGCTTTAACTTCGTTGGGCCTCATGTCTATATTGACTTTATTCCCATTTTCGTTTATTCCTACAAACTCATAATCTCCTTTATAATCTAAGTTTATCTTCATAAATGTGATTTTTGTATTGATTAACAACTTAACCATAGCTAAGTTCCAGTAGGCATATTAAAAACTTGCTGTTTGTAATTAATCTATTCGAAATTAAAAATGAATGCAATGGCAGTTTTGGACGAAATATTTCTAAAAACGACATCGAGCGAAGACCTAATAGCAAGGGAGGAAGTTTAGCATACGGAAACGACCCCCTACTGGACAATAAAACCGAATGGTTAATATTTCATTTTAGGGCAACATAACATGATTGAGTACAATTCATTTTTTGATTTAGATATTATTTATCAAAATAACTCCGATGAAATGGGATCACTAGATGCCAATAAACTGGTTCTTGGGACTTCTTTTCGCTGGAATATTCCAGCTCGGAATTATCTCTTTATAGATCGGACAAATAATTGCCTAACTTTCAGGTACTATCATAACTAAAATGAAAAAATTCAAACTCATTTTTCACATATTCTACATCTTGATTGCACTGGTCTTGCTTTATTTCTCAATTGATATACTGATGAATACTCAAGACTATCTTTTAAAGATCAAACTCTCGTCGTACATCAAGTACTTTTCACATGTGATGAGTGTTTTCCTATTCATCTCCATTTTAATGATCATTGGATTTGTCTTACAACAGCTTTCGATTTATCAAGCAAAAGGAAACGTAGGTAAATTGGAGGAAGAAATATTGCAACTTAAAGCAAGACTCTATGATAGAAGTCATGAAGCGGACGAGGAGGAAGAAATTGACTCAGTTGCAGACGAAGAAGGAGAAGACTAGACTGAATTATATTTAGGGGGAAAGAATTAAGCCCTATGCTAGCTAAAACTTATGGGAGTGCTGTTTATGGTGTTGAGGCCTACAAAATTACCATCGAGGTAAATGTGGGACAGGGCACAAAATTTTTTATGGTAGGGCTGCCAGACTCTGCCGTAAAGGAAAGCGAACAAAGAGTAGAGTCTGCAATTAAGCATCTGGGGTATCGGATGCCACGCCAAAAAGTGGTGGTAAACCTAGCTCCTGCCGATATTCGCAAAGAAGGTTCTGCATACGATCTACCTATTGCGTTGGGTATCCTCAAAGCATCAGAACAACTGGTGGCAGAAGAGTTGGAAGACTACTTTGTAATGGGAGAGCTCTCACTCGATGGAAAGGTTCGTCCTATAAAAGGAGCCTTACCCATAGCCATCGAGGCCAGAAAAAATAATTTTAAAGGATTCATCCTTCCAAAAGAAAACGCATCGGAGGCAGCTATCGTAGATGGACTTGACATAGTGGGTGTTTCTTCCTTGGAAGAAGCCATCAAGCACTTAGAAGGAGAGGAAATAATTATTCCTACCACCTATGATACTCGTGATGTATTTTATAATGAGTTAGAAAATTACGCCGCTGATTTTGCCGACGTACAAGGCCAGGAAAATATCAAACGAGCCATGGAGATCGCCGCCGCAGGGGGACACAATATGATCATGATTGGTCCTCCCGGAGCGGGTAAGACCATGCTTGCAAAGAGACTTCCATCGATCTTGCCGCCTTTGAGTCTGAACGAGGCATTGGAAACGACTAAGATTCATTCCGTAGCCGGGAAGCTGGGCACGGACGCGCATCTCATCTCCCAGCGCCCTTTTCGCCAGCCGCACCATACCATTTCAGATGTTGCACTTGTAGGAGGTGGAGGTATTCCACAGCCTGGAGAGATTTCTTTGGCCAATAACGGTGTTCTTTTTCTCGACGAGTTGCCAGAGTTTAAACGGACGGTTTTAGAGGTAATGCGTCAGCCCCTCGAAGAGCGAAAAGTGACCATTTCCAGAGCGAAAATTTCACTCGATTATCCCTCCAATTTCATGCTTATTGCGAGCATGAACCCATGCCCTTGCGGCTATTATAACCACCCCGAAAAGGAGTGCGTCTGTGCGCCAGGTGTGGTTCAGCGATACCTGAATAAAATAAGTGGTCCGCTACTAGACCGTATCGACCTCCATGTGGAGGTGACACCTGTACCTTTTGATCAAATGACGGAAACCCGAAAAACCGAGTCAAGCGAGGAAATTAGAAAACGAGTAATGAAGGCCAGAGAGATACAAAATGCAAGATTCAAAGATCAAACCGGTATTTTTAATAACGCTATGATGAGTACTAACATGGTAAAAGAGGTTTGTCAGATAAATGAAGCGGGAAAGAAACTACTGAAAACAGCCATGGAACGACTCGGACTCTCAGCCAGAGCCTACGACCGCATCTTGCGTGTATCCCGAACCATTGCTGATTTGGCTGAAACCGAAGAAATTGCAATAGAATACTTAGCAGAAGCTATTCAATATCGAAGCTTAGATAGAGAAGACTGGGCCGCATAAAAGCAGCATGGGTTTTACCTACTTCCAAAAGCAGACATTTTTCTGTATTCTCCCTCAGGGGGATTAAATGCAGCGTCTTCAACAAATTTCTTCTCTACTTTTTTAGCTGTCAGTAGCATAGCCATCCCATTCATATTAACGGAATACTCAAGAGGAAACCCATTTAAATCAGCAAATCGAGGGCTTAGGGCCATCACGGATTTTACTTTAATTGCTTCACTGATAAAAAGTGTCAAATCTGGTTGTCCCGTTTGTTTTAGAATCACTTTTTTGCATCGATATCCTGCAATATTTTTTTGCTCATCCTT
Organism: uncultured Ekhidna sp.; assembly: GCA_964289745.1. Lineage (GTDB taxonomy): Bacteria > Bacteroidota > Bacteroidia > Cytophagales > Cyclobacteriaceae > Ekhidna. The sequence goes on from CAXYMM010000001.1 coordinate 397,510, forward strand.
TATTATTTGAATGTCAACATCTATATTCTGAATCGACTTTTCCAAATCTTCCTTAGTGATAATCGTCTTTATTTTCTGACCCATCAAGTCGGTATAAGTCTCTGTGAGGCTCGTACTCCCATCAAAGAGAACTACCATAGTCCCGCCCATAAAAGATTGTTCCATTTTGGCTTTGCCTTCTTTTACGAAGAACTCCATTTCTTTAGGCAATGCAGATTTCATAGCTTTCATTTCTGCATTTAGATTAGGATAAGAAATAGCAAACGTGATGATGCCCTCAAAGTCTTGAGACCTTACGGAAAAAGACAGGGCGATAACAAAGAACAATGCAACTATTTTTTTCATGGAGCTTCTTTATTCCTCATAATTAATGAATTCTCCTAACAAATAAGCATTTCTTTGAAAGCAAAAATCAGCGCATCTTCAAAAATGCTACACCTTTCATTTAAAATTTTGTAATATACAAATATTCTATGCCCGTTTGCTAATCGATTAGCTAAAGTATGATAGGCATTATTTTAGCAAAGAATGCCATGCAGTAGTTTGATTATCAGCAAATTAGCGTATCAAAAATAATTTCGATAAGGAATTCCAAACCATCAAATCTTTAAATTTAGACTGTTTCGATCAGGCTGGCTCTTAAATAAATTTCATGCAGGTTATTTGAGTAGCACAATGAGTTAATTATAGTACTATTTGCTGTGGTCGGGGTTCTGATCAGCGAGATTTCCAAGACTAACCCAGAAGAGAGCCTCATAACGGAATGATCCTGTATCTTTCCTCCATGGAGGTAAATTTTTCGAAACCACAACTTAGAAAAATAGCTTTAAGCTACAGGAGGTTGCTCAGCGAAGGGGAATACCTAAGAAGAAATTCCTTTTTAATGAACTCCATTCAAGATTTTCTGCAAAAAAGACAAGAAAGAGTTCTCCACCTGTTTATTTCAATCAAACGAAACAAAGAACCGGACTTTTCCGGAATGTTGCCATGGCTATGGAAGCAAGGCTTTAAGACCATGGTGTCTAAAACTAATTTTCAGTCACAAACGCTCAAGCACTTTTATTTGACCAATACGATTGCTTTGCAGGAAAACAAAAAAGGAATACCTGAGCCGATACCCGAAGAATCGATGGCGGCATCACCAATGGACGCGGAAATAATTTTTGTTCCATTATTAGTTGTCGATAAGAGTGGAAATCGCATCGGATATGGCGGTGGCTACTACGATCGGATGTTAGAAGAAACAAAAGCCATTAAGATTGGGTTAAGCCTTGCAAATCCAGTAGATAAAATTCCTCAAATTGACCATTGGGATATATCTTTGAATTTCTTAATAACACCCTACAACATTTACATACATGGCTAAAATTACCCTAGGCGGAGAAGAAACGAATACAGTTGGAAATTTACCTGAAGTAGGAAACGATGCTCCCGATTTTTTATTGGTTTCTAAAGACATGAAAGAAATGACACTGGCTAGCTATCATGGTCAAAAAGTAGTTTTGAATATTTACCCAAGCATTGATACCGGTGTTTGTGCTACCTCTACTGTAAAGTTTAATGAAGAAGCGGCTAAATTGGACAATACTCGCATCATTTGTGTGTCAAAAGATTTACCCTTTGCGCTTGCTAGATACTGCCAGGCAGAAGGAATCGAAAACCTTGAAAACCTTTCCAATTTTAGAGATGGTGGTAATTTTGGTAAAAAATATGGAGTGGAAATAGCTGATGGGGGATTTAAGGGGCTAAATGCACGAGCCATCGTGGTGATTGATGAAAATGGAAAAGTAAAGTACACGGAGCTTGTTCCAGAAGTAGGGCAAGAGCCAAACTATAAAGCTGCACTTTCAGCACTCAACTAGAACTATTTAAGCTCTATTTAATCTGTATAGAAGAAGATAATGAATAGGAACCTTCAGAATGGGAACGCCTTGTGTTTGTTGACACTCTGATACAAATAATTACCGAATTGAAAAAAATATTTTTGCTGTTAGTGACACTCCCCACTTTTCTCTTTGCGCAAGAGGAATATACCATTAATGGGTATGTAAAAGACGCATCTAATGGAGAAAGTTTAATAGGAGCAACGGTTCTGGTAAAGGAACTTGGCACGGGTAATATTACCAATGTTTATGGTTTTTACGCCATAACAGTTCCTGCATCTGACTACACAATAGAGGTAAGCTATCTCGGGTTTACAACAGAAACCCGGAGTATCACGCTAGACCAAAATATCAGGATCGATGTGGAGCTGGGGGAAGAGCAAACGGCACTTCAAGAAGTAGTGGTTACCGCAAAGCCAGAGGACGCAAATGTTTCTTCTACAGAAATGAGCGTGGTCGAGCTAGATATTAAATCCATAAATAAGCTACCTCTTTTTGCTGGAGAAGTAGACATTATAAAAGGCATTCAGTTGCTCCCCGGAGTAAGTACTGTGGGCGAGGGCTCCTCTGGGTTCAATGTAAGAGGTGGCGGTGTTGGTCAAAACCTGATTCTTCTCGATGAAGCACCCGTTTATCAAAGTTCACATTTATTTGGCTTCTTTTCGGTATTCAACCCCGATGCAGTAAAAGATGTAAAACTCTACAAAGGAGGCATTCCATCCAAATACGGTGGACGCCTTGCCTCCATGCTAGATATTCGGATGAAGGAGGGCAACGCAAAGGAGTATGATGTATCTGGCGGGATAGGAACAATCTTTAGTAGGCTTACGGTAGAGGGACCAATAAAAAAAGACAAAGCTTCCTTTATTCTAGCAGGTAGGCGGTCTTATGCAGACATCCCAATCCGCCTTTTTACCAATTTTTTGGACGATGGAGCGGCACTTTATTTTTATGACCTCACTGCAAAAGCCAATTACAACATTGACCCTAAGAATAAACTATTTGCTTCTGGCTATTTTGGTCGCGATGTATTCAAATTTGATCGGGCACAAGGATTTAACTGGGGAAACCAGACGGCGTCCCTTCGGTGGAATCATCTATTCAACGACCGATTTTTTAGCAATTTTAGCACCTTTTACAGCAACTATGATTACGCTTTTGATTTTGGTAACACCGAAGATGACCAGTTTAAATGGAGTTCCGATATTCGCACAATAAACTTCAAACCTACATTCTCGTACTTTCTGGATCAGGACAATGAACTGACTTTTGGCGGCGAGGTACTTTATTATAACTTCTTTCCAGCCAATGCAGTAGGGTTCTCATCTGGCGATAGAATTGATTTTAGTCTGGATAAAAAGAGTGCACTTGAGCTAAGCGCTTATATTTCGAACGATCAAAAATTTGGTGAAAAATGGCAACTTCACTACGGTCTTAGATACTCTTATTTTAACAATTTAGGGCCGGGAGATCGCTTTACATTCGAAGAAACAACCCCTGGAATTAGAAAAACGGTATCAGATACAGTAAAGATAGGCGCAGGCAAAAGCATAGCGAATTATGGAAATTTTGAACCCAGAATTTCCATAAAATACCAACTCAACAAAACAGCCTCTCTAAAAGCAAGCTACAACAGAATGAATCAATACATTCACTTGATAAGTAATACGGTTGCGGCTACGCCCATAGACGTTTGGCAACCAAGCACAAATAATATTAAACCCCAGCAGGGAGATCAATGGGCACTAGGCTACTTTAGAAACTTTAATAACAATGCTATTGAAACCTCAGCAGAGGTCTACTATAAAAGAACAAGAAATCAGGTTGATTATATCGATGGAGCCGACCTATTTATAAATACCTTATTAGAGGCAGATGTCCTCACAGGAAGTGGGCGAGCATATGGGCTGGAGTTGTACGTAAAGAAGAATACTGGCAGGATTAATGGCTGGGCTAGCTATACGCTGGGAAGATCCGAACTGAAAATTGATGGAATAAATATCGGGTTGAACAAAGAAGGCATCAAAGGACAGTGGTATCCCACTCGCTTTGATCAGACACACAACCTAAAAATTGTTTCCAACTATCAGCTAAATGAACGGAAAAGCTTTTCAGCCATATTCAGCTACATCACAGGCACCCCCACAACCTACCCAACAGACCGAATAAATGTCGCAGGGTTTGTAATTCCAGTCAACGACGGGAGTAGAAATAATGTAAGAATTTCTAATTATAGTCGGCTAGACGTAAGCTACACCATTGAATACAATAAAATAAGCAAAAAAGGAAACCCGAGATCAAGCAGTTTGGTATTTTCTATATATAACGTCTTAAATAGGAAGAATGCTTTTGCGGTAAATTTCCTGCAGGACAATACCCGGGTCGGTTATCAAGAGATCAACAACCTGAATGTTCCAAACCAAGCAGTAAAAACTCGGGCTTTTGAGACCTCCATTCTAGCTGCTTTGCTCCCATCTATCACGTATAATTTCAAGTTCTAATGAAGAAGTATTTACTCCCCATCATCTACACTGCTTTTTTCATTTCCGCATGCGAAACGGAGGTGAATCCTGATTTAGGTAAGTCATTAGATATCCTAGTTGTGGATGCATGGCTTACCAACAATGATACTATACAGCATATCAATATCACACGTTCCCAACCTTACTTCAATCGTTCGAAACCTGCCAAAGTACCAGAAGCCACAGTAATCGTTACAGACCTTAACAACAACCAGAAATATGTATTTGAAGAGCGAACAGAAAGGTATACTTGGGAAAGTCCTGACGGTACTTATTTTGGAGAGATAGGTCATAAATATACACTTACCGTAGAACTAGATGGAAACATATACAGATCGGCTACAACCTTAGCGGACGTACCTCCTATTGATAGTATCGCATTCAGGCTGGAGGAAGGCAATGCTTTTTTTGATAATCAAATTTATGGAGAGTTTTTTGCAACCGATCTGGAAGGAGTTAATGATACCTATTGGATCAAAGCTTGGAAAAACGGAAGATATCTAGGCATCCCCGATGAGATCAACATTGCTTATGATGCGGCCTTCTCAGCAAACGCCAACAATGATGGTATTCAATTTATTCAACCCATTCGCGATCTTATTAGCCCCCAAGAAGAAAACAAGGATGGAGACGTTTTGTCTCCATATAACTTGCCACAAGCTTTTGCCATTGATGGAGAAAATGTGCTAAATAAAGACGGCTCTGTTTATGGAACAATCAAAGATAATACTCTGCTCTTTGAAGGGGTAAAAGTTCCTAAGGATTTTGTTTCAGTTTCACTAGATGACGACCAATATTCCGTGCGAAACGATTCTCTTTTTGTAAAAGGAGATTCTGTTTATGTGGAAATCCATTCCATATCGAACAGTGCTTACTTTTTTATGACCCAAGTAGATATAGAACTTAATCGAGAGGGTGGCTTTGGTGCCTTGTTTGCCACACCATTGGCCAACGTTTCTACCAACATTATTTCGGATAATGCAGAAAAAACGGTCGTAGGATTTTTCAATGTTGCTGCGGTCTCCTCAAAAGGGAAGAGGCTAGTTAGTGAAGACCAAATAAGAACAACCAAATAGATTTTACCGCTCAAAGAAGCTTTTTATTGGTTGGGAATATTCTTGAATGAGTATTCACCGCTTTCAACAAACTAACCATTGCTAGCCCATTTTCATTGCGGATGCAGCATTTAATCGGTAAAACAAATTGTACCCAAAAAGACATAGGAATGCGTTAGTCTAAAAAAAACCATATTTTTTTAAATTTATTTGCAAATACGATCCAATACCCTTATTCTTGTGTTTTAATATCCTCCAACCTAAAAGAAATCGAGATGAAAAATCAAATCAAATCAAATCAAATCAAATCCAAACCGATGAATTTCCAATCCAAAACTTTTCTACTCGCTACCCTCTGCACCGCCGCCATCTTATTCAGTTGTGGGGGCGATGATCCCATTACCCCTAAAGTAGAAGCCGACTTTACCCTTACCTTCGGTTCAAAAGGGGCGGTAACCTTTAAAAACGCTTCTAAAAATGCCACCAGCTACGCTTGGGACTTTGGCGATGGAAATACTTCAAAAGATGAAAACCCCGCCCATACCTATGCGAAGAACGACACCTACACCGTAAAGCTCACTGCTACGAATGCAGGCGGATCGGCTGAGAAAACGCGAACGGTGACCATTTCCCTAGAAGGAACGAGCACCCAATTAGTGGCGAATTTTACCTTTGCAGTAGACGAAAAAACGGCGGGCAAAGTAACGTTTACCAACACGTCTGAAGGCGCAACCAGCTACGCGTGGGACTTTGGCGATGGAAACACTTCAACAGACGAAAACCCCGCCCATACTTACGCGAAGAACGACACCTACACGGTAAAGCTCACCGCTACGAATGCAGGCGGATCGGATAACACAACGAAAGAGGTGACCATTACCAATACGGGAATTACGTCCATCGACATAACGGGTTTGACCCAATTAACTATTCAGGAAAACAGCCCCAAAGGCACCCAGATCGTGGAGATAACGGCGACCGTAGCCAACACGGAAGAAACGCCTGTTTATTCGATTACGAGCCAAAACCCGGCAGGTGCCATTGCTTTAGAAGGAAATAAGATGGTAATTGCTGATTCCAGCGTATTCGACCACGAGACCAACAAGGAAGTCACAGGCGAGATACAGGGGACAGTAGCGGGCGTGTCGACTACGGCAGCGTTTTCCATTTCCATAACGAATGATCTTGGTGAAGCAATTAACTTTCCTGATTCAAAATTCAAAGCTAGGTTACTAAGTAATGATCATCCTGGCCTTGACATCGATGGAAATAAGGAAATTTCAGAAGCGGAGGCTCAAGCATATTCAGGAATACTTGAGGTAGCTAGTGAAGGCATTGCAGACGCTACAGGCATTGAATATTTTACAAATATCCAAGAGCTTAACTTAGGATTAAATGGCAACTTAACGGAAATAGATGTTTCCAAAAACACCGCACTTACTAAGCTTAATTTAAGCATCAATCAGTTAACAGCGATTGATGTTTCGAACAATACCGCACTTACTGAGCTTAATTTAATTCTTAATCGATTAACAAAAGTTAATTTGGCGAATGGTTATAACGACAAACTTACTGATTTAGATTTAAGAAATAACACTGATCTAAAGTGTGTACAAGTGGATAGTCCGCTACCTTCTCCTCTTCCTAGTGGTTGGAAGTTTGATTCAGGTAAAGAAGGCGTTTTTCAAACCGAAGCATGTCAGTAAGATAAGCGCATCACCGCCTAGGCTTCGTAGAATGGGGTTTAGGCGGTGTTTTTTCTTTTGTGTGCGTTTTGTTTTATCAGGAGTAGGAGGCAGCCAGTTTCTGCTCCACCGACTTTTTGGCACTTTTAGTGGCCGAGGTATACATCATAAGAAACCTGATCCCTTCCGCCTCTAGAAAAGCAACCGAAGACCTGATTATCTTCTTATTTTTCTCTTGGCTCGCCAGATTCTAAATAATAAAAACCTTTCTCATGCTTAGAATGGAAGCTTGGAAAGATCTACGTTGCCTCCCGTCAAGACTATGCCCACCTTCTTTGCTTTAAACTTTTCTTTGTTCTTAAGGAGAGCCGCAAAAGGCACGGCACATGAGGGCTCTATTACCATTTTCATCCGCTCGTATATCAAGCGCATAGCTGAAATGATTTCTTGCTCTGTAACCGTAAAGCAGTCGCTTATATGCTCTTTAAGGATTGCAAAGTTCCTTTCTCCAACGGTAGTTTTAAGACCATCAGCGATGGTGTTTGCGGCTTTATTAGGAATAATTTTTCCTGCTTTTAGCGATTGATAAGTATCGTCTACTTCTTTTGGCTCGGCGAGAAAAATTTTGATCGAAGGGTTTAGGTAGTGTCCTATTAGCACTGTTCCTGCGGCTAACCCACCGCCCCCTACTGGGGCAATGATCGCATCCAAATCATCTGTTTGCTCGATTAATTCTTTTGCTGCTGTGGCTTGGCCTGCTATTATTGCGTAGTCGTCAAAGGGGTGTACCATCACTGCCTTGGTTTGCTCCATTATCCGCTCGCAGGACGCCATTCGGGATTGATCATTTGGTTCACAAAAAATGACCTCTGCTCCATAGGAAGTTACCGCCTCTACCTTGGCTTTGGTCGCATTTTTTGGCATGACTACATAAGCCTTCGCTCTAGCTAACTTTGCGGCAAGTGCTACGGCTTGGCCATGATTGCCAGATGAGTGACATGCAAACCCGTTTTTTCTTTCTTCTGGTCGGATAGAAAAAATTTTGTTGACTGCCCCTCTCATTTTAAAAGCACCCACCTTTTGGAAGTTCTCACATTTAAAAAATAGCTGACATCCCGCTATCTCATCCAAGCTTGTGGATGTCAAAACGGGTGTTTCGTGGATATACTTAGAAATTCTTTGGTGTGCTTGCTTGATATCACCTAACGAGGGGATGGAATTTAACATGTCTTAAATTTTAAAAAAGTAATATTCTCCACTCTTTTGCTTTACACTTATATTTTTTAATGTGCTTCTAGCCAGTTTTTGCCCACCCCAATTCCAATTTCCATAGGTACTGCTAGCGGATGTGCCTCTTTCATAAACCTTTCTACGTTCGAAATCAATGTTTCTCGTTCCTCTTTTTTCATGTCGAAGACGAGTTCATCGTGTACTTGCATGATCATTTTTGACTCCAGTTTTTCTTGCTTCATCCATTCGTAAATATTGATCATGGCGATTTTAATAATATCAGCAGCACTGCCCTGAATCGGGGCGTTGATTGCGTTTCGTTCGTCAAAACCTCTCATCGTAAAATTATTGGAATTGATATTGCGAAGGTATCTCCTCCTGCCTAAAATGGTCTCTACGTACTTTTCTTGTCTTGCCTTTTCGATGGTCTCGTCCATGTATTTTTTCACATTTGGAAACTGCTGAAAGTAGGCGTCAATAATTTCTTGAGCCTCTCCCCTTGGAATATTAAGGTTTTGAGATAGGCCATAGGCTGAAATTCCGTAAATGATTCCAAAGTTGACCTCTTTGGCTTTGCGTCGCATATTTGGTGCTACGTGTTTCACATCTACTCCAAAAACTTTCGCCGCTGTATTGGCATGAATATCGACCCCTTCTTCGAAAGCGTTCATCATACTAGCATCTTTAGAAAAAGCAGCGATAATGCGGAGCTCAATCTGAGAATAGTCTGCTGCCATTATCAAGTGATCGTCATCGGTAGGAATAAAGGCTTTTCGGATTTCTCGACCTTTTGCAGTCCTAATCGGGATATTCTGAAGGTTGGGATTATTTGAACTTAGCCTGCCAGTAGCGGTTACGGTCTGCCGATAATCCGTATGAATTTTATGGCTATTCGGGCTAATTAGCTTCGGTAGCGCATCTACATAAGTAGATTTCAATTTTTGATACTCTCTGAATTCCAAAATCTTGGCGGCTATCTCGTGTTCATCTGCCATTTTTGAAAGTATTTCTTCTCCAGTGGCATACTGTCCAGACTTTGTTTTCTTCGGCTTTTCTACTAGTTTCAGTCGATCAAAAAGCACCGCTCCTAACTGTTTTGGAGAGCCAATGTTGAATTCTACTCCTGCAATTTCAAATATTTTGACCTGCGCATTGCGACTCGCCTCATCTAGTTCTCCAGACATTTTTTCTAATGTTGAGGTGTCAATTTTGACTCCCTCATATTCCATCTCTGACAAAACAAAAGAGAGAGGCTCCTCTACTTCATGCAATAACTTTTCAAGAGACCTTTCTTTGATCTTACTTTCGAGAACCTCCTTGAGTTGAAGGGTAATGTCTGCATCTTCGCATGCGTAATCACTCACTATTTTCGGGTCAATCTGGTCAATCGTTTTTTGGTTTCTCCCTTTGGGTCCTACTACTGTTTCGTATGAAATGGTTTTATAGTTGAGGTATCGGTCTGCCAATAAATCCATGCCACGTCCTGACTCTGGGTCGAGGAGAAAATGAGCCAACATGGTATCGAAGATTTTTCCCTGAACGTTAATGCCATAATTCCTTAATATTTGGATATCGTACTTCAGGTTCTGCCCAATTTTTTCAACGGATGGATTTTCCAGCACTTGCTTAAACTTTGCTATGATCTCTGATGTACTATTCAAGCACGATACATACCACGCCTCACCCTTTTCTATAGCAAAAGCGATCCCGACAATCTCCGCATCTTGTGTCTCCAAGCTGGTGGTTTCAGTATCGAAACAAAAAGAGGAGACACTCTCTAGTTTGTTAACAAGTATTGATATATCTTCTTGACCTGTAACAAGATGATACTTATGTTCAGTCGAATCGATGGAGTTCGAAGAAGCTACTATGGCTTTTCCTACCGTATCGAAAAATCCAAGCTGCCTGATTCCCCCACCACTTTTGATAGTATTTTCTTCCGTGAAAACACGCCTTGATATGGTCCTGAACTCAAGCTCCTCAAAAAGAGGTTTTAACAGATCAACATTTGGTTCGGTATACTTTAGTGCCTCTTCGTCGAATTCGATGGGTGAATCGATCTTGATGGTGGCCAAATCTTTCGACATAATGCCTTGCTCCCCAAACTCCTGTACTCGCTTTTGTTGCACACCTTTTAATTGATCAACATTTTTGACAATGTTTTCGACTGATCCATATTCTCTTAGCAGTTTAGAGGCGGTCTTATCTCCAATTCCTGGAATTCCCGGAATATTATCCACCAAGTCGCCCTTTAATCCCAGCACATCTCGTACCTGATCTACCTTCTCAATGTCGAACTTAGTGAGTACCTCCTGTATTCCCAGCACCTCTGCTCCATTGCCCATTCGGGCAGGTTTGTATAAATAAATGTTGTCATCGACAAGCTGAGCAAAATCCTTGTCGGAGGTCATCATATAAACTTTAAAATCCCTAGTCCCTGCTTTCTTCGCAATGGTGCCAATCAGGTCGTCTGCTTCATAGCCATCTTTTTCCAGTAAAGGAATATTGAAGCCTTTAACAATTTGTTTGCAGTAAGGAATAGCTATTTTTATTTCCTCGGGTTGCTCCTCTCGGGTTGCTTTGTATTCTTTAAACTCTTCATGTCGAAAAGTCGGTGCATGGGTATCAAAGGCTACTCCAAGGTGCGTTGGTTTTTCCTTTGTGATGATCTCCAGCAGCGAATTGGTAAACCCCATGATGGCTCCTGTGTTGATTCCAGAGGTGGTAAGTCGGGGGTTCTGGCGCATGGCAAAGTGCGCACGGTAAATCAATGCAAATGCATCTAATAGGAATAGTTTATTTTTTGACATGAAGTAAAGTTAAAGTTTCTAATATAATATTGGCTGATAAGGCTGAGCAATTGAAGGTTATTTTCATTTTTTTAGATTCCAATCCAATTACTTCGAATATGCAAGTGTTAAAACAATCATTGTTTTTTCTTGGTGTTGATTCCATTGCAATTCTACTCTTATTTAGTTAAGCCAGTTTCGGCAATTTAAACCCCGAGCGCTTTCAAGAATTAGCCGTATATACCAACTTAGAAAGAAGATCGGACTGCATTCTTCGGGTGATGACATGCAACTTACGCTACCTCTTTGATATGATTAACCACCAAAGAAGTAGAAAGAGTACCTGCTCTTTTTGATAAAAATCTGAAAAAAGCTTAGCAATTACTCTTCAATTTCCATGCAGATAGCATTGGCTTTCAGGAAATAGATTTTGGTTCATAGAGGTCTTTTCAAATAAATCAGTTGGACTCTTTAGCGTTGGCCGGACAGCATTTAACTGCATGTAAATCGATAAAATGAGATAAAAAATATGTACTTTTTTCGTACTGACCTCCACGAATCCATTTTGGAAAAATACTAAGCGGTTAAGCGATACTCGCCCCTTCTTTAATCAATAAGGAAAGGAGGAAACAGTTACGCTTACTAAACCTCTAAATGCAGTTGCTTACTAAAAAGCATTTTATTCGGATCGATTGCTTCAAATAGCAGAAATTGAGTCCTAGGGTCAGCAAATCATTGTAATGAATATTCACCTAGAGGCCTTTGATTGTGAGGTAGCGAATAGAACGTATCCAAGCACAGATTCTGAGTAAAGTAGGCATAAAATTGTTTTATTGATTTGAAATATTGAAAATCAATTTCTTAAACGATCAAAGACACCCTTTTTTCCCTGTCTGAACAAAAAATCTAACTATTCCTTATCAGCTATTCACGTTAATTACCAAGTCAAAGGTTATAAAAAACGATTTCACGTCTATCTATTTTTAGGGTTTCAGAAAATGCTGTCATTATTCAGATGTGACCATCTTTCTTCGTTATTTTTCTAGTTAAAAACTTAGCTAGGTATAGATAGCTTAATAACCTCTTTGTTGAACTACATAAAACCATGCGTACAAAAGTTATAGTGGTATTTATTCGCCGTTTAAAATAAATCAAAGCGTTGTTTTCTCTTATTTTATCAACTTTTTGGCAGTCAGATTCGAATTTATAGACTTAAACCAAATCGTCTAGATCGCTATTCGTTGTTTAGTTATTAAAGTTTTGGTAGAAACCATTATTACTTTTCATTTATTTTCATTTATTTTAAGGCACAATTATTAATTTCGATTAAAATGAAAAAGCTAGTCGTTGCACTCTTTATTTTTATGCTTTCTGTAAATGGAACGGCTCAAAAACCCATTACCTCAATCCCTTTTGAGCTTTTTGGAGACTTCATTATTATCAAGGTGAATTTAGATTATTCAAGGCCTCTTAATTTTATTTTTGATACTGGCGCCGGACTAACCGCATTAGATGAAGACATAGTCAAAGAGCTTGAATTGTCAGGTAAAAAAATAGAGATGGAAGATCCATATATGGATTGGCAACTGATCAAGCACAATATAATAGAAATCAATGATTTCGTTATGGAATCAAATATTAAAGTTTATGCCACAGACTTTGACCATCTTGAAATTAGTTTGGGAATGGATATTGATGGAATTGTTGGAAATGACCTACTTAAGCACCACGCTCTATATATTAATTTTGACATAAAGCAAATTGATATTTACAATTTGGGAGAAGCTCCGAAAAAGGGAGATGCGATCCCCTTTATGTTTGATACCACCATTCCAGTTGTGAAAGGAACCGTAGTACTGAACAATGGCGAGTCGCAGGATGGAGGGTTCTATTTTATTACAGGAGCTTCGGCCACATTAGATTTTAACTCTCCCTTTGCCAAACAGAATGATATAATTAACAAAACAGGGAAACACTATTCCTATCTTGTAAAAGGGTTATCAGAAGTAGAAACTCCCCATTATGAAGGGCATGTTATTTCTTTCGCTTTTGGCGATCAAAAAATAGACGATTTGCCTATTGGCATCAGCACTGCCACTTCAGGCATTCAAGCGAGCAAGAAAGTTGCTGGTATTATTGGAAGCCAGCTTATCAGGATTTATAACTTTAGTATTGACTATAAATCGAATATGATTTATCTAGAAAAAAATGAAACCTTCAATACAAACTTCAACATTAACTGCAGCGGATTTGATGTTCAATTGGCGAAAGACAAAAAAACAGTCCTGATTCATGAGGTTTTTGAAAACAGCCCTGCCTCGGAGGCGGGTATCCAATTAAACGATGAGTTACTCAAAATCAATGGAAAGTCCATGCAGGAACTAAATCTGCAGGATGTTAAAAAGATTTTGAAGCAAGAGGGGGAAAAAGTTACTATTTTGCTGAGTAATAAGGGGGAGGAAAAAAATATTACATTGGAGCTTCGGTCGCTTATCGATTAGCCTTGTTTTTGCATCTTTGCTGGCCAAATGAGCATGCACCTGCGAATCGTATTTCTTGGCACCCCAGATTTTGCTGTTGCATCACTTAAAAATCTCTTAGACAATAAAAAAAATATTGTGGCGGTGGTAACTGCTCCAGACAGACCAAAAGGGCGAGGAAAAAAGCTTGGTAGCTCTGCGGTAAAAGAGTATGCAATCCATAACAATATTCCTGTGCTTCAGCCAACAAACCTAAAGAGCGAGGCTTTTCTAGAGCAGTTGAGAAGTTATGAAGCGGATTTGCAAATCGTAGTGGCATTTAGAATGCTACCCACAGTTGTTTGGGACATGCCTCGCTTGGGCACTTTCAATCTACATGCTTCTTTGTTGCCACAATATCGCGGTGCGGCGCCTATCAATTGGGTCATTATTAATGGAGAAAAAGAAACGGGCATTACTACGTTTTTCCTAAAACATGAAATTGATACGGGTGTCATTATTTATCAAGAAAAAGAATCAATTCATTATGATGACACTGCTGAATCCTTACATGACCGCTTAATGACAAAAGGAGGCCAACTCGTCTTAAAAACAGTAAACGCAATTGAGTCTGGGAATTACCCTCAAAAACCACAACCCGAATTAAAAGAACTCAAAGCAGCACCCAAGATTTTCAAAGAAGACTGTAAAGTTAATTGGAACGATACCTCACTTAATATTAGAAATTTTATTCGCGGACTCTCTCCTCACCCCTCGGCATGGTCCACTTTCAATGGGAAAACGATCAAGGTGTTTCAAGTAGAAGTATCTGATCAAATCATGGAAACATCGGTGGGAGAAATCAAAATCTACAAAAATCAGCTTCTGGTAAAAGTTCAAAATGAAGTCCTGAGCATCAAAGACATGCAATTGGAGGGAAAGAAGCGGATGAAAACGAAAGATTTTTTAAGAGGTTACAATTACTAAGATATTTGAATCATACTAATATCTAATTTTTATGATTATTTCGGTGATAGCGGCGATGAGCGAGAATAGAGTGATTGGGAAGGATAACGATCTTCCTTGGAATCTTCCAGACGATTTTAAGTTCTTTCAACAAACTACGGTAGGTCATACCGTTATCATGGGAAGAAAAAGTTGGGAATCGCTTCCATACAAATTTCGTCCCCTTCCTAATCGAACTAATATTGTCATTACACGACAAAAAAATTATCAAGCACCCAATGCAATCGTTGTAAAGTCGCTCGAAGAAGCCATTGCAAAAGCGGATAGCAATCAAGATGAAATCTTTATCATCGGCGGTGGCGAGATTTACCGACAAGGGCTGGCATTTGCACAAAAAATTTATTTGACAGAGATTAATGAACATTTCAATGGCTCTGTAACCTTTCCCACGTTTTCGAAAAAAATGTGGTCAGAAATATCGAGAGAGCATCACCCCAAAGACGATCGCCATGCATTCAGTTTTGATTTCGTAACTTATGTAAAGAAGTAATTCCCCTCGACTTATTAAATCATCCTTTTCTATCGCCTCATTACGGTCATAATCAAGGATATAAAAGAACTTCCCTATCTTATCTAAATGCAGATCGGAAAGCATAGGCATTTTCTAACTTCTATCTATGCAAATTAAGACAAACACTAAGAATTTAGACCTTATTTGATTTAGATTATTGTAATAGAATTGGAAAGCATACTTTTGACATGTACCTAGTTTATCAATGGCTACAAAAGCTTATATTATTTCCATAGGAGACGAGATTCTCTACGGTCAGACACTCGACACCAATGCCCATTGGATTAGCACCCAGCTAGATTTAGCGGGTATACAAGTGGTCAGAAGAATCACAATTGGCGATACGGAGGAAGCTATTTTAGAAGCATTTTCAGAAGCAGAGGAGCAATCCGATATCATCTTAATTACAGGTGGACTTGGTCCAACTAGCGATGATCTTACCAAACCATGTCTTTTAAAATATTTCGATACCCAGTTGATCAGAAACCAGCAGGTACTCAATCATATAGAAAAGTTATTTACTTCACATGGGAGAGAAGTAACCGAAGTGAACAAAGCACAAGCGGATATTCCTATTGTTGGGGTAGCTATTTCTAATGTGTTAGGAACAGCCCCTGGCATTTGGATAGCCCAAAAAGAAAAGGTTTTTGTATCCATGCCTGGAGTACCTTATGAAATGGAGCGAATGATGACCGATACAATCCTTCCTAGGCTAAAAGAAAAATATGTAAAACGAGGTATATATCATCGCCTCATCCGCACGATTGGAATACCGGAATCAACCTTGGCAGCTATTATTAGCGATTGGGAGAAAAATTTACCCAAGGAAATAAAGCTAGCTTACTTGCCATCAAAAGGGAACGTAAAGCTTAGACTAACCGCGAAAGGACAAGATGATGTTTTACTTAAAAAGAAATTGCAACAAGAAATTGATAAAGTACTTCCTCTAATAGACAAATACGTTTATGGGTTTGACGATGAAGAGATAGAAGAAGCAATAGGAAGAATGCTTAGGGAGAAGGGTCTAAAACTAGCCGTTGCCGAAAGTTGCACTGGTGGCTATTTGTCTCATAAAATAACTTCCGTTCCGGGTAGCTCAGGTTGGTATCAAGGTGGCATGATCCCTTATTCGAATGCGCTTAAAAATAAACAGCTACAAGTCCCCGTTGAAATACTAGAAGAACACGGAGCTGTAAGCGAACCCGTGGTTTTGGCACTTGCAGAAAACATAAGAAAAGCATTTAACGCTGAGGTGGGGGTTGCAGTAAGTGGAATTGCGGGACCAGGAGGCGGAACAAAAGAAAAACCCGTTGGAATGGTCTGGATAGGATACTCCGATGAACACCACACCACTGCCAAGAAATTCCAGTTTATTCGAGATCGAACGCTAAACATTCAATACACCACCACGGCAGCACTAAACATGATAAGAATAAACCTTGAAAGGAAATAATGAGGTTATTATCTTTGAAAAATTAGTAAATACCTAAAAACAGAATATTATATGGTGGACGTGAAAATGGTAATGCCGAAAATGGGCGAAAGCATAATGGAAGGAACAATACTTACCTGGCTCAAGTCTGTTGGCGAAACCATAGAAGAAGATGAGTCCATTCTAGAAGTAGCAACTGACAAGGTAGACACAGAAATACCTTCGACTCATGCAGGCATACTTAAAGAAATTTTAGCTCATGAGGGCGATGTCATTGAAGTAGGAAAACCAATCGCCATAATTGAAACCAATGACGATGCAGTAGATTCACCAATCGTTATTGAAGAGAATAGCTCGTTAGAAGAAGTTGAAGAACTACTTGAAACAGCCATAGCTAATACCACATCCGCTTTAAACGGAAACGGAATTCCGACTACTTCTGGCACAGGGAAGTTTTTCTCCCCGTTGGTAAAAAGTATTGCGAAAGAAGAAAACATCTCCCTATCCGAACTTGAAGCGTTGAAAGGTTCAGGGAGTGAAGGGCGTGTTACAAAAAATGATATCCTTGCTTATGTAGAGAAAAGAAAAGAAGACAGCAATATACTCACTTCAATCCCAACTATGCCTGCAGCATCTTGCACTCCTGTGCCTGAAATTAGAGATGGAAGCGATGAAATCATTGAAATGGATCGAATGCGAAAGATGATTTCCGAGCGCATGATTGCCTCTAAGCGCATATCGGCACATGTTACCTCCTTTGTGGAGGCTGATGCAACAAAAATCGTAACTTGGAGAAATAAGGTTAAAAATGAGTTTCTAAATAGAGAAAATGAAAAACTAACCTTCACCCCTATCATCATTGAAGCGATCGTCAAAGCAATTAAAGATTTTCCAATGATCAACGTTCAGGTAGATGGGGATAAAATCATAAAAAAATCAGCTATCAACATCGGAATGGCCACCGCACTTCCTACAGGCAATTTGATCGTGCCTGTTATCCACAATGCGGATCGGCTTAGCATAGTAGGGCTTACGAAAAAGGTAAATGATCTTGCAAGAAAAGCACGAGAAAATAAACTAAATCCAGACGAACTGGAAGGCGGGACTTATACCGTCTCTAACGTTGGATCTTTCGGAAATGTAATGGGTACGCCTATCATCATGCAGCCGCAAGTAGCCATTATGGCTGTGGGAGCCATTCGGAAAAAACCATCTGTAATCGAAGCTCCTGAAGGCGACATGATCGCCGTAAGAAGCAAGATGTTCCTTTCCCATAGTTATGATCACCGAGTCGTAGATGGGGCTTTGGGTGGGATGTTTGTAAGAAAAGTAGCTGATTATTTAGAGGCATTCGACCTCAATAGGTTATTCTAATCGAAGGAAACAACGATAAATGTAAAACAGAATAGTACTCGACGAAAGTGAACGAACTTTGTGATTTAGCTTAGGCATTTACGCTCGCTAACATAAAACATGCGTAGGCCTAAATTTTTTGAATCCCCGATGAAATCAAGGGTCTTTGTCAGCGTAATCTATTTTTTAGCCAGAATTGCAATTAACCCTATTATCCCCAATACCACTAGTGAATAAATCTCTATTTCCGTCGAAAACAAATTAAGTGGAGTAGAAAAAAATAGTTGTATCACAGAAGCTAAGGCGGTTATGAAAAGCAGAAGTTCGATCGTTTTTTGGTAAAGGACTGCCTTTTTTTGTTGTTCTTGATTGACAAATTTTTCAACCAATTTAACCTTTTGATCTAATCGACTCAATTCGCCACCGATCTTGCTAGTCTCCATCATATGATAAAATAGTTTATCGGTTCGAGAAGAATAAGTCGACGAAATTACCGATTTAGCATCATCTAACGCTTTAGCGAAGCCCCAAAAAAGCTGTTCTGCATTCTTCAATTTTCTTTCGCGAGAAAAAATCTCATCAACAAACGCACTTATTGCAAAACACTTGTTCCATGTCATTTGAAGACGACACTCAAGCGCAATTAATAGACCAAGTGTAGCACCCGTATTTTTATGAGTTGTACAAACTAGTGATGCCCAAGTGACATATGTTCTGCAATTCTTAGAGATATCAATATCTTCCAATTCTGGTATATCAAGCAATTGAAAGTTTAAATTGCTTTGCTTCAAATTCGTTGAAATCATATCATCCATGTCAATAAATGAAGGCTCAGCCATGATGGCTTGATATTTCTTGTCAAAACCTTCAGATTCAATTAGATAAAAAGTAAAAACATAGTTTACCCTAACACTAGGATAAATGTGGGATTTGAATGATCGGAGATTCAAGGTATTAATTGGCTGGTAATCTCCTGAAATAATAGACTTGTGAAAAGTATTTCTGGCAATTAATTCACTTTCAATTGATGACATGTTTTCAACCCAATCAATAATTTTCGTAATTATTATTACGGCTATACTTGTTTGATAAAACACCAAAGAAATGGACTCATCTATGTAAAGAACTTTACTTTTCTCACCACAAATTTCTTTGATTTTAGCTGTGTGAAATGAATTTACCGGTGAGTGAAATTTTTCGCTAAGAGAAGCGTAGATTGTATTTATATATTCAGTAGCGAATGCTTCGATGGGGACTATAGAAATGCGATGTAACGTGCTCATATAATTTGATTTTCTCCAATGAATCTTCCTAATGCTTTTAGCGAATGTTTATGACTTTCATTACCCCCGGTGGTAGCACAATAATCTTTTAGGATAAAAGGAGTAATATCGTTTTCAAAAAGGTCGACAGCAATTTTAGTCACACATATATCAGTGTCAATTCCGCATATATGCGCAATATTAATTTGTGCGTTAGATAACCTTTTTAAAAAATTAGACGTAACGCACGTATAAATGTTTTTAACGATTATTTCAGCATTTTTCCGTGGCTCAAAAGCTAAATCAATGTCAGAAGATTCTGGCGATAATTTATGCCAATGAATCAATCGCCTAAAAGGAGAATTAAGCTCATTAATAAACTTCGTAATAAAGACTAGATCGTAGTTAGATTGTAGTTTTTCCACCAACTTAGGAATATGAGAAGTGTGTTCATTAATGAATCCATTTTGAACATCTACAATAATCAAGCATTTCTTGTCATTCAACATCTGCGGTCATTTTATTCCAATAGATAACGATATGAGGCGGTTGAAGTTTAAGGTTAAGTTATTATACTCTGATAAAGTTGATGGAAGAACAAATGCTTACAAACTACTGCTCCCTAATTATTTCATATTGTATGTTGGCATACATATCATCTCAATTTTTATTATTCCCCTTGCTTCTTGGTCCAATACCTCACCAATCCAGCGACACTCATCCAAGACGGGTTGGCTGCCTCGTATTGCTTAATTCCAAAATCTGATACGCCACGATCTCTTAGCTGCCGAGCCGTATACTTCATAAAGGCTGGAGTGATCTCTTCATTTTTTAGTCCTTGTTCCCACTTGTCTTTTACCCACATAGCCCAATTAGTGAGGATTTCCCTAAGCTCCTGCATGTGAATGCTGGGGTTGTCTACTTCGCCATAATGAGTGAGTATAAGCTTATTTGGGTTTTTAGAAAGCACAAGATCAATCGAGCGAACCCAGTCTTCCAAATTTATATCTGGCGGAGGGCAAGGAGGCACTACAGGTCCGCTTTCAATTTTTACACCTGCTACATCTCCACTGAAAATAATATCTCGCCATTGCCACGCAATATGATGCTTTGCATGCCCTGGAGTATGCAAAGCCCTTAATTTCTGGTTTCCAATTTCAATTAATTCATCATGCTCACACGTCACTAGGCTTTTTTCAGGTATTCCCTCCATTTTTCCCCATAAAGTATCCATCTGATCGCCGTAGATCATAGTAGCCGAGGCTACCAACTTCGTTGGTTCGTGCATATGATGATGCCCGAATGGGTGTAAATAGATTTTAGCTCCTGCCTTTGCAAAAGCCCAAGCGGCCCCTGCATGATCAAAATGAATATGCGATAGAAATACATGTTTTACTTCATTTGGAGCGTACCCCAACTTTCCCAAACCTGATGTCAAACTCTCGAACGTACTGTAGGGGCCTGTGTCTATTAGAATAGGACCTTCTGTCGACTCTAGTAAAAAGGCAGCAACTGCATGCTTATATGCTAAAAAATACAAGTCAATGATGTGGTACATTTTTAGGTTAAATCTGATTTTTAATATGGCTAATAAAATTAAAGAATCTAAGCTCATTCAATACCTTCCGCCAGAAAATGTCTGTTTCGGATGTGAAAACAATCATGAAGCGCTCCTCATCGGTTTCAAATATGAAAAGCAGTAGATTTTTAGCATTAAAACCGCTATTTTTTTAGTTCGTTGTTGGATGTTATTCAGCCTTGGCAAAACAATCCCTTTTGCAATTTTTGGCTTAGCGGTGGCTTCTTCCACAATGTTTATTTACTCACTTCCATGTTATTTTAAATTGAGGTGTTCGTGAATCGCCAATTAGAATTTTCTCTATTTTGTTGCTTCCTCCACTATTGCGATTTCTTCTTCTGTCAATCCGTACAATTCATAAACCATTTGGTCTATTTCTCTGTCCGTTTTCTCTATTTCTGCTTTTAATTTAGTTGCCTTTTGTTTCTGCTCGTTAAAATACTGCAACCATTCGGCTCCACCAGTTAAAGACAATTGAATGTATTCTTCTCCATTTTCTTTTGCTGACTTTTTACGTGCTTGCTCTAACTCTATTAAAAATTCTCCAACATCTAATTCGTGCCAGTTTTGAAGTTTTTTTGATGGTTTACTTAAGAGGTGTTTTGAAATTAAAAGGTCTAAAAATTTTTTTTCTGTTGAAGCAATATTTTCCGCAAAAGTCAATGCTAATTGTACTTTATTAATAATATTTTGATAAAGTACATCCTTTGGTTTAGCAAAAGGAAGCTTTTTAATATTTACAGTTTTTACTTGTGCAAATGATCTTCCCGTTTCTTCTTTTGTCAACTTATATAAATAGTTCATTAACTTGCTGTTAAAAAGCCCTAGTACGAATGCCAAATCAAAACCTTTTTCCAATTTATTAATAATAACATGGACTGTTTTGTCGCAATAATTACCATTTCTATCAAGTGTACCTATTAATGAACTCGATGTTTGCCGATAAACTACTTTAGGCTTTACTTCCAATATTTCTAGATTATACGTGAAAATATCATTGTCATTTAAAAATTCTCGATAATTACTCTTAAGATAGTTATTGCATGATATCCTAGTGTACCTATTAAAGTTACTCCCTTTTATATACGGGATATCATCATCTTTTTGTTTCTTTCCACTGTAAAGAATTCTGCTTCCTATGGATTCACCTCTTACTTTTCCTCTTCCTTTCGTCCAATAATTAAACCCAACATCTTTAATTTCAAAAAAATTAAAAAATTTTGGGTATTTATTTAGCTTTTTTAAGATCGGGCTAATTGGAATGAAATGATCTGATTTTGACTCAATTTTTCCTTTAATCGTGTCTAAATCCGAATACAAAGACCATGAATTTTTTGATCCAATCTTATTTAAAACAATTATCGCAGAAAATACATATGCATCTTCAAATACCAAGTAATTATTAAAATCAACAATACTTATGATTTGGTATTTAGAAAGCCTCTTTCTTAATTCTTTAAAATAATCTCCTTTGATAAAAGAGTTTGGTGTAATGAAACCAAGAAATCCACTTTCGTTGAGAATGTCTATTGAAAGATTATAGAATGCAGTATATAAATCATTATTTCGTTTAAATACATGAAACTTAGATTCTAAAAATTCTTTTGACTTATCAAAAATTATTACATAAGGCGGATTCCCAATGATTATATCAAAACCCCCTTTTGCAAAAACTTCTGGAAACTCGTTTTGCCAATAAAAAGCCTTTTCGCCTGCAACCGTTGGGTCGTCTATTAAGCTATTTCCACATTTTATATTGTTGTTTAGAGCCGTTAGTTCTCTGCCTTTTTGTGCAGTACGCAACCAAAGTGAGAGCTTTGCAATTTCAACACTTTGTTCGTTAATATCGACTCCGTAAATGTTGTTTTCTAAAATGGCATTTTCCACTTCGCTCAATACCATTGCATCTCCAAGAAGTTTGGCTTGCAATTCGTCAATGTATCTATGTTCTGCAATTAGAAATTCTAACGCTTGGTTTAAAAAAGCACCACTTCCACATGCTGGGTCGCAAATGGTAATTTGCAATAACCATTTTCTGTAATCTTCTAACTTTTGTTTTAGCTTTTTTAAAGTCGCTTTTTGACTTCCTTTACGTTCTTTCTCGTAATCAACTTCGTGTATGTCAAGTTCGGTTTTCTTTTCCTCACAAAGTTTGCCAACTGTATTATCTACAATGTATTTGGTAATGTATTTTGGTGTGTAAAAAACGCTGTCTTTTTTACGCCTGGTCTTGCTTTGCTCGGTCGCAACTCCTTGAATTTCCGCTTGTATTTTATCAATATCGTTTAAAGATGTGTCCGAGAATGTTTACGCTTACTTCACTCTCAAAATCGTAGTCACTTAAATTGCCTGTGTGTCTATGTAGTAAATCATCATTGATTTTGATGTTGTCTAAAATCTCATCTGGTGCAAAAAGTCCACCATTATAGGCGAAAATATCGTGCTGTTGTCCTTTGTGTCCTGTGTTCTTATAACCGAAATATTTTTTAAATCGGTCGTACAAAGGAAAATACTCATCATATTTATCACGTAAATCAGTCCGTTGGTTTACGATAGAACGAATAGAGTTTGGCGGAAGTATTAATCTATCTTCTGCAAAAAAGATAAATAGAAAACGGTCGAGTAATTTCTGTGTTTTCTTGAATAACGTTAGTTTGTCGTATTCGGAATTTTCTTTTCGAATGGCATCAAAAATCTCGTTTCTAAATGAAGCGTAATCTTTGTATAGTTTTTTAGTGACGTTTTCTTCTTGCGTTAAGGATTCATCCTTAATCTTTTTCGGAATGTCTTTTAAAAGATATTCGGATGAAAGGCAAAGCCAAAGAATGTTGAAACGTTCTTTTGAAAGTTGGAATAAATTAAACTCCCCAAAGTCAACTGCGTTGTCAATGTAAAAACGCAACTTTCCAAAGTTGGAAGTAATGACGTACTTACAACCTAGCTGGTTGTTTTTGTATCCAAACGCTTGGGTTTCTACTTTGCTTAAATCGGTTCTGTTTGTTCCTTTCAGATTAATTACCGCAAGTGCTTTGTCGCCTTTTAGAATTGCACCATCTGTCTTTTTTGAGCCTTTTATATTTTTTAATTCCGTTGTGAGATTAAAGTCAGACGTTGGGTTTTTCGTATAACCTAATACATTCACAAAAAGGGCAATCAGAAATTCGTCTTGATATTGTTCCTCTTTTGAGTTTCGAATGTTTTCTTGAATGATCGGATTATGGAAATGACTTGTAAATCGCTCGAATGCTTGCGTAGCTTTTTCGTACTCCAATCCTTTTAAATATTTGTTTAGAACAGAATTCTGAAATAAGCTCATATATATATTCTATTTTTCTCTCGAATTCAATGTTATTCAGTGCGTTGATTCAAAATAAAGTTCAGCATTGTAACCATCTTAATCATTCAATTAGACTTTATCTGAGAGAGTTACCTTCTCCCACTAAAACGCTTCATATTATTTTAGCTCTGTAGAAGCTATTAGTCGAAATGTGAGAGAGGAGTTTGTTTAAATTGATTCGCTTATATTTACGATTTTATTAGTGATATCGCATTAAAAATAGCAACCTACTGACTGTGAATAACTATTTTTTAATAGTAAATAATTACCATTGCAAAACTTTTAATAAAGCGAATCTTATTCACACTATTGAGAGGATGATCAAGAATACTTGTAAGTTCTTTGAGAAAGCCATGTCAGATCATGCTACGACTAGAGGTGGAAGCTAATAATCTTTAAACAGCATGAAGATGGTTCAAAGTATTAAAATGGAATACCTTATATGTCTTCAAGTTAAAAATCATTTTTAATTCAAATAATATATTAAAAACAAAATGGAAAATAAAAACAAAGTAAAATTATTACTAATTAGTTCATTTTTATTGCTAGGATCTATTAATGTAAATGCTCAAGAACCAAAAGAATTAAAACATCAAATTAAAATAGGTGTTGGATCTGGAAATATCCTTGATCTCTTACACTCGATAAATTCTTTTACAAATACACTTTTTCTAAGCACAAGCCCTAAATCTTCTAATGAAAAATATACACCTACTATTACTTTAAGTTACGGATATAATGTTTCTAAAAAATTGATGGTAAGTGCTGACTTAGCGTATGTTGGTTATTCCGAAGATTTAAGTTCTTCATCGACTCTTCTAGGAAAGTCTGAGAGTGCATTCTTAACTTTTGGTATAATGGCGACCTATAATTATATCAACAATCCAAAATTTATGCTTTACTCTGGTGCGGGTGCAGGTTATGTTGTATCGAATGAGAAGTGGAAACCTGTTGATACCTCCACTAGCACCCCAAAGGAATCATCTAATTTTGAAGGTATGGGTCCCTACTTCCATGTAAACTTCATAGGAGCACAATATGGAAAGAAACTTGCGGTGTTTGGAGAATTAGGTTTGGGCTATAAAGGCGTTGTATCTGGCGGATTGAATTACAAATTTTAAAATAAATGTAGTTTAGGTAAGGGAACGTTCTTTTAATAGTTTAAGACTTTTAAGATTAAAATCCCTTGGTTTCTTTAGCCAAGGGATTTTTTGGGTAAGATAATTTTATCTGAAAATCGATTTGATCATTAAGCATAGATGCTATTCCTCCCTTATTTATCAATGACCCCAAATGACTGTACGAATCCATAAAGGGTGCTGGAGTAAAATCTCCATTCAAAAAAGAGATGCTTTAAAAAACAGTCAAAAATTACTCTTTGAGGCCTCCTCTTTAATTCGATCAGCATCTTCGCCTAGGTATCGGTCAATTATGAAATGACCTATATAGATTAGAGGAGTAAGTAAGATGGCCACTACGAACTTATATATATAATTAATTGTAGCGACCGAAAAAACTTGGTAAATCGACCATTTACTTTCTTCTGGGACTAGTAAATAAAAAGCCAAAATTAATACCACAAAACTATCAATCAGCTGAGATACCAAAGTAGAACCTGTAGCTCGAAGCCATATCATTTTTTCACCGGTTAGCTTTCTTAATTTTTGAAAAACAACCACATCCAAAAGCTGTCCTATAAGAAAGGCTGCAATGGATCCTACAATAATTCCTAACCCTTGAATGTATATTTTATTGAAAGCGAAGTTTATGTCGAATGAACTGCCATTTGGTCCACGCTTATTGACCTCCAGCCAGAATTGAGCAGGAACAAGGCGAGTTACCAGGAAGATCATCAAGAAGGCGTATGAAATACAGCCGACTGCCATTAAGCTAACCCTTCGAACTCCCCTTTTTCCAAAATATTCATTGATAATATCGGTGGTGATAAATACTACTGGCCAAATCATCACCCCAGCAGTCAAATTGAAGTCCAGTGTGTAACCCAGTATGTTTAAATGAACAGGGTTAAACCCCAGTGTTTCCTCGAGCGAAAATATTTTCACGCCTATAAGCTCTGCTAAGAGGGCATTCGTCAAGAAAACGGCCACTAAAAAAATAAACAGTCGTTGATGCCTATTTTTCATTTAGATGGAAGTTTGATCCTTCGATGGCTAGCTCAACATGTTCAAAAATCGATTTTGCTTCGCTTAAAAAGGAATCTAATTTTTTGTATCGCGCAGAAAAATGTCCTAAAATCAGTTTCTTTACATTTGCCTCTTTTGCAAAGTTTGCTGCTTGTTCAGCAGTCGAATGGTAAGTCTTAATTGCTCTTTCTTCCATTTCGTTAGTAAAAGTTGCTTCATGGTATAATAAGTCTACCCCTTTGATCAATCCTTTCAAATCCATTTTTAAACGAGAATCGGAGCAGAAGGCATAGCTAAAAGATGGGCGAGGATTTAATGTAAGAACTTCATTTTTATGCCTAACCGAACCATCCTCATTTAAAAGATCCTCGCCCTCCTTGAGGCTAATTATTTCAGTTTTAAGCATATCCAACTCATTTACTATCTGTCTTCTTATCCGCCTTTTCTTGGGTTTTTCTTTGAACAAATAACCAGAGCACGGTACTCGATGATCCATTGGAAGTGAAATGATCTCATACATTGGATGATCATATACAACTTCCGAAACACTCGGGTTAAACTCAATGTAGTTGATTTTAAAAGTTAGCGAAGTTTCGGAATACCTAAGCTGTAACCCAATAATTTCTTTAAGACCAGGAGGACCTACCAATAGTAAATCCTTGAACCTTCCAAAGAGGTGTAAGGTAGAGAGGAGACCAATTAAACCGAAATAATGATCTCCATGCAGATGAGAGATTAAAATATGATCAATTTTAGAAAATTTTATCTGATACTTTTTTAGAAGTAACTGTGTGCCTTCTCCACAATCAATTAGAAAATGATGATTTTGAATCTTTAACAGCTGCGAAGTATGATGTCTTCCATGTGCAAATGCCGCAGAGTTAGATCCTAATATGAGTAGTTCAATACTCAAACTAATTATTCTGCGGGATTTGATCCTTTTTGAATCTCCGTCATCAAAACAGCATCTGCCGCCTCTTCCTGAGTGACTACAATATTCATCACTTTGTCTAGCTGACTGATTTTAATGAGTTTCATTACGTGATCTGACACATCGAAAATAACGAAAGCACCCGTTTCAGAGAAAGTTCTATTCCCTACCAGAAGAGCACTTAACCCACTAGAATCCACGTATTTAACTTGAGCCATATTGACGATCACACTGGTTACTCCATTTTGAGCGAGATTTAAAAATTCCGATTTTACCTCTGGTGCCACAGTTGAATCTACCTTCTCCTCTCCTATAGAAACGATTGAATACTTTTCGTATTTATCTACTTTAAAATCCAAAATTATACTGTTATAAATTGATTAATACTTTCCTTAATTTTAGCTAATTTATCTGAGTATGGGTCTTTAACAAACTTTTCTCCAGAGATGTTTTCGTAAAGCTCTATGTATCGTTCCGAAATAAGATTAATTCTCTCGTTATTCATCTCTGGTATTTTTTGTCCTTCTTTTCCCTGAAAACCTTCAGATATAAGCCACTGCCTTACGAATTCTTTTGATAGTTGCTTTTGAGGTTGATTTTTACCCAATAGTGCCATGTAGCTATCCAGATAAAAATAACGAGACGAGTCAGGCGTATGTACCTCATCAATCAGATATATATCACCACCGTACTTACCAAACTCGTACTTAGTGTCTACTAGAATCAGCCCTCGATCCAATGCAATCTGTGTCCCTTGCTCAAAAAGACGAGTGGCATACTGCTCGAGTTTTATGTATTCCTCTTCAGAAACAATCTTTTGGCTTATAATGGCATCTCTGGAAATATCTTCATCGTGTCCTTGTTCTGCCTTAGTGGTTGGTGTGATGATGGGAGTCGGGAACTTCTCATTCTCTATCATACCTTCTGGCATATTTATACCGCAAAGCATACGCCGACCACTCTTGTATACCCGCCATGCGTGGCCTGCCAGATAACCTCGAATAACTATTTCTACTTTAAAAGGCTCACATTTTTTTCCGATTGTTACATTTGGATGGGGCGTTGCTTCCACCCAATTTGGCACAATATTTTTTGTGCCCGCTAAAAATTTTGCTGCTAGTTGATTCAGCACCTGACCCTTAAAAGGGATTGGCTTTGGTAATACCACGTCGAAAGCAGAAATTCGATCCGTGGCAATCATGGCGATTTTGTCGTCAAAGTGGTAAACTTCACGAACCTTTCCGGTGTACTTTCCTGTCTTGCCTTTAAATGGAAAATTTGTTGTGGTAATCCCTTCGGACATAGCTTACAAATATACGCTTGCCCATGATTAAGAAATCATTCCTGATTTTCCCCTTCCTACTTTTTGGTGGTATTTGTTCTTAAATTTCAAATGAAGATTTATCCAAATCTGACAATACTACTTACTTTAAAAATGTGGAAATAGATAAAAAAGGATATTCTTCATATCTACAGAGGTGACGAAAAGAATTCGCTTATTGCATTTATTCATGGCTCATAGAACTCTTGAAATGCATTATTGAACTCTCTAAAGCATGTATCCTAATTGGAAGTGCGGATATTCAGTTGATAGGCTTGAGTTTAGTAGTACTAATTGCGGAAAGGTGAAACCAGCCTTAAAGAGCAGACAAGATTGATTGCTGATGCTATTCGTACTTTCTTGAGAAAAAATAGTTTTAGCTAGGCATTCGCTTTGGGGTAGTGGTAGCAAGAACGTTAATGAACTACTTGCTATGTACAGAACCATGTTAATGGTAGCTTCTTCGGTAGCCTCTGAAATGAAGAAGAGCGAGTGGTATCGCTCCCTGATAGGCACATAAACTAGGAGACATAGTTGATCTTCACAAATTTTGTTGTGAGCAATGATGAAATTCTTGTGCTTAAAGGCGAATTAAATGAAATACTTCCTTCTCAAGGTAAGATAAAAAACCAATATTTGAAGTTCAAGGAACATACGGCAAGTTCTCTCTAAAAGAAAATGCAAACTTTATACAAAAACGATGGTGTACTCAATATTAGCAGTGAGGTTATTGAATGATATAAACCTCCTTATCCCATGAAAACACACATTTGAAAATAGCTAAAGTGATTCATGTTATATTGAATAGGCTTGAAAACCGCCAATATTAAAGACTAAGCAGTTTCTGTTCGTTTGATGAAAATCTCACATTTCTCTCTAGAACCAATGTAAAGGATGCTATGTCCTCTTTGTACCATCCATTCTCCAGAATCAGACTTTGTCAGTCTTAGCGATTCACTGTCTTTTCTACCAAATAATTTGAATGGATTCAAAGGCAATTAGTTACAATTTAAGAATTTGAATTATAAACATATAAAACTTAATTGTATTCAATTTAAAAATTTTTTATTAAAATCATACTTATTGGATCGGTAAATCTTTAGGGGGGCTATGTTTAAATAGCACTAGAAAGAAAAGTTGGTTTTTGCTATACAGCAAATAGAAAATACCGCTAAACCCATTTATAACAACGCAATCACGATCGTTGAGTCCTCTTTTAGTTTTTAAATCGGATTTTTTCTAATAAGAGGACTTCTAAAAACCACCTATTTTGTTTTTGAATATTCATTAGGAATTATTACGATTCGACCGTAAAACCAAGTCCTGATAAATAACAAACAGGACCCAAAGTCTGTTAATTTCATCGAAGGCCAATGCGTGCTTTCTTAATGGTTGCCCTGATCGCTTTCAAACCCCATTGTATGAGCGGTCTCTCTTCAGATCGAACCGCCCTCTTTCTTTCATTACCGCTCTATCTCTATTTGCTTCCATTCGTGTTTCGCTACTACATTGTTGGGTACATAGAGCAACTTAGATTTGCGATTTTAGAGGGATAGATTTTGCTTCTTTTCTATTAAAGATGGCAGCATGGAAGTACCAAACTTTATACTGGTCTAATTCTTTTTTGAAAAATTGACGTAGAAATCTTTGATGTATGTTGTGTTAGTTCCATCTGTGGCATGAATCTCAAGTTGATCTAATTCTACGATTTCACCATTGTCTTGTTTGATTTCAACTACAAATACATCATCTGCCGTGATATCTGTTTGGTATTGTCCATTTTCATCTATCGGAGAGAAGTAATAGAGATCCGCATATGCTAACGGTCGAAAAAATATTCGAGCATCTGTAATTGGGGTGTCTGTTTCTTCATCAATTATTCTTCCTTTGATAGTCACTTTGTGAATCTCCCAGAAAAAGAATATATCGAAATCTCCAAAGGTGTTCAAACGGTTTGAAGTGAAATAGCCCGAAACTTGATCTGGATTCAGTTTAAAATGCATTTCATCGTCAGGCGAATTAATAGGAAATCCAAGGTTTTTTGGCTCTGACCACGTGAATTTCTCAGGGTCTACCTCTGAAACGAAAATGTCATATCCGCCCATCGTCTCGTGTCCATCTGAAGCGAAGTAAAGCTTCTTTTCATCTGGACTCAGGTAGGGGCTGTCCTCGTTGTATCCACTATTTACGGAACTTGATAAAGGAGCAGGTTTGCTCCAGTTTCCTTTAGATGGGTCTTTAAAAGATCGGAATAAATCCAAATTCTTTTTTTTGCTAGTCCCTACATTTTTAGCGAATATGATAAAATCTTCATGCTCGTTTATGAAAAAATGCGAGCTTAAATCTGTGGCTGAAATTTTGCTGTCGAATTCCGTTGGTGGAGACCAGCCATTGGAATCTCGAATAGGTTCGCTAAAAAAAAGATTCCCTCCTTTGTCTTTTTTAAAGTAAAATAGTCTGCCATCTTCATCAACTACCTCAATGCTGGCATTGTCACGTGCAAATATGCCTAAATCTTCTACAATAGTGGGCTTAGACCAATTCCTATCTCCTGTGTGTTTGGTATGATAGATTTGAAATTTTCCACCAAAGAAATCAGCTCGATCAGATAAAAATAAAAGTTCATCATTTTGAGTGATAAATATAGGGCTTAACTCAGCATATTGGGTATTTATTCCCTCATCTAAGAGATGTATTTCGTAGTCGGCGGGGTTATCCATAAACTCTTTAGCACGTGTTGACCATTTAAGCCATCGCTTTACCTCTTCTATAACATTCTCTTTTTTCTTTTCCTTAGACCTCAGAAATATCTGAAATGATTGAATGGCTTCTTCAAATTGATATGCCTCTAAATGTATTCTTCCCTTCCAATAGAAATAAAATTTATCTTCTATTTGCATTTTCTTTCTAAAGGAATTGAAAAGTGAGATGTTCTTGTACTGACGATCCGATAGTAGCTTACAAATTTCTATTTTATAAGGCGTATCCATATACAATGAATCGATTCCCAATATGATATTATATAGAGTCAGAGCCTCCTCATAGTGCTCTTCTAAGAAAGCTTCCTCGGCTTCCAAGTAAAATCTATTTAAGCTCTGACTTGAAACTTCGACACCCATTAGTGCGAATATGCCTACAAAAAAATATCTAAATCGTCTCATTAAAGATTGATAATCATTGACAAATTTATCTTTTCAAATCTAAATGCCTTTTAAAATAAAAGTTATTGACTAGGATATTTTGAGGGAGCTTCTCAAATTTTCTTTATAAAAGCCAGAAATAAGTCAAAAAATCAGCCAACACTTACTCTACAAATCATAAAAAGTCTTTAGAGCGTAAAAATCCCTATTGAACCTTTCACAAAACTAATTAGTATTTTGGTTAGCTAATCCAATCCATATTTTCAAAAAAAATACCTCATGGTGCAACAATACTTTGGGGGATCATGAATTGAGCAAGTAAAACGCATAGTTGAAACACAATTTAGATACGATTAAGCGGATTCATAGATTGGAAGAAAGGCCTTCCTTCCATATGATTGCAGATGTTCATCCCGCAGTAAACAGAGTAAAGAGGTAAGTTGGTTGTAAGGGACATATCGTTCGGAATGTGAATCGACTCTTTTATATTTCATTGAATATAACGCCAAACACTATTTTACACGCATCCTAGCTTTAAGGATTTTTATGATCAGATTGGACGAACCGCAACATGCACCCAAGATTAATAATAGAGGAGTACTTCGCTATTTTCAAAGACGATATGAAACAGTTGATTCTGATCATAAAAAATACCATTTATAAGCCAATTTGAGAGATCAGTATGAAGGAGGCAACTTAAAAAAAACCTCCGCCACAATAAACCCTAAAATGGTGACGACAAAACCATACATGAAAATGGTATAGCTAATGCGAAGCAAACGATATTTTTTACCTAATACAACTCCCAGAAAGTAGATATCCTTGATCATGCTACTATATAAATAATCGGCGTCTTCAAGCATTTCTTTCATAGCCCATTGGTATTCCTTCAAACTCATTCGATGAAAGTTTCCAAAAAATAAAAGGTTGGTTTCTTTATTTACAATATCAAGCCTTTCAAATTTTCCTTTTGAAACATTAGGGCGAGTCGCTAGCGTGGCAAAGACAATAGCCGTGAGACAAACAAATGTGAGCATAATAGACGGAATTGTCAGATGAGGATATTCTTCCAACTTGCGAATAAGTATCGACACTAAAACGGATAAAATGATGGAATTAACCGAAATCATAATATTCGCTTTATTATCTGCTATTGAACTCAACTCCATGTGGTTTTTAGAAGTGGTTCGAAACATTGTCTCAATTCCTCGATCAGGTTTGAGCTCTTTTGCCCGCTTCACCTTGTCCTTGAGTTCGATGATTCTCTCTTTGAGCTTCTCTACTTTTTCAGATTCTGCCATGTTTTAAGGCGTTCTTTTACTTTTCTTAGGTTTTCTTTTATTGCTAGCTCCTATCTAAATTTTGAATAGTCAGAAAAAAAACAATAATTATTCAAAAAATTTTCATTCATCTTCAGCCATTCTTGCTCTGAAATCTTACAAGACTTAGTCTTTTGGATTTCTTCGAGCAAAAGTGCCACTTTATTGAAATAATCATCGCCCGCTAGGTGTATTAAATCTGCATCGCAAAGTGTAGGCTCAAGGTTATTTTTAGGGGACTGCGGCACACCAGTGTTCAAGATACAACCTAACACTTGATTTATTTTAAATTTAGATAGTCATTTTTAAATAAAAATTTACTTACCAATTTTGCCCCCTCCTCTTCATGGATTTCATTTCCTTTGAAATAACCAAGATCATGAAGCCAAGCGACGACGTTTAGCAACTTGATCTCCTCCTCAGTAAACTGTTGCTCAGAAGCAAGCTCGTTTACAGATTTCACAAAATCAAGCGTATGGATTGGTAGAATGATAGATCATATCCTCAGATAGCTGATCAGAGCGTAACTTTAACACATGATCTTTAACCTTCTTAACCAATGAAGCTTCAATGAGCATAATTACAAAATAGAAGAAAATTTTTGAAAATAGTTTTCTATCTTAAAGAACTATCGCTTTTCATGCATACTAAGATGAGAATAGCATTTTATATATTGTGTACTTTCGGTCTTTTTTCGACATATTCCTGTGGAAATACCAGTCTGCGTCAACGTGATGATGACTTATTCTTAGTTGCTGACGATCAGACATATTACTACGAGCTAAACTATCCCGACCAAAAAAACTTTTTGCCATACGTATTGGAGGAAATTTCAGGTTTAGGATGGAAGTCTGTAAACACGTTACTAGCAGTAGACGATGAAACTGGAAAAGTCTTTGAATACAATCTGAATCAAAAAGACATCATCCATTCCATTAGGTTTTACCATGGCGATGATTTTGAAGGAGTAGAGTTAGTTAAAAAATATCTTTACGTACTAAGAAGTGATGGAGATCTTTTCAAAATCAAGTATACCTCCAAGAAAGAAGCAAAGGCAGAAAAAATAGAAACCGCTTTAAGTAAAAAGAACGATACCGAGGGGCTGGGCTACGACCCTGAACAAAACTGGCTACTAATCGCCTGCAAGGAAGAAGCTGGAATTAGTGATAAAAAAATTCATGGAAAAGCATTTTATGCTTTCGATTTGGAAAAAGAAGAACTAAAAAAACACCCCCTCTTCACCATTGATGCCAAAGACCTTGAAAAGTTTTGGGAGGCTCAAAATGATTCCGATTATGATCGAGACCAAATCAAATTTAAACCCTCCGCCATAGGTTTTCATCCAATATCAAAAAATTATTACATCCTCTCCTCCGTAAGAAGAATGGTGTTGGTGGTGAATAAATCGGGAGAAATACAAGCTTCCTATCCTATTGCTAGGAGAGTATTGGGTCAGCCAGAAGGGATCGCTTTTGCACCAAATGGAGACATGTATATAAGTAGCGAGGGAGAGGGAGAACGAGGATTTATATTGAAATTTAAGATGAAAACTAGATGAAAAAAAACCTGACAATATTACTATTAGGGATACCTGCACTACTTTTTTCACAAAAAGTGTTTCTTATAGGAGACGCAGGTGAGCCAAAAAATCCCGACAAGACGTTTGAACTTCTTACGAAAAAAACCAAAGAAGCAACGGAAAAAGATGTGCTCATTTTCCTTGGAGATAACATTTACCCAAAAGGTCTTCCGAATAAAGAAGACCCTGAAAGAGTGGAAATGGAAAACAAGCTGATCCCTCAACTGAAAATCATGAAAGCTTTTCCAGGTAAGGCCTTTATCCTGCATGGCAATCATGATTGGGCCAGAGGAAAAAAGAACGGGTATCAGCATGCATTAAACATGGAAAAATTTATAAGAGAGTATTTCGAAGGAAAAGATGTGTTTTTGCCTACTGGCGGTTGCCCAGGGCCTATTGAGGTGCCTATCAATGAAAGCTTCACCACAATCATTATCAATACGCAGTACTATCTACATCCATGGGACAAACCGGACCAACAAAGTGAATGTGAAAATAAATCCACATTGGAATCCCTGCAAGAAATTAAAGAGATGGTAAAAAAGAATAAGGGGAAGCACATTTTGATAGCGGCTCACCACCCGATGTTCACATTTGGCGAACACAACGGAAACTTCAGTCTAAAGGAGCAATTACTCCCTCTGCCTATTTTGGGAAGCATACAACCACTATTTCGGAAGACCATAGGAAATATTCAAGACAATACTCACCCCAAATACCGAGCAATTATGAGGCAGATTCTTGCGAGTATGAACGAGGCAAAAGATGTAATTTATACTGCGGGTCATGAGCACTCGTTGCAGTTCATCGAAAGAGAAGGTCATCATTTCATAGTAAGCGGCTCAGGGTCGAAGACAACTCATGTGAGAGATGGCAAGGGGAGCAAGTTTTCTAAGAGTGAAAATGGTTTTGCTATTCTCGATCTGACGGATCAAGGAAAAGCTTCTGTAGCATTTTGGGGTACAGAAAGTGATCTTCTTTACGAACAAGTGCTTTATGAAAAAGAGCTTTCCAGTTCTGTTGAAAAAATTGAACCCCTTGACTTTTCAGATAGCACTATTACAGTCGTAGCAAGTAAGAAATACCAAGGAAAAAAAGGAAGGAATGTTTGGCTTGGTAAGAACTACAGAGATGTTTGGAATCAGCCAGTAGAAGTAGAGGTATTTGACATTGGAAAAGAAAGAGGGGGATTGGAAGTAGTCAAAAAAGGAGGAGGCATGCAAACCAAATCGCTGCGAATGAAAGCCAAAAATGATAAAGAATATGTGCTTCGTTCCATTGAAAAATATCCTGAAAATGCAATTCCTCCAGCACTAAGAAAAACTTTTGCTCAAGACATTGTAGAAGATCAAATCTCGTCTTCACATCCCTACGGTGCATTTATAGTGCCATACCTAGCAGAACCTGTTGGTATCTACCATACCAACCCAAAACCTGTTTTTATTCCCAGTGACCCACGTTTTGGCCAGTTTCAGAGCACGTTCGAAGGGATGTTCGCTTTGTACGAAGAAAGACCCAATGAAGAAGCCTCCAGAGATCCATTTTTCGGCGGTGGTGAGGACGTAGATGGTACCCTTACTGTAATCGAAAACATGAAAGAAGACAATGATATAGTGGTAGACCAAGGTTTTGTAGTTCGAAACCGACTCTTCGATATGTGGATCGGCGACTGGGATCGGCACGATGACCAGTGGCGCTGGACTCAGTTCGACAAGAAAGGTGGAAAAATATACCGACCTATTCCTCGAGATCGTGATCAGGCCTTCTTTATCAATGAAGGAATCATCCCAACCATTGTATCCCGAAAGTGGATACTCCCCAAAATAGAAGGATTTGATGAGGAGGTGCGTTGGGCTCCCGGGATTAGTCAAAATGCACGGTTCTTTGATCGTACGTTTATGAACGGAGTAGACTGGGCAGGTTGGCAAGAACAAATTTCATTTTTACAAGAAAACCTAACGGATGAAGTCATAGAAAACGCCATCCGACAGTGGCCAGAAGAAATTCAAAATCTAACAGCAGATCGCATAAGAGTAGGGCTTAAAGCAAGAAGAGCCGATATGCCAAGATATGCCAGAGAGCTGTATCTGTACCTTTCGAAAGAAGTAGAAATTACTGGATCGGACAAGCACGAGTACTTTTTGGTAGAGCACCTCAATGAAAATGAAACCAAAGTAACTGTACGTAAAAGAAAAAAAGATGGACTCCTTGAGCACGTGATTTATGAACGTACATTTAAATCGAACGAAACTAAAGAAGTACGTCTGTACGGATTTGATGGGGAAGATATTTTCGAGGTAAAAGGGTATGAAAAGCCTAACATTAGAATAAGGGTAATCGGAGGCACGGATAAAGATTTAATCATTAACGGAAATGATATGGAAAAATTGAGAAAACTGAAAGTCTATGATCGTGTAAAAAGCACAAAAGTAGAAGGGAATGACAAGGGAATTCTTAAGTTAAGTACACGACCCGAAATCAACCACTATGATCGAAAAGCATTCGAATACGATATTCTAAGTCCGCTGGCGTTGGTTGCTTTCAATGCGGATGAAGGCGTAGCACTAGGCGGTGGTTTTACTTTTAAAAAACATGCCTGGCGAAAAAAACCTTTTGCCTCAAACCACTCTTTCAAAGCAGTGCGGGCATTAGCCACAAAAGCCTTCTCAATTAAATATAACGGAACCTTTACAGACGTATTTGGTAAATGGGATCTGAATCCTACGGTGGAGTTAGAGCAACCTTTTGGAGTCAATAACTTTTTTGGATTGGGAAATGAAACGGCATTTGTAAAAGGTAAGTATAGAGGCTCTGATAATAAAGATATTGACTACTATCGATATCAATTAGAGCGAACAGAAATAGATTTGGATTTAGCTAAGAACCTCGGAGCACTTGGAAACTTCACGATTGGAGCAGGTTATCGCTCGGTAGCTGTGAATCGGAATGAAAATAGATTCATAGCAGATAGTGGTGTACCCGACTATTTTTTTAAACCCAATGATTACTTGAAAGGAAGGTTGGGAGTAGGGGTAGACACTCGCTCAAGCAAGGTCATGCCACAATCGGGGATCAAAGCCTCGGCGAAGATCGAACATTTCGAAGCCATAACAGACCGGTCTCAAAGCTTCACTAGGCTAAATGCAGATTGGTCATTTTACTTAAGTGTACGACTGCCCTCTCGTATTGTCTTCGCCAATAGGCTCGGCGTAGCGCATAACATTGGAGACTTTGAGTTTTTCAACGCCAACATACTAGGAGGTCGAGAAAATTTACGGGGCTTTAGAAGAAATCGCTTTTACGGAGAAACTTACTTTTATCACAATCTAGATGTTAGAATCAAGCTTTTCTCTTTTAGAAGCTATATTTTTCCTGGTCAATTCGGAATTTTAGGCTTTCATGATATCGGTAGAGTATGGGTAGATAATGAAGATTCAGACACCTGGCACACAGGCAAGGGATTTGGGGTTTGGATTAGTCCTGTCAATCAGTTTGTGATAAACTTCAACTATGGATTTAGTAAGGATGAAATCTTACCCGCCGTCTATTTCGGGTTTTTCTTTTAAAACCAGGTGTGGGGCATACTGGATTCGAACCAGTGACCTCTGCCCTGTCAAGGCAGCGCTCTAAACCAACTGAGCTAATGCCCCATTAATCAACGAAAATACAAACACCTTACCAAAAAAACACTCCATTTTGAAATAAGGAGAAATCTAATCGAAATACAAAATGATTTCTCCCTATGTTAAAATAGCAAAATATTTACTACACTACCTCCCCTTTAAACCGCAGATGGGTATACGCATCAGAAGCAGAAGTCAATATCCGAACATTCTTATTGAAAAGGTTAAGCGGAGGTGTGTTTCATTCGACTTTTACCTCTGCTGACTTCCCAGACGATGTCTGAAGTTTACTACAGCCATTATAATTATCGTAATCACCATTTTTGGCTATGCCTTATTCCTCATCTTCCGACAAAAAAGATTTGAATTATTTAGTTAAAGAGGGATATGAAGTTAAGTGTAAAAGTGGGTAGATTAAAACGGAATATCATCATTACTCTCTGCAAAGAGTACGTCTAAAGGATTTGGAATATTAGATAAATTTTTTGTACTTACTTTTGTATAAATTTCGGTGGTACGGCTACTTTTATGACCTAAAAGCTCTTGAATGTATCTAAGATTTGTACCACTTTCCATTAAATGAGTTGCAAAACTATGCCTTAACATATGTGCTGAAACCTGTTTCCCCAATCTCGCACGAATAGCGCATTTTTTTAAAATTTGATTAACACTAGAGCTAGAATACATACCACTATTACTACCTTCAAATAAAAATTCTTCTGGTTTGTACTGTACATAATAATTACGTAACAACTTTTGCAACCCATTACTTAGCGGTACAATTCTATCTTTTTTACCTTTAGCATTTAAAACTAAAATAGTATTTCGTTTTCCATCAAGATGTTTAACTTTTAACTGCAAAAGCTCACTTCTGCGTAAACCGCAAGAATATAATGTTGAAATAATTGCCTTATGTTTCAAATTGTTTGTAGCTAGTAACAATGATTTAATATCTTCTTTTGAAAGTACTTTAGGCAAAGAGCGTCTTTTTTTTGGAAATGGGAATTGCTCAATTTTAACAATCGGAATATTGTAATATTTGCAGTACAATTTAATGGCAGAAGTAAACTGACGCATAGTAGAGGCACTAGCATTTTTAGCTTTCAATTCACTTGCAATAAACTCAATAATGTTTTGATCATTTATTTCATTGTTCTCTAAAAATTGAAAAAAACTCTTCAGCATTGATGAATAATTTTTGATAGAAGAGTTACTATAATTTTGAGCCAACATAAGTTTCTCAAATGCATTTAATTTAGATTGAATTCGATTTTTATTCACGGTTGAATAGTGTTTTTTTAATGTTTTAGCTGAGTTTGAAATAGCTGGTAATTGAATGTTGGGTAGCCGTTTTTGAAAATGATTAACATTTATAGAACATACAGGAATATACCAACTTTTATAAGTAGCTGAGTATTGTGCACCAAGCTCTTTAAAAATTTTAATAAGCGTGGTATTATATTGAAAAGAAAACATAAAAACAGTTTCTCCTCTATGAGAGACTTTTGAAACTAAAACATCTTGTTGCATAAGAACAACAAAAATAATCAAAATTTACTAAATTTAAAGATTATAGATTATATTTGAGTACATATAAACAAGTTGTGCCCCATTTAAAAAAAGCCAACGCACAAAGCAAAGAGTGCTACGCACACATTGCTTTTTAGCCACTTCTGACAAAAAAGAAGAACGTTCTTCTTTAATTCAAAAACATTTCATAGATTTGCAAAAATGAAAATTATTCAGTATGAGCGAAGAATTGTTGCAACGTGACTTAATAAAAAATCCCGAAAAAATAGGGAAATGGGATTTCTATAATATTGGTGCAACTTCGGTCAAAAACCTTAAAGAATTTGGGTTAATCCGTAACGTAGATTATGGAAAAGAAGAGAGAAAAAAAGTTGACGGACTTATAGTTCAAAAGAAAAATGTAATTGCTGTTGTTGAATACAAAAAACCTTCTGAATTTAAAACAGTTGCTCAAAAAAACAAAGCGATAAAGCAAGAATTGGAAGTTGCAAGAAAGTTAGGAGCACATATTTTAATCGCAACCGATACAAAAGAAACAGTTTGGGTAAATGTCCTAACAGGAAACAAGATTAAAGATGAAAATGGCAATTTAATCAAAGATAATTTTGACCCAAAAGGAGAAAAAACACCTGATTTAATTGAAAAAATTAAATACTCAATAAATGAATTGAGCGACCAAATAAAACCAAAAGAATTAGTCAATCCAACCGATTTAGCCAAACAAATTTGGCAAGACATTTGGTCTGTGAGTGGTGCAACACCTGAAAATTGTCTTTACACCTTTGTAGAGCTTTTTATTTTCAAATATTTAAGCGATTTAGGAGTACTTCAAGGTATTTTCAATTTTAACACACTTTATTCGAGTTATGATGGCAATACCGAAGATGAAGTTTTAGAAACTTACGCAAATACTATAAGACCAAAAATAAAAACACTTTTCCCTGAAAACCCAATTGATAAAACAACAATAATCAATGGAACTATTTTTGTCAGCAAAGACCAAAAAGCCGTTCAAGGATACAGCACAGTTTTCAAAAAAGTACTTAAAAAATTTAAAGATTACGGAAAGCTTGAACATATTGATTACGACTTTAAAAGCCAACTGTTTGAAAGTTTCTTAAAAGAAAGTATTAGCAAGAAAAATTGGGGGCAATTTTTCACACCAATTAAAGTCGTAAGAGCAGTTGTTGAAATGGCAAAAGACGACATAAAAGTTGGTGCAAAAATTTGTGACCCAGCTTGTGGAGTTGGTAAATTTTTACTTGAGCCTGTAATAACAAAACTTGACCAATTTTATGAAGTTAAAAAAGGAAAACTAATTCCTAAAATTACAATTCAAGGTTACGACAAAGGTTTTGATAAAGATGAGCAGAAAACAATAATATTGGCAAAAGCCAATATGCTCATTTACTTTTCAGATTTAATTAAAGAAAACCCAAATTTAACAACCGAATTTTCAAAATTATTTAACGAAAGTTTTATTTTAAAAACAAACTCGATTTTAGGAACGTTATCTGAATCTGTTGAAAATGAATATGATTTAATCGTAACAAATCCACCTTATGTAACGAGCGGAAGCAGTAACCTCAAAGATGAAATTAAAAAAGATGGAGACCTTGTAAATTATTACAAAATAAATGCTATTGGAGTCGAAGGTCTTTTTATGGAATGGATTGTTAGGGCTTTAAAACCAAATGGGAAAGCCTTTATTATTGTTCCAGATGGTATTTTCAATAGACAAAATGACAAGAATTTAAGACAGTTTTTGCTTGATGAATGTTATATTGATGGTATTATTTCCTTACCTATAAAAACATTTTTTACAACGCCCAAAAGAACCTATATTCTTTGCATCACAAAAAAGCCTGCTAACAAATCAATTCAAACAGACCCAGTATTTACATATTTTGTAAGTGAAATGGGAGAAAGTAGAGATGTTTATAGATTTGACATTGAACAAGACGATTTAAATGAAGCAGTAATGCTCTATTCGTTTTTCAAAGGCAACAAGCAAAACTTTGCAAAAATAAATACAGATATAAGGTGTAAAATACAACCAATAGAAAAGTTTCAACCAGAAAATCATTGGTGCGTAGAAAGATGGTGGAGTAAAGAAGAAAAAGAAGAATTAGGTATCGAAGACGAGAATCTAAAATTAAAAATAGAAGAGTTCCCTACTCTTTTAGATGAAGTTTCAAACAGTATTATTTCTATAAAAGAAGAAGTTCAAGAATTAGCAACTGAATCTGAAAAACCAAAATTCGTAAAAAAGAAAATCAAAGAAATTTTTGACCTCAAACAAAAAACAAATAATAGCAAGTTTACTAAAACATTTATTGACAAAAACAAAGGAACAATTCCTGTTTACTCTGCTTCAAAGTTTCCCGAAAATGTTGATTATGGTTATGTAAAAGATAATCTAAAAGGAGTTAAATACTTTGAAAATTGTCTTACTTGGAATATTGACGGCTCTATCGGAAAAGTATATTATCGTCAAGGAAAGTTTTCGCTTTCTGAAAAGGTAATTCCCTTAATCATTCAAGAAGAATTAAAGAAAAACTTGGACTTAATTTATTTAAAATATGCCATAGAAATGGAGTTTAGTAAACACTATTTTGGTTTTGACAATAAAGCAGGAAAGGGGAAAATTCAGGATATTGAGATTTCCATACCAATTGACAAAAAAGGAGATTTTGATATTTCAAAACAAAAAGAATTAGCTGAAAAATTCAAACGTTTGGAAGATATTAAAAAAAGTATTTCTGACGAGCTTGACAAAATATCAAGTACCGAAATCGACTTTGAATAGCCAACGCTATGTTCAAGCACATTGCAATCCTCGTTCCTGCGGTTGCAAAGAGCTTGAACCCCAACGCACGGACAAAAGAAAAAGAAAAAAAAACGGGGCACAACAAAGTATAAAAAACATAGGGCAGACAAGGGTTTCAGATAGTTTTGCGCTCTCAACAAACTTCTTACTCGGTTGACAGGAAAGTGCTCCGAAAGCCCTACGATTTTTTATACAGGGCCGTTGTGCATAATATAAAACCAAAACGATGGCAAAGAAAAAAGTTACATCAAAAAAAGTAGCGAAAAAGGCTTCCACTGTATTAAAAAGCAAAAGTACAGGGAAATCTTCAAAATCTGCTGCTGGAAGTGCTTTATCACAAACTAAAGCACCTAAAAAAACTACATCAAAAAAAGCTGCTTCAAGCGCTTCAAAGGTTTTAAGAGATGGAAGAACTTCTAAAGCCTCAAAATCAGCAGCTGGAAGTGTTCTTTCTCAGAAAAAATCAACAAAGAAGAAAAAATAGATGAAGTTAGACGGAATTATTCCTTTATATAAAAAATTAAAATCTTCTGATAAAACGTATGGTGTTTTTAAATTCACTAAAAACAAAATCGACTTTGATATTTTTTTTGATATTGGAATTAGCCCGTACAAAATAGGTTTTTTAGTAATTAATAGTAACTTCCAACTTTGGCTAAAGGTTCTACCAAGATTTAACATTGACCCTTTCTTAAAAAAAGCTGAATTAAATAGTTTAATAAAGGTTTTAAATCTGAAATTCGACCCTGACAATAAATTCTCTACAAAGAATTTTTTTGAAGAGTTTAATTCTAAAATACCTAATGACTTTAGATTTGTTAAAAAGCAAGAGTTACCAAAATTGGTAAATTACGTTTATGAAATTGAGGAATCTGAAAAAATTTATTACAACGGAATAATTGACTGGGATAAAGTTAATAATGGAAATAATAGACAAGAAAGTAACCTAGAAAAAACAAGGTTACTCTATCCAAAACTTTACGAGCAAATAAAAGACAGAAATATAAGTGTCAGATATTCGCCAACCAAAAACGATGAAAAAGAAAAAGAAATCGAATAAAATACTATGCACAACACGGTGTATAAAACATAGCTAATAAGTGCTTAACCGAAAGGTTTATGTATCTTTAGAAAGTCCGCCAAATTTTTAATTCGGCTTTTAAAATGATAAATTAAAAACAAAATATAAAAATTCGGCTCTGTGTTAATCCGAAAAGTTAGTGTCTTTTTACACGCTACGTTCCATACACAAGACCGTTAACATGCATTAATTCGCAACAATGTAAACAAAAGTATTTCTTGTATTTAATTCAAAAATATGAATGAACTACCCTATATTGACAATCCAGAAGTCTTAAAACGTGAAATAAAAAAGCTTATTCTCGAAAGAGAGGAAAACAAGTCCAAAACAATTAGGAACTATTCTTTAACAAAAAAAGAAAGACTAGAAATTTGGAAAAAAACAGATGGTAAATGTCATATCTGTGGTGAAAAAATTGATAATAATAATTTCGAAGCGGACCACGTTAAAGCATTCTCTAGCGGTGGAGACAACAAAATTGATAATTTTCTTGCTTCATGTTCTACTTGCAACAATTATAGATGGCATTATAGTTCTGAGGAAATAAAATGGATACTAAAATTAGGAATTTGGGCAAAAACCAAAATTGACCATAATGATAGTATTGGTAAAATAATTGCCTCTGAATTTGTGAAAAAAGAAATTGCAAGGGAAAAAAGGAGAAAAAACCCGAGAACACCAATTAAATAAAAAACGCATGTTAACACTTTGGCATATGCCATAGTGGGTTGGTGCGGTTTCGGTCGGGTTCGCATCCCGCATTTGTGTCGCCTATCGGCCGACACTAACGCGCACCGCAAACCACTACGGCACATCCAATTTTCCGTTGTGGGCAAGTGTAAAACACCAGATGTAGTTAATAAGGAATATGAAATGAATATTAGAGAAGAATTAGATAAAATTTGGACAAAAGGTTACATTAATTGTTTACCTGAACTTGTAGCCGAAAGAGGTTTTGTTTATTCAAAAAATGATAAAGAAAAAGATATTCTAATTACAGGAATTAATCCATCTTTTAGACAAGGAGCAGATTTGATTTCTTATGGTTTTGACTTT
The DNA here is from genome assembly GCA_964289745.1 of uncultured Ekhidna sp. GTDB lineage: Bacteria > Bacteroidota > Bacteroidia > Cytophagales > Cyclobacteriaceae > Ekhidna. The sequence goes on from CAXYMM010000001.1 coordinate 442,187, forward strand.
GGAAAAACTTTAAATGAAACGAAATGGGATAATTATTGGGGACCTTTGAAAAAGATTGTATTTGATTGTGACAATGGAATAGATTTGAAAAACAGAACATCATACTTAGACATTTTTTACTTTAGAGAAAAAGAGCAGAAAAAATTAAAAAATGGGATTCTAAAAAATACACGAGGAATAGAGTTTTTAGTTGACCAATTGAATATTACCCAATACATAATTGAAGAAATAATAAAGCCAAAAGTTATTATTGTGAAAAATAAAGAATCTGCCGCTTATTGGGGAAAATTAGCAGAACAAGGAATTATATGGATGGGCTACAAATTTGAATATTTAGAAAGCTTTAATTGTGGCGAACTATTTGAAATTTCTGGATTAATTGATTCGCCTGAAAGAATTAGTGACAAAAACAAAACAAATTTAAACGGCTCGTTAATTTTATTTTCAGAACATATTTCGCAATATACGAAAAGAGAAAAACGACCAACAGCTCTTCTAATCAATGAATTATTAGAGAAATATACTGAACGGAAAACTGGAATAGAAAACACCAGCCCACAACATTTTGTATAAGTAATGGCAGGCAAAGTGCTAAATATCAAGGTTTGTCACCCGCTCAAACTGTGTAGCGGTTTGACAGGTAATTGCCACGCAATCTGCCACTACTCATACAATTTACCGTCGTTATGTGCAATTAACCTCATAAAACATTTTTTGAAAGAGAATGAAATTAACAATGTCAATAAACAAAATCAAATCTATTGATTTTATCGAATTAGAGTTACCAATTGAAAAAGGCTTGTATGCATTTACAGGTCAAAATGGTTCAGGGAAAAGCACAATAAGTTCATGCGCATCTAGTGTTTTCTTTTATATGAAAATGAATGACTTTTTTGGTAACACTGATGATGATTCTAGTATAAATTTTGAACTAAACGGAGGAAAAAGATACTACAAAAAAGTTTTTGACAATTACAAGAAAAAATGGAAATGGACTCGAAAAACTGAAGGTGATTTTAAAATAAAAGGTTTTTTTGAGGGAAGTTTAATTTATGGTAATAGGTTCCGAAATACGAATTATAATACATTAAGAAAGCTAGAATTTATCGATGAAATATTTTTAAAAGAAGGCTCTGAATTCATTCGTCAAAATCTTGGTAAAATTTTACATAACGATATTAATTTTTATCCAAAACTTTTTACTGTAAAAAATTCTGACTTGCCATATAATGTGCATATAAATGGTGATATTTTTTATTATGAAAAATCAAGAAAGAAAATAAGTCAATTCCACATGTCAACAGGTGAAAATTTACTTATTAGTATTTTAAATTCATTAAACATTAGAAATTCAGATAGAACGACAATAAACATTCCTTGTCTTTTAATGCTCGATGAAATAGAACTTGCATTACACCCATCTTCATTAAAAAGGCTTGTTGTGTTCCTTAAAGAGATGTCTGATAATTTTAATTATGCTATTTATTTCTCAACTCATTCTCTAGAAATTATTAGTTCAATACGACCTGAAAATATATTTTTCATTGACAGACATATAAACAATTCATTAGAAATAATTAATCCTTGTTATCCTGCATATGCAACTAAAATTTTATATGACCAGACAGGATATGACTATGTAATTTTGGTTGAGGACGATTTGGCATCAATAATGATTAATCGATTATTAAGAAATAATTCATTGTTGAATAATAAATTAATTCATGTTCTGCCATGTGGTGGTTATTCAAATGTTATAGAGCTTGCTCAAGATGTGGTCTTAAGTAACTTAATGGGTAGAAATGCAACAATTATCATAATTCTTGATGCAGATGTCAAACAGGAAGCTGCAAACTATATTTCAAAAAATAAAATTTCTAATAATATACCTTTAAACTACTTGCCGATAGAAAGTTTGGAAAAGTTTTTACGAGAGAATCTATTTTTAAGTGTCGACCAAAAGTTATACAGAACTTTAGAGGATTATATTTTTCATCAAGTTAGCTTAAGAACAATTATAGAAGATTACAAAAACTCTGGAGAATCTGAAAAAGATAATAATGGCAAAAAGTTATATAACCGAATAGATACAGAGTTAAGAAACAGAAATAAATCAAGAAGTGACATTATAGAAATAGTTATTAAACATATCGAAGACAATAAAACTCAAGATTTAGAAAAAATAATAAAGTTCTTAAAAAAGAAATTAACAGAATAAAAAAAGCACATAACAATGGCTATAAGTAATTGCTTGTTCTCGCCTATTTCTGAAAATCCTTGCGGATTTTCAGCTTGGTGTATACATGCTAAGTTAAGTGCTAAACCACGCAACTACTCATAGCCAGACCGTTAGGTGCAATTAAAAAAACGATAGTACCCATGTTGATAGAAAATATTGGACTGACTTTTAAGTCGCCAAAAACCAAAGTAAATTTAACTTATGTACGACAGTAGAGAACAAATCCGATTTATTGACCTTTTCTGTGGAATCGGTGGTTTTAGGATAGCATTTGAAGAAGCTTGCGAAGAACAAGATATTACCGCAAAATGTGTCTTTTCTTCAGACATTGACAAGTTTGCTCAGGACAGTTATGAAGCCAATTTTGGGGAACGACCGCATGGCGACATAACCCAAGTTGACGAAAAAGACATTCCTGACCACGACATTCTTTTTGCAGGTTTTCCTTGTCAACCTTTTAGCATAATTGGGCAGATGAAAGGTCTTAATGATACTAGAGGAACCTTATTCTTTGACATTGCACGTATTATTAAAGAAAAAGAACCCAAAGCTTTTATCCTTGAGAACGTGAAACAACTTGTCGGGCATGATAAAGGGAACACTCTAAAAGTGATTTTGAAATCCCTTAAAGACCTTGGTTACCATGTTCAATACAGCGTACTAAATGCTCTTGACTACGGGCTTCCTCAAAAGAGAGAAAGAATTGTAATAGTAGGACATAAAGAATCTATTATGTTCACATATCCTGACCCAATCAAACCGTTTAAGCCGCTTACAGAAATCTTAGAAACGAGAGTTGACAAAAAGCATTACGCTTCGGATTACATAAAGAACAAAAGAAAAGAAAGCCATAAATCGTCTTTCTATCCCTCAATTTGGCACGAGAACAAGTCAGGGAATATTTCGTCATATCCATTTTCTTGTACCTTAAGAGCAGGTGCTTCTTACAACTACCTATTAGTTAATGGTAAAAGGCGTTTGACCCCTCGTGAAATGCTTAGACTACAAGGATTTCCTGATTGGTTTCAAATTGTTGTGAGTGATGGACAGGCTAAAAAACAAGCAGGAAATGCTGTTCCAGTTAATATGATTAAGGCAGTTGTTCAAAAACTATTGCCTTATATCGCTACCTCATCAGACCAAGCAGCAATTTTACGTGAGTACGATTTAAAATATAACCCGAGTTAATGAGTAAAAAATCACCAAAACTTCGGACTATTAATAAATCTCTACCGCCTTATCCTCTGAATGAGTTTAGTTCAGAATTTCCGTACATACTCGGGCGAGAAATAGTTTATCTGCTTGCCTCAAAAGGTAAGGGAGTTCTTGAAGGTTCAGAATGGGAAGAAATATTCGCCAATTGTATTGGTGCGGATTGGAAACCTTCAAACGTTGGTCTTGATGATGTAGTTTTAGGCAATACAGCTTGGGGTGCGAAAACGGTCAAATCAGGAGTAAAAGATTTTAAAAACCTAAAAAAGGTACGACTGATTTCAGGACGTAATTCAATTGTCTATTCATACGGTGGTACGATCGATACTTCTGCCGACCCAAACGAAGTTGGCGAACAAGTACTAGAAATTTGGAATGAACGGGTTTCCTCAATACGTGAAAAATTCAAGCATTTAAGAACAGTCGTACTTGTTAAATCAGACGACTTAACTCAAGTCGCTGTTTTCGAGTTTGACACGGTTCGCTATGACCCTGAAATATTCAATTTTTCTTGGAACAAAAACGGTAACCTTGAAGGCTTTGATAAAGGGACTGACAACAAAAGATTTGTTTGGCAACCTCACGGTTCACAATTCACAATTATCGAAAAAGTACCGACAAGCAGTCTGATTTTAAAACTGAAGCCCCCTAAAGCTCTAAATAAGGACAAAGTACTTGAAGCAATCGGGTTTGATAAAACATGGGTTACAGTAGAAAAAAGAAAATAAAAACTGCCCCCAACAATACCTATACGCAATGCCCTTCGGGACACTGCGCATAGCCAGACCGTTAGGTGCAATTAAAAAAACGGAAAAGTATGAAAAAAATATTTTTAATCATTACCTGTTTTATAGGGTTATCAGAAATTAGTTTAGGTCAAATGTGTGGCTCAAAAGCACATATTTCTGACACAGCGTTTACAATTCATTTCGGAAGGGATGAATTATTGCATGATATTGAAAAATTGATTCATAATTATACTAAAAAATCATCAAAAAGCAACATGAGAGCGACTGCTTCACACATAGATAACGGTATCCTTTTTAACATTCCTATGAAAGTTTGGGTCTATAACAGGGAAGCTCCTCAAACACCTTCCCCAGCTATGACAGATATTCAAATAGAAAATCGAATAGCTGATTTAAATTTAATTTATGCTCCTGCTGGAATCCGTTTTTATCTAAAGTGTAATATCGAACATTTATCATATTGCTCATGAAATTGGTCATGCACTGGGGCTATATCACACTTTTGAAAGTAGGCGAGGAGGAACAGACAATGGAAGTGAAAGCAAATGTTACCAAGAATCAGTTTCAAGGTCTAGAAAACAAGGAATATGGTGTGACTCTACTATAGGAAAGAAAAAATGTGAAATTAATGGTGATGGTTTCTGTGATACCGAAGCTGATTATAATACAAGCAATTACTATAGAAGTGGTTCTTGTGGTTATACGGGGGAAAAAGAAGATAATTGGGGCGACCAATTTACACCTCCTACCAAAAATATAATGTCATATTGGTGGTTTTGTCGTAATCGTTTTACATCAAATCAATATTCTGCAATGTTAATTTATCTAGGAATTTATACACCCTTTATAGGCAACTACTTTTCTCACAATGGAATTTCATTCATGAATCTGAATGGTCTTAATATTACTGGTGACGTTTATAGTGGCGAATCAGAGGAGTATAATGTTCCTGAAGAGATAGTTAACAATGGAAAGCTAATAGTTCAAAATGGAGGTAAACTAAAATTACAAGCTCAAAAACAAATTGTTTTGAAACCAGGTTTTGAAGCAAAAGCTGGTTCAGATTTCAGTGCGAAAATAGCCCCTATTGAAGATTGTAACGCAACATACAAACCTAGTGTATCAAATAAATCCGCTCGTACTAGCCAGAATATAAAAATTATAACTTATCCAAATGATTTTCAAAAACAACTAGCGTCTTTAATAGATAATTATTTAACTAAAGATACTATAGATTTAAATGAACAGGTTACTCAAAATACATCTTTATCACTTGATAGTATCGTAAATAATTCGAGTGAAATTATAGTATATCCAACATTATTGGAAGATAATAGAACTATCAACATAGATTATAATCTTCCAACAAATGAGAATATTTTAGAAATAAGTGTTTTCACAATGAACGGAATTAAAATAGATTTGTTTATAAGTGATGATTTTTCTTCTAAGGGAAATATTGATTTGCAAATCAATAAAATTAATCAATCAGGACATTACATTTTAAGGATAGTTACAACTAAAAGAGTTCAAACTACAAGATTCATTATAGCTAAATAGATATGAAAATGATACTTTTATACACTTCATTAATTTTACTTTTTTTAACTAACTCTTGTAGTAAGGATAAAAGACCTTTACTTCCAACAGAGAGTTTTGATACCATTTATATTGATGTAAAACAAGGGGGAAAGATTGAATATGATACTTCAATTGATAATTTTTTAGGTGCTGTTACTATAGTCGATTCTACAAATCATCATTTAGTTAGTGAATTATTTTCAGACTCTACAGGTTTTAATATTTATCATAGATATCAACCTTTTACTAATTATCTAGGTAATGATACTTTAAAATTAAAAAGTGAGAGAATTAATGACACATCAAATGAAATCATAAGCATTAAAAATATTACTGTCATTATAACTGTAAAATAGATAATTTCAAGGAAAATGAACATAATAGTGTATAAGAAAACATAGCCTTTCTAAGGGATGTCAACGTTTCTTATACTAACCGTTAGAACCTATTGATATGGAATTAGAGAAATTATTTCAAGAGTTACAAAAGAATATTCAACAAGAGGAAGGAAAGAGTAAAAGGATTACTCCAGACTTTAATGCGTTTCAGGTTTTATCTCCTAAAGAAACGCAACTATCAAGATTTATAGGGGAACTTCTAAATCCAAAAGGGAAACACGCACAGGAAAGGCTATTTTTAGACCTGTTTATTGACAATTTTTTAAGAAAAAGAGCATTTTTCAAGAATGCTAAAAATGTTGATGTTTCCCTTGAATATGCAAATAAATCTCTTGACGGACAAATAGACATTTTCATTGTATTTGAAAACAAGTTTGCTATTGCTATTGAAAACAAACCTTTTGCTGATGACCAAGAAAGGCAAATTATGAGATATTGTGATTTTATGGCAAGAGCGTTCGGAGAGGATAATTTTCTAATGATATACCTTTCAGCAGACGGTTCAAATCCGACAGATAAAAGTTTAAGCAAGGATGAGAGAGGTAAACTGGAAAAAGAGAACAAGTATTTGGTTATCTCTTATCCACAAATCAGAGATTGGGTAAGTAACTGCATTAAAATATTAAAAAAAACTGGAGCAGAACGGCTAACCAAACTTTAAGGAGAATTTGCAGAGTATATCAATTTGGAATTTAGGAAACAAAACGAATTAAAAAATACTCCAATACACAATACCCTAAAAAATAATATTGTACAGGCTCATCAAGTTGTTTCATTATGGAATGACAGTTATAAAAAATTCAAAAGGCTTTATGCAGAAAAGGTAAATCAACTTTTTAATGAGGAATTACCAAAGTTAGTTTATGAAGATTTGAAAAGTAGGGATATTATAGACCATAATTGGGAGTATAAAAAAGGAAACTTTGATATTGATATAAAACATTTTAAAGGTTGGTTAATCAAAAAAAGCTCTTGGAAAGGGTCAGGAGTGGGTGTTTGTTCAAATAAATTGGGGTACGGCGATGGTACTTGGAAAGGTGTAAATGAGGTGCTGATTGAAACAAGCGACTTTATTAAAGGCATAAAGAACAGAAATATAGCAAATTATCCTGCAAGAGGATTTTATCCTGTAATATTATCAAAATATCTTATTGATAGACCCTATTATAATTTGGATTACTGTACTGCAACAGGATGCGATAAAACATTTGATGAAAGAGAAAAAATAGTAAAAGGATTTAATAATTTGTTTGAGGTATGGTGGTCATATTTTCCAGAAAATAAATATCAATTTTGGGGTGATGAGCATTGGAGAGAAGTAAAACCAAATGGCAAAACAGTAAACTATATTTCTGCTTTTTTGGAAAAAGTGATTGAGGCTTGTGAGGCAGATATTGATGAGGTTGAGGGAGTGAATGAGAAAGAAAGCCTATAAACAGAAAGCCGTTTTAGAAATTTTATTAATCGGTTTGATTGGACTTTTGCAAAAACCTATGCCAACAAAGCCCCACACGAATACATTGTTTTAGAAAAGGTTGGTATTGAGCATAGGGAAGAGTTTATTAAAATAGCTCAATTCATAAGAGAAAAAGGGTTTAAAGCATTCTATTACACAAGAGAAGGTTATTACTACAAGATAGATGAAAACTACTACTGGACAATGGATGATAAAGTAAAGGATACGGATTTGATCAACCTAGCAAAATGGAATGATTATGAACCAATAAATAATAAATGGAATTGGAATGGAACAAAAAAAGCTGCTAACAATTTGTAAAAGATATGCCACGAACAGGCGTTTACACTCGCCATTAGCTGCAAGTTGAAGAAACCAAATGAATATTAATAAAATAATGGAAATATTGGAAGTACTTGCTTCAGGTGTAGAGAGAAAAAAAATCTTCCTTCGCGTCTGTAACAGTTTCGATCAATGAGTCCGTAACTTAAGACGGTTACTCCAGAAAGAAGTTCATTTGAACTCGCTTCTCTTAATTGTCCTTGAAGTAGCCTTTCTTGTGGAAAAAGAGATATTGACATGATTAAGGTCAATACACTTAGTAAAATTTATTTCATATAGTTCGTTGTTATTGATCCTCCTCATGTCAGGCTTAGCCTAAAAAAAGAAATAAAATCATAAGTATGCGGCAGTTTTATAGATGAACAATAGTTATTTCCTTTAATCTGTAAAAGTCATATAGAAGAAAGTAAAGCAACTGTTTTGCCTTATTTCGTTAATTATTTTTATATTCATCTAAGACAATTAAAAAGTTCGGGTTCACCCTTTAATCTAAACTGTCAATTCCATCTCGGAAAGAGATAGAACCGTTTTTATGGATCAGGGTGATGTTGTGATTTCCACCAAATTTTATGATTTTACAATCACTAATGAAGATTGTGAAAATGGAGACGAAACTTAAGATTGGAAACTCATTTTTTGAAACTACCCAAAGACCATCACCTTATAAGAGTTCTTTTCTGCTAATAATTTTTTTGTTGTCATTTCCTCTTACCTCGAATTCCCAATCTAGGTGGAGCAATTATATAGGGGTTTATTTCACAGGTAACGCAGAGATGTATTACACTGGCCCTTCGATATTGATCGGATCAGATTTTCACTTAAAGAAAAATATATCAGCAGCGTTTTATGGTCATTATTTTAATAAAAATTTTGGTGATCATGGATTTCAGACGTGGACGATAGCTACGTTAGGCCAAATCAATCTTGGAAAAAAGAAAAAATTTTATATGGCCATAGGCATTGCTTTGCAAAGGGCATTAGAGGAAGATATCCTATATCCAGATGACGTGATTAATCGTACTATAATAGTTCCTGCATATAGAATAGGTTATCATCTGTTTTTTCGAAAGATTATTCTCTCGCCAGAAATAAATACAACAGGCCCATATTCTTACAATAATAATACGAGTTTCGAATTATTTACATTACCATCAATAGGCGTGCGTTTGCACTTTATTAAAATTCAAAATCGTATATGAAGAGTGTACACTCTCACTAAACAATAACTAAAATAACTATCCTTATTTTCTTCTCGAGAGCCTAGAGGTCAATAAAATACTTGTGAAATTTGAGGTGTCTGGATAAATTCATTTTAGTCAGATGCTAACTACAATTCAAGGGTTTTCCATTGCATCCTAACTCCTCTGCGCGAACTTGATCTATGTTGATGTAGCTGAATACATTTTTTCTTGTTAGCACTCTGGTATCGATGAGGTTTTCTATCTTTTTTCGAAAAACATTTATGCAAATACTTCACTTTTCTATGAACTTCGGGTTAAGCCCAAGGTTGAAACTCATTTTTAGAGTCGATTATATCGTACTCCTTACTGCTATACCTATTAAAAAAGGGGAGATTTAGAGTCTCATTTTTGCAATGGAGGTTGCTAGAGGCAACAACTTCTAAACCTAAGCTGGTGCAATCTTCCGATAGGTGATTCTCCCTGATAATGGGTAGGCATTATTAAAATGAGCTTAGAAATGAGAGGCACTGCTTTTTTATTTATTTTATTTTCCACACTTCTCGCAACCTGATGATTTCTTTTTTTTAATGGAAAAGTATCTAACTAAAGAATAGCATGAAGAGAGGAAAAGCAAAGCAACAATAGAAAGCTGAATCATGATAAAAGTTGAAAAGCGATTAAAGCACCAATATAAGCTAATGCAGTCATGTAGACCAATTGAATCAACGCCCATTTCCAACTTTTGGTTTCTCGTTTTGTAATAGCTAACGTACTCATGCATTGCATAGCAAAAGCATAAAATACCATAAGCGATACCCCCGTAGCCAGTCCATATCTTTTCTCTCCGGTTACGGGGTTAATTTCCTGATTCATCTTTTCTAGCAACGAACTTTCGATATCCGACTCACCGATGCTATAAATGGTAGCCATCGTGCCAACAAATACTTCGCGTGCAGCGAAGGAGGTAATCAGCGAGATTCCGATTTTCCAATCGTAGCCAAGTGGTGCGATGGTAGGTTCGATTCGTTTCCCCAAAATTCCAATAAAGGAAGACTCTAGGTTCGTTTGAACTATTAGCTGATCAGAATCACTATTTTTCGTATCGAAAGATTTTGGCCCGTAGGAGCCTAGCACCCAAAGAATAATGGACAGCACCAAAATAATCCTTCCTGCACCCCAAGCGAATGCTTTACTTTTTTCCAGAACATTCGTTGCTACGTTTTTGAGTTGTGGGAGTTGATATCGAGGCATTTCCATCATCAGGAAACTCTTGGATTTCGATTTTAATACTAACTTGAATACCGTACCAAAGCCAAGTGCAGCAACTAACCCAAGCAAGTACATTCCAAAGAGTACAAGCCCGTGGAGATTAATATAACCAAGTATTTGCTGGTCTGGAACGGTGAGCGGAATAAGTAAAATGTATACAGGCAACCGTGCTGAACAGCTCATAAGAGGTGTCACTAGTATGGTGATCAACCGATCTTTTTGCTGGTCTATAGAACGGCTCGCCATGATGGCAGGTATGGCACAGGCTACTCCCGAGATAAGCGGGACAACGCTTTTGCCGTGTAGACCGAATGGACGCATAATTCTATCCATAAGGAATACAACCCGAGTCATGTAACCGGTTTCTTCTAAAATGGTCAAAAATAAAAAAAGTATGGCGATCTGGGGTATAAAGATCAGCACTCCTCCAATTCCAGGGATAATGCCCTCTACAAGCAATGAAGTGAGCGGCCCTTCTGGAAGGTGTTTCTTTATTAGAGAGCCAGAGCTTCCAAAAAAAGCATCGATTAAATCCATCGGTATATTTGCTAGCTCGTATACGAATTGGAAGATGATAAAAAGAACCATCAGAAAAAGGGCATAGCCCCAAAATTTATGAATAACTATTTTATCAATGCGATGGGTTTGGTCTTGAAGGTTTCTGGTTTGATCTTTGTCAATAAACCTTAGCAGTTTGCTAATTTTTTGATGACGTTGTTCTATTTCCTTTGAATAGTCAGCGCCATGTTGAGTTTCGTAAAAAGGCTGCCACTCAGTAATTTTTTTGAAAGAGGTAATAGACGCTTTCAAAGGGTCAATTTCCCCTTTCCGAGCATTGAGCGGCACAACGGGTACACCCCCAAGAAGGGTACTAAGTTTAGTCGCAAATTTTTCTTTTTCTGTACTTGCATGTAGGTTCATGCGATTTAGAACTAGCAGTACTGGAATTTTTAAATCATATACTTGTGAGAAGAGAAGAAGATTTCGACGAAGATTAGAAGCATCGGCTATTACCACCACAAGATCCGGTTTTGTATCACCCGTTAGGTACTTTTTCGTCACCTGTTCATCCTCTGATCTGGGGTGAATGCTGTAGGTTCCCGTAAGGTCTACAATTTCAATAGAACCTTGATCAGTTTTGAGGTAACCGTATTTTTTATCGACGGTTACACCTGGGTAGTTTCCAACTTTTTGGTTCAGTCCTGTTAAAAGGTTGAAGAGGGTACTCTTACCAACATTTGGATTTCCGATAAGGGCAATTTTTTGTATCTCCACTACCTTTCTTTCAGTATTATAAAATCAGCTTCAATTTGTCTGAGCATAATCAATTGATCATCTACCTGTACGACCAAAGGATCGCCAAAAAGGGCTTTTTTTATTAAGGTCAACGTCTGGCTTGGGAATACACCCATTTCATAAAGTCTATTTTTTATTTCACTTTCCTCTATGTGAGTAATTTCATAGGGTTCATTCAGACGGATAGAAGTGAGCTTCATTTTTTTAAGTCAGATCGCCAGCGAAGTTAATACTCCCATTTTTTAAAATTCTGACGTCCAAAACAAAGCACCCAAACTCACTACTTATAGCTAGTATCATTTCTGTAGTGATAGGAATTTTTAGGCTTTTTTCCATAATTCGTTTTTTATTGTTTAGAATAATTCCAAATAACAATTTACTATATATTTGCATCGTTTAGAATAATTCCAAATAATAATTTACAACCAAATAAGATGAAAAATTTTAAAAAACACACGATTCTTTTTTTGGCAATTTGCACCTTATTTGCGTCATGTAAAGATGACGATAAGAATACACCTACGCTTATTGTACCCGATACTTACGAATCCTCAAATTATACAGCTAACGTAACTGCTGAGGCTAAAGTAATCGAAGCACTATCTGCGATGACTGTAAGCCTTAATGAGGCAGAAAAAAAAGCACAAAAAAGCACAGTAAGTGCCATTTCCTATCCATCTGCACTTTCATCCGTAACAGTTGGCGACTACAGCACTTTAGTGTCGGAGTGGTTGGTAGAGTTGGTGGCGGCCGCAAATGATGATGACGCCTTTCAAAACCCCGGAGTTGACGGCTCTCCCACTACTGGTGAACAAGGAGGTCTTCTGGGTTCACGACTTCTTGATGAAAACGGTCTGGAGCTGGAGCAAATGATCCAAAAAGGGTCTTTTGGGGCAGCACTATACAACCATGCTGTGTCGCTGATCAGTACTGGAGACTTGACGGACGCTGCAACGATAGATAGGTTAATAGAGATTCATGGCACAGATGCCTCTTTCAATCCAGAAGAAACAGTAGCAGCAGCCACGTACTCCAGAAGAAGATCCTACCAAAGTACCCTGAAAGGGCCATTCTACGATATTCAAAAAGCCATGATCACAGCAAAAGCCGCCATTGAGGCAGGCAGTGCATTTAACAGTAAAAGAGACCAAGCGCTAGCAGACTATTTACTTGCTTGGGAAAAGTCAAATTTTGCGACGGTCATTTACTACTGCAACACCACAAAGGTGCAATTGCGAGATGCCGCCGGCGATGATGAGGCTCTAGGTGATGCCATGCATGCATATGCAGAGGCAGTTGGCTTTGTCCATGGGTTTAGAGGCATTAGCAAAAAGAAAATAGCGGATGCACAAATTGATCGTATTTTGGCACTATTGCTGGCAAAAGCTGGCGAAAAACCAACTAGTTTTCAATTTTTAAACAATGCTACATTATTAGCTAATCTAGAACAGATCATCGATGATATTAAAGCAATCTATGGGTTTTCAGATTCGGAAATCGAAGACTTTCTCAAGAATGATCCAAGCTAAAAAACAAAAGAATAATAATTCAAAACCCTTTTCATGACAAGGGTTTATTAGAATAAAGAAGTAAACAATGAAAAATAATTTAAGGTGGTACTCGAGCTTATTCAGCATTTCTGTGGTGCTGATGTTGCTTATTCCCTCCTCCTGCAATAGCGAAAAGGAGGAAGATATCGTAACCAAGGAAGGCGTATTTAGCAGGAGTCTTTTTCTCTCCGAAATGGCCAATAAGTTAATAATTCCAAATCTAGAAGCACTTCAGGCAAGCGTAAACACCATGAATGCTGCTACTACTACCTTTATCGATACACCCAATGAAGCAAACCTTCAAGAGCTAAAAAATTTCTGGATTCAAGCGGTCACAGATTTCCAACATTGCTCCGCCTTCGGTTTTGGCCCAGGTTCTATCTCTCTAGGATCTTTTGCTTCTGTTTTAGGTGTGTTTCCAGTAGATGAGAATCAGGTCGAGTATAATATATCGAATAAAAAATTCAACCTCGCAGCTAGTTTCGATCGAGATGTAAGAGGGTTCTTTGCTGTTGAATACCTCTTGTATGGTAAAGACCAAACGAACGCAAAGGTGATTGCCCACTTCGATCAAAACCGTAAAGACTACCTCCAGTTAATTGTAGGAGAACTTAATGATACCTTCAATAAGGTGGTTAGTGAATGGAAAAGTTATTACTTAAAGGAATTTACTAGAAATGATGTGACATCAGCAGGTAGCCCAGTTTCACTACTGTATAACGAGTTTGTAAAGGACTACGAAATTCTGAAGAATTTTAAGGTTGAGCTTCCAGCAGGGCTTTCTGCTGGACAAGCATCCCCTAATCCTTCGATGGTGGAAGCTTATTATAGTGGAATCTCTCAGGAGCTTATTGATGCACACTTTGAAAGTTCTAAAAATATTTGGGCAGGGTTGACCCCTTCAGGTACGGATATCATAGGGTTTGAGGAATACCTCAACTCTGTAGTAGGAGGAGAAGAATTAGTGGTAGATACACAATCTGCTATTGAAGCTATCGAAGATGCCATCTCGGCTCTACCCTCGGGACCGCTATCGGAAAACCTAGAGAGCCAAGAAGTAATATCCCTAAGAAATTTGATGCAAAACAATACCGCCAACTTTAAAAGCTCCATGAGCTCACTTTTAGGCATTAGTATTACTTTCAATTCAGGTGATGGCGATTAACCAATACCCGCTCTTTTTTGAACGTGAAATCACGATATCGGTCTGTCATTAACTATTTGGAGCAATCGATATCGATTGCTCCTTTGATTACTTTCAGAATTGGGTTTGGTTTGGTCATGCTATTCAGTACCATCCGGTACATATCCTTGGGATGGGTAGAAACCCAACTCATCGATCCTGTTTTTCATTTTAATTACTATGGGTTCTCATGGGTAAAAGTCCTTCCAGGATACGGAATGTATATCGTTTTCGGACTGATGATCCTTTCATGCATATCCATTGTGATGGGTTGGCATTACCGTGTATTTTCTATCCTGTTTTTTTTGTGTTTTACATACGTTGAGTTGATAGACATCACCTATTATCTCAATCACTACTACTTCGTTAGCATTGTTTCTTTCTTACTCATTCTCGTCCCGTCCAATGGGTCTTTCTCGTTAGATGCGGTAAGAAATCCAGCACTTAAAAAAGAGACGGTAAGCCGATGGTGTATCGGAATATTCAAGCTTCAGATAGCAATTGTTTATTGTTATGCAGGCTTAGCAAAAATCAACCAAGACTGGCTTTTAGAAGCGTTGCCCCTATCCATTTGGTTACCCGCAAAAACAAGTATTCCCATCATAGGATTTATGTTCCAATATGAGCTTACGGCTTACTTATTCAGCTGGCTTGGGATGCTTTTCGACACCTTTATTATTGGACTACTGCTTTGGAAAAAAACAAGGTGCTTTGCCTATGTAGTAGTAGTTGTTTTCCACTCGATTACGGGTATCCTATTTCAAATTGGGGTATTCCCGATTATTATGATCTTTGCTGTCACTATTTTCTTTTCCTCCGATTTTCATGAAAAATTACTCCTCATTCTATCTAGGATTTTACCTGATAACGTAGCGCATTCAACTTCAGAACGAGCCTATTCAGGAATTACCAAAAAAATTATTTTCCCTTTTTTGATCGCTTTTTTCATCTTTCAACTTCTTTTTCCCTGGCGCAATTTGCTATATGGTGGTAATGTTTTCTGGACTGAGGAGGGGTATCGCTTTGCTTGGCGAGTAATGTTAATGGAAAAAGCAGGAACTGCTACTTTCTATGTGAAAGACGGTGAGAGAGGTAGAGAGGGATCTGTAATCAACCATCAATTTTTAAATGCTCATCAAGAAAAACAAATGGCGATGCAACCTGATATGATCCTGCAATTTGCTCACTATCTCGCAGCTCATTATAAAAAAGAAGGGATGCAAAATCCTACAGTACGAGTAGAGGCATGGGTCACGCTGAATGGGCGTCCTGCTCAATATTTAATTGATCCTACAGCAGACCTTATCGCAATTAAGGATACCTGGAAAAAGAAAAATTGGATTTTGCCTTTTGCTGAAAAAGAAATGGAATGAGAAAAGCTTTTCTAACGATATCTATAGCACTTTTTACCTTTAACCATATTTATGCTCAATTACATAAGATATATGGAAAAATTATAAATCAAGACTCCGGACAACCATTAGAAGGAGCTGAGGTATTCATTGAAGCACAAGGTCTTCAGTCCATAACTGATTCAAGAGGATATTACGAACTACTAGTGCCCGAGGGTATGCATTTTGTGGAAGTCTACAGTCTGGAGATGCAGGCTAGGAACGAAAGGGTTAATGTGGTTGACGAGACAAAAATTGATTTTTATTTAACGGCTTTTACACAAAACCTAAATGAAGTTCAAGTTGTGCAAAAGCGGGGCGAGACCACAGGAATTTCACGCCTTCGCTCTATTGAAAACGTTGGAATTTACGAAGCTAAGAAAAACGAATTGATCATTCTGGATGATTTTGCTACAAACAAGGTCAGTAATAATGCACGTCAGGTTTTTGCAAAAGTGCCTGGCTTAAACATTTGGGAGAGTGACTATGCTGGACTTCAGTTAGATATCGCAGCACGAGGTCTAGGCCCTAGCCGTACCGCTAATTTTAACACACGTCAAAATGGATATGACATGAGCGCTGATGCGCTTGGTTATCCCGAGAGTTACTACATGCCAGCACTACAAGCTGTTGATCGGATAGAAATCGTTAGGGGAGCTGCTTCTTTACAATACGGTACGCAATTTGGCGGAATGTTAAATTTTAAAATTAAAGAAGCACCCAAGAAACCATTTGAACTGAATGCCGAACAGGCTTTTGGTTCGTTCGGTCTGATCAACACTTTTGCAAGTGTGGGAGGGCGAAAAAAAAAGATTGACTATTACAGCTACTATCAATATCGATCTGGCGAAGGCTGGCGAGAGAATTCCGGATTCCATTCTCATATTGCATTTGCCAAAATAGGATTTGAACCGAACGAAAAGCTAAAAATAAAGCTAGAATATTCTTTTCTCGATTACGTAGCGCAGCAACCTGGGGGGCTTACAGATAATGATTTTACTTCGGGTAATCTGAAGCAATCGAACAGGGCAAGAAACTGGTTTCAGGTAAAATGGAATCTGCTTGCAGCGATCGTCGACTACAAGTATTCTTCCAAAACAAGTTTGAATCTTAGAATTTTCGGGCTTTACTCTGGGCGCGATGCACTCGGCAACCTGTCCCAGATAGGAGTCCCTGACAATCCAAAAGAAAACAGAACCTTAATTAAAGATGAGTTTAAAAACTTCGGAGCCGAAATCCGTTTTTTGCATCGTTATCAAGTGCAAAATAAAAATGCAGCATTACTGGTTGGTGGAAGAGTTTATAAAGGAGCTACTTACCGCAAACAAGGACTGGCAAGCAACGATAGCACAGCCAATTTTAAGTTGTTGAATCCAAATGATCCAGAAGAATTCGACTATACGTTTCCAAGTAATAATTATGCCTTATTTGTTGAAAATCTACTCGATGTTTTACCCAAACTGAGTGTAACGGTTGGTTTTAGAGTGGAATATATTCGTACAGATTCTCGTGGCGTTTGGAATTTTAATCAAAGAAACTTACCTGGCGATATTATCTTCACCCAAACCTTTACCGATGAGCAATCAAAAAAACGCTCGTTTCCACTCTTTGGTATGGGCGCAAGCTACGATATCAGAAACAACCTGAATGCGTATGCCAATATTGCTACGAATTTTCGTTCCATCACCTTCAGCGACCTAAGGGTAGTAAACCCCAACTTCCGGTTAGATAGCCTCATTACCGATGAAAATGGCTATAACATAGATTTGGGTATTCGGGGAAGCCTTACAAAATGGTTGAATGTGGACATAAGTATATTCCTGATGCAATACAATGATCGTATCGGACAGTATGAATTCCCAGGAAGTACTACTTTATTCAGAACCAATATTGGAGATTCTCGACATACTGGAATAGAATCGTATGCGGAGGCAGATATTTGGAGCATTATTGGCACAAAAAAAGAATCAAGGCTATCTGTTTTTGTAAACCTCGCCCTTACAAGAGCTACTTATATCGAATCTAAAATTTTAGCCATTAAAGATCGAAAAGTGGAGTACGTTCCCAATGTGATGTTACGAACTGGGCTTAATTATTCGTGGAAAGACTGGAAAGCAACCTACCAATTCTCTTATTTGGGCGAGCAGTTTTCAGACGCTACCAATTCCACTTTTAACCCCAACGCCTTAACTGGGATCATCCCAGCCTATCACATCATGGATTTATCATTGGAATATCAGCCTGGCAGATACAAATTCTCAGGGGGCATCAATAATCTAACCAATAAAAAATATTTTACCAGAAGGGCAGAGAGCTACCCAGGACCTGGAATCGTTCCCGCCACAATTCGCAGCTTTTATTTATCGGTAGGCATCAAAATTTAGCGGCAGAAGATCAATCGTTTAGTAGGTAAAATAGGTAATTATTTTCTCTGCTTAGAATTAATCTTAATAAACTTGTTTCCAAGCAATTTGATCTTTACATTTGTTATCTATTTAGGAAGTATCTAAATATTGAATGTTTACAACATCCTTTTCACTCCCAAAATCAAAGTTATACGAAGAGCATCTTGCGAAGAAAAGGCAAAAAAAGCGAAAGAAAGCATGTTGCGAGAAGTTCTTGAAAAAGAAAGGTAAGTACTGTAAATCATGTCCAATTATTTATTCAATATGCCACAATGAGAGAAGAGATTTTTAAGACTAAAAGCACCTCTATAGCGCAATGTAACAAATCTGACTCCTTTATCCTCACATTTGATGAGGAGCAGATGACCTTTAAACTTTGCGACCTTTTTGCCTTCAAAAAGAAAATTCTTTCGCTAGACATTGTAACTCTTTTAGAATCCACATCGCCAGATGTGGAGATCGTACACCTGCCAAACTGTGATCGGTTCTTAATATTGACAATAAAGGAAATTTTGGAATTTAGAGAGCTTCTAAACGGTACTTTCAGTACCTTGGCATTGAATTCTTCGGTGCAAAAGATTCTGAGAAAAAATGTTTTCAACTTTTGATCTACTGAAGTTGTTTAAAGAGTATTAAAATAAGAGTATAATGAAGGATATATTACGTAGACACCATGTCTTAAAAGAGGAGATCGTTACTGTCCTCAACAGACAGATAAAAATGGAAGCATACTCATCATCAGCTTATTTGGCATTAGCTGCATGGTGCGATGTAAGAGGGTATGACAACAGTGCTGAATTTTTCTTCAATCAATCTGATGAAGAACGAAAACATCAGCTAAAGCTGTTTCATTACTTATGTGATATGGAGTGTAATGCAGTTTCACCTACCGTTGGGGAAACAGAGCATGAATTCGGAAGTTTGAGAGAAGTTTTTGAAAAAGCACTTGAACATGAGATTGCGGTCTCAGACAGTATTCATGAGATTGTAGGTGAGTGCAGAAAATACAATGATATTGCCACGGAAGAATTTATGAGTTGGTTTGTTCAGGAGCAAATTGAAGAAGAGTATGTAGCAAGGAGAGCTCTGGAGTTGTTCGATGTGCTAGGAGAAGATAAGATCGCTCTGGGTATGTTTGAAGAGCGAATCCTCAATATAAAATACGACAATGCCAATTAAAATGTTTGGATAATGAATTTTGAAAAGTCGCTCTCGGATCGGCTTTTTTTATTTTAACACAAGATTTTATCTGAAGGAAAAGGCTAGACACGATATCTTACTCACCACACTCGCTGTGTTAATTTTTAGTAGCCTCTTGACGTAATCAGAAAACTAAACTACTTCATAACATCAAAAGCCATTTAGATAAGATATTCCAAACCCTATATTCCCTCTGGATTGTTCCAATCAGACTCTGGTAACATTCCAAAACCTCGGGAAACACCCGAATTTACTGATTTAGAGGTTATTAGTCTGGTTATTTAGGTTTAATACAGGAAACGTTACAAATTAGATAGTAAAAAATTTTGAACTAGATAATATCACATCACTATCTGCTGCTAAGATACTTAATCGAAAAAATTCCTTTTCGGAAAACGTATGCGTAAACAGGCTTGTACTTTGGGTTTTATAAAAAAAAGAGAAAATTTATTTTCTCCATACGCAACATAAAAACCTGATGATCAAATGATTACTACATTAAGTGTACCAAAGGAGGGAGTCGAACCCTCACTCCCGAAGGAACACGAGTTTGAGTCGTGCGCGTCTACCGATTCCGCCACTTTGGCATTTTAGACAAAAGAGGTACAAACCTATCTAAAGACACCTAACATTGCAATAAAAATGTGAAGAGACCAAAAAACCATATTCACTACGCAACCTTTACTCAACGACTGCTAGCCCACAACATTGATTTGTTGCCTATTTTAGGTCTTTTTTACTTTACCTATCTGCTACCCAATACGTTCTCAAGCCCTATTTTTCTAACATTTCTGTATCTAGCCTACCATACACTATTTGAACTCAGTCCGCTGCGAGCAACTCCTGGCAAGCTATGCGTAAAACTAAAGGTGAACAGCCTATCTCCTCAAAGTGAACCGTTAAAAATTATCGTACGAAATAGCCTTAAGCCCCTCTCGCTTATCCTGCTTTTTTTCGGGTATATCTTGATAAACATTCAAGCCAAAAAACAAGCACTTCATGACTATATTGCAGGGACGGTAGTATTATTCAATAAAAAATAATATAATTTTACAATGACTACGATTCTTTTACTGAATAAAATTTATATTTCGAGCAAATTCAGAGACATTAATTAAGTATGAGTGATTCACCGATAAAGAAATTTGAAAGCTTTTTTGAAGGTTTTATCTTCTGGAGTAGATGGGTACAGGCTCCACTTTATACAGGTCTTATTATTGCATCGGTTATTTACCTCATTAAGTTTTTTCAAGAACTATTATACCTAGTAGAGAAGTTCAATAAGCTTACAGAGATGGATGTAATGATCAAAGTACTAGGTCTGGTGGATATTTCGATGGTCATGAACTTGGTAGTAATGGTGACTATAGGTGGTTACTCAATTTTTACTAGCCGAATAGACGTTGAGACACATGAAGACAAACCCTTATGGCTAGAAGGTCTTGATGCAGGTCAATTGAAAATTAAACTTGCCACCTCTCTTGCCTCAATTTCTGGAGTATACCTGCTTAAAACTTTTATGAATTATCGAAATGAGGTAGAGAAAACAAGTACACAAGGAGTAGTAATAGAAATTGTAATTCACATGGTTTTCATCGTTTCAGCACTATTGCTATCTCAAACTGACAAAATCACACATAGCTATCATCATAGCAAGGAAGATAAAGAATAGGTTTCTCTCCAATAAAAACATTAAACAACTAAGCTAAATTAATACCTTGTTCTACGCACACACATAATTAAGTCTGAAACATTATTTTTACCGTCCTTGCGCATGTGGTGGAATTGGTAGACACGCCATCTTGAGGGGGTGGTGGGAGCAATCCCGTGGAAGTTCGAATCTTCTCATGCGCACTTTAAAATTCATCTAGAGAGGCTATCATAAACGGTTATCGTACCTCCCAAAGTACATCAGCAAACCCGTTTTGTTCATTTTTGAATGATTTTACCATCGTGAAACCTGTGGAATTGGCAAGGTTTTTTAGTTCGCTTTCATCGTATTTTTTTGAGGTCTCCATTAAAATGGCCTCCCATGCATCAAAGTGAACTTCTTCATCTCCTATTTTAACCACTTGGTTTACCTCACTGATCAAATAACTTCTACACTCACCGGTCTGAGGGTTGTAATAAGGGTAGTGTAAAAATGTATTTGTATTAAAATTTCCACCCAGTTCTTTATTTATTCTGTCTAATAAATTTAAGTTGAACTTTGAGGTGATGCCTTCACTATCATTATAAGCAGCTAAAATTTTGGACGGGTCTTTTTTTAAGTCTACCCCCATAAAAAGTAGGTCTTTCGGGTTCAAATAGTTACTTAATTTGATAAGAAACTGGGAGGCAACATCTCTAGAAAAATTGCCCACATTTGAGCCTAAAAAGAAAACAACATTTCTTCTTCCGCCATCTGATATATTACTTAAAGCATCAAAATAGTCTCCTTGATAAGGCTCTATATTCAAATTGGGTATTTCCTTCTTTAGGTTTCTCGATAGAATTTCCAGTACGTTTTCAGAGATATCTACTGGTATATATTTAAAGTCTACTCCCTGCTTTAGAAAGTGCTTCAGAAGTACTTTAGTTTTTCGACCATCACCAGCCCCCAACTCAATTAACCAGAATGGCTGTTGATTACATATGGTCTTGCGGATATCCTCATTCTGTTCTTTAAAAATTTCTAGCTCTTTTCTTGTTAGATAATACTCATCCAAATCCATAATTTGTTGAAACAGATCGTCACCTATTTTATCATAAAAATATTTTGAAGACAAGTATTTATTTTTTGCTTTCAGCCCTTTCAGGACATCCTTTTTAAAAGGACTCATAACATCAGTCATCTCTTCTATCATATAAACTAATGGGTGTACCTAGCTAAGCGAATTCCAGAGAACAGCCACCTTAAATGCGGATGAAAGAAATTACGATAGGTTTTTCTAATATGATTTCTTGGGGTGGCGAATGACCCTCCTCTTAGTACCATTTGGTTAATCATGAATTTTCCATTGTACTCCCCCATAGCCCCATCTGGAACGCTAAAGTAAGGATATGCAGTGTAGGGACTTGATGTCCATTCCCAAAGATTTCCGAAAAAATCATTCGTGCAGGTCACAACAGGTTCAAAATATCCATTTTCGACAAAGTTCGACTCTTTAGGTACGCTTAGATTATACAGACCACATGCCACCTCCCATTCAAATTCAGTTGGGAGTCTACATCCTTTCCATCTTGCGAAAGCATCTGCTTCAAAGTATGAAACATGCGCTACTGGTGAATCCCAATTTATGAGAGATAACCCTCCAAGCGTGTAATTTTTCCATTCTCCTCTACCTTCCTGATGCCAATATTGCGGAGCCTTAATGTCGTTCCGATCGAGCCAGTCCCATGCCTCGGATAGCCATAAAGAATGGTCTGAATAGCCCCCTGATTCTATAAATTCTAGATATTCGCCATTGGTAACCAGCTTAGAGCCAATCTCAAAATTGTGCAAAAAAATTTTATGTCTGCCCCGCTCATTATCAAAATGAAACCCTTCCTCTGCACATCCAATCTCATATATTCCTTCATCTACCTGAAGCCAGTTGGGGTTTTTGAAGGCTTTGGGGCTTGGCTTTCGGGATATTCGGTATATGGGTAATAACGGATTATTCCCCAAAATTCGCTTGACATCATAAAGAAACAACTCCTGATGCTGCTGCTCATGATTGCATCCAATTTCAATAAGATCAAAAAGTTCTTTTGTAAGGTTTACTTGCTCAAAAAGCTGACCCATTGCTTCATCAACGTATAACTTATACTCAAACACTTCTTGCACCGTGGGACGAGTTAACTGCCCACGATTTTCCCTGGACCATCGGTCTCCTACTTCAATGTAGTAGCTATTAAACAGGTACGAATATTTTGGATTAAAACTTTTATACCTCTTCAAATGTGGCACAAGGATGAACGTCTCAAAAAACCACGTGGTATGTCCAAGGTGCCACTTTAGTGGACTTACATTCGTAACAGGCTGAACCACAAAATCCTCCACCTCCAACGGATCGCATAGAAACTGTGTTTGCTTTCTTGTGCTGAGGTACAAACTTGAAATTGAGTGCAAGGAAGTAATTGATTCCAAACCGTGGATTTTTTCTAATATAATGCTTCGATCACCTATTTGCGGAGTGTTACCGCTTAAAAAAATAATCACTTCATAATTGGTCGATATTACTCAACTAACCAAAATCAAAACAATCTACTATTTTATAATATGATAGGCATTAATAAACCTTATTCCAAAAATTAATTTAAGTCATCAACTTTTTGTACTTGATTCGTTTTGGATCTTCATCACCAAGCCTTTTTTTTCTGTTTTCTTCATAGTCGGTAAAGTTTCCTTCAAACCAGTACACCTGAGACTCGCCTTCAAAAGCCAATATGTGCGTGGCAATACGATCCAAGAACCACCTGTCGTGGGAGATTACAACAGCACAGCCAGCAAAATTCTCAAGTGCCTCCTCCAGTGCTCTAAGCGTATTAACATCTAAATCGTTCGTTGGTTCATCCAGCAAAATCAGATTAGAACTCTTTTTAAGTGTGAGTGCCAAGTGAACACGGTTTCTTTCTCCTCCTGATAATTTGCTTGCCTTTTTTCCCTGATCTGGGCCTGTGAAATTGAATTTACTTACATACGCACGCGCATTCATTTCTTTGCCTCCTAAATCAATAATTTCATTTCCCTCTGAAATAATTTCATAAACTGATTTATCGTCCGCCAGTTGGTCATGTTCTTGATCTACGTAGCTCATCCTCACAGTATCTCCCACTTCGAAGCTCCCAGAGTCTGGTGATTCGTTTCCCGTGATTAACTTAAACAACGTAGACTTCCCCGCTCCATTTGGTCCAATTACCCCTACAATGCCTCCTTGTGGCAGGCTAAAGGAAAGATCATCGAAGAGCAACTTTTCGCCAAAAGCTTTAGAAACACCATTTACTTCAATTACCTTCGCTCCTAAGCGAGGGCCTGGCGGAATATAAAGCTCTAAGCTCTTCTCTTTTTCCTTACCTTCCTGCCCTAATAGTTTATCGTATGCATTAAGGCGCGCCTTCCCTTTAGCCTGCCGGGCTTTTTGACCCATACGCACCCACTCCAACTCTCTTTGCAAAGTCTGCTGCCGCTTCGTCTCTTGCTTCTCTTCCTGTGCCAAACGTTTCTCTTTTTGCTCCAACCAACTCGAATAATTGCCCTTCCATGGAATCCCTTCTCCTCTATCCAGTTCCAATATCCATCCCGCTACATTGTCTAGAAAATACCTATCGTGTGTTACCGCAATAACGGTACCTTCGTATTGTTGTAAATATTGCTCCAACCAAAGAACCGATTCAGCATCCAAGTGGTTGGTCGGTTCATCTAGCAGTAAAACGTCTGGCTGTTCCAACAACAATCGACATAAGGCTACTCTTCTTTTTTCACCCCCAGATAGATTTTTAATCGATGCATCTTCTGGCGGGGTGCGTAATGCATCCATGGCTCTTTGCAATTTATGATCAACCTCCCATGCTCCTGTTGCGTCTAGTCTTTCCTGAACTGCTCCCTGCCGTTCGATAAGCTTATTCATTTTATCTGAATCCGCTAAGACCTCAGGATTGGCAAAACTCGCATTGATTTCATCGTACTCCTTGAGTAGAACATTTATTTCTTTTACCCCTTCTCGGACAACCTCTATTACTGTTTTATCAGGATTTAATTCTGGTTCTTGCTCAAGCATCCCTATTGTAAACCCAGGAGAAAACACCACTTCTCCCTGAAATTCCTTATCTATACCACCAATGATTCGAAGGAGTGAGGACTTTCCAGCTCCATTTAGGCCCAATACGCCAATTTTTGCTCCATGGAAAAAAGAGAGATAAATATTCTTGAGAACTTGTTTTTGAGGGGGATAAATCTTGTTAACCCCAGACATTGAGAAGATGACCTTTTCGTCAGACATGTTTAAGTTTAATTAAAAATTCTAATTTAGAACGCAATTGTAAAATAAGGTATCAGTGGAAAGTAGAGAAATACCATTTGGATATGTAAAGAAAGGTAAAATCTTTCGTACAGCGTGGGGAAATAATCCAGAACGTGAAATCGGGGAAGTTCGAAAAGAAGATATCGAAAAATCTAGCCAGTTCTTTGTTAATCAATTCAAAGACCTTACTGAAAAAGCTAATGAACTTTTTCAAAAAATTGACGAAGCCGAAAATAAGGGATCATTCCTAATGAAGTTAGTTCATATGAAAGAGCAACTTGCAAATCATGATGGACTAGGAGATTACCAACCCTTATTTGAAAACCTGACAAAGTATATAAACCTGATTGGCGATATCATTCAAAAAAATCGAATCCGAAATACAGAAATCAAAACTTCCCTTATTGAAGAAACCAAACAGCTAGATGATATAATTAACTGGAAAGAGGGTACTGAAAAAGCACATGAACTTAAGACACGGTGGATCAAAATAGGGAACGCTTCTGAAGATGTGAACGAAGCCCTTGAATCCGCTTTTTGGGAATTAATTACCCGATTCTTCGAACGAAAAAAACAGTTTTACGAGGACAAACGAAAGTTAATTGAACACCGCAAGAAAAAATACAAAGATCTTATAGCTGAAGCACATAATCTTGAAAAATTGTTTGGAAAAGAACGTTCTGATCTGACCAAATCTTTAAAGCAACGATGGAAAGACACAGGTGGCATTTCCGCTGCATTATATACCCCTCTGGTTAATACGTTTAACGAATTGCTACAAAAAGGAAAGTCGGCGTTTTCTTCTAATAAAAAAGTAGACTATTCTGGAATCGAAAAAAAGCTGAATGCGATTAAAAACGATCACGCCCTGTTTGATAAAAAAGAACTGGACGCGCTCAAAAAATCCATGATGACAGATCGGTCGAGAAATCCAAAAAAAAGTGCTCTGATCGAGTTGATTCAACTGCTGAATGAAAAAGACTTCGTCTCCAAATTAGCCATCAAAAGATTCCCAGCGTTTATTAAGATGGACAAGGAAAAGAAAAGAGGTATCAAAAAAGGGATTATTCAGGATTTAATTCAACGTGATGTCGAAGACTTGAAAATTTATGAAGAAAATTCAGCCAATTTCTGTCAGCCGAATGGATCATCTATGAATAAGTTGGTCGAGAGCAAGTTAAAAGGTCATAGAAAGAAGATTGTCATTAAGGAGAAACTTTTGGGATGGGTTGAGTCTGGAGAATTTTGATGCTTAAACTTTTTGCTTGTTTTTTTATAATAAAATTATATTTGTGCGCATTAATAATTAAGTAAAGAAAATAAACTAGAGGAACGAACATGTACTGGACATTAGAATTAGCGTCTTATTTAGAAGATGCTCCATGGCCTGCCACTAAAGATGAGTTGATTGATTTTTCTATTCGTTCGGGGACACCACTAGAAGTAGTAGAAAACCTTCAGGAGCTTGAGGATGATGGTCAACCTTTCGAAAACATAGAAGAAATATGGCCAGACTATCCCACAAAAGAAGATTTCTTCTTTAATGAGGACGAATATTAGCTTTGGCTCAATTATGTTTTCGTGGAGTCATTCACTGCTACGGGAAGCACGTAGCGATGGCCATGCTAACTTTTTAGAACTCCGCTCTAACATCGCATTTTTTCGATGTGCTTTGAGTTCGTCAGCGTTAAGCAGTTTAGGTGTTTTGCTATTCGAATACCCGAGAGTGAATTGCTTCAGTGCTTCTTTTTCTTAAGGAGAGACATTCTTGGAGTAAGTTCCGCCAGCGAGCAACTACAAGAGGCCTCAATAGGATAAATGAGATGCAAATTTTTACAGTTGGAAATCGATCGGGTTTTCACATAAAATAATGACTCAAAATACTTCAGTTCAACTGTTGAACTTGTCGATGAAGTTAGTCTGGCGAGTTTTGATTGAACAGTCGATATCACTCGAAGAGAATGCCTGATAAATCCAACTAGCTTATTGCGTTCGCAAATCCTCAGGTGTGGTAATTTTGATATTAGAGTAGAGTCCCTCTACTAAAAAGACAGGATATCCTGCTTTCTCAAATACAGTTGCATCGTCAGAATACGCACCTCCAACTTTTTTATATGCCTTTTTAAGAAGGTTTATTTGAAAGGTTTGAGGCGTTTGAACCAATACAAAATCCTTACGGTCACGCGCTGTGGATTCCCCGGTAGTTTTAATTTCTCTTATAGAATCTTTCAAGGCTACTGCTACTACGCCACACCCCCTCTCTTTTGCCTTGGAAAATGAGCGCTGAATTGACTCGGTATCAATATAGGGGCGTACCGCATCATGTACAGCAACCAAACCTTCTTCAGGTAGTTCGCTAAGACCTGACTTTACAGAATCAGTCCTACTTGTCCCTCCTTTTACCACCGCAATGTTGCGCACAAAATCAAAACGATTTTTAATATCGCTCCAAATAGAAAAGTCCTTTTCCGATAAAACCACGATGATCCTTATTGAAGAATCAGTTCTTATGAATTTACGGATTGTCTTTACAATAACGGGTTCTCCCTCTATTTCAAGAAATTGTTTAGGGACTTTGCTCTTCATTCGAGAACCAGACCCACCTGCCACAATGATGGCAAATTTTTTCATATCAGATAATCAACATCGCATCTCCATAACTGAAAAAACGATATTTTTCTTTGATCGCTATTTGATACGCCTCTTGAATTAATTCATACCCCCCAAATGCTGAAGCCGTCATCAGCAACGAAGACTCTGGCAGGTGAAAGTTTGTTATCAGTGCATCACAAATTTTAAAATCGTATGGAGGGAAAATAAATTTATCAGTCCATCCTGAATTTTCTTTTAGAAGTCCTGTCGCAGACACTGATGATTCTAGCGTTTTCATTGCCGTAGTCCCAACCGTACAGATTTTTCTCTTCTCTTTTAGCGCCCTGTTTATACGATCAGCTGTAACCTTTTCGACCCAGTAATTTTCCGAATCCATCTTGTGCTTTGTCAGAACCTCTACCTCAATCGGTCTAAAAGTACCAAGCCCAATGTGAAGGGTAATGGGTACTACATCCACACCCGTCAACTCCAATCTTTTCATTAGTTGGGGTGTAAAGTGTAATCCTGCGGTAGGCGCAGCTATTGCTCCGATTTTATCGGCATATATGGTCTGGAAGCGTTGACGATCTTCTGGTTCTGCGGCTCGCTTAATTTCATCGGGTAAGGGTGTTTCCCCTAAAGAATCAATCAGCTTAAAAAATTCCTTATGATCCCCATCAAACAAAAATCGAATGGTTCTTCCTCTGCTCGTCGTATTATCTATAACTTCGGCCACAAGCTCCATATCGCCAAAACAAAGTTTATTTCCAACCCTTATTTTTCTGGCAGGATCTACCAAAACATCCCATAGTTTCATCTCCCTACTGAGCTCCCTTAAAAGAAAAACCTCAATTTTTGCTCCCGTCTTTTCCTTGATTCCATACAAACGAGCTGGGAAAACTTTGGTATCATTGATTATAAAAACATCATCCTCCTCGAAGTAATCAACTACATCTTTGAAAACCTTATGCTCTATTTCACCGGAATCTTTATGAACCACCATGAGCCTAGAGTCATCTCGGTTCTCTGTTGGATGTAGAGCTATTAAGCCAGAAGGAAGATCGAATTTGAATTCGGATAATTTCATTCCCATAGGAAAAGAATCAATTTACTGATGAAAAAAGCGCAAAGCTAACAAATATAGATGAATTTTGTCTAAAATAAAAGCAACCTATTTTTAAGCCTGGCAGACCCTCTTAACGATTCAGCTCCAGCCCAGCCTTTGATATAATAAACTGAAGAAAACAACGCCCTTATCTGTTTTCACTAGGCGTAAATCTCTTGAAACGGATTATAAATAAGTTTAATGCGGTTAGCCAAAGGGTTTATGACCATTGTTCTCCTTTTTAAATCTAATTAAAAAAGGCTTAAAAACAACAAAACGAAACGGTCTAGCCGGCGGGAATGGGCTAAAGAACTCCTCAAGCTACCCAACGCCTTTTTTGTATGCTCCAAAAGAAACCGCTACGCCGTTTCAAGAAAAAAATAGCCCAAACCCCGTTTTACGGGGGTTTAAGCAGTGTTTTGTATTCTTAATTACAATCCGTTCGATAACTAGCAGAAGCATCTTTCGACCATCCACTCGGGATAGAATTCGGATCTTTGACTTTTATACACGTTAGCTTAGGGTTATCAGTTAAGTAAAGAAGGGTAAGTGCTGTGTTTTGAGAAAGATCTACTGATGTTAATTGATTATTATTTAAATAAAGCTTAGTTAGGGCTGTGTTTTTAGAGACATCTATGGCTGTTAGTTGGTTTTGACCTAGATAAAGCTCAGTAAGTGCTGTATTGTTAGAAACATCTATTGCTGTTAAGTCATTACTTCCCATATCAAGCAAAGTAATATTTATAAAATATTCAATCCCAGTAGCATCTGCAATGCCTCTATCATCTAATGCAAATCCTGTCGTATATGCTCGGGCTTCTTTTACTGAGATTTCCCCATCGCCATTGGTGTTAATGATTGAACTTTCTACTAACTCTGCTTTGAGTTTTTCATCGGGGATATTCACTATTTCCTCTATTGAAATGGTAAACGCTACCGTAGCCGTCACACTCCCTATTGTCCCCTGTATTTCACCTGTGATCTCCGTACGGGTTGCGTAATCAAAGGCACTTGGATCCTTTACCACCATTTTATTTCCTTCTATACCAACGGCATCCGCTGGGGTTTGACTTGCAATCGAATAAACCGGCGTTTTATTCGTATTGGCTACGGTAGCCGCTATCTCCCCGATCGTGTCTCCTTTAGGGCGATTTTCCAGAATAGTTAATTGAGACAAGTCCGCTATGGCGATGGTAATTGCGTTATCAATCGTCACCGTCGCCGTTGTATCAGCCGATTTGCCTGCATTCCTAGCCGTCAGTTTTACCGTATAGGTACCGTCCTTAGCGTACATATGAGTGGGGTTTTCGTCTGTTGAAGTGTTTTGATCTCCAAAATCCCAAGCATAGCTGGTCGCATTTTCAGAAGCATTTGTAAAGGTTACTGTCCCCCCTTCTGTGCCTTTTGTAAAGGTAAAGCTGGCAACGACTTGAATGCTCGTCCCATTAAGGGTAATGGTTGCCGTTTTATCATTGGATTTGCCCGAACTGTCCTTAGCGGTGAGCTTTACCGTATAGGTGCCGTCCTTAGCGTACGTGTGGACGGGGTTTTCGTCTGTGGATTTGTTTCCATCTCCAAAGTCCCACGTATAATTAGTTGCATTTTCAGACGTGTTTTTAAACGTTACTTTACCTGCCGTTTCGGAGTCTGCTTCGAAGGTAAAATTCGCCACTACTTGGATGCTTGCACCCGTTAGGGTAACGGTCAGCGTTGCCGTTTTAGTAGCCGACCCGCCTGCATTCGTGGCGGTGAGCTTTACCGTATAAGTGCTGTCTTTCGTGTAGGTATGGGTGGGGTTTTCTTCCTTTGAAGTGTTTCCGTCTCCAAAGTCCCATGCGTAGCTGGTCGCATTTTTAGACGTGTTTTTAAAGGTTACCGCCCTTTCTGTTCCTGACTCGAAGGTAAAGTCGGCCTCTACTTTAGGGGTTACTGGATCATCGCCCCCACAACTGAATAAGACAGCGGCGGTGCATAGGGTGGCGATTAGAAAAGTTTTGGGTTTGATATTCATAGGTTTGAATTTGATTTGATTTGATTTGATTTGATTTGATTTGATTTGATTTGATTTGATTTGATTTGATTTGATTTGATTTGATTTGATTTGATTTGATTTGATTTGATTTGATTTGATTTGATTTGATTTGATTTGATTTGATTTGATTTGATTTGATTTGATTTGATTTGATTTGATTTGATTTGATTTGATTTGATTTGATTTGATTTGATTTGATTTGATTTGATTTGATTTGATTTGATTTGATTTGATTATCCATAAATTCAAAATTTTTCGTTACTTTATTTATTTTATTAAGATTTTTCATCTCGCTTTTGGTTTTAATAGAATTTTCCATTTTGGTTTTTAGTTTAATTATAGAATACATTAAAACACAAGAATAAGGGTACCAGATCGTATTTGCAAATAAATTTAATAAAAAAAAGATTTTTTTTGATGAATAGGCTTGAAAACATTGAAACCAAGAAGTTTAGCCAGCGAGAATGAGCTAAGACGATGAGCCATTCTGCTCGAACCTCCCCTTCAGCGCAACGTAAAAGCACCCCCTAAGCGACCTCCCTTTCACACCCAACATCCTTTTTTGTACGCTCCCGAAGGGATTGCTTAGCTGTTGTAGGAAAAAAGTCTAGCCTAGACCCCGTTTTACAGAGTTTAGGCTAATCCTTTTATGTTTTTAATTACATGCTTCTGTTTGAAAAACGCTTCCTTTTCCTTGATCAAACTTCCATCCACTTGGAATAGGTAACTTATCCACTTGCACACAGGTTAGGGGGTTATTATATAACCAAAGTGAAGTAAGTGCTGTGTTTTTAGAAAAATTTAGTACCGTTAATTGGTTGAAATATGCATAAAGCTCAGTAAGTGCTGTGTTGTTAGAAACATCTAGGGCTGTTAATTGATTGCCGGATAAACTAAGAAAAGTAAGCGAAGTGTTTTGAGAAATATCTATTTTGGTTAGGGCATTTGTAGAAAGATCAAGACGAGTAATCTTTGAAAAATATTCAATTCCAGTAGCGTCTTTAATGCCTTGATTACCTGCTCCAATTCGACCTGTATATGCTCGGGCTTCTGCTACTGAAATTCTTTGATCTCCATTGGTATTTATAGCTGAGTTATTTACTAAATAGGATTTGAAGTTTGCATCGGGGATGTAAATTCCTTCATCAGAATCATCCGTTATGGAAATCGTAAACGTTGCCGTAGCCGTTACACTCCCTATTGTCCCCTGAATTTCGCCTGTGATCTCCGTATTGGTCTCGTAATCAAAGGCACTTGAATCCTTTACCACCATTTTATTTCCTTCTATACCAACGGCACCCGCCGGGTTTTGGCTCGTAATCGAGTAAACCGGCGTTTCTTTCGTATTGGTTACGGTAGCCGCTATCTCCCCGATTAGGGTTTCTTTAGGGCTGTTTTCTGGAATCACTAATTGGGACAAATCCGCTATGGCGATGGTAATGAGTGCATTATCAATGGTTACTGTCTGCGTGGTGTCCGCCGAGCCGTCTTTATTCGTAGCGGTAAGCTTTACCGTATAGGTGTCGTTTTTAGCGTAGGTATGGGTGGGGTTTTCGTCTGTTGAAGTGTTTCCATCTCCAAAGTCCCAAGCGTAGCTATTCGCATTTTCAGACGTGTTGGTAAAGGTTACCGTCCCTTCTGTGCCTTTCGTAAAAGTAAAGTTGGGAATTAATCGGATGTTGGTAATGGTCACTGTTTGCGTGGTGTCCGCCGATTTTCCTGCATTCGTAACGGTGAGCTTTACCGTATAGGTGTTGTTTTCACCGTAGGTATGAGTGGGGTTTTCTTCTATTGAAGTGTTTCCATCGCCAAAGTCCCACGTGTAACCGATCGCATTTTCAGACGTGTTGGTAAAGATTACCGTTCCCCCTTTTGTGCCTTCTGTAAAGGTAAAGCTGGCAACAACTTGAATGCTCGATCCTTTTAGGTTAATGGTTGCCGTTTTATCCGCTGATTTGCCTTCATTCGTAGCCGTGAGCTTTACCGTATAGGTGCCGTCCTTAGCGTAGGTATGGGTAGGGTTTTCGTCTGTGGATTTGTTTCCATCTCCAAAATCCCAAGCGTAGCTGGTCGCATTTTCAGACGTGTTTTTAAACGTTACTTTACCTGCCGTTTCGGAGTCTGCCTCGAAAGTAAAATTTGCCACTACTTGGATGCTCGCTCCCGCCAGGGTAACGGTCAGCGTTGCCGTTTTAGTAGCCGATCCGCCTGCATTCGTAGCGGTGAGCGTTACGGTATAGGTGCTGTCTTTCGAGTAGGTATGGGTGGGGTTTTCGTCTTTTGAAGTGTTTCCATCGCCAAAGTCCCAAGCGTAGCTAGTCGCATTTTTAGACGTGTTTTTAAAGGTTACCGCCCTTTCCGTGCCTGACTCGAAGGTAAAGTCGGCCTCTACTTTAGGCGTAACGGGTTCATCGCCCCCACAACTGAATAAGACAGCGGCGGCGCATAGGGTAGCGAGGAGAAAGGTTTTGGGTTTAAGATTCATCGGTTTGAATTTGATTTGATTATCCACAAATTCAAAATTTTTCGTTTCGCTTTTTGCTTTGTTAAGATTTTTCATAGCGTCATTTAATTTAATTAAAAGATATTAAAACACAAGAATAAAGGTATTGGATCATACTTCCAAATAAATTTATTGAAGTAGGCATTTAGAAAATACTAACTATCTTAGTGAAAACTAATAAACATAGATTTTTCATGGAGCAAAAGTATAAAAGCCTAAGTATTTTCGAGTTTCAGCAACGTTTTCCCAATGACCAAGCCTGCATGGATTATCTGGCCAGCCTTAAATGGCCTAACGGTTTTGTGTGTGAGCGTTGTGGCAACAATCGCTATTGTGGAGGTAGTCGTCCTTATTCCCGTCAGTGTACCAAGTGTAAGTATCAATCATCTCCTACCAGTAGTACCTTATTCCATAAAGTTAAATTTCCTTTGCTGAAAGCCTTTTACATCATCTACTACATGTCTACTAATAAGAAAGGGATAGCCAGTACTGAGTTGAGCAGGAAACTGGCACTACGTCAAAAGACTTGTTGGCTGTTTCAACAAAAAGTGATGAAGGCGATGAGTAGTAGTGGACAGCATCCACTGAAAGGATTAGTGGAAGTAGACGAAACAGTAGTAGGTGGAGAGGATAAAAACACTCGTGGAAGGCAGAATAAGAGAAAAAAGCTCATGGCTATTGCCATAGAACGTAAGAGCGGTAAGGGTATTTCCAGAATGTATGGTAAGGTGATCACCGACGGTAGCAGCGATTCATTAAAACAACTCTTTGAGGCACATGTCTGTCCCAAATCTTTGATCCGTACCGATGGTTGGACAGGTTACAAGCCCCTGAAAAAAGCATTTCCATTCCTTGTTCAAGAAAATAGTGGGACTAAAGGCGAAAATTTCCCCGAGATGCATCGGGCTATTATGATGTTCAAAGCCTGGCTGAGAGGCATACACCATTCGGTAAGGAACCTGCAAGCATACATCGATCAATACGTTTATCGGTTTAATCGCTCTTTTATGAAAGAGGATATCTTTGAAAACCTCTTGATAAGAATGGTGCAAAGACGTCCTCAACCTTACCAAATTATTCGTATGTATTAAATGCCTAATTCAATAAATTTAATAAAAAAAAGATTTTTTTGATTAGCGAATATTGAACAGCGGGCGATCCCCCTCTTTCTTATGGCATATTGGGCCACACAGCGTTACTTCGCTCGTGAGGGATTTTTGCATTTATCCTAATGTGAATCTAACGATCTAAAGAAAAATCGGATGCGCCTTTTTCATTTATTTACGGTAGTTTTAAATTGAAATGAAATTTCAACAACGCCCTCCCAATGATATAAAGTTTTAATAACCAACCCCCTTATAATGAATTTTCAATAGTTAATAGGTCGCTTGCCATGAGGTCATTGCTTATTTTAATTCTGATAAGCTCTTTCTTGTGCCGCCCATTTGCTCAGAGTGGCACATACACTTTAGGAGCACGCAGTACAGGGCTGGCAGGTGCCAGCATCTCTATTGCAGACGAGTATAGCCTCTTCAATAATGTAGGCGCCATGGGCAGGGTTTCCTCTTCTGCTCTTTTTGCTGGCTACCAAAGTCGATATGGAATCTCCGAGTTTCAGGTAGTCAACGGTGGAGCACTCTATCATCATCGGATTGGCACTGCAGGTATTGGGTACTTTAAATCCGGAGATTCTCGCTTTAGCGAGCAGCACATTCACTTAGCTGTGGGCAATCAAATTCAAAAAGTAAGCCTCGGCTTGGCGGTAGATGTGATCCAGTATACTATTGAGTCTATAGGGGTCATGCGAGTAGTGGTAATAGAGTTTGGCGGTCTCATTGAGCTTACTCCACAGCTCTTTTTGGGGGCTCAACTATTTAATCTGGCGCAGGCAGAGCTTAATCGTGAGCCTTCTGACCCGATTCCCACCACTATGAAGGCAGGCATATCCTATCGTCCCACTCAGGAACTCATGCTCAACATGGAAGTAGAAAAAGATCTGGATTTTCCTGAAATACTGAAAGTAGGCATTGAATATAGAATTATTAAAGACTGTTATTTAAGGACAGGCATTAAAGCTAAGCCATTCTATGGTGCATATGGAATCGGTTTCTACCCGGGTCGCTATAAGTTCGACTATGCGCTATCCAACAACGTTGATCTTGGCAATGTACACGAACTCTCTCTAGCCTATCGTGTGGGAAAATGAAAAAATGGTTGCCTATATTCGCCCTTTTGCTATCCATTGATGCTTTCGGCCAAAATAAGGAAATTGATCTTGAGCAGTTTGCCGAATCCTTTTTCCAAACACAGGACGAACCTATCGCTTATGAAGATATATACGAGTCCTTATTGGTATATTATATACAGAAACTTAATCTCAATAAGGCATCGAAAGAAGAATTGGCCACTCTTTACATCCTAAATCCCACACAGCTTCAAGATTTTATTCAATATCGTTCTGATTTTGGCAAACTCCTTTCCATTCATGAACTGCAAGTCATCCCTTCGTTCAATCTTTCCACCATTCAGCAACTGTTGCCCTTTGTTACGGTAGAAGAGTCAAGTGCGGTAACCAAACCATTCCACAAGAGGGTGATGGAGGCGGAGAATAGCAACTTGCTCTTACGGTATAAAAGCAGGTTGGAACAACAGGTGGGCTATAAGAATAGTTCATCGTCAGATTCTGTAAAATCACTGCCGCCGCGCTACTTGGGTGATCGAAATAAACTTTATGGACGATTACGAACCCACAGAAAAGGGGATTTTAGTTTCGGGTTCACTTTTGAAAAAGATGAGGGAGAAACGGTTTCTTTTCAGAAGAATCAAAATGGATTTGACTTTTACTCCTACCATTTACTTATGGAAAATAAGCTTGGTTTTAATAAAATCATGATGGGGGATTTTCAACTTCAAGTGGGTCAGGGGTTGATCTTTGGGGCTGGATTTAATCCTGGCAAAGGAGCAGAAACCATTAATTCCACTAAACGAAACACATTAGGGTTTAGGCCCTATACCTCCGTACTGGAAACCGGGTTTTTTCGAGGAGTTGGCTTGAGCAAGGCTTTTAGAAAATGGGAGCTACTCGCTTTTTACTCGCGCCTCAAACAAGATGGCACCATACGGTCAGACACCACTTTTTCAGATTTTGATGAATTTGTGAATTCCATCCAAAAAACTGGATTGCATAGAACAGAAAATGAGTTGAGAAATATGAATCGGGTGAATGAAGCGTCGTTTGGTGGTGTTATTCACTTCAAACCTAATCGAAACCTCTCATTAGGTTTAGCCGCCCTTAGAAGTAGCTATAGTACCCCATTGCAGCGAACACCCAACAACTATAATCAATTTGAATTTCAAGGCGATCGTAACCACATCCAATCCATATTTGGGCAATACAACTGGCAGAACATTGTCGTATTTGGAGAAGTGGCTCAATCAAAGTCTTCGGGTATCGGAGGCGTGGGAGGGTTGATAAGCAGCCTATCAAAAAAAATAGACCTGGCGATGGTCTTTCGCAACTACGAAAAAAACTTTCATTCTTTTTACGGCAACTCCTTTGCAGAAAGTAGCCGAAATATTAACGAAAAAGGAGTGTATTGGGGGCTCAGCATCGCACCTAATCACCGACATAAAATCAACCTCTACTACGACTGGTTTAGGTTTCCATGGCTTCGATATGGCACAGAGGCCCCTTCTGATGGTAATGAATGGCTGATTCGTTATACCTATAAACCCGCTAAGAGTGTTTTGCTTTATGCACAACTAAGGCAGCAAACAAAGCAAGTAAATAGGCCTATTAAAAACCTCAATACCCTTACCGATCAAACTCGATACAATTACCTCTTCAATGTTACCTACGCCCTATCTCCAAACCTTGAGCTGAAAACAAAAGTGCAAGGCAGCCATCAAACCGAGGCAGGTCTATTCACCAAAGGCTTTGCGATACTACAAGATATCATGTTTAAAGTTTGGGTATTAAAGGTCAATGCCCGCGCAGCACTTTTCGACACCGATAATTTCGATAACGCACAATACGTTTATGAAAACGATGTACTCTACGCTTTTTCTATTCCTGCATATAGTGGTAGAGGCATTCGCAACTATGTCATGATTCGATTTGATCCCTTGAAGCGGGTATCGATGTGGGTGCGCTACGGTAGATTCACGTATCGTGATCGTGAGAAAGTAGGTTCAGGTCTGGAACTATCCGATGGAAATACCTCATCCGAAATTAAGGTAATGGCAAGAATAAAAATCTAAGCAACCTGTTGACTACCAAAACCTTTCATCAGCTTCAATTCTTTAGAGTTGACGCCTCTCTATTTCTGATTGTTGCGTAATCGTAGATTTCAAAGAATATTAATAAAGGTAATATAAGTGAAACTATCTTTCAAAATGTTAAATATCCAAAATGTATCTTAAATACTTTAATCTTACGGATTCAAACATGTAGAACGAGAGGTAACATGAAAAAGCATTTTTTCTAGTACTGTGCATCCCCCATCTGCTTGCCGCTCATGAAAACCCTTTGGATATTTTCGACCCGCTTATTAGTACTAAATAGTCCGTTAAAGGGAACTGGGACAACGGAAGCATATCTTTAAGCGCGAAATTTTCGCTCGTTGATAATTTGGGACGTGAATTTCATTCTCTTTTAACATTTCTTTTATATTTGTTGAATTTTCCATAATTTTATTTATTTTTTAAATTTTTTGATAATTAATAACTATGCAAGAACTTATTGAACGAATTGAAAAACTTGAAGCCAGAGAAGCGATCCGCAACATCCTTCACTCGTATGCTCGTGCCGCTGACCGCCGTGATGAACCATTGATGGCCAGTTGCTACTGGGAAGATGCTTTGGATGATCACGGATTTTTTAGTGGTGGCAAAGAAACGTACGCAGCTTATGTCATCCCACAGTTAAAAAAATCATACAGGACGATACATTCCTTAAGCAATACCATCTTTGACTTTAGTGAGGACGGTAAGCGCTGTTTTACTGAAACCTATTTTTACGTGTTGCATCGCATTGTCCGTAAAGATGGCATCAATGGATTTTACGATTACATTCATAATGGACGCTATATCGACATTCATGAAAAACGCGATGGTGTATGGAAAATATTCCGCCGTAAAGTTGTTTCCGATGCTGATAATATGCACAAAACCTTAGACATCCCAATGCTTATTGCTGAGGCTGCGGGTATATCACCAGAAAATCTGTCTATGGTTTCTAACCCCGAAAAACTCGTATCAGCAGCTTCGTTTCCTGATGATGTTGTATACAAGAGGTTTGAAATGGTGGACACTATGGAAATGGATCGCCAAAATCCAGATGACCTGTGGGCGTCTTATTACGCTATAGCCCCTAAGCTGGTAAAAGATAAATCAACTGATACGTCATCAAGCTGATAGTCACTTAACAAATTATTCAATAGCCTAACAGCATAAGTCACCAGCACAACCACGGCAAAAAAACGCATGGATTGAGCTTGGTGGCTATGCTAAGGCACTCAAGGAGATATTACCTGATGAAAATGCCCAGCATTCAACTTACTCTGCTTAATATAAAGACGCGATTATTTCTAAAAAGGTTTGGTAATAGCAACTTTGACCCTGTACGTGTGCGTAAACTCGTCGAAGGTAAAGGTAAATTAATGAGTGATAATTTTGTACAACTTTCCACGTCACGCATGGAGGTGAGAGGACAGCCACAAAGTAAGTTAGCCATACTGTATGTGCCCGGTGGTGGCTTTTGTTTTGGCCCAACCGATGAGTATCGCGAATTTTTAGATTTTATGTGTGCTCATCTCAATGCTAAAGGCTTTATGCTCCATTACCGTTTAGCGCCAGAACATCCTTTTCCAGCAGGTTATGACGACACTCTTGAGGCCATTACCCAAATCATTGCTGACAAGCACGATCTTGTGGTGATGTCCGATTCTGCTGGTTGCACTCTGGCTATGTCAGCCATTATGCATTGTGACCAGACAATGAGAAAATCCATAAAAAGCTGTGTATATTTATCAGGCTTTTTTGATCTAGCGATGACTGGCTTATCAACGGTGGCTAATTCTCGTAAAGACCCAGGTTTCGGACCAGAAGCACTAATTCATAAAGCCTATCATTTTCTTGCGGGTCATAACCCATGCGATCCGAAAGCGTCTCCTTTTTGGGGCGACTATCAAG
The DNA here is from genome assembly GCA_964289745.1 of uncultured Ekhidna sp. GTDB lineage: Bacteria > Bacteroidota > Bacteroidia > Cytophagales > Cyclobacteriaceae > Ekhidna. The sequence continues at coordinate 482,047 of CAXYMM010000001.1, forward strand.
TTTTGCCTCCCTCCTTTTTTCTAGTTGGTAGTAATGAAGTGCTTTTAGATGACTCCAAACGTATTGCTGAGCAAGGCAAAAAAATTGGATGTAAATTTAGAATAGGCATTTATCACAAAGCCCCTCATATTTTCCCGACCAAAGGCAATTTACCCGAGGCAAAAAAAGCTAGGCAAGATATCATTACTTTTGTTAAAGATACGGTTTAAAATTTATATTTCTTGAAAGTTCTCTAAACAAACAACCAGAAAGGCTTCACAGATAAAATTCGTTCTCAAAAATACGAATTGGCAAAGTAAGTTGTTTTTTCAAAATCTAAAATGCAAAAAATTACTAGTTTAAATTAATCCATACTATAATTACTAGTAAGTTAATTGCCAAAAACAATTAAAATTCAAAATATAGGAAAGAAACTATGAAAAATCAATCAAACTTTTTATTTAAACTTGTTATCGTAATAAGTTTTTTCTTCATCGCTTTTAGTTTTTCTGCCTTCAAACCAGGAAGAACAACTTGTATTGCTCCTGCAGGCCCTGGTGGAGGATGGGATTTCACTTGTCGAACCCCAGCTGCTAAAGTGATGAAAGACTTAAAATTGATTCCCGGAACTATGTTTGAAAAGAATCGTTAGGCTAACCTAGGATTAAATGGAGACAATAAAAGAAGTATGGATAAGTAAATGGGCTTTTTTTGATAAAGATTGGTGATGCTTTCGCCTTGAGGCAGAGTCCTGTCAATATTGAAATTATAGTCTATTTCTAATTTTGGATTTTCTTGCTCAGCAAAAGGCTAAGATGCCTTCTTGTTGACAAACTTTTAATCGAAGTCAACCCAGATATGGTGCCAGATATTCAATTGGGCTCAATGCCAAAATTCTTTTCCTCTTCATAGAATCTATTGTCATTATTCAGACCGCTGGCATTGACTTGATTTCATTAAGACCTACTGGTGGGACTCTGGGGGTAAGTGTTGGGTTATAAACATTACCTACGACTTTATTTTAGGTTATCGACTCCTTTAACTAGGGTAAATTAAACGATTAGTTCCCCAACCTTTCTGAATCAGCTCTTTTCTCTTTTTCTTTTTCGGTCCTATTTCCCCATCGCTTATTTAGTCCAAAACCAATGCCCCATGCAATGAGCGCAACAAGTGCATATTGTACCTCTAGTTCGTTGGATCTCAAAGAAAGATAAAAAAATAGAAACGCCATTATGGTAAAAAGCCAAACGATTTTCCCCTTCATTTGGCTTCTCTCACTTTTAAATTCGTCCCCTCATCCGAAATAACCTCAATCGGCACTCCCTGCTCAATAAAATTGCCGCGTGTAAAGGCATCATAAATAGCTCCGTCTATTTCAATCTTTCCACTCGGCCGTAGCCGTGTGTAGGTTATCCCCCTCGAGCCGACGAGCGATTTTTCCTTATAAGAAGTAGAAGTAAACCCTTTTGAGGAATCTTGCACTTCTTGAAGCACCACACGTTTGAAGAAATTGCTATTCAATAGTTTCCCTCCGCCAATCAACATCACGATGATCGCCCCCACCATACCCATCATCACGGTTGTGATGGCAACAAAAATCTTTTCTGTCTCCACAAAAGAAAAATCGAAAAAATCGTTATTCAACATAACCAGAGTCAAAGAACCCATGGTGCATATTAATCCCAATATACCGGCTGCACCAAACCCTGGGATCACAAATATTTCTAATGTGATCAAAATGATACCTGCAAGAAACAACAAAATTTCCCAGTTTTCAGCGAGTCCATTTAGGTATGTGGGAATAAAGTATAAAAGTGCCGCAATAAGGGAAGCTAAAATGGGGAAGCCTACGCCTGGACTTTGAAGCTCGAAGTATATTCCACCGATAATGACCAAGATCAAAATTCCGCTTACAAAAGGATTTAGAAACAAAGAAATAATCTTTTCTGTAGCATTTAACGCATATACTTCGACCTGAAATGTTTCTACACCAGAGCGAGACATGATCTCGTATATGTTCCTTACCTCCGCTTCACAGAAACCATTTTTAATGGCTTCGGAGGTAGACAATGTTAGAATTTTTCCCTCTGTAGCAATGCTATCTAGGTCGATATCCTGATCTACCATTGCCTCCGCCATTCTCGGGTTTCGGCCTTTAGCCTCGGCGGTCGATCGCATAATGGATCGCATGTACGATTGGTATTTATCTGGAGCAGCGGCACCATCTTGAGTTACTACCGTAGCAGCTCCAATGCTAGAACCCGATGTCATGTAAATGCTATCGCATGCTATCGAAATAAGTGCGCCAGCTGATGCCGCATCTTTATTGATAAAAGCATAGATCGGTTTTTCGTAGTTCAGAATCCTAGTTCGAATTTCATCAGCGTCTGTAAGCACACCCCCATAGGTATCAAGTTCGAGGATCACATAATCAGCTTCCATTTCTTCTGCGCGCGCTAGTCCCAAAGAGGAATACCGATTGGTTCGTGGATCAATGGCTTCGCCTATTTTCAAATGAAGAACCTTCACTATTGTACTGTCCTGCGCTTTCATCACGAGGACGTTTAATAAAAAAACGAGTATTAAAAATTTTTTCATGTGCATGGGTCAAGTCTCGCAAGTACACAAGAAATTTGTGATAAACTTATCTAAACAGCAAACGGAACATATCTTGATTAGTCGTTTAAATGATATTAAGTTTATGCTCATTTCATAGCCTTAAAAATAAATCTTATTGGTTTATTTTGATTCTCAAACTTTTTATGTCTACAATAAACCTTCATTCAGTCAAATTTGATTTCCCTATATGGAGCATTTTGGTCGAAAAGGAGGGAAATAGACTTCTGATAGAAGAACGTGATGAGGGGGGTAAGCATCGTTACCCCTTTTTTGTGTCACTTGATAATTATGACAAAAATAGGATTCACTTGAAGCTCAATTGGTTGGAGCGAATGGTCTATTGCGAAAATGGAGTCGCATATGTTGTTTTCTACGAGAACCAAGACGATCCATCTGCTCATCAATTTTATGAAATTGAAATAGAGACTGGCGTACGCAGGGAAGTAGCGCATTTGCCCTCCTATCGATTATCAATAGATGAACCTTTCTTCTACAAAGTCGGTTCCGACCATCATCATACCATTGCCTCCTTTTTGCAATTAGAACTCCCGCTTTCTTGCGAATACTTTGAGCAAGGAGCATATATCATGATCAGCTACTATCTTCGTTCTGATGATGGTTTTAGCAGATACCTTCTTCTCTTAAAGGATGGAAGAAAAGTGTGGAAGATTGCACAAGACACCGATATGAAAGGTTTTGCTTCTGGCGCATTTTTTGTTTTTAGAAATCAGTTAATATTTATAAAAGACCAATATGAGATTTGTTTTTATCCTTTGTAGCCTTTTGCTTTTCTCCCAAACCTCAGCCGCTTCAATGGATAGTGTGCGAACTGAAAAGCGACCAGAAGGTCTTTTCGTTATCCATGAGGTAGAAGAGGAGGAAACCCTTTATTCTTTGGCTCGGAGATACGGTGCCGAGGTGAATCAAATTATCTTACACAATTCCATAGAAAGCAATCTAATTGAGATTGGTCAGCTCATTGAAATAAAAATTGAAGAAAGGAAAGTGCCTGAAGTGGATCAAGATGGCGAACCTAGGGAATCTCAAGAAAAAACAGAAAGCTATCATATCGTTAATGAAAGTGAGACACTATACGGCATTTCTAAGTCATACGGATTGAAAATAAAAGATTTGCAAAAGTGGAATGACCTTAAAGATAACTACCTCAGCCCAGGCATGAAATTAAGGTTGGTCAATCAGCTTACTGGTTCGCCAAAAGCAGGGAAAACGGTAAAAATGGTGACGAAAAAGCAAACTGAACAATCCCAGTCTGATTCAAGTAAAATTTCCACAGGCATAGAAAAAATCAAACCGTCTTTTGATGGTTTTCAAAACTACCTAGTACAGACAGGAGAGACGATCTATTCTATAGCCGAAAAAATTAATGTCAACTTAGATAGCCTTCGAAAATGGAATGGGCTACAAACAGACTATTTACGAATAGGGCAAGAGCTATTCTTCAAGAAAGTAACATTGATTACCAAAGGGAATGTTTCCTCCGTTACTGCTAATAAAGACGTTCGCTCGCATCTCAATGAAGATGGGTTTGAGAGAATTTACGAAAATGGCGTAGCCTCACTTATTGAGTCAATGAATACAACCAAGTTTCTAGCACTCCATCGTCACTTGCCAATAGGCACTAAATTGGAAGTAAGAAACATCATGAATAATCAGGTTGTACTCGTTAAAGTGGTGGGCAGGCTACCCGATACTGGCATCAACAAAAGCGTGATGATCAGACTGTCTAAGCCCGCCTATGATCGACTAGGTATTCTTGATGTCCGGTCAAGAGTAGAAGTTTCGTATTTCAAATAGTTTTTTAAACAGGAAAGCGTTAAAAGTATTTCTTAATAGGAAGAAAAACCTTCTCAATTAACCAAACTTTATTGTATTAGACCCTATTGGCTCTCCAAATCAGTACACCAGAAAGCACCATATCGAAATAGCAGGTTTCATAGCGGCTGTTTTTGCATGAGACCAGTGCAAAACGATTATTAATAAAGCAGAGCGTCTTTAAGCTACTGTAGGATCTTCCTTTTAAGCTTTGTTTTGAATCATTTCTTCGATCTCTTCTTTTCCAGACCACCCCAAAAGAAAGTATGAATATATTCCGAGGCATACAAGAAAGTGGGCATGTAAGCGAATAAATATGTATTTGAGATGGACGGTTCGAAATGATAGTGGAGGTGTAGACTTTGAGCTTTGGCGTAATATATCACCCAGTGACCCTATTTGCCCCCCTACCTTCACTTCGATTGGATAACCAGAAAGCTGAAACTATTGAAAAAAAGGCAAACTGACTAACCATCTGCGATGGAACTGACCGCCTAATTGAAACAGTTCGATAGCAAAGACCTCGAAAAATACGACTTTGCACTAGTTGAGTTGGGGTAGAAAAAAAGGTGTATTAAATTTTCCAGTTGGCTGGATCCTCACGCCACTCTTTTAGCGTTTTAAGCACATCATTTGGAAACATTTGTTCCTTTTGAGCGTGATCCAACAAATGATAATAGTCGCTCAATACTACTAGATTAACGTGCTTCTCTTGAAAATTTTTCGCTGCAATTCCAAAGCCATAAGTAAAGATGGCCACCATTCCAGCAACCTTAGCACCCGCTTCACCAAGGGCATCCACAGCTGCAAGTGAACTGCCACCAGTGGAAACCAAGTCTTCAATTAAAAGTACTTTCTGCCCTTTTTCCATTTTACCCTCAATCATATTTTGTAATCCATGACCCTTAGATTTAGCACGTACATAAATAAAGGGGAGTGCTAACTCTTCGGCTACAAGAGCACCTTGAGGTATTCCTGCGGTAGCCACACCTGCAATTACATCGATACCGTCAAATGCTTTCGAAATCGCTGAACTTAGAGCAGTTTTGATTTTTGAACGGACATCTGGGAATGAAAGGCTAAGTCGATTATCACAATAAATAGGGGCACTCCAGCCAGACGCCCAAGTAAAAGGGTTGGTAGGGCTAAGCTTAATCGCTCCTATTTTTAGCAAATCTGCCGCAATTTCATCGGCCAGTTGTGAATTGTAGATAGATATGCTCATAGTGTTACAAAGTAAGTGTGTAGATTTTCGCAATTCAACCATCGAATCTACTTGTTTCATTTTTATTTATTCGCTTAATTACAGCCTTCCAATAAATCAATTCATTACCAAGGAATAACCAGAAATGAAACTCTTTATCAATGACATTCCAGTCTATATTCTTTCCAAGCGTAAGATCAATATGGACAGGGCATATGGTTTGGTTGTTAGGGAGTTTGAAACCATTATTCCTGAGGAGTTGGTAGATGATGTACTCATTATGAATGCTTCTTACGATCAGGTAGACAGTTTGTTAAAACTGATGACGGATAAAAAATTCAAGAAGGTGCATTCTATTTTTATTTCGACTAGAAAAAAGAAAGATCTTACAGACTACATTAAAAACAAGTTTAAGGTAGTAGAAGCTGCAGGAGGGATCGTTGAGAAAGACAGTAAGCTTCTAATGATTTATCGCCGAAAAGTTTGGGATATCCCCAAAGGAAAGCGAGATAAAAGAGAGACGAATAGAAAATGTGCCGTTAGAGAGGTTCAGGAGGAAACCGGGGTTAAGGTGAAAATTAATGGAAAGATTGATGCAGTATGGCATACTTACATTGATCGGAAGAAATACATTCTTAAAAAGACACACTGGTATGCTATGTCGTGCGTCTCTGATAAAGAGATGGCTCCTCAAAAAGCGGAAGAAATAAAAAGAGTAGAATGGATGACCATAGAGGAAGTTCGAAAAGCATTACATGGAAGTTTTCGATCCATACGATATGTAATGCAAGAATATACTAAGATGATGAAGTGAGTCTAGATTTCGTAAGGCAAAAACGGCTTTACATCCCCACCGTAGCGGTGTACTTCCCGAATAATACGGGAACTGATTGGAGCTAGGTCAGGCGAGGTTATTAGAAAAACGGTTTCCAATTTTTCGTTCAAATACCTATTGATCTGTGAAATACTGTTTTCATATTCAAAATCAGTCGTATTTCTTAAACCTCTCAAGAGAAATTTAGCATTGTATTTTTTTGCAAGTTCCGCTGTAAGACTATCATAAATTGCAACCTCCACAGCATCCTCTTGGTCACTAAATGCAGTATCGATCTTCTCGGCCATCCAATCAATTTCGAAATAGCGATTATTTTTCTTGCTATTGTGGCCAATGGCAATGACGACCTTGTCAAAAAGAGCTAACCCTCGCATCACAATATCATGATGACCCTTGGTAAAAGGATCAAACGAACCTGGAAATATTGCGATTTTCATAATGCGTATTTTTACAAGCAGAGGTAGCCACCCATTACATCGAAGTATTGATGATTTTCTATCTCATCAAATATGTATCTAAATTTTAGAAAAGAAGGTCTTGAGCCGAAAGAAATATTTTTTATGTACCTCTTTAATTGGCGCATTTCTTCCGAACTTTGTTTAATAAAGCCCCATAAGAATACTTGATTCCTCTTATTGTCCATCTTCAGTTCATTGAATACCAATAAGATATACTTGAGGTAGTCTTGCCTTTTTCGAGTAGTAAATTGGTTATAATAAAGAAGCTTGTCGTTTTCTGTAACCACAATATGAAGCATGCCCCTATCAATTTGGCAGTACATACCCTTTTCCTTCACATGGTCAGCATGCTTTAAAATTGCCTCCAAAAGGGCACTTCCTTGATGAATTACATGAACTTTCTTCCTCTTGTAGATGGATTCAATCCATCTACATAGTTTGATTTCGGCAGTAAAAATGTTGATAATGTCAATACTAATTTGCTTGTAGTAGTTTACCTCTTCAAAGGAGGTCTTTATTTCACTGGAGACAGCCAGATAATCTGCTGAATTCTCCTGCACAAACATGTTTGTAGGCACGAGCGTGAACTTATGCGTTTTCAATGAAAGCTTTACATCTTTCCAAAAGCCTGCGGTAAGAAACTCATGATTATCTAAAATTTTTTTTATAAGTCTTAAACGACCATTCACCGTTCTCACTCTTTCAAGTCGATAGTCTTCCAATGCCATGCACTGGTTGTCTTGCGAATCAATTACGGCGAACTGCAAGTCATTAATTCCAATTTGCATCACCAGAGAATAATGATCCAATTCATCTATGGTAAACTTGGAGTCCTTAACACTTTTTACACGTTTATATGTAGATGTGTCTTGCCTAGTCACAATATTTTATTCCCAGTTACCTGAGGTTGTTACACTTACACGTGAACCAAATCTTAATGGCTTTCGGGTAATATATTCACTTTCTTCATCGCGAGCGGGATTCACAGGTCTGGGATTCCTAACTTCTATTGCATTTACCAAAAGCCCTGCTTTCGTTATTTTATCGGTCCACAAATCAAACCTTACTTTTGGTTCAACGCCTGGAACAAAAGGAAGCGTCTCCAAATTAAAATTAGGCCATTTATCGACTTTAAATAAAGAATCCATTACTGATTGGGTTCCTAAGGTATCGATGGCTACCACAATGCTGTCTTTACCATAGGGAAGCGTGATAATAGTTTCACTTCTTTCTACAAGATAGAGGACACCAGTATCTATGAAGGAAAGCAGTTTGTCCCAATCACTCGTATAAACGCCATTTACCTGCATATAGGCTACTTCAGCCTCTCGGATCATTTTAAGCTGCTCAATGACTCTGGCTTCCAATAACGAGATTCTTTCTTTTTCATCAATAGATGATTTGATACGAAGTGCTAGAAAAACGGCTAGTGATATCCATACCACGAGCATGACGACAGAAATGATTTTTGTATTATTCATTAATTCAGTTCTATTGAATAGTTGGCTTACGCAATAATAATTATATAATACGAATTCTTAAAGAACCAATTCTAATAATTATTTAAAACCTAGTTAAACCTTTTAGATCAAGAATTTCTTCTAATTCTTTTTTTTTTGTCAAAGTTCCATGCATAGCCTTGGGCGGAAGACTGCTTAGTTCTGCTTGGGTGAAATAGTGAATGTCACTAATCATTTGATTTTCGTGAGAAAGTTCAGGGTCATGCCCCAGCTTTAAGCATCCACTTAAATAATGAACCTGAAAGAATATTTCAATTGCGTGATGTTTTGAGTCTATGTGTTCATTAGTAAATAGATAGTTCCCCACTTTAATTTTTAGGTTTGTTTCTTCGAGAAACTCCCTTTGCAAGGTCTCGTTTAGGCTTTGACCAAATTCTACTCCTCCTCCTGGCGGAGACCACAGATAGCCCAGTGGTCCTACAGATTGATGTTTGATCAGCAGTACTGTATCTAGCTTGAAAAGAAGTCCGCAAACTCTTACTCTTACCTTTCCTTCAAACGGTGAACGTAAATTATGCTCAATGGCTAACATTAAAGTGGTTTTAATCGTTAACTTTGTTACAAGTTTAAAGTCGAATCAATGAATATTAAAAATGTATTATTTCTCCTTTTGATGGTTGTCGCTTTATTTTATGTGTCCGCTCAGGAAGCAATTGAAGAACCTTTAACCGGTCCTAAAATCTTTTTTGCTAAAAGTTCGCACGACTTTGGCGATATTTCTCAAGGAGATCGTGTAGAGCATATTTTCAAATTTGAGAATACTGGAACCGAGCCCCTCATCTTGACCGATGTACGCACGACATGTGGTTGCACTGCACCTCAATGGCCACGTGAACCTATTCCTCCTGGACAGGTTTCTGAATTGAAAGTGATTTTTAATAGTGCTGGCAAAGTAGGTATACAGAATAAAGTCATTACCGTAATGTCTAACTCTGTAAACAGCCCAGCAAGAGTCAAAATTGTTACAAACGTACTGGAGAAGGACTCTTAAGGAACTTAAAGGTTTCTACTCCCAAAAATCGTACTACCGATGCGAATCATGTTACTTCCCTCTGAGAGAGCGATTTTGAAGTCCCCGCTCATACCCATCGATAGGAACTTCATTTGAAAATTTTGCGCAGTAAATGACTTAAAAGCCTCAAACATCTGTTTGAGGCTTTTAAATTCTTCATGAACAATGTCCTCGCTGAGGGTATTGGATGCCATCCCCATTATGCCCATAATCTGAACATGGGATAGCTCCCCTATTTTTTTTGAAGTTACCAATTCATTGATTTCTTCTTGGCTGAAGCCAAACTTGGTTTCTTCTTTGGCTATATGAATCTGCAACAAACACTGCACTTTTCTATCTATCCTCTTCGCTTGTTTTTGGATTTCGAGTAAAAGCCTAAGCGAATCCACACCATGAATCAAATAGACAAAAGGTGTAATGTATTTTACTTTATTTCGTTGAAGGTGTCCTACCATATGCCAGTTGATGTCTTTGGGAAGCCCCTCTGCTTTTTGTACCAGCTCCTGAACTTTATTTTCACCAAAATCTCTCTGCCCCTCTTGATAGGCTATTTTAATGTCTTCGGAAGGTTTCGTTTTGCTCACGGCTACCAGCGTACACTCTGCAGGAATTTCCTCCTTTAATGATTTAAGGTTGGTGGCGATTTTTTTCATATCGGATATTTTCTATCAATTAAATAAATTTGAATTCTCATAAAAAATGCTAAATCAATTGAATGGCAATTTTAGGAACATTACTTAAAAGAGGAGTAACCCTTCGTGAGAGTTTGGAGCAGATGTACAGCTCGCCTGAGGAACTTCAGAAACTAGAACTTAGAAATTTGCTTATTCAAGGTCAGCATACACTCTTTGGAAAAGCATATGGCTTCACCGAAATCCTGAACAAATTTAAAAAGAAAGGGGGCAATGATTATTATGATGCGTTCAAGAACAATGTTCCGATTTTCGACTACGATAAGCTATATAACAAATGGTGGCACCTGTCGCAAGAAAATAAGAAAGATGTTTGCTGGCCAGGCAAGGTAAAATATTATGCATTAAGTTCAGGTACTTCGGGTTCCCCATCGAAACATATTCCAGTAACCCGAGACATGCTACAATCTATTAGGAAGACCTCTATGCGTCAGATGCTGACGATGAGTCAGTATAAATTGCCCACCTCCCTGTTTTCAAAAGGTATTTTGATGCTTGGTGGAAGCACTGATCTGAAACGAAACGGTCACTATTTTGAAGGTGATCTTAGTGGTATTACCACCTCACAAATCCCGTTTTGGTTTCAACATTTTTACAAGCCAGGAAAAAAAATTGCCAAGACGAAAGACTGGAATGAGAAATTAGCGGAAATTGTAAAAAAGGCACCTGACTGGGATATCGGCATTATTGCAGGGGTGCCTTCATGGTTACAAATTCTTATGGAAAAAATCATTACGGCATATAAGCTCAATAACATCCATGACATATGGCCGAGTCTTCAAATATTTGTTCATGGTGGCGTCTCTTTTGAGCCTTATAAAGTTGGATTTGAGCGGCTACTGGCCAATTCTCTCATCTATATGGAAACGTATTTGGCATCTGAGGGCTTTATTGCATTTCAAGCTAAGGCAAATAGAAAATCAATGCGAATTGTTCTTAATAATGGGATTTTTTATGAGTTCATCCCATTTAATAAAGAAAATTTTGATGAAGACGGTACGCTCAGAAGTGGGGTAGAGCCATTTAAAATCAACCAAGTTAAGGAGGATATCGACTATGCATTACTAATTTCTACGAATGCTGGTGCGTGGCGATACATGATAGGCGACGTGATCAAATTTAAATCAATAGAGGACAGCGAGATTGTAATAACCGGGAGAACTAAAATGTTTATGAGCCTATGTGGTGAACACCTTAGTGAAGATAATATGAACAACGCAATAGAACGCATAGAGGGTGAAATGAAAATTGATGTACGAGAATATACCCTTCTAGGTGAGCGTTCTGGTAATTTTTTTGCTCATCATTGGTATATTGGCACCGACGATCATGTAAACGAGAGTGAATTAAGGGAGAAGATAGATGCTTCTCTTAAAGAGTTAAATCTTGATTATAAAACAGAACGATCCTCTGCTTTAAAGGAGGTTGAGGTTAAGGTAATTCCTGCTTCTATTTTTTACGAATGGATGGAAGAGCAAGGGAGAATAGGCAGCCAGAATAAATTTCCAAGGGTTCTGAAAAAGGAAAAGGCAAAATACTGGAAGGAGTTTTTAAAAAAGCGTCAGCTAATCAACTCGTAGACGCCTTCTTTCATCAACCGCTTACTTTTAGCCCTTTTTTGTTCGCAATAGAGCCTGTCTCCTTTGGGCTCAAATAGATAAACATGGGGTAGAGATAATTTGGAAAGGTATTTTTCTGGTTTTGGGTATTTTAACAAGTCACATTTTTAGTTACTTTTTAATCTTAGGGGGGTACTGCCACAAATGTTTAATTCAGAGACATTCAAGGGGGTAAACATCGCCGACCTGCTATTGTCAGAGCGGCTTGTCTATCCTTATAAAGGAGGGAGAAAAAAAGGATAGTGTCAAAAAATTAAGATCAAAGCTCGGATGGGTCGCTTGAATATCATATAACTACTTTTCAGTAGTTATTTCGCTTACTTTTATATTCATGGATGGCAATAATTACAACTTCAATATAGCTTCAAAAAAATCATTTCGACTCATATCAAGATGTCGAAGTACTTGCTTAACTATAAACTCTGGAACAGGGTCAATATGTGTTTGAATTGTAACTGGTCTATCCATTCTTGACTTTGACCATTTCTCGTGACCACCACGCCCTTTAGACGATTTTATTATGTTTAAACCTTGACATGACAAAAATTTACGGAAATCCTTTAAAGGGATATTCGATAACTTTTTTGTCGACATCGGAATTGAGGTTTATGCAAATGCTGGTATTCCGACTTCTTGATGAAATGTTTGAACTGGATACTTATCGAATATCTCGGAAACGTAGTCATTTTTGCCTATTACAGAAGTAATACTTGGCGCAAGTACTTTTTTAGGTCTTTTAAGAGTTCTTTTAAGTTCCCAGCCAAGATTAGTGAGAATTTTAACTAAAGTTCTTTTTTTCAAAGTATAATCAATAAAATCCTCAAATGCGATTTCAAAAGATTTCTTTGCTTCTTTTAGATTATGACCATATCCTGACAAATCTAAATGCGGAGAATAAATGAAGTTAATATTGTTCTCATCTTTGAAATGAATTAACAACAAGTTGACTTTAACTTCGCCAGCCTTGTTCTTATAACCACCTTGAAATAAGTACTCTGACATAATTGATTAACGGATTCAAAAAGATGTAAACTTAAATAACTATTGCCAACAACGCATACAAAAAATAGTTAAATCTATGCCAAAATATACTTGTGTTACTTATAAATTAACGCTACTTTATTCGGAAAAGTGCGTGATTTATTACACGCTACTTTTCATATCCAAGACCGTTGGATTTCATTATAGCCCGTCCTGAATACAGGCTACATAATTTTAAACATTATGTATAAAAACGACAAAGTCATCAGACGGTATTCAGAACCCTTTAAACTGAAAATTTTAGACGAACTTGCCACCAGAAAATTAAACAAGTATCAACTAGGAAAGGCTTATGAGACCAACTCCTCTACCATTAACGAATGGATAAAGAAGTACAACCGTAAAGACCTTATGAACACCAGAGTAACCTGTGAAGACCAAAGACGAGATTACACGTATCAAAGAGCTTCAATAGCTTAAAAAATGCTTATTGAAAAAGGATATGGATGTCCGTGTGGATGAATCCTATCTCGAAGCAGCCGCAGAACAGCTTGGATATAAATCTGTTCTAGAACTAAAAAAGCCAAGTATCAAGCCTTAATTATAGCCAGAGAAAAGTCAAAGGGATTGCTTCTTTAGCTACTGTTTCGACCTTAAACGTGATGCCTGCAACACGTAAAAAAAGTAGTAAAAAGTGCTATTGATCTATGCAAAAAAACAAGATTACATTTATCTTTAAATTATTAACACCAAATATGATATATTCAAAATAGTGTAAAGCAATTCTTAACCTGAAGCCATATTTCAGGACATGAGATAAACGAACTGACTAAATGAATAAGATATTTCCGAAAGAATTTATAAACACCTCAATCGAGCATTACACTTTTCGCTTAAGAAAACGATCAATATCTATTTATCTCATATTTGTTGTAGCAATTCTCACTATCCTAATTTCACTGCCATTTATTAAAACGAATGTAACTGTAACAACTAATGGGATCATCTCTACCTCAACAAATCGCTTTGAATTAAGCTCCCCGACAAGTGGCTTACTTTTGAATTGCCGCCTTAAAGAAAATATGATGGTCAAAGAAGGCGATACGTTGTTGGAATTTAAGAACGATATCCTTCACAAAGAACAAAAGCAAATTGATGCTCGACTGTCAGAACTTGGAAACTTTTTAGAAGATTTGAAAAAACTGGTTCGAGATAACTTGAATCCAAGCATAGAACTGACAAGCTCCAGATTTCAAATCGCCCTCCTGAAATATTTAACCGAGTTGGAAAAGCTTAACATCGAAAAAGAAGCACTTAAAAAAGTTTACGAGAGACAGAAAAAACTTTTTAACCTAAAAGTAATATCAGAGGTAGAATTCGAAAAGGATCAGGCAAACCATGATCGAATACTTGCTTAAATTGAAGTTTTCAAAAAACAGGCCATCAACAACTGGAAAGAAACCTTCTTATCAATTGAACAAGAAAGAGAGCAATTATCATTTCGAAAACAGGAAATCTCAAACGAATTACTGAAAAGCGTTTTGGTTGCCCCTACATCTGGTGAATTACAAGAAGTAGTTCCGCTAAAACCCAATCAGTTTGTGATGGCTGGCTTAAAAATTGGAGAAATTACTCCTGACTCTGATATGATGGTCATCTGCTGGGTGACCCCAAAAGATATAGGGTTGATTGAAGAACAAATGAGCTCATTATTTCTGGTAGATGCTTTTAATTCAAACGAATGGGGTTATTTGAAAGGACGGGTCTCAGACATTTCTTCGGATACTTACCTTATCAACTCACAGCCCTTTTTTAAAGTGGAATGCCAACTTGAGCAAGATCACCTATCGTTAAAAAATGGAATTGTGGGAAAGCTAAAAAAAGGAATGACTGTGCAGTCCTCTTTTATGATATCTGAGCGAACACTCTATCAACTACTCTATGACAAGGTCGACGATTGGCTAAATCCTAACAGATTATGAAGAAAGATGCATTGATCAAACAACAAGATATTACCGATTGCGGAGCGGCTTGTCTTTGTTCCATAGCCAATCACTACGACCTCAAAATGCCTGTATCTAAGATCAGACAAATTGCAGGTACGGATAAAAAAGGTACGAATGCACTGGGATTGATAGAAGCGGCAACAAAGATGGGGTTCTCGGCCAAAGGAGTGAAAGGCGATATTTCTGCCATTCCGAAGATTCCCGTTCCCACCATTGCGCATGTGATTGTGAAAGAAGTGCTGCACCATTATGTAGTCATCTATCAAACGTCTGAAAAAGAAGTGAAAGTAATGGATCCCGCTACGGGAAAGCTGAAAGCCCATACTATTGAAGACTTTGAAAAAATATGGACGGGTGTATTGATTCTTTTAGCTCCAAATGAAAATTTCGAGAGAAAAAATCTAAAAATATCAGTTAATAGTCGATTCTGGTTCTTGATCAGCCCTCATAAGGGTTTAATAATCCAATCCATCGTAGGCGCAGCCATTTTTACACTGATCGGATTGACCAGTGCTATCTATGTTCAGAAGATCATCGATTTTGTTTTGCCTTCGGCAAATCAAAACCTATTGAACTTGCTTAGTGTAGGGATGCTTTTCCTATTAATTATTCAAATTATCATCAATATCTTCAAATCAGTATTTATCCTGAAAACGGGACAACAAATTGATGCGAAACTCATCTTGGGCTATTACAAGCATATATTGTCCCTGCCTCAACGATTTTTTGATACCATGCGTGTAGGTGAGATCATCAGCCGGATTAACGATGCAGTCAAAATTCGCTCTTTCATCAATGAATCTGCTATTGACATATTGATCAACTGCTTTATCGTGCTTTTTTCCTTCGGGTTGATGTTCACCTACTATTGGAAGTTGGCAGTCATTATCCTGATAGTTGTTCCATTTTATGCTTTGGTTTATTGGCTATCAAACCGCTTCAATAGAAAAGTAGAGCGAAAAGTAATGGAGAGTGCAGCTGATCTAGAGTCTCAATTGGTGGAATCGCTCAACAATGTCAAGACCATCAAATCCTTTGGGATGCAAAGCTTTGCCAATCTTAAAACAGAAACAAAGTTTGTTAACCTCCTGACTTCCGTGTATAAATCCGGGATAAATAGCATCTTTTCCAATAACGCCTCGCTTTCCTTATCTCGATTGTTTACCATTATCATGTTGTGGATTGGAGCCATTATGGTGATGGAACAAACCATCACAGCAGGGGAGCTTATGTCATTTTATGCGATCATCGGATATTTTACCGATCCGGTAAGTAACCTCATCGGGGCAAACAAAACCTATCAAAACGCCCGTATCGCAGCAGATCGCTTATTTGAAATTATGGATCTGGAGGGAGCGAATGAAGAAGAAAAACAACCTATGAAAAAGGAGGATATTGGCGATATCCAATTCCAAAAAGTAAAGTTCCGATATGGTACACGGGTCAATGTTTTTGAAAACTTTGACCTGACTATAGAAAAAGGCAAGTTAACGGCTATTGTCGGCGAGAGTGGCTCAGGAAAATCCACTATTGCCTCCATATTGAAGCAGCTCTATCCAGTCGAGTCTGGGAAAGTGATGATTGGTAATTACAACCTGAATGCTATACGGGAGGATTCGCTCAATAACCTCATAGGCATTGTGCCACAGCAAATTGATTTATTTGCTGGGTCTTTATTAGAAAATATTGCGGTGGGGGAATTCCAACCGGACTCGCAACGGATCGTGAACCTCGCTCATGAG
This sequence comes from uncultured Ekhidna sp., assembly GCA_964289745.1. GTDB lineage: Bacteria > Bacteroidota > Bacteroidia > Cytophagales > Cyclobacteriaceae > Ekhidna. The sequence goes on from CAXYMM010000001.1 coordinate 498,547, forward strand.
ATCGGAGCACTTCCGTTTATCAATGACTTGCCTAGTGGATTTAACGCCTTTTTAGGGGAAAACGGCTTGAATTTATCAGGTGGTCAGCGGCAAAGGCTAGCTATTTTGAGGGCACTTTATCCCGATCCAGAAATCATCATTTTTGATGAAGCTACCTCTGCCCTTGACAACAAATCTGAAGAATTGATTATCAAAACGATGTGGAAGCTGAGAGATCAGGGAAAAACGGTCATTGCTATCACACATCGCATGGGTGCTGCAAAAGTGGCAGACACAACAATCTTGCTTGAAAAGGGCATTTTGGTGACTCAAGGTTCACATTCCCTGATGATAGAGGAAAATGATCAGTATCGAAATTATTGGCAAGCATATGTCCCTCAATTGACTTAAAATAGAATTTAGCATGTACTTCATTCATCAAATTGAAAAAATTCAAAAACTGAACAAACTCGTAGAGGAAGAAAAGACGGGCACACCAAGTGAATTTGCCGAAAAGTTGCATATAAGTAGATCAAAGCTTTACGAGCTACTTGACACTCTCAAAAGTTTCGGGAAAGAGATAAAATACGATAGAAAGCAAAAAACATTTTGTTATACCGATCGTTCTAAACTCGATATAAATTTTTCCCTGAAACTGATAAATCAAGAGGGAGTAAAAAATATCTACGGAGGATCAAAATTTTTGCTCCCGTCCTTTTTTCTAGACGGAACGCCCTTATACTTTCCATCATATCGGTATACAGGGTGAAGTCTTCTACCCAAAAGTGGAGGCACAATAACAAATTTTTGAAAAAATGGAGAATTTAAACTTAACTGAATTGAAAGAAGCTGAACTTCGAGAAATAGAGGGTGGCTTTATCTTGTTTCTATTTTACGCACTTTGTACGGCAGACAGACCAAGCGATGCTGATCTAGTTACAGGTTACGACTGTTGGTGTTAGCCATAAAACTGGCAGCGGACTTTCTAGCTAGAAAGTCCATCGACAACTTTAATATTTAAAAATGACCTCACTTTTACAGAAAAAATCTTTTATCATTAGAATTGCTTTGTCCTCTATAGCTTTATTGGCCTTAGATGTTTTAATTAAGGCGTTATTTGATTTATCAACTATTGAATCTTTTACGAAAGATCAAGTTAAATCACGATCGAAGGGAGACCTAATCTTTTACACTATTATTTTCGCCCCATTGTTTGAAACCTTTCTCTTTCAATATTTACCATTTCTTCTTTTGAAGAACAGAAATTCTAACCTTTATATTATAAGTAGTGGCTTAATATTTGGTATCTCACATTATATTTTAGTCAAGGATGAACTATTTATTCTTTTTGGAGCTTTGATTGTAGGTTTTTACCTCAGCTATCTTTATGTAATTATTACGAAAGCATATTCATTAAATAAATGGACACCTTTTCTAGGAACCTCGCTAGCTCATATGCTCCTTAATACAATCACCATAATTTATATGTCATATAACAGCAACTAACATATGCTCCCACGAATGATTTTTCAGAGAGGAATTAGGATGCAATAGTTAGTAAAAATCTGTCTATTTTTTCTCAGGGTTCATTTTCTTCAAACAGCGAACCGACAAAAAGTAGACAATATCGGCAAGGATTGGGCGTAGCTAGGTCATGAGCCACGGATCATCCCCTTGACGTATTTGGGTACTTTTTGCAGCTTTGAGAGAAGAAATTAGCTTGCAGACTCCCATTAGTAATCTTGCCAGATGGCAGGCTTCAGTTATTTATCAGTAAGCTTTTTAAAAAGCCCTGCCACAAACTAAAAGCGAGAGTTCCGGACTCCCTACCGGTCGCTTGGCTGAGCCGAGTGACCTGTATTTTGTAAGCCTCTGGCTGTTTAATGAGCAGAAGTTAACTTTGATTGAATGTCTGAATTATGCAAGGCAAATACTTTAGCCCTTGTTGGTGTCGTTAACGACAAGCATGATATCGGAAGTTCTTCTAAACTTGAGAATGAAATTTCCAGCAACTGGAATAAGCACGGGAGGAACTTCCGCGCTAGGTGAGATAAACCACTTTTAAGTGTATTATTTGCGTTAAAATTTGAGTAGAATTCTTTTAAGAAATCTTTTAATATTCTTTTTCCTCAAAGCACTTAATACTTTCTTGCCAGAAAAATATTAGCGGCTTAGTTGTGGACTCAGAAGATAAACCCATTTCCTATGCTCATGTGATAGTAATGAACACCGGTAAGGGAACAATTACAAATCGATCTAGGCAATTCCAACTTTCTATAAATTCAAGTGAAATTTCAATTATAAAGATCAACTGCATCGGCTACAAGTCATTAGTTATTGAAGATTTACATGAGCAAGAAAAGACGGGCACACCAAGTGAATTTGCCAAAAAGTTGCATATAAGTAGATCAAAGCTTTACGAGCTACTTGACACTCTCAAAAGTTTCGGGAAAAAGATAAAATACGATATAAAGCAAAAAACATTTTGTTATACCGATCGTTCTAAACTTGATATAAATTTTTCCCTGAAACTGATAAATCAAGAGGGAGTAAAAAATATCTACGGAGGATCAAAATTTTTGCTCCCGTCCTTTTTTCTGGACGGAACGCCTTTATACTTGATATCATATCGGTATACAGGGTGAAGTCTTCTACCCAAAAGTGGGGGCGTAATTACAAATTTTTAAAAATGAATAATTAATTTAGAAAGTTTAAATTTAACCGAAATGCAAGAAGCCGAACTTCGAGAAATAGAGGGTGGCCTAAAATGGTGGCATTGACTCTTAATAGGTATTGCCGTTGGATTTGGTCTTGAGGCTCTTGAATGAAATTATTTTTGAAATTTAAAATTAGAGAATTATGAAAAATTTAAATGATTTAAATTTTCAAGAATTGACACGAGAAGAGCTTGCCGAAATTGAGGGGGGCTTAAGATGGTGGCAATGGCTTTTAGTAGGTTTAACAATAGGAGGACTTGCTGGGGAAGCTGTTTTTTAAACCAAATAATCTTTGAAAAAAGTGGATACTCAGTAATTGTGTCCACTTTTTTGATGCTACATTTAACCTTCTAATATTTTGCACTTCACTCTACCCTTTTTAGTTTATGAAGACTATCAGCATTATAATTTTCACAATAATCTTTGTTCATACCTCTCAAACATCGGTAGCGCAAACAATAACGATAAATGATTGCAATACCAGTAGCCCAATAGCTTACGCACATGTTATTAATCTCAATACAGAAGGAAAAGCAATAAGTAACGAAGAGGGTCAATTCTCAATCTCATATTTATCACTAACTGACTCAATAAAAATATCTCATATCTCTTTTGGTGATACGGTAATAACTGCAGAGTGTTTCCTCAATAATAAGACTATTTGCCTAAAGCAAATAGAGAGGCTATTGGATGAAGTAATAGTAACACCTGATTATATATACACGTTTTTGCTCATGACCGTTAGCAAAACGGAAGAAAAACTAATTAGTCCCATTAAGCTAAATGCCTATTATAAGGAATTTGTCAAAAACAATGAATCTTATATCCGTTTTTGCGATGCTGATGTTACGTATTATTTAAAAGAAGACAGAAAAGAAAAATTAAAAATACTCGGTATTGTGCATAATTCTAGAGCTTATGAAGTCCCTTCAAATAAAGCCGACGAAATCGACTTTGAAATTATATCGCCTATTGGATATCAAAAACCATTAAGGTATTACAGACCCTCTAATATCGGTCGATTTCTCGCCAAAGAAGCTTCTGGGAAATATGACTATGATCTCAGTGAATATAAGGAGAGCTATGTAATAGATATCAATCCTAAAGCGGATGATGATGGTCTATATGAAGCAAAAGTATTTATCAATAAACACGACTCTACAATTACTTCTCTAACGTTCTCCATCCCCGAAAGCAGGGTTCATTTAGGTAAGGAAGTGAATGCAATAGTAGCCAAAGTCAAAATCACCTCTAACATTGGGCGAATATATTATTCCAATACAAAAAATGGCAAATTGTTTCTTTCTCACTCAAGGTTAGAATACTCGCTATCCGTAAAAAATAAGAATACTGACAATTTGATTTCCTTTATCAGTGATATAAACGCATATGAAATCCCTAAGAATCAGGACGAAATCCCTAAATCAAAACAGTACAAGAAAAAGTCTATCTACAAAAGAGGTACGGATTATACATCTGAGTATTGGAAAGAAAAAAATTTGCTCACCCTAACAAAAACTGAGAAAAAAATTATTCAGAGCTTTTCTAATTAAGATTCCTAATTATGAAATATATACTTATAATTATTATATTTTTATACCCTTGTTATGTTTTTTGTCAGCAGGATACTATTAAAGTTCAAAAAAAAATTCTTTAAAACCAATATATGAAAAAAGGACAAAAATTAAACAGCAAAGAACTTTTAAACACATTTAGCACATACCCTTTAGCATTCAATGAGGCTAAAGTGTCTAGATCAAACAGGTTATTCTCAAATATATTAGCTTTTGTTGGAGGAGCTTTAATTGGATGGTATGCAGGTAGTCAAATCAATAGTCATCCAAACGAGGATCAAATGGGTTTGCTAGCTACTGGAGGAAGTCTTATTGTTCTCTCGATTCCATTCTCCCTAAAATCCAATAGAAAAATGAAAACTGCGGTAGATTTATATAATAAACGCCTAAATTAATGTTTCTACGCTAATAGAGATTAAAAATATATTTTCTTCAAAAAGTAATCGACTTAGCTTTTTCCTTCCGTCCTTTTTTCTGGACGGAACGCCCTTATACTCACCATCATATCGGTATACAGGGTGAAGTCTTCTACCCAAAAGTGGAGGCACAATAACAAATTTTTGAAAAAATGGAGAATTTAAACTTAACTGAATTGAAAGAAGCTGAACTTCGAGAAGTTGAGGGAGGTATTGCGCCTATTCTTTTTATAGCACTTATGTTGATGGCTCTTCCTGCGTATTAGTAAATTTTTAATCAAAAAAACCTAGCTTCTGAAAGCTAGGTTTTATCTTTCGACTCATGATCTTTTTTTTTAAGTTGCTATATTTATCTTGGCTACGCTACCTAAAAGGCATTGGGTTAAACCCCGTTATTACACTAGCTATTTTACTTCTTTTATTTGTATTAGCCTCTATTAAAATTTATTCGTTAGAATACGGCTACTCTTTATATCTAATGTGGGCGTTGACTATTTTGGCAAAGGGGTCGACTGTGAAAAGAAATAATTTTTTATACCTAAACTACAGTAATGGGTTATTTTACCTTTTACGGATGGTAGAAAACCTCATAGTTATTTCACCTTTCGTTATATTCTATTTAGTTCAAAATGAGATACTCAAGTCAATGAGTTTGATATTGGTAGCTTTTGCTATGGTTTTGCTAAGATCACGTTCCGTAAAGTCAATCGTTATTTTACAACCCTTTTCAAAGTATGACTATGAATGGATCGCCGCCTTTAGAAAATATTTTTTGCTACCCATTCCTTTTCTGATAGGTTATTGTATGGGAATTATTGTTCATAATTATAGCCTTAGCCTTGTTTGCGGAGGAGTGCTAATGCTTAATTTAGCATTACCATTTCAAGAGACAATAGAAAAGCCTGTTTTCATTTGGCAATATAAATTGTCCGCTGTTTCCTTTTTGAAAGAAAAAGCTAAAAGAATATTTAATTATTCACTTTGTTTTATTGGATTTTTTTTGCTCATAATTGCCTTTAATCCTGGAAAATGGTTATCGATTTTGTTTGTTTGTTTTTGGTGTCTTTTAACTGTTATAGTTAGCCTAATTACAAAATATTCCAGGTATCCTTCATCAACATCCTCAGTTAATCAATCACTACTAGTTGGGGCTTCCTTAGCTGCATTATTTCAACCTTATTTAATCCCTGTCGTATTATTTCTTGCTTATTCACAACTTAATAACTCAATCCGTTCATTAAAGGCAATTTTAGATGATCAATATTAATTCGATTCAAAAATCTTTTGGATCAAACGAGATTTTAAAGGGAGTGACTTTTCAAATGAAAGAAAGTAAAATATATGGTTTAGTTGGAGCTAATGGTTCAGGAAAATCCACCTTGTTTAATTGCATTATTGGGTTATACTCATTCAAGGGAGAGGTTAAACATACGGAATGGCAACCCCTAAAAAACCATACTGGATTTCTGGAAACAGAACCGTATTTTTTCCCCAGAACAACAGGAAGGGAATATTTGCACTTTTGTTGTCATGCTAGGGGTATTGACCCTACATCTTACCAAGACTATAACCCTTTTAGTCTACCTCTAGATAAATACATAGCATCTTATTCAACGGGCATGAAAAAGAAACTTGCCTTTCAGGGAATATTAATGCAGCGAAATGATTTTTTTTTACTTGACGAACCTTTTAACGGTATTGACCTCATGTCCAGTTTGGAAGTGAAAAAAATGCTCTTGCAACTAAAAAATCAAGATAAAATTATTTTAATGTCTTCACATGCGCTACCGCTTTTGAAAGACATCTGTTACGTTATATTCTATTTGCAAAATGGAGTCATTGAAAAGGTTTTTCAGAGCATGGACTTTGACCTTATTGAGGATGTGTTACTTAACTCAATTGACGAGGGAAAAAATGCTCCTTCTCCTTATTAAAGTTCAGCAGTAATACGCTAAAATGCAATTAGCTCTGGTTTTGAATGACTCAATTTTATTTTCAGAATTTTTATCAAATATAGTTGACGCCTTTACAAGAGACTATACTTGTAGTAATTCCGATATATATAAATGAAATGGGAGAAAAAGTATTGGATATATCTCTAATTCCCAACGCCTCTATTGATGAAAAGGTTTCAAAAGAAGATTTCAATACTTATTAAAAGATATTCAAAAAGCTTATCTCAATTGCCTTAATTTTTATGAGCATCGTCAAAAGTAATATAATGAAAAGGCTCCTCACGCTAGACGCTAACCATATTACAGCCAACGACTATTTCTTTTACAGCTCCAACTTCAGCCTTACTTTCTGTTTCCTATATTGAGGAATGGAGGCGCAGTCCATTAGGGAGGTATTATAGCGCAGTTTCATCACTTTCAGTTGGTCGTATTCGGTAATGAGTTCGCTTTCACTTCGGGAAAGGGAGGTGCTTATTCTTTGGTTTTCATGGACTAATGATCTTCCATGCAGGGCTAGGTGTGTTTCTTGTGCCAAATTCATTATCGATTCGGGGCTATCCCCTAGGTCTCGCTGAACTAAGTGAAGATAAAGGCTAGTTTCGGCTATTTGCATGTTATTGGAGGTGTCAAGCCAATTAATGGGGCTTTCAAACTCAATGTAACAGGCGGGGAATGCGACTGCCTTTAGGTCTTCATATCTTTGATATTGACCATTATACCAATCAACAGTTTTAAGGCTGTTTAATTCATCTTTGATCAGCGTTTTAAGGGCATTAAAATAAGCGATGTACATAAGTTTAAAATTTTAGTTTTCTTTTCAGAGCCGCTTTTATTTTCTTATTCAGGGTTTTGCTTTTCCCGATAAACGGGCGTGCGGGTATTTTGGCTGTGTCCTTGCCAAATACTTTTATTGTGCCGCCCTCATTATGAATTTTTGCATAGTCTTTGTCGGACTTTATGGCCACCGCTCTTGAGCCTTTCACTTTGAAGGTAAGGCTATTCTCCAGTTCGCTTCTTTGGGACGATAGTATGGGCGTTTTTTGTGCAGTAGGGCTATAATTTGTAATGCTACTTGCTTTGCGGCGTTTCCATTTTCTTTTTGCGCCTTTTCGTCTTGGGTGGTTTGAGGGTACATTGGAGTTAGCCCCGTGTTTAAACCCGTACCAACTGCTCGAGGGGGTTCTTCGCTTTACCTCTTTCCACGGTTTCCCGTCGAAGCCTTGTTTATCAAAGTTTTCGGTAAAATGGTTTACTGCCTCTGTGCCGATAATGATGCCAGCGTTTTTTGCGATCACCTTTTCAAAATTTTTTAAGTCTTTTATAACCTTTTGCATTTCTTTTCGTATGTTTGTAATGAGGCTTTGAAGAGGACGCTGGACTGTCATCCAGCCAAACCGCTTTAAAGCCTCATTTTATAGTTTTAGTTTGGGTCACATCATATAATATCAGCTTGCCTCCCATGGTCTTTTTTTGTCTTCTAATCACTAAGAAGCTGTTTTTCTTCTGAACTTGTACTTTAAAGTACAAAACGGATTCAAAGCTATTTAACGCTTTTTTTGATGGGATAAACGGGATTTCCTTCACAAACTCCGCCTTTTTGATGACTGCTTTGAGGTCATAAAGGAGCATGTTTTTCTCCCAGAGGTAGTCGTGGTTTTGGTTTATGATTTCTTTTACTCCATTCCCACTAATGTACACTTTTCCTTTTGCTGAAGTGTACGCCTAGTTCATCAAAGTTTTCGGTAAAATGGTTTACTGCCTCTGTGCCAATGATGATGCCAGCGTTTTTCGCAATCAGCGTTTCAAATTTTTTTAAGTCTTTTATAACCTTTTGCATTTCTTTTTCGTATGTTTGTAATGAGGCTTTGGTTGGCGCGCTGGACTGTTATCCAGTTACCCCCGATCGAGGCCTTATTTCATTCGATCGGTTATATCGTATAGCCACATTTTCCCGCCTTTTTTTTCTATTTCTTTTTTGATAACCAGATAGCTGTCTTTTTTCTGAACTTGTACTTTAAAGTACAAAACGGATTCAAAGCTATTTAACGCTTTTTTTGAGGGGATAAACGGGATTTCCTTCACAAACTCCGCCTTTTTGATGACTGCTTTGAGGTCATAAAGGAGCATGTTTTTCTCCCAAAGGTAGTCGTGGTTTTGGTTTATGATTTCTTTTATTCCGTTTCCGTTGATGTACACTTTTCCTTTTGCTGAGGGGTAAGCCTAGTTCATCAAAGTTTTCGGTAAAATGGTTTACTGCCTCTGTGCCAATGATGATGCCAGCGTTTTTTGAAATCACCTTCTCAAATTTTTTTAAGTCTTTTATAACCTTTTCCATTTTTTTTTTCGTATATTTGTAATGAGGCTTTGGTTGGGGCGCTGGACTGTTATCCAGTTACCCCCGATCGAAGCCTTATTTCATTCGATCGGTTATATCGTATAGCCACATTTTCCCGCCTTTTTTTTCTATTTCTTTTTTGATAACCAGATAGCTGTCTTTTTTCTGAACTTGTATTTTAAAATATAGTACAGAGTTAAAATTTCTTATTCCGCCTTTTTTTGATGGGATAAACGGGACTTCCTTCACAAACTCCGCCTTTTTGATGACTGCTTTGAGGTCATAAAGGAGCATGTTTTTCTCCCAAAGGTAGTCGTGGTTTTGGTTTATGATTTCTTTTATTCCGTTTCCGTTGATGTACACTTTTCCTTTTGCTGAGGGGTAAGCCTAGTTCATCAAAGTTTTCGGTAAAATGGTTTACTGCCTCTGTGCCGATGACGATGCCCGCGTTTTTTGAAATCAGCGTTTCAATTTTTTTTAAGTCTTTTATAACCTTTTCCATTTTTTTTTCGTATGTTTGTAATGAGGCTTTGGTTGGGGCGTCGGACTGTTATCCGGCTAACGTCAATTAAAGCCTTATTTTATAGTTTGGGTCACATCATATAATATCAGCTTGCCTCCCATAGTCTTTTTTTGTCTTCTAATCACTAAGAAGCTGTTTTTCTTCTGAACTTGTACTTTAAAGTACAAAACGGATTCAAAGCTATTTAACGCTTTTTTTGAGGGGATAAACGGGACTTCCTTCACAAACTCCGCCTTTTTGATGACTGCTTTGAGGTCATAAAGGAGCATGTTTTTCTCCCAGAGGTAGTCGTGGTTTTGGTTTACGATCTCTTTTACTCCATTCCCACTAATGTACACTTTTCCTTTTGCTGAAGTGTACGCCTAGTTCATCAAAGTTTTCGGTAAAATGGTTTACTGCCTCTGTGCCGATAATGATGCCAGCGTTTTTTGCGATCACCTTTTCAAATTTTTTTAAGTCTTTTATAACCTTTTGCATTTCTTTTTCGTATGTTTGTAATGAGGCTTTGGTTGGCGCGCTGGACTGTTATCCAGTTACCCCCGATCGAGGCCTTATTTCATTCGATCGGTTATATCGTATAGCCACATTTTCCCGCCTTTTTTTTCTATTTCTTTTTTGATAACCAGATAGCTGTCTTTTTTCTGAACTTGTATTTTAAAATATAGTACAGAGTTAAAATTTCTTATTCCGCCTTTTTTTGATGGGATAAACGGGACTTCCTTCACAAACTCCGCCTTTTTGATGACTGCTTTGAGGTCATAAAGGAGCATGTTTTTCTCCCAAAGGTAGTCGTGGTTTTGGTTTATGATTTCTTTTATTCCGTTTCCGTTGATGTACACTTTTCCTTTTGCTGAGGGGTAAGCCTAGTTCATCAAAGTTTTCGGTAAAATGGTTTACTGCCTCTGTGCCGATGACGATGCCCGCGTTTTTTGAAATCAGCGTTTCAATTTTTTTTAAGTCTTTTATAACCTTTTCCATTTTTTTTTCGTATGTTTGTAATGAGGCTTTGGTTGGGGCGTCGGACTGTTATCCGGCTAACGTCAATTAAAGCCTTATTTTATAGTTTGGGTCACATCATATAATATCAGCTTGCCTCCCATAGTCTTTTTTTGTCTTCTAATCACTAAGAAGCTGTTTTTCTTCTGAACTTGTACTTTAAAGTACAAAACGGATTCAAAGCTATTTAACGCTTTTTTTGAGGGGATAAACGGGACTTCCTTCACAAACTCCGCCTTTTTGATGACTGCTTTGAGGTCATAAAGGAGCATGTTTTTCTCCCAGAGGTAGTCGTGGTTTTGGTTTATGATTTCTTTTACTCCATTCCCACTAATGTACACTTTTCCTTTTGCTGAAGTGTACGCCTAGTTCATCAAAGTTTTCGGTAAAATGGTTTACTGCCTCTGTGCCAATGATGATGCCAGCGTTTTTCGCAATCAGCGTTTCAAATTTTTTTAAGTCTTTTATAACCTTTTGCATTTCTTTTTCGTATGTTTGTAATGAGGCTTTGGTTGGCGCGCTGGACTGTTATCCAGTTACCCCCGATCGAGGCCTTATTTCATTCGATCGGTTATATCGTATAGCCACATTTTCCCGCCTTTTTTTTCTATTTCTTTTTTGATAACCAGATAGCTGTCTTTTTTCTGAACTTGTACTTTAAAGTACAAAACGGATTCAAAGCTATTTAACGCTTTTTTTGAGGGGATAAACGGGATTTCCTTCACAAACTCCGCCTTTTTGATGACTGCTTTGAGGTCATAAAGGAGCATGTTTTTCTCCCAAAGGTAGTCGTGGTTTTGGTTTATGATTTCTTTTATTCCGTTTCCGTTGATGTACACTTTTCCTTTTGCTGAGGGGTAAGCCTAGTTCATCAAAGTTTTCGGTAAAATGGTTTACTGCCTCTGTGCCAATGATGATGCCAGCGTTTTTTGAAATCACCTTCTCAAATTTTTTTAAGTCTTTTATAACCTTTTCCATTTTTTTTCGTTTATTTGCTGTGAGGCTTTGGTTGGGGCGTCGGACTGTTATCCGGCTAACGTCAATTAAAGCCTTATTTTATTTGATCCGTTATATCGTGTAGCCATAGTTTTCCTCTCTTTTCTTCTTGTTGCTTTCTAACCACTAGATAGCTGTCTTTCCCCTGAACTTGTATTTTAAAATATAGTACAGAGTTAAAATTTCTTATTCCGTCTTTTTTTGATGGGATAAACGGGACTTCTTTCACAAATTTGGCGTTTTTGAAAAAAACCCGATCCTCTACTACGATGTGATGCTGAGGTATTATCTGCACCTTGATCCTGATATGCTGAGTAACGAAAAATGGGCGGAAACGATTCAGGTGCTAAAAAACATACGAGAAAATGAAAAAAGAATCAATGACATATGCGGCCACTATTGCGGGCAAGTAATTTGCCTAGTGCGTAGCTACACGTCATTATTAGCACTGCTGATGTACTCCACTATATCAGCAAGCAACCAAGCAAGACAAAAGGAATCCAACGGTAAAATCTCTGAAAACTTTCATAATTTAAACATATGAAAAAATGGCAGATGGGTACGAATGGATATTAAAAATAAAGGATTAGTTTTCAAATCCCGTGAAAGGAATGGTTTCCGAGTCGACAAAATTGCAAGCTGGCATGTCAAAAAATACCACCAATATGGACCGTGTCGGGAATTCTATTAACGGGCTAAGAAGCGAGATTCAACAACTGAAAGCGGCAAGGGACGGCTCTTTTCGTACCAACTATATTCAAAAATATAATAAGCCGATTAAAGAAACGGAGAAAAAACTACACAGGCTAGAAAATTTACCCTCAAAAAAGCATGCAAATAACTGGACAAGCGTTGCAGCCGGAATAAACCAAGCTTCTGAGATTATCGGAAAAATAGGGGATTCGTTGGGGTTTACAAAAAGATTACCCAAGCAAGGGCGGGTTTTCAACGACTGGGTCTAGCGGGCGAAGAATGTAAAAAGGAATATCGATGACAGGAGCTAATCAAAACCCAGTTCGATAGCAGGATCCCAGAATAGTTGATCGAAGTTGACGACTTGATCTTCTCTGATTGCGACACCTTCATTCTCCAGCAATTCCTGCATCAATGTAGGTGTTGCAAAATGATTTTTCCCCGTCAACAGGCCATATCTATTGACTATGCGATGCGCAGGAACACCGCACATTGCCACCGCCCCATTCATGGCCCAACCCACTATTCGAGCAGATCGCCTTACGCCAAGATAGTTAGCAATCGCTCCATACGACGTCACACGTCCTTTAGGTATTAGTTTCGCTACTTCATAAACGTCTTGGAAGAAACGTTCCTTATCCATCAGTTAATTACCTCAATTTTAGAATCTTCAAGGATAAAGAACAGGTGTAGAGGGTTGCCTTTATTCAGTTTTAGTTTTCCCGTTACGCTTATCCTTTTCTCGGTAAATGTGGTTTTTTTCTCCATGTAAACTTCCACCACGGTTTCGGGACCCGCCATCCCACAAAAAAAGCAAGACTGAAAGGGGAAGCGAGAGAGTACAAAGTAATCCTGTCCCCTTTGCTCCTCGAGCGGAATCATAAATCCTTTGAGCGTGATGAAATCTCCATTTACATCATTCAGTTCGTTTGAAAACTTAGGACATTCTATCTCGGTTCCCATAAAAGAATCATACCCCTTTACGATTTCTACAGTAGAAAGCAAGCCCCAACCATCAGGTTGAAGACTAAAAGAAAAGATTAACAAAAGAATAGTCATAGCTTTTCAACATTCGTCCAACCAAAGCTATCAAAAAACGTGTAGGTTAGAAGCCCTGATGTCTTATCATAATTTTTAACTTTGGCTATAACACTTCTATTTGTATGAGTATTATATCAACATCCAAAATTTCTAAAAAATATATCATGGGAAGTGAGGTTATAATGGCCTTGAAAAGCATCTCGATAAGTATCAAAAAGGGAGAATATGTTTCCTTCATGGGGCCATCGGGTTCTGGCAAGTCAACACTCATGAATATAATCGGGTGCTTGGATACCCCAACCTCTGGTACTTATATACTCAATGAAAATGATGCCAGCGATCTTACCGAAAATGAGCTTGCCGAGATTAGAAATAAAGAAATTGGTTTTGTTTTTCAAACATTCAACCTGCTACCCCGAGCCTCTGCTTTAGAAAATGTAGTACTCCCTCTTATCTATGCTGGCTACAGATCGTTGGAGAGAAAAAAAATGGCGTTAGCTACTCTTGCAGATGTGGGACTCGAAGATCGTGCACACCACAAGCCCAATGAACTCTCTGGGGGTCAAAGACAAAGAGTTGCTATCGCCAGGGCACTAGTGAATAGTCCAAGTATCATTTTGGCCGATGAGCCTACTGGGAATCTGGATTCCAAAACTTCATACGATATCATGGATTTGTTTAAGGAATTGCATAAAAAGGGCAATACCATCATCATGGTGACGCATGAAGAGGATATTGCCGCCTATTCGCATCGAATCATTCGCTTAAAAGATGGTCTGATTGAATCCGATGAAAAAAATGCAGATATCAGAGAATCTAGGATACTTTCATAAATATGAAGCTGTATACCAAAACAGGAGATAAGGGAAAGACCTCCCTTCTCGGTGGAGAGAAAGTTTCTAAGGCTGATTTTCAAATTGAGGCCTATGGAAACGTAGACGAACTAAACTCATTTATTGGTTTGCTAAGAGACCAGAAAAACGTCGAAAGTCGGCTTAAACAGCAGCTTTATTGGGTTCAAGAACACCTCTTCACCATAGGCAGTACATTGGCGACAGAACAAGGGTTTTCTGGTTTTGAACTTCCAAAAATCACAACAGCCGAAATTTCACAACTAGAAGTATGGATAGATAAATTTGAAGCTGAACTTCCACCAATTAAAAATTTCATTTTACCTGGAGGACACCCCGCGGTTTCTCTTTCACATGTTTGTCGAACGGTTTGTAGGAGAAGTGAGCGATCTATCGTAGCCCTCAATGAAAATACTGAAATAGACGAGTTGATTTTGCAGTTTATCAACAGATTGTCTGATTATTTTTTCATTTTTGCTCGTGTTTTAAGCCATTCGCTAAATGTATCAGAAATACCCTGGGCACCAAATCAGGACTAGCCAATTAAAAACAGAACAGATATGACGGATTCTTTACAGATAAACATTCAAAAGACGGCAGAGTCAAGGTTGCCAAAAATTGATTTCAACGAACTGGACTTTGGAACTACATTTTCCGACCATATGTTCATAGCCGATTACAAGAATGGCACATGGACAGACCTCCGAATTATACCCTATCAAGATTTTACAATCAGCCCAGCCAATGCGGCACTACACTATGGTCAAAGCATTTTTGAGGGGCTAAAAGCATACAAAAATAAAGATGGAGAGGCCTTGATCTTTAGACCTGATGCTAATGCCCAACGCATGATAAAAAGTGCAGAAAGAATGTGCATGCAACCTGTGCCAGAGGCGATATTCCTTGAAGCGATAGATCAGCTAGTGACACTAGATAAAGGATGGATTCCGGATGTAGAGGGCACGTCATTATACATCCGTCCTTTTCAGTTTGCAGAGGACTCTTACATTCAAGTAAAAGCTTCCGATACCTATAAATTTATAGTATTCACAGGTCCAGTAGGCCGATACTACTCAGAACCTATTAAAGTAAAAATAGAGAAGCACTATACCCGCGCGTCAATAGGAGGTGTAGGATATGCGAAAACATCTGGTAACTATGCAGCGTCGCTCTTCCCTGCCATGAAGGCCAACGAGCAAGGCTACCATCAATTGATATGGACAGACGCTGCCACACACGAATACATAGAAGAATCTGGCACCATGAATATCATGTTCGTAATCGGAGGAACGTTGATTACCCCTCCTACGAGTGAATCTATATTGTCTGGAATTACCCGAGATAGCATACTAACCCTCGCAAACGATTGGGGATTAAAAGTAGAAGAGCGCCCCATTAAAGTAGCTGAAGTTATTAATGCAATCGAGAAGGATATACTTACTGAAGCTTTTGGTATTGGAACTGCCGCAACCATTTCTCATATTAGTACAATTGGATTTGAAGGTTCTGATTATCTCTTGCCACCAGCTGAAGGTCGAGACATCTCCAATCGATTACTCAGCGAACTCAACAAGATTAAGAATGGGTTAATAGAGGATCCCCATGGGTGGGTAAGAAAAATTGAATAACGTCCCCAATTTTTTATCTTCGCCATCAATTTAATTTTTCACCATGACATCAGAAGAACTGAAGGATTTAAAGGCTCGCGTTAATGCCTTGGGGAGGTATCTTTGACTATGCTGCCAGAAAAAAGGATTTAGAAGAATTAGAACTCGTCACCTCGCAACCTGACTTTTGGAGCAATCCTGAAGAAGCTGAAAAGACAATGAAAAAAATCCAAGAACTCAAAGCCTGGACAGAAAGTTTCGAATCCCTAAAAATGTCGCTAGGCGACGTAGAGACACTTTTTGAATTTAATCAAGAGGGTGAGGCTTCGGATATGGAGGTAACAGATTCTTATAAATTGGCACTAAAAGAGCTGGAAGACCTAGAGCTTAAAAAAATGCTTAGTGAAGAAGAGGATCAACTTTCATGCATGCTGCAAATTACGCCGGGAGCTGGCGGTACAGAAAGCAACGACTGGGCTGGAATCCTGATGCGTATGTATATCATGTATGGCGAATCCAATGGCTACAAGGTAAAAGAAGTAGACTATCAGGCGGGTGACATAGCCGGCGTAAAGTCTGTGACCCTAGAGTTTGATGGTCCCATGGCCTATGGATACCTAAAATCAGAAAATGGAGTACACCGACTTGTTAGGATTTCTCCGTTCGACAGTGGTGGTAGAAGGCATACCTCCTTTGCATCGGTATATGTCTATCCTGTGGTAGACGATTCCATCGAAATTGAAATTCATCCAAATGATATTGAGTTGCAAACATCTAGATCTGGTGGCGCTGGCGGTCAAAATGTGAATAAAGTAGAAACAAAAGTCCAGCTTACCCATAAGCTCACAGGAATCGTGGTAGTATGCCAGGTGGAACGATCCCAGCTTGCTAATCGGGAGAGAGCCATGCAAATGCTAAAGTCTCAACTCTATCAGATGGAAATAGAGAAAAAAAATAAAGAACGAGACAAGGTAGAGGCTGGAAAGAAAGCCATTGATTTCGGATCACAAATCCGAAACTATGTACTGCACCCTTACAAACTCATCAAAGATGCGAGAACTGGCTTTGAGCGAACAGACGTTCAAAATGTACTGGACGGAGACCTGAACGATTATATCAAAGCGTACTTGCTCCATCAGGGCGAGGAGTGAGGAACGCTAATTTGTTGAAGTGCTTATTCCCCAAACTTTTAGCTCCTGGTTCTTCGTTCCTTTCTTTGGTTCTTTTAACATGTTGCCAATCAAGCTGTCGTTTTTTATAAGGTCTCTCAATGGGGAGAAATACATTGCCCTTCATTTATCATTTTTCACTTTAACAATCCTTATTTTCCCACCATTCTTCAAAAAAATGACAGATACCTATGGGAGAATCCTTGTGATGAGGTTCTGATGCCTAATTACTGCTATCGTCGTCTCGCTTTTTTATCTGAATGCATTTTTGTTTATTCGTTTCGTACATGGATTATTAACCTCAGTAACGCACTTCCTAATCGCAACTCTGGTTTTGGGGAGGGCTATGGCCTTGCCTTTTCTATTTGCATAGGCATGAGAACACTTCTCGCAGGATGCGTATATTTTGGCAAGCTTGATAATTTCCCTTTAGTATTCTCGGGTTGTGGAATCATGGCATTTTTCGCATTTGTGTATCTTGTATTGAAATGATTTTAGAATGCGATCGACAGCAATTTTATGGATTTATGTGGCCGCTTCAGTAGCTAATGTTTTTTCACATATCCTACACCACGAGGACCTAAACAAATTCACTAAACCACTCTTGATGCCTTTGCTCCTTTTTTACATATATCATAAAAGCATCGGGAAAACAACTCTAAAGGTTTTACTATTGAGCGGTGCCATTTTATTCTTGTGGTTTGCAGATATAGTACTTCTATCTAAAAGCAGTCAGTCTTATTTTATTCTACGATTAGGTCTATTGCTAACTGCCCAAATAATTTATATACTTGCGCTAAGAAAAGCCTCCTACCAAAATTTGAAATGGAAATGGTATCACTTAGTGTTTATTATACTTTTTTGCGCACTACTGTTTCACTATTTGTTACCAGTAAGGGGAATTACCGTTCCAAGTATAATTTACAAAGTCAGTATTCTATCTATGGTAATTACTGCCCGCATCAGGAAAGAAGCAACTTCAGTTCAGAGTTATAATCTGGTTCTTTCAGGTAGCGTGCTATTTCTAATTTCTGACTTCATTTTGATAATAAACGCACAAATAACCCCTCTACCTTACAGTCCAGTATTCGTAATCAGTTCTTATTGTGTCGCACAGTTCCTGATAGTTGAAGGCATTCTTAAACATGCCGACCACTCTTATGCTTAGTCTGTATAATCAAATTGAACCCTTCCGAGCGCAACATCTACATAGAAAGAAAGTAGGTTTTCTGCGTTTGCAGCGTAACTCATGTTTACAAAAACATTTTTTTCAACTTCTTCAAAACCATCAGGAAGCGTCATGGCACAAAGTGGAGAATTTTTTATGTGAATAATGACTGGTGTATCCTTTTGGGGCAATAAAATTTCAAGATTACCCGCTCCAACAGAAGCATTGATCTGGCATTCCTCTTCAATGGTTCTATCAAAATCAAGTAGCATATTGCCAAAACCTATTTTGGTAATCACGTGTCTCGCTCTAGCGAGCTCCATATTTCTAGCTATGATTGATCCGATATCCGCCATAATAAAGAAAGTATCCATCCGAACAGGATTGATAGAATGTTCATCATAGCCAACAATAATGTCGGCACTTCCAGAATTTATTTTCAGTCTCTTTACAGAAGTGCCAGTTAGATTGATCTCCGCATTACCAAACCCATAAAAAAGATTTAAATCGTAGACTTTCTTATCAGAGAAGTTGACCTTCCAGAGGTCATTCTCTTTATCGCTACGTGAAACTGCCAAAGTAAAACTATTGCTAAAGCCTGAAGAATTGTATTCGTCTAAAGCCAGCGTGGCGAAGCATGTTTTATCCCTGACTTTTGTTTCAAAATTTGGGTTGATCTTATTTAGATTAGGTTTTCCGTAAATGCTTAGTGGATCATTACCCTCGTCAGGTTTCACCATGAGACAGTTTGCCGAAGTGGCCTTAAGGTAGAAATTAACCGTGTCGAAATCGTAAGATTCCTTTATTGAATAGAATTTATCTAACTGCGCCAGAGTGCCTGCGCAAAAAAGCAGAGGCAATCCGAGTGTTAATACTAACCTCAGCATAGCCATTGATAACGAAAAGAGGTTTAGTAAGTTTCAAGATATAACTAAAAACCAATAGTTTACTAAACAATCTGATTTCATACCGTACCTAAAAGTATGTTCTAAAAGAATGGAAAAAGATTTCCCACACAATAACTTCATGATTAAAAACAAAAATTATGCCGAAGAAACCCTAGATTCGAATTACGAAAAATCAATTTCAAAGCATCATCAACCTAGAGATAACAAAGGAAAATGAATAGATAGGCCTTTCTAACATGATGGTTAATGGACTCATGTTGAATAAACGGAAGTTGTTTTCGAAAAACAACGAAGATGCGCAGAACAACGGCAAAAGCTATTGAAAAGGTAGTTGGTTAATGCCTCAAAAGTCTCTTAAAATCCCTCTGCATAGTTGTCTCCACGCGTTCGATCTGCACCTCCCTCTAGTGTTCCATCATCTCTTATCAATATGCAATCCATTCTGCCCAACGAGCTTCTATAAGTAACCTTATGACCCATACTTTCTAGTTGCTCTACTGTCTCATCGGGAATCCAACGCTCCTCTAAGATTATAATATCAGGTAGCCACTGGCTGTGGCTTCGGGTTGCGTCCACGGCCTCTTGCATTCCCATTCCATGATCAATTACATTAAGGATCGTTTGAAATACAGATGTAATGATCGTTGAACCACCCGGAGTCCCCACTACCATTTTCAGTTTTCCATCTTTCTCAACGATTGTGGGGGTCATGCTACTCAACATGCGTTTTTCAGGTTCAATGGCATTTGCTTCACCCCCTACCAATCCAAATTGGTTAGGCTCACCGGGTTTAGCACTAAAATCATCCATTTCATTGTTGAGGAAGAAGCCAGCTCCTTTTACGTACACTTTACATCCAAAAAAGGAGTTAAGCGTTGTAGTAATAGCGACCGCATTACCCCATTCATCTACAACAGAAAAATGCGTTGTCTCTACGCTTTCAATTACCTCAACTTCGCCTTCTTTTATCTTCTGTGAATCCGTTTTTCGGTCTAGCTGAATGTCTGAAAAGCGCTTTTTATTGTAGTCTTCGCTAAGCAACATCTCTTGAGGAACATTATAATAGTCTGGGTCTCCTAAGTGAGTGGCTCTATCGGCATAGACCCTTCGTTCAAGTTCCGTAAGGATGTGCAACGTCTCGCCAGAATTATGTCCCATTTCACCTATTGGATACTGCTCGGCACCTTGTAATAGCTGAATAAGAGCAATTCCACCACTTGAAGGTGGCGGCATCGAAATAATTTTGTATCCACGATAATTACCTATCACAGGATCTCTCCATTCGGATGCATAGCTTTCCAAGTCCTCTTTGGTGATTAGTCCATTGCCTCGAACCATTTCTTTTAAAATCTGGTTCGCCACGATGCCCTTATAAAATCCTTCACGACCTTTATCACGAATTAAAGCTAGAGTGCCAGCAAGTTCTTTAAAATAGATAGTGTCCCCTGCCTTCCAAAGTTCGGGTTTCACCATAAAAAAGTCTTCCCCGTTTACTTTTATAAAATCTTCTCTTTTCTCATTGAGGACGTCCGCTTGATTCTGAGTTAGTGGAAACCCTCCAGAGGCCAATTCTACCGCAGGCTGAATTAGCTGGCTCATGGGTTGCTTACCGAACTTCTTATGAAGTTTTAGAATACCATCCACAGAACCGGGGACTCCCGAAGCCAAATGACCTATTGTACTTTTTCCTTCAATTACATTACTCGTCGAATCCAGGTACATATTTCTTCTGGCCGCCTTGGGTGCTTTTTCTCTAAAGTCGAGCGAGCCAACCTCCCCTTTATTGGTTCGGTATACTGCGAACCCGCCCCCACCAATATTACCAGCTCTGGGGAAGACAACTGCTAATGCGAATTTCACAGCAAGTGCTGCGTCAAATGCATTTCCACCATTTTTAAGCACTTCGACGCCCACTTTCGTAGCCAAAGGATGAGCAGAAGATATCATGGCTTTCTCTCCAATCGGTCCTAACTCCGACGTGTATTTTGAGTCGCTTGTCTTCGAATCTTTACAGGCTGAGGCGATTATAAGCAATGAAAGTGTAAGGGCTATTTTATGTCGCATGGTTTTTTTTAAGGGATATTTTAAAATTTATGGAATTTAATAATTAATAGGCAAAGTGGCGTTGGTTTTTTCAATTTCGGGTTGAATACATAATTTTTGATGCCTCTTTAGCAAAGTAAGTAAAAATCATATCAGCTCCAGATCGCCTGATGGAAAGGAGGGACTCCATCATGATTCTATCGGCATCGAGCCAGCCTTTTTCGCCAGCCGCTTTGATCATGGAATATTCACCAGAAACATTGTAAGCAGCAATTGGAATATTGAATTCGCTTTTTAAGCGCAGGATAATGTCTAAATAGGTCATAGCAGGCTTTACCATCAAAACGTCGGCACCTTCATTGAAGTCCAACTCAGCCTCTAGCATAGCCTCGCTCGAATTGGCTGGATTCATTTGGTATGTTTTCTTATCGCCAAACTTCGGTGCAGAATCTAAAGCATCCCTAAAGGGGCCATAAAATGCGCTGGCATACTTTGCTGTATATGACATGATGCCGGTATCTGTATAGCCATTTTCATCCAATACTTTACGGATGTAACCAACCCTAAAATCCATCATATCGGAGGGGCCAAGCATGTCGACTCCGGTAGCGGCCTGAGCTAATGCCATCTGGCCGAGAATATCCAATGTTTCATCATTGATGATTTTTCCATCTTCAACGATCCCATCGTGTCCGTCAGCACTGTAGGGATCCATTGCAACATCTGTGATGATCAATGCTTCCGGAAATTCCTCTTTTATTGTTTTCAATGTTTGTAGATAAAAGAAACTGCGGTCGTAGCTTTTTGTGGCGGTTTTGTCTTTATATGATTCATCGACTACTGGGAAAATGTCAAACCCCTTTATTCCTAATTTAAGGCATTCCTCTATTTCTCTCAGCATTAAATTCTCCGAAAGTCTGAAAATGCCCGGCATTGATTCTATTTCTGTTTTTTCGTTTTCTCCCTCTAGTAAAAAGAGAGGGAAAATAAAATCATTTGTCGTTAATATCGTTTCCTGGGTCAGGTCTCGAATAGCTGCTGAAGCTCGGTTTCTTCTTGGTCTTCTCATTACTGCAAAGTAATTTTTAATATCTCTCCTTCTGCTCGCACAGCATCTCCAATTTCGTTAAAATTAATCAGCCCAATAGCTGAAAGTATCGGAATGTATGCCAATGCTCTGATAAAACAGCCGAATAGTCTTGCTCATTAGCCTCACAAGCACGTGCGAAATAGGAATTATGAACTAAAGGAGGACTACTAAAAACGGCCTATCTCGTCTCCAGATAATTATTGCAAATATTCGACTAAATTCAAATTTAGAATAAAAAGAAAGGTTTAATAACTTAAAAGACCTTTTTCGCATTGATGTGGAAAAGTCCCTTTATACTTTAAAGATACTTGTAGAGTGGCCATTGCATCGTAATCAAACATATTGGATGCGAAGCAAAGTACTCTCCCGCTTTCATGATTCTTGAAAACATTCAAACGCACCTCCAGTACACATTTTGCCTGATTCGCTGACACTTACTATGCCTACGTCAGCGCATTCATTGATACACGGTGGAAGACCATTCAAACAATGCCTATACGGGCGGTAAACATCTCTAAAAAAAACTTTTCTAGGTCAAAACGAAAGTTTAATCAACTTTTAGACGGAGTTGACCTGTAAAAACCCTTTTTTTAGGACATACTTTTTGTGGAGCTGGGTCAAACCGGATCAATTAGAGCGGCTGTTGACTTAGCCCAATTGCTTGATTTGAAAATTAAAAAATAATTTATATTTTTACAGTCCTTTTTGAAAAGCACAGAAAATGAAAAAAGATATCCACCCAGAGTATAGGGAAGTTGTATTCCTAGATACGACAAGTGATTTTAAGTTCCTAACGAAATCGACGATGAACGCTAGTGAGAAAATTAAATGGGAAGACGGGAACGAATACCCGTTAATAAAAGTAGAAGTAAGTTCAGCGTCGCATCCGTTCTATACTGGAAAGAAGGTTTTCCTCGATACGGCAGGTCGAGTGGAGAAATTCAATAAGAAATACAAGAAGAAGTAATTTTTCAACCAAAAAATATTCTAAAAGTCCTCAGAAGTTCTGGGGACTTTTTTTGTGCCATTTTCATAAAGCTGTAAGTTTGGCTTTGTGCAGATAACTTTCTTTGATACAAATGAGTCTTGGCAAAAAATGTTGCCGCTTACCTATACTAGACCTGTATCGGCTCTTCGTATTGGAATTTTAAAAATCCATGAAAAAATGGCTCGGCATCTAGATGCAAAAACTTCTTTCTTTAGGTCAGAAAGGTATTTGGCTCCTCTTTTTCGCACTCCCAATCAAAAGACGCTTCACTTAGCTGGCAACCTGCTTCCAACTGATAAGCTACTTGATGAAATCTTTTCCTTGAAAGAAAACGAAGTGCTGATTTTTGAAGATAATATCGTTGCTGGGTTTTTCGAAGCGGAGGAAGAAATTGCAGTCGACCTCAGAAAAAAGAGAGAACTAGAGAGAGTGGAGTTGATCCGCCATCCATGGGATATTTTCAAGGCCAATGGAAGAGAAATTCAAAAGGATTTTGCGCTACTTACTAGCAAGAGAAGCGGACAAGCCCTAATGGATTCTCATACAAAAACGTATGGAAGCGACATCTTTCTCGAAGAAGGAGCGTCTGTCAAAGCCTGTATTCTCAATGCAGAAAACGGACCAATATACATAGGTAAGCATACACAGGTCCAGGAAGGCTCACTTATTCGCGGTCCTTTTGCGTTATGCGACCATTCTATCATTAAAATGGGCGCAAAAATAAAGGGAGACACCACTATTGGTCCCTATTCTAAAGTTGGCGGGGAGGTTTCTAACTCGGTAATTCAAGGCTACTCTAATAAAGGTCACGATGGATTCCTTGGAAATTCTGTCTTGGGCGAGTGGTGCAATCTTGGGGCAAATACAAACACATCCAACTTGAAAAATAATTATACTAATGTAAAAATGTGGGATTTCAAAATCCAAAGATTTCGAGATACTGGTGTCCAATTCTGTGGGTTGATAATGGGTGATCATTCTAAATGCGGAATCAACACTATGTTTAATACCGGCACTACTGTGGGTATCGCTGCTAACCTTTTTGGAGGTGGCTTTCCAAGAACCATTGTTCCCTCATTTGCTTGGGGCGGTACTTCTGGTTTTTCCACTTATCAACTACAAAAAGTGTTTGAAACAGAAGAGCGGGTAATGGGCAGAAGAAATAAAACCTTGACCCAAGAAATGAAAACGATGCTGACCCACGTTTTTGAAACGACTAAAGGCTATCGAGTCTGGGACAAAAAATAATGTAATGCAGTTTTCACAGATACCCGGCTCTGAAGAATTAAAACAGCACCTTGTTACATCCTTTTGGAGAGGGAAAGTGGCTCATGCACAGCTTTTTTCAGGGAAAATGGGGTCTTCGGTGTTTCCAATGGCAATGGCTTACGGCACCTACTTAATGTGTGAAAACAAGACAGAAAATGACAGTTGTGGAAAATGCTCGAATTGCGTCCGAATTCAGAAATTTATCCATCCCGACATCCATTATTTCTTTCCAAAAATCTCTGCAACTGATAGTGGAAAATACGAAAAAGTCTTATCTGAAGCACTCCCAAAATTTCGAACATTCATGATGGATCAACCATTCGGTAATTTGAAAAATTGGAGTGAAGTTTATGGTCAGGAAAATAAAAACTTGCTGATCGGCAAAGAGGACAGCAGATACCTCCTTAAAAACATAAGCATGCGATCCGTAGAAGGAGGCTTTAAAATCGTTTTTTTTTGGTATACTGAATTAATGAACGCAAGTTCCGCCAATGCCATCTTAAAAATACTGGAGGAACCCCCCGATAAGACCATTTTTATTCTTGTCTCCTATAATTACGATAGGCTGCTGGCCACTATCACCTCCAGAGCCCAACTAGTAGTGGTGCCTCCTAACCAACCTGATGAAATCGAATCTTACCTTTTGGAGACTGGTGTTGAGGGTGCTCATGCAAAACACGCATCAGTACTTGCCGAAGGAAGCGTTGGGGCTGCATTGGAGTTGGTAAAAAAAGAAAACAATCTTGAATATCGGCTCTTCCAACAGTGGATGTTAGAATGCTGGAATAAAGACCTGATCTCACTTACCAAACGAAGCGAGGATTTTTCAAAAGCAGGAAAAGCTGCCCAAAAAGGAAACATGGAATATTCACTTTTTCTCGTGCGAAATGCGGTTATCCATGCCAGCGGTAATAAATCTTACATACAAAAAGAAGAAGTGCAATCTTTTATTAGCAAATACTCCGACCGACTTGGAATCCAGAAACTCGAAAAAATTTACACAATTATCAATGAGGCCATGATTCATTTGGAGTACAACTCTAACGCTCGCATCACACACCTTAATTTATCACTTGAAATTATAAAAGTACTTAGTAGTTGATGCAAAAACAGGCAATAAAGATTGGTACGAGAAAAAGTAAGCTAGCACTTTGGCAGGCAAACTACGTAGCAACCTTACTGGGTCAGGGTGGCTTTCAACCAGAGCTAGTGCCTATTGAAACCAAAGGAGACAAAATTCAAAATGTTTCGCTGTCCAAAATTGGAAGCAAAGGTGTATTCACAGAGGAATTAGAAACAATGCTTAGCAATGGTCAAATCGATATTGCAGTGCATAGTGCAAAAGATTTACAATCCAGTCTACCTGAAGGGTTCCACATTATCGCTTTTTGTGAGAGAGAGGCTCCCTACGATGTAATCGTGGCAGAAAAAGAATTCAATCTCAATCAGTCCAATCTCGTGCTGGGCACCTCCTCTGCCAGAAGGATTGCTATGCTCAAGCATTTTTATCCAGGTATTAAAACCACAGATGCAAGAGGCAACCTGCAGACCCGAATGGAAAAGCTTAAAAGTGGCTTAATGGATGGCTTAATCCTCGCCTATGCCGGGGTGCGACGAATGAATTATGATGATAAAATTAAGTATCGGCTTGATATAAAACGTTTTGTGCCCCCTGTGGGCCAAGGAGCTGTTGCAATCGAAGGGCATAAACGCCTCAACCCTGAACTAACCCAAAAGATTAAATCTGTTACCAATCATCTTGTAACTGAAAAAATGCTTCGAACTGAGCGTGCCTTTTTAAAGCGCATAGATGGTGGATGTAGCATCCCCGTTTTTGGACACGCACAAATGGAGCTAAACGGTCAAATTGAGTTAGTCGGAGGTATTGCAAGCCTTGATGGTAAGCAGCTAATTAAACGAAGCAGGTATGGGAATGATCCGAAAACCCTAGGTGAATCTCTCGCTGAAGAAATCCTTCAAAGCGGTGGAAAAAAAGTTTTGGAAGATATTAAATCAGCCCTTTCCTATTAAGTTTGAACAATTAAGCTAAACTCTCATGAACTAAGATGAAAAAACTACTGTCACTCCCTCTTATTCTAATAATCCTCGTTGCATGCGGTAATAAAAACGAAGATCATCTCGTAAAAATCACCACGAAGTTTGGAGACGTTACCGTACTCCTCTACGACGAAACACCATTGCACAAGAAAAACTTTCTAGAACTCGCCAAAAGTGGGGCATACAATAGCACAATCTTTCATCGAGTCATAAAAAACTTTATGGTTCAAGGAGGGAACGTAGCTGAAAAAGAAGGCAAGCAAGAAAAGGCAGGAAATGAAATACCAGCAGAAATCGTTAAAGGGTTTTATCATACAAGGGGCACCCTTGCTGCTGCGAGGCAAAGCTATCAAAACCCTGAACGAAAGTCGTCTGCCACACAATTCTACATTGTAGATGGGCAACCTTGGGAAATGATATCAACTGACCTTAACACACTTTATGAAAAAATGCAGGAACTGCTTCAAGATACAGCCAACCGAGAATTGATAGAAGAATACCAAGCTATTTTTGCATCGAGAGATCAGAAAAAAACAATGGATTTCATTTTCTCCAAAAAAGAAATGGTGGAGGCCAAGTATGGCATAGACCTCACTTTGAAAAACGTAACCAAAAATGATGCCGCATACAAGGTGGCAGGGGGTGGAGCCCCTCATTTGGATGGTGAATATACTGTTTTTGGAAGGGTAGTAGAAGGGTTGGAAATAATAGACAAAATAGCCTCTGTAAAGACGGGCGATAAAAACCGCCCCATCTCTCCTATCTCCATGACAATGGAATTGATCGAAGTAAAAAAGAAAGACATTTCAGAAAAATATGGCTATCAATACAAAGACTAATTTTCGTGAAAAAATTTTTGATAACCGGTGCAAATGGGCTTCTTGGTCAGAAGCTTATCCACCAAATTCAGAAGCATGCTAATGCAACGCTAGTTGCTACTGCTAGAGGCGACAATCAAAACCCTGATGGAGATTACCTTTACGAAGAACTCGACATCACCAATGTCAACCAAGTAAAAGAAACGATACTTAGGCATTCTCCAGACGTTATAATCAATACCGCAGCGATGACACAGGTAGACGAGTGCGAAACCAACCCCGCTGCGTGCCGAGAGCTTAATGTAGATGCCGTTCAATACCTTGTAGATGTCGCTGAGCAAGTCAATTGTTTTTTCATCCACCTTTCTACTGACTTTATATTCGATGGAAATGCTGGCTTCTACAAAGAAGACGATCAACCAAATCCGCTAAACAAATACGCCGAAAGCAAATTGGAGTCTGAAAAAATCGCCTTAAATGCCAACATCAGAAGTGCTATTGTAAGGACTATGCTAGTCTATGGGGTTGCCCCCAATATGAGCAAATCCAATATCATCTTTTGGGTAAAAAACAGTCTGGAAAGCGGGAAGGAAATAAAGGTAGTAAACGATCAATGGCGCACCCCAACCCTCGCAGAAGACTTGGCCAAAGGGTGTCTACTTATTGCAGAAAAAGAAGCAGAGGGTATTTTTCATATCTCGGGGAAGGACCTTCTTACCCCTTATGATATGGCTGTGGCCACAGCTATTTTTTTTAAGCTTGACAAGTCTTTAATTCAAGAAGTAGATGGGAGTATTTTTGCTCAGCCAGCCAAGCGACCCTCAAAAACTGGATTCATTTTGAATAAGGCAAGAAAAGAGCTCGGCTATGAACCTGTCAGTTTTAAGGAGGGCTTGGCGATTCTAAAAAAGCAACTAGAAAATGTTTGATATTGTCATTTTAACCGACGACAGGTATGTTAACCCACACGTAAGAAACGCTTACGTTGATAATGTAATGCATGAGGATCGACTTGTGATCAATGCCCTTGAAAAGAAAGGACTAGCAGTAAAAAAGGTGTCATGGTCCGATTCTCAATTTGATTGGTCTACCACTCAAAAAGCCCTCTTTCGATCTACTTGGGACTATGCCGAACGCTTTGCTACTTTCAGCGATTGGCTCATCCAAGTAGCCAACAAAACCGAATTGATCAATTCTTACGAGATGATCGTCTGGAATTTGGATAAACATTATCTGCGGGACTTAGCAGAAAAAGGAATCAGTATCGTCGAGACATACTTCATGGAAATAAAGGACAATAGGTCGCTGGAAATGCTTCACCGAGAATTAGGTTGGGAGGAAACGGTATTAAAGCCGTGTGTATCTGCGGCAGGAAAAGATACATTTTGGCTTTCGCAGGACAACATGCCTGACCATGAGACGCATTATAATTCTTTGATCCAAACCAAGGCTATGATGTTACAACCTTTTCAGAAGAGTGTGACCTCTCGCGGAGAAGTATCGCTAATGGTATTTGGCGGAAGGTATACACACGCCGTGTTGAAAGTGGCTAAACAGGGCGACTTTCGTGTGCAAGATGATTTTGGTGGAACCGTACACGCTTATGAGCCTTCAAAAGAAGAAATTCAATTAGCGCTAGATGCAGTTCATGCTTGTGAATCACTTCCTTATTATGCCCGGGTAGATATTATTGATGATAATAACGGAAACCCAGCTATTTCGGAACTTGAGCTAATCGAGCCAGAACTATGGTTTAGAAGGCTACCAAAAGCTGCTGATATACTGGCTGAGCAGTTGTGAAGGTAATTACCTTTCACTGTCCAAATATCACTATCGTTGTCGCCTAAATAAACAGTATTAATCCATACTTAATCTGACATTTAAATTAACCTCTTGCACTCAATCCGTCATAGCGATCAACGTGCTTGTTTTTAGACGAATTCCCCATCAGAGAAACCTTGAATTGAGAAGTACATTACTCATGCCGCAAGCTATTATCATCTTCATTCATTTTATAGCCATGGAAATGAGTGAAAAGGCTTGCTTTTATCTCATCGCTAATTTCCGATTTGATCAAAACTTTAACTAACGTTAAACACGCAATTTTCTCCGTGAAAAACCTTCTTTACATTAGGCTTATTCTATGAGAAAGTCTCCCTAAGTCTCGCTGCCCTTTTGAAGTAATACGAAAGCCACATCGGCAGTATGACCTCTTTTGACCCCTCTACCCTATCAACCTAAATCTTCTTTACACCCTTTCCAAAAATCGAATCTTGCGTATTAAGCTCAGTTCAAAACCTTAGTTAGGTAATATAAAAGCCGCTTGATCGCTCACTACTCCTGCTAAATGACGGTCAGTATTTTTCCTGATCATACTTTACAAAAATATGAATCCATATTGTCCTACTTAACCGAAGAATTAACGGAAAGAGTGCTAATGCGGCAACTGTTACGCCAATGAGATACCACGAAGTAGGTGCCCCCGGAAAGAGCACAGAAATTGCGACTGATATAGCAGTAAAAAGTGCCACTTGCAGGCCATAACTCACATATAATGCGCCATAGTAAAACGAAGGCTCCAAATGATACGCCTGCCCACAATGCTCGCATTTGTCGGGCATACTCAGCGTTTTTTTGAGATTATAAGCGGCATGTGTGAAGAGTCTGCCCCTCCTGCACCTAGGACATCTATGAAAAACAATATTCTGGATGAGGCTCATTGTTTTGCTTTAGGTATAAAGGTAAAAAGCTTGCCCAAAAAGGGGGGCAATAGCCAAAAATATTCTTACCAAAGAAGGTAAACTGCCGCTAAGGCGATTAAGAAATAAGTAGTTAAAGTGGCGGCTCCTTCATAATCCTGCGCCAATCGTTGCCCAAAGAATAGTCCTATTATGGATAAACATGATAATTGTGCCCCAATCAGACCAACATGAACATCTCCATCAAAAAAAAT
This sequence comes from uncultured Ekhidna sp., assembly GCA_964289745.1. Taxonomy (GTDB): domain Bacteria; phylum Bacteroidota; class Bacteroidia; order Cytophagales; family Cyclobacteriaceae; genus Ekhidna. The sequence continues at coordinate 528,694 of CAXYMM010000001.1, forward strand.
AAAAAAAATACCTGCTGCGCTAAAAACACCCGCTAATACTTCAAGTAAGGTTATCGCAGGCATGAGAAGTTCTGTAAAGTTTTTAAGCGGGCTTTTGGCAAAATGTGAGGTAATCCAGTCCTTGTTTGCCTTATAATTTAGAACCTTATCTAATCCCGATTGAAGAAATAATATGGCCAGAAAAAGGAGGCAAAGTACAGGGGCTGAAAGCAGGGTGTATTTCATAATCAGGTGTTGTTAATTCAGATATTCATCACGTTTACCAATCTCAAATGCTCATTATTAATCGGTTTGGTTTTGGAGATGGCTAGTTTTAGGCTAATATAAGTCACGTCATTATTTACTATTCCCGCCATCACGTTTGATTGTCCGTTTATCAACCCTTCCACTGCGGCCAGACCTAACCTTGAGGCCAAAATACGATCGAAAGAGGTAGGTGCTCCTCCTCGCTGCATGTGACCTAAAGTGGAGACTCTTATATCGAGTCCTGGTAGCCTCTTCATTACGCTATTGGCAATTTCGTGAGCATTTCCTTGTTCATCGCCCTCCGCCACAATCACGATTGCCGATGTTTTTTCCTTATCTCGTCCTTGATTTAACGTGTCTATTACATCCTGAATGGTAGTAGAGGTTTCTGGAATCATAACGAGCTCGGCTCCTCCTCCTATACCGCATCCAATCGCGATATGTCCGCTATGCCGACCCATTACCTCAATGAAAAAGACCCTGTCATGGGAGTTCGCTGTATCCCTTATTTTATCGATAGCATCGAGTGCAGTATTGACAGCTGTATCAAAACCTATGGTGTAGTCCGAACCATATAGGTCATTATCTATCGTACCGGGAGCGCCTACCACAGGGATTCCAAATTCCTCATAAAAAATATTGGCACCCGTAAAAGTACCATCACCGCCTATCGCAATCAGGCCTTCAATATTTTTCGCTTTTAGTTGTTCATACGCCTTTTTACGTCCTTCTTTGGATCGAAATCCTTCGCTTCTGGCGCTTTTGAGGATGGTTCCTCCGCGTTGAAGAATATTGCTTACCGAATACGACTTCATCTGATAGATATCCCCATTGATGATTCCATTGTATCCATATTTAATCCCAAAAACGTTGAGGCCCAGACTCAAACCTGATCGCACGACTGCCCGAACGCATGCATTCATTCCAGGTGCATCCCCTCCTGATGTAAAAACACCTATATTTTTCATACTCTTTTTGTTCCCTTATTTGAATAGAAACGATTTACTAAAACGTTGATTGTTCATCTTGATTCCAAACCAATGCTGCCGCCCCTAAAATAGCCGCGTTTTTATCCATCATGCCACTTGGCTCAATGGATACCTTCCCTCGATAGAAGGGCAATACTTTTTCATCGAAGTACTTTTGAGTTGGCTCAAAAATCCAACTACCTGCCTTTGCCAATCCTCCCAGCAAAAATATCGTTTGGGGGTGAGAAAAAGCGACAAAATCAGCTAGGTGTTTCCCTAACATTTCCCCGGTATAGCGATACGCCTCCTCCGCTATTGGATCTCCATTTTTAGCCGCTTCCGTAATTTCTTCCCCATGAATATCATTGAAGGCTATACTTCGAAAAACGCTTTTTTCCATAGAGTCGGCCAAAAGAGCATAAATCGTTCTTTTGATTCCGGTAGAACTTACGTAAGCTTCGAGACATCCCCTTCTTCCCGACCCACAAACCCTTCCTCCTTCAACCGCTGTTACATGTCCTAATTCTCCTGCCTGAGAATCATGCCCGTAAATCAATTTGCCATTACTCACTATTCCGCTCCCTAGCCCTGTTCCCAGCGTGATGACCATAAAGTCTTTCATACCGACGGCTTTTCCATAGATCATCTCACCAATCGCTGCCGCATTCGCATCATTAGTAAGGTATATGGGCAAGTTCACTTTCTTCTTTAAGTGATCTAACAATGGCACGATGCCTTTCCAACTCAGGTTTGGTGCATGCTCTATAGTGCCTCGATAAAAGTTAGCGTTTGGGGCTCCAATCCCAATTCCGACTACTTCAATAGGCTCGCTAACTGAATCCTGCAACTGATTTACGTTTTTTACGAGTTCCTCCAGAAAGTGGTCAAGCTCAGGAAAATGTTTGGTTCGAAAGTTACTTTTTCCGAAAAGATGACCTTCTCTATCTACAAGACCTACTTTGGTAAGTGTGCCACCTATATCTATTCCTATTGAAAGCCTTAACATATTTCTTATATCACCATCACCTCTAAGAATGATGCGTAAGAACTAACTTCAATCATCTATTAATATGTATGAAACTTATTGATCAGCGTGTGAAAGTAACTAAATTAATTTCTCGAAGGAATAAGACCCATAGGAAAAGTAACGCAAACGGTTTCGGAAAAGCCTATTAGGGTCGAGTTAACGCTTTTGGGAGGATTCTCGTCGGATCAGGCTTGTAGGCAACTTTACGGATTCATATCCCAGGTAATCTGATTTATTCTCTATTTCTCTTATTAGAAGTTCGGCTGCATGTTGCCCCATCTCAAATCCTGGCTGCTCGATAGTAGAGATGGAGGGGCTTGTCAAAGAGGTAAACTGCCAGTTGCTAAAACCCACAACGCCAAAATCAACGGGCACGCTTTTGCCATATTCCGTTGCCGTCTTAATGGCTCTCATGGCTGCCATATCAGTAGAGGCAAAGAGTGCGTCTGGTTTTTTTCTTCGAAGAAGATCAAATACTGCATCGTGCGTTTCCTTTTCGCTCGAAATTTTATTGAGTATAATTAATTCTTCATCTACGGTGCGCCCCGCTTCTTCGTGCGCCTTTTTATATCCTTTCAATCGTTGATGCGCAATGTCAAGATCGCCTGGACCTGCCAAGTGAGCAACTCTTTTATATCCTTGCTGAATAAGGTGCTGGGTGGCCTGATACCCCCCTAAAAAATCGTCTACTATCACCTTGCTGCAATCTAGGTCCTTTGCCACGCGGTCAAAAAAAACAACGGGCAATCCCTTTTGCATAACCGATTCAATATGTGAGAGATTCTGGCTCTCTCTTGAAAGAGACATCAGCACACCGTCAACCCTATTGTTGAAAAGGGTCTGAATATTCGCCTCTTCCCTTTTCAATGATTCATTTGACTGCGTGAGGATGAGGGTATACCCTTTGGAATAAGCCACATCTTCGATTCCACTTATAACCGTTGAGAAGAAAAAATGAATAATCTCGGGTATAATAACGCCTATGGTATGCGAACGACTGTTCCGTAAACTCAGCGCAAGTGAGTTGGGTTGATAATTCATCTCACTCGCCACCTTTTTTACTGCATTTTTTGTTTCTTGGCTAATTTCAAAATGATCTTTGAGTGCTCTGGAGACTGTAGAAGGTGAAATACCCAGCTTCTTCGCAATGTCCTTGATGGTGACGCTTTGCTTTTTCATTCGAGCAAGTTAGAGAATCTCCCTCCAAAAAAACGGTTCATCATATCCGCCCTCCTTCCTTTTTGAAGGGGTTTCGAGGGGCTTCTCCGAAATCTTTTATTAACGCTTTTGAAGCAGGCACTTAGCAAGTCGTCAGGGTTTTGGGCGGACTCCCCTAGCGACCTCCCTTTCTTACCCAACACCCTTTTTTGTACGCTCCAAAAGGAACCGCTGCGTCATTTCAGGAAAAAACACCGCCTAAACTTCATTTTACGGATCTTAGGCGATGATACGTTTTTTTAATTACTGCACTGCGTTGCCTGAAAGTTTACTGTATTATTATCATATTTCCCATTCCACGCTGATGGTATAGCTGACGGATCATCCACTTGCACACAGGTTAGGTTAGGGTTATCTCGCAAGTCTAGATTAGTAAGCGCATCGTTATTGCCATTCGCCAAATTAACTTTTGTTAAGGCAGTATTGCTATATGCATAAAGCGTAGTAAGTGCTGTGTTTTGAGAAACATCTATGGCCGTTAATTGGTTTTTATATGCATAAAGCGTAGTAAGTGCTGTGTTTCGAGAAACATCTATGGCCGTTAATTGGTTATTATATACCCAAAGCGTAGTAAGTGCTGTGTTTTGAGAAACATCTATGACCATTAATTGGTTTGCATGTACAAGAAGCGTAGTAAGCGCTGTGTTTTTAGAGACATCTATGGTCGTTAATTGGTTATTTCCTACATCTAGAAAAAAAAGTGCTGTGTTTCGAGAAACATCTATAACGGTTAATTGATTGACGCTTATATTAAGCTGAGTAAGCGCTATGTTTTTAGTAATATCTATGGCTGTTAATTGGTTATTACGTACATTAAGGAAATCAAGCGCTGTGTTTCGAGAAACATCAATGTCTGTTAATTGGTTGTTATTTAAAAAAAGTCGCTCAAGTGCTACATTGTTAGAAACATCGATGGCTGTTAATTCATTGTCATTTAAATAAAGCTCAGTAAGTGCGGTGTTTTTAGAAACATCGATGGCTGTTAAGTCATTGTCATTTAAATAAAGCTCAGTAAGTGCGGTGTTTTTAGAAACATCGATGGCTGTTAAGTCATTTTGTTTAAGATCAAGGATCACAATATTTATAAAATATTCAATTCCGGTAGCATCTGTAATGCCTTTATCGGATCCTCCTCTAATCCCTCCATTAAATACTTGGGCTTCTGCTACTGAAATTTTCCGATCTCCATTGGTGTCAATGCCATTCGTATTGAGTAATACCGCTTTGAATTTTGCATCGGGGATGTAAATTCCTTCATCAGGATCATCCGTTATGGAAATCGTAAACGCTGCCGTCGCCGTTACACCCGCTACTGTCCCCTGTATCTCGCCGGTGATCTCCGTATGGGTCTCGTAATCAAAGGCACTTGAATCCTTTACCACCATTTTATTTCCATCTACTAAACCAACGGCACCCGCTGGGGTTTGGCTTTTAATCGAGTAAACGGGCGTTTCATTCGTATTGGTTACGGTAGCCGCTATCTCCCCGATTGGGGTGTCTTTAGGGCTGTTTTCTGGAATCACTAATTGGGACAAATCCGCTATGGCGATGGTAATGAGTGCATTATCAATGGTTACTGTCTGCGTGGTGTCCGCCGAGCCGTCTTTATTCGTAGCGGTAAGCTTTACCGTATAGGTGTCGTTTTTAGCGTAGGTATGGGTGGGGTTTTCGTCTGTTGAAGTGTTTCCATCTCCAAAGTCCCAAGCGTAGCTATTCGCATTTTCAGACGTGTTGGTAAAGGTTACCGTCCCTTCTGTGCCTTTCGTAAAAGTAAAGTTGGGAATTAATCGGATGTTGGTAATGGTCACTGTTTGCGTGGTGTCCGCCGATTTTCCTGCATTCGTAACGGTGAGCTTTACCGTATAGGTGTTGTTTTCACCGTAGGTATGAGTGGGGTTTTCTTCTATTGAAGTGTTTCCATCGCCAAAGTCCCACGTGTAACCGATCGCATTTTCAGACGTGTTGGTAAAGATTACCGTTCCCCCTTTTGTGCCTTCTGTAAAGGTAAAGCTGGCAACGACTTGAATGCTCGATCCTTTTAGGGTAATGGTTGCCGTTTTATCGTTGGATTCGCCTGCGCTATTGGTAGCGGTGAGCTTTACCGTATAGGTGCTGTCCTTGGCGTAGGTATGGGTAGGGTTTTCGTCTGTCGAAGTGTTTCCATCTCCAAAGTCCCAAGCGTAGCTAGTCGCATTCTTAGACGTGTTTTCAAAGTTTATAGCACCTCCTGCTGATTGTGGGTCTTTAGAAAATTTAAAAGAGGCAATCGGCAGTGCGTTAATAATGGTAATAATTTTAGTTGTATCAGCCGATTCACCTGCACTATTTGTAGCGGTGAGTTTTACCTTATAATCCTTATTCTCAATATAGGTATATGTGGTATCCTTAGCATTCGATGTGTTTCCATCGCCAAAATCCCACGTGTAACGGGTCGCATTTGTAGACGTGTTGGTGAATTTTACAACCCCTTTTTTATCCAATTCGAAGGTAAAATCCGCCGTTATTTGGATGCTCGCTCCGTTAAGGGTAACGGTCACCGTTGCCGTTTTAGTAGCCGACCCGCCTGCATTCGTGGCGGTGAGCTTTACCGTATAGGTGCCGTCTTTCGTATAGGTATGAGTGGGATTTTCTTCGGTGGCTTTGTTTCCATCGCCAAAGTCCCAAGCGTAGCCGGTAGCGTTTTTAGAGGTGTTTTTAAAGGTTACTTTACCTTCTGAACCCTGTGTAAGGGTAAAGTCGGCCTCTACTTGAGTTGGTGAATTGACAGGGTCTACTGGGTCATCGCCACCGCAACTCCATAAGATTGCCGCAGTACACAGGGTAGCGAGTAGAAAGGTTTTGGATTGAATATTCATCGGTTTGAATTTGATTTGATTTGATTTGATTTGATTTGATTTGATTTGATTTTTGATTTGATTTGATTTGATTTGATTTGATTTGATTTGATTTGATTTGATTTGATTTGATTTGATTTGATTTGATTTGATTTGATTTGATTTGATTTGATTTGATTTTTGATTTGATTTGATTTGATTTGATTTGATTTGATTTGATTTGATTTGATTTGATTTGATTTGATTTGATTTGATTTGATTTGATTTGATTTGATTTGATTTGATTTGATTTGATTTGATTTGATTTGATTGTTCATAAATTCAAAATTTTTCGCTACCTTATTTAATATGTTTATGTTTTCCATTTTGGTTTTTGTTTAATTATAGAATATACTAAAACACAAGAATAATGGTATTGGATCGTATTTGCAAATAAATCTGAAATAAAATATATTTTTTTTTGATGAGTGGGCTTGAAAACATCAAAACCAAGAAGTTTAGCCAGCAGGAATGAACTAAGACGATGAGCCACTCTGCCCGAACTTCCCTTCAGCGCAACGTAAAAGCACCACCCACACCAGTACCTAATGTGATGAAAATGAAATTATCGAGTTCTTTTGCAAGACCGTATTTTTTTTCGCCAACCGCAAAGAGATTAGCATCATTGGTGAGAAATATAGGAGTATCAAAATACTCATTAAGCTCTTTTACAATCTCAATTGGCTCACTCTAGTTGAGGTTTGCAGTAAATCTAATCTCGCCCATTTTACTCTGTGGGCTAGAAGGTCCAATACCTATGCCAAGCATTTCTGCTAAATCCCATTTCTTTGTCAGATTCTGGATTTCAACCTTGAGATCAGAAATGAAATCCACAGCACAAAAGAACCCTTACAAGGAGATAGTTTTGTGATAGCCGTTAAAAATGAGATTTCAATCTTAAGTTTCGTCTCTATTTTCACAATCTGCATCAGTGAATGAAAAATCATAAAGTTTGGTAGAAATCACAACATTACCCTGATCTATAAAAATGGTTCGATCCCTTTCCGAGATGGAATTGGCAGTTTCGATTAAATGGTGAACCTGAAATTTTAAATTATCACAAGTGAACATAAAAATAAGAAATGAAATAATGCAAAATAGTTGCCTTACTTTCTTCTATATGACTTCTATAAACTCAAGGAAATAATTGTTGTTCATCTATAAAACTGCCGCATACTTATATTTTATTTCTTTTTTTTTAGGCTAAGCCTGACATTGAGAAGAATAATAATAACATACTTATATGAAACAACTTTTACTAAGTATATTGACCTTAATCATTTCAATATCAATTTTTGCACAACAGAGGTTACTTCAAGGAGAAGTAAGAGAAGCGAGTTCGAATGAACCTCTTCCTGGAGTAACCGTCTTAGTTAAGGACACATCCATAGGAACCGTTACAGATGCGAAGGGGAATTTTTCTCTCACTACCCCTGAAGGAAGTGCGTTTCTGGTCATTTCATATGTTGGTTTTCAAACTCAGGAAGTTCCTATTACGGGTCAATCGTCGATCAGAGTCTTATTGCAAGAAGACTCTGATTTGTTGGATGAAGTGGTGGTTACGGCTTTTGGGTTGAAGAAAGAGACCAAAAAACTCGGATATTCTGTACAGTCCGTCAACTCAGAAGTACTGGATCAAGCCGCAGACCCAAATATAGGAACGGCTCTACGTGGCAAACTGGCGGGTGTAAATATCAATTCAAATGCTGGTGGGATTGGATCATCCGTAAGCATCAATGTACGAGGCGTGAGTTCTTTGGGACCTAATAATCAGCCATTGCTTGTTTTAGATGGAGTAATCATAGACAATAATCAAGGAGGTCAAGGTGATTTTGCTCAAGGTATTGATTACGGAAATACACTCTCTAACCTGAACCCAAATGACATTGAAAGTATTTCTGTACTTAAAGGAGGAAACGCTACTGCTCTTTACGGTTTTAGAGGCGCAAATGGTGTTTTAGTGATCAATACAAAAAGTGGTAATACGGAGAAAACCAAGGTTGAAATTAGTTCGGCAGTGACGTTTAATTCCACTCTGGTGACGCCTGAATTTCAAAACGAATACGGTCAAGGGCGATTTGATACTGAAACGGATCAACTAGTTTATGACAATCTAGTAGGTGGAAGCTGGGGTCCTCGATTAGATGGAAGAAGCGTTGCACGATTTGATAATGAAGGGACTGTACCTTATTCGGCTAGTGGGACCGACGATTTTAGAGATTTTTTCCAGACAGGTGTTTCGCTACTTAATTCAATCGCAATTTCTAATTCAAAAAACGGATTTGATTATCGATTAAGTTATTCTAGGTCTGATGATAAATCTATCGTTCCTGGAAGCGAATTAACTCGTCAAAATTTTAGTTTAAAAACGGGTGTGGATTTATTTGATCGAATCCGAGTGAGTAGTAAACTTGAGTATATCAATCAAGGAGCTGAAAATAGGCCAGAACTTACAGGGGGTCAATCTAATGTAGTGAATGCCTTGTCATTAAGACCACGAAATATTTCCAATGCTCTATTGGAGGCCAACAGCACAACTTCGAGTGGAACACCCAATAACTGGAGCGGTTCATTCATCATGAATCCTTACTATACCAAAAACAATTTGTTCAATAAGGATCAGACCGATAGATATATAGGATTCTTAGAGTTTAGTGGTGATATCACTGATGACCTTCGTCTCCTTCTAAGAGGATCTCAAGATTTAATAAGCGTAGACCAAGAAATATTTAACCCACTCGGAGCATTTAACATTGCGAGTAATGGAAGATATATCAATTTTACTTCTCAATCTAAAGTAAATAACTACGACATTATTCTTACTTATAATAAATCGATTTCCGATCGGTTCTCTCTATCTGCCAATGCTGGGTATAATAGCGTAAGAACTAGATTTGAATCTGTTCGTGCGATTGGCGAAACTTTTTTAATACCCAATTTTTATTCACTTACGAATTTTGATTCGAATGCCATTGTACCAGACGCTTCGGAAACCTTATCCCACTCAGTTTTTGGCACTTTAACATTTGGGTTAGATCAGAATTTATTTTTGGAATTAACTGCCAGAAATGATTGGAGTTCCACGCTTCCACGTCAAAATTGGTCATTCTTTTATCCTTCAGTTGGGCTTAGCTACGTTTTAACAGATGCATTATCTCTAGAGAGTGATGCGTTAACTTATTTAAAGCTGAGAGGAAGCTTAGCTCAAACAGGAAATGCTCCAGGAGCTTATCAGCTTGCCAATACATATACTATTTCGTCAGCATTGTGGAATGGTTCTCGATTCGCATTTTTTGGAGCACAAGAAGAAGGAGCAGCAAGAGGGCCTTTGCTTAGAAATCCTGACTTAAAAGCTGAAATCTCCACTACCTATGAATTTGGTTTTGATGCACGTTTTATCAATAATAGAATCGGAATGAACTTCACCTTCTATAATGTGCAAACCAAAGATCAAATTCTTAACCTGACATTACCAGCTTCAAGTGGTGCATTTAGTCAAGCTATCAACGCAGGTTTGGTAACAAACAAAGGAATCGAACTGACATTGACGGCAGATATCATCAATACAGGAGATTTCAACTGGACATCGACTGTAAACTATACGGCAAATAAAAATAAGGTGGAAGAGCTAGCAGAGGGTGTTAATCGTAATATTTTAGTTACTCAATTCAATGGTATTATAGCAGTTGCGTCTGAGGTAGGTTCAAGTGCTCAAGCTCTTTTTGGTAGTTCTTTCGAACGCAACGACCAAGGTGCCATCGTTTATAATGAGGACGGAGTTCCTGTAATTGGCGAGACGAAGCAAATTGGTGATGCCATGCCAGATGCTCTTGTGAATTGGAGCAATAACTTTAGCTATAAGCAATTCTCAATAAGTGTACTGCTAGATGCTCGAATCGGAGGGGATATTTTCTCTTTTTCGGAACTTGGAAGACACTCATCAGGAACAGCAACCCCAACTTTACAGGGACGAGATTTTTTTACTGGAGGTACTGGCATAGTGGTACCAGAGGGTGCGCCCATAAGAGGTTCAGGCGAGGAGAACGATGGGACATTGAATGCAGAAGTGGTAGCAAACGGAGTCAACCCACAAAATTATTTTGGGAGGTTAGCTGAAATAAGCGAAAATTGGGTTTATGATGGGAGCTTTGTAAAGCTTCGTGAGATTTCTGTTGGATACAATTTCTCTGAAAATTTACTTTCCAAACTAAACATCACCGCTATGTCGCTAAGTTACTTTGGTCGCAACTTAGCTATTCTACATAGTAATACTCCAAACTTTGATCCAGAGACTGGATTTAACACAAATTTTGGTGGAGTTGAATTTTACGGCATTCCTACTGCAAAAAGCCATGGATTTAGGCTAAACATTACTCTATAATCAATTCATTAACGGAGATTAAAAATGAATACTATGAAATCAAGAAATACAACAACTACATTCTCTAAGACAATTTTAGTTTTCTTATTACTTCTCTTTGCTGGATGTACAGATAAGTTTGAAGAAATCAATACCGACCCTGTAGAATCACAAAATTCAACTATCGAGGGTCTTATGGCCGGAGTTCAGTACTATGAATTTGCAGAGCCTCGCTTTCTAACATGGAGAGGAAATCTTATCTATTCTAGCAGATTTGCGCATCAGTTTAGCTACAATGCTGTAGGATCATTTTTTGGTGGAGATGCATATCAAAACAATCAGGGTTGGACAGATGCCATGTTTGATGCATCCTATCAGAAAGTAGCACTGAATGCGAGAAATCTTCTCAAAAATTACAAGGAGTTAGGGGATTCGTCAGGAGTAGCTGTTGCTAACATCATGATGTCATTTTTTTATCAGAAAATGACTGATATATTTGGAGATGTACCATACTCTGCTGTGATTGGAGATCAACTCCAACTGGAAGATGCAACGCCTCAATATGATGCTCAGCCTGATATTTATAAAGCTATCATTGAGAATTTGGGCACACAAATAAATGCAATAGGCAATGCAACAGACCTTTTTGCAGGTGCAGAGGGGGATTATATGTATGGAGGAGAACCTCAAAGTTGGAAGGCATTTGCAAATACTCTCAGATTGAGAATGGCACTAAGGTCGAGAGATGCCTTTAATGCGGCAGGAGAGTTGTCTTTCATTGATGACGTTATTGCTGATTGTTTGAATAAAAACCTAATAAATGAAAGCAACGAAGCATTAATCGAAAAGTCTACTTCAGCGCTAATCCTTTCTTTCTTAGATGGCGGTTTTGAAGATGTATATTGGGGATTCGATGGTGTAGGTTCTAAGTGGGTATTCTCCGATACCTATATGAATTTACTCTTGAATAATAACGATCCACGAGTCGATCAAATGGCCAACCCTGCTGTTATTGATGGAAAGTATAGAGGATCCCCTGTGTTAGGCAGATCATTCGTGAAAAGGGATACTTTGTCTACAATATCTTCGAAAATTGTTGGAACCTCAACGACAGATGTGGTAGAAATTTTACCGACTCAGGTTTTGACTGCAGCTGAGTCTTATTTTCTCCAAGCTGAAGCGGCACTGCTAGGTTATGGCGGAAATGCTCAAGAATCTTATGCAAATGGAATTAGTGCAAGTATGAGGTTCTGGGGTGTTGAAGATGCGGATATTAAAACATTTATAACAAGCCAAGCAATAGCAACACTATCAGGGGATAATAACAACCAACTGAATATGGTTTGGAATCAAAGGTGGTTGGCGTTGCTCACCAATGGATACGAAGCATGGTCTTTAGTAAGAAGGACAGATTTGATCCCTGATGTAACCGACAATAATTTATACTTCGTAACTGCTCCAAATAATGGCATTGTTCCTAAAAGACTTCCTTATTCTTCAACAGAACTTATTGCTAATCAGGCGAGTGTCATGGAGGCTATAAAAAGACAAGGAGCAGATGAAATGACAACTAACATCTGGTGGGATTTAAAATAAAATAAATTTCGTTCATACAGACAATCTGTTGACTAATTTAATACCACGAAAGGCTGTGATAGTGTAGAAATCAGCACGTTTATCACAGCCTTTTTTTAAAATATTTTATGATAAAAATAAAAACAATTCTGTTTCTTTCCTTTCTAATTTGCCATTCATGTTTATTAGGGCAAGAGACCACCAATTATTGGATGCCAGTTCCTGAATCGTGGAAAAAAACAGATGGATATTTCGTATTAGATAAGTCCTTTGAAATTGGCATTCAGGGGGATAATTCTGAAAGGTTGAATGCCTATGCTACATGGGTACTTAGGAGACTGGACTGGCAAACGGGAATCATCTTTGACCAAGCTAAAGTAACTGGAGGGGAAGAGAATAGTAAGCTTAGAATAGCCATTGATCGTGAGGGCGAATTAGTATTGGGCGAGGATGAGTCTTATAAACTAGAGGTGACCGAAGAGGGCATCAGTATAAGAGCCGTCACAGATATTGGTGCCATGCGAGGACTGGAGACCTTCATTCAGATGGTACGTGTAAAAGAGGGTAAATACGTAGTGAATAATGGCTTAGTTAGCGATGCACCACGATTTCCATGGCGTGGACTTATGATAGATGTTTCAAGACACTTCCAGCCATTGGAAGTCATAAAAAGGAATATTGATGGAATGGCCATAGTAAAAATGAACGTGCTACACTTGCACCTAGTGGATGATCATGGGTTTCGTGTAGAAAGTAAACGATTTCCTGAACTTACTGAAAAGGCTTCAGGAGGTGCATATTTTACACAGATTCAGATTAAGGAAATCGTAGCATACGCAAAATCGAGAGGAATCAGAGTTGTTCCAGAATTTGATATACCAGGACATGCGTCTGCATTTCTAACGGCATTTCCTGATTTAGGAAGTTCACCAGGCCCTTATAAACTTCAAAACAGATCTGGAATTTTTGACCCAACATTGGATCCTACGAATGAGAGAACATATCAATTTTTGGACACCCTTTTTGAGGAAATGTCTGGCTTGTTTCCAGATGAGTATTTTCACATTGGTGGAGATGAAAACAATGGAAAGCATTGGAATAGCAATCCAAAAATTTTGAAATTCATGAAAAAGAACCACTTTAAAGATACTCATGAATTGCAGAACTACTTCATCAAGCGAGTCAATAAAAAACTTGTTTTACTTGAAAAGAAAATGATCGGTTGGGATGAAATCTTAAACAAGGATTTGCCAAAATCGGCTCTCATTCATTCATGGCGAGGTCTGCGAGGACTTAAAATAGCCTCAGAAGAAGGTTATCAAACCATTCTCTCCAATGGGTTCTACATTGACTTGATGAAACGAGCCAGTGATCACTATCTGGTTGATCCACTTCCGAAAGGCTTAGGTCTAGATGAAAAATCGAGTAAAAATGTAATAGGAGGCGAAGCAACTATGTGGAGTGAGCTAGTCGTACCGAGAACGATTGATTCACGGATATGGCCAAGGACAGCGGTTATTGCCGAAAGGCTTTGGTCTCCAGCTAGTGTTAGAGATGTGAACGATATGTACAGACGGTTGGATGTAATTTCTTTAAGTTTAGAAAGAGCAGGACTAACTCATATAAGCAGTAGGGAAGCGCTACTAAGAAACCTGGCTGGAAGAGGCGACATAGAATCAATTAGGACTTTATCAAATGTTTCAGAGCCGCTTGAAGGGTATTCTCGAAATCCAGGGGGGGTATTTTATGAGTTTCACAATCCATTTAATCGTTTGGCAGATGTGTCTTTAGCAGATGCCCCTGATGCAAGAAAATTTTCGCAATTGGTCTCTGAATTCAAGCTAAATGAAGACTCATTGACAGGAGTCAAAATAAAAAAATGGTTGAGAAGATGGAAGGCCAATCATGCCAAGATTGAGGCAATGATCAAAACAAATCCTTCACTGGAGGAAGTTAGAGCGATTTCAATGAATCTGAAGTTAAGTGCTGAGATAGGTCTTCAATCCTTTGATAAAACAGACCTTCAGGACGAGGCCAGGAGCCAATGGTTTCAATATGCAATGGAAATACTAGATAGGGCGGAGATGCAGGGAGCACGCTCAGAACTGCAAGTAGTGGAGCCCATTAAATGGCTGGTAAGACACTTTACCAATCAAATTGTATCATATAACACCCAAAAAGCGATTAAAGTTGATGGAGATTTATCAGATTGGAACGATGCTACATGGGAATATTTTAGCCCTTCTCATTTTCGCGGCTGGGTTGACACCTGTTACTTCGCCTCCAAATGGGATGAGAAGTATTTATATTTTGTATTTAAGGTTCAAAATGAACACGTTCAATATGAATCTACAAGACGTGATCAAAGTGGTTTGTGGATGGATGACGGAATTGAAATCTTAATTGATGCCCGTAATGATAAGTCCAAAGATTGGCTAGATGACGATATCGCTTATCATGTCAACGTGAATAATATCATTTTTGATGAAAAAGGATCGACTTCATCAAGCACATACGATAAGTCGTGGAACGGGAATGCTTCATCAGCGGTAAAAGTTCTTGGCTCAATAAATAATAGTGGCGATTTTGATGAAGGTTATATCATCGAGTTTGCTATATCTTGGAAAGAATTAGGTCTCAAGTTTGGTAAAGAGCTCAAACTTGGAGTGAACCTTGGTGTCAATGATAAGAACCCGATTAGTGGTGAGTATCGCTATTTTGATCTTATGGGACTCAGAGAATTTCATCGACCCGTTGGTTTTTCTGAATTAATTCTTTATTAAATAAAACTATTTCATAGATACTTTTAATACTAAGAGCTGCGTTTTCACACTCGGCTCTTTTTTATTGCTATCTGATGTTTATCAATTTAAATCAAAGATCGGATACCTTTTGAATGTACTCTTTTTTCTTTTTTAAGAGCTTGTGTTTATTGTTCATTCAAAAGTGATATCGTTTGAATGCTTCAATTGCCTCGTATTCAGCCAGTCCTAGTTTATTATAAATCTCTGCGGTTGCTTTATTTCGATCCTCAGCTCTGACCCAGAATTCGCGAGCATCATTTCCTGGGAATAGTGCAGAATCTTTTTGCGACTGATGTTTAAATATGGCCTTTCTTTTTCGTAAAAGCTCATCGGGACTCAAAGGAACTGCCATTTCAATTTCGTTAATTGGCCACTCCTGCCAAGCTCCTCGGTATAACCAAACCCAGCAATTCTTCATGAATGATTCTTTTTTTAATTTTTCAATTGCCTCAAAAATGATTGATAAACAAACTCGGTGAGTGCCGTGGGGGTCGGATAAATCTCCTGCCGCATATATTTGATGTGGTTTGATTTCTTTGATGAGATTCATTGTAATTTCAATATCATCTATTCCCATCGGATTCTTTTTTACTCTTCCCGTTTCATAAAAGGGGAGATCCATAAAGTGCATGTTATCATCCTGAATGCCTACGTACCTGCATCCGGCCTTTGCTTCGCTACGCCTAATCAGACCCTTTATTAGCTTGACCTCTTCTGAATCAAGCTCTCCCTTCTTTTTATTCCTTATCGATTTTTTAACTTTTTCATATAATGATGTTTCGTGGGATTTTTCTTTTATCCCAACATGTTTTTCAAGATTGACAACAAAGTCGGCAAACCGTATTACATCGTCATCGAATACCGCAATATTGCCTGAAGTTTGGTAAGCGACGTGAACATCATGTCCCTGATCTACCAACCTGATAAAAGTTCCCCCCATCGAAATAACATCGTCGTCAGGGTGGGGGCTGAAAATAATTACCCTCTTTTTTGAGGGAGTTGACCGTTCAGGCCTGTTGGTGTCATCTACGTTTGGTTTTCCTCCAGGCCATCCTGTTATGGTATGTTGTATGGTGTTAAAAACCTTAAGGTTGATGTTATATGCGGAATGATATTCAACGATAAGGTCTCGCATGCCATGCTCTGAATAATCTTCATCAGTTAATTTAAGTATCGATTTACCTAGATAATCGCTGAGCCAAAGAACAGCCTGTTTTATTCTTTCAGTATTCCACTCAACACTTCCGAGAATCCAGGGCGTAGCATTTCTTGTCAAAGCCTCTGCCGCGGCGGAGTCAATAACAAAAGTAGCATTCGGATGGGATTGAAGAAACGTAGCCGGAACTTGATCTGACACCGCTCCTTCAACGGCCTGTTTTATGATTTGAGACTTACCTTCACCCCAGGCCATCAGAATTATTCGCTTGGCATTTAAGATTGTGCCAATTCCCATTGTTACTGCTTTTATCGGAACATTCTCTTCGCCAAAAAAGTCACTCGCGGCATCTATTCTCGTCATTGAGTCTAGATTTATCATTCTGGTTTTGGAATTTTTAGAAGATCCTGGCTCGTTGAAGCCGATATGCCCTGTTCTTCCTATTCCAAGGATTTGTAAGTCCAATCCCCCAAACTCTCTGATCTTTTGTTCATAACCCTCGCAAAATGATGCTACTTCTTTTATTGTTAATGTTCCGTCGGGGATATGGATATTTTCAGGACTAATATTTACGTGATCAAAAAGCTGTTCATTCATAAACCTAACATAGCTCTGTAACTCTTCTGGAGCCATAGGGTAGTATTCATCGAGGTTAAATGTTACAACGTTTTCAAAATTCAGTCCTTCTTCCTTATGAAGTTTAACCAATTCTTTATAAACCGATTTTGGCGAAGACCCTGTTGCCAAACCGAGCACACAAAATTCAGATGAATTTGATTTTTTCCGTATCAATTCAGCAATTTCTTCAGCAATCAATCTGGATGCTGTTTCTGAGTCGTCAAAAATTTCGGTATGAATTTTCTCTTTTGCTGTAAAGCTTGAGTGTTCCCATTTTTGGTTATTAAATTTTATAGTTACTTTTTCCGTTATCATTTTTCTAAAGATTCAATGTCGAAATGTTTTGGTTTAGTAAAGTCAAAGCTGAGGCACCTAAAACCGCAGCATCATTTTCTGGAAGCGAGCTTCTTAAAATGGGAAGAGACTTTTCATATGTTTCCAATAGGTTTTCTTGGAAGGATTTTCTAAGGGGATTAAGCAGTATGAAGCTAGCATTCATTACCCCTCCCGATAAGAATATTGCTTGCGGATCAAAGCAAGCTACAAGATTTGTCAATGCCATTCCCAGCGACCTACCTGTTTTGGCCAATGTTTCTTTTGCCGCATCATCATTTTGTAAAGCCGCCTCGTAGATTGTTTTAGATGTCAGCACCTTTTGCTCTTTCAAAATGCTCTTGGGATATTCGATAATCATTTGCTTAGCAGTGCGACATATTCCAATGGCAGAAGTATAAGTTTCTAGACATCCTTTTCTTCCACATCCGCATGTTCGTCCCTCAGGCCGAATGATGATATGACCAAACTCCGTCGCCTGCCCATTTTGACCTTCCATTAATTGTCCATTCACGTAGGCGGCACCACCCACTCCAGTACCTAATGTGATGAAAATAAAATTATCGAGTTCTTTTGCGAGACCATATTTTTTTTCGCCAACCGCAAAGAGATTAGCATCATTGGTGAGAAATATAGGAGTATCAAAATACTCATTAAGCTCTTTTACAATCTCAATTGGCTCACTCCAATTAAGGTTTGCAGTAAATCTAATTTCGCCTGTTTTACTCTGTGCGCCAGGAGACCCAATACCTATGCCAAGCATTTTTGCAAAATCCCATTTCTTCATGAGATTCTGGATTTCAACCTTGAGATCAGAAATGAAATCCGCAGCGTATCGGTATTCATTGGTCTGCAAATACCGATTGCCAAGAATTTTCCCAGTTGAGTTTATTATCGCAATTCGGGTATTAGTGCCGCCTATATCTACTCCTATAGAAAACTTCATTTGTTCAATTCTTTGTGTCCAGCAACCCCGTAAAAAATGAGGTAGGCATAGCAAAGGATGATCAAAGCAAATGATCCCTGCAAACTCCAGTTATCAGCGATTGCTCCTTGTATAAGTGGGATAAATGCTCCTCCCACAACTCCCGTAATGAGCAACCCACTTGCTTCACTGGTGTATTTACCTAGATTTTTTATAGCTAAAGGGAATATGCAAGGCCACATGATAGCGTTGCAAAGGCCTACCAGCGTTAAAGACCACGCTGCAATGACTCCTCTGCTGATCAAACCAGTGATGACTAATAGGCATGCCATGCATGAAACCCCTATTAGGGCTTTGCTAGAACTGACCTTGTGAAGAAATCCAAAACCAATAAATCTTCCAACCATAGCACCACCCCAATAGAAAGAGACAAATTTTGCCGCTTTATCTTCAGGCAGCCCTGCAATATGATCCAACCCTAGAAAGTTTATCAGAAAGCTACCAATAGATACCTCTGCACCCACATATAGGAATATGGCAACAATGCCAAGCTTAAGATGCCTAAACTTGAGTGCTCCCTTGGCTTTTCGGTCTTCTTTAGCGCTTATCTCGGGAAGTTTCACATAGAATGAAATAAGCAATAATATAAAAACGAGCATTGCCAATATTAAGTACGGTTTTTGTACCGCCGCCGCAGGATTATTGTGAGTGAAACCATCATTGAGAATGTAATGAGCACCCATTAGGGGGCCGATTACGGTAGCAAGTGAATTAAACCCTCCTGCCAGGTTGAGTCGGCTCGATGCTTTTTCAGGGTCACCAAGTGAACTTAAGTAGGGATTAGCGGCAACTTGAAGCAGTGTGATACCTGAGGCCATGATAAAAAGTGCCAATAAAAAGAGTGGGTAGTAAATTAGTGAAGAAGCAGGCAAAAAAGTAAGACAGCCAATTACGATGATTCCAAGTCCAAATATTATTGATTTCTTATATCCAAAAGACTGAATGATTATGGATGAAGGAATGGACATTAAGAAATAAGCACTAAAAAATGAGAATTGAATGAGAACGGCTTCGAAATAAGAGAGTTCAAAAACAGATTTAAGGTGAGGAATTAGGACATCATTAAACACTGTGATAATTCCAAACACGAAGAAAAGAGACACCATGAGTGTCAGCGGTTTTTTACTTTCCGGACTGGTCATATTTAATTAAAGGGTTAAAGCTTTTTTGTCTTTTTTAAATGTTTTCTCCAAATCAACAAATAGTAATGCGAGTAAGAAATTTTTTAGAAATATGGAGGGTTTTTGATGCTAAACTACAGAAATTACTAGCATCAACTGATTGATGACCTGATGATGAAGGTTTCTGAAACTCTTAGTCTTTTTGCTCCGTATGACATGATGAAGCGTGAAACATTCTGGTATCATGTCTTATTCTGGATCGGATACTTTGCTTTGAATGTAATTAGATGGGGTAGATACTTCGGCAATTATATGTATTCAATCCAGTCCAATTTGGTTGAATTCCCCATTCACATTATCATCACTTACATCAATATTTATTTTTTGCTACCGAAGTTTGTGGCGAAGAAAGCGTATTTAAACTATGTAATCCTTTTGTTCTTGCTTATTCTTCACATGTCTATCATAAGGATATTCTTGAACTATACCTTGGTAACAACGGAGATTTGGCCAGAATCTCAACAGCAAGATATTGGATTGTTTGATCTAAACTACATTATTGCCGTATTTATAGGTGAACTGTACGTTGTTGGTATAACTTCCGCCATTTGGCTTGTAATGGAAAGGGTGAAAGAGAGGGATGTACAGCAACAATTAGAGCAGGAAAAACTTAAAACAGAACTCTCATACCTAAAGGCCCAAATCCAGCCTCATTTTTTCTTTAATACACTGAATAGTCTTTATTCTCTTGCTTTGAAGGGATCTGAAAATACATCAATGATGATTTTTAAATTGTCTCAGATTATGAATTTTGTCATATACAAAGGGAAAGAGCAAAAAGTACCACTAATTGATATTGCTCTTCACATTAGGAATTATCTAGAGCTTGAAAAGTTGAGATTTGGAGATAGGTTAGATATTGATTTTGAAATCAATGGAAAAATCCATGACATTGAATTTGCTCCCTTAGTTTTATCATCTTTAGTAGAAAACGCAATCAAACATGGGAAACCGGATAGTAAGGGAAAAATTAAAGTGAATATCAAGCTTGATGCATTAAACGAGGATAAAATGTTTCGATTTTTAATTAGCAATACCAAAAATCCAGAAGCAAAAATCCAAAATGATAAAAATAAACAAGTCGGCTTAAGGAATGTGACCAGAAGGCTAGCGCTGCAATATAACAATTGTTATACCTTCGAAATAAATGATATTGGGAATTACTTTGACGTTAAACTGCAGGTGGAATGCGAAAAATAAAGTGTTTAATCATTGACGATGAGGCTCTGGCTAGAGAAGTCATCCTAAAGTACATTGAAGAGTTAGATTCTCTTGAGGTAGTAGGGGAGCTAGAGAGCGCTGTTCAAGCTATTGATTTCTTATCTAATGAGGAAGAAGTAGATGTAATTTTTTTAGATGTGAACATGCCCAAGCTAAGTGGTATTGAGTTTATGAAGACATTAAATCAAATGCCCAATATTGTAATCACCACCGCATACAGGGAATATGCCGTAGAAAGTTTTGAATATGACGTTTTAGATTATTTGGTTAAACCGATTGAATTTGTACGATTCTTGAAGACGGTTCAAAAACTTGAAGAAAAAATTCGCTACATCCCTGAAAAGCCAACCAGCTCAAAGGACTTTATCTTTCTAAAAGCAAACAAACGAATGGTTAAAGTCTTTTTTCACGACATATTCTACGTGGAAAGTCTAAAAGATTATGTAATGGTAAGAACAAAGTACGACAACCTAATTGTTCATCATAATCTTCAATCTTTTACCGTCCTTTTACCGACAGATGAATTTTTACGGATTCATAGAAGCTATACTATTTCTCTAAGACATCTAAGAGCTTTAAATGGCAATAGAGTTGAAATACATGGGAATCTGTTGCCTATTGGAAGGAACTATCAGCTATCTGTAAAAGCAACAATTCTTAAAAATAATTGATTATGTTTTTGCATAAATCTTTTTATTAAAATCTTTTTCAAGCCCATCAGCCTTGAAAGTTTTCTGATAACTATTGTGAATAGCTATCCCAACTTATATTTTTCAGAAAAAACCCAATGAAGCAATAATCTCAAAATATGAGTTAGATCAAAACGTGCCGAAGAAACTAAATTTACTTTAGCGTTTATCAATCTGACTTTGAATTAGCTTTCGCTTGAATAAATCCATATATATTGTTTTTTTCCTTCTCGTTCAGATGCGTGGCAAAGCGCAGTCCACAGACTCTGTGTATTATGAAACGGGAGAGCTGAAAGCTTTTGGGTGCTTGAACGAGGGTGCTAGGCAGGGGGATTGGATTTTTTACTATCCAAGGGGTGAAATAAGTGCAATACTTAGGTATGAAAAAGGCGAGTTGGAGGGTGTACAGAAATGCTATTATCCGAATGGAAACCTGACACTAATCGAAAATCGTAAAAATGGACTTTTAGAGGATTCTGCGACTTACTTTTACCCAAATGGTATGTTGGAGAAGAAAGGGAAGTTTGTAAATGGGCTATATGAAGGCGAGTGGATTTTTTTTTATGAAAATGGAAACAGAAAGCGAACGGGCAACTATGTCCAAGGGTCGCCAGACGGCCTTTGGTACTTTTACCACAATAATGGAAACCTGAACCAGACGGGTCAGCTAAAAAAGGGAAAAGAAGACGGTTTTTGGGAATATTATGACTTGGATGGAGAGAAGCTGTATGAAGGTAGCTGGATTGCGGGTGATAAAAAAGGACAGTGGTACTTCTTTAAAAAGGGAAAGAAAAAGAAGTGGAAATACTTTAAATCAAAGGCAGAGAATTAAAAAAAAACACCTCTAGGTTATAAAGAAGCTTCATCGGTGAGGGTTTTAACGAGGGTCGCAAATCCTGTCGCAAGTTCTAGGTTCAAATTAAGGGGAGGTTTGAGGTTAGTGCTTTCTATTCCCACTTATCACAATTGGTAGTTATGCTTGGCAAAAATTAGATGACTCCCCATAAAATGTAGCCATTAAGCGAACCATCGCAGGTATTTGTCTGGTTTTTACCCATCAAAAGGGATTACTTTCGACCCCATTTCACTGTATTTTCTTTACCGACAATACCTAATCGGTAGAAAAATTGCCCAATAATAGATTCAAAACAAGTGTAGGGCTTAAATGGAATCAATTTGTAGGGAGTAGATATATTTTAAAAAATACGATAAACCCCTACCTTGATGATTGAGGCATTTTAGCAATCTCTATCGAAAATGAAACTGCCCTAAATCTGAATGAGTTCTAGACTCTACTTCCTAATTCAAGATATTATATGTAAAAAGGATCTCGATATTTTCCAGCCTATGAAGAACACCAACCTGATACTAAATTCTATACTTCAGAGCATTTCGCATTGCAACTTAAACGTTCAATTACTTGATATGCTGGATTGAGAAGGTATCGATACTTTTAAGAGTTGAAGAACAAATATTACCCAGGCTAGAAAATACAAGATCAAACTATACTTCATTTAGCCTGTTAGATCAACTCAAAAATTATTAATAGTGCGGTTTAATCGCATCTAACAGGAAGGAAGAGCTTAACACTCATCTTTATGATGATCTTGACAAAGTGATACTTTTGATCGAGTGCATGGTGGGGAAATAATTGCTTAGAAAAGCACTTATTCCTGATTTGCTCCGACCTTGACCTCTTCCACAAGGTTATTTAAATCGTTAAAAGAATTGAGAATCGTCATATTACCTAACACCTTGATATTTTGCCCCACTATTCTGGATCCTGTGATCAATATGTTAGAGTCTTTGAATTTTTTACCTAGTAGATTTACGTATCGTTGTACATTAGACGGGTCAGGAGCTGTAGTCATTGCAGTAAGGATATGTGTTGGATTCAGCTTATAATAGACCTCTTCCAATGAATCTAAAGGTACGGACTGCCCAAAAAATATCGTGCGCATACCCTTTTGCCTGAGCAAATAATTCGCATAAAGAATACCCAACTCATGAAGCTCTCGTTCGGGCAGGAACAATAAAAATAAGGGTTGCTCGGTATCAATTGGTAGCTCGTCAGTCTTTACTATTAGCTTTTGACGTACCAAATTGGAGATAAAATGCTCCTGAGCAGGGTTGATAGAATTCGTTAACCACAGAATCCCAATCTTATTCATGAAAGGATAGACGATCTCAGTCATTGCTTTCTCAAACCCATACCGCTCAATATTTTGATTTAATATTTCGAGAAAAGCCAGCTCGTCTATGTCAATCATGGAGTTGGTGAGCGAATGTATTTGATCCGATAACAATAAGCTGTCTCGATAGATACTGCGAACGGTTTGATGAATCTCTTCATCAGACATCTTCACTATTTTTGAAATTTTGTAACCATGTGCTCTAAGTGTAGCGATATTTAGAATGAGCTTTAAATCTTCTTCATAATAGAACCTGATGTTCGTTTCAGTACGCTGTGGTGAAAAAAGATTATAGCGCTGCTCCCAAATACGTATGGTATGGGCTTTGATCCCTGATAAATGTTCTAAATCTTTGATTGAATAAACACTCATAATCTAACCTCCTCTTATCATCTTGATTAGAACCCGAATGGCCTTATTTTGTTTTAATAGTTTTGTATTCATTTAACCAAGGATGACCGTATATAATGTGACTGTAAATGTTGATAAAGAGGTGGCTGAAGAATGGCTTGAATGGATGAAAGAAACCCATATTCCTGAAGTGATGGAGGCAGGCTATTTTGAAGAATATCGAATCATGAAAATGCTATCTCAATCTGAAGATGAAACAGGCTTAACGTATGCAATTCAGTATATGGCCAAAAACCTGTCTCAGATAGAGTGCTATTTGGAAAAGGACGCCCCAAAGCTTCAGAAAAAGACCATTGTTAAATATGGAACGAAAATGACTGCATTTAGAACCGTATTGGAAGAGGTCTAGAAATCGATATTGCAGTTAATCCACTCATCATCGAAGTGGCTGTTGTACTTTTTATAAAAATTGATCGCTGAGTCGTTCCAATCTAGCACCTGCCACATCATGCCTGTACAATTGGTCTTTTTCGCAATGGCTAAGGTTTCATCGAATAGAAGCTTGCCCACCCCTTTGCCTCGCATCGATTCTGTCACAATAAGATCCTCTAAATAAAGACGCTTTCCCTTCCACGTAGAATATCGATAATAATAGATAGCGCTTCCTATGATTTTTCCTTCAGACTCTGCAATGATCAATCCAAAAACGGGATGCGCCCCAAAGCCATCTATTACTATCTTTTCGATGGTATTACTGACCTGATCCAGCCCATCCTCAAAGATGGCAAGCTCTTGTATAAGGTTAAATACCTCTGGTATGTCTTCCTTTTTCCCTTCTCGTATTAAAATCATTTAGACCCAGTCTTTATTTAGTTATTGCAGAAAAGCCTAAATAAGAATGTAAAACCTTAGGCATCCGAATCAAATCAGCTTCCTGATTGTTTTCCAAAAGTGCTGCCACAATTCTAGGCAATGCCAGCGCGCTTCCATTTAAGGTATGCGCCAATTCCTTTTTACCTTTATTATTTCTAATGCGTAGTTTTAGGCGGTTGGCTTGATAGGTCTCAAAATTTGAAACGGAACTCACCTCTAGCCATCGCTCCTGAGCAGCAGAAAATACTTCAAAATCATAGGTTAGGGCTGATGTAAACCCAAGATCACCACTACAGAGCCTTGATATCCGATAAGGGAGCTCTAGGGATTTAATCAACGACTCTATATGAGCAACCATCTCGTCCAAGACCTGATAAGATTTTGCCGGCTCCACTATCTGCACAATTTCAACTTTATCGAATTGATGCAGCCGATTAAGGCCTCTGACGTGTGTTCCCCAGCTTCCTGCTTCTCTTCGAAAGCATGGGGTGTGTCCAGCATTTTTAATTGGCAACATTTCTTGAGGCATGATCTCATCTCTGTACATATTCGTGATCGGCACCTCTGCCGTAGGAATCATGTATAAATCATCTGCTGCCATATGGTACATCTGCCCTTCTTTATCTGGTAGCTGCCCCGTACCATATCCCGATGCTTCGTTTATCATAATAGGAGGCTGCACCTCGCTGTATCCAGCCTCTGTTGCCTTATCCAAGAAATAATTTATCAGCCCTCTTATTAGTCTGGCACCTTGACCTTTGTAAAAAGGAAATCCAGAGCCAGATACTTTGTTACCTTTTTCAAAGTCGATGATATCGTATGTCTCAATAAGCTCCCAATGAGGAACTTTGATTCCTTCAGGGTCAAGAATTTTTTCATCATGAACCTTTACCACCTCATTATCTTCTTCTGTCTTTCCTTTAGGGACACTCTCATGAGGAATATTCGGAATGTTGTAGAGAAGTACTTTAAGCTCCTCTTCTTTTGCATGTAACTGGATGCTTAATTTTTTGCTCTGCTCTTTTAATTTACTTGTATTCGCCCTTGCCTTTTCCGCCTCTTCTTTCTTACCTTGTTTAAAAAGCATCCCTATCTCTTTCGAGATTATATTGGACTTGTGAAATAAAGTGTCTAACTCTCCTTGCAATGCTTTTCGTTTTCTATCTTTTTCTAATATTTCATTCAAAAGCTTGGCTCCATTAGCAAGACCTCTCTTCTCCAATCCAATGATGTAAACATCAAGATTATTTTCTATCTCTGATACTATTAACATTTCGAATCACAATTTAGAATGCAAAGAAAAATAAATTCAGACTTGTTGCTCGCTAATAGGTAAAAAGGTAATTTTGATTATTACATTTGTATATTCTTGGTTGATCCTCTAATATTGTAACACAATCCACCAACAGCTCATCCAGGCTGTAAAAGATTAAAAGCAAGAAACTTTACCAAGCAACTACTAATCTTACAAGTTTAACGAACTGATATTTAAAACAATTATGTACACACTAGATGATCTTAGTGTAATGCTACTCTCAGAATTAGGAGAGATAGCCGAGAAACTAAAAATTAAGAACTTTAAAAAACTGACAAAACAAGATCTTATATACAATATCTTGGATCAGCAAGCCAAAATACCAGAAAGCGAAATCAAAAAAATCAAGAATGGCGATATAACAGGGGATGTGGTGAAAGCGGAAAAAGCTGAGGAAAAGCCCGAAAAACCTAAAAAGGAAAAAGAACCTGAGGCAGCCAAAGAAGAGAAGAAAGTGGAGGAAGCACCTAAAGAGGGTTCTCCTGATGCTAAGACAAAAGAACAGCAGGATGATCAGCGTCAAGAAAGGGAAGAACGAAGAAGAAAGAAAGAAGCTTACAACGAAGAAATTAAAGAATTTTATGGGCTGATTGAAAATGAAGGTGTTCTTGAAATCATGCAAGATGGGTACGGATTCTTGCGTTCAAGTGATTATCATTATTTGGCAAGTCCAGACGATATTTATGTATCACCATCTCAAATAAAACTTTTAGGTCTTAAAACAGGGGACACAGTAAAGGGTCAAATAAGACCTCCTAAAGACGGTGAAAAATATTTCGCCCTTCTAAAAGTAGAGACGGTAAATGGAAAGACGACCGAGGAAGTTAGAGACCGAGTAGCCTTTGAATACTTAACTCCTCTATTTCCGCACGAAAAATTAAACCTTAGCACTAAACCAGATAACTATTCTACTAGGATACTAGACTTATTTGCTCCCATAGGTAAGGGGCAAAGAGGAATGATTGTAGCTCAGCCTAAAACGGGAAAGACGGTCTTGCTTAAAAATGTAGCCAATGCTATTGCTGAGAATCACCCCGAGTGTTACCTAATGGTGTTGTTGATCGATGAGCGACCCGAGGAGGTAACCGATATGGCTAGATCCGTGAAAGGAGAAGTAATTGCTTCTACTTTCGATGAACAAGCGGATAAGCACGTGAAGGTCTCCAATATGGTACTCGAGAAAGCCAAAAGAATGGTTGAATGTGGTCATGACGTTGTGATCCTGCTCGACTCTATCACAAGACTTGCCAGAGCACACAATACTGTGGTACCGTCTTCAGGAAAAATTCTCTCGGGTGGTGTAGATGCCAATGCACTGCACAAACCAAAACGATTCTTTGGAGCAGCTCGAAATGTGGAAAATGGCGGGTCGCTCACCATTATCGCAACGGCCCTTATCGAGACGGGGTCAAAAATGGACGAGGTAATTTTTGAAGAGTTTAAAGGTACTGGTAATATGGAGCTTCAGTTGGATAGAAAGCTATCTAACAAAAGGGTTTACCCTGCTATCGATGTTCCAGCTTCAAGTACCCGAAGAGAAGACTTACTCATTGACAAGGAAGAGCTGAGTCGAATTTGGATACTACGTAAGTTCATGTCCGATATGAATAGTATTGAAGCCATGGAATTCATGCTGAGTAAAATGAAAGGGACAGCAAATAACGACGAATTTCTTGTAAGTATGAACGGTTAAAAGCGATTCAATAAAATTTTAAGACAGACTTTTAGGGGTCTGGTTTTTTATATCCCTTTTGTTTTTATCCTAAAAAAGTAGGAATCAACATATTATTAAGCTTCCGATTAGGGAATGAGTCATGAAAAAGAATCTTTATCTCCCCTTATTGATATTGACTTTGGTGCAAGAAAAGATAATTCAGAGCGTGTTAAAAACTATTTAAAAATTGATTCTTTTATATTGATAGATCTCAATTGCGCTGTCGCTTAGTCGGCTGAATGGAATTCCATAGGAAGTCGATGTTGAATTGTTCGTATCTCTCCTTTTACCTTCAGTCTTGATTTTGATTAGGCACAAGCTAAATCCTCTTTTCTAGCGATTTCTGCGTTGCTAGATGAAAAAAACATTATTGAAATTGAATTGGATGTAGATCTTAATTCCAAAATAAAAGATAAAATCAAATTTGTAAAAGGATTCGTTCAATACTATGATTTAAAAATCACAGGTAGCGTAGATGGTACTATCGTTACTGCACCAGAAAGCGATGATACCAATAATTTCTGTCTTTCTTTTATTCACCATCTACCACAAAATCCTTAAGATAGCTGTATTTAGGGGTGAGCTTTCCTTCTTTAGCAATGGTTGCATTTTTAATTATACCAGCGGTGTCTTCCTTTAAAAGATGAGGTAAAACGTTGTTTACAAGTTCTTTACCAAAGCTCTCTGAGGCATCTCTAGGTAGCTCACAAGGCAGATTATCTACGGCCATTACTGTAATGTTTCCTTCGTCCGTCAGGGCTTGCTCCACTTGGTTGTCACTTGGATTGTAGTCGTAAATCGGATTTTCTATGGTGCTAGCCTCCTTAGTGGAGGGTATGGAACCTTCTATATCGCAAGTAATGTCTGCAATAACTCGAACATTGAAATCCTTTTTCATAATGTCTTCTCGAGTAAACAGAACGGGTGCATCAGGATGCCAGAAAGCAGTGGCGATCAATAGGTCAGTTACTTTCGTGTATTTTAGGAAATCGCCTACATAAAGCTCTGGATTGCTATAAAACTCGGTTCGATGAAACTCACCGCCACCTTTTCGAGTATGATAGTCTCTTGAATTAAGCTGAGTAAATACGGGCTCGTCAAACATTTCCTCCAAAAAATCATGTGGGGTTACTTTCCTTATACCAACACCATGAAGTACCTCCATGGTGCCTTTTGTAACCCTTCCGCCGCCAGTCAAGACAATTTTAATATTGGGTAGCTTTACTTTTGAATAATGGATCTTCAACTCCTTATAGTCGAAGCAATCCTTTGCTCTTGGCAAGTCATATAGATTATATCTTTTACCATATGTCCATAGCGCATTGTAAGCCCCCACTATACCCGCCCATCTTCCAAAGGCGATTATTCTGTTTCCGCTTTCGCCAACGAGCATTTCCCAATCAACCAAAGTGACTTTCTTTTTTAAAACCTCTTGAAGTAGCGATCTGTTGTAAGCCTGCTTTTTGATGGTGTGCGAGAAAAAGAAATGTGTTTTTCCTTCTACCAACATTTTCTTTGGCACTTCTTTCACGCCGAGGATAATGTCACAGTCGACCATTGATTCGACTACAGGAAGCCCCAGCTTTTTATAATCATTGTCCGAAAAACAGCGCACATCGCTGGACTGAACCATCAATTCAACACCAAATCGATTCTGTACTTCATTAGCTTGTTCGGGAGTTAAGGGCGCTCGCCTGTCAGAAGGAACTTTACCCTCTCGAATTAAACCAATTTTGATAGTCATTTGCCTTCTTTTAGGTCATTTAAGTCCTCTCGGTTCTGAAGTTTCTTATCCTCTACGTTTTTATTTAAAAATTTATTGATTTGATCTACTGGCATACTCGATTTAATCTCGCCAAACGAATCTACGCTGAAATCCAAGCCTTCTAAATCTTTGTGTACTTTGGCTTTTTCTTTTTTACTCATTGTATTGATTATGTTGATGGGACAATAAATCTAATGACTTCTTAATTCTATCAGCAGCCTTTCGAGGACCCAAGATGTGAATAATGGACATTAAGTCTGGCCCAGAGCCTTCTCCAGTTAAAACCAGACGCAGCATTTGCATGAACTGTCCTGGCTTGTATCCATTAGCTTCTAAAGTACTCCAAAAGAGTTCTTTTGCTTGGTCAGCTTCTATTTCTTTTTTTTCCATCAATTTATCATGAAATAACATAAGTGCGGGCAGGGTATGCTCGCCCCACTTCTTTTTTACGACCTTTTCATCAAAATCGATAGGATCATTGAATAGGAATAAACTTTTTTCTTCAAAATCATGAAGAAATATCACTCGCTCTTTCAATAGCGTAATAATTTGGGCCGAAATGTCGTGAGTAGTTTCAATTCCATGATTCTTTGCAAGGTTGGCTTTAAGCTCTTCTGAAAGAACTTCTGTGTTTTTTTCTTTTATGTATAGCTGATTAAACCATTTTGCTTTCTCAAAATCGAATTTGGTTCCTGCCTTATTGATTCGTTCTATTTTAAATGCTGAAAAGAGCTGTTCCATTGAAAAGAGCTCTTGCGAGGTACCAGGATTCCACCCTAAAAAGGCAAGAAAATTCAACACTGCCTCGGGTAAAAAACCCAATTCCCTAAATCCCATTGAAGTTTCCTTGGTCTGCGGGTCAACCCAGTTTAAAGGAAAAATGGGAAACCCTGCCTTATCCGCTGCTCGTTTACTAAGTTTTCCGTTTCCATCAGGTTTAAGAATAAGGGGTAAATGGGCAAATTGAGGACTCTCCTTTTCCCATCCTAGAAACTGATAGAGTAGCACATGAAGGGGTGCTGATGGCAACCATTCTTCGCCCCTTATTACATGAGTGATCTGCATTAGGTGGTCATCTACTACATTGGCAAGATGATAGGTCGGCATGCCATCGGATTTCATTAAGACCTTATCATCCATAACGTCGGTATTAACTTTGACCCATCCACGAACCAAGTCGTTTAACCTAACTTCTTCTTTTTCGGGAATCTTAGCTCTAATAACATATGATTCCCCACTGGTCATTCGCCTATTTACCTCGTCCTTAGAAAGAGTTAGTGAGTTTTTCATTGTACCCCGAGTCAGCGTATCGTATTGGGGATTTATCACACGATTTTTCTTGAGTCGGGTTCGCATCTCTTCTAACTCTTCTGGTGTGTCGAATGCATAATACGCATTTCCATCAGCTAAGAGCTTATCCACATATTCTTTATAAATCGTTTTCCTTTGCGACTGTCTATAAGGGCCAAATTTACCTTCATGATCTGGTTCTTCGTCTGGGAATATGCCCAACCAATTGAGTGTGTCTTTGATATATTGTTCGGCACCCTCTACATACCGTGCTTGATCCGTGTCCTCAATTCTCAGAACAAAATCCCCTCTGTTTGCTTTTGCAAAAAGGTAATTAAAAAGGGCTGTCCTAACGCCTCCGATATGTAACGCTCCCGTTGGGCTGGGGGCAAATCGAACTCTTACCTGATCCATTATGCTGCTGCTTTACGAGCCTGCTTTTACAGGGAGGCGATACAGGAAATTTCTACATTCACTCCTTTTGGGAGGCCTTTTACTGCTACTGTTTCCCGTGCCGGGGGGTTCACTGTAAAGTACTTTCCATAAATTGCATTGACCTTGGAAAAATCACTCATTTCACTTATAAAAATGGAGCACTTTACTACATCCTCGAAAGTAGCTCCTGCTTCTTCTAAGATATAGCTCAGGTTTTTCATTACTTGCTTTGTTTCTGCCTCAATACTTTCATTTATTAATATATCTTGGGCTTGATCTATTGGGATTTGGCCCGATACGTATAGCATATTTCCGACTTTAATTGCTTGAGAATATGGACCAATAGGAGCCGGAGCTTTGGGAGTGTTAATTACTTCTTTCATGTGATTATTCTACTATAACGAAGTGTTTTTGATTAGGGATATTCCCTTAACGTTTTGATTTTTAATCGACAAAGCTACCTTTTTTTCTTCCCTTTTTGGTTTTTGAGATATCAGTCTCTTTATGCGACTTGCCATTTAGAATTTTATATACTCTTTTTTCAACCTTATTCACTTTCTCCATCATTTATTAGAACACGTTCACGATATTAAACCCTATGATGATATATTAAAAAAATTAAATCCGAATAAAAGACACACACTGTATTTATTCTAATTCATATACATCTCTTATAAACGAAGCTTATTTAACAAATCAGGTCTTGAAATAAACATCCTAACCATCTTTTCCTTGATTTCCTTTTTCTCGAAATACTCGTATAGTTCGTGACTCTTATCAAGAGTCTTGATATTCTTATTTGAGATGATTTGATTCAATTTATCCCTTTTATTTGAATCTGTATTATTTGAAGTAACAACACTTTTGAACTCCTCATCATTCACAATATCTTGGAGTAGTCTTTTTGTACTATCCTCTGTTCCTTCTGGAACTTTACCGTAGTATTCATTTAGCTCATTGATAAGTTCAGAGAGTAAGTCAAACTCTTCTTCATCTTTCCCTTTTCCATCTCCATATTGATTTGGGTCAAAAACTGTATCCTCATCTTCAAGAGATATGTTGAGTTTACCTTTAATGTCGAGGTTGAGTGAATCTAAGTCAACTAAATCTGAAACGTCAATCCTCGTTAGTCCATCAACTGGAAACTTCTTTCTGAGGTACTCAAAGAAAACATAATGTTTCTCTAATTCTATATTGTCAAACTGATGAATCATTGAAATATAACCGTACAACTTACAGTAGTTAGCGAATTGAGTTCTCGAAGTATCTCTATCTTCATCAGAAAGTTCTTTCCATCTATCTAAAACCACATTGAGTGTGGGTTGTAAAAGAGAATCGTCTCTCTTTTCAGTAAAGAATATCTTATTCCAATCGTCAATCTCTTGAGGTGTGAAAAGACCGTAGTTTCTAATCTTATCTAAGATGTCATAAACCAAATTAGGGTCTGTATCTTCAGATAGTATGGTTGTTTGATAGAAGTTTTGAAATGATTCTTGAATAGTCTCAACCTTATTTACGAAGTCTAATACAAAAGTACTTTTCTTACCTCTCGTTTTTCTATTTAATCGAGATAGCGTTTGGACACATTGAACACCATTTATGGGTTTATCAATAAACATGGAATGAAGTAAAGGTTCATCAAAACCAGTCTGGAACTTGTCACAAACGATTAAAACTCGATATAAGGGATTTTTAAACCCTGTTGGTATGTCTTTACTATCAAATCCATTTTCCTTGTTTAGCGAGTACTCTGATACCTTTTCACCGTTATATTCCACTTCTCCACTAAACCCAACAACACATTTAATCTTGTTTTGAAGTCCTTTGTCCTTGAGTTGTTTGTTCATCTCCACAAAGAACTTCACAGTATCCTCGATTGAACGAACAATCACCATTCCTTTGCCTCTTCCTTCAATAGATTTAATGGTAGTACTAAGAAGGTGTTCTATTATTATACCACACTTCCTACTAATTGTTTCTGGGTTAGAATCCACCCATTTAATGAGTTCCTTTTTACCTCTACTTTCGGGTAGTTCTACATCCTCTCCTTTCCCCTTTAATTTGAACCATCTCTTAACCGGAGTAAATGATTTTAAAACATCCAATGTAAATCCTTCACCTATGGATTGTCTCATTGTATAGGTATGGAAGGGTCTTCTTGTTCCATCAGATTGAAGAGTTCCAAACACTTCAAGAGTTTGTGGTTTAGGAGTACCGGTGAATCCAAAGAATGAAATGTGATTTTGTTTTTGACGAGATTTCATTTCTGATTGAATTCTCAGAATCTCATCATTGACCATTCCTTGAACTTCATCAAGATTAAGTGATAGAGTTTTATTAAGGTTTTTTGTTCCCTTTCCACCTTGTGAAGAGTGAACCTCATCCACGATCACCCCAAAGGTTTTTCCACTCAATTCCTTCATTCTGTTTACTACAACGGAGAATTTTTGAATGGTTGTTACAATGATATTTTTACCACTTGTTAAGGACTGTCTTAGTTGTTCGGAGTTCTTATCAATCTGTTGTACTACCCCTTGAACTTGTTGTAAACTTGTAACGGTGTCTTGTAGTTGTTTATCTAATACTTTTCTATCCGTAATGATTATTACAGAATCGAATACCCTATCCCTCCCATCATTTGTGAAGAGATTCGTTAACATAAAGGATAACCAACCTATGGAATAAGATTTACCTGAACCTGTGGTGTGTTGGATTAAGTAATTTGTTCCAACTCCATCATTTAAAACTTGAGATTTGAGTTTTCTAATTACCTCGAGTTGGTGATATCGAGGGAATATTAAAACTGGTTTCGGTTTAGTTTCAACCACCTTTCTTTTCTCATCACTCCACTCAAAATCTGATGTTTTAGTAACAAGAACAAAGTTTTCAATGATATCTAATAGGGAGGTTGGTGTTAGAATTTCCTTCCACAGATAATCCACCTTGAAACCATCACTTTGAGTTTCGGAGTTATTTAGAGTTTTATTGAAAGGAAGAAAGAATGTATTGTTACCATTCAACTTGGTAGTCATGTTCACTCTATCGTTATCTACACTAAAGTGACAAATACATCTATCGAATTGTAAAAGAGGTTCTCCCTTGGGGTTTCTATCGAATCGATATTGATTATCCGAATTATCTACAGTTTTTCCAGTAAGTTGATTCTTAAGTTCAATCGTTAGAATGGGAATTCCATTAATGAAAATTACAAGATCAATAGATTTATTATTGTGTTGAGAATAGTGTAATTGACGAACTAAAAGGAACTTGTTTTGGAGGTATTTCTTTCTTCTTTCTTGATTTAGTGAACTGTTTGATTGAAAGTAAAGAGGCTTGATATTACCCCCATCAACGTGGTTAAAACCTTTTCTCAGAACATGAGTCAACCCTTTGGTGTTTATCTCATCGTTTAGCCTTCTAAGTATTCTTTGATTCGTTGCATCGCCATGTCTCTTGTAGACTTTATTATACGTCTCCTCTTGCGTATTCTTTAGGAATTCTATAAACTCAGCTCCGACCACACATAGCTTTTTATCATACCCACTATCATTTCTTTGGTGAACTTTAGAATGAAACTGCAATCCATCATCTAAAAGAGAAGTTAATTCTCTTTCAATATGTTCCTCGTATCTTCTCTCTGTTGGTACTTTCATTCCTCTACTACTTTTCGTTTACCGGTTACGACTTCAGAGATAAGAGATTGACGATACTCTTTAAGGAGTTCTATTCTCTTTTCTTCAATGGAAATAGCTTTATCTATCAATTGGGTTTGTTCATCTAAATACGCAACGATTTGGTGTTGTTCGGATAAGGGGGGGACAACGACTCTTAAATTTTCAACTACACCCATTCCTATGTTTGGTTGTGTTCCATAACTCCAATTCTTCTGAATCAATAATTGGAAATATCCCGATTGAAGGGTTTGAAATGTAAACCATGGTAATATTTTGTTAGTATTACTTCTTATTATACATAATGGTGACCAAATGTTAAATTCTAAATCTGTTTCAACAATCGTTGATTTTCCAGTAGTTGAACCAGATTTAACTAACAAAACGTCATTTCTCATTGGTTTACATTTCTTTGAATATTGTTCATGTAATTTTTTAGAAATATATCCCCTTACTTTATCAAAATCAATTTTGTTTCCAACCACACCCTCAACTGAAAGGAATGGAATTCCTTCCTCATCAATAAACTGTGGAGTTTCGTGTGGCCCATCACATACTGGTATAGTAACCAGAAATTTAATTGAAATCATATGGTAATGACTCGGAATTTCCCCAATCCATTCCACACCACTATCCTTCATCTCCACATTGGGGTTCAGCCCTTTGGTCACTACTTTATTGATAAGCGTGGTTCTTTTCTCTTTGAGTAGTTCTATCTTTCGTTGGGTTTTCTCAATCAGAGAATCAATGAGTGAGGTTTTGGTGTCTAAGAAGGATACAATTTGTTGTTGTTCGGAGAGGGGTGGTGATAATAAAACCTCATCCTTTAAGTGGGTAAATGAAATTGTTTGACGAATTCCTTGTCCCAACGACTTCATGTGTTTTATATCAAATTCTCTGAATAAATAATTTAGATAATCGGGGTTGTTATCAGTTTTTGATTTAAGAATTATATACCCCTGACTAACAACAACATCAATTTCTGATTTACCTATTCGTAAACTTTTCAAGTCATAGTTAAGATTCAAAGGATTGATTAAAAATTCTCCTTTCAATAGTTCTTGATATGATTCTTTAGTGGAAAGTGGAACTTTATTATCGTCCTTGTATACTACTTTACCAAAACTAATTGAACCACTTTGGAGGGATGGGTTTTTTGTAGATTTCTTCTCTTCAAACAAATACTTTATTCTCTGACTTCTCCATGTTTGTGGAATCTCTCCAATCCATTCTATTCCTGAATCCTTGTATGAATTATATCTCTTCATCAATCCAAAATTTGATTAAGAAGATTCTCAGATTCTCTTTCCAACTCGAATAGTTCATTTGTAATCTCCTCAGTTGAACGAAGTGGATTGTATTGGTAGAAGTATTTAGTAAAGTTGATTTCATAACCTACTTTACTCTTATCGTAATCAATCCAAGAATTTGGTAAATGAGGTTCTACCTCACGAGA
The DNA here is from genome assembly GCA_964289745.1 of uncultured Ekhidna sp. Taxonomy (GTDB): domain Bacteria; phylum Bacteroidota; class Bacteroidia; order Cytophagales; family Cyclobacteriaceae; genus Ekhidna. The sequence goes on from CAXYMM010000001.1 coordinate 565,010, forward strand.
GAAATATTGTTCAATATCTTGGGATTTAGGTATTCTTTCGTAATCTCTAAGTTTTGAATCTGGTTTCGGTGTTCCATCCTTCTTACGAACCACTTCACCATTCTCTCTTAGTGGTTGTTCAATCGTAATTTTGGTGTATCCGAAAAACTCATTATCAAAAATCTTAGAGTATTCGTTCTCTTCAAAGTTTTGGTAGGTTTGAATGATTTTCTGAGAATCTTCCTCGGTAATATAGTTACTTTTCTCCCCAAGGTTTTTTCTCATTGATGTTCCAAATCCACTACCATCAATTAGTTGAATTTTACCTTTTCGGTTGTTATTCTTCTTATTAGATACAACCCATATATAGGTTTGAATTCCTGTGTTAAAGAATAGTTTAGTTGGAAGTGATACAATACACTCCAACCAATCGTTTTCAATTATCCATTTTCTGATTTCAGATTCCCCTGAACCGCTATCACCCGTAAACAGCGGTGAACCATTAAATACAACACCAATTCTTGAACCTTGCGTTTCCATTTTGGAAATCATATGTTGTAGGAAAAGAAGAGAACCATCCGAAACTCTTGGAGTTCCTACTGAAAATCTTCCTCCATATTCGGTGGATTCATTCAAGATTTGTTTCTGTTCTGATTTCCAACTAACTCCAAATGGTGGATTGGTTATCATATAATCAAATTTCCTGTTCCCATCTGAGTGCTGATCATTGGTAAGTGTTGAACCCAACTTAATATTTTCAGGTTCTTCATCCGTAATTAGAAAATCAGATTTACAAATCGAATAGGTTTGAGGGTTTAATTCTTGACCGAATAAATTTACCTCAACTCCTTTATTGATGTTTTTGTGAACCCAATCCTTCCCGATGGTTAGCATCCCACCCGTTCCACAACAGGGATCATAAACCGAGATAATTTTATTGGGGTCGGAGAGTTTATCCCTATCCGGCGAGAAAACCAATGAAACCAAAAGATTTACTACGTCCCTTGGCGTATAATGCTCCCCACTTGTTTCGTTACTCATCTCGGAGAACTTTCTAAGAAGTTCCTCGAAGATGTTCCCCATCACGTGGTTGTCTACTGTTGAGGGGTGTAAATTGATTTCGGCAAACTTCTCAACAAGGATGTAAAGTTTGTTGTTCTTTTCTAATTTATCGATGTGTTTTTCTAAACCAAAGTTTTGAATAATATCTTGAACATTAGTTGAGAATGAACTTAGATAATCATAGAAGTTTTCTGACAATTTATTAGGTTCATCTTTCAACCTTCTCAAATCATATTGAGAATAGTTGGAGAACTTTAGAGTAAGTTTCGATTGGATGATTTTTGAAGTATCATCGAACTTGTCCTTGTACTCTTTATGAATATTTATTATTTCATCTTTCTTGCCTTCAAGAACACAATCTAATCTTCTAAGCACAACAAAAGGAAGGATTACATCCCCATATTCGTGTGGTTTAAAAAGACCTCTTAGCACGTCATCGCAGACGTTCCAGATAAACGATGAAATTTCATTGTGGTTACTCATCAGAATATTTATTTCCCTAACTTATGTAATCTAACGCCTTATTTAAAGAACTCAATAATTAGAACAGATCCCTCAGCGATATTATATTCAAAGAAATTGGATACCCAAAGGGATGTGTTAATCATTAATACTGAGTCCTATTCTACCGTGACAGACTTGGCTAAATTTCGTGGCTGATCCACATTGGCACCTCGCATTAGTGCAATATGGTAGCTTAATAGTTGCAAAGGAATAACCGCAATCAAGGGCATCAGTGACTCCTGCGTGACCGGTACTTCTATCACGTGGTCTACCATAGACGGAATAATGGCGTCTCCTTTTGAGATGATTGCAATTACAACCCCATTTCTCGCTTTTACTTCCTGAATATTTGAAACGATCTTATCATAGCTACTATCTCTTGTAGCAATAAACACTACCGGCATTTGATCATCAATGAGGGCAATAGGGCCATGTTTCATTTCCGCTGCCGGGTATCCCTCAGCATGTATGTAAGAGATTTCCTTTAATTTAAGAGCACCTTCAAGGGCTACAGGAAAATTATATCCTCTTCCCAAATACAAGAAATTAGTAGCGTCTTTAAAAAGTGCTGAAATTTTTTTAATCTTTTCATTTGTCTCAAGAGCCTCACCTACTTTATTTGGTATACGCCCAAGTTCAGCAACCAATTCTTGATATTTGTTTTGAGCAATGCTACCCTTGTTGGAGGCAATTCTGAGGGCGATCATATAAAGGATGGTTAGCTGTGCGGTAAAGGCTTTTGTGGATGCCACACCAATTTCAGGCCCTGCATGAAGGTAAGCTCCTTCATGTGTAACACGGGCTATGGAGGAACCTACTGTGTTTACCACCCCTAAAACAATAGCTCCTCTTTCTTTGGCTATTTCTATTGCGGCTAAAGTATCCGCAGTTTCTCCCGATTGTGAAATAGCAATAACAATGTCACCCTCCTTTACAATCGGTTTTCTATACCGGAATTCCGATGCATATTCAACCTCTACAAGAATTCTACATAGCTCCTCAATAAAGTACTCTGCCACCAATCCAGCATGCCATGAAGTACCACAAGCCAGAATAATAATACGATCAGCATTTTCTAATGCTTTAGCATAATTTCTTATCCCTCCAAGTACCAAGTTTCCATTTGCTAGGTTTAGCCGACCTCTCATACAATCGGATATGGATTTTGGCTGCTCGAAGATTTCTTTCAACATAAAATGATCGTAGCCTCCCTTCTCGAGCTCTTCCAATTCAAGATCTAGCGTCTGAATGGTGGGCGATTGTGGTGTGTCTTGAGCATCTTTAATTAAATATTCATCATGAGTTAGGACGGCTATTTCTTCGTCGTTTAAATAAATGACCTCATTTGTGTGTTCTATGATGGGAGTGGCGTCAGATGCAAGAAAATACTCCTTGTCACCCAAGCCGATAACCAGAGGGCTTCCTTTTCGGGCGGCAACCATTTTAGAAGGCTCATCAGCAGAAATTATTGCTATTGCATAGGCACCAACCACTTTTGATAACGCCACACGTACCGCATCCTCTAGGTTTAGATTTTCCTCCGTTTGGATATACGCAATGAGATTAACGAGTACTTCAGTGTCTGTCTGGCTTTTAAACTGATAACCCTTTTTAGTCAGTTCAACCTTTAGTGTTTCGTAGTTTTCAATGATTCCGTTGTGAATAATGGCCAATTTAGAATTGAAAGATTGATGCGGGTGTGCGTTTTCATCGCTGGGACCTCCGTGCGTTGCCCATCGGGTATGCCCTATCCCAATAGTACCTTTCGTCTTGGTTATCGTACTTTCTAGATTACTTACTTTCCCTTGCTTCTTTGCGATTTTTATTTGAGCCTCATCAAGCACGGCGATACCTGCACTATCATAGCCGCGGTATTCCAGCCTTTTCAATCCTTTCAACAGAATAGGGAAGGCTTGTTTTTCTCCAATGTACCCTACTATACCACACATTTTTAATCTACATCAGTATAGTAAATTTTCAATTTTACGCCATTTTTCCTGATTATGAGCCGCTGAAGGGTGACGTCATCCACACTTAATAGGACCAAGCCTGCCAGTTTTCTATAACCTAAGTTTGAAGTACTTTTCATGAATAGCTTAGACCCAGAAATTTCTAATTCTTCTTGAAGATTTGCGTTGTAGTAGTTATTGAAAAGTGTCTGAAAAAAGAGCGTAGATAAGGTGACCAATTCATTTCCCTCTTCGGTAAGCTTGCTTGTGGCAGGTGCGCGATTTCTACCCAAATAAACCTCATCTTTTAATATTAAACTGCCCAACCAATCTGTTTCCAAACCTGGAGCAAAAAAACTCCCGTTCGAAAAGAAATAACTATTAAAATTTTTGAGTGTATCTCTTTCATTATCTAAATCAAACTCGAAAGTTATGGACGCCCTGTTAATTATGATATTACGGTTTTCATTAAAAAATGAATCAAGTGCCTCCAAAGAAATCGAAGTGGAAATACCGGCGATAGGATCAATTATTGTTCGTCCACTTTCCAATTTTCTAGTATCTCTATCTTGTAATCCACTAAATACTCCTTGGCTATCGTCTCTATTAAGATGGGTGTAATGAGGCAAAGTATTGCCCCCAGCAATCAATCCAAATTTCATTGTGTAGGTAGTATCTCTATAAAAAGTATCGGCACCGACCACCTCTTCTCTTCCATCTGGGTCGTTTATGTAGAGATAAAAGGCTGTTGTATCGGCATTGAGTTTAATCTGATTTATTGAGTTGCTCTCTGCATTTGGGGAAATAGCGATAGACGGCCAATCACTTGTTTGAATAGACCTATTCTCACTCTTGGCCAAATCAAATAAGTTTTGACCAAAATCTTTGGAAAGATCAAAGCCACCAATCAGGGTATCCGCAGCGTCATAGGACAGCGTATCATACCTCCCTATCAGACTACCCAACGCCTCCTTTTTATTTGATAGATATACAAAACGAGCTAAATCATCTTCCAACTCGTACAATGAAAAAGATTGATTTTTAGAAGATGCCAAGGGTATTGATGTGTTGGCAGCAAAAGCAAAGCGAATTGAATTAAAAACAAAATCCTCTCGAATCGTATCATCAGGAATGTTGTTTTCCTGTAACTGTACAGCAAAATAGCCTTCTGCGTTTACAGAACCCACCATCTTATCGGCGTAATTGCCCACTAAAATATGCACCTCATCGTCTGTTCTTAGGCTATCTATTTTAATGTTTGTGTTGGGTAGGGTGAACTCTACGTACCTCACATTTGCGTCTGACTGCAACTCATATTGGATTCCTAAATCCTCCGCTGATTCACAGCCTAAAAAAACCGGGATCATAAATATGAGTCCCGGTTTAATGTCGTTCAGCATCTTTTTGAGTCTAACCAATAAGATCATTGTAGAGATTATAGTAAGATTCTTCAAAATTTCCGCCACTTTCTATCGTATCTGTTTTCTTATCTTCGGATAAGTCAGAAATGAGTTTGTCGAAACTCTCGTTATTGCCCTTATATGCATTAATTACGATATCAGCATATTTCATACCCAATTTTACGAATCCATCGTAATCCGCCGTTTTCAGCGGATCAAGCATCTGATCGTCAATATCAATCATTTTCACTTTTTCTAAAAGATCGTCTCCGAATTTATGAGTAAACCGATTATTGTATATAGTAAAGACTGTTTTTGAGTTTTGATAGATAGGATCGTTCTTATAAGTCGTTTTTGTATAAAGAGGAATAAGACTCGTCATCCAATCGTTGCAATGAATAATGTCGGGAGACCACCCGAGCTTCTTTACTGTTTCTAAAACACCTTTGCAGAAAAATATCGCTCGTTCATCATTGTCTTCAAAGAAATTATCTTCCTTGTCGAAGAATACAGATTTTCTGTAAAAATAGTCTTCATTATCAATGAAATAAACCTGCAGCTTCGCATTTGGTATCGAAGCAACTTTAATGATAAGCGGCTTTTCTTCGTCTCCAACTGCTATGTTAATACCCGACAATCTCACTACTTCGTGTAGCCTGTTTTTTCTTTCGTTAATAAGTCCAAATCTTGGCACTAAAATCCTAATTTCCATTCCTCTTTCTTGCATAGCTTGAGGAAGCCTTCTCACAAATTCTGCTACTTCTGTGGTTTTTAGAAAGGGATTAATTTCACTCGCCACATAAAGGATTTTAATATTTTCCATAAAAGAATATTGAATTTATCTTGATCAAGTCACTAAAAATGAACACAAAGTTACTCTTTTTAAAATTATTATCAATGCATTCGATAGGTTAGCAGGTTAAAACCTGTTAATTGATGCGTGTAGCAAGTACTCCATCTGAGTTATCAGACGCTCTAACTCCTGATATCTTTAAAGGATTAAAAGTAGGTTTAGTGCCTACAATGGGGGCACTTCATAAAGGTCACGAGAAGCTTATTTTGAGATGTATTTCCGAAAATGACATCTCAGTAGTGAGTGTATTTGTTAATCCCGCCCAATTTAATAATGCAGAGGACCTAAAAATGTACCCTCGCACTTTAAGAGAGGATATTGGCATACTGGAAAAGCTTAAGGTTGACTATCTATTCAACCCGAAAGAACATGAAATGTATGCCGAAACGCCCTCTTTGAGCATCAATTTTGGCAAGATGGCCAGTGTCCTTGAAGGAGAATTTAGGCCTGGGCACTTCAATGGAGTTGGACTTATTATAGCCAAGCTATTTAATATTATTAGGCCCAATAAAGCCTATTTTGGACTTAAGGATTTACAGCAATTCCTTTTGATAAAAAAAATGACAAAGGAGCTGAACTTCCGTGCAGAAGTGATAGGTGTGGATACGGTGAGAGAGTCCTCTGGGCTTGCTATGTCATCGCGCAACCAGCGACTAAGCACAGAAGGAAAAAAAATAGCCAGCACCATTAGCGAAGGACTTCACCTCATCCAAAAAGGACTTGAGCAAGAGGAGGAGTTACAATATGTGCTTAATCGGGCACTTGCCTTCTATGCCCGACAAAAAGGACTTGAGGTGGAGTATTTGAGGGCAGTAAATCCAATAAATTTAAAATCCATAAAATCTTATTCTAGAAACTCAGAACTAGCTGTCTGCTTTTCGGGTTATGTGGAAGGAATAAGACTAATAGATAATCTATATTTGCGACTCAAAGCCTGAGAGGATGCAGATTGAGGTATTAAAATCTAAAATTCATCGTGTAAAGATCACGGAGGCAGAACTACATTATGTTGGCTCCATTACCATAGATGAAGATTTGATGGATGCAGCAAACCTGCTGGAAAATGAGAAAGTTCAAATAGTTAATATAAACAACGGAGAGCGATTAGAGACCTACGTTATAAAAGGAGAAAGAGGGAGCGGTCAAATCTGCATGAACGGCCCCGCCGCTCGTAAGGTTCAACTTGGGGATGTCATCATCATTATTTCATATTGTACTATCGCTCAGCAAGAAGCAAAAGCTCATAATCCGATCGTGATCTTCCCCAACGAAAATAATAAACTGGTATCGTAGCCAAGGCAATGCCAAAAAGACTTCTTAACGTTAGCAAAATCTTAGTGGGCGTGTTGCTTTCTGTATTGTTGCTTTACCTTGTTTTCAGAAATACAGATTGGGTAGCATTTTGGTCAAAAGCAGCTAGCACTGATTTAAGTTGGGTTATCTATTCAATTTTGCTTTCCATTATTGCTTACGTGACAAGAGCCTATCGCTGGAATATTCTATTGAAACCTCTAGGCTACAACCTATCTACAGGAAGAACTACGCTCGCCGTATTGGTTGGATATTTAGTAAACCTTGCAGTGCCTCGATTAGGAGAGATTACCCGATGTGGCATATTAAAGAAAAGTGATAATGTTTCGATGCCGAAAGGGATAGGAAGTGTAGTAACGGAAAGAATCATCGACTTCCTGACGCTCATCTTTCTTTTCCTCATCAGCTTAGTAACAGAATACGAAACCATTACTGGCTTTCTCTCCACTTTCTATCAACACCTATCCGTACCCATCTATCTACCGCTCGCACTGACTGGTGGTTTTATTATTGGGTTAGTGGTTTTATTTCTAATTATCCAAAATCAAAACAGACTCAAGGAGAAATTTATGGTATTGCTTAAGGGCTTCATAGACGGATTTTTATCATTAACTAAGATCAAAAACCCCGTTGGGTTTATTCTTTCTACGGTTGTCATCTGGATTATTTACTACCTAATGTCCTATATCATCGTATTTTCATTTCCAGACACTTCGCATTTGGGATTTGATGTTGGGTTTATGCTTTTGGTCACCGGGGGCATTGCCATATCAATACCCGTACAAAGTGGTTTTGGAACTTACCATGGAATGATTGCAGGTATGCTACTCTTGCATGGGGTGGATAAAACCACTGGTCTTTTTCTAGCTACGCTCTTGCATACCTCTCAAATTGTAGCTACGGCACTATTTGGGTCAATTGCACTCATTATCTTATCCTTGATGCAGAAAAAGAAAAACCCAACTGCCGAATTGTCAGTATAATTGTCTTATTTAAGGTCCATTTTTAAAATGGTATTGTGTTTGATGACTTAATTTATGTAAACGAATAAATTACTTATAAGATGTTATTAATAATAATTGTTGTTTTCATGATTGCAAGCTGGTTAGTAAGCAATCGTCTAAAAAATAAATTCAAAAAATATTCGCAAATCGCACTAGGTTCGGGTCTAAGCGGGAGAGAAATCGCTGAGTTGATGCTTCGCGATAGTGGGATTTACGATGTGACAGTAACCTCCGTGCAAGGTCGACTTACTGATCACTACAACCCCACTAACAAAACAGTAAACCTCAGCCCTGATGTTTACAACGGTCGCTCCGCCGCAGCAGCTGCTGTTGCAGCACACGAATGTGGTCATGCGGTTCAGCACGCTACAGCCTACAGGTGGTTGGAGTTCCGATCTGCAATGGTGCCAGTACAAAATGTAAGCGGCAAGATTATCAACTTTGTCTTCATTGCTATGTTCTTTGGAGCATTTGGTCTACAAATGTTCAATACAGAATTTGCAATGTTGATCATCATTGGGTGTTACTCAATCTTCACACTTTTTGCTTTCGTAACACTACCAGTCGAATATGACGCAAGTAAAAGAGCATTAGCCTGGATACAGGATCGAAACATTGTTGACAGTCGAGAGTATGAAATGGCCAAAGACGCACTTAATTCCGCAGCATCAACGTATCTAGTAGCTGCTTTGGGAGCCTTAGCAACTTTGCTATATTATGTGATGATTTTCTTAGGAAATAGAGATTAGTACTAATCGAAATAGATGATAGGCCTCTCCAATGAGAGGCTATTTATTCGAAGTGATACAAAAAAATCATTGTGGCCGTAAAAGCAGGCTTTTTCTCTCCCTTTATTTCCAATAAAGCATCTACTTCTGCTTTTGAAATACCTCTCAAATTCACCAATGTTCTAAGCGTTGCCGTTAGTTTGATCTCATTTTCTACTTTAACTGCCTGACCAAATTTCAGTTTATCCATGCCGTAGTTTACCAACATTTTCACGTTGTTGAATTGGGCAATCTGCTCCCAGAGGTATGGCATAAGCGAGAGGGTTAGATAACCATGCGCAATGGTTGTTCCAAACGGTCCTTCCTTTGCACGCTCCTTATCAATGTGTATCCACTGGTGATCCAGCGTAGCGTCTGCAAATTTATTGATCTGTTTTTGGGTGATTTTGTGATACTCAGACTCCCCCATTACTTGCCCTAGGTATTGTTCAAATTCAGAGTGATTATTGATGATTAGTTTCGCCATACCTCTTTTTAGATTCCACGAATTTAAGCCATTTTGAGACAACTATTTCATTGCTGATGTGAAGTTCGAGAAAGCGCAATTATTGTATTTTCGTATATTCGCCAAACATCGGATCGCTCATACTTGACAAACTCGAAGCCTCCAAAAGGTTTACACTGGATACGCCTCGTTCAATTGTAGCAAAAGCATTATCAAGCTTTGGAATCATCCCTGAGGAAACTACGCCCTCATATTTAAGCCTAGCATATTCCTCTATGTTAATTGATTTTATGAGGGAGCTTTCATCATTTATATCTCGTAAAACGCCTTTTAAGTCAAAAATGTAATTTAAGGTTACACTGTAATTCGTTGATAATGCTATGGCCACCTCGCTGGCTATTGTATCTGCATTTGTATTTAACATATGACCTACACCATCATGTGTAAGCGGCGCGAAAACAGGCACAATTCCTTGATCGAAGATCGCTCTGATAAACTTTTCATTTACCGATTTCACATCCCCCACCCATCCAAAATTGATTCCATTGCGTTCGGGTCTTTTCGTTGCGACTATTGCATTTGCATCGGCTCCTGTAAGTCCCAAAGCAGACGTTCCAAGTGCTCCAAGCTGAGCGACTAATCGCTTATTTATCAGACCCGCATAGGACATAATGACTATGTCAATCATTTGATCATCGGTAATTCGTCTTCCTTCCTTCATGGTGGTAGGAATTCCCAACTGATCGGCTAGCTTCGTTGCGATTTTCCCACCCCCATGAACCAACACTTTTTTACTTTTTATAGAAACAAAAGCGTCTAGTAATTTTTTACATTGCTCTTGGTTCTCGATGATGCTTCCACCTACTTTTACAACGATTAACTGTTCTTTCCCCCCCATCCTACTTCGCCAATACTTCTGAGAGTGAGCCTATGAAATGATCGATTTGCGTTTGTTCTATGCTAAGGGGGGGTAGAATACGAATTATATTTGGATCTGAGGAGGAACCAGTAAAAATTTTTTTCTCAAAAAGAAGTCGATCTCGGATGGGCTTAACGGGTCGATCCAAAGATAACCCAATCATTAATCCTTTTCCACGAACCTCCAAAATACCCTTCATTTCTTTGAGCTCAGCTATCAACTTTTCGCCAAGTTGGAAGGCTTTTCTCATCAAATTTTCTTTTTCCATTACTTCAAGAACACCAAGACCCGCTGCACAGGCAAGGTGGCTTCCTCCAAAAGTGGAGCCTAACATCCCGCTCCATGGCTTAATATCCGGCGAAATCAAAATTCCACCAATTGGGAATCCGTTTCCCATGCCCTTAGCCATGGTGATAATATCGGGGCGAATACCTGCATATTGGTGTGCAAAAAACTTTCCGCTTCTTCCATAACCCGATTGAATTTCATCAAGGATTAATTTGGCGTCATACTTTTTGCATAGCATTTCTACTTTTTTCAAAAATGCTTCTGAGGGAACATAGATTCCTCCTACTCCTTGTATCCCTTCTACCATCACCGCTGCAATGGATTCATCCATTTCTGATTCCAATTTTTCCTCATCATTGAGAGAAAGTCGTAGAAAATTTCCAGTATGGTTTACCTCTGCCTGAATTTTGGCATTGTCCGTGGCTTCTACCGCTAGCGAAGTCCTTCCATGAAAACCTTTTTCAAAAACGATTACCTTTTTTCGTCCTGTCTTGAAAGAAGCAGTTTTAATCGCATTTTCAATAGCCTCAGCTCCAGAGTTACATAGGAAAAGAGCATAATCAGCATACCCAGAGGATCGACCTAAATGATTCGCAAGCTCCTCTTGAATTGGCATTTCCACGGCGTTGGAGTAGAAAGCCAGGTGATGGAGTTGTTGCTGTACCCGATTGATAAAATGCGGGTGACTATGACCAATGGATATCACAGCATGCCCACCATATAAGTCTAAATATTTTTTTCCTTCTTCATCCCAAACAAACGAACCCAACCCTTTTGCTAGCGAAATGGCATATCGAGGATATACGTCAAATAATTTCATTCTTCTCTGGATTTTTTCATTTTAGTAATGCGATAGAAGGAGGTCATGATTCCTTGTATCAATGCTGAACTGAAGCCTTTATGTTCCATCTCATTTAGTCCTTTGATGGTACAGCCTTGAGGGGTGGTAACTCTGTCAATTTCTACTTCTGGGTGTGAGTTGTTTTTCAGTACGAGAGAAGCAGCACCTTTGGCAGTCTGAGTGGCAATTAGCTGTGCCTCTTCTGCATCGAAGCCCATCTGTATCCCTCCTTGCGTGGACGCCCTCAAGTATCGCATGAAAAAGGCTATCCCACTTGCACCCAAAACGGTGGCTGCTTGCATTAATTCTTCCTTGATAGTCAATGTTTGACCCAATGCCTTAAATAATTCCGTGCTTATATCTAAGCCCACTTTACTGTTGGATGAAATACAGGTCATTGACTCTCCTATTGCAATGGCTGTATTTGGCATGGCTCTTACAATAGCCAACTCAGTGTTCAGTTTACTCGCTATTTGCTCTAGCGCTACACCAGTGATTACAGAAATTAGCACTTGATTTTCTGTTAATTTATCACCAATTTCGGATAGAATATTGTCCAATTGAATGGGCTGAATACAGAGCATCACTATATCTGCCTGCGATACTGCCGACACATTGTCAGAGGAAAGCTGGTAACCCATTTGCCCCAAATCTGAGATTGTGGACAAATCCCTTTTTGTTAATGTAATATCGCTCGCTTTGGCTTGTTTTTTTTCTACAATTCCTTCGGCGATGGATCTTCCAAGATTTCCCGCTCCGATAATGACTATTTTCATAATATTTTATCTCTTATTGCTCGTTAATTTATTTTAAATTACGTATATTTTTTCTTTTAAAACCTCATTAAATAGCTTGTTTATTAGTTGAATAAGGTTGATAAATCATAATTCATGAGTTGAGCTCATGCACCACATTAAAAATAATCTTGACAAGATTTGTCCGACTATCAAGTTGCTTGATCGAGACATTTTTGGAAGAGACACAAACATACCCAAAGCTGTATTAAGTCCGCGATTATCTAATATTATAGATCATTAGCTTTTCTACGATACGAAAAGCGGGTTCTTGTATAAAATCAAAATCGACATTGTCAAGGCTTTTTTAATTAGACTGAGATAAGCGGGTTCACTTGAAGATGAGGGAAGCTCTTTTTCCAACATTTGAAAAAATACGAAAGCATACTGCACGACACTTTCTGGAATTTGATGAGTGCTTCATTGTTGGTTTAAATGAACTTTGTTCAAGGTCGATCTCTTTGAGAAATTTTGATCTTATACTGATGCCTTTGGCAATTTCACGAAGGCTAATCACCCATTCCACTGCCTGACATCATTGAACCAGGTGATCACAGGTCACCTAATTTGTGGCAATGTTTGTTAGTGTGATAATGGTAAAAAGATCGCTTCAATTAAGGAGACAGGAATTAAATTCAGTATTATGACATGAAAAAGGGTTATTTGATTTTTGCGAACTTTTTATCGCTCATGATACGCTTGTATTTGATACTAGCAGGGAAATTTCAAAACCAAAAAATTAGGATGCAATGAGCATTTTTATAAATGTTCTGTTAGAAATGATTCGGATTAGATAAAAAAAGTAAGTCGCTGTTTTACTTGGGTAATTATTAATTTCGCCCTCTATCAAAACGTCTATGGGTTATCAGAAAATAAACATCATTGGAGGCTGGTTTGCTTTTCTCATTGCACTTACCACCTACATTTTCACTGTGGAGCCTACTGCCAGCTATTGGGATGCTGGAGAGTTTATCGCCTGTTCTTCAAAGCTTCAGGTTCCGCACCCTCCTGGTGCTCCGTTCTTCTTGCTCACGGGTAGAATGTTCTCCATGCTTGGGGGGGATGATGTTACCCAGATTGCATATTGGGTCAATATGTTAAGTGTAGTTTCTAGTGCCTTCTTCGTTATGTTTATATTTTGGATCATCACGCACCTCTGCAAAAGAATTTTAAAGGTAGATGATCAGTCGATTAGCGTTTCTCAAACGATCATAGTGATGGGGGCTGGAATGACAGGAGCACTCACTTGCACCTTCTCAGACTCTTTTTGGTTTTCAGCCGTAGAAGCCGAGGTATACGCCATGTCAGCCTTTTTTACGGGATTTATCGTTTGGGCGATTTTGAGGTGGGAGGAGCTCAAAGATGAATCTCAAGAGGCCAGATGGCTTATTTTGATTGCCTACATGATGGGGCTATCCATCGGGGTTCACCTTCTAAACCTTGTGGCTCTCCCTGTACTCGGGTTAATTATCTACTTCAAGAAATTTGAAAAAGTTTCAACAAAAGGCGTTATATGGACGCTGTTGATATCTGCCGCAACCTTACTTATTATTTTAGAGGGCATCATACCTGGGCTTCCGACCATTGCCGGAAAATTTGAAGTGTTTTTCGTTAATGGCATTGGTCTTCCTTTTGGTTCAGGAGTAGTTTTCTTTAGTATCCTATTCATTGGACTCATTGTCTATGGGGTTATCTATTCCATCCGAAAAAACAAGTACGTGTTGAACACTGCACTTTTAAGCTTGGTTTTTGTCATCATTGGTTACGCTTCTTATATGATGATTCCGATTAGAAGTGCCTATAACCCTCCTATTGACGAGAACAACCCAGAGGAAATCATGTCTTTCGTTTCGTACCTTAAAAGAGAGCAATATGGATCGCGCCCTCTTTTGAAGGGTCCATACTATACTGCCTCGCTTATCGAAAATAAAAAGGGTAGCCCTATTTACATGAGAGGAGAAGATAAATATGTAATCAAAGACTATAAAGTAGACCAGATATACGATCCGAAGCATTCAACCATCTTGCCAAGGATGTACAGTTCCGACCCTAATCATATTAAAAAATATCGTGAAGTAACGGGTCTCAAAGAGGGAGAAAAACCAAGTTGGGGGGATAACTTGTATTACCTTATCGTGCATCAGCTTGGGCATCAGTACTTCAGGTACTTTATTTGGAATTTTTCTGGTAGAGATAGTGACATCCAAGGTGCTGGATTTATAGGCCTTTTTGATGCTTTCGAAGATGTGCCAGAGGTTTTGGCTACCAATAAAGGTCGAAACGTTTTTTATGCGCTACCGCTTCTGCTTGGTCTTCTGGGAATGCTGGTTCAGTATAAAAAGGACGTAAAATTTTTTTCAGCCACCGCGCTCCTTTTCTTTATGACTGGGATTGCGATTGTACTATATCTCAATACGCCCCCAATAGAACCAAGAGAAAGAGACTATATCTATGCAGGCTCTTTCTACATTTTTACTATTTGGATTGGCTTTGGTGCACTCGCTATTTTTGACTTAATTCAGAGAGCAATAAAGAACAAAAAGATAGCGGCAATTGCAGCCTCTATTCTATGTCTTGGTGTACCTGCTTTGGTAGTGAGCGAGACTTGGGATGATCACGACCGATCTAACCGATATTTCTCTGTAGACTCTGCCAAAAATTATCTTTCATCTTGTGCACCCAATGCGATCCTTTTCACAGGAGGGGATAATGACACCTTCCCTCTTTGGTATGCACAGGAGGTAGAAGGTTTCCGAACGGACGTTCGTGTAGTGGTGCTAAGTTATTATAATACAGACTGGTACGTAGAACAGTCTGCTAGGCGGGCATACGAGTCAGCACCTCTGCCATACACCCTGGAGCTGGATCAATATATTCAAGGCGGCTTAAACGATTACTTGCCCGTATTTGAGCGAGAAGAGTTAAAAGGGGGTGCTATTAACGCCGCTGCATTCTTAAACTTCTTGAAACAAGAAAATCCACAACTTCAGGTGGCAGCCAATGATTGGACGAAATATAATTTCATCCCTTCCAATTCGTTGTTCTTAAATGTGGATACAACAATGGCCAAATCCATCGTACCACAAGATTTACATAATGATATCGTAAGCCGAATGATGCTCAACATAAAAGGCAAGTCGCTAATTAAAGGTGATTTAGCTTTTCTTGATATGCTAGTGACGAACAATTGGAAACGGCCTATATACTTGAACAATACTTCTATCTCTCAGCTAAAGATAGACATGAGAGACTATGTAGTGCAAGAAGGCATGGCTTATCGTGTTCTTCCAGTTAAGAATCCAAATCAAAGAGGTGGGTATCCTATTAATACAGAGGTGATGTATGACAATGTCATGAACAAGTTTACATGGACTAATCTCGATGACCCAACCATCTATTACTCACAAGATTACATTGGGTTTATATTGAACTCTAGATCAACCTTTAATGCGCTGGCTCAAAATTTGATTGAAGAAGGGAGCTATGAAAAGGCATCCGAAGTATTGAAAAAATGTTTAGAAGTGATGCCTCATGAAACCGTTTCATTTGATGAGTTCAGTGCTCAGCAAGTCAGCATGCTATTAGAAATTGCCTCGAAAAAGACAGAAACGGCTTCAAACTCTGGCGAAGGGGAGGAAGCCCAGCTAGCTAGCTATGTGGCTGAAAGTGTTGCCAAATGGGCAAGTAGCTGGTTGGATTACTATCTATCGAATAAGACTGTCAATAATTATGATATCCAACGAAAGATGGTTGCATTAAATGAAGTGGCTAGAGCATACCGTGCAAATGGTGATAAGAAAAATGCATCTAAGTATGAGAAGCTTTTTGAAACGTATTATACTCTGGTAGAGTCAAAATTCTAAGGATTGTTATTGCTTTAAAAACTTAAAGGCTTTTTTAAAACGTTCTTCATCATCTTGAATTATAAGGAAGTAGTAACCAGTTGCTAAATCTTTAACAGGTATTTTGTATTTCCCATTTCCAACATTCTCTGGCTTAATAACCACTCGATTACCAATCATAGAATTGAGTTCAAATTGAGTTTTTGATAATTGGCCATCAATTTGTACAATCAACACATCAACAACAGGATTGGGATAAATGCTAACCCCTGGCTCTTGGTCATTATTACCGAAGGGGTTTTGGGCGACAGCAGTGAAGCTAAGCAAAATCGCAAAGGATAATATGATGAATTTATTGGACATTAATTAATTGGCAAAATACGTAAAAAAAATAGATTATTTAGTATTTAAATGAAATAATTAAGATTAATTAACGCTAAGCTTTACTTTTTTTGTCAAAAATGAACGCAAAAAGCATCGCTAGTCTTACCAATTACCGATTTTAACACTAATTAATGATTTTAAAATATTGATCCGATTTGAGTGTTATTTAGATAATTCTGATATGGCAGAGGGGAGTTCCTTAATAATATCGGACGCTACTGCGCCTAACCCCTCTATCTTTTTGGCTAACAGATCGCCAGCTCTTCCATGGAGGTATACGCCCAGTTTGAGCGCATCTAAGGGTTCGACTTGTTGTGCTAACAGACTCGCTACAAGTCCGGTAAGGACATCTCCACTTCCAGCAGTGGCAAGCACTTCATTTCCGGATGGATTAAATGAAATATTTCCTTTTCGATCTGCAATCGCTGAGTAGGCACCTTTTAACACCATATTTACCTGGTATTTTTTACTAAATGAAATCAGCATTTCAAGTTTTTCAAAATCGTTCTGCCATGACCCAACCAATCGCTTAAACTCTCCTAGGTGGGGCGTCAAAATGGAGTTGGCTGGAAGGTATTTTAGTAAACTTTTTTTCTTGGCGAGTATATTTAAACCATCAGCATCCACAGTCATTGGATTTTTTGATTTCTTGAGAAACCGCTCAAAGCCTGCTATCGTTTTTGAGTGTGTACCTAAGCCTGGACCCAGTGCAACTACACCTTCTATTGTGGTGGGAATTGTACTTACAAAATCTTCTTCCTCACTTTCTAAAACCATTGCTTCTGGTAAAGCAATTTGTAGAGGAAGTGTTCCGCATCTTGGACAACATACGTTTAGTAGCCCTACTCCTGATTTAAAGGCTGCCTTCGACGCTAAAATAGCGGCCCCCATTTTCCCTTTGCTTCCTGCAACCAATGTTAGCTTACCTACCTCTGATTTATGAGTGAACTTTTTTCGAATTGGCAACTTTCCTTTCAAATCTGATGGCTCTAGCAGATAGAACGATGACTCTTGCTGATCCAGAAAGTAGGAGCTTAACCCAATAGGCACCACGCTCCACTCTCCAACATATCGATGGTATTCGGGAAGGAAAAAAACCAATTTGGGACGTTCAAAGCTAATTGTATAATCTGCCTCAAATACAATTGAATCTTCCTTAATCGGCTTATCGGCATGTAATCCAGAAGGAATATCAACAGATGCTTTGATCCCTTCTTGATCGTTGAGATAGTTCACTACTTTAGCGTGTATTCCCTCAATTGACCTAGACAACCCCGATCCAAAAAGTGCATCGATAAGAATTTCTTCTCGTTTACAAGATGGCAAATCTTCAACGGTGTTGATGATAGCATGCAAGCCTGACTTATTCAAGTTCTTCTTGAAGTCTTCAGTTCCTTTCCCTGGATCTCCAACTACGTATTTCCATACCTCCCAACCCCGCTCATTGAGAAGTCGCCCAATGGCTAGTCCATCGCCTCCGTTATTCCCAATACCACAAAAAATTCGTACCCGTTTTTTAGTAGGAAAAACTTTCATAAACGCTGCTACGAACGCCTCACTAGCTCGCTCCATTAAAAGGTAAGACGAGATTGGCTCGTGTTGGATGGTGTATTCATCGGCCGCTCTGATTTGATCAATCGTTAGGATTTTACTCATCAGTCAAAGTCGTGTTTCTAACACCCTCGCAAATTTGATTTCCCACTTCATACTTATTCAAGGTATCTTCCCTCCTCATACAGGCACTTTTTGTATAAAGAGGTTCTGATGTGTTTTGTTCTTCTAGCAAATCATCAAATAGTTTTCAAATTATAAATAAGTTTTATTTTTTTCGAATAAGCAATAGTCCCAAGAACGTAATGAAACCATTTAGAATTAAAATCTCAAACCCGAATTTGTATCCTCTTAACAAATGTTCTGAGTTTACATTGATTGTGTAACTCAAAGCGGGTGAGATTAGACATACGATGGGGACTAGCTGATCTTCTACTTTCCAAGCTGTAATAATACCAAAAGCAAAAAGCCCAAGTAAAGGACCGTATGTATAACCCGCAGCTATAAAAATGGAGTTGATTACGCTTTGATCGTTTATAGAATTAAAGATCAGGATAACAAAAAAGAGCAGAGCCGAAAATCCAAAATGGATTAGCATTCTCAGCTTACTTTTTCTTTCGAAGTTATCTTTTTTAAAACCAAGAAAATCCACACAAAAAGAAGTGGTTAATGCAGCTAGCGCAGAATCTGCGCTAGAATAAGCTGCCGCAATAATGCCAAGTAAAAAAATGATGGTTCCTAAAGTCGAGAAGTGGTTGACAGCTAAAAACGGGAACAAACTATCAGAGCGATTAGGAGTGGAAATCTGCATGATTTCTGAATATTGATAAAGAAGCAAGCCAAGACTAAGAAAGAGAAAATTGACTGCGACTAGGATGACGCAGAACCAAAACATATTCTTTTGAGCATCCTCAATATTTTTGCAAGTAAGGATTTTTTGCATCATGTCCTGATCCAGACCTGTCATTACTATCGCAATAAAGACGCCACTAAAAAATTGTTTGAAAAAATTTTGAGCACTTTGCCATTCCCAATTGAATAAGGCAGACCTTGAATCATTAAACAGGTTCATTGAAAGCTCTTGCCAACTCCAAACAAGCTCGTCTTTAATGAAGAGGATGCTCACTACAACAGCAATCAACATGAACGTGGTTTGAAGTGCATCCGTCCAAACGATGGTTTTTATACCTCCTTTAAAAGTGTAGAGCCAAATCAATAAAATGGTGCAAAGCACCGACACCCAAAATGGCAAGTCGAATGAATCAAAGAAGGCGATCTGCAATACATTGGCTACTAAGAAAAGCCTGAAACTGGCCCCGATTACACGGCTTAACAAGAAAAAAAATGCGCCAGATTTATACGACCAAAAGCCAAATCGGTCTTCTAAATAGGTATAAATGGAGACAAGGTTGAGTTTGTAGTAAAGGGGTAATAATACCTTGGCAATCACAAAATACCCAAGCAAGTAGCCCATCACTACCTGAAAGTAGTAGAAATTAGAGTGGGTTACTTCTCCTGGTATCGAAATAAAAGTAACACCTGATAAAGTTGCTCCAATCATTCCAAAAGCAACCAAATACCATTTGGAGTTTCTATTGGCAGTATAAAAGTCAGAGGAACTACTATTCCTTGAGGTGAGGAATGAAATACCGATCAGTAAGACAAAATACCCTGAAATAACACCACCAACTAGAATAGGGTTCATAATACCGTTCCAATAAAATTAAATTCGCAAATTAGGTATTCTCAAGGTTAATAGGCAATGCTTAATTTTGCACTAAATTTTAGGTATGAATTTGGAATTCGATATTCAAAAACAAGAAGAGTTATTGGTTGCTGAGGCTATCGATCAGGAAAACGTTCGCAACCTTATGGTTTACAATGATGATTTTAACACATTCGAGCACGTGACAAACACCCTGATCAAAGTTTGTAAACACGATGCACATCAAGCAGAACAATGCACTTACTTGATTCATTACAAAGGAAAATGCTCAGTTAAAAAAGGCATGTATGAAGACTTGAAGCCGATGCGAGAGGGCATCTCGGATGCGGGGATCAAAGCAGCAATAGTCTAAAAGATGGAGCATCCTTCTTTACTAGTAGCGCGTGCTGTCGAAGAAATCTCCAAGCTCCCAGGGATTGGGAAAAAGACCGCTCTTCGATTAGCACTGCATATGTTGAAGCAGCCAGAAAACGTCACAGACGATCTGTCTTTCGCCCTAAAAAATTTGAGAGAGAATATAAAATATTGCAATACCTGCCACATCATCGCAGACTCAGAAGACTGTACTTGCCAAAACGCCTATCGAGATACTTCTGTTATATGTGTTGTAGAAGATACGCCTGATGTTTTGGCAATTCGGAATACGGGACAGTACAATGGATTATTTCATGTACTTGGAGGTAGAATTTCTCCTATGGATGGCATCGGACCTGAAAATATAAACATAGCGTCACTAATCAGTCGCGTCAAGTCAGACAACCAGGTCAAGGAAGTGATTCTTGCGCTAAGCGCCACCATGGAGGGGGACACTACGGCTTTTTACATAACCAAATTGCTAAAAGAACAGGAAATAAAAGTAACGACAATTGCGCGTGGTATTCCAGTAGGCAGTGAACTGGAGTTTGCCGATGAGATAACCCTTGGAAGGAGTATCGCAACCAGAACTCTTTTTAGTCAAGATTAATCCTTTTGTTTTCCTGGTCCGATTAGATTAGTAGTGAGTAAGATCGCAATGCCAAAAGCCATAATAAGATAAATCCACTTCGTATCTCCATCCTTGTAGGTCTTGATGGTGTACCAAATACTAAGAATAAGGGTAAGCATTACTCCTGAAAAGGCTAAAAAACGCATCATTTTTATATCCATTTAGTAAAGATAATTCTTCTCTTGAATCGATTTGGAGAATACTTTTGTAGCGATGGAAAACGTAATTGAATTTCTGTACGCTCGCTTTTTATTGAGCGATGGTGTTTCCATTGATACGCGTACTATTCAGGAGAACAATCTCTTTTTTGCTGTCTCGGGTCCAAATTTCAACGCAAACAAGTTTGCTATTAAGGCCCTAGAAAGAGGAGCTTCATATGCAGTAGTAGACGATGAGAAATATGTGGAAAATGATCGCATCATCTTGGTTCAAGATGGCTTGAAGGCTTTGCAAGATTTAGCCGTTTTTCATCGGGATCGATTTAAGAAACCCGTTATTGGCATTACCGGATCCAATGGAAAAACGACTACCAAAGAATTGGTGGCTAAAGTTCTGGAGCAGAAATACATTATTCATTATACTCAAGGCAACTATAATAATCATATTGGTGTGCCCCTTACCCTTTTGCACATTCACCCGCAAGTAGAGATTGCCATCATTGAAATGGGAGCCAATCATGTAGGGGAAATTGCACACCTCTGCACCATGGCCAAACCTACTCACGGCCTAATTACCAATATTGGGAGAGCCCATACCGAAACCTTTGGGGGGATAGAAGGGGTTATTCGTGGTAAAAGTGAGCTATATGATTTTTTAAGAAAGACAAAAGGGCAAGTTTTTATCAATGTAGAAGACGATGTGCTAGTAAATATGTCCAAACGATTTGAAACAGCTTTACAGTATCCCCAAGGCGACTTTAAACTTGTTTCATCCAATCCAACACTCTCCATTTCACTTGCGGGAAATAGGGCAGACACCCAAATGATAGGAAGGTATAATTTTTCAAATATGGCAGCTGCATCCGCAATTGGTAGTTATTTTGAAGTTGATGAAAAGAAAATATTGGAAGCTTTAGCTTCTTACAAACCTGAAAATGCACGTTCTCAGCTGCTGAAAAAAGGAAGTAACACCATTATATTGGATGCTTATAATGCTAATCCTGACTCTATGAAAGCAGCACTCGATAGTTTAGCTGACCATAAAGGGAAGAAACTAGCCATATTGGGGGACATGAATGAACTGGACAATCCCAATGAACAGCACCATGAAATATTGAATCACGCAATGGAACGAGGCATTCCAGTGTTGACAATAGGTGAAAAAATAGGGGAGGTAGCCCCAGATAGTTCACACTTTGCTTCCAAGGAAGTGCTTGAAGCACACATTAAAAACTTGACATTATCTGAAACTACTGTTCTTTTGAAGGCTTCTCGTTCGATCAAGTTAGAAACAATCCTCAAATGTTTTGAATAATGGATATGCAATTCACCCTTGATTTTTTAAAAGATTTAGCTCAAAATAATCACAAAGATTGGATGGATGGGCATAAGAAACGATACCTTGAGGCGAAGCAACAAGTTATTGAGTTGGTTTCGGAAGTACTTAACGAGATTGCCAAATTTGATTCGAGTATCAGCGAGCTTGAACCAAAAAAAACACTCTTTCGTATCAATAGGGATATCCGCTTTAGTAAAAACAAAGACCCATACAAGACTAACTTTGGTGCTTTCCTGGTAAAGGGGGGTAAAAACTCAGGAAATCCTGGGTACTACCTGCATCTTCAGCCTGGTAATAACTTTCTTGGAGGGGGTATATACTATCCGCAAAGCAATGTATTAGCAAAGGTGAGACAGGAGATAGATTATAATGGAGAGAGGCTACGTAGTATCATCGATAGTAAGGCATTCAAAGAAGTATATGACGAACCATATGGCGCAGATCGGCTGAAGACGGCTCCCAAAGGATACCCGAAAGATCATGAAAACGCGCACTTGCTACAGTTGAAACATTACGTATTCATGAGAAATGTCTCCGATAGAGAAGCTACCTCAAAAGGCTTTATCTCTAAAATTTCAAATTATTTTAAAATACTTCATCCCTTCAATCAATTTTTAGCACAAGCATTGGACTAAAATATTTCAGAAAAGTGCTTGCCCAAACAATTAAGAAAACTATTTTTGAAATCCTTTTTAAAAAAGGGCTCTTAGCTCAGTTGGTTCAGAGCACCTGCCTTACAAGCAGGGGGTCACTGGTTCGAATCCAGTAGGGCCCACATCGGTCATCAAGCACCTACGATGTGAAAACTGTAGGTGCTTTCTATTTGTAAACAATGATGATTGAAGAATGAAATTATTTCAACTTAATTAAAATGACAATCCAAAAAACATTAATGGAGATTTGCAAAAGAAATTTTCCTTCAGAAATGTAGTCAAGTCTTAAAAAAAGAGGGTTTGTGTAAGTACTTTCAAAAAATATTTTTAATAATTAAAGGGGTGTATTTTTTGGGTCGGTGTGAAATATTAAAGACCATAAACCCTTGATTAAAATTTTATCAGACGGAGGAAGAAGAGCCTCTAAGGGGCAATGCCTTTCAGTGGAGTTGTGGTAATGGCTTTGAATCTGTAAACGGTTTTACCCCTCAAAGAAGCTTTTTGTTGGTTAGGAATATTCTTGAATAGGTATTCACCGCCTTCGACAAGCTAACCCTTGATAGCCCTTTTTCATTGCGGATGCAGCATTTAATCGGTAAAACAAATTGTACCCTAAAAGAATAGGTACGCACCAGTCGAAAAAAATATGATTTTTTTTAATTTATTTGGAAGTACGATCCAATACCCTTATTCTTGTGCCTTAATCTAAATCCTAAAAAAGATGATACACTCTATAAAAATGACCCACTTAAATCTAAATTTTAAATTTATGGATAATCAAATCAAATCAAATCAAATCAAATCAAATCAAATCAAATCAAATCAAATCAAATCAAATCAAATCAAATCAAATCAAATCAAATCAAATCAAATCAAATCAAATCAAATCAAATCAAATCAAATCAAATCAAATCAAATCAAATCAAATCAAATCAAATCAAATCAAAAACCCTTCTACTCGCTACCCTATGCGCAGTTGCCATCTTATGGGGTTGCAAAGGCGATGAACCCGTTACCCCTAAAGTAGAGGCCGACTTTACCCTTACCTTCGGTTCAAAAGGGGCGGTAACCTTTAAAAACGCTTCTAAAAATGCGACCAGCTATGCGTGGGACTTTGGAGATGAAAACACTTCAAAAGACGAAAACCCCACCCATACCTATACAAAAGACGGCACCTATACGATAAAGCTCACCGCCACGAATGCAGGCGGATCAGCTGAGAAAACAAGAACGGTAACCATTTCCCTAGAAGGAACGAGTACCCAATTAATTGCGAATTTTACCTTTGCGGTAGATGAAAAAATGGCAGGTAAAGTAACGTTTACCAACACGTCTGAAGGTGCGACTAGCTACGCTTGGGACTTTGGCGATGGAAACAAAGCCACCGAAGAAAACCCCGACCATACCTACGCTAAAAATGACACCTATACGGTAAAGCTCACCGCTACGAATGCAGGCGGCGGATCGGATAACATAACGAAAGAGGTGAAAATTACCAATTCGGGAATTACGTCCATCGACATAGCGGATTTGACTCAATTAGTGCTGCCGAAAAACAGCCCTAACGGCGTGGTTATTTGGAAGCTAGCGGCGACCGTAGCCAATACCGATGAAACGCCGGTTTATTCGATTACAAGCCAAAACCCAGCAGGTGCCATTGCTTTAGACGGAAATAAAATGATGCTGGCCGACACAAGTGCCTTTGATTATGCGACGAATACGAAGCTCACGGGAGAAATTCAAGCGACAGCAGGGAGCGCAACGGCAACGGCAGCATTTACGATTTCCATAACGGACGGTGCGGGAATTTACATCCCCGATGCCAACTTCAAAGCGGTATTACTCAAGAATACAGCCCTCAACACCGATGAAGACAAGGAGGAAATTTCCGTAGCGGAAGCCCAAGCATATAAAGGTGGAATTGATGGAAGTAAGCAAGGCATTACAGACGCTATCGGAATTGAATATTTTACAAATATTACTGTTTTTATATCCAATACTAATGACTTAACAGACATAGATGTTTCGAACAACACCGCACTTACTAACCTTGATTTAAGTCAAAACCAATTAAGATCACTAGATGTTTCTAATAACACAAAACTTATTTTCCTAAAAGTACCTAGAAACAATCTAAAAGAAATAGATATTTCTAACAATAGAGCACTTACTAATCTAGATGTACAAGCTAACAATTTAACAGCACTCAATGTTTCTCAAAATAAAGCACTTAAACGCTTAAGTGTAAATGAAAACGATCTAATGGCACTGGATGTTTCTAAAAATATATCACTTACTCACCTACTTGTACAGGATAATAATTTAACAGATATTGATGTTTCTCTAAATAAAGCGCTTAAACAGCTTTGGTTATCTTCAAATGCATTAACAGACATAGATGTTTCTAACAATACAGAGCTTTTTATTCTTTTTTTAAATAAAAATGCCTTAACAAAGGTTAACCTAGCGAATGGCCATAACATGAAGCTTACGAATTTGATCTTGACAGAAAATCCTAATCTAACCTGTGTGCAAGTGGATGATCCGTCAGCTATTCCATCAGTGTGGGAGGGGAAATACGATAAAGACAAAGTAACCTTTCAAACCGAAGCGTGTAGTAATTAAAAAAACGCATCACCGGCCTAGGCTCTGTAAGGGGTTTGGGCTAGGTGTTTTTTCTTTTGTGTGCGTTTTGTTTTATCAGGAGTAGGAGGCAGCCAGCTTTTGCTCCACCGATTTTTTGGTGCTTTTCGTAGCCGAGATATCCACCATAAGAAAAACCTTTCTCACGCTTAGAATGGAAGCATGGAAAGGTCTACGTTGCCTCCCGTTAGGACTATGCCCACCCAGTCATGATTTTCATCATAGCCTCTATTGAGTTCATGTTGAAATATGGAAAACTCCACCACCCCCAAAGGTCAGAGTTGAGTTTCCAACATGGCAACCCAAATAGCTAGAAATATTTACTATTGAATGCTACTAATTGGGGGTGGCTTTGAGGTGAACTACTTTTTAATGTAAGGTTTATTATATGATGTGCTTTTTAATGATATTGAAAGCTTACAAGACTGGTTAGTTTTGAAGAGGATTCTAATGAAAAGGTTCATAAAAAAAGGAGACTTAGGTATCAAAAAGGATTGTTTTGAAGCATCATTAACTCAGGTAAATCATTTATTCATTTTTCGGAATGTGAGGTTCACTCTCGCATCGTGTAATTTTTTTGTGAATGGCAATCGGTGCAACCAGTTTTTTTGAGTGACGCCTTTCATAACCAGTAGGCTTCCATGCTCTAGCCAAATTTCGACTTTCTCTTTTGTCTCTTTATTCTTGAATGCAAACTTTCGTTCGGAGCCAAAAATTAAAATAGAGGGAGAATTAGCTAGATTTCTTGATGATTTTCTTCCAGGTGATTATGAACCACACTTTCTAGATATTACATATGATTTAAAAACACCAACTGTATTTGGGTTCTGTTTCGGTGAAAGTGATTTTGGGAAATATGTTGTTGTAGGAACTGCTTCGAGAAGTACCTACTCGGAAGCAATAAAGAAAGTGATTAAAGAAATGGGGCAAGGCGTATCCTATTTAAGATTTCAACTGGAGCAGCTTAAAGATTGGATTTTCTCTAAAACCTTTACCCCACCCGTATGTCTTGGTCAGAAACGTTAATAGTCGTCTTAAGTCGATTATTTTTTTAGCAGCAGGCTTTTTATCAACTTCATTGCTATTTCTTTTTTCATGGAATTTCAACTTTTGGAATAATAAGTATATTTATTTTGGGTTTTGTATGGAATTAATCATTGAAACCAATCCAATCTATTCCGACTTTGTTCTTTTGAAACAGCAATCTAATGTTGTTTTAAAAGAAACAAATAGAAGAAATTACCTAGATCAATATATTAATCATCAAGCAAATTACTTTAGAGGCGAATACTTCTTTACACCTTTATGGTATTTGCACTTTATTATTTGGGGTTCAATAATTATTTTTTTATTTTCAAATACTTTATTTATACAATTATGAAAAAACTTATTCTATTAATTTTTGTGATCAACACATTTCATCTCTTCGCTCAGAATGAAATTGACGAAATTATTTATCGAGGATATCTTAAAGCTGACCTAAAAAAATTGGCTGCTCCTCTCGATAAAGTAGCATTTAAAGATTTAATCAAATCGCAGGATACAGATGAATTATATCAGTATCTTGAACTAAGTTATGTTCTTTTATCAAGCACATTAACATATGAAGATGAAGTTACTTTTTCAAAGTATGTCGATAATACAGTTGAGCTAGCAGAAAGAATCTTGGAAGTTGATAAAGAACACGCTAAAGCTATGTCAATCCTCTCTGGGGTATATGGTCTTAAAATTGCCTATTCGCCAATGAAAGGAATGTTTATAGGTCCAAAGAGTACTCGATATGCCGAAAAATCATATGAGACTGCCCCATCTGATCCAACTACTTTAATGATGTATGGTATTAACAAGTATAATACGCCAGGAGCTTGGGGAGGAGATATTGACAAGGCAATTGAAGTCTTCAAGGCTGCTATTTCATACTATGAAGAGAAAGAAAAAACCTCCAATAACTGGAAATATTTAAACTCATTGGCTTGGTTAGGATTAGCCTACGAAGAAAAGAAGGAGTACGGTTTGGCTGAATCGGCTTATAATAAGTCAATCGAAACTGAACCTGATTTTGAGTGGGGAATTCACCTTTTAGAAGCCATTGGTGACTAATGATTGGTTTTTGAGATTCCTTTTTTTTCTTGGTCTGTATACTTTTATCTCGTTAGGGTTGACCTTGGCACAAAGTATCTCGATTAGTGGAAAGATAAGAGATCAGAAAACAAATGAGGTTTTGATAGGAGCCACCATCTATCCCCAAAATGACTTGAAAAAGGGGACTGTAACAAATGTCAACGGTGACTTTGAATTAACGCTTGATAAAGCGGATCTCAGGCAACCTTTCGTAGTTTCCTATATTGGATATGAACGAATTGAAATTGACTTATCAAATTCAAACAATAACTTGAAAATTTATCTTAACCCCTCTGAGACCAGTTTACATGAAGTTGTTGTTTTTGAGGATCGCCTTGTTTCAGAAGAATTTAGAATCGATAGAATTGAACAACTTGATATTTACAAAAACCCAATTGCTAAGGCAGACCCGATTTTAGCAGTTAATTCATTAGGCTATGCGACCACTACGGATGAATCTGCTAATATTAGCTTAAGAGGAAGTAGTCCTGATGAAGGGGCGATTTTTTTTAATAATGTTCCTATTTATGATGCGGTAAAATTCGCTCAGTTGGATGGTGTGGGAACATTTAGCATTTTTAATAATGCTATTATCGATAATATTGAGGTTTATCCAAGTAATCCTCCAATTGAATATGGAGGAGCTACCTCTGGACTGATTTCTTTAAAAACTCAAAACGAACAGTTACCGATGAAAACACTTCACAGCTTGATTGTTTCTATGGTAGGTTCAAGTTATAACATTAATAAATCCTTAAAAAATGAAGGATTCATCAATGCATTTGTAAACACTCAACATTCCTATTTTCTAAAAGTATTAAACCCTGATGCGCTCAGAGACTTGCCTTATTTTACTAACTCAGATCTTGGGTTTTTCTATACCACACAACTAGGGCTTAGCAATAAGGTGAATTTTTATAACTATAGCTTAACTGAGGGCTACGAGTTTATTCAAGCACATCCTTCTGCACTTCTTAAATTTGATCAGAGTAGGTGGAGAAACTTCTCAATTGTAAATTTTATCCGAAAATTAAGAAGAGGAGCGTTATCTCTTAACTTAGGGTTCAGCTACTCCAACAATGATTTTTCAGGAGGTAATCTGGATTTAAATACCAAGAATAAAGACTTGTATGCATCATTGCATTATGAAATAGGTTTTGATAAAACGATGGTAAAGTTTGGAACTTCTTTTGATAAGAGGAAACAAGATATTTCAGGTTTAATTCCTGAATTTTCGTATGCTCGTGATATTACACACCCTACTAATGCGATTGCTTTTGGAGAGAACATTAGAAATTTTGAAACGTATGGGTATTTAAAACATTTTTTTTCTGAGAAATTAATTGGTGCTGTCGGTTTAAGAAAAAACATACCACTATCAAATCAACCTAACTATTTAAGCTTACAATCAAATTTCAATTTTAAAATAACTTCTAAGATGGAGTTTATTTTGTCATATGGGAAATACAATAAATATGAATTCAATGGTATTGACAATGAATTAAAGGGTAGAATAGAAAGCAGTCAAATTGCTTTAGATGCAAAATTGGAATTAAAAAGAAGTTCTTTAATAGCCGGCATCTATGGTAAAAAGTCATCTGATGCTTCCTTAAAAAACGATATTTATGGTTTTGATGCATCATTTGAGAAATTTATTGGAAAGAAAATTAAATTGCTACTATCCATTACTTCGGTTAATTCGGAGATTAGAGATGAGGATAGAAACAAATACCCAAGCGAATATGACATCGACTTTTTTATTAGACCAGGATTACTTTTTGAATCTAATTCGTGGTCAGTATCCATTATTAGCAATCATAGATCAGGGGTTGCTTATCTACCCCTTACGGGTACTCGGTTTAATGAGCAATTGAATGTTTACGAACCAGAATTTGCCAGCCCTATGGATTATGAGCATCTTCCTAGGTATCATATAGTTAATTTAGCTTTAAGTAAGACTTTTTTTATCTCTGAAAAAAGCAATCTCATCGCATTTATGAATATTAATAATCTGTTTGACAGGAAGAATGTAAGAAATTTAACATATAATTATAATTATACAACGCAAAAACAGCTATTCCTCTCCAGAAGACTGTTTTTTGTCGGATTTAACATTAATTTCTTTTAATGAATACACTATCTATTATATACTCCTGAAATAGGTTCTTCAGAGTACAGAAATCTTTTATTGGATAAATCTATTGATAAAAATCTTCATTTATCACTATTTGATGGGTGCAACCAAATTTTGAATCCAAAAAATGGAACAAAAGAATCAATTCAAAATGTTTTTACAGAATTCATTCGAAGGTATAATAGATTCGTCTTTAGAAAACATACAATTGAAGCAAATTGAAAACTAGTCATTTAAAAAAACACACACATTAAGAATGTCGGGTCTTTGGCTATTCAGTTACTTCATCCAAATTGCCTTCGCCTGATTAAAGCCCACCCAGTCATGATTTTCATCATAGCCTCTATTGAGTTCATGTTGAAATATGGAAAACTCCACTACCCCCAAAGGTCAGAGTTGAGTTTCCAACATGGCAACCCAAATAGCTAGAAATATTTACTATTGAATGCTACTAATTGGGGGTGGCTTTGAGGTGAACTACTTTTTAAGATAAGGTTTATTATATGATGTGCTTTTTAATGATATTGAAAGCTTACAAGACTGGTTAGTTTTGAAGAGGATTCTAATGAAAAGGTTCATAAAAAAAGGAAACTTAGGTATCAAAAAAGAATTGTTCTGAAGCATTAATTAGCTCAGGTAAATCATTTATTCATTTTTCGGAATGTGAGGTTCACTCTCGCATCGTGTACTTTTTTTGTGAGTGGCAATCGGTGCAACCAGTTTTTTTGAGTGACGCCTTTCATAACCAGTAGGCTTCCATGCTCTAGCCAAATTTCGACTTTCTCTTTTGTCTCTTTATTCTTGAATGCAAACTTTCGTTCGGAGCCAAAACTTACAGATGCAATGGCACTATCCCGCGCCAGTTCTTTTTCGTCATCGCTATGCCACGCCATGCCCTCATCGCCAGTATGATATAGGTTCAGCAAACATGAATTATAGGACTCATTGGATGCTTCCTCTATTCTCCTTTTTATTATCAGGAGTTCCTTGATCCATTTTTTTGCGATCTTCTCCGTTCCCGAATATCGGTAGGGAAATGAGCTATCCCCATACCAAGCTACTTTCCGTTTGGTAATGATTTTTTTTCCAAAAATCACTGCTTGATCATGCTCCCATGCTACAGTTTTGAGCAGTTGGTTTAGGTAATCGTCTGCTTCTATTTTATCAAATAACCTACCGTGGTATTGAACGATGCCGCCCTCTGGCAAAAGGTTTCTTTCAGGATTTGCTACCCTATTAAACAATTCCATTTATCGAGATTCCATTTTAAATATAAAAATAGCTTTCGACCATTAAATACATATAATCAAGATTCTAATATCTCAGATTCGAATCTGATCCAACACTCAACTTGCATTATATTTCAATCTTAAATACGGTATAATGAAAAAAATATTAAAGCGGGTTATCCTACCCGTACACTTCACCTGCATTGGGACTAATCTTGGATTGGCGATGCCTAGAATACTTGCAGGCATTAGTCTTTCATTGGAATTCGGCTCTTCAAAATTCGGAATGCCTTGGTCTATCACCAAAGAAATAGGACTTTTTCAGGTAGCTTCATGGTTTCCAGAAGATGTAGCCCGTTTTGGAATACCCTTTAGTTTAGCTCCGACTTTGTTTGCTTGGCTTGGTGCAGCGTCAGAAGCAATTGGCGGTATATTCTTGGCGATGGGCTTGGGTACACGCATTGTCGGAAGCTTTGTAGCCATAACCATGCTTACCGCCATCTTTCTTCAAAAATGGCCCGATGCCATAGAATACGGCAGCACATGGCCATTGCTCCCCGCCGCGGGGTTTTTATGGATTTCACTCAATGCGATCATGTTTGGCTCGGGAAAATTTGGAATTGATGCCCTTCTGTCAAAAAGGCTTGCTTAAAAGACGCTATTTCAAACCTAGAGGAATACAGTCCCAAAAATGCTGTCCTAATGGGATTACTTTTTTGTATTGGCAGATTGTTTAGGTATAGAGACACTGTACAATTACAAATCAATTGTTTTTCCAATTTACTCCTTTGGATTATGTCCATCGTAAGAGAACGGGGTTCAAGACAAACTGACCTAGCTTGTATTACTTATTATAATTCATCGATTTTAAGGGCTTAATTAGATTTTTTCTTGGCTAAAGTCTAATGCTTCGCATTAAAAATTCTATTGCATAATTTGACTTTATGGATTAAATATAAAAAGCATGCCGAGTATCTCGTTGTGTTACCTTTCATAAAGTCAATTTTTAGAAATAGAGCGCCATTGAAGAGGTCTGCATAGCGTTAACTTTGCCTTCGTGAAGCAGGAAAAATTTTTGACCCTTGTGGCACTAACGTTGGTAAGCCTTTTCTATGGAATTAACTACAGCGTATTAAAAGTAGTGATGCCTGAGCATTTTGATGCTTATGGTTTTGTGCTGATAAGAGTCATGATAGCTGGGGCTATTTTTTGGCTTGTCTATTTCCCCAAAAGAGAGAAAATAGACTGGAAAGCCGATGGGCTAAGGTTTGCATTGTGTGCACTAACGGGTGTAGACGTAAACATGCTGTTATTCTACAAAGGCATAAGCTTTACTACGGCTGTAAATGCCTCTATTATCATGACGCTCACTCCGATTATGGTACTGGTCTGGGCTTCTTTAATTAATCGAGAGCGAATAACACTTCTTAAGGTTGGAGGCATCCTATTAGGGATGACAGGAGCTATTATCATCATTTATGAACCTGAGCAACTCTTTTCTCCAGATAGTTTGCTTGGCAATGTGCTGGTCTTTCTTAATGGATCAAGCTTTGCCTTATATCTTGTCATGGTAAAACCTTTGACTAAGAAGTACAAGCCACTTACAATCGTGACATATATTTTTACCATTGGTTTTCCATTGACTATTCCAATGGGTCTGGGTAGGGTGTTCGAAGTAGACTTGGCTCATTTGCCATTGGGCGTTTGGATAAGTATAGGATACGCAATTGTGTTTTCTACTGTAATCGTTTATTTATTGAACGCATGGACGCTGGTTCGGGTAAATGCTTCTGTGGTAGGGTCGTTCATCTATCTACAGCCCTTTTTTGCGGTGCTTGTCGCACTCTTTTTTTTTGAGGAGGCTTTTCTGCTTAAGCATTTCTTCGCCTCTACTTTTATTTTTGGTGGGGTATTTCTAGTCACAAAGCAATCTTCTTAAATGCGCTTTCAAATTGTTCTAACTGATCATCGTCAAATGCCAAATGTGTGACAAAGCGAACAAGCTCTTTTCCAAAAGGAACAGCCTATATATTTTGTTTTTTAAGTTCCTCAAGTAGCCATTGCGCTGACTTGCTACTCCCTAGCTGCGCAATGACGATATTTGTCTCCACAGGAAACACTTCATGAACAAAAGAAGCGATGAGTAAAAGGGTTTCTATTTTTTGTGCTCTTTCATGGTCTTCTGTCAAGCGATCCATGTGGTGATCCAAAGCATAAATACACGCTTCTATAAGGTAGCTGGTCTGTCTCATCCCACCACCTAATGCTTTTCTTACTCTTTTAGCTTTTTTGATGGCAGCCTTGCTACCTAACAAGACCGACCCTATGGGTGCGCCCAGACCCTTCGAAAAACATACCGAAATCGTGTCGAACAATCCCCGATAGCCTTTGGGTTATCTCCCAATTTTTTGAATTGCATTGAATATTCGGACACCATCCAGGTGCAGGCGCAGTCGATAATCCTTACACATTCTGGAAATTTTTTTGACCTCTTTTAAGTTGTAAACACTACCCCCTCCTTTGTTCAGGGTATTTTCAAGTACTACCAAACGTGTTTTGGGCATATGAACGTCATTGGGGTTGATGCTTTGCGCTATCTGTTCAGCGGTAATTCTCCCACGATCCCCTGTTTTGTTGATTTAGTGATCATATCGCTTCTTAAATCAATCACTTCATTTTTCATAAGGAAGTATCCAGTAGGAATGCTTAAAAGGTTCCCAAGGGACAGAAGCCAGATCGACCGTAGCGTCAATGAGCCTTTTTTTAGCGTGACCGTTCAGTGAAATATTCGATTCTATATAAACAGCTACTTTTTTGCCTTCTTTGGCTTTTTCTTTCTTTAAATACTGGGCGAATTGCCAAATCATATCAGGCTGTCCTGTAAGACTAGATTCTTGATTCGGTGTGAGGTAAGCATCAGGATTGACAAGTTCTCTTTCGCCTGATGCTTTGTCCTCTAAAATAAACTTAACCACCCCCGTTTTTGATCGCAGCATCATCCGCCAAGCAAGCCTATGACCTTCTTCTGTCCAGGCAGGTTTGTCTTCAAAAAAATGGTGCCGGAGTGGCAACACAAGGTGAATCGAAAAATACGCAATGACCCATACAGTAGGCATGATGGGCAGCTTCTTTTCATTCAAGATTACCGCCTCTTTCTTTTTGAAGAAACGTTTTTGAATGGTCTCTGGCGGGAAGAAGAATATGGTAAGTAAGACCATTAAATAAGGGAAAATTCCAATCTGAAAAACGGCAGAGTTAAATAAATTGAAAAGGATGGACAGCACAAAGCCAACAGTTCGGGTTCTTCTAAAAAGAAGGAGAAATGGGATACTACCATCATAGATAATTCCACCCCACGAAATTAAGAGCGGTGTCCACTTTGCACCCAGAAGGGGGCCAATAAGCCAATAGTGAGCTTTGTCGGTAAACCAGATGTCTAGTGGTTTACCTGCCATCCAATCTGGGTTCATTTTGTGAATACTGGCAAAGCAATAAACGATTATGATTTGAATGATGAAAAACCAATGGCAGATTCTTCTGCAAGAATCGGCATAGGACGTGATACCAAGGCGTACATCCAGCGACTTGGCTTTATGTGCAGGCATTGCAAACATTGCAGCTCCTAACAGAATGAGCAGGTAATAATGATTGTTATAATGAGATTTTTGCATCACATAAACAATCGTCCACATTAAAGTGAAGGAAAGCGTGGAGAAACGATAAAAAAGCCCAAATGCGATAAAAAAGCCCAAAAAACCCATCAGCAGGAAATAATAAATCATGCCATTCCCATCGAGAGGTTGAAGCCATTCTAGTCCAATTATGGTAAAGGTGAATTTGGGAGTAATGAACGTCTCTTTTACCCATCCCGTAAAAATGGCACCGATACACTCTGCGGCCACCAGCAGACCAAAAAAGAACCTAAAAACAATGAGGGGGCTATTGTCTACGTAGGTCCCCAGAAATATTCGTGCTTGATTAATCACTAGGTTTCCAATATCAACGTTAAATTGGGTAAAAATCCCTTGAATAAAAAAGAAGCCATTTAGCTCTTCTTCGTACTAATTTGTACTAAGTTAAAAAGGAATATACTATTCAACACGCTGTCGCATCCATACAAAGTGAATGAATAACAGTTTGTCTTTAATTCGCTTTCCTTAGCTGTTAAATCACAAATCCAAAATCAATGACATTAAGGGAGATCACAAATGAGTGGATGTTCAGAGTCCACACACCACAGAAAAAGGGGATCAGCGAAGTAGAAATTTTTTTGAATCTCCAGATTATTGATGAATATACGTTCACAATACCGAATCATCGATTATAAGTATCAGAAGTCAACTTTCTACCAGCCATTTGATTAGAAGAAGAAATAGCAAAGACGATCCACATCGAAGCTACTTTATATGGCAAAACCCCCAAAATTGAGGCTGGCTCTCTTTCGTAAAATCAGCAAATTAATAATTATAGAAATATATACCCTCTGATAGCAAAAAAAATATTTTTTATTAGATTTATTTATTTTTTCAATTAGATAATTATTTTTGTATCCTAATTTTAAAATTTAATGCGTTAAATCACCATGAAGAAAAATAAATTAAGCCAAGCTTTTTTAATGACTATGTTATGCACAGGCGCAATCCTATTGAGTTGCGGTAAGGACGATGGAGAGGTTACCCCTGAAGCAGTTGCCGCCTTTACCTTTACTCAAGGCACAGAAGGGGTGGTAACCTTTTCAAACACTTCTACAAATGCGACCAGCTACGCTTGGGATTTTGGCGATGGAAACTCTTCAAAAGAGAAGAGTCCAACACACACGTATACGAAGAGTGGTAATTATACCGTAAAGCTCACCGCTACGAATGCGGGTGGGTCTGATGAAGAAACGAAAACCATAATTGTTAAATTAGAAGGAACGGAGACCCAATTAATTGTCAACTTTACATTTACATTAGACGACGAAGGGGTTGTAAAATTCACAAATACTTCTGAAAATGCAACCGGTTACACGTGGGACTTTGGAGATGGAAACAAATCAAATGCGAAAGATACCACCTACACATTCGTTGAGAATAAGGATTATGCGGTAAAGCTCACTGCTACGAATGGTGCAGGCGAATCGGCTGACACAACCAAAATAATTACCATTACTAACGCACTGCCGATTGCCTCTTTTGAATTTACCGTAGACGCACAATCAGCAGGAGGTACTGTGAACTTTGTGAACACCTCTAAAAATGCGACCGGTTATGCTTGGGACTTTGGAGATGGAAACGCTTCAACAGATAAAAGCCCCACCCATACGTACGCTAAAGACAGCACCTATACGGTAAAACTCACCGCTACGAATGAAGGCGGATCGGATGAGGCAATGGAAGAGGTGACCATTTCATTAAAGGGAACGATCATCCCAGTAATGGCGGACTTTACCTTTAGCATAGCTTCAGGAGGGGTTGTAACCTTTCAAAATACTTCTACAAATGCGACCGGTTACACGTGGGACTTTGGAGATGGAAACACTTCAACAGATGAAAGTCCAATCCATACCTACACCCAAAATGGAGATTTTGACGTAACGCTTACTGCTACGAATGGTGCGAGTCAATCAGATGATACAACCAAAATAATTACCATTACTAACGCACTGCCGATTGCCTCTTTTGAATTTACTGTAGACGCACAATCAGCAGGAGGTACTGTGAACTTTGTGAACACCTCTAAGAATGCGACCGGTTATGCCTGGGACTTTGGAGATGGAAATACTTCAACAGATGAAAGTCCAACCCATACCTACACTCAAAACGGAGATTTTGACGTAACGCTTACTGCTACGAATGGTGCGAGTCAATCAGATGTATCGACGCAAACGGTGACCATTGTATTAGCCCCTGTTTCTGATTTTACCTTTAGCATAGCTTCAGGAGGGGTCGTAACCTTCGCGAACGCTTCTACAAATGCGACCGGTTACACGTGGGACTTTGGAGATGGAAACACTTCAACAGATGCAAGCCCAACCCATACCTACATTCAAAACGGAGATTTTGACGTAATGCTTACTGCTAGGAACAGTGCGGGCGCATCAGATGTATCGACGCAAACGGTGACCATCACTAACGCAGTTACCATAGACATAGCTGATTTGACACTATCTATTAAGGAAAACAAACCTAAAGGAACCAGTATCGTGGAGATAGCGGCGGTCGTAACCAATTCGAATAAAACACCTGTTTATTCGATTTTGAGCCAAAACCCGGCGGGTGTCGTTGCTTTGGAGGGAAATAGAATGGTTATTGCCGATTCAAGCGCATTTGATTTCGAGAAGAATAAGGAGATCACAGTCGAAATTCAGGCCTCAGTAGAGAGTGTGACGGAAACAGCAACGTTTACGATTTCCATAGGTGATGATCCTGATGAGGCAATTTATATTCCAGATGCAAATTTCAAAGCAGTATTAGTAAATAATACAAACCTAAACACCGATGGAGATGAGAAAATTCTAGAATCAGAAGCTCGAGGCTATGCTGGATCAATTGATGGAAGAACAAAAAGCATTTCAGATGCTACTGGGATTGAATATTTTGTAAATATTACTTCGCTTGATCTTGGAGGAAATAACTTAACAGCAATAGATGTTTCTAACAATACAAAACTTGCTGATCTTCGCTTGAATGCTAATAACCTTCAAACACTGGATGTTTCTTTCAATACAGCACTTAGTCGTTTAGATGCACAAGAGAACAGTTTATCAACGCTAGATATTTCTAAAAATACTGAGCTTCTTGATCTTTTTGTATTTGAAAACGATCTAAATTCACTGGATGTTTCTAAGAATACAAAACTTCGTAATCTTCGCTTAAACGGTAATAACCTTCAAACACTGGATGTTTCGAAGAACACTGCACTTACTTTGCTTACTTTAAATGACAACCAATTAACAAGCATAGACGTTTCTAACCTCTTTTCCCTTAACTTTCTTTGGTTACAAAACAATAACTTAACAAAGGTTAATCTGAAGAATGGCAATAACCTTCAGATTATGGATTTGGACTTGAGAGGTAATGATAATCTAACCTGTGTGCAAGTGAATGATCCTTCAAATATTCCACCAAAGTGGAATGGGAAATATGATGCCACCGTCGTAACCTTTCAGACAACGGAGTGTAGTAACTAAAAACACAAAACACAGCCTAAACCTCGTTTTGCGGGGTTTAGGCTAATCATTTTTTCTAAAGCGGCTAAGCAATCCCGTTTGGAGCGGACGAAGAAAGAATATTGGGTAAGAAAGCGAGGTCGCTTGGGGGGCTTTTGCGTTGCGCTGTGGGAAAGTTTAAAGCAGCATGGCTACTTATCGTCTTAGCTTATCCCCGATGCCTCAATCGCTTGGGTTTAGTGTTTTTTAAGCCCACTCATCAAAAAAAAACGATATTTTTTTGAATTTATTTGCAAATACGATCCAATACCTTTATTCTTGTGTTTTAAACCTTAAAAAAGAATAAGATGAATAATTTTAAAGAATCCAAAAGCGAGATGAAAAATTTTGAATTTATGGATAATCAAATCAAATCAAATCAAATCAAATCAAATCAAATCAAATCAAATCAAATCAAATCAAATCAAATCAAATCAAATCAAATCAAATCAATTGAATTTTAAATCGAAAACCTTTCTACTTGCCGCCCTGTGCGTAGCCACAGGCTTATGGAGTTGTAAGAAAGATGAAACAGTCGACACGAAAGTAGTTGCCGACTTTACCTTTACCCAAGGCACAGCAGGGGCGGTAACCTTTAAAAACGCTTCTAAAAACGCCACTGGCTACGCTTGGGATTTTGGCGATGGCGAAAAAGCCACCGAAGAAAACCCCACCCATACCTACACGAAAGACGGCACCTATACGGTAAAGCTTACCGCCACGAATAAAGACGGCTCAGCCGATAAAACCGCAACGGTAACCATTGATGATATCATTACCATCGCCATAGGGGATTTGTCTCAATTAGCTATTTTGGAAAACAGCCCCAAAGGCACCCTGATCGGGGAGATCACGGCGACCGTAGCCAATTCGGAAGAAACGCCCGTTTTTTCGATTACGAGCCAAAGCCTAGCAGGTGCCATTGCTTTGGAGGGAAGTAAAATGGTGATAGCCGATGCAAGCGCCTTTGTTTATGACACGAATAAGGAGCTTACCGGGGAAATACAGGCGACCGTAGGCGGAGTAACGACCACGGCCACGTTTACGGTTTTAGTAGATAAATTAATTGAAATCCCGGGTGATGTCTTTAAAGCTGGATTACTCAATACGAAAGGCCTTGACGCCAATGGGGATGGGGAAATTTCCCTATTGGAAGCCCAAGCATATACAGGAGTAATTAGTGGAATAAACTATAAAGACGTTGCTGGACTGGAATATTTTGCAAATATTACTAAACTTAATCTTTCTTTTAATAAAATAACAGCCATCGATGTTTCTAAAAACACGGCGCTTACTGAGCTTACAATAGCTGAAAGTCAATTAACAAAAATAGATGTTTCTCAAAACACCACACTTACTGAGCTTAATTTATCTAATAACCAATTAACAGTCATCGATGTTTCTAAAAACACCACACTTACTCAGCTTTATGTGCAATTCAATGAATTAGCAGATATAGATGTTTCTCAAAACACGGCGCTTACT
This sequence comes from uncultured Ekhidna sp., assembly GCA_964289745.1. Lineage (GTDB taxonomy): Bacteria > Bacteroidota > Bacteroidia > Cytophagales > Cyclobacteriaceae > Ekhidna. The sequence continues at coordinate 604,586 of CAXYMM010000001.1, forward strand.
GAGCTTTATGTGCAATACAATGAATTAGCAGATATAGATGTTTCTCAAAACACCACACTTACTGAGCTTAATTTATCTAATAACCAATTAACAGTCATCGATGTTTCTAAAAACACCGCACTTACTCAGCTTTATTTAGCTTCTAACCAATTAACAGCCATCGATGTTTCTAACAACACCGCACTTACTCAGCTTGATTTAAAAAACAGTTCCAAATTAACAAAAGTTAATTTGGCGAATGGGAATAACGATAAGCTTACGGATTTAAATTTGTCGAGTAACCCTAATTTAACCTGCGTGCAAGTGGATAAATTGCCTCCTAATAGTAATTGGATTTTTAATAATGAATCTGTTTTTCAAATCGAAGCATGTCCGTAAAAAAGCGCATCACTGCCTAGGCTTCGTTTTGTGGGGTTTAGGCTAGGTGTTTTTCCTAGAACGGCTTGGCGATCCTTTTTAGTGCACACAAAAAAAGGGCGTTGGGTAGGAAAGGGGGGTCGCTTGGGGGGTGCTTTAGCCCATTCCCGCCGGCTAAATCGCTTGGGTTTAGTGTTTTTTAATCAGTAGTGGCGAGGTTTATTACCAGCATTAAACAATCGAAGGCTTTTTTCTCCCATTTATCAGCGGCTAGGCTGAAAATCATTTTAACAGAGGAGTATTTAAACTATCGCCTGAAGCTCTTTATCTCAAGTGCTTTTTTGCGTGGCTTTCCTTTTTCTAAAACCATGTGAATTTTGATGAATAAAGTCTTGAGGAAAGCCTTCAACACCTGGAAAGCCTAACTTAATATCTCTTCCCTCATGAGGAACGTAGTGGGTCTTAAACAGGAAGTCCCAGACACTCAGCGTTAGACCGAAGTTTACGCCGTATTTTCTTTCTTCTGGCAGCTCACGGGCATGATGCCAGATATGCATTTGAGGATTATTAAATATGTATTTTAATATACCTAGATTTAATTTGAAATTGGAGTGATTAAAGTGTCCAACAGCTAAAGTAAAAATGTTAATAACAAAAAAGTCTCTTAGTCCAATCCCTATCAAGGCGAGGGGTAAGTATTCTATGGATCGATACACGACATTTTCTACCCAATGATATCGCAAGTGAGCCGCAAATCCCATTTGTTCCACGGAGTGGTGTACCTTGTGAAATTCCCACAAAGCAGGTACTCGATGCAAGAGCCTGTGCGTCCACCATTGCACAAAATCCCGCACGATAAAACCCACTAGCAGATGAGACCAAGCAGGCCACGTCATGACCTCAAATGCAAGAAGATTGGTAATACCCATGGCGGCCAATGTGCCATTAAAAAAGTGCACCCCAACGTTTGAAGCAGCATTGTATATAACCAATGAAAAGAGGAAGAAATTGAAAAACATGTAGAAGAAATCCAACCAAAAATTTTTTCTAAACTTGGCTTGGTCTTTTCTCCACGGACTGGTGAGTTCTAAAATGTAAAAGAAGGCCGATATACCTATTAACCAATAAAAATAGTTGTGCCAAGCGGGGTGCGTAATTTCATGCCATAAGTAATTGGCGTATCCCTTATAGCCAGATGCAATGATGCTTATGTAATCTTCCATTTTAGGTTATTGTGTCACTGACTTCCACAGAATCTGATGCTATAAACAAAGAATTATTGGTCTTTATACTTACCAGTACTTAAGGATTTTAACACTTTAATAGCCTAAGTGTTCAGACAAAACGAAAAAAGTATGTTTAAATCTCACGCCAGGATGACAATAGATAAACCAATTTGTATGAGTCGAATACTTTTTAATTAAAAGGGCTAAAATTTATTTCTTTTTGAATTCCGCCTTTTAATCCTATGAATTGTGAGCTGATCGAGATGGAAAAGCCTAAAATACCCCCAGTAAGCACAACCATCAAAAAAAAGTTGAAAAAAGCCAACTTTCCACGAATCGGATGGAGTATTGGATTCAATAGCCTGTGGAATTTCAAACCAACGAAACCTAAAAATACGCATGAATTATATCATTATGATTCCATGAAATAAACCTTGAGAGCTTCAGCGCATAAAGGTCATTTGTAAATTAAGTTCCTTGAAGTAATCATCTTCAGATTTGGCTATTGATCTAAAGGGGAGGATACCATTAACTTTAACGCATGGCAAAAAGGCGGAAATCAAAAATGATAAAGACCAAATTAGAAGAGACAGGTTTCGGAAACAAAAGCTTTAGCGACATTGATCGGCTAATCAAAAAGGATGGCACGTTCAATGTAAGAAAAAAGGGCGCACGTTTAAAAGACTTTAGTCTGCACTACTGGTTTATCAACATGCACTGGGGCATGTTCCTTTTGTATGGAATAAGCTGGTATTTTTTGATAAATCTATTTTTTGCTTTTATTTATTATATCGGTGGCCCTGAGCAATTATCTGGAGGGCTGAACATGGCCTCATCAGGAGATTTTTTTATACATTGTTTCCACTTCTCTACCCAAACACTCACTACAGTCGGGTATGGATACATCAGCCCTGTAATGGGTTTTAGCAGCACGGTAGCGGCTATAGAAGCCACAGCAGGACTGGTTACCTTTGCATTCATAACCAGTATTTTGTACGGTCGTTTTTCAAAAGCTAAGAGTAAAATACTTTTTAGTGAGTGGATGGTCGTCAGTCCTTACAGAGGCATAAAAGGACTGAAATTTAGAGTTGCAAATCCAGGTAGAAGCGAGATTATTGAGCTGAAAGCCAAAGTAATTTATTCCTTTTTAGAAGAGGATGAAGAGAGGACGATACGACGGTATATCCCCCTGAATCTAGAAATCGACTTTATCGATATGTTTCCCTTGCCATGGACTATTGTCCATCCATTAGACGATGAAAGCCCCATTAAAGACAAAACCAAAGCGCAGCTTAGCAGTGAGCAAACAGAGTTTATTGTCATTTTGAAAGGGTATGATGAGGATTTTAATCAGTACGTACACCAAATTCAATCCTATCGATCTACGGAAGTGTGCTTCGACCACGATTTTGAGCCTATGTTTGAATCTTCAACTACTATACAACTTAATAATATTAGCAAAATCAAAAAAGTCGCCCCTAATCTTTAATGAATCTAAAACCCCATTTTTGCCTTGAGCAAATTGAAATTTACATGAACGTAAAACCCTCAATTAATAATATCCAAGACGTTTAAAATTAGCGCAAACCTTCTCAGGGATAAAATAATTAATTTTTTTACCGTCTTAAATGTTGGGATTTCGGCAATTTGACTAAAATACCGTCATACGTTCTAATGGGCATTTCATATGGCAGATAGGTTAAAAGTTGATTGAAGGAGTGCTAATGGCTTCCCTAATTTATTTTAAAATAACTTTGAAATAAATGATTTAGAGAATACTGACTATTGCTTTGATTTATATTATTTGCGATATTAGGAGAGTCCATTCGCCACTTAGTTAATATCTATATAAGCGAAGAAAGTGCCAGATTGGAGCTAAAGTGAAAGAAAAAAGAGATTGAAACATGAAGGAGGGTAATAAAAAGTTTTAAAAGAGGGATCAATAGGTTTTTTTTGGTTTTAATTGTTTAAAAGGATCAAGTTTTGAAAAAATCGATTTTAGTTTTATTGATACTTATTTCGGGATGTCAATCAGAACCTGAGCAAGAATTCATTGCTGAGATAAATGCAGAAGCCGAACTCTACTCTATTCAGGAAGTAGGAGAAAACCAATACACTGTCCTAGAACGGAAGGTTGGCACTGCTTACTTTGGTCAGTCAAAGAATTTGGTGCGTCTTACCATCCTACTTGAGGGCATGGAACCCAATACGCAGAAAGCAGTTCATATTCACAACGGGTCTTTGGAGGCTCTTGGCGGGCATTGGAATCAGGGGTATCTATTTGCAGCTTGTGATTCGATAAGTATGGGAAGGGTATGGGATAAACCGTTTTTAGGTGATATCGGGAATGTTTCCATAGGGGGCGATAAAAAAGGTAAGTTCGTACTCTTTACAGACCTTTGGAAGATCAATTCTGGAGATCGTGATGATGTACTAAACAAAGTGATTATTGTTCATAAAGAGCCCTCGAATTTCGCTAATGAATGTACACCTTTTCATAAGCATAACCATGTTAATGATAAAATTGCTGGAGGTGTCATCTCATTAGTTTCAGATGTTCCGGAAAACGAGCAACTCGTTATTCAAATGGAGAAAGTACCCGCATTTTTAATTTGTAAGTAAATGCCGTTAAGATAAGCTCATCATACGTCTCTATATTAAGTGACCCCCAAAATAGGACTGATTGAAAATCTGATAATTTTAAAGACCAGTAGGTCTTTTGTGTTAAACCTTGTTTTCTACTCAATTCAGTAGAAGAAATGGCTTGCTTCTTTGTTGCAACAAAGTAAACCATGTGGAGCACCTTGAGGATAGGGAATTTTACTTTTTGAAATAGTGTGCCACCAGTAAGATATTGAAAATCAATGAAATAAGTCTCGTAAAATATAAATTTCTTAAGTGCCTGATTTAGTAATATAAAATAAACCTAAACTTTCATTTTAGGTCAAACTTAATACCTTGAGCCAGTGGTAGTTTGGTTGAGAAATTGATGGTGTTGGTTTGTCTTCTCATGTATGCTTTCCAAGCATCGGATCCCGACTCCCTACCCCCTCCTGTCTCTTTCTCTCCTCCAAATGCACCCCCGATCTCGGCGCCTGATGTTCCAATATTAACGTTTGCAATGCCACAATCAGAGCCTGCACACGAAAGGAACAATTCGGACTCTCGAATATTGGTCGTCATGATAGCTGAGGATAAGCCTTGAGGCACGGCATTTTGCATGTTGATTGCCTGCTCAATAGTTGAATATTTAATCAAATAAAGGATCGGAGCAAACGTTTCATTGCATACTATTTTGTAGCTATTCTTCACTTCAAAAATAGCGGGTTTCACATAGCATCCAGATTTATACTCCCCTCCTGATAAGACCGCTCCGTCTATCACTGCTTTTCCTCCTTCGTGTTTTACTTTTTTGATCGCTTCCTCGTACATTTTCACCGCATCCTTGTCAATAAGTGGCCCAACGTGATTGGTTTCATCCAATGGATTTCCGATCTTAAGCTGCCCATACGCATTCTTAATTTTCTCTTTCACCTCCTCGTAAATATCTTCATGAATGAGAAGTCTTCGTGTAGATGTACACCTTTGCCCAGCAGTTCCGACAGCACCAAACACCGCCCCTGGAATGACAATGTTTAGGTCCGCGTGTTTAGAAATAATGATAGCGTTGTTACCGCCTAGCTCAAGTATGGTCTTGCCCAGCCTTGCTCCTACTACTTCGCCAACAGCTTTGCCCATTCGAGTAGATCCCGTTGCTGAAACCAAAGGAACTCGCGCATCTGCTGCCATCTTTTTTCCAATTTCGGCATCTCCTACTAAAAGACCCGATACTCCTGGATGTATTCCGTTTTTCTTAAACACTTTTTGTGCAATCTTCTGACATGCTATTGCCGATATCGGAGCTTTTTCGGAGGGCTTCCAAACGCAGACATCTCCGCATACCCATGCTAAGGCAGCATTCCACGACCAAACAGCTACTGGAAAGTTAAAAGCGGAAATGATCCCAACGATTCCTAGCGGATGCCATTGCTCATACATTCTATGAGAAGCACGCTCAGAGTGCATCGTAAAGCCATAAAGCTGTCTAGAGAGGCCCACTGCAAAATCACAGATGTCGATCATTTCCTGCACCTCTCCTAACCCTTCTTGAAGCGATTTACCCATTTCAAAAGATACAAGTGTACCCAAGCTCTCTTTATTCGTTCGGAGTTCATTTCCAAGTTGACGCACTATTTCACCTCTTTGAGGAGCCGGAAGTTGTCTCCAGCTCACAAAAGCCTCTTGCGCCTGTTTTATAACTTCTTCATAGGCTTTATCATCAGCAAGCTGCGCTTGCGCTACGATAGAGCTGTCAACAGGAGAGGTAGAGGAAAGATATTCTCCTGATGAATTTACCCAATAATGACCATATGCAGAACCCAAATTTTGTGGTTCTATTTCTAAGGCGGAAAGAATGGTTTTAATGTTTTTTGCCATTGTAGGGATACGTTGTGATTTTGAATTTTTAGCAAAAATATCTAATATGCTAAACCCCAAAAATTATTTTATTACTTGAGGAATAAACGCAGTCGATTCCCACCGATACCAACTTTGGTGAAGCTTATTCGACGAAACTCAAGAAAGAAAGGTACACCCTCCATTTAGTATTCTCGATAGAGATCGTGATGAACCCTCACAGCACGAAGGCTTTGTAAATGTAGGGCGCAAAATTATTTCGCTTCTTGATTTAAAATAAAATTCACGAACTTTTTTACCCTACGTTCTAATTAATGCTGGTGGTAATCCGATTTTTGATTGGTGATGCTAGAATGTTAATTCCCAACGAAAAGCCCACCTCCATTTTAATCGATACTTTATAATCCCAGCTTCACTTAACATTTCTTTTAATTCTCCCTTTCTAAACCCTTTAGCTACAGACACGGATGCATCGTTCTGCACCATCGTCGAATTGGAAAAGAGGCGCGTTAGTAGGCTAATGCTCCAATAGGCTAGTGGGTGTCGGTGCAAATCGTTTATAATAACTCCTATGTTTGCCGTTTTATTAAAATGGGTAAGCAAAGCAATGATCTCCTTTTTAGAAAAATGATGTAAAAATAAGCTGCAGTGTACAATATCAAAAGATTGCAACTTAAAGTCATCACTAAAGATATCCATTGCCATGTAGGTTATTTCGGGATAGTGCGCTGTGTTTTGAATGGCATATTCCACAATGTAAGGATTGGCATCAATGCCAATAAATCGTGCTTCTTTTCGCTTTTTGCGACTCCATTTGGCCATAGACATGAGGATGTCTCCCCCGCCACATCCCAAATCGGCCAAGGAAAAGACCTTCTTACTCTCAACTAACGTCTTGAACCGAGAGAGGCTAATTGCCTTTCCTCCGAGTAGTTGATTAATGGTGTTGAGCTCTTTTAAGGTTTGGTTTATAACGGGACCGGAAACGGTGAGATCGTCCATTATTTCTTGTTCATCAGACCTTTCTTCTAACATCAGAAATGTATTTTTAGCAAGGCACTCTCCAACGTAAGACCTGGACCGAAAGCAAAACTCAAAATATGCTTATTTTCGTCCTCCTGCGTCAATCCTTTAAGGATTTTCTGAAGTATAAAAAGTACAGTAGGAGATGACATATTTCCGAAGTTTCTTAAAATATCGTGAGCGCAGCTATTTTGTTCTTTTGAAATGCCCAACTCTTGTTCTATTACCTGAAGGATTTTCTTACCTCCTGGATGGATCGCATAATAATCGATGGCTTGTAAGTCCAATTTGTTTTGTTCCAGTAGCCTCTTGGTCAACTCACCGATCCCTTCTTCTATAATCGTTGGCACCTTCACACTAATTTTCATTTCAAAACCATTGTCCCCAATAAACCATCCCATGTCGGTTTTACCTTGTAGTGCTAGATCGCTATGGAACTTTAAGAGCTCCAGACTACCCGCTTTTGAATAACCCTTGATAATCACAGACGCTGCCCCGTCTCCAAAAAGGGCATTTGAAAGCAGGTTATCGTCATCTTTAGCGTCTTGCAAATGAATGCTACATAGCTCGACAGAGACCACCAATACAATGGCTTGAGGATCTGATTCAATAATATCTGCTGCCACCTTTAGCGCATTGAAAGAAGCATAGCAACCCATAAAATTAATGGAGGTACGACGAGTAGTGGTTGCCAAATTTAGTTTTTGGATGAGTTCTATGTCTAGACCGGGTGCATACATACCCGTGCAACTGACGGTAATCAAATGAGTGATTTTAGAGGGGTCTGTTTCAGCATCATTGAGTGCTTGCTGCGAGGCACCTAGCGCAAGTCCTAGTGCTTTTTCCTCATATAGCTGCATTCTGGGTTTCGCAGAAGGGAAGTCACCTTCTTTGAAGAAGGACTTCCCGTTTAGATTTTTGCTAAAATCTTCTAGAACTGAATATCGCTGATTAATTCCACTTGCTCGATAGAGTAGCCTTAGTCTGTGCTGTTCTTCTTTATTCAGACCCAAATTTCGGATCATAAAATCAGCGATTTGCAATTGGGTACTGACAAAAGGAGGTACTACGGTTGCTATGGAGTGAATGAATGCCGACATTAGCTTACTGAAATAATATTAATCATCTTTTTTGCAAAAAAACCATCCAAATTGAAAAAATCTACACTACTCCATTTAAGATTTCCATTCTCTTTTTTCTTGTTACCGGTTTTTCTGTTGGCTTGCGCCTCCGCTAGGTCTGTTTTTTGGGTGGATACTATCCTCTGTTTCTTTATTCTACATTTTATGGTATATCCGGCTAGCAATGGATTCAACTCTTATTTTGATAAAGACGAGCAGAGTATCGGTGGGCTGAAAAACCCACCAAAAGTTTACCTCGAACTCTATTGGGTTTCGCTCATCATAGATGGGGCAGCTTTGATACTTGGTCTTTTTATTTCGCTGGAATTTACTATCATGATTTTTATCTATGGGTTAGTCTCCAAGGCTTACAGCCACCCTTCTATTCGATTAAAGAAATACCCCATAATTGGTTGGATGGCGGCTGGAATTTTTCAAGGATATTTCACTTTTCTGCTCGCTATTGTAGCAGTAGAGGGCATAGGTGTTGCAGAAACGTTAGATTGGCGCTACCAGGTTCCAGGCGTTCTGTGTAGTGTTTTGCTTATGGGATCTTATCCAATGACTCAAATTTATCAGCATCAAGAAGATGGAAGAAGAGGCGATATGACGATAAGTAGAAAGCTAGGTGTGTTAGGCACTTTCCATTTTACCGCAGTAGCCTTTGCAATAGCCTCGGCAGGGCTTGGATATCACTTCTATATCACTTTTGGACGCTCAAAGACTGTTTTGTTTTTTTTCTGTTTGACTCCTATGCTCATCTATTTCTTTAGATGGTATTTTAAAGTAAGAAAAAATCCAACAGCAGCAGACTTTGATTCCACAATGCGACTCAATTTAATCTCCAGCACTTTACTCAATGCGTTTTTTCTATACCTATGGCTGGGTTAATCAAAACTCTGCGCCGTGTGTTCTTTTCATCAACGAACGAGTAATGACGGGTATTTTTTTATTTATATGAATTGCAAGTTCAGTGAGACTAGAGGCACCAAAAAAATGTTGAATATTTCTTCCTATCCAAATTCTTTTTTGAAATACCTCGCACCAGACTTTAGTGTAGTCTTTTTCTAATGCCTCCCGATCGAAGCCACCATCAATATTATGAATGATAACTTGACTTAGCAGTTTTGCGGTGTGTATTGCCATCGCCATACCGTTTCCACAAAGGGGGGCTATCGTACCCGCTGAATCACCGATCATCAAAATATGATCAAATACTGGCTCTTTTGAAGAGAAGGAAATTTCACTTATCACTTTTGGCTTATCGAAAAGAAAGTCAGCGTTTGTGAAAATTCTTTTCAAAAAAGGATTTCTATAAAGCACTTCTTGCTCCATTTCCTTTATACTCGGATATTTTTTTAGGTTTTTTCGATGGGTGAGGTAGCAAACGTTAAACTTTTCGTTCTCTACTTTGCTGATGCCGCAGTAGCCATTTTTAAAGTTATGCAGGGCTACGGTGCTATCATCTACCTCGTCCGTTTTTAAATGATACTTTACACCAACGTATGGATGTTTCTTATGTGCAAAACTCCTGTCTAGTTTTTTATCCATATTGCTCCTCTTCCCAAAAGCTCCAATCACTAAATCTGCACTAAGGGTAACGCCTGAGCGTGCCTCTATTGAAAACTCATTCTCACCGTAGTTGCAATTTACTACTCTATCGAAGTGAAATTGAACCCCTTCCGCTACTGCAATTTTGAATAACCATTCATCCAATGCACATCGAGACAGCCCAAACCCTCCTAACCCTAGAGGTTGGTTTATAGATACTCCTTTAGGAGAGGTCAAATGAAACTGCGAGATATCTGCCGGTTCTAATTCTGAAGGATAGAGTTCATTTTGTTTAAGAAATGGTATCACCTCTTTGGAGATATACTCACCACACACCCGATGAAAAGGGTACTCTTTCTCCTCAAATAAAATTACTTCATAGCCCTTTCTAACAAGCAGGATTGAACTTATCAACCCGGCTAATCCTCCACCAATTATTACGATCTTCTGCATATTGAAACAAAAAAAGTCCTGTATAATTTCAGGACTTTAAAATTATGCTTTTCTACTCGATCAGAGGCCTAACCCATAATGCGCTTTGCTCCCGTCTGGATAAATTCCCTCAATTAGAATACCGTCTCTTCGAGGGCTTCGAAAATAATCTTTTAGGTCTTCAATATCTTTAATGTCTTCATTGTCGATCTTGGTAATGATGAATCCTTCCTTCATTCTAATATCTCTCCACTTTCCAGCACCAAGTTTACTAATTTGTACTCCTCCATCCACTTCCAGCTTCTTCCGAAGCTCCTTGGAAGTTTCTACGAAAGTTGCCCCTTCTATTTCAAATTCATCTTTTGCTTCGACGATTTCAAAGGTGTTGTTCGCATTTCGAAGTACTACGCTCACTTTTTTTTCTTTTCCATTGCGGATAAATTTTACCGTAATATCATCGCCAGGACTATTGACAGCCACATTTTCCTGAAGCTGAGCAACGTTATTTATCGTCTTATCATCTATCCCAACAATCACATCTCCTTTTTTGATGCCCGCTAGATCCGCAGCACCACCAGAAATTACTTCACTAACATAAACTCCATTTAGAACGTCCAGATCAAACTGCTCAGCGATATCCGCATTTACATCTCCAATTCGGATATTCAATAAAGCTCTTTGCACTTCCCCATACTCCACCAAATCGTTGACCACTTTTTTTACCAATGAAACGGGTACCGCAAACGAATAGCCAGCAAAGGCTCCTGAAGTAGATGCTATCGCAGTATTGATACCAATGAGCTGTCCGTTGAGGTTGACTAATGCGCCCCCACTATTTCCAGGATTTACAGCAGCATCTGTTTGAATAAATGACTCAATACTAGTGCCTCCGCCCAAAATGTTGATGTTTCTTCCTTTGGCGCTCACGATTCCAGCCGTAACGGTAGATCGAAACTCATAAGGATTACCAATAGCCAATACCCATTCCCCTATACTGATGCTTTCGGAGTTTCCGTAAGTAACGGCAGGAAGGTCTTCTTGATTGATTTTTATTACCGCTAGGTCTGTTGATTCATCGGCTCCAACCACCTTAGCCTCGTAGCTCCTATTATCACTAAGAACTACCTCGATCTCACTTGCATTATCAATTACGTGATTATTCGTAACAATATATCCATCAGAGGCTATTATCACACCAGAGCCCGCTCCCAATGACTTTCCATAACCTCTTCTTTTATATCGTTCACCAAAGTAGTCTTTCAAAAAATCATTAAACGGATTTCTTGATTGGACTCCTGCCTCATAGGTGGTTCTAATATGAACGACTGAAGGAGTCGCATTTTTGGCTGCAAAAACAAAATTCAGTCCCTCAGGCACGATAAAATCCGATGAGTCGAACACATAGTTAGTTAGTGCCAGCTGGGTTTTATTCGCTCCGCTTGCTTGAATTATTTGAGGGGGGGGAACTAACGAAGAATACCCTATAACCGCAACTACACCTCCAAAAAAGGAGGATAACATCATCGCTAAAATCAAATTTCTTTTATTCATAATTTTCTCTTTGTTCTTCTATACTATAAAAAATACATAAGGTTTTGATCAAATGTAAGAATCAATCATCTTTAACCAATCTTAACAAAAAAAGGGTTCTTGCATATTCACAAAAACCCTTACTCTACTGCTCAACGTTTACTTTATTGTTATTTGCTTTTCAGCTTCTTTTTTCTCGTCCTTGGGCAGGGAAATTCGCAATACACCGTCCTCGTATTTCGCATTAATTTTCTCTCGATCAACAACTTGTGGTAAGTGAAATGACCTGCGAAAAGAGCCATAGTGGCTTTCTATTCTGTGGTAATTTTTGCCCTTGTTCTCATCATCGAACTTACGCTCTCCACTAATGATGATCTCATCTTCTTTTAAATCAATTGCAAAATCAGTTTTACTCATCCCGGGTACGTGAAGATTAATTTGGAATTCTTTTTCCGTTTCTAATACATCTACTCTGGGATTAAAAGTTGGCGTTGATCCGCCAAGATATTCATCATTGAAAAACTCATCTACAAAGCTTCTAAAGCTAGTAGGTTTAAAATCGTTTGTGTTATACTTAATAAGTGCCATATCTGTAATTTTTTATTTTTAAAATCAATTTCAACGAATCAGAATCTGTACCAAACCATATGTTTTAACTATTTTACGGACTATTTGTCATATAAATGCAGAATAATGGTTAAATAAACAAGACAATATGTCAGTCTTTTGATGTAATTGGATGATTCATTGTCAAATATCTTGACCTTTAGTGTTGCGATTTTTTACTTTCTATGTACATTTGCACTCCTTTTAAAATATTCCTCTTTAGCTCAGTTGGTTAGAGCATCTGACTGTTAATCAGAGGGTCCTTGGTTCGAGCCCAAGAAGAGGAGCCAAATGGGCTAATAACTAAAAAGGGTTGTTAGCCCTCTTTTTTATCTTCTAAAATTTTGATTGGTATTGACCTTGAAAGTTTAATATTTATGAAATTTTGCCGTGAAACTATAATCTGGTTCTACCATGTATTAAATACTATGAAGAAGAACACGAATAAATAGCTGGTAATAAGGTCTTGAATAGTCTCATTCCATAAGGTCGCGATACATAGATTTATACTGATTTTTTTATTTCTTTAATTTGAACGATTATTTCTTTTACAAGTTCACTTAAGCTATCATAATCTTCTCTAACGATCAAATCATCAGAAATTAGCTTTGAACCCATTCCTACACAGGTCACCTTTGCATTAAACCATTCGCTCAAGTTTTCTATGGTTGGTGAAACTCCTCCTGTTGGCATAATTGAAGTCCAGGGTTGTGGTCCTTTAATGGCTTTTACAAAATCAGGACCATAGATGCCACCTGGAAACAATTTTACCAATTCACAACCCAGCTCCTCCGCTCTGGCAATTTCACTGAGCGATCCGCAACCAGGCGACCACAATACTTTTTTTCTGTTGCACGCTAAAGCTATATCTTCTCTTAATACTGGGGTAACTACAAAATTGGCTCCCAATTGCATGTAAAGCGAGGCAGCTCCCACATCTGAGACCGAACCTACTCCTAGGATCATCTCTGGCAGAGATTCTTCTGCATACTTGTTGATTTCTCGAAATATCTCATGGGCATAGTCTCCTCTATTAGTAAACTCTAAAATTCTCGCACCACCCTTGTAGCAAGCTAGAAGTACCCTCTTTGCTACATTGACGTCATGATGGTAAAACAAGGGTACCAGCCCCGTATCCTCCATCACCTGAAAAACTTTAATTCTTGAAAATCTTGCCATACGCTATTCTTATTAATTCACTTGAAATATTTCTTTCAACAAGCCCTTGCTCATCCTCGACACAGCTTTGGATGCTTCAAATCCTCTGAAAGCCAACTCAAGAGAAATTAGTCTAAGGAAAGCTATCCTACCAAGTATTAGTTGTGCTCATCATTGCTTTACCAAAAAGCACTGTATCTTTGCAATTAATCATCATATTGTAATCATTATCTGGCCACCCTGCCAGAAGTATCTCCCCCCATAAGCTTCTCAACCTCAGCCACGGTAACAAGGTTAGCATCGCCCTTTATGGTATGTTTTAAGCTAGAGGCAGCTACGGCAAAGTCCAGCGCAAGCTGATCATCACCTGGATACATTAATAATCCATATATGAGACCTCCCATAAAGGAATCACCACCGCCTACTCGATCTACGATATCTGTGATTTGGTACTGGCGAGTTTCGAGTAGATCAGCCCCATCATACATTACACCCGCCCATGTATTGTGCGAAGCAGAAATTGACCCTCTCAAGGTAGTAATTACCTTTCTTGCTTTTGGAAATTTCTTCATCATCTGCTGACATACGGATAAAAAAGCCTCTGCTTTTACATTGTGTCCTTCCTTCTGTACGTTTATTCCTTCTGGTTTGATACTAAAATGCATTTCGGCATCTTCTTCATTACCAAGTATAATATTGCAATAAGAAGTAAGCAAAGTCATAGTCTCTTCTCGTGTACTATCGTTGCAATATTTCCAAAGCTTGGCTCGGTAGTTTAGATCGGTAGAAATCACAATGCCCTTCTCAGAAGCTACTTTTACGGCCTCCAGACAAGCATCTGCGGCTCCCTGCGAAATAGCTGGAGTAATCCCCGTCCAGTGAAACCATTCTGCCCCCTCAAAGACTTTTTCCCAATCGATCATGCCTTTTTGAATTTCTGACATGGCAGAGTGAGCACGATCATAAACAACCTTACTACCTCTGCTAACTGCCCCTGTCTCAAGAAAATAAATGCCTAGACGGTCTCCCCCAAAGACGATATTTTGTGTATTTACACCTCGCTTTCTCATTTCCATCAGCGCACAAGCACCTATGTCATTATCTGGCAATCTGGTGACAAAGTCTACCGGAATCCCGTAGTTTGCGAGAGAAACTGCTACGTTGGATTCACCACCACCATAGATTACATCAAAGCTCGTTGCTTGAGAAAAACGTAAAAATCCATGAGGTGCAAGCCTCAACATGATCTCTCCAAAGGTAACGACTTTATTCTTCATAAATTCGTAAAATTATTTTAAAGTGTAATTTATACACAGAAGAGTAATCCAGCAAATTAGATTAGGAAGTTTTGTGATTTTTTTTTCGATAAAGAATAGGTCCGCCCTTTACTCCTTTCTTTTTCTTCTTTGTGTCCTCCAGTAGGTTCATTTGAAGAATTTTCTTTCGAAAATTTCGCTTATCCAAATGCTCTCCTAGGATTCTTTCATATAATTCCTGAAGCTCGGTGAGTGTAAAAAAATTAGGTAACAACTCTCCAAATACCAAATTTTGTTTGAGGTTGCTTTGTAGCTTTCGAAGTGCATCTTGTAGCAGATTATTATGATCGAAGCCAAGTGTGGACACTTCCTTTATATCAAACCAGTTGATCTCTGAGATATAGTTTTTGGGGATTACGGGGTACTTCTCAGGCTTAACCAATGCATAGTACGATACAGAGACCACCCGTTTGACTGGGTGTCTGTCTACCTGACTGTAACAGGCTACCTGCTCGCAAGGCACCTCCTGTATTCCCGTCAAGTTATAAAGTACTTGATTTACCGATTCTGAGAGGGTCATTCCTTCAGACATCGCACCACCAGGCAAAAGCCAGTAGTCTTCGAAAGGGGCTATTGACCTTTTGACCAAGAGAATTTTCAGTTTATTATCCTGAAAGCCAAAAACACAACACTCTACCGCAATCGTGCATTCGTATGATTGCGGTGATATCGCTGTATCGAGCCTATCAATATGATTCATATCCCCAATTAGATAAGCTAGTAAATTACATTTTTTTGGATTTCTCTTTTACTATCGTAGCTACTTAGACAAACTATATCCCCAGTGCCTGCCCTCCGCCAATTTGGATGGTCTCAGCCGTGATGAACGAGGCATCTTCGCTCGCAAGAAAAGAGACGACTGCAGCGACTTCCTCCGGTTGGCCGAGCCGACCGAGCATGATGTTGTTTTTCCATGAGGCAAATATCTCTGGCTTGGTAGATTTGATCTGTGCGTGAAAGGGTGTATCAATTGTGCCTGGAGAAACAGCGTTGACTCGTATGCCGTATTCCGCCAAATCCTTTGCCAACGCTCGTGTGATGGCATGCACTCCAGCCTTGGATGTACCGTAAATACCCGCCCCCGGACCTCCAGCGTTCCAGCCAGCATTTGAAGTATAATTTATGATAGAGGGATGTTCACCTTTTTTCAAATATGGTATCGCCGCCCTAGAAGCGAAAAACACAGAATCTAAATTTAGTGCCATGACAAATCGGTAAAATTCTGTCGTCATTTCTTCAAATCTTGATCTGCCACCAAGTCCTCCGGCATTGTTGACCAGAACGTCTATCCTTCCGTACTTTTCGCCGATAGATGTAATTGCAGGCGTGACTTTCTCTTCTTTGGTCACATCAAACCCCATATACTCAGCGACCGTGCCTTCTTTGGTTAGTGCAGCTACTTTCTCGGCTCCTGCTTCATCTTCGATGCCATTGAGTATGACAGTATAGCCGTCGCTTCCCAGTCGTTTTGCCACTTCAAATCCTATACCACTGGTAGCACCTGTGACGATGGCAACTTTATTTTCTATTTTTCTCATTTTAATTCTATTTTTCGATTACTTTAATCCTTTTGAATGTTTTAAGCGTATTGGTTCTATTGTACCGCAAAGAAACCATATACTGGCCAAAGCAAGCAATGCCAATGAAGCCCCTATGATAAATGCGGGAGTATAATTGCCACCCATGGTAAGCCATGGCACCAAGTAAGTGAGTCCTGCAGCGGTGAGCTTCGCAGCCATTCCAGCATACCCAGACAGGCTACCTACAGACCTGCCTCTAAAAAAATCGCTGGGTAAGGTCTGTACATTTCCTATTGCTGTCTGAAAACCAAAGAGTATCACCGCCATGATCAGTACAGCAACAATCGGTTCTCCCGGGTTGGCCATGGCTATGAGCGCTGGCAACATAATCAAGCAACCTAGGGTAATCACAGCTTTTCTCGTTTTGTTAATGTCCCATCCCGCCTTCATTCTGTTTTGAGCAAATAAACCACCAAACCATGCCCCTAGCATGGCACCTACGTATGGTACCCATCCATAAATTCCGATCCCTTTCACATCCATCTCATACACTTCAGATAGGTAGATCGGAATCCAGAAAACGAACAACCACCAAATAGGGTCAATGGCCGCAGAAGCGATTATTACGCCCCAACTTTGTTTGTGTCGCAATACCTCTTCTTTTGGTTCTTCCGATGTTTTTTCATCTATCGTTTCATTCTTTTGGCCCTCTATAATGAATGCTCGCTCTTCGTCTGTAATCCACGGGTGATCTTTTGGAGGAGACTTGACTAGGTACATCCAAGGCAGTAGCCATAAAAACCCCACCACTCCTATCAAAAAAAAGATCATTTGCCAATTGAAGTAAATGGTCAAAAGGGCAATAAGTGGTATGGAGATAATGCCTCCAATAGCTGCCCCCGAGTTGAATAACCCTTGTGCAAAGGCGCGCTCTTTTGTGGGAAACCACTCAGCATTTCCCTTGGCTGCACCCGGCCAGTTTCCCGCTTCTGCAATACCTAAAACAGACCTGAAAATCGCAAATCCTGCGAAGGACTTGGCCAAAGCATGCAACGCCGTGGCCATCGACCAGACAGAGATAGAAAGTGCAAAGCCTAAGCGAGTCCCTATCCAATCAAAAATTCGACCAAAAAAAGCTTGACCAAACGCATAGGAAAACACGAATATTACGGAGACCAGTGAATAAATTTCTTTCCGTTCATCAAGTGACTTATCGGGGTAAAGTTTCGCAGAAATCTCAGGCCACAATACATTAATTGATTGCCTATCAATGTAATTGATGATTGTAGCCAATACAATGAGGCCTATCACCCACCACCTCAATCCTTTTATTTTCATGCTGCTTTGATTATTTAGAAGTTGCTATTGTCTTATCTCCAAAGTAAGATACGCCTGACCCATCGAGGAAATCCTCTCGCACTGGGCTAAAGGTGTCTATCAATATTCCTGCCTCCAAACAAACGGCACTGTGCAATAAGTTAGGCTGGATGTACACGCCGTCGCCTGCCTTTACTATTTGTTTGACTCCATCAACCTCAAACTCAAACTTTCCTGCCGCACAATAGGTTGCCTGTGTATGAAAATGATGATGAGGGGAACCTACTGCTCCTTTTTGGAATTTTACCAGCACCATCATGATCTGATTGTCGTAGCCTAGCATTTTGCGGGAGACTCCTCCTCCCAATTCCTCCCATTTCATCTGGTCGGTCAATAGATATGTATCGCTTTTATTCATTTTTAGAATTATCTTTTAATATAAAGTTTCCTTTCCATTTGATAGGTTCACCACCTACATCAATCGAATGTTGCTCATTTTCATTGTTGCTTTCTTTTTGACTAGCAAAAAGATAGGCTTTCCCATTGGTCAATTTTATTTCCACCATGTTGTAGGCTGCTGAGTGATGTACTATCTGAATCGAAGCCACAGACGAGAAAGAGTTGAGTGGTATTTCTGATGCTGGATCGTATGCTCCATGCACTTCATACGTTTGTGCAAAGAGGGTGCTGCCACTGTTTCTTGATAAAATTATACCTGGGTCACGACGCAGGTTGAAATTTGGATCATTGGCACCTATCCTGGTAAAGTATACTTTGTCTGTGGTATCACTTGCCGCCGTGAGTGAGTAAAATGTCGATGCATTAAACCAAGTCATTTTAAAAATCTCGCCAGAGGCGGCCTCTGCTTCTTTCCATAGATGCTGGTAACCATCCCTCTCACCTAGTGGCTGCAAGGTTTCTTCTACCTGCACATTCACATTGCTGCTCATCCACTCACCCAAATAATAAAGCGGCAAATCAAATGTCGCTTTAATAGACTTGTCTTTATCAGCCATGGCACTTAAAAGATCCAGCACTAGGGGATTTTCAAGGTCGGGCAGTTGTATCATCGCAAGGGTACGATGCAACCTCCAGCCTGGATAGGCATTAGGTTCCACGGCAGCCATCACCTGAAAATCTGGATTATCCACATCAAAGAAATGAAAATAACCATGTGCATCTTCCGCATTCTGTACTTTGCTACCAAACTGCGTGTGCTTGTTGATGACGATAGAATTATGAGCAATACTTTGTTTTGCCCAAGATTTGTTTTCTTTTAAATATCCGCCGCCGTCTTTATGCTCAATGTTTACCCATCGAGAGGACCCATAATCCTGAAAGACCTCCTGGTCTCCATTGTACAGCAAAAAACCAAGTCTGTCAAAATGTCCATGCCCCATGCCATGCTTTGCATTTTTTAGGACAAGCGTTAACGAACCACTTCGAAGAATCCCGATGGCTCCCTCCTCACCAGATGCACCGTCAGTAATCTTAATGCTTTTAAATTCAAAAGGCTGCTCGCCTCCTGTGGCGATAGCTTGTGCTGCCGAAAGACCTGAGTCGTTGAGCGGGACACGCCCTTGCTTTTTGATGAGCGATAGGAGCTGTGGATCATTCCCTCCAAAATGAAACGCCATACTTAACGCATATACTAATTCTCGGGACGCTAGCGACATACCTTTCTGTGCATCGTTGATAGGGAAAAATTCGCCTACTGCATTAGTTTGATTTATTAATGCATATACCGCCTTGATGAGCAACCCGTCTCGATAATTCAATATGTCTAGCTCTGGCATCTTATTGACAAGACCTTGAGAAAAGATCAGGAACGGATACATGGCATATCTCTGATAGTAAGCCCCCTCAGTGTAGTAGCCATCTGGTGAAAATGCATGGTCTAGTTGCTCCAAAAACCCCGCTTCCTTTTGCCCTTTTAGTTGTATTTCTCCTCCGTCGTTGTCCTTCAAGATATCTCTTGGAACTTGCTGATCTAGCCCATATAATGCCCACTTGACCAGTTCCTCATCGTTCATGACTAGACCAATCATCCCTACTCCCGCATTCCCCCAAGTGCTGTGGTTATGAATACGATTGAAAAATTGCGGATTTTCAATAGAAATGTACTCAGCATATGGTCGGAATAGCTCTTCGTTGAGTTTCTTCACCGTATTTTCGTCTAGCCAATCGTAGATGCAATCATAGGCTTGACTGGTATAAACCAGCCAATTAGCATCGTTGAGGCATTGCCAGAAAAATTTACCTCTGGCATAAGAGCGTGTGGCTGGGTGTTTACTTAACGTAGGGTACATCTCGGCATACTGAATGAGCATATCCTTGATGTATGTGGCGTACTTATCCTCACCCGTAATCTGAAAGAGGACGCCTGCCTTTTGCATAGTAAAGAAATTGGCTTTGTGACGCTCATGCGTGTAGCCTCCAGCTAAATCCTTAGGTACTGGAACTGCTATGCCACCATTAATCTCCCCATCCACCTGCTCTTGGATTGTTGCCACAGATTGATCAAACAAAGGAATCTTTCCTGCTCTAGCTTGCATCTGTTGCACCCCTTTGCGTGTCAAAATGAGGTTGGGATGTGTCTCCGCAGAAGGAGTTTCTTGATCTTGCATATCGCAAGAAGTGATCCAAGTGACAACTATGATAGCTACGAGTACCCTCACTTAGTTCATCCTAATGTTCTCTGAATGATACGGCTCTCCGTTTGTTTTTAGTCCCTCAGACTTTGTAAATATAACGTTGGAGAGTATGGTGATGGGTTCGCCATTGGTCATATATAAGTCTATGCCCTTGCTTTCGTTGATTCTTACATCATCGACAACGAGTTTTTGAACGCCATGAAATCGAAGTACCGCATCCGCCTTATTGCGTTTTCCTTTACCTGAATTGTTGATTTCAACATTTTTGATCGTCATAATGGGACCAAACGTACTCTCATCAGTACCCCCTCGATAGACATTGGCTACTTCGTGCTTCACATTAGTAAAGGTAGAATTTATGATTTTCACATTTTCCACATTGTAGATACCGAGGTCCTCTACTTCCATATCCAGCTTCATGACGGCTCCAGTCACATTGATAATATGGGTGTTGAAGATGTTGATAGAGTCTGCAAACGTATGCTTGTATGATTTTATAAAGTCGAAGGAATGGTTTTTATCTAGATCTACTACCTCACAATCTTCTATATGCACAGCGTAGTTTTTGTTCATGGAATATTTACTGGTGCTTATGACGTTGTTTCCCGACTGATCAGGGGATTCTGCTCCGTCGAACCGAACATTTTTAAATAATAAAGCGCCTCCATTTTCGATTTTGAAAAAGCTCTGCTTTTCCGAGAGAATAGTTGGTTTTTTCCCCTTAGAAGCTCGTATTGATACAGGGTGTTTCACTAAGGCATACTTGGTCAGTAGATACTCACCTCCGTTTGCTAACTCTAGCATATCGCCCGATTCGCTCGTCATAAGTGCATCTAGCAAAGTATTCTCTCCAGGCTCTACTTTGATAGATCTACCCGCATTGAAGGTGCGTTCACCGCCATCATTTGGATAATAGCTTGCTCCTACTTCTTCTTTATTAATGGGTAGTTTCACCTCTCCAAAAGCGATTCTATCTAGTAAGTCTTGAAGTGGTACTAAAAGTCCGTTTTCGTTGGTAGAGAGGGCAAGTGGCACTTGCTCGAACCCCGACTCTAAAGGTAGTTTGGCTTCTTCATTTATTATATTTCCGTCAAAAGTAATGCCAGATACATCATCATAAATTGTAAAAGGATTCAAGTTCGTATTCCCTAGGATCAGGTTGTTTTTGAAGGTTGATCCTATGGGTATGGCCGAGCGTTCTTCATCGCTACCCGCACACAACTGAATGTAATCACTATTCACCACCACATTGTTTTCCATGTAGGAGTCTATCACCTGGTTGTATCGGTTGATGGGTGAGTTGGGTACGCCGTTCATAATCACAAGTGCTCCTCTAAATCGATGACCGGTAAGTCCTGCCAAGTAATTTTTTCTTACAGTCTGGTATTCATTGATGATTCGAATACCGCCAGTATTGGGCTTTCGGTTGCCTAAAAAGTAGTTGTTTTCGACCAACGTATTATGCCCATGGCGCATGGTAAGTGTACCCTGACATTCAAAAAATACATTGTCCCGAAATTCATTTCCGCAGGCTTTACTGGAGATGATTTCATGCTCACCGTTTGCACGATCGAAATAATTTTTTCTAACAATTGTATTGGCGTATGTTCTGGAGTAGTGGCTAGTTCCAACACGCAGAGTTTCTCCGCCATTTGATCCTAGCACTTCTCGAGGACCAAAGTAGTTATTTTCAATAATGTGGTTGTTTTCTTGGCTTGCCTCGGTGGTCAGTTTCACGGCTAGGGTGACGCCCCTATTCCCTTTACCAACGAGGGTGTTTTGATCAAAGACATTGTTTTTCCCATATATAGCTACCCAAGTGTCTCCGTCAAATCGCTCTGGATTAGTAAAATTGTCAATAACGCAATTAAAGACCCGTGAGTTATTTGCAAGGTCGTTTTTACTTGTTTTAAATGAAATGACTTCACTGGTAGGCGTGTATCCATTTTTGAATACAAGTCCTGAGATTTCGATGTACTCACCAGAGAAAGCAAGATTGGATTGTCCTGAAATGATGACTTGCCCTGCAATTTCGGCTTTTAATTTAATGGGATTATCTTTCTCACCAACGCCCTTTAGCCGAAGCTCTACATCGCTCCATGTGCCATTAGCTAATATTATAACAGTGCCCGGTGCGGCATTCCTCGCAGCTTCGTTGAATTCAGCAATAGAAGATACAATTGTACCCGAGCGTGTATCTGTACACGACATCACCCAGACACAGATTGTTACAAGTAAAAGGAAAATGTTAGGTTTAATCAAAATCAGTATTTTTTAGTAATTACACTAGCTAACTTTATATTAAAGATTCTCAGATATAAATAAAAAGAAAAGAAACTACCTGCTAAAGTTCAGGTAGTTTTCTTAATGGCTTTACCCTTAGAAAATAGTCTTAAAGATGAAAAGCTTTGATAATTAAAATACTTAGTACCCAGGATTTTGGGTAATCACACCTTTTGTTGCCAGTATTTCGGATATCGGAATCGGAAATAGGTAGTAATTGGCATTAACAGTTTCGCCCATTTCGGCATCCACTGTCCCCGTTCTTACTAAGTCAAACCATCTGTGTCCTTCAAAGGCCAATTCCAGCCTTCTTTCATCCGCAATTGCTTGACGTACCAACTCTTTGGTATTAATACTGGTATGGTCAAGAGCATCAAGATTGGCTCTTTTTCGAATAGGATCTAACAAATCCAGTATTTCTTCCGCACTAGCAGAACCACTTTCATTCAGCGCCTCTGCATAAAGTAAAATTACGTCTGCTAGCCTAATTTCAATCCAATCTTGATCAGCATTTTGGGGGTATTTTATACCGATTTCATTCACATCATCAATAGTAAAAGATCTTCTGACATCTCCTCCATTTAGCGTGTCTGATGCTACTGCATCAAAAGCGGCAACTAAATCAGCATCCAATGGACGGTTGGCTTTTGTATCTCCTCCAATATACCAATCTGTAAACTCAGAAAAACCATACTCATCGACAATTTCGCTGCTTATCTGAGTAGCAAATAGGATTTCTGAGTTCAAATCATTTGCATCACCAAATACATCCGTAAAATTAGTTTGTAATGCAACCCCTGCCGATGCGGCTCCATTTATCACAGCTGCTAACTCAGTAACCGCATCAGCCCATGATTCTCTATAAATATAAACTTTTCCTAAAAGTGCTTGTGCAGCGATTTGGGTCGCACGCCCCTCTGCTAAGCCGCCGTTATCTAAAGAATCCCGAGCGGCCTTAAGGTCAGGAATAATGATGGTGCTGTAAACGTCAGCAACAGGTTGCCTCTTAAAAATAGAGGGATCTGTTACACTTGGTTGGGCAGATAAGTTTACTGGAACATCACCAAATACCTGCACTAACTTAAAATAAGACAACGCTCTTAGAAATTGTGCTTCACCCACTTCAACACGGTTAGATGAGTTTTCGATGACATTGTTGGAACTTAGTATAGATCGATACATTGCTGTATAAAAAGGACCAAAAAATTGGTCTTCCATTGCTGTCAAACCAGGTCCAAATTTATCGAATTCAGGAAAAGGCTCTTCTTCCATCTTGGCATTGTCAGCTCTAAAGTCACCCATTACTGCTAAGGGCGTGGCTGAAGAATGCTGATAATAATACGCTGCATTTAACACATTTTGAAAGTCGGTAAGCGTACTCGACTCTATTAAATTAGGAGGGATTTGCTCCAGGTCATTATCACACGCTATAATAAATAGTACAGCACACACGAATATAAATTTCATCTTCATTACTTTATTATTTAAAAATTAACATTTAACCCCATTGTAAAGCTCCTAATGATAGGGCTTGCACCTACTTGGACACCATAAGTTGAGGGTCCTTGATACCCGCTATTCGTAATCTCAACACCCTCAGGGTTATAAGAGGTATAGTCGTCTCCAAAAACGTATAGCAAATTAGTGGCGGCTGCATATATCCTGACTGACTCTAATCCAATCTTGCCTACTATTGAAGGCTTTAAGGTATATCCGATCGTCAGGTTTCTAAGTGCCAAGTAGGAGGCATCTTGTATTCCCCAGTCAGTTTGATCTCTTTTACGCTTGAAAAATTCACCTGTATTTTCCCCGATATCTGCCCGACCATCACCGTCTGCGTCAAAACTTGCTCGAGGTGTCCCAAAAAATGGTGATTCAAAATAAAGCGGATCGATGTTGAAGACTTCTCCTCCTTGAGCTCCTTGAAATTGAAGTGAAAGGTCAAAATCTTTATATTTTAAGGTACTACTTAATCCCCAGTAAAAATCTGGTGTATTTTCACCAATTTTCACCAAGTCACCCCCTTCTGCGACTGTTTTAGTATTGTCAATGACGCCATCGCCATTCTGATCTACTACATAAACATCTCTACTGCCAAGGCCAGGAGTAACGGTCGGGTCTGCTAAGTGTACACTTTCAACTTCGCCTTTGGTTTCTAACCCCCACATTTCTCCGATTGACCCGCCTACGTAATTTCTAAATACAGGACCTCTGCCACTTTGACCATAAATGGTTGAGGTTAATTCGCCATCCTCACCATCACCATTTAAGTCCGTAATTTCCGTTTTAACGGTAGAGAGGTTGGCATTGATACTCCATGTTAGATTTCGTTTTTCTAGCACCACTGCTCCCAATTCAAGTTCTAAACCAGAACTTTGAACATCTCCTGCATTTAACCTTATGGAGGAGGTACCCAACACTTCAGAAACACTTTGACTAATTAAAATATCCTTAATATCGGAAGTATAATAATCGACACCAAGGGTTATGCGATTACCGAGAAACCCTAAATTGATCCCGTAGTTGGTCTCTGTATTTGTCTGCCAAGTCAAATTTGCGTTTGCAACGTCTACAGGGATCAAATATCCATTTCCTAATACAACCGGTCGAGGATTCAAAAGACTTAATGAATTGTAAGCACCTAAGTCAGAAGTAGTTCCAATAGAACCTGTGCTAAATCGTAATTTTAGATTACTTAGGAAATCCAAATTATAAAAAGACTCATTGTGAACGTTCCAACCGAGAGATAGTGCAGGAAATGTTTCAAATCTATTGTTGGATCCAAAACGGGAGTCACCGTCCCTTCTTAAGGATACAGATGCTAGGTAGCGATTGTCATATGCGTAATTAATTCTTCCAAAAATACTCCTTCTTGAAATAGTTTCGTTTCTCTCCGAAAGGTTAACAGACCCCACCAAAGACAAATTAAGAGGTTCATCACTTGGCAAATTACCGCCTTGAACACTAATGGATCTGGTGTAGATGTTTTGAAATTCCAAACCGACAACTGCTGATACATCGTGATCCCCAATAACCTTTGCATAAGTCAACGTATTCTCGCTTTGTATGGAAGACCTCTGAGTATTTGTTTCATCCAACGAGGTTCGTGAAATTTGACCACGTCTATCCGCCTGTGATAATTGATGGAAGTTGTCTCGAACGTCTCTAATGTCACCACCAAAGGCAGTCTTTATATCCAACCCATCAATGATATTATACTGTAGGTAAGCATTGACATTTCCATAATAACTCTTCTCAGTATCGCTTCTTTCAAAAAGTTTGGCGGCTGGGCCTTGATTACTAGACCCTCTCCAAAGCCCTGTCCTACCACCATAGTGCCAATCATGTGCATAATCACCTGGTTGCAATGTAGAAATGCTTGAATTCATAGGCGTGGCACTGTCTGCACTACCTCCTCCAAAGCCATTATCAAATGGATCTAACCCTAATGCCTCTTGAACCTGAGCATCCAACTTCTGAACATAAGCAATAGACGCTTCGGTGTGAATAACAGGATGGATACTTGATGATCTAAGTAGGTCTCTCATATCATGAGCCAAAATAGTTCTATCCGATAAATTTCCATTTAGGGTTATCCCAGCCTTGAACTTCTCACCTAATTTGGCATCGACATTCAAACGACCGTTGTATCTTTCAAATGCCTGTGTTCTTGCAACGCCTTCAGTATCTATAAATCCAAGCGATGCGAAAACGCTGATATTTTCTGATCCCCCTGTGAAACTAAAATCATGGCTTTGTGTGTTGCCTCTTTGAAAAAGCCAGTCTTCAACTGACTCAACATCAGGTGAGTTTCGGAAAAAGTCTTTCCTTAAATTCAGCAGGTCTTCGTCTACTTCGGAAACGTCAAAAGTACCATTGGCTATATTAGCATCTATTTTATCAGCCCACTCAGGCCCAGTCGTCAATATGTTATCCCTATATTTATTTGAGATATTCGTATAGCCATGATAACTAAATTTGGGTTTTCCAGACTTTCCTTTTTTTGTTGTTACCAATATTACGCCATTGGCACCCCGAGAACCAAAGACAGCTGCAGAAGCTGCGTCTTTTAGTACCTCCAAGCTTTCGATATCATTCGGATTGACCGTGGCTAAACTTCCTTGAATGGGATACCCGTCCACCACAATCAGCGGACTAGCATTACCATTGATAGAAGAAGAGGCTCGAACCTGTATTTTTGGATCAGCACCTGGTTCACCACTTTGATTTTGAATCAGCACGCCTGCAAGTTTACCCGCCAGAGCATCGTCAACACGATTTGCCTGAATCGCCGCTATATCGCCTCCACTTACCTGCGCAATTGCTCCCGTATTTTGAGATTTCTTGCGCGTTCCATATCCGATTACAACAACCTCTTCCAACTGTTCTAGGTCCTCTGAAAGGTTCACGTCAATTGTGGTTCTACCTCCTACTTGTATTTCTTGCGTCAGAAAACCTATATAAGTAAAAGTTAACGTAGCATTAGGAGCTACCGAAATAGAATAGAATCCATCAACGTTTGTAACAGATCCATTAGTCGTTCCCTTCTCTAGAACAGTTACTCCAGGTAACCCCTGTCCGTTTTCATCAACGACCTTACCATTTACTCTATTTTGTGCAATGGTAATCGTTGCTAATGTGAGTAGTAAGAAATATGCAAGACCTCTTCCATAAAATCTTAGCCTACCAGAATGTAGTATTTTTTTCATTTCAAGATTTATTAGATTTTAAAATAATTTTTAAGAGTTCGGAAGAGCGACGTTAGTTTGCATTATGTATTATGCCTTATTTTTACTTCATAATAAATGGAAACTTGACTTTTATATACCGACCGTCAAATTGGTTTTTAAATCATTTTTCCGCTCTAACCTATAATGAATGGATTGGCCCTAGGCTGATCCATTTCTTTTTTTATCGCATTAATTCATATGTAGTCATTAGGTTGTAGTTCATATATTTCCATTCAACATAAAATCATTTTTCAACGTCTTCACATATTTACTTATATCGCTTAAATGCTCTTTAATTGCTTCTCCTGCTCCTGATGAATTTTGATCCATAATGTGTTTGAGAAGATCCTCATGTTGCTCAATGGCTACTTCTGTTAGCCCTTCACAAACATTATGCTTTTTGAAGTATTGCATGATATCTGGAGTGATGATGAGCATGAGAGAATTCAAAACAGAATTTTTGCTGGCTTCAGCTATTTTTAAATGAAAAAGTAAATCTTCCTCTACTGCGTCCTCCTTCATTTCAATCTTAATGCGGTGTGCCTCTAATGCATTCTTAATCTCTGCAATGTCATCATTAGATCTGTTCTCAGCAGCTAATTGAGCAATGTTGGTTTCAAGGATAACTCGAGTTTCTACCAATGATTTAAAATCGTTACCCTGAAGGCTCAACATATCAGTAATTAAACCTTCTAGTGCAGGCAAGCCCATTCCAGCAACAACGGTGCCGCTTTGGGGAAGGGTCTTTAAAATTCCATAGAATTCAAGCTTCTTGAGGGCATCTCTCAAATGGGTTCTACCTACTCCTAACTTATCGCATAATTTTCTCTCAGAGGGTAACTTGTCGCCAGGCTTCAGTTGTCCCGATGTAATTAAGTCTCTAATCTGTCTGATAATTTTATCAACAGGTGACTCGATTTCTATTTGAGAAAAGTTATTCAATAAATCCATATTGGTATGTAGTCAACTAAAAATTGGTCGACAAGTTTACAAGTTATTGAAAAAAAAACAAATACTTGTTGAGAAATTATTTATTTTTCAAAATAATCCATTTAAAAAAATTAAATTTTACAGATTCATATTCTTTAAAATAAAATTTAAGAGCAAAATTTTTATGAAATGAATACAAAAAAGATCATTTCTCAATAATCTACTTAATCTGGCTCGATTAATAAACCTCACGCTTTCAATGATACCCACATAATTGAACCCTGTCCTCAAACGCCCTTCCGCACTTGCTCTTCAATTTATCCTACATAGGTGGTTTGTATCGCTTTAGCTCCTTAAGCTATGCTACTTAGCTATTTCGATTGCTGTTCGAACTGCTGATCTCTTTCTGATAAGTTCTGCTAGCTAAGTGCTTTTTAAAGATGTTTTTTTCATGAGTTTCTTTCTTGAGCCTAGCCACTAGTCCATTTAGCTTTGACCGTTTCAGCAATCACATCCATCAGAGAGGAAGCTAAAAGAATAGAAGATAAAGGCAAATGGCCCTCCTTACATGAGCATCGTAATTCCGCTCTCAACCGGTTTCGGATTCGATAGGGTCATTTTGGTCTAAAATGAACCCCCTCAATGGATTGCGATCCTTCACTTTCAAGTTTGCCCTCCATTGTAACGTATTCTTTATAAGTCGTATGGAAATAGGGACTATATGCTATACCCATTGATAAAAAATTTGGAAGATTATGTTAAAGAGCATGGATTAGCTATTTTTGCATTTCATTCATTTCATATTATCCTTGAAGAAATACAATAAAGTTTTAATAATAGATGATGACGAGATCATGAACTCCATCAATCAAGTCATTATAAAGCATGCAAAATTTGCTGAAGAAGTTCTTGCAAAAACAAGCGTTCAAGACGCCCTTGATTACCTAAAGTGGTCGAAGGCAAGCGGTGAAATTCCCGAAGTCATTTTTTTAGACTTAAATATGCCCGAAATGGACGGTTGGGATTTTATCGATGCGTTCAAAAAACTGAACCTTAGCGACACCAAAGTAGTCATTTTAACCTCTTCTATATCGGCCAATGACAAGAATAAAGCCCACTCGTATAGTGAAATAAGTGCCTACATTGCAAAGCCACTCTCACCCGAGGTCCTGGAAGAAGTCTACGCTGAACATCTTTAGCATAAACAAAACCAACTAAGCCTAATCTCGAATAGGTTTTTTTTGAGTAGGCTTAAAACACTAAAACCAAGCGATTGAGCAAGCGAGAACGGACTAAAGACCCCCCAAGCGACCCCCCTTTCCTACCCAACGCCCTTTTTTGTACGCACCAAAAGAAACCGCCAAGCCGTTTCAGGGAAAAAACACCGCCCAAACCCCATTTTAAGGGGCCTAGACCGTGATGTATTTTTTTACGGACATGCATCTGTTTGCAAAACAGATGCATTATCAAATCTCCATCCCGTTGGAAAAGGTGAAGGTATCTTATCCACTTGCACACAGGTTAGCTTAAGGGTATTCTGCAAGTTTAAATCAGTGAGCTTATCGTTATTCCCATTCGCTAGATTTAATTTTGTTAATGAGGTATTATTTTCTAAATCAAGCCCAGTAAGTGCGGTGTTTTGAGAAAGATCTAGTTCTGTTAATTGGTTAAAATCTAAACCAAGATCAGTAAGTGCGGTGTTTTGAGAAATATCGATAGTTGTTAATTGATTCCTTCCTAAATTAAGCCTAGTAAGTGCGAAGTTTTGAGAAACATCGATGGCTGTTAATTCATTGTCGCTTAATATAAGTTCAGTAAGCGCAGTGTTTTTAGAAACATCCAGTGCTGTTAATTCATTGCTTTGTAAATCAAGCGCAGTAAGTGCGGTGTTTTGAGAAACATCGATGGCTGTTAATTCATTGTCATTTAAACTAAGCTCAGTAAGTGCGGTGTTTTTAGAAACATCGATGGCTGATAGTTGATTAAATCCAAGATCAAGCACACTAAGATTTGTAAAATATTCTATTTCGGAAGCGTCTGTAATGCCTATGCCTCCTTCAATTGCTCCTGTATATGCTTGGGCTTCCAATAGGGAAATTTCCCCATCGCCATTGGCGTCAATGCCTTTCGTCCTTTTTAATAAGCCTTTGAAGTTATCACTTGCAATCTCAATTAATTTATCTACTAAAACCGTAAACGTTGCCGTAGCCGTTACTCCGCCTACTGTCGCCTGTATTTCACCGGTAAGCTCCTTATTTGTGTCATAAACAAAGGCACTTGCATCGGCTATCACCATTTTACTTCCCTCCAAAGCAACGGCACCTGCTAGGCTTTGGCTCGTAATCGAAAAAACGGGCGTTTCTTCCGTATTGGCTACGGTCGCCGTGATCTCCCCGATCAGGGTGCCTTTGGGGCTGTTTTCCAAAACAGCTAATTTGGACAAATCCCCTATGGCGATGGAAATGGCATCCTCAATGGTTACCGTTGCGGTTTTATCCGCCGAGCCTTCTTTATTCGTGGCGGTGAGTTTTACCGTATAAGTGCCGTCTTTCGTGTAGGTATGGGTGGGGTTTTCTTCGGTGGCTTTTTCGCCATCGCCAAAATCCCAAGCGTAGCCAGTGGCATTTTTAGAAGCGTTTTTAAAGGTTACCGCCCCTGCTGAGCCTTGTGTAAAGGTAAAGTCGGCGACTACTTTGGTATCGACTGGGTCGACCTTATCATCGTCTTTCTTGCAACTCCATAAGACGGTGGCTGCGCATAGAGTAGCGAGCAGAAAGGTTTTTGATTTGATTTGATTTGATTTGATTTGATTTGATTTGATTTGATTTGATTTGATTTGATTTGATTTGATTTGATTTGATTTGATTTGATTTGATTTGATTTGATTTGATTTGATTTGATTTGATTTGATTTGATTTGATTTGATTTGATTTGATTTGATTTGATTTGATTTGATTTGATTTGATTTGATTTGATTTGATTTGATTTGATTTGATTTGATTTGATTTGATTTGATTTGATTTGATTTGATTTGATTTGATTTGATTATCCACAAATTCAAAATTTTTCATTTCGCTTTTTGCTTGGTTAAGATTTTTCATAACATTATTTAATTTAATTAAAAGATATTAAAACACAAGAATAAGGGTATTAGATCATACTTCCAAATAAATCTGAAATAAAATAAATTATTTTAACCCGAGATGCGAATTCATTCAAAGCTACTTTTAAATTATTGACGGGTCTTTGAACGTGGAATTTGATAAATTGGACAAGGGTGGACGGATAGGTTGTTCTTTAAATTTTAGGGCGTTTAAGCAAGCCTGCCCCGCTCTATCGTTAAGGTCGTTATTAGAAATCGGGAAAAAATTGTTCAATACATAAAAAATGAAAAAAACGTAGTAACCGTATCAACAGGCTTTTAAAGAAGTACTGTTAAATAGACTATGCTTAGGCTACTGTATGGTATTTTTTTACTCATTCCCTTTATTTCATCTGCTCAGTTTAGGCAAGGAAAGAATTATTTCTACGGCGATACGATGAGAATAAAAGAGATTTTTTATTATTCAACCCAAGATTCGCTTCTCAATGGTTCGTACGAGTCGTTTTATCTAAATGGTTCCCTACACACCTATGGCTGGTTTACCGAAAACCTCCCTGATAGTATTTGGAAATACTACCATGAAAACGGAAGACCGAAAGCGGAAGGAAAGTATAAGAAAGGCGTCGCCAATGGAAAGTGGAAGTACTTCTACGAAAATGGAAATATTAAGTCGCAGGGAATACTTCGAGGATCAACAAAAGAAGGATATTGGACATTCTTTTATGAGAATGGGGGAGAAAAAAGCAATGGAAACTATTACAGTGGCAAAAAGAACGGTATTTGGAATTATTTCTACGAAGACGAGTCGCTCAAAGCACAAGCATACCTGGAAAATGGTAAAGGAAGATATACTGAATTTTATCCGTCTGGCTCTCGAAGAATGGAAGGTTACAATGAAAATGATAAATGTGTCGGCGAGTGGATTTACTACTTCGAATCGGGAGAAGTGGAAGCCATCGGAATTTTTGAAGATGGATTAAAAACTGGAGCATGGACTTATTTTCATAAAAATGGAATGATCGCCGCTAAAGGACGCTACAGAAGAGGACGGAGAACAGGGAGTTGGATTTATTACCATCAAAATGGTAAAGTGAGCCAGGAAGGCCTCATCGTAAATGATCAAAAAGAGGGGTATTGGAAACTTTTCTATCCGAGTGGCGAACTAAAAGGCGAGGCTAATTTTGCAGGCGGAACAGGGGCCTATAACGAGTATTATCCTAGTGGTAGCCGAAAGTCTGAGGGGACATTGGTAAATGGCCAAAAGGATGGGAAATGGTCGTACTACAACGAAAACGGAAGATTGGAAGGCGAGGCAGTATTTGATCATGGAGAAGGAAAATATACGGGCTTCTACCCCGAAGGGAATGTAAAAATAATCGGCAAACTGAAAGATGAAAAACGCATTGGAGAATGGACCCTCTTTAACCCCGATGGGTCTATCGCAGGCACCTACCACCCTATATATGAAAGCGAAAAACCTATTTTTAAATCAAGAATATCCGAAGACCCTGCTTACAGAGACGCTTTTGATAAACCCAAGTATAAATTCAAAAAAAGAGGTTTTAGATACTTCGAGCCTAAAATCAATGAATACCGTGGCGTCATACTGGCTTCAAATCCTACATGGTTGATTGCCAATAGGCTACCTATAGCACTGGAATATTATCTGCAAGAAAGGCTGGGATATGAATTGCAGGTAGATATCATCAGGAATCCTTTTTTTAAAAGAGACAAGGACATTCCAGTCTATAATGTTTTTCGAAGGGGATTGAAGATTCAATTTAGGCAAAAATTTTATCGACAAGACGGCCTACTTGGGATGGTCTATTTTGGGCATCAGGCATCCTTTAAGTATTTAAACCATCAAGTCAATCATATAGATACCACAATGCTAAACGCTAAGGTTAACAATCATGGTAGCCTAATTGAAAATGGTTTTGGTTATGGCATATTTGTTGGCAACAGATGGATGAGAGACGCTGGAAATGCGGGCTTTACCATTGATGCTTTTGTTGGCGTCAGCATCGAATATCGCAACTTCAAGAAGCACTACGAACCCATTCCAATATTAGACAATTACTTTGAGAGGGAAATAAAATCAACCATACATTTCCCCGTTAACTTTGGAATCAATTTTGGGTTTGTGAGGCCAAAAAGTAAGAGTAAAACCCAATGAGTAAGAAAACCGTCATCATCGGCGCAACGCCGGATACTTCAAGATATGCTTACCTAGCCGCCGAAAAGCTGAAAAACCATTCACATCCGATCGTGCTAATTGGCACTAGAAAAGGGGCTGTTTTGGGTGAAGAGATTTTAGACTTGAACCAAATGCCTAAAATTGAAAATGTGGATACCGTGACGATGTACATCAATCCCACGAGGCAAAAACAATGGCAATCATATATTCTTTCCCTGAAACCCAAGCGAATCATCTTCAATCCCGGAACCGAGAACCGTGCATTCCAGATCCAACTTGAAAAAGCAGGCATTGAGACATTAAATGCATGCACATTAGTAATGCTAAGTTCGAATCAATACTAATGAATGGGTGTCGGTCGACCTACTCAGCGTCTTCCTAAGTGAAAATCCAAATGATGATACCTATTTAGACGAAAAAACAGAGTGTTTTCACATTCATACGGATATCCATTATGCTGGTGGCTAGACACATACCCGCCCTTAACTTGAAATTGCTCGCTTTCAGTTGTATCTGAAACCCTAAAAAGCGCAATTGTCCGCCAAATGATTGTTCACCATCGTCTTAACAGCTTGATTAAAGGCCTCTTCACACTTGGAAATAGGCATTGCAGACAAAATGTATAGCTGAATAGACTAAATTAAAAAATAGAATTGTTTATTCTCAGAATATCCCCTTTTAATTGCGACAATATTAAAATACCGAAAATTCCTTCTATCAGCCACATCAAATCCACAAAAGAAGTAGTAGTGCCTTAATCAAATCGAGGTAAAGAGATCAATTCTAAGACATAAATTCGCATAATTTGGTTATTTTTGAAAGGTCAATTAAAGACCCTTAATCGAAGTGCATAGACCACTCAAATGGCTTTATAAATACAAAAAATAAAAAGGCTCATTTTCGATCACTACTCATTCATATGGAAGAAAATATAAAAGGAAATCAAGGAGACTACTCCGCAAGTAATATCCAGGTATTGGAAGGACTAGAGGCTGTAAGAAAAAGACCTGCGATGTATATTGGAGATGTAGGAGTAAAAGGGCTACACCACTTGGTTTGGGAGGTAGTCGATAACGCCATCGATGAAGCACTTGCAGGCTATTGCGATACGATTTCCGTAGCGGTAAATGAGGATAATTCTATCTCTGTTACCGACAATGGCAGGGGTATTCCTACGGATATTCACGAGCAAGAAGGAAGAAGTGCGCTAGAAGTCGTGATGACCGTACTTCATGCAGGAGGAAAGTTCGATAAAGACACCTACAAAGTTTCGGGTGGTTTGCATGGGGTAGGTGTATCTTGTGTGAATGCCCTTTCTATCAAACTTGAAGCCACGATAAACAGAGGAGGAAAGATTTTTAAGCAAGAATACTGTAAAGGAATACCGCAAAGTTCGGTAGAAGTAATTGGAAAAACGGAAATCACTGGCACCACCATTCATTTCAAACCAGATGATGAAATTTTCACTACCACCGTATACAATGTTGAAACCATAGCCTCTCGATTAAGAGAATTGTCCTTCCTCAATGCTGGAATTAAAATAAAGCTCATCGACCGCCGCAATGTCGAAGATGGAAAAGTGTATGAGGAGAATTTCTACTCGGAAGGTGGGCTTAAAGAGTTTGTGACCTATCTTGACAATACCCGAGAGAGCTTGCTGCCAGACCCTATTTTCATCGAAGGAGAGAAAGGGAATATCCCGGTTCAAGTAGCGCTTAGCTACAACACCTCCTATAGTGAAAATGTCGTTTCATATGTGAATAATATCAATACCATTGAAGGGGGTACTCATGTCTCAGGATTTAGAAGAGCGTTGACACGGACGCTTAAAGGATATGCAGATAAATCGGGCCTATTAGAAAAAGTAAAAGTGGAGATCAGTGGCGACGATTTTAGAGAGGGATTAACAGCGGTTATCTCTGTGAAAGTCGCAGAACCTCAGTTTGAAGGGCAAACCAAAACTAAGCTTGGCAATTCCGATGCCATGGGTGCAGTCGACACCTGCGTCAGTGACATCCTAAATGAATACCTAGAAGAACACCCCAAGGAGGCAAAACAAATTGTCTCAAAAGTAGTCTTGGCTGCTCAGGCACGGCATGCGGCACGTAAGGCACGCGAAATGGTGCAAAGAAAAAACGTGCTCTCCGGGACGGGGCTTCCAGGTAAACTTGCCGACTGTTCTGAAAGAGATCCGGCCTTGTGTGAACTGTACTTAGTGGAAGGAGATAGTGCCGGTGGATCGGCCAAGCAAGGGAGAGATCGAAAATTTCAAGCCATACTCCCGCTAAGAGGGAAAATCCTCAACGTAGAAAAAGCACAAGAACATAAAATCTATGATAACGACGAGATCAAAAACATGATCACGGCTTTGGGAGTGTCTTTCGGTACCGAAGAAGATGAAAAAGAACTAAACTTGAAAAAACTGAGATATCATAAAATCATCATCATGACGGATGCCGATATCGATGGAAGTCACATCAGAACCCTAATCCTAACTTTTTTCTTCCGTTATATGAGGGTATTAATTGAAAAAGGGTATCTATATATTGCTCTGCCTCCTCTTTATTTAGTGAAAAAAGGAAAAAATGAAAAATACGCATGGACTGAAGAAGATAGAATTAAAGAGATAAAAGCTCTAGCTCCAGAAGGAAAAGAAGATAGCGTAGGCGTCCAGCGTTATAAAGGACTTGGAGAAATGAACCCAGATCAGCTCTGGACCACTACTATGGACCCTGCACACAGAAGTTTGAAGAAGGTTACCATAGAATCGGCTGCCGAAGCAGACCATCTTTTTTCTATGTTAATGGGAGATGAAGTAGCCCCAAGAAGAGAATTTATTGAGAAAAATGCCAAATACGCAAACGTTGATATTTAACATAGCTATGAGTTTACCATTTGAAATACAATTTGAATAAATTTCCAAATGACGGAATAATCCTCAAATCACAACTAAGGTTGTTAAATTTTAAAATGATAGAAAGTTTCATGAATAATTTATTGATAAAAATATTCTTCTGTTTGGTAACTACGTCCGTATGTTCACAGACCTACTGGCAACAAAAGGTAAATTATAAAATAGATATTGATTTTGATGTGAAAACAAATCAATTCAGTGGAACACAAGTTCTCAACTATACAAATAACAGTCCAGACACACTTCAGAAAGCATTCTTTCACCTTTATTTTAACGCCTTCCAACCTGGCAGTGCGATGGATACCAGAAGTCTAACAATAGAGGATCCAGATAAAAGAGTGATGGACCGAATAGCTAAACTCAACAATGAAGAGATTGGATACCATAAAATTTCCTCTCTACTTCAAAATGGGAAATCCCTCTCCTACCATATCGAAGGCACAGTACTAGAGGTAGAGCTAGAAGAGGCAATCTTACCCAGCACAACGACTGTTTTCGAAATGTCTTTTACAAGTCAGGTTCCGCTTCAAATTCGGAGAAGCGGAAGAGACAATGCCGAAGGAATAGCATATAGTATGGCTCAGTGGTATCCTAAAATAGCGGAGTATGACGATAGAGGCTGGCATGCCCACCCCTACATTGGGAGAGAATTCTACGCTCCATGGGGAGATTTTGAAGTAAATATTTCAATAGATAAAAACTACGTTTTAGCGGGTACTGGGATTTTGCAAAACGCCAATGAAATAGGGCATGGATATGAAAATGAAGGAATAAAAGTCAAAAGAAAAGAGAAGAAAATAACCTGGATGTTCAAGGCTGAGAACGTTCATGATTTTGTTTGGGCTGCGGATCCAGACTATAAGCACCTTACCCGTCAAGTAGAAGGTGGTCCACTCTTGCGCTTTTTCTATCAAGAGAATGAGAAAACAACCGAATGGACCAAACTTCCAGAGCTGACAGTAAAAGCCTTTGAGTTTATCGAAGAAAATTATGGCGAATATCCGTACAGTCAATATTCCATCATTCAAGGTGGAGATGGCGGCATGGAGTACCCGATGGCTACGTTAATTACAGGAGAAAGAAACCTGAAAAGTTTATTTGGCGTAACTGTACATGAAGTGCTTCATAGCTGGTATCAAGGCCTTTTAGGAACCAATGAAAGCTACTATGCGTGGATGGATGAAGGTTTTACAACGTATGCAACAACCGAAACTATCTCACATATCTTCCTAGATATTGATCGAACACAAGAAAGAAACTTCGCTAGTTACCATTACCTTGTCAAAAGCGGCAAGGAAGAACCATTAAGCACTCACTCAGACCACTTCGATACGAACTTAGGCTACGGACTCGGTTCTTATTATAAGGGCGCTATTGCATTAGCTCAAATGAACTATCTAATTGGAAAAGAAACAACGGCTAAAGCATTAAAACGATACTATTACGAATGGCGCTTCAAGCACCCCGACGCAAATGATTGGATACGGGTGTTCGAGAAAGAATCTAAACTGGAGCTCGATTGGTATCTCGATTATTGGATAAACACGACACATAGCATTGACTATGCAATAAAAGACGTAAGGGAAAACGAAGGCAAAACAGCCATTGCACTGGAACGAGTAGGAAAAATGCCCATGCCAATAGATCTTTTTGTTACGCTGAAAGACGGTAGCGAGATATACTATTATATTCCGCTAGCTATGATGCGAGGGGAAAAACCAAATGAAACACCTTTGGAAAGAATATTATTACCGGATTGGTCGTGGACTCACCCCGTGTACAATTTCACTGCCGAAATACCATTCGATAAAATAGCAAGTATCAAAATCGATAAGTCTGGATTTTTAGCCGACATCGAGTTAAGCAATAATACTTGGGGGGAAGAGTAATTACGTTTGGTTTTTCACTCTTCCTTTAATGGTAATAACCTTAGTCGGGTTAACGGGGTCGTTGGAGTAGACAGAAATGCTTTTATATTGATTTCCCCTTAACTCTGAGGTATCTAATAAAACTTTTAAGGTAGTGGACTTTTGTTTCTTGAGAGACTTATTCTTAAACTCATACGTAATGCAATCACAATTTGACTTGATAGCTCTAAACTCAAGTCTGGCGACACCCGTATTTGTCAAATCAAAAGTTGTTTCTATTTTATCTCCCCTGGTTAGCTCCCCGAAGTCAAAAACCTGACTGGATAGTTCTAATTTCGGTGCTCGATTTAATTCTTCATCCGTCATTTTAGGAAAATATTCTTCTATTATCGCCATTACAGAGAAACTCGCTGAAGACTGCCCAAAACCGATGTAGTCACTTACGTAACCATAATCATTCTTAAGGATAGGATCGTATATGATGGCAATTTGTCCCTCCGATTTAGGGGCTAATTGATTTGGAGAGAGTTCAACCCTTATATGTGCGGGTAGTTTCATGGCAGGAAGTGTTGCGAGAGAATCTCCATTATTATAAATATCAAAACGTTTTGTTATAGATTTTTCGGTCGTAATTTTCCCAAAATTGAAGGTTTGAGCAGGTAATCTAAAATTGCCCGCAATTACTGGAAATTGTTCTTCTGGTGTTTTTGGTTTTGGCTTCACAAAACCTTGAATATAAAGCATCTGATTAGATGCGGGGTCTATGGTAGTGACTTTGAGTGATTTTCGAAACTTCCCAGGCCTGTTTCTTGTATTGTAGCGAGCTTGCACAAATCCAGAATCTCCAGGCATTACTTCGTCTTTCGTCCACCCTGGCGTTGTGCAGCCACAGGATGCTTTCACGCGAGAAATTTTCACGGGTTTATCGCCTCCGTTTACAAATAGAAAAGTGTGTGTGGCATATTCATCCTCCTCTCTTATTTCCCCAAAATCATGCGTTGTGTCTTGAAATTTTATTTGTGCATAAGAATACTGAAATAAGAAAATGAATGCGAAAAAATGAGAAACAATAAACTTTATCATAAAGGAATATATTGAATGAATTTCTAAGATTTTTACGATGCCAAATTATATAGGTTTGCATAAAATTCAATCAAATGGGGAGAATACTTACAGGGATTCAAAGTTCAGGCAAACCACATTTGGGCAATGTTTTAGGCGCAATAAAACCAGCAATAGAACTATCTAAAAATGAAAAAAATGATTCCTTCTTCTTCATCGCCGATATGCACGCATTAACCACGATTAAAGATGCTGAGTTATTGAAAGAAAATGTGAACGCTATTGCGGCAGCTTGGCTCGCCTGCGGATTCGACACCTCCAAAAATGTTTTTTATCGTCAATCAAAAATCCCTGCTTGCACTGAGCTGACCTGGTATCTTAGTTGTTTTACACCGTACCCAATGCTCGCAAATGCCCATTCTTTTAAAGATAAGGCGGATAAACTATCTGATGTCAATGCAGGTCTTTTCACCTATCCTGTATTGATGGCTTCGGATATTCTGCTCTACGATGCTGAGTTTGTGCCAGTTGGGAAAGACCAAAAGCAACATCTTGAGATGACACGCGACATAGCCCACTCTTTCAACCATCAGTTTGGAGAAACTTTTGTGATCCCAGAAGCGACTATCAACGAAGATGTAATGACCATCCCGGGAACAGATGGACAAAAAATGGGCAAGAGCAATGGCAACACGATCGACCTATTTCTATCCGAAAAGAAGCTGAGAAAGAATGTGATGCAAATTGTAACGGATAGCACTCCGCTGGAAAAACCTAAAAATCCAGATACTTGCAATGTTTTTTCGATTTATTCTCTTCTTGCCTCTTCCAGGCAGGTTTCAGAAATGCGTAAAAATTATGAAGAGGGGAACTATGGCTACGGACATGCCAAGCAAGCACTTTTTCAACTTATAATGGAACAGTTTAAAGAAGAAAGAAAGAAGTACGATTTTTACATGAAAAACCTAAACGAACTTGAATACGAACTAAAGAAAGGAGAAGAAAAAGCCACTGAAGTTGCTCAAATCGTGCTCAATAAGGTGAAATCAAAACTTGGATATTCCTAAAACCGCCCAAAATGAAAGCAATAGATAAAGCAAAGCAATGGCTGAATGCTAAAAACATAGATGAAGCCTCAAAAAATGCCATAGAATCAATTCTTGATCATCAGGAGGAATTAGATGAAACTTTTCTAAAAGACCTTGAGTTCGGAACTGGCGGACTTAGAGGCATTATGGGTATCGGGACCAATCGGCTTAATAAGTACACCATTAGCATGGCTACACAGGGATTTTCCAACTATCTAAAGCAAGAAAATGAAGGTGATATTTCTGTCGTAATTGCATATGACAGCCGAAATAATAGTCGATTCTTTGCTGAAACTACAGCCAATGTTTTTGCTTCGAACGGGATCAAAGTTTTTCTTTTTGAGTCGCCAAGACCCACCCCAGAACTCTCTTTTGCCATTCGCAAACTCAAATGCGAAGGAGGTGTCGTTATTACCGCTTCTCACAACCCCAAAGAATACAATGGATACAAAGCGTATTGGTCGGATGGTGGACAATTGATAAGTCCGCACGACAAAAATGTAATTGCTGAAGTGAAAAAAATATCGAGCATTGACGAGGTAACCTTCGATTCAGAAGGCGGCCTAATCGAGATTATCGGCGAAGAGATGGATCAGGTGTATCTTAAAATGTTGCAAGGCCTTTCGCTTCTAAGCAGGGAAGAAATAGAAGCTTCGAAATTGAAGATAGTCTTCTCTCCCATACATGGAACGGGCATTAAGCTAATCCCAAGAGCATTAAAAGAGTTAGGTTATGCTGAAGTAAACATAGTTGAGGCACAAGCTAATCCAGACGGCGACTTCCCCACGGTAGTATATCCCAATCCAGAGGAGGAGGAAGCCATGAAAATGGCACTCGATTATGGAGAGAAATTAGAAGCTGACTTGATCCTGGCAACAGACCCTGATGCCGATCGAGTAGGAATAGCCGTAAAAAATACTAAAAATAAATACCAACTCTTAAATGGAAACCAAACAGCAGTACTTCTTGTCTACTACTTGCTAACAAAATGGAAAGAAAAAGGACTTAGGGGATCCGAATTTATAGCTAAAACCATTGTGACTACGGAACTGCTTTATGATATTGCACAATCGCAAAACGTAGCTTGCTATGATACACTGACAGGCTTCAAATGGATCGCAGATTTAATTAAAAAATTGGAAGGAAAAGAGACCTTTATTGCAGGTGGAGAGGAGAGCTACGGATACCTAGTAGGAGACCAAGTTCGGGACAAAGATGCAGTGGCAAGTGCTATCATGATAGCAGAGATGGCCGCATGGGCTAAAGGACAAGGCAAATCCGTTTTTGAATTGTTGCTAAGCATCTATGAAAAGTATGGATGCTATCTGGAGTCGCTTAAATCCATCACTAAAAGCGGGTTAAAAGGCTCGGAGGAAATTAAAAAAATGATGGAAAATTTTAGACAGCACCCCCCCGCTACACTCGCTGGATCTATGGTGGAAACCGTTATAGATTACCAATCTGGCATTAAAAAGAGTAGAAATACCGAAGAGCCTGTGAAGTTCCCTAGGTCCAACGTACTTCAATACATTACCGAAGATGGAACAAAAGTAAGTATCAGACCCTCAGGCACCGAACCTAAGATCAAATTTTACTTATCAGTAAAAACTCAAATGAACGGCAGAAATTACTATAAAGTAGAAAAAGACCTGACTAAAAAAATCCATAATTTGCTAATAGACTTGAGATTGTGATCTAAATCAAGACTTTTGGATTAAAAAAATTAATTTTAACGTCACAATTTAGTTTCAATTAAAATAGTCCTTACACAGAACGAAAACAGACTTGATTAATATTTTAACAAATTTTTTACTGGCAGCATTAGGCTTTATATTGCTTATTAAAGGGGCAGACTTTTTAGTCAATGGGGCATCTTCTCTAGCAAAAAGATTTAACGTATCCGACATTGCTATAGGTCTTACCGTAGTGGCAATGGGTACTTCTGCACCTGAATTGGTTGTAAACCTAATATCAGGTGCTGTAGAAGATAAGATCAGCGGAGCCAATGAAGTGGTTTTTGGAAATATAATTGGCTCTAACATCTTCAACATTTTCTTAATACTCGGTATTTCCAGCATCATATATCCACTAACTGTGGAGAGAAATGCCCTATGGAAAGAAATTCCCTACTCCATTCTCATCACGTTAATATTTTTCTTTCTTGTCAATGATGCCATGTTCTTTGGTGCAAAAAAAAGTGGTTTGGATACCAAAGATGGAATTATTCTTTTAGTGATGTTCTGCCTTTTCTTGATCTACATATTTCTTAATATCAGAAGAAATCAAGAATTCGAAATGGAGGACATCGAAGTGTACAGCAATCTAAAAACGACTCTAATGATTGTTTTTGGGATATCAGGGTTGGTTTTTGGTGGAAATCTTATCGTAGATAATGCTACCTCCATTGCAAAGTTTTTTGAGGTTAGCGACAAAATGATAGGCCTCACCATACTCGCTGCTGGAACGTCTTTACCTGAATTAGCAACTTCCGCAGTGGCAGCTTATCAAAAGAAGTCAGATTTAGCAGTCGGAAATATTGTCGGGTCCAATATTTTTAATCTGTTGCTGGTTCTCGGAGCTACCTCCTTGGTGCATGCTCCGCTGATTTACACCCCAGCCTTAAACACCGACCTATGTATCATCATGATTGGCACATTCATGCTTTTCATCTTTATGTTTACATTCAATAAGTTTAAACTAGATCGTGCTGAAGGCATCGTTTACTTGATCGGTTTTTTGACTTATACTTACTACCTTTTTGCTCGAGAGAATATTCTTCCTGGTTTTTTTTAGATAACGCTTTTCATGTTGCCAAAAATTGATCCTTCGTCCACTACCTTCTGGGAAAAATTATCGGTCTTAGCAAAAAAACAAATTGATATAAAGCTATTGCTAAACGATGCTAAAAGAGTTCAGAAATACACCCATTCGTTGGGTGATTTTCTTTTTGATTTTTCAAAAAATGCTATCTCCGACGTTGTTATGGAAACATTGGTTCAATTAGCCAATGATTGCAAGCTAAAGGAAGGTATGGATGCCCAATTTTCTGGGGAAAAAATCAATGAAACAGAGAATAGAGCCGTTTTTCATACAGCACTTCGTGACTTCTCCGAAATGAACCCTCACCGAATAGAAGTGCAAACCGAGTTAAAAAAAATTGAAACGTTCTCAAATAAACTTTACTCAGGTGTCTGGACGGGCTATACTGGAAAAAAGATTACCAATATCGTAAATATTGGAATTGGTGGTTCCGACTTAGGACCTAAAATGATCACTCATGCATTGAGAACTCATTGGAAAGGCATCACGCCACATTTTGTGTCGAATGTAGATGCACAACAGCTTGTAGCGGAGCTGGATGGGCTAAACCCTGAAACTACGCTATTCATCATTGCCTCCAAAACCTTTACTACTCAGGAAACAATGACCAACGCCGAAACAGCAAAATCGTGGTTTCTAAAAAATGGGAGCTCTAAAAATGATATTGCTAAACATTTTGTGGCGGTAAGCACCAATAAAGAAGCGGTGTCTGATTTTGGAATTGATTCCGCCAATATGTTTGTTTTCTGGGACTGGGTTGGAGGTCGGTATTCACTTTGGTCGGCAATAGGTTTAATCATTGCCTGCACTGTAGGATATGGAAATTTTAAAAGCTTGCTCAACGGGGCTCACCAAATGGATGATCATTTCAAAAATGCGCCATTTGAGCGCAATGTTCCAGTACTTTCT
Source organism: uncultured Ekhidna sp. (assembly GCA_964289745.1). GTDB lineage: Bacteria > Bacteroidota > Bacteroidia > Cytophagales > Cyclobacteriaceae > Ekhidna. The sequence goes on from CAXYMM010000001.1 coordinate 648,756, forward strand.
GCACTTATAGGCATTTGGTACAACAACTTTCTGCGATATGCTTCCATCGCCATTCTACCGTATGATCACAGACTTAGGTTCCTACCCTCTTACCTACAGCAAGCAGATATGGAGAGCAATGGCAAGTTTGTTTCTAGAAATGGAAGAAAAATCAAATATGAATCGGGCCCCATCGTTTGGGGGGAGTCTGGTACCAATGGCCAACATGCATTCTATCAGCTTATCCATCAAGGAACCAAGGTGATTCCAACTGAGTTTATCGCATTTGCTAAACCCAATCATGATCTTACCGATCATCACGAAAAGCTATTGGCAAACTTCTTCGCTCAACCTGAAGCTTTGCTAATGGGAAAAACAGAATCGCAAGTGAAAGAAGAAATGGGAGATCAAATAGATCAATTGCTTGTTCCGTTTAAGGTGTTCGAAGGAAATAGACCCTCCACCTCTATTTTAATAAAGGAACTTACCCCTCATAACCTTGGTATGTTGGTAGCCTACTACGAACATAAAATTTTTGTTCAAGGGCTTATTTGGAATATTTTCAGTTATGACCAATGGGGCGTTGAACTTGGCAAGCAACTAGCCAAACCAATATTAAGTGAAATTAAAGGGGAAAAAATAGGGGTTCATGATGCTTCTACTAGGGCCTTGATGGAACATTACCTTAACGTGCGTAAGTAGTGGGCAATAATCCCAGTAGACACCCCGACATTTAGCGACTCCGTTTTTGAGCCCACTTTGGGAATCGTAATCCCGAGATTAGACAATTCGAGGATAGCGGGACTAACCCCATGAGATTCACTCCCCATTACAATAATGCCCTTAGAATTTAATGTGAGAGAATTTAAAGGTTTGCCATCCATTATGGCAGGATAAATGGGAATCGTTTGATCTAAGCTACTCATAAAATGCATTAAATCTTTATAAAAGACCTTAACTCGAGTAAAAGAGCCCATCGTACTTGAAATGACTTTCGGGTTATAAAACTCTGCGCACTCATGTGAGCAGACTACCTGATCAAACCCAAACCAGTCGAGTGTTCGAATAATTGTACCCAGATTCCCGGGGTCACTTATGCCATCCAGAACAAACAGATAATCTTCGAAACCGACAGTATCGCTATCGATTTCTCTCATTTGAACCACAGCCATTACCTCGTCATTTGTTTTAAAACTTCCCAACTGGCTTAATAAGCCAGGCTTAACCTCTTCAAATCGGAGTGATAGCGGCAGGTCCTTGGAAAAGGATAAAAAAGATTCTGTGGCAACCAAGTACCTGACTTGAAAATCAGACTTCAAAAGTTCAAGCACATTTTTTGTCCCCTCCACCAAGAAACATTTTTCACGTGTTCTGTACTTTTTAACTTTGAGCGACTTAATGAATTTCTGTTCGTTTTTCGATAGCATCGTGTTTTGACAAGATTTCTCAAACTAAACAATATTTTTCTTCTTTCAGGAATTTTCCTTAGCTCCTGTCTCGGCTCCAAATTCTTGAAAGACGAGGAGCAATTATTAGTTAAGAAGAACGTAAAAGGAATATCGGGCGCACTAAGGGATAATTCGTTGCTGTTAGCAGAAAACCCTACCAATTCAAAACTCCTTTTTGCTTATCCATTTACCCATTTGTCACACCTCTATAAATTGGGGGAGAATGGAGTTTCTTTTGGACCTAATATTCAGCGTAAAACAATGCGGTTGGCAGATCAGAAAGAAATCTTTCAAAGGCGAATAGCTAGAGCAGAGACCGAAGAAAAAAAGAAAAATTTATCTCAAAAATTCGATCAGATCATCAAAAGCAAGGAAGCCAAAATAGAAAGGGTAAAAGGCAAACCACGTATTATCTTAATAAGGGGTTATAATCGCCAAAAGGCTACTATCAAGCGTGATCGCATTGAAAATAAAATCGATCAGCAAATACTCGAAACAGAAAAAGAAAGCAGAAAAAAAAAACTCAGGGGCAAGAAAGCTAGAAAACTGGATAAGAAAGACCGGAAGATTAAACAAGGTAATCAAATAATGAGATGGGGTGAACCTCTGGCTGTTTTCGATCACAAAAACGCACTTCTGTCAGCTGAAATCATCAAAGACTATTTAAATTCTAAAGGATACTTTAAGGCAGAGGTTAAAATTGATACCGCCAATTTTGACGACTTGAATGCAAACGGTAAATCAAGGAAAAACATTCGAAACTGGTTCAGTAGGATCGCAGGTGCAAAACATAGATACGTCAATCTTAATTTTTTAGTAGATAAAAAGGAAAGAGCTTATATAGACTCGATCGTTTTTGATATCCCTGATAAGCAATTAGAAGAATTAATTCTTGAGAATCGTAAGCATCTACCGCTTCAAAAAGGATTTTACGATCAGGAAATTTTGTCTGAAGAACGGGACTTAATTTATGACTTAGCGGTCAATAACGGCTATTACCAATTTTCAAAGCAATACATTGGTTTTCAGGTAGACTCCACCCAACTTGGTCAGGATACTTTAATGGTAAGAACCCTCATAAGAAACCCTGAAAACGCTACAAAACACAAAGTTTTTTATATCGATTCTATTGTATTTATTTCGGAAGCGGATTTAAACTATTCTGTTAAAAGAACTACTCAAAATTTTCAGGATATTACGTTTTCCTTTGGGCGGAAAAAATACAATAAAAAAATTCTGAGCTGGCGTATCCCAATACAGCAAGACGACCGATACAGCAGAGATATTACAATTGAAACGCAACGCCAGCTTTCATTCTTAGATAATTTCAAATTCATCAACATTAACTACGACACAACGGGCAATCGATTTGTTACCAACATTTTTACCTCACCATTTAAACGATACGAGACCTCTAGCGAAATAGGTTTGAGTAATACTACCCAAGGCAACCCCGGCCCCTTCGTAGGAATAAACTTTAAGAATAGAAATACGTTCAACACTTTAGACATTCTAAATATCAACTTAAACGCCAAACTTCAAGATCTGAGGAATGTGCGGAATGTGAGTGCCGATGATTTTGCAGGCGTTTATACAAGTAGAAAATTCGGAGGAAATATTTCTGTTTCAATACCAAAGTTTCTTTTCCCTATTGGCGCTTACAATCAAAAAAGAATAGGCAAATACAACCCGACCACTCGTATTTCTTTCGGAGCAACTTTTGAAGATCGGATATCAGAATATACCCGAATGGAATACTTAGGGTCTTTTGCTTACGGCTGGCAAGTGCGAGATCGCATTAAATACTCCATTACGCCCGTACAAATTCGATGGATCGATTCAAATAACGCAGCGTCTTTTCAGTCTTTTCTCGATGACCTTAGCTTGGTTGGAAATGCCTATTCCAATGCGTTTAACTCGGCGGTGGTGGGCAGCAGCCTATTTAGCAGAGAACAAAACTTTGGGAGCTATGCCAGCAGACAAGATGGCGCTTTTCTGCGAACTACCTTCGAAGTAGGGGGGCAGTTCAATGGGCTTATATCCAACCCATTTTTTGGCGAAAAACTAGAAACCTTCGAATACTTAAAATTCAATATAGACCTAAGGCGGATTAATAGACTCAACAGAAACTATAACTTGGCCTATAGAATGAATATCGGCTACGCCTATCCTTTTGGAGCGAATAATGCACTACCCTATGATCGCTATTTTTTTGCAGGCGGTAGCAGTAGCATCAGAGGTTGGAAACCGAGACGTCTTGGGCCCGGCTCGTATGCCGAATTTGAAACAGAAAATGGAATGGAAACCAATAGAGTAAATTTTAACGCAGAGAAGCCGGGAGAGATCTTAATTGAATCATCCATAGAGCTTAGAAGGGACTTAGTTGGGTTTTTGGAAGGTGCACTGTTTTTAGATATTGGAAATATTTGGCGTATTGAAAATAATTCAGATGACCCAGCCTTTGATAAGGCTGTTTTTCAGTTTGATCGATTTTTTCGCGAACTCGCAGTAGCCGCAGGAATAGGTACTCGATTTGACTTGCAGTTCTTGATTTTAAGGTTAGACCTTGGGATTAAAATAGTTGATCCTGCCCGAGATGAAGGTCATCGATTTGTAGGAGATGAATTTTTTAGTAATTTCAGTTACAACTCAGAAATAAATATTGGCATCGGATACCCTTTTTAAAAATGAATACAACGGTAGACAAGCAAGAGATAGGAAATTCGTTCCGATTGCTCCAAGATGAAATTTGCAATGCCCTAGAAGAATTGGATGGAAAAGCGCATTTCAAAGAAGACCTATGGAACCGTCCAGAAGGGGGGGGTGGAAAATCGAGGATCATAAAATCTGGAAATTTGATCGAAAAAGGCGGGGTAAACTTTTCTGCGGTAGAAGGCCAAACCCCTAAAAAAATTCTTTCAGCACTAAAATTAGAAGAGGCCGACTTCCACGCAACGGGAGTGTCCATAGTGCTACACCCTCAGAATCCTTGGGTCCCTATTATTCACATGAATATTAGGTATTTCGAGATGAGCAATGGTATTTGGTGGTTTGGAGGAGGCATAGACCTTACTCCTCATTTTGTCATAAAAGAAAAGGCAAAAGCCTTTCACCTAAGACTAAAGGAAACCTGCGATCAATACTCGGTGGAGTACTACCCAAAATTCAAAAAATGGGCTGATGATTACTTTTTTGTAAAGCACCGAAATGAAACCCGGGGTATTGGCGGTATTTTCTTTGATCGGCTAGCTAATGAAGATCACGTAACCAATACAGAAAGATGGGACTTTGTAAAGACCGTTGGTAATGCATTTATTCCTATCTATGCAGAGGCAGTAGCAGACTTGAGAAACAGAGACTGGACTGAGCGAGAAAAACGATGGCAAAAGTTAAGGAGAGGACGATACGTAGAGTTTAATCTTGTTCATGATAAGGGGACTAAGTTCGGGTTAGACACCAACGGGCGAACAGAGTCGATACTCATGAGCTTGCCTCCTGAAGCGGATTGGGAGTATTCTTATGTTCCGGAAACAAAACGTGAAAAAGAAACCCTTAACCTCCTAAAAAAAGAAATCGACTGGGTAAATGTTCCCGAGAGCATATAATCGGTAAAACAAATTGTACCAAAAAAGACATAGGAACACACGAGTCGAAAAAAAAATAAATTTTAATTAAATTTATTTGCAAATACGATCCAGTACCCTTATTCTTGTATTTTAAAACCTTTACCAATTAAATCATAAAATATTATGGAAAGTATTAAATTTTTGACAGTCAAATCAAATCAAATCAAATCAAATCAAATCAAATCAAATCAAATCAAATCAAATCAAATCAAATCAAATCAAATCAAATCAAATCAAATCAAATCAAATCAAATCAAATCAAATCAAATCAAATCAAATCAAATCAAATCAAATCAAATCAAATCAAATCAAATCAAATCAAATCAAATCAAATCAAATCAAATCAAATCAAATCAAATCAAATCAAATTCAAACCTATGAATATCAAACCCAAAACTTTTCTAATCGCCACCCTATGCACCGCCGCTGTCTTATTCAGTTGTGGGGGCGATGATCCAGTAACCCCTAAAGTAGTCGCCGACTTTACCTTCGAGTCAGGAACAGAAAGGGCGGTAACCTTTAAAAACACGTCTAAAAATGCCACCGGCTACGCTTGGGACTTCGGCGATGGAAACACTTCAAAAGAAGAAAACCCCACCCATACCTATGCGAAAGACAGCACCTATACGGTAAAGCTTACCGCCACGAATGCAGGCGGGTCGGCTACTAAAACGGCAACGCTGACCATTACCCTAGCGGGAGCGAGCATCCAAGTAGTGGCGAATTTTACTTTCGAGGCAGACTCCGAAACGGCAGGTAAAGTAACCTTTAAAAACACGTCTGAAAATGCCACTAGCTACGCTTGGGATTTTGGAGATGGAAACAAATCCACAGACGAAAACCCTACCCATACCTACGCTAAGGACGGCACCTATACGGTAAAGCTCACTGCCACAAATGAAGGCAAATCAGCGGATAAAACGGCAACCATTAACCTAAAAGGAACGAGCATCCAAGTAAAAGCCAGCTTTACCTTTTCAAAAGGCACCGAAGGGACGGTAACGTTTAAAAACACGTCTGAAGGTGCGACTAGCTACGAATGGGACTTTGGCGATGGAAACACTTCAACAGACGAAAACCCCACCCATATGTACACTAAGGACAGCACCTATACGGTAAAGCTCACCGCTACGAATAAAGACGGATCAGCGGACACCACGCAAACGGTGTCCATTGTACTACCACCTACTTCTAGCTTTACCTTTTCAAAAGGCACAGATGGGGCTGTAACTTTTACCAACATGTCTGAAAATGCGACCAGCTATGCGTGGACCTTTGGCGATGGAAACACTTCAATAGACGAAAACCCCACCCATACCTACGCTAAAAACGACACCTATACGGTAACACTTACCGCTACGAATAAAGGCGGATCAACGGACACCACGCAGACAGTAACCATTGATAATGCACTCATTACCATAGTCATCGCGGATTTATCCCAATTAGCGATTCCGGAAAGCAGCCCTAAAGACACCCCAATCGGAGAGATAGCGGCTACGGTAGCCAATTCGAAAGAAATGCCTGTTTATTCGATTATGAGCCAAAACCCAGCGGGTGCCATTGGTTTAGTAGATGGAAATAAAATGGTGGTAAATGATCCAAGTGCCTTTGATTACGAGATCAATACGGAGATCACAGGCGAAATTCAGGGGACAATAGGGAGTGTAACGGCGACGGCAGCGTTTACGATTTCCATAACGGATGTGGATGAGATAATTAATATCCCCAATGGAACATTCAAAGCGGTATTAGTAAATAATTCAGCCCTAAACACCAATGGAGATCGGGAAATTTCAGAATCTGAAGCAAAAGCATATGGAGGAGAAATTGATGCATCAAACAGATCCCTTACAGACGCTACAGGAATTAAATATTTTACAAATATTACTACACTTAGATTAAATACCAACCGATTAACAAGCGTAGATGTTTCTAAAAACACAAAGCTTACTAAACTTTATGTAAATGGCAACCAATTAACATCCATAGATGTTTCTAAAAACACAAGACTTATTACGCTTCTTGCAGGTAGCAACAAATTTACATCCATAGATTTATCTCGAAACGGGGCGCTTAGTACCCTTCTCTTAAATGGAAACAACTTAACAAAAGTTAACCTTGCGAATCGCAATAACTTTGGGATCGTTTTCTTCAACTTAGGAAATAACCCTAACCTAACCTGTGTGCAAGTCGATAAGTTACCTATTCCAAATGGATGGCGTTATGATCAAGGAAAAGGAAGCGTTTTTCAAACAGAAGCATGCAAGTAAGATAAGCGCATAGAAAAGCCTAGGCTTCGTTTTGCGGGGTTTGGGCGGTGTTTTTTGCTGAAATGGCGTAGCGATTGCTTTTAGCGCATAGAAGACGTTGAGTAAGAAAGGGAGGTCGCTTGGGGGGCTTTTAGCGTTGCGCTTTAGGAGGGTTTAGGCATAAAGGTCGAATTGTCCAATGCACGAACAAGATCATTATACTCTGCCACTGAAAGTCCCGTCCAGCCAATCTCACGCGATTCTATCACCTCTGGAGCTGCCTCTGCGACTAGAGCCACTCCCTTCTGGGTAGGCACAACAAGGTGTTTTCTGCCATCGGACTCATCCTGCTTTCGGTTTACCATCCCCTTTTTTACCAATAAATCTAAAATGCGAGATACCGTTGGTTTATCTTTAAACCCTTACTCGCTAGATCGGATTGATACAAGGCTCCTTCAAATTTTAGCCTGGAGAGCACCACCCACTGCTCTGGTGTAATATCAAGTTGCTTATCGCGAAAACGATGAATTAAATCCTGGCTTACAACTTTATAAGTTCGGTCTATGTAAAGTGCTAACTCTCTTCTCTCCATCGTTTTAAAAATTAGTCTGCGTAAAATATTTCAAAGAATTAGCTTTGATTAATGATCTTCGGACGTGAAGTCGCTGGCGACTAAACAGATAGTGTATCTACGAAATGCTATTGGTAGCCTTACTGATTATTTTTGGGTAAAATTATCATTTTACATTGAAGAAATCGCTGCTAATCATCATTATACTACTACTTGGCGGAGCGGGGTATCTCGCATTCCAACGGTGGGCAAAGCACGCAAACATTACGCGCTGGAGCTTTATCCCCTCAGAGGCCATTATGGTTGCAGATGTTCGACTAATGAATGACTTTGATAATCTATCCGGCTACCAAGTCTGGAAGACTTTAAGAAGAACTTCAGGTTTTAAACGAATAGATGAAGGTATCGCCTTTCTGGACTCTATCAATGGAAAAGGAGGCTTTAGCGCAACCTTTGAAGAAACGCCAGTTTTGATTTCTGCTCACCAAATTTCCAATGACGATTTGGACTTTCTCTTCGTAGTGGATATTGAAAATACTTCACAAAACACTTTTGCGGAAGTTGCCATCGGACATTTAAAAAAATCTGGATTTCGTTTTAAAACAAGAAATTACAATGGACATAAGTTAAGCGAGATTTCCAAAAATCGAAAAGCGTTTACTTTCATTTTTTTTAAAAACATGTTTCTTGCAAGCTTCACTCCTTACCTTATTGAAGATGCAATACGAACAGTAGAAGACGAACAATCTTCCTTTGAAGACGTCTTTCTAAAAGACAATTCTGTGCCATCTGGCGAGAGCTTCACTACTTATTTTAACTACCCTAAGACTAGCCGACTACTTTCGAGTGTGCTACTAAGTGAGGCAAACTTGCCCATGCTTAGTGGAAGTTACTCGCTTTCTTTAGATTCTAGCTATTTGAGTTTTTCAGGTTTTTCTTACGCCGAAAACAGTTGGATGAATACCCATCACCAACAACCTTCCAACTTCGATATGATAGAAATAATTCCTAAAAATACGGCTTTTGTACATCATATTGCTTCTGCTAATATCGCTGATTGGCAAAAGCGCCAGCTTGCTTATCTCGCTACGTCTGAACCAGAAATTAAGGCCTTTCAGGATAGCCTCCGCACGGCATACGACTTTGATGTTAACCAGCTACTCGATTTGGTAGATGAGGAAATTGGCATTGTGACACTGGAGGCCATTAGCCCACGAGATAACAGGAAGATGTGTATTCTCGAAGTGAAAGATACGGGTAAGACATTAAAATTCCTCAATCAACTAACCAGTCGAATCGCCACGGTTCGAGGTAATTCTATATACTCCGAATCGTATAGCGAAAACGAAATTCGATACCTTCCGATTCGGGATTTTCCTAAAGCCATTTTAGGGAAAATGGCCTATGGTTTTAATGAATGTTTTTACGTGAATCATCGCAATTATGTAATATTATCGAACCACCTTGAAGAGCTAAAATCGCTGTTCAAAACCATTCAAAATGAAGATACCTGGGGGAAATCATTGCGGATGAACTCTTTTCTTCAGCGTGCAAATGACGTAGCCAACTATAGCTTGTATGTTAATATACCTCGTTCAAAAAACCTGATCTTGAAAGAACTAAGCCCACATTGGAGTGCTACCATACAAGAGAATCTTGCCTCCTATCAGGCATTCGAACTTGCGGCTTTTCAATTTAGCTATTCGGAAAATAAACACTTTAGCAACTTTACTTTCTCTCAGCCTGAACCCCTTCGCACCACTATGCCTAAAGTAAGTCCCTCTTCTGAAACTCGCTTTGTATCTAAACTGATTACCAAACCATTCTTACTCCGAACTCATGCATACCGAAGCAGGGATATCCTTTTGCAGGATAGCACCTACGCAATTCACTATTTGAATCAAAACCAGAATATACTTTGGGTACGCAACGTAGGTGCTAAGATTGTGGGCGATGTGTTTCCAATAGATTTTTACAAGAATGGAAAAATCCAATACGCCTTCGCAACTAAAGATGAAATTCATATCTGGGATCGTACCGGAGTGGCTATTCCAGGCTACCCTAGGAAACTGGAAAATGCTAGTAAAATCGAACATTTCAATGTGATTGACTATAACATGAGTAGAGACTATCGGCTCGCCATCTCTGACGATCAAGGTCATGTATACTTGAGCAACAAAGAGCTAAAGGTGCTGAACGGTTGGAGTCCAAAAGATCTTGAGCGATCCTCTTTGATACCTTTGAGGCACAAGAGAATAGGTCGCCGCGATGTGATGCTTTCCATTCAGACAGATGGGAAAATACACTTAATGAATCGACGGGGAGACGCCATGTCTGGATTCCCTTTCGACACGAAACAAACTCTTGTCGATAACTACTTTCTCAATGCTAGCAATAGCCTAGACAAATCCACCATTACCGTACTTTCTGCCGGCGGTGAACTCATGGAGATCAACTTAGAAGGAGATGTAGTACGTCATGACCAGCTGATCAAAACACAACAGGAAGCTCGCTTTCAATTGATCCCTGATAGGGCAAAAAAATCCTACCTTGTTGTTCGAAAAGAAGGCAATAGCTACCAAGTGCTAGACGATACGGGCAATTTCCTTTTTCAAAAAGACTACCCTTCAACGCAAGAGATGCTCATTCAGTACTATCAATTTGGAGCAGGCAAAGATGTGATAACCTTTATAGACAGATCAAATGAAACACTCTATATCTTCGATAAGGACGGACGTCTATTAACGAGCAATCCACTTAGTGCTTCGCACGAGGTAGGTATACTCTACTATAATACGCGTAAGAAATTTCAGGTATTCTCCACTAGTGCTACCAATCTGGAAACGTACACCTTTTAAATTAAGGGAAAGTTTAATATAAGTTCTGAGCTAGTTGTTCTTTTTTTGGGAATGTTCGCATAAAGGCTATCCAGCGATTTGTATAAACTGTGCTTTAATGCTGCTTATGAATGGTTATCAATCGTATTTTTTTAGGTATTGCCTATACGTCAGATTTTCATCAAAAGACCATTGATACTTTCCGTAAATAATTTCGATAATTCTTTTTGGAAAGAATTTTTCTAGTGTGCGAAGCATTACAATATCATATTTCCTATGAAAATTAATCCAACATTGATTACAATTATGAACGTATTCTTTTTGTATTTTCTGTGAAGCAACAGAGTTAAATATTTCGTCTAACGTATTGTCATTCACACTACCCAATCTTAGTCCAAGGTTCTGGCAGATAGGAACATCCCCATTGGGATGAACAACAACAGAGTCTAAAATACTATAACACTTCAGTTTTGTGTTTTTCTTTCTCCATTCATCATAAAGAAGTAAAAAATCAAAGTTCTCTTCCGTACGCTTTACTGAATTAGGAATTAACTTCTGAAAATTAGAGATGGAATTTAAGTTCAAAGTATTGTGTTTAGAAAAGGAAAGACGTTCATATTGTAACTTATTCAACGTTTCCTTTTTCGCCAGTGCAATGTCTTTAAGGTCTTTTTTTACTTTACCAAAAGTCAGCTTCTCTTCGTTTTTTAATGATGAAATTTCTGTTTCATGCGCTTTTTCTACCGTATCAAAAAATTCAATATCATTGTATACTCCTATTCTTACGTCAATATTATTTTCTTGACAGACTCCAATTACATGATCCAAGTCTTCAAATGAATTGTAGGGGGATAAAGTAAACATAGCTGAAATAGGCACTAGGTCTTTGCACTCGTGAATTACTTTCAGTACACTGTCATAGCCATCTTTACCCCTCATGTATTTGTATGTTTCCTTTTTTCCATCAAGTGATATAAAGAGTCTTTTAGGGGGATATTTTTTTACGGACTCAATTACACTTTCTGGCTTTAAACAATTTGAAAGCAGATCAAAGTTGGGATGGTTTTTGGAAAACCACGCTAATATTTTATCAGCATCTGGATGGAGTAAAAACTCTCCTCCTTCTAAACCAACAACTGTGTTTTTATTTACGCATTTGCTGTTCATTATTTCGATTATTTTCTCAAAAGGCAAATGCTTTACTGGTCTTTTGGCCCAAATAAGACAATGTTTACACCCAGAATCACACAGATCTGTTCCATATATCATTAGGGTAGATAGCTTTTTATTTCCTGAAAAGGCAACGTTATTAGCAAACCTGAGTCCTCTTTTTATGTAGTCTAGTCTATTATACATTCTTTATTATTTGATTTGCAACGTCATTCAGTTAAGCGATTAAGTAATCTACGATGAAGAACAAAACCCTGCAAGTTAGGTTTTTAACGCTTTAAATAAATATTCCTACTCGCTCAATTGGAAGGTAAAATCTTCAACTAAACGAAATTGATTTAATTTGTTTAATTAGTTTAAATACTTCTATACAACTAGAAAGGGATGAGTTGTTAATACCTCCTTTAAATTCACAAATATTTATGAAATTTTCTATTTCAGAAAAATATCCACTACTATATAATTGATTATTCTGTAAAATTGGGTTGAAATTATTTCTTTTCTGAAGAACTATATTCTTGTTGATTGGCGTCCAAATTTTTTCAAGAGGAATATTAAATAGATCACCTTGTTTAGGTACGTATGACAATTCTTCTGAATCTTCAATATGGTAAATCTTTTTTGGTGTATTTATAATTAGCTTTTCAGTGGCGTTCTGCCAAGAATAATTAGTAGATAATTCTACGCTACCTATATTTTTATTTTCATGCTTAAGTTGCAAAAATACAGTCTCAGCATTTGCCGTTTTTGATTTAATGATATTACATTTTACAACGGGTCCAAAGAGAAAAGCAGTTAAAGAAAGTGGATGTATAAATAAATCTAAACATACATCTCCTTCAGGATAAAAACCAGTAACAAACCTATAATTATAGCTTACATTTTTCACCTCTTTTTTTAGGTAGTTTATGTAAGGAGCGTACTGCTTTTGCAATCCAACAAGGCATTTTGCTTTTGATGCTTTTTCCACTTTGATTAAACTATCCAATTCCTCCATTGTAGTACATGGTGGTTTTTCAATAAACACATTTTTACCCGCCTCTAGCGCTTTTTTTACTAAACTGTAATGCGACGATGGATTGCTTGAAATAAAAACACCTGAAATAGCTCCGTCATTTAGGACTTTATCAAAATCATTAGTCCCTATGCTGTGGGGATATGCTTTATCTATTAACCTTGCGTTTTTTAAGCTTTTGGTAACAATATATTTCAAGTCAATTTTAAAATAATTAATTACCGGGATCAAATTGTTAATACTATGCATCCCTAGACCAACAAAGGCGTACTTCTTTTTACTTACCGTAGTAAGGTATTTTCTTTTTCGATAGTTTTTAAATCGTTTTATTAGCTTTTGCATATCAATAAAAATATATCTTCTGGAATTGTTAGTTTTCGAGAGTGATAACAACCAACCAAAACCCGTAGGCTAATCGCTTATTTATACAATTAAAATTATTTAGTTTAAATACATCTTGTAAAAATCTTATTAAAATATGATTTTTTAGTATTTGTTATCTATTTAGGAATGACTCGTAAGCTTCCCTTTATTACGACAATATTAAATTATAAAATCGAGTGGACTTCAACGTTCTGATTTTTTGAGAACAGTGCCGCTTTTCACCAAAGGGTTTAACAGCCAGATGACCCACTTACTTTTCAATGAGGTATCTATTTTAATATGTAAAAATGCACTGTTAAAATCATTCATCAGCTTGAAGCAACGTACCTTACCTCAGTTGATCAGCCATCATCTTTAAAGTCGACACTCCTGATATGACTTGGTGCTAAAGGAATCTCCAAGGGCTTTTTGACGCACTGATGCAACCTCCTCTTGATTTTCTTCCTTAGCGATAGACATACGCTTCTGATGTATAAAAAAAACACCCTTATGATTCCATACTCCCCTCCATACACCTTCCAAAAGCCCTCGACAGGTTGATCTTCAGCTTTCGAGAGTAGTGCCACCTCCATCATAAAATCTGATTTGATGGAACAATAGTAAAGTTGAACAACCCACATCTAGGACATGTCTTCCCCTTTTTTGGAAATCGCATAGTCTAAAGCCAACTCGGCATACATCCGCTTTAGTTTTGCATTCTCCGCCTCTAATTCCTTGATCCTCATCAGCTCGCTGGCTACTATACCTGCTGAATTGGCTCGCCTTCCGCTAATTCTTTGAGGATATTCACTGTTTTTTTGAATTATATTATATCTGACTTTTTCATATAAAACAGTTTTAATTCACGCTGTTTTATTTATCTTAAAAATGGAAAGCTTAGATGTAGCTCGGAGTTAGAGTAAGAGAATAAGTTTAAAGGTTCATTGCTTTCTACTGCCCTACTTGCCAGATACTAGAAGCTACTCGGATATCAGCATTTTTAAGCATATGTTCTCTTGATGCAGCTCACATTAATCTTTTAAGTTCTATTATTCGTATCTACATCTGATTATTTTTGAATGAAGAAAAGCACACAAAATGAATCTAAATCTAAGTGGAAAGCGTGCACTAGTATGTGGTAGTAGCCAAGGCATGGGTGCGTCTATTGCAAAAGAGTTTGCGTCTAATGGAGCTCAGGTCACACTTTTTGCAAGAAATGAGCAAAGTTTGAAAAAGGTAGCCGCTGAACTACCTGGCCAAAATCACGATTATCTGGTGGCAGACTTTAATCTTTTGGATCAGGTGAAGAGTCAAGCTTTGGAAGGGCTAGCTCTAGGAGACTATCACATTTTGATAAATAATTCAGGAGGACCAAGTCCGGGGCTGTTACATCAAGCTTCTCTCGACGAATTTGACGCAATGCAAAGACATCTTCACGTGAGCCATACGCTTGTTCAGCTTTTGCTAGATGGAATGAAAAGGGCAAATTATGGGCGTATTGTAAATATTATTTCTACTTCGGTTCGTATTCCCATTCCGAACCTTGGAGTTAGTAATACCATTAGAGGAGCGATGGCCTCATGGTCAAAAACAATGGCCAATGAGTTAGGGATATTTGGCGTTACGGTAAATAATGTTTTGCCAGGTTTTATTAATACCTCCAGAATAGACGATCTAATTGTAGAGATGTCCAAAAACACTGGAGAAAGCGAAACGGAAGTTAAGGAAAAGATGATTAAAACAATTCCAATAGGAAGGTTTGGAAAACCAGAAGAAATCGCAGCTTATGTGGCTTTTCTCTGCAGTAGTGCGGGGACATACATAAATGGAACAAGTCTAAGAATAGATGGAGGAAAGACGGGTTCAATATAATAAATGAGCGATAAACCTGACCGATAAGTCAGGGTTTTAATGTCTATTTAACTCAAAGTATTATTCTACAGTTGGCGTTTTAAATTTTGCGATCTTAAATGATTTTCGCTCTCTGTGACCACAATAAGTACAAACATAGTACTTCATCAACTCTCCTTCTTCTGTTTCTGAAGCAGTTTGTATTATTTCTTCCTTATCTACTTTCAATGTTTGGTAGTTGCAGTTACTGCACAACAAGGCATGAAGTCTACCATTATATTTTTCGATTTTCGTAAGACCCGACTTTTCATCAATCCATACATCATAATCTACTGAGAAGGCATTTTCTTCCGCTTGCATCCCTTCATCTAAGAACACATCCTCTTCTTCTTCACTCAAAAGTTTCATTTTTCTACCTTCAGGCGAAGTACGAGGCTTGTATCTTAATCTTTTGAGCCTTTTTTCGATGAAGAAAGGATAATAAAATTTTAAAATGTTTTGTATAATGACTCCAAGAATAACAGCAAACATAGAGCTCATAAACGCTCTTACAAAAAACCACAGCCAATTAGATTCTAAAAAAATCGTATTAAGGGTGATGGTTCCACCAATGATAATAAATAAGAGTCCATTCCACAGCATATTGACTTCATGCTGATTAATGTAATCATATCTTGTTTTGAAATCTCTCGTAGAGACAAGCTTTAAGTAGTGGCCAATTAGAATCAGCAGTCCAATACCAGCAACAGCCGTACCAAGATATTTTCCGTATAAATTCAATTTGCTTAATAGTTCAGGTAAGATAGGGTCAGTCATAGTGTTTTCTTTAGTCTGATAATTTCGTGACGGTTGTTAATTTCGATTCTATCGATCTCAAAATAAATGAAGATACGCATAAAAGTATCAAATTTTGATGTAAAATATTAAAAAACATAAATCTGACACAATTTAGAAATATTATTATATAAAATGACCGTTATGTTTGGCTCTGATTTCCATTTTGAGTTTAATTCATGGGTTAGAACTCATATCGAAATTCGAATTTAATAGATTTGCTTGATTATTTTGAATTTGATTGCATAATATTCATTGTATAGTATTTTTTAAAGATAAATGTATGGAGGAGTTCATACATAGCTAGTGTAGGCTCATTCGAAATAGGTTTTTCAATTTTATTGAAGCAGGCACTTCATAAATTGTTAGGTTTTTTGTGCTGAATTAGTTGCGGTACGACCATTGCATTAATGATTTTCATGAAATTACGATTGTTTGCACAGATTCCCTGCTACTCGCTTTGGCATCGACCTGAGTATGCGCCACTTCATCCCCCTTGTAGGTTACCTCCCTTTCACACCCAACGCCCTTTTTTTGGTACGCTCTAAAAGAAATTGCCAAGCCGTTTCAGGAAAAAACACCACCCAAACCCCACAAAACGAAGCCTAGGCGGTGATGCGCTTATCTTACTGACATGCTTCGGTTTGAAAAACGCCTTCTTTACCTGAATTAAACTTCCAACCACTAGGAAGAGGAGAAGGTAGCGGACTATCCACTTGCACACACGCTAGATCAGGGTTATTTGTCAAGTCTAAATCCTTAAGCTTGTCGTTATTCCCATTCGCCAGATTCACCTTTGTTAATTTGGCACTGTTTTGTAAATCAAGCAGAGTAAGTGCCGTGTTTTGAGAAACATCCAATGTTGTTAATCGGTTGAAATTTAATTTAAGCAGAGTAAGTGCCGTGTTTTGAGAAACATCTATTTCTGTTATACTGATAGCTTTTAAACTGAGGTAAGTAAGTGCTGTGTTGTTAGATAAATCTATCTCTAATGATAAGTTAGGATTAGGAAGTTTCACACCCTCCACTGTAAGACGAGTAAGTGCTGTGTTTTGAGAAACATCTATACCCGTATCCGTTATTTCAGAAGTAACTACAGAAATCCCAGTAGCATTTGTAAAATATTCCATTCCAGTAGTGTTATCAATTGAAGATACATCAATTGTCCCAGTAAAGTCTCGGGCTTCCAGTTCTGAAATTTCCCCATCTTTATTGGCATCAAGACCAGGATGATTAGCATTGAATAATTGCCTTTTGAATTTTCCATCAGGAATATTAATTGCTTCACCAAGGTCATTCGTTATGGAAAGGGTAAACGCTGCCGTAGTCGACACGCCCGCTACTGTCCCCTGTATCTCGCCTGTGACCTCCGTTCGGGTCTCAAAATCGAATACGCTGGAATCATTTACCACCATCTTATTTCCTTCCAAAGCAATGGCACCCGCTGGGGTTTGGCTCGTAATCGAGTAAACGGGCGTTTCCTCCGTGTTGGCTACGGTCGCCGTTATCTCCCCGATCTGGGTGCCTTTAGCACTGTTTTCCTGAATAGTTAATTGGGTCAAATCCGCTATGTCGATGGACGTAATTCCCGTATTGGTAATGGTCACCTCTTTCGTTGTATTATCCGATCCGCCTGCATTCGTAGCGGTGAGCTTTACGGTGTAGGTGTCGTTCTTCGCGTAGGTATGGGCGGGGTTTTCGTCTTTTGAAGTATTTCCATCGCCAAAGTCCCACGCGTAGCTGGTTGCACCTTCAGACGTGTTGGTAAACGTTACTTTGCCCGCCGTTTTTTCGTCTACTACAAAGGTAAAATTCGCCACTAATTGGGTGCTCGTTCCTTCTAGGGAAATGGTCACCGTTCGCGTTTTCTCAGACGAGCCGCCTGCATTCGTAGCGGTAAGCTTTACCGTATAGGTGCTGTCTTTCGTGTAGGTATGGGTGGGGTTTTCTTCTGTGGATTTGCTTCCATCCCCAAAGTCCCAAGCGTAGCCGGTGGCATTTTTAGAAGCGTTTTTAAAGGTTACCGCCCCTTTTGAACCGAAGGTAAGGGTAAAGTCGGCTTCTACTTTAGGAGTTACGGGATCATCGCCCCCACAACTGAATAAGATGGCGGCGGTGCAGAGGGTAGCGAGGAGAAAGGTTTTGGATTGGATATTCATCGGTTTGGATTTGATTTGATTTGATTTGATTTGATTTGATTTGATTTGATTTGATTTGATTTGATTTGATTTGATTTGATTTGATTTGATTTGATTTGATTTGATTTGATTTGATTTGATTTGATTTGATTTGATTTGATTTGATTTGATTTGATTTGATTTGATTTGATTTGATTTGATTTGATTTGATTTGATTTGATTTGATTTGATTTGATTTGATTTGATTTGATTTGATTTGATTTGATTTGATTTGATTTGATTTGATTAACCACAAATTCAAAATTTTTCGTTACGTTTTTGGATTCATTGAAATTACTCATCTTATTTTTAGGTTTAGAACACAAGAATAAAGGTATTGGATCGTATTTGCAAATATATTTAATAAAAAAAGATTTTTTTTGATTAGTGGGCTTAAAAACAATAAATTATTTTCCCTTGTGGTGCATGGGCTTGCTCTTAAAAATTGGATAAACGTATTTTCTGGGCGTAAATTCTTAAAATAAATTAGTTAACCTATAGCATTTATTTAATAACGGGGAGCAAAAATTTCACTATCCCGATCGATATTGGCATCCTTTAGCAAACCTATTGCTGACCATCGATCAACAGCCAAGGTAGGCGGTGAGCCTAACGTTTTTAAAGAATGTTTCAGGAAAATTTTGGTGAAAAAAGCCCCAAACCAACAAAGGCAGGGACTTTTTTCGTTTTTAAACAAAATAACTATTAGCAACGAAAAGCTAATAGCAATGAAAAATCTAATCTGTGCGATTGCACAAATAAAATAAAGCAAGACAAATATACGACACTATTTTATAACGACCAAATTTCTGCTCCTTTGATATGCCAATAATCTGGCTTTCTGTGAATTGGGTCTTTTTCATCTTTCTTGCAACCCCATAGAACTGCGGCGGTGCACAGAGTAGCGAGGAGAAAGGTTTTGAATTTGATTTGATTATCCATAAATTCAAAATTTTTCATTTCGATTTTTATTTAGTTAATAAGTATTTTAAAACACAAGGGCAAGGGCATTGGATCGTATTTCCAAAAAAATTTAATAAAAAGAAGATTTCGGACGGGTTAATTATATTTTTTAAGCCTGCTTTTAAGCGATTTAAAGTAGTTAGAATCCATAAGCCCCGTCTCTTTCTTCAATTTTATAATTCGCTGATAGGACTGTCTTATCCGTTCTTCCGAAATCAAGCCTTCGAAGAAAAGATCTTTAATAAGCGCATGGATAGTGGTTGAGGTAACCCGATCGCCCTCTCGCACATTATTAGCAAACATAAGAATATCCACCCCTGCAAGGAGAGACCTCATGATGGCTTCTCTAAGCCCAAATTCATTTTTAATCGCTCCCATTTGCATATCATCGGAAATAATGACGCCATCGAATTTCAAGAAATCTCGCAAAAGTCCATCCACAATTCTTTTCGAAAGTGTAGCTGGCGTTTTGGTTTCGTCGAGCGACTTATTTACAATATGCGCTGTCATTACCGCCTGCACACTCCCAATATTAATGAGTGAAGAGTAGGGATAAACCTCTTCCATTTGCCAAGTTTCTGTAACATCTGTTAGCCCTAGGTGTGTATCGCTTTTGCTGCTTCCATGTCCGGGAAAGTGCTTCAGCACAGGCACTACCTTATGCTTTTTATGTTCTTCTATCACCACATTCGCATGCTTAATTACCTCCTTATAATCTGCTGAAAAACTTCTTTCCATTCTTCCTATTATCGGATTTCGAGGGTTTAAGTTTACATCTACGACTGGGGCGTAATTCATATTTATGCCAAAGCTTTTAAGCAGGTTCGCCGTTTGCGCCGCATAAAAACGGGTGGAATCCAGGTTGTTTACATCTCCTAGATGCTGAGCGGAGACATTTTTTGGAAATCCATATCGGGTTTTCATTCGGCTGACCCTCCCGCCTTCTTCATCAATGCTGATGAAAAGAGGTATGTCGGCATTTTTTTGAAGCGTTTTGATAAGTAACGCTAGTTCAGGTTTTGGACGATCAAATAGAATGTTTTTTTCGTAGAGAACAACGCCGCCTACTTTTCCATTTTTTACTTCTCTAAAGATTTGTTCATCTCCCTGAACCCAATTGAAGTCGCCAACTCCGATCATGATCATTTGCCCAATCATCAAATCAATTGAATCGTATTTGGATCCGCATCCAGGCTCATGCGCATAAAGCATGGAAGCTGTCGCTAAAAACGACAAAAAAAGGCTACCGTGAAATCTTCTCAATTTGTTCTCCACTTGTGGATAAATAATGGCTTTGAACATCTGCCGTAAGACACGAATGTACAGGAATTACGCCGATTAGCGACCCAACACGAACTTCCTCAATGGCTTTCTTCGATAATTTTATGACCCCATGTTCTTGCGAGAGGCGAACTACGGTGCCTATTGGAGATCTACTCCACCCTTTTTCGTGAAGCACTACTGCTTTTCCGAAGTGTCTTTCACGCTTTGTTTCCACAGAATCTTTGGATAAATGAACGCTCCCCCCGTATATAACTATTTCTTCTCGATCAGGATGAACGGAAACGACAGGACACGCCATGCATACACCGATTTCCGATATGGAATTAGACCCCATTTCATACTGCATCCAATCGTAAAACACAAAGTTCCCGGGTTTGAGCTCATCATAAACAGAAAGGTCGTCTATCAGGCTACACGAGGGGGTATCACCAAAAGAGAGGATACCTCCAAATTGATTCTTGAGAGGCTCTAATATTTTTTCTGACTGTGCGCCTATCCAGCGAATATCTTCTTGGTTTTTTGCGCCATATGTGTGGCCAGAATAAGCCAGAAACCCTTTAAAGGTTACTTTATCGTTGCTGGCATTTACCAATGACTCGATGACCTTGGTGTTTCGATGATCGATACCTGTGCGGTGATAGCCAACATCTATTTTTAGGAAATAGCCTACCGAGTGAGTTAAATGTTTGTTTGCATGTGCTAAGGCTTCTTCGGATTCTATTAGAATATTGAGTTGAATACGCTGTGCGAGATTACTTATCCGTTCATGCTCTAAGAAGTTATATGGAAAGGCGATCGTGATGTCTTTCCAACCCTTTTTAGCAAAATACTGCGCCATGCTTACAGAGCTGACCGTACACTTATCCGTACCATGCGCCTGAAACCATGATGCGATCTGAGCAGACTGGTGTGTTTTGAAATGAGGTCGGAAAATAGCCTTTGCTTCTTTGACTTTGTCCGCCATTTTAGCAATGTTCATCTTACACTGATGCTCGTCTATCAATAAAGTAGGCGTCTTAATACTATTATTCATAGAGTAGGTACATCTCGTAATTGAATGGATCGAAGGTGTCCAATAATTTTTGGATGAAATGAGGGTCTCCCAGGTAAAACGTTAAGAAATTTTCTTTTCGTTCCTGTAAAGTGCCCTGGGGGAATAGTCTTTCTTTTACAAATTGAATTTGTCCTTTTTTTTCTTCATAGGTACGTTTTTCTGCTTTTATTAACTTCTTCTCCGCCTTCAATATTTTTTGATAGAAAGAAGCATATAAGGCTTCTAAATGCTGGGCTAGTGTTGAGTCTACAGCAGAAGCCTTTTTCTTAGTCTGCTTTTCCAGATTTTGAAGGTCGGCAAGTTCCTTTTCTAATAATATATCTTTTCCCGTATTCTGTTTTACCCATTTGGTAAATGCCGCATCTGAACTAAGAAATAGGTCTTCACTTTTGAGCCCTGTTTTATCCCACTTTTTTTTTAAGGATTCGGAACATACCAATCCAAAATTTCGTGGCATCAGAATAGGAAAAGGTGTGTGGAAATGATCGAATACAGGTTTTAATTGAAGCCAGTAGACTAATTCAGAAGGGCCTCCAATATATGCTAGATTAGGAAGGATTGTTTCTTGGTATAGCGGCCTTAAAATCACATTGGGACTAAATCGCTCTGGATGCGCTTCAATGAGCGCATGCATTTCTTCTTTGGAAAACCGCAGCTCCGTGTCTATAACGTTAAAGTCATTTCCATCGAATTCAATACGCTCACGGGTGTCTCCTTCCAAATAGAAAAAATTGATCGGACGGGCATGTACTTGCGTTTTGTAACCAAGTTGATCTAACGAATGAGTTGTGGAGGTTACAAGCTTTTCGACATTGTGCTTAAATAAATCCTCTTTTACGACTCTTGTAAATAAGTGCTTTAAAGCGACATCATCCGCATCGATTACCACAAGACCTTCATGACCAAATAAATGGTTTACATAATGCCGAACGGCATCTGCAAGCGTCTCTTTTGAATACGCACTTTCAAAAAATGCCGCACCCAGTGGTAACGTTTTTGTAATCTCCAAAAGTCCTGCTGGGTCAAATCGCCCTACCGCACCTTTTTGGTCAGTCTCCCAACTAACCTTTTTTCCCTCAGATTGAAAATGATTGATCTCCTCTATGTCGTGATCCTCGCTAGCCATCCAGTAGATAGGAACAAAATCATACATCGGGTATAGTGCTTTTAATTCTTTACAAGCATTGATGGCGGTAATGATTTTATATAGAAAGTAAAGGGGTCCTGTGAAAATATTTAACTGGTGACCTGTGGTAATGGTAAATGTTTTGGTCTCATTCAAGCGCGCTATGTTCTTGAATACCTTTTCTGAGGCTTCAACACCTTTATATTGGTGCTTAAGCGTAGCATTTAAGACCTCTCTTTTTTCAGAGGAAAAGGGTTTAGCGTTGATCGCTTTTTTAAATGCCAATTTAGATGGTGGATGGGCGTAAAAAGATGCAAGGCTTTTTGTGTCTTTAATATAGCTTAAAAAAGTTTTGGAAAAGTAGCCTGTTTCTTCTAATGGTATCGTTTCAGCTTGCACAGAGATAATAACTGGGTTACATGTGAATCGGTTCACCATAAAGGTCGAAAGCCGTCGCATTGGTAATTTTAATTTGAGCAAAATCACCAACCCTTAGGTATTGTTGATCCGCTGGAATAATAACCTCATTGTCTACCTCTGGCGAGTCATAGGCAGTCCTGCCCATAAAATGACCGCTTTCCATTCGATCGATCAATACCTTGTAAGTCTTTCCGATTTTTTTCTCATTCGATGCCAATGAGACCTCCTCTTGGAGTTCCATTACAGCGTTTGCGCGATTTTGCTTTGTTTCTTCTGGGACATCATCATGGTAGGTATACGAGTGCGTATTATCCTCGTGCGAATAGGTAAAGATGCCCAATCGTTCAAAACGACTCTTCTCCACAAAGTCCATCATTTGTTGAAAGTCATCTTCAGTCTCTCCGGGATGTCCGGCGATCAAGGTGGTTCGGATGGCAATGTCTGGCACTTTTTCTCGCATCCTATCAAGCAAGGCTTCTATTTTAGCTCGTGTAGTCCCTCTCCGCATCATTTTTAGCATGTGATCTGATGCATGCTGAAGCGGTATATCGAGGTAATTACAAATGTTGGATCTTTCGTTCATTATATCGAGAACGTTCAACGGAAACCCTGTTGGAAATGCATAATGAAGTCTAATCCATTCAATTCCCTCTACATCGGCAAGGCGATCCATCAGTTCAGCTAGCTTCCTTTTTTTGTAAAGGTCAAGTCCATAATATGTCGAATCTTGTGCGATGAGAAGAATTTCCTTAGTGCCCTGGGTGGCAAGAGATGCCGCCTCTTTTACAAGTTGCTCCATCGGTTTAGAAACGTGCTTTCCTCGCATAAGCGGAATGGCGCAAAAGCTACAAGGTCGATCACATCCTTCGGCAATTTTCAAATACGAATAATGATTGCTAGTGGTCGTGATGCGCTCACCTAGTAGTTCTTTTTTATAGTCTGCTTTAAATTTTTTGAGGAGGGCTGGAAGATCTCCGGTACCAAACCAAGCATCAACATCAGGAATTTCTTCTTTCAATTCGTCTTTGTATCGTTGCGAAAGGCACCCCGACACATATACTTTTTCTACCAAGCCCTCTTCTTTTGCATCAACGTATCGAAGTATGGTATCGATGCTTTCTTGTTTGGCATTGTCAATAAAGCCGCAAGTATTGATAACGACTACATTCGCATTGTCATTTTTAGCTTCATGCGTGGCGTCAATATCGTTTCCCCTCAGCTGGGTCAACATCACCTCAGAATCCACCAGATTTTTAGAACATCCCAGCGTGACAATATTGACTTTTGTTTTCTTTATGCCCTTTGTTTTCATTTGAATACAAAGCTAATCGAAATCAAAAGGGTTCTGTCGATCAAAACCATTTAAGCTTTAATTTTACCCACAAGTGAAAAATATCCTAATAATCATTGCTGCTATGCTTATTCTAAGCTGTTGTGAAATTGAAAATTGCAATGCCAATGATGAGTTAGATTTCTTCGTGCTGCGGTTTTTCCAGAAGGATGACCTCACTAGAAAGAAAGTTGCCTTTAAAGTTACTTCTGGCGATGTCGATTACGGACTGAACTATGCAAAAGATTCTACTTCCATTGAATTACCGCTAGACCCAAATAAAGAGGTGGTTACCTTCCGTTTTGATTCGTTGGACAGCGATGTAAGCCATGAACTTACGCTGAGCTACGAGACACAAGTTTCCATTTTTGATCCAAAATGTCCTCCATCCTTCTATTTTATGAATTTAGATACAATCGCCTATACATTCGATTCGGTTTCCATTCCTGGCAAGCTTACAAATGTTCAATTAGACACCAATGTGGAGGTATTTATTCAGTAGTATTTTAGGTCTTGGATTTTTAGGTGCGTTTGGTCAGCCTGCAGATTCGCTGGTTTTGAAGCCCAAAACGGATTGGCGACCACACGAGATGAAGGTCGGAATAAATGCAATAAGAACAGGAAGATCGGCTTTTCTTCCCGGTTTGGTTACCCATGAAGTGCAAGGGATGCTATCAATGCACCAATTAAACCTAGTCGTGGATTTAGGCCTAGAGAACAATCGTTTTGGTAGTGGATACCACTACGAAAACAAAGGTACTTATTACCGCTTTGGAGGTGATTGGAATTTTGTGAAAGACAAATGGAATGGTAATGTTGTCTCTTTGGGGCTTCGCTATGCACGGGCTGCTTTTAGCGATACGCTTAATTATACCAACAATCAAGGCTTTGGAGAAACAAATTTTGATTTCAAAAACTCAAATTTGAAGGCTCGGTGGTTTGAGGTCACATTTAATATTAGAGGCAAAGTAATTTCTAATTTGTATATCGGTTTTACTACCCGATGGCAACTAATGCGAAAGATTAGAGGCGAGCAGAGTTTACGTACATTCAATGTTTCTGGTTTTGGTAATACCAAAAGAAGAAATTCCACCGCCTTCGATTACTATTTGATGTGGAGGATTCCTTTTAGAAAAAAGGGAGAGGAATAAACTTAATCAAGATCCCTTGAAGTCTCTAGAATAAATCACTAATAGTGTATTGATTTGGCTCAGGCTGGTTTTAACTTAATAATGCCCAACTTATGAAACAATCGAATAACTAAATAAGTAGGATCGATTTCATGCCAGCGGATACCACCAAAGTTTGCACTCGATCCATTTTTATGATGGTTATTATGATACCCTTCGCCCATCATAAGGAAATCGAAAGGAAGTAAATTTCTGGAGGTGTCACCAACTTTGAAGTTTCGATATCCATACTTGTGTGCAAACCAATTAATGATAGCACCATGAATAGGAGCTAGCAGAAATTGAAATGGCAAGAAAATCCAAAGCCACCACTGGTCAGCAAAGGAAAGATATACGAAGAAATAAGCTGCACCCCATCCGATTCTAGAAACCCAAGAGCGTGCAATACGATCGAAAGCGGGCCAGTTAGGAACATCTTTTGTAAAACGCTCCTCTACTTGATACGTGCCATCTACAATGCCTGAGTAAATAGTTTTCGTTTTCCACATCATCTGTGCGATGGATTCGTCATAAGAGGGAGAGTGTGGGTCTTTATCTGTATCAGCAAAAGCATGATGCATTCGATGCATCACGCCATACCCGTATGCACTTAGGTAGTTCGATCCTTGAAAAATCCAAGTAAGAACGTAAAACAGTTTTTCCATCGATTTCGACATGGTAAATGAACCATGCGACGCGTAGCGATGCAAAAAAAAAGTTTGAAAAAACAAGGATAAATACCAATGCGCTAAAAAAAATCCGATTATTACTTCCATTTGAAACCTTTTTAATATTAAGACACATTCACATTGATTTTGTGACGGAACACGCTAACTTTTTTTTGCTTTTGCTAAAATTTCGAATGTCAAGTCGTCTAAAAACTCTGAAAGGAAACCCAATTGAATGGCTTTCTTAAAATTAGAAGGCATTCTTACGGAGGGAAGTGAAATTTTTGGGAAGTCAGCTTGAATCTTCTTTTTGGCTCTGGCAAAAATTTGTCGACAATTGGCAGAACTTCGATTGCAAAGATCTTGAACCACATCATATTCAATGTTAAATACTTCTCTGAGAAGATACACTTTTCGCTCGAGCGGCTGCAACTTAACCAGCAAGATTTTCCATGCTTCTTGAAGTTGCGATTCTTTTTCTATGTTCACATGCACAGTCTCCCTTTCGCTTTCCAGATGATCAAAATCTTCTGTTTGTTCGAATTTTCTATTCTTCAACAAAAAATTGAGGCAATTGTTAATAACACATCGTTGCAAAAACGCATGGGCATTTTTTACCTGAGTATTATCTATTAAAAACCACTTTAAAAAAGTGTCTTGCACTACATCTTCGGCATCAGCAATGGAGCCTAGCATGTTGAATGCAATGGAAGTAAGCTTCGAGCTGAAAAGTTTTATTTCGGTTGTTGTCATTTCTAAATTCCAAAATTAACCTTTATCTATCAGATAGGTTCAATGCAATGGGATTATAAAAACCTCACATCCTTGATTTCTCCGCTCCCGAGCTCCTGTTCTAAAATTTCCATGATTCTAAGCTTGGCATTTTGCATCTCATTTTTTAGAGGAGCAGAGGATAATTTGATGAATAGTGTTTTGTCTTTGAAAAAGACCTTGGATGTCCTAGAGGCGATAGTCTTGCCCATAACTCGTTCCCAATCTGCAACTAATCGTTTTTGCTTATAAGTGTGTTCCAAGTCTTCTTCCTTAAGAAAATTCTTAAAAGCATTGCGAAAACTTTTTATTGGATCTTCCTCCATCTAGGCAATATCGATGAATTTTACGTTTTTTTCATTTTTGAAAAGTTTCCTACTCCTCTCTTCTCTCGCATCGGTTATGAATATTTGTTTAAACCGCCTCTCATCTCTAAGCATTGAAACAAGCAATTGGATTCGGCTATCGTCTAGTTTATCAAAAATATCGTCCAGCAATAGCAAGGGTTTTTTTTGTGTTTGTACAGAAAGAAAATCATAAAGTGCCAGTTTAAGAGAAATGATAAATGTTTTTTGTTGACCTTGCGAACCAAATTTTTTGATCTGCTCACCATCCAATAGAAATTCAAAATCATCCCGATGGCTTCCCAGCAAAGTGCGCTGCATAATCTGATCTCTAGGCAGGCTTTCTTTAAATTTTTCAGCAAAAGCATCATCTACATGTGAGCGGAAGTTTAAGGTTGGGGTTTCATTTCCATCGTGGAGGTCTGCATAGATTTCTTGCAGGAAAGGGGCAAAAACCTCTTTGAGGGCTCTCCTTTTTCTAGAGATGACGATCGCTAAAGGAATGATTTGGTCATTATACGTCTCTAAAAGCTGAAAATCAATGGCTTTGTCTCCTTGCTGCTTAAGCAAGCTATTTCGTTGTTTTAGCAGTTTGGTATATGTCAGAAGCGCATTCAGGTATTCCTGATCAAACTGACATAGTGCCCCATCAAAGAACTTTCTTCTTTCATCGCTACCTTCTTTGATCATACTGGTGTCATCAGGTAAAACCATGACCAAGGGCACTTTTCCAATCAAATCATTTAACCGCGCTGGCTCTTGCCCGTCAATCTTTAGCGCTTTAGGCTTTCCTTTTTCAAATTGAATCGCCGTTGTTTGGCCATCATAAGATCCCAAAAGAGTAAACGCTCGGGCATTGTGTGTGACTGCGAGCTGATCTTGCGACCCTATTCCACTTTTGGTAAAGGATAAATAGTAGATTGCGTCTAATAAGTTGGTCTTGCCTTTACCATTTTGACCAAGGATGCAGTTAATTCCATCTCCAAACTCAAAAGAAGCATTTTTATGATTTTTAAAGTAGGTAAGGCTAAGATTTTTAAGGATCATTGATTTTGGCGTAATTTCGTATCCCTCTTAGTATGCATTCGAAATAATGCTACGAAGAAATTAAAAATAATCGGTATGGTAGTTAAAAAGAAAACACAAACAGCGAAATTCTCCAAGGTACAGTACATGGAGTGGCACAATTCTATGCTATTGATGCGAAAATTTGAAGAAAAGGCTGGTCAGCTTTACGGTCAGCAAAAGATCAGAGGGTTTTGTCATTTATACATCGGCCAGGAGGCATGCGCCGCTGGTGCTATTTCAGCGTTGGACAAGGGCGACAAATATATTACTGCATATAGAGACCATGCTCACCCGCTAGGCTTAGGAACTGATCCAGGTAGAATTATGGCAGAGCTTTTTGGAAAAGTTACGGGTGTTTCCAAAGGAAAAGGAGGTTCCATGCACATGTTTGACAAGGAAGTAAACTTTGTGGGTGGTCACGGGATTGTAGGAGCCCAAATTCCACTAGGAGCTGGATTAGGTTTTGCAGAGCAATATAAAGGCACTAAAAACCTTTGCATCTGCTACATGGGTGATGGGGCGGTTCGTCAGGGGGCGTTCCATGAAGCACTCAACTTAGCAATGACTATGAAGATACCAACCATTTTCGCTGTTGAAAATAATGGCTATGCCATGGGAACTTCCGTAAAGAGAACATCGAATGTTACAGAGCTACATACACTAGCGGAAGCTTATGATATGCCTTCCGAAGGAATTGACGCTATGCGTGTAGAGGATGTTCATAATGCCGTAAAAAGAGCAGCAGACCGAGCCAGAAATGGAGAAGGGCCAACCCTCTTGGAATTCCGAACCTACCGATATAAAGGGCACTCTATGTCAGATCCTGCTAAATACCGTACAAAAGAAGAGCTGGAAGAATACAAGCAACAAGACCCTATTGAGCAGGTAAGGCAAACGATTTTGAAAAACAAGTGGGCATCTGAAGAAGAACTCAAAGAGATCGAGAAGGGAATTAAAGATCGCATATTAGAGGCCGTGAAATTTGCAGAAGAATCCCCTTGGCCTGATGCCTCAGAAGCATATACTGATAACTATCTCGAAGATGACTATCCATTTGTGAATTCATAATTAGCTAGTAGTCTTATGCCATCCGATCAAAAATGATATCTTTGCGCTCGCTACAGCTAAAAGAGCATTAGCGATGAGACAATTATCCTTATAAAACCCTCCGCTAGGAGAAACTCTAATTTTTTGAAAAATGACAAAGGAGAAAAAGAAGGACAAGGACATTGAGGTAAATAAAGACCTAAATGCAGTCGTTGACAAAGCCAACAAATTTTTTGATAATAAGAAAAACAAGGCGCTTGTTTTTGGTATTGGTGGCGTTATTGCATTAGTGATCGTTGCCGTAGCGGGTTACAACTATTACATAACGAACCAAAATAAAACTGCTCAGGAGGAGCTCTTTCAGGCACAATTTTATTTTGAGGCAGATAGCCTGAGTCTCGCTCTAAATGGGGATGGAAACAGCTACGGCTTTCTTGAAATTCTGGATGAATTCCCGAGAACAAAAGCGGCTAACCTTGCAAATTTCTACGCTGGTGCTTCTTATTTGCAACTAGGAGATTATGATGGAGCAATCAGGTATCTAAAAGCGTTTAGCAGTAACGATTACTTGCTTCAGGCTCGTGCTTACGCACTAATTGGAGATGCATTTATGGAACAAGATGATTTCGAAAGTGCGACAAATTATTATGAAAAAGCAGCAGATTACAAACCAAACGAATATTTCACTCCTGTTTATTTAAAAAAGCTTGCTTTAGCATTAGAGCAAAGTGAAAATTTTGCTGAGGCAATAAAGACGTACGATTTGATTGAGTCAAAATATGTTCAATCTAGGCAAGTAGATGATGCTAAAAAGCAAAAGGCACGACTTAGTGCTTTAATTCAATAGCGATTGTCCCTTATGAGTGTGCTGATTGTCTCTCTTCATTTTATCATCAGCTCTTTGAATCCTTTATTAACCTCAGGTCATGTCAGGTTTGAGAAAGCCCCCAACCATGCCTTATATATCTCCACTATTGAGCTCAAAGAGGATTTTTTATTGGTTAAAGTTTTTACGGATGACCTAACGGATGCAATCCGAAACGGTTTTGATGAATACAAGTCAACAAAAGAAGTCGATTTCTTTCCCTCTAATCGGGGCTTAGTTGAAGCCTACTTCCAAGGGCACTTACTGGTTTCTATTAATAAAAAACCCATCAGGTTTACCCTTGAAAGTACAAATACAGAAGGGGATACTAATTGGTTGGTGTTTTCTCTCAATACACCATCAAGGTGGAATACACTACAAGTAAAGGCCAACTATTTTATGGAGCTTTTTCCTGACCAAACTAACATTTTGAAGGTATTCTATAAAGAGCAAACACGGCTATGCAAGTTTGTTATAAATAGCGAAAGATGTGATTTGAGCTTTAGCTCATAAGTAGACCTACCATCATTTGGTTCATAACCGTTACCCCCCTGTCTCAATGGGTTTTGGAGGCTCAAGACACATACCGCACTTCTCAAAAATAATCAAACACGTTATTTACTACTGGTGCAAATAATGTATCTGCTACTACCGATGAATCCGAAGAGTTGTCACCCTCACAAGAAGATGTTGGGGTAAAGACAAAATAATAAAGAGCGGTAGTCATTCTCATATTCAATCCATTTTTAGACCAGGAAAAGAACTAAGGCGTTCAATAGATGTTATTTAGCAAATGCTACTGCCCTTATCTCTCAAATTACGGTTACCTTGATCTATCTAGGGTACTGCATTTCGTCTTCTATCTTCTGTGAAATATTAAAAGATAGATTAGACGCAGATTTGTCATCCACATTTTCAGTATCTACCATTACTCGTAGCTCACGTCCCGCTTGAAATGCATAGCATTTATTTACCCCATCAAAGTTTAGTGCAACATTCTCTAAGTCTTTTAACCGTTTTAGGTATTGTTCCATCACCTCCCTCTGCGCTCTAGGACGAGAACCTGAAATGGCATCGCATGCCTGAACAATTGGTGAGATTAAAGAGGTCATTTCAATTTCATTGTGGTGGGCTCCAATCGCATTGCATACCTCATTATTTTCTTTGTATTTTCTAGCTAGCTCCATTCCCAAAATTACGTGGGATTTTACGAGTTCCTCTGGCCATACTTTTCCAATATCGTGGAAGCAGACCTGCCCTTTTTGCAAGTTTTGGATTTAGGCCTAGTTCCGAAGCCAACGTAGCACATAGGTTGGTTACCTCTTGAGTGTTGCAATAAATTTTGACCATAGGAGGACCTAAACCTCATCCTACCCATCATTTTAATAAACTCTGGATGAAGGCCGTGAATACCCAAATCGATGATCGTTCGCTCGCCTATCTCTACGATTTCTTCTTCGATATTCTTGGTCGATTTATTTACGATTTCTTCAATTCTAGCTGGGTGAATTCTCCCGTCTTGTACCAGTCTGTGAAGAGATAGACGGGCGATATCACGGCACACGGGGTCAAACCCCGAGATAATTACGGCTTCTGGAGTATCATCGATAATAATCTCAACTCCTGAGACCGCTTCAAGTGTGCGTATGTTTCTTCCTTCCCTGCCAATAATTCTTCCCTTAATTTCATCACTTTCAATATTGAAAACGAAGACGGTATTTTCTATAGCATGTTCTGAAGCTGTTCGCTGAATGGCCACTATTACCACCTTTTTAGCTTCTTTTGTCGCTGTCATCTTAGCCTCTTCAATGATTTCCTTTATGTGTGCAGATGCGTTGGTTCGTGCTTCACTTTTCAGCGATTCCATTAGTTGGGCTTTGGCTTTATTAGCAGAAAGGTTAGCTGCCTTTTCAAGAATGGCAATTTGTTGGTTTTAGCGTTTTTCAAATTCTTCTTTTCGTTGGCGCATAATCTCCATTTGATTAGTCAGCGTTTCCTTCATGTTTTCTAGCTGTTCTTCATGCTTTTTAAGTTGCTCGGTTTGATCATTAATATTTGCTTCCCTCTGTTTGATCTTTTCTTCGTTCTTAAGAAGAATATTTTTCTTTCGACTTAATTCTTCTTCAAAGTCGCTTTTCATTTTTATGAAATGCTCCTTTACTTCAAGGATTTTGTCTTTTTTTGTGCTTTCTGCATTTACCTCTGCTTCTTTAAGGATCAGCTTGCTTTGCTCTCCAGCTTCCTGTATTTTCTTTTTGGCTACTTTGCCTTGCAGGGTTTTTCCTGCCAGAAAGCCGATAGCCAACGATGCCATTGAAATGATAATTGTTGTTTCGCCCATTGTTTATAAATTTTAACAATAGGACAGTCCCTAGCTAAAGAGTAGATCAAATGGTATTTGAGATTAACTGACTTAATTTGCTCACTTCTCTCACTGCAAAGTCATCAGATATTTCAGAAGATTCTTCGTGTTTAATTTTTTCCACTAAGCAATCGAAGGCAACCATTGCAATCAAATCCTGAGAATCGTCTATTCCAAATTGGTTTTGATAATCTCTCATTTTTTCATTTAACAATTTCCCTGCTTTTCGTATCCGCTCTTCATCTTCTGCCTTCACCCTCATGGGGTAGTCTCTATTTCCAATCTTTATTTTAATCGATAATTCTGCCATTTGGTATTTATTTACTCTGCCAAATGGGCAATACACTTATCTATTTCTCTTATGTAGCCATCTATCTGCGCTTTCAGCTTAGCTGAGTCCTCCTCACTGACCGACATATTGTCTAGCAATTGCCTCATTTTCGCCCGATTTTGAAAAGCATTCAGATTATTTTGTTGATGCTCCAATTTTGACTTCAAGATCTGATTCTCACACTCAACTTGAGTTAAATCTTCTTTGAGCTTCTTATTTTCATTTACCAACAATAGAACCTTGCGTTCAAGATTCTGAAAACCTCTGTATAACTTTTCGCTCGGCATTACTTTCTAATGATTGCTCCTAACTTTTGTTCATATAAAAGTATAAGGGCACTCATGGTTTTATCTATTTGTTTATCTGCTAAGGTTTTAAATTTATCTTGAAGAAAAAAACTAATCGCATACGCTTTTTTCCCTTTTTCTATTTTATCGCCCTCATAGATACTGAAAAGGTTCATCCTCTTTAATAGTTTCTTTTGCTGATTAAAAGCAAGTTGCTTAATATCGGCATAAGACACTCGTTTATCCAACACCAATGAAAGGTCTCTTTTTACTTCTGGGTACTTAGAAATGGGTTCGAAAGAAACATCAGACTTATACCTTTTTATAAGGGCTTTAAAATCTAGCTGACCTTGAAAAACTTCTTGTTTGATTCCGTATATCTCCAGAAGGTTTTTTGATAGCTTACCAATTGTCCCAAGGCTTTTTCCTTTTCGCTTTACCGATACTCCATATTCATACATCGGATTTTCTTCGATTGGGGTCAATTCTAAATTCCTAATTCCCGCGTACTGCAACAAGGCTGATATTGTTGTGCTCAAATCCTGAAAGACCACATCCCTTGTGGAGTCCATCCAATTTTCTTCAAAAACGCTCCCTGTTTGGTAAAAAGATAACCAGCCTGTTTCTTTATAGGCATTGATGTCTGCTTTTTCATACGAACGACCAAATTCAAAAAACTTTAGGTTAGGCATCCTTCGATTAATGTTATACGCTACAGACTCCAAGGCGGTATAAACTGGAGCTGTCTTCATAATGGACAAATCTTCGCTAGAGGGATTTAGCATCTCTACCGTCTCTCCACCCAAAGGGAACTTTTCTTTATATAGTGGGTTGGTTAGTGAGTTTGTTAGTATCTCCGAAAATCCGCGACCAGACAAAAATTTGGATAGATCTTCCTGCACTCGATATGGCTCGTGTGTATTGAATGCTGCCAGATAATCGGCAGCGAACTTCTCGTCTAATTCTACGGCATTGAATCCGTATATTCGGAGTACCTCTTCAACTAAGTCTGCGGGCCTGGTCACATCTGCCCTGAAGGGGGGTACGATGGCGATAAATCCTAGGTCATCTACTGCCTCTGTTTTAATGTCCAACCAATTGAGTGTTTGCACAATAAACTCATGAGACAATTCCTTTCCAATTAGCCAATGAAAATGCTGAAAGGTGATCGGAATTTCCACATGTTTGACTGGGGCAGGATATAAGTCGATGATTTCAGAGGCGACGTATCCTCCTGCAATATCAAGGATCATAGAAGTGGCATATCTCAGCACTTCTACCGTAATTTCTGGATCTGTGCCTCGCTCGTACCGGAAAGAGGCATCTGTAGATAGGCCGTGCCGCTGTGCCGTAGCGCGTACAGAATCTGAAGAAAAATAAGCGACTTCCAGAAAAATGTTTTGTGTGGCATTTTTCACGCCAGACTTAATGCCACCAAATACACCCGCTATACACATTCCGTTGCTCTCGGCATCGCATATCATTAGGTCGTTTTCATGAAGCTTGCGCTCCTTTTCGTCCAGCGTAATAAATTTTGTGTCTGCTGGCAGGTTTTTGACCAAGACTTCTCTCCCTTTAATTGCATCCGCATCAAATGCATGCATTGGCTGTCCAAAAGCATGAAGGCAATAATTGGTAATATCTACGATATTGTTGATGGGTTCGAGGCCAATGGCTCTTAGCTTCCACTGTAACCAGTCTGGGGATGGTTCCACTTTTACCCCACGAATGGTTATGCCAGAATACCGAGGGCATGAAGTCTCGTTCTCTATTTTAACTCCTATTGGGTTGTCTACCTTCGTTTTAAAAGCATTCGGTTTTGGGATGTTCAACTCTTTTTGAAAAAACGCTTTCAAATCACGAGCGGTGCCCATATGTGAGGCTGCATCTCCTCTATTGGGTGTCAAACCAATTTCTAGTAAGTGGTCTTGAGCCGTTTCAAATAGTTCAATGGCAGGTGTTCCGTTAGGTTTATTTGTTTCCAAAATCATAATCCCATCGTGACGGGTGCCAAGGCCAATCTCATCTTCAGCACAGATCATTCCTTCCGAGAACTCTCCTCTAATCTTTGCTTTCTTAATTTTGGACGACTTTCCATTGCTAAGGTGTAGGATAGTGTTTATTGTGGCGACTAGTACTTTTTGACCCACGGCCACATTGGGTGCGCCACAGACAATGCCTAAAGGTTGATCCGTGCCGATATCTACTTTGGTAACCTTCAGTTTATCTGCATTGGGGTGCTGCCTGCATGCTATAACCTCGCCTACTACGATTCCCGAGAGGTTACCCGGAATTTTTTCTATTTTCCGAATGCCTTCAACCTCTAGGCCCGTTTGCGTAAGAATTTCGCTGATGCCTTCAGGCTCCTCCTCAAAATCAATAAATTCTTTTAACCAGTTGTATGATATATTCATTCTCGCTCTGCTTGTGAACTCTAAGGTTTCAAAATTATATCGATTAATGGCGTTCGTTTCTAATATCCAGCAGCTTGTCCATCTTTTCTGCTTTCCGAGGCACCTCTATAGACTTTATTTTCGTCATCCCACATGATCGCCTGATATCCACCATAAATTCCACGTGCGAATCCGACTTTATGTCCTTTATCCATTAATTCCCTAACCGATTGGTAGGTAATGCCTGACTCGAGACGGATTTCCCCTTTCCCTTTTGCCTTTATACCCGTGGTAGTGGACGTTCCCGTGTGATCCCACCTTGGTGCATCACCTGCTTCTTGCAAGTTCATCCCAAAATCAACCAAATTCATTACAATCTGAGTGTGTCCTTGGGGCTGAAAATCACCGCCCATGACCCCAAAGCTTACGAAAGGTTTTCCATCCTTAGTAATGAAAGCCGGAATAATGGTGTGGAAAGGTCGCTTACCAGGTTCAAATGTATTCGCTTGCCCTTCTACGAGAGAAAATAGCTCGCCTCTATCTTGAAGCATAAACCCAAGACCTGGCGCTGCCATTCCAGAGCCCATTCCTCGATAATTACTTTGGATTAATGAGATCATCGTTCCATATTGATCGGCTACTGTCATGTATATGGTTTCTCCTTCGCTAATTTTTCCTGCTTTATAATTAGCGGCTCTGTCACCAATTAATTTTCTTCTTTCAGTGCTGTAAGCGTCTGATATAAGTTCCTCTACTGGCACATCCACAAAATCCATATCTGCATAGTATTTGGCACGGTCTTCAAAGGCTAACTTCTTAGCCTCAGTAAATAAATGTAGGTGTTCTGCACTTCCGAATTCAATATCTGAAAAATCATATCCTTCCAGTATTTGAAGCATTTGAAGGGCTGCTATCCCCTGACTATTTGGAGGAAGCTCCCAAACATCATATCCACGATAGTTTACAGAAACAGGCTCTACCCACTCCGAACGATGAGTTGCAAAATCTTCTTGAGATAAGAAGCCCCCTTGGCTTTTAATATACTTCGAGATTGTCTTTGCGATCTCCCCTTTATAAAAGGCATCTCGTCCTCCCTTAGCGATTTTTTTATAGGTATTTGCCAGATATGGGTTTTTATAAATCTCCCCTTCTTTCGGGAGTTTTCCCCCGTTTTGATCAATATATGTTTCTTTAATATTTGGGAACCCTTGATTTTGAAAAAAGGCTACTGTGCGTTGAATATACCAGGCAATTAGGGCTGTGAGCGGAAACCCATTTTCTGCATAATTTATTGCGGGTGCTAGAATTTCATTCATCGGTTTCGATCCAAATTTTTTATGCAATTCGAACCAACCGTCCACAGTTCCTGGCACACTAACGGGTAACGGCCCATGCGATGGGATTTTGGTTATCTTTTGCTCTTTAAAATAGTTTAATGTTAATGATTTTGGTGAACGACCACTGGCGTTAAGGCCATAGATTCTCTTTGTTTTACCATCCCAAACAATAGCAAATAAGTCTCCTCCGATTCCACAACCAGTAGGCTCCATAAGACCTAAAGCTGCGTTGGCAGCAATTGCAGCATCAATCGCTGTACCTCCATCTTTTAAAATATCTAAGCCTATTTGTGTAGCAAGTGGATGACTGGTGGCCACCATTCCATTTTGAGCCAATACTTCAGAACGGGTTGCGAAGAGCTCTCCTGTTATTCGATCTTGTGCGCTTACAACAAGGCTGGCGTAAAGGGGGAGGAAGAATATTATTTTTTTCATGGTTCATCTGGTTATCTTCTTACAAGCATAAACTAAAATTTAATACTTCTCGCCTGCTTTTATAGAAACGGTCAATAAATTTTCTCGTGGAGGTAGCGGGCAAGCATAATCATCGAAATAGGCACAATAGGGATTATACGCTTTATTGAAATCAATTGTAATACGATCCGACTTTCCAATTTCTAAATCTAGGTAGCGACCTCCTCCATAAGTAGCGACTCCGCTCGTTTCATCTCCGAAAGCAGTTAAGTATTGATTTCCAAAACGAGGTAATTTTAATATCAGGATGGTCTGTGAAACTCCTTTCACTTTGAATGTAGCAGAAGCAAACTTTAGGTAGTTAGTGGTAGTACCATCACTATTCCCTATGGCCAATATTTCACGCTTCGAGAACCGCTCAAGTGTAGCGGTAACTTTATAATCCTTATCAGGATCGAAAAAGAAGATCGGTTTATACGGCTGGTTGCGCTGAACAAAAGGACTTGCCTCTGAATTTTGGTAGAAGTCTTCCTTTTCTTCCCAGTAATTATTAATCTCGTTTTCATAGGCATCCTTAGAAGAATTGGATTGAGAAATGAATAATATTACAATCGCCATTGCTAAGGCCACCCAAATTGCTTTCTTCATAATTGATTGTTTATCGCTTATAGTTTTCCATCATCAGCAAAACTGTAAAAACCTCGATCTGTTATAATCAAATGATCTAGTAATGAGATGTTTAACACCTTTCCTGCAGCTTTGATTTGTTCTGTTAAATGCGCATCATCGACACTTGG
The DNA here is from genome assembly GCA_964289745.1 of uncultured Ekhidna sp. Classification (GTDB taxonomy): domain Bacteria; phylum Bacteroidota; class Bacteroidia; order Cytophagales; family Cyclobacteriaceae; genus Ekhidna. The sequence goes on from CAXYMM010000001.1 coordinate 686,909, forward strand.
GGATAAATTACCGCTGGGATGATTATGTGCTATGATAATCGCCGAGGCCATTTCTTCTAATGCTTTCTTAAAGATAATCTTAGCATCGACAAAAGTACCAGATACGCCGCCCTTGCTAATCATCTCTTTTTTAATGACTTCATTGTTGCGCTTCATGAAAATAGCCCAAAATTCCTCATGGTTTAGGTCTATAATGTCTCCGTAGAGCATATCATACACATCTTGAGAAGATTCAATTCTGTTTTTCCTTGTTGGCTCAGACACTTTCCTTCTTCTTCCCAACTCTAGTGCCGCCACGATGGAGACCGCTTTTGCCTCACCAATGCCTTTATGCTTTTTCAGTTCTTTTACGTTAAGTTTTGCGAGGTTGGATAAGTTATGTTCGCAGGCACTTAAAATATGCTGAGAAAGCGCTACCGCAGTTTGCTCACTATTGCCCGATCCTATCAGAATAGCGATAAGTTCGGCATCTGATAGTGTTGCCTTTCCCTTGAGCAGAAGTTTTTCTCTTGGACGATCCTCCTCCGCCCACTTTTTTATGGTTAATCTGGATTCTTCCATTAGTTGTAAAATAAAAAACCCTGAATAAATAAATACCCAGGGTCTTTAATGTCTTTTATTAATTTTAAAGTGCTGTTACGTGTTTAGTTAGTTGCGACTTCAAGTTTCCAGCCTTATTCTTATGGATGATCCTCTTCTTAGCAAGCTTATCAATCATTGAAGTAACCTGTACAAGTAGTTCTTCACCTTGTGACTTATCAGTGGTATTTCGAAGTCTTTTGATAAATGTACGAGTTGTTTTGTGCTGATACTTATTTCTAAGTCTTTTTGCTTCGTTACTTCTTATTCTTTTTAATGCTGATTTATGGTTTGCCATAATGCTTTTTTCGTTCCAAATTTTTAAAGAGTTTCAAAGTTATAAATTTCTATCCAAAAGAAAAAGCCCTGACCAACTAAATAGGAAAGGTCGTAAAGAATTATGCTCAAATTCTTACGATCCACACATCTCACATCCATCAGGATCGTCCAGTGAGCACTGTACCGCCGCATGCTGGTCTAGCTGTGGTGTTTGTGTCATTAATCTTTGCTGTGTGCCGGAAGATATTGCCTCTGCTTTGGGCTGCTCTTGTTTTTCCTTCTCTACCGTGAACTTGATCGCATCTGTTGCTGCCTTGGTTCTCAAGTAGTACATGCCTGTTTTTAAGCCTTTCTTCCAAGAATAGAAGTGCATGGAAGTCATTTTACCAAAGTTGGCATCCTGTAAGTGGATATTTAAACTCTGACTTTGGCATATAAACGCTCCTCTGTCCGCAGACATATCGATGATTGTTTTCTGCGAAATTTCCCAAACGGTCTTATACCTTTCTCTTATCTCTGCTGGAATTTCCTGAATATTTTGAATGGATCCATTCTCCGCTTTGATCCGGTTCATCATACTGTCATCCCAAAGGCCAAGAGAGATTAGCTCATTCATCAAATACTTATTGGCTACGATGAACTCTCCAGAAAGGACTCTTCTCAGGTATAAATTGGAAGTATAAGGTTCGAAGCATTCATTGTTACCTAGAATTTGAGAAGTAGATGCTGTAGGCATTGGCGCTAAAAGTAATGAGTTTCTTATACCGTGCTTTCTTACTTTTTGTTTCAGGTCGATCCAATCCCAACGGCCTGAATCAGGAGAGACACGCCACATGTCAAATTGGAATACTCCTTTGGATACAGGTGAGCCTTGGAATGATTCATAAGCACCTTCCTTCTGCGCAATTTCCATGGAGGTTTCCATTGCCGCGAAGTACATCGTCTCAAAGATTTCCTTATTGAGTTTCTTGGCTTCTTTTGATTCGAACGGAAGTTTTAATAGTAAGAAAGCATCTGCTAAGCCTTGTACTCCGATACCAATAGGTCTGTGTCTCATGTTGGAATTCTTAGCTTCTGGAATCGGGTAGTAGTTTACATCGATTACCTTATTCAGGTTTCGAGTAACTACTTTCGTGATTTCATATAGTTTTTGGTGATCGAACTTTCCATCGATTACAAACTTCGACAGTGCTATAGATGCCAAATTACAAACCGCTACCTCGTCTTTAGAGGTATATTCCATAATCTCGGTGCACAAGTTGCTCGAACGAATTGTTCCAAGGTTTCTTTGGTTAGATTTTTCATTCGCCGCATCCTTGTACAACATGTAAGGAGTTCCTGTCTCAATCTGTGCTTCTAACACTTCAAACCATAGGTCTTGTGCTTTAATCTTTTTTCTCCCTTTTCCTTCACGCTCGTATTTCTCGTAAAGTGCCTTAAATTTTTTGCCATAAGCGTCAAAAAGTCCTGGACATTCGTCTGGCGACATTAGCGTCCAGTCTCCATTCTGCTCTACTCGCTCCATAAATAAATCAGGAATCCAAAGTGCATAGAAAAGGTCTCTGGCTCTCAACTCTTCTTTACCGTGGTTTTTTCTTAGCTCGAGGAATTCGAAAATATCCGCATGCCATGGTTCTAAGTAAATAGCAAAACTCCCTTTTCGCTTTCCTCCACCCTGATCAACGTATCGAGCCGTCATATCAAAGTTTCGAAGCATTGGCACAATGCCATTAGAGGTGCCATTTGTGCCTTTTATATAAGCTCCTGTGGCTCTTACATTGTGAATGCTAAGCCCAATACCACCAGCTGATTGAGAAATTTTTGCACATTGCTTTAGTGTATCGTAGATACCATCGATTGAATCGTCCTGTATCGGAAGCAGGAAACATGAAGAAAGCTGCGGCTTAGGTGTTCCTGAATTAAATAATGTGGGTGTAGCATGCGTAAACCACTTTTCGGACATTAGGTTGTATGTCTGAATCGCTGAGTCAATATCTTCACCATGAATTCCTACTGAAACCCTCATAAGCATATGCTGTGGGCGCTCTACGGTTTTACCCTCTAGCTTCATCAGGTATGAACGCTCAAGGGTCTTGAACCCAAAGTAGTCGTAGTTGTAATCTCTATTGTAATCGATTGCGTTGTCTAGCTTCTTGGCATTGGATCTAATAATGCCATAAACTTCAGTTGATAGCATGGCCGCATTTTTCCCTGATTTAGGGTCGGTATACTCGTACATCCTCTTCATGGTATTAGAGAATGATGTTTCTGTTACTTTATGAAGGTTTGAAATAGAAATCCTAGCGGCTAATCTGGCAAAATCAGGATGCTTTGTTGTCATGGTTGCAGCTGTTTCAGCTGCAAGGTTGTCTAGTTCTATAGTAGACACACCATCATATAGACCATTGATTACCTTTTTAGCAATTTCTACTGGTTTTACATAGTCGCTATTAAGTCCATCACATAATTTTTCTATCCTGAATGTTATTTTGTCAAACTTTACTGATTCTCTTCTTCCGTCTCTTTTTACTACTAACATGAAGTTCTTTTGATAGGGTAATATTAAAAATTAAAAATCTTCATCTAGTGAAAATTTGGCTTTCTCTTTTTCTGTATCCATTACGCCTGCTTTCTGGTATTCTCCTACTCTCTTCTCGAAAAAATTAGTTTTCCCTTGAAGAGAAATCATCTCCATAAAGTCGAATGGATTTATAGAATTAAAAACTTTAGCACATCCAAGCTCTACCAATAATCTGTCCGCTACAAACTCGATGTACTGACACATAAGGAGGGAGTTCATCCCAATAAGTTTCACAGGAAGCGCGTCCGTTACAAACTCCTTCTCTATATCCACAGCGTCTTTTATAATGCCCTGAATAGTCTTTTCAGAAAGTTTATTTATCAGGTGATGGTTGTATAGAAGGCAAGCAAAATCACAATGCAGTCCTTCATCTCTGGAGATGAGTTCATTTGAAAAGGCTAATCCTGGCATTAAGCCTCTTTTCTTCAACCAAAAGATGCTACAGAAGCTACCTGAAAAGAAAATGCCTTCTACAGCTGCAAAGGCAATTAACCGTTCAGCAAATGACCCTTCATCTATCCATCTAAGCGCCCAATCTGCTTTCTTCTTTACACAGTCCATCGTTTCAATGGCATGAAATAGATAATCTTTTTCCTGAGGGTCTTTTACATATGTATCTATTAGTAAAGAGTATGTTTCAGAGTGAATGTTTTCTACTGCGATTTGAAAGCCATAGAAAAACTTGGCTTCAGTGTATTGAACCTCCGCAACAAAATTCTCTGCAAGGTTTTCATTAACAATACCGTCACTTGCTGCGAAAAATGCCAAGACGTGCTTAATGAAGTGCTTTTCGTCATCATTAATTACGTTATTCCAGTCTTTTAAGTCTTGGCTTAAGTCGATCTCCTCTGCCGTCCAAAAGCTTGCTTCTGCTTTCTTATAAAACTCCCATATGTCGCTATGCTGTATGGGGAAAATGACAAACCTATCTTTGTTTTCCTTTAAAATGGGTTCTTCAACTAATGACAATGTTTTGCTCATTTTATTTTTTCTTTTCTATCTTCTTTTCACAACTAAAAACATAACAAATAGCTTAACCTCCCGAAAAAATTTTTTCAAACTTTCTCTTTCTATTGGAGCGTTTTTAATTGTTAAGGAATGACGCCTTAAGAGTGGTTTATTTTTCTTAAAGACTCGTACAAATCTGTTTAAAAGAGAATGAAAATCCAAGCAGTTACTCGGGGTGCTGAGTACTCCGTTAAACATCAAAAAAATCGCTACAATTAATTGTATAATAGGAATTTAGAATTCTTTATTAAAGAATAGCTTTTATGAAATATGCCTAAAAAACGGGGTTAAAATTTTTAATTTTTTTTTTCATGTTAATTGATTTCGATTTAATAGGGTCAATATCATTGACTTAAAGCTAGACAGAGCAGTAATTTAGATCGTACTTTCTCTTGTGGTAATTGGACTGTTTAATTTTTCAGACTGGGCAACTCTTTTTTTTCTTATGCAAAAAATTCTTGCTCTTTTATTTATAGAGTCCTGATGGGATGATTGCCCAATAATCTTAGCCTATTCAATATCTATGGATGATATAGCCTTAGGGTTATTGCATGTTGCGACTTTCTCGCATTAAACATTCGTTAATTCAAAAACTCATAGATACCCGCTACTCCCTGTCCTCCTCCAACACAGGCTGTAACCATGCCATGCTTATTCTTCCTTCTTCTCATTTCATTGAAAAGCTGAATGGACAGCTTCGCCCCTGTACAACCAAGTGGGTGACCCAGCGCTATGGCACCTCCGTTTACATTTAATACCTCTTTATTCAGGTCAAGTCCCTTTATAACACCTAAAGCTTGAGCGGCAAATGCTTCATTTAGTTCAACCAATTCTATGTCGTCTAGTTTTAGGTTTGCTTGCTTTAGTGCTTTAGGAACTGCCGCTATTGGTCCTATCCCCATTACTCTAGGGTCTACCCCCGCCGTCGAATAGCTGACCATTCTGGCAACCGGTTTCAGGTTATGCTCTCTAACCATCTTCTCGCTCATTACCAATACAAAAGCTGCACCATCTGATGTCGGCGAAGAGTTTCCTGCAGTAACCTGTCCTCCATTTTTGAATGCTGGTCTAAGCTTGCCAAGATCTTCCATATTAGTTTCTGGTCTTACACATTCATCTGAATCTACAACCCAACTCTTTTTATGTCTTTTTCCATCTTCTCCTATATAGGTCTCTTCTACTTTAATAGGTAATATCTCATCCTTGAATTTCCCTTCAGCGATAGCTTTAGCTGCTTTCTGATGAGAGCTGACTGCAAACTCATTGGCATCGTCTGCCGAGATGTCATAGTCTTTTGCCAACTCTTCTGCAGTAAGACCCATATTTAAATAATAATCTGAATGATCTTTTGCAATCTTCCAATTTAAGGCTGGTTTATAGCCCATCATAGGAACCATCGACATGGATTCAGTTCCTCCGGCAATAATACAATCGGCAGTACCAGCATGAATTCGAGCACTCGCAAGATGAATGGCCTCCAAACCCGAACCACAGTAACGATTAATAATCATGCCTGGAACAGAAACAGGCAATGACAAAAGCGAAATATAGCGCCCCATTTGTAGCCCTTGCTCGGCTTCCGGAATCGCATTTCCGACTATTAAATCGTCTACTCGAGATGGGTCAAACCCCTCAACAGAACTGACAAGGTGTTTGATTACATCGGCGGCCAAGTCATCTGGTCTGTAAAAACGAAAGCCCCCTTTTTTTGCTCTTCCTACTGCTGTTCTAAATCCAGAAACTATATATGCGTCCATATTTTTAATGTTTTATTCTATTAATAATTCTTAGTTCCTCAGTGGTTTCCCCTTGAATAAGATGCTTTGGATTCGCTCCAATGTTTTGGGTTCTCCACAAAGGCTGAGGAATGCTTCTCTCTCCAAGTCCAATAAATACTGCTCACTTACCTTCGTCGGTGTCGATAAGTCACCTCCAGCCATAATAAACGCTAGTTTATGCGCAATTTTCTGATCATGTTCCGATATGTAGGCTCCATACTTCATTCCGCTTATTCCAGCATAGAACATGGCTAATGCCGATTTTCCCTGCACCGTTATATCCTTTCTTGGAACTGGCTTCGTATAGCCCGATTCACTCAGGTCGATTGCTTTATGTTTGGCATCCGTCAATAATCGCTTTCTATTCATTGTGACTCTGTCGCTGACTTTGATAAGGTTCATTTTTTTGGCCTCTTCTGCTGAGGTCGCGACTTTGGCGGTGGCGATGGTCATAAAGTATTCCTGAAGTGTGTTTAATTCTGGATCTCCAGGAATAAAATCATCCGCCGCTCTCAATGTTAGCTCTTTGGTGCCACCACCGCCTGGAATAAGACCAACTCCTACCTCCACGAGACCCATGTAGGTTTCGGCGTGTGCTTGGATCGCATCACAATGGAGCGAAAGTTCGCAACCACCTCCAAGCGCAAGTCCTGACGTTGCAGCGACGACGGGTACGCTTGAGAACCTTGCCCTTATCATGGTGTTTTGGAATGCTCTAATCATGAGATCGATTTCGTCAAACTCTTGATCTGCTGCATGCATAAATAGCATAGCGAGGTTTGCGCCTGCGGAAAACTGCTGCGATTCGTTACCAATTACCACTCCTCGAAAATCCTTCTCGGCCATTGTAATGGCGGTGTTAATGCTTTCTATAACATCAGAGTCTATGGAGTTCATTTTGGTATGAAACTCAACGTTTAAGATTCCATCTCCTAAATCGTAAATGGTGGCCCCCTGCCTTTCCCAAACCACATTGTTCTCCTTGAAGGCATCTAAGAATACAAATCCTTCTGTTCCCGGAATTACTTTGTAGGATTTCGAGGGAATGTCGTAGTACATCTTCTTTCCTTTTTCATAGGTGTAGAAGCTCTCTTTGCCAGCATTAATCATTTCCTGAACCCATGGAGCTGGCTCAAAGCCTGACTCTTTCATTTTCGCCAGCGTTTCCCTTATACCCAAGGCATCCCACGTTTCAAAGGGGCCCATCTCCCAAGCAAACCCCCCTGAAACGGCTTGATCAATTCTAAATAGCTCGTTTGCTATCTCGGGGATTCTGTATGAAACGTATTTAAAAAGATCAAAGAGAATCCATCTATAAAACTCTCCTTCATCGCCTTTCAGGTTAATTGCGATTTGAAGTCTTTTCTTAAGGTCTTCTACATTTTTTGTGTCTTCTAGTATGCTAAGTTTCGATTTTTTCTTTTGCTCGTATTCGAATGTCTTGAGGTTAAGCTCTAGAATTTCTTTCTTGCCATCAGCAACCATTTTCTTATAGAACCCTTGGTTGGTTTTGTCTCCCAGCCACTTGCGATCATGAAGTTCTTTAACTATTGAAGGTAATTTGAATATTTCTTTAGACTCGTCATTGGCAAGTGCTGTATACAGATTATTCGACACGTTTACCGTTGTATCTAGCCCTACTATATCGGATGTTCTAAAAGTAGCCGACTTTGAACGCCCAATAACGGGACCCGTCAGTTTGTCAATTTCTCCAACAGAGAAATTGAAATTGGAAATGGCATGCATGGCAGACATGATGGAATAGATGCCAATTCTATTGGCGATAAAGGCAGGTGTATCTTTGCAAAGTACGGTTTCTTTACCCAGATAGAGATTCCCATAGTGCATAAAGAAATCAACAATCTCAGGGTCTGTTTTTTGAGTTGGAATGATCTCTAATAACCTGAGATATCTTGGGGGATTAAAGAAATGGGTGCCGCAGAAGTTTTTCTGAAAATCTTCACTTCTCCCTTCCAGCATCAAATGAATAGGAATTCCAGAGGTATTGGAGGTAATGAGGGTCCCCGATGTTCTATGTTGCTCTACCTTTTCAAATAATGATTTTTTAATATTCAGGTTTTCTACGACCACCTCAATTATCCAATCCACATCTCTGATTTTGGGGAAATCATCTTCGAAGTTACCCGTTGCAACAAGCTTGACCATACTCTTGTTAAAGAGTGGTGAGGGGTTAGACTTAAGGGTCGTTTGAAGAGCCTGATTTACTAATTTATTTCGGGCGAACGGGTTTGCTTTCTCCTGATCTGAGAGGTCTTGGGGTAAAATATCGAGAAGAATAACCTCTACTCCAATATTGGCGAGATGGCAAGCAATCCTTGAACCCATAATGCCCGACCCGAGTACTGCTGCTTTTTTAATGGTTCGTTTCATCTGTTTATTTAATTTTTATAACGCCGTGTGGAATCAATGAAAAGTCGATTTATGTTTTTTAAAAGTCTGCTAATTTTAATATGATCTGATATGCACATAGGTATTTAGGTTGTTATTTCTAGTTAATGATTTTGAAGTTGATTTGTGGTGAACTCATATGAAATTTCTTTTACGATTTCATCAAATAATGACGTATCTGTTGCTATTTCGTTTATTTGGTTTAGAACGAAAAAGAAGTCTCTTATTTTTTTACTATTCACTAGCGACCTTACTTTTTTATTAAACTCCCTTACTGATCTTCTACTGAGTTCTCGTTTTTCTCTGCCGAGGTAGGTAAGAAAAACCCTCACAGAACGACCATCTGAAGAATCCTTCTCCCTATAAATCCAACCCTTTTCTTCCATTGCTTTAAGCATTCTGGTAAGGCTTCTTGACTCCATGCCTAAAAGTGGGGCAATTTTTGTGGCAGGTGTGCCTTCTTCTACGTTGATATTCAATAGTACGAAGCCTGTTGATGCCGTAATATCGTATGGAGAACCAAATTGATTATACATCCTGCATATGCTATGCCAAAGGGTTTTGATGTTGTAGTCTACCGTTTCTTCTCTTTTCATGCGTATTTTACTGGCAGTAGGGTTCATCAAATATAATACAATTTGTTATGCACGCATACTATTTTCAAAGGAACTGGCTCTAACGGTCTCTTCTATGAAGCGTTGGGCATTTCGAAGCACTTCACTATCAAAGCGTTGAGATGTTTGTTCTATGTACTTACTTTCAGTTTAGCCACTTCTTGCCCAACGATTTACACACAATGTTGTGCCCCGTTTTTCATTTTTTCAGTCTGTCAGTGTTGGCTTTACATCCCTCCAATCAGTTCTAGTGCTTTGTCCAACGTGTATGCACCTTCCACTACTTTTTTGTCAAAAATCATAAAGTAGGCAAAGCCATTTCCTGCTTGTTTTTCCCATTCGTTCCCAAGACGGCATTTTGCTTCACTGTCTGAGCCGTCTAAATGGTCGCCTTTCGTTTCTACTAAAATTGTTTTGCCTGATTTTGTATGTATAATAAAATCTGGGAAGTGGTTGGCTTTAAATCCGTTGATGTAAAATCCTTTTCCACGCCCTAAATTCCTATGCCAAAATTCAATATTTGAAGATGTTCCAAGTTTCATTGCTACTTGTTCTTCAAAGTTGTTCATTAAGCCCTCTTTTTCATAAAGTGAATTACCAATCAAAGCACCTGTTTTCCCCCGAGCAATCTCCGTGCTTAAATTCAATTTTTCCTTGGTCTTGATTCGCTTAGACTTGATTAAGTCCATAAATAGACCTTCGGCATAAGAGTCCGCTAATTGTCTAATTTTAGATTTGATTTTGTTTGTGTAACTCCATTTACGAACCAAAATATCTCTTAGTTGCTCGGTGTTCATACTATTGAGAATGCGATCAATGTAAACCTTGATTTCTTAGTCAGGAATTGGGTCCATCTTTCCGATGATCTGCACCATTTGATGTGTGATGTCGGTTATCTGATTTTCTTTTGGTTTCACGAAAATGTATTCCGCAATTGGGTCTTTCACCGCGTTATCTTCAATCTTCTTGAGTGACGGTCCATACTCGTTTTTCTTAGCTTCTTCCAAGTCGATTTTATACAAGTTGGAAGAGATTTGGTCAAAGTCAATTTTGATGTCTTCGTCCGATAGTTTGAAGTCTTTGAGCAAAGATTCTCTATTCAGTAATACTTCGTCTGTTCCAAAAATGTCGTTTGCAGCTACCTTGATGTAGAACTGTGGAAACTCGATTTTATCTATAAATTCCTTATCGGCTTCTTTAACCTTGTATCGCTTTACTTTATCACCCATTTCTTGAAAAATAGTTGAGCTATCAGGTTGTTGTTCCTGTTCTTTTATTTGTTCATCTAACTGTTGGTTTTGTTCTTCCGCTAATGCTTCAATTCTTCAATTACCATTGTTGATTCAGGTTCTTCTTCATCTGCATTTGGGTCAAACGTTACGCGATTGGTGTCGATGTTTTCTTCTTCCTGTTCCGTTTGTTGCTCGGGAAAACGGAAAGATTCAACGGGACCAGTCAAAACCGCTTCCTTTTCTTCTTCACTCATCTTATCAACTTTGCGATAATCTTTTTCGCTAAAACCTGATTCTTGCAAGGCTTTGACAATCCTTTGCAAAGTCTCGTTGAATTTGGCAGATACCGTTAAAACGTAAGAAAGGTTGAGCTGAAATAATTTGTGCCTGTGTACATAAGGCTGTCGCAAAACACGGCCTAAAAATTGCTCCACATCTACTGCACTTGACTTGTCCGCCAATGATCCCAAGATGTAAGCAAACTGACAATCCCAACCTTCTTTCAAGGCATTGATGATAATGATGTAACGAACCTCACATTCCTTGTGCATCAAATCAATGCCTTTCAATTCGTCAATATTGGCGGTTTTGATTTTCGGGAATGCCTAAACGCAACAACTGTTCCTTTAACTTCTCAAAAGTGGTATGGTCCTCATTGGTTTTGGGTTGTGCCTGAAACAGCACAATGGGTCTAATGTATTTACCCCCTTCGGCCTCTTGCTTTTTTGCAAGGTTTTCCAAGTTGCGCTGTAAATGCAAAGCATTATTGATGACTTCCGTTTTATCGTGATTGTTGTAAACGATTACAGGAATTTTTACCATATGTTCCCTTTTTAGTTCAATGGCAGGAACAAGGCTTACTATGTTGCTATTTTCTTTTGGTGTTGCCGTTAAATCAAGAATGAAAGATGGGTTTAGGTTTTTGAGCATATCTATACTCAAATCACTTTCCGCATTATGGCTTTCATCTACGACTAAAACTGGATTGAGATACAAACGCTTCTAACTGTCCATTTTCCTGATAGACCTTTCTGTCGTCCTTGCTTCTTGCACGTAAACTAGCAAAACTCATTACAAAAATGCTCAACTGGTCTTTTACCACCGTTGGGTTCAAGTTTGAGCCTTGCAACAAGTCTTCTTTTTGGTAAACTTCTACTCGGTGATTAAAAAGTGTATTGAGCTTTTGTCTGTACGGATGCTCTGGATTGGAAAGCGCATCAACGGTTTGCTGCAAAAGGTTACTCCAAGGCACTAACCAAATCACGGCTTTGGGTTTGCTGGAATCGTAAGCCTGAAAAATGGAATGCAAAGCATTTATGGCAATAAAGGTTTCACCGCCTGCCGTTGGCACTTTCACACAAACGTGGGCCGCATTCGGGATGTTGTTTTTGTAGGGCGGCATTCCTGTGCCATCCAGTAGGTTGTACGAACCTATTTTATTTTCCCAATTTGCTTGGTTGAAGGCGTTGCCTAAATCTTTTTGCACTTGAACATAGGTTAAGTATTCTTCAAGATTTTCAATTACTTTGAGCTGATAGCTCTTTAATTCTATATCTCTAAAATTTTAACGTGCACAATAAGTTGCCATTTGTTGTGCACACCCTTTTTGTTTGCACAAGAAAAAGCGTTTTGTTGTGCATACTTTGTTTCTTTGCACAAGAAAAAGCGTTTTGTTGTGCATACTTTGTTTCAAGTATCATCTTTCTTTTAAAATTTTAAGCAAGGGTTCATTCAAGTAATAATTTCTATTCCCCACTTTTACTTTGGTCAACAATCCTGCATCGGCAAGGGTGTTTAAGTAGCTTGAAGCTGTATTTCTGTGAATTTTTAGCTCTCTTTCCAAAAAGCTATTTTTGGTATACGGATGCTTAAAAAGAATGGTGATTAAATCGTGGCTGTAAAAATTAAAGTTGCTGCGGATTTTCTTTTTGTAAGCGTCCATCAGCACTTTTATTTTGTTAACCACTACAATGGTTTCTTTCGCAGTCAGTTCAACACCTTTAAGCATCCACACAATCCATTCTTCCCAACTGCCTTTGGTGTGCACTTCCTGCAACAAACGGTAATAATCACTTTTGTTTTTTATGATATAGCTACTCAAGTAAAGAACAGGAATATCTAACAAGCCTTGCTGCACTAAATACAAGATATTTAGCAAACGTCCAGTTCTACCATTACCATCAAAATAAGGGTGAATACTCTCAAACTGAAAATGGATGATGGGCATTTTAATTAAGGCATCTGTATAGTGAAATTCGGGTAGGTTGATGTAATGCTCTAAATTATCGAGTAAGGTTTTTATATCGTCATAGTGTTGTGGTGGCGTATAAACCACTTCTTGTGTTTTCGGATTTTTTAAAACTGTTCCCGGTATTTTCCGAATGGGGTGATTGGGCGAAATAATATGTTGAATTCTGGAAATATCGTTGATGGTCAATAATCCTTTATTTCGAACAATGTCCAATCCCAGTTTTATAGCATTCGAGTAATTAAGTGCTTCTTTTGCTGTTACCGAAGCCACTGTTTCGTCAATACTCGCTTGGTATATTTCATCATCAGTAGTGACAATATTCTCAATTTCGTTACTGTCTTTTGCTTCTTGAAGTATAAGCGTATCCAGTAATATTTGAGAGTTAGGGATTTTTGAAACTTCTCCTTTTAATTGTCCTAAAGCTCGTGAGGCTTTGTTGAGTTGCTTTAAAATAGCTACTGACTCACAATCAACGCTTGGCGGCAGGTTTTGTATTTTGATTTCTTCCATAGCTTAAAATCTTGTGATGGCTCTCGGTATTTTCTTGAAAATGATGTTCCTCATCACCATAAACTCTTTTGGCAATAGACAATTGTCGGCGTAAATAATGTATTGCTCGCCTTTGATTTTTATAAGCTCTAAAACATCAAAATCAAGCGTTGTGGACTTGTCTTTTTCATAGATGAAGTAATACACCGTGCCGTCTTTCTCTCCTAAATAGTATTGATGATTTTTAAATGCTAAATCATCAACCTCAAATCCGTCATCATAAATTGATAATCGTGTTTCAGAATACCAAATGTTTTCTCTGATTTTGAGCAAACCCACTTCTTCGTTCAAGTTTTGGTTTTCGTCAAAGAGTGGCAAGCCCAGTTCGTAAAAGTCAAATGCTCCGCCTGTTCCCGCTACTGCTTTTGACCCTGAACCGTAACCTTTTGTTACTCGTTTCACTCGTTCAGCGGTAATGTCATTGGCGTAGTCTTCCATTTCTACCAAAATGAACTTGCGATTGCCTCCGTCTCGTTCGTTTAGGTTTAAAACGGCGTGGGCGGTGGTGCCTGAACCTGCGAAGGAGTCGAGAATGATAGAATCTTTACCTGCGACTTGCTTTATTAGAGATTCTATCAATGAAACAGGTTTAGAATAATCAAATAATTTGGCGTCAAATATTTGTTGAATAAACTTTGTTCCTTCGGTATTTAATCCTGATTTGAGTATTTCCTTCTGAGGATCTGTATTTTTAGTTTTATTTCCTTCTATCCACGTAGAAATAGGGTTTATAGGGGATTTCAAATCTTTCAAATATCTTTTCGTCATTGGACGCTTAGAAGTATCTTCTGGAAAGTACACCCTTCCTTCTTTGATTCTAACCTTCATAGATTCAGGTATATATGACCAAACTCGGGAAGGATTTGGTGGGTAAACTTTATTCGTTTGTGGATCAATAAGATCATAAAATTGATTTGGCCGTTGATCTTTTGTCATTCCTACTGTTAAGTCCCCTAAGGTCCAAGGTCCATTAGGATCATTGTCGGGGTTTTTGTAGTTAGCATAATCTTTATCTATACCTCGAAAGACGAAATTATTGACACGGCTGTAACAAAGCACATAATCATGATCGATCGAGACATTGTTCTGAGATAATTGTGAAGATAATCTACGCTTCCAAATAAAGGAACCTATATATCTTCTCACTCCAAATATCTCATCACAAAGAAGTTTTAGATTTGAATATTCATTGTCGTCAATAGAAATGAAAATCACTCCCTTTTCATGTAATAATCGACTCAGAAGTTTGATGCGTGGATACATCATACACAGCCACTTATCGTGTCGGCTTAAATCTTCTCCGTCTTTTCCTACCACCTCGCCCAACCATTTCTTTATTTTGGGGTGATTTACATTGTCGTTATACACCCATTTTTCTTCGCCAGTGTTATATGGTGGGTCTATGTAGATGCACTTTATTTTGCCTTCGTATTCGGGAAGTAGGCTTTTGAGAGCTTCCAGGTTATCTCCGTGTATGATTTTGTTGCCGCCGGCAGCCGTTGCAGTGTTGGTGGGTTCGGTCTGCTCGCCTTTTTCTGCTGTAAAACCGTATCGGTGTTCCAATACTCGGTAAGGCACCTCTTGGTGGTGGCTCACCACCTTGTCTTTTCCTATCCAATGGAGTGTTGGCATATCATTTTATATTATAAGCGATGAATTTCAAGCGAGGCTGTTCATAAATCATCATTTTGAATTCATCATTATTTTTTATTTGATATGATTAATTCTTTCACATCCACGTCCAAGATTTCAGCAATCTCTATAAAGGTCTCTAGGCGCGATTGTTGTCGGTTTTCTGCAAAGGCGTTCACCGTATTGTAGCTTTTTCCTCGTCTTTGAGCCAACCAAGTCTGTTGTATTCCTTTCTGTTACAGCACTTCCTTAATTCTGTTCATTTTAGACGCATTTCTGACAGCCTTTAAAATAGTTAGTTTATTTTGAATCTATCGCAAAGTTAGTCCTTGTACACAGGTAGTCTGGAAATAGACTAGCACTTAACATTTTATTCATTATTCGGCAAGGTCTCCTCTGAGAAAACGAAACCTTTTGCGAGCGTTAGAAACATATAAACTACCTGGAAAATCAATCAGGAACTGCTGATAAAGCGCTTTGGCTTTCTCTACATCTTGAAAGTGATAATCATAGATTTCTGCTTTTAAAAGAGCAGCATCGTCTGCCAAAATATCGTATCGATGTCGGGAAAGAATTATATCTAAATACAAGATTGCTTGCGAATAATTTCGCATCTCTACTTCTAGTTTCGATAAAAGAAAATACACTTCATCGCTGATGGAGTGAAACTCATGTTTTTCTAACATGCGTTCCAATTGTTTTTTGGCTTTTTCTTTTTGATTTTGATAGATAAGAAATTCGATATCGGCAAATTTTTGCATCACCAGATCAGATGTATCGAGTGCAGTATTATCGCTAATCAGCATTCCAAGCGAAATGGCGTCGTTACAAATGTTTCGTGTGGTATTCTTTTTTAAAATGTCTAAATGGTCTTTGGCAAGGGCAAAATTCCCTGTAAAATAGTTCAGGCGGGCATTACGTAATTTGGCGTCGTAAGAAAGTTTGCTACTTGGATTCTCTTTCTCTACCTGAGCGTATAAAAGCGTGGATTCCCAAGGTTCTCCTTTTAATAAGTAAACGTCTCCAAGATCTAATTTGATTTGTGGTTTTAATGGACCGTAGGTGTTAGGGTCTTCTACCATTTGCTTTAAAATACTTTCCGCCTTATCTATTTCTTCCAGATAGAAGGCATGAAGCAAAGCCATAGAGCGAAAAGATTCATATCCTATTTTAGAAGGTCTTAACTCTTGGTATAGTAAAAAATATTGTTTTGAGAGCAACTTAATTTCTTCCTTATCAATAGGAAAGGTATTCTTGATTTTTTCTTCTTTAGATTTTATCCAAAGATTTTTAGCTGTCGAATAATTTCGGGTTTCAGAATATGTTTTGACCACGTATTCAAATATATCTTCTGCGTCCGAATAGGCTTTATTATCAAGCGCAATTCGCCCAATTTGAAGCGTTCGATCACCTGGTTTTTGATTCCTTCTATCGATGGCTCTGGCTTGGATGAATGCACCGTAAAAGTTTTTACGCTGTAGTTCTAGCCAAATAAGAAGCTCTGGATATTTAATCTCATCTGGATATTCCTGAATCTTTTTTATAAGCGTAACCTCTAGCTGATTTAAGTCCTCCTCTTCTTGAACAAAATTTTGAAGAAGATTTTTTATATAATTCAATCGGTTTTGGTTGCTATTTGCATAATTTAAATATTCTTCTATCATTTGTTGCTTGTCGTTTTGAAGCCGGTAAATAGCAGCCAACTCCAATGCATAAAGGGATTGATTTTCCCTCAGCTCCCTTGAAAGTAAAAAGAGATCTATTGCGTAGCCATATAAATTTTCGTTGGTAAGATGCTGAGCTAAGATGCTCAATACAAAAGGACTTTTTTTGTTAGACTCTTTTAAGTGAGTAAAATACTTAGCCATTTTATCTTGCTGACTAGATCTTTTATACAATCCTGCTAAGTTGGCGACATATTGCATGTTGTTCGGGTAAAACTTGATCAGTTTTTGAACAAACTTTTCTGCCTCACGAAACTCCTCCTTTTTTTCAAGGAGAGATAAATAATTAGCTGCAATAAGTGGGGCCTTTTTTGAGTCTTGCGATAGCTCTTGATAAATGCTTTTTGCTTTGTTTAAAAAACCTTTTTGATAATACGCATTCGCAATCATTATTTTATCGGATTGCTGGGCATGCAAAAATGGTAAAGGCAAAAAGCTAAAAAAGAGGATGATTATTTTAATCTTTTCCACAGTGTACGAATGCTCAATAATATAAAGTAATATCATAAATAAATATTATGTTTATTATTAAGGCTGTGAATATGTTGAAAATTAGGCAGGATTTAATTTGGAATTTATAAATGTGAATATCCTAAACAATTTGGATGGTTTATCAATCGTTTTTCAACATTTAAATAATTGAAATACAGTAAGTTAAGATATTTCTGTGAATATATATTTTTTTGATGTCAATTTATGGTTTAATAGAATTGATTCGACAATTTGTAGATAACCGTTGAGTTATTGCGCGTTATTATTTATCGTAGAGACGAAGAGAAAGATAGGTTTTAAAAAGTTAAAGTTATCCAAGTATTTAAATAGGTTTATTCACAGGTTATTCAATGGTTATGTCTATCTCCTCTATCCAGTTTTCTCTAATGCTGGTGGGTTCAGGGTGCATATAAATGGGTTCGGGTTCTTCATCGATAAGAAGATTTCCAAATTCCCATATTCCATTTTCATTTGAATCAATAAGAATGCGAATCTGGTATGTGTCTGGTTTTACTTTTTTGAATTCAGGTTCTTTTTTGTTTTCGATTTCATACGCCACCTGGTTTTTGGAATTCAAAAGTTGTGTGGAAAATTTATTGTAGGTCGTATTTATCCTGAAGAGAAGTGATCCGTATAAATCAAACTCTTTTGTTTGATAGTCGATTTCTTGTTTCGCGCTACTGTCGGATTCAATAGATATAAAACTGTTTTTTGCGATTTCAAGTTGAAGTCTGAAGTTAATTTCTCTGAGTCTCTCTGCTTCCCTATCTTCTGTTCTGTTAGTATCCTCGGGTATGGTCATACGCAATGAATAAAGTAATGAGTCTTTATTAAGATATGTGTAGACTGATGCCTCGGTTTTGTTTTTATTCCATGCTATCCTATATGGTATTTCTTGTCTGTATGTGCTATCTTTAATAATGCTGAATCTAAGGGAATCGGACTGGTATGTTGGTTTATTGAACATGAGTTTAAAAAAATTGGTATCTGAGATTATTTTACTCTCTTGAAACTTATTAACTTGATAGCTGTTGGGTCTCCTATAATTATCTTGAAATATGTTTTTAATGGTATCGACGGTTATATTATAAAGGCTGTCTTTGACATACAGTATGATTTCGAGGCTATCGTTTAAGTTAACTCGATTTGATTTGTAAATTCTTATACCATCTTTGTTTTCGCCAAATAAGTTATGTTCCAGAAAGCCGGGTTCCACTTCGTATGAGTGAATGTACTTATTGTATTTTGCTTCAATGTAGGGGCCGATAGATCGATTATTAATATACTTAATGGGTCTTACGTCTAATAGCAATGACTGTATGGGTTTTTTTAATACTGTTGTGGTATCTAGTACAATGTTACCAGCGATAAAACCGTAGTGTTCTGTCAGTGGATCGAGAATTACATTATTATTCTTATCGTTAAAAGTCAATAGTTTGTAAGTACCTGCTTTGATGTAGTTTATTTGAAAATCTCCGCTGTCGCTTGTTGTGGTAAAGTACACGGGTGTTTCTTTGAGAAGGTCTAGTGTGTCTGTCGCAGGATATAGACCAACGGTATATTTCGATACAGGCTTTTGTTTAAAAAGGTCTACTACTTTACCAAGTATTCTCAAACTGTCTATAAAAGGACCGGTGCTAAAGGCCACGAAAAAATTGTCAACAGGGTTGCGCTCTGTTATGTCTACTACACCTTTCCCGAAGTTGAAGTTGTAAGTGGTAGAATCTTTAAATTCTCCTATAATTTTTAGAACGAGCTTCTCTCTCTTTGGTAAAACCTTAAACTTAAAATCTGATTTCGGCGTAACAATTAGTTGCTGCGCTAATTTATTGGCATTGATCCGTTCGGAGAACTCAAATTCAAATTGTTTTTCCACAAAATTAACTTCTCCATTGGTAGGATAGGAATGGATCAGAACGGGAGGGATAGAATCTTTTGGCCCGCCGCCGGGACTCCCCTGATTGGCGCAAGAAGTAATTAGATAATCAAGCGTCAGAAAGAGGGATGCCATGATAATAAACTTTTTCACTATTGTTAACCGGATTATGCTGGAGCGTTGTTTTGATTTCTTTGGATTAAACTTTAGATTAATTTGAATTCCTTCTTAAAAACTACTTTGAGATTGACTATATCTCTTCTTAAGCATTGATGAGTTATGTTTATTTATCTTACAGGTATTGTCTGAATGAAAATCAGTTTAAACTTGTCCAATAAGTTTTAGACTGTAAATGTATCGAAATGATGTAAATATTCAATCAACATCCTTACCGTTTTAGCTGGATACATTACGTATTCTATTCCATATCATGACGACGCGATAGGTTAATCTAGCTTCATTAGCTTTCAAGTCTAATTGAAAATGCAGCGCACTATTTTTCTAAATGCATTCGGGAAAGTTAATTGAAGTACATTAATCAAATAGAGGTTACTTAACAGTTTTTGAGGATAAATCTGGAAGTTTAAGTTCACATACAATTCAATTACTTTCCGCACCAAATGAAGAGATAAAGAGAGAGTTATGGAAAAATTCATTTTTACAATTAGGTTTAGAGGGAACAGATGGGGAAATAAGTCATCCTTATAGGATTTTATTAAAACTTGTTCAAGAGAAACCAGGAATAGAGACAAAAAAATTAATGCTTGCTCTCGAAGCTGAAAATGATTCAATTGAAGAATACGAAAGAATTATAGCCCTTTCAGAATTATCATTAGAAGAAATTCTTGAATCCACAGGAACTTCTGAATCAATGGGTAGAAATGTTGTTAAAATTCTTCCCGGAATTGCAGAACAATTAGGAGATATTGAACGTAGAGGAAACAATGCTTTTCCAATAGGTAGAATAGTCATTACAGAAGATGAAATTTCAACAGAAATACCACCTGACACAACAAATCCAGATGGAGTTCCCTATTCACAATATAGACCTGTAACTTCAGGTACAATTGCGGTTGACCCAATTTTTAATACAATTTCTACAGTTAGTATAGATTACACAGAATCAATTAGAATTCGTCAGCAACGTTTAGCAGAACATCAAGAAATTGTAAGACAACTTGGTCTGCTCTGCGAAGAAGGAAAGTTTGATTGTTTGTCGACAATGGAAGAAACAGCTTTAGTTTTTGAAATTAAAACTATTTTAAACTCAATGTCTGATCAAGAAAAACAGACTATTAAAGGTGTTGGACAGCTAAAATATTATAAGTTTTCAATCGTAAACCGACAAATGGAATACGAGGATATTAAAGAATTTTGGTCTATTCTCAAAAACCTCAAGTCAGTTTAATTGAATTTTGTTCAGCGGAAAATATTAAAGTTGTTTGGTTAGAAGAAGGAATATTTAAAATATACGACTCTGTTTCAAATGAAGATATTGATTTTGAACCATTAGATTTCGTATAAAGAGCCAACGCTAAAAGCCATATACATTTGCAATTCGCTACAGCCAATACACAAGCCAAAAATTGCAAAAGAGTATGTCTTTGCCAACGCTACAAACTGAATGGAAAATAAAGTACGAAAACACAACAAGGTATAAAAATAATAGCGGTTTAGACGCTAAAACAAAAGAAAGTAAATATAGTAAAGGTCTGTGTTTAATTGAAAAGTGAGTGAGTGAAAATCCGCTACTATTCTTATACGAGACTATGAGTGTAGATTCTTGGTACTTTTGAGTTAAAGAACGATATTTAAACATTCCAAATGAGTTTTAACATTCGAAAAAGCTTTTTACTTCTAGTTTTATTAGTCGCAAGCGTTATAGTTAGTGCTCAAAATAAGACTGATTCCAATGAGACAGATAGTCAAAAGCGTATGACTGAATTCTCTAAAATAAAACGACACAATCTTAGTCTCGACGTAGTTGCGGCACTTATTTTTCCTGCCTTTAATCCAAGATATGAGTACACGCTTAGTAAATACAGTAGTATTGGTGGAGATTTAAATATTAATTTTGATGACGATAAGGGGACTGAGAATTTAGAAAAATTTTCGTTTATGCCCTATTTTCGTCAGTACTTTTTTTCAAAAGAAGATTACGGTGCTAAAGGTTTCTACGGTGAAGGCTTTTTAAAGTTCTATACTTTCGAAAGGGACGCTACTGGTTCTTTTGCATGTTCTAATAATACAATTACCGAATCTTATTTTGAAGCGGCGTTAGGTGTAGGAATTGGTTGGAAGTGGGTTAGTGCTTCAGGATTTCTCATAGATATAAATACCGGCTTAGCTCGTAATTTTGGTTTTGCAGATATTCTTGATGACTACGAATTTGATTATACTGGAAAGCTAGGTGTAAATTTTGGATGGAGGTTTTAAAGGCCATGAGCTATTTTCGAAAGTATAGCTCAAAAAAACAGAAACGATAAAGAAACGTTAAAATCATTACTTTAGTTTGTATAACAATGGTTTCGAATAATTACTGTCCGTGCTTATTTCTAAGGGTTTTATAATGATTTCAGCTTAGTGCATGTTCTAAATTAAGCTTTAAATCTCTCATCTACTTATAGTTGCGACCGTTGTCTTATTCACTGCGTCTTGCTAGACGAAGCGTTTTTAAAAGATAGGATACTACTCTGACTTTTTGTGGATTATCTGCCTAGATAGACCATTAATATTGAAATGTCTGCAGGCTTAATTCCGCTAATCCTTGATGCCTGACCGAGTGTTTTTGGTTGAATCTTTTGTAACTTCTCCTTTGCTTCAGCTGAGAGTGATTTCACGTTAGCGTAGTTGAAGTTATCGTAAATTCTTAATCCTTCAAGTCTATTCATTTTTTCAGAATTTTCTTTCTCTCTTTCGATGTAAGTTTCATATTTTATTTGAACCTCTGCTTGTTCTGATACTTCTTGACTGAAATTATTCAATTCTTGATCAATTTTTTGAGAGAAGATAGTTAAGTCCTTTAACCTGATTTCTGGTCTTTTGAGAATAGTGTGTAAAGAGCTTTTGTCTTTTAGTGGTGCCGACTGTAGTTTGGAAAGTGAGACTTTCGCCTCCTCTGGCTTCAACTGAATAGATTTAAGTCTTATGGTAAGCTCTTTTGTACTTTCTTGCTTAGTAACCATTTGCTGCCAACGTTCTTTGGTGGCGAGTCCAAGTAGATATGAAGCTTCGGTTAGTCTTAAGTCCGCATTATCTTGCCTAAGTAAGAGTCTAAATTCTGCACGTGAGGTAAACATTCGGTAAGGTTCATCAGTCCCTTTGTTAATCAGGTCGTCTATGAGTACACCTATGTATGCTTGGTTTCTTTTCAGTATAAATGGATCTCTTTCATTAATTTTTTGATGTGCATTAATACCAGCCATCAAACCTTGACAAGCAGCCTCTTCGTATCCTGTAGTTCCGTTTATCTGTCCGGCAAAGTATAGGCCATCAACTAATTTGGTTTCTAGGGTTTGTTTTAATTGTGTGGGTTGAAAGAAGTCGTATTCTATTGCATAGCCAGGTCGAAACATTTTAGCATTTTCAAATCCGGGGATTTTTTTAAGTGCTTTATTTTGAATGTCTGCGGGAAGCGAGGTGGAAAAGCCGTTCATATATATTTCTACGGTATTCCAGCCTTCTGGCTCTACAAATATTTGATGTCTTTCTCTGTCTGAAAACCGGTTTATTTTGTCTTCAATAGAAGGACAGTATCTTGGCCCTAGTCCCTTGATACGCCCTTGAAACATTGGGGATCGTTCAAACCCTTCTTGTAGTATTTCATGTACTTCTGAATTTGTATAGGTAATATGACAGCTATGTTGTGAGGATAGTGGTTTGGTATTTGATAAATAAGAGAACTTAGATGGAACTTCATCACCTTTCTGCTCTTTCATTTTTGAATAGTTAAGAGACCTTCCATCTATCCTTGGGGGCGTTCCTGTTTTCATTCTTCCGGCTTCAAACCCAAGATTTGTTAGTGCTTCTGTCATTCCCGTAGCAGATCTTTCCCCAGCCCTGCCTCCGCCAAATGATTTTTCACCAATATGAATTTGGGCATCGAGAAAGGTACCATTTGTAAGTATAACGGCTTTAGATCTTATTTCCACTCCTATACTTGTTTTCACCCCTATAATCCTTTCCCCTGCGGTTAAAACTCCAGTAACCATATCTTGCCAGAAGTCGAGTTTGGGGATGCGCTCTAGTGTTAATCGCCACTCCTCAGCAAATCGCATTCGATCAGATTGTGCCCTTGGACTCCACATGGCAGGCCCCTTAGAGCGATTAAGCATTCGAAACTGAATCATTGTTTTGTCAGTAAGGATACCCGAGTATCCACCTAATGCATCAATTTCCCTTATAATTTGACCTTTGGCGATTCCGCCCATTGCAGGGTTGCACGACATTTGTGCGATTGTGTTCATGTTCATGGTAACAAGCAAAACACTTGAGCCCATGTTTGCCGCCGCTGCTGCTGCTTCGCACCCTGCATGACCGCCACCTACTACTATAACATCGTATTCTTGCAACATGTTTTTCATGTTTCACGTGGAACTTTCAGCCTTTAAGCAAAGATAAGCATGTCTTCTCTTTTTCTCTCATTTGTTTTTTTTCTGTTTCTGTTTCATCGTTATAGCTCAGTAAATGCAATAGTCCGTGTACAATAACTCGTTTTAGTTCCATTTGAAATGACACACTTATTGTTTCCGAATTATAGCGCACTCTATTTATGCTTATGAATATGTCACCCTCTATATTTTCCGAAGTATCTGAATTATCAAAGGTAATAATGTCCGTATAGTAGTCGCTATTTAGATAGCTTTGATTGAGTTTAAGAAGGTATTTGTCCGAGCAAAAGATATAGTTTAGAGAGACTATTTTTTTTTCATGTGAGATGGCGATTTTTTCTAACCAAAGCGATACTTCCTTCTTGTTACTTAGTTGAAAATCAATGTCCTCATTGAAAAAATTAATAACCATTTAAGATAGGTAGAAAATGAGTTCGACAATTCGCCCCTCCTCTTTGAAGGAAACTTCGTCGCAAAGGTTTTTCATGAGGAAAATGCCTCTACCACTGGGTTCATTTACGTTTTCTGCTAGCGTGGGATCAGGGAGGGTATTGTAATCAAATCCTTTCCCTTCATCTCTTATTGTGAATTTAATAAGACTTTTTTCCAAAGAGAGCTTGAGGTGTACGTTCTTTTTGATGTCCGAAACATTGCCATGAATAATTGCATTGCTTACTGATTCAGTTACAGCAATTATAATGTTTCCATATATATCATCATTGAGGTCATACTTATCTTTTGCATTTTCGATAAAGCTTTCAACAATTCTGATATTCTCTGGAAGAGAGGGTATCTGGATTTGAATGTTTTCTATCATTCTTCGGAGTTGCTACTGATTCGTCTAAAATAGTCGTTAACTTCCTTTTTATAAAATGGATTTAGTTCTAAGGGAATAGTTTTTAAAAGTTCTATCTCTTTTTTCCTCTGCTTTAGGTATTCTTCAAATTCAGGCGGGTCTTTTCGCAATTTAATGGAAGGGCTATTTGCTTCTCTTTTTTCTTCTTCTTCTTGTTCTCGGTCCGCCTTTTCAGCCTCTAAAAGTCTTGTTTCAATTATTTTTTGTCTAAACATTAGTTGTTTGGAGAGTCTTTTATTTACAAGGTCAATTTCATTTCGTTGCATCATTTCAATTGCTCTCTTTAGATTTTCAACTCCGTTTTTCCTCCTTTTTCCTTCCTCTGCCTGTTTGAATTCTTGCAGCTGTCTCCGAATGCGTTCTTGCTCCGCTGCTAATTTGGCCAGTTCTTCAGATAGTTCTCGTCCACTTTTGCCAGACTCTCTTAGCTTTTCTATTTTTTCGCCAAGCTCTTTTTGTAGCACTGAGAGCTCTGGAAGCTCTTGCCCTTCTTCACTACGTGTACTTTTTGATCCTGAAATGGACATCTGCATCTGCTGCATAGTGTCGTCTAGCAGAAGCGCAAGATTATTTATAGATGTCATAGCAAACTGTTGATTACTCGATGCCCTTGCTTTGTTTCGATCTTTTAAATGCTCAAGTGCTTCTTCAATATTCCGATTAATGCTCTCAATCTCGTCTGTTACAAACGATGAAATTTGAATTACTCGCGATGCTAAAGAAAGTAAACTGTCCTGAATAATCTTGGAGTCGTCTTTTAGTTTTAATTGACTTCGAGTTATTGTTAAAAACCTGGGGTCTGACTGATTTACTTTTCGCATTTCATCCATGAGATTTTCTTGATTAAAAGATAATTTCAGGAGGTTATCCAGAATGTTGCGAAGCTGATTAAGGTTGACTTGCATTACTTCCATTTGCATGTTGCTATGCATATTGGAGAGTTTCTCATTTAATTTTTTCATCTGCTGTGCAGCATTTCGTTGCATTTCACCTGTATTCTTATTTTTCTTTTCTTGTCTCTTTGTTTTTTTGATGTCTTTTTCAGATTCTTTGGAGGTATTTTCTCTATTTAACTGTTCGCCTATTTCGTTTAATTTTTTAGCGATTTGCTTTTCTTCGTATTCAAAATTATCAAGTGCTTCAGGTTTTTTTAATTCTTGATTCATTCCCATTACCTTCTCCATTTTCTCCATGAATTTTCTAAACTCTTTTTCTATTTCTTCTTGTATGCTTTCTGATTTTTCAAGAACCTCTTCTTCAGAAGCTTTTGATTGTTTTTTACTTAGCGAGTCGAGTTGAGCTATGTTTTGTTCCAACTGAGCTTCCATTTTTAGTCTTTTGAATAGCTCACTAGCTCTTTCTAAATCTTTTTCCAAGTTTTTCTCATTTTGTTGAAGCTTTTGTAATTGTTCATTGATCTGGTCTGCGGAGGCGTTTTCTTTTAGTAGAGCGTGTAATTTTTCATACAATTCCTGTGTCTCCTTGTCTAACAACTGCTCCATCAACTTTTGAAACTTCTTGTTCTTTTCCTGCTGAGCTTCGCTGGTCGTTTTTAATCTTTCTTGCGATTTTTTTAACTCTTCATACTTTTTTTGAAGTTCAGCTATTTTTTCGTAGATGGCCTCTTTGTCTTTGATTAAGTCTTCGACCATCTTTTTTCCTTGCCAGCCTAGTTCTCGTTCAGTTTTTAGCCTATCTTTCAGATATTCTATTCTTTCCGAGAGTTCCTCTACATCATTTTTGGAATTCGAAAGTTCATTTTCCAGCTTTTGGCTCTTCCCCTCGAGAAGGCTGTCTATTTCATTTTGATCCGGAATTTTAAAGACAAACGGTTGAGATTTACTTTTTTTATAGCCGTTTATCGGGTCATTATCACTTACAACTAAGTGCATTTCAATTAGCCCCCCCATTTTCAATTCTATCGAATCCAAACTCCAAGCGGCATAGAAGCGTTGTGAAAGTGAGCTTTTATCTATTTCAATAGGAACAGAGGAGAACCTTTTTTCTTCGTCAGTCCTGTACTTCAATGATAACGCTGTAAATCCGTAGTCGTCTGAAATGGTTCCTAGAAACCATATAAATTGATAGCTGATGGAGTCAGGTATAAAATCGGCATTTATATGCGGATACTTATCTTTTATAACTTCAATGTCGTATTTGAGCTGAGACTTATTGCGTGAATTTTTGTTTTTTAGTTTTATTTCATAATCACTGGATTGGTATAGCACTTTTTCACCGAAAAACTGATTATTTCCTTTGTCCTTCAACCTTAATAAATCGCTCTCAAGAAAAATATTCGCTTCTTCGATATGTAGACCTTCTATTTCCCAAAGCACCTTACTTCCCTCAAGAATCGTGATATTTCCAGAGTTTGTGTGAGATTTAATTCCACCATTGGTGTAAGCTGGGCTTATAGCCTCAATTTTCATGGCGTTTAGGCTTGGCCTCTCTAATAAATTTAATTTGTACAATGATGAGCTATGACCCTCAGCTTCGATTTCAAACGATTTGGTACTTTGAACCTGTTTAAAAGTATAATGGTATGTGTTGGTTTTATCGGAGATAAGTCTCGCATTATTCTTATTGTTGATCTTTAATTCAACCTTTTCTGGTATGATTTCGCCGTTTATAGTAAAGGAAAAAGTAAAATCATCACCTCTGAATACGCTGAAGTCTTCATTTTGAATATGAAATAGAAAAGGAGTCTTCTTTTCATAAGCTGTGCTGTAATTGATAATCCTGCTGGGGCTTTCTTTCACAACCTCAGGACTTATGAACGATAGAATGATGAGTACGCTGAATACAATTAAGAAAAGAGACCCATATTTTTTGACTTTTTTGAAATTAACAGCGGTGCTGAACTCGAATTTTTTGAAGCCCCTTGCCTTAGCTTCAATAGCAGCGAAAATTAATTTTCGATCGGAAGTAGCAGTATGCTTTCTGAGTTGAAGCAAGTTCGTCAGCTTATCTTCTATTTCAGGGAAATGTTTAGAAATATCTATGGCAGCTTCTTCATCATTTTTTACCTTCCCAAGTTTCAACACTTTTAGTAAAGGCCTGATAACTAGATAGATAAGAGTAAAAGAAAAGAAAGTGATCAGAAAAGACAGTAGTAAGGCTCTCACAGCTGACTCCAACCATAACTGGTATTCGATGGAAGCCACTGTTAGAAATAGGATGATGTTGAATGTGAGGAAACTGAAGCTACCTAGCCAAAGTTGCCTCCAATAAAGCCTCGATTTATATTTGTCGATTTTTTGTATAATTTCTTGATATTGCTCCATCAAATATGATCTAACGGATAATTACAAAGTTAGGTGTCCTCTGCCAGTTTAACTCCGCATTAAAATACTCTATTACCAGTATTTTCAATAGTTTTTCTTGTTCTAAAAGGTCAAAATGAGGGAGTTTCTTTACCGACTTCCAATGAGACCAACCGTCGTTATCATAACCCTCTAGTTCATAATAGCCGGCCAAAGACAACACTTTGCAAACAGCAATATGAATTAAATCTTGTTTTTGCTCTTTTGTGAAGTTTTTGATTCCTTTTCCAAGCTCTTGTATTCCGATTAGGTAAAGAACCGAATTTAAATCAGAAGGTCTTTTGCCGCTAACTTCTTTTATTTTGTAGAGTACGCTAACCCATTCCTTTTCTCTGCTTAGATCTTTTTTAAAGATCATTACTTATGATTAATTTAAAATTCAATGATTAAGGATTTACTTGCAATATTATACCCATCTGTTTGTATCGGGTGTAATCAAACACTAATTGGAGAAGAAAACCACTTATGTACCAAATGTGTTGCAGATTTGCCTTACACACTTGATTCATTTTGTGAAAATAACCCACTATTAGAGAAGTTCACTTCTATTAATAATGTTAAGGGAGCTGCTTCTCTGTTTCACTTCAAAAGCACCGGAACCGTACAAAAACTTATTCATGCATTAAAGTACGAGGGAAATAAACAGCTAGGTGTTTGGCTAGGCACACGTTTTTGTGAACAGGTAGAAAAGCTTGATGTTGATTTCGTTCTTCCTGTTCCTCTACATAAAAGCCGATTAAGACAAAGAGGCTATAACCAGAGCGAAGAAATTGCGAAAGGGTTAGCTACTGGTATCAGTAACCTAAAAATTAATTCGAGTTTAATAAAGAGAGTAAAAAGAGGGATTACTCAAACAAGAAAATCGAGAATTGATCGGTGGAGTAGCTTGGAAGGTATTTATTCGAAGCCTGTTAAAGATATTTCAGGAAAAAGAATATTGATACTTGATGATGTAATTACAACGGGCGCAACGGTAGGTCATATATGCGAGATGCTTGAGGGCTACAAAAACACATCAATATATATCGGTTCAATTGCGAGGGTATAAAAAAGGCTATCCATTTCTGGGTAGCCTTTAAGGTAATTCAAATCCAGTACTCTTTTTTAGAAATTAGATCCTGCTCTGATCATAGCGCATCTAAAACCAATTGTAGATGTAGCAGAATCTTCAAACATAAATCTTCTAGTTCCTGATGCTAACCAATATGCCACATCATTCCAAGATCCACCTTTGTAAACTCTAAGTCTTTTAATAGGAGGGTTATCAGCATTGTATGATCCTTGTAAACCAGATGTCGCAACCCAATCCTCTTCTTCGTAAGGACCTTCATTTCCGATGAACGTAAAGTCGCCATCATAGCCGTCTTCACTATCCAAAATAGCATCTCTTCTAGAAGGGTTGAGGTCATCCATATCTTGGAAAGAAAGCGGACGGTAAACATCTTGAACCCATTCATTTACATTTCCAGCCATGTTGTATAGACCAAAGTCATTAGGTGGATAATCGTAAATATATGTGGTAATCATTGCACCATCATTCAGTTTTCCTGCTATACCAGAATAATCACCATTACCTCTTTTAAAGTTTGCAAGAAAGTAACCCATACTTTTTCCGTAAGGGTTTCTTAAAGCGTGACCATCCCATGGGTAAAGCCTTCTATGTGTCTGGTTCTCATCTAACCATTGAGTTCCGATTAGTGCTTGCGCAGCATATTCCCACTCTGCCTCTGTGGGAAGTCGGTAGCCGGGGAGCGTTACACCAGAAGAAAGACTGGGTGCAGTTCCAGCCGAAGATGCCAGATCGCCACCACCTTCGGCACCTGCAAAGGCATCTTCATCAGAAACGCCAACCTCTAATACACCTGCGTCTTCAGCTAGTTTAAGATTGACGACCGTCGTTCTCCATTTGCTGTAGTTTACGGCTTGTCTCCAGTTTACACCCACTACAGGGAAATACCTGAACCCAGGGTATCTGTAATAGTTGTTTACATAAGGATCGTTAAATGCCAAGTCTTTAGCCCACACTGCTGTATCAGGCAGGTTGTTTTTCCAATAATATTCGTCAGAGTCTTGCTTAATGTAATATTCGTATTCCAGCCAATGAATATTCGCAACTTCTGTTTCGTCCATGTAAAAGGAGGCTACTGTAACTGCTCTTTCGAGATTATCATGTGAATTCACCACGTCTTCTTCGAAAGAACCTAATACTGTTCTACCGCCTTCAATAAAAATAAGATTTGGGCCGTCGGGTTGACCTGAGAAGTCATTTACTTGAAATCCTCCTTCTTCATTGAACTCCAGTCCAGTAGTTGAACTAGCTCCCCCGGGTTTTTGAGCTGATGGTATGCTTCTTCTTCCTCCTGAAAGGCTACATGCACTTAATAGGCTGGCAACAATTATCATAGCAATGGTGCTTTTAGCCAGATTCACATAATTTTTCATAACACAATTTGAATTTTTTGAAACGTTTCGTTTTGCTAATAAAAACAAATATTTTCTAAAACGTGCCAAAGTGTGAGATATTTTAGATTAATCTCATTATTCTAAAGTTTTATTTTCTCGAATATTGCTTCAAACAGTGATTATTTAAGCTTCTACTACTGGAGACCTCATTTCCTTAATGAATTGGAGCGCCTCATCTATTGATTCCACCGGGTTGACCACTATTAACAGTTTGTTTTTTACTTCTTTCATGTTGCTTTCTTTAGGGTGGTTATTGATAAACCCAAGCAGATTACCAAATTTCTCGGATTGAAAATATTCTTGAGATTTTTTGTTAGGAATATAGCAGCTCATTTTTCCTCCCTTTATTCTCACTTTTTCAAAGCCAATGTGCATTGCATCCCATCTAATTTTTACTGTTTCTATTAGGTTAAGTACGCCTTTGGGTAGCCTTCCAAACCGATCCTCCAGCATATTAACGAATTCGGATAGTTCTTCATGGGAGCCGATATTGTCCAGCTGTGTATACAATGCAAGTCTTTCCGAAATATTGCTTACATAGCTTTCGGGAATGAGTGCTTCGAAATCAGTTTCAATACTGCAGTCTTCTTTTATGATTTGAAGAGCATTTTGGTTTTTGAGCAAGTCGTTTTCAAATAGCTCTTTGTAATCCCCTTCCTTCAACTCTTGAACTGCTTCATCCAGAATTTTATGATAGGTGTCAAATCCAATATCGTTTATAAACCCGCTCTGCTCTGCTCCGAGAAGGTTTCCTGCACCTCTTATGTCCAAGTCTCTCATCGCTACCTTAAAACCATCACCCAAGTCTGAAAACTCTTCTAAGGTGTTAAGTCTTTTTCTTGCCTCGCTGGTTAGTCCTGAGGTTGGAGGCGTGAGCATGTAACAGTATGCTTTTGTATTGGATCTACCTACTCGACCTCTCATTTGGTGAAGGTCTGATAGTCCAAACATGTGTGCATTATTAATAATGATGGTATTCGCATTGGGGATATCCAATCCACTTTCAATTATGTTGGTGGACACGAGTACGTCACAATCTCCTTTGATAAATTTCATCATTACTTTTTCTAGTGTCGATCCTTCCATTTGCCCGTGCGCAATCCCAACTCTGGAGTCAGGCACTAGTTTGTAGACAAGGTTTCCTACCTGTTCGATGTCACTTACTCGATTGTGAACGATAAATACCTGACCACCTCGGCTTAGTTCGTGGCTTACTGAATCTCGTATCACTTCTTCATTGAAGGAGTGAACTTCGGTCGTTACAGGTCTTCTGTTTAGAGGCGGCGTGGAAATGATAGAGAGGTCTCTAGCTCCCATTAATGAAAAATGCAGCGTTCTGGGTATTGGGGTGGCTGTTAGGGTAAGGGCGTCGACATTTACTCGCATGTCTTTAAGTTTTTCCTTCACCTTTACCCCAAATTTTTGTTCTTCATCAATGATCATTAATCCAAGGTCTTTAAACTCAATGTCTTTGTTAACGATTCGATGCGTTCCGATGAGAATGTCTGTTTTTCCTTCTTTTACTCTC
Organism: uncultured Ekhidna sp.; assembly: GCA_964289745.1. GTDB lineage: Bacteria > Bacteroidota > Bacteroidia > Cytophagales > Cyclobacteriaceae > Ekhidna. The sequence continues at coordinate 718,693 of CAXYMM010000001.1, forward strand.
TTTTTTATTTCCGCTATCTCTTTGGTTGTTTTGAAGCGGTTTATATAATCGACTCTTACTGGCATGTTTTCGAGTCTGGAAGAGAAAGTTCGATGATGCTGCATGGCGAGTATAGTGGTAGGCACTAATACGGCAACTTGTTTTCCAGAATTCACAGCTTTAAATGCGGCGCGAGTGGCAATTTCTGTTTTTCCAAAACCAACATCTCCACATACGAGACGATCCATTGGATGGCCTTGTTCCATATCCGCTTTTACATCAGATGTAGCTATGGATTGATCTGGAGTATCCTGATACACAAATGAAGACTCCAATTCGGCTTGCAAATAGTCATCGGCGGGAAATGCGTACCCCTTTGCGGCTTTTCTTTTGGCATATAAGTCTATTAAATCTTTGGCAATGTCTTTTACACGCTTTTTTACTTTTTTCTTTTTGTTTTCCCACTCGGGCGACCCAAGTTTACTGATCAGGGGAGGTTCCCCTTCTTTTCCGCTGTATTTTGAAATTTTATGTATAGCATGCAAACTCACGTAGAGTAAATCATCGTCACGGTAGACCAATCGAATTGTTTCTTGATGATTGCCCCCGACCTCTACTGTATCAAGACCAGCAAAACGACCCACTCCGTAATCAATGTGGACTACAAAGTCTCCTGGCTGAAGGGTTTTGAGCTCTTTGAGTGTGATCGCTTTTGATTTGGTAAATTTTTTTTTTGCCTGATATTTGTGAAATCGATCAAATATTTGATGATCAGTGTAGATGCTTAGCTGTAGATCGTCGTCTATGAACCCCCCCTTTAGCGAAGCGCTTATTCCTTCAAAGTGCATTTCTGGATCGATTTTTTCGAAAAGGGTATTCAGACGCTCTATCTGAGCAAAAGATTCTGCTACGATTATTTTTTCGTACCGATTTTCACTTTGCTTTTTAAAGTCTTCTGCTAATAGGTTGAAGTTTTTATGGAACGTAGGCTGAGGTCGAAACGCCAGCGTTAATTCCTCTTCTGGCTGTAGTGAAAAACGACTCCCAAATTCCACCTTATGCAATGAAGCCAGAAGCTCTTCGAAAGAGCTTTGGTTAGAGAATAGTTGGTCTGGAGAGGTAATAAGCGATGAGTCGCCGCTACGTTCTCGCATTACTTGAAATTGCTCTTTAACTTTTTGAAAAGATTTGTCGATGATATCCGTAATTTGCTGGTAGTCTTTTATCCAGATGCTACATTCTTTTGAGACATAGGCTAAAAAGGCTTGCCTTTCTTCTGCTACCAGTTTTGTCTGAACATTTGGTATTAGACTAATCTTTTCAAGCACTTGATTCGATAATTGACTTTCGGGATCGAACGTTCGAATGGTTTCTATCTCTTCTCCAAAAAGTTCTATTCGATATGGCTCATCATGGGCGTAGGAGTATACATCCATGATTCCTCCACGTACAGAAAACTGACCAGGCTCGTAAACAAAATCCGTTTGCTCAAAGTCATATGTTGTAAGTAAATCACTCAAAAATTCGACATCTAGTTTTTCTCCGACAGTTGCCACGAAAGTGTTTGCCACCAGCGATCTTTTATTGATGACTTTTTCTGACAGAGCTTCAGGGTATGTGATGACCAATAAATCCTTTTTCTCGTTAAGCTCATTGAGTACTTGAGCTCGATGCAGAATGTTGGCATTTTCTATTTCCTCGTAATGATAGGGCCTCTTGTATGAAGAGGGGAAAAGCACCACATTCGATTGTAGAAAATTAGAAATATCGTTTAAAAAATAGGCTGCCTCTTCTCTATCATGCAGTACTACAATATGGATGCCACCTGTCTCTTTAAAGACCGATGAAAGTAAAATACTATCACTACTCCCGCAAAAACCTTTCAATCGGAGTTGCTTTTTGTTTTCCACTATTTTGCAAATGGCTTTTACATTTACAGACTGTCGATATTTTTCTAGTATGTCTAGCGGACTCAAAGTGCCTTAAATTTAGATAGGAAAATGAAAACTATCTCATCTCTGAGTTGGTTCAGCGTTCTGGGCAAATCCACCTTTCTTACTTTTTTGTAAATAATCATGCAAGCGTCATCTTAATATGTATTAAGTCGTCTTACAACTAAAACTCCCAAAACTGAGACTTAAAACTGGGACATCATAATAAACGCAAGATTAAGCCTTTATTAAGTTCTTTCATTTAGGTTAGGTTGTTGATTAGGCGCGTGTCATTTCTTTGGTCGCGCCTTTTCCTGTTTTTCAATTCCCTTTACATTTAAACGTATGAAAAAGTATTTCTTCTTTGTGGTATTTGCGTGTGTTTCCTCAAGCGTTTCAGCGTGGGGGCAAATGGGTCATCGAGTTGTTGGATTGATTGCTGAAAAGCACCTCTCAAAAAAAGCTCTTAAAAACATTGGTTTAGTATTAGGCGATGAGACACTGGCAGAGGCGAGCACTTTTATGGATGATATAAAGACTGATATTGCATACAGGCACATGTCTCCATGGCACTACGCCACTATACCCGATGGCGTCTCATATGCTGAGGTCGGTACACCAGAGGAGGGAGATGTAATTCAAACAATTGAGCGACTGATATCGGAGTTGAAGTCGAAACAGTTTACCGATGAGGACGAGGTCTTCGCTTTAAAATGCCTGGTTCACTTAATAGGCGATATTCATCAACCTCTCCACGTGGGTAATGGTCTGGATCGAGGTGCGAACGATTTCAAGTTACGTTATTTCCGCAGAACCTCCAATCTACATAGAGTATGGGACAGTCAGATTATAGAGTGGCAAAACTATAGCTATACCGAATATGTCGACTGGATCAATCACCCGACCAAACAAGAATTGGAAGCTTGGTCTTCTTTAGAGGCAGTAGATTGGGCCAATGAGTCTAAATTATACAGAAAACAGTGCTATTCCTCAATATCAGAAGGTGGTAATTTGGATTACCGATACAATTATGAAAACTTAAAACTTATAAACCTGCGACTATTACAAGGGGGCATTCGGCTATCGAATGTGCTAAACGATATTTACGGCTAGAGAATAGTCATTCGAAGTTTCTCAGCGGCTTCTTCCAGTTCAATTAAAGCTTCAATGGCGGTAACTGCTTCTGGGGCGACTTTCATAATTCTTGCCGCATTATAGACTTGCTTTTTTTCATTATCAGCGTAATCTCCGTCTGCTTGAGCCATGCGTATTGCATCGTACACCAGCAGCTTATTGAAGTTTCCAAAGGAGGAAGCGTTTAGGTTTACGAAGAGCTCTTCCAGATCATCTTCACTATAATCGTAGTTTTCCCACTCTTTTACTACACTTTCATCTATACCAACAGCCTCTGCACACGATACAGTGAGCCACTCTAGCTCTTGAGTCGAAATTTCATCGTCTGAACTAGAAATTTTAAGTAGGATAAACCCATACTCTTTCCAAAGTCCTTTTGGAATTAGCGACATACCGTAGAGGTGCTGAGAAACTTTACTAAAATCTAAATACATAATGCCTTAAAGAAAGTGATGAATTATTTATTTAAAGACTAAATTAATTTTTTTCCTACTAAAATCATCAAATTGCTGAAACAACAAAACGTTTGATTATGGTACACGAGGCGGATTTAATTTATCTAAGGAAAAAAGGAATTTCAGAAGAAAAATTAAGTGAACAACTTGCTCGGTATAAAATAGGGTTTCAACCCACGGATGTTAGTGCGCCGGCTTTATTGGGAGATGGGATAATACAGCTTTCAGCTAGCGAGTTTCAACATGCGGTTGATCGGTATGATAAGTCCGCTGCAATTCCTATAAAATTTATTCCTGCCTCGGGTGCTGCTACTCGAATGTTCAAAAGTCTTTTTCTAATTTTAGAATCTGATGGTAGCGATGAAAAGGAAGTAGCAGAGCGGTTTTTCAATAATATTGATCAATTTGGCTTTGTTGATGACTTAAGGGAGCAATACGAGCAAAACGGCAAAAAACCATTTGCTGATGCTATTCGGGAACATGACATTGAAATTATTAATATCTTACTCTCCGAAAACGGGTTAGCCTATGGCCACTTGCCAAAAGGACTTTTGAAGTTTCATCGTTACTCTGAAAGAGGTAGAACACCAGCAGAAGAGCATTTAGAAGAGGGCATTGCTTACGCTCAAAAAAATCAAGTTTTAAAGATTCATTTTACTGTTTCTCCAGCTCATTTAGAAAAATTTCGAACGCATGTTGAAAGTGCAAAAAATAAACATCCAGATGTGAAGATTGAAATAACCTTTAGTACTCAAAAGGAATCAACCGATACGGTAGCTGTGGACAAGCAAAATAACTTGATTAGGGTTGAAAATGATCAGATTCTTTTTCGACCCGCGGGACATGGCGCTCTTTTAGAAAACCTTGCTCAACTTGATGCCGACATTATTTTCATTAAGAATATAGATAATGTGATTCCAGATCGATTAAAGGAGACTACTATTAAGTACAAGAAAGCCCTTGCGGGAGTTCTCCTAGAGTATCAAGCTCAGACATTCAATCTTCTCAAGAGAGCAGAGGGGGGTGAAAATGTAGCAGTATCAGGTAAGTCTTTGCTTGAAAAGATGGGCTGTCGAGGAAATTTTTCAGAAAACGAAGTTTTGGAAAAATTAAATCGGCCCATTCGCGTTTGTGGAATGGTAAAAAATGAAGGAGCATCTGGAGGTGGTCCATTCTGGGTACTGTCTAACGAAATGGAATCTTTACAAATAGTAGAGTCTGCACAAATAGACATGAATGCTGAATTGCAGAAATCAATGGTTGAGCAATCTACTCACTTTAATCCCGTAGATATTGTATGTGGAATTAAAGACTTCAAAGGGCGAAAATTCGATTTGAGACAATATCGAGATGATGATGCAGGATTCATTACCGAGAAGTGGTTTCGGGGAGAAACACTCAAAGCGATGGAACTACCCGGGCTTTGGAATGGTGGCATGGCTTTTTGGAATACGATTTTTGTGGAAGTCCCTTTGATTACATTCAACCCAGTAAAAACAGTTATGGACTTATTAGAGTCCAACCATCAATAATAATGTTTTGTAGCGTTTCGCTTTTTCATTCCTTTCAAAGCCATTGTGGACTATTTTGATGCCTGATACTTGCTGGTAAATGACCTTGTGCCGTTTGAGAGATGCATCTATCATTAAGCCGTCTTTTAAAATGGGTTGGATCCAACTGAAGAAAGTCAAATGAAAAAGCCTCTGAGAAATCAGAGGCTTTTTTCTTAAACTTGATTACGTTCCAAGGGAAGAGGCTTGATCAAGCACTACAATGCAATTATACGTCTTTTTTTTCATTTTGTTATTTAATTTTATAAAAAATAAAAATTGGAATTCAGAAAACTTGAATCTTTCCTATCAAAACCAAGAATTCAGAGGTTTCTAGTGGCCGCTGGGAATTCCACATCTAAGGCGCAACAACTTTATCGGATTAACCTTAGCGTAAGCCAAGCTTTTTACCCAATTCTCAACCTTTTTGAAATATTTCTACGAAACGCAGTGAATGATCAAGTCGCTTCATACTTTGACAATTCTAATTGGATAACTTCTGAAAAACAGGGATTTATGAATGATGGCTTTCTAAAAAAATCCAAATTTTTTTTAAAAAGGTCAGTACAAAGAGCGGAAAAAACAATAGAGAGAAAAGGAGGGAAAATTTCATCGGGCAAGGTAATTTCCGAACTATCTTTCGGATTTTGGGCATCGCTTTTCGAAGTTCATCATTATCGATTGATTAGAGGAGTAATAATCCGTTGTTTTCCGCACAGACCAAATCACGTAAAAAGAAGCATTGTATTTCAAAAATTAAATCGGATCAGGCAATTCAGAAACAGAATATATCACAACGAACCTATTTGTTTTAAGGGCTCTAATGTGAACTTTAAAGAAGCGGAAAAGATAAAAGATGAAATATTTGAGATGCTCTCTTGGATTGACTCAGATTTAGCAACCTACACCGAATATTTCAACGGAATCGAATCGGAAATCGATCAAGCGAAAAATATTTAAACGGTGCTAGGGCTAAACTGCTTAGTTCGTATATTTCCAAAGGAGGGCTCTAAGCGGTTCTTTTTAAAGGTCAAGCAACTGTGCTTGGTCGATCGATAATCGTATGGATAAAACTTCTCAGAACGCATAACTTGTTAATTTCTTGGACGTTACTGCAAAACGATTGGTAAGGTGAGAGACTGCATTACCATCTTTTACCTAAAAAAAATGAACGCTGAATTTTTGACTATTCACCCTCGATTACCTCTCGGATTTCAGTAGTATAATTGAATTCAAAAATTGGGCAATCCATTGATAGTTGCACAGCATGATCAAAATCTTTTGCAGGCACGATCACATAGCCACCTACTAGCTCTTTACCCCTGCCAAAAGGCTCGTCTTTTACGGTTTTTCCATTGTTGGAAACCACCTTACCAGAATGCTCATTTAGTTCATGACCTTCCGCTTGTACCTTTTCCATCCATTCACCCCATCTTTGGAAGTGAGCTTGCATTTCTTCTGACGACTGTTTTTCATAATTTTCATCTGTCTCTCGAAATACGAACAAATACTTTTTCATATTTGATATAGTTTTTAGTTGAAATAAATGGTTCATATTCAATTTACCCTCACTTAACGCTACCACCTTAACTAATAATAAAGACATTAAGAGCCTTGGTTAAGCCTGAAGAGTTCGGTGAAGTTAACGGAGCTACAATCATACACCCTATAGACTTATTTTAAAAAATCCATAAAGTAGGATTTTAAAGCGAGACGAAAGTTTATTAAAAAACACCTTCGACCCGCACAATTCACAGAGCTTAATAGCAAAACCACTAAAAGATAAAGAAACTTTAATAGTTGGCAGGTCATTTTCATAAGTAGTGAACTATATCCGACTGGAGGCAGGAAACAAGAGTACAACGAAGAATAGTGCTTTGACTGTTTTCATAAATGGAGATAACCTAATGATGTTCATTTAATTGAACGATAAAAAGCTAATTTTACTTCTCAAGTATACACATGAAATACCACCAAATAAACAGCGACCTTTTCATCAAGAATAGAAAAAAATTGGCTGAGCGTATGAAACCACGCTCGGTGGCTATTGTTCATTCCAATGATATCATGCCAACTAATGCAGATGGCTCTATGCGATTCCATCAAAACAGCAACCTATTTTATCTTACAGGTGTGGATCAGGAGGAAAGTATCGTGATAATGGCACCGGATTTTCCTGATGAGAAGTTAAGAGAAGTATTATTTCTTCGAGAGACAAACGAGGAAATCGCCATTTGGGAAGGTCATAAATTAACTAAAGCGGAGGGTTCTCAAACTTCCGGTATTCGGAATATCAAATGGAGTTCAGATTTTGAAAAGCTGCTAAATACCATTTTGGCAGAATGTGATCACATTTATCTGGAAACCAATGAGCATATACGAAACAGTTCTTCAGTAGAGACTGGAAATGCAAGATTTGCAAAAAAATGTATAGAGAAATATCCTCTTTATCACTACGAGCGACTATTTCCCATTCTTCAAGACCTCCGATGTGTCAAATCTCAAATCGAAATAGACATACTTCAGCAAGCATGCGACATTACTGAAAAAGGATTTAGGCGAGTACTGGATTTTGTAAAACCAGGCATTATGGAGTATGAGGTAGAGGCCGAATATTTGCATGAATTTGTTCGAAATCGCTCCAGAGGGTTTGCCTACGAGCCGATTATTGGCGGTGGAGGAAATTCATGCGTTTTGCATTATTTAGACAACAGTCAAAAGCTGAAGGATGGAGACGTCCTATTAATGGACGTAGGTGCCGAATATGGAAACTATAATGCAGATATGACACGGACAATTCCAGTCAATGGGAAGTTTACAGAACGCCAAAAAAAAATATACAATGCTGTGCTACGGGTGAAAAATGCTGCAACGGCTCTTTTAAAACGAGGTAGTCGTATCTCTGAATATCATGCCGAAGTGGGTAAAATTATGGAGGAAGAATTGGTTGATCTGGGGTTAATTACAATGGACGATATCAAAAATGAGGACCCTGATTGGCCTGCTTACAAAAAGTATTTTATGCACGGTACTTCACATCATTTAGGTATAGATGTTCACGATGTGGCCTCTCTCTACAAAGAGTTTGTGGCTGGGATGGTATTAACAGTAGAACCAGGCATTTATATTCCAGAAGAAAATATAGGTATAAGAATAGAAGATGATATCGTTATCACGGAGTCGGGACACATCAACTTAATGCAGAATATACCAATAGAAGTCGAGGAAATTGAGCAGATTATGAATCCATGATTAAACCAAAAAATTAAATTAAGTTATTTTTGCCTTCTTTGTGATTAATACATGGGATTAGAATACAATACGCAGCGATCGAGTTTGAAGCTGAGAGAATACGGTAGAAACGTGCAAAACCTTATTGCCCACCTTAAAACCATCGGAAACCAAGAGGAAAGGAATAAAAAGGCAGCCACTTTAATTGAGCTAATGAAGCTTATTAACCTGGACCTTAACAGAGAAACAACAGAGAACGACCAAAAAATATGGGATGACCTACATATTATCTCCAATTTCGAGCTTGAACTGGAAGGGCCATTTCCTAAGCCACATAAAGAAGTGCTTGATCGCAAGCCAGAGAGGATGAAGTATTACTCTAACGAGATTAAGTACCGTCACTATGGTCGAAGCGTAGAGTTGCTAATCGAGCAAGCGGTCGCCCTCGAGAATCCGAAGGAAAAAGAAGGAGCAGTAGTTGCGATTGGAAGATTGATGAAAGAATTTTATCAAACGTGGAATAAAGATACCATCGAAGATGGGCAGGTGCTTAAAAACATCAAAAAACTATCTAACGACCAGCTCGACATCAACATTGAAACAGTAAAAGAACTGGGTCTATTCGATTCAGAAAGAAGGTCGAGTAGTGGAGGGAGACGCTACAGCAACAACAAAGGTCGAACCAACAAAGGCGGAAAAGGCGGCGGGAGACGCAACATCCAAGGCGGAAGAAACAGAAGACGGAATTAACCACATTTTGATCATTTGGAGGGCATTGATTGTTAGCTGGTTTTAATAGATTCGTGTCCATTCGAATCGTTTGTTCAACTATTGAATCTTCAAATACATCATGTCATCATTTCGAGTAGAGGGGGGTCATAAGCTTTCAGGTGAGATTATTCCGCAGGGAGGCAAAAACGAAGCCCTTCAGATCATTTCTGCGGTTCTGCTTACAGACCAGAAAATGACTATTCATAACATCCCTCAGATTCGAGATGTGCTAAAACTAATCGACATGTTGGCCGACTTCGGAGTAGAAGTATCCAAGCAATCAACCGAATCGTACACCTTCAAAGCCTCCAATGTAAACTTAGACTTTCTTGACACATCTGAATTTAAAGAAAAAGCATCTGATCTTAGGGGGTCTATCATGCTACTCGGTCCTTTGTTGGCTCGTTTTGGCAAAGGGAAAATGCCCAAGCCAGGGGGTGATAAGATAGGAAGAAGAAGGCTGGATACACACTTCGCAGGGTTTCAAAAATTGGGTGCTTCTTTCAATTACGACTCCAACGCTTTCTTCTATACGATAGATGGATCAAACTTAAAAGGTGCCTATATGCTCTTGGATGAAGCATCGGTAACTGGAACTGCCAATATCGTAATGGCGGCTGCAATGGCCGAGGGGGAAACAACTATTTATAATGCAGCCTGCGAACCCTACTTGCAACAACTATGCAAAATGCTGATCCGCATGGGAGCAAAGATCGGTGGGGTAGGGTCGAACCTCCTCCGAATTCAAGGGGTAAAGACGCTTGGCGGAACAGAACATACGATGCTGCCAGATATGATTGAGATCGGATCATTTATTGGAATGGCGGCAATGACAGGCTCAGATATAACAATCAAAAATGCACAAATAATGGAGCTTGGAATCATACCAGATACCTTCAGCAGGTTAGGAATTAAGATGAACTTTCAGGGAGATGATATACACATTCCGGCTCAAGAACACTATGAAATCGACTCCTATATAGACGGATCAATTCTTACCATTGCTGATGCCATATGGCCAGGGCTTACACCCGATCTTTTAAGTGTAATTTTAGTTAGCGCAACACAAGCACGGGGCACCGTGTTGATTCATCAGAAAATGTTTGAAAGTAGGCTCTTTTTCGTTGATAAGTTAATCGATATGGGTGCACAGATTATTTTGTGCGATCCACATAGAGCGACAGTTATTGGATTGGATCGAGCTTATTCGCTCCGAGGCATTACCATGACCTCACCGGATATTCGAGCAGGTGTTTCGCTACTTATTGCAGCCATGTCTGCCAAAGGGACAAGCATGATACATAACATAGATCAGATAGATCGGGGATATCAGTTTATCGATGAAAGATTAAACAAGCTAGGAGCCAAAATCGAGCGAATTAACTAATTTCATTCCTGTCAAAATTCACTTTCCTCATTATAATCTCATTTCAAAATAATTTTTTTGTTCAATCGAATTAAGAAAACAAGGGATACTTCATCCTATTTGGAAGAGGCACTCTATGAAAGTCTTACGAATATGACGTGCCCTCAACATTGTATAGTCGAGGTGGGATAATGAAAAAGGCAAGGGGAGCAAGTGCTGTTTATTTAGAAATCGCAAAAAAACACAGATAACCGATGCTACATAGCACAAAGCGAAACCATGAAATAGTTAGAAACCCCATGACCGTAATAGCCGACTCAGGTATTGCGGATTTAACAGAGGAGGTAGTAACCGTCAATTCGAGCCAATTCAACCCAATACGCCATGAGAAGTCGGACGGGAATGACAACTAAGAAACGCCTCAGTTTGTGATATGGAAGAAGGACTCTTCGTTGATGTAAAGGAGCGAGTAAATAAAATTAATGATCCAATAGTCTAGATTATCTTAGAAACCAGAAGACAAGCTAATTCTGGTTCAGAAAAATTCTTTTTTGATAAATATCCCAAATTAACAAGCTTAAATCGTTTGTATTTCAACATTTTCTAGCACTCAATGCCTACTTTTGTGTTCCCATTTCAAGAATGGGGATATTACCAATTTTAACGATAAAAAAATTACAAATGAAAGTTACTGTAGTAGGTGCAGGTGCTGTGGGAGCTAGCTGTGCCGAGTATATCGCTATTAAAGATTTTGCCTCCGAAGTTGTACTCATTGACATTAAAGAAGGTTTTGCTGAAGGTAAGGCAATGGACTTGATGCAGACAGCATCTTTAAACGGATTCGACACCAAAATAACGGGAAGCACAAATGACTACTCCGCCACAGCAAAGAGCGATGTTGCGGTTATTACCTCTGGAATTCCGAGAAAGCCGGGGATGACGAGGGAAGAACTCATCTCTACTAATGCCGGAATTGTAAAAACAGTGGCTGAAAGCTTGATCAAGCACTCCCCAAATGTTATCATTATTGTGGTATCTAACCCGATGGACACCATGACCTATTTAGCACATAAAGCTCTAGACCTTCCTAAAAGTCAAATTATTGGCATGGGAGGAGCATTGGATTCTGCTCGCTTCAAATACAGGCTTTCAGAAGCATTAGAATGCCCAGCGTCGGATGTAGACGGAATGGTGATTGGAGGTCACAGCGATACAGGTATGATTCCATTGACACGTTTGGCTACTCGAAATAGCGTACCCGTATCTAAATTCTTATCAGAAGATAAACTCATTGATGTATCGGCAGAAACAAAAGTGGGAGGCGCTACCCTTACTAAACTCTTAGGAACTTCAGCATGGTACGCCCCTGGTGCTGCGGTTTCAGCAATGGTTCAGGCGATTGCTTGCGATACTAAAAAGATGTTCCCATGTTCATGTTTGCTAGAAGGAGAGTATGGATTAAATAACCTTTCTATTGGCGTGCCAGCAATTATTGGAGCAAATGGAGTAGAAAAGATCGTTGAAATAGAATTAAACCAAGCAGAAAAAGCAAAGCTTTCTGAAAGTGCCGCTGCAGTTAGCAAAACCAATGGCATCCTCTCAGAAATGAACATCATATAAGCATAAATGCGTGAATCAACTAAAGAACTCATCGATAATAGTAACCTGATCAGCCGTGACCTGAGTTGGTTACAGTTCAACCATCGTGTTCTCGATCAGGCCAAGAAGGAGGAAAGAAACCTATTTGAGAAACTGAAGTTTCTTGCCATTACATCCTCCAATGCAGATGAGTTCTTTATGATCAGAGTGGGTAGTTTGTATAACTATCTCGATTATGGCAAGGATAGAATCGACTATTCAGGGATGAGAGTCATCCCGTTCAAAGAGGAATTATTCAAACGGTTAGGTGCTTTTATTGCCCAGCAAAACCAACTTTTCGAGGAATTAAAAGAAAATTCTGCATCCTACGACTTTCATATAAAAGACTACGACTCACTAACCGAGAAGCAGCAAAAGACTTGCCGTCTTTATTTTGAGAAGACCATTTTTCCTATGCTAACTCCTATGGTCTTTGACTCGTATCACACCTTCCCCACCCTGATGAATAACATTCTGATCTTCGGAGTGGTAACTAAGGACGTAGGACCAAAGGAAAAGAAAAAGATGTCTTTCATCCAGCTTCCCCAAAACCTGCCTAGGTTTTACGAAATAGTGGTCAAGGAGGAGGTCATTTTTGTTCCGATTGAAAAAATTGTAGAGAAGCATCTAGATCGGGTATTTCGAAATGTGAAAATTGTATCAAGTTCTCTTTTTCGAGTTACTCGAAATGGCGACTTTACGCTGGAAGAATCTGAGGATATTGAGGCCAACTTTCTAGAGGAAATGAAGAAAAAGCTCAAGACCCGAAAGACGGGCAGGGTAGTGAGAATGGATGTAGCCGAAGGAGCAGATAACTGGCTGATCAAACAATTGAAAAAGCGCTATGAGATTGCCGACGAAAATATAAACATCATTTCTGAAGGCTCAATCCTTGACTTGACATGCCTCTGGCAGATTATAAATCACAAAGCTTTTATTTCATATCGACCCGTCCAACCTGATGCGATTCCTCCAATAAGCATGACGTATTCAGAACGCCAAGACATGTTCAAGGTGCTGAAAGGACACGATGTTCTTCTGCATCATCCATACAATACCATCGAGCCTCTTTTAGACCTGTTGGATCAAGCGGCCGAAGACCCTAAGGTGCTGTCCATTAAATTGACTATTTATCGACTGGCTAAAAACTCAAGGGTAGTAGAGTCTTTGTTACTTGCAGCAGAAAATGGGAAGCACGTTTCTGTTTTATTTGAGGTAAAGGCACGATTTGATGAAGAAAACAACATGCGCCAGGCACTACGACTTCAAAAGGCTGGGTGCTTCATTATTTATGGCGTGGGGTCTCTTAAAACACATACCAAGCTTCTTTTGATTGTAAGAAAGGAAAAAGAGAAGGTATCTCGCTTTGTTCATATGAGTAGCGGAAACTATAACGAAGCGACATCAAAACTTTATACCGATATTAGTTTACTAAGTGCCGATGAAACCTATGCAAATGATGTGCAGGAGTTCTTCAACGTAATCACAGGGCATTCTTTGCCAGCGGAGTACGATAGCCTTATCACCGCACCTACCTTCATGCGCAAGGGTTTGCTAGACCTGATTCATCAGGAAAGAGAAAATGCACTTAGCGGAAAACCAAGTGGTATAGTCATTAAACTCAACTCGCTTCAAGATAAGGACATTATTTTGGCTATGTATGAGGCTTCTAACTCCGGTGTGCCTATTAAATTAATCGTAAGAGGTATTTGTAGTTTAAGACCAGGAAGAAAAGGGTTGAGTGAAAATATTGAGGTACGCTCCATCGTAGGGGAGTATTTAGAACATTCTAGAATCTTTTATTTCCATAATGACGGAGACACTAAAGTCTATTGTGGCAGTGCAGATATGATGGTACGTTCGTTCGATCGAAGACTAGAATCTTTGTTTGTGATTAAAGATTCATTACTGAAGCAGCAGGTCATTAATATTCTCGCTTTTAACCTAAATGATAATGTAAACGCATATGAGATGAAAGAAGACGGGAGCTATGTGCAAATAGAACAGCCAAATGAAGCTCCTTTTAATGTGCACAAAGAATTTTATAAAGTGAAGAAAGAAAAAATTTTAGGCGTGACCCTTTTCTAATCTAGATTTCACGCTATTCACTTTTTGTAGAAACGTCTCTTCTGCCGTCTCTAGAAATTCAACGAACTCATCTCCTGCTTCTAATCGAAGAAAAGACTCATTTTTTATGACAAGTGCATCAAATGGCAGAGTCCAAGAATAAGCGTGAAGTTTATGCTTAAAGTGTATGATGAGCCCTTTGGGTCGTATTTCAATGTTAGCATTCGAAACATAGTAGTCGGCATTCAGGTATTTTCTATAATGTTCATTTACCCTCCTTATTTTCATTCTTTTAGATCCAATTCCACCCAAAGACCATCGCTCTTTAAACGAAAAAGCATTCCCGACCGTTTGGTCAATTTGCTTTTCAATCTTTTTGTTTTGGTAAGAAGTATTAAATACCATAGACATGAAACCAGTTTGATAGGTTATGGTTTGTTTGAATGACCTATCATTACCGAATGAATTTTTCTAAGGATCGAGTAATTAACGCCTTTGAAGAGCATCTTTTGTCAAAGAAAAAATCACTTGAAATCGAACTTATTAAAATCAGAGCGGATGCTGCTTCGGAAACGAAGAGTAGTATGGGAGATAAGTATGAAATCGGAAGGGAGATGCTACGTCAGGAAGAAAGTAAACTCATGAACCAAAAGCGGATTGTTGAAGACTTGCTATTGGCACTAAAGCGTATAGATGGTACCAAATCGATGGATACGGTTGAAACGGGAGCACTTGTTCAAACAAATGCAGGATTCTTTTTGGTAGGGGCAGGTCTGGGAAAGATAAGAATTGGAGCGGAAACCGTTTTTGGTATATCGCCACTAGCCCCATTGGCACAGCAACTTCTGGGGAAGAAGGAGGGCGACAAGGTAAAGATGAACGCCAGCTATTATCAGATAATGAAGGTCAATTAAGCACCCCTGCTGGCTCGGCTAGCAGGAGTGCTACGCTCTTAATCTTTCTTACCCATCATTAAAAGCTCATTCAAATTGATTTCGGAAATAAACTTTCGTTCACCCTCTTTTTCGTACGAGCGATTTATGAGTTTGCCTTCTAGCGCAACTTCACTTCCTTTTACTAGATAATTTTTAACAATATCTACTTTCTTTCCCCATACTACAACATTGTGCCATTGGGTATCAGTTATTTTTTCTCCTTTATTGTTGTAGTACGTTTCGTTGGTGGCCAGAGAAAAGGTCGCCATTTGTTTTCCACCTTCGAAGTTCCTTATCTCTGGTTCGTTACCTAATCTTCCCATTAATCGAACACTATTTTTTAGACTTTTCATAATGATTAAAAATTTAGACGTTAAAGATTCACCTGATTAATAGGTGATTGTCGTTTTGACAGAGGCAAAGCTTCGGAACCGGCAAAACGCAAGTCGGTAGATAAACAGTTACAGTCGTTTAATATCCGTTTATAGTCGTTTGTAATTGTTTTTATCTTTGATTATCAATAGCTTAGCGAGATGAAAGATCGGGTATGTTCTGAGTGTGGAAAAGCCATTTTTGGCCGGATTGATAAAAAATTTTGCTCCGATGCTTGCCGTAATACCTTCAATAACAAAGCCAACGCAGCGTCTACTAACTACATGCGCAATGTAAATAATGCGTTATCGAAAAACCGCCGTATCCTGCTGGAGCTAAACCCAGAGGGCAAGAAAAAAACACATCGTGATAAGCTGTTAAAAAAGGGCTTTGATTTTGACTTTCATACCAATAGCTACACCACACAGGCTGGAGATACCTACTTTTTTTGTTACGATCAGGGCTACCTTGAACTGGACAATGGTTTTATACTTTTAGTAGAACGAAGAGAAGGTCGATGAAGACCAAATACCGCCGCCCATTATTTTTTCCTTAAAGTCAATGTTGCCATCCCTTTTTAGAAAGAATGGCAGTCAAGTCTAAAAACACCTATATCGATCCCATTCACCTAGAAGTTAGGTGAGCAGTTTAGTATGTCATAATTTTACTTAGCATTGCTATACGCCTGGGTGATACCCACAGGGTTAGTCCCATCATTTTTTAGTAAAACCAGCAAATCAACAGCCATAAGAGATTATAAGCCGTCTAATTAAAAAAAATCTTTTTTCATTAAATTTATTTGCAAATATGATTCAATACCCTTATTCTTGTGTTTTAGTATATTCTATAATTAAACAAAAACCAAAATGGAAAACATAAACATATTAAATAAGGTAGCGAAAAATTTTGAATTTATGAACAATCAAATCAAATCAAATCAAATCAAATCAAATCAAATCAAATCAAATCAAATCAAATCAAATCAAATCAAATCAAATCAAATCAAATCAAATCAAATCAAATCAAATCAAATCAAATCAAATCAAATCAAATCAAATCAAATCAAATCAAATCAAATCAAATCAAATCAAATCAAATCAAATCAAATCAAATCAAATCAAATCAAATCAAATCAAATCAAATCAAATCAAATCAAATCAAATCAAATTCAAACCGATGAATATTCAATCCAAAACCTTTCTCCTCGCTACCCTCTGCACCGCCGCCATCTTATGGGGTTGTAAGAAAGATGATGAACCTATCCTTAAAGTAGAGGCCGACTTTACCCTTACCTTCGGTTCAAAAGGGGCGGTAACTTTTAAAAACGCTTCTAAAAATGCCACCGGCTACGCTTGGGACTTTGGGGATGGAAGCAAATCCACAGAAGAAAACCCCACCCATACCTACACGAAAGACAGCACCTATACGGTAAAGCTCACCGCTACGAATGCAGGCGGCTCGTCTGAGAAAACGCGAACGGTGACCATTTCCCTGGAAGGAACGAGTACCCAACTAAAGGCGAATTTTACCTTTGCAGTAGATGAAAAAACGGCAGGTAAAGTAACGTTTACCAACACGTCTGAAGGCGCAACCAGCTACGCGTGGGACTTTGGCGATGGAAACACTTCAACAGACGAAAACCCCGCCCATACCTACGCGAAGAACGACACCTACACGGTAAAGCTCACCGCTACGAATGCAGGCGGATCGGATAACACAACGAAAGAGGTGACCATTACCAATACGGGAATTACGTCCATCGACATAGCGGATTTGACCCAATTAACTATTCAGGAAAACAGTCCCAAAGGCACCCAGATCGGGGAGATCACGGCGACCGTAGCCAACACGGATGAAACGCCCGTTTACTCGATTAAAAGTCAAAACCCAGCGGATGCCATTGCTTTGGAGGGAAATAAAATGGTGGTAAATGATTCCAGCGTATTCGACCACGAGACCAACAAGGAGATCACAGGCGAGATACAGGGGACAGTAGCGGGTGTAACGGCAACGGCAGCGTTTACGATTTCCATAACGAATGATCTTGGTGAAGCAATTAATATTCCAGATGCAAAGTTCAAAGTCAAATTAGTAAATGATCCAGCCATAAACACCAATGGAGATCAGGAAATTTCAGAAGCGGAAGCCCAAGACTTTACTGGGTCTATTGAATCAACTGGTGGAGACTATAAAAATGTTATCGGAATTGAATATTTTAAAAATCTTACTAAATTTGATAACATAATTGATGGTTTAACATCAATAAATGTTTCTCAAAACACAGCACTTACTAGTCTTAATTTATTAGCTAACGAATTAACAGAGATAGATGTTTCTAAGAATACAATGCTTACTTTTCTTAGATTATCGAGCAATAAATTTTCAGAAATAGATGTATCCAAAAACACTATGCTTACTGATCTTCGGTTAGAAAACAATACCTTAACAAAGGTGAATCTGGCGAATGGCAACAACGATAAGCTTACTAATCTAGACTTGCGAGATAACCCTAACCTAACCTGTGTGCAAGTGGATAAGATACCTTCACCTATTCCTAATGGTTGGAAGTTTGATTCAGGTAAAGAAAGTGTTCTTCAAACAGGTTCATGTAATTAAAAAAACGTATCATCGCCTATTCTCCTTAAAACGGGGTTTAGGCGGTGTTTTTTCCGAAACTGGCGTAGTGATTGCTTTTAGCGCATAGAAGACGTTGAGTAAGAAAGGGAGGTCGCTTGGGGTGCTTTGACGGTGCGCTTTAGGGGAGGTTTAGGCATGAGGGACGAATCGTCCAAAATCACCATGCTTACCTTTTTCCCATTTATCAGAAAATTTCACTTTCAAAGGCTCATCCATAATTTAAAAATAACTTTGAATGCATGAGTACAACGGGTATAATTCGTTTATTCCTTCTTGATTTTATTAAATTCACCCTTTCATGATCCAGTACAATCCAAAATCGTGGTTCTCACTCATCTTTGATGTTTACAGCCGCTATGTAATAAGGGCATTATTTCCCCTTATCCTTTTTGCGGCGGTATTAACAGCAGTATTGTGTTTTATCTTCATTGATGTACTTCAGATTACCATTGAAGACACTAAAGCCTTCCACTCCATTTTAGGGGTTATCTTAGGTCTTTTTTTAGTTTTAAGAACGAACACTGCATACGATAGATGGTGGGAGGGAAGAAAGCTGTGGGGTCAGTTGGTAAACGATACTAGGCAGCTCGCCATTAAGCTTACTACTTTTATACCAGAGGAGGAAATCAAAGACCTCCAATTCTTCAAAAAAATGATCCCAAATGTGACGTTTGCTATGAAGCAACATCTACGGGATAGCATATTGATAGGTGAGCTTGATTTCTATGATGAGGAAACAAAAGCAAGAATAATCAAAAGCAAACACAGACCTAACATCATCAACAAAATCATGATGGAACGTATTGCTGATCTGAATGCCAGAGGTATTTTAACGGCTGATCGACTTTTCATCATAGACAAAGAAATAAAAGGATTTACCGATATAATTGGTGCGTGTGAACGAATAAAAACGACCCCGATCCCCTATTCTTTTAGCATGTTTATCAAGAAATTTTTGTTCATTTACTGCGCCACACTCCCAATGGCCTTTATCGGAGAGTTTGGCTACTGGTCCATCCTGTTGGTAGTGGTCTCATTTTATTTCTTAATGAGTGTGGAGCTTATTTCTGAAGAAATTGAAGACCCCTTCGGCAAAGACATCAACGACCTTCCCCTTGACGAACTCTGTATAAAAATCAAAAAAAACATTATTGAAATATTTAACAATAAATAACTTTAACCAGTATTTGGCAAAACATTCAAAAAATAGCAACCTATTTTTGAAGCAAGATTTCAATCGGCAATAAAATAATTTAAATAATAAAATGAAAATGAAGCTATTTAACCACTTCGCTCTAACAATATTGGCAGGTGTATCGATATTTAGTGCCTGCGGAGTTGGTGGATCGAAAGGGAAAGCGGAGTCCGAAGATGCAAATTCAGAATTTGACAATGCTAAAGAGCAGATTGCTGTTGATGTTTCAAGAGTAATGGAGGACCTCCCTCCACCATCAGAAGTTCCTTATCTACTCTTACAAGCAGGAGTAGACTTTAACGAACAAGTAATTAACGATATCACGGCTGAGAAGATGGAGTCTTATCAATCCAACGAAAGTAGGGCGGCATTAAACCTTGGAATCTATGCAACTGATATAGGATACCTTGTCTCATACGAAAAGTCTGAGCGTGCACTCGACTACATGGGAGAGTGTCAGAAACTAGCCGCACCGGTAGGTGTGGTAGATGCCATAGATTATGGAATTATAGTCCGATTCGAAACGAACATGGAGCGTAAAGATTCACTTTCTGCGATCATCAACGAAGTGATGGCTAAATCGGGTGAACGCTTAAGCGAGTTAGATGAATTGAATAATGCTGCTCTTCTTCTTGCAGGGAGTTGGATAGAGGGCATTTACATTTCGACACAAATTGTAGACACTTACCCTACAGATCTTCCTTCGGAAGCAAAGAATTTAGTTCTTTCTGAACTAATGAAAGTGATTATTCAACAAAAAATTTCTTTAAACGACCTAGTCAAGGTAATGAATGACGTTTCTGGAAGTGAAGAAGTAAACACCACAAAAGCAGATTTAGAAAAGATCAAATCTATTTATGAAAATGAATTAGCAGAGATAGAAACCAAAATTGCTGAAAACGCAGGAAGTTTTGTGCTAGAAACAAGCATATTATCCAATCTAACTGCGGAGGTAGCAAGAATAAGAAAAAGTATTGTAGAGTGATTAAAAATTTTTTCTAGCCTTCTTGCACTGCGTGCAGACGGCTTTTATGTTTTTCGAGGAAAGCTAAGCACTAGCTTAACCTTGAAAATAAGAATGCAAACAGCCAGACTCCATGAGCGAAGAGCTACTCAAAGCCATTATCCGACTTTTAGTAATTGTTGCCAAAGAAGATGGCAAAGTTGATGAGACAGAGAAAGAGAGTGTAAGGCAATTTCTATACGAAAACGTAAGCCGTGAAGAAACACGAAAATACTTAACCCTTCTCGATAAATACATTGCTGAAATCAATACTGGGGATGGAAAGGATGATAAATCCAATATCCGAGAAATTACGGCGCATATAAACAATGAGCTGACCCAGCAACAACGCTTGGTTGTGATGGTAAGGCTGATGAACCTGATCATTGCAGATGGAAAGATTACGGAAAGAGAAGCCGAGCTATTAAAACTAATTGGAAAAGAACTCCGATTTGAAGAGGATGCTATTAATTCGATTAAAGAGTTTGTATCAAACAAAAACCCTGAACAATCCACCAACAGCTATACCGTGGTCGTTTCAGGTAAGGAAATTATAAACCATATTAAATCCATTTATTTGGAGGGATTAAAAGGAAATATCACCTTTTTTAAGCTCCCAAAAATTGATATATGCTTCTTTAAGTGCTATGGTGGCGACATTCTTACACTTAATGGCTTGGTGGTCTCGCCTGATGAAATCAAGGTTTTTACAAATGGGAGTTCCATTAAAGGAAAGAAATCAAATCGGCTCTACTACAGTGACGTCATTCACATGTACAAAGACAACGCCACCGATTCCAGCGTTTCTTTTGTAGCTGAAAACATTACCTATAAATTCAAGAAGGGCAATAGAGGGCTGGTAAACATCAATATTAGCGAACCGGTAAGTCAATTGTTTGCCATAATGGGGGGCAGCGGGTCTGGGAAATCCACGCTTTTTAATGTACTTAGCGGCGTCGTAAAACCCGATGAAGGTGCGGTCCGAATAAATGGAAATGACATCCACAAAAACCCAAAAGAAGTAGAAGGAATTATAGGTTTTGTTCCGCAAGATGATCTATTGATTGAAGAACTTACCGTATACCAAAACCTTTACTATGCGGCTAAACTTTGCTTTAGAAATTCGAGCAAAGAAGAATTAGCGTCGCTTGTTTCTAAAACCTTAGCATCCCTTGGACTCATTGAGACAAAGGACTTAAAGGTCGGAAACCCACTTCAAAAGACCATTAGTGGGGGTCAGCGCAAGCGACTAAACATCGGCTTAGAGTTATTGAGAGAGCCTTCTGTGCTATTTGTGGATGAACCCACAAGCGGATTGAGCTCTAGAGATTCTGAAAACATCATGGAGCTTTTAAAAGATCTTTCGTTGAGAGGCAAAATGGTTTTTGTGGTGATCCATCAGCCCTCATCAGAGATCTTCAAGATGTTCGATAAGTTACTCATTTTGGATACTGGTGGTTATCAGATTTATTACGGAAACCCAGTAAAAGCGGTTACCTATTTTAAAGACATTATTGACATGATCGACAAAGATCAAAGTACCTGCATAGAATGTGGTAATGTAAACCCTGAACAGATATTTAACATCATTGAGGCGAAGGTGGTAGATGAGTATGGAAGGCTCACTACCAAACGGAAGTACAGTGCCACTCAATGGCATGAGCATTTTCAAAATAGAAGAGAAATAGAAGAGGTCAACCAACGAGGGCAAGTCCCACCAAAAACGCTCGCCATTCCGAACAAAATCAGGCAGGCCAGAATCTTCTTAGAGCGTGATATACTCTCCAAGATTAGCAATAGGCAATATGTATTAATTAGTCTATTAGAAGCACCAGTACTTGCCATTCTTCTGTCTTTAATTACCAAATATGCTCCAAATGGCAATTCTTACACATTTTATAGCAACGAAAATATTCCTGTTTTTTTCTTTATAAGCATTATTGTAGCCCTATTTATGGGGCTTACTATTAGTGCCGAAGAGATAATAAAAGATCGAAAAATATTGAAACGAGAAGCATTCTTACACCTCAGTAAGTTCAGCTATCTGACCTCAAAAACAATTATTCTTTTTGTTCTTTCTGCCATTCAGACTTTGCTCTTTGTGCTAATTGGCAACTGGATTTTAGAAATCAAGGGTATGACGCTCTCATATTGGGCTGTTCTTTTTTCTGTCTCCTGCTTTGCCAATATTCTGGGACTAAATATATCTGCTGGTTTCAACTCCGTTATCACGGTCTATATCTTGATTCCGCTGCTCATTATCCCTCAATTGCTTTTAAGTGGTGTGGTGGTAGATTTTGATAAACTAAACCCATCATTTGTCAACAAATCTAAAGTACCCCTCATTGGAGAATTGATGGCTTCTCGCTGGGCATATGAAGCACTAGCCGTTACACAATTCAAAGACAATCCATTTAATAAAGATTATTACGAACTGGATCGCGAGATTGCCCAAAATACTTTCATGTCTGTTTATTACACCAAATCGCTTCAAAAGCATCTGGAGTATGCTTATAAAAATTTAGAAAACAAAGACGTATCTAAAGAACTTTCTTTGGTGCGAAATGAGATTAAAAAACAGCTTAAAATATTTGGAGCAGAAAAATTTCCTGCTTTCGAAAAGCTTAATGTTTCTGAACTAAACGAGACCCATTATGAAGAAGCCAAAAATTTCATAACAGCCATACAGAGAGTCTATAATGACAGAAGAAAGAGAGCTAAAGAAAACCTGAACAAACTTATTCAAGTAAATACCAACACCTCAGAGAAGGAGGAGGCATACTCACAGGCGCGCTATCGATACGAAAACGAGCGGATCAGCTATATGCTTAGAAATATTGGGACTAAAAAACGAGTTGTTGTTTCGAAAGATGAATTGGTGCAAAAAATCTATCCGGTGTATGCACGAAATGAAAACCCAAAACATGCGCTGGACTTCAGAACCAATTTTTACTATCCTGAAAAGTACTTCGCAGGCAAGTATATAGATACGATCGTTTTCAACATTCTTGTTATCTGGATGATGACGCTCCTATTATTTATTGCGCTTTATTTCGATGTACTGAGAAAACTCGTTGTAGGAAGAAATTAGATCTCAATGTTCACATGGCGCTCTGCATGGTAAGATGATCGCACCAATGGACCAGACTCCACGTACTTTAGCCCTCGTTTTAACCCTTCTTCTCTAAAGTGATTAAATTTATCTGGATGGATGAATTCAGCAACTTCAATATGTCTCTTAGTAGGTTGTAAATATTGGCCAAGGGTTAGAATATGCAATCCGCTCGCTATCAGGTCATCCATCGCTTTATATACTTCCTCATCGGTTTCGCCTAAGCCCAGCATGATTCCAGATTTAGTACGTTTGCCCGCCATATTAGTTAATTTGATTTGCTCAAGACTTCTATCATATTTTGCTTGAGGTCTTACCCTGCGATAAAGACTTTCAACAGTCTCCATGTTGTGCGATACTACTTCTTGGCCACCTTCAATCATATGATACAAGGCCTCCCAATTTGCTTTTACATCTGGTATTAGTGTCTCGATTGTTGTTTTAGGCGATGCTTTTTTTATCTCCATCACAGTTTGATACCAAATTTCTGCACCTCGGTCTCTCAGTTCATCACGATTCACTGATGTGATTACCGCATGTTTTACTTCCATCAGTTTAATGGCTTCTGCCACTCGTTTTGGTTCCTCTGCATCATACTCGGGAGGTCTGCCCGTAGCAACAGCACAGAACGTGCAGCTTCGTGTGCATACGTTTCCGAGGATCATAAAAGTGGCGGTTCCTTCACCCCAGCATTCACCCATGTTTGGGCAATTTCCACTCTCGCAGATGGTATGCAGTTTGTGTTGATCTACCAGCTTGCGAACCTTAGTATAGCTCTCGCCAACGGGCAATTTTACTCGAAGCCAGTTTGGCTTTTTTTTTCTCTCAGGGTTTTCAACAACAGGTAAATCAATCATAATGTATTCCTTAGCTACGCAAATTTATAACGGAGTCTATTTTCTTGAACCCCAGAAAAATGTAAAAAAAAAAGAAGTATATATGGATTTGTTTGGCTGACTTGGAACAATCTCAATCTTTCGGGTGAAGCCCTCTATCATCACGCCTGTCTCCACTCCTGCCACATTGCTTCGATAGGTACCAAATTCGAATAAAAATGAGGATTTCATGTTGAGACCAAGTACCAGTTTAGACTCTCCCAGTCCCTGAAATAATTTTCCAGGACCAACAAAATTTTCGGGAGGTGGAAACCCTCCACCACCGGGAATAGACCCGAATTGCTCGTATTTGCCATTACCGACCGCTAAATAATAGGGGGCTTCTAAGCCAAGTGTAGGGCCAATGCCGGCCATTGCACTAATCTGCACGCCCTGTTGGTTAGATTTTTTAAAAAGGAGCTTCTCCCTGCCATATTGAAGCCTTATCGCATATAGGTAGTGGGACTTTCCGTAAATAAAGCGAGCACCTGTTTCTCCGCTAAGGCGAACTTCGCTCGGGTGCTTTACATTTGAAAGCTCCAGTCCATACGTTTCAAAAAGATCATCTCCACGTGATCGGCTAAACCTTGCCGTTAGACCCCCGATTAGACCCCCATTTGTATTTTTATTAATCCCCCAGATCCATTCTGACCTATACTCATATTCATCTTCAGTAAAGAGCTGTGCGTTTATAATGAATGGAGTCAGTAGAGCGATATATAGGACTATGATTTTCATAAACAAAACCAGAATGCTAATGCCTGGCTACTTCATTGGCTTCTCTAAAATAAATTCCGTTGTGAGAAGTATTATAGGTGCATTTCCCATTCTCTATTAGCAAAACTTGCGGAGACTGGTGCTCTATGCCGTATCGGGTTGCTATTTCGTTTGACACATCTCTGTGTGAAATCAAATCAAGAAAATAAGGCTCGAATGAAGGGCTTTTCTCCATATCTCGTTCGAACCGGCTGAGAGACATAGCACTAATACCACATCTGGTACTATGTTTGAAAAGTAAAACAGGTTTTGTTTTAGAAAGCTCGTCAATTATGTCTAATTGACCCAGTGTCTTCAAATAATTCCACATTGAAGAACTACTTGAAGAGTTTTTATTTTTTTTTTTAAATCCAAAAGCATTAGTTATTCCAAATTACACGTTCTTTCTTATCGAATTTCGCTTTACGATCTGGGTTTTTAACTCCCCTATCCTTCGGTAAGTTCCCATTTAGTTTTGCCCAAAACTGATTCCACTGTCTCAACACAACGTTCGAACGCTCATTTTTAGCATTTCCTTTCCAAAGTGAAGTCTTTCTGTAATAGGATGACATGGATAACTCTTTATTAAAAAGAATCTTATGAAAGCCAATTTTCGTATTGGAATACCTAGGTGAGATGTTATACTCTTTTCCTCGAAATGGCATTTCCTTAGAGTAACGTGGGGAAACTTGATATTGATTTGCACGAAAAGGATTTGAGTCAGAATACCTCGGGGCAATATTAAACTTCATTCCGTGAAAAGGACTCCCTGCTTTGGAATACCGAGGAGAAATCCTGTAATTGTTCTTATCAAACGGGCTACCGGCAGAATATTTTGGCGATACTGAAAAGGTCTTGAATTTAACCACCCCACCTGAAGAACGCACTCCTGCTGAATATTTTTTGGCCTTTTCCTTTGGTGAAGAAAATCTTGGAGATACATCCTTTTTAGCAACGGGGACACCCTCGCTTTTACCAATTTTCTTTTTTTTGCCAAAGAACAAAAACCCTTGACGCTCAACTTTTGCACGTTTCAGCCTTCGGTCTGTGTCTTCCAGCAACTGTGCTTTAAGTTCGGAAGAGATCGAAGAGAGGAGTAAAAACAAGATCAGGATTTTTTTCATATCCAATTCCTCAAATACATTCACAATTTAGGTGATTTATCTAACGAAATAATCGAATTCAAAATATTTAGACTTGAATTGGTTCTCCCTGTGAATTCAAAAGCTCAAACTCTGTAAGTTCTTTAGAGCTATCTTCGATCAGCTTTACCCATCTGAAATATTTAAAAAACCATTTAATGCGCTTAGAAAACACTCCCGCAATAAAGTAAGTATATAAATAAGGGTGGAGCGCAATGGTGATCTTCTTCTCGTTCTGAGACTCGAAGATGTACTTTACCGTATTTTCAATTTGATCTGCTACCTGTATAGATGCAGAAATCTTTCCAGTACCGTTGCAAGTAGGGCAAACTTCTTTCGTCTTAATGCTCATCTCAGGTCGTACTCGTTGCCTTGTGATTTCCATAAGACCAAACTTGGAAAGTTGCAAGATGGTATGTTTAGAGCGATCTTCTTTCATCACTTCCTTCATCTTGGCGAAAAGCTTTTTTTTATTTTCAATCTTTCGCATATCGATGAAATCAATCACGATGATTCCACCCATATCTCTTAACCTTAGTTGTCTTGCAATTTCATCTGCGGCATCGAGATTTACCTTTAGCGCAGTATCTTCCTGGTTATCCTCTTTATTGGATTTATTTCCACTATTTACATCGATTACATGGAGGGCTTCTGTATGCTCAATTACCAAATAGCCTCCATTCGGCATGCTTACCGATTGGCCAAAAGAAGTTTTTAATTGTTTTTCTACTCCCGTAGCCTCAAAAATTTTTGATCGTCCTGTATAATGCTTTATAATTTTTTCTTTATCTGGCGCTATTCCTTTTACGAAAGACTTTACTTCCTGATAAAGTTCTTTATTGTCGACCAAAATATTGTCAAAGCTTTCGTTTAATACATCGCGCAGGATAGAATTAGCTCTGTTCATCTCACCAATGATCTTATCTTTCGGCTTAGCCTTTGTAAGGGAACCCATCCCAGCATCCCATTTTTCTACTAATCCTCTTAGATCAGAGTCTAGTTCTTTTACATCCTTGCCTTGCGCATTAGTGCGGATTATTACACCAAAGCCTTCAGGCTTTATTGAGCTAATAAGTCGTTGTAGCCTTCTACGTTCGGCAGAATCTATAATTTTCCTTGATACATTCACTGTATTTGAAAAAGGCACCATTACCAAATATCTACCGGCTAGTGACAATTCGCATGAAAGTCGAGGCCCTTTAGTAGATATGGGCTCCTTCACAACCTGAACCAATATTTTTTGCCCTTTGGTAAGGACTTGGCTCATTTTACCTAGCTTATTAATATCGGCTTCCATTTTGAAGCCATTTAAGCGAGGGCTTTGGTGCTTTCTCGTAAGAGTAAGCTTTGTGAATTTGTTTAGAGACCGTACCTGTGACCCTAAGTCTAAATAATGAAGGAAGGCATCCTTTTCATAACCAAGGTCTACGAAAGCGGCGTTCAACCCTTGAACCACTTTTTTTACCGATCCCAGATAAATATCACCAACATTAAAGGAATCGCCTCCTCCATCCAAGTGAAATTCTAAAAGCCTTCTATTTTTAAGTAGAGCAATTCGACATCCTTCGCGAGTTAAGTTAATGATTAGTTCATTACTCATAGCGAATCAATTAATGTGGATCACTTCTTTTTATGTCTGTTTTTTCTTAGTCTTTTCTTTCTCTTATGAGTAGAGATTTTATGTCTCTTTCTTTTTTTACCGCAAGGCATAGTTATTCAAATTTTTATAAGTTTTCAAATGTTTTCAAGTAATCATTGGCCATCATTTTGATAGCGGGTATAGAGTCTTGAACCATTAAAATTTCTTCCAAAAGCAGGCGTGCCTGCATTGGTTTATTTGTTTTCATCATAGCTACCGCTAGGTACAATTTAGACTCATTATCTGCGCTATCCAATGACAATAACGTTTCAAATCTTTTTTTTGCCCTTTCAAATTGACCACTTTGAATCGCCAATAAACCAAGATTTAAGATTGCTTGACGGTTTTTTGGGTTTTCTGCTACTATCTCTCTTAGCATATTAATCCCCGACATGGGACTATCTGATGCTACCAAAGTCATAGCTAGTCTATTTTTCCAAAACAAATTTGCTGAATCTTTTTTCAACAGTTGCCGAATTGATTTTTCTGCTTTTCTTGCGAGTCCTACACCTTTTTCTGGTGTTGGGGTTCTCTCGTAGGCTGTAAAATAGATGTCGGCTACTTCTACCGAGGCTTCCTCTCTCCAGTCCTGAATAGTATTGGCATAGACTACCGCACTATCTAAAATACCATAATCAAGGAATCTATTTGCTAAAGCGTATGCAAAGGTAACTTTTTTATCAACATTTTGCTCAGAAGTAATCGAAAATCTTAGATGCTCGATCTCATCTAGCACCCGTTGAGGCATTTCCATGGAGTGATTTTGGGCTGATTCTACTTCCTGTAGTTGCTCATTTTCGACAACACTCCTCGGAAGTTGAAACAATAGCGTAGCTAAACCGATAGAACTAACCGTAAGAATCAGTTGTGATCTATTCACGGTTTGATTTTTGGGCTTCTTTTTATTTTTTCAACAAAAATCTTTGACGGCTTAAAGGTGGGGACATAATGCTCATCAATGACGATAGCGGTATTCTTAGAAATATTACGCGCAATTTTTTTTGCTCTCTTTTTATTTACAAAACTTCCGAAACCACGTACATAAACATTCTCTCCGTTAGCCATGTTATTTTTCACGACTGTAAAAAAGGCCTCTACAGAAGCCTGCACATCTACTTTGTCGATTCCAGTTTTGTCAGAAATTTCAGTAATCACGTCTGCTTTAGTCACAACTTTCTGATTTATAGGTTTATAGATAGGTAATTGAAATAGTGAGAATTTCAAAATTAGTTTTGTAGGATCACAAAAAAAAGTTTTTAAAATATAAATCGCTGGTCTTGACTTCTTTCTCAAAACAATTAATTCTTTGGTATTCAGAGAGAAAACGTGATCTTCCTTGGAGGGCAAGCAAAAATCCGTATCCAGTTTGGCTTTCTGAAATCATCTTACAGCAGACTAGGGTGGAACAAGGGCTTCCATATTGGTATCGATTTATGGAAACCTACCCAACGATTCACGATTTGGCTCGCGCTGAAGAAGGCTCAATTTTAAGACTTTGGCAGGGGCTTGGCTACTACTCCCGGGCAAGGAATCTTCATGCAACAGCGAAATACATTAGTTTGAAACTGGGAGGAAAGTTTCCCGATACCTACGAGGAGATTTTAAAATTAAAAGGAATCGGACCGTATACAGCTGCTGCTATTTCCTCTATCTGTTATGGGCTACCTAAACCCGTAGTAGATGGGAATGTTTTTCGTTTTGCTGCTAGGTATTTTGGAATAGAAGAAGATATAGCACTCCCCATGTCTCGGAAGGTATTTGAAAAAATTCTTGAAAAACAGATAGATAAAAAGAATCCTGGTACCTTCAACCAAGCGATGATGGAACATGGCGCAACGGTTTGTTCTCCTAGTCCAAAATGTCGTTTGTGTTTTTTTCAGGAAGGCTGTTTCGCATTCAAAAATGATAGGCAAACCGATTTGCCCCTCAAGACTAAAAAACCTCAAATCAAAATTCGGCATTTGAACTATGTTGTATTTAAGGTTGAGAGCAAGTACTTACTTAATCAGAGAAAATCGAAAGATATTTGGCAAGGTCTTTATGATTTTTATTTGGTCGAGGGTGATTTAACAGATGTAGAACTAGTTGATTTATTAAATGAAAAACTCAGGTTAAAAGGTCGGCTGCATCTCAAAGAATATCCGATGATTTTTACCCATATCCTGAGTCATCGAAAGTTATTGGCTAAATTTTATGAAGTAACATTAGATGGTGAAAATAGGAAGTTAGTTCTTCAAAACACCTTGCTGGCTTCATATTCCGTTAAGGAATTATTAGATTTACCTAAACCTAAATTAATTTTGAATTACTTGAAGAAGTTAAACATAAACTAATCATAATATGTCAGGAATAAATAAAGTAATACTTATTGGAAGACTGGGAAAAGAGCCGGAGGTGAGACATCTGGAAAGTGGCGTCACTGTTGCTAACTTTTCGCTTGCTACATCCGAAACATACAAAGATCGACAAACAGGCGAAAAAAGGGAACAGACCGAGTGGCACAATATTGTGCTTTGGAGGGGTCTTGCAGACGTTGCTGAAAAGTATGTAAAAAAGGGTGATATGATCTATATAGAAGGAAAGCTCCGAACTCGATCATGGGAGAAAGATGGAATAACAAGATACGCCACTGAGGTAGTTGGTGATAATATGACCATGCTTGGCGGAGGGTCTGGTGCTTCCTCTGGAGAGATACAGCAGTCGAATAGCTCTTCAATCAGCGAGAAGCCTTCTGATACTATTCCACAAAGCGATGTCACTGATGATTTACCTTTCTAATAGTAAAATATAATTATTGAAATCCTATTCTGAAGACCCTTTCCCGATATACTTGCTGGAAGCAATGGTGTCAGCCCCTTCTTTTTTTATCGGAATTGGGGTTATCGTTTTTGGTTTATTGGTGCTATCGGGCTTAATATCGGGCTCAGAAGTTGCTTTTTTTTCTTTCAGTCATGATGAAATCAGAGACCTGAATCATTCAGATAGTGTTGCAGAGAAGCGAATCTCTAAGCTCCTCCACCATCCAAAAAGACTGCTTGCGACGATTCTTATTGTAAATAATCTAGTTAATATTTTTATTGTAACCATTTCAACTTACGCCACTTGGCATCTAGTTGACAAAGGGCAAGGCGATGGCGTTATTATTGTTATTTTATCTACCTGCATTACCATTTTAATCATATTTTTTGGGGAAATTATTCCAAAAGTCTACGCAAATCACAACGGTCTTTCATTCGCAAAGCGCACTTCTAGATTGCTTTTATTTTCGTATCATTTCTTCAAGCCCATTTCATGGTTTCTTATGTCTGTAACAGACCGAATTGAGCAACGATTTGAAAAGAAAAGCTATAACCTTACTGTAGAGGAAATCAATCAGGCATTGGAAATTTCAGTAGAACAAGAAGAAGTATCCGAAGAAGAAAAAGGCATTTTAAAAGGTATTGTAAACTTCGGAACGCTCTCTGTAAAACAGGTAATGAAGTCTCGGATGGATATTACAGCTATTGACAATGAAACGAATTTTCATGAGTTGATGAACCAAATTAACAAAAATGGATATTCCCGAATTCCAGTTTATTCGGAAACCATCGATAGGATAGAGGGTATTCTTTATATCAAGGACATCCTACCCTACATTGATGAAGAGGAAGGCTTTAAATGGCAAGAACTATTGAGACCCGTTTTTTTTGTTCCAGAAAGCAAGAAAATAGATGACCTTTTTAAAGACTTCCAAAAGAAGCAAGTTCATATCGCAGTAGTAATCGATGAATATGGAGGCACCTCGGGCTTAATCACCATGGAAGATGTTATAGAAGAGATAGTGGGTGAAATCAATGATGAGTTTGACGATGAAAGTGATGTGACCTTCAATAAATTAGACAATCACACTTTTATTTTTGAAGGAAAGACCTCTTTAAATGATTTCTGTAAAATCACAGAAACTGATGCTTCTGCTTTTGATGAGGTGAAAGGTGAATCCGAATCGTTAGGGGGGTTGGTTTTAGAACTTAACTCTAGGCTACCGAGTACAAGAGAAAAGGTGACCTTCAAAAATTTTGTTTTCACGGTCGTAGCGGTGGATATGCGAAGAATAAAACGGCTACGAGTAGACATTAAACCATGAGGTTAACAGAGAATATGGTTCTAGGCTTGATCTTTGCTCTATTTTTAGCGAGTTGTAAGCAAGACTACTTACCAAAGCCAAAAGGATACAATAGAATCAACCTCCCTGAAACAAGTTACCAACCATTGCCTGACTCATTCCCCTACTTTTTTGAATATTCGAAGGCTGCCAAACTGCTTAAGGATACTAGCTGGATCAGCGAGCGGTACTGGATAAATCTCTTTTACCCTCAACTAGATGCGACTATTCAAATCACCTATAAACCCGTAACTGATTCTATTATTCGTGAATATCTTAGCGATTCGTACAAGCTCACTTCGCAACACAATATCAAAGCCTATGCGATTGAGGAAAAAATTATTGAGCTCCCCAACGGATTATTTGCTTCTTTTACGGAACTAGAGGGTCAGGTTCCAACTCAGGCGCAGTTCCATATTACCGATTTTGATAGCACTCTTCATTTCTTACGAGGAGCTTTGTATTTCAAAACAGCGACCAAAAATGATTCTTTAGCTCCTGTAATTGATTACGTAAAAAGGGATATTCTTCACATGATTACCACCATGGAGTGGGATGTGCAATAGGTTTTTATGAAGTTAAGAAAAGCATTCACCCTATCTTAGCTTCATGCATTCATTCTTTGATCGATCCATTGAATTTCTCAAGGGGGTAGGTTCGCAACGTGCTGAAATGCTAAACAAAGAATTGCAAATTTTCACTTTCGGAGACTTCCTCCAGCATTATCCTTTCCGCCATGAAGATCGAAGCCAGTTTTATAAAATCAACGAACTTCAGCCTGAACTTCCCTATGTGCAAATCATCGGGGAATTCAAATCTTTTAAAACACGGGGTGTTGGTAGCAAAGCTAGGTTAACTGGCCTGTTCTCGGATGAAACGGGCTCGGTAGAGATGGTCTGGTTTAGAGGAATACAATGGATTCAAAAATTACTAACTATAGGGGTAAAGTATGTGGCGTTTGGAAAAGCGACTCTTTTCAGTGGTCGGCTAAACATAGTACACCCCGAGGTAGAAGCCCTAACAGAGAAGAATTTCAAGGGGAGTTATCTGCAACCAATGTACCATTCCACTGAGAAAATGAAAAAAAGGGGAATGGATAGCAAGTTCTTCTCAAGAACCATGAAAGTTCTATTAGCCGAGGCTGTTCACCAGATTAATGAAACATTGCCAGAAAAGCTTACCCAAAAATTCCACCTTATTGATAAAAAAACAGCTGTGGTGGGCATGCATTTTCCAAGAGATAATCGGCAACTTCTTCAGGCTCAAAGCCGGCTAAAATTTGAAGAACTCTTCTTTGTACAACTTCGGCTATTTAAACTCAAAATAGCCAGAACAGAAAAATTCAAAGGTGCCATTATTAATAAAAGTGATCTTTTGAATGAATTTTATGAAAAACACCTTCCATTCGAACTGACTAGTGCTCAGAAAAAAGTGGTGAAGGAAATTTATGCTGACTTTCGTTCTGGCCAGCAAATGAACAGACTTGTGCAAGGTGATGTAGGGAGTGGCAAAACCATGGTTGCGTTTCTTTCGATGCTACTCGCAATTAGCTCTGGATTTCAGTGTGCGTTTATGGCTCCGACAGAGATTTTAGCTGAGCAACATTTTAAAGTTTTGAAAGAGCAAGCTAAGCCTTTAGGAATACACATAGCTAGGCTTACAGGCTCCACACCAAAGTCTGAACGCAAACTTATTCATGAAGGGCTAATGTCGGGGATCATTACTATTCTCGTTGGCACCCACGCGCTTTTAGAAGACAAGGTGCAGTTCAAAAACCTAGGGGTGGCCGTTATCGATGAACAGCATCGGTTTGGAGTAGCGCAACGGGCTAAGCTATGGACCAAAACCAAAGATTTTTACCCTAATATACTGGTGATGACCGCCACCCCCATCCCAAGAACATTGGCTATGACGCTTTATGGAGATCTAGATATTTCAGTCATAGATGAACTCCCAGCGGGAAGAAAGCCGATTAAGACCATGCACTACCGAGATAATAAACGCTTGGAGATGTTTGGGCTTGTGGAGAAAGAAATTAAGAAAGGTAGGCAGGCTTACATCGTTTACCCATTGATTGAGGAGTCGGCCACACTGGATTACAAAGACCTCAAAGATGGTTATGAAAGTATAAAAAGGCGTTTTCCCGACTATCAAATTTCTATCGTTCATGGCAAGATGAAGGCTGAGGATAAAGAATGGGAAATGCAGCGCTTCGTTAAAGGTGAGACCAAAATTATGGTCGCCACTACCGTGATAGAAGTAGGTGTGAATGTATCCAATGCTACGATTATGGTGATTGAAAACGCTGAACGATTTGGTTTATCGCAGCTTCACCAGCTAAGAGGGCGTGTAGGAAGGGGAGCAGATCAAAGTTTTTGCATTTTAATGACAGGGCATAAACTGAGTACAGAGGCTCGCACACGCCTCAAAACGATGGTGGATACGACCGATGGCTTTAAAATTGCCGAAGTAGATTTAGAACTTAGAGGCCCTGGCGATCTCATGGGAACTCGACAAAGCGGAGCGCTGGATCTACTTGTTTCGGACTTGGTAAAGGATGGTGAAATCTTAAAAACAGCCAGAATTGCCGCTCAAGAACTCATGATAGAAGATCCGGAACTTCAACTTCATCAAAATCAAGTCATTAAAAATCATATCGAATCGTTTAACACGAACGTCGTGAATTGGGGAAGAATTAGCTAATGCGTGTATTAGAAATTCGATTTCAATGTGAAAAGATAAATCTTGTAACGCTTTTATTACCTGAACGAAAGAGAAGCCTTTTAAGATAAAAAAGCGAACGTTGAGTTGCGTTTTTGTGTCCAGAAACTTCTAAAACAATACATCCACTAGAACCCTGGTAATATCATCGCCGCATTTTGCATCATTCTTGACGGACCCAGCCAGAACATACGATACTGAGTGTTATCTATCAAATAGACAATTTTACCCTCTCCTATTCGCTTTACGCCGGCAAAAGCCAGTCCCTTTAAGTGATGGAGGTTTTCTTTTGAAGCATACCCCGCCACTAATAGGTCTTGATCATTTTTTGAATAATATCCGACAGCCTCAAAATGCTTGGAGGGGATCAGACCCTCATTTCCAAATTTTAAACTATAAAGGTCTTCTTTCATCCCAAAAGCCAATGGATTGGTGTTATCTATTTTGGCATTGAGAGCCGAGCCTGGAATTCTCCTTTTCCCAAAATAATCTTCTTGATCTGCATATTTTAAGTAGTTGCGGACATCTGAAGAGTCTTCGGGAGCCTTCTTCATTTCTACTTTTGTAAGGTTTGAGTTCTTTTCCGTAAAGAAACCTGCGGCACTCTCGGTTGCAATAATGGTACCTCCATTCATCACCCACTCTTTTATTTTATCTTGTTCTGTCTTGCCAAACACTTCCTTCAGGGATTGACCGCCGCCAGCCAAAATCAGGACATCATAGTCCTTCAAATCAGCCCCTCCAAACCGAAAGCTTCTTTTTGGTAAGCTTGTTTGCTCTAAGGCAGTCGTTCGGATACGATCGATAGGGAGCTCTGTAATCCAATCGAACAAAAAGTAAATCTGACCAGAGGTATAGCTGCTGAATGGTGGGTCTACCATCAATGCAATCTTAGGTTGTTTTACTGGTCTGTTGGAGGTACTGGCAAGGTCTTTTCCAACTTCCATACGCCCCGTATTATACCCGATAACTTTCACTCTTGCAGCTTTTGCTACCGCCTTGATGTCTTGTTCGATTGATTGCATTTTTTCGAGATTCCTTCCTTTTAATACGATCAAACTTCCAGCTGAAAAGCGTATTCCGTCTCTACCAAATGGCTCACCTGCTACTCTTATCTTATATCCTTTCTCCCAAAGCAGGGAAAGTGCTTTGGGAGCATCTCGTTGTTCCCAGTTGATCACATAAGCATACTGTGCTGAGGCGTTAAACACATCACCATTAGCCATTGGCATCTCAGTTACTTCTGATAAGCTGGTAGAAACCGCATTATTGCTAGACCAAGCATCAAGGTTATAGGAGATGGGTGCCGACCAGGCAGCCATGTCATACATCACAGAGTCTTCAATTTTCATATTTCGCTCCATAATTGAGGTTATAAATAGGTTTCTGGGTTGGTCTGTTGGAACCACATACGTGCCTTTGGCAAAGCCCTTTCGTTCTTCCCTCCCAGTTCTATAGTTTACGGCAGCGTTCATCTGGAATGCATTATCCGACTGATAAACTTTCACTCCATTTCGTTTTAAAACACGAACCAATTCCGCTGCATACATATCTTGGTCGTCGAATAAATAAGCCTTCGTACTTACCTTGCTGTTGGCAGGTTGCCATGCTGAGTGGCTGTATTTGAGCAGTTCTTTTCGATTCTCTGCTGCGGTTTTTATGGAGGCAATGGAAGTTGTATAGTGGTCAAATATTCTTTGTCTTAAGGTAAGCTTGTAGTCATCATCCGTCTTTACGATCCGGCCGCCAGCCGAGTGTCCTCCCTGCTCAGTAAGCATCCCGATGGCGCCCATTACGCTCGGCCAGCTAGACCCATAGCCAGGGTAGAAAAAATCAAAGCGATCGCCCGTGAAGTAATTGATGTGGTGTTTGTCAAATTCGGCCACATTGGCATCACCGAAAACGATGGACCAAGACTCATAGCTGTCTGGGAGCTGCTTGTTGCGAGGCGTGGTTCCTGGCATTGTAAAATAGTTAGAATTGTATCCTTGTTCATGATAGTCGACATGTACTTGCGGCATCCATTTTTGATACTCTGCGATGTGTCCTCTCGACTCAGGATGTACGCCCCAAATCCAATCGCGGTTAAGATCGAACCAATAATGGTTGGTTCTCCCTCCGGGCCAGGTCTCAAAGTGTTCCATGTCTTTTGGCTCAAATGCAGGTCTTTTGATGCGCTTCATTGACTTGTACCAATAAACATATCGATCTCGACCATCGGGATTAATACAGATAAAAAGTATGATTACCGATTTTTCCAGTATGTCTTTCGTTGCCTCATCTATAGCAGAAGCCATTCGATAAGCTACCTGCATGGAGGCTTCTGCAGTGGAAGCTTCGTTTCCATGAATATTGTAAGAAAATGAGGTGAAAACAGGTGCTTCATTAGCAATTGTCTCTGCTTCAAGGGCTGATGCCGTAAGTAACTTCAGGTGCTCATCTCTGATCTTATCAATATTGGAGATGTTTTCCTCCGAAGAAATCACCAGATTGATCAGTGTTCGCCCTTCATATGTTTTCCCATATTCATTGTACAAAACTCTGGGGGATGCCGCTGCCAGCTTTTTATAGTATTCCACTATGTGGGCATAAAGGGAGAAATTCTCCCCTAGTTCATAACCTAAGTGATCTTTTGGTGAAGGTATGGCGGTGTCTTTTGGTAGGTCGGATTCAAAATCAAAACGCTTCGTATCTACTAGTGGCGTTTGGGTATATGCTACCGCTGTTAATACGATTGATAAAGTAAGAGAGAATAGCTTTTTCATATAAAGTAGGTTTAAATCGTAATTTATAAAAGACTTGTTTTTGATTGCAGAAAACTATGATGATCGGATAGATGATTTTTTAAAGCTCATATTAAAGATTTTTTCTAAAAACCAATTCCCAGCCTAATGCCTCTTTCAAAGAAGTTTCCTTTCCTGAAAGCCCATAGATAGTCAACTCGCAGGAATTTGAAAATATGTTCGATTCCTGCTCCTAATTCAAGGTAATTGCCAATGGTATCTGTGTACAGGTAGTTCAACGATGCTACCGCCTGTAGGTTCAACTTTTTCACTAGGGGTATTTTATTGAAGATAAACTCATTAAAGTGGTGTTCATAGTGTCCTTCAAAAAAGGGTTTGCTAGTGCTGAAACGATAAAAAGGGAGTAGTTGAAAGTTGAGATGGTTGCTTAC
Organism: uncultured Ekhidna sp.; assembly: GCA_964289745.1. GTDB lineage: Bacteria > Bacteroidota > Bacteroidia > Cytophagales > Cyclobacteriaceae > Ekhidna. Next base: position 756,518 of record CAXYMM010000001.1, read on the forward strand.
TCGTCTAAAATAGGTCTCATTACCCGAAAAATGCATGAAGTCGACAAAAGTCAATTTGCTTTTATTCAAAAAGGATCCTCCGGCCATTTTCCAGATGCTCTTCCCTACCAGACCAAATGAAATATCATCTTGAATTTGCAACGCTATGAAATCATATTTGAGATCGGCACTAAAAGCATTAATCGCTTTTTTATAGATTAAGGTAAACTCGGGGTATTTGGAAGGGAAGATAATCCGTTCTTCGGGTCTCGATTCGTAGGTCTGTTTAATTCGAAATCGTAAGGTAGCAGTAGCGATTAGTGCCTGATGAGGCGCAAAGCCAGTATCTGAAAGCTCTTCATTTGCGGGAGCATTTCTAGTAAAGTTTAATTTCTTAGTGCGAGCCCAAGAATAGGTTGTTGTATTGGGTAATGCTTGCCTAGAGGCATATTCCAAGTTGCCTCTAAAGAAAATGCCATTTTTCACCTCTTGTTCAAACCCTACATAGCCGAATGATTTTTCAAAAAATTTCAAGTAATTGTCTCCACTTAATAATGTGAGGGAAGAATTGATAAGCGGAGAAATGATCGCTTTCTCATTGAACTGGGAGGTATACCTGCCACCACCTGCATAATACTGGGTAAACTTTTTATCGAGCTTTCGGTAGCTACCTTCTAGTTTGGCGTTGAAGCGATTGTTAGAAAATCCGTACCTCATAGCTGGCCGAATCCAGTATTTAATCCGTCGATTTTCCTCCTTTCTAAAAGTCGGTTTAATCTCGGGAACAAACCCTTCCACCGTGTTGTATTGCAAGAAGCCTAAAATAGAAGGAACTGACCAATAGCGCTCCTTAATGGCTTTGCTGTGTTCATAACCCGAAAGAAAAATATTTCCTAACGTTGGGATATTTTTCACCGCATCTACGGAATCCTTATATGGTTTGCTTTCTTTTACCGATCGAATGCTGTCTTTAAGGGCATAGTCTTCAACCTCGATTTTTGTAAGCTGGATAGGACGGACACGCTGCCAGTAATCAGAATCTTTTTTGTTGGATTCAGACTCTACCAGAAGAACTTCGGTCGTAAAATCATTCTTCTCGAAGAGGTCTTTCTCCTCCTCTTCAGAAAAAAGAGAATCGTAAAGGTTGAGCTTTCGAAACAAATCATAGTTGGGCTCGATCTGATAATTTGAGTAAAGCCCTATATAATAGCCACTTCCTTTAAAACCCAACAGGCCAAACTTAAAAGAAAATTTTTGGGATAGTGGCATCCAAATACCTTCTGCGGCAGGTGCAAAAACCTGATTAATTTTTAAAGAATCCACAAATTCTAAACCACGTCGTTTAGTAATTAACAGGTCGATTGAATGAATCCTCCACTCGTCTTCTACAATGTAAATCAAACCTTCAAAGGTGGGGTCTGTGGAACGTTTAGGCAAAAGCCTGATTTTATTAATGAGTTTTCCACCTTCCTCAAAAAAGCCTAACCATTCATAGTCGTAAAAGAGAAAAGCTTGATTGGAAATCGGCGATATAAACTCCCGCTCCATGTTCAGATTCATGGATTTGGAATAGGCATTAAATTTAAAATCGGAGGCGCGATTAAAGCTAAAGCCTTGCGCATCACCGCTTACCTTAGAGCTTACCATAACCTCTGAAACCTTGTTTGGTTGTTCGAATGAAAATTTGGATACTGATTCTGATAGATATACGATGCCCGTATCCAATGATATCTTTCGACCCAAAATCCGATCAGGTCGCTTTTCCAATCTAAAAAGCCCCTTTAGATATGCATCTACCTTGAAGGCTTTAACTGCATTTTCGTAAACTTTCGCTTGGCTATTGCTTGCCTAATAACCCGGTAAGCAGGGTCTTCATCTCCTGCAGTCACAACGACTGTCCGTAACTGAAGTGCTTGTTCAGGCAAAATGAAATTCAGCTCTACCTTGGATTCTCCATTTACTTGCACCTTTTTCTCCATTATTTTGTACCCGACATGCTGCGCCACTATGGCATAGTTTCCAGGCTTTGTGTCAAGAACGTATCGACCCATTGCGTTAGATGTAGTTCCAATTGTAGAGCCCTTAATATAAACAGTAGTAAAGGGGAGCGGCTTCCCATTCCCATCTTTTGTCCACCCTTCAATGCTAGATTGGGACGAAGCAGATGAATAAATGAAAATAAACAGTACTATGAGTTTTCCATACATGACCCTTTGAAACAGAAGTTTTTGATGTGTCTCTTAATATAGTATTAAAGCTTAGATAAAGAGTTGATGTACTGGTGTTAATTTGCGTTAATCTTTGAGAACACAACAGGAACAATAAATTCAGCATGCAAAAAGTAGCAATTATTACTGGAGGGTCTTCAGGTATTGGCAAAGCACTTGTAATGAAATACGCATCCGAAGGGTATGGCGTGGTCTTTACTGGAAGAAACAAACAACGCATGGCGCAAGTAAAGAACGAACTAGGAGATAAAACACACCTCGCACTAGAACTTGATTCGGCTAGTAAAGTAGAAAACCAAAAGATGGTGGAAGAAACCATCAAAGCATTTGGGAGGATTGATATTTTAGTTTGTAATGCAGGTATTTCCATGCGTGCACTCTTTGAGGATTTGGACTTAACTTTTTTTGAGCAGCTAATGGATATTAACTTTTATGGTGCAGTATATGCCACTAAATATGCACTTCCACACCTTTTAGAAACGAAGGGAAGTATCGTCGCTATTTCCTCTATAAACGGATGGCGCTCCACCCCCGCAAGATCGGCCTACTCATCTTCTAAATTTGCTATGCAAGGCTTTTTTGAATCGCTCAGAACAGAGGTAATGGGTCGAGGCGTACATGTACTGGTAGTATGCCCTGGCTTCACCAACTCTAACATTAGAAATGCAGCCCTTAATGCTTCGGGCAAGGCTCAAGGAGAGTCTCCCAGAGAAGAACAAAAAATGATGACCTCAGAAGAGGTAGCGGAGCGGACCTTCACAGCAGCCCAAAAAAGGAAACGCGATTTAATTTTAACAACTCAGGGCAAAATGGCAGTATTTCTCAATAAATTCATTCCTTCAAGGCTGGATAAGATGGTTTATAAAATGATGAAAAAAGAGGCAGATAGTCCGCTTAAATGAGCTTGATTCTACTGCTTCGAATATAGACTTCTTTTCCGACCCAACGAATTTTACTCCATACTTCTGCTTGCTCCAGTACCGTCACCTGATGACCTTTGCTAACCAACTCTAGGGAAGGGGCACCCGCCGAGGGTCCAGACTTCAACAAGGAATAGTCTTTTACTATGATGGCACGTTGCGTTGTTTTAAAGTTTACTAAAATGAGCAAAAAAACCATAAATACCAATTGAATCATAAATGCAGCAACTGGTTTCTCTCCATTTCGCAATTTCTTCAATAGGTAAGCAAATAGAAGCAGAACAATAGCGAAGAAAGAAAAGAGAATTTGAATTTTGTAGTTGGCATAGATGGCTTCAAAGTAATCAAAATCATTGTAAGAGTAGCCAGACAAATCGTTGGCTTTTGCCAACTCTTCTATTTTGCCAACAGCGAGCCTATCTCCCGATTTTTTGTAGTAAAGATGCAAATAGAACAGTGCCTGCTCATAGCTACCAGTAGCATCTTCTATATACGCCATCTTTAGGAGCATTGCAGGCGTGGCCAACTGCTTTTGAAAATATGATTCGTATACCTCCTTAGCCTCTGTGAATTTCTGTTTTTCAAAAAGCGAGTCTGCCACGCTTAGTCTGTCGTCAGCAGCAAAACATTTTCCAAAAGGAATTAGGAAGAACACAATTACAATGAATCGAGTGAATATTCTAAAATTCATGTGGTAGAATGAATAAAGATGTCTACTTTCGCAGTTGCAATTTAGAAAACAGCTCTGATTTCTGGTTCTTTTTAGCTTGGGGATTGGTCTTATTTTTAAAAAGTAAGTTCAATTCATATCAGTTAAGAAGTTGTTTCTTGTTTGACTGGCTAGCTCAGCTGGTAGAGCAACGCCCTTTTAAGGCGTGGGTCCTGGGTTCGAACCCCAGGCCAGTCACATCCGAAAACCCGCTCGTAGTGATCGGACTTTGCATTAAAAGAGATAAGATATGAGAAATCATCTAGGGGATTTCACAATTATTTCAAGACCTTTATTCAAAGGTCGAACTCATTTTAAATTCTGTTTCTTAAAGAGTGATATCGGCATTAAAGAAACGTGTTCTGTCCATGAACCGGAGATGAAGGAACGTGAAATTTTCTAAAGAAAAATAAAAAGGAAGCCTTAATGTAAAAAGTGCGTTGACCGGGTTTGCTATCCTTCTCATTATCATGGAGCTTCTTGTCTATTAATAATTGATAATGAGCATCAAGAAAAGAGCAGAGAAAAACCAATACAAGTAAAGCAAGGGCAGTTATAATCTGACCTTAACCTTAAAAGATTTCAAGAGGAAAAAAGGTATCAAGAGTTGGAAAATATGAGCAAAGAACTCACTACCAACGTATTGAATATTATTCGTGAGAACATGTTTCTCAACCAGTTCAAAGAAGACTTAGAAAAATGAAGTTAAGTAAAGGTGAGGACACAAATCAGGTCATCAAAAAAGGAATAAGAACTATCAATTATACTTTTAGTATAAACAACGATTGGAAGGAGTTTAAAACGATATTTCAGCAGGTTATAGCAAGTTTTTCGAGTAGTTGAACAAAATACCCACCCAGACCTTACCTCTGGAACTCAAGCGTTGAGCTCACCCCCTTCATTAAGCCTCGATTTGTCCGTTAAAAATTATTTTCATGCTATCAGTTTGATTTCATAAGGGTATTTCAGTATACTTAATAAACAAATTCATCTACGCTTCTCAAGGAACTGACGAAGCCTCCAGGTCTGATCTATTCCAGCCTCCTAATGGTAAAGATCCAACGATCAATCTGTTAGGGGTAGCAGATCAAAGACAATTACACTTTTGTGAGGAGTTCTTAAAGAGACTGAAATTTACATGAATTTTGCACTCGATGCTTCATCTGCTGATGGAATACAAGATGGCGGCGGTAACTTGAGACAAAATCTAGACCTTTCCGGTTTTGTGAAACCCCTTTTCGATGCGCAGCTTTCATTTGAGACGAAAAAAATTGTTTTCAGAGCGTCAATCGCTCTTCAAACTTTATCAACAAAATAGGAGGTAAGACCCTTTCTGAAAGACAACACATAAAAGATCGGATGACAAAATGTGGGTTAGAAATCATGTAGAACGCATACTTGAAAAACACAATGTAGACCTCTATTTCTGTGGACACGAACACGACATTCAATACATAAAACCAAAAGATAAGCGCACCCATTATGAAGTGTCTGGTGCTGGCTCTGAGGTAAGGTCAACTGGGATGCATCCAGAGTCGTTATTTGTAGCCTCTGAAGAATCTTTCGTATCTACTTCCATTACAAAAAATTCTTTAAAGAACCAGTTCCTCAACTATAAAGACGAGTTGATCTACTCATTCTCTATTATGCAATTAATGACACTAAAGGATGAGAGAAGCAGAGCCTTGAGGTTTTCGGGATTCTGTTAATCTTCTTGATTAGGAATTATTATTTCGAAAGTAGTCCCCTTGTGGATTTCACTTTCCACTGTTATTTTACAATTGTTTTTCTCTAAAAGACCAATGCTAAGGCTTAGACCAAGTCCCGTTCCCATTTCTCGTTCTGTACCTGCCTGAGAGTCTTGAACTTCTTTTCTGATGATCGACTCGATGGTCTTAGCTTCCATTCCTACCCCCGTATCGGTCACGCGAACAATAGTCTTCTTACCGTTTTTACTTGAATTAACCTCAATTTTACCCCCAACATTGGTGAATTTTATGGCATTATGCATAAGATTCCGCAAGGCTACTTTTAAATGATTTTCATCGATCCAAGCGGATATATCACGCTGACCAGTAACGCTTATATCGAGATTCTTTTTTTTGATGATACCATCAAAAAGGTTAATATTTTCTTTTACAACATCATTGATGTTTACTTGCTCTGGATAGCGCTTCATTCCCCCAAGTTGCATACGAGACCATTCCAAGAGCTCATCCACCGTACCGATCAGTGAGCTAAGTCTTTTCTGTAGAGCTTGCTGATAATGAAAAAAATCCTTCGTAGACATTTTAGTTTCTTCATTCACGCTCAGAAACGCTTGGAACATGCTCAGAGGACTCTTTATATCGTGCGCTACTATGGAAAATAATTTATCTTTCGTTTCATTTGCTGTCCTTAACGCATCTTGGGCTTCCATTAAGGGAGTTACATCATCAACGCATATAGCGATTGTCTCCACTTTTCCGTCTTTATTTAAAATTGGCGCATATTTTCCATTTGCAGAAATCGTCTGACCTGACGGGAGTGTGATCTTTTTTAGAAAAGATATTTTTTCTCCGTTTTGAGCTTTCTCGAAAGATTCTTTTTGATCCTCAATTAGGGCCTTAATCAAAGCCTCAGTTCGATTTGTCTCTATCGTATCCTTCTTATTTACATCGAAACTTGAGGCATAATTTTCATTGGACAGAATAAAATTCCCATTTCTGCTGACTAAACCCAGAAATACTGGCACGTTATCAATCATCGAACAGAGCCTTTGTTCTATTTTTTCCAAATGCTCAAAAGCTTTAACTTGGGAAGATTTAAATTCGAGGGCAATAATGTATGTAACGAGCCCAACAATAAATGCATTAATTAATGTCAATGTAAAATGAGATTCATTGACTGCGGGTTCAGCCTGAAAAGACACGACCTTAAGCCACATAAAAGCCAACAAAATCAACCAAAAAGAAAAATGCATTTTTTTTCCATCGACTACGAAAGCTGTAATGATCATAAGGGGTATGAGAAAATTTTCAAGCTCGATATAATATCTCTTCTCTAGGTTGATAAATGTGGCAATAACAATTATTGATGTTGCTAAAATAGGTGAGAGGTGTTTTGTTAATTTAGTTAGCCCTTTTCGATTGAGAATCAGCATCAAAGAGAAAACAAAAAGACCTAGCGCACTTATGAAAAACTGACTCCATAGGCCGAAGAATGAATAAACAATACAAAGCAATACTGCGACGGCAATACAAAAAAGAAGAAAGCCATTGAAAAAAAAGGTTTGTTGCTTCTCAAGAACATTGGCAGAAGAATTAATTCCCCACCTTAGCATTGTCTTTAATAATTTCATCGGCTCAAATAGCGAATCATACGTTCAGTATTCCGTGAAAATTCAACAATGGACATACCTAAACTTGCTTAACAAAGATTCGAAAAATAAACATAAACAGAAAACGTACTAAATATATAATTAAATACACCCAATACTCTACAAAGGAGTAAGTGCTAAGATACCTATTTATTGATAATACGGCATTGGCAAAAGAGTCGTTGTATTAACCAGAAAAAACCTTAGCCTTGATAAAAAACGGTGCTTACTTGGATTGGCTGAATCTTTTCAAGGAAGAATTGAGTGCCGTAGAATTTACTGAGAAGAGCGACTAGCTCCTTTGCTCTGCTAAACTCTTCGCACGCTTGCGGCATTGAAACCTTCCACCAACACGTAGTAAGTCTTTGAGAAAGTAAGCGAAATACGCTTACAAGTATTGGAATATCCTAGTTGAGATAACGTTAGCCACATGGCATCAGAAGCAGAACTTACGACTATTTTCCGAGTTTCTTGAGTTCTTTCCTCAAGTCAATTGCTACGTTTGGAAAATCAGTAATGATGCCATCTACACCTGCGTTTAGCATCTTGATCATGTCATCACGCGTATTTACAGGGTATGCATGCACTTCATAGCCCTTTGCATGCATCTGAAAAATTCTTCTTGGAGATAGCGTCTCCCAATGCGGGTTAATAGCTTTAAGTCGATTACTTTTTTTTGCTCTCCCCATATGAATTCGAGTTTCAATATAAAAAGCCAGAAGCGGGGCAGAATCCTCTCCAACAACGAGTGATTTTGTCTGGATTAGTGAATCCAATTCGTGAACGATATCTAGGTATTCGGACTCATAAGATTGAAGCAAAATCCAACTCTCCCCGTCTTCCTCTTTAAGAACCACATCTACTAATTTTTCAGCAAAATCATCGTAATGCGGATGATCCATGTGCTTAATTTCTACCAATACTTTACATTGTCCATTTATAAAATCTAATGCTTCCTTTAGGGTTGGAATCCGCTCATCTTTAAATTGAGGGTCAAACCATGACCCGACATCAAATTGCTTTATTTCTTCTAGGGTATAATCATGTACATGACCAGTGATTCTATTACCCAAAGTATCTCTAGCAATTCTATTCAATAGGAGGTCATGAAAAACTACAATCTCTTCGTCTGCGGTATTCCTGACGTCGAGCTCAATCTGATCTACACCCAGCTCTAACGCTTTTGCGAAAGCTGCCATCGTATTTTCCGGAGCTACACCAGATGCTCCTTTATGCGCAATAATGGTAAAGTCTTTTCCTCCCAATCTTTCCATACTTGTGCTTGAGAAAAAATTGCGGTAGAGGTGGGGTTCAAAAAGAGAAAAAGCACCAAATAATATAAAAAACGGGGTTGAGTAAAGAAGAAATTTCTTAGTCATTAGCAGTAGTTTTGAATGTTGGAAATTACTAAAAAATCATTGAAGCATCACGATTTTGAAGGGACAACTAACTGAATGCCAAGTTCGTTTAGTTGTGCGGTAGAAATTTTTGCCGGTGAGTCAATCATGATATCACGGCCAGAGTTACTCTTTGGGAAGGCGATAAAATCGCGAATACTCTGCTCTCCGGCCATAATTGCGCAAAGACGATCGAAACCAAATGCAATACCACCATGTGGTGGCGCACCGTATTCAAAAGCGCCCATCAGAAAACCAAACTGATCCTCTGCTTCTGCTTTGCTGAATCCAAGTACTTCAAACATTTGCGTCTGTAGCACTCGATCATGAATCCGAATCGAACCTCCACCGACCTCTACACCATTGATCACCATATCGTACGCATTAGCCCGCACTGCGCCCGGGTTAGATTGAAGTTTACCAATATCTTCTGATTTTGGTGAAGTGAAAGGATGGTGCATGGCATGGTATAGGTTGGTATCTTCGTCCCATTCCAAAAGAGGAAAATCAAGAACCCAGGTGGCCACTACCTTATTTTTATCCTTTAGGCCAAGTCGATCTCCCACTTCCAATCGAAGCTCACTTAAAGCTTTTCTTGTTTGACTAGCTTCACCTGCCAGTATCAATAAAAGGTCACCGGGCTTTGCTTCAAACCGTTCAGCCCAACTCTTCAATGCGGTTTGATCAAAAAACTTATCTACCGAAGATTTAAACAGGCCATCGGCACTATACTTAACATAAACCAATCCTTTAGCTCCTATTTGCGGCTTTTTAATATAATGGGTCAGGTTATCCAATTGCTTTCGGGTATACTCCGCACAGCCTTCCGCCTTAATCCCAACTATCAGCTCTGCGCTATCAAAAACAACGAAACCTTTTCCTTTTGCCTCCTTGTTAAGCTCCACAAACTCCATCCCAAACCTAAGATCGGGTTTATCGGAGCCATACTTAGCCATTGCCTCATCGTAGCTAATCCGCTGAAAGTTTTCTAGTTCAATGCCTTTAATTTCTTTATATAAATATTTAATCATTCCCTCGAAGGTTCGTAGAATATCCTCCTGCTCTACAAAAGACATTTCGCAGTCAATTTGTGTAAACTCGGGCTGTCGATCTGCGCGCAAATCCTCATCTCGAAAGCATTTTACAATTTGGAAATAACGATCCATCCCTGCTACCATCAAAAGTTGTTTAAAAGTTTGGGGAGATTGAGGAAGTGCGTAAAACTCGTTCTCATTTATTCGCGAGGGAACTACAAAATCACGTGCTCCTTCAGGTGTAGACTTAATCAAATAGGGAGTTTCCACTTCCACAAATTGTGCATCATTTAGGTATGATCGTACCCTTTGCATCATGAGATGGCGCAACTCTAATTTTTCACGAATCTTATTTCTTCGGATGTCTAGATATCTGTATTTCATTCGAAGGTCTTCGCCCCCGTCAGTCTCGTCTTCAATGGTAAAAGGTGGGGTTTGCGATGCATTTAAAAATACGAGCGATTCTACCCGTATTTCAATGTCTCCAGTTAGTATTTTGTCATTTTTAGCATATCGTTCCACTACCTCTCCTGTTGCCCTTACCACAAATTCTCTTCCCATAGTCTTGGCCTTTTCTATCAAAGCTGTCTCTGTGATGCCTTCCTCGAAAATGAGTTGTGTAATGCCGTACCGATCTCTTAGATCAATCCACACTACACCCCCTTTATCTCTTTGTCGTTGTACCCAACCGCAGAGGGTCACCCGCCGGCCGATATGTCTGGATCTCAATTCGCCACATGTATGAGTTCTTAGCATCGTTTTTTTGAAGATTTAAACTTTATGAATTGGTAAAGGTAGAACCATCGACAAAATTCTTTTAATCACTTCGACTTTAAAATTGACTTACCAATAGAGATGTCTGGCTAATTTCAAACTAGTTTTGAGGCATGAAGAAGATAAGCCTCATTGTCCTTCTTATAATAATATCGCTTGAAGGACTCACTCAAGAAAAACTAAACGATACAAAAATTAGTGAGAGGATCTACATGAAAATTCCTGCTTCATTTTCCAATATGTCCAATGGTGAGCGCACACGCAAATTTGTTTCATCAAGGGTTCCGTTGGCTATGTATTCTTCAGAAGACCGCCTTGCGGATCTAGGAGTAAACACCAACATCATGCAATTTGCTAAAGGCGATGAAGAAAAGCTCGGTAATTTTTACAGGGGAACCTTCGAAACACTTTTTGATGAGATCGAATACCTACAAGACACCATTCGATATATAAATGGAAGAAAATTCATTGTGTTTGAATTTATTTCTACGCTAAAGAAAGAGAATGCTTTTTCTGGGGTTAAGGAAGAAAAGCATTATTCCTATATTCAGTATACCTCATATCATGATCAGGTACTCTTATTCAACTTTGGATGTACGCTTAGAGTCATGCAACTGTGGCAGTCTATTGCGTACGAAATGATGGAAAGTGTTAGAATAAAATAATGACACTACCCATATATAGCGATGAGCACTTCATGAGGCAAGCCTTCAAAGAGGCCGAGACGGCTTTTGAAGAGGGAGAAATTCCCGTTGGAGCAATCGTGGTTTGTAAAAACAAAATCATCGCAAAAGATCACAACCGAGTAGAAAGGTTAAAAGATGCCACTGCTCACGCAGAAATGTTGGCACTCACTGCCGCTCAAAATCATTTAGGGTCTAAGTATTTAAATGAATGCACCTTGTTCGTGACCCTAGAACCGTGTAGCATGTGTGCGGGGGGGTTATTCTGGACGCAGCTAGGGAGAGTAGTAGTTGGGGCCTTGGACAAAGAGCGTGGGTTTACGAAATTCAATAAAGAAATCATTCACCCTAAAACAGAATTGAGGGTTGGTGTGATGGTCAATGAATGTGAATTTTTGATTAAAAATTTCTTCCGAGAAATTCGGGGCAACTGAACTACGCCTTTTCGTGTTATATTTGTTGAATCATTTTTTAGAAAAACCAAATATTATGGCTTTTGAATTACCAAGCTTACCGTACGCACACGATGCGTTAGAACCACACATTGATGCTAAAACCATGGAAATTCATCATGGCAAACATCACAATGCCTATATTACCAAAGTAAACGCTGCTACCGAGGGGACTGACATGGACGGCAAATCCGTCGAAGAGCTTTGCACAGCACACTCCGATAATGGTGCGGTTAGAAACAATGGTGGAGGTCATTACAACCATACCCTATTTTGGTCGATCTTGAGTCCTAGTGGAGGTGGAGAACCTTCAGGCGCATTAGCGGATGCAATAAATGCCGTTTTCGGATCTTTTGATGAGTTCAAAACTAAATTTAGCAGCGCCGCTGCGACTCGATTTGGGAGTGGATGGGCATGGCTATGTAAAACAGCAGATGGGAAAGTAGAAGTTTGCTCCACAGCTAATCAAGATAACCCCTTAATGCCAGATGCTGGATGTTCTGGCACTCCAATTTTAGGGTTGGATGTTTGGGAGCATGCATACTACCTAAATTACCAAAACAGACGTCCTGACTATATTGAAGCATTTTTTAATGTCATTAACTGGGATTCTGTAGCTAAAAAATTTGAAGGATAATTGATTTTTAAGATTTGCACCTATTTTTGTTGAACTGAAGTACTCATAATTACTTTATGACCTACATCATCATATCCTTCTTAAGAGAAGGCGGTGTAGGTATCGTTTTTGTGTTAGAATTTATATTAGCCCTGATCCCGTCTTTTCGGGATCAGGGTTTTTTTATCTCTGAAAAACAAGAGAACAAACTCAAAAAGTTAAATTGAACAAAACTATTTACGTTATGAGCCAAATGTTGAAAATAGCGATTCAAAAGAGAGGAAGACTGAACAAAAAAAGCCTTAATCTTTTAAATGAATGTGGCATAAAAGTGAGCAAAGGAGGAAAACTAATGTCTACCGCCTCCAATTTCCCACTAGAGGTTTTTTACTTGAGGGATGAAGATATTCCACAATATGTGGCAGAGGGGGTAGCGGATATAGGGATAGTAGGAGAAAATGAATATTTGGAAAAAGCGGAAAAAGTTGAGATCATTAACCGACCAGGCTTTTCCAAATGTAGGCTTTCATTGGCCATAAAAAGAGAGGAGAACTACCCTGGGTTGAAATGGTTTGAAGGAAAGAAAATTGCGACCAGCTATCCTATAATTTTGAACAATTACCTGAAAGAAAAGGGGATAAAAGCGGAAATAGAGGAAATAAGCGGAAGCGTGGAGATTGCCCCAAGTATTGGACTTGCAGAAGGCATTTTTGATATCGTCGGGACGGGGAGTACGCTGCTTGCCAACGGACTGAAAGAAGTTGAGGTGGTTTTGAAAAGTGAAGCCCTACTGATTGCTAACCCATCTCTTTCGGAGGATAAGAAAAATCTTCTTAATCAAATGCTCTTCCGTATGGAGGCCGCTAATGCTGCCAAACAGAGTAAATACATTTTATTGAATGCTCCAAATGAAAAACTAAGTGAGATCATTAGCCTTCTGCCAGGAATGAAAAGCCCCACGGTACTCCCATTGGCCGATGAGGGATGGAGTAGCGTGCATAGCGTGATTAATGAAGATGATTTTTGGGAAGTAATTGATCAACTTAAAGAGAAAGGCGCAGAGGGAATTTTGGTATGCCCTATTGAAAAAATGATAGTATAATGAAGTTCATTAAATACCCAACAGAAGAAAAATGGCCATCTATTTGTGAGAGGCCCAGCCTCGGTATTTCAGAATTGAATGAAATCGTTAGTGTTGTTTTTAATGAGGTGAAAAAAAATGGTAACAGCGCTTTGTTAGCCTTTACCAGAAAATTCGACAAGGTTGAAATGAATCAGATTGAGCTTGACTTAACGAACCTTGAATTCTCAATTGATCCAGCACTTCAGAAAGCCATCAAGCTTGCAAAAAGTACCATCGAAAAATTTCATCTTTCGCAAAGGGAGAAACCGAAAAAAATCGAAACTATCCAAGGCGTTTTATGCTGGAGAAAAAGTGTAGCCATCCAGCATGTAGGACTCTACATCCCCGGTGGATCAGCTCCGCTGTTTTCTACACTGCTAATGCTAGCGATTCCGGCTAAAATAGCTGGATGCAAAAAAATCGTCGTATGCACTCCTCCTATCGCATCGGGAGGAATCAACGAAGTGGTTGGCTGGACGTGCCAGCTTTTAGGTATAGAGAAAGTCTTCCTAACAGGAGGTGCTCAGGCAATTGCTGCTATGACATTGGGTACGGAAACCATTCCAAAAGTGGACAAGCTATTTGGCCCAGGTAATCAGTATGTTACCGCTGCGAAACAACTGGCGCAGAAATACGGAGTAGCGATCGATATGCCTGCAGGGCCAAGCGAAGTTTTGGTAATTGCAGATGATTCCGCAAATCCGGCTTTTGTGGCGGCAGATTTGCTCTCACAGGCAGAACACGGGCCAGATAGTCAGGTTGTATTGGTGAGCAATAGTGAACTCTTGATATCTAAAGTTGAGACGGAGGTAAAAAACCAGGTTGAAGACCTACCAAGAAAGGAGATTGCGCTTCAAGCACTAGAAAACAGTACTGCTGTTCTACTAAATCATCTTGAGGATTGCATTTCTTTTAGCAATGCCTATGCTCCAGAGCATTTAATCATTGCAACGGAGGATGAAGAAAACTTAGGAGAAAAAATCACCATTGCGGGGAGTGTCTTTCTCGGAAACTGGAGCTGTGAGAGTGCGGGGGATTATGCCAGTGGCACTAATCACACACTTCCGACAAACAAATATGCTCGCAACTACAGCGGGGTTTCACTGGACAGCTTTGTGAAAAAAATAACCTTTCAAAAGTTATCTAAAGAAGGAATTAAAAACCTGGGGCCGTTCATTGAAAAAATGGCCGAAGCAGAGCAATTACAAGCGCACAAGAATGCGGTAACATTAAGATTGAATGATCTTCTGGATCAGAATCTTCCTCTCGGTGGGGGCAAGAGGGAGGGAAATGAACAGCAATTTCTATAACAAAGCCTTGAAAGGAGAGGCAAGACAACCAAAAAGCAACTCTGCATTGGCAGAAGCAACATCGTAGAAATACGTGCTAAGGCCATGCAGTCCTGACGATCCATTTTGAAGGTACAGGCGGGTTGGAAATTATACAGTAGTGGTTGCCATTCTTCTTATTAAATAAATAGGTTGCGGAGGCAGATAGAGTTGCCAGTACATTTGAAGAGGTAACAAAAAATATTTTTTTAAAAGAGAAGAAGCTGAATGAATTAGGATTCATAGTTATTAGAACTCTGAAGGGTGGTATCTTATCCAATGCAGATAGACTAAGAAACAACTTAATTGAAGAAATTAAAATCTCCCCCTAATTTTCCTCAAAAAAGAGAAATAGACTCTGAGAAAGTCGCCCTCTCCGAGGGACTTAGAGAGAGCAATAATAGGGAATAGCATGTTCGACATAAACAAAATTATCCGACCAAATGTCAAGGCGTTAAAACCTTATTCCAGTGCGAGAAATGAATTTGAGGGGATAGCAGAAGTATCTCTTGATGCAAATGAAAATCCTTTTGGGTTTGGTTTAAATCGATATCCAGACGCCTCACAAAAGAAGCTCAAGCATTTATTTGCAACCTTCAGAAAGGTAGATCAGCGTCGGTTGATTTTCGGAAATGGAAGTGACGAAATTATTGATCTTCTTATTCGAGCTTTCTGTGAACCAAAAGAAGATAAATTGTTGACCTTCTTTCCCACTTTTAGTATGTACGGGATTTGTGCAGCCATTAATAATGTGGAGGAAATGAAAGCGCCGCTTACAGAAGACTTTCAAATTGATTTCAATAAAGTTCAACCTCTGCTTTTAGATGAAAATCTAAAACTCATCTTCGTTTGCTCTCCAAACAATCCCACTGGAAATCAAATGGATCTTAAAGTGATCAAAAAGATTGCCAATTCATTTGACGGTTTGGTGGTCGTTGATGAAGCATACATTGACTTTTCTGGTGGCAGTTTAGTCAAGGAAGAAATTTCTAACCTATTTATCCTTCAAACTTTCAGTAAGACGTTCGGACTTGCTGGAGCAAGGCTGGGAGTTGGAATAGGTTCGCTGGAAGTCATTGACGTATTGAACAAAATCAAACCTCCTTATAATGTTAACTCGCTCACACAAGACAAAGCAGTTGAAATGCTAGGACGTCCAGAGTTGATCAAAAGGCAAATCGAGATATTGAAATTTGAAAAGGTGCAACTTGAAAAAGAACTTACTGGAATGAAAACGGTAAAAAAAATATATCCATCTGATGCTAATTTTCTTTTGGTTGAATTCGAGGATGCCAAAACAACCTACCAAGACCTTTTACATCATGGCATTGTGCTACGAGATCGTTCCCATCAGGTAGCCAATACCCTGAGAATTACTATTGGCACGCCAGAAGAAAACAAACGATTGGTTCAAACGCTAAAGCAAGAGCCAACTAAGAAAGTTGGCCGAATTGGTCGATGCGTACGCACTACCGCTGAAACCAAAATACTCGTTGAAGTTAACCTAGATGATCATTCAGGCTCTGTAAGTGCTACGGGAGTCGCATTTTTTGACCACATGCTGGATCAAATCGCCCGACATGGTGCCATCGGACTAAAAGTACAGGTGGAAGGGGATCTGAAAATTGATGCCCATCATACCATTGAAGATACCGCACTTGCTTTGGGAACGGCTTTTAATGAAGCTTTAAAAGACAGAAAAGGAATGGAGCGATACGGTTTCTTACTACCGATGGACGACACGTTAGCACAGGTGGCAGTTGATTTTGGGGGAAGACCTTGGCTGGTTTGGGATGCTGCCTTTTCTGCCTCTCATGTAGGAGAAATGCCCACAGAAATGGTCTCCCATTTCTTTAAGTCATTTTCAGATACGGCCAAATGTAACCTAAACATTAAAGTTGAAGGAGACAACGACCACCACAAAATCGAATCCATTTTTAAAGCATTTGCAAGGGCTTTAAAGATGGCCGTAAAAAAAGATAAATCAGGCTTATTGCCTAGTACTAAAGGGGTAATATGATTGCAATTGTAAAATATAATGCAGGCAATATCAGATCTGTGAAAAATGCATTAGATCGATTAGAAGTTCCTTCTATTTTGACAGATGATCCCGAGAAACTTAAGGCTGCTGAAAAAGTAATTTTTCCAGGGGTCGGAGAAGCCAAAACAGCCATGAAATACCTTAAAGATCGAGGGTTAGATGAGATTTTAACGAATCTAACTCAACCCTTTTTGGGCATTTGTTTGGGTATGCAACTCATGTGTTCTCATTCGGAAGAGAAAAACACGCCCTGTCTTGGGGTTTTTGAAGAAAAGGTGAAGAAATTTCCACCCATGGGCTTGATTCCGCATATGGGCTGGAACAACTTCGAACGATGCGAAGGTGCCCTTTTTGAAGGAATAACCAGCACTGACAATGTTTATTTTGTTCATAGTTACTACGTGGAACTAGGCGAACACACTATCGGTGAAACCAACTACCTAATCCCGTTTACCTCCGCTATGAAAAAAAATAATTTTTATGGGGTGCAGTTTCATCCTGAGAAGTCCGCTGATATCGGAGCAACTTTGATTAAAAATTTTTTAAAACTATGAGAATTATCCCCGCAATAGACATCGTAGAAGGAAAATGCGTACGCCTTTCAAAAGGAGACTATTCTACCAAGAAAGTCTACAATGAAGACCCCTTAGAAGTTGCACAGGAGTTTGAAGGCTCAGGTTTGCAATACTTACACCTAGTTGACCTTGATGGAGCCAAGGCAGCGCACATTATCAACTGGAAAATACTGGAAAAGCTGGCCATAAAAACAAACTTAGAGATTGATTTTGGTGGCGGCATTAAATCTGATGAAGACCTGAAAGTTGCCTTTGAAAGTGGGGCATCACAAATTACCGGTGGAAGTATTGCTACAAACGACCCAGTGAAATTTACCTCTTGGATTACAACTTACGGAGCTGAAAAGATTATTCTGGGAGCAGATGCCAATGATGGAAAAATTGCAGTATCAGGGTGGCAAGAAGAGACCGATCAAGAGGTCAAGAGCTTTATTGAAGAGTATACCTCAAAGGGAATAGAATATGTTATTTCAACAGACATCGCAAAAGATGGCATGCTGGAGGGACCTTCCTTTAAGTTGTATGCTTCTATTTTAGAAAAGCTCCCTAATATAAAACTCATTGCTAGCGGAGGAGTGTCTTCAATTGATGATTTGATCAAGCTGAGAGAACAAAATTTAGAAGGAGCTATAGTTGGAAAAGCCCTTTATGAAGGAAACATTAATCTATCCGAATTAATGGATTTTTAGACTTACGAATCAATGCCACAGTAGTAGACTCATTATGAGACTCTCATTACGATGGTGGAGGCGGACTCAAGAAGTGTATGGGAGTGTCCCAAACTATGTTTCTGGAGTGAAAAAGTGTTTCCTTGAAGATAACAGTGATATATGCGGCGTGACCCGCTTTTGCTGAGCATAAACGCCACATACCATGTGTGCGCCTTGAATGGCAGATATGGCGCATGAAGTCGAGCGTTCTAAAGACTGAAAGTCCCGAAAGCAGGATAAGCCACTACCTAAACTTTTGTCTATTACGCAATTTGGGATAATTTTCAATTTAGCTTTGTACACATATTAAAATAGCATGGAGGCGAATAAAAAATCATTGAATTTTATTGAACAGATGATTGAAAAAGACCTGAGCGATGGCAAGCATCAATCAGTCATTACGCGTTTTCCTCCTGAACCAAATGGATACCTACACATAGGTCATGCTAAGTCCATATGCCTGAACTTCGGACTAGCAGAAAAGTACGGGGGAAAATGTAATTTAAGATTCGACGATACGAATCCTGAAAAAGAGGAAACGGAATACGTTAACTCCATAAAGGAAAACATAAAGTGGCTCGGGTTCGACTGGAATGATTGTGAATACTACGCTTCCGACTACTTCGATCAGCTCTACCAATGGGCATTGTTACTTATAAAAAAGGGCAAGGCTTATGTGGATGATTTACCTGCCGAAGAATTCAACAAACTGAAAGGCACCCCTACTGAACCGGGAAAGCCAAGCCCATACCGAGACCGATCGGTTAAAGAAAATGCAGCCCTTTTCCAACGAATGAAGGAAGGGGAATTTGAAAATGGTGCCAGCGTCCTGCGAGCAAAAATCGACCTTTCTGCGCCCAATATGCACATGCGAGACCCTATTCTCTATCGGATCAAGCATATGCCTCACCATCGTACTGGTGATACGTGGTGCATCTATCCTACCTATGATATGGCACATGGACAATCGGACTCACTGGAAAAGATTACACACTCTTTGTGTACGCTCGAATTTGAAGTACATCGACCGCTCTATGAATGGTTGATCAACCAACTTGAAATTTACCCTTCGAAACAAACTGAGTTTGCCAGACTTAACCTGAGCTATACGGTGGTAAGTAAAAGAAACCTGAGAGAGCTCGTAGAATTAGGACATGTTGAAGGTTGGGACGACCCACGTATGCCGACAATCTCCGGAATTAAAAGGCGAGGCTTTACGCCTGAGGCCATCCGAAAATTTGCAGAAACAATGGGTGTGGCTAAAAGAAACGGACTCACAGATGTGGCTGTTCTGGAACACGCTGTACGGGAGGATCTCAACAAAAAGGCAAATCGAGTTTTTGGTATTTTGAACCCTTTAAAGATCATCATTACCAATTGGCCAGCAGGTAAAACCGAAGTACTCAACGCAGTAAACAACCCAGAAGACTCATCGGCGGGAACAAGGGAAATGCCTTTTACTCGGGAAATTTATGTGGATCAAGCTGATTTTATGGAAGATCCGCCAAGTCCCAAAAAATGGTATCGCTTAGGTCCAGAGCGTGAAGTGAGGCTCAAGTTTGCCTATATAATTAAATGCACCGGCTTCAAAAAGGCGCAGGACGGAACGATAGAGGAGCTCTATGCTGAGTATAATCCCGAGACCAAAAGTGGGCAAGACACGAGCGGTAAAAAAGTAAAAGGAACGCTGGGATGGGTTTCTGTACCCAATGCTGTAAAGGCAGAAATAAGAATGTACGACCGCCTGTTCCGAACAGAAAATATGGGGTCAATCGATGATGATTTCAAAAACCATCTAAACCCCGAGTCGTTAAAAATTATCTCGAATGGTGTATTAGAACCCTCGCTAAAAAAGGCTAAAGTGGGGGATCAGATGCAATTTGAACGAATCGGGTACTTTCGAGTCGATGAGGATTCTACACCTGAACACATCGTTTTTAACCGAACGATGACGCTACGAGATAATTGGAGCAAAAATTGATGTAGATTTAAAAGAAAATATTTACCGCATCCACTTCCTTTTGGCTATTGTATTTCTGTGTGACACGCAGTCTTCCCTGGATTTTTGAAGCTGGTTATTGTAAATTCGACACCCTGATAATTGGATTCTCTTTAAAGATGATGAAATCGGTGCATCAATCCACATCGTAACACCCAAATCTGAGAAATAAGACATGTTTACAAAAAATACTTGGCAATCGCTGGATAATCAATAAAGGAAGGCATCAAAAAACTAAACTGATCCATCAAGCCCATGCACCACGGATTAAAATAATTTATCGTTTTCAAGCCAACTCATCAAAAAAAATCTTTTTTTCATTAATTTTTTTGGAAGTACGATCCAATACCTTTATTCTTGTGTTTTAATTTCTTTTAACCTCAAAAAAAATTCAGATGAAAAATATTAACCAAGCAAAAAGCGAAATGAAAAATTTTGAATTTATGGATAATCAAATCAAATCAAATCAAATCAAATCAAATCAAATCAAATCAAATCAAATCAAATCAAATCAAATCAAATCAAATCAAATCAAATCAAATCAAATCAAATCAAATCAAATCAAATCAAATCAAATCAAATCAAATCAAATCAAATCAAATCAAATCAAATCAAATCAAATCAAATCAAATCAAATCAAATCAAATCAAATCAAATCAAATCAAATCAAATCAAATCAAATCAAATCAAATCAAATCAAATCAAATTCAAACCCAAAACCTTTCTAATCGCCACCCTATGCACTGCGGCCATCTTATGGGGTTGCAAGGGCGATGAACCCGTTACCCCTAAAGTAGAAGCCGACTTTACCCTTACCTTCGGTTCAAAAGGGGCGGTAACCTTTAAAAACGCTTCTAAAAATGCCACCAGCTACGCTTGGGACTTTGGAGATGGAAGCAAATCCACAGACGAAAACCCCACGCACACCTACACGAAAGACAGCACCTACACGGTAAAGCTCACCGCTACGAATGCAGGCGGCTCGGCTGAGAAAACAAGAACGGTGACCATTTCCCTAGAAGGAACGAGCACCCAATTAGTGGCGAATTTTACCTTTGTAGTAGACGAAAAAACGGCAGGTAAAGTAACGTTTACCAACACGTCTAAAGGTGCGACCAGCTATGCATGGGACTTTGGAGATGCAAACAAATCCACAGACGAAAACCCCGCCCATACCTATGCGAAGAACGACACCTACACCGTAAAGCTCACCGCTACGAATGCAGACGGATCGGATAACACAACGAAAGAGGTGACCATTACCAATACGGGAATTACCTCCATCGACATAGCGGATTTGACCCAATTAACTATTCAAGAAAACAGTGCTAAAGACACCCAGATCGGGGAGATAACGGCGACCGTAGCCAACACGGAGGAAACGCCCGTTTACTCGATTAAAAGCCAAAACCCAGCGGGTGCCATTGCTTTAGAGGGAAATAAAATGGTGGTAAATGATTCCAGCGTATTCGACCACGAGACCAACAAGGAGGTCACAGGCGAGATACAGGGAACGGTAGCAGGTGTGTCGGCTACGGCAGCGTTTACGATTTCCATAACGAATGATCTTGGTGAAGCAATTAATATTCCAGATGCAAACTTCAAAGAACTATTACTAATCTTTTTAAATGGAGGTTCTGTTGTCAATATAGATACAAAAATTTTAGAATCGGAGGCTCAAAGCTTTAGAGGTGATCTTAGTCAAGATGGTGGAAGCATTAAAGACGTTACTGGAATTGAATATTTTACAAATCTTAATGCATTTGAAGTCTCACGTAATAATATAGCAAAAATAGATATTTCTAACAACACAGCACTCACTGGACTTGATTTAAACAGTAACGATTTAACAGACATAGATGTTTCTCAAAACACAGCACTTACTTATCTTAGATTATCGGGGAATGAATTATCAGAAATAGATGTTTCAAATAACACGGCACTTACTGTGCTTAGTTTAAATTTAAATCAATTAACAGCACTAGATGTATCCAAGAACATAGCACTTACTGAGCTTTATTTATCAGACAATGCCATAACAAAGATTAATCTGGCGAATGGCAATAACGATGCGCTTACGAATTTAGATTTGACAAATAACCCTAAGCTAACCTGTGTGCAAGTGGATAAGATACCTTCACCTTTTCCTACTGGATGGAAAGTTGATAATGAAGCTGTTTTTCAAACAGATGCATGTAAGTAAGATAAGCGCATCACCGCCTAAACCACCGTAAAACGGTGTTTGGGTGATGTTTTTTCTTAAAACGGCTAAGCAACGCCTTTTAGAGCGAATCCCACAAACCACGTTTGGTAAGAAAGGGAGGTAGCTCAGGGGAGTTCGGGGGTAAATGGCTCATCGTCTTAGCTCATTCTCGCTGACTAAATAGCATGGTTTTATTGTTTTTTTAAGGCTTTTTTCCTCCGCTTATCAACGGCTAGGCTCAAGCTACATCGGTTATAGCGACTGTTGGTTAGCGATGATTATTTCTAAGGGCTTGAAATCATTCGTAGACTTTTTTAGTTTACTACCTAAATATGGTAGGATACCGGTTTTCATACTTTATAGCAGAAAAGAACCCAGAACGGAGTACGTTCGAGAATCTCTTGGATGTTTTTCTTCAATTGATGGTGATTACCTCCGGTGACGTAAATGAAGCGCTGAGTTGGCTTACCAACCTGGATCGTCAGCATAAAATTTCAAATACCGAGTACGGAATAGGGGATTTTATTGATGACCTAAAGAAGAAAGGCTATATCGACGATAACAATGAAAAGGGGGCACTCCGAATTACGGCTAAAAGTGAGGGTGAAATACGAAAAAATGCGTTGGAAGAAATTTTTGGGAGCTTAAAAAAATCGGGAAAGGGAAATCATCGAGTCAGCTTTAAAGGTCTGGGAGACGAAGCAACAGCTGATTATCGAGAATTTCAATTTGGCGACTCGCCAGAACAAATAGAAATAACGGAGAGCTTAAGGAATGCCCAAATTAACCACGGTCTTGGCGATCTACACCTAGCGGAGTGCGATTTGGTGATACAAGAAAGAGCGTTTAAAACCCATACCTCAACCGTGCTGATGATAGACATCAGCCATTCTATGATCCTCTATGGAGAAGATCGCATCACGCCTGCCAAGAAAGTAGCCATGGCATTGGCAGAGCTTATTAAAAGAAAATACCCGAAAGACACCTTAGACTTGATTGTTTTTGGAAATGACTCCTGGCAGATCGAGGTTAAGGATTTACCTTACCTAAATGTAGGCCCTTACCACACGAATACAGTAGCGGGGCTCGAACTTGCGATGGATTTATTGCGCCGGCGCAAAAACAAAAACAAACAAATCTTCATGATTACCGAC
Source organism: uncultured Ekhidna sp. (assembly GCA_964289745.1). Classification (GTDB taxonomy): domain Bacteria; phylum Bacteroidota; class Bacteroidia; order Cytophagales; family Cyclobacteriaceae; genus Ekhidna. The sequence continues at coordinate 779,801 of CAXYMM010000001.1, forward strand.
GGCAAGCCAACCTGCCTCAAGGAGGGAATTAAGTACTATAAAAACAGCTTCGGTCTGGACCCAAAAATCCTCAATAAAACACTAAATCTGGCGGCACAGTGCCGCAGGATTCATATACCCATTACCACTTTTATGATTGCTTCAGATCCTTATTTACAAGCGTTTGTTCGAGAATTTACCGAAGTGAATAACGGAAATGCGTACTACAGTAGCGTACAAGGTCTGGGAGACTTAATTTTTGAAGATTACAAAAAAAATAGGAGGAAAAATTTTTGATGAATTACACGGATTTAGCACCGGATCAGCTACAAGAGCTAAGCACGCTTGGCACCCTAAAAACGGTAGGCTATAAGCCAAAAACCATTAAAATGGAACTTCGGGACAACCTGATAAAGACCAAAAGAAACGGAGAAAACGTTTTTGAGGGGATATGGGGGTACGAAGATACGGTGATACCGGATGTGGAGCGAGCTATTTTATCGAGGCACAACATCAACTTTTTGGGACTTCGCGGGCAAGCAAAAACCAAAATGGCGCGTATGATGACTCGCCTCCTCGATGAGTATGTGCCCATTATAGAAGGAGCTTCTTTAAATGACGATCCGTTTAATCCTATTTCAAAGTTTGCGCAGGATATCCTTCTGGAAAGAGGAGATGAAACACCTATTGCCTGGATGCATCGTGAAGAAAGATATACGGAAAAGTTAGCCACCCCCGATGTAACCATCGCCGACCTTATTGGAGATGTAGACCCTATTAAGGCCGCAAGCTTGAAGCTTCCCTATTCCGATGAAAGAGTGATTCACTTTGGATTGGTGCCACGCTCACATCGGGGCATTTTTGTGATCAACGAGCTCCCAGATCTACAAGCACGAATTCAAGTAGCGCTCTTCAATATTTTGCAGGAAGGAGATGTTCAGATTAGGGGGTTTAAATTTAGAATGCCGCTTGAGTTACAGTTTGTCTTTACTGCGAACCCCGAAGACTATACGAACAGAGGTGCTATCGTTACTCCATTGAAGGATCGAATCGGGAGTCAGATCATCACGCACTATCCATCATCCAATAAAATTGGGAAAAAGATTACCGAGCAAGAGGCATCGCTTACCTCACATCAAAAAAAAGCGGTAGCGGTTTATGATCTGGCAAAAGACCTGATTGAGCAAATAGCAATAGAAGCCAGAGAAAGTGAATATGTAGATGCCAAGAGTGGCGTTAGCGCTCGTCTTACCATTTCGGCTTATGAAAACCTTGTGAGTGCAGCTGAACGCAGGATATTAATTTCTGGCGACGAGGAAACGAATATTCGAATATCAGATTTTATAGGGGTGATACCCTCCATTACGGGCAAGGTTGAACTTGTATATGAAGGTGAGCAGGAAGGGCCGGGCATTGTGGCCAATAACCTTGTTGGAAAGGCTATCCGCGTCCAGTTTGCGAATTATTTTCCCGAGCCAGAGAAGGAGCGCAAAAAAGAAGGAGATAACCCTTACCAGATGATAAAAGACTGGTTTGAAAAAGGCAACATGGTAGACCTTCTTTTTTTAGCCTCCACGCAGGAATATCGGTCGGAATTGAGGAAAATCCCGGGCTTAGAAAAGCTCGTCGATAAGTATCAAAAGACCGCTCACGAGCGTTTTAAATATTTCTTGATGGAGTTTGCCCTTTTTGGTTTGGCCGAGTATAGCATTTTGAGTCGCCATCGACTAGAGCGAGGCATACAGTTCAAGGACCTTTTCACGAGCATGTTTAACCCACCCGATCTGGAGGACGATGAATGAGGGTATTCGAAAAGCGATAAGACTAATAAAGCAAGGCGAAGGTCAATTCGTGGAATTCAAAAAAAAAGTGAGTCATCCGGAGAAGATTGTTCGAGAAGTAGTCGCATTTGCAAACTCCAGAGGTGGTCACCTTTTTATAGGAGTAGAAGATAGTGGGAAAATGAGTGGCTTAAAATTTCCTGAAGACGATGAATATGTGCTTTCTAAAGCCATCAAGGAGCTTTGTCATCCTAAGATAGGCTTTTCTGTCAAGTTTCTTCAAGTGGGAGACGTAGAAATTCTTCATTATCAAATTGCGGAAGGACTCCTTAAACCTTACTTTGCCTTTTTAGAAAAACGGCATAGATATGGAAAATCGTTCGTGCGGGTGGAAGATCATTCTATTCAGGCTAGCTATGAGATGCGCCAAATACTAAAGAGGAGTAGGGGGCACCAAAAGCCCATGGTTTTTGAGGGGAAAACACAGCAGCTTTTTGATTTTTTTAAAACACACTCTGAAATCACACTGAGCCAGTTCATGGAATTGAGCGGGATGGACAAAAAACTAGCCTCCAATAAGTTAATCGATTTGTCTTTATCAGGAGCGTTAAAAATTCACCCTAGAGAGGGTGAAGACGTCTTTTCTCCAGTGGAATAATGAAGTAAAAATCCCTTAATTATGTTTCTTTTTTCACTCGAAAGAGCCCATCGGGAGGACAGAAAAGGAAAAGACTGAGGCAAGCGCTTTAGTTTATTTTGGAAAATCTTCTTCCATTCTTTTGGGACCGTACCTCATTCGACATTTTGCCGGATAAGCTTTTTACGGTATGCATTAAAAATCCTTGATTTTGAGATAAAACCAACGTATTTCCCGCCATCAATAACAGGCAGATTCCAGGCTTGTGTTACCTCAAATTTATTCATTACAGATTGCATTTTTTCATGAGTACTCACGCTTGATGGCGGTGTGTGCATGAGGGTGCGGAGAGTAATTTGCTTTCGGGTTTCTGAATCAAACATCATTTCTCTAATATCATCTAGTGTTATGATTCCCTCTAGTTCATTCTGAGCGTTGACTACTGGAAAAATATTGCGCTTACTTCTCTTGACAAGCATTATAAGATCGTCCAACGTGGCGTCAGGGGCTATTATAAGTAAGTCTTTCTCAATGATTTTTTTTAAGTCAATTAGGCTTAACACGATTCTATCCTTATCGTAAGGGATCAAGTCCCCTTTTTCGATGAGCCTCTTGGTATAGATACTGTGTTTTTCAAAATAGGATATGGTACTGAAGGAAATTGCAGAAACAAGCATTAGCGGTACAAATAGCCCATATCCACTTGTTATTTCTGCAATTAAGAATATGGCTGTGAGCGGAGCATGTAGGACGCCACTCATGACGCCACACATGCCAATAAGCGTAAAATTGCTTGTGCTTAATGAACTCCCAAGAATCATGTTGCAAGATGCTGAAAAAACGTAGCCGGTTAGGCCTCCCATAAAGAGTGATGGGGCAAAAATTCCTCCGCTTCCTCCTGAGCCTATGGTAAGTGCCGAGGCTATCGGCTTCATTAGAATGATTAAAAAAAGAAAAGCCACGACCCAAAATTGGCTACCTGAAAACCCATATAAAAAGCTACGCAAAAAGACGTCTTCTGAATTGCCTGAAAGGAGGTTCTTGATTGTATCGTATCCCTCCCCATATATGGGCGGGAAGGTAAGGATGATGAGCGCAAGTGATATTCCACCAATAAAAGCTTTGCCAAAATCATTTTTGATTCTTTCGATGGCTTCTTCAAAGAAGTACATGGTTCGGGTAAAATAGACAGATACCAGCCCACAGATGGCAGCAAATAATAGGTAATATCCTGTCTCTTCTGTTCGGAATGTCTCTGTTAGCTTAAAGCTGAATAGGATATCATCGCCTAGTAGCACAAAAGCTACAAGCTGTCCGCAAACGGATGCCAGTAGCAATGGAATAAATCTACTTATTACCACTTCAGTTAAGAGAACCTCCAGCACAAAGATGACCCCTGTAATTGGGGAGTTGAAGATTGCAGAAATGGCGCCAGCAGCCCCACATCCAAGTAACAGGGTTCTTTGTTTATAGTGCAAATGAAATAAACGCGCAAGGTTGGAACCGATTGCGGATCCAGTAACGACAATCGGGGCTTCGAGTCCCACAGAGCCACCAAAACCAATGGTAATAGCGCTTGTAACCATGCGCGAGTACATGCGGGTTTTTTGAATAATACTTGAGTTTTTCGAGATGGCGTAGAGAATCTGTGTGATTCCATGTCCAAGCCTTTCCTTTAAGACATACTTGGAGATGATAACGGTAAGCATAATGCCAATTAAAGGGTATAACAGGTAGAGATAGTTGACACCAAAAAGGTTAAGACCTATCTCAAGATAATTGATAAGTTTGTGTACCACGCTTTTAAGAACAACAGCGGCAAGGCCCGAAAAGATGCCAATGAGTCCTGCGGCAATTAGGAGAAAATTATTGTCGCTTACATTCTTTAGCCTCCAGGTAAGAATTTTAATGAGGAGTCGATTTGACTTTGTTCTTTTACTCATTTGTTAGGTGATTTAGATCACCATTGTATTTTTCTTTTTAAGAACTTCTTCTATATACTTGAATGTAGACAATATTTCTGGCTCTCCGTTAACCACTGCTACATTATGTTCGAAGTGTGCAGAGGGTTGCTGATCGGCCGTTACGATTGTCCATCCGTCTTTTAGCTGTATTACACGTCTTGTTCCCATGTTTATCATGGGTTCTATGGCAACAACGAGACCTTCTTTTATTTTACTTCCTCGTCCTCTCTTGCCAAAGTTTGGCACCTCAGGAGGTTCGTGCATTTTCTTTCCTAAGCCATGACCTACCAGCTCACGTACTACTCCATATCCATAACGCTCTGCATGTTGCTGTACGGTATAGCTCACATCACCTATTCGGTTGCCCTCAATAAATTGGGTTATTCCTAAATCCAAAGACTCCTTTGTAACTTTTAATAATTGCTTTACGTCCTCCTTTATTTCACCTACTGCAAATGTGTATGCATGATCGCCATAGTAACCATTTTTTAATACGCCAATGTCTACTCCTACCACGTCCCCCTCTTGAAGCGGGCGGTCTGTAGGAATACCATGTACTACCTGTTCGTTTACTGAAGTAATAATTGATTTGGGATAATCGTAGAGACCTAAAAAACCGGGTACTGCTTCGTGGTCTCGAATAAACTCGTCTGCCTGTTTATCAAGTTTCAGAGGGGTGACACCCGGAGCAATAATTTCAGCCATCAGCCCCAATGTTTTAGAAACGATTTGAGCACTTTGCCTGATTAATTCTATTTCTTCGGCTGACTTTAATTGAATCATAAGACAGTAAAATTATCAACAAAAAACCCTGATTTCATAAATAGGAAATCAGGGTTTCAAACCATGAGATTCATTCTTTTTATTGCCTTTTTACAGATTCCAGTACTTCCTTAATGGGTACTCTTTGACCATCTCGGTAAGAAACTACCCATGCGTCTTTTACCCCCATTTCCCTAAGGTATTTTTTAAATTTATCTGCTTGGTAGTAATCTCTGAAAACACCGATTGTGTATTTCTGCAATCCATTTCCGTTTTCAGCACTGAAATTGGGGGAATTGTCATACTGCTTTAGGTCTTTATTACTGAAAGCACCGAGCTGTACTTTGAATACAATACCTTTGTTTTCGTTTACAATGCCTCCAGCGTTGGATGCAGCGATATTTTTAGATTTGATTTGCGCTTTTGCGCGAGTCAACTCTTCTCTCAAATCACTCAACTGCTGTTGGAATGTAACGATCTGCTGGTCTTTGTCTTCGATCCGATCGTCTGTATCGCTAAGTTCTGTTTTTAGGCTTGTGACCTGCCCTTTCAAAGATTTATTTTCATCTAGTAGCCGCTTGTACTGTTCTGGCTGAAGCTTTTTTATTCTCTTCTTCCACTCTTTAGCTTCCTTTTTACTCATCTGAGCGTGAGCGGTATAGGAGACCCCTAAACAAGAGCTAATGGCAATGGCAAATATTAACTTTTTCATAAGCTTGAATTCTGTTTCTGTGCGTTTGACGGTACTAAAGTACAAAATTTAACGAAAACTCTATCTCATATTGTCAATTTTTTAGTGAGCCCATCATGTCTTTAGGTTTTACCCATTGGGTAAACTCCTCATTTGTAACAAGCCCGAGGTCTATGGCAGCTTTTCGTAAAGTGGTTCCTTCTTTGTGTGCTTTTTTCGCAATTTTAGCAGCGTTCTCATAGCCTATGTGCGTATTAAGTGCGGTGACGAGCATCAAGGAATTCGCTAATTTTTCTTTAATCACATCATGGTTCGGTTCAATGCCGATAGCGCAATTGTCGTTGAACGACTCACAGGCGTCACCAATGAGTCGTGCGGAGTTCAAAAGATTAAATGCCATCATTGGTTTGAATACATTTAGTTCGAAGTGGCCTGAAGCACCGCCTACAGAAATCGCAGCATCATTACCCATCACCTGCGCACAGATCATGGTCAATGCTTCACATTGAGTAGGGTTAACTTTTCCCGGCATAATAGAGGAACCGGGCTCGTTTTCCGGAATTAAAATTTCTCCAATCCCACTTCTTGGCCCTGAGCATAACATGCGAATGTCGTTGCCAATCTTCATGAGGCTCACGGCTATTTGCTTTAGCGCTCCGTGCGTTTCTACGATAGCATCGTGTGCAGCTAAGGCTTCAAATTTATTGCTTGCGGACTGCATCGGCATTCCAGAATATTTAGCAATTTTTTTTGCAACAAGCGCTGCGTATCCTTTTGGCGTATTAAGCCCCGTACCTACGGCCGTTCCTCCAAGTGCGAGTTCAGAAAGGTGTGCTAATGTGTTATTCAACGCTTTCATGCCATGATCTAACTGCGAAACATACCCAGAAAACTCTTGTCCCAGACTTAATGGCGTCGCATCCATAAAGTGGGTTCTTCCCACCTTGACTACCTCCATGAAGTTCTCAGACTTCGAATAAAGGGTATCTCGAAGCTTGGTAACTTTAGGAATGGTTTGCTCCACCACCATTTTATATCCCGCAATGTGCATGGCGGTGGGAAAGGTGTCGTTAGAACTTTGGCTCTTGTTTACATCGTCATTGGGATGGATGCATTTTTTATCGTCTGCTAAGTGACCTCCCTTAATGACGTGCGCCCGATTTGCAATAACCTCATTAGTGTTCATATTGGACTGGGTACCTGATCCTGTTTGCCAAACGACTAATGGGAACTGATCGTCTAGCTGACCTGCTAATATTTCATCGCATACTTTCCCTATCAATTCAGACTTTTCCGTTGACAATACACCTAGCTCCATGTTGGTTTCTGCAGCGGATTTTTTGAGAATAGCGAATGCTTGAATGATTTCAATCGGCATTAGATTTTTTTCGCCACCTATTTTGAAGTTCTCTTTCGATCTTTGCGTCTGTGCACCCCAATATTTTTCAGCGGGTACTTTCACTTCTCCCATTGTATCGCGTTCTATTCGGTATTCCATTTAATCTATTTGGTTGTCCTTTATACCACAATATTAATCATCGGGAGCGCAAGATTTCATTTTCGTTTTCGTAACCTGAAATTTTAAACTCTTTTCTAAGAATTACAGGTACTTAGCGGGCTTTATTTCGGCGAGCGTTTATAAAGCTCTTTACGAAATAGACCATTGCGATGAGGGTACTGATCAGCATAACGGCTACCCGTAGAATGCCCTCTGCGTTGCCCCGCTCCAGCACTCCTATCAATGGCCTAAAAAGACCAAAAAGAATAAGCAGTGTGAGTAATACTGCAATATGTGCGATGACTTTGTTTTCTTTTTTTACTCCTGAGTTGCATGCAAGAAGAACAACTCCAACAAAGGCTGGGATCAGCGCAGTAATAGAAGGAGTCTTAGATGCAAGGTAACCCCATGCTGACATTGTGATAAGAAGAATTGCGTTGATAAGACTGGCTTTTTGTACATTCATATTTTGAATTTTCTACAAATGTAAATCAATGCCATCAAGGGAGGGCATGTTGAAATAATATTCTGAATACCCATGCCACAGCAGAAGTTCGTCACTAGAGATAATCCTTCTTTGAAGAAGAAATTTAGGTCCTTTAAGTTCCCCCTTTCACCCTCACATCAAAGTAAAACCCATAAAAGACCCCAAAGTGGCAGAAGATTCGACGTTTTGGGGCAACATTTAAAACCAACCCTGACTAAAACCATCTCTTTTACCCAAACGTTCAAAAAAGGGTACAATTCATTTTTTCTTAAAACCGGCAGATAAACAGCTATAAGAGATTATGAGCCGTTTAATAAAAAAAGAATTTTTTTATTAAATTTATTTGCAAATACGATCCAATACCTTTATTCTTGTATTTTATTATATCCTTTAATTAAAACCAAAGTCCAGATGAAAAATATTAATAAAACCAAAAGCGAAACGAAAAATTTTAAACTTATGGATAATCAAATCAAATTCAAACCTATGAATTTCAATCCCAAAACTTTTCTCTTCGCCACCCTATGCACTGCGGCCATCTTATGGGGTTGCAAGGGCGATGAACCCGTTACCCCTAAAGTAGAAGCCGACTTTACCCTTACCTTCGGTTCAAAAGGGGCGGTAACCTTTAAAAACGCTTCTAAAAATGCCACCAGCTACGCTTGGGACTTTGGGGATGGAAGCAAATCCACAGACGAAAACCCCACCCATACCTACACGAAAGACAGCACCTATACGGTAAAGCTTACCGCTACGAATGCAGGCGGCTCGGCTGAGAAAACGCGAACGGTAACCATTTCCCTAGAAGGAACGAGCACCCAATTAGTGGCGAATTTTACCTTTGTAGTAGACGAAAAAACGGCAGGTAAAGTAACGTTTACCAACACGTCTGAAGGTGCAACTAGCTATGCTTGGGACTTTGGCGATGGAAACACTTCAAAAGACGAAAACCCCGCCCATACTTACGCGAAGAACGACACCTATACGGTAAAGCTCACCGCTACGAATGCAGGCGGATCGGATAACACAATGAAAGAGGTGACCATTACCAATACGGGAATTACCTCCATCGACATAGCAGATTTGACCCAATTAACTATTCAGGAAAACAGTGCTAAAGGCACTGTGATTGGGGAGATAACGGCGACCGTGGCCAATACGGATGAAACGCCTGTTTATTCGATTAAAAGCCAAAACCCAGCGGGGGCCATTGCTTTGGAGGGAAATAAAATGGTGGTAAATGATCCCAGCGTATTTGACCACGAGACCAACAAAGAGGTCACAGGCGAGATACAAGGGACAGTAGCGGGTGTAACGGCTACGGCAGCGTTTACGATTTCCATAACGAATGATCTTGGTGAAGCAATTAATATTCCAGATGCAAACTTCAAAGCTGTATTACTAAGTAATTCTAGTCATCCTGGCCTTGACGCCAATGGAGATGGGGAAATTTCAGAATTGGAAGCCAACGCTTTCACAGGATTAATTAATGCAAATTCTATAGGCATTAAAGACGCTACTGGCATTGAATATTTTACGAATATTATTACGCTTATTTTAGGGACCAATGACTTAACAGTAATAGATGTTTCTAACAACACCGCACTTATTAAACTTAGTTTAAGTTATAATAATAAGTTAACAGCAATAGATGTTTCTAACAATACCGCACTTACTGAGCTTAGCTTATCTGGCACTAGATTAACAGCCATCGATGTTTCTAACAACACCGCACTTACTAAACTTTATTTAGGGGATAATCAATTATCAGAAATAGATGTTTCTAACAACACTATGCTTACTGATCTTCGGTTATTTGGTAATGATGACTTAACAAAGATTAATCTGGCGAATGGCAATAACGACAAGCTTACTGACTTAAACTTGACAAATACCCTTAATCTAACCTGCGTGCAAGTGGATAAGTTACCTATTCCAAGCGGATGGAAGTTTGATTCAGGTAAAGAAGGCGTTTTTCAAACAGAAGCATGTCCGTAAAAAAAGGCATCACCGCCTAGGCTTCGTTTTATGGGGTTTAGGCTAGCTGTTTTTTCCTAAACTGGCGTAGCGACCTAGCTTGGAGCGTACAAAAAAAGGCGTTGGGTGTGAAAGTGGCGTAGCCTGGGAGGTGCTTTGGCATTTTTACATTGCGCTGTAGGAAGGTTTGGGGCAGAGTGGCTCCATTGTCTTAGCTCATTCTCGCCAACTCAACCACTTGGGTTTAGTGTTTTTTTAAGCCATCACAATCAAAAGCGGAACGATGCAAGCAAATGGTCGCTGAAAAGTATTATCTTCTTAATGCACTGAAATAAGTCCCATATTTTAATAATGGCTACACTTCCACTTAACGAAGAGAGTAGTGCATGCCTTGAATCTATAGCGGTTAAACCCTGCGTTTTTAAACAAGCAGCATAAGGTGAGGATCAAGAAATGCAGTAAACGACTAGCGAATCTTTTTGCTGTGACCGGCAGGTCTGTTAATATAACTTCTTTCAGAACAAAGATTTTTTAACCTTCAAATGGGGGTTTTAATTTTGCCAGGAGTTCTATTTTTACATGCTAGAAAAGAATTGAATGACAATGGAAAATAAGCCAATAGATAAGGACTTACAAAAGGAGCATCAAGAGAAAATTCAAAAAGTAGTTGCGGAAGTCGGCAAAGTAGTCATTGGTCAGGAATATATGGTCAATAGATTGATGGTAGGACTGTTTACAAACGGCCATATTTTATTGGAAGGCGTACCGGGTCTGGCAAAAACCTTAACTGTGAATGCACTTGCGGAGGCACTAAAGTTAGACTTCCAACGTATCCAGTTCACGCCTGACTTGCTCCCAGCTGATTTAGTAGGAACCATGATCTACAACCAACAGAAGGCGGAGTTTGAAGTAAAGAAAGGCCCCATTTTCGCAAACTTGATTTTAGCGGACGAGGTAAACCGATCGCCAGCTAAAGTACAATCGGCATTGCTCGAAGCCATGCAGGAAAAGACGGTATCTATTGGTGAGACCACCTATAAATTAGACAGGCCATTCTTAGTGCTCGCCACACAGAACCCAATTGATCAAGAAGGCACCTACCCATTGCCCGAGGCACAAGTAGATCGATTCATGCTAAAAGTACATGTGGACTACCTGAGCAAAGAAGATGAGCTACACGTAATGAGAAGAATATCCGACCTTTCGTTTAAGCCAGAACTAGAGACGGTATTGACCAAAGAAGATATTTTCTCCATTCGAAATGAGGTAAACCAAGTTTCAGTTTCCGAATCGATTGAGCAATACATCATAGAACTGGTTTTTGCTACTCGAAATCCCAAGGAGTACAAACTCAATGAAGAAGCCCAGTATATTCAGTTTGGCGCATCTCCGAGAGCCTCTATCAATTTGAATCTAGCAGCCAAGGCAATGGCTTTTTTCAATCAACGAGACTATGTGCTGCCTGAAGACGTAAAGGAAATAGCAGACGATGTATTAAACCATAGAATTCTGCTCAATTACGAGGCAGAAGCAGATGAAATTACCACTCATGATATCATTAAATCTATATTAGCTAAGGTTAATATAAGTAAGTAGCGAATGAAGCAAATAAAATCCGTTCAGTGGCTTATTTATGTTTCAACGCCCTTACAGATAAAAGGGTATGGCAAAATAGGTAGACATTCAGCAGATTTTTGGCTCATAACCCAAACCTAGGTCTTATACTACCTTAACTAAAGTCATTCTTTACATCGAAAATGGGGGAGAATGGCTCATTGCTTTCTGCAAAAAATCAGTAACCTCTTTCGTATGCAAGAAGAATCCATCCTCCAATTGAAAATTCAAACCTGAAATCAAACATACGATGGCAATAAAGTCGATCAATAGCCTTATCTTCGGCGTTGGTGTTAATTAATGAAAAGCCCAACCCCGACGACAAAGTTAAGTCTTAAACTTGGGGGAGGATTCAAAAGACTATTTCAGAATTCTAAAAGTAGATTGATTGCCATTTGACATGCTAAATCGTCGGATATTAAGAGTAAAAGCCATGCAGGCACTTTATGGCTATTTCACAGCCGTAGAATCCCTAAAAGAAGTACATCGGGAAAAATTAAGAAAAGCGCACTCGCTAGATCCTGCTAAGCACGATTTTGCGGATAAGCCTTTATTTGAAGTCCGAAAGAGACAAGCAATCAGGCTATTCAACCAAAACGTACTCTGCGACAAGGTTTCTACTGAAGAAAAAGTAGAAGAAGAGGTACTTGATGGCGTAAATGAAACCTTGCTTTCTTACCGTAATGCATTGCAGAAGGAAGCTTCTTCACGTAGGAATGAGATGATGAAAGAGGCGAGACAAATTCAAAATAGCTATTTAAAGCTTCTGGTTTTTCCCATTGACCTGGAGCATCGTGAAAAGCTGGAGTGTGAAAAAGAAGATAAAGCATACATCACCAAATCACGAAAAAACTATCCGTTTATCAATGATAAGATCATTCAGAAGTTGAAAGAGTCGGAGGTTTTGATAAAAGAGGCAACAAAAGGCAGCGTCAGCTGGGGGAATGAATTAGATGAAATCAAAACCTGGTATCGAGATCAGATACGTCCCTCTGAGGCACTCGCTCCTTTTTTCGATCATTCCAAACCAAGGGAGAATGAAAACGGAATCGTAATGGAGTTATTCAGGCGAGAGTTTTTTAAGAACGATGCCATTGTATCCTACATGGAAAATCAATACTTGCATTGGTCTGAAAACCAGCCAATACTTAAAAGCATGGTAGTGAAGACGATAAAATCCCTGCAAGAAGGCAACGGATTTGAGCTTGCAGAACTAACCAAAAACGGTGAAGAGGACTTTATATTTTTCGATAAACTATTTTCCAACGTAATAAAAGAGAACGATTTTCTGGATGAAATTATTCAGCAAAACACAAACAACTGGGATTTGGAACGCATTGCTTTGACAGATCAGGCTATTTTGAAGCTGACACTAGTAGAAATGATGAGCGCTCCGAGTATTCCTGTAAAAGTTTCCATTAACGAAGCAATAGAAATCGCTAAATCATATAGCACACCTAAGAGCAAACAATTTATTAACGGAGTTTTGGATGTACTTTCAAACGAGCTAACTTTAAGGGGTCGAATACGTAAAAGTGGACGTGGTTTAATAGACAATAAATAAATTATTATGAGCAAATCAAGTGGATCATTTTTCACATTTCTAATAGGCATCCTAACTGGGGGTATTCTTGGAATTTTATATGCGCCAGACAAAGGCATCAACACAAGAGACAAACTTTCTTTTCGACTTGATAAAGTAAAGAAACAGCTGGAGGGGTTTATTAGAGACCTAGTAGATGAAAAAGGCTTCACCGATAACGAGGCCAAGGAGGAGGGAGAAAAGATAGTGAAAAAGACGAAAGATAAAGCCGAACAGTTGCTAGATGACGTAAATGATTTTATTGGGCAAATCAAGGAAAAATAGCCCTATGTCAACATTTCGTTGGAAATTGTTCAAAACCATATAATACTTAAATTTGTATTAAATAAGTTTAATTTAAATAGTAATGAAAGTAAATAATATTTTATTCGGAGTTTTCGCCTCAGCATTAATTACTAGCTGTGGAAACGCAGATTTGGAATCTAGAATCACTAAGTTGGAAGGAAGAGTAGCAGCGCTTGAGGGCAAAAAAGGACTCACCTCCGCATCATCTCCTTCAGAATCGATTGCAGCAAATAGCCCTGCTACACCAACAGAACCCGCTAAAAAACCAGATGGTCCGCTACCTTCTTTCAAATTTCAGGAAGAACTTCATGATTTTGGCACGATCAAAGACGGGGATGTAGTAGAACACATCTTCAAGTTTACGAATGATGGTGAGATCCCTTTGATTATCACCGATGCGAAAGCTACCTGTGGATGTACCGTTCCAGAATGGCCAAAAGAACCAATCCCAGTTGGGGAGATGGGCGAAGTGAAAGTAAGGTTTAATAGCAAAAACAAACCAGGCATTCAAAACAAAACAGTCACTTTAACTGCCAATACATGGCCTGCTACCAAAAGAATAAAAATTAAAGCCAATGTGGTGAAGGAAGAATAAGCTTCCACAACATGCTACCTTTTATTAACATTGTATCCCGATACAACCCTCTTTGAACAGGATGAAATCGGGATTTTTTATTTATTGATACACCTATGAATATAATTTTATTGCAAGCCAGCGGAGGAGGGGGGATCACTTCTTTTCTACCCATAATCGGTATGATCGCTATTTTCTATTTCTTTTTTATCCGCCCACAACAGAAAAAGCAAAAGGAAACGAAGAAGTATTTGGAAGAAATTAAAAAAGGAGAAATGGTGGTTACAGTTGGTGGAGTTCACGGCAAGATTGTCGAAGTATCTGACACTACCGTTCTATTGGATGTGGATAGAGGCACGAAGCTTTTGATTGAAAAGTCCTCTATTTCCTTGGAAGCAAGCAAGCGAGTACACGGCAAAAAGCCAGACAAGGAGACAAAAAACTGATCCTGTAATGGTAGAGGCGCAAAGTTACCAAAGGTGGAAAGTAGTGGTGCTATCCCTGATAGCGGCTGGCATTTTTTGGTTTTTTAGTGCCCTAGGAAGAGAGTATAGTTATAGATTCAACTATCCAATCGATTTTGTGTACAATGAGGACAGCCTAGTAGCAGTTAAAAACCTCCCCGAATTTGTAGATATTGATGTAACAGGCGGAGGTTGGGATCTTTTTCGCGAGACATTCTGGATCGGGGGTAGTGCCATTGTTTTTGATCTCGAAAATCCGGTTACTACCCGATACCTCACCCGCTCTGCTATATTACCCATTTTAACCGAACAGATTGGACAATTTCGGGTAAACTTCCTTTTTACTGATACCCTTTGGATTCATATTGATAGAAGAGATTCCTCTTTGGTACAGCTAACTGTGGACTCACTGCAAATAGATATGGATACCAACCATCGGATTGTATCTTCAATTTCTTTAAGTCCAGATACTGCTATGATTTTTGGACCGAAAAGTTTTTTAGATACGCTAAAGCGCTTTTTAACGGTAAAGCTGGATGCCCGACAAATAGATGAAAGCTTTGATCGATACGTTGAGCTTGGGTTGCCAGAAAGATTTGGTATTTACGCAAAACCCGCATCCACAAAAATTCAATTTGAGGTAGAGCGATTCGAGCAATTAGAAATTGTAACGCAGGTTGAGTTACTGGGTTTTCCTGAAGATTCCTCCATCTATATCGAGAACCCGAATATCGCAGTGCAAATGTTGATTCAAGAGTCGCTAAAGCAAGACTACTACGAGAGTGATTTTAATGTTATCGTTGACCATAGGATGATTAACCCGAATGACTCCATGGCGCCCATCATCATTATTTCTCATCCAGAGGAGGCAATGGAGCTAACGACAGTACCAGACTCATTAAAAGTCATATATGCCCAATAAACCCTCATTAATTGGAGTAACGGGGGGAATTGGCTCTGGGAAAAGTACAGTTTGCAAAATTTTTGAGGTAATGGGCTATTTGGTTTACTATGCAGACGATAGGGCCAGATGGCTGATGAGCCATGATGCTTATTTAAAAGGAGAAATAATCTCGCTATTCGGAGCAGAAGCGTACCATGAAGAGGGTCTTAATAGAGCTTTTATCGGATCGAAAGTCTTTAGAGATAAAACTTTAATGACGCAACTTAATTCAAAAGTACACCCAGTAGTAGCTGAGGATGCAAAAAAATGGGTGGATGCAAACTCCGACCAGAAACTTCTTTTTTACGAGGCGGCATTGATTTTTGAAATAGAATCCTACAAGCGGATGGATGCCACAATTTTGGTAACTGCACCTGAGAAACTACGGATGCAACGAGTGCTAACAAGGGATAAGCACCGAACGAAAGAAGATGTTCACGGGATTATAAAAACCCAAATGAAAGACGAAGAAAAAGTTCCGCTGGCGGATTATTTAATAGTAAATAATGAAGAAAAGTCCATTCTAGCGCAATTGATGGAAGTTCACAATCAACTCCTTAATCGACGCAACTGATTTTCTCAAATTCTTCTTTTCGATAGACATTGGAAAACGGACAATTTCCAGATTTGTTGATGTAGTCAACCACATGATATTTTACCCAACTCTAATGCTATTTTGTTAGAAAAATGGAGGGTTTTTGTCTGTCAATGTCTATAATATCGGTAAATTTAAGATAAAAAATTTCCCTTTCACCTATTTACCTCTAGGTATGCACTACGGAAAAATACTAAATGGGCAAGCAATAAGACTCTTTTTCTGATCGTTTAAGACGCTATTGGCAAAATACCTTTTCTTCTAAACTATTCAATTAATTTTGTTTCTATTGAAAAAAACTGAAATTACTCAAGATGACCAACATAGACGAAAAACAGAAAGCACTTCAGATAACCATAGATAAGCTCGAAAAAACATATGGTAAAGGCACTATAATGAAATTGAGTGATGAAAAAGTGCTCGATATCCCCGTAATTTCAACGGGTTCATTGAGTTTGGATATGGCTCTTGGAGTAGGGGGGATTCCAAGGGGTAGAATTGTTGAGGTTTACGGACCGGAATCTTCAGGTAAAACCACATTAGCCATGCATTGCATCGCAGAGGCGCAGAGGCAAGGTGGCTTGGCGGCGTTTATAGATGCCGAACATGCTTTCGATAAAATATATGCGGAGAAGCTCGGCATAGACACAGAGAACTTATTAATCTCACAACCTGATAATGGAGAGCAAGCACTCGAAATTGCCGAGCATTTGATTCGATCTGGCGCAATAGACATTATTGTGATAGATTCGGTAGCGGCGCTAGTTCCAAGAGGCGAGCTTGAAGGTGAGATGGGTGATAGTAAAATGGGGCTTCAGGCTCGGTTAATGTCTCAGGCGCTCAGAAAATTAACGGGGACGATTAATAAGACAGGTTGCTCGTGTATTTTCATCAATCAGCTTCGGGAGAAGATTGGTGTTATGTTTGGTAATCCGGAGACGACTACTGGGGGAAATGCACTGAAATTTTACGCTTCTATTCGTTTAGATATCAGAAGAATAGGTCAGATTAAGGAATCGGCAGATAATGTGATGGGCAATAGAACAAAAGTGAAGGTGGTGAAAAATAAGGTAGCACCCCCCTTTAAGGTGGTTGAATTTGATATCATGTATGGACGAGGCATCAGCAAGAGTGGTGAGATTGTAGATATAGGAGTAGAATTGGACGTTATCCAAAAGTCAGGTTCATGGTTTTCTTACGATGGCAACAAATTAGGTCAAGGAAGGGATGCAGTAAAGGCACTCATTGAAGACAACCCTGAACTAATGGAGGAACTAGAAAATAAGATCAAAGAAAAGCTGAACGGCTAAAAGGTATTTCTTACCCTGTTGTTCTAATTGCGATTACGGGATCCAACCTTGCAGCCATCAGTGCGGGCACAATACCAGAAATTATGCCAATAATGCAGGACACTCCAAGACCAAGAACGATATTCCTCAACGTTAATACTAAATCAAGATTACCTAAGTTGATAAACGAGAGTAGCCAAACCAGAAAGACCCCTATCATCCCACCGATTAGACCTAGGAAGATTGCTTCAAAAAGGAATTGAAAAAGAATGAAGTAGTTTTTAGCTCCGATTGATTTTTGAAGTCCAATAATGGTTGTCCTTTCCCTCACGGAAACGAACATAATATTGGCGATTCCAAATCCACCTACCAAAATCGAAAACCCACCTATAGCCCAGCCAGCAATACCCAAGACATTAAAGATTGATCCCAAAATATTGAGAAAAGCTTCTTGTCTGTTTACTTCGAAGTTGTTTCTTTCTTTTGGTTTAAGCCCTCTTTTGACCCTCAACAGGCCAGTAATTTCTGCTTCCAATTCGACCAATCCTAGGTCTGAGCCATCGCCTTTTACGCTTACCAGCGTTTCTACCCCTCGGTTACGCCCCGAGTAAAATAACTTCTTGAAAGATTGAAACGGAATGTAAATGCTATCATCATTCCCTGAGCCTCCTAATATTCCCTCACCTTCTTCTTGGAATACGCCAATCACTACATATTTTAATCCTTTTATCTTAATTTTTTTACCCAATGGATTTCCCTGAGGAAAAAGGTTCTCTGCTACTTTAAACCCAATCATGGCCATATTTTTAGCCGTGTAGGATTCAGAGTCGGTAAAGTATCTGCCTACTTCAAGGTCATCTATAATGTCATAAACATCTTTATGCGTGTGCGAAATACCGATTAATCGCGAGCCATAGTTGCTGCTTTTGTGCTTTACCTTCAGATTTTCTACTACCGAAAAAATGGTGATCCCTTTCGCATTTATTAGATTTTCCTTTAGAAATTCATATTCGCTATAGTTGGTATAAGGTCTTTTAAAATACTCCCACCATGGTAAATCAGGATCAAATGAATAGGGGAATCTTCTAATATCTAGATTATTGGCATCTAGGAATTTGAGGCTGTTGCTGATATTGTTTTCTAAAGAGTCCACAAGGGTAAATACCGAAATGATCGAAAAAATTCCGATAGTCACTCCCAAAAGAGAGAGCGTGGTTCTGAGTAGATTCATTCTGAGTGAATTCCATGCGAATTTGAAACTTTCTAATATGAGATTAAATACGACCACTAAATAAGATAGATAGTTATAAATTGATGGAATAAACGAACCTAGCTACCTTAGGTTCGAATCTACTTTTCTCCAAAACTAAGTTTTTGTGCTTAGACGTTAGCTTAATGAACGAATAAAGAAGAAGGTAAGTCATGAGGATTCTAAATTTTTAGTCTTGACTTGTTATACTGAAACCCTAACCGCCCCGTCAACCTTTATGCTTAAACTAAATAATTTGGTGTGCTGATGAAATTTTCACGGATATGTTAAATCTAAGTTTATTAGTCATTTGGAAACTTGGGAAACCCTCATATTTCGGTGATTCTTTTTTTCTGTTTCAAATAATATGCTGAAATCAATCAAATTGTCTTACCTTAACCGCTCTGAATTACGAATTACGATTTAAGAGGGTGTGGAAAGACATTGTTAACTTAATTGATTTTATTTACTGGTTTAAAGAAATATTTATAATTTAGTTGAGTTCATTTATACTAAAAACGCTTTTTTGTGTTTTGAATATGATCAAAAATACTAATTTTGGGAAATCCTTAGATTAGACAAAAATTTTAAAAATATAGACAGTTTTCAAGCATTTGAAGAGGTTAGTGGAAAAGTCAAAATATCATTCAATGAAATTTAATCCTAATAGTATCTTATGTCCGTGAAAAAATTTGTTCGACTTCTTTTTTTGGGGTTGTCTCTTCTTGGGTGCGATATCAATGAGTTTAAATTCGAGAACATCAAAGTTCAGCCGATAAAGGGAACTTACGGTGTAGCTCTAGGCAGCATTACTTATACCATGGAGCGGCTGATAATTGAAGCGAACATTTCAGATGAATATCTAAAAAAGGATTCGCTTGATTTCTATTTCTTATCCTATACTGACAACTTCTTCTCATATACGAAAAAAAATGAATTTGTTCAAATCAACGATATATCAAACAATGGGGTATTAAAAAATCCGCTTCCACCCACTGGAATTATTATAAACCCTATTGAAACAAGATCAATTTCGGGCAACTTCCGTTTTTCTTACGATGCCCAAGATGGCGAAGAATTAGACTCTCTATTTCACAATGGAGGACAAATCACCGCAACGTTCACTTCAAATGCCATGGTCTCTGAGGTTGTGTTTAGACTTGCTTTCGAAAATACCGTGAATGTTAACACCCGAAGGCCAATCGTTTTATCAGAAAGAATAGTAGGGATGCCCGCCATGGCAGGGCAAACCGTTACTATTCAAGATACCGAGCCCCTCAACGACCACGTAACCCTCTTACCCAACGCTACTAATGAGTTTGATGTTTCATTTGGTGCTATTTTCACGTTAGTAGCGGGACAACAACTAGATGGAACCGAGTCGGTATCATTTGATTTTATTTTTGGCAATCAGACTTTTTCTCTCGTATATGGTAAATTCGGTCAAAACACAGTACAACTAAACAGTGGATCATCTATAAGCTTTAATTTTTTTGATAATCTGGACGAGGGAATTTTCTTTAAAGAACCCACGATACGAATTAATGCAGAAAATGCATTTGGCATCCCAATAGCATTGGACTTCTCAGGTGTTTACGGAGACGATGGGAATGGAGGAAATCAAACATTTCTTGATGGAATCATAACCAATCCTCGATACCTCCCCGAGGTACCTGCGGCTGAAAGTACAGAAACAGCCGTTAAAGAAACCTTTGAGATTAATTCAACTAACTCCAATTTGCGAGAAGTTTTTGCAAACTCACCATCAAGGTTGGTATTTGATATCGATGGTAAATCGAACCACTATGATGTAAATAACCAAAAGTCTAATTTCTTAGCAACTAATAGTTTCATAACATGCGAATACGAAATTAACCTTCCAATTGAAGTAAAATTAGAAAATTTTCAAGATACCACTAATTTTTTAATTGAAACGGGCTTGCAGACAGGAGATTTAGATTCTGCATTCTTAAGAGTAGTGACGATAAATGAGGTTCCTTTCTCCGGGACCCTTATAATTGACGTAAAAGATCAAAATGGAGAGGTTGTCTACTCGACTGAAGAAGAAGTAGTCATGACCCCACCATTCATCAATGTAAACGGTGAAGTCACTGACCCCAATGGTAATTCGGTAGATATCCCTATTAGCAAAAATGGACTGAATGCCCTTATCAATAAGGGTTCTGTAGATTTAATTCTTACTTTAAATACTTCAAAGTCGCAAACTGCAAATGAAATATTTGTCAAGGTCAACGCCAACGATAAAATCGAGATTAAAGTAGGGCTGGGAGGTATTATCAACATTGATTTGGATTGAGAGGAATTACTACAACGATATTATCCCTTTTTATTCTGCAAGTATTTGCTCAGACGAGCGTTTCTTTTAATAATCTCGGAAATGCAACATTTCAGAATAACTATCAAAATCCCGCTCTCATCCCATCTCAAGATTTATTCATAGGAATACCTGTAATTTCTGGTATTCATTTACATTCAAATAGTAAGACTAGCTACAATGAGACTTTTACAAAAGAAGGAGAAACCACACTCGTAGACATTTCCAAGATTTTGAAAGCTTTCCAAAATCAAAATATGGTATCAGCTCATACGGGGGTTAACCTTTTTCATGTTGGGATCAAAATGAAAAATGCAAGCCTAATCAGTTTCTCGGCAAGAGAACGAGTAGAGGTAGACTTGCTATCTTCTAAAGAGTTGGTGGATTATTTGTGGAATGGAAATGAGAAGTATGTAAACCAAGATATTAACGTAGCTGAAGCAGGCGTAAAGGCAATGCACTTTCGAGAGTTTGGTTTTGGATATGCCAAGCCGGTTAATAATCGAATGGATTTTGGAGTAAGAGCAAAATTTCTGTTAGGGATTGCCGATGTCAGTCTTCCTGGAAACTTCTCAGCCACGCTCAACTCCAACGGCGAGGCATTCCAGTTAGATGCAAAATGGAATAACTTTGCAATACGATCCTCTGGTTTGAATATTTTAAGAGACAACGAAGATAGTATTAGTAGTATTGGCTCACATCTTATAATGAATAAGAATACAGGTTTTGCGGTAGACCTTGGTTTAAAATACCGTTTAAGTAGAGCTCACACTATTACTGCATCATTGCTTGATATTGGGTTTATTAATTGGAAAGTGGACATTGAAAATAGATTCATAAACGACACGACCTTCAATTATTCTGGCGTAAGCTTAGATAGCCTCGGAACAGTAAGGCAAACCATTAAAGATTCGTTGGTTGCTAACTTCAGAACATCGACTAATTTTGATCCATACCGTGGATGGCTTCCGTTGAAGGTATATGGAAGCTGGATTTACCATTACAGTCGAAATACAGATATTTATTTCTCGGGAGGTGTGCGTCTCATTCAAAGACGACTAAAAATGCTATACGGGATAGGCTTAACCAAAAGGTTCGGAAGTGCTTTCATGGCAAATGTTACCGCTACGAAATTACCTCAACAGTTCGTAAATCTAGGTGCCTCTTTCGTGGTAAATGGAGGGCCTGTGCAATTCTACATAGCGGCCGAGCAGATAGCCTCCTCTTTTTCTTTACCCGACAAAAAAGCATTTGATTTCAGGATGGGAATAAACCTGGCGATAGGCTCCAGAGATGGCGACTCGCGAAATGAAGCTGGTAAAAGAAAGGTGGCTGGAGCTAAGGGGGTAGATACAAATGAATTTTTGGGACAGCGAGTGGTAACCAAAAAACGAGAAGGGATTTATTCAATTATTAAAAGACAGAAAAAAAGAGAACTTAAAGACAATAAAAGTCCTCAAAAAGGAAGAGTAAATAGAAAAAGCTTAAACGGTCATTCTGGAAAGAAAAATACCAACAAGAATTAAAAGATACTTCGGAAAGTATTGCTCAGTTTTGAAAATGGCTTTACTGCAATCTCATACTTATTTAGATCCTTACTTTTCAAACTGTGTTTTGAGACATAGATAGTCTTAAATCCCAGTTTCTGTGCTTCGTTAATTCGGCTTTCAATTTTAGATACAGGGCGAATCTCCCCACCTAAACCTACCTCTCCCACAAAACAGACATCAGCATCTAGTGGAACATCTTTGAAACTCGAAAATAAAGCCGTGCATATAGCTAGGTCTAAAGCGGTGTCTTGTACTTTCAGCCCCCCTGCAATATTCAAAAAAACATCTTGGCTACTCAATCGTACGCCTAGCCGCTTCTCTACAACGGCAAGAAGCATCATCAGCCTTTTGTAGTCATACCCGGTTGTACTCCGCTGTGGGTTTCCATAAGTAGTAGGGCTTACCAATGCCTGCACCTCTAAAATAAGAGGCCTATTTCCTTCCTGCGTAGCTCCGAGTGCAATGCCACTCAAGCCGGGCTCCCGAGGGGAAATCAATATTTCTGATGGATTTTTTACTTCCCTTAGTCCATTTGAAAGCATCTCAAACATACCCAACTCGGCAGTAGAACCGAACCTATTTTTGATTGTTCGCAACATACGATAGGTGTGGTGACGATCTCCCTCAAACTGAAGCACTGTATCCACCATATGTTCCAATACTTTCGGCCCGGCAATTGCTCCGTCTTTATTGACGTGTCCAATTAGAAATATGGGTACGTTGGTTTGTTTGGCTAACTTCAATAACTGACCACCGCATTCTTTTACCTGAGAAATAGATCCCACTGTTGCCTCAATCCGATCAGAGTGCAATGTCTGAATAGAGTCTATAATGACAGCACTTGGAGTTAGGTTTCCAACTTCACGAATTATCTCTGAGAGATTAGTCTCTGCATACAAGAAGCAAGAATCAGTTGTGGTGCCTATCCGGTCTGCCCTCATTTTTATCTGTTCGATACTTTCCTCCCCTGCCACATACAAAATCTTCATACTATGCCTAATCGCCATCTGAAGCATAATGGTTGATTTCCCAATACCAGGCTCACCACCAACTAGAACGAGCGATCCTGGCACTATACCGCCTCCCAATACACGATCTAACTCATCCATTCCGCTTGAGGTTCTCCTGAAGCCATTCTCAGCATCGGCATCCTTTATATTAACAGGTCTGCTCTTAAGGCCTGATATTAAGTCCCCAATCGCGGGAGTATTCTTAGATACAACCTCCTCTACATAGGTATTCCATTCTCCGCATGAGGGACACTTGCCTAACCACTTAGCGGAGTCAGCGCCACAATTTTGACAGAAAAAGACGGTTTTTGTTTTGGCCATGAATTGCGAATATAGTTTCGGATAATATAAGAGTGACGAATCGAAGTAGACGGTATTCTTCATGAGCGATTTCGACTAATTTTGCAGTCATGGTAAAAGATGAGAAAGTATTTAACCTAATAAAGGCAGAAGAGAAAAGACAACGTGAGGGAATTGAGCTAATTGCCTCGGAGAACATTGTATCTTCCCAAGTGCAAGAGGCCGCAGGAAGCGTTCTAACAAATAAATACGCAGAGGGGTTACCAGGTAAAAGGTACTATGGAGGCTGTGAAGTTGTAGACCAAATAGAAGACATAGCGAGAGAAAGAGCCAAAGAACTGTTTGGAGCGAGCTGGGCCAATGTTCAACCTCACTCTGGCGCACAGGCCAACGCTGCCGTAATGTTGGCATGCCTAAACAAGGGAGATAAAATACTTGGATTTGACCTTGCGCACGGTGGTCACCTTTCTCACGGCTCTTTGGTAAACCTATCTGGAAAGTTATACGATCCAAGTTTTTATGGTGTAGAAAAAGAGACGGGCCTACTTGATTACGATCAACTCGAAAAAATAGCCCGAGCAGAAAAACCCAAGATGATCATTTGCGGCGCTTCTGCATACAGCCGCGACTGGGATTATAAACGATTTAGAGCTATAGCTGAAGAAGTAGGGGCTCTCCTACTAGCGGACATTTCGCATCCATCTGGTCTAATTGCAAGAGGATTATTAAACGATCCTCTAGAATACTGTCATATCGTTACGACCACTACACACAAAACGCTACGAGGCCCAAGAGGAGGACTTATTTTAGTTAGAGACGATATTGAGAACCCTTGGGGGTTGAAAACGCCAAAGGGAATCGTTAGAAAGCTGAGTTCGTTGCTAGACTCTGGCGTATTTCCTGGAACTCAGGGGGGACCTTTACAGCATATAATTGCGGCGAAAGCCATCGCCTTTGGTGAAGCTCTCTCAGAAGAGTATATGGAATACATGCTTCGGGTCAAGAAAAATGCTTCTGTGATGGCTCAGGCTTTTGTAGATAAAGGATATGACGTTATCTCAAAAGGAACAGAAAACCATTTGATGTTAATTGACCTCAAGTCTAAAGACATTACAGGCAAAGATGCTGAGAATGCACTAATAAAAGCTGATATCACGGTAAACAAAAACATGGTTCCTTTTGACGAACGGAGCCCTTTTGTGACCTCGGGAATGAGGATCGGTACACCCGCCGTAACTACAAGAGGACTCCTAGAAAAGGATGTGGTTAAAATTGTAGATCTCATCGATCAGGTTATTCAAAACCATATGGACGATGCTTCATTGCGGGATATTAAACACGAAGTAAACGAGTGGATGAGTTCCTTTCCGTTGTTTAAAGCCTGATGCCTCTCAATCAGACACCTAGGGAAAAGGAGATGTCCTTTTTGGATCATCTCGAAGAGCTTAGATGGCATATTATCCGTTCTTTGATTGCCATAGCGATACTGTCTATTGCGGCCTTTTTTGCAAAAGAATTTGTGATTGATACGGTAATTCTTGGTCCTTCTAAGACTGATTTTTGGACATATAGAAAGCTATGCGAGTTAGCCGACATCCTCAAAACACCATCTCTTTGTATCGAAACACTATCTTTCGAATTGGTGAGTCGTAAACTAAGTAGCCAGTTCATTACACATATGACGGTTTCATTTGTGGTGGGGCTTGTAATCGGATTTCCCTATTTATTTTGGGAAATTTGGCGCTTTGTTAAACCCGGTTTGCACCCCAAAGAAAGACGAGCCTCTCGAGGTGCTACTTTTTTTGTAAGCCTGCTTTTTGCGCTCGGTGTGCTTTTTGGTTATTTCATTATCGCTCCTATTTCTGTTAGGTTCTTCGCCTCTTACGAAGTATCGAGTACTCTTCAAAACCTTTTCGATTTGTCTTCTTACATGAATACGGTAACCATGATTGTGCTAGGAAGTGGCTTACTTTTTCAACTTCCAGTAATCGTATTTTTTCTAACGAAAGCGGGATTGGTCAGTTCAAGGCTTATGAGAAGTTACCGGCGACATGCCATTGTTGTTATTCTGGTACTGGGAGCCATTATCACTCCTCCGGATCCATTCAGCCAAATTTTGATAGCATTGCCTTTGATGTTGCTCTATCAGCTGAGTATTTTTATTGCAAAACGAATTGAAAAAAGAGAAGTAAAACTTCAAAAAATATGAAAATAGCCATCGGTGGAGATCATGCAGGATTCCTGTACAAACAAAAACTTACAGCATTCTTAAGAAAGGGGAAAAATTATCAGATTACTGACTTTGGTTCAGGATCTGATGCGTCCGTGGATTACCCAGACCATGTACACCCCTTGGCGTCTTCTATTGCTTCGGGTGAACATGAACTAGGAATTTTGATTTGCGGGAGTGGCAATGGTGTAGCGATCACAGCAAACAAACATGAAAGTGTAAGAGCTGCTTTGTGTTGGAACAATGAACTAGCTGCTCTCGCACGCCAACATAATGATGCAAATGTGATCTGTATTCCTGCACGATTTATTGCCTATGAGTATGCAGAAATGTTGGTAAGAACATTTTTAACAACGGAATTTGAAGGGGGAAGGCATCAAAATCGAGTAAACAAAATCAATTGCTAATACGAACATAAAGAGTTGAGTCTCTCTTTCGAAAATGTGCTTCTATGAGAGGGTATCTGAATGATAGCTCATCCATAATGCTAAGTTTATCCAGAATATGGTCTGGTTTCAGCTTATTCAGGATTCCATACATTGTAGCTGCTTCATCATAATGATCCATCCTTTCAAAAACCTTTACAGTTAGATGTTGGTTAAAGCAGGGAGATGCCATTTCAGTCCTTGAGTAGGCTGAAAGATCCGTTCCCAGTACCATTGTAGCGGAAGGCAGTTCTTTATTGGATTTTACTATTAGGGGCATGGACAGCCTGCTATAGAAGTAGCAGGAAAAACATACCAGTCCGCCTAGTAATAAAAAAGGCATAATCCACTTAAAAATTTTTTTACGGATAAGCATAAAGTAGAGAGTAGCGAAATAGCTAATGATTGGCACAAAAAAAACTAACTCATAACCCGCTTTTTCATTGGAAAGGAAGAGCGTAACTACCCCTCCCAAAGCCATTAGCCCCAAAACCTGTTGCACTTTTTGCTGAAAATTATTGAGCCTAGAACTGCGCCACGACTTAATCAACGATATTAAAAAAACTATCGCAAGTGGAGTCACCAATAGGAAAAAATCAACGCTGTTCAAAACAGATACTGAGTCCATGAAAAAACCTTCTAATAAGAAAAAGGAAAGGAATGAGTCCTCGATGCCAAACCAATAGTAGTAGATATAGCACACGATGAATATCATCGCAAATCCAAAGAAATACAAAAGCAACCTTCGGGTAATGGATGAGCTGAAAAGGATAAACGAGAATAGAAAAACTAAAAAATATACGATGGCGGGTAGGTATATTAACGATGCAACGCCTATATAAATTCCAGCGGTTAGGAATAACTCATCAGTGACCTGATTGTCAATTCTTCTAAGGACATTGTTCAAAGTTATCAATATAAGTGTGAGACTCATCAGTTGCGGCGAAAACATCATGAAGTCAGGAATAGATACCGCCACAATCATGAATAAGAAGGCAGGCAAATAACTGTTCTCACCGAACGCTTTGTTTTTTAGAAGTAGTTGATTGAATATCCCCGCTTGAATAATTATAGTAATTGTCCCGAATGCTTGGTGAACAAATGGAGTTCTTCCAAAAATGATATCCATCCACTTATAAACCCACGCTGCAATAGGACCTGTATAGTCAAAGGTTTCCGAATACATTCGAAACCCATTTCCTAGCCACTGCCCAAGGAGCATCCATTTCAGTCCAAAGTATGAAATATCCTCTATGAAGAGTCCTTGTCCAAACCGGATCACAATCAATATCAAAAAGATAAAGACCAGTCTGTATGGATCGTTAATTCTAAAAAAGCGTAGCAATGGAAGAAGGAGATTTTATTTGCTCGTTCGAAATTAGAAAATCCCCACTATCACTTCATGAATTTATGCGGATATTTGTACTTAAATGCAAAGCCAAAGACAAGTGAAATATGGAAAGCAAATCCAAAAAGATTTGGCGGAGATTTTTCAAAAGAACCCTTCTTATTTTTTTAAAACATCTCTTGGTACCATTACCGACATCTCCATGTCGCCAGATTTAGGTGTAGCAAGGGTATACATTAGCGTTTTTCCTAACGCCCAAGCATCCGCTATTTTTGAACATCTCAATGAAATAAAAAATGAGATTAGGAATAAATTGGGTCGAAAGATAGGCAATCGAGTTAGGATAATTCCAGAATTAGCCTTCTTTCACGATGATACGGAAGAGAAGGCAGCCAAGATTGATAAGATCATCGATGATCTGGATATTCCTTCATCTGAAAATAAATGAATCTTTCTTTCTTCATATCTAGACGATACTTCCTATCCAAGAAGAAGAAAAATTTTATCAATGTGATCTCCCTCATCTCAATGATTGTTGTGGCAGTTGGTACGGCTAGTTTGATCATTGCACTTTCTGTATTTAATGGTTTAGAGGGCTTGCTGCGCGGAATGTATGAAAACTTTGACCCTGATATGGTGGTGAAACCTGCAAAAGGAAAAACCATTCGTCATGCGGAGGATCACTTAAAAAAAATAAATGCTATTGATGGTGTTGCTAATGTATCCAAAGTGATTGAGGATAACGTGCTTCTGCGTTATAAAAATGTGCAAAGAGTTGTAAGAATGAAAGGAGTAGATCGTGTATTTGAGACACTTAGTGGTATCCGCAATGTTATGATCACAAACGATTTTACGCTAGTAGAAGATAGCATTGACTATGCCATAATTGGCAGAGGAGTTCAATACGATTTGTCTGTAAACTTGTCTAACGATTTTTATCTGCTCCAGCTTTATTATCCGCGCAATATCGACCCAGGCGTGATTAATCCGCAGCGCATGTATAAGGTGCAGAACATTCGCCCAAGCGGTGTATTTGCGATTGAAAAATATTATGATGAAAACTATATTTTCGTTCCAATAACATTTGCTCAGGCACTTTTGGAATATTCAGATAAAATCTCTTTCTACGAAATTTACCTAAACGAAAATGCAAACCCAGCGACTATAAAAAGAGAGCTTAGTACTTTGCTTGGGGAGGCATATGAGGTGCTCCTTGGGGAAGAGCTACATAGCGATTTGTATAAAATGCTAGAAATAGAAAAGCTATTTGTCTTTCTTATTCTAACAGCGATTATCGGAATTGCGTCAATCAACATCTTTTTTTCGCTCACCATGCTCGTCATCGAAAAGAAAAAAGATATTGAGATTCTTTTTGTTCAAGGAGCTGGTAAAAAGCTTGTTAGAAATATTTTTCTATGGGAGGGGTGTATTGTAGCATTTACTGGCACTACCATGGGGCTGATATTGGGGCTGGTCATAAGTTTGGCTCAACAAGAATTTGGTCTTATTAGCATGGGTGTTAACTCTTCCATTGTAAGTAGCTATCCCGTTATAATTGACCCACTTGATATCTTTCTTACCATCATTACTATTACGATTATTACTCTTTTAGCTTCAATACAGCCTGCGATTAAAGCAGCGAATAGTGATTAAAGCGACGAATAGTATTGGCTTAACGACCTCCTCTCAAGTTTACTTTCTGTTTGCTCCGAGTGGTGATTGAAACTATAAATTTTATTAGTTTCGAAATTTCCTGATTCTTAAAACTCTTGAAAGTATCTCCAGATGAACCTTTTGAATTAATCTACTCGCTCTATGAGCATGAGTATCTGGGCTATTTGTTTGAGTCTTTCGTAGTGCAACTAAATGAAAAAGGGAGTCTCACATTTTCGCATCAAAATATTTCATCTAAAAATGCCGCAGAGTTTTCCTCTGGCCTTGATGAGAACGACTATCAAATCATTCAACTAATGGATGAAATACAGCAAGAATACGTGGTAAATAAGTTTCAAAGGAAAAGACAGAAGCTTGAGGAATTTTTCATCGGGGTATATGATAAAAGTGCTGGCGATAAGTTGCTACAAAAAGAGATTGAAGGTTATATTGAGCGGAGGAGATCCCGGATTCTTTCGCTTATAAACGGCAAGCGACTTTTTGAAATGGGAAAAGATGGTGAACCCACCTGGAAAAAAATTCAGGTGCTAGATGAAAAAGCGACCATTCTTTTCCATTTCAGAAAAAATGAAGACAATACTCACTACTTCCCAACAATAAAGTTAATGGGTGAAAAAGTAGAATTTCGAAACAACGGAAGCTACCTATTAGGGAGTGACCCTGCTTGGATGGTAGCGAATAGCCAACTTTTTACTTTTGAAAAACCAGTAAGCGGTGGAAAACTAAAACCTTTCTTAAAGAAAAAATTTATTCTCATTCCCAGAGAAATGGAGGAAACATACTACAAAAAGTTTGTGACTTCGCTTATATCTGAGTTTGATGTTTATGCCAAAGGCTTTGATATCCGAACACATAATACCTCTCCCACTCCTAAACTCACGCTAAGTGAGTTAAAGACCGTTCAGAACACCCTTTTTACGGAAAATGACAAGGCATCGCAAACCTATTCGGACACGCTATTATTGGAGCTTTCCTTTAACTATGGGGCTCACACCTTTAGTGTAGATAAATTTAGAAAGGTGAGTGTATCACTAGAAAAGCACGAAGACAAATACATCTTTCATCGAATTAAAAGAGATCATGATTCAGAAAAAAATGTCCTAAAAACCCTCATAGACAATGGGTTGCAGCTCAAAAATTCGAGAGCTATCGTTTCAAAATCTACTGCTTTTGATTGGCTAAATAACAATAAAAGTTTACTCTCGAATTTCATCATCCATCAAAATCAAGGTCAAAAAAGATTCTTCATAGGAGAAACCTCGATTGATCTGGAAGTCTGGGAGGGTGTAGACTGGTTCGACCTGAAGGCGAGAATAAAGTTTGGTGAATTTGAAATTCCGTTTTCAGAAATCCGAAAATGCATCCTGAAAAGCAAAACAGAAATAGCACTGCCAAATGGTGAAATAGGGGTAATTCCTGAGTCTTGGATCATTAGATATAAAGATCTCTTTGCTTTTTCGAATCAGACAGACGATGGCATTGTTCTTAACAAAATTCATGTATCGCTGGTACAAGAGCTCAAAGAAGGAGAGCATGCAAAAGTAGCGATGGATCGCAAGCTTAAACGATTACTCGATTTTGACAAAATCGAAGAATACAACACTCCAGACGGATTTAAAGGAAACCTCAGACCCTACCAGTTGGCAGGGTATAACTGGCTTCGCTTTTTGGATGAGTATAATTTCGGAGGGTGCCTAGCTGATGATATGGGCCTAGGAAAAACGGTTCAAGCCTTGGCACTTCTGCAGCATCAAAAAAATGAAAATAGCGATGGAACAAGCTTGCTGATTATGCCCACCTCACTACTTTACAATTGGGAGATGGAGGCAAGAAAGTTTGCGCCAGATTTAAAAACGCTTAACTATACAGGCATTAACCGAGTAAAGCAAAGTAGCCGTTTTGGGAAATACGATCTAGTGCTTTCAAGTTACGGAATCACCCGAATTGATGCCGAAATATTAAGTGAATTTTATTTTGATTACATCATTTTAGATGAGTCTCAGGCCATCAAAAACCCAGACTCTGTTATTTCAAAAAAGGTACGTCTGCTCAAATCCAGAAGAAAACTAATCCTGACCGGTACACCCATTGAAAACAGCACGCTAGATCTCTGGTCTCAGATGAGTTTCATCAATCCGGGGCTACTTGGAAATGAGACTTACTTCAAAAAGGAGTTCCTCAAGCCAATAGAAAAAAAACACGATAAGGAAAAAACACAAAAGCTAAATACCATCATAAAGCCATTCTTACTAAGACGTGAAAAGGGCCAAGTGGCGGATGACCTCCCAGAGAAGGTAGTAAATGTGAGGTACTGTACGATGACCGAAGACCAAAAGGCCATTTATGAAGAAGAAAAAAATGCATTTCGCAGTAAAATCCTTGATTTGATCGAAACAGAGGGTATAGCCAAATCGCATATGATACTGCTACAAGGCCTTACACAATTACGACAAATTGCCAACCATCCTAAAATGGTAAATCCATCCTATGATGGTGGCTCAGGAAAACTCGAAGATGTGGCCTATATGCTTGAAAATTCTATCTCTAAGGGTCATAAAGTATTGGTCTTTAGTCAGTTTGTAAAGCACCTGAAGATTGTAAGTGACCTTCTTAAAAAAGAAGAAATTCCGTTTTCATATCTGGATGGAGGCACCAAAAATCGACAAATTGAGGTAGAACGATTCCAAAATGATGACAAAGTGAAAGTCTTCCTCATCT
The DNA here is from genome assembly GCA_964289745.1 of uncultured Ekhidna sp. Lineage (GTDB taxonomy): Bacteria > Bacteroidota > Bacteroidia > Cytophagales > Cyclobacteriaceae > Ekhidna. The sequence goes on from CAXYMM010000001.1 coordinate 811,783, forward strand.
CGCTAAAGGCAGGGGGTACGGGTCTTAATTTGACAAAAGCAGATTACGTTTTCTTATTGGATCCCTGGTGGAATCCTGCGGTAGAAGCCCAAGCGATCGACAGAGCTCACCGCATTGGTCAGCAAAAAAAAGTGTTCGCCTACAAGTTTGTGGCAAAAGACACGCTTGAAGAGAAACTCATTAAGCTTCAAGCATTTAAACAAAAATTAGCATCCGATCTTATTACTGTTGAGGAAAGCTTCATGAAGAGCCTATCCCACAGTGATATTCAACAGCTTTTTGACTAGATACCTGGGGTAAGGGTAAGAAGGATTCCTCAGTGTTTAACAGTAAAAAGAGTTAACTTAGAAAAGTATGAGAAATCCCATTATAAGCCTCATCTTATTTTTTCTCCTTATCAGTACTAATATTTGCTCTTCGGCAAAGGGACAAATTGAATTTGGCTTCAAGGTCTCCCCAAGAATGAAAAGCATTCAAATCCCATTTGAACAACACAATAACCTAATTGTGATACCGGTTACGCTCAATAATTACTTGACGTTAAAATTTATTCTGGACACTGGAGTCAAAACAGCCATTCTCACTGAAAAAATTTACGGCGATATCGTCGGCCTTAATTATACTAGAGAACTAAACATTATTGGGCCAGGAATCATTGATTCCGTTGCCGCAGTTGTAGCTAACCAAACCACATTTACACTCCCGGGAGGAATAGAAGGGGAGAACATGAATATGCTGGTTCTGAAAGAAGACTACCTCGACCTTTCGAAAAGTATTGGGGATGAAGTATGTGGCATTATAGGCTATGATCTATTCAGCAGATTTATCGTAGAAATTGATTACGACAATGAGGTCATTACGCTTTATAACCCTAAGAAATTTAAACCCGCCAGAAAGGCTACAAAAGTTCCAATAGAGATTATAAAATCAAAGCCATTCATAAACGCCAATCTTGTACAAAAAGGAAAAGAGGAAATAGTTGATTTTATGATAGACACGGGTGCAAGTCATGCGGTGCTGATTGACTACAACAATGTTGCAACATTAGATGTGCCAGAAAAGCGAGTGGAAACTCAACTCGGAAGAGGAATAGCTGGAGAAATTTTAGGGTTTTTGAGCAGAATGGATTCTTTATCTATTTCCCACTTCGGGTTCAACGAAGTGCTAATATCCGCCCCCTTTCAGGGAGCGTATAATAAGTCCATAAAGCGTGGAGCCAGAGTGGGTACTTTTGGAGGTGAAATTTTAAACCGGTTTATCGTGACCATCGACTATTTCAACAAATTCATCTACCTAAAAAAGGGAAGAACCTTCCAAGGGGAGTTTGAACACAACATGAGTGGGCTTTTAATAAATGCAACGGGAATCAATCTGGATACATTAAAAGTGATGGCTGTAGATCCAAATAGTCCTGCTAATAACGCAGGGCTAATGGAAGAAGACATAATTCTTTCTATAAATGGAATGAATTTAAAGACCGCAACGCTCTCAAATATTTATGGCTTGCTCAGAAGTAAAGAGGGCAAAAAAATAAGGCTTAAAATCTTTCGACAAAATGATGTTCTCAGAAAGAAATTTTATCTCAAAAGGAAGATTTAGACCCTATCGCGGAGCAATTTGTGCTCCCTCAGGTCTTTCAAAAATAGATTGCTCAGGGGGCTCTTCTGAAATACTAATCGTTTCAAAAACAACTGGCTGCCCTGAAGCAACCAATGAATTTTTTTGCTCATCGTACCATTGAATAGCAGTAGGCAGTAGAAGATCGCCAAAGCGAGCCCATTCACCATACCTGATCAGTTTATATGCATCGCTAGGTTCTCCACTCGTGTACGTTACCGTATACATGAGCCACTCCATTTGGTTGGTTTCCGAGTTGGATAGAATGATGTAGTTATCATTGGAAGAATCACCAATTCCCTCTTGATAAGAAATCTTGAGTTGATTATAAATTTTTCCTCCAAGCTCTCTTTGCGGTAGCAACTCATAGTAAGCTCCCAGATCTCCTACTACAAAGGGCATGGCATAAAAGTAGAAATACAGGTTATGATAAAACCGCGCTCTAGAAGCATCTAGCGTATCTGGTTTCATCCACACTTCATTGCCGTCAAAACCAATTGTTTGCTCCTTTGAAGTAAGCAAAATTTTCCTATTCTTTAAATCTGCTATAGTCGACTCTCCCTTTTTGCGGTACGAGAGAGATTTCATCTTGTCCCACTGTGCGTAGCCTCCATGGGCATCGAAAATTTTGGAGAGTGCTTCAATATGATGTGCCGTATTTTGCGGTGCTTCAATCTGAGCGGGTTTTTCGTGCTTGCCCGCATTTGAAGTCGACTGGCAACCGATAACCGTAGCCAGCGTTGCCGAAATCAATAGGTCATTTAATCTCATGCTTAAATATAGACAGATTTCAAAAAATGCTAGGCTATTATGGCTAATGCATGGTGAAGAAGCCTCACGGGGGGTTGTTTCACATTTAATTTACCTTCAAAAGGGTTCGGAGTTGAATGAGCTGATCATCTGGGATCGTCCAAGATGATAAAACCATTCAAATTAAGACCTGTTTGAAAAAGTAGTTTGATTACCCTAACTTAAATATTAAAATTTTACGATGGCATCATTCAAAGATGAGCATCAAATTAATCCGAGCCTTACCAGCAACCATCTTATGCTCAACAGTAGTCTTGTTGAGTCATGGCAAGGTAGATGCTACAAAATTAGATGCCACAGCAAAACAGGTTGCCAGCTTTACATACGAAGTAGGCGCAGAAAAGTAAAGTAATCTTGTAAAAGCAATTCTGAAAATGCGAGCGGTTGCGCTTAGAAATTTGAAAACGGAGTTGTTTTTTTAATGATCTTTTTAAATCACACACCTTTTGATGAACGACCTAAAACCATTCATAAGCAGTTATAGGAAGGTCAATACTTAGGTCAAATCAAAACGAAAGACCTTACTTTTTCCAGTTTGTCAATGGTTGGGCTTAAACCAGATGGCTGAAGGGTTGTTGGTTTAGGATAATCACCTTAAAAGCAATTATCCGAATACGGTTTGTCTATGGCAATTGATTTAGTGAGGGAGATCATTTTTCGTTTTGCACTAACTTAGAAGCATGGCTAAGACGATTATTGTTTCCAACAGGCTTCCTATTAAAATAAAAAAGGAAAACAAAGAGCTTCTTTATCTTCCAAGTGAGGGCGGGTTGGCTACAGGGCTTGGCTCTATTTATAAAGAAGGGGATAATATTTGGATTGGTTGGCCTGGTTTGGCGGTTACTAAAACGAAAGAAAAACAAGATATTGACACTAACCTGAGAAAGGAAAATATGCGCCCTGTTTTTCTTAATACCCAAGAGATAGAAGATTTTTACGAAGGATTTAGTAATGAGACTTTGTGGCCAAACTTTCATTATTTCAATCAATATGTAGTTTATGATGAAACTCTTTGGAAGGCTTACCAAAAAGTAAACAAAAAGTTTGCTAAAGCGATAGCGAAAGAGCTGGAGGTTGGCGATACGGTATGGATTCACGACTATCAACTACTCCTACTGCCACAGATGATTCGAGAGATCAAAGAGAACGTGAGTATTGGCTTCTTTCTCCACATCCCATTTCCTTCTTACGAATCTTTTAGAAGACTGCCTTGGAGAAGAGAGCTCCTTAATGGAATGATGGGTGCCGATTTTGTTGGATTCCATACTTACGATGACATGCGTCATTTTCTTTCAAGTGTGAACCGAATCGCAGGGATAGGGAATACCAACGGTCAGATTAATGTTGGGAACAGGCTAATATTAGCCGACGCCCTTCCAATGGGAATTGACTATGAAAAATACGCAAGTTGTGCGGCAATGCCAGATACTTTAGACAGAGAAGTTCGGTATCGCACATATCTGGGGGATGTTAAACTGGTGCTAACCATCGATCGATTGGACTATTCCAAAGGAATTCCTGGACGACTTTTGGCTTTTGAACGATTTTTAGAAAAGCATGAAGAGTTTTTGGAAAAAGTATCCATGCTAATGATAGTGGTGCCATCCAGAGATAATGTGCTGAAGTATGGACAGCTGAAGCAAGAAATTGATTTGCTAGTGGGAAGAATTAATGGCCGTTTTGGGCGAATGAGCTGGACACCTATCCACTACTTCTATCGAAGCTTCCCACTCAATGCGCTTAGCGCTTTCTATCGAATGGCTCATGTGGCAATGGTCTCCCCTTTAAGAGACGGAATGAACTTGGTTTGTAAAGAATTTATTGCCAGCAAGCTGGATAAGAAAGGGGTGCTTATTTTAAGTGAAATGGCAGGTGCTTCCAAAGAGCTTTCGGATGCTATTTTGATCAACCCAAACAATATTATCCAGATGGTAAATGCGATAAAAGAAGCACTTACCATGCCAGAGGCCGAACAGAAAAGAAGGATAGAAATTATGCAGAGTTCGTTGAGAAGGTACAACATTCATGCGTGGGTGAACCTCTTCATGGAACGACTCGCCTTTATTAAAAAAGAGCAGCAGAACCTTCAGACAAAACCTTTGGATAATGCCGTAAAGGAGCGGTTAATTGCCAGTTATAAAAGGGCTAAAAAGAAAATTATTTTTCTGGATTATGATGGAACTTTGGTTAATTTTCATGCAAACCCAAGCGATTCTAAACCAGATCGTACGCTAAAGGCAATCCTCAAAGACCTTACCCAGGACAAAACCAGTAGAGTCGTGATCATTAGTGGTAGGGGTAGAGCTACACTGGGCAAGTGGCTAAAAGAGTATAACCTAGATATTATTGCAGAGCATGGTGTATGGTACAAGCGATCAGGTGAAGAATGGAAACAGTTTAGGGAGATAGATACTTCTTGGCATGCGGAGTTTCAAAGCGTGCTGGAACGGTATGTAGACCGAACACCTGGATCCTTTATTGAGAAAAAGGACTACTCATTGGTCTGGCATTATCGCAAGGTAGAAACAGGTCTTGGCGAAGAAAGAACACGCGAGCTGACCAGCCACTTAAAATACATATCCTCAGAAAAGAATGTACAGATCATGGAAGGTAATAAAGTGATCGAAATAAAAGATTCCCACCTGAACAAAGGCTTTGCTGCCGCAGAGTGGCTCAAGAATGGTTCTTACGATTACATCATGGCCTGTGGCGATGATAGGACAGACGAAGACACATTTCGGGTAATGCCAGACCGTGCTTATACCATCAAAGTCGGCTCATCTTCTTCGATAGCCAACTATCGAGTAGAAAATTACCTGGATATCAGAAATTTGTTAAAGTCTATTACGTAAGTAAGAAATCGGGTTGATCCAGTTTTCTGGAGATTCTACTGGCGGCATTGAGGAGACCAACATGACTGTAAGCTTGAGGGAAATTGCCCCACATGCTTCCGTCATTTGCTTTCACATCTTCACTAAGGAGACCTAAATGATTGCCGTAAGAGATAAGGGTTTCAAAATATTTGATCGCCTCATCCAACCTGCCCACACATGCAAGCGCTTCTACATACCAGAATGCACAAATCAAAAAGGTGGTTTCAGGCTCTCCAAAATCATCCTGATGTTTATATCGATAGAAGAGGCCATTTCCAGCGTGCAGTTCATTTTCTAACGCTAGGAGGTGATGCTTTGCCGCATCAGATTGGTGTGGCAAATAGTTCATCATAATCAACTGTAAAGTACTTGCATCCATGCGATCCACTCCTACCGCCTGAGCATATCCTCTTTTAGAAGAGACAAAACATTTGTTAATCATGTCTTCAGAGCGTTTTTTTAAATGTATTGCTAGTTCTCCTATTTTAGCATTCTTTAGCACTTTCGCAATCTGAATGGCGGCACAACTTCCAGCCCAATGAAACAGGTATGTATAGCAATGATATTGCGCCAGATTTCTAAACTCCCAAAGACCTGCGTCTTTTTCGTCAAAAGTGCGCTCCATCATTTTTAATGTCTTAAAGATTAGCTTGGAAGCATCGAAGCGTTCGCTAAATATGATTCGCTTGTCGCTATAAAGTGGAAGTAGCGAAATGAGGACTTGACCATATACATCATTTTGAATATGCGTATAGGCGTCGTTACCTACCCTTACGGGTTGATTTCCAAGGTAACCTTTAAGGGGAAGTTCCATTTCTACCAATTCTTTTTTGCCCACAATGCTATAAAGCGGTTGGTAGCGATCCTCCTCCTCCATCGTAGTATTAAGGATGTAATGAAAATAAAGTTCAAGTTCATCGAAGTGTGCAATATTGTTGAACGCATTCAAGGTATAAAAGGTATCTCGCATCCAACAGTAGCGGTAGTCCCAGTTTCGAGTGCTTCCTGGGCTTTCGGGTAAACTAGTTGTTGTAGCAGCAATAATGGCTCCCGTGTCTTCATATTGATGAATTTTCAAGATCAAAGCAGAACGAATACCTGCTCGCTGAAAAAAATTACCAATGCTGGCAGACTTTACCCAATTTCTCCAATAGTTGGTGGTTTTCACGAGAAAGTTTTCTACTGTTTCAATCAGGGCGGCTTCTATCGGAGGCCCCCAGGTAAGAACTAAATACTTACTTTCGTTTAACACAAAGCTATCTTCATTTAGGAGGTAGGACAAAGAAATGTTCGTGGTGAGCCTCACATTGGATTCTAGTTTTAAAAACCGAAGGTGGTTGCTACCAAAACTAGTGTCTGGATCTGCTTCTCCGTACCTTCCTTTGGGACGACATTTCACCACAATTTTTGGATTGCCGTCCACTAATTCAATCTTTCTTATTAGGTAAAGCGGTTTGAAGTATCGGTCGAATTGCCGAAATCTTGGGGCAAAATCTGTTACCCTAAAAACACCGTCGCTACTTTTAATTTCTGTGACAAGAATATTGGTGTTTTCCAGATAGGACTGAGAAGAGTTTTTAATTCCCTCAACTGGCTTGATTGAAAACTCGCCACCTTTTTCGTCATCGAGTATTCCTCCGAATATGAAACTGCTATCAAACTTTGGCCAGCACATCCAAGCTACGTTAGTGTCTGTATGTATATGGGCAGTATATGCACAATTTCCGATAACTCCATAGTCATAGGAATGTCTATTTTTCATGCTTGGTTAGATTTGGTTGTAGCAAACTACTACAGGTGTTTAATTTTTTCACAAAAGTTTGGTAAAAAGATGATTTTTTTAAAACTTTATTATGAAAATTGAAACCATTGAAAAAAAGAACTTTTATACTATCAATTAGATTAGTGTTCAGTCTTCCCTGGCTTCTCAGGCCTTGGCCTGCCAGATAATACCCTCTCACCTACTTGGTGACTATCCATCAATTTCAATTTCTTATCTGCTCTATCACAATTTTAAAATGAATGAAATAGTCGTTCGTGTTACGCATTCGGAAGACAAAAAATACACTTCTGAAATTTGCGATCTTTATGAAGTAAGTGCCAAACAGCGCGGCACAGGAATCGCTAAACGATCTGCCAAGTATATCGATCAGAAGATTGAAGAAAGCAGTGCCATTATTGCACTCGCAGGAGATGAACTGGTTGGGTTTTGCTACATCGAAAGCTGGAGTAAAAAAAAGTACGTAGCAAACTCGGGTCTTACCGTAAAACCTGCCTATAGGTCGAGTGGAGTTGCTACTAAAATTAAACGAAAGGCTTTTTTATACTCTAGAAAAAAATATCCGAACTCAAAACTTTTTGGATTAACCACTTCTCTTCCAGTAATGAAAATAAACTCTGATCTGAGTTATGTGCCTGTCACTTACAGTGAGCTTACGAATGATGAGCAGTTTTGGAGCGGATGCAAAAGTTGTGTAAACTACGAAATTCTTAGGGGCAAAAACAGGTCTAATTGCATGTGTACAGCCATGCTTTTTGATCCTGAAAAAAAGAATCGAAAGCGATGGAATTTTGTGAAAAATTCCAAATTATATGCTCGATTCATGAGACTGAAAAAAAGAAGATTAAAGAAATGATTAAAGTGGGAATAATAGGGGCCGCTGGATATACGGCGGGTGAGCTTATCAGGGTTTTAATAAATCACCCGACAGTAGAAATAGTCTTACTGCAAAGCACCAGCCAGGCAGGGAAAGGCATTGATACCATACACAAGGATTTAATTGGGGAAACCAATTTGGTTTTTGATAAAGAAATTACACTTGAGGCGGATGTTTTCTTTTTGTGCAAAGGGCATGGCGAATCGAAAAAGATATTGGAATCGCACCCAGGGCTATTGACCAAAAAAATCATCGACCTGAGCCAGGACTACCGGCTCGCAGGAAGCCATGATTTCATTTACGGACTTCCGGAAATGACCCGAAGCTTAATAGGGAAGTCTAATCATATTGCAAATCCTGGATGCTTTGCCACGTGTATACAGCTGGCTTTGTTGCCCTCCGTTCAAATGGGTGCCATATTAAGCGATATTAGCGTATCAGGTATTACGGGGTCTACAGGTGCAGGGCAATCGCCAACCGCTACCACCCATTTTAGTTGGAGGAGTCACAACGCAAGTGTTTATAAACCGCTTAAACATCAGCACCTTATGGAAATTGGTGAAACCCTAAAAGCTATTCGACCTGAACTAGCTTCCAAGCTGTTATTTGTGCCCTATCGCGGAGCATTTACCAGAGGCATCATTACGACGGTGCATTTTGCAACAAACCTGAGTGAGCAGTCTTTGATAAAGGCATATCAGGATTACTACTGGTCACACACTTTTACAAAAGTTGTAAATGAAAACCCTGATTTGAAGAGGGTCGTTGGGACTAACAAATGCCTCGTTTACCCTAAAGTAATTGAAGGTACAGGCATAGTAGTTTCAGTAATAGACAATCTCTTAAAAGGAGCTTCAGGACAGGCCGTGCAAAATATGAATATCCAGTTTGGGCTAAATGAGCGAACTGGGTTAAACCTAAAATCATCTGCATTTTAGATTTAAAATATCAATGCGATAAATCAAGATATAATTAATTAACATTCGGGACAATGATGGCATAGAAAAAAGAAATAATCATGTTAGGGGCTTTTCTTAATTTTTAAAATATTAATGAACCCTAAGTTCAGTACTTTCAATAAAAATGCATAAACGGAAGCAGGCTTTTATATGTCCGCTGTAGATGGTTCTGTTTCCTATTAGTTGTAGATGATCTTCTCATGAAAAGGAAATCTAATTGCGTTATACGCCTCTTTTACTTCTAATGAAAGCAGGGTTGATAAAAAAGCCAATAGAAAAACAGAAATTCGGGTGTTTTGCACCTTTAAGGACGATCTGAACCAAAGCCACTTTCTGTATCGAAGACTAGAGAGAACGGCTTAGCGGCTTTATGGTAAAACAAGCAAAAAGGGAGTACTTTTGATAAGAAATAAACGTTCTAATCGAAGATTCGTACCCCAAATCGAATACGCTATGGCATAATAAAGTCGTGTAATGGACTTATCTTAGGGGCATTCAATTACATATCCAAAATTATCTATTTTAAAGGCTACCAAACTTCGGGTTTCGTAAAATTCTGTGAAAGACTTAAAGTATCTCAATAAGTACTTACTTAAATATAAATTCCATCTTATTCTGGGGGCGATATTTATTATTGTTGGAAATTTTTTTTCCATTGTTCCCGCAGTCATTGTCCGGTATGCTTTTGATATTATTCAGGGGAGCTATGGAATTTTTTCCGATTTTGAGGGCTTTTCACTACAAAAAAGCATTGTAGACTCAATAGGATCTACTATTGTGATCCTTGCCTCTTTGATTCTTTTGTCTGCCTTATTAAGAGGCGTCCTCCTTTTTTTCGTGAGGCAAACGATTATTGTGATGTCTCGACACATTGAATATGACTTAAAAAACGAAATCTTCGAGCATTACCAATCGTTACCCTTGAGCTTCTACCGAAAAAATAATACTGGGGATTTGATGGCCAGAATCTCTGAAGACGTAAGCAAAGTGAGAATGTATCTGGGGCCAGGCATTATGTACGGAATTAACCTATTCACACTTTTCGGCATGGTGATTCCCTATATGATTTCCATTAATCCCACTCTGACCTTCTATTCTCTGCTTCCATTGCCAATCCTTTCTGTTAGTATCTACTTTGTAAGTAACATCATCAATAAGCACTCCATGGAAATTCAGGAGAGCTTATCGGGACTTTCCACATTTGTACAAGAAGCTTTTTCAGGCATTCGTGTGATCAAAGCATTTGTGAGGGAGAAAGAGATGGAGTCCACATTTGCCTTGGAAAGCAACGAATACAAAAAAAAATCTTTGAAGCTGGCTTTCGTTCAAGCGCTTTTTATGCCACTCATTATGGGTTTGATTGGACTTAGCATTATCCTGACGGTTTATGCGGGGTCTATTCAAGTATTCAATGGCGAGGTAAGTACGGGAAATATTGCTGAGTTTATCATATATGTAAATATGCTTACCTGGCCAGTAACTGCGTTGGGGTGGATTACCTCTATTAATCAACGAGCAGCGGCCTCTCAAAAGAGAATTAATGAGTTTTTGAATACAAAAACAGATATCAGCTCACGAATGGAATTTGACAAAGAGATTGAAGGTAAAATTGAATTTGAAAACGTCAGTTTTATCTACCCAGATTCTGGTATTAAGGCTCTTAAAAATATTTCATTTGAAGTAAATACTGGAGAGGCTATTGCAATTGTGGGTACAACTGGATCAGGAAAAAGTACGATTGCCAACATACTATGCAGACTTTACGACATAAATAGTGGAAAGCTCACGATTGATAGTGTAGACGTAAAGGACTACTCCCTTTCGTCTCTTAGAAGTCAAATTGGATACGTGCCCCAAGATGTGTTTCTTTTTTCAGACACCATAGCAAGCAATATCTCTTTTGGCAACCGTAAAATGTCTCAGGAAGAAATAGAACAAGCAGCAAAAGACGCAGACGTTTTAAAAAATATTCTAGATTTTAAAGATGGATTTGAAACTGAGCTGGGTGAGAGGGGTATTACCCTTTCTGGAGGTCAAAAGCAACGGGTTTCCATCGCCAGAGCGATCGCCAGAGAACCTAAAGTACTAATTTTGGATGACGCACTCTCGGCAGTAGACACCAAAACAGAAAACGTCATTCTTAATGCCATGCAACGCATCATGAAAGGGCGGACGTCTATCATTATTTCTCACCGTGTTTCCTCGGCAAAGCTTGCGGACAAAATAGTAATGCTGGACGAAGGTCAAATAATCGAACAAGGAACACATGAGGAATTGCTAGCCTTAAATGGAGCTTATAGAGAACTACACGATAAGCAACTAGCAGGTGAAGAGGTGGTCGAGTAAACCGCTACCTTACCCATTTTTCAATACTGAAAGAACCGTCCTCATAGTAAATTTCAAATGTATAGGGTTTTAACATTTCGCCTTCTTCTATCGCCCTTAATTCCATCATTTCTTCAATCTCATGGGGGGCAGGCGCAACCCAGCTACTTTGGGTAATGAAAATTTTATAAATACGATCCGTTTTAAACTGGCGGTAGTCAAATTCAGCAGGTATGCGAATTATGCCAACAATACTATCTTGAGCGACTCCAATAAAGTATCGGCTAGAATCTTCAGATTCACCTTTCGGATAGATAACCGCAGTGAGCTTTCCTTTTAGGTTTCCATTCAATATATCAGCTTTGGCACTGTCCATCTTCTCTTTGAAGTGTTCGTTGCCGTTAGGTAGCACGTATTCTTTTCCTATTACCGTTCGTGTTGTTCCATCGAAAAAGTAAATCTCGATGGGATTGAACCCCCCCATAAGGTAGTAGAGGCTTACCGAGATGATAATAAGACTGACAATGCTAATGATCAAATAAAGCGTTCTTGCTTTTTTCATAGTTATATGGCTTTCGCTATTTCCTTATATTGAATTTGGTGAAGTTGAGCATAATGGCCCTCTTTATTGAGTAACTCATTATGATTACCATGCTCCACTATTTCGCCTTTTTCCAATACGATGATCTGGTCGGCATTCTGGATAGTGGATAGCCGGTGAGCAATAACGATCGAGGTTCTACCAAACATCAACTTTTGAATTGCATTTTGGATTAATTCTTCTGTCTCGGTATCTACGGAAGAAGTCGCCTCATCGAGTACAATGATTTTGGGATCGTAGACCAAAGCTCTCACAAATGAGATAAGTTGCCGCTGACCAACCGATAAGGTCGCCCCACGCTCCATAACATTATATTCGAAACCACCTGGCAGTTTTTCAATGAAGGGAAGTGCGCCCACTAGTCTCGCAGCCTCCCTCACACGCTCAACGGAAATATCGGGATTTTTCAGGGTAATATTGTTGAAGATCGTATCGGAAAAAAGGAAAACATCCTGAAGCACGACGGCAGCATGACTCCTCAGGTTGTCTAAGTTATACGCGCTAATATCTCTACCCTCAATGTATATGTGTCCTCTGTTGATTTCATAAAATCTACTGAGCAGGTTAATCACAGAAGTTTTGCCTGCGCCAGTAGCTCCTACCAATGCGACTGTATCGCCCTTTTTCACCTCGAAGGAAACGTCTCTTAGCACCCAATCTTCCTCATTGTAGGCAAACCAAACCCGGTCAAACTTTACGTTCCCCTGAATGTATTCAGGTGCATAACTGCCAGTATTGGAGAGGTGATCCGTGTTGTCCAGTAAGTCTAAAATTCTCTTTGAAGAAACGACCCCCATTTGAAGCGTATTGAACCGGTCGGCAATCATGCGGATGGGTCGAAAGAACATCTGTAGATAAAGAATAAAAGCGATTAGAGTACCAAAAGCGATATTTCCTTGGATCAGCTGGCCACCGCCATACCATACTAGCAAGCCGATGCCTGCTGCCTGAATTACTTCTGCTACCGGAAAGTATATAGCATGATACAATACAGAATTGATATTGGCCTCCCGATGCTCGTTGTTAATAATTTTAAATTTTTCCAGCTCGCGTTCTTCGCTATTGAAAATTTGCACAATGTTCATCCCTGTGATGTGTTCTTGAACAAAAGTGTTGAGGTTAGAAACAGTTGCTCGAACCTCATTAAACGCTGCTTTTATTTTTTCTTTGAAAATGTAAGTGGCCAAGACTAACAATGGAAGAAGCAATAAGCTGACCAACGTAAGCTGCCAATTCATATAGAGCATAAAACCTAGGATTACCGAAAGTTGCAAGAGATCCGCAATTATGCCCGCTATTCCTGTGCTAAATACTTCTGCAAGTGTTTCGATATCTGAAACATTACGAGTGACTAATCTTCCAATGGGAGTGGTGTCAAAAAATTTTAGCCTGAGCGATTGTATATGCCTGAATAGCTTTATTCGAATGTCCTTTATGATGTTCTGCCCCAGCCATCCTGAATAGAACGTATGCAAATACTGCACAATAGCCTGCCCGATTAAAAGGCTCACTAATAGGAAAATCATGTCCACTAAACCTGGGTAGTCTCCATTAGCCACTTGGTTGTCTATCGTTCGCTGGATGATCCACGGGCGAACAGGTCCTAGCAAGCTTAATGCAACTGTTAGCAGCACGATGAAATAAAAAATTCCTTGATAAGGTTTCGCATATACGAAAAGTCTCCTGAGAACACTCAGGTCTACAATATTTCCACTGACCTTTTCTTTTTCCAAAATTATTCAGTCTAGATAAATCTCCTTGGGGTAGCTCACTTCTTGTAGGTATAGCCCTTCTGCTGGTACTGCCCTGCCTGCCCGCGTTCGATCTTTTCTTTCGAGAATTTTTTGAAATTCCTCTAAAGTAGTTTTCCCAAGCCCTACATCAATTAGCGTTCCTACGATTGCCCGTACCATCCCTCTTAAAAATCGGTTTGCTTCAACTATAAATAAATGGTCTGCTGCATTTTGCACCCATTTTGTTCGGAAGATATCACAGTTGAAATGATTCACCTCCGTATGAACTTTACTAAAGCATTCAAAGTTCTGCCAGTTCTTAATTATTTCACATGCGCGGTTAATTTCTTCCAAGTTAAGCCCTGGCGTAAAGTAATATGATATCCCTTCTTTAAAAGGATTTTTTGACTGATGAAGGCGATAATGATACCTGCGAGATATTGCGGAAAAGCGCGCACTGGCATCCTCCTGAACCTTCACTATGCGATTGATTGAAATGTCTTTGGACAGCAAAGAGTTAAGCTTAAAAGCAAGCTGTGCCGAATCAATATGCTCAGAATCAAAATGCGCAATTTGTTGGACGGCATGAACCCCCGCATCTGTACGCCCACTCCCTGTGATGGGTGTTTCTTTTCTCAGCAACAGGCGTAGCCTTTTTTCAATCTCTTCCTGAATAGTCGGAGCATTCGGTTGAACCTGCCAACCGCTAAAGTGTGTGCCTCGATAGGTGATATCCATGAAATACCTCACAAGACAAAGTTGGCGCATTCATTCGATATCAGATCGAAAACGTTGATATTTGCCTTTTTAAATTTCTAAAAACATGCTTCAACGAATTCAAACCATCTTCATGACCATTGCAGCCGTTTCCATGGTATTGGTACTCTTTCTACCCATTTGGGAAAAATCAGATCAAAATTTTGATGCCGAAAAAAGGGAATACGCCATTATGAGTTCTTTTGAGCTTCGCTATGAGCAGCATATCACTACTTCCAATGAAATTGAACTTCTGGGAGTACGGTCCACTATTTGGATTTCCATTGCTGCTGCACTAAGTGCCTTGGTCATGTTTTGGTCGATTACCCGTTTTAAAAGCAGGCTAACGCAAATGAAGCTAAATGCCCTTTTTTCCTTTCTCTCGGCAGGTACATTGGTGGGCATGTACCTCTATATCAGCAAAGCCAACACATTATTTGATCCATCGATATTTGGTCGGTTTTTAATTGGATTTTACCTCCCAATCGTTGCCATGTTCAACAATTTTCTCGCTAATCGCTTTATCCGAAAAGATGAAAAGTTAGTAAGAAGCATGGATCGGCTAAGGTGACCTGAATTATTGCGCGACATCTTTCTGCCAATCTGTCAGATTTATCGGTCTGGAATAAAATTTGATTTCTATATATTAAGTAATTAAAAACTGTAAAAGTTAAACTATGGCAGAAAAAGGTACGATTTCCATACACACGGAAAATATCTTCCCCATCATTAAAAAATTCTTGTATTCAGATCATGAAATCTTTCTTCGTGAGCTGGTATCCAATGCGGTAGACGCTTCTCAAAAGATCAAGCAACTTGCGCAGTTGGGTGAGTACAGTGGCGAACTTGGCGATTTGACTGTCGAAGTGTCATTCGACAAAAAGAAAAAAACCATCACGGTTTCAGATAATGGCATCGGCATGACGGCGGATGAGATTAAAAAATACATCAACCAGATCGCATTCTCTGGCGCAACCGAATTCATAGAAAAATATAAGGAAAAAGCTGATAACCAACAAATTATTGGACATTTCGGACTCGGATTCTACTCAGCCTTTATGGTGGCCAAAAAAGTAGAAATCGATACCCTATCACATCAAAAAGATGCTGAAGCCGCCAAGTGGATTTGTACCGGTGAGACGGATTTTGAGATCAAAGAAGGAAAGCGAAAAACCAGAGGCACAACGATTACGCTTTTCGTGGCTGAAGATTCTGAAGAGTTTCTTGAAGAATCTCGTTTACAAGGCATTCTGAATAAATACTCGAAATTTTTGCCCATCAAAATCAAATTTGGACAAAAAGAGAAAAGCCTAGAAGACGGTAAAGACAAAGACGGCAATACCAAATACAAAACGGTAAAAGAAGACAACATCATTAACGATGTGAAGCCGATTTGGGCCGAGTCTCCGAGCGATTTGAAAGACGAAGACTACCTGTCATTCTACAAAACCCTGTATCCATTTAGTGAAGATCCTCTTTTTTGGATTCATCTTAATGTAGATTATCCTTTTAACCTCACGGGAGTACTTTACTTCCCCAAATTGAAAAAAGATTTTGAGGTTCAGAAAAATAAAATCCAACTCTACTCGCGTCAGGTCTTCATTACAGATGAGGTAAAAGATGTGGTGCCTGAATTCCTTCAGCTGCTGCATGGTGTGATTGATTCTCCTGATATTCCGTTAAATGTATCCCGAAGTTACCTTCAGTCAGATGCTAACGTCAAGAAGATAAACGGTTATATCACAAAAAAAGTAGCCGACAAGCTGGGAGACCTGTTTAAAAATGACCGCAAGGCGTACGAGCAAAAGTGGCAAGACATTGGTGTTTTTGTAAAGTATGGAATGATTTCCGAAGAAAAGTTTGATGAGAAAGCAAAAACGTTTGCCTTGGTGAAAAACCTCGATAATAAGTTCTTCACCATAGACGAATACAAAAAACAAATCGAGGCGAACCAAACTAATAAAGATAAAAATGTGGTAGTGCTTTACACCACGGATGCTGATGCACAGCATGGGTACATCGAGACGGCAAAAAAGAGAAGCTATGACGTGATTGACTTAGGGGGTCCATTGGATGGCCACTTTATTAGCCATATCGAGCAGAAAAATGAGAATCTTCAACTTCAGCGAGTCGATGCTGATGTGATTGATAAGCTGATCGATAAGGACCAGAAGAAAGAATCAGTACTTTCAGAGAAAGAAAATGAATCGTTAAAAGAAGTTTTCGAAAAAGCGATCAACAACAAAAATAATACAGTATCTGTTGAGCCGATGGCTACCGATGATCTCCCCGTGACCATTACCCTTCCAGAGTTCGTCCGTAGGATGAAAGACATGCAGGCAACGGGTGGAGGACCGATGATGTTCGGTGAGATGCCTTTAAACTTGAGCGTAGCCATTAACGCCAATCATGCGATGTCCAAGAAAATCCTTGCGGCAACAGTTGACGAAGACAAGCAAAAACTAGCCAAACATGCCTACGACCTCGCCATGCTGTCGCAGGGGATGCTTACGGGCAAGGACTTAACGGACTTTATTAATCGAAGTGTAGAATTAAACCTCAACTAACAAATAAATTGGATTAACAAGGAGTAAAATCGTAAAGATCGCTACGAATAGCGGTCTTTTTTTCCAGTTCCAACACAATTCTAAAAGAAGAAGGCAAGTCTTAACCCGTCCAAATTTTTAGATTGGAACGATACTCCCGCTAAAAACGATCCAATACCCTATTCTTGATTTTTAATTTCTTGACAATCAAATCAAGTTTAAACCTCTAAATGTCAAACCCAGAACCTTTCTCCTCGCTACGCTATGCACCGCCGCAGTTCTATGGGGTTGCAAGAAAGATGAAAAAGACCCAATTCACAGAAAGCCGGATTATTGGCATGTATTAAATTATTGGCATATTAAAGGAGCAGAAATTTGGTCATTATAAAATAGTGTCGTATATTTGTCTCGTTTTGTTTTGTTTGTGCAATTGCACAGATTTGATTTTTCAATTATTAGTTTTTCATCACTTATAATTTTTTATTTTAGGAACGAAAAAAGTCCCTGCCTTTGTTGGTTTGGGACTTTTTTCATCAAAATTTTCCTGAAATATTCTTCAAAAACGTTAGGCTCACCGCCTACCTTAGCTATTATCGATGACCAGCGATAAGTTTGCTAAAGGATGCCAACATCGATCGGGATAGTGAAATTTTTGCTCCCCGCTATTAATTAAACGTTATCGGCTAATTAATTTATTTTAGAGATCTTCGCCTAGAAAATACGTTCATTAAACGTATCTATCATGCCCATGCACCTCGGGGGAAATAATTTATTGTTTTCAAGCCGCCTCATCAAAAAAAAATCTTTTTTTTATTAAATTTATTTGCAAATACGATCCAATACCTCTATTCTTGTGTTCTAAACCTAAAAATAAAAATAAGATGAGTAATTTTAAAGAATCCAAAAACGTAACGAAAAATTTTGAATTTATGGATAATCAAATCAAATCAAATCAAATCAAATCAAATCAAATCAAATCAAATCAAATCAAATCAAATCAAATCAAATCAAATCAAATCAAATCAAATCAAATCAAATCAAATCAAATCAAATCAAATCAAATCAAATCAAATCAAATCAAATCAAATCAAATCAAATCAAATCAAATCAAATCAAATCAAATCAAATCAAATCAAATCAAATCAAATCAAATCAAATCAAATCAAATCAAATCAAATCAAATCAAATCAAATCAAATCAAATCAAATCAAATCAAATCAAATCAAATCAAATTCAAACCTAAAACCTTTCTACTCGCTACCCTATGCACCGCCGCCATCTTATGGGGTTGTAAGGGCGATGAACCCGTTACCCCTAAAGTAGAAGCCGACTTTACCCTTACCTTCGGTTCAAAAGGGGCGGTAACCTTTAAAAACGCTTCTAAAAATGCCACTAGCTACGCATGGGACTTTGGCGATGGAAGCAAATCCACAGAAGAAAACCCCACGCATACCTACACGAAAGACAGCACCTACACGGTAAAGCTTACCGCTACGAATGCAGGCGGCTCGGCCGAGAAAACAAGAACGGTGACCATTTCCCTAGAAGGAACGAGCACCCAATTAGTGGCGAATTTTACCTTTGTAGTAGACGAAAAAACGGCAGGTAAAGTAACGTTTACCAACACGTCTGAAGGTGCGACCAGCTACGCTTGGGACTTTGGCGATGGAAACACTTCAAAAGATGAAAACCCCGCCCATACTTACGCGAAGAACGACACCTACACGGTAAAGCTCACCGCTACGAATGCAGGCGGATCGGATAACACAACGAAAGAGGTGACCATTACCAATACGGGAATTACTTCCATCGACATAGCGGATTTGACTCAATTAGCCATCAAAGAAAATAGCCCCAAAGGCACCCAGATCGGGGAGATCGTGGCGACCGTAGCCAATACGGATGAAACGCCCGTTTATTCGATTAAAAGCCAAACCCCAGCGGATGCCATTAGGTTAAATGGAAATAAAATAGTGGTAAATGATTCCAGCGTATTCGATTTTGAGACCCGAACGGAGATCACAGGCGAAATCCAAGGGACAGTAGCGGGTGTAACGGCTACGGCAGCATTTACGATTTCCATAACGAATGACCTTGGTGAAGCAATTAATATTCCAGATGCAAACTTCAAAGTCAAATTAGTAAATGATCCAGCCATAAACACCAATGGAGATCAGGAAATTTCAGAAGCAGAAGCCCAAGCATTTACTGGTCAATTTAAGTTTGAAGGGAGTGAAGCTAAAGACTTTACTGGAATTGAATATTTTACAAATCTTACTAGGTTTAATATAGAAAATGCTAATAAAGTCATAAATAATATCGATGTCTCTAACAATACAGCACTTACTTTCCTTCAGTTAAGTAGAACTGGCTTAACAGCCATAGATGTTTCTCAAAATACGCTACTTACTTTCCTTAGTTTAATTCTCAATCAATTAACAGAAATAGATGTTTCTAACAATACAGCACTTGAGCAACTTTTCTTAAGTGATAACAAAATTACAGCCATCGATGTTTCTAACACAACTATGCTTACTCGGCTTTGGTTAAATAATAACAGTGAATTAACAAAAGTCAATCTGGCGAATGGGAATAACGACAAGCTTACGGATTTAGACTTGACAAATACCCCTAAGCTAACCTGTGTGCAAGTGGATAAGTTACCTATTCCAAGCGGATGGAAGTTTGATTCAGGTAAAGAAGGCGTTTTTCAAACCGAAGCATGTCAGTAAGATAAGAGCATCACCGCCTAGGCTTCGTAGAATGGGGTTTAGGCTATTTTTTCCTAAACTGGCGCAGCGGTTTCTTTTGGTGTGTACAAAAAAGGGTGTTGGGTGTGAAAGTGGCGTAGCTTAGGGGTTCTTTTACGTTGCGCTTTAGGAAGGTTCGGCGCAGTATGGCTCATCATCTTAGCCTATTCCCGCTGGCTAAATCGTTTGATTTTATTGTTAATAATCATTAACAAGAGTGCAAAAAAAGATTAGGCTAACGTTGCATTTTCACCTACAGATGCTAAAACAGCATCATAAATGGCTTGCGCATCGTAGCCACAGTCCCTATGTAACTGTGCCTGATCTCCATGTTCTACAATTTGGTCAGGGATTCCCAATCGCTTGATTTTTGCATTGTATCCATGGTCTGCTGCAAATTCCAGTATGGCAGATCCAAAACCACCCATTAGGCATCCATCTTCTACGGTAACCACCTGAGAGTAGGCATTGAATACTTCATGTAAGAGGTCTTCATCGAGGGGTTTCACATAACGCATGTCGTATACACCTACTTGAATTCCGACAGCATCCAATTCATTCGCAGCCCCCATCGCGTAGTTTCCAACGGTTCCAATGGAAAGCACCGCAATCTCATTTCCTTTTCTTAGCTCTTGTCCTTTGCCTATTTCTAACGTTTCAAGAGGTGTTTCCCATTTTGGCATCACGCCGGCTCCTCTCGGATAGCGGATCGAAAATGGGCCTTCAAAGTTGCTTGCCGTATACATCAGGTTTCTGAGTTCTTTTTCGTTCAGGGGTGCTGATACGATCAAGTTTGGAATGCATCGCATGAAGGCGATGTCGTAAGCCCCATGGTGGGTGGGGCCATCGGCGCCCGCTACTCCGGCTCGATCCATACACAATACAACGGGGAGCTTTTGAATACAAACATCATGTATCACCTGATCGTAAGCTCGCTGCATAAATGTGCTGTAGATATTGCAAAAAGGCTTCATTCCCTGGGTGGCCAATCCGGCAGCAAACGTCACCGCATGTTGTTCTGCAATGCCAACATCATAAGCTCTATCAGGAAAAGCCTCCATCATGATTTTCATTGAAGACCCGGAAGGCATAGCAGGTGTTACGCCTACAATTTTTTCATCATTCTCAGCGAGTGTTACAAGCGTATTTCCAAACACGTCCTGATATTTGGGTGGCTGAGGGGTGCTGTACTTTTTTTTATTGATAACCCCTGATATTTTATCGAAAGTGCCAGGAGCATGCCACTTGGTTTGATCTTTTTCAGCCAAGTTATAGCCCTTTCCCTTAACAGTAAGACAGTGAAGAATTTTCGGACCAGGTATTTTCTTTAGATCTTCAAGCACATCTACCAAGTGGTTTACATCATGCCCATCAATAGGTCCAAAATACCGAAGGTTTAATGATTCAAATAGATTGCTTTGCTTCAATAATAGCGACTTCATGGAGTGTTCAACCTTAGAGGCTATTTCTTGTGCATTTGGGCCAAACTTGCTGAGCTTCCCCAGAATCTTCCAAACCTCGTCTTTTATTTTATTATAAGTCTGGCTTGTGGTAATATCTGTTAGGTAATCCTTTAGCGCACCTACATTCGGATCGATAGACATGCAGTTGTCATTCAAAATGATCAACAAATTAGCGCTGGAAACCCCAGCATGATTCATCGCCTCGAATGCCATTCCACCCGTTAGTGCACCGTCACCAATTACGGCTATGTGATGTTTGTCCTTTTCGTTTTGAAAGTGAGCGGCTTCTGCCATTCCCAGCGCGGCAGAAATGGAGGTAGAAGAATGACCAACTCCAAATGTATCGAACTCACTCTCGCTTCTCTTCGGAAACCCCGAAAGACCCCGGTATTTTCGGTTGGTATGGAAAGCATCTCTTCTTCCCGTCAATATTTTATGCCCATAGGCCTGATGCCCTACATCCCATACCAATTGATCTTTAGGGGTGTTGAAAACATAGTGTAGTGCTACGGTCAATTCGGTAACCCCAAGGCTTGCCCCAAAATGCCCTCCATAAACGGAAACATTATCAATTATGAACGCTCGCAATTCATGGCAAACTTTAGCCAAATCTTGACTTGAAACTTTTTTTAAATCCGATGGAGAATTGATTTTAGAGAGAATGGGTCCAGGGATAATTTCCATTATTAAGATCTTCTTTTTGAAACAATTTGCTTATGTTTATTCATGTGTATTTCTGCCGAACGGCAAAACTAATCGAAATCGGTCTGACAATTTATACTAAGTTTACGAGTGTAACATCACTAACTTTAATCTGTGGAAGGAAACGAGGATAAGTTTGAAATTAAACTACCTTTCTTTGAGGGGCCGTTTGATCTACTTCTCTTTTTTATTGAGCGAGATGAGCTAGACATTTACGATATCCCCATTGCTCAAGTAACGAATGATTTTCTTGAGTACATAGACCAGCTGGAGCAGCTTAATGTAGAGGTAGCTAGTGAATTTATTTTGGTGGCTGCCACCTTAATAAGGATTAAAGCTAAAATGCTTATTCCAAGGCCGGTAATAAATAAGGAGGGACATGAGATTGACCCGAGAGAGGAGCTTATCAAGCACTTATTGGAGTATAAAAAATACAAATCGGTAGTGGCTGCTCTTTCTGAAATGGAAGCCGATAGGCTCGGCAGAGAAAAGAGAGGAAATCTCAAAAAAGAAATCAATTCGCTATCAGAATCAGTAAACGTTGAGTCTGAACTGCAGGATCTCAACCTCTATAAAATGATGAAGGTCTTTCAAAAGGTGCTAAAACGCTATGCATTTGAGCAGAATAAACCAGTTCATAAAGTAGTTCAGTATCCTTATACGATTGAGAAGCAAAAAGAGTGCCTAATGGAAAGATTGGTTTACGGGAAAAGAATCTCCTTTACGGACTTGATCGGAGATAAGCCAGACAAAATTCTTGTGATATTCAATTTTCTGGCAATTCTGGAATTACTTCAGCTCAAGCAGTTGGTTATCCAAATGGGGTACGGCTTCAATAATTTTTGGTTGGAACGGCGAGACGAAAGCATGGAAAGAATCACAGCTAATCCATAGCCGTAGTACTGTATCTGTAACTAAAATCGCTCTGTTGTTGAGAAAAAGAAGCTTGCTTCAATTTCAGCATTTTCGTCAGAATCAGATCCGTGTATCGCGTTTGCCTCGATTGATTTCGCAAAGTATTTTCTTATTGTACCCTCCTCTGCTTCAGCAGGGTTGGTAGCCCCAATCAACTTACGAAAGTCTTCTACGGCATTCTCTTTTTCTAAAACCATCGCAATGATTGGTCCAGAGGACATGTAGCTAACCAAACGACCATAAAAAGGCCTCTCGGAGTGAACAGCATAAAACTGTCCTGCACGCTCAGGTGAAAGCTTGGTGAGCTTTGCCCCCTTGATCTGAAAGCCTGCGTCCTCAATTATTTTAATGATCGCTCCCGAGTTATTCGCTTCGTAAGCATCTGGTTTGATCATCGTGAATGTTGTTCTTCCTGACATTTATATTCTTTGTAAAGATGAAAATCGCAACAAAAATAGTAGAATAGCCGCTACATATTCAGGACATTTCAAGGTTTTATAAATGTTACTAGCTTTGTAAACTGAAATGGCTTCACAGCCTTTTTTATGAGTGATATACAGGCAATTAAGGAGTATCTTGCTACTCCTAAGAAAGTAGTTATTACAACGCACGCCAACCCAGACGCTGATGCTTTAGGTTCTTCTCTCGGATTGTGCCATTTCCTAAATGAGAAAGGTCATCATGCAACTGTGATTGTACCAAATTCTTATCCGGATTTTTTAGAATGGATGCCTGGAAATACGAATGTGATAAACTTTGAAGAATCAGAAAAACAAGCAACAGAACTTATAAATAATTGCAATCTTTTGTTTTGCTTAGATTTTTCAGTGTATAGTAGAATCAAAGGGATGTCGGATGTAGCCTCCAATGCTGGCGGCAAAGTAGCATTGATAGATCACCATCTCAACCCCGAGATTCGACCCGACTTCAATTTTTGGGATGATACCGCTGCAGCCACCTCTGAATTGATTTTTGATTTTATTGTAGCCCTTGAAGGAAAAAATTCAATCTCACAAGATATGGCGGAATGCCTTTATGCAGGCATTATGACAGATACGGGGTCTTTTAGGCACGCGAGTACCTCTTCTAAAATTCACCGAACGGTAGCTGACCTGATAGATCTTGGTGTCAATGTCAATAAAGTAAGTAGGCTCATTTATGAAACAAATTCACTGAATCGTTTAAAATTTATTGGATATTCGCTTGTAGAAAAGCTCAAGGTTTTGATTCAATATCAAGTAGCCTATTTCGTAATAGAAGAAAACGACTTTCGAAAGTTTAACTTAAAACAAGGCGATACAGAAGGGCTTGTCAATTATGCGCTCTCCGTCAATGGTATAGCATTGGCGGCTATCATAATCGAAAGTGGAGATGAAATAAAAATGTCCTTTAGAAGTGTAGGGGACTACGAAGTGAATACTTTTGCGAAAAAATATTTTAAAGGCGGAGGGCACAAAAATGCGGCAGGGGGCAGCTCTTCACTAAACCTCTTACAGACGGAAGAAAGATTTTTAGCTTTAATTAACCAAAACGTATTAAAATCAAAGATTTAATGAAAAATTATCTGTTTTTAGCATTTTCGATCTTGTTGGTAAGTTGCGGTGGCAGTGATACTGCAACGACAGCAAGCGGTACAGTTATCAATTACCTCCGAAAGGGAGACGGAAGTTCCCCTATAGATAGTTTGGTTTCACTACTGCGAATTAAATACTCAACTGAGAATGGTTACGTTCTCATGGAAAATTCAGAGCCTAGCCCACTTAAGATCGAAACAAAAAGCGATTTAGATCAAGGTGAATTATTCAATGTTTTAAAGTTGCTTAAAATTGGCGATAGTGTCACATTTGAACTAGAAGCATCCGAGCTTTTCTCTAAAACATTTCGAGCACCTTTGCCCGACTCTATTCCTGAAGATAGCAAAATAAAGTTTGAAATCACTTACACTGATCAACTTACGGAAGCAGGGTACTATGAAAGGGTACAGGCTAACGCCGCCAAAGCAGCGGAGAAACAAATCGTAATCGATAACGAGATATTGGATAAGTACTTTCAAGACAATAACATCAATGCCATCACCACGGATAGTGGACTCCGATATATTATCCGGGAGGAGGGTTCTGGTTCTACGCCAGAAGTGGGAGAAAACGTTCTGGTAAATTACGCTGGCTATCTTTTGGATGGCACTTATTTCGACACCAGTATCGAGGCCGTAGCTAAAGAGCAAGGTTTGTATAATGAAAGCCAACAATACGCTCCTTTTTCTTTCCCTTTAGGGCAAGGAAGGGTAATTAAAGGATGGGATGAAGGAATAGCCTTATTAAAGGAAGGAACTAAAGCCACACTCTATATCCC
This sequence comes from uncultured Ekhidna sp., assembly GCA_964289745.1. Classification (GTDB taxonomy): domain Bacteria; phylum Bacteroidota; class Bacteroidia; order Cytophagales; family Cyclobacteriaceae; genus Ekhidna. Next base: position 836,842 of record CAXYMM010000001.1, read on the forward strand.
CAGCACATTGGGCTATGGTTCCAGAGGTAGTGGTCCCATCATCAAACCCAACGCTATTTTAGTCTTTGATGTAGAATTGGTCAAAACCCAATAGCATTCTCAATATGAATAACCTGTTCGTTGCTACTCTTTTATGTTTCATCTTAGTATTCTTTTCTTGCAGAAATGAGGATGTGGTGATACCAGTGGACTCTTCCATTCAAGCAGCAGCGGATAGCATGACCATAGTCAATTACATCAATGATCTTGGCTACTCAGGTAGCGATAGCGTACTCAGTAAAGGGGTTCATTTTGTCATCCTTGATTCCGGTGATCAGGAAGTAATTGATGAAAGTGATATCGTCTCCTTTAATTTTATTGGTAAGTTGCTTGACAATACTATTTTTAATACCACCATCGAAAAAACTGCAGACAGTATCAGGGTTGCTGTAGAAGCAGATATCATGGAAGGGGATACTTTAGATACTGAATCTGCTCTGCTCACGAAGTTTAGAGAAGATCGAAATTATGAACCCCTTAAAATTGTGTACTCAGCATCAGGATGGACCATAGAGAATCTTAGACGAACCACAAATCTATTTCCATTATTCGGCGATGGGTTTGTAGATGGCATTTCTGCCGTCCTGGGATTGATGAAAGTGGGAGGATCATCGCTGATTGTTATCCCATCTTCTCAAGCCTACGGTTCTTTAGGCTCGGGAGTACTCATCAAACCAAACACCGTTATTGCCTATGTAATCTACCCAATAGAAGTGACCAAGCAATGAGGATTTGTTTTGCGTCGGGCAACCAAGATAAAGTCAAAGAGCTCAACGATATGTTGGGCTTTTCTTTTGAAATAATAGGGCTAAAAAGCTTAGGAATTACCGAAGAAATTCCTGAAACGGGCAAAACATTAGAGGAGAACTCCGCTATCAAAGCGAGGTATGTGTTTGATCGTCATCAAATGCCGGTATTTGCAGATGATAGCGGCTTATTAGTTGATGCTTTAAGTGGTGCCCCTGGAGTGTATTCAGCGCGGTACGCAGGTCCAAGAAAAAACAATGAAAAAAACATTGATTTAGTTTTGGAAAATCTTGGGAATCAAGAGCCTAGAACAGCACAGTTCAAAACCATCATCACCTTCATTGATGAAAAAGGAAACGAAACACAGTTTAAGGGAGCGGCCTCTGGTAAAATCATCAAAGAACGGCGAGGAAAAAACGGGTTTGGCTACGACCCTATCTTTATTCCAGATGGATTCAACCTTACATTTGCCGAGATGAGTGCTAAGGAAAAAAATCAAATATCACATCGTTACCAAGCGGTTAGGTTACTGATCAGCCACTTACAATCATTGGCATGAGTAAGCCGATAGTATTTGGGATCACAGGAGGAAGTGGTTCAGGTAAAACGCTTTTTATGAAAAAACTAAAAGCCAAATTTCCACATGCCAGCATCCATTCGATGTACAACTATTATTTACATAAAGATCAACAACTAAAGGATCGAAATAACATTGAAAACTTTGATTTGCTGAACTCAATAGACATTAGGCAATATGTCCAACACCTTAAAAAATAATTCAGGGCGAGCATCTGGAAATCCATGAAAACACCTTCAATTACAAAAGTCAAATACCAAAGAAAATTAGGGTTAAATCTGCCCCTATTTCTTCTTTTAGAACAGATTTTCGCGCTTATGGTAGAAGAACCCCGTAAACTTCTAAACTTGAAATTATTTATAAATGCGCCAAAGTATCTAATGATGAGTAGGCGTATCATCGGAGATACCAACTGAAAGAGGATACCCCCTTAATGATGTTTTGTATCGATATGAACACCACGTAACGACCGCCTAAATGCAACTGACCAAACCCTCAAAACAGTATACGGGTCTTCTTCTTATCCCCAATCATTCAAATTTTGATTTGGCACTTAAAGTCGTACAAACTTTTCTAGAGCGATGATTTTATTACATTTGCATTTGCTTTGAAAAGAGGTAGTGCCATATCAAAATCCGCTGTTCAGCTTTTATTAGGAATTTTTATAGGGGTCTTTGTCACTTCCCAACCGACAACTACTTATAATCAACCAAATGACATAAACGATCAGCATGAAAAACAGTCAAATGAGAAAAATACTGAGCAGGCTCAGATAACGCTTTCCGAAGCCGTTCCTTCTATCCCCTCGCACATCAATTTGAATAATCAATCTTTCCTGATGGGGGAGCTAATGAGTGGGATAGAAAAAATATCTGATACATTTCGAAACATCGAAACACCTTTTCGAAAAGCACTCGTAGTTATATTTAGGCTAATTATCGCTCCAAATGCACCTTAGAAACTCGATTAATTCTAGTTTCATTTGCTACCATCAATTCAATTTTTAAAACGTTGCATGAGAATCTCATGCTCAATCATAAACCATGAAAAATAAAGGATTTATCATTTTTATCACGATACTGATCTCGCTACTCTGTATCTACTATCTATCATTTACTTTTATCTCGCAAAATATTCAACAGGATGCGACAGAAGCAACCATGTTGGAAAGTGGGGAAGCAAATGTGTCTGAAAAGCAGCGCTATCTCGATTCTATTTGGAATGAACCGGTATATAACCTGCTAGGCCTAGATTATACCTACAAGGAAATAAAAGAAACGGAACTCAACCTTGGTTTAGATTTGCAAGGGGGGATGCACGTAACGCTAGAAGTATCTCCAATTGATATTTTGAAAGGCCTAAGTGGCAACAACACTGATCCCGATTTTCTAAAATCGCTGGCAGAAGCAAAATCAAATGTTAGAGGAACGCAATTAAACTATGTAGATGAGTTTTATAAGGCTTTTCAAAAAAATGTGCCCTCTAAACCACTTGCTCAGATTTTCGCAACCGCCTCTAATAGAGGACGAATCAGCCTGCGGAGTACCGATTCAGAAGTATTAGGCATTATTAATGCAGAAGTAGAAAGTGCGATCGAACGATCTTTCAATATTCTTCGAACCAGAATCGACCGATTTGGAACTTCTCAACCTAATATCCAAAGGCTTCAAGGAACTGGACGAATCCAAATAGAACTACCTGGTGTTGACAACCCTCAAAGGGTAAAAAAATTACTCCAAGGGGTCGCAAAACTTGAATTCTGGGAGGTGCACAACATGAAGGACATAGAACCGATTCTTATCAATATCAATTCAATGTTGGCTGAAGAAATCAAATTGAACCCAGAACTTGAAACAGAGACAGAAGAAGATCAGGATGCAAATGAGGATATCACTTCCCTTTTATCATCAGAAGGCGATGTTGCCGATTCCTCATCTCTAGGCTCCTCGAATACAGATTCTACTGCGATAGTAGAAGACGCTTCAATGGATTCATTAGTCAATACTAAGCTATCCGCTCTTTTCTCGCTTTTGGCTCAAAACCAACAATTCTCTGGGTTATTATACGACGTAAAGGATACAGCAAAGATCAACCGGATTTTTGAAAGAAAAGATGTGCAGGCACTAATCCCTAGCAATGTAAAATTTTTATGGGATGTAAAACCAAAAGAAAAAGGGGACGATTTAACTACACCCGACTTATTGGAGCTTTATCCTATCAAAACCAACAGATCTGGAAAAGCCTCACTTACAGGCGAAGCTATTTCAAACGCGCAAGAAACCATAAACGAACGTGCTGAACCAGAGGTGACCATGCAAATGAACTCGGCTGGTTCCAGAACATGGGCAAAGATGACCCGTGATAACATTAATAATAGAATAGCTATCGTACTTGATAACTACGTATTCTCTGCACCGTATGTAAGAGGCGAAATACCTAACGGTAGTTCATCTATTTCAGGTGGGTTCGAGTCGATAGATGAGGCCGAAGATCTAGCCAACATTTTAAAAGCAGGCTCGCTTCCAGCACCCACTACTATTGTAGAGGATGTGGTAGTCGGCCCCACATTGGGTAAGGTAGCCAGAAGTCAAGGCCTAAACTCTATTATGGTTGGGTTAGTTATCGTGATTGTTTTTATGGTAGTGTATTATGCAAAAGGAGGGCTAATTGCGAATGTTGCCCTTTTCTTTAACGTTTTCTTCATCATGGGAATTTTGGCAAATCTGGGGACATCCCTTACTCTTCCTGGCATCGCAGGTATTGTGCTGACGATCGGTATGGCTATCGATGCCAACGTTCTGATTTTTGAGCGGATAAAAGAGGAATTGCGAAATGGATCGGGCCTAAAAGCAGCCATTTCATCTGGATACTCAAAAGCATTCTGGTCTATTTTCGATTCAAACGTTACCACGCTCATTGTTGGGGTAATTCTTTTTGTGTTAGGTCAAGGTCCTGTAAAGGGGTTTGCTGCCACGTTGATAATCGGTATTGTGTGTTCCTTCTTTAGCGCGGTATTTATCACCCGAGTAATAGTAGAAGCATTCTCTAAAAAAGGCGAAAAAGCTAAGTTAGCTTTTTCTAATGCCATATCCAGAAACGCATTGACAAGTTTGAATTTTAATTTTCTGAGTAAACGAAGGTTGGCTTATCTGTTTAGCTCAGTCTTTATTACAGCTGGAATCATTGCAATGTTGGTAAAGGGCATTGCCCTAGGTGTGGACTTTAAGGGAGGTCGATCTTATGTAATCACACTTAGTGAACCAATAGCTCCCTCAGAAATCAAAACAGCAATGGGTGATTATTTTGAGGGAGCGGGGTCTGAAGTTAAGACCTTTGGCACTGAAAACATTTTGAAAGTCACCACGAGCTATAAAATAGAGGACGAAACAGATCAGGCAGACCTAGAGGTGAGAAATGAACTGATTAAAGGAATTGAGGAATCTCAAGGACTGAAATATATCGATGAGGGTATAGACCTAGAGGGAGGTCAGTTTTCCATCTCCAGTTCATCTAAGGTGGGGGCCACCATCGCAGACGACATTAAAAACGCCTCCTACAAATCAGGAATTATCGCACTCATCTGTATTTTTATTTATATCGTTTTCCGATTTAGAAAATGGCAGTTTGGCCTTGGCGCCATCGTTGCACTTTTTCATGACATCCTATTTGTACTCTCGGCTTTTGCCATTGCAAACTTACTAGGCATTTCATTTGAGGCCGATCAGGTATTCGTTGCAGCCATCCTGACGATCATCGGTTATTCCATCAATGATACCGTGGTGGTGTTCGACAGAATTAGGGAGAATATGGGTATCAAAACCGGATCGGAGCTAGTAGGTGTTTTTAACGATTCTCTCAATAGCACGATCAGCAGGACGTTCATCACCTCCCTTACCACTTTAATAGTAGTTATTGTCTTGTTCATTTTTGGAGGCGTTGTGCTTCAAGGGTTTTCTTTCGCACTTCTGATAGGGATCGTTGTAGGTACCTATTCTTCTATATTCATCGCCACACCCGTGGTAATCGATTTAAATAAAAAGAATAGTTAACGTTACTTTTAAAGTTTAAAAAGCCTTTGTCAGAAACAGCAAGGGCTTTTTTTGTGTAGATATTTTAATTGGGTAAATTCATCAGTTCAAACGCTACTAGCACTATGCCTAATGTTTATAGATACTTTATTACTTTAATTATACTTTTTGGGATCATTAAAATCATACAGATTACCGCTTTTGACTCGGAGTATTTCGAAAAATTAATCAAGCAAGAAAATAAGAATAAAATCAAAAAAGAATTACCCTCCAAAATGCCTAAGCAGAAAGAATCAGCGAAAAAAACATCAGAACCTGAAACGAAGATTAAAAGTCAGGCTCAAGCTTCGCTTCAAAGCACCCCAAAACCTGATTTCAAAACCGGTCTGGAAAAATTAAAAAATGAATACCTAAATCCTTTGCTGGAAAAAATTCCCGTGGGTCATCTTAGGAAAGACATTGTTATAAGGTATTACCGTCATAAAAAGGATGGAGATGGGGTACAAGTCCTTCATGATGAATTAGCCTACTACATTCATGAAAAAGAGGCAACAGAAACAGCCGGATTAGGAAGCAATGTCATTTACTACGGAGATGACGTACCCTTGGAAGATATTCAGATTGTAGCCTTCACGCTATTAGAACAAGGCATCCCAATTAAATCGATTGAACACACTAAATTCGAGTGGAAAACCAGGGCTATTGAGATAGGGACTGATGTGGGACTTCTCAATGACTCCATTATCTCTGCTGAGCTGATAGTGGACTTTCACAAGCAATATTTAAAAAATGAAGTGTTAGCAGATTAGTTTAAGCCTCCTCCGCTACTACCTCTTTTACCTCCGGAATCATCTTTTTTAACAGGTTCTCAATACCATTTTTAAGTGTTATAGTAGAGCTGGGACATCCGCTACACGATCCTTGTAACGACACAGTAACAACTCCGTCTTGATAAGAAGCCAACTTAATCGCCCCGCCATCCATTTCAACAGCAGGTTTAATATATTCTTCTAAAACACCTCTGATCTTGGCTTCTGTATCGCTACCCGTCAGCTCAGCATCAATATCGACTTCAAATACTTCTGTAATTACCTTTTTCTCGTTCTGAAGCCACTCTTTGATAAATTGTTGCACTCGACTTTTTACCTCAAACCACTCTACAGATTCTTCTTTAGTTACCGTAATGAAGTTATTCATGAAAAATAAGCCTTTAATAAAATCAAACTGCTTGAAAAGCTCAGAGGCGAGCGGAGCTTCTTGAGTGTCGTTTACTGAAGTGTAGTCCCTGCTTATTCCCTCTGGCGTCAACATGATGTTTGAAACAAACTTTAATGAGTTTGGATTGGGGTTAGACTCGGTGTAGATGTTAATATATTGGGTTGCTTTATCCATTGTATCCTTCGACTATACACAATTCAATTTTCTCTTCACTTGAAAAGTTCAAAACGCCAGCAAAATTACTGCTAAAGAACACCCTAAATAATTCGATAAGGAAGCGTTAAAGTGGAATGGGAATTCAATCGTTTTTCGCATCTTCGCAAACATAAAAAAATGATTTCGCTAGTGGTAAATATACACCCTCTTTTCACTATTCTTTATTCTGCCATATCTACCTTGCTAGTAAGTTTATTTTTTCATTGTAGGAGCCATTCAGTTTTAGTCTTTAAGCGTGAGCTCTCCCTCTGTGCTTGCCACTAAAGTTGCTATTGTCCCATCGCCAGTAACATTTACTACTGTCCTGCACATATCCAGAATTCGATCTACTGGGAAAATGATCGCAATCCATGCAGGGTTTAGACCTACCGATTGAAGTACAATAATCATCATTACTAAGCCTGCACTCGGTACTGCCGCCGCCCCAATAGATGCTAATGTGGCAGTAAAAACAATGGTTAGCTGTTGCGATAGGGTAAGGTCTACCATATGAAGTTGTGCTATGAAAAGTACTGCTACTGCCTGCATAATGCTCGTTCCATCCATATTTACTGTAGCCCCGATTGGTAAAACAAAACTGGTAATGTTCTTGGAAACCCCCATATTGTCTTCCACGCATTCCATTGTTACGGGTAGAGTAGCTGCACTAGAACTTGTGGAGAAAGCCATTAGTTGTGCTGGCCCCATGTTTCTAAAAAATTTCTTGTAGTTCATGCCCCTTACTAAAGAGGTCAAGACGGCAGGATAAAAAAGAAATGCCATAAAAGCTAAGGCTAAAAACATGGTAATGGAATAGGATCCTAACCCAATAAAAATATCCAGTACTTCTTTAGGGGAGTTAGCCATTTTAGCAATGACGCCTGCCAAAAGCGCAAACACGAAGTAGGGTGCTACCTTCATAACAGAATCTACCATTTTCAGAAAAATTCCATTGATGCTGGAAATGAAGTCAACAACGGGTTTGGTTTTGTCTTTGGGTAGCGCAGCGATCGAAACACCAAAAAAGATGGCAAAGAAAATTACCTGAAGCATTAGGCCATTATTGGATATTGAAAAGACCAAATTTTCTGGTACCATATCTACGATGAATTGTAGGGGAGGTGCGTCCTGTTTACTTGCTACATTCTTACGCATGGTTTCTACTTTGGAATTGCGTAGGGTCTCATCAGATCCCGAAACCGCTCTTACAAGTGGGGCATAGGCAGGGTCTGCCAAAAAATTTTTATTGTCTCTTACTTCTATACCTTCCTCATTGGCCCACAGCTCATACGAAATTCTGTTTTTTACTCGTTGATTCTCTTCCAAATGGGTGCCTGGCTTTATAACATTGACTAGAACCAACCCCACACCAATGGCAACAACGGTAGTAATCAGGTAAAAACCTAACGTTTTTCCACCCATTTTCCCCAACTTGGAAATGTCGCTTAGCCCGCTAATGCCGTCAATGATAGAAAAAAGGACGAGTGGCACCGCTATGAACTTAAGCAAGCGAATAAATATTGTTCCAAAAGGGTCTATCCAATTGATGGTGAACTCATTCCATCCTAGTGCGCTTGATACAAACGCATAGACAATGCCAGCCAAAAGGCCAATAATGATTTTGGTGTGTAAGGGCAGGTTTTTCATGAAGGTATTTTATGGTCTTGAATGAATCAGCCTCGCAAGTTATTGATTCGAGCCAATAAACAGAAATCAGCAAGTACCAATGCTGACATGGCTTCCACAATTGGCACGGCTCGCGGAACTACACAAGGGTCGTGTCTTCCTTTTCCAGAGACGGTTACCTCCTCTCCTTTTTTGTTTACTGTTTGTTGATCTCGCATAAGGGTTGCCACTGGTTTAAAAGCGACTCGAAAAAAAATATCTTCGCCATTGGATATTCCCCCTTGTACCCCGCCAGAATGATTTGTTACTGTACCGATGTTCTCCTTGTCGCTTTCGAAGAGATCATTGTGCTGAGATCCCCGCATGGCAGCCCCCTCAAATCCGCTACCGTATTCAAAAGCCTTTACTGCATTAATCGAGAGCATGGCATGTCCAAGGGCTGCATGTAGCTTGTTGAAAAGGGGTTCTCCCCACCCTACGGGTGTGCCACTCACGATGCCGTTCACTACTCCTCCTACCGTATCGCCCTCTTTTCTAACGGTATCAATGTATTCGAACATGGCTTTAGCCGTCGCCTCATCAGGACACCTCACATCATTGTTTTCCGTATTCTCAAGATTCAATTCTGTGTAGGATTTTTCTAACTTCAAATTCCCTACCTGTGAGACATAGGCCTTACAGGCAATTCCCGCTTGTTTTAGGATCCGTTTTGCGATGGCTCCTGCTGCTACCCAACCAGCTGTAACGCGTGCCGAGCTTCTTCCCCCTCCTCTGTAGTCTCGAATTCCATATTTTTCTTGATACGTGTAATCTGCATGAGATGGACGATAAACTTCCTTTATGTGATGGTAGTCTTTGCTCTTTTGGTCTTGGTTATGAATAAGAATGGTGATAGGCGTACCGGTACTTTTCCCCTCAAAAACGCCAGAAAAAAATGAAAACTCATCAGCCTCTTTTCGTTGGGTGGTTATGCGAGATTGACCGGGTTTGCGCCGATCAAGTTCTGCCTGAATATAGTCTTCATCTAACTGAATTCCCGCTGGACATCCATCAATGGTAATACCCACGCCAGCCCCGTGCGACTCGCCAAAGGAGTGTACTTTGAACACCGTACCAAGGGTATTGCTCATAAGCTATGATGTGGTCTTTCTAAAGAATAAGAATAAGGTAGTTGCGAAAGTAAGCGCAATCAAAATATTTAGCACAATATTAACCCACGGATTGTCAGAGAGTGGCTTTAATTCATTATCTGCATTATCAATACGGTCGTAAAAATCTCCAAGATCATTAGAGGCAATTGAAATATTTTTTCGGCTATCGCCAGTTACTGTAAGTGATAGTTCGGATTGGAGGGTATCATATTTTTCGGAAGAAGGATTAAAAAATACCCATTGGAAGTAATCTCTCAGATTGTATCTCCCTGGTTCATTGGGGATTCCATAAAAGTTAAATCCTTTTGTTCCTGTTACTCGCCCTTGCGATCTGTTGATGTCTTGCCTTATATCGGGCGTATAAAAATCAAAATTTTCATTAGAGAGTGGCTCAGGTGCCTCTATGGAAGAAATATTGCCTTCTCCGTAAATGCCAAAATCATAGTTGAAACTCTGACCTGTCTCCAACGACGCTACACTTAGCTTTTCTCGCAATCGATAGTTGCCAACGGCTACACGCTCTTTTAATGGATGCGGCGGTAGCTCTTTTACCTTCACCACTTGGGCTTTCGAATAAAATGTTTCATAATCTTCCTGCCGATTACGTCCAAAAAAGGAAGAATTCTTTGCAACCTTGTATTTGATCATTTTTAATCCTACAGAAGGAAACGCAATGTCTTGTACAGTAAGCGGATAGTAGCTAGTCTGATAGATTTTATAACGAGTGTAGTTTTTGCCATTGAGGGTAATAGCCTCACCCGTAATTTGATCTATGCTGAAGTTCTCTTCCCAACAGTTGGAAGGTTTTACCTTCTTCACAATTTCCGTTAGTTGATTGGAAAGATCATAAAATTGCATCTCTGCCCGATTCGACTCCGCTACGTAAAAGGCGAGCGTAGCGGTAAACCCCTCCCCAACATAAACATCACTTTTATCTACCGTGAGTGCAGAAAATGCCTCCGCCTCTACGTCTACAAACTCAGTAGGGGTATTGTTCCTTCGCCCAAAAAAATCATCGAAAAGAGATCTTCCAAAAGGGCTGTTTCTAGATTGCCTCTGAACGGGCTCCCCCACGTTGATAGTAGTTCCTTCTGAGCTAACTTCATTCCCGTTGATTGACATGGTGAACGGGTTCAAAACAAATTTTCCTTGCGCTGACGCCTGATAGTTTTGAATGAGGCTTTGGGTAGATGACATCCGACCATTTACAATATTGGTAGAGGTAGACGAGGAGGTGCCTCGTTTCACAAATCCCTCAATTTCAGGAAAAGGCGTATACTCATTCAGACGCGCATTTTTGACCTGTATCGAAATGGTGAAGTATTCATTTTGGGCGATGGAGTTTTTGCCGAGCTCGATGGAGGCTTCCTGAGCTTGAAGGCTGAAGGAAGTAATAATCCAAATAGCCAACCCTACACATATGTTTTTCGCTGTCTTCATCTGGATCGCTAGCTAGCTACATTATCAATGAATTTTTTGAACTATTTTAAACGTTACGTCAAAAATAAAATATTGATTTTTAACCGTAAAAATTAAATAGGTTAGAATACTTCAAGAAAATTTTATCGAAAGTCAGTTTTGATAAAAAACGGTTTGAAAAAGAGCTGAAAGAGGCTTCTGCAAGCCCAGTTGTGATACGAGGTGTCGCTCCTAAAAACGGGGCGTTATCGGTATTTTGGTTCGCAATACGGATTCATTTGAAAATAAATGCTTTGCGAAATGACTAAATCATTCCCACTGACTCAAATGCTTAATTTTAGTGTTTTCAAGCCCGCTCAGCAAAAAAACCAACTTTTTAATTGAATTTATTTGAAAATGTGATCCAATACCCTTATTCTTGTGTTTTAAATTAGCCTTTAATAAAACAATAAAACAAAATGATAAATTTTAAATGTATGAAAATCAAAACCTTCCTAACGGTTACGCTATGCGCAGTCGCAGTCCTATGGAGTTGCAAGAAAGGTGATGAACCGGTTACCCCTAAAGTATCTGCTGCTTTTACAAGCACTGTAGACGCACTAACTGGAGGCGTTGTAACCTTTACAAATACTTCTGAAAATGCGACCAGCTACGCCTGGGATTTTGGAGATGGAAACACTTTAAAAGAGAAGAATCCAACACACAAGTACACGAAGAGTGGTAATTATACCGTAAAGCTCACCGCTACAAATGCGGGCGGGTCTGATGAAGAAACAAAAACCATTATTATCAAATTAAAAGGAACGGATACGGATACGGATACCCAATTAATTGCCAACTTCACACACAAGTTGGGCACAGAAGGTACTGTAACCTTTACAAATACTTCTGAAAATGCAACGGGTTACACTTGGGATTTTGGAGATGGAAACACTTCAAATGCGAAAGACACTACTTATACGTTCATTGAGAATAAGGATTATGCGATAAAGCTCACCGTTACGAATAGTGCAGGCGAATCAACGGATACAACCAAAATCATTACCATTACTAACGCACCGCCGATTGCCACCTTTAAATTTAAACTTATTGAAGACGCACAAGGAGCAGGTGGTACTGTAAACTTTGAAAATACTTCTTTAAATACGACCGGTTACGTTTGGGATTTTGGAGATGGAAACACTTCAAAAGAAGAAAACCCCACACACACATACGCTCAAAACAGAGCGTATGAGGTAAAGCTCACCGCTACGAATGAAGGCAGAACGGATGACACCACGCAAACGGTGACCATCGATAATATAATTACCATCTCCATAGCTGATTTGTCTAAATTATCTGTTCTAAAAAACAGTCCTGACGGAGTCGTTATTTGGAAGATAGTGGCTACCGTATCAAATTCGGATAAAACGCCTGTTTATTCGCTTTTGAGTCAAAATCCAGTGGGAGTCATTGATTTAGAGGGAGATAAAATAGTTATTTCCAATTTAAGCGCATTTGATTCCCAGACTCATACGGAGATCACAGGCGAGATTCAGGGGACAATAGGGAGTGTGACGGCTACGGCAACGTTTACTATTAAAGTAATTGATGATCCTGATGCGGGAATTTATATTCCGGATGCAAACTTCAAAGCCGTATTACTAAATACTACTGGCATTGACGCCAATGGAGATAAGAAAATTTCAGTAGCGGAAGCCCAATCCTATAAAGTTGAAATTCTTGCATCTAATCAAAGCATTACAGACGCTACTGGAATTGAATATTTTACAAATATTATTGAGCTTAATCTTTCTGGAAATGCTTTAACAAAAATAAATGTTTCTCGAAATGCAGCGCTTACTATTCTTCGTTTAAACGACAATCAATTAACAGACGTAGATGTTCATAATAACACAGCACTTACTGAACTTGGGTTAGACAATAACCAATTAACAGCCATAGATGTTTCTCGAAACACAAGGCTTACTCACCTTTCTTTATATGGAAACGAATTAACAGCAATGGATGTTTCTAACAACACAGTGCTTACTTTTCTTCGTTTAGACAACAATCAATTAACAGCCATAGATGTTTCTAACAACACAAAGCTTACTGAGCTTTTTTTATCTAAAAATCAATTAACAACACTAGATGTTTCTCAAAACATGGTGCTTAATCAGCTTTGGTTATTTCAAAATGCATTAACAACGCTAGATGTTTCTAAAAACACAGTTCTTGATCAGCTTTTGCTATATCAAAATGCATTAACAACACTAGATGTTTCTAAAAACACAGTGCTTACTGAACTTTCTTTAGAGAACAATCAATTAACAAAGGTTAATTTGGCGAATGGGAATAACGATAAGTTTACTGATTTGAACTTGACAAATAACCCTAATCTAACCTGTGTGCAAGTGGATAGTCCGCTACCTTCTCCTCTTCCTAATGGTTGGAAGGTTGATTCAGGTAAAGAAGGCGTTTTTCAAACAACGGAGTGTAGTAATTAAAAAATATAAAACACTGTTTAAACTCTCGTAAAACGGGGTTTGGGCTAATCGTTTTTTCTAAACCGGCTCAGCGGTTTCAATAGAACGTACAAAAAAAGGCGTTGGGTAAAGAAGGGAGGAGCTGTTTAGTGTTAGGCTGAAGGGGAGCTTTGGGGCATGAGGGACGAAATAAAAAACAACAGGGAAGTACGATGCTACGGCAAACTTTATAACAAGGAGCAGTGAAACTGCGCTGGCACAGCCAAAACAATAAAAATTAACGTTTTCTCTTCTTTGCCTTCATACGAAAAACCAATAGTCCGCTGTTGGTCTTTTGCCCCAACTTTCTAATTGCTTTCGTATGATTCTTTTTTCCTCTGGCGAAGCCACCGCGATCAGAATTTGTGGGTTGTCAATCCGCTGGATTGCATCTTGGTGTTGTATCGAAATGCCATACACCTCTTTCCCAATCTTACGTTCATTATCACAAACCCAATGAAAGGACTTTTCTTTGGTGAGCAAAAGCTTTGCGAGATCCTTGCCATTTTTCCCTGCTCCCCATAACACCAGGGGTCGATTTTGTATACGATCTAATTCGTAAAAATAGCGGTGCTTTAGTTCAAAATAGCGGTTGTCTTTATACTCTTCCCAGGTTCGGGATATTCGATCAGATCGGTCTCTCCAGAAGTGCAGCACCTTGTCGATCCCTATTACTTTTAGCCTGTGCTTATAAAACCGAAAACAGAGGTCATAATCTTCGGGGTATATTTCCGGATTAAAAGCGTCCACCCGATCAAAATCTTCTTTATGAAGAATCCAGCAGTGGGACGGGATCACGCATTCCTGATAAATCTGATCATAATGTGTGTTTGTTCGAGCCACTTCATTAAGCCAGTTTTCATACTTTCGAAATCCATCCCCCACTTTACCTGTCTCAACGAAGTGTTCGGTACCTCCCGCGATGAGGTGTCCTTTTCCATACGCTTGCCACTTATTTACGAGTGCTTCCAATTTATCTTTCGGCATCCTGTCGTCAGAGTCCATACGGTTGATTAAATCGCCTTTGGTATGTACGTATCCTTCTTTCAGGGTTGGAATCAGCCTATGCCTTAGGCTATGAACCACACGTATTCTGGAATCGTCCTGAGCATACGACTCCAAAATTTCCGGTGTTCGATCTGAAGAATGGTCATTAATGGCGATTAATTCCCAGTTTTCGTAGGTCTGTGCCAAAATGGATTCTAGGCAAGTTGGGAGATAGGGTGCGGTATCCTTGACCGCCATTATAATGGAAACTAGCGGTTTATCCATTTCTTATGACCATTTTCCAGAAGTCCTTTGAATGTTTTCTGAAGTCTAAATTAAGAATAAAGCTTGTCCATATTTGGATATTATGTCAAATGACCCATTCTATAAACTAGGAATCTTCTGGGCGAGAGGTATCAAGGTGCCTAGACTTAAAGGGTAAGATCTCAAAGTGGGTATAATAGCTTGATGCTTATTTCATTCGAATATTTGGGTCAACGATTTCGTAGCGGTTTGTCTTTAGCATATGTTGTGGTATGTTCTTTTTAATGTATTTGCCTAGCACATCTATATAACGCTTCTTGTCATATTGGTGGGTCACCACCATGCTGATCTCTCGGGCTTTAGGTTTTCCGCTTATATTTTTAAGGTTCTCCTCCTGCTCGGCATTTAATGCCAGAGAAGTCAGTTCTGGTAAGATCGTGATGCCTCCTTTTGTATCCACTATCCTAATAAGGGCATCTATGGAGTTGCTGTGATAGATCAGGTTCTTTCCTTCTTTAACCGTTTTTAAGTTACAAAAATCATTTATTTGGTCTCTAAAGCAGTTGCCTTCATCCAAGAGCCACAATCGTTCAGAACGAATATCTTCAATCTTAAAATCAGTTTTGTTAGGTTTCGTGCCAGAGGTGTAGACGTAAAATCGTTCGTAAAATAGCGGAATGAACTGAACACCGAGTATATTAATAGGAGTAGAGATAATACCAACATCTAGCTCCCCATTTCTCACATTTTCTACTACTTTCTCCGTAGTTTGCTCAAAAATGGTTATTGTAAGGTCGGGATAATCTTGCTCTACAGATTGTATAAATAGCGGAACTAAAAAAGGGGCAAGTGTAGGAATAATACCCACATTAAGTTTACCTGCATAGCTTTCTTTCAGGTCCTTGGCAAAACGTTGAAGCTGCTTAACTCCAGACATCACCTCTTGCGCTTTCATTAGAAAAAGCTTACCATCTTCCGTGGTCTGTACAGGACTGGTACTGCGGTTAAATAACTTAAAACCGATCTCATCTTCTAATTTTTGAACCTGAAGGCTTAACGCTGGTTGGCTAATAGCTAGTTTACCTGCTGTGCGCTTAAAATTTCCGTGTTTATTAAGTTCTAAAGCGTAAGTGAGTTGATTGATCGTCATATTTTTTTCTTATTGCCTCATTAATTTAATAGAAATAAATTATAGCATCTTTGTTTGAAAATAAAACTTGAATTCTTTTATCATTTAAAAAACTCAGGAAGAAATGGAAAATAACACAAACGAAACCACGATGAGCGGCATTGGAAAATGCCCTTTTCATGGCGGCAACACCTCTACTGGCACCACAGACAAACACTGGTGGCCCAATTCATTAAACTTAGATATTCTACATCAGCACGATACTAAAAGTGATCCCCTTGGCAAGGATTTTGACTATCGAGAAGCAGTAAAAACCCTGGACTATGATGCTTTGAAGGCAGACATGCATGCACTGATGACGGATAGCCAAGACTGGTGGCCCGCAGACTGGGGACACTACGGCGGCTTTATGATCAGAATGGCATGGCATTCTGCTGGAACTTACCGAATTTCTGATGGTCGGGGCGGAGCGGGAACAGGAAATCAACGATTTTCACCACTCAACTCTTGGCCTGACAACACCAGCCTGGATAAGGCACGAAGACTTCTCTGGCCGATAAAAAAGAAATATGGCAATAAAATTAGTTGGGCAGACCTTTTCATTCTAGCTGGTAATGTGGCATACGAAAGCATGGGTCTCGAAATGTACGGTTTTTCATTCGGAAGACCAGATATTTGGCATCCAGAAAAAGATATATACTGGGGTTCTGAAAAAGAATTTCTCGCCCCTAGCGAACAACGATACGAAAACCTCGAAACCCCCTCTACCCTTATAAATCCTCTTGCCGCAACTCATATGGGATTGATCTACGTTAACCCTGAAGGGGTAAACGGCAACCCAGACCCATTAAAAACAGCAGCACACATCCGAGAAACTTTTGCTCGTATGGCTATGAATGATGAAGAAACTGTAGCACTGACAGCGGGAGGTCATACAGTAGGAAAAGCCCACGGAAACGGAGATGCGAATAGACTGGGTCCAGACCCAGAAGCCGCCGCTATTGAAGAGCAAGGCCTTGGGTGGAGCAATGCCCAAAATGGTGGAGTTGGAAGGTATGCGATTTCTAGCGGCATCGAAGGTGCCTGGACTACCAACCCTACCAAATGGGACAATGGCTATTTTAAAATGCTATTTGAGCATGAGTGGGAATTAAAGAAAAGTCCCGCGGGGGCTCATCAGTGGCAACCAATCGACATTAAAGAAGAAGACATGCCCGTAGATGTAGAAGACCCTTCTATCCGAACCATGCCTATGATGACGGATGCCGACATGGCGATGCGAGAAGATCCCGTATACAGGGCAATTTCGTTAAGATTTAAGGAAGACCAAGGCTACTTTTCTAAAACATTTGCCAAAGCGTGGTTCAAGCTAACACACCGAGATATGGGACCCAAAACAAGGTATATCGGTCCTGATCTGCCTTCTGAAGATCTTATTTGGCAAGATCCTGTTCATGCTGGAAATGCATCTTACGATGTAAAAGCAGTAAAAGTCAAAATCGCTGATTCTGGTCTTTCCATAGCCGATATGGTGGCTACAGCATGGGATAGCGCGCGAACATTTAGGGGTTCTGATATGCGTGGTGGAGCCAACGGTGCGCGTATTCGCCTAGCTCCGCAAAAGGACTGGGAGGGAAATGAACCTTCAAGATTGGCTAGTGTTCTAGCTGTTCTGGAGCCCATTGCACAAGAGTTCAATGCGAGCATTGCCGATGTGATTGTATTAGCCGGAAACGTGGGAGTAGAAAAAGCGGCTAAAGCAGGTGGATTTAATATTGAAGTCCCCTTTAATCCTGGCCGAGGCGATGCCACTCAAGAGTGGACCGACGAGCATTCATTTGCACCTCTTGAACCTGTTGCTGATGGGTTTAGAAACTATCAAAAAGAGCGATTTGCAGTTGGGGCGGAAGAAATGATGTTAGATCGTGCTCAGTTACTTGGTTTGACAGCCCATGAAATGACAGCATTAGTGGGTGGAATGAGAGTCATGGGTACCAACTACGGTGGAACCAAACATGGCGAATTCACACACAATGTAGGGGCATTGACTACCGATTTTTTTGTGAACCTTACGGACATGGCGTATAAATGGGAGCCATCGGGAAACAATATCTACAGTGGAAAAGACCGGAAAACGGGAGAAGTAGTCTTCACAGCTACAAGAGCTGATCTTGTATTTGGATCAAACGCTGTGTTGCGTGCCTACGCAGAGCTTTATGCCCAAGATGACAACAAAGAGAAATTTGTTCATGATTTTGTGGCGGCATGGAATAAAGTAATGAATGCAGATCGATATGATTTAAACTAGAGCACCTTAATTTTATTTAAACTTTCAGGATCACTTCAAGCGTGATCCTTTTTATTTAATGAAAACAACTAAAACCCCGTGAAAACAAAAATTACCGAACTCTTCAATATCGAACACCCCATTATACAAGGAGGCATGCACTATGTTGGGTTTGCTGAACTAGCAGCAGCTGTGTCCAATGCGGGTGGACTAGGTATAATTACGGGCCTCACCCAAAAAACGCCAGACGACCTAGCAGCAGAAATAGCACGATGCAAACAAATAACTGACAAGCCATTTGGAGTGAACATCACCATACTGCCGATGGTTAACACCCCCGATTACCCAGGCTATATAAAAGCCATAATTGAAGGGGGTGTACGCATTGTAGAAACTGCTGGCAGAAGTCCTGAACCCTTCTTGGAGGCACTTAAAGCCCATGATGTAAAAGTTATTCATAAATGTACCAGCGTAAGGCACGCATTAAAAGCACAAAAAATAGGATGTGACGCAGTGAGTGCAGACGGATTTGAATGTGGTGGGCATCCTGGAGAAGACGATATTCCAAACTTTATTTTGCTACCACGGGTAAAAGAAGAACTTAAAATTCCATTTGTCGCCTCTGGCGGAATAGGAACAGGCTCTCAGCTAGTAGCTTCTCTTGCATTGGGTGCAGACGGTATTAATATGGGTACACGCTTTCTTGCCACAAAAGAAGCCCCCGTTCATGATAATGTGAAACAAGCCATAGTTAATGCGACAGAACTTGACACCCGCCTAATCATGCGACGCCTGACCAATACTGAACGAGTCCTGAAAAATAAAGCGGTGGACGAACTGGTCCAACTAGAAAAAGAAAAAGGCGATCAGATCACTTTTGAAGAAGTAGCTCCATACGTAGTGAGCAAATACAAAGACATCATGCAAAATGGTAAAATGGATGAGGGTGCATGGAGCTGTGGCATGGTAGCGGGTCTTATTCATGATATCCCTACTTGCAAGCAACTAATGGATCGCATTATGAAGGAAGCCAATGACATTATAAACCAGCAACTGGCTAATATGTAACGAGGCTTTATTAAAAATCCAAAATAGGGCGAAATCGAATATAATGGATGAAGCTGCCACCTTTTTAAACAGTTTCTTTTTTATTAATATTTATAAAACGGAAATTAATTGCGTACGCATTACCTTTGAATTAAGAATAAATTTTAAACTAAAAATGAAAACATCTTATTACGCATTGATAGCTGTCTTATTCACAGTAGCATGTACTTCTTCTCCATCCAGTGAAAGGCAGGCGGTAGAAACGGAAGACAAGCAAGAGGAGGCAGTACCGATGGGTGAAACTTCTTACAGCGCAGATACTACTTTGCTGAAAGGATACTTTGCCGTGGGTGAAGGAGAAGGAAAACGCCCTGGCATACTCGTTATGCACGAATGGTGGGGACATAATGAACACGCTAGGGAAAAAGCAGACGCACTAGCTGATCTTGGGTACGTGGCTTTTGCCCTGGACATGTATGGTGATGGGAAAAACACAAATCATCCAGAAGATGCCAGTAACTTTATGACAGCGGTGGTTAATAATATGGACGTTGCAAAAGCAAGATTTGAGAGTGCCCTTGAGCTGCTCAAAAGCCATCCGAACGTAGATGCTGAAAAAATCGGAGTAATTGGATTCTGCTTTGGAGGAACCATGGCTTTAAGTATGGTTAATGCAGGGTACGATCTAGATGCAGTAGCGGTCTTCCATGCGGGGTTAGGTTTGCCAATCATGCCCGAGGAACCCGGTGCTGTAAAAGCTAAAATACTTGTAGCTAATGGCGCAGAAGACCCAATGATTAGCGACCAGCAAATTGAAGATTTTAGAGCAGTGATGGATGCCGCTAAGGTGGACTATAAATATGTATCTTATAAGGGTGCTGTACACGCCTTTACAAACAAAGGGGCAGATGCTATTGCCAACCAATATGAAATGCTAAACGGAGCGCTAGCTTATAATGCTGATGCAGATAGTGCGAGTTGGGAAGAGATGAAGATACTCTTCGCAGAGGTGTTTTAAGAGAGGCATTTTTTATTCACTCTCAATAAGAGCGGACACAAAAAGCGATTCTAAATGGTAATGAGTTTCCTGGTAATGAATCCAGTACTTACTTTAGAATTGCTTATAAAAGTGCTTCTTCAAGATTTTTTAATCTATCTGAATCGCCCCTATACTCGCCTTCCATAATGCTGCATTAAAGGCGGGTATGTCAGTACTTAGCCATTCATCTGTTACTTTCTTAAGGGCTGCCCACTGCGCATCCAGCTCTATTTTACGATTATACGAACTTTCATTCACTCTGGGAATGCTCGATTCGGTTGCATTGATCAGGTATAAATATTCTGCACTAAAACCGTTTGTAAAATTTTCAACATCATCATAAGCTTTCGCTTTTCGTTGTACCATTTTGGCATCCCATTCATCTAGTACTTTGATTAACTCTTCACCTTTTACTTTTAAATCTCCTTTCAATCTTCCCACATGGCTTTTTAGCTGTGTATTGATTCTGGCCAGCTTGTTCACACGATCATGCATTTGTGTGAGTGTTGCTTCCATTTCACTCATGATATCATGAACTTCCTGATATGTTTCGTCCTTAACATCGAAAGTTGGGTTTTTTTTAATGATGGCTGATGTCCTACCCTTACTTTCTCCATCTACGAACAACTCTACTGTATAGGTTTCTGGTGAGGCCATATGACCGTTATAACTTGCTTCTATATAGACCTCTGGAACGCCCGGCATTGTTTCATATCTCATATTCCAAACCAATCGATTCAGTCCTTCTTCCTTACTCAACGTAACAAGCCCTGAAGGACCTCCGGGGTATTCTCTGAAATCTTTATTCTTTTTGGATGAATACTTCCTTACAGGTATTCCGCTCCTATCTGTGATCTCGATTTCAACTACCGCATCCTTCTCAAGTTTTGGGAGTTCATAGTAAAGCACTACACCATTTGCTGGATTCGTTCCCACGAAATCATTCGCACCTGTAAAAGAACTTGTGTTACTCGCATTAAGAGGGCCATACCAATGCCCATAAACCGCATCTTCTGGCTGATAGAGCTTTGTGGTTTTTGAAGACTCTTTTTGTTGTAAAATATTCAGGTCATCCAAAATCCAAATCGACCTCCCTGAAGTAGCTACGATCAAGTCATTCTGATGAACTTTAAGATCGAGAATTGGGGTAGTTGGGAGATTAAGTTGGAGTGATTCCCAGACAGCTCCACCATCCCATGAAACAAAAATTCCTTTCTCCGTTCCAGCATAAAGCAAATCTTTTCTAACTGCATCTTCTCGAACCACTCGAGTGAATGAACCGTATGGAATGCCGTTGTTAATAGACGTCCAGCTTTTACCCTTGTTGGTAGTTTTATAGATTGCTGGTGTATAGTCGTTAAATTTATATTTAGTAGTAGCAATATAAACCGTTGAGGGGTTATGGGGTGAAATTTCTATGGCGTTTATCAAGGTTTCCCCTAATCCTTTTGGGGTTACATTTTGCCAATTTTCACCAGCATCGGTCGTCACATAAACTTGACCATCGTCGCTGCCTGTCCATATTTCGCCTTTCTCATGTGGCGATTCCATAATGTAGGCCAAAGTTCCATAGTTTTCTGCTCCTACGGCTTCATTGGTAAGAGGTCCGCCACCATTTCCTTGTTTTTCATCGATGTTTCTGGTGAGGTCAGGAGAAATGACATCCCAAGATTTTCCTAGGTCTCTTGTTCGCAAAACGTACTGCGAACCATGATAAAACGTACTAGGCTCATGCTGAGACCAAATGATCGGCGAGTTCCAATTGAATAGATACTTCATATCGCGAGCTGCACGACCTAGGTATTGCTCAGGGTAGATTTCAGCTCGCATTCTTCCTCCCGATTGATGGTCTGCTACCTGCATGTTGCCAAGGTAGCTCCCACCCATAGTAAATCTCGGATTGTCTGGATCGAATGCTACAAACGCACTTTCTCCTCCTGCTGTTGGTTCCCAATCTTTTCTTGATATCTCCCTAGAAAATTGGGATAGTGAAGCGATTTTTATTGAGGTATTGTCCTGTTGTCCTCCATAAATATTATAGGGCCAAAGATTGTCAGCATTCAATCTGTAAATCTGAGCGGTTGGCATTATCGATTGAGTGGACCAGTTTTCTCCATTATCAAAACTAATAGCGGCTCCGCCATCATTGGAGATAATCATGTTTTTGGTATTGTGTGGATTGATCCAAAGGTCGTGATAATCGCCGTGTGTTCCAGTAAGCCTCTCCCAAGTTTTTCCCCCGTCTATGGATCGAAGTGCTGATGCGCTGAGTACATAGACAGTATTTTCATCCACGGGGTCAGCAAATACCTCGATATAGTACCATGCTCTTTGCGTAAGCCTATTGTCTCCACTAATCATGCTCCAGCTTTTGCCACCATCATTCGAAACGAAAAGACCGCCTTCATCTTTTTGAGAGTTACCTTCAACAAGTGCGTATACCTTATCGCTATTTGCTCGGCTCACAGACACCGCCATTTTTCCTTTTTCTTCTGGAAGCCCTTTTTCTATTTTCTCCCATGTCTCTCCTCCATCAAGACTCTTGTATAGGCCACTTCCTTCCCCTCCACTAATAATTTTCCATGGCTTTCTTTGATGATCCCACATACCTGCGTAAAGAATGTCAGGATAATTCATATCAATAGAAAGTTCACTGCAGCCAGTTATTTCACTCACAAACAAAACCAATTTCCAAGTCTTCCCTCCATCTACGGATTTATAAACTCCGCGCTCTTTATTTGCATCGTATAAGGCTCCTTGCGCCGCAACATATACGATATCTGGGTTAGTTGGGTGTATTTGAATTCTGGAAATATGTTGTGTTTTCTCCAGTCCTAATTTTCTCCATGTTTTTCCTGCGTCGGTAGATTTGTAAACGCCATCACCATAAGAGGTCATCACCCCTCGAGGCGCATGCTCACCCATCCCAACGTAAATGATGTTTGGATGTGATTCTGATACTGCGACTGCTCCTATGGAGCTTGTTTCGAAGAAGCCATCCGAAATGTTTTCCCACCGCTGACCTGCATCAATCGTTTTCCAAAGTCCTCCACCCGTTGTGGACATATAGTAGGTGAGTGGGTTGCCAATTACACCACTTGAACTCACAGAGCGACCCCCTCTAAAAGGACCAATCATGCGGTATTTGAGTGGAGAAAAATAATCGTTAGATGGTTGTGCAAAAAGATTAAAAACGCTAAATGCAAAAAAAATGTAGCTGCTTTTTTTCATGGTGATTATTCGTGAAAAGTAAGTTTAATATAAAAGAACCCTTGTCAAAACTAAACAATAATGAAGACTTTTAATAGCTATTGCATTCGCCTAATCCAACTCATGTAATAAAGAAAAAACAACTAGCGAAATACAATCTAATAACATCAAGCGGATTGTAGATTGACCCCCCCCTTTTCCAATTAAATTAGCTAAGGATAAAACGGGTAAGCAAGATGAAAGATAAGCCAAGTTCTCGATCTAAAGAAAAGACAAAATGCTATTTGTCCAATAACTTTATAATCTTTCTAATTCTAAATAAAGGATTAGTTGTACAACAGGCTGTCGATTTAAAGAGCGGTTAGCCGAGCTAGGATTGATGGATAAGTTATTTCTTTATGCAATTGCTTTTTTACACGTTGGTGTTAAATCGAAACCTTCTAAGAGGTAATCTGTAAAGAAAACCGCTTAAAGAACATCCAGATACCGTATGCTTTGCATCTCCTAAAAATGACCTTGAACCAAAGCTACTTTCTATACCGAAAACCCAAAAGAATGGTTCAAAGCTTTCTTTATTAGAGTCTGCAACTCCATCTCGATATAGAGAAATTTTTCCGTCTTCCAATCTGAAATTCAAATTTTAAATCGAAAACGCTGATTCATATAAGGTCGTATAATGAACTTATTTCAACAGTGCTGATTTACTACTTATCCAAATATTATCACACTTAGCCTTCAGAACTAATTTTTTATTAATTTTAGCCCTTCTTCAGATAATAAAAGTCATCATTTCTAAGTAGTTATTTTAAATAGACTTCATAAACCATGGGCATAATTATTCCCTTACTACTCATTGTATTTTGTTGCATTATTATCTGGAGGGCAGGTGATGGGTTTATGACTGCATCGGAATATGTTGGGCGCAACCTATCTGATGGAGTAAGAGGTGCCACAATAAACGCCATAGCCAGTTCTATGCCCGAATTGTTCACTTCTTTATTTTTTCTTTTCGTCTTACAAGATGGGGAGGGCTTTTCGGGCGGTGTAGGTACAACTGCTGGAAGCGCCATTTTCAACGGAATGGTTATTCCTGCGGTAGCAGTACTTGCAGTAATCGGAATGAAGATGACCAGTAAAGTTCAGGTTTCCCAAAAGGTACTTTTACGGGATGGTATTTCCTTGATCATAGCTGAACTTATCTTCCTCATTCTCATTAGTGGTTCTAAGCTTTATTGGTATCACGGAGCGATTCTGATGGGAGTATACGTAGTATACATTGTGTTTATGTTTAGTTCGATGAAAAAAAACCAAATTAGTGAAAGACCAAATGAAAATGATATTGGAGACAAAATATTTGAAGACAAGGAAGAACCACAAGGTTCTTTTATTAAAGGACTGATTTCGTTCGACTTAGAACGACTTTTTATTGGGAATAACAACATCAATAACGTAAGAGCTTGGTCCTTGCTACTTACCTCCACCCTCTCAATAGCACTCGTATGTTATTTTTTAGTTTTGGCTTGCGAATGGATCGGATCGGACACCTACACAATATCTGGGTTGGGTATCTTTAATGGGCTTGATATTCCTGTAATGTTTGTTGCGTTGATTTTAGCGTCTGCAGCATCTAGTTTTCCAGACACTATCATTTCAATAAAAGACGCAAAAAATGGACAATACGATGATGCTATTTCCAACGCATTAGGGAGTAATATTTTCGATATCTGTTTTGCTTTGGGATTTCCGCTGTTTGTATTCACCATGATCCATGGTCCGTTGGAAATGCCTCCCGAAATTGTCGATTTAAGTAGCGAATTACGTTTTCTTCTATGGATTCTTACTGTTTTGGCAGTCATTATTTTCACGAGCGGGAAATATTTTGGAAGAGGAAAGTCCTATCTACTTCTTAGTATCTACGTGCTATTCGTACTTTATATCATAGGAAGAGGTTCTGGAAATGAATTTGCACAGAGTATAGCAGACTGGCTAGTGGGAGTCGTGAAATTTTTCAGGATAGAGTAGCCAACCTTTCAATTTGTTTTAGAAATCATCTTTGCTGGGTATGTTTGGCAAATGAAATGCCAACGAGAAAAATTTTCCCTTCAAAGAAAATATGCCTATTTAAACTGTGCTTACATGTCCCCTATGCTCAAGAAAGTAGAGAAGGCAGGAATCAAGGGCCTGAAGCGAAAGCGAAAGCCATTTCAGATTACAGCAGAAGATTTTTTTCAGGAAATGGAGACTGTTCGATTGCTGTATTCGGAACTAATAGATAATCCAGAACCCAATAGGGTGGTGTTAATTCCTTCGGTTTCCTACGGGATGGCCAACATAGTTAAGAATCTGCCTTTCAAAAGTGGAAGAATTCTATTAATTGATGAACAATTTCCAAGTAACGTTTATCCGTGGAAGACGCTAGATGAAGAGAAGTTCAAAATTGACTTTATTGTAGCACCCGATAGCACCCGAAGAGGTCAAAGCTGGAATGAAAAAATATTGAAATCCATCAACGAAGAAACACGATTGATTTCCATGGGACACGTTCATTGGTCTGATGGTACATTATTTCAGCTACAGGAAATAAGAAAGCGACTTGACGATGTGGGGGGGCTATTGGTTATAGACGGGACGCAGAGTGTTGGGGCTTTGCCTTTTAGCATACAAGAAATTCGTCCCGATGCCTTAATCTGTGCGGCATACAAATGGCTCATGGGGCCATATGCAATTGGACTGGCATACTATGGAGCCGCCTTTGACGATGGATTCCCAATAGAGGAGAGCTGGATCAACCGTAAAGAAAGTGACGACTTTGCCAATTTAGTAAACTATGAGACAGACTATCGACCCGGGGCCCTGCGATACGAAGTAGGACAACATAGTAACTTTATTTTACTGCCTATGCTAATTACTGCTTTAAAGCAAGTGATTCGCTGGAGTCCTGTGGGCATTCAGGAATATTGTCATGAATTGATGAAGGGGGCTTTCGAAGAAATAAGCGAGCTAAATTTTGAAGTAGAAAAGATGCCGTTTCGTGCGCATCATCTTTTTAGTTTGAGAACAAAAAATCCGAAGAGTATAGAGTCAATCAAAAAGTCATTGAAAAAAAATAAAGTAAGCGTAAGTCTCAGAGGCAAATCGATTCGAATCGCTCCAAATGTTTACAATGACGAAATGGACGTGCGAAAATTGCTTAAAGCATTGAAAACCCCTATCTTTGCCTCATAAAAACTAAGAAAATGGAATTAACGAACCCAGCTGTAACTGATGGAGTAAACTTATTTGTGAACATTGTCATCACACTTATTGCATTTGCACATGCACTAGCATTCGTAAACGCAAGAAAAGAAAAGCAGAAAAAATCCTAAGGCTAAACGTGATCTTTTTCGTGCTTGCTTACCCTTTTGTTTGGCAAAACCCAAACGCATGCAATTGCAGATATAAAAAGCACAATAATTAAAACAAGCATTCCCATCTATGTAGTTTTTATTTCTATACAAAAATAAGTTTACTCCATCAGTTACACCTGTTTTTTGGAAAATTTATCGTTACCCTAAGCAAGGTGTTTTCAATTGATCATGTCATGATTACTTTGAATTGTTCATATTAAGATTTAGCACCTTCTTTAATACAATCAAAACTGGAAAATGACCTTTAGAAGATGTAGGTCGAGTAGTGGACAAGAGTGATGCAGATCGTTGAGCAGAAAACTACAAAGCAAAGGCTTTAAAGCTTTCATTAAAGCAATACACGCGATAAAATCAGGAAAGTTTAACGAGGTCTGCTTTGATTAATCTTAGAAAAAAGTTTGAGCAAACTCAGCAAGCCTATGGCAAAAATTTTTACTAAAAATAATTTGATACGACTATAATGCAATGACGTAAAGGAAGATATGGAAGTAGAAATGCTCGAATCGCTCGGTACTGACACGAACCTTGAATCAAGTTTTGCGGAAATGGATAAAGCAAAGTCGATGCTGGATGGATTTAAGGTAATGCCATCCGATGAAGTTGTTTCTCGCATCTTGTATTTCTATAAAAACCTTAAATTGATTTAGCCCCTTCGCCTGCAATTAGAAATTGCATCCAGAAGACAAGTCCCCAAACGAAATTTCATATTGTTCTCAACACGGCTTATTGTTCTTTTTTTGAATCGGTACATAGCGTTGGCGATTTTAGCGAGGGCAATAAATTTCAGATTGCCTACTGTGGCGCTGTCAAGAAAACAATTTATATGAAGTTTTTTTTAAGACATAGACATTTTGGACACAGGAAGTCCCAATAGGCTTTTTGATTCTTTTGCTGCAGGTAAGCTAACGATAATCAACTTTGATGGCGGGACTAAAAATATCTTGAAAAAAACAAATGTGGCTTTTATTATGATCCTCATGCACCAGAAGCATTTGTCAGAAAATTCAGGCATTTATTAATTAGCCCAAACTAATGACCAATTATCGATGCAACGGAAGGAAATTGGCTGAGCTTTACATTCTAACTACCTGATGGCTTGTAGCCAGACATTCTGAAAATTTTATTAGCGTCTGTTTCCCTCATCAAATCTACAACCTCAACATCTGCCTTATCGGCATATGCTTTTACAATTTGCCAACCCACCCATCTACCAATTCTCCCAGGACATTTGTCGCCTATTTCATAGACATTTGGTCGCTCTCCTAAAAATTTTTGCTTCATTTGGTGGTTAGTATCATAGATCAGCTTATTTTCTACGAAATTAGCCCAGATGATCTCTTCATTAGCAAACGAATCATTCATTTCATCTTCGGTATATCCGATAAGAATATTTTCTGGGGTGCAGGGCATTATTTTGCTAAGCAGGTAATAAGATTTTCCATAATCAATCATCTCTGCGAGCATGCTTTCTTCTATGGAGGTAGCAATAAATTGACTGGATACAAACTGCATGATAGTGCTAGGTAAGTGCTGTACTGTATACCTACTAAGTATATAGTTAGGGATTTGCTTTGGTTTAAAAGATGCGCTTTTTCCGATGAAGAAATCCATACCAATCACAATTTGGTCATTGGAGATAAAAAGGTCTTTGTAAAGGCCCGTAACGACCGTTTGAATCTTGGGAATCTCCGTTTCTGGAAAGTACACGGAAAGTCTTCCAAATGCATTTTCTAAATCCGCAATGAATTCATCGATTTCGGAAAAGGCCTCTCGTGATTCTTGATAAAGCGTATCAATGGCTTTATTTTTGACAAGCTTAAATATCTGGTTCGCCAAAATAGAATCAGAGGGATATTGATCCGCATCCAAAAAGTATCTGGCAAATTTTGGGTTTTTAGCCAAAAGCATTTCAACTTCTTTGGAAGTGGAGGAAGAAAAAAGTTGCTCTTCCAGGCGATCCAGCTTTATGTCTACTTCAAGAGGAGAAACTGACTCTCTACATTGGTCTTTTGCACATGATGAAAATAAAATCAAAGAAATGATTAGGATGGCTTCTCGCATAGTTTCTATTTTTGAAGGCAAATGTAAGACCGCAAGCCGTTTTAAAAATTATATTACAACACTCTCCTGAGAATACATCTATGAGACAAATGAATATAAAAAAAATTTTCTTTATTTTCTTTACCACTGCTACTGTAGTGGCATCTGCTCAAACGAAACTTGGGCTAAAAGTGGCACCTGTTATTTCTTCTAATCGAGTAACTAGCGATGCACAAACAATAGTCAATGACAGGTCTTCATTCAATTTTTCGATAGGGTTGGTTGTGGATATGCCATTCTCAGATTCACATTTTTTGAGCTCAAGTATTATGAGCTCAGGTATTATGTATATACCGAAAAGAGCGGGAATTCGTACGGATTCCTCATATACAGAAGAGTATACTATCCAGTATTTGCAGATTCCAGTTACTTTAAAATTATTTACCAATGAAATTGCACCCGATCTCAAAAGCTATTTTCAAGTTGGAGGAGGTCTCGAGGTAAAAATATTTGATAAAAAAAAGAACCCAGACTATTTTATTGTGGAGAAGTTTAATGTATTTGATTTTTCGGTGATTTTAGGAGCAGGTGTTGAGTATAGAGCGGGCATTAATACCGTACTTTTTGGAGGCATCTCTTATCAACGTGGGCTGGTAAACACAATTAGCCAAACAGTAGCGGGTGTAGACAAGTTACAGCTTCGAAACACGATCCTCTCTCTTGACTTAGGGGTGAAGTTCTAGTACTTCGAGAGTTTAATCACCTTTTCTTTCAGTCTCGATAGCGGAAGAAACTGTTCTTCGAGTGTCGAAGCAAAAGGCACAGGTGTATCTAAGCTACCTTCTCGCATCACAGGTGCATCCAGCTTTTCAAAGCAATGTTCAGAAATCCATGCCGCAATCTCTGCTCCGATTCCTCCAGTAAGGCAATCTTCATGTAGTACCATAACCCTACCTGTTTTGTAAACGCTAGATCGTACTGATTCTTTATCCCAAGGCATTAGCGTTCGCAAGTCGATGATTTCGATAGACTGACCAAGCTCATCTGCCACTTTGCTGGCCCAATGAACCCCCATCCCATATGTAATTATGGAGAGACTCTCTCCTTTTCTTGCAGTCGCTGCTTTTCCAACTTCCGTTGTGTAATAGCCATCAGGAACGGGGGCTGATAATGATCTATAGAGTGCTTTGTGTTCAAAGAACAGATAAGGGTTTGGGTCTTCGATTCCTGCGTTTAACAACCCTTTGGCATCTTTCGGATTAGACGGGTAAACTATTTTTAGCCCAGGGGTGTGGAAAAACCATGCTTCATTAGATTGAGAGTGAAACGGGCCTGCTCCTACTCCTGCCCCTGTAGGCATTCTAACCACTACATCAGCATTTTGCCCCCATCGGTAATGCGATTTGGCAAGGTTATTTACGATCTGATTGAATCCCTCTGTTACAAAATCAGCGAACTGCATTTCGACAACTGCCTTCATATTTGCTATGCTCAAGCCTAATGCTATGCCTAAAATTGCAGATTCGCATAAAGGGGTATTTCTTACTCTCTCACTTCCAAATTGAGTTACAAAACCATCGGTAATTTTAAAAACACCTCCGTATTCGGCGATATCTTGTCCCATAATCACCAATTCTGGATACTTTTCCATGCTTTGTTTTAAGCCCTCTGAAATAGCATCTATGAATCTTTTATCCGAGACTTTTCCTTGATGTTTTTTTATCATTTGCTGGTGCGGATAGTACACATCCTGAAGTTCTTTGTCTAAAGATGTTTTTATTAAAGGTTCATTGTAGGCCAGCTTTACCGCTTGATTAATTTCTTTTTTTATATGATGCTTCGTTTCTTTCAAATCGTTTTCAGAAAGAATTTTTTCCTTCATTAAAAAGTCTTCATAGCACTTAACTGGATCTTTCGCGGCCCAATGGTCCATTAGTTCTTTTGGGACGTATTTGGTACCCGATGCTTCTTCATGCCCTCTCATTCGGAAGGTTTTTGCTTCAAAAATAACGGGGCGTGGTTTTCTTCTAATATCATCAGCCAGTGGTTCCAACTCGTTCAATACCTCTAAAACCGAGTTGCCTTCTACCGAGTAGGCTTCTATTCCATAGGCAGGACCCTTTACGACAAAAGAATCAAAGTTGAATTGCTCTCGGCTAGGGGTCGAAAGTCCATAGCCATTGTTTTCAATAACGAAAATGACGGGCAGATTCCAAACGGAAGCAACGTTTACCGCCTCATGAAAATCTCCTTCGCTTGTACCGCCATCTCCTGTGAAGACTAAACTTATTTTTTGTTCTTTTTTCAGTAAATGTGACAATGCGATACCGTCAGCTATCCCCATTTGTGGGCCTAGGTGCGAAATCATTCCAATAATATTAAATGCTTGCGTTCCAAAGTGGAAGCTTCGATCTCGACCTTTGGTAAAGCCATTTATTTTCCCTTGAAACTGGGAAAAGAGCTGCTCGAGGGGAATACCTCTGGTTGTAAAAACACCAAGGTTTCTGTGCATCGGCAGAATATATTCTTCTTGCTTTAGTGCTAATGCTGCGCCAACTGAAATAGCCTCTTGTCCAATTCCTGAAAACCATTTGCTGATTTTCCCCTGCCTAAGCAGGATTAGCATTTTTTCTTCAATGAGTCGTGGGATAACCAGCGCTTTATGAATCTCAATAAGACGCTTCGGGGTTCTGTCTTTGGGGTCAAATTGCATTTTGGCTTAAAGCTATAAGAAATAAAAATTTAAGCCCAAACCTTTAATCCTTCCGTGCAGTTATGACCTATTTCTATTTTCGATCGAGAAATTGTCCTATGACTTTCGTAGACCTAGATTTTAGCTTTTTTCTGTCGCTTTAAACGGTTTCCGTTCCGCCCATACTTTATCAAGCTTAACCGTCTTTTTTGTAGACGCATAGGTTTTTTGTTTAGCACTATCGATAGAAGAGATGAGGCGGTACAGCCTAGACTTTATGGTTCTTTTGGCAATTTTCACCATTTCAAGAAAACTAGGGTCTAAATAAGGTTCTCCATGAAAGTAAAATGTGGGGTATGTCGAATGATCAGCTGATTCCATTACAATTTTTTCGAAAAGCGTAGAAGTAAGCATTTCCTTTGGGCGAGTGAACGACCTTAATCCGCTCAGGCATTTAGGACACCGTAAGTCGCAAGCGGAGGTAGGTTCTATAGTCATACTGATTGGGAGACCCCTAATTTTTGAAATCCCTTCTCGAACAAATTTTCGGTAGCTACTCCAGATCCGAAATGCATTCGCTACTCTTTTTGGAGTTAGTTTTGAAGCGACAGAAAAAAGATCTTAAAAGTTTACCAACAACAAAACAAAGTAAAACATCAATCATGAGATTTTCGATTCTCGCTTTTTTAATATTGGTCACATCGTATGCCCTTCAAGGGCAGATAAAGTTGTCGGAAAAGGCAAAAATTGCGGTGGTGACACTAGGCCCCTATCAGGGGAATCCGTGGTCTGCTTTTGGCCACAATGGGATTCGAGTGGAGGATTCTTCTTGGGGAATTGATTGGTTTTATGATTACGGAGTTTACGATTTTAATCAGGAGAATTTCTTTTTAAACTTTGCTAAAGGACTCTTAAAATATAGAGTAAGTGCAATAAATTGGATTAGTTGTTTCAACTATCATAAAAGCCTGAATCGCTACGTTAAACTTCAATACCTGAATCTTACATTCAAAGAAAAACAACAATTTTTTGATTTTTTGCAACGAAACGTCCAACCCGAAAATGCAGAGTACTTCTATCATTATGTCTTCGATAACTGTGCAACCAAAATCAGAGATGTTGTGGAAGCTCAGTGTCCCAACAGAGTTTCCTTTGATTTGAGCTATGCAAAAGAAGACCGCACCATTCGGCAGTTGATGGACCAATTTATGGGTCAGCAAGCATGGGGCGATTTTGGAATTGATATTGGTCTTGGCATGCAGGTAGACCGTGTAGCCACCCCAAAGGAGTTTATGTTTTTGCCTTTTTACATAAATAAAGCGTTTGCAGGAGCTACCATTGAAAGGGAGGGACGCATAGAGCCGCTCGTGTCTTATTCTGTAGATGCATTTATCCCTGAAGAAGAGAGCGCACATAGCGTATTGATAACTCCTTTTAATTTTTTTCTGATTTTGTTTTTTGTTGTAGGTCTTATAACGCATCGCAACCTAAAGTTTGGGCGAAGAACTAAATGGCTTGATGCTTTACTTTTTGGGTGGGCAGGTTTTGTTGGCCTTTGGGTGATGTATCTCTGGATAGGAACAGAGCATATGTCTAAAAACAACCTGAATATTCTTTGGGCTGTCCCGCTTCACCTCCCAGTCTTGATAATGCTTTGGAAAAAGGAATGGATGGGGTTTTTCAGGTCTTATTTTCTGGTTTTTGGCTACTGGTATGCAATCCTATTGGTTCTTTGGGCTGTACTGCCACAACCAATCCATAGGGCGTTGGTTCCCTTTGTGCTTGCACTTGTACTTAGGTCTTTTTATTTGAGTTATTACCTAAAAAAATTGGCAAAAAAACTTTGATCAGTTCTCCACCCTGACACCTTTCCAGAATGCTATATAGCCTTTTATGTTTTTTGCCAGTTCGCTAGTTTCTGGATAGTACCAAGCAGCGTCTGTATTTTCCTTTCCGTCTACGGACAACGTATAGTAGCTCGCTTCACCTTTCCAGGGGCATAAAGTATGAGTGTTTGTCGCTTTAAAAAACTCTTTCTTGATTGCCGATGGAGGGAAATAATAATTTCCTTCTTCTACTATAGTGTCGCTACTTTCTGCAACTACCTGATTATTCCAAATGGCTTTCATGATATGTTGGTTAATTAGCTATATAAGTGAAATCATACCGATTTTGTTTTTTCTAAGCCAAGAAATACAAGAAAATGTCATTGAGATATCAATTGAGCAGAGATAGGGTCGTTTCTACGTCTTCAAAAATATTGTCTGGAACTTCTGTCAGCACTTTAATATTGGTTAGTTTGTAGTCTCCACGGCTACCTGAAAGTAGGATTTCTCCAAACTTTGTATATTCTTCCCATGGAGTTATGAAGTTAGGTTTATCGATAGTAGAATCTTTATAATATGCCCACTGGGTAACCAACTTGGATTCTGCATCTATCCATACATCGTAGATGTTTTTAGGGGTTACTCCTACATCTCGAAAACTTAAGCGTATTACATCGGCGATAGCACCATTATAGCTGGTGTCTTCCCGTAGGTACTTGAGTGTCACACCCGTGTCTTTGAGTTTGTAGGGCATTATAAGCCAATATGAATCGTTAACCCACCATTCATAGCCTTTTTGAAGAAAATAACCTAAAGAGTCGTTCAGTGCTATTCCAGCCTTAAAGGCGATACCTTCCTTAGAATTAATATTCATCAGGATGGTTAGGCTCTCAGATGGAACTTCGATTCGAATATTACCTGTTGTCTTATTCCAAAGATGATCTCTCCTTCCAAGAAAGTTCCACGATAAATATTCAACTTTATCCCAAGCAGCTCTTCCACCCATTGCTTGCATTGTTTTATCTGCGAGCAACATGGCTAACATGTCCGAATCTTCTTGGTTGAAGCCCTCAGCGGGTGGGTTGTTGTATTCTACAAACTTACCCTCATCTTCTAAAGTATTAATGCTTCCATCGGTAGTGGAAGGTGTTGAGCATGAAAAAAACAAAATAAACGAGGATAGAAGGACGGCGTTCTTGAGCATAATACAACTATTTTAAAGCTAAAATAAAGTAAAAAAAGGGAGACAAATGCCACCCCTTTTCTCGGTTAGTAAGACTCTTCGAAGCCTATTTCTTTCCTTGTTTGAATTTTTCAAATCGATCCTTTTCTTCCACTCTCGGAAATACGTTATTCGCTGGGTATGCATCGGCAGTTTTTTTGTTTGGATCAATCACGATCTTGGAGACTTGTTTCTCCTTAACAAAAACTTTCACTGCTTCTTTTTCATTTAATTTCCAGATTTCAGCTGGAATTTTCTGTACCTCTGACGTGCCGTCGGTGTAGGACCATTCTATGATAACAGGAGTAACAAGACCTCCTAGATTCTTCAACGTAAGCTCGTAGAAGTTTTTGCCTTCTGCATTCTTCATTACGTTTTGATTGTCAAATGCTTCTTGAAATTCTCCGTATGGGCTGTTAAACTCCATGAGAACGAAAGGCTTAGCACTGGCACCAAAATCCTTTTTGCTTTTATCTTTTTTACCGTCTATCGCTTGACCAGAACCCTTAATATTGCGAGTTTCAAGTTCATTTTCTTCTGTTTGCATTTGAAACCATCGAACGTCACTTAGCTCGACATCTACATAGTCAGTTCCGTAAAACCATCCTTTCCAAAACCAATCAAGGTCTATTGCAGAGGCATCTTCCATTGTTCTAAAAAAGTCTGCAGGTGTTGGATGCTTAAACGCCCACCTTTCCGAATACGTTTTGAATGCCTTGTCAAAAAGTTCAGACCCCATTACGGTTTCTCTAAGAATATTTAGAGCCGTGGCAGGCTTACCGTAAGCATTGTTTCCAAATTGTAAAATTTGCTCGGAGTTTGTCATTATTGGTCTAACAAGTCCTTTTTCTCCGCTCATATATGGTGTCATATTTTCGGCGGGACCTCTTCTGGAAGGGTACTCATAGTCCAAGTAATTTTTTCCAAGTTCCTTTTCTGTCAAGTATTGTACGAATGTATTTAGTCCCTCGTCCATCCAAGTCCACTGACGTTCGTCCGAGTTTATGATCATAGGGAAGTAGTTGTGTCCTACTTCATGAATGATTACGGAGATCATCCCGTGTTTTAATCGGTCACTATAGGTTCCGTCAGCATTAGGTCTTCCATAATTAAAGCAAATCATAGGATATTCCATACCGATGGATGCGGTATGTACCGAAATTGCTTTTGAGTACGGATAGTCTATTGTGAATTTCGAATATGTTTTCAACGTCTGAGCTACTGCGATGGTAGACCACTCTTCCCAAAGTGGGTTTCCTTCTTTGGGATAGTAAGACATAGCCATGGGTTCGCTTCCGTTGTTTAGTTTGACCGCCATAGCATCCCAAATAAACTTTCTGGAAGCACAGAAACCATAGTCACGAACGTTTTCCGCTTTAAATTTCCACGTCTTGGTTTCTTTTGTCTTTGTTTTTTCGTTTTTTCTTGCTTCTTCCTCTGTGATAATGATAACAGGCTTGTCATAAGTCTTTTTGGCCTTTTCAAAGCGTTTCATCTGGACTGAAGTCAAAACATCTTTTGGGTTTTGAAGCGTTCCTGTGGCACCAACCACAAAATCTGAAGGCACCGTAAGGTCTACTTCATAGTCACCAAAGGTTAGGGCAAATTCTCCTCTGCCAAGGAATTGTTTATTTTGCCAGCCTTCATTATCTGTGTAAACAGCCATTCTAGGAAAGAACTGAGCTATTGTATACAGGTAGTTGTCTTCAGCTGCAAAATATTCGAGACCCGACCTACCTCCATCTTTGAGTCTGTTATTTATGTTATACATCCAATCGATGCTAAAAGAAACATTCTCTCCAGTTTTCAGCGGTTTTTCAAGGTCGATACGCATCATGGTTTTATTGATGGTGTAGTTCATTTCCCTACCATCTTTCTTTACTGAATTGATTTTAAAACCTCCGTTATAGTCAGGGTCGCTCATCAAAGAAAATACTGTGACAGAACTTAGCGTATCTCGCATGCCACTGTTTCTGATCAATGGTGAGTCTGAATCTTCCGATCTTATGTTTTGATCTAACTGTACCCATAAATATTCTAACGCATCTGGTGAATTATTGTAATAGGTGATGGTTTCACTTCCTGTAATGGTTTGATTACTATCATCTAGCCTGATTTTCATCTTATAATCAGCCTTTTGTTGCCAATATTCGTGCCCTGGTGCTCCCGATGCAGTACGGTAGACATTGGGGGTAGGAAGTGTAGTTCCGAGTTGCTCAAACTTTTGTTCCCATTCGGTATCTTTTTGCTTTCGATCTTGAGCAGACAGCACAGCGAAGCCTAGCAATGCTATAAGTAGTAAAGAGTTTTTTTTCATATTTTCAAAGGTAATTATTTTCTTAAATTTTAGGTCTCCAGCAGGAACATAAGCGCAACTCCACCAACAGCAGAGGAGATGATCATTTTCCAGTCTCTTCTCGCCATGCCTGCTACAGAAACGAAAAGGAAACTCACAACCATCAATATCGCAACAATTATTATTTGACCAACCTCTAAGCCTATATTGAAGGCAAATAATTGCCATACAATTGGTTCACCCTTGCCTATGAGTGCTCTCAAATAATTGGAAAAACCCATGCCGTGGATCAGACCAAAAAATCCTGCATAGAGATAATTTCCCCAAATTTTTCCTTCCATCACTTTACGGTCCTTTATAAAAAGGTTTGAGATTGCTGTGAATAGAATGGTAACTGGTATGAGAAACTCAATTAAGGACGCATTGAAACGAATAATTTCTAGGGTAGCTAGTGCTAATGTAAGGGAGTGACCCAAGGTGAAAGAGGTAACTAGCATTAACACTCTCCTCCAATCGCTAGATTGGTAAAGGGCGCACAAAACAATTACAAAAAGTATGTGGTCATATCCATCAATATCCAAAATATGATCTAACCCAAGGCTACAATAAAGCTGGAATTCGCTCATTAGGCTGCTAAGATAAAAGAGTCCAATAGATTTTAGCCCTTCACCAGTTCCATTCTTGAAAACAGGGACATCGTTTGTGTAAATTTGAGGGATGATTTACACTTTACTACTTACTGTGCAGTTGCTCGTTCATGATTTTCATGTCTCCGTTACAGATATAAAATTTAAGGAAGATAAGAAAGTACTTCAAATTAGTAGCCGCATTTTTTTAGATGATTTGGAACTTGCTCTTAGAGGTTATACCGCTGATGAAAGTCTGGACATTACAAGCATTGTTAGGTGGAAATTTATCGATGAAAGCCTTGCGAATTATATACTCGAAAATCTTGAGCTGGAAAATGAAAAAGGGAAAGCCTATCCATTAAAATATGTTGGTGCTGAGGTTGAGGATGACGTAATGTGGTGCTACGTGGAGGTTGAGAAAGTGAAAAAGATAAGTAAGTTAAAAATAACCAATACTATTTTGCATGAAGTTTGGTTCGATCAGGAAAATCTGGTACATGTTCGTGCTTATGAAACGGTGC
The DNA here is from genome assembly GCA_964289745.1 of uncultured Ekhidna sp. Taxonomy (GTDB): domain Bacteria; phylum Bacteroidota; class Bacteroidia; order Cytophagales; family Cyclobacteriaceae; genus Ekhidna. The sequence continues at coordinate 874,945 of CAXYMM010000001.1, forward strand.
AAAGTGTCAGACTATTTAAGCAAAAAAATACAGAATTGATTGAGTTGGATTAAACAACTTAAATATAATTCAGTTTTCAATATTATACCATCCCTCGCCATTGTATTTGAGAAGTGTAGCTTTTTCGATTTTAAAAGTACTACGATATTTTCTTTTTTCAAAATATTTCTTGGCCTCTAAAAATTGAGGCTTTCGGAGGTCACGGAATGCCACCGTCATATGAGGATGAAAAGGCATGCCTTTGTAGTTGGCATTGTCGAGTTTTAGGTCTTTTCTGCAAACATCTACCACCCTTCCTTGCAACTCGCTCAGTTCTTTGTTGTTTACTACATCAACATAGATTACGTGCTTCCGCTCAAAAAAATCAAAGCCATTTAGCTCAACGAAAAAGCCTTCTAGGTCGGTGTTTATTTTTCTGATTGCAACTTCAAGCTGCGGAAGCTTACTCTCTTTCCACTTAAACGGCATGTGTAGAGTGACATGCGGTGGTAATTTTAGTGCATGCTTACTATTAAACCTTTCGGCTATCAATACCTTGATCTGAGTCACCTCCTCCCTAATTTTTGGAGGAGGTACTACGGCTATAAGGTAAACGAATTTATTCATTTAGCGAGAACCTTTTTCATTTCTTTCCAATAGAAGTTAAAACTATTTAGAATATTGAGATCAATAATTAAATTCAACTTTTGAAACCTTCAACCAATTTTAAAAATATATTTTAAATGTCAAAGCGCTATACATCAGTTTGCTTCATCTTCATTTTGCACTTGGGACACCAGTCTATAGCTAGGGTTGCGGAAAGCTTTACCGACCGATCCAGTAATGACCCGATTCAATCTTTTACGAAAGACATGAAAAAGCATAAAGGGTTTTTTACCTTTTATTACAACGAAGAGACGGGGAGTATCTTTCTGGAGGTAGATAAATTAGGGGAGGAGTTCCTTTACGTAAATTCTTTGGCTGCGGGTGTAGGTTCTAATGATATTGGATTGGATCGAGGCCAGCTAGGGCAAGATCGGGTGGTGAGATTTGAAAAACATGGAAATAAAATACTGCTATTCCAATCTAATTATGGATACCGGGCAATGAGTAAAAACGAAGATGAGGTGAAGTCTGTGGCTGAGGCCTTCGCTAATTCAGTTCTAGGTGGGTTCGAAATCAAGACAAAAAATAATAGTTCGCATTTAGTAGATATTACAGACTGGTTAATGAGAGATGCTCATGGCGTTAGTGCCCGTCTGAAAAGAACAAATCAAGGAGATTACAAAGTAGATAAATCAAGATCGGCCGTTTACAGAGATGCCACTTTCAACTTTCCTGAGAATACAGAATTTGAATCTATTTTAACTTTTTATGGAGAAGCAAAAGGCGCTTGGGTTAAGTCCGTAGTTCCAACACCAAATGCAGTGACGGTACGGTTGCACCATTCGTTCATAAAGTTACCAGATGCTAATTATCAACCAAGGCAATTCGACTCAAGGTCAGGATATGGCTTTATTTTTTATCAAGATTATGCGACCCCCATAGAAGATCCTTTAATAAAGCGATATATTAAAAGGCATAGGTTAGAAAAAGAGAACCCTGCATCTGAGGTAAGTGAAGCGGTAGAGCCCATTGTTTACTATCTGGATAGGGGTACTCCAGAACCTATTCGCTCCGCTTTGATTGAGGGGGCAAAGTGGTGGAATCAAGCTTTTGAAGCGGCAGGGTTCAAGGATGCCTTTCAGGTCGAAATATTGCCAAAAGGGGTACATCCATTAGATGTAAGATACAATGTAATCCAATGGGTGCACCGATCCACCAGAGGGTGGAGCTACGGGGCGAGTGTAATTGACCCACGCACGGGAGAGATTATAAAAGGACATGTAAGCTTGGGCTCTTTGCGCGCGCGTCAAGACTTCCTTATCGCCACGGGTTTGCTACAGCCATACATCAATGGAGACGAGAAACCTTCTGCCATGACGGATTTGGCATTGGCTCGATTAAGACAACTTTCTGCACATGAGGTGGGTCATACCTTAGGCTTAGCGCATAATTTTTCTGCAAGCGTAAAGGATCGATCATCTGTTATGGACTATCCACATCCGTATATAAAATTAGATGAAACTGGAAATATCGATCTCTCCGAAGCTTATGATGACAAGATTGGAGCTTGGGATAAAACCACTATCAGATATGGCTACACACAATTTCCAGAAGGTGAAAACCAGGAAAAGCTTTCAGCTATTTTGAATGAAGCTTTTGCAAGTGGAGCAAAATATATTACCGATCAGGATGCCCGTCCGATAAGCGGATTGAATCCTTATGCGCATTTGTGGGATATTGGTGTTAGTGCATCAGCAGAGCTAAGTCGTATAATGAGAATAAGACAAAAAATTCTTAATGATTTTTCAGAAAAAGCAATAAAAAGCGGCATGCCAATGAGTAATCTGGAAGAAGTTTTAGTTCCAATGTATTTGCTTCATCGATATCAGGTAGATGCCACCTCAAAACTAATTGGTGGCTTGGAATATAGCTATGCCTTGAGAGGCGATGGAAACTTAGTTACCAAGATGGTTTCGACGGACGATCAAATGGCAGCACTTGCTGCTTTATTAGCAACAGTCAACGCCAGTGCATTGAAGCTTCCAGAATCTCTGTTGGAAAAAATTCCGCCTCGTCCGTTTGGTTACCCTCGATCGCGTGAAACATTCCTATCTAAGACAGGTCCCGCATTTGATTACCTAGCGGCGGTAGAAACGGCATCAAGCCTCCCCTTTAATTTTATTTTCAATGCCGATCGCTTCAATCGGCTATTGACGTATAAGGCAAGAGCAAGTACGCAACCAGGAGTAGATCAAATTTTAGACAGGGTATACACCGAGGTGTGGACAAAGCCCTCTTCCAGTTCACTGGACCGAACCATTCAAAAAGTAGTGGAAACTGAAATGCTAAAACACTTGATGAGCCTTGCCATAAATGAAAGAGCCTATGGAGAAGTGAAAGCAAAAGCCAATGAATACCTTCTGAAAATTCAGACCTATGCGGCAAGTAAAAAATCCCAAACCGCAGATAGCGATGGGGCTTATTATACTTACATAGCGAATCAGATAGATCGGTTTATGGACGATCCAACCGAATATGAACTTCCAAAACCCATAAAGGCTCCCGATGGTTCTCCGATAGGGAGCTGTGATTTTTAAAATATTATTGCTTTTAAAAATTTTAGTTTTTATTTGCATCTCTGAATGAAAAGCAGGAACACATATTTTAGCTATTACTTTTTTTATCTGGAGGATAATCAGGGGCGGCTTTAGTATGATGATAAAAAAATAAAGATGAAGAGCCTCCCCTAACGGAGGCTTTTTTCATGTCATAGAATTAGGTTTTGTAGAGAAAAGATGATTAAAAAAATTGCCATACAAGGTCTTAAAGGAAGTTTTCACCACGAAGCGGCGAGGCAATATTTCAATGAAGATATAGATTTGCTGGAATGCGAGACGTTTCAGGAACTTGTACGCTCGGTAGCTTCTTCTGCTTCAGACTTTGGCGTGATGGCCATAGAAAACTCATTGGCTGGGAGCATCCTTCAAAACTATGGGTTGCTCAGGAAAGAAAAGGTAGAAGTGATTGGAGAGGTGGGTCTTAGGGTTAAGATGAATGTGATGGCACTGCCTGGTGTGAAAGTAGAGGCTATCGAAGAGATACATTCCCATCAAATGGCCATAAGGCAGTGCGGCAACTATTTTGATCGATATCCATATATGAAAGTAGTGGAGTCGTTCGATACAGCAGGCAGTGCTAAAATGATTGCAGATCGGCAACTTGCCAATACTGCAGCCATAGCCAGCACACTTGCCGCAAAAGAATACGATCTTGAAATTTTACAGGAAGGCATTGAGGATGACAACCTTAACTATACACGATTCCTTGTGATTCAAAAAGAAGGAGGTCTTGAAGTGGATAGCCCCGATAAAGTTTCTGTTTATTTTCAAACCAAGCATGCTCCAGGTTCACTGGCTCACGCATTGACGATCATAAGTGGCTTAGGAATCAACTTGGGGAAGTTGCAGTCACACCCAGTTCCTAGCAAAAATTCACTTTATGGATTTTATGCAAACTTGGAAATAGGCGAACTTGAACAGCTGTACGACTTAACACGCATAATGAAACGCATGACTCTGAAATTTGAAATTTTGGGGATTTTTAAGAAAGGAGAAACGCATGAATGAGCCATTATTTTCGCATCGCCTGAATGGAATAGGAGAGTACTATTTTTCTCAAAAGCTAAGTTATGTTGAGGAACTGAAAAAGCAAGGTCACAACGTGTTGAATTTGGGTATTGGAAGCCCAGACTTAAAACCTCCTCGGGAAGTAGAGGAAGCATTAATTGAAGGAATTAAAGAAACAGGATATAACCAATATCAATCATACAAAGGTATTCCTGACTTAAGAATAGCTTTTTCGAAATGGTATCAGCGATACTTTCGAAGTACTCTAGATCCAAATACTGAAGTGCTACCCCTTATTGGATCAAAGGAAGGAATTATGCATACGAGCATGGCCTTGCTCAATCAGGGAGATGAGGTCTTAGTGCCAAATCCAGGCTATCCTTCTTACGCATCAGCATCTAAGTTGGCAGGGGGCGAGTTGGTGTATTACGAACTGAAAGAGATCAACCAATATTTGCCCGATTTTAATATTCTTGAGCAAAGAGATTTAAGTAAGGTAAAACTCATGTGGGTAAACTACCCTCATATGCCTACGGGAACAGATGGTAGCGAAGCCCTTTTTAAAAAATTATTATCTTTTTCAAGAAAGCATAAGATAGTTGTAATCAATGATAACCCGTATGGTTTTATTCTCACACAAAAAAAAAATAGCTTGCTTGAGCATCGTCAGCCTAACGATCTGTTGCTAGAACTTAATAGCTTGTCAAAGTCGCACAACCTTGCAGGCTGGCGTGTGGGTATGATTGGGGGGAATAAAGTGCTGATTCAGGCTATTCTGACATTTAAATCTAATATGGATTCTGGTCAATTTAAGCCTGTGATGAGAGCAGCTATCAAAGCATTGGAGATGGGAGAAGAATGGTACATAAGCATAAATGAAGCGTATAAACAGCGCAGGTTAGAAGTATTTAGAATTGCAAGGTTGCTCGGGTGTAGCTATGAAGCAAACCAAGTAGGTATGTTCGTGTGGGCAAGTATTCCCTCAAATTTTGAAGATGGAAAAGAATTTGCAGATCACTTGCTAGAAAAATACCACATTTTTATTCCTCCTGGCGTTGTTTTTGGAATCGCAGGGAGGGGCTACATCCGCTTTTCATTGTGCAGTAATATGGAGACGTGGAAAGAAGTTATAACCCGAATTAAAAATAATAAATAAAGTATAAAATTTATCAGAATAAGATTTTTAAGACGATACTAATGAATACAAAACCAATAGAAATTTTCAAAAAAAAACGACCAGTGATAGTCTCTGGTCCGTGCAGTGCAGAAACAGAGGAGCAAACACTTGAAACATGCAGAAAAGTAGCAGCAACTGGTAAAGTAGATATTCTTCGTGCAGGTATATGGAAACCCAGAACAAGACCGAACAACTTCGAAGGTGTAGGAACAGAAGGCTTGCAATGGATGAAGAAGGCAAAAGAAGAAACCGGACTTTTGACGTCAGTAGAGGTGGCCAATTTCAATCATGTATTTGAGGCTCTGAAGGCAGAAATTGATATCCTATGGATTGGTGCCAGAACTACTGTAAACCCATTTTCTGTTCAGGAAATTGCTAATTCACTTGAAGGCACCGATGCTACTGTTTTTGTGAAAAATCCAATAAACCCTGATGTCGAACTTTGGTTAGGAGCATTAGAGCGGTTGAACAGGGCTGGCATCACGAAACTCGGAATGATACATAGAGGTTTCGCACAGCATGGGAGTAGTATTTATCGAAATGAGCCTAAGTGGCAGCTAGCCATAGAAATGAAGAGAAGATTACCCGAAATTCCAATGCTTTGCGACCCTAGCCACATCGCAGGAAATAGAGAATTGATTCAGGTAATATCTCAGCAAGCGTTAGACATGAACTATGAAGGATTGATGATCGAATCTCACATCGACCCAGACAATGCTTGGAGTGATAAAAACCAACAAGTGACTCCAGAGACCCTGAATGAAATACTAAATGATTTTACGATTAGAAAGCCAGATGTATCCGATGCCGAGCTGAATGAAAAGTTGAATTTACTTCGACGCCAAATCGATATAGTAGATGATGAGCTACTCGATCTTTTAGGCAAGAGAATGAAGATATCAGAAGATATAGGCGAGGTAAAGAAAGAAAAAGGAGTTACAATCTTACAATCCAACCGATGGGAAGAAATCATTAAAAAGGCTACGACCAAAGGAAACTTACAAGGACTGTCCGAGCGATTCATGGTAAGGTATTTGAATGCGATACACCAAGAGTCTATCGATCATCAAAATGAAATTATGAATCAGGCAGATTTGCTAGAAGATTAAACCCATTTAGCTTAATCCTACGGTAGATGAATCATGTGCTAGAAAAGTTAGAACAAGCAATCACCAGTCTTCAGCTAGGCGATCGCCCTGAAAACTTGTATGACCCTATTCGCTACTTCCTTTCCCTTGGCGGGAAGAGGCTGAGGCCTATTCTGGTCCTTCTTGGTTACAACCTATCCAAGGATGATTATGAATCTATTTTAAAGCCAGCTCTTTCAGTAGAGCTATTTCATAATTTTACCTTGATGCACGATGACATCATGGACGATGCTCCTTTGAGAAGAGGACAGCCTACCCTACACAAGAAGTGGAATCAAACGATCGCAATTTTAAGTGGAGACACCATGATGGTGAAGGCGTACGATCTGATGTTGGATACACCAAAGGATCGGTTACCAGAGGCATTGCAAAAATTCAATAAGTGTGCCACAGAAGTGTGCGAGGGTCAGCAGCTTGACATGAATTTTGAGGAACTCGAAACTGTAACAGAAGCCCAATACATCGAAATGATTCGTTTGAAAACAGCAGTTCTACTTGGCTATAGTTTAGAGTATGGAGGCATTCTAGCTGGAATGAACGATTCATCATTAAGAAAGTTAAATAGCCTCGGTGAACAGGTAGGGATAGGCTTTCAATTGATGGATGACCTACTCGATATATACGCAAATAAGGCAAAATTTGGCAAGCAAGTAGGTGGTGATATCGTCTCGAACAAAAAGACATATTTGCTACTCAAAGCAATGGAGTTAGCTAATTCAAATCAAAAGGCAGAGTTAGACAAGTGGCTTTCCGCCAAAGAATTTGATATAAGTGAAAAGGTAAATGCGATAAAAAACATTTATGAAGATCTTGGCATTTTTGAAATTACAAAAGCAAAGATGAATGAGTATTATGATCATGCTTTTTCACTACTCAAATCGCTAAATGCTAAAGAGGATGGAAAAGAAGCCCTTCGAACTTTCTTAGAAAAGCTTATAAAGCGTGATCGATAAACCTATTGATCCTACTTGCCGTTGAATAATAAAACCTCGTCTTATGATCGCAGTAGTATCTCCTGCAAAAAACCTTGATTTCGAATCAGAAATTAGTTTTGAGGGTACTCAACCTCGACTAATGGATAGCACCACAGAACTCATTGGGGTGATGCAGAAAAAATCGATTGATGAAGTAAGTAAGTTGATGCATATTAGTAGGCAGCTAGCAGAGGTGAATGTTCATCGCTACAAAGAGTTTAATGCCCATCATACAGTCGAAAACGCCCGCCCCTCAGTATTGGCATTCAACGGAGATGTCTATCAAGGACTCCAGGCAAAAACATTTGATAAACAAACAATGACCTTTGCCCAAAGTCATTTGCGCATTCTTTCTGGACTTTATGGGTTATTACGTCCTCTCGATTTAATTCAACCGTATCGGTTCGAAATGGGCACTAAACTTGCATTCGATGATCATAAGACTTTATATGATTTTTGGGATCGAAAAATCCTTGATCTATTGCTAGAGGATCTCAAAGAACAAGGAGATAATGTCATCATTAATTTGGCCTCTAACGAATACTTCAAGTCAATAGAAAAGAAAGACGTGTCAGCTCGAATTGTGAATATTGAGTTTAAAGATTTCAAAGGGGGGGGGTACAAAATCATATCCTTTTATGCAAAGATTGCTCGTGGACTTATGTCACGATTTATTATCGAAAACCGAATTGACAATCCAAGAAACTTGATAGAGTTTGATTATGAAGGATATTATTTCGACCCGAAAGCTTCGTCAGAAAATTTTTATTCTTTCAAGAGGGATAAAAGATAAAATTTCTAACCATCATACGAAGTCCAAAAGTCGGGGTGAGAGGATTCGAACCTCCGACCTCTCGCACCCTAAGCGAACGCGCTAACCGGACTGCGCCACACCCCGAATAAAAGACTTTTCAACTTGCAAATTAAAAAAGACTTATTTCATGTCTTTTTCAAATATTGCTCAAATTTAAGGGCTTCACTTTTGTTGTCAAATACCCCTAAGAAGATAAGTCTTCAGGTTAGTTTTTGACTTATATACCTAGACTTTCCGTTATTGTGGAAAGTGAGCCTTTTGAACGGGTTGGTAGAACTCAATTAATGATTCAGGCTGTTTTCTAGAAGATGTTTCCGATTGTTTTAGCATTCCTATAATGGGAGTTAAACAAATTCAAATAGAGAAATGGCTATTAAATCGGATGAAAGTATAGTTAGTCACTTTTATTTATCTAATAAATCGTTGAGTGTTTCCCAAATCAAATCGATCTCAAAGCCTTTGCTCGCCAAATAGCTTACGGTTTTTTGCCTTCTCTTTTTGCAGACCTTCTCTTTTTGAAGGCTATCCCACTTTTTTTGAGCCAGTGAAGCTATCCTATTCTGGTAATGGGATTGGTCTATTCGGTCGAGTGCCTGCTCTAAATACTTTTTAGAAATTTGATGCGGATGTATACGAGCTCGAATTTTCTGCTTGCCCCAAGAATTGAACTCAAACTTGTCGTGGCAATAGGCATTGGCAAACCGTTCTTCGTTCACATAATTCTGATCGACCATAATTTTTAGCACTTTCTTAGCTTCTAGGTCGTTCAACCCCCATGATTTGATTTTTTTAAAGACTTCGTTTGGAGATCGTTCCTTAAGGGCACAAAACCTGCTAGCTCTTTGAACCGCTTTTTTTGAGCTCAATTTACTAGCCATGCGACTATTTGCCTGAGACGTATCCTTTCCGCTTAAGCACTGTCTCGATAAATCGAATCTCATTATCGTTGTTGAATGCTTTAAAAGGAAGATGCACGAGCTGTGCTTTGCTTATAAAAAGAGTAAATGAGTCCTTTCCCTTTTTAGCCCGCTTGATCTGATCCCATTTCATGGGCATCCCTTGTTTCGTATTAAGCTTTATCATTATTTGCTGGGATGAAATCTCATAAGATAGCTTTTGAAACATGAACTTCCCTTGATCAAGCTGGGTAACACCAGCAAATTGAATAAGCCAAAAAAGTAAATAAAGAGTCATGGCTATGGAAGCCCCAGTAATCCACCAGTGGTTCGGTATCCAAAAATAACCTGAACAAATGGCAAAATAGATCAAAAAGACCCACCATTGTTGCTTCAACACTCCTTTAAAAGCGACTCCAATGTATGTTTTAGTAGGTAGTTGGTATTTTTTCGTTCGAACAATCATATTTATAAGCGTGTCGCAGGCTCAAATATAGCATTTAGATCGCTTTGAGACTCATATCCATGCTTTTATAGGAATGAGTAAGCGCACCAACTGAAATATAATCCACACCTGTCTCGACCATTTCGCTTATGTTGTTTTCGGTAATTCCACCCGAGGCTTCAGTTTCAAACCTTCCGTCAATCATTTTGATTGCTTGTTTAATTTCTGACGGTAGCATATTGTCAAGCAAAACTCGCTTTACATGCCCAATCGCCAATACTTCTTCCAGTTCGGCAAGGCTACGTACCTCTACTTCAATGTCCAACATGAGTTCATTTACCTTCATGTAGTCAAGCGTATTCTTGATGGCCTCTTTTATGCCTCCTGCATAGTCAATGTGATTATCCTTTAGCATAATCATATCGAAGAGTCCAAAGCGATGATTAACACCACCACCTATCAAAACAGCCCATTTTTCAGGTAACCGAAACAGAGGAGTTGTTTTACGAGTGTCTAACAGTTTTGTATGAGTATTCTTGATCAAGGAACACATATAATTTGTATAGGTTGCTATAGCACTCATTCGCTGCATACAATTCAGTACAAGACGCTCGGCCGATAAAATAGCGCGTGTGCTACCTGAGACATTGAAGCCAATTTCGCCAGATTCTACTGAGTCTCCATCTTTTTTAATTGCGTCGACCTTTAGCCTTGCATTAAGGTGATTGAAAATACGAATGGACAAGTCTATTCCTGCAATTATACCATCCGATTTAATAAGGAGGTGAGCCTGATTAGTTGCTGATTCTGGTATGGAACCCAAGGAAGAATAATCCCCTGAGCCAATATCTTCTGCCAATGCAGCTTTAATAAAAGCATTAATGCTCTCGTCACTTAAATAGGGTGTTATCATAAAATACGCAAAATTGGCTGAAAGTCAAAATAAGTTACTCTTGACTGAAATTTAAAGTGTCAATTAGGTAGGCGTTATTGATTTTCTTGATGAACATTACTACTCTAAATGACCCTTTTTCGTGATTATAAACTCCAATTGTATATTTTAAATTCTCAGAAGAAGATCCTTTTACTGTATAGGTGAAATCTACTGCTGGATGTTTCGAAAAAAAAATTCTTAGTAAAGCTTCGGCTTGATTTGAGCTATAATTCGAGCTCACTCCATTCATTCTGATCTCAACAGTACTATTACAAAACTTTATAAGCTCTTTAGCACTTCCCGCTTTCATAGCGATCCCTATATCGTTAATTGTATCTTCCTGAAAAGGAAAAGCTAATGAGAACAGGATAAAAAGAATTTTGCTCATGATCGGATAATTTTTAAATGCATGTGAACCAAAATCATGCCTAATTTATCCATACGATGAGATCATATCAAAAAGCAAGCCTTCTATATTTGTGAAATGAATAAAAAAGTCATTCTACTCATTCTAGATGGGTGGGGAATCGCTCAAAATAAGGAGGTCTCTGCGATAGATGCAGCTAACACCTTGTTTATAGATAAAGTACTCTCCAATTACCCGAATAGCACCTTGGAGGCATCGGGGTTGGCAGTTGGACTACCAGAGGGCCAGATGGGAAACTCTGAAGTCGGTCATATGAATATCGGGGCAGGCAGGGTTGTATATCAGGATTTGGTGAAAATCAGCAATACAGTAAAAGAAGGCTCAATCGGAAAGAATGATGCCTTTCAGAAAGCGATAGCATATGCGAAAGAACATAAGAAGGCGATACACTTGGCCGGTTTGGTCTCCGACGGAGGAGTACACTCTCATATCGATCATTTAAAAGGTCTACTTTCTTCACTTTACCAAGAAAAAGTAGACCGTGTTTTTATTCATGCTATTACCGACGGACGGGATACTGACCCCAAAGGCGGAGTTGAATACATAAGCGACCTTCAAAAACACATGAATGCCACGGTAGGACAGTTGGCTACTATTACTGGAAGGTATTTTGCCATGGATCGAGACCAAAGATGGGAACGCATAAAACTAGCCTATGATGCTATGGTCAATGGAGTTGGTAAAAAGGCACATGATCCCATTGTGGCGATTGAAAATTCTTATGCAAATGACATTACAGACGAATTTATAAAGCCCATTATTTGCTCAGATGCAAAAATTGCAGAAGGAGACGTCGCACTCTGCTTCAACTTTAGAACAGACCGCGGAAGGCAAATCACGCAAGCACTTACTCAAAAAGATTTCCCTGATTATGGTATGAATAAAATGAACCTTCATTATGTCACCATGACTAATTATGACGACTCTTTTGAAAAGGTGCATGTAATGTTTGGCAAAGAAAACCTTACCCAAACGTTGGGAGAAGTGCTAGAAGCGAATGGGAAAAAGCAAATCAGAATTGCTGAGACAGAAAAATATCCACACGTTACGTTCTTTTTCTCAGGAGGAAGAGAAAAAGCATTTGAGGGTGAGAAAAGAATTTTATGCCCCTCTCCAAAAGTCGCTACATACGACTTGAAGCCAGAGATGAGTGCCACAGAAATACGAGATAAAATTATTCCAGAACTTAAAAAGGGTACTGCTGATTTCATCTGTCTGAATTTTGCCAACCCGGATATGGTAGGGCATACCGGTGTTTTTGAAGCAGCCGTCAAAGCGTGTGAAGTAGTGGATCAGTGTACAAGAGACGTGGTTAATACGGCTCTAGAAAATGACTATCTGTCTATCATTATTGCAGATCATGGCAACTCAGATATGATGATTAACCCAGATGGTTCGCCGAATACAGCGCATTCAACAAACCCCGTTCCTTTCGTAGTAGTTGACAATTCTTTCAAGGGTTCTCTAAAAAATGGCAAACTCGGAGACTTAGCCCCTAGTATATTAAAATTTATGGGTATAGCTACGCCCGAAGAAATGACAGGCGAGGTATTGATCTAAAGACGAAACCTTGAAATGAATTTGAAACAAGACATCCTTCTTTTAGCGAGAGTTTTGCTTTTGTGCTTGAGTTGCCAGAAAGTCGGCAAACCAGCAGTGGATGAGTACCCAGACATGAAACTACTCCTCGATAAGCAAATATCGCTTCTTAACGGGAAAACGCTAGCAAAAAGAGTATCACTTGGATCGGTAGTTGAAGTCGATACTTTTCAGATGGATACTGACAAATGGAAGCAGGAACTTTCTTTTTTCAAAGACATCAACCCAAATTTGCCAGATTATACAGGTGTTTTTGAAATGACAGACACTGAACTCCTGACCTCTTTGCGACCAAAAGAAGGAGAAGATGCATCCTTAAAAATGCTAACAATTTTGAGAGAAGGAAGCAAGCGGTCAATTAAGGCCACCCTACATCAGGAGGCTCCTATTTACACCCATCATCAAAACATAAACGTTCTTTTTGAGGAGGGAGCTATTCGCTCCTATCAAGTTGACGGATATCAAAAAATCCTTCTGCAGGATACTATCAAGTTCAGCATTACTTGCGATATCCTTTAGGAAACTATTGTCTTCTTTATGCCTAACATTTTGATGGCTGTGGCGGCAGCTTCATCTCCTTTATTTCCATGTTTTCCTCCAGCCCTGTCCAGTGCTTGTTTCATGCTATTAGGCGTAAGCACACCAAAGATGACAGGTTTATCATATTTCAATGCTACTTTGGTAATGCCATCGGCCACGGCATTGCAAATAAAATCAAAGTGTCTGGTCTCTCCTTGAATGACACATCCCAAACAAATAACCGCATCTATTTCTTTTCGTTGTGCCATCCACTGACTTGCAAGACTTAGTTCAAAAGTTCCTGGCACCTCTATACGTTCGATCTTATCTCGATCTGCACCTGCCCTTAAAAGGGTTTGGTATGCTCCCGAAAAAAGTGCCTCTGTAATTTGTTCATTCCATTCCGCCACTACAATACCAAAACGGTAACGACTGATGTTAACACCTAGACCAAGGTTTACATCGCTAAGGTTTTTCTGAGAGGAGGCCATCAACTGTAAAAGATTCTTATGTCTTGTTTAAGTTTCATTATTAAAATTCAAAAACGACTGGTCGGCTTTGGGAATGATATAAATTTCATCAAAACCATACTTAATGATAAGTCCTTTTGTAAAAGTGGCAGGACTCACCCCCACCCAAAAGCCCTTATCTAAATAATATTGCGTGTTGTGCGTTAACCATAATAAAGGATCTATTGTTAAAAAAAAAGAATGTAGACTAAAAGAGACCCCAGACCTAGCCAAAGAAATTTTGCTAAGAGCAACGCTAATATAATAAAGAGGAAAAAGATAATAATACTGCTAACTCTGAAATTAGAAACCACACCTAAAGAGATAAAAAAAGGGGAAGTCAAGAGATAACATTCTTTTTTGGATATATTTATCCTTTACTAACGCATAAAATCATCATGAAACAAGTCCTTTACACCCTATTTTTTCTTTTGGTTTTTAGCTCCTTCAAGCATTCAGGGTCAACTATAGACCGCACTTCAATAAAAGAAGACCTAGATTATCTTGTCTCCTTTTACAAGGAACTTCACAAAAACCCAGAACTCTCATTAGAGGAGAAAGTCACCTCTCAGAAACTAGCTGCAGAACTTCGAAAGGTTGGATTTAGCGTAACTGAAAATTTTGGAGGTTACGGAGTAGTTGGCATTCTCAAAAATGGTAAAGGTCCTACCGTTCTTTATAGAACTGATATGGATGCACTCCCTATGCTCGAAAAGACTGGACTCGCCTATAGCAGTAAGGTTGAGGTTTCTTATAATGAAGGAAGGGTCAATACCATGCACTCATGTGGACATGACATTCATATGGCAACATGGCTTGGAGTAGCAAGACATATGGCAAAAAATAAAGACCAATGGCAAGGCACGCTCATGCTGATAGGACAGCCAGCAGAGGAGATAGGTCAGGGTGCTAAGCTGATGCTAGAGGCGGGTCTCTTCGAAAAGTTTGGTACACCGAATTTTGGAATTGGACTTCATAGTAGTCCATCGCTACCTGCGGGTACTATTGGAATAGCCCCTGGTTACACCATGGCTAATACGGAATCGATTGACATTAATATTTTTGGAGTAGGAGCACATGGTGCTTCTCCCCACATGTCTATCGACCCTGTTATTATCGCATCGATGATTGTGATGGACCTTCAAACAATAGCAAGTAGAAATGTAAAACCTGTTGACGATGTTGTAGTGACCGTTGGAGCTATAAAGGGGGGTACTAAACATAATATCATTCCTGATCAGGTATCCTTGCAATTAACGGTAAGAACTTTTAAGCAAGAAGTTAGAGAATTGGTACACCATCGCATAAAAGAAATCTCGAAAGGGATAGCGATAGCAGCAGGTGTTCCAGAAGAAAATCTCCCCGAAGTAATAATTCCAGAGGTATATACGCCTGCCAACTATAATGACCCTGAGCTTGTAGCCGCAATTATGTCATCTGCAAGCAAAGTAATTGGCAACGACGCTGTAAAAGAGTCCGAACCTCAAATGGTGGGTGAAGATTTTGCTCGGTATGGTCAAACAAAAGAAAAGATACCAACCGTTCTGTTCTGGTTAGGGACAGTACCTAGTGCTCGTATAGAGTCTGGAGATATGCCTGGCTTACACTCTCCATTCTATTATCCTGATCCTGCAAAATCCATTGAAACGGGGGTAGCGGTCATGAGTCAAACGATGGTGGATCTTCTTAAAGTCTAAAGCTAAAAGCACATCTTTCGCTATTCATAACAAACTTGAATAGTCGTTTTTGTATTCCATCTTGATAGGGTGTTGATAGAAAATATCATGCAATAAGTATCTGCTTCTATAATTTGCTCCTATGGAGTTCAATCTTTATACGTTTTTCATTATCGTTCAGCATCCATAGCGTTAGATACTGACCAGTTCAATTGAGATGAACTATAAAGGTCAATAATGCCTAACGGATACATATAGCCTTTCTTAAGGGGTATCTACTGATGTCTATCGTCCAAACTTGATTTGGTCTTTCAATTGTCAAATTTCTGGTTAAGTAAGGATAGGTCTTGCATGCATTATGAAGTATAGAAGTATTTTTTTCAAGTATTGCGCCTCTCCGTTCCATTGCTCGATATGTAGGGGCGTCTGATCGGATTCCTACTTACAGCTAGTTCAACATATTAATCCGATAAGGGGCTACCTTATGCTTTTGAACCAAAATAAACGACCAAAAAAAGTAAAAATATAATAGAATTTAATTTATTAAAGATAATTACCCTAAAAGGCATTTTATGAACAAATTGAATCAATAAAATGGTCTAGTCACGCTATCTGGTTTTTTTAATTCTTTGCACAAGGTAATTTAAAAGACAATAGATTAGTAAATTATGTTGGGTATTGACTTCGAAATTATGTTGCCCATTATAGGTTTTTTGATTGTGACCATTTCTGCCAATCAAATAGCTCGCACCTTTCAACGGATACGACTTCCATTGATCACAGGTTTAATCTTTACTGGCATTATAACAGGACCCTATGTCATTGGCCTGATTCCTATTTCTGCAAAATCAGACTTAAACTTTGTTAATGAGGTGGCATTGGCATTTATCGCATTTGCTGCTGGAGCAGAACTTTACCTTAGAGAACTAAGAAGCAGAATAAATTCCATTAAATGGAATACGTTTGGTCAGCTTGTGGTAACGTTTGTTCTTGGCTCTATTTTGGTCTATTTCGTAGCAGGTTATATTCCATACATGAGCGATCTTAATAGTGCTACAAAAACTTCCATCGCCATGCTTACTGCTGCTGTTTTTGTGGCTCGATCACCCGCATCTGCTATTGCGGTAATTAATGAATTAAGAGCGAAAGGGCCGTATGTTCAGACTGTAATGGGGGTAACGGTAGTTAAAGATTTTTTGGTAATCGTGCTCTTCTCCATCTGCCTGTCATTATCGCAAGTGATGATAGAGGGTCGCAAATTTGAGTATGTTGAAATTCTGATTCTTTTATTGGAACTGAGCTTTTCCTTTGCCATTGGTTTTTTTGTTTTTGGATTTTTGCTGAAGACTATTCTTAGGTGGAGGCTCAGGAGAATCATTAAAATTTTATTGGTTCTTTTGATCGGATACACTGCTTACTACCTTTCCCATCAATCAGAAATGTTCACGGAGGCACAATTGGAACGCAGAGTTTTTCTCGAACCGCTTCTTATGTGTATTCTGGCGAGCTTCTATGTGACAAACTATACCACTTCCAGACCCGAATTTTTGAAAATACTGGAGGATGCAAGCACGCCTGTATATGTTGCTTTTTTTACTTTAACTGGGGCGACATTTGCCTTGGATGTGGTACCTGATGTAATAGGGGTTGCGCTGATCTTATTTTCTATAAGAATTCTCACTATGATAATAGGAGGTTATACAGGAGGGCTTCTAGCCAAAGATCCAATGAAATTCAATCATTTAGGATGGATGCCTTATATCACTCAGGCGGGTGTTGCGCTTGGGCTTGCCACAGTTATTGCCAATACATTTCCTGGATGGGGGCAGCAGTTTGCTACGGTAATCATTGCGTTGATTGTCATTAATCAGTTTATAGGACCTCCGCTTTTTAAGTGGGCGATATATCAGGTGGGTGAAGATAGAAGCCGAGCTCAGACACCTGAATTTGGAGGCATCCGTGACGCTTTAATCGTAGGCTATGAAAGTCAGTCAGTAGCACTTGCCAGACAACTTAAAGAAAATGGGTGGGAGGTACAGATTGCCACCAAGAAAGAAAAGGAAACCTTTGATGAACCTCAAGATGTACCAATCCGATACATGAAAGAGTTCTCCTTTGAGGAGTTTAAAAAAATTCAAGCTGATAAATCCGAAGCCATAGTGCTTATGCTATCCGACAAAGAGAACCTAGAAATTACTGAAATGATCTATCATAAAATCGGCACGGAGGACGTAATCGTACGGCTGAACCATCGACACAACTCTAAAAAATTCCATGAATTAGGGGCGTTAATTGTGGACCCATCTACCGCAATTGTGAGCCTGTTAGATCATTTTGTAAGATCACCGCAAGCTGCGTCCCTCCTTTTAGGCATGGAAAAAGGACAAGATACTCGAGACATCGACTTGCTCAACTCGGATCTTCACGGCATTACCCTTCGAGACCTACGATTACCAGCAGACGTCATCATCCTTTCGATAGTTCGTGGTGGTCAAACTATCATTACCCACGGATATACCCGACTTAGAATTCAAGACACGATAACCGCCGTAGGATCCATTAAGAGTCTAGATGAAATGCAGTTAAAATTTGGCAAATAGGTTCAGGTCAAAATATATCTTTGCGGGCTATGAGCAGTACAGCTGAAGGAGGATCATTAAAAAACATCGTATCTCATTGTAAGGAATATGGCTTTATATACCCATCCAGCGATATCTATGATGGACTTGGTGCTACGTATGACTACGGTCCAAATGGATCTGAGTTGAAGAATAACATTAAAAACTATTGGTGGCAAGCAATGGTTCATATGCACGAAAACATAGTAGGAATTGATGCTGCCATTTTCATGCACCCCACTACGTGGAAAGCTTCTGGTCATGTAGATGCCTTTAATGATCCGCTGATTGATAGTAAAGATTCTAAGAAGCGGTATCGAGCTGATGTATTAATCGAAGAACATATCGCAAAGATTCAAAGAAAAATCGATAAGGAGGTAGCAAAAGCGGCAAAGCGATTTGGCGATACTTTTGACAGAAAACAATTTCTTTCTACTAACCCGAGAGTGGTAGGCTATGCCGATGAAATAAAAAATATCGAAGACCGTCTAGGAGAAGCCCTTAGCTCTGGTGATTTGCAAGCAATAAAATCACTAATCGAAGAACTAGAAATAGTCGATCCAGTTTCAGGTTCTAAGAATTGGACGGATGTGCGCCAATTCAATCTGATGTTTTCAACCGAACTAGGGTCGCTAGCTGAAGGAGCTGAAAAAATTTACTTACGACCAGAAACCGCCCAAGGTATCTTTGTGAATTATCTGAACGTACAGAAAACCTCTCGTATGAAACCCCCTTTTGGGATAGCACAGATTGGCAAGGCTTTTAGAAATGAAATCATCGCCAGACAGTTCATCTTTCGAATGCGTGAATTTGAGCAAATGGAGATGCAATTTTTCGTAAAGCCTGGTGAGGAAATGAAATGGTATAAACACTGGAAGGAAAAGAGGATAGCGTGGCATAAGTCTTTAGGACTAGAAAATAAAAACTACCGCTTTCATGATCATATCAATCTGGCGCACTACGCCAATGCGGCTTGCGATATAGAATTTAACTTCCCGATGGGCTTCAAAGAACTGGAGGGCATTCATTCTAGAACCGATTTCGATCTAAAAGCACACGAAAAATACACGGGCAAAAAACTTCAGTTTTTTGATCCAGTCACAAACGAAAGCTACGTTCCCTATGTAGTGGAGACTTCCATTGGGCTAGACCGAATGTTTCTAGCTGTGATGTCTGTTGCATATACAGAAGAAAAACTAGAAGATGGAAGCAAACGTACGCTGCTTAGAATTCCACCCGTGCTTGCGCCTAATAAAGTAGCGATACTTCCTTTGCTAAATAAAGATGGACTTCCAGAAAAGGCAAATGAAATTCTCGACAAAATCAAGTACGATTTTGCTTATCAGTACGATGCCAAAGATGCAATTGGAAGAAGGTACCGTAGACAAGATGCGGTCGGAACTCCTTTCTGCGTAACCATCGACCACCAAACATTGGAAGACCATACCATCACCATTAGAGAAAGGGATTCCATGAGGCAGGGTCGAGTTTCTATTGATCAATTAATTCAAACTCTGGGGGAAAAAGTGAAGATGAAGCACCTTCTACGAACCCTGTAAAGGTTTGGCGGTGTAGCAATTAAGCCTCTCTTTTACCTGAGAAATATGATTTTATATACTTCTATGGATTTAAGAGTTTCTTTACCAGATTAACGAAAAAGCATTTAGCAGTTTTCAAAAAAACTTTACTTTGAATCAAAAACGTTTAACAAAGCCAAATAAAATCGTCAAAAAAAGAGATGCTTATTTTAAGTTAAGAAAAACAATTATTCCTCGGGAAATGAGCCATTTTACATGGCATATGAAAATTCTTATTTCGGCTTTTCAAACCACGTTTGGCTTTCCTAAAGTTTATCTTACATTTTTTTGTAATATTCTTGTTTTCCTTGAATCTTTTTACAGCAGTGCTATGGTCTGCAAACTCCTTAGAAAGGATTCTATTTTGCCTGAAAAACCTAATTTTTCCTATGAATTGGATTCAACTTCTCTCCCATAAAAGACCTGGAGATCAAAAAGACTTTCCTCATGATGAAACCAGAAGTTTGTTTGAACAAGACTTTGACCGCATTGTTTTTTCACATTCATTTAGAAAACTGCAAGACAAAACACAAGTTTTTCCCTTACCAGAGGATGATTTTGTTCACACGCGACTTACCCATAGCCTAGAGGCTTCATGTGTAGGAAGATCACTGGGGAAAAATGCAGGTGCATACCTTCTGAACAAATACCCTGAACTAGCAAAGAAAGGGTATTCGGTTCATGATTTTGGAGCTATTGTAGGAGCAGCAGCTTTAGCGCATGACCTTGGAAACCCTCCATTTGGTCACTCTGGGGAGGACAGTATTTCATCCTTTTTTTTAACCAATAAGAAGGGAGTGATATTTCAGGAGAAAGTTTCTGCGAAAGAATGGAAGGATCTCACCACTTTTGAAGGCAATGCCCAAGGCTTGCGTATCTTAGGAGGTAGACACAATGGACTCAAATTAACCATGGCGACCCTCGGTGCCTTCACTAAATATCCTATTTCTTCATCTGCTAAAAAGGAAAAAGGGAAAAAGAGCCAAAAAAAATTCGGGTATTACCAGAGTGATTCTGAGATGTTCACGCTTTTGGCTAGTGAACTAGGACTAACTAAACTAAAGGATGAAACATGGTGTAGACATCCGCTCACGTTTTTAGTGGAAGCAGCTGATGACATCTGTTATCACATTATAGACCTGGAAGATGGATGTCGCTTAGGGCTTGTTTCGTTTGAAGAAGTGAAGCAGCTGATGGCAGAAGTAATCGGCAAGAAATTTTCGGAAGAAAAGCTCAATCAGATTCCTTCTCTCAACGAAAAACTGGGTATACTCAGAGCAATGACCATCAAACAGCTAATTTCTGAATGTTCTGAAGTTTTTCAGGTAAACGAAGAGGCTATGATGAATAGCCACTTTGATACTGACCTTGCAAGTCTAATTCCCTCCTCTACTATCTTGGATAAAATAATCGACCTTTCTATCTCCGAAATTTATGAATCCAAATTGGTACTGGAAAAGGAGGCTGGAGGGTTTGAAGTAATCGACCACCTGATCGAAGCATTTGCAACGGCGACTTATCAGGTATGCTACGAAAGTCCTTTGCCAAAGGATAGATCGATATTAAAATTGATGCCTGAGGAATATCGTGTACTGCTAGATGACCAAAGCTCGGTTTATGAAATGCTACAAATCATCATTGATTTTATTGGCGGACTTACTGACTCTCATGCCGTACGGCTTTATCAAATTATTAAAGGATTTAGACTCTCTGTTTAATCGTATAATGAGGCACCCATTTTATCTAAAATTTCCCAATAAAGTTTATAGATAGCCGTACTATTTTTTTCTAAAAGCGTCATAGAGGTAGTATATTTACCAGGGGTATTATCTACCATAAATTTAAAAACCCCCAGCCTATCATTTGGGCTAACGAAGTCAAAATCCCATACTTCGATTTCGTTCCACCCTTCCTCAACGTTCAAAGTCAAACCTACTTCTTTTAAATCTCCTATATCTACTCGATGATATAACTTTTCTTTAGGCCAAATTTTATGACCATCTTTTTTTAAAAACATTTCATCCTTGTCTATTTCATCTGGAGTAAGGCATTGAATAGTGTTAATTCGAATTTTGATCATGAGGCAATCTTTACCGTTATCTGAAAGTAAACATCTTCAAATGAAGTTAAAATTAAACGAAAGCATAATCAAGACAAAGACAATAAAGTTAAAAAAACACCAGATTCGCTTTGAATCTTTAACTCACCGCAAATCTTAATCCTAAACTAGAAAAGATTACTTTTACACTTCATCAAATGTGGATCAAGTTCGCTCATAATATCCTTCGTTTTCGCATCACTTTAATGGTCGTTTTAGCTACCATTACTGTGTTTATGGGCTATCAGTCCAAAAACATTAAGTGGTCGTATGATCTTGCCAACATTGTTCCAAAGGAAGATTCTGACATGGTTTATTTCCGCCAGTTTAGAGAGACCTTTGGCGAAGATGGAAACATCATGGCCGTAGGTCTACAAGACAGTAGTGTTTATGAACTAGAAAACTTTACAAAGTTTTGTAAAATGGTGTCTTCTATGGAAGAAAAGGAAGGCATCCGAAATGTACTAGGATTGCCTAACCTTCAAAAGCTTGAAAAGAACAGTCTGAAAAGAGCCTTTGAACTTAAACCTGTCTTTGAAGAGATACCGAACAATCAAAAAGAACTTGATAGTCTTCTAAGTGCCGCAGCAAACCTAAAATTCTACAGTGGGCAGCTCATCAACGCAGAAAATGGCGCAACGCTCATTTTAATTACCATCGAGAAGGAGGTACTGAACTCAAAGAATCGAGATCAATTGGTAATGGATATCATTGAAGCAGGTCAGAATTTTGAAAACGAGACAGGTATCAAAATGCATTATGCTGGTCTCCCCTATTCGAGATCCATTACAACCGGCAAAGTAAAGGCAGAGCTTAACATGTTTTTGGTGCTATCGCTCATCGTCACGGGTATAATACTCTTCCTCTTTTTCCGGTCTTTCAAAGCGCTGTTTTTCCCGCTTATTATCATTGGGATTATCGTAGTTTGGGTAATGGGAACTCTTGCTCTATTAGGGTTTAAAATCACGTTACTCACAGGGCTAATCCCTCCAATCATTGTTGTCATTGGAATCCCCAATAGCGTATACATGCTGAACAAGTATCATCATGAGTTTAGTGTGCATGGCGACCAAATGAAAGCATTAAGCCAGATTATTCGAAAAATTGGGGTTGTCACTTTCATCACTAATCTCACCACCGCCATTGGTTTTTTTGTGCTGGTTACGACTCAGATCAATGTTTTGGTAGAGTTCGGAATAGTAGCGGGCATTAATATAATGGCTACTTTCATTGTGAGCATCATCCTAATACCAGCTGTTTTCTCGCTTTATAAACCGCCATCGAAAAAACACCTAAGACACCTAAAATTCAAATTTCTAAAGTTGGTTATCAAGAAGATTGATGTCGCAGTAAACAAAATGCGACCAACAATTTTTGCATTGACCGTAGCCGTTGTGATCGTTTCCGCATTTGGCCTTACGAAAATCCAGGCGGTTTCTTACATGGTAGATGACGTCCCAGAAAATAGCCCGCTAAAAAGTGACTTAAAGTTTTTCGAGAAAAACTTTAGCGGAGTTATGCCCTTGGAGATCATTGTGGATACAGGGGCCAAAAGAGGTGTTCAAAACCTAAGAAACCTTCGCAAAATCGATGAATTCGAGACCTTCATCTCTTCTATCGTCGGTATCTCCCAACCTGTGTCAGTCGTTAGCTTTGCGAAAGCTGCAAGGCAAGCTTTTTACAACCAAAACATCTCCTTTTACTCCCTTCCTACCAATCGAGATTTTGGGTTCATTATGCAATACCTAAGTGAAGGTGAGACAGAAGAACTCTCTCAGTCCTTCATAGATTCAACAGGACAGCATATACGTGTTTCTTTGCAAATGGCAGATATTGGCTCTGATAAATTAGACTCATTGGTCAATCAAGTAATTTCACCACAGATAGACACCATCTTCAATAATACCAAAATGGAGGTAAATGTCACGGGGACTACCCTGATGTTTATCAAAGGCAATAAATTTTTGATCGAGAATTTGCTTACCTCGATGCTCATTGCCTTTTTGATTATTGCCATTATCATGGGGCTGCTTTTTAGAAATTTCAAGATGATTATTATTTCCATTATTCCTAATGTTATACCACTTTTGATCACGGCAGGAATCATGGGCTTCTTTGGTATTCCCCTGAAGCCGAGTACAGCCCTTATTTTCAGCATCGCTTTTGGTATCTCCGTAGATGACTCCATCCACTTTCTGGCCAAGTATCGTCAAGAGCTTTTTGCAAATAAGTTCAATGTGAAAAAAGCCGTTAGTAAAAGCATTAAAGAAACAGGCTCTAGCATGATCTATACCTCCATTATCATCTTCTGTGGGTTCATTATTTTCGTACTCTCAGAATTTGGAGGAACCATAGCTCTAGGAAAACTTACCTCCATCACACTCTTTTTTGCAATGATTACCAACGTTGTGGTGTTACCTGCTTTAATCCTTCAGTTTGATAGTGGAAAGAGAAACAAATCCAAACATCCGTTGATTGAAAGCGTACCAGAATTAGCCGAAGGTATTAACCAAAAAGATAAAAAGAAGTAAGCGTCGAAAAATAACTAAGTGAAATATCCTGAGTTTAAACAAGTAAGCTATTCAGCGATAGCAAAAAAAATCCTGAATTTCTGGACAGAGGAGCAGATTTTTAATCAATCTATTACCTCAAGAAATGGAAATGAAACCTTTACCTTTTACGAGGGTCCTCCCTCCGCCAATGGAACGCCAGGCATCCACCATATAATGGCCAGAACGGTAAAGGACATTTTCTGTAGATACAAGACACTAAAAGGTTTTCAGGTAAAAAGGAAAGGCGGATGGGATACACATGGTCTTCCCGTAGAACTTCAGGTAGAAAAAGAGCTTGGCATAACAAAAGATGACATTGGCGTCAAGATATCAGTAGAAGAATACAATGCAAAATGTCGCGAAGCCGTAATGAAATACAAAGGGCAGTGGGACGACTTGACCCAACAAATGGGTTATTGGGTAGACCTAGACAATCCATATGTCACATTTGAGAGAAAATACATAGAATCAGTCTGGAATCTTCTAAAAAGACTTTTTGAAAAAGGGTTACTTTACAAAGGCTACACCGTTCAACCCTATTCTCCAGCAGCTGGAACTGGGCTCAGCTCACACGAACTAAATCAGCCCGGAACGTACCAAAATGTGAAGGATACTTCCATTGTGGCTCAATTCAAGGTAAAAAAGAATAAGCGGTCTGCGTCACTATTCGAGGAGGATAAGGAGGATGTACGCATACTAGCTTGGACTACCACACCTTGGACTCTCCCCTCGAACTGCGCCCTCGCCGTTGGCGAAAATATCAGCTACGTAAAGGTCAAAACATTCAATCAATATACTGGACTGCCTATATCCGTCATTTTGGCGAAAGATTCAGTTGGAAAATATTTTTCAGAAAAGATAAAAGACCTGCCTCTTGCTGATTTTAAGCCGGGCAATAAGCTAATTCCCTTCGAACTAACTAGCGAGTTTATTGGCAAAGAGATTTTGGAAGTCCGGTATGAGCAGCTCATGCCTTATGTAACCAATGAAGAGTTAGAAAAGAATGCTTTTCGTGTGATCGCAGGAGATTTTGTATCTACTGAAGACGGTACAGGTGTGGTTCACACTGCTTCTGTCTTTGGAGCAGATGACTTTAGGGTGGCACAAGCTGCGGGTGTGCCTGCGGTGACGGTTAAAGATCAAAAAGGGCAAGATACACCTCTAGTCGATAACAAAGGACGGTTTGTAGAAGAGGTGACGGACTTTGCTGGAAGTTTTGTAAAAGAAGAATACTACAGCGAAGAAGAGAGGAGTCAAGATGGTTTCAAACCTACGGATGTCCTCATTGCCATTAAACTTAAAAAAGAAAATAATGCTTTCAAGGTGGAAAAGTATGAACACTCCTACCCACATTGCTGGCGAACGGATAAGCCCATTCTCTACTACCCTCTAGACTCATGGTTCATCAAAACGACAGCCCTAAAAAGCAGACTAGTTGAGCTAAACAAAACCATTAACTGGAAGCCAGAATCTACTGGTACTGGAAGATTTGGAAACTGGCTAGAAAATTTGGTTGATTGGAATCTGAGCAGGTCTCGCTACTGGGGCACACCCCTTCCCATCTGGGTAACAGAAGATCGCCAAGAAATGAAATGTATTGGAAGTATCGAAGAGCTGCAACGTGAAGTTTATAAGGCTACGGAAGCCGGTTTTATGGCTTCTGACCTTCCAGAGGATTTCGACTTACACCGACCCTATGTAGACGATATTGTGCTGATAAGCGATTCAGGTAAAAAAATGTTTCGAGAGCCAGACCTAATTGATGTTTGGTTTGATTCTGGTGCTATGCCTTATGCGCAATGGCATTATCCATTTGAAAACGAAGATTCTTATAACTCCAACTATCCAGCTGATTTTGTTGCCGAAGGAGTAGACCAGACAAGGGGATGGTTCTTTACTCTTCACGCTATTGCCGTTTTACTGAATGATTCGGTTGCTTTCAAAAATGTGATAGCAAATGGACTGGTGCTTGATAAAAATGGCAACAAAATGGCGAAGCGTTTAGGCAACGCAATCAACCCCTTCGAAACACTGGATAAATACGGAGCAGATCCCACACGCTGGTATATGATCTCTAATGCCAACCCTTGGGACAATCTAAAATTTGATTTGGAGGGAGTGAAGGAAGTACAGCGTAAGTTTTTTGGCACACTCACGAACACATATTCATTCTTTGCACTCTACGCAAATTTGGATGGTTTTCAAATGAATGAAATGGATGTAACCCCCGTAGCCGATCGTCCACCATTCGACCGATGGGTACTATCTGAACTTCAAGTACTCATAAAACAAGCCTCGTCCTATTACGAAGATTACGAGCCGACCAAAGCAGCAAGAGCTATTCAAGATTTTGTAAACGATCAGCTTTCCAACTGGTATGTTCGCTTGTCAAGAAAACGATTCTGGAGAACGGATCTCAATGCAGATAAAAAGTCTGCCTATGAAACGCTCTACGAATGCCTCGTGGTAACCAGCCAGCTAATGAGTCCGATTGCACCATTTTACTCCGAATGGCTCTATAAAAATCTATCAGATGGAATTAGAGAAGACGCCAAAAAGAATAAGACTCCGCTACAAGAAAGTTCTGTTCACCTTTCTACGTTGGCTGAGTCTGATGATAGCCTGATCGAAAGTGATCTTTCGGCTAGTATGCACTTCGCCCAAAGTATTGCCTCACTAGTACATTCATTGCGAAAAAAAGAGAAGATCAAGGTAAGACAGCCACTTCAGAAAATCCTCATTCCCATATTGAAACCAGAAGTAGGAGACCAGATAAAGGCAGTTGAAGAATTGATTTTGACCGAGACTAATGTAAAAGAAATTGAGTATGTCGACGATACTTCTGGAATCTTGGTTAAGAAAATCAAACCAAACTTTAGAGCACTAGGGAAAAAATATGGTGCTAAAATGAAACTTATTGCAGCCCAAATCAATGGATTTGGCAAAAAAGAAATTACGACCATAGAACGAGATAGCACCTATCCTATTCACATAGAGGGGAAGGAAATTTTTTTAACATCGGAGGACGTAGAAATAATCTCTGAAGATATCCCAGGATGGCTAGTGGCATCTGAAGGTCGACTTACTGTAGCTCTGGATGTAACCATCACCGATGAACTAAAGAAAGAGGGATTGAGCCGTGACATGGTAAATCGTATTCAAAATATGCGAAAAGACCATGGCTTGGAAGTTCAAGACAAAATTGCCGTAGCCTACAAGACCTCAGATGCGACCATGGCAGAAGCATTAGTAGCTTATTCCGATTATATCAAAACAGAAACCTTAATGGTAAAGTTGGAACCAGTAGATGCAGAAAAAGGAGAAAAGCTAAATATTGACGGGGTAGAAATTATTATAAATCTAGAAAAAGTAAAGTGATGAAGCACCCTGCTACAAAATATATCTTTATTAGTTTGACCATTATCGTTATTGATCAAATGGTAAAAATGCTTGTGCATTACAATATGCAAATGGGTTCTGCAGGTCAGATTTTGATTTTGGGTCAACTATTTAAGCTTCACTACCTCACCAACCCGGGCATGGCGTTTGGTTTGCATCTGGATGTTGAATATGGCAAGCTGATACTTACGGTGTTCAGAATAGGTGCCATGTTCGCAATTGGCTACTACCTTTATTCCTTGATTGAAAAGGAAGCACCCAAAGGGTTGCTCATTTGCATTGCCATGATATTAGGCGGTGCCATTGGCAACCTGATTGATTCCATTTTTTATGGTGTTTTTCTGGATAATGCACCCTTCGATGCACCTACCCATTGGTTTCATGGCCAAGTTGTAGATATGTTTTACATCGATATTTGGGAAGGTTTTTTACCAGACTGGCTGCCGCTTTTAGGCGGGAAATACATGGCACTCTGGCCAGTATTCAACGTTGCAGATGCATCCATTTTTATTGCCATATGCATAATCATAATCTACCAGAAGCGATACTTCAAAAAAGAAGAGCCTATTAAGAATTAGATGCACTTTAAGCTAAAGCTTGAGCGTATCATTTTTGAAGTTTTGAAAGGTGTTGCGATGAAGAGAAACTGTGATTTACACTAGTCCTTATGAACACCAAGCTAGGCATTCCCAAAGCTTTTGAAGCTTTGAATACCCAAATTTAAGAACATATAAAACTGATCTAACCTGAAGAATTTGAAAATCATCTTATCAAATTCATGAAAGAAGATGGGTTCTATCAAAGTTGTATTCCTTTTGAAACAGAAGAAAAATATTACTTGGTAAAAATGACTCGCAAAGAAGTCAACACGCTTATCGAAGAGGACGATTACTATGATGAAGAAGGGTAACCTGAAAGAGGATATTAAAGAAGCATACGAGGATCGGTTTGGTGAGAAAGGATATGATATTTGATGTTCGTGGCTAAAAGTGTAAATAATGACCGCCGCATGATGCCACTATCTACTAATTGTAGGGAAGTTCTAAAAAGCATATAAATACTTGGTGCATGTAGTTAGTCCAAGCTGTATTAGAAGTTATTTCAATGGTGGTATCAGTAGCCATCCTTTTTACATAATTATTAATTTTTTCCAATACTTAAGAATCAATCAAGATAGTTATAGTCGTATTTCATAGCTACACTATTGAATGACTTAATAAATTCCTTAATTATTTTATTGATATTTTAAGGTGACAAATCTTCTTTACTTTTCAAGTCGGTTTCAAAAAACATTGTTATTTGATAATGTCCCGTTGGCTAACATGGAGGAAAAAATTGTGCTGCTTTTTCTAAAATGCCTGATTTTTTTAGCTATAACTCAAAAAATAATCCGACCTCGTAGGAAGGACTTGCCAAAACTTGCCGACCAGAAAAGGCAGTACCGAGTGCTACACTGAAGCCGTAGCGGTCTTTTATTTTGTAGATTGCCTCAGGAGTAAAGCTTAGGAACTCCATATTATTTGCGAAGACTCCTTGTGTCTCACTATCTGTTGGTTTTCCATTTTGCAAAGATTCAATGCCTGTAAGTCGACAAATCAAAATGAATTTTTTTAGTGTCAAACCTGCTTCCAGCGAAAACCGAAACTCCTCTGAAAAACCATTCGTCCGATTGTTTAGTCCAATGGAGGCGTTGGCATAAAAAGGGGCCGGGTAAAAAGAATGCCCCACATCTATCGAAATCATCTGGTTGAACTCCCCATCTCCTGTTTGTAATGTCCCCGTCTTTCCTCCAGAAGCATTCCCAAACGGTAAGCCGAAGGTAAGCTTAGCACTTACAACGGTAGAACCATTTTGCTTTATGCCATATTTAAAGCCGAGGTTAGTGTCACCGATAGTCGATACTTCATCGCCTTCAATAAGGTCTCCGTTTTGTCGCTGGAAATTATTCAAGATTGACCGTGTAAAGAAGGGGAAATAGAGCTCTGTCGTGATTTTATTAGTCAGTCCATACTCACCATAAAGGGCAGTACTGTAGAAAGAAGTTCCAGGATTTATTCGGGTAATGTTGCCTTCGGGGTTAAAGTACTGGTTCGCTATGATTGCATACTGGCTCAGTTTGAAGAACCCCTTTCCTTTCCTTTTGTTCCAACCGCCACCTGCTAAGAGTACGGAAGAGGTAAGAACGAGCGCAATTAAGAAAAATATTTTTCTCATGAGTTGTGTATTTAAATTCTGATGATAGTCAAACTTAATTATTGAATGCTCCTATTCCTAATCGCACGCGAAATGGCTCGCACCATATCATCAGGAAGTTATAAGTGGAAATTTCCACAGTCGGATCGATTGCTGAGACATTAATGGAAATATCACCACTTGTACTGGCATCACCCAATTTGAGGCCGTTGTTTACATTGGAATTTTGATTTGTCAGGTAAAAATAAGGACCAGGACCGTCAGGTACATAACCTGTGATTGTGAGAATCATTTCTCCATTGCTATTTTCAGCTAGCGTGAAATCACCTTCAATATTGTAACCTATTCCCATCAAGGAGCCTGATCTGGAGGTGACTTGCCCCAACTCTACCGATACAGTAATAAATGTTGATTTCATTTCTGTTGCCGCTGAAATCGCGACTGAGCCGGTATCGTTAGCAGTAGCTAATCCATCATCATTGATGGAAATAATAGAATGGTCGGAGGAGCTCCACGAAACATTTGCAGATGGGTTTAGCGTGCCATCAGAACCATAAAAATCTGCTTCAAATTGAAAAATGTCTCCTTTTGAGAGAAACTGTGCAAACTTTGTTATCTGTACCTTGGACTCTAGAACGACAGGTTCGTCAGATACGATAAGATTAGTAGTGCTGGTAACACCTGAAAACATAACGGAAATATCCGTTTCACCAGCACGCTTGGCGGTGACTATTCCTTTGTTATTCACCGTTGCAATATCAATATTCGATGAAGACCAAACTACTTGAACGGTATTATCCACAACACCTTGTAAATCGATAAAGTTGAATTTAAAAGGGGTGGAACTACCAGTTTGGAGTTGTGGGGTAAAGCCTGAAATTTTAAGAGAACCTCTGGAAGCAAGCGTCTCAATTTCCTTCGAGGCACGAAGTCCTTTGGCTGAGGCATTGATTATAACCGACCCTTCAGCATGAATGGTTGCTGTATTTTTCGAGAAGGAGAGAATCTCTGTATTGGAGCTTTCCCATTCAATGGTTGTTTCAGCAGGCTCTCCTGTATGGTCGGTATATGTGGCACTCAATGAGTAAGAACCATCTACTCGAAAGTCGACCTCTGAGACAGAGTTGTCGATCATAAGCGTGGGTGCAAAAGGGTCTTCAATATCTGTCTGGATACAGCTAGTGATAAGAAAAAGGAATGAAAGCTTCTTCATCTGCGATTATTATTTAGTGTTCATTATATTAACATTTCCTAGCAAAACAGGTTGATTGTATCGATTTTCCTCATCACGATTTTCAAGGTTAAGGACGCCACGCGGACAAACCGCCGAACACACGCCGCACCCTACACAAGACGAGCGTATTATATTTTGGCCTCTTTGTGCGTAAGCTCTCACATCTATTCCCATTTCACAGTAGGTAGAACAGTTGCCACAGGAAATGCACTGACCGCCGTTTGTCGTGATCCTGAATTTTGATTTGACACGTTGTACCAACCCCAAGTAAGCGGCTAGTGGGCATCCAAAACGACACCATACCCTATTGCCCATAAAAGGATAGAAGCCAGTTCCAATTACACCAGAAAAAATAGAACCGATCATAAAGCCATAAACGGTACGAATATCTCCACTCGAGAAACTGAATTTATTACCATCCACAGGTATGTATTTGGCAAAAATAGAGACTTCACTAAATGTGATGCCAAGAGCTAAAAACCCTACAATACCTAATGTAACATTTCTAACTTTATTTCCCTTCATATAGGAGAAATTCCTTCTATGATAGGTGTAAAGACCACCTCCGATGATGACCATCACCCCAAGCACAATCCATTTATTGATGATGAAATAAAAATCTCCACCGAAAAAATTATAGATCACTAGGGCGGTCATGGCGATACCAAAAACGAAGACTCCATAAATTGAAACCCTTTCGATCTGCCAGGCTTCTGTGGATTTATCAGAAAGTTGTCGGAAGGGGTCGCCAGCAGTCTCAGCAAGCCCACCACATCCACACACCCAAGAGCAATACCATCTCTTACCGAAGAAATAGACAAAGACAGGAACCCCAACAGCAAAGAGCGTAATTCCCCATGCAAACATGAAAATACCTAATCCACCAGATTGTGTAAGCATATTGATGTGCCATGCATCGAAAAAGTCATAGTCTAATGGCCACATGTTTTTAAAATCGTAATATGGCTGATTTAGCCTTACCAAGATTTCTGGAATGACAAAAGCAAACGCAAGCTGAAAGAACATAACTGAAAGCGTTCTAAATTGCTGGTACTTGCTATGCCTGTATTTGATCAGCATTCTAAAGCCCATTACCACTACCGAGAAAGTGTATAAAAAACCGTAAAGGAACCATTGGCTAGAAGAGGCAGAGGGGTTAAGGATTTTTTGAATGGGATCTACGATGATAATCCAGTTGGTGATGTAGGCAGGAAAAAAATAAAGTAATATATAAAAGACCACCAGAAATGTACCGAGCAAGATTCCGATCCATCCGCGATTATTCAATGCATGGTTAAAAATATGGTTATGCTTAATTCCTGGAGGGCTGCCTAACCTAGCTTGTGGAAAAATGAACATCAATGCACCAAGAGTTCCAACCCCGTAAATCAATACAAACAATAGCGATTTATTTTCAGCTACTGCCCCGGTTGCTGAAGCCCTTACCAAGGCACTGGCATAGTCATCGTAGATAACATCGTCCCAGCGTTGTTCAGCTCTTGCTTTCAAATTTATTTCTTCAATTCCTTTTTTAAGGTGGTTCACAAATACGATACTTGAACGATACGATGTATCAAAATCAAAAGCGTCTTCAATCAATTTCTGATGTGTGGGTTTTACGATAGACTTAAAAGCTTTTTCGGTTAGTTTGAAGCTACCCATAAAAAAGGAACAAAGGAAGAGTCCTAAGGAGAAGAGGAATAAAACAAGTCCTGTATATCTGATGGCTCTCATATTTATCTAAATATCTTTCTCAGGAATCTTTTTTTTCCAACAGATACGGGCTTAGCGGGGAATTGCTGGTTGTATTGGCTTTGGATATCCCCTTCATATCGTTTGGAGAACTCTGGGTCGAAGTTGGCATTCTCGAGATTTTCAATCACATATTTGAGTGTTTTCTTCTCTTCTAACCATTTATTCCAAACTTCGTGCCTATTTCGGATGCCAAAAAGATTAATACCATTCACAATGTGGCTCTCTTTATTAAAGATAATCTTGATACACTTTCGATGATCTTCACACTCCCAGTAGAAGTGACCTTCATTTTCCTTAAGATGGTTGAGTACAATTCCGTAGGTCTGATATTCGATATCAAAAAATTTGGCTGAGTTGAACCAGATGCCAGGTTGGTATTTAGTTTGTGTGCCAGTTACAGTTTGTGCCACAGTCTCTCCCATCATTCTTGCCGAATACCAAACAGCTTCTGTAGCCCTTCTGTGAGGGGTATGATTTTTTCTTTGTACGCAGTCCCCAATGGCATAAACATCTGGGTAATTAGTTTGCAGGTATTCATCAACAAGAATCCCTCGATCAGATTCGATAGCTGATTCTTTGACCAAGTCTATGTTTGGATGTACTCCCACGGTCAGGCCAACAAATTGGCATCTTATGGTATCACCATTTTTGGTTTTGATGGCCTTAACGCTACCATCATTGTCTCCTATAATCTCTTTGAGTTCTACTTCTTTTTGCAAGTCGATACGATGCTCGAGAATATGCTGGTCTAGCAACTTTGCTTCTTCTATGGGTAGAACTCCGCCCCAAAAATGTTTCTCTCGAATAAGGTAAGTAACTGAAATATTTCGAGAATGGAGCATTTCAGCCATTTCTATCCCAATGAGCCCGCCTCCTACAATTACCGCATTACTTACATTTTTAGTATTCTCTTCCATCAACTCTAAATCCTGATAAGAATATAAGCCTTGCACGCCCTTGAGATTTTGACCTGGCCATCCGAATTTGTTAGAACGACTTCCAGTAGCGAGAATTAGTTTATCGTAAGTCAAATCATGACCTTCCGAAAAGTTTACTTTTTTATTAGCGTAATCAACAGCTGAAACCCATGAGCGACTCAGCTCAATGCGGTTTTTCTCCCAAAACCAATCTTCATAGGGTTTCGTATGGCGGTATTCCATATGCCCCATATAAATGTACATAAGAGCTGTTCTAGAAAAAAAATAATCTGTTTCACCAGAAATGACAGTGATACGATCGTCAGATAATTTTCTAATATTTCTTGCAGCGGTGATGCCTGCTATTCCGTTCCCGATGATGACGATGTGTTGCATATATTCATTATTAAAAATAATGATAATACGTTTACATGTAACTTTAATGCTTCTATGTCGTATTGTCAACTTCACAATGTAAAAATTTTGAACTTTTATATCCCGATCTGGTCATTCGTGTAAGTTTATCATGTCAAATGGGTAGGAGGAATAACGCAAAACGTACCTTTTTTCGTTAAGGATATGATTGATTATCCCATCCATGGAAGAGTCCTTTTTTATTTTAATATTTCTTTATCAATGTGCAGGTACTTCTGAACAATTCCATCTTTTATTAGTTTTTTTGGATTCCCGACTACAAATTCCATCCCAGAATCCATACACCAAAACGTATTGCAATATTTAGCGGCTAAACTTACTTCATGAGTGGACATTAAGACGCTTTTTTCTTGATTAGCTATTTTCTTTAGAAGCTCTAAAACATCAATTTTATTTTTTAAATCAAGGTGAGAAGTGGGTTCATCCAGTATGATTACGTCCGTATCCTGAACCAATGCTCGGGCAATCATAGCTTTTTGTAATTGTCCATCACTTATCTCGAACAGCTTCTTGTTAGCGAGGTAGTTGATTTCCATCAATGAAAGTGCCTCCTCAATCTTCTTTTTATCTTCTTCTGTTAGGTAGCCAAGCCATCCAGTGTAAGGATGTCGACCCAAGGCCAGAAGTTCAACGACGGAAAGATTCAAAGTGTCTGGTTTTCCAGTTAGAACAATGCTAATGGACTTAGCTAATCCTTCGGAATTTTCAATTTTCTTTTCGTTGAAATGAATTTCTCCTGAAAGCTTAGCCTGAAGGCCAACTAAGGTTCTAATCAAGGTGGATTTCCCTACCCCATTCTGACCAATTAGACCCACTAAATCACCCAATTCTAATTCAAGCGATAACTCTTTACACAGAACTTTTTCTCCGTAACCGATAGACAGATTATTGGTTGATAGCCCCATTAGAATCGGTAGTTTATGTTGGATTTTCTCAAAATTAGCCAGATAACGAAAGGAGCTCCAAACATGGAGGTAATGGCATTGATTGGAAGTATAAATTCCGACCCAGGAAGTTGTGCAATTATATCAAAAACCAATAAAAAGAGGGCACCCAGTAATATGACAATTGGGGTTAGCAACAGATGATTTGAAGTATTAAAGAGTATCCTGCCAATATGAGGAATGGCCAATCCAATAAAGGCAATAGGTCCACAGAAAGCGGTAACCGTTCCAGCGAGTATGCTAGTGTTGATAATGATTAGGGTTCGCGATTTTTGGAGGTTAAGACCAGAAGACTTGGCGTAATCTTCTCCTATGAGGATCAGATTGAGTGGTTTGGAAAGTAGAAAAGATCCCAGAAGTGAAAGGGTTAAGATTGGGACCATTATGTACAATTCTTGCCACGACAAACCACCCAAGCTTCCAAATGACCAAATGATATAGGCCTGAATATTCTCAGCCCTACTAAAGTATTGCAAAATTGCGACAAGCGCACTCACTACTGATCCAAACATTAATCCAATGATAAGCAATGAAATGCTTGATCTTATCCGAAAAGATGCAACCAACACTACTCCTAAAACAACAAAAGAACCTAGCGCAGAGGCTGAGACGAGCAACCAACTTCTTCCAATCCCTGAAAATTCAATGAAGCCCCCTATCCAAATACCCAAGAAGATAACAATCGCAACCCCTAGTCCTGCCCCAGAACTTATTCCAAGAATGAATGGACCTGCGAGCGGGTTTCTAAAAAGGGTCTGCATTTGCAGCCCACTGATCGCCAACGCACTTCCCGCAAGCATCGCAGTAAGTGCTTTTGGAATTCGAAAATCTAGAATGATACGCTCCCAAATCTTGTTTTCTGAACTCTCCCACAAAGATAAAAATATCTGTGAAAGAGGGATTTGAACCGATCCTAGTGTAAGGCTTAGGAAGAATGTAAAAAGCAAAACCAACAGGAGAAGAGTAAAAATTCTTATCCATTTTTTGGTATTTGTCTCCATTTGAGCTTCTATCACAGCAGTCTCTGGAAATATACTGTCTCATAGTCTGGAAGCAGAGTAGGATGAAGCACTTTGATGAGATCAGAAAGAACAATATCTGGACGGGAATAAGCAGACTCAAAGAATTCAATTCCACCGTTGAGTCCAATTTTTTTATTGTAGCTGTAAACCTTCTGTATTTTAAATGCATTAAAGTTTGCGTAACGATCATCTTGTGCTCTTAATTGGCTCATCTTTTTAGCAGCCCCAACACCTATCCAGTAATCTGCATTGTGGCCTTTTTCATAAACCGCTTCGAAACTTAGCTCCAGCGCACCAGTGGTTTCGGACTCTTTCCACAAGTAATCACCACCAGCATCATTATAAAATTGAGCGGCCCAGTTTTGCCCTCCTGGCAAGTACCATGTATCACCATATGCAATCCCGCTAA
The DNA here is from genome assembly GCA_964289745.1 of uncultured Ekhidna sp. GTDB lineage: Bacteria > Bacteroidota > Bacteroidia > Cytophagales > Cyclobacteriaceae > Ekhidna. Next base: position 911,427 of record CAXYMM010000001.1, read on the forward strand.
GGATAGTAGGTCTGTTTTTTAGCTTTTCAGTCATCTCTGCAAGCGAGTAATAATTTTTTTCGATCGCTCGAAAGATCGAATCGGCTCTTTTTTGTTTTCCAAGAAGGACTCCAAAAAATTTGATGTACTCTGCTCTTCCCAGTGGGGTCTGCTCTAAATAATCCGAGTTGTAAATAACGGGAATACCGAGCTTTTCTATTTTGTCGAGGCTATTCGATTCACTACCTGAATCAAAACCGATCACAGCATCTGGTTTAAGCCCAATCAATAGTTCTATATTCAGACTTTGCCCATTCCCTAGGTCTTTAATGGATCCGTTTTCGATACGATTGATAAAATTAGCTGAGGAAATAAAATTAGCATTGGGAAATCCGACCAGAACGTCTTCTGCATGTAGCAATTCAAAATAGGGGAGGTGAGAAGTAGAGGTGCAGATGACACGCTTTAATGGGTGGTTGAATTCAAATTCTTTTGAGACAGTGGCTTTTGGCCAAGGTTGCGTATTTATAAGCGTAGTAGCATCAGCACCTGTTTTGATTTTGAAAGTAGAGGCGTAGGATAAGTCCGCTTTGGAAACAAAAGCTTCTTCATTCTTTGATTGACAGGCAACCAAAACGATCAGTAATATTAAAAACACTTTCATAGCAGACAAAAGTAGGAGACTCTGGTAAAATGCGTAAGTTTGATACGAATTTTGGTTTTTCAACACCATTTGCATGGGTTGAGGATTAAAAGGGAATGCTGTGAAAATCAGCAACTGTCCCCGCAACTGTAAGTCTTAAAAAAGGCTTTAACCTGCAAATCCACTGCTTCGATTCGTTGAGGTGGGAAGGAAGTTAAAGTAAGACGAGTCAGGAGACCTGCCAAGACGAAATATTCGAGATCTAAGCTTCGGGTGAAAGCAGAGGATAAGGGTAAGCTCCATTCTTTCTTCGAGGCTTATAGTAAAATGCTATGAGAAAAATTTATTTATTAACAGCATTTGTTTGCGTGGGATGGACTGTCAAGGCACAGGATTCCCTCAAAACCGTTCAGCTGGACGATGTGGTGGTTACGGGTACTAAATCGGAAATAAAGATTGAAAAGTCGGGAAAATCAATCTTTAAAATCACACGAAAGGATATTGAAACTAGTGCCTATAGGCCTGTTGCTGATATTCTGAATGAAGTATCAGGGATACAGATGGATGGAAATTTTGGTCCATTGGGTGCCAATATTGGATACTTTGTTCGAGGAGCGTCAAGTAAGCGCACGCTAGTATTAATTGATGGAATCCCCTTCAATGATGCTTCAGGAATAAATCAGACGTACGATTTCAGATTGCTCGATTTGAATCAAGTCGAATCTATCGAAATCCTTAAAGGGGGGCTAAGTACGCTTTATGGAACAGGGGCAGCGGCCGGTGTAATCAATATCCAATTAAAAAAACCTGAAGAGGCGCAAGTTGCTGGCTCGATTGGGGCGGAGTATGGCAGCTTCAAGACGCGTTCTTTGCAGGGCAATGTGTCAGGAACGAATGATGAGTTTTCCTATCTTTTTTCGGGAAGCTACAAAAAATCAGATGGATTTTCTGCCGCATTAGACTCAACAAATTCTAGAAATTTTAGCAATGACGGTTATGAAGGCTACAACTTTCTAGGTAAGGTAGCCTATGACGTTAATAAGTCTTTGAATATTGGCCTAACTGTTGCATATGATGCGTTTGATACGGACTACGATGCAGGGGCTTTTGCTGATTCAGAAACTAATTTTTCAGAGTATAATCAATTGAGAATTGGAATTACTCCCTCTTACAAGTGGGCAAACGGAAATGTAAAAAGTAATTTCTTTTACAGCAGGCTGGATCGTTTCTTTGATTCTTCGGGATTTATTTCAGACAATAATGCAAAAAATATTCAGGGAGATATTGTAGTAGATCAAAATTTGACTGGCGGTCTTAAGCTTGTTGGCGGGATCAATTACCAAAGCCTGGCTTACAGTCAGCCTGACTTCGAGGAGAAAAGCTTCAATATGGTGGATCCATATTTAACCTTTATTTACGACGTCAATAATTTCAATATTCAGGTTGGAGGTAGAATTAACAATCACAGTGATTATGGAACCAATTTTGTGTACAATATCAACCCATCCTATCTAATAAAATTTGATATATTTAACATAAAGCTCTTTTCATCATATGCTACCTCATTTATCACTCCATCACTCTATCAACTTTATGGCCCTTTTGGGGCTAATTCGCAATTAGAGCCTGAAGAATCAAAATCCTTAGAGGGCGGCTTTGCCTTCTTGGGTGAAAAGTTCAACTTAAATGTGGTCTATTTCTATCGAAAAGATGAAAACCTTATTCTTTGGAACTCAATTGGACGCTCAGCAACTTATGAGAATTCAAATAAAAAAATTGAAACGGATGGATTGGAATTTTCTGGAAGCTATCAGGTTTCTAAAAAATTATCCTTAGGGGGACACTATGCCCATACGCAACGACTTAACGGTGGCGATGCTTTTAGGATACCGACAAATAAGTATAGCTTGTCTGTTTCTTATTTCCCGATTGAAAACCTAACTGCCAAGTTGACCTATCTGCATACAGGAGCCCGTGACTTGCAGTATTTTGACAACAATACATTCAAATCTGTTTTGGTTGATGCGGAGGCATTTGATATAGTGGACCTTTCACTTTGCTATAAATGGAATTCATTGGCTATTTCTGGGACTATTAATAATCTTTTGAATGAAAGATATCAAGCCATTGCTGGATATACAGCTGTCAAGAGAAATTACAACTTACGTATTCGTTACATTTTTAACTAGTGTGGGTGAAGAGTTTCTTCTCCCCTTACTATTATGAACATGGGGAAAAAACTAATGAGTTGGAGTGGAGGTAAGGACTGTACAATGGCTCTTTACCAATACATGAAAGAATCAGGAAGCGAACCTGATGGGCTGCTTACGGCTTACAGTGCTAAATTCAATCGAGTGACCATGCATGGTGTCCCCATCCGCTTTATTGAAGCACAAGCAGATGCGCTCAACATCCCACTATACACATTAGCATTACCAGACAATCTAACGGATAGCTTATATGAAGAACTACTTCTTGAAATGTATCAGGAATTCATTGCCAGGGGCTATGAAGAAGAGATTTTTGGCGACATCTTTCTGGAAGACTTAAGAGACTATCGGATCAGGCAACTAGACGAAGTTGGACTGAAGTATCAATTTCCATTATGGCAGAGAGATACCTCGATATTGATACGAGAGTTTCTTTCGCATGGGTTTAAGACAATGATTGTGAGCGTGAATGGAACGCTACTTCCAAAGGAGTTCGCAGGAATAACCATTGATGATTCCTTCATCAACAACTTGCCTGAAGGAATTGATCCATGTGGAGAGAATGGCGAATTCCACACTTTCGTTTATAATAGTCCTATTTTTAATAATGAAATATCTTTTCAAAAGGGCGAGACAATCAAAAGGCAATACATTTCTAGAGTTGATGAAAATGTAGTCAGTTATTGGTTTATCGATTTGGTAGAAAAGTAAAAACCAACCTCTATATTTCTTATGTTAAGAAGAATAGCTCGAGATTATCGTATCGATATTTATAATTAAGCAATTCCTTTACGGGAATTAAAATAATTCCCTTCTTACCTCTGGCACATCAGTAATTCTCATCTTAATAATCTACCTAGTAGAATCCCATCGATCAATTCTCCTACTTATATTTTTATCGTTCAAGTGATTGCTCTTAGTTAAAGCAATGGCTTTGCTTAAAGACACAAAACCTCCTTCCAACGTACCAGTTCTAAAGTCTTGAAAGGAGACATCATCGAGCGAAATGGAATTAAAATATACGAGGAAGCAGATGCGACTAAAGAATAGTTTAAGCAATCTTAGGGAATTAAAAAAGGTCTTTTCACAATCGTGAATCTCATATTATGGTTCGTACTCTCACCATTTCAGAGTCGTGTTGTTTAATGCTAACTTCTTTACAAGATGATTGCATTTTTCTTTTACTCTTTCCTGATTCGGATGACTGATTAAAAAATATTGCTCATCGGAATCGATCACAACATAGGCTCGATATTCTTGGTCAGAAAAAAACGCTTGATTATTTGATAGGGTGTGGTATTTTTTTTTTGTCTTTACCTTTTTAACCAAGATTTCTTTGATCGAACTAAAGACAATTTTTTTCCCAAACTTGAAGCCCATCGCCCAATTTCCCTTAAAAAGGATATGCCTTTCTTCATCGATGATGATCAAACTTGTGGCAAACCATATTGCAGGTACAAGAAACGACAATATAATCGCAACAAAAATAGAATACGGTTCACTCAGAAGCACCAAAGCTTTGAAAATTGCACCCATCAGAATTAAAGCTATAACGAACCTGAATGGGAGGGATAAAGCTTTGCCTTGATTAATTCGAACTACTCTCATCTAAAGTAAAATTACCGAAACCATTTATCAGATATTTAGTTCTACCGTCGTAGAGAAGCTCAAAATGTTTTGAGGATGCAAGTAATTCCCCTTTTTCCATTGAATTTAGTTGCTTTTCCGGGTGAAGAGGTGAACCTTCATATATTCGAACCACGATATAAGCAACTGATAAATGACTGTCTGGACAATTCAGGCATTTTCGGTATTCCTTCGTATGTGCTTAATAAAATTGAATTGGGCACTAGGGTTGTCATAACTGAAGTAACTAAAAAGTATGACGATGGAAGGATGGACATAAAAACGAAAGCACTAAGTGCTTTTCGAGTAAAAGATTATTGGAATCCATGGGGTGGAAAGCTTTATGCAGGTGGCGAGGTAGAGGTGATAGACGCAAAGGATACCGAAACCGACATGCTTTTGCTTTTAAAAGTGAAGGAAATGTCAAGCCAGTTGTTTGCGTGGCTTGATGCTGAGGAATATCCTGATGTGTCTAAAATAAATTCTGTCTATGAAATCGGTCATAAAATTGGGTTGAAGTTAGAGGAAGAGTATAATTTATTGGCCATTCAAGATGAGAATGAACGCTTGCAATACGTCATCAAACACCTAAATAAACTATTACCTGCGTTGGAGAGAGCCTATTATGCCCAAGAGCGAATTAAACAAAATGGACACTTCAAGCATCTTGATCCGCTCGAATTTTAGTATTTCACACTATTTCTTGTTGATTCCTTTTTAATTTCCCGCAATGTTTAACATTAGTGGATTTGGTATTGTCTTGCTGTTTATAGTTGGAGGAATATCCTTTCTGTTAGTTACCTTATTAGTAGCCAAGATTTTAAGACCAAATCGCCCTAACCCAGAAAAAAATTCAATTTATGAGTCAGGTGAAGAACCTGCTGGCTCAGCTTGGGGTCAGTTCAATATTAGATTTTATGTAGTAACACTTGTTTTTCTTTTATTTGAAGCTGAGTTGGTCTTTTTATTTCCATGGGCTGCTGTATTCGGAAAATTGGAATTCGTTGAAGAAACAAATGGACTTTGGTCTATTTTGTCCATGACAGAAGCATTCATTTTTATTGTTATACTCGCTATCGGTTTGGCCTATGTTTGGGCCAATGGTATGTTAAATTGGGTTAGAAACGCTCAAAAGAAAAGTACTTTTAAGTCCAAAGTTCCAAATAGTGCTTACGCCAAGTTTAGCTAATGAATAATGTGGATTATACAAGTTTCGAGAAAATTAAGACAGGAGAAAGCGGCATAATCGTTTCTAGCCTAGATGACCTATTGAATTGGGCGAGGCTGAGTAGCTTATGGCCAATGGGATTTGGGCTGGCATGTTGTGCTATAGAGTTTATGTCGACTGCCTCTTCAGCTTATGACCTCGACCGCTTTGGGGTGATTCCACGAAACTCTCCTCGACAATCAGATGTAATGATTGTATCTGGCACTGTTACTTTTAAAATGGCAGAACGGGTAAAAAGACTTTATGAGCAAATGGCTGAGCCTAGATATGTTATATCAATGGGTTCTTGTGCAAATTGTGGTGGACCATACTGGGAGCATGGATATCATGTTTTGAAAGGAGTAGATCGGGTAATCCCTGTCGATGTGTATGTGCCTGGATGCCCGCCAAGGCCAGAAGCTTTAATTGGAGGGTTTTTGAAGCTACAGGAAAAGATAAGAGGAGAATCCATTTTGGCACCAAAAGGAGTTGAAAAGTTATTAAGGGAGAGAGATGCAATTTGAAAGCATACTAAGCCTGCTGAAGAAACATTTTTCCACGGTCAGTATTACAATTGTTGAAAATGCTTCACCTAAAACAATCCAAGTACCACACGAGCATTTACTCTCCATATGTGCTTTTCTTTTGGAAAATAATCAGTTGTATTTCGATTCACTTTCATGTTTGACGGGCGTCGACAACGGGGTCGAAGCAGGAACTGTAGAGGTAATATACCACTTATACAGTATTCCAAATGGATTCGAATTAGGGCTAATGGTTGTTTTGGATCGTGAGCGTCCAGAGGTAAACTCTGTGGCTACGATATGGAAGGCCGCAAATTGGCACGAACGCGAAGCATATGATCTGGTCGGCATCAGGTTTAAGAATCATCCTGATTTAAGACGAATATTACTGCCAGAAGATTGGGAGGGACACCCCCTAAGAAAAGACTATGAAACACAGGAGTTTTATCATGGCATAAAAGTGAAATATGAAAGAAGACCGAGCGATGAACGATAAAGCTCAATTAACTGCGCCTAGTTCTAAATTAAAAGAGTCTGTTCCATTAAAGTACAAAGAATCAGACCTTAATACCGAGGAAATGATCATCAATGTGGGGCCTCAGCACCCTGCCACTCACGGAGTCCTTCGATTGGAGGTAGTGACGGACGGCGAACTGGTAGTGGATGTAGTGCCGCATCTTGGTTACCTCCATCGTTGTTTTGAAAAGCATGCTGAGGCACTTGATTACAATCAAATTATTCCATATACAGATAGAATGGACTATGTGTCCGCCATGAATAATGAATGGGCGTTTGTGATGGGCGTTGAAAAAATGCTTGGAATAGCTCAGGAAATTCCAATGCGAATAGAATACATACGTGTTTTAGTTTCTGAACTAAATCGAATCGCCTCGCACTTTGTAGCAATGGGTACCTATGGGCTTGATATCGGAGCCTTTACCCCTTTCTTATGGATGATGCGTGATCGTGAGCATATACTCCGCATGCTGGAATGGGCAAGTGGCGCAAGAATGCTCTATAACTATATCTGGGTGGGGGGGATCTTCTATGATCTTCCTGTGGGCTTTGAAGAGCGCACGAAAGAATTTGTAGATTATTTAAGACCAAAGCTGAAAGAGTTAGAGACAATCCTGATAAGCAATAAAATATTTATCGAACGAACGTCTAATGTTGGGGTTTTGGATAGAGACCTAGCCATTAATTATGGTGTTACTGGACCAAACTTAAGAGCTTCTGGGCTGAGGTTCGACTTACGCAAAGTAGATGGATATAGTGTGTACCCAGAGTTGGACTTCAATATCCCGATTGGAGAAGGTATGCAAGGAAGTGTTGGCGATTGCTGGGATCGAACTTGGGTTCGCTTTCAGGAATGTTGGGAGTCCTTAAGGCTGATTGAACAGTGCGTAGAAAAGCTAACAGCAGAACATAAACGAACAAGAACATTTGATCCTCATGAAAAAGTCCTTAAAAAAATAAGACCTAAGGCACAAGACCTGTATGTTCGTGCAGAGAACCCTAAAGGAGAATTAGGTTTCTTTTTTCGAGCAGATGGTAGGTCTGATCAACCTTTTAGGTGCAAAGCTAGAGGCCCCAGTTTCTGCAACCTTGCTGTACTTCCTGAAATTAGTAGAGGTTATATGATGGGAGATTTGTTTGCCATTGTAGGCTCTTTAGATTTTGTAATGGGAGAGGTAGACAGATGATCAAATACAAGATTGATCAAATTAGAGAAGCCGATTAATACACCGCCAAATACTGATGATTCCAGTAAATTAATTAGCATAATGCATTAATTTTTTCAAATTGAGTATTGCTTTAATAAGTCACTAAGACAAAGTTATTGGGTAGACAGTCTGTATGAATTTCATGATGTCTTTATCATTCAGTACTTAGGGTCAAAGAAAGTCCTATTCTCAAAGCAAACTCCAAGTACAAATGCATTCGAAAGAAAAGTACGAATGAGTTTGGTATAGGTATAATCGAGTTGATAAGGAATTTTCAATGTTAATAAAAATTGCATTTTTTAAAGAATTTTGAAATGAAAAACTGCAAAAAAACTCAGAATATTCTTTTTATAAAAATCAAGAGTAAAAGAGATTTTTTTCCCAATTTTTTTTCGATCATATTTGAGAGCCTTTCATATTTTATGGAAGTCGCTAAGCCAAAATATAAACCACAAAACACTACTCATAATTCACCCTAAAATGCATCAAATCATTTGGAAAAACTGCCTTAAAGTCATTAAAGAACGCATTCCCAATCAAAGTTTCCAAACATGGTTTGAACCTATAAAACCTTTAAAGTCAGAGGGTAATGTACTCACTATTCAAGTACCAAATCAATTTTTTTATGAATGGTTAGAAGAACATTTTGTTCATATCCTAAAAGAAGCTATTTCCAATGAAATGGGTGTGGGTGCGAGATTGGAATATTCTGTTGTAGTGAATGACGAAAAATCAGGGACGTTAAGTGAAACTCCCCTGAAAATCAGCAACCTAGAAGGTAGAAGGGGTACTAATAACCGAACGATAAATATTGATTTTATCAAAGACCTTAACAGCGAGAATAGTTTGAATCAAACTTACACGTTTGATAATTTTATAGAAGGAGATTGTAATAGGCTTGGAAGATCAGCAGGATTTGCAGTTGCAAAAAAACCTGGAGTAACGTCTTTCAATCCACTTATGATTTACGGAGGCGTGGGATTAGGGAAAACACATTTGGTGCAAGCAATCGGAAATCATATTCTCAAAGAGGATGCTAATAAGAAAATTAATTATGTAGCCTCTGAGAAGTTTACAAACCAGTTTATCAACTCTTTAAGGAATAATAATGTCCAGCATTTTATTGCTTATTATCGAGAGTCAGATGTGCTGATATTAGATGATATCCAGTTTTTGAGGGATAAAGAAAAAACGCAAGAAATCTTTTTTCACATTTTTAATCATTTACATCAAGCGGGCAAACAAATTATTATGACGAGTGATTGTGCACCGAAAGATCTGAGGGGTCTGCAGGAACGACTTGTCTCCCGATTTAAATGGGGCTTAACGGCGGATCTTCAACATCCGGCTTTCGAAACTCGAATGGCCATAATCCAAAGAAAAATTCAAGAGGACGGCATAAATATTGCAACCGAGGTGGTGGAATACATTGCATACACGGTCGATACTAATATAAGAGAACTTGAAGGAGTAGTTGTCTCGTTGATCGCTCATGCTTCGTTGATGCGTGTCGAAGCTGATTTAGAACTGGCCAAGAAAGTTTTAAAGAATATTGTTAAAGAAATTGATTCTGAGGTGGGTATCGATTACATCCAGAAAACAGTATCTGATTTCTTCAGGGTATCGCAAGATGACCTCAAAGCCAAGACCAGGAAAAAGGAAATCGTAATCGCGCGTCAGGTAGCAATGTATTTCTCCAAAGACTACACCAACCATTCCTTAAAATCTATTGGGTATCATTTTGGAGGAAGAGATCACAGTACCGTTATCCATGCGCTGCAGTCCGTCAATGATATGCTTGACACCGATTCTAAATTTAGGTATTCCGTAGATGAGTTAAAGAAAAAATTGAAGATGCGTACTACTTAGCGGCGGTACGGATAATACACTTTTCGACCTCTTTTGTTGATCCCAATTACATCAAACCGACCTCTGATGTTGCTAAGAATTTTTTCCAATTCTTCCGGCGATTCAACCAAACGGTTATTAATCTGAGTGATAATGAACCCCTCGGGTATGTCAAACACGGAGAAAAATCCATTGCTTTCATAGTCAATAACTTTTACTCCATTGCGAATGCCTAATAGATCTTTTTCTACTTTCGATACCAACTCAAAACGACCGTTGAGCTCCTTTGAATAATATATTTTTCGCTTAATTAATGAGGTGGTTCCCTCCCTGTTTGTGAGTACCACTTTTCTTGAAAATATTTTTCCATCTCTTTCAATTAATAATTCCAAATCATCACCAGGGTAGCTTTTGGCTACAATTTCTTCTATTTGAGATTTGGATTGAATAGGTATTCCGTTGATCATTCGGATAACGTCTCTTTCTTCTATCCCAACATCATCAGAGGCACTTCCAGCCTTAACATCTGCTACGATCACACCATCCAGATTTTTAATTTCCAACCGATCGGCTAGATTACTATCTATGTCTATGTATTCAAGGCCTGTAAATGCTTTTTGTACTTCACCATATTCTATCAGATCGTTGAATACTTTTTTTACAATATTGACTGGTATAGCAAACCCATAGCCAGCATAGGAGCCAGTTCGAGAAAGGATAGCGGTATTTATTCCGATTAACTCACCGTTTGCGTTCACCAATGCTCCACCGCTATTTCCAGGGTTAATAGCGGCATCCGTTTGAATGAAACTTTCAATTGGAAATTTATCTCTTAAAATGTTTATATTTCTACCTTTTGCACTAACTATTCCAGCGGTAACCGTTGAGGTTAAGTTAAAGGGATTTCCGACCGCTAATACCCATTCACCTACAGCGACCCTTTCAGAATCGCCAATTTTTATTTCTGGCAATTCTCCTGCATTGATCTTAATCACAGCAAGGTCAGAACTAGGATCACGCCCCACAAGCTCAGCATCAAAGGATTTTTTACCAGCGATTACAGTGATTTCATCAGCATCTTGAATTACATGATTATTGGTGACGATATAGCCCTCATCAGAAAAAACGACCCCTGAACCGCTTCCTACTTGTTGTGAGGATCTGGGTTCAAAAAACCAATCCATCCAGCCACCGGTTCGGTATTCCACTTCGCTTAACGTTTGGATGAAGACAACACTAGGCGTGCTGAGCCCAGAAGCAACTACAAAACCTTCATTCGGTAAAACGCCTAAAGAGGAAGCCTCGGTGGCGACTTCACGTGCCTGATATACAGTCCTTTCATTAGCAAGCCCAACGACTTGGTTTTGTGTTTGCTCTTCTGCTGAATTAGCTATTTGTGAAAAAAGAAATGCCCCACAAATACCCCCTATCAGGCTGGTTAATAGTACGATAATATTTTTCATGTTTAGTTTGTTTCACAACTCATAACTGATATTAATTAAAAAATATTTCATTCAAATTATTAAAAAATGCGAAAGTCTATATTTGTCTAGTTCTTAAAATCAGATTCCATCAATACTTTTTGAGCAATTTTATGGAAAAAAAATCATTGGCTATTTTAGGCTCTACAGGGTCTATTGGTACCCAAACATTGGATGTGGTTTCTAAACACGCAGAAAAGTTCGAGGTTGAAGTACTAACCGCCCAACAGAATGCCGACCTTTTAATAAGGCAAGCAAAGATTTTTAAACCAAATTGCGTCGTAATTGGCAAAGATGAACTGTACCATAAGGTCTTTTCTGAGCTCGATTCACTCAATATAAAAGTTTATGCTGGAGAAAAAGCATTAGCTAATGTGGTGCAAATGGAATCTATCGATGTGGTGCTGACAGCATTGGTAGGATATGCGGGTCTGCTTCCTACTGTCAATGCGATTAAAGCGAAGAAAACCATTGCATTAGCGAATAAAGAAACACTGGTTGTGGCAGGAGAACTGATCACCACTTTAGCTAAAGAACACGGCGTCAATATTTTGCCAGTAGATTCTGAGCATTCTGCCATTTTCCAATGTCTCGTTGGTGAATTTCATAATCCAATTGAGAAATTAATCCTCACTGCTTCCGGAGGACCATTTAGAGGAAAGGATCGTGCATTCTGCGCTTCTGTGAAAAAAGAGCAGGCCTTAAAGCACCCCAACTGGGATATGGGAGCCAAAATCACCATCGACTCTGCGACTCTGATGAACAAAGGGTTAGAGGTTATTGAAGCAAAGTGGCTTTTCGGGATTCCCTTCGATCAAATTGAAGTAATTGTGCATCCACAGTCCATCATTCATTCGCTTGTGCAGTTTGAAGATGCTTCTATAAAGGCACAAATGGGACTTCCAGATATGCGAGTTCCTATACAGTTTGCCTTGAGCTACCCAAGTCGATTTAAGTCAGATTTTCCACGCTTTAGTTTCATGGATCATCCTAATTTTACATTCGAAGATCCAGATTTGAAAACATTTCGCAATCTTTCGCTTGCCTTTGAAGTTGGAAAAAAAGGCGGGAATGCACCTTGTATTTTGAACGCAGCAAACGAAATAGCCGTACGAGGTTTTTTGGAAGATCGAATAGGCTTTCTAGAAATTTCAGAATTGATTGAATCTTGCCTCCAAAAGGTAAGCTATATTCGCAATCCTTTATTGGAACAATTAGTAGAAACGGATAAAGAAACAAGAGCCAAAGCGCTTGAAATGATATAATAATGGAAACATTAATAATGGTAGGGCAGCTCCTTTTCGGGCTATCAATTTTAGTAGGGTTGCATGAATGGGGGCATCTTATCGCCGCTAAGACCTTTGGAATGCGTGTAGAAAAATATTCTATAGGCTTCCCTCCCAAAATATGGGGAAAACAATTTGGCGAAACCGAATATTCTATAGGAGCCATTCCTCTGGGTGGTTTTGTGAAGATATCTGGAATGATCGATGAATCTTTAGATACCAAATCTTTAAATGCCGAACCAAATCCATGGGAATTTCGCGCCAAACCCGCCTGGCAACGATTGATTGTGATGTTGGGCGGAATCATCGTAAACGTAATACTTGGGATCATTATTTTTATCAGCCTGGCATTGATAGATGGTGAGATGTACTTGCCAAAAGAAGAGCTTAACAAAAATGGAATTATTGCCTACGATTTGGGTAAGCAACTGGGATTTCAAACAGGAGATAAAGTTCTTTCAATCAATGGTCAAGAATATGAGAAATTCTCAGATATTATAAGTCCAGAATTACTATTGGGTAGTGATAATTACTACACGGTAGAGAGATCAGGAGACGAGGTGAAAATTGTAATGCCAAACGATTTTATCGATAAAGTGGCCGACCGTCAAAGGAGGGCAAATATTATTGGCGTTATGGATATTGTATCGGTAGATGAGATTTTACCGGGCTCAAATGCAGAAAAGGGTGGACTTCTAGTCGGAGATGAATTTGTCGCCATTGATGAAACGGAAATTACTGGTTTTGGGGTGCTTCGAGAAAAATTAAATGAACGAAAAGAGAAAACTGTTCGGGTGGATGTGCGACGAAATAATGAAATGGTTCAATTAGACTTAGAAGTTTCGAAGGAAGGCACATTTGGTTTTGTAAGAGGCTCTACTCTTAATTTCATTCAAAGAGATTTCACATTTGGTGAAGCAGTAGGAAAAGGGACGTACAATGCCTTTGCTTTTGTATGGTTAAACATTAAGGGATTTAAGAAAATGTTTTCTGGAGATATTGACCCCAGAAAATCTGTAATGGGACCGTTGGGTATCATGAAGCAATTCGGTGGTAATTGGAATTGGCATCGATTCTGGAGTCTGGTGGGCATGCTATCGATGATCCTTGCTTTCATGAATTTCCTACCGATACCCGCTCTCGACGGAGGACATGTCATGTTCCTGACGTGGGAGATCATTACAGGGAGAAAGCCTTCCGATAAATTTTTAGAGAACGCCCAAAAATTTGGGATGGTCATCCTCTTATCACTTATGGTTTTCGTAATCGTAAACGATGTGATCAACTTTTGATTCAATCAAAAGTTGATCTAAAGCGTGGCTTTATAAATACCGAGTCCACATTAATTGAGATTAATTCGAGAGGTTTTGGTTCTTTCAATTCAATATTTTATAAATTTTATAATATTATTAACAAAAAATTTCATTTCCTTAGACCATCAGTAACCATATTTACGAATTCGCCATTAGACAAAGTCGGTGTTCCTTAACCCTTTCGTAAATTCCTTTAAGATTTAGTTAAAAGTCGTCTAATTCGGGTGGGACTTCCCGATAGATTTCAAACTCAACCCTTCTGTTTAATGTCCTTTCCTTTTCGCTATGCTCATCTTCCACAATGGGTCGGGTATCGCCGTAGCCTTCCGCATTTACACGATCTTCTAATATGCCTGCGAAGATTACAATGTAATCTCGGATCACATTCGCTCTTTCTTTTGATAGTTGCAAGTTTTTTGCAGCATCACCTATCGAGTCGGTATGACCTGAAATTTTTAGCTGAAACTCAGGATTATCATACAGAAAGTTCACAATCTTGTTCAGGTCTGCATACATCTCCGTTTTCAGTTCAGATTCCCCAACATCAAACTCAATGGACTCGAATTTCATTTTTGAAGCAATGGGTTCGGTAATTTTATTGAGTTCTAGCGGACCATCCAGATAAAATACTTCCTCAATTCTAAAAAAATCATCCCCTTGAAGTATTAAGAGATAGTTCCTGTTATTTACCAAATTAAACTCAAAGGAACCATCACTTTTCAAGAACTTTGGAGCCACTTCTTGGCCTCTGTCCAAATCCACAATTGATACAATTCCTTCAAAAGGTGTACCCGTCAATGAATCTGTCAAAGATCCGGAGACCTTCGTTGTGGCTTCTGGTTGAGCTTCCATGGGCAAAGGGAAGGAATAAATATCTTGTTTATCTAAATCTCTGGAGGAGGATCGTGCATAAAAAAGTAACTCGGATTCTGAGTCGATGGTAAAATAGAGTTCACTTCCCCGACCGTTTACCAATGGGCCTATGTTTTGTGGCTCTGTCCAGTAGCTTTCTATGTGGTATGCTTTGTAGATATCAAATTCTCCAAAGTTATAGAGCTGACCATCAGAACTGAAGTATAATACATCATAAACAGGATGATAAAAAGGACTTACATCGTTCTTGCGTGTGTTGATTACAGGGCCAATGTTTTTTGCTGGACTCCAATTCCCTTTGTTATCCCTCACCGAAAAATAGATATCAGAAAGTCCAAACCCACCCAGTCTGTCAGAAGCGAAAAACAGGGTGTCTCCCGAATGAGACAGTGCCGGGTGGGAATCCCAAGCGACACTATTAATTTTTGGACCAAGATTCACGGGGGTAGTCCAAAGGCTATCTTCGTCTAAAGTAGAAAAGTAAAGATCACAATGCCCAACAGCACCCGGGCTAAAACACCTAGAAAAAACCAACATTTTTCCATCACTACTAATGCAAGGCGAGCCCTCATTGTAGTTGGTGTTGAGGTCTTCGATTGGCGTAGCTTTAGACCAAGTACCGTAATGATCTTTTTTGCTTGTATATAAATCCTCGTCCTGTTTGAAATCAATACTTTCGTCTACGAGTTTTCTTTTCGAGGTAAAAAGTAAAACATCGTTATTAATGTTTAAGGAGGGTCCATAGTCTGCGCTCCGGCTATTTATAAGCGTACCCATATTCAAAAGAACACCTCTTGGAGGACGTAGCGTGTCAATAAGCTTTCGGTGTTCCACCAACTCATAGTAGTAATCAATGGGCACGAATTGTTCTGCTATTTGCTTGTTTAATGAATCATAGTATAATTCAATCTCCTTTATATCAATGCCTTCATAGTGATGCCGAAGCACCATTCGATAAAGTGTCTTAGCTTCATCAGGGTCACCCAAAAGCTCGGTCAGTTTAGCCAGTCTCCATATAAGCCTCGTATCCGTGTAGAAGTTTTGAATCCCAAATTTACTGACATAGCCCTTCAACTCTTTGTACAAAGTCTCCCACTTATTAGCTCTGTCAAGTTGAATAATACGCTTAAGATGTGATTCATTATAGTATTTTGGATAACGGTTTAACCCTTCAAATTCATATACATTGTAAACCGTACCTTTTGGTATAGAATCTGAGACTATCTGGACTTCTTTCCGTTTTTTTTGAGCGAACGAAGAAACACTCAAAAAAACAAGAAAACACACAATGTTGTATTTGAAGAAATGGATCACTCTGCCAGTTAGTCAGTTATACTCATTATTAAAGCCAAAATTACAACTATTTGGCTCAAGCCTTTAACTTGGCACAACGATTGACCTAAAAAACTTACTCACATTTTTCTGCAAGATTTATAAAATCTGCCAGTCTGGTATCTTATGAACGATAAACCTTATAATCCATTATTTCTTCCCGATTTTCTTCCCGAAGATTCTGGTGAGCTTATTCAGATCATTGCTCCCAATGAAAATCAAATTGATGATGAAAAACTTCCAATGGAGCTGTCTCTTTTGCCTATTCGCAATACGGTTTTGTTCCCTGGAGTGGTACTCCCAATCACGGTCGGAAGAACAAAGTCTATCAAGCTTGTAAAAAAGGCGTATAAGGGAGACAGAATCATTGGTGTAGTCGCTCAAAAAAATGATAAAACAGAAAATCCCTCCAAAGCGGATCTATTCAATATCGGAACAGTAGCTAGGATCATTAAAATGATTGTACTCCCAGATGGAAATACGACAATCATTATTTATGGGCAAAAACGATTTGGCATAAATGAAATCATAAAAGAAGATCCACATCACATTGCTACTTATAGCATTTTGGCTGATAAACCCATCTCTATTCCTAAGAAAGAACAAAAGGCGATTGTGCAGTCGCTAAAAGACATAGCAGAAGAGATTATGGGCTTAAGCCCCGAGATTCCGAAAGAGGCCAAAGTGGCAGTAGAAAATATCGATGATTTTGGGTTTCTTACGCACTTTCTTTCATCAAATATCAATGCAGAAGTAAAGGAAAAACAAAAGTTACTAGCGGTTGTGGATCCCAAAGAACGCGCAGAAAAACTGTTGCAGTACATGCTCAAAGAGCTACAAATGCTCCAATTGAAGCAAGAGATACAAGAAAAGGTACATACCGATATTGATCAGCAACAAAGAGATTATTTCCTGCGTCAGCAAATACGCGTATTGCAAGACGAATTGGGTCAAGATGGACCAGATCAAGAAGTAGAGGCACTAAGAAAAAGAGGATTTGAAAAAGACTGGCCAGAAGAAGTAAAACTTCATTTTGAGAAAGAACTCGACAAAGTTTCCAGAATGAATTCAGCCGCCGCAGAGTTCCCCATAGCCATTAATTATATTGAATTATTAGTAAACCTCCCTTGGAATGAAGTAACAGAAGATAATTTTGATTTGAAAAATGCTCGAAAAATTCTGGATCAGGATCACGCTGGATTAGAAAAGGTAAAGGAGCGAATAATTGAGTACCTAGCCGTACGTAAATTAAAGAAGGATTTGAAAGGACCAATTTTATGCCTATATGGTCCTCCTGGCGTTGGCAAAACATCACTTGGTCGGTCTATTGCCCACTCACTTAATCGCAAGTACGTTCGGATGTCTTTGGGAGGTGTACATGACGAGGCAGAGATAAGGGGGCATCGAAAGACCTACATTGGTGCAATGCCAGGGAAGATTATTCAGAATTTGAATAAGGCGAAAGCCTCTAACCCGATATTTATTTTAGATGAGATTGATAAAGTAAGCTCAGACTTTCGAGGAGATCCATCCTCGGCACTACTCGAAGTGCTAGATCCTGAGCAAAACAGTACCTTCAAGGACAATTACCTGGAAGTTGACTATGATTTATCTAAAGTGCTTTTTATTGCTACTGCCAACTCATTAGACACTATCCAACCTGCTCTTCGTGATCGTATGGAGATCATTGATGTGAGTGGCTATACACTTGAAGAGAAAATTGAAATTGCTAAAAAGCACCTTATTCCTAAACAACGAAAGGAGCATGGGCTTAAAGACAAAAACGTTAACTTCAATAAAGAATCCATTGAAAAATTGATCAACGATTATACAAGAGAATCAGGTGTTCGAAACTTAGAAAGGAAAGTAGCCGCCGTGGTTCGATCCATCGCCAAGTCAGTAGCTATGGAAGAAGAGTATGATGCTAAAATTACCAATGAACGGATCAGAGAAATACTTGGACCTGAAGTTTTTGACAAGGATAATTACGAAGACAATTCTGTACCCGGGGTGGTAACAGGACTAGCCTGGACACCAGCCGGGGGCGACATCTTATTTATTGAATCTTCTTTAAGTCGTGGTAAAGGAAAATTAACGCTTTCGGGTCAGTTAGGAGATGTAATGAAAGAATCGGCCGTCGCTGCCCTGTCTTACCTTCGGTCTAGTGCTGAAGTAATGGGCATAGATTATCAAGTATTCGATTCTTACGATCTGCATATTCATGTACCAGCAGGAGCTATCCCAAAGGATGGTCCATCCGCAGGTATTACGATGCTCACTTCTTTGGCTTCTGTTTTCACGCAACGTAAGGTGAAAAAGAAACTCGCGATGACGGGTGAAATTACGCTGAGAGGAAAAGTGTTACCAGTAGGAGGAATTAAAGAAAAGATATTAGCCGCAAAGCGAGCAGGTATCAAAGAAATCATCATGTGCCAGCGCAACCAGAAAGACCTAGAAGAAATTGATCAGAAGTATTTAAAGGGCATCAAGATTCACTTTGTGTCGTATGCAATGGAAGTTTTAGGCATATCACTAACCAAAGAAAAAGCGGAAAACCCTATTGAGTTTGTGCTTTCAGAAGAAAAAACTGATTGAGAAATATTCACTTTATAGGGTGGATCGTTTTACCCATTATGGGGATGGCGCAGATAGGCGGAAAAGCTGGCTATCAGTCCTTTAATGTTGCAAATAATCCAAGATCTGCTGCTTTGGGAGGAACCACTATCTCTTTAGCAGATGGAGATGTTACCCAGTTTTTGACCAACCCAGCGACACTCGATTCTGTTGCAGATGGAAATGCTTTTATTCATGTCAATCCTTTTTTTGCAGATGCAATGTTCTACTCTTTAGGATATGTCTTTAATGTAAAAAAGCTAAAAAAAATTGCACTTGGGATTCACTATTTAAGCTTTGGCAATTTTGACTTATTGGATGATACTGGACAGTCCCTAGGTCGGTTTACTGCCTCCGATTTTAGTTTTAACCTCAGCACGGCACATCGGTTAGGTTCGGCAATGCTTGGTGCTTCATTAAAATTTTTAGGGAGCAATATCGATTCCTATTCTTCTTCAGCTATTGCGATGGATTTAGGAGGTGTCTTCAGTTTGAATCCAAACTGGTCGATTGCGATGACTTTTGAAAATATAGGCTTTCAATTGTCAGATTATGCAAATTTTTCGAATGTCCCTTTACCTTTTTCCGTCAGAGTCGGGATGTCATTCAAACCCACTTACATGCCGCTCAGATTCACCTTTACCTCTATTAATTTGGTAGATTCGGATTTTGAGAAAAAAGGACAAGGCGCATCTAACAAACTGCTGGATAAAGTGCTTCGTAGGGTTAATTTTGGGGCTGAAATTTTGTTAACGAAAAACGTTCAATTGTTGGCAGGCTATAGCCATAGACGAAGACAAGAATTGAGGCTAGAAGATATCGGCAGAGGAGCAGGCTTTTCCTATGGAATAATGCTAAGAGTAAAAAGACTTCAGTTGAGGTTTTCTCGTGCAATGTATCATGTTGCTGGAGGAATCAATTATATAAGCATTCAAACTAGCCTGAAAAACCATAAAAAGATATTATAAATATGATAAAAAAAGATTTAACACCAAAGCAAATAGTGGCAGAGCTAGATAAATACATAATTGGTCAGAACAATGCAAAGCGTAATGTGGCCATTTCGCTTCGAAACAGGTGGAGAAGGATGAATGTGAAGGAGGAAATTCAAGGAGAAATTGTACCCAATAATATCCTGCTTATCGGGTCTACAGGTGTGGGCAAAACTGAAATAGCAAGAAGGCTAGCTAAGATTGCAGACGCACCTTTCACAAAAGTGGAGGCATCAAAATTCACCGAAGTAGGATATGTAGGAAGAGATGTTGAAAGCATGGTTAGAGACCTGGTAGAGCAGGCTGTCAACATGGTAAAGGTAGCCAAGAAAGAAGAGGTAAAAGAAAAAGCCGCCGAAGTAGTAGAGGGCATTATTTTAGATGCATTGATCCCACCATTGAAGAGTTCCAAAAACACATATGCTACGCAAATTAGTAGTGATGAACCTGAAGGTGAGGTAGAGCTAAACCAACAAACCAGAGCTCGGTTTTTAGAGAAAATCAGAAATGGAGAGTTAGATGATAGAAAAATAGAAGTTGACATTACGCACAACTCGATTGGAAATGTCGGTATGATAGGTGGTGGCATGGATGAAACCTCAATGATTAACCTTCAGGAAATGATTGGTAACATGATGCCAAAGAAGAAAAAGAAAAGAAAAGTAACCATCGCTGAAGCTAGAAAAATTTTACTTGAAGAGGAATCATCAAAGATGATTGATATGGATGAAGTTAAAAATGAAGCGATCTTTAAAGCAGAAAATACAGGGATCATTTTCATCGATGAAATAGACAAAATAGCCAAGGGAGAAAGTAGCAAAGGCTCTGATGTAAGCCGAGAAGGAGTTCAAAAAGACCTGCTCCCCATTGTTGAGGGAAGCGCAGTGAATACAAAATATGGAATTATCAATACAGACCATGTTCTTTTTGTAGCCGCTGGGGCATTCCATTTCAGCAAGCCCTCTGATTTAATTCCCGAGTTGCAAGGTAGGTTTCCCATAAGAGTAGAGTTAGAAAATCTGACAAAAGCAGATTTTTTGAGAATTCTGACAGAACCCAAAAATGCACTAACTAAACAATACGAAGCTTTGGTGGCCTCCGAAGAAGTGAAGCTTACTTTTCAAGATGAGGCATTAGAGGAAATCGCAGAAATGGCCTTCCGAATCAACGATGAAGTAGAGAATATTGGGGCAAGAAGGCTTCATACTGTAATGAGTAAACTTTTAAATGAAATTCTTTTCGATATCCCAGATACCATTGGACCAAATGCCAATATTGTGATCGATAAAGCATTGGTAGAAGAAAAATTAGACGGACTTGTGAAGGACAAAAACCTTAGCCGATACATTCTTTAGATTCCTTTTGGAAAGTAAAAAAACATTTTTTTGCCTTCACTGAAATCTACCTGACTCCAATCTTCTATATCAAGTGAGATGCCAACTACGGCACCCGTAGGAATATTGCCAATATGAAGGTTTGCTAGCTGGTTGGCTACTAAAGTAAAACCTGGATTATGCCCAAATATGGCCAATCTCTCACAGGGTGGTGCTTTTCTAATTACATCAAGAATTTCCGTTGAGCCAGCATGGTAGAGTTTGTTGGTAAGTCTAATAATTCCTTCATCAATTCCAAATCCATCGCATATATGCAAGGCGGTGTAGAAAGCGCGACTGGCCGTACTTGAGATAATCACTTCGGGAGGTGTTACGTGCTGATTGAGAAAATCGCTCATCTTGCACACGTCTTTTCTACCACGCTTACCAAGAGGTCTGTCATGGTCGGCTAAATCAAAACTCCAAGACGATTTAGCATGCCGAAATAGGTAAAGTGTTTTCATTTTTAGGTGCTTTAAAATGCAGAAGCTTCATTGACACTTCATTTTACTGTAAAGTAAAATCAAGAAGTCCTAATTGGTTTTTTATATCTAAAAGTGAAAAAAGAGCAGAAAAAACCCAGTTTTTTATTTTTTAGATAGCGAATAAATTTCCGTTCAATCGCCTATATGTGTGTTAGGTGGTTGATCTTGGTTTTAAATAAAGAACCAGATGGAATAGAAATCCTGCTAAAGTACTCATTCAATTACCTTGAACGTGTTAAAGTTTTTCAATATCAAAAAGAGCTCTATGGCTATTCACTTAATGCTTGCTTATGTGGGTCTAACATTTCTAAAGAATGTCTCACCTGAGCCAAAAAAAACGTATGCAAGGAAAGTCTTGCTTTAACTTCAAATAAATAGCGCAAAAATTATTCGAGGAGTGGAAGCTTCAATTTCATTCAGGGTTAGTGCGTATTAAAAGAAAGGGATATCAATTAAATCCAGCCTCATGATTTCTTACTTTGATACTTGGGTCTACGGCAATAGAAGAATCTTGAACAACCATCGCCTTGCTTGTAAACTGTGATAAGTCAGGCTGCCCCGCCTTTACCCAGCAACTTAGCCAGAAATCCCCAACCATTTTAATGGAAGAGCGCATCTGTCTTTCTACCATCCCGTTGAGCATGTTGTGATAATCTTTGGAGAAGCGATATGAGTAGGTTCTGCGGGTTTTTTGGCCTCTTTCTTCAAAACCATACTTTTTCGACTCTGGATATTTTTTTGTGAGCTCTTTCTCGAAAATAAATACTGAATCTACCGCCTCATGCGATTTTTCAATTGCGCTCCAGACGTACAATTGCAGGTTTGCAACATATTTGGCCTTACCTGTCAATAAGTCATATTCATTGCAAAACAATTCTGGTAGTCGGGACTCCCAGAAACCATGAATACCGTACTGATCGGTAAGTTGACCATTATAATTTTTAGTAGTATGAAGTGGAACATTCGCATCGGCTATGTAGTGACCAAGGTCAGCAGACAGCCTTAGTATCTGATCAGGGTCTCTATTCTTGAAGGCTTTGATTAGCCAATTCGATACACGATTGATATGATAAGGTGCGATTCCGTATGCATGTAGCGTATCTTTAGAAAAGACCTCCACAGCCTCGTTCCAAAATCTTGGCATTTTGTATAAAGCGGAGTCTCCATAGGCTTCGATGTCAATATAATGTCGTGGTGCTTCTGTTTTACTTATATAACGTCTCATATCGGGATTAACAGCCTTTTCCGTTAAATACTGAATATTCTTCTTGTAAAACCCAATTAACTCTGGAGGCAGCGTAAACACGGCAAGTCTATTGATTTTACGATGAGAAAAGAAACCCCAAGCATCCGCTTTGCATCTAGAAAAAATAGGTATTGTGAGTAAGAGAAGAATAAAAACGATCCGCATGTTACGAATTTATCAATTCTGGATTGAGAAAACCTAGAGCAAATTCCGAATTAGTATCTGAGCTATAAATCGAAATGCTTTACAATTTTTGGGTTTCAATTATTATTCAATTCTTCAATATATGTAATATTTTAAATGTACCTCTCATCTACATAAAAAATTAGGCAATGATCAGTGGCCAATGACGTCCGTTAAGCGTTAGAAAACCAAAAGCCTCTGCCTTTCGGTCATCAGTAGCATGATGCTTCTTAGAAATTCCGGACGGAAAAGGTGCCAAATAGTTCGTAAAATCAATGTAGAGAAGTCTTATAATAAGGATAATACTTTCTTTTTTTCAGCCACACTATAGGTATATGTCATTTTAAAGTTCTTGTATTTGCTTTTAACGTTTTCAAAATATGGCGGAATGAATTCAACCATTTTCCTACTAGCATTTTCAGTGGTTACATCACCACGACCAATGATGCCCCCTCTGCGATTTCTAATTGCATCGTGAAAAGACTGAAAGTTTGGAGTATTGGCCTTTGTCTGTATTCCTAAATGATTTTCATTCTGTATTTCTGCTTAAATCAAGGGGCAAAGTTATCTGTTATATCGAAGCAAATACTTGAATGATCCTTATTCGTTAATCTTATCCTCAATCTCCAAGTTAATTCAATAATATAATCTAGATCAAGTATTCTGTACCTATAGCATCAAGTATTCTGTAACTATAGCCAAAGCAGCCCCTGCCATGCTGATGAGAATTTTATTCAAACCAAAATGATGATCAGGGCTTGATTCAACAAAGATTGTAGTCGAAATGTGTAGAAAACTACCGCTTACGATTGCGAACATAAACATCAAACTCTCTTCATTAGGTAAAATGAAATCGCTTAATAAAAAACCTATCGGTGAGGCAGCACTAAAAAGAATTAATAAAAGGATGGATGTTTTCCCCAAATCGCGCATAGTGGCCATAAGGGCAAATGCTGCTGGGATTTTATGCAAAATAATCCCAACTAAAAGTGAGTAGGATGTACGATCATGTCCATGATGACTATGGAATGGAGAATCATGAGTAAGCAAAGTGCCTTCCATCAAACTATGAATGACTAGAGCAATAATAATGGAAGCCCTGCCACTAGGACTAAGTGCTTTTTTTGTATACAAATGCCCATGCTCAATGCCTGATGAGAAATACTCCAGAAACTGTTGCATAAAAAACCCTAAAAGCACATAGAGCCCCATTTTAGATGGCTCAGTACTTACTGTAAATAACTCGGGGAGGATATGAATAATAGTGATGGCAAAAAGATAAGCACCTGCAAAAATAAGTGGCAATCTTAGGTTCTCAATTTGGGTGGGAAATATATATATGGATAGCCCGCCAATTAGTGCTCCAAGAGTTAGTGTTGTGAGAATCAAAAACATGGATAGGGATACGTTTATTTTGCTTTGTTCAACTCCAAATAAGGTTTGATTCCTTTTGAGGCATAACTTTTAAGCTTTCCTTCATCATCAAGGTATACCAGAAAAGCCTCAATATTTTCAGACTCGACCAGTTCCTTTGAAGCTTCTAAGCCAAGTACCATGAAGGCTGTGGCGAAAGCATCGGCCGTCATGCAATCACTAGCGAATACGGATGCGCTGAGTAAGTTATGTTTGACCGAATAGCCAGTACGTGGGTCGATGATATGAGCATAAATTATCCCCTCTTTTTCGTAGTAGTTGCGATAATTTCCAGAAGTGGCCAGCGATAAATCCCTTAAACGCACAATGGCCAAAAGCTTTTGATCCTCCTCTTTCGTAACAGTAGGGTTTTCAATACCCAAAGCCCAGGATTTTTTATCAGCATTGACACCTCTACACCGTACTTCTCCTCCTATTTCCACCAAGTAGTTTTCAACCCCTCTGGATTCTAGAAGTTCTCCAACCAAATCTACTGCATAGCCTTTCGCAATTGCTCCAAAGTCTATTTGATAGAAAGCCGGCATCGATACCTCTCTTTCATTAAAAACTACTTTATCAAAACCTACCATACGAAGCAATGAATCTACCTCTACTGAATCCAGATGAAGTAACGGATGGTCGGGACCAAAACCCCATGCACGAGTTAAGACCCCCATGGTTGGATCAAAAGTTCCCTTGGTTTTTTGAAAAACCGCTAAACTGGTTTGTAAAACTGGTAGAAAATAGGACGATCGAAAGGTAAGATAACCTGTACGATTTAGTTCCGAGATTTCAGAATTGGGTATGTAAGTAGAAAGAGATTGATTGAAAGCCACTAAGAGACTATCGATCTCTTGTTCAGATACTAGATCCTTTTTGTTGAGAAACTTGACGTTGTACACAATATTTCCCATAGTTAGGCCCGTAATTTCCTTCAATTGAGGCGCTTTAGCACGAAATATTGAAAAAGCGATAAACGCTACCACCAAAACAATTCCAAAAAGAAGGAGTGCGCCTTTTTTCATAAGATAATTTTCTGCAATGATAAAAGAATATGGCTTCAATTATATTTGAATTTCTAATGAGAGAAGACTATTTACTCGGGGATGGAGAAAGGATGAAATCTTCTGAAAAAGAATTTGAAATAGCTCTAAGACCGCTTTCCTTTTCAGACTTTACAGGACAGCGTAAAGTAGTCGAAAACCTTAAAATTTTTGTAGAAGCTGCAAAGCAACGTACTGAACCCCTAGATCATGTTCTTCTACATGGACCACCAGGTTTGGGCAAAACCACGCTTTCATTCATTATTTCCAATGAGCTAAATAGCAATATCAAAGTAACATCAGGACCCGTTTTGGATAAGGCAAGTGAGTTAGCCGGGTTGCTTACCAATCTAGAACCTCATGATATACTTTTTATTGACGAAATTCATAGGCTGAATCCAGTTGTGGAAGAATACCTCTACTCGGCGATGGAGGACTATCGAATCGATATCATGCTCGATTCTGGACCGAATGCAAGATCAGTTCAAATCGAACTGAGTCCTTTCACGCTGATTGGAGCCACCACACGATCTGGATTATTGACTTCTCCACTTCGGGCACGCTTTGGTATAAATGCCAGATTAGAATATTACGATTCAAAACTACTAACGAACATCATTGGAAGATCAGCAGACCTGTTGGATTCCATTATTGATCAAGAAGCAGCCTATGAGATCGCAAGAAGAAGTAGAGGCACCCCTCGAATTGCCAATAACCTTCTGAGGAGAACAAGAGATTTTGCTCAGATTAAAGGAGATGGCGCTATTTCATTAGCCATTGCCAAAATGGCACTCAATGCACTTGATGTAGATGATCACGGTTTAGACGAAATGGACAATCGAATTCTTTCAACCATTATTAATAAGTTCAAAGGAGGACCAGTAGGGCTAGGTACTATTGCAACTGCATGCGGGGAAGAAGCCGAAACAATCGAAGAGGTTTATGAACCCTTTCTTATTCAAGAAGGTTACATCAAGCGAACACCTCGAGGAAGAGAGGCAACAGAGACGGCCTACAAACACCTAAACGTTCTTCCCCCACCACAACAGCCAGGCACACTCTTTTAAATAGTCTGCGTCCTTCTCTTCAAATACTTCCGTGCTGATTTCATCAATTAGGTTTTTAAAGAGTTTACCAGATTCCGAGCGCGCTCCCTTACTAAGTCTATGCGCTGGTGTTGTCTTTTCATCCCAGAAGATCAAGCAAAAAAAACGATAAATGAAATAATTCGAAACCTAGGGCTATACTGTGTGGCACTGACCTCCGTATAAAGAAAAAGTTAGACAAAAACCGACCCTACTATAATCGCATCCTCTCCTGATGGTTAAAAATTCGAACCAAGTTGTTCTTCCGCAAAGGAAATATCTAATATGTAACTTTACCCTATGACCCACAGAGAAGTCATAAAAAAAATCGCAAATGAACTTGGATTCTCCTTTTGTGGCATTTCTAAAGCAGAGTTTTTGGAAGATGAAGCTCCCAAATTAGAAGCTTGGTTGCGGCTTGGGTATCAAGGCAAAATGAGCTACCTTGAAAATCATTTTGATAAAAGATTAGATCCAACCAAGCTGGTACCAGGAGCTAAATCAGTCGTCTCTCTCCTATATAATTATTATCCTGAGACGATCTACCAAGTCGAGGATAAGCCAAAACTTGCAAAGTATGCCTATGGTCAGGACTATCACTTTCTTATCAAGGATAAGTTAAAAAAATTCATACATTTCATACAACAAAAAATTGGAGAGGTCGATGGTCGAATATTTGTGGATTCTGCCCCTGTTCATGAGCGTGCCTTAGCTGCTAAAAGTGGACTCGGGTGGATAGGTAAAAACTCACTGTTACTCAATAAGAAAATGGGTAGCTTCTTTTTTCTTGCCGAACTAATCATAGATGTGGAGCTGGAGCCAGACACTCCGATAAAAGATTATTGTGGAAGCTGTACCGCATGTATTGACGCCTGTCCTACAGATGCCATTACGCAACCATACGTAGTGGATGGAAGTCGTTGCATATCCTATCTGACCATAGAGCTAAAGGATGCGATACCAACTGAGTTTGAAGGAAAGATGGAGGGTTGGGCTTTTGGCTGCGATATATGCCAAGATGTGTGTCCGTGGAACAGACATGCCAAACCTCACCAAACTGATAAACTAAATCCACAGGGTTGGGAATCTTTTTCCAATGCAGAGTGGAATGAAATGACAAAAGAGGTTTTCCAAAAAGTATTCAAGAAATCGGCAGTAAAGCGAACCAAATTTGAGGGGTTGAAGCGAAATATTCAGTATATAAAACAGAAAAATACCCTTTCCAACGAATAGACGCTTTATTTTAAATAGTGTGCTGGATTTATTGTATGACTATTCTTTACTAAATCGAAATGATGGTTCTTGCCATTTCGGAGGGGTATCTGGAAGATAAAAAAAGCTGGGCATTTTATGATTTCAGTGCTTACGAATTTCCTGATTGGGAAGGATGTGCTTAACCAGTTTAAAGGTAGCAACCATTCTCGACCGATCTCCTTGTTAATGGCTTTTGCTTAAGACAACCCGAACAAAGAATCACGATACATGAACTAAAAAGGATGAGAGCGTTTAGTGTCTATTTCTTCGATAATAAACGCTAAGAAAGAAAACCTAATATTGCCCGATATAAAAATCAAAAGAGGAGGGAGAGAATGAAAGCAGTTGAGACCAGAATGTTGGGAATCGAAAAGGTTGAAAACAAAAAACCGAAACACCTGAAAATAAATCAATACAATTCATATTTAGAAAAATCACATGCTAGCTTCCCATTGTAGAGTGTTATGCGCTCCGCATCTTTAAGCCTAATTTGTCGAAGAGCTTTTTTATTGGAACTGATAAGCCATAAATCATATCCTTTAAAATTATTCTTGAAGGCATCGCCCATGGTTTGGTAGAAGTTCAAGATATCATCCCCGATTCGTTCGCCGTAAGGAGGGTTGGTCACAATTATTCCCTTGTCATTTATGGGCTTGAAATTTCTAAAATCCATTTTTTTCACTTTCACCCCTTTTCTCAAGCCTATTTTGCCTAATGATTTTTTCGCCAGTTCTACTGCTTTTTCGTCTATGTCTATGCCTGTTATTTCTAGTTGAGGTTTTCTCACTTTGACCCGTTCTTCGGTCAGCAAATTATTGAAAAGGACGGGACTATATTGAGGCCATGATCGAAATCCAAACTCCTTTCGCTTTAGATTAGGCGGCATGTTCATCGCCAGCATAGCTGCTTCCACGATGATCGTTCCACTTCCACACATTGGGTCTACTAATGGCGTTTTCGCGTCCCATCCTGAAAGCATCAGCATCCCTGCAGCAAGCACCTCGTTCATTGGTGCGCGGTGACCCTCTTCTCTGTAGCCTCTTTGATTTAGTGTGGAACCAGAACTATCCATAGAAACAGTAAAAAAATCGTTTGCGCAGTGAAGGTTCAACTGTACATCGGGATTATCAGTACTAATGGAAGGTCTTCTCCGGTATTTGTTCCGAAATTGATCAACTATGGCGTCTTTTGCCTTAAGCCCCACAAACTTTGAATGCGTAAATATTTCTGAAAAGACAACCGGGTCAATTGCAAAAGTTTGATCTACATCTAAAAAGTTAGACCAATCAAACGCCATCATTTGATCATATAGCTGCTTCTCATCCTTTGCATGAAAGGAATAAATGGGTACGAGAATTTTCATAGCTGTACGCAGACAAAGATTTGCTCTATAAAGAAAGGTTGGGTTGCCTTCACATTTCACACCACGTGTGATTTTTTCAATCTTTTCTCCTCCTAAATTTTTGACCTCCTCACTAAGTATATCCTCGAATCCAAATAATGTTTTTATCGTGATTTTCATTGAAAAGCAAAGCTACCCCTTTCACTAATTTACTAACTACAGAAATTCGCTCTGGATAGCTTTCATGGAGGTCTATCTATCAAGACTCATGTTTGCACGAGAGGTTAATCAAAAAATGATTCCAATTGATTTTAGCATCTGATTCAGGGGTATTTTCCCCTTTTTTAAGGTAAAAAATCACCTCCTCCAGCTCCTGTGGGGTTAAATTCTGACCGCTTCCCCACTCCACTCTCTCAAACCATTTTTTTACACCTGCTACTGGCAATTGATATCGATCTGAAATGAGTGTTACTGCTTTTGGATCACGCTTTAAACCCGCTGCAAAACCGGTCGCAGATTGAGTTACCTTATCAATTATATTTTGATTTTTCATGTAATATTCCATCCGAACTGCTATTACAAAACAAGGCCATGGTGTAAATACACTACCTGCTCGATAGAGATTGTTTGGCTCGCAATAAGGTTCAGTAGTGAAGCGTTCCCATAGAAACACGTCTATCTGTCTTTTCTGGAATGCCTTCATCGCACCATCAAAGTCATCTACCACTCTGAAGGCTATTCGGTCTTGCGAGATACCGCTCTGCTGTGCATAAAGGGTGGCCATTAAATGCGATCCAGACCCTTTTCGACTTATTCCAAAAACCAAATTTTTCGAAGCGTCAATGTCTATTTCATCTTCTTGCAACAAATGAACACCCCATTCCAAACTGCTTTGCACATATACCTTCAAAATTTTGGAATCGCTCTGTTTTAGTATATCTGAGACGATGCCCTCGGTAAGAAGAACTGCTAAATCCAACTCTTTGGCATTCAATAAAGAAGTCATTTCGCCAGTTCCCCCCGGGCAATCCTGCCAACACAAATTAACCCCTATCTCATTCAATTTACCGGACTCAATCATTAAATGCCAAGGCAAGTTGTAATGCTCAGGAACCCCACCAATTCTCAACATTAGCATAGTGCAAAAATGTTTTTTTATGCTCGATTAACAATGATCAATTAAAAGATCATAAAACGCCCAAACCGCTTACTTTTTATTTAAGTCGGGGTTGGACTGAAGCTATGTTTTGAATCTTAACATTAAGAAAACATTTTTTCTCAATCGATGAATCTTAATCTAAAGAATCACTGGCTTCTATTAGTTGTGGTCTCAAGGATAGAGGATGAGAGAAAAAAGTTGTGCTGATTTTGCAGTAAAACAATTATTTTAATGGCCATCAGAGACGACTTTGCATTCTATCAAATCCATCTAGCGATCAAAAAATTATAAAAGTTTAGCAAATATGCCTATTATTTAATAGGACGATTCGCTTCCTCCCTTCATTTTATCCTTTGTAAATGCATCTTTTTTTAAGCACAATTTTTTTTTACTAAATTTGGCGAAGCAAAGGGGTGCCAACTTGTCCTGAACAAGAGATACGGCTGAGATCATACCCATTGACCTGATCTGGATAATGCCAGCGTAGGGACGGTCTTTAAGACCGATTGTATGATAAACTGAATGAAGAGTCCCCGTTCTTCGTATGTTTTTTTAAGTTTTTATAATAAATAATGAGAATTTTAAGTTTGGTAGTCCTCGTGCTGTTTTGGAATCTGACTTATGGGCAAGATTCTTTAAAAACAGTTCAACTAGAAGAAGTGGCCATTATGGCAGTGAGAGCCAATGAAAATGCCCCCTTTCCTCAATCCACTTTAACCAAAAAAGAAATAGATAAAGTATACGTAGGGCAGCACCCTATCTTCCTCCTTGAAAAGTCTACTCCTGGTATGTATACCTACTCCGAGTCTGGAACTTCGTTTGCAAATTATGGTCAGCTTCTTCTTCGTGGGATCAATCAGGAGCGTATAAACTTTACTTTGAATGGTGTCCCCTTAAACGACATGATCGATCAAGGCGTTTTCTTCTCCAATTTCACGGATATCTCTTCCAACTTTGAGAGTATTCAGGTGCAAAGAGGAGTAGGTACATCCTCAAACGGAGTAAGTAGCTATGGTGGATCCATCAATTTTGAATCGCTTAATTTGAAAAACAAAGAAGCTTTTACAAGCATACAGCTGGGTCGTGGTTCTTTTAACACCTTTCGAGGCAATTTTCAGCATTTTACTGGAATCAATAAAAAAGGCTGGGGTTTTATGGGAGGGCTAAGTGCGCTTACATCGGATGGGTATAAAGATAATACAGACTCTAAAGCACTCTCCTTTTTTACGACTGGTGGACATTATGGAGATAAAGATGTGCTAAAATTTACATTTTTCATTTCCAGAAGCCGGAATGGGCTTGGGTATCAAACCATTGAAGAATCAATACTTGATCAGAATCGCACCCTCAATAGTTTAAATGAAAATGACCAGGATGATGCGATTCAATTTTTTGGGCAGGTGCAGTTCAACAGGGCATTAAACAAAAATTGGACGTTGGGTTTCACCACTTATTATGGTGGGGTAAATATCAAAGAATTCCTTTTTGGGTTCGAACAAGACAACGGCACGCTTAGTGCAATCAACTATCCATTAAGAAATAACCACGTGGGAGGTATCGTAAATTTGAACTATCAAAAAAATAACCTTGAAATTAATTCTGGCCTGCATACTTACGGATTCTATAGAAAAAATGAAGAGGCTACTTTTCTTCCCTCCAAATTAGATCCTTACTACAACGAAAAATCAAGAAAGCAAGAAATCTCTGGATTTGTAAAAGTGAACTATCAATTAGGCAAACTGACCCTCTATGGAGATCTTCAAGCCCGAAATGCTATGCTTAGCATTACCCCTGATTATGTCTTCTTAGGTATTGCAGATGAGGGCGATTTGGATTTTAATTGGACTTTCGTCAATCCAAGAATTGGTATTACTTATGAAGTAACTAAAGACCTTTCTTTTTACAGTTCTTTTGGAAAAAGT
Source organism: uncultured Ekhidna sp. (assembly GCA_964289745.1). Classification (GTDB taxonomy): domain Bacteria; phylum Bacteroidota; class Bacteroidia; order Cytophagales; family Cyclobacteriaceae; genus Ekhidna. The sequence goes on from CAXYMM010000001.1 coordinate 943,583, forward strand.
GGAAGAGAGCCTACTAGAATTGACTACCTGGCGGATTTTAGTATAAATACAAATAATTACCCTACTCTTCGAAGTGGAGGAAGATTTACCGAAGAATATGCAAATGACCTTGAAATAGGAACAAGATACACGCGAGAAAACTTCTCCATTGATGCCAACTACTATTTTATGAATTTTAAGGACGAAATAGCTCCTATCGGTGATGTAGTTGGGTTTGGGCTACCTCGTCGATTAAATATTCCAAGAAGCACAAGAAAAGGGGTAGAATTAGCTTGGGCCTACCAAATATCTCCCAAATTTAGCTGGTCTGGAAACCTAGCTTATTTAGATACAGAAATAAAAGAACTGGAGCTAAACGGTAAAGATCTTTCCAAAAATGAACAAGCGTTAAGTCCTGATTGGATCATAAACGCTACATTAAATGCATCGCCGATAGACAACCTCTCTCTGGCTCTCTCTGGGCGGTATTTAGGGAATCAGTTTATGGAAGTAACCAATCGCACATCTTTTCAGATTCCTTCCTCTTTTGTAGTCGATCTTCGTGTCGAGATAGCCATTAGTCCTTCTATTAAGGTATCCGGTTTTGTAAATAACCTATTGGATAATGAATACTACACCTTTGGCCTGCCATCTGATACGGACAATAGTGGCAATATAGAGAGTGGTTTCTTTGTTCAGCCGAAACGAAATTTTTTTGCTCAACTAACCTGTACCTTTTAGGTTGTACAGCTATGAATGAAATTGAAAAAGGAGAAAAATTTGATGTCGCTACCGAGGCACTTCGAAGCTAGCATAGGCGAAATGAGGGGTTTTTCATCAGAAACGATACCAAAAATTATGAACAGTATTATGAAGGACCTTACAAACGACAAGAACTATGGCATAATCATGGGGATGATGAACCGAAACACTCTAAAGTTACGGAGAGGAAGGGTGCAAAAAGCCATCAGTAAAAACAACCATTACGTCACCGCAAATTTTTATACCCCCAAAACACGGAAGACACTCATCGCCAAAGCCTTGCCAGATCGGGATTATACCATCACTTGGAATGCAACAATGTTATCTAAATGTTTTCCTAAACAGCAGTGGCATTTACCTTATGGAGATTTTTTTGGTTTTTATGTAAAATTTAATGTCGAGTAAATGGGTGCTTTCGAAGATCAGTTTGGGAAAGTAAGTGCCCAAATTTTCAAAGAAGACCTGATGGGTTCTTGCGGTACCCGACGAAAAGAAGTTTTATGTGGCCCTTCTTTTGGGGTGGATACTTCCATAATCGATCTGAAAAATGGATCCGGACTTGCCGTAGCTAGCGATCCTTTGTCACTAATTCCCTCTTTGGGCATGGAGGTCTCGGCATGGCTTTCTGTTCATTTGATTGTAAACGATATTTGTACCACTGGATTTTCGCCACAATATGCCCAGTTCGTACTCAACCTTCCGGTGAGTCTGTCCAGAGAAGATTTTGCATCCTACTGGAATTACATTCACTCACTTTGTGCGAAACATGAAATAGCCATAACAGGAGGTCATACCGGGCAGATTCCAGGTCAGGACTCCACCATATCAGGTGGAGGCACCATGTTTGTACAAGCACCCCTCGACCAGTTTTTGACTAGTAACAAGGCAAAACCAGGGGATAGTATTATTGTGACCAAGCAATCGGCAAATTCAGCCACTGCTCTGCTGGCTATGGCCTTTCCAGAAACAGTTAAAAATAAATGCGGTGATGAAGTACAGCAAAAGGTAGAAAGCAATTTCTGGAACCTTTCCGTTAAAAAAGAAGCCCTTATCGCATCTCAAAACCTCATTCCTCATGTTGAATTAACAACCATGCACGATGTGACAGAGGGGGGGGTGCTGGGTGCCATAAACGAACTTGCGATTGCTTCATCCTGTGGATTTACTCTAATCGAAGAAGCACTTCCTATTTCTGAAGAAGTAAGCCTGGTGGCCCATTGCTTTGAAATTGATCCTTTTGTTTCGATAGGTTCAGGTGCAATGATCATGACCGTTACAAATGGGGCAGAAGAAAAATTAATCAATAAGCTAAATGAGGAAGGTATTCGAGCAACTAGAGTGGGACATCTTACCGCCAAAAAGGATAAGATCATTACCTCTGATTTCGGAGCAGAATCAACCTTCCAATTCAATGGAATAGACCCCTACTGGGCGGCTTTTTTCAATGCACTTAAAGCGGGATGGAATTAAAGGAAATATACCTTGGCATTGATCCCAAAAACGATGGGGAAGAATGACTGGCGAAGACAAAATCCACTTTGGAAGGAAATTCGGGTACCATCCAAATTTGGAATCATGGGGACGATAGAATTTCAAGGACTCAAAAATGCCAATTCGTCATAAAGATCAAAGAGATCGATGTCAGTTTTAATGCGCCTGTAATTATGAATGAAGACTGGGAAGCGGTCATGGAAGCAAACCTAGACGGTGTCCATTACGACCAAATGCATGAAAAATACACAGATTTTAAAAAAAATTGAGAAAAAATTTGGTCGTTATAAAATAGTGTCGTATGTTTGTCATGATTTGATTGTGCAATCGCACAAATTTGATTTTCAGTTATTAATTTTTCATGTATTAATATTTTTTTTGTGTTAATAGATATATTAAAAAAGCCCCTGACTTTGATGGTTTGGGGTTTTTTTTGTGAAAATTTCGTGAGACGTTCTTCAAAAACGTTAGACTCTTCACCTACCTTATATTATGTATTGATCGACGGCTAGCGATAGGCGTACTTAATAATGTCAATATCAATCGGAATAGCGAAATTTTTGCTCCTCGCTATTAATTAATCGCTACAGGCTAACTAATTTATTCTAAGAATTTTCGCCTGGAAAATACGTTTATCCAATTTTTAGGAGCAAGCCCATGCACTTTATAAGAAAATAATTTAGCGTTTTCAAGCCTACTTAATAAAAAAAAATCTTTTTTTTATTAAATTTTTTTGCAAATACGATTTAATACCCTTATTCTTGTATTTTAAATTTAAAATAATAGTAAAATGCAATTTTTCGACCAATTAAACATCTCAATAAAAAATCTCGACAAAACACGAAACGAACCGAAAAATTTTGAATTTGTGGATAATCAAATCAAATCAAATCAAATCAAATCAAATCAAATCAAATCAAATCAAATCAAATCAAATCAAATCAAATCAAATCAAATCAAATCAAATCAAATCAAATCAAATCAAATCAAATCAAATCAAATCAAATCAAATCAAATCAAATCAAATCAAATCAAATCAAATCAAATCAAATCAAATCAAATCAAATCAAATCCAAACCGATGAATATCCAATCCAAAACCTTTCTCCTCGCTACCCTCTGCACCGCCGCCATCTTATTCAGTTGTGGGGGCGATGATCCAGTAACTCCTAAAGTAGAAGCCGACTTTACTCTTACCTTCGGTTCAAAAGGGGCGGTAACCTTTAAAAACGCTTCTAAAAACGCCACCAGCTACGCTTGGGACTTTGGGGATGGAAGCAAATCCACGGAAGAAAACCCCACCCATACCTACACGAAAGACAGCACCTATACGGTAAAGCTCACCGCCACGAATGCAGGCGGGTCGGCGGAGAAAACAAGAACGGTGACCATCTCCCTAGAAGGAACGAGCACCCAATTAGTGGCAAACTTTACCTTTGTAGTAGACGAAAAAACGGCGGGCAAAGTAACGTTTACCAACACGTCTGAAGGTGCAACCAGCTACGCTTGGGACTTTGGCGATGGAAACACTTCAAAAGATGAAAACCCCGCCCATACCTACGCGAAGAACGACACCTACACGGTAAAGCTCACCGCTACGAATGCAGGCGGATCGGATAATACAACGAAAGAGGTGACCATTACCAATACGGGAATTACCTCCATCGACATAGCGGATTTAACCCAATTAACTATTCAGGAAAACAGTGCTAAAGGCACCCAGATCGGGGAGGTAACGGCGACCGTAGCCAATACGGATGAAACGCCCGTTTATTCGATTAAAAGCCAAAACCCAGCGGATGCCATTGCTTTAGAGGGAAATAAAATAGTTGTAAATGATTCCAGCGTATTCGACCACGAGACCAACAAGGAGGTCACAGGCGAGATACAGGGGACAGTAGCAGGTGTGACGGCTGCGGCAGCGTTTACTATTTCCGTAACGAATGATCTTGGTGAAGCAATTAATATTCCAGATGCAGAGTTTAAAGCTAGATTACTAGATAATATTGTTCATCCTAGCCTTGACGCTAATGGAGATGGGGAAATTTCAGAAGCGGAGGCCCAAGCATATGGATATATTAATGCAAATTCTAGAGGCATTAAAGACGCAACTGGCATTGAATATTTTACAAATATTACTGATCTTAATTTAGATAGCAATGACTTAACAGAAATAGATGTTTCTAACAACACAGCACTTACTTTCCTTTATTTAGGTGGCAATGACTTAACAGAAATAGATGTTTCTAACAACAAAGCACTTACTTTCCTAAAAATATCTAGCAACAAATTAACAGCCATAGATGTTTCTCAAAACACAGCTCTTACTAATCTTGAATTACAGGTCAATAAATTAACAGCCATCGATGTTTCTAACAACACAGTGCTCACTAAGCTTCTTTTATTCAATAATCAATTAACAACACTGGATGTTTCTCAAAACACTGCGCTTACCAATCTTTCTATAAGTGGCAATAAATTAATGAAAATAGATCTTTCTAAAAACACGGCACTCATTACTCTTCGAGCAGATCAAAGTCCTGATCTAACGTGTATAAGAGTCAAAGATCCGATGTCTATTCCAGGTGGATGGCGGAAAGATGCTAAGGCTAGTTATCGAACGGATTGTAATTAAAAATACAAAACACTGTTTAAACCCCCGTAAAACGGGGTTTGGGCGGTGTTTTTTTAGTTTGTTCATGAGTAAATGGAGGAGCTATAGTCTCTTTATTTTAAACCCGTAGCTTACGGTATTTTCTACTCGTTTACCAACAGGATAGCTCTTTTCCATAAAGGATATATTACCCTCAAAATCGATGGTAATGGCAGTGGAGCAGCACGTTCCATATTCAGGAGTTCGAATGCACATAGCAGAGAGTGCTTTCTCCATTTCGTAGTCCAGGCCTGTATTTGGGAGGTTCTCAGTAGCCGTCTCTGCATTATTCATCATTTCAACTAAATCTTCTAGCTTAAAGTCGCTTTGGATCAAATACTCAAGGTCTGATTTTGCTTTTTCTACCTTGGGCCAAGGGGAATCCAAAAGGGCATTACTGAGTCCATAAATCCCAAAACCAAGATCGTACGAATCTTGGCTGTAATTACTTGTGTAAGCTAATTCCTCATCCAAAACGATAAGATTGAACCCCTTGTATCGATGGCCCTCCTGATATACGGATCGAACATATTCACTGGGACTTTTGCTACCGATCAGAAAATTTGTTGGTAAGACTCCTCTCGTTTTTGCGTTGGGTTTAATGTTTTTCATATCCCGGTAGTTGGTAACCGCTGCAAAACGTCCGTTTTTATTAATCCCCATCCAAGTACCCATTGCTACTAAGTCTCTACCGCCCAATACATCTTGATGGTCTTCCCACCATGCTGCGGCGCTCGTAGCGCGATTATAAAATTCATCTCTATTGGCAGCTAAAATGAATCGGTATTTCGGATGTGCATTAAAAGCAAAAGTAATCAGGCACATAGGGTTTGCTATTTGAGCTAAAATAAAAAAACAACTTTCAAGTTATGGGTTGGCTGATTGACGTGAAACTTATGGGTGAAGGGTATTTGCGTGAATGCGGTGATTTTGGAAAAGATTCCTGATTTAAATCTGTTAAAGGACCTAACCTCATTTTTTTAAATCTGTCTTGATGACTGCTGCCTTGATTAGGATAGACAGACAAGTACTTCCTTCTTTTCATTTTGGAAACGTGTAGATGCAACGCTTTAGTTCTCCTTTGATTTTATTGAAATTTTATAATAATTTTAATAAATATAAAAAATTTACAAAAAGCTTATATGAAACTAAAGAATTTAAATTATTTAGAATAATGGGTAATTATTGTCAAAAAATTAACAAGACTTAGCTAAGGTTTAACTTACGCAAATACAGCTGAATGGTGTTTTCCAGCCCAAAATAAAGGGCATCACATACTAAGGCATGTCCTATTGACACCTCCTCCAAATAGGGAATTTGTTGCTTCAGAAATTTCAGGTTTGTTAGGTCCAGATCATGCCCGGCATTGAGGCCAAGACCCATTTCATACGCATGATCAGAAGTTTTTTTATAGTCAATTATGGCTGCAAAAGGGTCTTGGGGAAAAGCAGCGGCATACCTCTCGGTATAAAGCTCCACACGATCTGTTTCACACTTTTTCGCACCATCTATCTGCGCATTGCATGGTTCAATAAAAATAGAAGTGCGAACGCCCCAGGATTTTATCTGAGCGATAACATCGCTAAGCAATTGCTCATTTTTAAGGGTATCCCATCCTGCATTAGAAGTCAATACCTCTGGAGAATCAGGCACCAAAGTAGCTTGTGTGGGACGTACCTCTTCTATTATTTTCATGAATCGATCGTCTGGATACCCTTCTATATTGAATTCAGTGGTGACTACCTCCTTCAATTCATAAACATCTTTTCTTGTAATATGTCGCTCATCCGGTCTTGGGTGAATAGTGATCCCTTGTGCTCCAAATCGCTCACAATCTTTTGCTACTTGCATCAAGTTGGGGTTGTCGCCTCCTCTTGCATTTCGCAGGGTGGCGAACTTGTTTATGTTAACACTTAGTTGAGTCATGACCAAAGAATGATTTTTTTTGCAAATTTGTTTACATTATAAATAAAAATAAGATGAGCTTAAAATTGACAGTAGAATCAGAAATAAAAACAGCGATGCTCAACAAAGATAAAGATCGCCTCAGGGCCTTAAGAGCAATTAAATCTCAAATACTACTAGCAGAAACAGAAAAGGGGGGTGGCAGTGACCTCAGCGAAGATGCCGAGATGAAGCTTCTGACAAAAGCAGCTAAACAGCGAAGAGAGTCTATTATGGTATTCGAAGAGCAAGCCCGTAACGATTTGGCGGCTACTGAAAAATCTGAGCTTGAAGTCATTGAGAGCTTTCTACCTAAACAACTCTCGGAGCAGGAAATCGAAGAAGTGGTTAAAGCAGTAATTGCCAGGGTAAGTGCCACAGGAAAACAAGATATGGGCAAGGTAATGGGTGTCGCTACTAAAGAATTGACGGGTAGGGCTGATGGCAAAATCATTTCTTCAATTGCGCAGAAACTCCTAAGCTGATTTGAACACATTCGACATTTTAATATTGGTTCTATTGCTGTTTGGTGCAATAAAGGGCTATGCCAATGGATTGATAATTGAGTTTTTCTCTCTTCTTGCCTTCTTCATGGGTCTTTTCTTTGCCTTAAAATTGACTATACCCGTATCCGAATGGCTCATTGGTAAAACAGATTATTTTGAAGTTTTTGCAATTTTGATTTTTATCGGACTCTTTTTATTGCTTTCATTTCTAATTAAGATGAGTGCCCGATTATTAAAAAATGCTGTTGACATCACCCCATTTGGCATCCTTGATAATGTGGCCGGAGCCATTGCAGGAAGCTTCAAAGTAGGCTTCATTCTTAGCACCCTTCTATGGGTTTTTTCATCAGTCGGAATAGATTTCCATGACTTTTATGCAACGAATAGCGTAATTTTTCCCTATATATTTGAAGTTGCACCCGCTGTATTCGATGTTCTTGGTTATGTCATTCCAATGATGCGAGATTTAATTGACTCGATGGATAAAATTCCAAACAAGAAAAACACGCATATTGCCCTTTTAATTTAAAGTAGGAAAATGATTGCAGAACAATTAATTAATTACATGATACCTTCTCTTAAAACAGGAGATGAAATAACACGGGCAAAACAATGGATGGATGAGTTTAGAGTGAAGCAATTGCCCGTAGTAGAAAATCAAAAATTATTGGGTTTCATTTCAGAAGACTTGCTTTTTGACTTGGACATTATGCACGCAAGTGTTGGTGAATACCCTTTAATTGGGAAAGGCTGTTTTGTAGCACCGAATATCCACTATTATGATATTATCCAAATTCGGAGCAAGTACGAGATGGAAATGGTTGCCGTACTGGATTATGAGGAATTTTTTAAAGGTGTCGTTTTGGTTTCGGATGTGCTCAACGAGTTTGCCAATACGGCTATTGTAAATGCAGAGGGAGCAATCATTACCCTAAAAAGCAGACTAAATGATTATTCGCTCTCAGAAATATCAAGAATTGTTGAAATGAATGAATCCATCATTCTCGGGGCAAATGTGAAACCAGTTAAAGAAGACCCCTCTTTAGTTGAAGTAGTACTCCGACTAAACCACCGGTCGGTTAATCAAATAGCCTCTGGCCTCTCCAAAAGTGGCTACACCGTTACCTCATCTTTTCACATGGAAGACCATTCATTCGATGAAAAAGATCGATACGGTCTATTAATGAAATATTTAAATCCGTGAAAAAAATTGTAATTCATGGTCTTGCTATCAACGAGGACTCTGAAAAATTCGTAATCCAAATTAAAGACAGGCTGGCAAACGAAAGTTGCCAAGTTTTCTACTCATCCCTTTTTAAAGAAAGAAACCCACATCTGACAGACGATAACAACATTATAGTTAGCGATGTAAATGACCAATACGATAGTGTTTTTTCGATAGGTGGAGACGGGACATTTCTGGAGTCATTATTGCTAGTTGGAAAATCAGAAGTACCTATACTCGGGATAAACATGGGCAGGCTCGGCTTTCTTGCCTCCATCGCTAAAGATTACCTAAAAGAAGCACTATTTCTATTGTTCAAAGGAGAATATCAGATTGAAAAACGATCACTCGTTGCGATTGAATCGGATCTAACCCTTTTTAATGGCAAATGTTTCGCTATAAACGAGTTTGCAATTCTTCGTAAAGACCTCTCTTCCATGATCATGATTAAAAGCTATATCAATGATCAATACCTAAATACCTACTGGGCTGACGGACTCATGGTATCTACTCCGACAGGCTCTACGGGTTATTCGCTAAGCTGCGGAGGCCCGTTAATGATGCCTGACGCAAAAGATTTTGTAATTACGCCTGTAAGCCCACACAACTTGAATGTAAGGCCACTCATCATTAGTGATGATTCTATTTTAAGGTTTCAGATTGCCACCAGAGACAGAAAGTATTTAATATCGCTCGATTCAAGATCTGAAACAATAGAAAATGATATTGAAATCGTTATAAAAAAAGCCGATTTCTATGGTAGATTAATTCGTATTGAGGGCATTAACTTCCCAGATACCATACGAAATAAGTTGGGTTGGGGGTTTGATAAACGGAATTAAACGGTTTTATCGAAAAAAACCCACATATGGTAACTCGATAATGCATTTGATTTTATTTCATAAAAACAACACTTGCAAAAATTAATATTTGACTCTAATGTAAAAGCAATAAAGTATATAGCTTACTTTTGAAATAGGAAGAGTATAATCAAATGAAGTATAAACGCTTATTTATCATTTTTCTATCTGTTCTAATAATGGGATTGTCGGATCTAGCCAATGCCCTAGGAAGTAGATGCCGAAGCAAAAATTCGACTGGCAGAATACATCTCTATGGAAGAAGCCAACCGTGTTGGCTTAATGGGGCTTCAATAAATGCGGGTAATTACTTAGGTGATTTTTCAGTACATCCATCGAATGAGCAAGACGACCTGTTTAGAAATTTTAAAAATCTGAGCTTTAGCAACGATATCAAAGAGTTTCAAATAGGACTTGAGGATTATTTATTTCCTAAAAATCTTGGATCAAGCTAAATACCGATAAACAGATTTGAGGTCTTTCATCTATAGTTTATTGCTCTCTACGACCTTAGTTGGTTCAGCTCAATTCATGGAATTTGGGGGAGGTTTGGGTTTGATGAATTATTCGGGAGACCTAGTGAGAGGATTCAGCTTTTCTACGAGTGCCATTGGTGGGACTGCTTTTTACCGTATGAATTTCTCTGAAATATTTACACTCCGACTTGGTCTGACAATAGGATCAGTACGAGGATCGGAGATACCCATTGATGCATTTGCAGTTCAGCGAAGTCAGTCTTTCAACGCAAACCTTACTGAACTAAGTGCTGTTTTTGAATATCATTTTCTGGATTTTAAGTCAGCAGACTCACCCGTAAACTATTCGCCTTACCTCATGGGAGGAATAGGTGTGATGAGCTATGATGCCCCTACAAATGAAACGGTGGGGCAATATCAAATAGTTTTTCCAATGGGCGTGGGGTTTAAATATCTTTTTAAAAAAAAATATACGTTAGGAATAGAGGTTGGAGCCCGAAAAACTTTTTTTGACTATATAGATGGAATATCGGACGCTGACCAGACAATAAAAGACTATCAATATGGAAATCCAAAAGACGATGATTGGTATTTTTTCTCTGGACTTAGCTTTAGTATTATTCTATTTAATATTCCTTGCCCATTTCCACACAAACCCAATCAATCCATCCTCGCTCGTTAATAGAAGTTAAATAGCTGGCATCCATTCCCTTTAACCAAAAAAAGAATCATTTTTGTGTCCTTTTTGAAAAATCTGTTGCCCGAGCTAAAAAATCATATTGACCTAGAAAATATCCCTAGCCACATTGCTGTGATTATGGATGGGAATGGAAGGTGGGCAAAAAAACAGGGAGTAGAGAGACTGTACGGTCATCAAAATGCGATAGAAGCAATACGAAATGTAACCGAAGGAAGTGCTGAATTAGGTGTAGATTTTCTTTCATTATTTACTTTTTCTACAGAAAATTGGGATCGCCCCAAATTAGAGGTGGAGGGTTTGATGGGTCTTCTTGTGAATACAATAAAAAAGAGGCTTAAAACGCTGCAAGAAAACAATATTAAATTGGCTGCAATTGGTGCAATTGACAACCTACCTTCAAAAACCCAAAAAACACTTCAAGAAGCCATCCATTCTACCCGACAAAATACGGGAATGGAGCTGATCCTTGCGATAAATTATAGTGGCAAATGGGACTTGATACAAGCCATGAATAAGTTAGTTCATGAAGCTAAGACAGATTTAGATATCGCAAGTCTTGAAAGTAGACTTAGCACATATGGAATACCTGACCCAGAGCTACTTATTAGAACAAGCGGTGAGATGCGAATAAGCAATTTTATGCTTTGGCAAATAGCCTATACCGAACTATTCTTTACCGACGTATTATGGCCGGATTTCAGAAAAGAGCATTTGTACGAAGCCATAATATCCTATCAAAAAAGAGAACGCAGATTCGGAAAAACAAGTGATCAAGTGAGCATATGAAAAGGTTAATTATTCTAATTGTTACGATTGCATTATGCGCAAAAGTATCGGCTCAGATCGTCTTTGGTAGAACTCAGGAATCGTCAGCAGGATTAAACATCAACTATTCTAGCCCAAAGGAGTATAAAATTGCAGATATTACTGTTACGGGTGTACAGTACTTAGACAAAAACGCACTTGTTTCACTTTCTGGATTACGAGTTGGAGATAAAATCAAAGTGCCAGGAGATGAAATTACCTCAGCAATAAAAAAACTTTGGAATCAAGGTATTATTTCCTCTGTCTCTATCTATGCTTCGAAGGTGGAGGGTGAGAAAATATGGCTTACAATTAAACTAACGGAGAGGCCTCGACTCACCAAAGTAGATATTATTGGAGTTAGCAAAACGCAGAAAGGAGAGATAGAAGAAAAAATAAAAGTGGTAAGAGGTAAGATGCTTACAGACGTTCTATCTAAAAATGCAGAATTGGCGGTTCAAAAATACTTGGAAAGCAAAGGCTTCCTCAATGCCAAAATCCAAATTTTGCAACAAACAGATACCATACTTCGCAATAGTGCTCATTTAAAAATTATAATAGACAAAGGCCAGAAAGTAAAGATAAGAAACATCATTTTTGAGGGAAATGAACAAATAACTTCAGCAAAACTTCGATCCAAGTTAAAGAAAACAGGTATGGGACTAAAATTCTCACTTCCTTCTACGGTTATTGAGAAAGTAGCAAAAACTTTATGGCCTACAAACCTTATCAATGCGATTAAAGGAAGTAAAAAACTTTCTGAAGAAGAGACAAGAGAGTATTTAGCTACTCATGTCAACCTGAATTTTCTCAAATCAGCTAAGTATGTTGTAGAAGACTATGAAGCAGACAAAGAAAACCTAATCACCTTCTACAACTCAAAAGGCTACAGAGATGCAGAAATTTTGATGGATACGACTTATAATATCAGCGATAGGTACATGAATGTTGAAATAAAGTTATACGAAGGGAATAAGTATTACTTTCGGAACATTTCATGGTCTGGAAATTATATCTATACTGATGAGCAATTAGCAAGAGTATTAGGAATAAAGAAAGGAGATGATTACGATCTAGAGCTTGTCAATAAAAAACTTAACTTTAATCCTCAAGGTGCAGATGTTAGTTCACTCTATATGGATGATGGTTACCTGTTTTTTAACATCAATCCTGTGGAGGTAGCCGTTGTGAATGATTCTATAGATTTAGAAATGCGAATGTATGAAGGTTCACAGGCTACTTTAAATAAAATCATAGTTAGCGGAAATGATAAGACCAACGACTATGTAATATTACGGCAGCTATGGACACAGCCAGGTGAAAAATTCAGACGATCAGATATTATCAGGACACAATCAGAGCTTTCTCAGTTAGGCTATTTCGACCCAGAAAAAATTAACCCCAACGTCGTGCCTGACCCAATCAATGAGACGGCCGATATTGAATGGCAACTTGAAGAGCGTTCTAATGACCAGATACAGCTATCCGGTGGCTGGGGGGGGAATTTTGGTCTTATAGGTACGCTAGGTGTTACGCTCAATAACTTCTCCGCACAAAATATTTTTAAACCCAAAAACTGGAGAGGCCTGCCTGTGGGAGATGGTCAAAGCCTGGGAGTTAATTTTCAGGCAAATGGTCGATCATTTCGGAGTCACTCAATCTCATTCCAAGAACCATGGTTAGGTGGAAGAAAACCTAACTCGTTGGGACTCAGTTATAGTCAGTCTACTCAAAGAATCATTGGCTCTGATAGAAAAGTTCGGGGTTATCTCAGAGTGACCGCAATCTCGACATCCCTTGGAAGAAGGGTGAAGTGGCCAGACGATTTCTTCGTATTAAGTACAGGGATTTCATATCAGCGGTACAACCTAAGGAACTTCACCAGCCGATCACTAGGTTTTAATACTGGCGATGCCAACAGTTTTACCCTTAATACAACCATCGCCAGAAGATCTGTAAATAATCCGAGGTATCCTAGAAATGGCTCCGAGATATCACTTTCTGCATCCATGACTCCCCCTTATTCACTATTCAGAAATCTCGACTATGAAAATGCTGAACCACAAGAGCGTTACAAATGGTTAGAGTATCACAAATGGAACTTTGATAGCAAGTATTATTTAACCCTTGCAGGCAATCTCGTACTCTCAGCCAGGGCACACTTTGGGTTTATTGGATCGTACTCTGACGAAGTGGGGGTTGGCCCATTCGAAAGATTCCAGTTAGGCGGTGATGGGCTAACTGGCCAGAATTTTCTTCTTGGTACAGATGTAATAGGACTAAGAGGGTATACCAATAATTCAATATCTCCCGTAGATTTAGAAACCAAAATTGAGGGGGGTACTATTTTTAATAAGTACGTAATGGAAGTGCGTTATCCAATATCACTTGAACAATATGCGACCATTTATGCGTTAGCCTTTGTGGAGGGCGGGAACAACTGGGATGATTTTGCTCGGTTCAACCCATATAATGTGAAAAAGTCTGCAGGGTTTGGTTTAAGAATATTTATGCCCGCATTTGGTCTTATGGGAATCGACTGGGCGTATGGTTTTGATCGGCTAGATGGTGCGCTAGATAATTCAGGGCCACAGTTTCACTTCTCTATTGGTCAGCAAATACGATAACTTCAAATGAAAAAGTTACTAGCTATCATCTTGGGTCTATTTATCATAAAGCTTACTTTTGCACAGAAATTTGGGTATGTCGATACGCAATATATTTTGAATGAAATGTCTGAGTATAGCGATGCGCAGGCAGAAATCAACAAACTAGCCAAAGGATGGGAACAAGAAATCCAGGAGCTTTATCAAAAGGTAGAGCAAATGGAAGTAGAGCTAAGAGCTGAGGAAGTACTCCTAACGAAAGAAATGTGGGAAGAACGAAATGCAGAAATTGAACGAAACTGGCGGGAAGTGAAGGAATACCAACAATCCATTTTCGGATTTGAGGGACTATACTTTTTAAAGAAAAAAGAACTAATAAAGCCCGTTCAAGATCGAGTATTTGAAGCCGTAGAACGTGTAGCAAAAAATAACCGATTGCAGATTGTTTTTGATAAATCTGGCGATTTAGTGATGATTTATACCGATCCTATCCATGATTACACGGATTTTGTTCTTGAAAACTTAGGATTGGTAGAAAATCAAAGTGCACGAAACAATTAAGCATAGTTATTGAAATGAATGAACCAAACTGGACGAAAGTCCACCCGATAAATTAAAAATTATGAAAGCGAAAATTTTACTAAGTACATTATGTGCATTTGTTGGCCTTGGACTCATGGCTCAAATGAAAGTTGGATATACCAATATTGAATATGTTTTAAGTGTGATGCCAGAGGCTAAGCAAATAGAGAGCGAACTGGCGGCATATGAAAAGCAACTCTCCAGCCAGCTAGAGTCTAAATACAAAGACTACCAGACGAAAGTAGGAGACTATCAGCAAAATGCTGAATCTTATACCGACGTAGTAAGAGCAGATAAAGAAAGCGAAATCGTAAATCTTCAATCCTCTATTCAGGAATTTGAAAAAAACGCACAAAACTCTCTTTTAAATAAGAGAAATCAATTGTTGCAACCAGCTTTTGAGAAAATAGGGGTCGCAATCGAGCAAGTAGCAAAAGAAAGCGCTTACACTCATGTTCTTAATATGACGGCAAATGGTCAGAGCATCCTTTTGTATGCAAGAGAAGAGGATGATGTAACAGGGTCTGTCCTTAAAAAACTTGGCATTGATGCTCCCACTTCAGACAATTAATATACCCATCAAAATACGCACTTAACTAACTCAAGGCTCTTCCTCAAAAGGAAGGGCTTTTTTATGATATTAAAATGCCAAGCAGAAGACCTGCCAACACGATAATAGGAGCTGGAAACTTGGTAAAAAGAAGCGTTGCTACTGTGCCTAACATTAGAGCGTAATTAATAATAGACGGCTTCATAGGCATGAACAAAAGAAAAGTAGCGGCAATTACCATCCCAGCACTTACGGCCGTAACCCCTTCCAAAGAAGCTTTCACAAGCCGATATTTTTTTAATTGCTCCCAAAAGCGAATCACAAAAAAGATCAAAAAGGTTCCTGGCAAGAAAATACCAAATGACGCCATAATCGCACCGAATACACGACCACCTATTCCCATATTCGCTATACTCAGCGCACCAACATAGGCACTGAATGAAAAGGTGGGGCCAGGAATGGCCTGTACCACCCCATATCCATTGATAAATTCCTGCTTGGATAGAAGTTGTTTAAACTCAACGAACTCTGTATAAAGCAAAGGGACAAGCACCTGTCCACCTCCAAATATGAGACTTCCGTTTCGGTAAAAATTTTCCAAGATCAAAATAGGCTGAAAACGAGTAATACCACCCAAAATGGCGATAGCTATGAATACTACACCCCATAAAATAAGGTTGGACCAGTTGATTTGGATACGTTCTTTTTCTTCTAGCGGTAATCCCTTGTACTTCCAACTGGTGGTCAAACCGCCAAGTATAATTAAGAATGGGAATGCCCAAGGAGTTTTGAATACATAAGAGGCTATTGCTGAAACCAGCATGAGGGCAAAGCCTATTTGTGATTTAATGACCTTTATACAAATTTGGTAGGATGAGTATGCAACAATCCCAACCGCCACAGGTTCTACAAACCGCAAAAAATTGAGTGAAATATTCATCTCTTGGGCTGTGCCGACAAGTATTGCAAAAGTGGTCATAATCGCAACGGCAGGAAGCATCCATACCAGTAGCGTTAAATACGCAAGGTTTGGTCCCCCCATTTTATACCCCAATGAAGTAATTGTTTGTGTAGAAGTAGGACCAGGGAGTACCTGACACAGTGCGTACAATTCGATCAAATCATCTTCTGAGAGATAGGCTCTTTTTGTGACCAAAAGATTCAAAAACATCCCAAAATGCCCCTGCGGTCCACCGAAAGCTGTAAAGGATAGAATAGAGACGTCTCGAAGAAAAATGATATTTCTAACCCTTCGAATCGACACTATTACGCCTTTAATCCAATTTCTCTTAAACGCTCGTCGAGGAACGCTCCTGCGGTAATATCTTCAGACTGCTTTGGGGGGTCTGTATCAATGCAATGCGGAAGACATGTCAAATCCATCTCTGAAATAGGGTGCAAGAAAAAAAGAGTAAAATACCTGAAGGTCTGCATCAATGCTTTAAGAGAATTAACCACTTTGTGAATAGTAGACTTCAGCTTTTTATTTGTAAGGCGTTTTAGCATATCCCCTACGTTCACAACTATTTTATCTGGGAGGGCTGTAATCGGAATCCATTTTCCATCTCTTCTCAGCATTTCTAACCCATCAGCGCTTGCACCCATTGGCAGGGTAATGAGATTGATGTCTCCATGCGCTGCTGCGCAAACCACATCGTCATCAATTTTGTCTGAGTCCTCATTGGGGAAGTAGTAAATTAGCCTTTTAATACTGTTCCCTTTTCTAACCTTATCCTTAAAGTATTTTTCTAGAAGTTGCATGTAGAGCGCAAGAACTCGCAACATGTATATGCCCACTTTGAGTAAAGTATTATACTCCTCAATAGTGACCGAAGCAAATCTTGGTAACTCTTCTGACCAAATGTTCTTGGGGTAATCTAGGCGCATATTTTCACTTGGCTGACCTAAATGATAAAATTCTTTCAAATCCCCCGTATTTCTTGCTTTTTCTTTCCCTTTGCTAAGGTATCCTCGTTTTCCTGCCAATTCTGGATGCTCATATTTTTGCTTTACCCCATCAGGAAGGTCAAAAAATTCATCAATACTACTGTACAATTTTTCGCTCAGATTGTCAGATAAGTCATGATTCTTTCTGGAAAAAAAGCTGATATTGGTGAAGGCATCCCCGAGTGTTTGAACGAACTCCAGCTTTTTTCTTGGGCTTCCGTTGGTAAAGTCTGCCAATTCTAGTGAGGGTATCTGATCGTATAATGTTTCAGCCATCTTTGCTGTTGGGTTATGACTTTACAATTTAATTTAGATTGGACATTCAGTAGTAAAATCAACTCAAAATACTTCTCAAAACTTCAAGCGATTTTGGTTTTGGGATTTGCATATGGTGAATATAATAAGATAAGATAGCATCCAATATTTCGTTTCTTAATGTTGCATTCAATTGGAATGTGGTATCGTAGGGCTCCTGCAACATTTTTTCCGTAATAGAATGAATTTTACTGGAAGGTGCCAGTTGATTGATGGTGCTAAAAATATGCTCGGCATTCTCAATCTCAAAGCCTAGATATCGCGCAAGCTTCAACAAGAACTGAATATGAAAATTCGAAACTTTATTTCCAATTCTATCAAATGAATGAATGGAAGACTCTGCAAAATTGTATAGCGAGGGATTTGAGGAGGATTCGGACGACAACAGTTTAGCGAACACTTCGGAAAGGAATAAGGTAATAGTGCTTTTATAAAGATCTTGATGAATGGAGTGAAGTATGATGTGATTTTTGAACTCGGCTATACGCTGTAAATTTCGCGATTCTTTCACATATAATACCAAGTCTAAAATTGAGAAGGGTTGAAAATGACCAATGCTTTTTTTCGAACTTTGGCTTCGAATAGAGTTGACGATATAAGAGCCAAGTCCATAGTCCTTTGTATAAATTTTGACTATAATAGACGTTTCTCCATACTTAATATAGCTCAAAACGATGCCTTTGGACTTTATAACCATGCTATCTGACCACGGCTAGTTTTCCTACAAAAGTGTCTTCTCTGTTATCTGAAATACTAAAGAAGTAATAAATACCTGTAACAACGCGGCTACCCCTATTATTTCGTAAATCCCACGAAGCAGTTCCTCCATTTGCTTGGACTTTTGCTACTAAATTTCCGTTTATGTCGGTGATGGTAACTTGAGCATTATTAGCCAGCCCCGATAGTCCAACTACACCTTGATACTCTGGCCTTACTGGATTTGGGAAGATTTTGACGTTCATGTGAGAACTAGACCCTAGTGATGAAACACTTCGATAGGACACTAAACCTTTGGCTGTTGCGATGAATATCTCACCATTCGCTTCATTATAAGTCAAATCAAGCACCTGATTGGAAGGGATTGGACTATTCGATATGTTGAATAAAGCAACTTGCTCCGATGTATTTTCGTCAAAAACCCACAGTCCACGATTGGTTCCGAACCATACTCGATTTCCTCCGTCGGTCGCAATGGAATTAATTTTCTCCTTTTCAAATAAAATACGATTTTCAAATGTGGGAATTGACACTTCCGAATTGAGTAAGATGAGAGAAGCATAGGGAAGCAATGCAGGCCCTTGGTCAGTAGCCAGCCAGGCATTGTCTTCTACACTCAAATCAAAGTCTATAATAGACGCAGGAATACCATCAGCTTTACTGAGTTGAGCTACATTGTTTTCATTCACATCAAAGACCGAAATGGTACCCATAGCTGTGAGCATCCAGACAACCCCACGCTCCGATACCTTTACCTGCTTGAAATTTCTACCTAGCATCTGTGCATTTGAATAAGAATTCCATTCTCCAGATGGAAAAAGAAGGTGTAGCGGCTGATCACCAAAACCTGTAAGCAGTATACCTTCCGTTACTTCTATACTTGTGAGCACAGTGTCCAAAGCAGTATCGCTATTGGGTATATCTTTTATAATTCCTGCCCCCTCTATGTAGAGACCATCACCTATTGAGGTAAAATAGTGTTTATTTTTAAATACTCCTACGTCTGAAACATTCGTAAACCCTTCAATCGATTGATTCTCCCAACTTCCATCAGAGAACAGTGAGTATTCAATTACTTGCTCAGAACCATCATAACTAAGGGCATTGGGAGCATAGAAGGCATAAACCTGATTTTCCACAATTTTTATCTTGTAAAAATCATCTCGTATAGGCCCTTTTGGTGAGAGCGGGATCCCTTCCTCATCTAACAGTCCAAGGGTTTCAGTTCCAATTACTACGTTACCAAACATATCTAAAGCAAGATCATTTATTGTGGTTGCTTTAGTAGACAAGATCATTTCAAAAAAATTACCGTTCAACTCATAAATAAGACCCCTGACTGACGTGAAAAGCCTATCTTGGATAGAAATTAAGTTGCGACTCTCTGTCGGCAATTCTATACCGCTATCAACCCAACTTCTTCCACTTAGTCTTAGAAGCCTAGTATTATTTAAGGCGTATAATCCTGTTTCTGAATGAACTAACTGATCTACTGTGGAGGTACCAGAGAATTGCTTCCAATTATTGAAATCAAGAAGGTTATCTGTCAGGTTTCCAACCTGTATTCCTTCTTTTGTGAGCACAAAAATAGAGTCGTCTCGGATCAAAATATCCTCCGCGACCGCATCAACTCCATTAGTGCCAATTTGCAAAAAATTAGCACTAATTTCTGCCCTTATTAAATCAATGACAATTATTCCAAAGTCTGAAGCTAAGTAAGCGTTACTTCCTTTAATGAAGATTTTATTGATTGTTTTGCCACGATTCAAATTAGATGTGGCAATAGCTGTAAGCCCGATCGTTTCATTTTCGAATATTAAATCAATGATGCCTGATTTGTACCCCAGAATAAGCACGTTAATGGAAGTAGAATATGCCATGGCGGTGACCCCAATATCGGATAACCCATCTATTTTAGAGAGCTTTCTTGTTTCGCCAGTAACAAAATCATAAGAAAAAAATCCGTTCTCTGCGGCACAGAACACTTTCGTTTCTGTTTCTTGCATTACCTGAATATTTTTATAATTAAAGTGTGTTCTCCAAGTACCTATCGCAATGTCTTGCCCCAGAGCGGGTAAAAACAAAAATAAGCTAAGAGCCATTAGCCAATGCTTCTCAAAAATAAGATCTAAAAGTGGCTTTATAAAGACAATTTTTTTCACTTAAAACTATTGTTTGATCTAGTTACGTCTACGTGATTAGGTCATTTCCACACTTCATGCATACGGCATGAGCCTTTGCAAGGTACTCAGCAATGACCGTAATGGTGTCCAGTGGCGAGAAAGGGCTTCCTTAAAACCCGTTTCTAGTCCCTTAAGAATTATTCACCTTCCCTCATTAGCTGGCGTTTCCGTCTCTGAGTAAAGTATCATTTCCAAGAGTTAGAAAAATGGAGTTGATAGAAGACTCCGTATGCGAAATGATTTTCTTTTTGTTGTATCGCTTATCAATCATTGACTTGAATATTCCTGCTTGCTATTGTGCTAAGAGCGCCCGATTCGACCTTCTGATTAACTCCTCCGTTTTTCTGGAAAACATAGAGCCGAAAACTACCTCCATCTGGACTGCCCTTCTACGTATCTCATTTCCTATTCTAAGTCCCGCAAATACTATTGATAAGTTAAATGCGGAAGCGGAGTCTCTTTTAGGACTTTAACGACTGTATCGCCTTTCAACGTGACTTGATAGGCCAGTCGCTCGTTCGCCTGTAATTTACACGGATTCATGAAATGCAATTCATTCTCGGTTCGCACAGAAAGGTGTTTTGCGCCAGCCAACATTCAAGCTTTACACGTAGTGCATCTCCTTTTTCCACCACAGGCATGCATCCAATCCGCTTCGTTAATTAAAATATTAAGTAACCTTTCACTTTTATGATCGGTGTGAATAATTTTACTTTGAAGGTTATCTATTTTAATTTTTAGCGTCTGTCTAAAATATCAAACATGCAAAA
The DNA here is from genome assembly GCA_964289745.1 of uncultured Ekhidna sp. Lineage (GTDB taxonomy): Bacteria > Bacteroidota > Bacteroidia > Cytophagales > Cyclobacteriaceae > Ekhidna. The sequence goes on from CAXYMM010000001.1 coordinate 964,652, forward strand.
AAAATTAAATGAGGGCTTTATAGACGGCTACAGTGAGAAATTTGCTACAATGATTTCTTCTGACTTTTTCCAAGGCGGCAAGTCTGTAATCTCTGGAAAAGAAATCCTTAAAGTAACCCCGTCTAAGCAAGTCAATTTTTTTGTTATTAAACTTCTTTTTCGCTTTTGGCAAAAAGAAATCAAAAAGTTGGAAAGCCCTTTCTTTAATTACAAGCATGCGGAAGTAAAGCAAGCCATGGTTCAATTTATGAACGTAATCTCCCAACATATTGAAATAGAGCAAGATCGATTTGAACTTTTACTCAACCATGCTGTAAAAGATACCATCTACCTCGCCGCTATGCCACAGGTGTATGTGCGGTTAGACCTAGACAGTCGAGGAGTGGACAAGATTTTGGAAAAAGCCATTGGCGGAACAGTAAAGTATCTTCAAATCTACAAGGAAGAAATATTCAACTTTCTTACAAAAATGAAAGGACTCACCCTTGATGAGCTTCCAGATGAGCTTCCAGATGAGTTTGACACAACAGAAGTAGTTGGAGAACTATGTAAGTTATTAAATCCCATATTGGAAATAAGCATCGAAAAAATATACGCTAAAGATTCTGATATTGATAATTTTGACGAGAAGGATCTTCTCGAACCTGATGTAGAAGATTTGGTGAACACTCCCTTCAAATCCATAGAAACCGTTTCAGATTCTGGTGCACAAAAAGAAAAAGTAACCTCTGCAGATGAAGGGATGAAGGAAGTGAATATCGAAGACGAGACCAAAGATGAACCAATCGTTAGAACCGACGACGACCAAGCATTACCAAAAAGGAATATCGAACCTCCTGTTTTAATTGAGCAGGGGAAAAAAGAAGATGAGTCTCCTGAAGAAACCATCAACCAGCAGTTCGAAAATGAAGAAAGCACCTTGGCTGAACATCACGAAGAAAACAGGAGAAGCAATAACATATTGGAGCTTATTTCTTTGAATCATCGATATATGTTCATAAAAGAGCTTTTTAAAAATGATAAGAATGATTTTGAACGGGCTCTAGATGAGTTAGAAATCAAAAATTCCTTCGATGAGTCAGTCAAATACTTGGTGCAAAGCTACGCCAAACACAATGAGTGGGACATGCAATCGGATGAGGTAAAGGAATTTCTTAAAGTTCTCTTCCGTAGATTTAGGTAAAAAAAAGCTCGCTAATCGTTTATCCCAAATCTGATTTATTCGGTTAGCCGATGAATCAATTAGTAAAGCATGCTTTCAAAGAACCAACGTAAAATATTATATAGATTAAGGGGCTTCCTCATTTTTTTGTTTTTGGAGATATTTGTCAAATTGTTTCATAACGAAAAGGTGGGCTACCGCCTGCGTATATCGGTATATTGACCAAGGTAGTGATGGCACAAACTCATGAATGGCCGCAATCACATATTGATTGTCCAATACGGATCTGAATTCTAACCAGCCGTGATCTCCACGTTTAGTTAAGCCCCCCCCAACAATGTAAAACAGCCTTCTTTTGGTATCACTACGTTCATCCACGTACCTGAGTATAAGCAGTGTAAAGCCCATTAACTTAAAAAATAATTCTCCATCAATTTCTTTGGCCTTTATGAAAAAACTAAAAAGCGTTGGAACCCATTTGGGATAAGCGTCTGCTACCCACTGCACGGATTTGTTAGCTGGATTTCCCAAACGCTGAACACTCCTCACTGTGTTCTTTTCTTCTCTCCTTTCCTGCTCTCTATCAAGCTGCGGTGGCGTATTTTTAATTGCCTTTTCGATGCTTTGCAATACGCCTATTTTCATTTGAATGCCTTTGGTCTCGAGTTCTGGTTTGATCCGCATGTCATGCTTTAAACTTTCAACGAGAGGAGAAACAAACGTACGGCTGCTATTGGAAAATAGAGCAACCCATAGCTTTGAAAAACCCAGTGTAAAAAAAGGAAGGGAAAAAATAATTCTGCGCTTACCCATGATTGTTGCCGAATGTCTTAGTAAATCCATATAAGTTAGGATGTCTGGCCCTCCAACTTCTAGTTCGAGGTTTCCCTCTGCTTCCGAATCAAATGCCTGCACCATTACACGAAGCATATCCTCAATATCTATTGGTTGTGAAGGAGAGGTACACCATTTTGGACAGGCCATAATGGGCAACCGTGCGACCAGTTTCTGTACAATTTCAAAGGAAGAACCTCCTGGTCCGATAATGATGCCTGCGCGAATAGCGGTTAATGGTACTGCTCTCGATCCTAGCGTTCTTTCCGTCTCGTATCGACTCCTCAAGTGAGTAGAAAAAGTAGTAGAGTCTTTGGGTAAAATTCCTCCGACAAATACAATTCTTTTTAGCCTACAAGCCTCTGCTGCACGGCTAAAATTGTCTGCAAGCAGTAAATCTGTATCTTGAAAGCTGCCTTGATTTAGCCTTGTAGAGGGCTGCATAGAATGTACCAGGTACAGGGCATAATCAGCTCCATCTAGCGCATTTGTAGTACTTGATAGGGAGTACAAATCCACTTTTCTCCATTCCACTTCTGGATAGGTTGCACTCTGTACCTCACTACGGCTTAGTGCAATGATTTTAAATGTTTTAGAGTACTGATGAATAAACCAACGCCCAATAAACCCAGTAGCTCCAGCAATAACAATAACTTTCATATATTAATTAAGCAATTAGTATCAAAAAAGTTAGTTCAACAAGAAAAGCCTAGCACATCTACTGCTTTACTAAGCCAATTCTTTTCAAACCCTCTTTCATAATATTAGCGGCTTTTCGGTTTGGAATTCTTATTTTAAATAGGATGTAACCCGTAACGATTAAACTTCTAGCAATATTGAGAGTAGGAAAGCTGAAAGAACCCCACGCCAGACAAGTAGCTATTTTAAGGTAAATTCTTTGGATTCTGATTGAGGCAGCAACCAGTTCAGCATTTTCCGAGTATGCATATTTACGGGGTTCTTTACTTGCTATCTCATCTTAATCCATTTGAAGCGTAGTAGAGAGATCATACACTTGCGCCCCATCCTGACTTCTAAACCTACTCTGCAATATATCTATATCTGGAATATGGGACAAAAATTGCATACCATTATGTAAACTTTATTCAATGTTATGAAAATAAGCCCATTTTACTACTTTACACCTCATAGTAGGTTTGATTTCAAGTTTGAATTTTCGATTGGAAGGTGTATTTCTTCTTGAAAACACCATCTAGTCACTGATTTTGCTAAAAAAAATTTTAAGCCATTTTTCTAGATCCTTGATGCAAAAAGTGAATCCGCTAAAAATGGTTTTAAGTAATATAAAGCACCTAGAATTCTGCTTTTCTATTGTTTCTTCAACCTCATTTTCTCAAGAGATAAAAGAAGGCCTTCTTTTTTCAGAAAATATTTAGATTAGTTAGGTGATGAGAGAGATAAGTGCCTTTCGTTGAGGAGTGTCTGCCTTGAAGTAAAAGCGATCTGGAAACGCTAGTAAGGTTTGATTTGATTTTTTCATAACAACCCAAACCCGAAAAAGGCAACCTTTTTCTGATCAACTGGTTAAACTATTCCCGTTAATGGATTTTTAATTGGGGTTTCTGAACTTGTATTCATTAATAATTTGGGTAAGTCACTATTTAGATATTCTCCTTTTTCTATGCCATTAATATATTGTCGTCAACCAATTACAACTTATCTTAATAACATTGGAAGATAATTCAATGCGATGATGGATTTACCTAATTTTGATTTAAAACTAAGCGAATGTACATCAACTTATCTGGCCTAAATATCTTAGTTACTGGTGCCAGTAGAGGAATTGGAAAAGCTCTTGCTACTAAGCTTGCAGAAGCAGGCGCAACCATAGCTGTTCATTACAACAAGAATGTGAGAGAAGCGGAGAATCTCGCGCACATATTAGGTAATGAATCGAAAGCTTTTCAGGCAGATTTTTCAAAGGCTGATGAAGCAGCCAAACTTTTTGAGCGGGTGAGCCTCGAGATGGGTAGTATCGAAATCGTTATTAATAATGCGGGCTTGGCAAACGCAGCAGATTTTAATAGCAAGGATGATGAATGGATGAAGGTCTGGAATCAGACAATGATGGTTAATTTAAATGCCTCAGCAATTATTTGTAAAAAAGCTGTTCAGCATTTTATTAGTAGAAAAGCATCTGGCAGAATTATAAATATTGCTTCTAGGGCAGCCTTTCGAGGAGAGGAGGCTGATTACATGGCGTACGCAGCCTCAAAGGCGGGTCTCGTTTCTCTTACCCGCACCATTGCAAGATCGCATGGAAAAGATGGCGTTAAAGCTTTTGTAATAGCGCCTGGATTTGTACGTACGGATATGTCTCAGGAATTTATGCAAAAATACGGGGAAGATCATGCTAAAGGTGATCTTGCGTTAGAAAGACTGACAGAACCAAAAGACGTTGCTCCTTTAGTAACTTTTATCGCTAGCGGAATGGTCGATCACGCTACAGGAGCTACTTTTGATGTAAACGCAGGAAGCTATTTGCATTAATACTTTTCATTTTAATTTACAAATTCTTAAATTAGTAGTTTAATTCCTATATTAGTAGCTTAGCAGAATCCTGAAATGACCGATACCATCAAAAATCATTTGAAGGCTTTAGTACAGCTGTCCATAGTAGATAACAATTTTGGACAAGAAGAGAAAACCTACGTATATACCATAGGAAAAGCCAATCATGTACATGAGAAAGAGATCGATGACCTTGTAAAGATGGTGGTTGCTGAGAAAGAAAATTCGGAGATCAACTACCAAGGACTGATGTCTGAGGAACGATTCGACCTTTTGATGGATATTCTTCAACTGATGAAGATTGATGGAGACGTATACCTATCAGAAATCAGGTATTGCGAAGAAATTGCAAAAAAACTGGGCTATGATAAAAAAGTCGTGCACAAAATTTCTTCTCGAATTTATGGAGACCCGTCTATTACAAGTAATCGTGATGTTCTCATGAAAGAAGCAAATAAGTATTTAAAATTTTAGAATAGAGTTCAATGAGTATTAAATCAAAACTAAGTGTGTTGGTACAGCTTGCTAACGTAGATGGCGAGTTTGCAAAGGAGGAAAAAGACCATATATATATGATTGCGAAGGCTAATTCGATTAGTCAAGAAGAAGTTGATTTGCTTATTGAAAACCCAGAACCGCTTCCTCCATTAGGAACAATGACGGAAGATTACAAATTGGAATATCTTTTTGATTTGGTTCAACTCATGAAAATTGATAGTCAATTATACTTATCGGAGATTAAATTTTGTGAAGAGTTGGCCGAAAAGCTTGGTTTTAAAAGAAAAGTTATTTCTGCTCTTTCCTCTCATATTTATAGCGACCCTGCTATAGCTACTGATATCTCCTCCTTAAAAAGGACGATTAAAAAATATCAGCAATAAGAAAAGTTATTTTAGTGGCGTTAGCTGTTCGAACCCTATATTAAAGTAATGCTGAAGCTTTGACAAAAACTCTTCCTCGTTTGAGATGTCCGTTTCTTCTGTTTTCCCTAGTGCGTTAATTCTGAGCTTTTTATTTGTCAATGTTACCCTCCCTTTTTCTGTAACCATAGTGATAAGTTTTTGCTGTGTAAATTGAGATTCACGAGAGGTTTGATGGTGTTCACATCTGCCTATAAATTCAATAGGATACCGCTCCTCAAGTGTAAATAAATATTTGGAGTAAAAAACCGTGGAATCATTTGACTGCTGAAGTATAAAGTTTTCATCTGGATCTTTTACAATTCTCCAGTAGTCGATATAGTCCATCTGTACTTCATTTACTACTATTTTTTTGGGATACAAGTAACTATTTCTGAACCCTACATCTACTAACCAGTACTCATTTTCTAGTTTGATGACAATCGCCATATGATCGAATTGAGGCCCATATACCTCTTCTTTTCTCACCCTAGCAGAGATAAGGTAGCAATCAAAACCCAAATGATATAATAAATGATAGAAAAGCCCATTTAGCTCAAAACAAAAACCGCCCCGACCATTTTCTACCACTTTCCGATATATTCGAGCATAGTCAATTGTAATTTTATTTCGATAGTGAATATCTAAGTTCTCAAAAGGAACATTCAACATATGTGATCTGTGCAATTTCCGTAGAAAACCTATCGAAGGCATCTCTCTTTTTTCACCTATACGTTTCAGATAGGCTTCGATATTTATGGGTGCGACCTTAGATCTACTTCCAAAAGTATTGAGTTGATTCATTTGTCTACCTTATGCTCTTGAATGAGGTTTCGAATCATATTTTGTAAAGCCTCCTGCCACGTAACGTCTGCATCCCAAACCCCAACGTGAATATTCTTAGAAATATTCTGGCGTATGTAAAACTTGTAAACGAATGCTTCACGAGGAATGGGCTTGGCTCTAGTTTGGTCTGGCATAACTGGAATTGTAGACACAAAGTCCGTTTCGGAAGGTATTGTTTTATAGCTGAGTATTTCTCTCAATAAACTGGCTTGACCCTTGACTGATCTTAATACAAACTGATACCTTCTTCTAAGTAAATCCTCTTCACTCATCGGGTCGATAAATTCATATTCATATGGATACTCAGTCATGATTTCTTCGAAGATTTTGTTTTTATCTTCTATTACTTGGTTGTAAGCACCAATCCATTCCCTTTGATCCAGATTATTCGCATCAGTTACTTCCAGTTTTTCAAACCGCTCCACCACCAGTTTAGTTCTTCTCAGGATTCCCGGATAGTTTTTAAGCAAGTTTTTTTCAACGATAGGTATACCACCTACAAAATTTGGTTTTTCAGGGATTAAGAAGTTTTCCTGCTTTTGATCTGCTCGCCTCAATTCTTTGCCCGTTGTGAGCATGAGATCGTGTATCTCTCTTCTTTCTAGATAAAAAATGGGTTTAGAAGTATCGATCAAGGTGGGGGTTTCATTATATTTCCCAATAAGGATTTCATGTCCTTGTGCATTCTTTGTAAGAAAAATGATATTGGTGATCCGTCTTTGGTCAAATAAAGAAATGTATTTCTTTTTTTCATTTTTGCAGGCATCCATCGAAGCCCCATTGACATAAAGAATAGCATCAATTCCCATTTTTACGAAAGAATCATGCGCTTTTTCAGAGAGGTCTTGCCAATTTCCAATTTTTCGATATTCCTCTATTCTGTCTGGAACGCTTACGATCACTGCACTACGCTCACTGCTTATACTCGCTGGGAGTTGCATGGTTTTTTCTGTTTCACTCAACAGGAGTCTAAGAGGTATCTGACTCCATGCGCTGACCCAACAAAAAAAGAAAATAAGAGAAAAAAAAATCCTCATGAATTAAAATGCAAGTATGTGTTTTTTTGTAATAAACAACGAAAATAAGATAATATGAAAAATAGGTGTTTTTGGTGTCAAAATACCTTTGACGAATACGTTCGATATCATGATGAAGAATGGGGGGTTCCTATACATGATGATCGGACTTTTTTTGAGTTTTTAATACTAGAAGGAGCGCAGGCAGGATTAAGCTGGTCTACAATTTTGAAAAAAAGAGCAGGCTATAAGAAGGCCTTCTCAAACTTTGATGTAGCCACTGTGGCCAATTATACACCAGCAGCAGTGGAAGAACTGGCTCATGATGTTTCGATTGTTAGGAATAGACTAAAAATTCAATCGGCGATCATCAATGCACAGCGATTCATGGAGGTTCAAGAGGAGTTTGGGGATTTTGATTCATATATATGGCGATTTGTGGAGGGGAATCCCATTTTGAATCACTGGAAAACGATGGAAGAAGTTCCCGTTACGACAGCAGAGTCAGACGCTTTATCTAAAGACCTTAAAAAAAAAGGTTTCAAGTTTGTTGGATCAACCATTATTTATGCCTTTATGCAGGCCATTGGAATGGTAAATGATCATACTACAGATTGTTTTCGTCATGAAGAACTCTCCTAAACAGGTTTTTAAATGCTACTTCAACTCTTTTAATTTTGTAGATTCATGATTAACAAATTAGAAGAGATAAAGCATCGATTTGAAGAGGTGGGTCAACTTATTGTGCAGCCAGATATCGTAACCGATATGAAAAAGTTTGGTGAGCTGAACAAGGAATATAAAGACCTTGAGAAAATCGTTGAAAAATACATAGCTTTTGCAGAGGCAAAAAGTAATTTGCAAAACGCAAAAAAAGTTTTAGGTAACGAAAAAGATCCTGACTTTAGAGAAATGGCAAAATCTGAAATCGATGAATTAGAACCTTTGATAGCCTCTCTTGAAGATGAATTGAAAGTTTTATTGATTCCAAAAGATCCAAATGATAGTAAAAATGTGATTTTGGAAATACGTGCTGGAACAGGAGGGGATGAAGCGTCCATTTTTGCAGGCGATCTTTTTCGAATGTACAAATCCTTTTCCGAAGAAAATAATTGGACTTTTTCTGTATTGGATTTCAACGAAGGCACCGCCGGAGGGTATAAGGAAGTTGTCGCCTCCGTTGAGGGTGAAGATGTATATGGAAAGCTAAAATTTGAGTCTGGAGTACATCGCGTTCAGCGAGTGCCAGCAACAGAATCTCAAGGACGTGTGCATACTTCCGCCGCAACGGTTGCTGTTTTACCAGAGGCAGAGGAAGTAGATGTAGCCCTGAACATGGGAGACATTAGGAAAGATACATTCCGTGCTTCGGGGGCGGGCGGTCAGCATATAAATAAGACAGAGTCTGCTGTAAGGCTCACTCACGCTCCATCTGGCTTAGTGGTAGAATGCCAAGACGGGAGGTCTCAACATGCAAACTATGATAAGGCACTTAAAGTGCTTCGTTCTCGTCTTTACGAGATTGAGCTTCAAAAGCATAATGCAGAGATCAGCAGTCGGCGAAAAAGCATGGTAGGCTCAGGGGATCGATCCGATAAAATCAGAACATATAATTATCCGCAAGGCAGGGTTACTGATCACCGAATAGGACTTTCTGTTTTTAACCTTCCCAATGTAATGAATGGTGATATTACAGCGTTTGTGGAGCAACTCAGAATTGCAGAAAAGGCTGAGTTAATGAAAGAACAAGAAGCCTAATATTGGTTAAATAAAGTGAAATTTCGGGGGATCATTTTTGGGGCATGTGCCATACTATTTTGGTATGGCTGTGATAGAGTGGAGGAAACGGTCTCTACAAAAGCTGATCTCAAACTTGTTTTTAGTGCAGATACCATCGCTTTCGATACCCTGATTTCGGAACGAAAAAGCTACACAAAAAGGCTATCGGTACGTAACCCAAACCGTGAAGCAATTTTGTTCACACGTATATCGCTAAAAGGGGGTACGGCTTCAGATTATTCTTTGATTATTAATGGGAGAGAAACGACCACTATTCAGGGTGTAGTTCTTTTTGGTGGAGATAGTATCTTACTTTTGATAGATGTAAATATTGCCCCTCAAAATCGTGATTTGCCTTATTTAGTAGCGGATGAAGTTTTTTTTGAATGGAATGGAACCCAACAAGGAGTAAAGCTAGTCTCTTACGGACAAGACGGCATTGAAGTCAGTAACCGTAAGATATGTGATGAAGTTTGGACAAAAGACAGACCGTATCTTCTTTCGGACTCTTCGATTGTAGAGCAGGGATGTAATCTTACAATTGAAAAAGGAGCTAGAGTTTATTTTGAAAATGACGCTGTTTTAATGATCCAAGGTAGTTTAAGTGCCGTTGGAGACTCTGCAGATCGAATAACAATCACGAATTCTCGTTTTGATAATGGCTTTGACGATGTTCCTGGTCAATGGAACGGTATTTACTTTCTTGAAGGGAGTATGAAAAATGAAGTTTCATACGCTGATATTTCAAACGGAGAGACAGGCTTGTGGATAGAAACACCCGATGACGATAATATCGCCGATTTGGTGGTGAACAGTACCCGTATTTTCAACATGAGTAAGGCGGGTATTCTGGCTTTTACATCCGACCTGAAAGTAACGAATACACTAATTTATAATTGTGGCGCTTACCTGGTAGGTAACTTTACGAGTGGAAATTATACCTATGTACATTGCACTTTTTCCAATGAACAATCCTCTTTCATCTCCAACGAGCCACATGTTCAGTTTTCTGATAATGTTACAGGGGGTAATCAGCATCTAAAAAGCAACCTGAGCCTTTTACTCGCAAATAATATCATTTGGGGTTCAAGAGACGAAGAGTTACTTATTAGAATAGAAGGAGGGACATCTTCCTCTGTAGAACTCACGCAAAATATTATTCGTTCGGCGACTTCTCTCGAAAACAACTTTACATCAAATGAATTCAACTTTCCAGGGCTTGCTCATGATTACTCGTTGGATACACTATCCTTCGCCAAGGATAGAGCAAAAAATAGAGGCATTGCCACTGATCTTTTTGGAAATGTAAGAGATAACAATCCCGATATTGGTGCTATTGAAAGAATTGAAAATTAAAATATGAATTAATTAATTGAATAAAAATAGCTTGACAGTGCTACATTAAATTTTGTCACGAGCTCATTTTTATTTCAAGATTGACTGCACAGCCCTGCGATAGTGGCTCATTGTCATTAAAAGAAAGCGAAGGCTTAGAGAGAATAAGTGCCATAAGATCAATTGGTTCTTGCAAACTTGCTCTAGCTTTTAAGTGAGACCATAAAGTACGGAGAGAAAGCACTTGCTATTTCCTAATCAAGACTCTGATTGAATTTTCGCTTTCAAACAGAATATTAATGAGGATTTTATCTGAATATTCATGTCTTTAGTAATGGATTTTTCAGCGGTTTTTTAGTTGATCATAAACCGATTCGATAGTTAAAAGTTTACGTAGCAGTAACCTATCTGATTGCCTCAAATTAATACTTTTCAAATGCTTCTTAGGTTTAGCTACCAGATGAGTTCAACTGTTATTGCCCCTTTATGATTATCGGTCTATTCTTGTCTGAAGAACTTCTGAAACAATAAGCAATCCATTTTAGAGCGGATCTACGAGAATAAACTTAGGCATGAGAAGGAGGTTGATTTTCTCACATCAGTTGCGCTATTGATTTTTCTATATACCTTTTGGGTAGATTATATATGAAGTTTTTAAACGATATACTTCCCATTCTTCAATGGCTTCCCCAATATAAGTCGGTAGACCTAAAAGGAGACCTTTTTGCAGGTATTACAGTAGGAGTTATGCTAATACCACAAGGCATGGCCTATGCGCTGATAGCAGGTTTGCCTCCAGTTTATGGCTTATATGCCTCGATTGTCCCCCAGCTTATGTATGCAGTCTTTGGTACTTCAAGACAACTTTCTGTAGCCCCAGTTGCAATGGACTCTTTGCTAGTAGCCACAGGGGTATCTGTAATAGCATCGGAGGGGACAACAGCCTACATCAGCTATTGCATTTTAGTGGCCTTCTGGACGGGGGCATTCCAAATGCTACTCGGAATATTTCGAATGGGTTTTATCACAAACCTTCTTTCTAAGCCTGTAATTAGTGGTTTTACTTCGGCAGCAGCTATTATCATCGGGTTCAACCAACTCAAATATTTGGTGGGAGTGGATATCCAAAAAAGCAACCGATTTTATGAGGTTGTATGGAGTACAATCAAAACAATCAATGAAATTCACATCATCACCATATTGATTGGTGTTGGAGGTATAGTTTTAATAAAAGTTATTGGAGAAGTCAACAAATCGATACCAAGAGCCTTGATTGTAGTAGTGCTAGGTACAAGCATTGTTTATTTTCTAAATCTTTTTGAATCTGGAGTCTCCATTGTTGGGATTATCCCTTCAGGGTTACCAAGCTTTGCGATACCAAATTTTTCGCTAGGTCAGTTGGGTCGTTTGCTCCCTCTTTCGATCACTATTTCTGTTGTGGCTTTTATGGAGTCTTATTCGGTGTCCAAAGCAATCGAATCAAAGCGAAGAAATTATAAAGTGGTCGCCAACCAAGAGTTAATCAGTCTTGGAATAGCCAATTTAGTTGGTTCATTCTTCCAAGCTTACCACGTTACGGGAGGGTTTTCAAGATCCGCCGTAAACGATCAATCTGGGGCCAACACCCCGCTTTCCTCTATCATTAGTGCGGGTATTGTTACCATTGCGCTACTATTTCTGACTCCACTTTTTTATTATCTGCCAAAGGCTATTTTAGCTTCTATCATCATGGTTGCCGTTTCAAGCCTTGTGGATCTAGGATATATTAAAAGGTTATGGAAAGAGAGTAAAATTGAATTTGGTTTATTGCTTGTGACGCTCCTTATTACGATAAATATAGGCATGGTCGTTGGTATCGTTTCAGGCATTATCTTATCGATTTTGATCCTTCTTTATAGAGCTGCGTATCCTCATATCGCTATTTTGGGTCGACTAAAAGGCAGGTCCGAGTTTAGAAACATAAAACGATTTAATGATCTTGAGGTATGGGAAGATAAATTCATTATTAGGGTAGATGCTGCCTTAACATTTATAAATATTCAATATATAAAAGATTTTCTTGAGGATATCGCTATTTCCAATACAAAGATTAAAACAGTAATCATTGATGCATCATCAATCAGCTATCTTGATGCAACTGCCACTGTAGGATTACAGGAATTAGTCAACTTTTTGAAAAAGAAAAACGTCGATTTAATGCTTACCGATTTGATAGGCCCCGTAAGAGACGTACTTTTCAAGACAGGCTTGCTTAAAGAAATTGGTGTTAATTGTATCTTTTTGTCATTGAATGATGCGATTGAAAATGGCAAGATGAAGGAGAGCGATGACAATCAGAAGCGAGCACTTCAACACGGTCTTTTGACGGAGGAATAATCAGAAGTTATGTATTAAGGTTTAAAAAATGAATTTTTAAACCTTAATATTGTTAAGATATCCACATAGAAATCCTATACAATGAAGATAGAACAGATATATACTGGTTGCCTAGCTCAAGGAGCCTACTACATTGAAAGCGATGGTGAGGCCGCTATTATAGACCCACTTCGTGAATCGCAGCCTTATTTAGAAAAGGCGGCAAAAGAGCAAGCTAAGATCAAGTATATTTTTGAAACACACTTTCATGCAGACTTTGTGTCTGGTCATGTTGATCTCGCATCAAAATCTGACTCTAAGATCGTTTATGGGCCAGGTGCCAGAGCAGAATATGATTTTCACGAAGCAGTAGATGGCGAAGTGTTTCATCTTGGAAAGATTCAGGTCAAAGTACTTCACACACCAGGTCATACCATGGAAAGCTCCACCTACTTGTTAATTGATGAAAATGGAAAAGAACATGCGATCTTTAGTGGAGATACTTTGTTTATCGGGGACGTAGGCCGACCAGACCTAGCTCAGAAAGGATCACTCACGCAAGAGGATTTAGCTGGATTTTTATTTGAAAGTCTACGTAAGAAAATTATGACTTTGCCTGACGAAGTAATTGTTTACCCAGCTCATGGAGCGGGTTCTGCCTGCGGAAAGAACATGAGCAAAGAGACTTCAGACCTGTTGGGAAATCAAAAGAAAACAAATTACGCTCTTCGAGCAAACATGACAAAGCATGAGTTTATAAAAGAAGTGACAGATGGCTTACTTCCTCCACCAAAATATTTTGCACAGAATATCGCAATGAATAAGTCTGGAGTAAAGGCATTAGACGAAATTTTGGCTAAAGGGAAAGTGGCACTTGATGGGGAGACACTCGAAGCAATGTCCAATCATGCGGGAGCCTTAGTACTGGATACTCGTTCCCCTAAGGCTTTTGCAGGAGGTCATATTCCAAATTCAATTTTCATTGGTATTGATGGGAGTTTTGCTCCATGGGTGGGAGTGCTCATCCCAGATTTGCAGCAACCTATTGTGTTCTTAGCAGACGATGGCCGGGAGGAAGAAGTAGTAACCCGGCTTTCCAGAGTGGGGTATGACAATACACTAGGTTTCTTAAACGGAGGTTTTGAGGTTTGGAGAAAAGATGGCAAGGATGTGGAAACGGTGTTATCCATTTCAGCCGAATCTTTTGAGGAGGTGTACAGAGGGGAAAAGCTCCATGTACTAGATGTTCGAAAGCAATCTGAGTTTGAGGCAGAGTATGTAGAAAATGCCCAAAATTTACCCTTGGACTATTTGAATGAGCGTATGGAGGAAGTAGAACATAACAAGAAGTATCATATTCACTGTGCAAGTGGGTATCGTTCAATGATTGCCGCCTCTATCCTAAAAGCAAGAGGCCATCATAATTTAGTAAATGTCACAGGTGGCTTTGAAGCCATTAGCAAGACAAGTGTTCCCACCTCGAAATTTGCTTGTCCGTCTATGATAAAGACCTAAACGATATACAATTATAGTAGAATTCATTAGCCAGCCATGGCCGTGGTATGTGGCTAGCCCACTCATAGTTTAGGTAATATTCTTGCTTTTGATTTTTGGAAGTTCTTTTGGCTTGTCATCTAATTATGATTACCATGTATTCCATAATGGGTGCTGGCAAGCATAGTGCTTTTTTTGACTTTGATTGGAAAGATCAGCTTTGGAATCTGGTTTTTGCATTGGGTCTCGTAATGGGCAGGATTATAGCCCACTATTTTTTGATGCCTAAATCGGCGGTTTATTCCTGACCTATTTTTGTATTCCCGTGGCTACTGGCACGCTAATAATGCTATGGAACTAATGACCTTTTGAAATTTTTGTAGGTCGGGATTATTTTCGGGATCACGCTCACCCAAGCAGAGATCCATGGTTCAGGATTTATGAAATATTTCAATTTCAGTCTTTCCAAATGTATGCAGTGATTGAGTCTGCGGTTGGTATGGGAATGGGGTGGTTCAACTTATAGAAAATTTAGTTTAAAAGACATCAGCACTTCCCTCATTACGATGGCACCAAAACAAATGAGTGCGGTGCGCTATCTTATTAGTGGCATTAGTTTTAGGTTTGACTAGGCTCCTACTGGGGCATGTCTAGTTTTCCTTTTTATCTTACTAGAGAATGGCGTTGAAGTCATATCAATAACCATCCTATCCGCCCTTTTAGGTACATATGTTTTTAGACTCTTAAAAGATAAATTACCTCACTGATAGGCTTAATAATATATGTTGGTGCTTTAATTATGCTTGCTTATCCCCTAAACATTAGCGACTGGAGGGTTTGGACGGTATGAATTTCATACGGTTGTGGAGCTTCGCAATGCTGGTTTTGGCGAATGGGTAAGTGGTAATGTCTCAAATTGTGTGTTTGCAATGAAAAAGGATTTTGCTGAAAGCCTTAGCATTTTAATTAGATTTTACTAATTTTCAATCTTTGAATAGTTAAAAACTTTTTGTGATCAGGTGGTAAAAGCGAAGATTCATGTCGAGAAATAAGATTTCAATTTGAGTTTCACAAGTTAAAGTATTGATTGTCCAACTTTTGTAAAATTACCTTAATCTCATCTGCCTTATGATAATCCGCAAGCTTTTCGAAAGACACAATCAAATTTCGAAGTACTCTCAGTACGATATCAAGGTTCGAACATGGACTATAAAATAAATTTTGCTTTTGGAGATTTAAATTATCTAAATAATTATCAATATCTAATTTAGTAAAGATAAGCCCTCTATTAAATACATTGATATAAAAAGCTTTGTTGTCCGATAGCAAATAGGTGAGAATAAATAAATTAGGTAGGTTAACTCCATAAATTGGAAGACCCATTTTTTGAGCCAAGAGCATGTATATCGAGCACAATGAAATTGGAGTTCCCTTTCTTGTTTCCAAAACTGAGTTGATCATGGAATTGGCGGGGGAATAGAAATTTTTAGTATTAGGACGAAAATGAAATTGATTGAAAAAAATATCGTTAAATACATTCACCTGATCTCGAGGATTCATGTCCTCCTTCATTTGCCTCCACATCTCATGATATAGTTGTTCAACCTGTTTAATCAAGCCATTGAGTTCCAAATCAGGGTATTGGTAGGTCCCTATAATCCATAAGCCTTCCAGTAAATTCTCTGCGCCGCTTTCCTTCCAATCAATAAATCGCTCGGATAATAGGTCGAATTGGAGTTCATGAATAAGGTCTTCTATTTTTTCCTGAATTATTGGGTTGAAAGTACTTTCCCATTCTTGTTCCAGCATCGGGATGATAGAAGTACCAAACGACATTATTTTTTCCTGAACATGCGAGATTACCTCTTGATCATCATCATCTAAAAGCTTAGTAAGGGCTTTTATTTGGGATTCTGGAATCAATTTGGTTTAATTATACTAATCATCATCTTTTGTCATTCCCTCCAATTTTTTATGCTTCCTACCTAACGGCTTCATAAAATCCTTGGGGTAATTATCAAAATGAATAATCAACTTGTCAAGATCGACAAGCGTTTTATTCAAATTCTGATAGAGCGAATCATTAGTCATTAATTGACCCAATGTGCCAGAATCGGATTGCATTGCAGCCATAAAGGAGTTTACTTGATCCATGGACTCATTGAGCTTAACAAACGTTTTATTGAATAAAACCTGGCTCAGGGAGTCGACCAACGAATTAGAGCTTGCCAGAAGCGTTTCTAATTGATCAGAACGGTCTTTGAATGAAATCAAAAGATTATTGGTATTTTCTACAGTAGACTCCAGTTCTAAATTATTGACCTTATTTGTTAGTATTGCGATTGAATACTTAAGTGTATCGACTATTCCTGATATATCAGTGCTATTCAATTCATCTAGCAGGTTGTTAAGTTTGGTAATAGTAGTATTGATATTATCAATTGCAGGATCAAACCTTTCAAAGAGCCCACTATCTGTTTCTGCTTCTAAGGTATCTCCTGGCTGAAGTGTTTCTGATGACTCCTTGAAAACAAGAACTATCGCTTTTGTTCCGAGCAGCCCATCGTTTGCAAGGTGTGCAATAACACCGTCCGTTAGCTCCACATTTTGATCAATGTCGAGTGCAACTATAATTCTTTGCTTTTTCTGCTCCAACTGAAAACCGCTGACCCGCCCTACGGGCAATCCATTTAGGTATATCGGGTTAGAAACGGAAAGTCCTGATACATTTTTATAGGTAACAAAATAGCGATTAGACAAAGAGAATAAATCTGATCCTCTTAAAAAGTTAAAACCATAATACAGCAACCCTCCAGCTATAACGGCGATAAGTCCTATTTTAAATTCTTTCGACACAATTTTTAATTTTTAGTTCTGCGTTTCAGTTGCCTTTTATACTCTTTTACAGCCCTATAAATGCCCGAAGCAATATATGTTTGCACTTCTGGGTCATTTAATTCTTGCTCTTCTACAGGATTGGAAAGGTAGCCAATTTCTACTAAGACACTGGGCATGGCGGTACTCCAGAGTACATAAAGACTTGATTGTTTTACGCCGTAACTTTTCCTGCCTGCCCTAGTCTTCAATTGTTCATCAATAAGGCTAGCCAGAATTAGACTGTTTTCTTGATAGGCAGACTGAGTTAGATTATACAGGATGTATGATTCCTCTGATTTTGGATCAAAATCATAGTGCTTTTCATAGTCTTCTTCTAGCAAGATTACAGAGTTTTCTCTTTTAGCTACCTCAAGCGCACGTTCTGTATTTTGAACTCCCATCACATATACCTCTACGCCTTTTATAGCTCGCTTCCTAGATATTGGCGTGCTTCTTGGTAAGGAATTTGCATGAATCGACACAAACAAATCTGCATTTTGCCCATTGGCGATACCCGGACGATCTTTGGCATGAATAAAAGAATCACCTTTTCTCGTATAGATTACTTTTACACCTTCGATATTTTTTTCGAGGTACTGACCCACCATATTGGAAACCTTCAGAGCAATGTCTTTTTCCTTAGTATAGGTGCCCAGGGTGCCAGGATCCTTCCCACCATGACCAGCATCGATCACAATTTTCGTAACGACAGAGAGGGGCTTACCTGTAGGACTGAAAGATGCAAGTAACAATAAAAGGCTAAGGAAAAGTAGAATCGATAGATTTCTCACAGTTTTTATTTTCTAAAATGAAATACTTTTACACGAAACTTAAGGTCATTTACGATCAAATAAAGTCTACGCCTCCGTTATGGACAAAAAATCCGCCATTCATCTGGTTGAACAAACACCTCAAAGATAATTTGGTCTTAGTTTTTTATCAAAAAATGATTTAAAAGGTTGAAGGAGAGCTACCTCATTTTTTTAATATTTTTAGCTTCTTTGGCTAACGCTCAAGAAATAGATAGTATTCGCTATGCGCCTTTAGATAGCACTTCATTTTCGCAAAATCCTCGGCTCGACTCCTTGGTTTTAGACTCTGCAAAGGTGGATTCTATTTTTTTAACCCCACAACGAAGAAGTGATATCGAAACTACCATAAACTATAGCTCACGTGATTCAATACGATTCAATGCACAATCACAGGAGGTTTTCATGTTTGGAGAATCATACATTGATTATGATGAAATCACACTTGAGGCTGAAAGAACTAATGTAAACTGGAGAAGACGAACCATACATGCGCACTACATAACAGATACCACAGGGAAAAAAATTGGAAAGCCTGTTTACACAGATGGACTGGATGTTTACGCTACGAACGACATTATTTACAATTTCAAAAGCAAGCGAGCACTCATAAAAGGAGTGGTTACAGAAAAAGATGCGGCCTTTATGCATGGCGATGATGTAAAGAAAAATGCCAAAAATGAGCTTTTTATAAGGGGAGCAAGCTACACTACTTGTAATTTGGAGAATCCTCACTTCGAAGTCAAGTCTAAACAACTGAAGGTAATCCCTGGCAACAAGGTAGTTTCTGGTCCTTTCATTATGAAATTCAGAGATTTGCCTACTCCGCTTGCCTTTCCCTTTGGGATGTTTCCACAACCTAAAAAGAAAGCCTCTGGCATCCTTTTTCCCTCGTATGGAGAAGAAAACAGAAGAGGGTTTTTCTTGCGCGATGGTGGCTACTATTTTGCTATCAGTGATTATGTAGATGTCAGAATTACAGGAGACATCTATTCGAAAGGAAGCAATGCAGTATCTTTTAATAGCAACTATATTAAAAGATACTCGCATCGAGGCAACTTCAATTTTTCGTACACCAAGTCTGTAACTGATAATTTGGAAAATCCTATTGAAATAAACGACTATTGGGTTCGGTGGAATCACACCCCGCAATCCAAATCCAGTTCCAGCTTCTCGGCCTCTGTATCGGCAGGTACTTCTTCTTACAACTCTAACAATAACCTGATCAATCAGGATTTTTCTAGAAGTATAAATTCACGGTTCACTTCTAATATTTCCTATCGAAACAGCCTGCCAAGAACGCCCTTCAACATGTCATTAAACCTAAGGCACAACCAAAATTTACAAACTAAAATCGTGAACCTGACGCTTCCAGACTTTACCCTAAATATGAATCGTATTTATCCTTTCAAGAGCATCGTAAAGTCAAGTAAGTCGCCTTTATCCAAACTAAACTTTAGTCATAATTTTGTGTCAAGAAATGAGATAAGCAATGGTCCTGTTAGGAGGTTATCTGGATTTAAAATTGCAAATGCAGATCCTTTAGCCGATTCAACGCTCTCTTTTAATTCTAAAAATTTTTCGACGATTTTGAACCGGTCTAAAATCGGGGGTCAACACTCGGTACCAATTTCTACTTCGATTACATTCTTAAAATATTTCACATTAAACCCATCTTTCAACTACAAAGAACTGTGGTATACCAAAGAGCTAGACTTTACTTACGTTGGTGATAATCAAGTAAGAATTGACACTATTCACGGCTTTAGTAGAGCAGGAAGCTGGTCGTCTAGTGCCTCACTAAATACACGGGTGTATGGCACTGTATTTTTTAAGAAAGGGGTAATCCAGGCAGTACGCCATGTGATGACTCCAAGTGTATCCTTTAGTTATCGCCCTGATTTTTCCGATCCAAAATACGGGGTATATCGAGATGTAAGAGTAAACGAGGAAGGAAACACCCGAACATTGAGCAAATATGAAGGATTTCTATTCGGCTCACCCGCTGGAGGTGAAAGCAAAACATTGAGTTTCTCGCTTTCAAATAATATTGAAATGAAACTGGCAAGTAAAAAAGACACAGTCACAGGCTCAAAAAAGATCAAGATTTTCGACAACCTTGGGTTAAGCTCTGGGTATAATTTGGCGGTTGACTCCTTTAAATTGAGTAACATCAACATTAATGCAAGGACTTCCTTTTTTCAAAACAAACTTTCTGTGAACTTTACTGGAACACTTGACCCTTATGAGTACCGACTTATTTCAGAAACCTTTAACTCAGACGGTACCCGCTCTGTAGTACAGCGCAGATTAGATCGGTATGCATGGAATTATGGGAATGGACTAGGCAAGCTCTCTAATATGAATGTATCCTTGGGTTTAAACTTAAGACCCAAGAAAAGTTCGAAAAAAAAGGATTCGGGGTATAGAGAAACTGATGCCTTTCAACAAGGAACTGGCGTAGTAGCACCAGAAGACAACGTGAACTTTGAAGGATATACCGAAGACGAAAAAGAGGAATTAAGACGCATTCAAGATAACCCGAATGAATACATCGATTTCAGCATCCCATGGACTTTGCGCATGCAATATTCCATTAATAGGCGGCAAACTGGCTTTGAAGATCCCAACATCACACAGAGTTTCCAATTTAGCGGTTCGCTAGGGCTGACAGAAAAAACCCAAATTACCTTCAATTCAGGGTATGATTTTGAAGCTAAAGATTTTACTACTACACGAGTTGGAGTAAGCAGAGACTTACATTGCTGGTCTATGAATTTTGACTGGGTTCCTTTCGGGAGGTTTCAATCATACTTCTTCTCCATAAGAGTAAAATCAGATTTGCTAAAAGACCTCAAATGGGACAAAAGAAGAAGTTTTTTCGATTTCTTTAATTGATTCTGTTGTTCAAATAATATTATAATATCAGAAATGTGTTTTTTCCACGATTATATTTTTACAATTACGGAATAATTCATCCCTTTTTAACCTGAAGATGTGTTTTTTCGTACAAATGTGTTATTTTTGAATAATCTACTGATTAATTCTGAGATGGGAAAAAGGAGAAATAACTGGATCAACCTCAAAAGCATTATCCACTATGTTTTCTACGACATTTGGAGGAGTATATGGAAATTTTTACTAAAAAGACAGAATAGATTTCATAAAGACAATACTTTAAAACCTTAAGAATTAAGTATCCTATCTTTTGAATTATTCGTAAAGCCAGCGTAGCTGACTTTTTTATTTTTCAAGGATCGTGACAATATTTTTCTATAAAAAATTTTTCTTTAGACAATCATCTCTTTTCTGACTGCATCACGTCTATGAAAGTTCAAAATATGTTGCAAATCAATAAGTCGCCAACTGACGAGGAATTAATTAGAGAATGCCCTAAAGGGAAGTCATCTGCATAGCGAAAGTTATATGATAGGTTGACCCCAAAAATGCTTGGCGTTTGTCCTCGATATATACAAAGATCGTATCGAGGCAGAGCATGTAATGATAGAAAGCATAGTGAAAGTATTTAAAAAATAAGACAGTTTAAAGGATACAGAAGCTTTGAAGGTTGGGTTAGACGTATTGTTTTCAATGACTGCCTAATGTATATCAGAAAAAATACCAATATGTCTTTAGAGATAGACATTGAGGAGAGTCATGCTAAAGACGCTAAAAAATCTTCTGGAAAAAGGATAAGTATCGAAGAAAAACTTATAACGGTGAACAATAAAAATGACGTATAAAACTTCCAGTCGAGCAATGGCAACACCCCTCAACAAGGTAGCAGATAGTACTGCAATTTTTAACAAAATTATCACTTTTGCTGGCAAAATCGATCTGAGAGAAATGCTGGCTGACATGAAAACAGCTAAAGACAATTTCCTCAACGGCAGTCTTAAAAATTCCAGAAAACGAAGCGCACGAAACCCTTATTAAAAAATAATACTAAAGATAAAATGGACAAATTAAAGTATTCAATCAAAGCCCTGGTCAAAAGCAAGACCGTTAAGACTTTCCTTTTAAATATAACGGCAGTATCCTTTTGTATGGCCGCTCCAAATTTAATTAGAAATGATACGGTGATTATCGAGTTGGATAACTCAAGTAAGATTTTCATTATCACTAAAAGTCAAAGTGAACTAGCATCTCTTGAAGAATATGACATTAATCAAATGATTCGAGATTTGAATGATCAACTTTCAGATTCAGTAGAATACCTAGAAATAGACGGTGGAAAGGTCTATGTAAATGAAGAAAACGTTGAAATGAAGGATTGGGAAGTAAACAACGATAAGGTGAACATCAAGCTCGGCGGACTGGAAATAGATGTGGACACAGATGAAATTGATGATTGGGATGATGATTGGGAAAAAAGTAAAAAAGTGACACATCTCTCTGATCCTCCTAAAGGAACCACACATCATTTTAACCTTGACTTGGGAATCAACAATTGGATGGAGGGTGGTCAATTCCCAGATGGGGATAACGCACCTTATACCGTAAAACCTTTTGGTTCGTGGTATGTGGCACTCAAGAGCATAAATAGAACCTGGATTAGAGATCCTCTTTTGCTGGATTGGGGCATTGGCGTAAGTTGGTACAATTGGAAAATGCAAGATGCTGATGTGCAAATTTCCGAAAAACCTGAAATGATTGAGTTTAATCTAGCGGTTGACCCCATCAGCGGCATTAAAAGCAAACTCACCGCTTCGTATATAAATGTACACATGATTCCAATGTTTGACTTATCGAGAGGTAGAAAAAAGGTAACGAGTTACCGATCTTCTGGTCTAAAAATCAAAAGATACACCAAAACGGGGTTTCGTTTTGGGGCAGGAGTTTATGCGGGCTATCGGATAGCTAGCCATGCCAAATTTCGATTCAAAAACAACGGAAGTAGTAAAAAAAACAAAGAATCGGATAACTTTTTTCTAGAAAACTTCCGGTACGGAGTAAGGGGTCAAGTAGGCTGGAAAGGTGTAGAACTATTTGTCATGTATGACCTGAACGAGGTCTTCGCCTCAGGCAGAGGCCCCATTAATGCAGATGGCCAAAATGCAAAGCTTAATGCCATCACTTTTGGTATCACACTCTGAACACCCCACTCTTAAACTAGCTATGATACTCACCAAATTGAGTGTCATGCAGTTTACTCCGCTCTTTCCGAGAGATAATTTTAAGTTGCGAGCAACTCGGTCTTCGGAAGACCTAAAAATCGATGATTGAGCAAGGACAGCAAAGTATATGATTACAAAAAGATAATGAGCAGTTAGCCACAATGACAGCAACGCAATCAAGCAAATAGCTTCATGAAAAAGGTATTTTTTATCTCAACGCCCTTAAATTCTATCAATTTCTCAAAGAAATTTTCTCTCTCAGCTTGTAATCAAACCTTTTATCCTTCCAAACCATCCAAATTCAAGAACATAGAAAGCAGAGATGTTAGAAATAAGATAATCATTACCAAAGTCTCAGAAACAAGAGGTTTTTTATTTGAGCCGTCTCTATATCTTCAAAAATTAGAAAAAAAAGGACTAATGTAATTGCAATGATGCCATGATAAATCCAGTAGACCCGATGATGGGAGTATGACCAACTAGTGAACCTAAACTTCATTCTTCTACCTAACCTATTTCAATAACAATTTTATTGGAGAGTGGCTTACTAACACAGGTAAGCACATATCCTTCATCAAGTTCTTCTTGAGAAAGGCCCTCCGCTTCGTCAATTGTTACATTACCTTCTAGGCATTTTCCTCGACATGCGGTACACATACCGCTTTGGCAAGAGTATGGCATATCCAATCCATTATCCAATGCCTTTTCAAGAATATTCATGCCTTTTTTTACCGTAATGGCATACTCCTCCCCTTCAAGTTTAATCATTACCTCACTCTCGGTAGTTTCTACATCGATAATATCGGTTGGTGAGGTTTTACCCGCTTCAAAGCTCTCCATCATAATATTTTTCTTGTTTGTTCCGATATCAGCAAGTCCTTTTGATACAATGTCCATCATAGGATCGGGACCACAAATGTAAAACTCCGTCTCGCTGTTCGTTTCAATTTCATCACAGATATCGACAATCATCTCTTGTGTAGGACGACCCTTATACCGTGTATCATCCTCTTCCAAAATGTGAATAATTTCAAATCGATCTTTGTATTTTAGGGAAAGTGATTTAATCAGGTCTTTGAAAATGATGTATTCTTCACTTCGGTTTCCGTAAACCAATGAAACCTTGCTTTGAGGCTCTTTAATTAAAATAGTTCGGAGTATGGACATCAAAGGGGTAATTCCACTTCCACCCCCAAAAAATACAGCCTGACGCTTATTGTCTTCTTTGTACGTGGTTGTAAACATACCCATGGGTTGCATGATCTGCACCTGATCACCGCTTTTGAACCTATCATTAATGTGATTGGACATGGCTCCACCCAGCACTCTCTTTACCGTTACGGCGGGGTACTTATCTTCATATGGGGTGGTACATAAAGAATATGCCCTTCTGATTTTCTTACCATCTACTTCGTCTATAACGGTAATAAACTGCCCAGGCTCGTATTCAAATCCTTCAGGTTTTTCAAAAACAACATTTACCGCATCGGTAGCCACATTCACCACCTCTCTAATCCTTAGCGATAAATAACGGTCGTTCTTCTTCTCCGATTTTTTTTTGAATAATGAAAATGCCATGCTTAAAAATTTATTTATCGGTGTATATGTGTTAATCTGCAGAAAACAAATTAACTGCATAAGGTAATTTTGTGTTCAATTTTCAAACGAAATAATGGATTTTAATCAATTAGTGAGCATCTCTCCGATCGATGGTCGATACAGAAGAGTGGTTTCTCAACTTTCTGAGTACTTCTCGGAAAAAGCCCTGATTCAATATCGAGTTAAAGTAGAAATACTCTATTTCATCTCTTTATATGAGAGTGGTATCGAACAGTTGGCAAAGTATGATGATAGCAAGTCGGAAAAACTCATTAAAATTTACGAGGATTTCTCGCTTGAAGATGCTGAAAAAATCAAGGGAATAGAGCGAACCATCAATCACGATGTAAAAGCCGTTGAATATTTCATTAAAGAAAAATTTGATGAATTAGGCTTAACCTCACTTAAAGAATTCATTCACTTTGGGCTTACCTCTCAAGATATTAACAATACTGCGATTCCGCTTTCTATAAAAGATGCGCTTATTGAAATCATTATCCCAAAACTGGAATCGATTATTCAGGAACTGAAACAAAAAGTAAACAAATGGAGTGGCATTTCTATGCTAGCAAGAACTCATGGACAGCCTGCATCCCCCACCCGGCTAGGAAAAGAAATCGATGTTTTTGTTTCGAGACTTGAAGTTCAATTAAAACAGCTAAAGCAAGTACCCTTCTCAGCAAAGTTTGGTGGCGCAACGGGTAATTTTAACGCACATTTTATTGCCTACCCAAAGCACGATTGGCATCAATTTGGAAATGCTTTTGTCCGAGATAAGCTTGGGTTAGTAAGAAGCAGCCCCACTACTCAGATAGAGCATTATGACAACCTGGCGGCACTTTTTGACGCTTTTAAAAGAATAAACACCATCTTGATAGACCTTAGCAGAGACGTATGGCAATACATTTCTATGAATTATTTCACCCAAACGATCTCTCAAAACGAGGTGGGTTCTTCTGCCATGCCACATAAAGTGAATCCTATTGACTTTGAAAACGCTGAAGGAAATTTTGGCATCGCAAATGCGCTCTTTGAATACCTGAGTGCCAAACTTCCAATCTCCAGACTTCAAAGAGACCTAACAGACTCCACTGTTTTAAGAAATATTGGCGTGCCTATGGCGCATACTTACATTGCTTTTAGCTCGCTTCAAAAAGGACTCTCGAAAATTCACGCCAATGAAGCGTGCATAAAGGCAGACCTTGAAAATAATTGGGCTGTAGTAGCAGAGGCTATACAGACGGTCTTAAGAAGAGAAGGTTATCCAAAACCTTACGAGGCATTAAAAGAATTTACCCGATCAAATGAATTCATAACCAGTCAATCGATTAATTCATTTGTTCAAGGATTAGATGTAAGCGATGTTGTCAAGGCTGAGTTATTGGATATTACCCCATATAACTATGTGGGGAAATAATTTACTAATTAGCTCCTGCCAGTAAGTAGAGTACGGCCATTCTGATGGCGACACCGTTTTCCACTTGATCCAGAATAATTGCATGGTCTGAGTCTGCTACGTCACTGGTTAATTCAACACCTCTATTTATAGGTCCAGGGTGCATAATGGTTATCTGCTTATCTAGGGAGTTAAGGAGTGCCTTGTTAACTCCAAAAAACTGGGCATATTCTCTAAGCGAAGGGAAATAACTTTTTTGTTGGCGTTCTAGTTGAATTCTCAGAATATTTGCGACATCACACCACTGTAGTGCTTTTCTCACGTCTGTTTCTACTTTCACCTCTAAGTCCCCAATGTGCCTTGGCAACAACGTAGCAGGGCCACATACCATGACTTCAGCCCCGAGTTTTTGCAAGGCGAAAATATTAGAGATAGCTACTCTGGAATGAATAATGTCGCCGACGATGACCACTTTTTTCCCTTCAACTTTGCCTGTTCTATTGAGGATAGAAAATGAGTCCAGCAATGCCTGAGTAGGGTGCTCATGGGTGCCATCACCTGCGTTGATAATGCTAGCATCGATGTGTTTGGCTAGGAAATGAGAGGCTCCGGGGCTTGAGTGTCGCATGACGATCATATCTACCTTCATTGCCAGTATGTTATTAATGGTGTCCAGCAATGTTTCTCCCTTTGTTACTGAACTTCCCGAGGTAGAAAAATTGATTATATCTGCCGAAAGTCTTTTTTCTGCAAGCTCAAAAGAGAGTTTGGTTCGAGTGGAATTTTCAAAAAAGACATTGGCAATGGTTACGTCCCTTAAGGATGGAACCTTCTTTATCGGCCGGCTCAAGACATCCTTAAAATGGGTAGCAGTCTGAAAAATAAGTTCAATGTCTTCGCGACTCAGGTTTTTGATCCCTAAAAGATGCTTTTTTTTCAGACGACTCATTCTTCGCTACTAATTAGCCAAATATTATCTTCTTTGCCTTGCTCAGCGAGCGCTACCAACACCTTTTGAGATTGGATGGTATTTACTTTCCTCCCCACGTAGTCTGCTTTAATAGGTATATGTCGGCTATATATGCGATCTATTAAAACTAAGAGTTCTACTTTAGCGGGTCTTCCGAAAGTATTCATAGCGTCTAGTGCAGCCCTTACTGTTCGACCAGTAAATAGCACATCATCTATCAGAATCACATTCTTATCCTCAATTAAAAAGGGAATTTTTGTTTGACTGGGAGACGCAGGTTCATCTCGTCTCCTAAAGTCATCTCTATGAAAGGTGGTATCGAGATACCCTATGTTCATCTCTTTCGATAGCATCTTTTCAAGGTCATTTTTGATCCGATCTGCTAAAAAAACACCTCTCGGCTGAAGCCCAATGATTACGGTATTCGAGAAATTATCATGAACTTCAATAAGCTGGCGGCACAACCTTCCGATCGTGACCTTGAGTAGTTTGCTGTCAAAAAGCAGTCGCTTTCGCATGAGAGAATTGCAAAAATAATCAATTAATTAGGTTGTGTATTGGCGTATTTGATCTTATTGATATAAAAAATTTCTCGAGTATTGCTGTCGTGCTTCAAAATATTTCTTATCGTCTGCTCACCATACGCCACTGAAGCGTCACCATACCATCGTTCGATTTTTTCACGGACTGAATTGCTTCCACTCACTTTTTCCAGGGCATTGGATAGCCTAATGGAGCTAAAGCGTCTACCCTCCATTATCCTCTCTTTTTCAATGATTTTGGAGCGAATTTCACTTTTCTCCAGATACATCAACGCTACCTGGTCTTTAGACAGACTTACCACAATGTTTTCTTTTAAAAAAAAGCTCTGTTTATCTTCAATTTTGAAGGTATGATCCCACAGTATATTGCCGTTTTTATCAAAAGCTACAACAACCGCATGGGTATACTTATATCCAAGAAAGTACGGGTCTGCTCTGTTCCCGTAAAACTGACCCATCCTGTTATTATTGTAATCATACCTAGGGTAATAAGCCTCAGCTATTAAAATATACTCCTCTCCTCTTTGAAGAATCTCTTGAACCTGTAATCGATAATTAAATTTCTTAACCTTGCCTTTTTTCTTTTTTTGCGCTATTCTTTTTAAAATTCGTAGCTCCCTTTTAGGTTTCATATGGTTCCAAAAATTGCTAAGCACTGCAAAGGGAAAGTATTTGTTGAATTGCTGTTGACCGTTAATAAATTTGCTGAGGTAAAAGCCTTGACTGTATGGTGATAACTTCCGTGAGTATGTTCCCGCAATGTATTGCAAACCACCTGAAAATGTAGTGGTGGCACCATCCAGCAAACTTTTCTTCTCTTCAGGATTTAGTCTATTATCTTCTATAAGGTCTCCTCTTTCATTAAATGTCTTGACTCTTATGGTGTTTTTCTTATTCTTCATTCGCTCGGTCAGCACTACCGTAAATAAGTTAGCTTTATCATCTACAGTAATGTCCAGAAATTCATTTTTATTATCGTAGAACCCCGGAACTACTCTCGGCAAGCGAATATTGAGGTCATAAGTAATAACAACAGGTCTGAAATTGGTATAACCGGCTATGAGTAATGTCTCCCCTACTGCTTCAAAATACTTAATAGAAAGGGGGAAAGCAGTTGTGAGTTCGTATCGCGCTATTTTATCTGTCTTTGTAGAGTACCTGTAGACCAGTAGCTCATCTGCTTGGTATTTATTCTTATTAAATAAGATATAATAGTCGCCTCCAAAATAGTTATAATCCACCAGAGATGCCGCGCTTCCGATGATTTCATTCCGTGTTTTTACCACTTGTAAAGAGGTATCGACCAAATGAACTCTCCATATAAAAGCGTCTTTAGTAGCCGATATGTATGTCTCTTCTAATACGAGAAGACCGTCTTCATCGCCCACAATTACGTAAAAGTCTGATCTATCATTGTTTTTTTCAAACTCAATTCTACTCGGCTGAATAAGAAGCGAACTCGTATCTCGAGTATTCTTTTTCTGCCCATTAATTGAAACAATCGAGAGGATTAGCGATATAAAAGTGAATGTTTGTTTCATTCAGAAAATAACCATCTTCTAACGTTGTACCTTGTTTACTTTAACTGGGATAAAGAAAAAAAGTATGCTAAACCCGATGCGAAAAAAATACGTGGCGTTCAGTGGTCATTTTTATAAAGAAAATACTTGGCAATAGCTGGATAATCAATAAAGGAAGGCATTAAAAAACTAGACATATCCATCAAGTCCATGCACTTTATAAGAAAATAATTTAGCGTTTTCAAGCCTACTTATTAAAAAAAATCTTTTTTTATTAAATTTATTTGCAAATACGATCCAATACCTTTATTCTTGTGTTCTAAACCTAAAAATAAAAATAAGATGAGTAATTTTAAAGAATCCAAAACCCAGATGAAAAATCTTAATATATCAAATAAAGTAACGAAAAATTTTGAGTTTATGAATAATCAAATCAAATCAAATCAAATCAAATCAAATCAAATCAAATCAAATCAAATCAAATCAAATCAAATCAAATCAAATCAAATCAAATCAAATCAAATCAAATCAAATCAAATCAAATCAAATCAAATCAAATCAAATCAAATCAAATCAAATCAAATCAAATCAAATCAAATCAAATCAAATCAAATCAAATCAAATCAAATCAAATCAAACCAAACCTTTGAATTTTAAACCGAAAACCTTTCTACTCGCCACCCTTTGTACAGCCGCAGTCTTATGGGGTTGTAAGGGCGATGAACCCGTTACCCCTAAAGTAGAAGCCGACTTTACTCTCACCTTCGGTTCAAAAGGGGCGGTAACTTTTAAAAACGCTTCTAAAAATGCCACCGGCTACGCTTGGGACTTTGGGGATGGAAGCAAATCCACGGAAGAAAACCCAACCCATACCTACACGAAAGACAGCACCTATACGGTAAAGCTCATCGCCACAAATGCAGGCGGCTCGGCGGAGAAAACGCGAACGGTGACCATTTCCCTAGAAGGAACGAGCACCCAATTAGTGGCGAATTTTACCTTTGTAGTAGACGAAAAAACGGCAGGTAAAGTAACGTTTACCAACACGTCTGAAGGTGCGACCAGCTACGCTTGGGACTTTGGCGATGGAAACACTTCAACAGACGAAAACCCCGCCCATACCTACGCTAAAAACGACACCTATACCGTAAAGCTCACCGCTACGAATGCAGGCGGATCGGATAACACAACGAAAGAGGTGACCATTACCAATACGGGAATTACGTCCATCGACATAGCGGATTTGACCCAACTAACTATTCAGGAAAACAGCCCTAAAGACACCGAGATTGGGGAGATAACGGCGACAGTAGCCAATACGGAAGAAACGCCCGTTTATTCGATCAGGAGCCAAAGCCCAGCGGGAGCCATTGCTTTGGAGGGAAATAAAATGGTGGTAAATGATTCCAGCGTATTCGATTTTGAGACCCGAACGGAGGTCACAGGCGAGATACAAGGAACAGTAGCGGGTGTGTCGGCTACGGCAGCGTTTACGATTTCCATAACGAATGACCTTGGTGAACCAATTAATATTCCAGATGCAATCTTCAAAGCTAGATTACTAAATGATATTTATCACCCTGGTCTTGATGCCAATAAAGACGGGGAAATTTCAGAAGCGGAGGCGCAAGCATATGGAAATATTAGTGCAAATTCTATAGACATTAAAGACGCTACTGGCATTGAATATTTTACAAATATTACTAGTCTTGATTTATTTGGTAATAAATTAACAAAAATAGATGTTTCTTACAACACTATGCTTACTGATCTTAATTTGTTTAGTAATCAATTAACAGCACTAGATGTTTCTAACAACACCGAACTTACTATACTAGGTGTGGGTTTAAATAATTTAACAGCAATAGATGTTTCTAAGAACACAGTGCTTACTAAGCTTAGTTTAGGGAATAATCAATTAACAGCACTAGATGTTTCTAAAAACACCGTACTTTCTAAGCTTCTTTTATTCAAAAATCAATTAACAGCACTGGATGTATCCAAGAACATAGTGCTTACTGAGCTTAATTTATTAGACAATGCCATAACAAAGATTAATCTGGCGAATGGCAATAACGATGCGCTTACGGATTTAGATTTGACAAATACCCCTAAGCTAACTTGTGTGCAAGTGGATCAGTTACCTATTCCAGCAGCGTGGACGAAATATGATGCTGCCAAAGTAACCTTTCAAAAAGAAGCGTGTAGTAATTAAAAAAACGCATTACCGCCTAGGTCTCGTAGAATGGGGTCTAGGCGGTGTTTTTCCCTTACTCGCCACCGCATGTGCCTGCCACTGGCGCACAAATAAAATTTCTTTCTATTCTCCTAAAGTCGTCTTCGCATTGGGCGTAGAGCAATCCAAAAACTGCATCGGCATCTGTCGGAGCATCAATATGCGGCACTCTAAAATCAGCCAAAATTGGTTCAATATTTTCCGCTGTTTTGGAAGGTCAAATCAATTCGGGGTGGGTCGAAGAAGATCAAGGGGGTAGAAGAAAGACCAGCAGAGAAAAGGCTAAAATTTTGTTCATCGTATGTTCATTGAACTGAAACCATTTGGTAAAATAGATGAGTATAAGAGTGGTGATTTTGAAGAAGATTTTCTAGAAAGCTAATGTTGCTCTCTGCAACCCCATTGATTCTCAAAGGCATGGAATTAAACAATGAATTAATTCACGCACTGAAGTAAAGGGAGTCCAAAAAAGGGTCTACTAAGAGGGACTAACCTCTACTAATTTGAACCCCTCACCGTGAATGGTAAGTAGTTTAATGGAAGGCTCATCATTCAAGTATTTTCTGACCTTGGCGATGTACACATCCATACTTCTAGCATTGAAATAGCTATCGTCTTTCCATATTTTTTTTAATGCCACACTCCTTAATACGGTTTGATTGATGTTTTCGAAGAAAATTTTAAGTAGTTCATTTTCTTTAGTGGTAAGGTTAATTTCACGCTTTGCCGTTACGAGCTTATTTTCTTGATGAAAATAGGAAAGGCTTGCAAGCTCAAATTTGGTTGGAAATGAGTCTTTTCTTGGTTTGGAACGCTTAAGTATTGCTTGAATCCTTAGAAGCAGCTCTTCCATGCTAAAGGGCTTAGTCATGTAGTCATCGGCACCAACTGTAAATCCTTTTATAATGTCCTGCTTCATTGATTTTGCGGTAAGAAAAATGATAGGAACTTCATCATCCATCGATCGAATCTCTTTTGCCAAAGAGAAGCCGTCTTTTTTGGGCATCATTAAGTCGAGGATACACAAATCATATTTATCTTCTTTAAACGCAACTCCTCCCTCTTCGCCATCTCTTTTCAAAGTGGTTTCAAACCCCTTAAGGCTTAGGTATTCGCTCAATATTTCACCCAAATTTGGGTCATCTTCTACGATTAATAATCTAGGCTTCATGTTTTGCAAGAGGTAATTTTATTAAGAATTTACTGCCTTTTCCATATTCACTGTCAACATTAATAGTGCCGCCATGTGCGGCAACGATTTTTTGAACATAAGCCAGACCGAGTCCAAAACCCTTTACATTATGGACGTTGCCAGTGGGGACTCTGTAAAATTTTTCAAATATGTGTTTTTGTTGCTCTTTAGTCATTCCAATGCCTCGGTCTTGAATGGATAGGTAAAAGCTCGTATCATCAGAGTCCGTCTTTAGTGTAATATTAGGAGAATCTGGAGAGTATTTATTGGCATTTTCAAGGAGGTTGATAATAATATTGGTAACATGCATTTCGTCACCTTTTACGGCGTCTTTTTTCGCAGTATCCACAATATTAATGCGTCCGTCTCGCTTATCTACTTGCATGAAGATGTGTTCTGCCGCATTTTGAACGGTCTCTTTCATGGACAACAACTCTTCTTTCAAATTAAAATCATTTCGATCAATGGCCGCTATTTGGAGAACTTTTTCAACTTGATCGCCTAGGCGTTTATTTTCTTCTCCAATTACTTTCACATATTTTTCACGTAGCGTACGCTGCTCTATTTCTTTATCGCACAGTGCTTCCACAGCCAGTGAGACGGTGGAGATGGGAGTTTTAAGCTCATGTGTCATGTTATTGATGAAATCGTTTTTCATCTCTGACAATTTTTTCTGACGCAGTATGGTTTTGATGCTGTATCCAAAGCAAAAAAGAATTACCAGTACCAGTATGCCTGAGCTGGCCATTGCGGACCAAACTTTTTTTATAATAAACCCCTTTTCATCTGCCAGCCGAATTATCAATTGACTTTCGTCATTGAAAAGGTCATTTGGGAATAAATTCGTTTTCAGATTACTCAAGGCTAGCTCTTTGGGGTTAGTATTTCGTGTAAGCAGTAAAAATTGCTTTTGCTTGGGCTGAAGCACCCCGTATTCGTACTTAATGTCTATTCCTTTATTTTCCAGTTCAGATTTTAAAAGTGAGTCCAGTTGGTTGGGGTTGAATCGACTGTTTAGTGGAATATGGGACCCCATCAGTTCATTTACTACTTCAAAAGTTTGCTCGTATCTTCTCGAAACCTTTTCTAATCGCCTCTCTAGCTCTCTGATTCGCATGTCTCTACTCAGTATTTCTCCTTCTCGAGGCTGTGGGGCGTTGAAGTTTGGAAAGAAATGACTTCCATAACCTCCAAGGCTAAACATCACCTCAAAAGACCCTCCATAAAGAGAATCTTGTACAACAAATATTTGCTGGTTGCCACTCTGTTGGAGCGTTGCTTTTGGCGAAGTTAGTTGTGTGTCCGATGCCGTTAATAAAGGGGTTTGGGCTTCTAAGGAGTCGTACGAACGGACTTGAGAGAGATAGTTTAGTTTATGAAAAGCACGGATTGTTTCTTGCTTTTCTAATTTATTGGCAACATTATATAATGCCTCTAGTACATCTTTTTGAAGGCGCTCTTCATTAGCTGTAATAAGATTGTCAATCCAGTATAGCTGAAAAGAGATCAGTCCAATTATCGCAATGCCCATCAGCCCAATGATCCATTTCAGAGTTGATCTTTTCATTACTTCAAAAATACGCTTTGAGAGATGTACAAGTTCTTAGTTAACCATTTTTAACAAGCATTAACAGCCAGATAGAACAGCTTTATCGTTATCTGAGATTAAACTGAAAACGTGAAACAAAAAAATATGAAAAAGAACTTAATGCTTTTCTTAGGAGTGATTTTAGCGATCTTGACGCCAAAGGCATCTGCCCAAAAATCTAATGACAAAATTGTAATCGAAATCAGCAAGGAGGTTGATGGTGAAAAAAAGACCTTTAAAGGGGAGTATAACAATATGGAAGAAATGCGTGCTGATCCTAACTATCAGGAATTTTCTTCAGGTGGTAAAAGGTCTTCATTTCGGGTTGATTCAGGAGATCATGATGTGGTGATTCATCTTGATAAGATGGAAGAAATGGAAAAAAAAATATTAAAGTTTTTTAATCCTGATGAAGACGGCTTTTTCTTCCATTTCGACACAGATTCTGCTACTTCTTTCCATTTTGATACGGAGGATTTTGAACGCCTAAAAGAAAGGTTGAAGGATTTTGGACTTTCCGTAACGAATAATATTATGGATGAAGGCCAAGAGGAAAAGAGGAACTTCAAAAGAATAGAGGTATCTAAAGTTGAAGGCGAGTTTGGGAGGCGGGGATGGGTAGAAAAAAATGAGTTAGCGCTTAAAGATTTGCGGCTATACCCTGACTTCCGATCCGAAGGTAAACTGAATGTGCGATTTAATACAACGAACGAGGAGGAGCTTACAATCAAGGTGTCAAATAAGAGGGGGGTCGATATTTTCAGTCGGTACTTTGTGCGTTTTTTTGGTCGGTATTCAGAGTCGATTGACTTATCAGATCAAGAAGAAGGAGTTTATCTTTTGGAAATTATCCAGGGTAAGAAGAAGCTCGTTCGAAAAATTATAATTCATTAACTTCCAAAGATGCAGAAACAAGCCAGCTCTGCTGGCTTTTTATTACAAGACAAAAGCCTACCCCATGATGATTTTTAATTTCTAATGAAGCGTCCTGTTTAAGTTGTTTTCTTAAGTGCGTTATGAATATCCAGACTTTTTCCATTTCAATCAATGAAACCTGATGATCTTAATAGCGAAATAGGAAGTACGCAGGATCATTGCTTGTGGCGTCGCATTTTCGGAATTCTCGATAATCGGACGATTTATTTTTAATATTTATTCTTAAAAAAACTGAATCCTATACGCATGTTCTTTCATTGAAAATGACGTGATTAAGTAATCGTTGCTCCCAATTTCAAAGCCTTTAAACGCTCTTCTTCCATTGATTTTGCTGAGAGGAAAAGGATCGTAATGAATTCAGAATGGCACATAACGATGAGTATAAGAAGCACAGCATCCTGGTAGGGTGCTATAATTTCATACACAGTGTTAAGCTTAATATTTTAAAGGCTTTTTGCCTGGGTTATAATGCTTTTAAACTCTTCCTTAAAATTATGCTCATCATTAAGGTTTGTATTACTTATCCAATCTATTATATCGTCATAGTTGCTCGAACCTTTGTATTGAGAATCTGTAATTATCATTGAAAAAGATGCAACACTTGATGTGAACTTCATAAAATCAGTTGATTCAGTAAAAGGTTTTCCTTCATCAAAAACTTCTAAACCCAAAGGAATGCTTGTTTCAGAACCTGGATTTTTATATCTAAAGTCAATTGAAAATGTCGGAACGGTTTTATAATTAGGGTTTATTTTAGAAATAATTTCATACAAGGCAGTAATATTTTGATTTGCACCTATTTCTCCTGCATCCTTATTGTCATCTTCGAAATCTTCTTGATTTAACAATCTATTTTCATACCCGATTAACCTATACGCTTCGACGTTGGCATCGTTAAACTCCACTTGAACTTTCACGTCTTTCGCAACTGTATAAAATTTACTAAAATCATAAATAAACACTTTTCTCAATTGTTCAATATTATCAATGTATTCATATGTTCCGTTGCCATTATTGGCAATCTGTTCCAAGGCAGCATCATTCAAATTTCCTCTTCCAACACCCAAAACGGTCAAGAAAATACCAAAATCTCTTTTTTGTTCTATTAGAGTCACTAATTCTTCTTGACTTGAAGGGCCAACATTAAAATCCCCATCCGTTCCAATAATAATTCTGTTATTCCCTCCATTAATGAAATTTTGCTGAGCAACTTCATAAGCAGTAATTATACCTTCTGCACCAGCGGTACTTCCTCCAGAACCTAACGCATCAATTGCCTTTTTAATAGTTTCTTTATTGTCTCCAGACGTTGATTCTAAAACCACTCCTGCCGAACCTGCATATGTAATAATTGCTATTTTGTCTGATGCTTCTAGTCCGTCAACAAAAAGTTTAAAGCCACTTTTCAATAATTCTAACTTATCTTCACTTCCCATTGAGCCTGAGACATCAATCAAGAACACAAAATTCGATGACGGTAGTTCATTCTGTGGAATAGGCTTTCCTTTGATTCCAATCCTAATTAATTTATTGTCTAAATTCCATGGGCATTGGCTTATTTCCCCATTTAAAGCAATTGGGTGTGTTGGATCAGAATATTCATAATCAAGATTGAAGTAATTAATTAGCTCTTCTGTTCTAATAGCACCTTTGGGTGGTAATTGGCTGTCTTGTTGAATAAATCTTCGTACATTAGCGTAAGATGCACCGTCAGCGTCTATAGAGAAAGTTGATACAGGTTGCTCCGAAACTTGAACAAATGGATTTTCGCCTATCTCAGTATATGTATCACCTGACAAAATAATATCAGTAAATGTATCTCCTGAAGGCGAAAATTTAGGGAATACAGAATTTTCTAGATTATCTTCTTTCGAGCAACCGTTCAAAAATGAAATTGCAACTAATCCTAAAATTATATTTTTCATTTTTCTAATTGAGTCCAACTTAATTATATGCTTATGTTTTATCAGTGCATTCGTAATTAATACATGAATGTACTGATTTTTTATAACAATTCCATCGAATAGAAAATAATTATTTTTTCACTTCATCAAAAGGGTTTTTGAATTAAGCTCTTAAACACTACTTAAATGATGATAAAACAGGGGTCTGTATTTAACCCTTCTATTGAGTAGATGTGGCTCCCTAAAAAAGGTTGCTACCCTCTTTGCTCACACGGGCATCCGTCCTTCCGATTCCTTTACCTTCTCTCTCAATAGCCTCTACTTTCCCCAGCATAGTAGGAAATGGAAGACTACTAGCCATCGCTTTCATCACTTTTTGTTTAAAAGACTGGCAGGTGTTTTGTCTTAAGCTTCGTTTTCTACTCAATTCGGTAGGAAGAAATGCCTTGCTTGTTTGTTGCAACAAAGTAACCCATGTAAAGCACCTTGAGGATAGGGAATTTTACTTTGTGAAATAGTGTGCCACTAGTAGGGTACTGAAAATCAATGAAGTAAGTCTCGTAGAATATAAATTTTAAGTATTTAACTTAGTAAATTCATTTTTTCATATAAATATGAATATTTTAGTTCACAAAATCTAGGTTTCTTCATTTATTTGCCAGAAACAAACGTTTCTTTTTAATAGATTGACAGCAGTTGATATCGACTCTGAAACGAACCTATCTAAGTTTCCTTTCTCAAAGAGTCTCAGAGTTTGCCAACTCGGAAAGCACTACAATCTTCTCAGAAGCTTGAGACAGAGCTTAAAACGAGTTTCATTTTGAGAAAATTTGAGCAGAGTCTTTAAAAGCCTTGAATTCTAATGCATTTCCTGAGGGGTCTAGAAAAAACATGGTGGCTTGTTCACCAACCTCTCCTTGAAACCTTATATATGGCTCTATTACAAATGAAATTTCGTGATCTTTTAACCGTTGGCTGAGTTCCTCCCAGTCTCCCCAATCTAATACCACACCAAAATGTGGCACGGGTACGTTCTGACCATCTACCGAATTGCGGGCGATTCTACTCTCCAAACCGACTTCATGAATAACAAATTGATGTCCATAAAAATTAAAATCAACCCACCGATCGGACGATCTACCTTCCTCAAAACCCATAACGTCTCGATAAAAGGATCGTGCTTTTGTTAATTCCCTTACTGGAACTGCCAAATGAAAAGGCCTAATATTACTCACCTAAGAAAGGGTATCTGTAATCTACTGAGGAGACGAACGTTTCTTTGATAGTGCGTGCGCTGACCCATCGCATCAGGTTCATCATAGCACCTGCTTTATCATTAGTGCCTGACCCCCTTGCGCCACCAAAAGGTTGCTGACCTACTACTGCGCCAGTTGGCTTATCATTAATATAGAAATTGCCCGCTGCGTTTCTTAATATTTTGGTAGCCAAATCAATAGCATAACGATCTTTACTGAAGATTGCCCCTGTTAAAGCATATTCGGAGGTACTATCTACAAGCCTTAGTGTTTCTTCAAACTTCTCTTCTTCATAGACATAGATGGTAAGCACTGGGCCGAAGATTTCCTCACACATGGTACGGTATTTCGGATCGTTTGCCTTAAAAACTGTTGGTTCAATAAACCACCCTTTAGCTCCATCATAATTACCCCCTGCCACTAACTCGACTCCATCAGCAGTCTTGGCTTCGTCAATATACCTAGCAATTTTTTTAAAGGCTCTTTCATCAATCACGGCATTTATGAAATTGCCAAAATCTTCAGGGCTACCCATTTTCATAGATTTCAAACTCTCTACCAAATAGCTCTTTACTTCATCCCAAATGTTAGAAGGTATATAAGCTCTGGATGCTGCACTACATTTTTGACCCTGATATTCAAATGCACCTCGCACCAAACCAGTAGCAACTTCTTTTGCATTCGCAGACTTGTGAGCGACCAAAAAATCTTTTCCTCCTGTTTCACCTACGATGCGGGGATATGTTTTGTAATGATTCAGGTTCTCCCCGATTGTTTTCCAAAGATGTTTAAATACTGCCGTGCTCCCAGTAAAATGCAACCCGGCAAAGTCAGGGTGTTTAAAAACAACATCTCCGGCTACTGACCCGTCCACGTATATCAAATTAATAACCCCATCTGGCAACCCTGCCTTTTTGAACACTTCCATAATGACTTGAGCCGAATAGATTTGGGTGTAGTTCGGCTTCCATACAACCGTATTGCCAAGCATGGCTGGAGCCGCAGGAAGATTCCCCGATATAGCTGTGAAGTTGAAAGGTGTGATCGCAAAGACGAACCCCTCAAGAGGTCTGTATTCAAGCCTATTCCACGTTCCCTCTGAAGACTCAGGCTGTTGCATGTAAAGCTCTTGCATGAATGAGACATTAAATCTTAGAAAGTCAATGAACTCGCAAGCAGCATCTATTTCTGCTTGGTGCGCATTCTTCCCTTGCCCAAGCATAGTAGCGGCATTTATTTTAGCACGATATGGCCCTGCAATCAAATCAGCTGCTTTTAAGAAAATGCTTGCTCTGTTTTCCCATGTCAAATTCTCCCACGCCTCCTTCGCCTCCTGAGCCGCCTCGATCGACTGCTTCACATGAGATGCGTCTCCTTCCGAAAATTTACCTAAGACATGTCCATGATCGTGAGGGCATGTCATATCTAGCTTATTGGAGGTTCTAATTTCCTGATCTCCGATAAACATTGGCGCATCTACGAAGTCATTGTACATTTTTTTGTAGGTCTCTTGCAATATCGTTCGCTCGGGTGAATCCAAAGCATAACTGAGAATGGGTTCATTTACGGGGTTGGGTACGAAAAAATTTCCCTTGGGCATAGTTGATAACATTTATGTCAACAAAAATACGAAGATCGAAAATCCTATATTAAAGATTACAGAGTAGAATTTTCATCATAGCAACTTGATCAGTTCAAAATGAGAGGAAATAGAAAAATCCGCCACCGAACTCTTCCTTCCCGATGGATCATAAAAAATGGTTCCTATTCCAAAGTTTTGACCGCCATTAATGTCGGTATTATTATTATCTCCTATCATCAGACTATTTTTTTTAAATGCTCCCGCTTTTTTTAGTGCAAATTCAAATATTTCCTTACTCGGCTTAGTTGCATTTGCACATTCAGATGTTACGATTATGTCGAAATACTTGTTAATTCCGCTACTTATTATTTTGTTGGTTTGAGAATCCAAGAATCCATTCGTGATGATATGAAGTTTGTATTTGGGTGCCAGATAATTGAGCGCAGTAAGTGTCTCTGGCATCAAATACGGTTTTAAAGAACAATTTTTTATGAAATATTCTGAGACCATGCCAGAGGGGAGTTCTGGTCTATTCAGCCTTGTGAAAACCATCTGAAATCGATTCATTTTTATATACTCTCTATCAATTTCACCTAAATTATATTGATGCCATAGGCTATTGTTGACTGAGTAGAATGTATTTAGAAATTTTTTTCTCGAAAAATCAAATTTTCCTTCTGTTTTCAAGAGGTTGAAAATTTCTAGTAGGGTCTCTTTAGAACTTTTATCATAATCCCAAAGTGTATGATCAAGATCAAAGAACAAGTGCTTGATCTCTTTCATAGACGATAGCTCTTAGCTTCGATTCTATTCTTTGAAAGTGCCAGATTGGCGTTCATGGTATTATACACACTTAAATCTTTTTGTAAAATAGAGTCTCTACTCAAAAACTCAAATACCTGACTCACCATATCGAGTACCTCTTCTTTAATGCTGTAGAATACCCATTGATCATATTTTCTGAACGTAACCAAACCAGCGTTTTTGAGATATGCTATATGTCTGGAAGTCTTGGTTTGGGTAAAATCTAAAATATACTCTAGATCCGAAATACTTAACTCTTCTTTTTTATAGAGTAGGTGAATAATTCGAGTCCTAGACTCGTTTGAAAAGGACTTAAAGATTTGGGTACCATAGGAAAGATTGAAGTTCTTGAGCCTCATTTTTCGTTATTTTTGAGGAAGATAGCATTTTCTATGCTGTAATATTCTAATTTACCTCAAAGAAATCGATTTGAAGTTTTTATTAAGTTACTTGTTTGTGTGTTTGATGCTCACGGTTGGATTTAGTCAAGAGACTAAAGAAAGAAAGGTCATCCAATTCTCAGGTGTGGTATTTAGTTCGGATAGTACTAATATCATCCCTGGAGTACATGTTTACACGCCAAAAAGCGGTAGAGGCACGACTACCAACCCTTATGGCTTTTTTTCGATGGCTGCCCTTGAAGGCGACAGCATCGTGTTTAGCACGGTAGGATACAAAAGGGTATATTATAATGTTCCCGCCCACGATATGGAGTCAAGTCTGCGTATTACCGTAGTGCTGGAAGATGACATCA
Source organism: uncultured Ekhidna sp. (assembly GCA_964289745.1). Taxonomy (GTDB): domain Bacteria; phylum Bacteroidota; class Bacteroidia; order Cytophagales; family Cyclobacteriaceae; genus Ekhidna. The sequence continues at coordinate 1,005,986 of CAXYMM010000001.1, forward strand.
CCTTCCTTGAAGAAGTAGAAATAAGACCCTACCCAACTGAGGCAATGTTTAAAGAAGCATTGATCACTATGGATTTACCTTATCAGAAAGAATACGCCAATTTGTATCAATGGCTGAACAGCGAGTATATGAGACTTGGGTATCAAAATTTACCCCCTTCCCCCAATGCTAATGCACAGTATTTGCTTAATCAACGAAGCGCATCCTATATTAAAAGATATGTACCACCTACAAATCAGTTTCTAAACCCTTTTGCATGGGCTCAATTCATTAGCTCACTAAAGCAAAATAGGTAGCTTTAATCGACATCTCATGAAGGGAGCTATCTTCGTCAATATAATGAAATGAATGACCGCTCAGAAGCCGGTTCAGCACAAAAACCTCAGCTTCTTTATTTGTCTCCGCATCATTAAAAAGATGAGTTGGATAATTAAGCCGATCCAGATCTATTGTTTTAAAAGATGATTTAAAGGAGATTCTTGAAAAGGTGGTTCATAGTATTCGTAAACTCACCGGCGTGAACTTTCTCGAAATAAGTGGACTTCATTATTGTACTTTTCTATGACAACCTTAAATATTACTGGCGTTACTAAGCTGTCAGGATGCCTTTTCAGTCGGGTCTTAACTAATTTTATTTGTAAATGGACAAAACACAACTCGGAAAATCGGGAATAAAAGTTTCCCCCATCGTATTCGGATCGTGGGCCATAGGAGGATGGATGTGGGGAGGAACTGATGATCGCCTTGCGAAGGAAGCCATGCAGACTGGCTTTGATTTAGGGGTCACTTCTATCGATACGGCACCCGTTTATGGATTAGGGCACAGCGAAAAAATAGTAGGCAAGTTTGCTAAGGAAGTGGGTCGACAACACTTAGAACTTCTAACTAAGTTTGGGTGGAACTGGGAAATGCCCAGAGGAAAGGCAATAATGAAAGGTTCCTGGCCTGGAGGTCCTGAAAAAGCGATTTACTCCAATGCCAGCAAAGAGTCCATTATATATGAGGCGGAGCAATCCCTAAAAAGATTACAAACGGATTATATTGATCTTTTTCAAATTCACCGACCCGATCCAAATACCCCTGTTGAGGAAATGATGGAAGCCTGTCTCCAGCTTAAAGATGAAGGAAAAATCAGGGCGTTTGGTGTCTCGAATATGCATGTGGATTTGATGGAGCAAGCGAATGGTATAATGCCTATTGCATCCAGTCAATCCCCTTTCAGCATGGTGTATCAAAAAATAAAAAAGGATATTTTGCCGTACTGCTTGAAACAGAATATCGGCATATTAGCCTATAGTCCCCTTCAAAGAGGGTTGCTTACTGGAAAGATCACCTCGAACTATCCGTTTGAGGAAGGGGATCACCGTGCTCAAAATAAATTTTTCAAAGAGCCCAACCGATCAAGGACGAATGAATTTTTACGAAAAATCAAACCCATTGCGGATGGACATCACGTCACCTTGGCTCAGTTGGTCATTAACTGGACAGTAGGAAGAAAGGGAATCGCTGCCGCTTTGGTAGGCGCACGAAATGCAACACAAGCAAAAGAAAATGCAAACGCCATGTGTTTTATCTTTTCACCAGCGGAAGTCGAAATCATCAACACGGCATTGGACGGTCTAGAGATTGACCATTCTGTATAAATCCTACTTCTTCCGTTTAATTTTTTTTTCGGCAACAAAAATTCCTAAAACAATAACAAAAGCACCAATAAATTGAAGAACGGTAATCCGCTCATCTAAAAAAGTGTAGGCAAGACTTATGGTAGAGACGGGCCCTAAGCTTCCAAAAATGGAAAATTCGCTAGCCCCAAGTGTTTTTATGGCGTAGCTGATGAGAAAAGAAGGGATCACGGTAGTCAAAATTGCCATTAAAAATCCTAGAATGTAGACTTCTGAAGAAAAGACTAAAAGGGTTGATCGATTTGTAAGTGCATAATGGATTACAACCGCTAGGCAGGAAACGATCATAGAGTAAGACGTAAAAACGGCCGAACCCAATTTGGGTATAAGCCAACCTGAGCCAACAAGAAAGGAAGCATAGGTAATGGCGCTAAGGAATATCAGGATTCCTCCTAATGCCACATTTTTCGTATCGCTAAACTGAAGTTCACTTCCGAAAATAACGATAATACCCAAATAGGTAATAAGAATTCCGAACACTTGCCGTTGCGTTATTTTCTTTTTAAAGACAAAGTACGAGATGATCACAACGAGTGTAGGGTATATGAATAAGATGAGCCTTTCGAGACTTGCCTTAATAAATTGGAGTCCTAAGAAATCAAGATAACTTGCCAGATAGTAGCCAAGCAAACCTAGTCCGACTAGCCAAAAAAAATCATTATAGGAAATTTTAGTTTGGGGTTTGTTCAGCACGGCAACAAGCAGGAAGAAAGGAAGTGCAAAAACCATTCTGAGCAAAAGCAAGCTTAAGCTGTCCACCCCATAGGTATAGGCCAGCTTTACCATTACTGCTTTACTAGAAAAAAGCAAAATTCCAACAATTCCAGCTATTACCGCCAGAGTCCGGGACTTATTTACCATGTGATAGGTCTTTTTTCCACTCCAAATAACCTAAGATAGACATAAAAAAATAGACGACCATCAGTATGGCATAGATATCCAGCGATTTAGAAAAATAAAGAACCGCCGTTATGCCATTGATAATAATCCAATAAATCCAGCCAGAAAGAATCTTCCTTGCTTCCAATATGCTGGCAATAACACTAAAAAGGGTAGTGGTCGCATCGAAGAAGGGTTTATCTGCGTCTGTATTTACCAGAAAGAAATAACCTAAACCAATGGAAAGCAGCCCCCCAAAGAGTATTGTGAGTAGGTGATATTTTGAAGCGCAGGTCGATACGTTTAGTTGCTTTTTCGGTCGTGACCAACTCCACCAGCCATATATCGCTATTAAGACATAATAGCCGTAGAGGAGCGTCTCCGAGTAAAGTTTGGACTCATAAAAAAGGTAGGTGCTAAGCAAGCCGCTAATGATTGCCAGCGACCAGCACCAAATGTTTTGTTGGATTAGAAGAAGCAGATAGCCAAGACCGGTGATTGTGGCGAGGATTTCGATGGCAAAGGGTACGTTCATAGCTCGAGGGGCAATAATATTACAATCGATCCATTGATATCCGATCAGAATCACCCAAAAGTAGGTATTAATATTCCCGCCACTAGGATAGGTTTAGGATAGATAGCATGAAGAGACTCTCAAAGTAGCCTTACTCGGTTTCTATTTCGAAGATGGTTCGCCCTTTAAGAACAACGCTTTTTTGATCTGCGGTGATTTCTAAACTCCCTTTCACACCCAACGCCTTTTTTTGTACGCTCCAGAAGCGATTGCACCGAGCCGTTTTAAGGAAAAACACCGCCCAAACCCCGCAAAACGAAGCCTGGGCGGTGATGCGCTTTTTTAAGGACATGCTTCTGTTTGAAATATTTTGATATCATCATATTTCGTCCACGCTGATGGAATAGGTAACTTATCCACTTGCACACAGGTTAGATTAGGGTTATTTTGCAAATTTAAATCAGTAATTGCATCGTTATTGCCATTCGCTAGATTTACTTTTGTTAAGCCTTTAAGGTTTGTTAACGTAAGCCGAGTAAGCAACGTGTTTTTAGAAACATCTATAGCTGTTAAAGATCTGTTAAACTCTAAACTTAGACTAGTAAGTGCTGTGTTGTTAGAAACATCTATATCCGTTAAATTTGCACTAGTTACTATATAAATTCTAGTAAGATTGGTGAAATATTCAATTCCAGTAAGGTCATCAATTCCAGTTACGTCAATTTTCTCATAGACTCGGGCTTCTTCTTCTGAAATCTCCCCATCTCCATTGTCATCAAGGCCAGGATGATTAGCATTGAATAATTGCCCTTTGAATTTTGAATCAGGAAAATTAATTAGTTCCTTAAGGTCATTCGTTATGGAGATGGTAAATGCTGCCGTAGCCGACACACCTGCTACCGTTCCCTGTATCTCGCCTGTGACTTCCTTGTTGGTCTCGTGGTCGAATACGCTGGAATCAGCAATTACCATCTTATTTCCTTCTAAAGCAATGGCACCTGCCGGGTTTTGGCTCGTAATCGAATAAACAGGCGTTTCTTCCGTGTTGGCTACGGTCGCCACGATCTCCCCGATCTGGGTGCCTTTAGCACTGTTTTCCTGAATAGTTAATTGGGTTAAATCCGCTATGTCGATGGACGTAATTCCCGTATTGGTAATGGTCACCTCTTTCGTTGTATTATCCGATCCGCCTGCATTCGTAGCGGTGAGCTTTACGGTGTAGGTGTCGTTCTTCGCGTAGGTATGGGCGGGGTTTTCGTCTTTTGAAGTATTTCCATCGCCAAAGTCCCAAGCGTAGCTGGTTGCACCTTCAGACGTGTTGGTAAACGTTACTTTGCCCGCCGTTTTTTCGTCTACTACAAAGGTAAAATTCGCCACTAATTGGGTGCTCGTTCCTTCTAGGGAAATGGTCACCGTTCGCGTTTTCTCAGCCGAGCCGCCTGCATTCGTAGCGGTAAGCTTTACCGTATAGGTGCTGTCTTTCGTGTAGGTATGGGTGGGGTTTTCTTCTGTGGATTTGCTTCCATCGCCAAAGTCCCAAGCGTAGCTGGTGGCATTTTTAGAAGCGTTTTTAAAGGTTACCGCCCCTTTTGAACCGAAGGTAAGGGTAAAGTCGGCTTCTACTTTAGGGGTAACGGGTTCATCGCCCTTACAACCCCATAAGACTGCGGCTGTACAAAGGGTAGCGAGTAGAAAGGTTTTAGGTTTAAAATTCAAAGGTTTAATTTGATTATCCATAAATTCAAAATTTTTCGTTTCGCTTTTGGATTCATTAAAATTACTCATCTTATCTTTATTTTTAGAACACAAGAATAAAGGTATTGGATCGTATTCGCAAATAAATTTAACAAAAAAAAGATTTTTTTTGATGAGCGGGCTTGAAAAATCACTAAAACCAAGGGATTGAGACTTATTTCAGTCTCTTTATTCAACCTAAAGTGATCTGAGGTTCTGAAAGAAATGGTCGCTACTGCCCGCTAAAGTCATAGGATATTACCAAAAGGGTGAGGAGTATGGGTTATGGCAGCCCTCCTTTTCATATTTTAGGGTTACTCGGATGATGGTAATATTTAATTAATTGATAATCAATCTATTGAATCACATTTTGAAAAAAAATTATATGAAGACAAATAATAAATTAATTGGCAAAATGAGGTTGAATTTGTTTATGTTTACCGCCTAGTATGGGAGTGCTACAACAGTCGGCAAAACATCTTCTAGAGCAACTTGATTCACTAATAGACCAGTGCCAGGCAGAAGATTTTTCGAGACCCCTACCAGAACTGAGTGGAGCTACTTTTGGTCAGCATATCCGGCACATATTGGAATTTTTCATTTGCCTGTATGATGCTAGAAACGAAAGAAAAGTGAATTATGATCATCGCAAGCACGATCCTGAAATTGAAATAGACAAAAATCTCGCCAGTAGTATCATCCATTCGATTCATGTATTCTTAGACCAAAATAAAGAAGATTTCGAAATTACTTTTGAAGCCAATTATGCCTTAGCGGGAGGAGTGAACCAGATAATGAAAAGTAGTTTTTACAGAGAGTTGACCTATAATATTGAGCATGCGATTCATCATTTCGCTCTTCTTAAGATAGCCGTCTGTCAATCCCTCACCTACATTGAACTTCCAGAGCATTTCGGGGTAGCTAGCTCTACGATAAGATTCCGATCAGGGTAAAAGCCTACATATGCGGACATTTCTTATAAAGTTCAAAAAGTGGGAGTATTGGTCCTTCGCTGTTTTGTATTTTCCAGTCTTCTTTTACTATTTATGGTTGAGTCTAAAAAGAGGCTCATTATTTTTCTTTAATGCGTCCAATCCGAAAATTGAGTTTGGAGGAATGTTTGGCGAAAAGAAGTCTGACATTTTTAAGCTGATTCCAAATCAGTTTATCCCAGAGACTTATAGAATTTCTAAGCGGGATATGAATAAAACGATGCAAGTTTCGGAAAAATTGGGGTTCCCCTTGATCGCAAAGCCAGATGTTGGCGAACGTGGCGTCTGGGTTCAAAAGCTTCACAGCAAGCAGGAGCTAATTGGGTATTTGGAACACTGCCCAGAAAATTTTCTTTTGCAAGAGCTGGTAAACTTACCGATAGAACTCGGTGTGTTTTATGTTAGGTTACCTGAAGACAAAAAGGGTTGCGTAACGTCCATTGTAAGGAAGCGTTTTCTATCCGTTATCGGCGATGGTACTAGTAGCATCAAGGAACTTCTGACCCAAAACATGCGAGCACAACTTATGGCAAATCTTTCCAGTCGTTTTTTGTTGCGTATTGGAAACACGATTCCTGAGGAGGGTGAAGAAGTAGTGATTGAATCAATTGGAAACCATTGTCGGGGGACTCAATTTTTAAATGATAACCACGAGATCGACGAAGCGCTCTCCAGTGCCATAGATAAGCTGGCCCAACAGATTCCCGAGTTCTACTTTGGACGGTTCGATCTTCGGTGTCGCTCTTATGAAGACCTAAAACAGCTAAAACACTTCAAAATATTGGAGCTGAATGGTGCAGGGGCTGAGCCAGGGCATATTTACCAGCCTGGTTATGCGCTAATAAAAGCATATAAAGACATTTTTTGGCATTTGAAGGTTTTGTCAGATATTAGTGCGCAGAATAAAAAAAGAGGGTTTCAATATTCTTCTTTTAGCGAGGGAATCCGTAAATGGAAAGCACATCGCCATTACGTTAGTCAGCTCAACGCTTAAATGATTGCTCAAACTTTAATCGTCGCTTTTTTGGTTAGTTATACTGGATCTATCCCTCCTGGAACCATTAATATTTCTGTAATGCAACTCTCAATCCAAAAAAGGTATCGAGCTGCGGTATTTCTCGCCCTTGCAGCTTCGCTCGTAGAATTTTTGTACGCTGGTGTGACGGTACAATTTCACCTGATTTTAAGCCACAATACATCCATTGCCATCTACTTTAAAGTAATTACCTCTGTGGTCTTAATTGGTTTTGGTATCTGGAATGTTTTCTTGAAATTTTCCTCTTCGTCGGTAAAAATCCACGAAAACAAACTTACGGGTCGTCACGGGTTTGGTCGTGGACTCGCCCTCGGCTTGCTCAACCCAATGACCATTCCTTTTTGGTTAGCCATTACTACCTACCTTGAAAATGATGCCCTAATTGATGTCACTGATTTTGGTTTTTGGGCATATCTCATCGGGTTATCTACAGGTACATTTTGCTTAATGCTTACCGTCAATGCGCTAGGAAAAAGGTTTACTCAAATCAGCGATAATAATTTTCTGGTCCACAAGATTCCCGGGATCATTTTGATCATACTAGGGATGTATTTTTTGGTCAAACTTCTCATCAGTTCTTAATATCACCCCCTCCAAACATTACGAAGCCCTTAATATGCAAGGTGCCAACTTTCTCGTCCCCATAAGATTTTCGGTCATCATCAAATCCTCCTAGAATAGTAGTGGTATTCATACTTACTTCCCAGTTTTCTGGGATAAAAATTTCTGTTCCGCCAAACAGGCAGAAAAGCTCAATTGTGGCATTATTTTCTTTTAATTTGGCTTCTCTCAAATCAATCTTAGACCCTCCTAATACACTGGTTATTTTGCCACCTAGCAGTTGCTGTGAATTGAACTTTTTATCAATACTGCTAAGGATAGAAATCTCGTCAAAATTATTTTTTTCTTCTGCAGAGTCCTCGGGGCTGCTTTTTTTGAAAATGAAAGAGATACCAATGATAATTAGAATGATTGGCCAGGCATCCATAAGGTCGAAAACGTCAAATATATCGAGGTAAAAAAGTGTTCCCAACCCTAGTAAGATGAAAGCGGATCGGATATTTTTTATTAAAAGATTGACTAATCCTAGTATCACTAAAATGATGGGCCATTTAAATAGATACCAAGGCAGTTTAATAGCTATGCCGAGGTTTTCTAATAAGAAGATACTTCCGATTATGACGAAGATAGCTCCAATAATGGTGCGTTTTAGGTTGGATGATTCCATATGATTACCGCGTCGGTTTAGTGAAAAAAAGTTGAAATACGTTTGGAATGTAATCAAGTTTTTCTGTTGAAACGAAAATAAAGACAAAGTGGCATTAAATATTAAAAAAACCTCCAACATGACAGATGAAGTGGGTTGGAATAAATTTTGAGGATTATAGTTGAAAAAAGGAGAAACCATGAATGTTCAAAAGCAACTGACAAAAAATTTGGCCAATGCTGCAGATGTGCTGGGGACGATTAGTGGTGGGGTTGTGCATCCAACATTTGAAGCAAAAAAACTTGAAGATCACTATCGGATCGAAATAAATATACCTTCTATTGATCCTGTCAATATTAATGTGGAGGTCAAGAATAGAAGTTTATTCATAATATACCACCTTCAGTTCAATGATTACAAGATTCCCAATGTAATAGGAGTATTCAACCTTTTGGGCGATGTGATTTTGGAAGATATAGCAGCGGAATATGTTGATGAAAAGCTTGTCATCATTTTACCTTTCTACGAAATATTAGAAGGTTTAAATCGAAAAATTGACATTTTAAAACGCTAACTTTCTCGTGCAGCTAGAGGAAATAAATCGTTTTTTTGGGGATATCGATTTGGCTTTGATGGATGCCTTGCTAAAAGGTCAGCTACCAGCCAAAGGAGATGTTTTGGATTTAGGATGCGGCGAAGGTAGAAACGCCTTTTACTTTATTCAAAGCAAATATTCATATACTGGGGTTGATGAGGATAGGAGGCAAATCCAACTTTGCGAATACGTTGCGCAAACTTTAAGGTATTCCAGTGTTAGGTTTATTCATAAACGGATTCAGGAGCTTAACTTAAAGGCTCAGTTCGATATTATTATTTGTAGCCGTATTCTACATTTTGCAGAAGATTTGGACGATTTTCTGAATATGTGGTATGTTATTTCAAAGCATTTGAAGTCAAATGGGCTGGTATATATCGCTATGGATTCTATTATCGATAGCCCAATAGCTAAGGCATTTGACCAATATCGTTTTGAATTTCCTGATGGGAAGCTTCGGTTTCCATTAAGAAAAGAACATTACGCCAAGATGCTTGAAGGGTTCAAAGAAGTTGAACCACTTAAGACGATCATCTATCATGATGAACGTGCACAAAGTTTTGCACTGCTTAAGCGGAACTAAACGCTTCCCTGAGCTAGCATAGCATCTGCCACTTTTACGAACCCAGCGATATTAGCACCCTTAGAGTAGTCGACGTAACTCCTATCTGCAGGGTCGGCATGGTCTACACAGTTTTGGTGGATACTTTTCATGATGCTATGAAGTTTTTCATCCACTTCTGGTGCTGTCCAAGAGAGCCTCAGCGAGTTTTGAGACATTTCCAAACCAGAAGTGGCAACACCACCGGCATTTGACGCTTTTCCGGGGCTAAACATCAATTTTTTCGATTTGAATAGTTCTACTGCTTCGGCAGTTGTTGGCATATTAGCTCCTTCAAAAATGCCTATGCATCCGTTTTTGATTAACACTTTAGCATCTTCAAGAGGAAGCTCATTTTGTGTGGCACAAGGGTAAGCCAAGTCACATGACATATTCCATGGAGTCACACCTTTATGAAAGGTCGCACTTTTAAACGTCTCTGCATATTCATGTATTCTTCCACGCTTCACATTTTTCAAATCCTTGATATAGGCGAGCTTCTCCTCGTCGATTCCGTCTTTATCGTGTATACACCCTCCCGAATCTGAGACAGTCACTATTTTAGCTCCTTTTTGTAGAAGCTTCTCCATAGCAAATTGGGCTACATTTCCAGAACCAGAAACAGCACAAACTTTGCCTTCCAGCGAATCCCCCCTGTAATTAAGTACCTCCTCGCTGAAGTATATACATCCGTATCCTGTAGCTTCAGGTCTGATTAGGCTACCTCCATATTGTAACCCTTTTCCAGTGAGGACTCCGGTAAACTCTCCGATTATCCGCTTATACTGACCAAACATGTAACCAATTTCACGGGCACCCACACCAATATCGCCAGCCGGGATATCTGTAAACTGACCAATATACTTGTAAAGTGCTGTCATAAAGCTCTGGCAAAAGTTCATGACTTCATTGTCACTTTTTCCTTTTGGGTCAAAATCCGAACCTCCTTTACCTCCTCCGAGTGCGAGCGTCGTTAAGCTATTTTTAAAAATTTGTTCGAATGCTAAAAATTTTAAGACGCTAAGATTTACCGAAGGGTGAAAGCGTAAGCCTCCTTTATAAGGTCCGATAGCAGAGTTCATCTGTATTCTAAACCCACGGTTTATTTGAAGCTGTCCATTATCGTCTACCCACGGTACTCGAAATATATATACCTTCTCAGGCTCGCAGATTCTTTCGAGGATATTGGTATTTTGATACTTTTTATTTTGAGCAATAAAAGGAACAATCGTTTCGGCGACTTCTTTTACCGCTTGTAAGAACTCTGACTCATGTGGGTTCTTGCTTTCGATTTTTTGCAAGAAACTTCGTATTTCTTTCGATTCCTGTGACATTGTGATGTAAGGGGTTTAAGTATTTTTAAAGTGTTTTTGCTCACTAAATATTTTTATATAGTTAAATTTTTTTTGGGGTGAAATATTTGAATGTTTAGTGAACGTAATGCAATATTAGGCTAAAATTTACCCAATATGCAGTATATAAATTGCCTTTGATATAAATCACCAATTAGTGAATATAATCATAATGAGAAATAAGATTCCCTGTCTCATCCAAAACTTGGAGGGAAGTCAAAAGGTAATGAATGGGCTCACCTAAAGACTATTGAAGTTTTTACAATGATGATAGGGTTCATTGCTGAGTTGGCTTTGAAGCACAGCGGCATTGGAAGTAGCTAATCTTCAGATAGCACGATCACCATATCGCCCTCTACCAGCGTAAAGGGTTTGGACTTCTTCGGGTTAAGTTTTACCCCGTATTGTTTATCTGAATCCCTTGCTAGTGCGATTTTTCGATACCCTATCGCTACTTCATTCTTTCTTGCTGCTGACTCCAGTAACGTATAGAAGTTCATCTCCTGACCTACTTGAACGTATTCTTTTGCGGGCTTGATGTAAATTTCGGAGCCATCCGCATCAAATAAATCCTCAAAAACCCTCATTAAGTTTTTTTCTTCCGCTACTTGACTCATTAGTAAACTTATCAATTTATCACTTACGATAAAGTCGTCCGCACTTGTAATATCGGCGAGCTGTCTGTTCCTCATATCCAACATCTCACTTACGATTTTGTACTTACTGCCGCGTAGTTCGGTAAAGTTCCTTAGGTGCAATAAGGTAATTAAAGTCTGCGCATCTGCCTCCTGAATTGGGAAATAATTCTGGTAGCAGAGTAGGATGATGTAGTCATAATGTTCCAGACGCATACTTTCTAACGTCTCTCGATCTGTAGTGTCTTTTACTTCGAAGGAGATAGAAATATTTTTCACCTTCTTATTGAGTTTTTGAACCGTCTTTTCAGCATCATCAAACTTGGATACAATTTTCACAGAGGATCCATGCGGAACATAATTGTCCAACTCATTCACTATGTATTTGGCTCTATTATTCCACCCAACAATGAGTATCTCTTCCGATTCCATTGGTTGCGACTCGGTGTAAACAATTTTGCTCTCATCTACTTTGCTATCGGATATATCGATTGGATTTGGTATAAGCGTATCATCATCTTCGGTAATACCAATTACTTTGTCTCCTTTACTAAATATGGTTTCCATCGGAGGGTTAATGTCTACCCTGCCATCGGAATACTGGATTCCCATAATGGCAGAATCTTCATAGGCAAATAGCACGTCTCGAAACGTTTTCCCTACCAGATTGGGAGCCTTCTCGAAGTAAATCTCATCTCCGTCGAAATCCATTAAATCCTGATATACGACACTCAGTCCTGATTGGCGACTGGTTTGTACCATGATTTTAGATATGATTTCATCAGAGAGAATAAGCTCTACCTCATTATCTCCCACCATTTTGGCTACATCAAAGTTCTTTTTGTCTTCAATTTCAGCCGTAATGTGGTAATCTTCTTTTCTCCTGTCGGGGTTTGTAACGATGGCTACAATTGTTTTAATAATCTGGCTATCGGAGTTTTCATTGTCCTTATCCAGAATAACGATGGCTTTAGTTTCGTATGGGTTCGCAATTTGTAAATCGTGTACGTCAATAGGGTTTCCCGTTCGACAGATTACCTGTGTAGTCCCCGTATCGCCTACTTTGTCTTTTATTTCGTCTTCCATCATCACCTTATCCATATCGGCAAGGATCACCACTACCCCCCTTTTTTGGTTTTCATTGGCCTCAATAAGCTCACTAATTATGGTAAAAATCTTCGAAGACCAGCCCAATATCAAAACATGATCTTTTTCAATGACGAATGAACGTCCCTTTCGCAGTATTTCTAACTTAGTTAATATTCCATTCGAAACGAGACCAATAAGTGTGGAAATAATTACAAGGCCGAGTACGGTTGTTAATAACATAAATAACCTGAAAGGCCAGTTTTCATCGTGGTTTCCAAGAACTCCGGGGTCAAGGGCGTGGGTTAGGTTTACCCAAATAGATTCAAAAATATTGAAGTTGCCTTCATGATCTGGGTGAAGTCCTAAAAAGAGCAAAAAAGAACCAAATAGGCCTATAACAATTAATGTGATCACCCCAAGGCCTTTAATCATTGAGATCGTTCCCTGAGACACGAAATTGTCAAACCTATACTTGATCTTATCTTTAAAAGAGACTTGTTTTTTCATTCAGAGAAAGATTATTTTAAAATAGTAAAGCTAGGTCTAAAATAATTTAAAATATTGATAGTTGAGACATGTTTAAAAAAGACATTTCTTAATTAAAAAGACAAAAATATATTAGCAATATTTTTAATCTATTCGTAATATGCACTATGATCAGAAATAGTTGTTTCTTAGCACTCCTTTCACTTTTATCCATTTCATGCAATCCAATTCGGACACAGTTTACTTTCATATATAACAACAAAGGCCCCAATAAGGAGATTGCGGAACAAATGGAATTACTGCTAGAATCTACCTATTTCAATACGGATATAGTGTTGATAGAGGGGTTGAATACCGAGGCTAATTTGGATAGCCTTATGTTGGGTACGGTCGACATGGCACTTGTAGAAAATTATATTCAATATAGAAGTGGGATCAACTCCGCTTTTTCTGTCTACTCAGAAATTTTGCATATTTTCTACCGTTCGGATCAGGAAATCACCTCTTTTCAGGAGTTGGTATACAATAGGAGTTTGAATATAGGCATAGAAGATTCCCCTACGTACAACTTGATGATGGATCTTTTTGATTTTTTTTCAATAGATTCTTCACGAATTAATATCACGCCCGAGGAGGGTAGTGAGGAGGTGAAAGTGGAGTTGACTAACCTTTTAGATGATGAGCGACTGGCACAATACCAAGGGTTTAGGCTTTTTTCTTTCACTGGGTCAGGGGCTTCTTCCTCCATGGTAGAAGGGATTGCACTTAATTATCCTAAAATGTCTCCATTTATGATTCCTCTTGGTACTTATATGGGCTTCTCGGATCAACCCATTTCTACCTTTTCTGTAGACGTGGTGATGATGGTGCGATCCTCTCTTGGTGAAATCCCTGTGAATGATTTGACAGGGACAATGCTCAGAAACAGGCAAATTTTTACCTCCATCGATCCGTTACTCTATCATGGGTTAAAAGAAGATTTTGATCAAGGTAAGCTGAATATCCCGATTCATGAGGGAGCAAGAGTATTTTTAGATCGAGATGAGCCGAGTTTTGTAGAGCGATACGCAGAGATAGGGGGTGTAATCCTTTCTCTCGTAATCGCTTTATGGAGCGGACTAGTTTCACTTACTAAATGGCAGGCACAAAAAAAGAAAGATCGGATAGATGAATTCTATGAAGGACTTATTTTAATTAAAAACAAAGTCCCAAGACTGAAAAGAGTAAATGAGATTAGTCAAAATATTCGATTCGTAAAGTCAGAGCAAAATCGAGCGTTTGAATTATTGATAAATGAGGAATTGGTAGCTAATGAAAGTTTTAGAATTTATATGGAACTCTCTAAGGAGACAATCACTGAATTAAGATCTAAACTCAAGTCTGCCCATTTGGCTAATTAGTCAAAGCAACTTTTAAAATGTTGATTGACCGATTTTGTCGAATTTTTATTCTTTTCATTAAATATTTTTGCTCTATGACTGACATTAGAAACAACTGGACGCTAGAAGAAATCAAAGAAATTTATAACACGCCGTTACTAGAACTCGTCTTTGAAGCAGCCACTGCGCATAGAAAGTATCATGATCCTAAAGAGGTGCAGGTAAGCAGTTTAATTTCAATCAAAACAGGAGGATGTCCAGAAGATTGTGCCTACTGCCCACAGGCGGCAAGGTATCATACCGATATCAGAGTGCATAAGCTAATGGAAGTAGAGGAGGTAAGAACTCAGGCTGAGTCGGCAAAGGCAAATGGCGCCTCTAGAATGTGTCTGGGAGCAGCGTGGAGAGAGGTGAGGGATAATAAAGATTTTGATAAAGTGCTGGAAATGGTGAAAACCGTAAACGATATGGACATGGAAGTTTGCTGTACCCTGGGTATGGTGTCTGAAGATCAAGCGCAGAAGTTGGCGGATGCGGGATTATATGCCTACAATCACAATATTGATACTTCAGAAGCTTTTTATGATGACATTATCTCTACCAGAGAATACGATGATCGCCTCAAGACCATCCATAATGTAAGAAAAGCGAAGATTACAGTATGCTCAGGAGGAATTATTGGAATGGGCGAATCTGCCGAAGATAGAATGGGCATGTTGCTAACCCTTGCTAATATGGAAGCTCACCCAGAGTCTGTACCTGTAAACGCATTGGTCCCAGTAGAGGGAACACCCTTGGCCAAACAACCCAGAGTAGCAGCACATGAATTGATTAGAATGATTGCTACGGCAAGATTGGTGATGCCCGCCTCTGTGGTTCGACTTTCTGCTGGAAGAGAGGGCATGAGTTTGACGGAACAGGCGCTTTGCTTTATGGCGGGAGCCAATTCCATTTTTGCAGGAGACACGCTTTTGACGACCCCAAATCCAGCTTTCAACAACGACAAAGAAATGTTCGACTTGCTAGGGCTGGTCTCCAGAGAGGCATTCAAATACAAAAAGAAAGAAGCGGAGATGGAAGCATGAAAAGCTACCAAAAAGCTCTAGAGGAAAGAAAAAAACAGCATTTATTGCGCCACCTTCCCCTTCCGCCAGAGGGGATTGATTTTTATTCCAATGACTATCTAGGCTTTGCCCGAAGCACGCATCTTAAAAGGTTAATAGAGGAAGAAATACTTAAAGCCAATTTGGGAAATGGTGCCACAGGTTCACGGCTGCTTAGTGGAAACTCTGGCTATGCTCAATCAGTTGAAAAAAAAATCGCCGCATTTCATAATGCCGAGACGGCACTGATTTATCCCACTGGGTATATGGCCAACCTTGGCCTTATTTCCTGTCTAGCCACTAAAGCTACTACCTTAGTAATGGACGAGCTATTACATGCCAGCCTCATTGATGGAGCGCGATTAGGATATGCCAAAAAAGTTCGATTTAAGCACAACCACACACCAGACCTTGAAAAACAATTAAAGAAAATAGCGAGTCAAAAGCTTGTAATCGTAGAATCTGTTTATTCGATGGACGGCGATATTTGTCCACTTGATGAAGTAGTTGAAATTTGCAATGCGCATCAAGCCCCATTGCTAGTAGACGAAGCGCATTCCATCGGTGTTTTTGGAGAAAATGGAAGTGGATTGGTTCAGGAACTGGGGTTAGAAAACAAAGTTATGGCTCGAATCATGACCTTTGGAAAAGCCGCAGGCATTCATGGTGCAGCGGTAGTCGGACCCGCCTGGCTGAAGGAATATCAAACTAACTTTTCCCGTCCGCTTATTTTTTCCACCGCTCCTTCACCTCATCAATTTGCAAGCATTCTGGCTATGTATCAACACCTGCCATACGCCGCCGATGAAAGAAAAAAGCTAGAGGAAATTGTTAATTATTTTGTTGAGAAAAGGAATACATGCAAGAAAGGGTGGCTACGCTCTCCCACCCACATCCAAACCTTGATTATCCCTGGAAATGAAGAAGTAGTAAAAATGGCAGAACACCTGAAAAACTACGGCATCAATGCGCTTCCTATCCGAAAACCAAGCGTTCCTGAAAACGAAGAACGAATCCGGTTTTGCCTTCATGCCTACAATACAAAAGAGGAGGTTGACAAACTATTTGGCATTCTATGACAAAAAAAATAATCGTAGCTGGAATTGATACCGATAGCGGCAAAACAGTTGTTTCGGCTATCTTGACCAATGCCCTAAAAGCAGACTATTGGAAGCCAATTCAGGCTGGAGACTTAGATAATACCGACTCTCACAAAATAGCCAGTTGGTCGCCCCAAACAACCATTCATCCAGAAGCATTCCAACTCAGTCAGCCTATGTCTCCGCATGCTGCGGCAAATATCGATCAGATCAGAATTGAGTCAGGTGATTTAGTACTGCCCAAAACGGACAATAATCTGATCATTGAACTTGCCGGCGGGTTAATGGTTCCCATTCGAGAAGATTTTTTAAACATCGATTGGGTAGTTCAGATGGGTTTACCTGTAATCTTGGTATCCAATTATTATCTCGGGAGCATCAATCACACGCTGCTTTCGCTTTACCTTCTCAAACAAAGGAATGTTCCTTTACTCGGAGTCATATTCAATGGGGAAAAAAATCACCCTACATTTGATGTTATCACTCATAGATCAGGCGTTAAATGTTTGCTTGAAATAGAAAAGGAAGTAGCGATTGATGACGGGGGTAATCGAAAAGTATTCAAGGAAAATAACCTTACCCTAGCAGTTCATATTTTATCAAAATCAAAGACTATTCTGTTTGATGATAAAGTAGATTAGCCCAATACCAAAATGCAAAACCTTATCTGCCATAGATGACGACCTCGGCTACCTTTAATGCTTCTAAACCTACATCACGAATGATTAACCAAAAAGACCTCTCTTTCGACCAAGCCAATATTTGGCATCCCTATACCGCTCTTACCAACCCATTGCCCACCTACCCTGTTACCTCTGCAAGTGGCGTAAGATTGAAACTGGCAGATGGCAGAGAGCTGATTGATGGCATGTCCAGCTGGTGGACTGCTATTCATGGTTATAACGTTCCAGAACTTAACGATGCGGCAAAATGTCAACTTGAAAAGATGTCGCACGTTATGTTCGGTGGCATTACCCACCAACCGGCTATTGACGTATGTAAAAAGCTAGTCAAACTTGCGCCCTCGGGTTTGGAAAAAGTTTTTCTTTCGGATTCAGGATCCGTTTCTGTTGAGGTAGCAATGAAAATGGCTATTCAGTATCAGCATGCAAAAGGCCTGCCAGAACGAAATAAGTTCATGACTTTTCGGGGCGGCTACCATGGCGATACCTCTGGGGCGATGTCCATATGCGATCCTGAAGGAGGCATGCACCGTCTTTTTTCAAATTTCCTCCCTCGGCATTTTTTTTTAGACCAACCGAACGTACGTTTCGAAGCCAACTGTGGAAAAGAAGAATTGGCAGGCCTCGAACAATTTTTCCGCCTCCACGCGAGTAAATGCGCTGCTTTTATTTTGGAACCCATCGTTCAAGGAGCTGGCGGTATGTGGTTTTATTCTCCTGACTATCTTAAAAAGATAAGAACCCTCTGTAACGAATATGAAATTCTTTTAATAGCAGATGAAATTGCCACTGGCTTTGGAAGGACAGGAAAGCTCTTCGCCTGCCAGCATGCAGGCATCTCCCCCGATATTATGTGTGTAGGAAAAGCCCTGACAGGAGGTTATATAACATTGGCAGCAACCCTCACAACAAAACCAGTAGCAGAGACCATCGGCAAGGGAGAAGCCAGTGCATTGATGCACGGACCCACTTTTATGGGTAATCCATTAGCATGTGCCATAGCCAATAAAAGCTTGACGCTACTTTTACAAAACAGCTGGCAAGATAAAGTACTCAAAATCGAAAGGCAGTTAAAGAGTACGCTGCTCCCACTCGCAGAGGCTACTTCCGTTAAAGATGCTCGAGTACTCGGTGCAATTGGCGTAATAGAAATGAAAGCTACAGTAGATGTACCAAAGGCTCAGGCGTTTTTTGTAGCACAGGGAGTTTGGATTCGACCCTTCAGAAATTTGATTTATATAATGCCTCCCTACATCATCAAGGAAGACGAACTTCAAAAACTCATTCACGCCATCGCTCAATATGTCGAACGGTAGAAAATGTTTGTTTCACAGCTCGTAACTTTGAATTTTTATCTCGAAGAAATGGACTTAAAGCACTTAATAAATTACTACCAACGAGGTAAATCCCTTGGTTTTAGTGATTTTTCAAGCCCGCTCATTAAAAAAATTCTTTTTTTATTAAATTTATTTGCAAATACGATCCAATACCCTTATTCTTGTGCTTTAATATCTTACAATCTAAATAAAATCGAGATGAAAAATCTTAACCAAGCGAAAATAGAAATGAAAAATTTTGAATTTATGGATAATCAAATCAAATCAAATCAAATCAAATCAAATCAAATCAAATCAAATCAAATCAAATCAAATCAAATCAAATCAAATCAAATCAAATCAAATCAAATCAAATCAAATCAAATCAAATCAAATCAAATCAAATCAAATCAAATCAAATCAAATCAAATCAAATCAAATCAAATCAAATCAAATCAAATCAAATCAAATCAAATCAAATCAAATCAAATCAAATCAAATCAAATCAAATCAAATCAAATCAAATCAAATCAAATCAAATCAAATCAAATCAAATCAAATCAAATCAAATCAAAAACCTTTCTACTTGCCGCCCTGTGCGTAGCCACAGGCTTATGGAGTTGCAAGAAAGATGATAAGGTCGACCCGGTCGACACTCAAGTAGTCGCCGACTTTACCTTTACCAAAGGTTCGGAAGGTAAAGTAACCTTTAAAAACGCTTCTAAAAACGCCACCAGCTACGCTTGGGACTTTGGCGATGGAAACAAAGCCACCGACGAAAACCCCACCCATACCTACACGAAAGACAGCACCTATACCGTAAAGCTCACCGCCACAAATGCAGGCGGCTCGGCGGAGAAAACCGCAACGGTAACCGTTGATGATATCATTACCATTGCCATAGGGGATTTGTCCCAATTAGCTATTTTGGAAAACAGCCCTAAAGGCACCCTGATCGGGGAGATTGCGGCGACCGTAGCCAATTCGGAAGAAACGCCCGTTTATTCGATTGCGAGCCAAAGCCTAGCGGGCGCCATTGCTTTGGAGGGAAATAAAATGGTGATAGCCGATGCAAGTGCCTTTGTTTATGACACAAATAAGGAGCTTACCGGCGAAATTCAAGCGACAGTAGGCGGAGTAACGACCACGGTCAAGTTTACGGTTTTAGTAGATAAATTAATTGAGATCCCAGATGATAGTTTTAAAGCGGAATTACTCAAAACAGATAGCCTTGACGCCAATGGCGATGGGGAAATTTCCCTATTGGAAGCCCAAGCATTTACAGGTGAAATTGGAATAGACTTTGAAACCGTTCAAGACCCTACTGGAATTGAATATTTAACAAATCTCAGTGCGCTTGGGTTAAGATTTGCTGAATTAACAGAGATAGATGTTTCTAACAACACGGCACTTACTTTTCTTTCTTTACAAGAAAACCAATTAACAGCCATCGATGTTTCTAAAAACACGGCACTTACTTATCTTGATTTAAAGGTCAACCAATTAACAGCCATCGATGTTTCTAACAACACGGCACTTACTTATCTTGATTTAAAGGTCAACCAGTTAACAGCCATCGATGTTTCGAACAACACGGCACTTTCTATACTTAATGTAATTGAAAATCAATTAACAGCCATCGATGTTTCGAACAACACCGCACTTACTGAGCTTAGTCTAAGTGAAAATCAATTAACAGCCATCGATGTTTCGAACAACACCGCACTTACTGAGCTTAGTCTAAGTGAAAATCAATTAACAGCCATCGATGTTTCGAACAACACCGCACTTACTCAGTTTAATTTTAGAGGAAACCAATTAACAGTACTGGATCTTTCTCAAAACACTGCACTTACTCAGCTTGATTTAGAAAACAGTACCTTGTTAACAAAGGTTAATTTGGCGAATGGGAATAACGATAAGCTTACGGATTTAAACCTGCGGAATGCCTTAAAGTTAACCTGTGTGCAAGTGGATAAGTTACCTATTCCAGATGGATGGGTTTTTGATACAATTAAAGCAGGTGTTTTTCAAGCAGATGCATGCAATTAAAAAAACGCACCACCGCCTAGGCTCTATTTTGTGGGGTTTGGGCTATTTTTTTCTTGAAAGGGCGTAGTGGTTTCTTTTTTTTAAGCTCGCTAGTCGAAAATAAAAACCAAAACTGAAGTCAAAAACGGTTACCTTTTTCCTTTAAATCCATCAGTTTAATGGAAAGGTTGTTTCCGTTAATGGTATTCTCATTAGGCATATTTAACCGATATTTATTAAAAAATGGGGGATTACGAGAATCGCCTCTTTTTTGTTTCATGTTGTCTTTTATTCTCGCTAGTAGAGTAGCTTCCCTAAATTCTTAACACTAATCTTTGGCATATAAAAGTTTCTACTTCAGCGCATTCCTTCTTCTAGATCACTGCTATCATCCAATTATGCTTTATCATGAATGGGTAAATGCCATACAGAAAATGGTATCGCCATGACCAATGGAGGTCTCTAAAATCGATAAATTCGATAATTTTATTGAATGGAAAGAATGATTGATATTGTGTCGGAAAGAGATGATTTGAATGAATGGGTTCGAAGGAGTTTGGAACTTTTCGAAGACACTCCCTATCTCGATAATATTCTTGAAGTTTATCCCTTACAAACAGCAAGACCTGAAAGACTTGATGATCGCCTTAGAAGACGCATAATATCTGCACATCAAGGAAGACGAACGAGAGAACTTATTGAAATTCTTCAGAGTGAAGTAAAATTTCCATACGATGAACCCCTATGGTACCTAATTAAAAACATTCAAGGTTGTTTGAATAACAATCCTCAGCAAATTTTACGAATTGCAGATTCATTATATGCCATGACTGCAGAAGAAACAGTTACCAGACTTGAATCAGCTCCCAAATTGAATACTCAAATGGGTCCGATGTTTACTAATTGGCTAAGAGAAAACTTTGACTTGCTTGAAATGGATGATTTTCGAAATTCAACTCAGGGAATATTTGTACTAAACGCTAGCGAAGAGGTCGGAAAATCATTTCTTAATGATGAATTACATCAAGACTTAGATAAAAGACCAGACTTGGTAGCTAAAGTTAACAATACTTATATATTAGGAGAAGCCAAGTGGATTGGTTCACCCGGTGGAAATCAGAACAAACAAGTTGTTGAAGTCATTAACGTTTGTAGAAATCAAAGAGAAAATGTCATTCGTGTGGGCATTATTGACGGCTTTCCATGGGCTATTTATAAATCCGATGAGGGCATCATTAATGATAAAACGTGCGTTCAAGTGCAAGAATCTGAATATGACCTTATCAGTGCCTTATTACTTCCTGATTATTTGAACTCATTTATCTAATCGAATGGAACATACTCATAAAAATTACATTGAATATTTTCATCCTTGAACGTGCGTCTAACAACCTCAAGAGAATGAGTTGAATTATCTACTCCTATCCATTTTCTTCCAAATTTATTAGCAACTTTTAACGTACCTCCCGACCCAGAAAAAACAGTCTAAAACAGTCGAGTCTTTCTCAGATGAGTTTAACATGATTCTCTCTAGCATTTCATGATTCTTTTGAGTCGGATAATCAACATAAGAAAGTCCCTTATCCTTAAACTCCCATACATCTTGAATTTTGAAACCTTTATGGTCTTCGGCCAAAACAACTTTTCGAGGGTTTCCATTGCTTGACCATTCAACGAGTCCCCTATTATCCAAATCGTCCAGCACCTCTCTACTATACCTCCAATGCCTACCTTTTGGCGGCATTAAACCCTTCCACTCTAGTCCGGTATCACCATCAATTGTTTTGCCTGGTGCATGAATTGGATTTGTTGTATAGTATCCCAGTTTTGGGTGTTTTTTCGGAAATAATTGCGCTCTCTTATCGCGAGACATCGGTTCCGTTATATCATTCCAGATTTGTTTGTCTCTATTTTTAGCATAGTACAAAATCATATCGGAATAGTTTCCATATGCATTTCTTGAAAAATTTTTCGGATTACATTTTATTCTGGTTATGTCATTGATGAAATTTTGATAACCAAATACCTCATCCAAAATTATTTTCACATAATGCCCAATTTTCTTATCAATGTGCAGATAAAGACTAGCTCTTTCTGACATCAAATTTCTCAACAGGAAAAGTCTCTTTCTTATGAATTCCAAAAATTCACTATCCACCAACTTATCAGAGTACGCTGTTTGGTCTTCTATTGAATTGAAATCTTGACCTGTCCCAAATGGAGGATCTATATACACTAGATCAATCAAACCCTGATGTGTCTCTTGCAATTTTTTGAGCACGGCCCAATTATCTCCAAAAATGAACTTATTACTTGTTGACTTTGGCTCATCAATACTTCGTAGCTCTCCATGTTTATACGAATGAATAACCTCAAATTCATCAGATTTATCTTGATAATACAGTGAACAATTTTTGGTTTTTCTATAATATGACACTTTTGGATCTTCAACCGTAGAATTATTGTTCAAAAAATTTTCGAAATCATTAACCGTGATTCGGTAACTCTTATTAATCTTAACGGCGTTTAATTCTTGTGTCTTTATGTACTTTGAAACCGTTTGCCTAGTAACTTTTAAATTCTGAGCAACCTCTTCAACTGTAAGAAATTCTGACTGACTCATGAAGGTATAATTTATCACAAATTAACCTATATTAACTTATAATTACAAGTGACATTGAATAATATTTAAAAATACGGCACACAACAAACGATATAGCACATGCCTCTACTGAGCTATTTGATCGAAAAATGCAAAATCGAAACTTTACCGATATCAGAAAGACTAGATGTATGCGCCATATCTGGTCATCGTGAGAAGTAGGATTAATAAAATAGAAATAAAAATACAATTTTTAATTTTTGTTTCAAATTGTCTTTTATTCTCGTTGTAGAGTAGCTTCCCTAAATACTTAACACTGATCTTTGGCATATAAAAGTTTCTACTTCGGCGCATTCCTTCTTCTATGTCGCTGATATCAACCAATTATGCTTTATTTTAGACTCGTTTATTAAGAATCATTTTGATTTTATGCACCATTTACCCCAGATAATATTCGTCTTGATCGCAAGCTTTTTCGGATACTTGATTTCGAAAAGAATCAGGCAAATTGTCTCTAATATTAAAATCGGTAGGGCGGTCAGTCTTAAGAAAGACCATGAGGTGCGCCTGAAAAACATGCTCTTAATTGCCTTAGGGCAAAAGAAGATGTTCAAAAAAGTAATACCCGCCTTACTGCATCTCTTGATATACCTCGGCTTTCTACTTATCAATATTGAGGTACTCGAGATTGTGATGGATGGAATTTCAGGGGCTCATAGAATTTTTGCGCCTTTCCTAGGAGACCTTTATACGATTGCGATCAATTTCTTTGAATTTTTGGCAGTTTGCGTTTTATTCTCGTGCGTGGCATTTGCGATCCGAAGGAATGTTCTAAAGATAGATCGCTTCAAGAAAGTTGAGATGATAGGCTGGCCATCGCTCGATGCTAATCTTATTTTGGGAATAGAGGTTTTATTAATGATTGCCATTCTGGGAATGAACGGCGCAGATCAAATTCTACAGTCGCGAAACGTGAATCACTATACCCAAACAGGTTCATTTTTCTTTAGCGCAAACATGTTTGGCGGGCTAGATGCATTGGACACCGACACTCTAGTATTTGTGGAGCGAGCAGCCTGGTGGTTTCATATTGTAGGAATCTTTGCTTTTGCATTGTATGTCACCTATTCAAAGCACCTGCATATAGGCATGGCTTTCCCCAATGCTTACTATGGAAGAATTGAACCAAAAGGACAAATGTCCAATATGGATGAAATCACAAATGAAGTGAAAGTGATGCTGGGCATGCCAGTAGAGGGAGACAATAGCCCACCACCCGAAGAGATGAGGTTTGGTGCTAAAGATGTAAACGACCTCTCTTGGAAAAACTTAATGGATGCGTATGCCTGTACCGAATGTGGCAGATGCACTGCAGAGTGCCCTGCTAACCTCACAGGGAAAAAGCTCTCCCCACGAAAAATTATGATGGATACACGAGACCGGTTGGAAGAGGTCGGGAAAACGGGCCTGGATGATGGTAAGTCTTTACTTGGCGACTACATTACCAAAGAAGAAATTAATGCGTGTACTAATTGCAATGCATGTGTAGAAGCATGCCCAGTCAGCATTAACCCTCTGGATATTATTCTTCAAACCAGAAGGTACGTAGCAATGGAGGAGTCAGGTTGTCCTGCCTCATGGAACGCAATGTTCCAAAACGTAGAGACCAATTTCGCCCCGTGGAAATTTGGGGCACAAGACCGATTTAATTGGGCCAATGAGTTGACAAAAAGTAGCTAAGAGAAACATTATGAGTGAAGTTCAAATACCAACCGTAGCTGATCTGATTGCAAAAGGAGAAAAACCCGAAGTTTTATTTTGGATAGGTTGTGCTGGATCTTATGATGACCGGTACAAGAGTGTAACCAAAGCATTCGTGAAAATCCTTAATAAAGTCGGGGTAAAATTCGCCGTTTTGGGACTGGAAGAAACCTGCACGGGAGATCCTGTGCGCAGAGCAGGAAATGAATTTCTTTTTCAAATGCAGGCAATGGCCAATATTCAGGTGATGGACGGGTATGGCATAGAGAAGATAGTAACTGCCTGCCCGCATTGCTTTAATACACTAAAAAACGAGTATCCTGAACTTGGTGGAAACTATGATGTTATTCATCACTCTCTGTTCTTGCAGCAACTAATTGATCAAGGTAAGATAGTGCTTAAAGGGGGCGGAGAGTTTAAAGGAAGGCGAATCACTTATCACGATTCCTGCTTTTTAGGAAGAGCCAATAATGTTTACGCTGCACCCCGTGCCGTGTTGGAAGCGTTGGATGCAGAATATGGTAGAAATGAGGCGTTGTAAAACAAAAGGACTATGCTGCGGAGCAGGTGGTGCACAAATGTTCAAAGATGCTGAACCAGGGAATAAAGAAATCAACATTGAGCGAACGGAGGAGGCACTGGAAACACAAGCTGATACCATTGCTGTCGCTTGTCCATTTTGTATGACTATGATGTCGGATGGGGTGAAAAACAAAGAAAAAGAAGATATCGTTAAAGTTAAAGACTTAGCAGAACTCATAGTCGAATCCGGGGGTTTAGGTTAATATGTTAGTTGAATTTGAAGAAATGCCGGATCATGCCCGGCTATGGATTTATCAGGCCAACAGGACACTAAATGAATACGAAGTGGCTTATGTCCAAGAATATACTGCTACCTTCCTGAAGCAATGGCAGGCACATGGTCAAGATTTAAAATCTTCTTTCAGATTAGCATACAATCAATTTCTGGTTATAACCGCCGACGAACAGTATAGTGAGGCAAGTGGGTGTAGCATTGATGCCTCCGTACGCATTATTCAAGTGCTAGAAGACAAATTGGGTATTTCATTTATTACCACTGGACAAGTTGCTTTTTTGCTCAACGAAAAAATTAAACTCTTCCCCTTTAACGGAATCAAACAGCAGATACAAGCGGAGGTCATCACGCCCGATACGCAGGTGTTCGACAATACAGTAAAAAATCTTTCGGAATTTAGAAAAAGATGGATCGCTTCAAGCTCGGATACGTGGGTAAATCGCTACTTCAACTAGGTAATATTGCTCGTAGACTGGTCTACTTTATGTAAATTCGAATAACATTCAATGCGTAGATCATTTAGATACCCATGCGATATTCTATTCTTATCGTTAGCTTGATTTTTATCTCTTCATGTTCAGTAGAAAAAAGCATGAATAATGCCAATTTTGATGCAATCATCAACAAGTTTGCCGTATCGCCAAATAAAAACTCGGTGAAAGAAAACACCATGGTTGGAGATGCCTATCGAAAATCTAACCGTCTGGTTGAAGCCGTTCCCTATTACAAAGCCGCACTTAAAGAAGGGTCGAAGGATGAAATGATCCCAATCTATATTGCTCAGGGGCTTAAAGTGGAGCAACGTTACAATGAAGCCAAAAAAATTCTCAGTCAATACTTAGAGAAAGGAATAGATGAGGAGGCTAGAAGATTTGCAGAAAAAGAGCTTAGTAACTTAAGAAAAATGGAGGACTTATTAGCAGACAGTAGCTATTATAGGGTCAACAACCTATTGGATATAAACACATCGAAAGCGGAGTATTCGCCTGTTTATAGCAAAGGCTTTTTGTATTTTTCCAGTAATCGAGACGGCGGTAAAATTTATAGGACGACCGGAACCCCCTTCACAGATATCTATCGAGTTGCTACAAAGGGTGCCAATGTAAATCTTTCGACACTCAATGCGTTGGGCCCAATAATTAATTACGAAGATACCAATGAAGGCTCGGTAGCCATTTCACCAGATGGGTCATCTATGATTTTCGCAAAAGGTAATGATGGAAAAGCAAAAGGCTATTCTGAAGTGAACTTATTTTTTTCACGATTTAGAAATGGGCGATGGTCAAAGCCTGTTTCGTTATCTATCAATGTAGTAGAATACTGGGATTCGACGCCGGCATTTAGCACAGACGGAACTTCCCTCTATTTTTCATCTACTAGGCCCGGCGGCTTTGGGGGTGCAGACTTGTACGTAGCAAAACGAAACAGAAGAGGTCGATGGGTAGACGTTCGAAACTTGGGTCCAGAGATCAATACTGCGGGCGATGAAGTTTTTCCGTATGTGGCGGAAGATGGGAAACTGTACTTTTCGTCCAACGGACATCCAGGGTTTGGAAAACTAGACCTCTTTGAGGCTATCCGTGAAGGAGGACAAATCACCATTCAAAACCTTGGAAAACCTATGAATTCGTCTTTAGATGATTTTGGGTTTTTTCAATATAATTTGACCAGAGGATTCTTCTCGTCAAACAGAAGTGGAGGTAAAGGCGATGATGATATCTACACGTTTGTAAACGATGATCCCAATCTGAAGGTGGTAAATTATTTCCTAACTGGGATAACAGTGACAACTGACGATGCTGGAGATGAAATCATTCTACCTAACACCAAAGTAAAGCTTACGGCTGATGACGGAACGGTACTTGACGAGTCGTTCACAGGGTCGGATGGTCGTTTTGATTTTCGGGTATATCCAGAGGAACACTACGATCTGATTAGTGAAAAAACAGACTACTTCACAGTAAGAGAAGATTTTACCACAATTGGGAAAACAGTTGATAAGAAAACCCTGACCGAGCCAATGACAAGTGTACGATTCGAAACCAAGATTATGATGGATCCAATTGTTCTTGAAAAGCCAATTGTACTGAACAATATTTACTACGATTTAGACAAAGCCAACATACGACCTGATGCCGCTTTGGTACTTGATTCGTTAGTGGAAATCATGAACGACAACCCTGAAATCTACATCGAGCTAGGTTCACATACAGACGCCAGAGCACCAGATGACTATAATATGGACTTATCACAAAGAAGAGCCATTTCTGCTGTAAAATATATAATCAAAAAAGGAATTGAGGATGAACGGATCAAAGGAAAAGGGTACGGTGAAACGCAACAAATAATTAAAAATGCTCAAAATGAAGATCAGCACCAGATCAACAGACGCACGGAGTTTAAGGTGTTGAAGTATAACCCAAAAGACACGCAAGAGGAATTGCCGCCCGAGGAATCTATCGATGAGTATGATCGATTCTTTCAGGATAAGGTAGGTGGAAACGGATAAAACTCTTTCTTTGTAGAGAAAAACTGGATGACCAATCGATATGCCCAAAGAGGAGTATCTTCTGATAAAGAAGAGGTTCACTCTGCTATTAAAAACATTGATAAAGGCCTATTCCCTAAAGCGTTTTGTAAAATAATAGAGGATATCTCTGGAGATTCAGAATACTGCACCGTCATGCATGCTGATGGTGCAGGAACCAAATCCGCCTTGGCCTACATTTACTGGAAAGAAACAGGCGATCTTAGTGTGTGGAAAGGAATAGCACAAGACGCTATCATCATGAATGTAGATGATTTACTTTGTGTGGGCTGTACCCATAATATTTTTCTTTCCTCTACAATTGGAAGAAATAAACGACTTATCCCAGCAGAGGTTGTATATGCGTTAATAAATGGCACGGAAGAAGTGCTCCAAATGCTTAGAGATCATGGGTTGGACATTCGGTCTACAGGAGGGGAAACGGCAGACGTTGGGGATTTAGTAAAAACCGTTATCGTAGACAGTACGGTCACTGCCCGAATGAAGCGTAGAGATGTTATCGACAATGCCAATATCCAGCCTAGAGACTTAATTGTGGGCTTGGCTTCATATGGACAAGCCAGTTACGAGCAGGAATATAACAGCGGAATGGGAAGCAACGGTCTTACCTCTGCAAGACACGATGTTTTTAACCGCATCTACTCCGAAAAATATCCTGAAAGCTTTGATAGTGGAGTACCTTCAGACCTAGTTTATAGCGGATCGAAATTTTTGACAGACTCGGCATATAATGTCCCAATAGATGTAGGAAGGATGGTGCTTTCACCTACTCGCACCTATGCTCCCATCATTCAGTCGATTCTTCAGGAAATGAGACCTGAAATCCACGGGATGATCCATTGTAGTGGTGGGGCACAAACGAAAGTGCTTCATTTCGTTGATCGGGTTCGAGTTGTAAAAGACACCCTTTTGCCAACTCCGCCACTCTTTGAGATGATTCAGAAAGAAAGCGGAACTGAATGGAGGGAAATGTATAAAGTTTTCAATATGGGTCATCGTATGGAGCTTTATCTTGCCGAGGAGTCAGTTGATGAAGTTATCGAAATTGCACGCTCTTTTAATGTGGAGGCTCAAATAGTAGGAAGGGTCGAACCTTCAAACAAAAAAGAACTCATAATTCAGTCTCCTTACGGCGTCTTTCAATATCGATTGTCTTGAGTAAAAACATTCATGAGGGTTAAGTAGGGAGCAGAAACCCTAAAAAAGGATTTACGCTTATGTATCCGAATGGTTGATCAGGGTAATTTTTTTAAATTTAACTTTAAGATTTCCAATAGATTTGGATTGGAGTCGGTCAGTAATTATAACTTACTTCTACCTAGGACGAGAGGATATAGTGTATAAATGACATCTCCAGAAAAAACTGAAACAACTCAATTAAACTTTGAATAAAATAGCCAAAGAGATCGACCAATTCTATCATACACTTTCGGACGAAATAATAAGTTTAGCCCCTCTCACAGGAGAATTAATTAAGGAAATGATGCCATTGAGTAGGGATTTGGATATCTGGAAATGGTATACAGAAGACCTCACCAATCCGAATGACCTGAAAGCCTGGATGACCAACCGACTTATCGAATCAGAAAACGGGAGTCAGATGTCGTATGCTGTTGTTCTACAAGACTCCAATATAGTTATTGGGTCAAGTAGTTATGGTCATTTTGACTGGCATGAAAAGTGCTTAGAGATAGGATGGACCTGGCTTGGAAAAGACTATATCGGTGCTGGCATCAACAAACATATGAAATTTTTGATGTTTCGTCATGCCTTTGAAGTAATGGGGACAGAGCGGCTTGAATTAAGGACAGATGAGGTGAACTTGCGCTCACGAAAAGCTATAGAAAAAATCGGAGCAACTTTTGATGGAATATTGCGGAATCATCGGACTACTCAAGGTGGGCGAAGACGGAATACTGTTCTCTACAGCATCATAAAATCTGAATGGGCTGAAATTAAAAACTCAATTTTCAAAGATTTTTAATGGACGCACTCCTGATCACTCTTTCCTTATTTCTTATTGCGGGCGGGATTATATTCTCTATTTTACCCCCGCTCCCTGGTCCTTTGCTCACCTATGGAGCTTTGATTTCAACACATCACATAGCAGAAAAGACCCAATTTGGAACTGCATCTTTCGTGTTTTGGGGGATTTTAGGATTCGCTATAATCGTTCTCGATTACGTACTTCCAGTTGCGGTCACTAAGAAATTTGGTGGAACAAAAGCAGGTATGATTGGTGGAATAATCGGTTCCATAGCTGGCATTATTTTACCCATTCCTTTTGGGATTATTTTAGGTTCATTAGGAGGTGCCGTCATTGGGGATTTATATGGAGGAAATAGAATCAAATCAGCGCTTAAATCTGGATTTGGTTCCTTCTTAGGGTTCTTGGCTGCTACTTCTCTTAAGTTGCTTTACTCCGTAATATTGGGCGGTTTTGTCGCCTGGAAGGTAGGTGGTTTACTATCTAAATAAATTGAGTATTCTCACTCGCTGATAGAAACATAATTTTTTCGAATTACTCCTTCAATTCCTATGAAAGAAGCGAGCGTACTCTTTTTATCGTTTGTAATGGGTCTCTATCATCGAAAGACCTATTTAGTTGGAGTTGATATCCTATAACATGGTGGATTATTTCTAATTAAGATTCAAATTAACTTGCAGTTAGTTTTTCAAATAAGTTGAGGAATTTGATCCAAACCCAAGGCGAATTTATAAAGCGTTATCCGCGACCATGAAAAATTAGAATAATTATCATAATCGGGATTGTGAAACTTTCCTTCAGAAATTACCCTAGTACGACCTTCATTATTTAGCCATTTTCTTACAGTTTTGGCACAAGACGTACTACTGTCACAAGTGCTTGAAGCGAGCGTTCCATCTGTTTGGTGTCTTTAACATTATCGTCCTCGCTTAAGTTTTTTTCGATGGATTTTTATCGTCATATATTGAGATGATCTCCTCAGTTCGATCAATGTTCATAATAGTTAGTTCTCACGTTTATCAGTTAGTTACAACATCATAAGATAGAACACCTACTTCTGAGATGGTTCTTCCAAACTAGTTTTCTGAATATTCAAAAAAGCACCAAAATTATCAATTACTTCTTCGACTGAAATCATGTAAATTTAATTAAAAGAACGTTCTAATGGAGTTTCAGATTCACATTGTTGTTTTAGGCAAGCAAAAAGCACACGGCTCAATGTTAGCTTTGTATTTTTCCTATAGATTCAAAGAATATGATACATTTATAATGGATAGCCAATTTGTGAACTTATTAATAAGTCTAAACTAAAGCCATGCTAAAAAGACCTAAGAGAATGACAAGGTCTATGGTCTTTTTTATTTGTTTGAACTCTTTGATCTGATCGGCTTTTATAAGTCGATAGAAAAGCCATATGATCAGAATAGAAACGCCCACAAAAAAATATCTTACCGCCCAACTGGGAATAGAAAATAGGTAAAAAACCAAAAGACCAACACCCGCAAGACCTGCTAAAAGAATTAAAATTTTTGTGCCCCTGATGCCCCATACAATGGGAACACTATGATAGCCAAATGCGGACTCTCCCTTGGAGCTGATAATATCTTTCAGACTTTCTCTAATAAAAATAGTTACACACCCAAACATGGCATATGCAACCACCAGTATATTGAACTGACGGAAATAGACGAGTACAATCAAAAAAGTGAGTGAGGTGAGAAAAGAAATGGTGAGCGTACCGATTAAAAGCTGTCTTTTTAAAATTCCGCTGTAAGTCCATAGGGCACCCGATGAAAATATATGGATAACCCCGACAAATGGGTTGATTAAAAAACCAAGATAAACACCACTAAGGGTTAGAATACCATGAAAAAAGAGTGCACGCCGTCTTCTTAGCTTAGTACCCACGAGTACGGTATCTGGTCGGTTGATCATGTCGACTTTTTGATCAAAATAATCGTTTATAATATACCCCCCCGCCCCAATCATAGCAGTACTCAAAAGAAACGTTCCAAAGTGAGCTGTGAAAAGGTGGCTCGTATCGTAACCAAGCAGGAAGTAAGCAGTGTTAAATTGAGTTAAAGCAATGATCAGCAAGTTGGGAATCCTGCTAACCAAGAGGAAACTTGCCGTATCGTTGGTTGTTAGCCGCAATTGTTTTGAATATCTTCAGTTATAAGTCGATATATCTGCTTTTCGTTCTCATTTGCTAGCATATTTAAATGCTTATCAATTATCGATTGATCTCTCCGAAAGGCAGGGCCAGTTTGAGATCTTGATGGGTTTAAGGCTAATGCTTTTTCGAGTGTTTCGTGTAGCAGAGGAGCAATATCCTGAAATCTCATACCTATCTCTTCTAAATGTTTTTCGGCAATATGAAATAAATGGTTGCTGAAATTACACGCAAATATTGCGACCAAATGTAAGCGCAGCCTTTTTTCAGTATTAACAATACGGACGTCTTTCGAAATACTCTTGGCAAGATTCTCTATGTTTTTTTCCGTTTCCGGTGTTCCCTCTACTAGCAGAGGGACTTCCCTGAAATCAATTTTTTTTTCTTTTGAAAAAGTCTGAAGAGGATAAAGCACTCCATGCTTTTCGTGCTTTCTTAGATTTGCCATGTCGCTTGATCCAGAAGTATGCATTACGATTGCCTCGCTTTTTTGAAGCATTTCGGAGACAGAGCAAATAGCGCTATCTGGAACAGTAAGCAGGACAAAATCAAAGGTTTTGTTTTTATTAAGTTCTTTAATGAATGTCTGGTGGAAAATACTTACCCGATGTTTTTCTGCTAACTTTTGAGCGAGATGATATCCGACATTGCCATAACCAACAATAGCAATTTTACTCATATCCGTAAAGGTAGAAAGTATCAAAGAGCTTCTATTCCCTTATCTCGCATTTTCACAAATTCGATATACCGCCTCCTTATTGCGATAATTAAACCCACTACTAGTAGGAATGTCCCAATCCAAAGTAAATTGATCCACGGCTTTTTCACCACCTCCATGATGATCCAACTTTTTTGGGTCGTTTGATAGGCTAGCTGTACTGCATTTTCTTTTGGCAGGATATTTTGAATGGAAATTTTGAATGCTAGGTCATTTACTTCATCATCTATCCTACCTACTAGTTCTTGGTCTCTAATTAGGAAAATCGGTTCTGCAGAATAATTTTTGTATTCTCCTTGCACTTTAATTTCAGCCTTAACAGCAATATCATTTTCCGATAAGTTGGAATCCTCAATTCTGCTTATGGGTACAATTTTTTCTAATGTAGCTACATAGTCATTAATAAAAAATTGGTCACCTATCGCAACCTTTACTTCTTTGGGCTCGCTCCACTTCACCACTTGACTGGGCTCTGGAAACGTTCTTACATGTGCATAAATATCTGAGGCTAGTGACCTTCTGATAGCTGGCGAATAAATCGGTCCACCCATTGCTTCATTTATTTGCACCCGTGGGTATAACGTAAAAGTCTTCCCATTTTTCCTTTCATATTCTACTTCAAAGTAGCTGTTCTCGGAATTTAAAAGAGTAAGAGTATCCTCATTTGAAACAACTTGCAACGAGTTATTGGTATATTTAATATCGTTTTCATCGACATATCCACGCTCTTTTGTCCATTTTCTTACTCCTTTATATATCATGGAGTAATCTCCCATTTGCCGAGGCTCATTCACAAATAGCAATAGGTTGTTGTTATTTACATCCTCTGGAAATTCACTACTCCATACCAGCCCCGTATAATTTTTTGACATCACCGAAGAATAACCTGAAGAAAATAAAATGCCAATTAACATTAATGCGACTCCAATATGAGTGATAGATCCGCCAGAGAGGTTGACATTCATTCGACTAAGTCCAAAAAGAATTTTACCGTTGGCAAAGACACTGTACAAACTGGTGATTAGAAGCAAAATGTAGTACCATGTACTTATTTTACCGACAACTATTATGACAGCAGATGCCACCAAAGCAAGAATAAAAGGGATCTTTATTTGATCTATCAGTACTGCTTTATTCATTTTTTTCCACCAGAAAAACTGACCTGTACCTGATAAAAAGGTTAGAAAGATAGACAGCAAGAGCTGAGGGAATGAGTACGCATCAAAAATATCTGTAGGTGGAGCCATGTTCAGGTCAAATCCTAAACTTTGCGCAATAGAGTTATAAACTGGCATTGAGGTGTACACCAATACCTGAAATGCCATCAATCCAAGTACCGAGGCTCCCATGAAAATCCAAAATTCTCTTGAATAGGTGAGAACTTCTTTTTCTGTTGAAGGAATGTGTTTCCACCGTTTGATGATCAAAATGATGGATAAAATAACGAAGGATAGTAGGTAAATCAGCAACTGACCAGACAGACCTAGATCCGTAAAAGAGTGAACGGATGAGTTTCCAAGAATGCCACTTCTGGTTAGAAAAGTAGCATATAAAACAAGAATAAAAGAAAGTACCACCAGTATGAGAGAGAGCTTTAGTGCTACTTCACTTTTTTTGTAGGCAATCATCACATGAATGGCCGCTACCAAAACTAACCAAGGTACGTAGATAGCATTCTCTACTGGATCCCAATTCCAATATCCTCCAAAATTGAGTGTTTCATATGCCCAATAGGCCCCCATCAAAATACCAACGCCCAGGATCATCGCAGAGAATTGTGCCCAAGGTAGTGCGGGACGAATCCACTCCTTATTCTTTCCAATAATTAAACCCCCAAGACAGTATGCAAAGGGAACAACAGTAGTTGCAAAACCTAAAAAAAGCATAGGTGGGTGGATTACCATCCAATAGTTTTGAAGCAAGGGGTTCAAACCGTTTCCATCTTCAGGAATAAAATTTGGGTTAGTTTTAAAAATGGGTGCATCAACAACATCGCGCAACAACATAAAAGGAGAGCTCCCAACCCTAAAATCGAAGACGACCACACCGAGTATCATGGAAGAGAGAAATACCTGAGTCAAAGACACAATGAACATAACAGGTGACTTCCAGAATTTATTTGTACGAATGAGTATTATGCCCAAGACGGCATTCCAAAACATCCATAGCAAAAAGGAACCCTCTTGTCCTTCCCAAAAGCACGAAATTTGGTAATAAACAGGGAGTAGCTTAGAACTATGGCTAAATACATAATGATACTCGAAATAATGATTGGAAATGAGATAGAAAAGAACGCTGATAATTCCTAAGATTGCCAGACTATGAAAATAATAAACCTTAGTTCCAAAAGACTCCCATTCAGATTCTTTTAGCCCCTTGAAGTAGGCAAGTGCCGAAAGAATACTGCTCACAAAAGCAATGATGACAAAAACGTGTCCTAGCTGACCTTCAAAATAATGCAACATTTTTTCTTAAAAAGGTATTAGCTAGTAAACTCAGGCTCTTCCTGATACTTGGAGGGGCATTTAAGAAGGATTTTCTCGGCGATAAAATTTTCGCCCTCATATGTCCCAATGATCACCACCTGTTCGGACTTATCAAAATCGGCAGGAATGGGGTTCGCATGAAGTACCTGCTGGCGAAATCCATTCTCGTCCACCATTTGGAATTTGAATGACAGCTTGTCGGGGCTTTCATAAATTCCTATAATTTGTCCTGCATCGGTTTTCGGAAGTTCCCCCACGACATGTATGCTTTTTTTGAATCCTTTTGTAGAAAGTTCTTTTGCTTCACTAAACGATACGTACGAGCTTGCATCTCCCGTCATAGAAACTATTATCACGATTGCGATGCTAATAATTATTATACCAAAAATGTGTTTCGTCTTCATGAATCCTCTTTTTCATCAATTTCTTTTTCTAAACGCTTTACCTTGTTATCAAGTTTGAAAAGCAGATAGAAAAACCCCGCAAGAATCAGCAAAAAAATGGCAATCACTACATAAATTTTCCCCTCTCCCCTAAAATTATCTGCCATTTGTACTTGACCTAAGAAAATCAATTTCATAAAGACCAAAATAGCCAGAGTTATACTAAGCATCTTCCACTTTTAGTTTGATTAATGATATTTTAATAGAGATGGCAGTCAGCCAGTAGCCCAACAAAGTCCACCCTATCACAGCAGAATAAAACACTTTCCGTAAATTGTTGTCTAGATCATAGCTACTAAATCCGGGATTGCCCCCGTTGCCTGGATGCAGACTGTCTGTGAGCCTTGGCAAAATAAAAAGTAAAGGTATCATCATGAAAAAAGCGAAAATGTTATAAGCGGCGGAGATTCTTTTTTTCTGCTCATCGTCTTTTAGTGAACTCCTTAATAAGAAATAAGCAAAGTAAATAAGAAGGGAGATTGCGGATCCATTTAATCGCGGGTCGTTTACCCAAAAATCGCCCCAAGTAAATTTTGCCCAAACCATACCCGAAAGAAGTCCTAATATTCCAAAAAAAATCCCAAGATTAGCTAATTGAAAACTATAAATATCGAAGGTGTTATTCCTCGATTTTAAATATTTTAAGCCGTAAATAAGCGACCCGAGGAATAGGAGAATCATTCCGAACCACATGGGTACGTGAAAATGAAGATTACGAATAGTCTCATTTAAAATAGGTAACCTCGGTACTGAAAATAACATACTTCCAATAGCGGTATAACCCAATAAAATCACGCACAACCACTTCCACCACTCCGTTTTCAATAGATACTTCATCAGCTTTTCCAAATAAATGGAAACAAGATATTTGATAATACAATGATAATTACATCGACTGATAAGAGTGACAATATATTTCCTTGTACTTGCATCCAGATGTAACCATTCAGGATATGGTGACCATTTCTTACTGCCAGAATCAATACGGGGAGGATAATGGGGAAACCCAATACCGCCATCATAATTGTGCGATTATTAGCTCGGAAAGAGATTGCAGAAACCATAGTGAAAGCTGAAGAAAGCCCAAGGATACCTAGAATGATGTTTAAAAAGAAAAGACCATAGTTAGAAATCGGATTCCCCAATAAAAGGATGAACCCTCCTACCGATATTAACCCAATTAAAGACAGAAAAGTAAAAGAATAGATCAGCTTGGCAAGCATAATTTGCAAGGGGGTGCAAGTGAAAAAATAGTAGTAAGCTCTTCTTTCCTCCTGAATAAAACTTTTCGATATTGCATTTATTGAAGTAAATAAAAGTATGATCCAAAAAAGGGCATTCCAGACTTCCAGCGAGACAAAGCCTTGAAAAGCAAGATAAGTGGTAAAAAGAGTAGAGGCAAGGTAAAGAACGATGCCCGTCAATGGGTTTTGCTGTCGCCAATCAATTATGAAATCTTTCTTCAGAAGTTGGAATACCTTCATCATCACCCAAAGGTAATATTTCGACCAATGACACATCAAAGTATTTGATAAATGCTTTAGACTTGCAAAAAACGAGTATTCCTTGAGGCAAAGTTCACCCATTTTAATAACTGGTACTGCCGGATTTATAGGATTCCATCTTGCTAAAAGATTATTAGAGGGTGGTCAACAGGTTGTTGGTATCGACAATGTGAATGACTATTACGATGTAAAACTGAAAAATGCACGAAATGAAATTCTTCAAACCTTTGAGGAATATCATTTTTTTAAAAAACCTTTAGAAGACGCGCAGGTCATCAACCAAATTTTTTCGACCCATAGACCAAATATCGTGATTAATCTTGCTGCACAGGCAGGAGTAAGGTATTCTTTGGTTAATCCCGAAGCATATATTCATGCCAACATTTTAGGTTTTTTAAATATTCTGGAAGCGTCGCGACACAACAATGTTTCGCATCTGATATATGCATCATCAAGTTCTGTATATGGGGCAAACACGAAAATGCCATTTAGTGTAAGCCATAATGTGGATCATCCGATTTCACTTTATGCAGCTACGAAAAAGTCCAACGAATTAATGGCGCATAGCTATGCTTCGAATTTTGGGTTGCCGGTGACGGGGTTAAGGTTTTTTACTGTGTACGGGCCATGGGGTCGTCCAGATATGGCGTTATTTCTTTTCACAAAAGCCATCTTGGAAGGCAAGCCCATTGATGTTTACAATAATGGAAATATGAAAAGAGATTTTACTTACGTAGATGACATTGTGGAAGGGATTTATAGATTGCTAGACAAAGCCCCTGTCAGCAATGGCAAATGGAAGTCGGATAGTCCAGACCCAGCCTCTAGCTTTGCTTCTTATCAACTGTTTAATATAGGTAGCAATAACCCCTCTAGTTTAATGGATTACATTGCGGCCATTGAAAGAAAACTTGGAGTGGAAGCTGAAAAAAACTTCATGCCCATCCAAACAGGGGATGTGCCTCAGACTTATGCAGATGTCAATCGTCTTGAGGAGAAAACTGGCTATAAGCCGTCTACAAACCTTTCTGTTGGCGTTTCTAATTTTATCGATTGGTATAGAGAATTCTATCAAATATGAATTCTAATAAAGGAAAAATTTTAATTACCGGAGGTGCTGGTTTTATAGGTTCTCATGTCGTAAGACAGTTCATTCGAAATGGAAACTATGAAGTCTACAACCTTGATAAGCTAACTTACGCTGGCAATCTGGAAAATTTGCGCGATGTAGAGGGCGATCCAAATTACCATTTTCTGAGAGGCGACATATGCGATTTTGATTTTGTGAATTCCCTTTTTGAATCCAATAATTTTAATGGGGTTATCCACTTAGCTGCAGAATCTCACGTAGACCGATCCATCTCTAACCCAAAAGAATTTATCCAAACAAATGTAATGGGCACTGCAAGCCTATTAAATGCTGCCAAAGAAGTTTGGAAGGGCAAAGAAGGTAAGAGGTTTTATCATGTGTCTACTGATGAGGTATTCGGGTCATTAGGCGAGGAAGGATTTTTTGTTGAAACGAATCCATACGATCCCCAGTCGCCATATTCCGCATCGAAAGCTTCTTCAGATCACTTTGTCAGAGCATATGGAAATACTTATGGACTTCCTTTCGTTGTGTCAAATTGTTCGAATAACTACGGACCTAATCACTTTCCTGAAAAGTTGATCCCTTTAATGATCAATAATATTAGAAATAGAAAATCACTTCCTGTATATGGAAAGGGTGAAAATATACGAGATTGGTTATATGTAGAGGATCACGCGCGAGCTATTGAGTTGATTTTTGAAAAAGGTGCAATTGGAGAAACATACAACATTGGGGGCTTCAATGAATGGAAAAACATTGATCTCGTACACCTTCTATGTGATCTGATGGACAAAAAAATGGGCAATGACCCAGGCACTTCTCGAGAGCTGATTACCTTCGTAAAGGATAGAGAAGGCCATGATCTAAGATATGCTATTGATGCCTCCAAACTTTCCAATGAATTAGGTTGGAAGCCATTGTTGCAATTTAAAGAAGGCCTACGCAAAACCATAGACTGGTATTTTGAAAATGAAGATTGGCTAGAAAATGTTACTTCAGGAGACTATAAGAAATATTATCAGGAACACTATACCACCGAACTATGAAAGGAATCATTTTGGCAGGAGGGTCAGGCACAAGGCTTCATCCACTAACCTTATCAGTAAGTAAGCAAATATTACCTGTCTACGACAAGCCAATGATTTATTACCCTTTATCTACTCTGATGCTCTCGGGAATCAATGATATCTTGATTATTAGTACACCAAGAGACCTGCCTACTTTTAAGAACTTGCTAGGAAATGGATCTCAGCTTGGTTGTTCTTTCTCCTATGCTGTTCAAGATCAGCCCAGAGGACTTGCCGAGGCATTCATTATTGGAAAAGACTTCATTGGAGTTGATTCTATCGCACTTATTCTTGGGGATAATATTTTTTATGCTTCAGGTCTTTCCAAGAAACTTCAATCGTGTATTTACCCTGAAGGTGGAATTATTTTTGCCTATCATGTTCACGACCCAGAGCGATACGGAGTCGTTGAATTTGACGAAAATCAAAAAGCAATTTCAATAGAAGAAAAACCTGAACATCCAAAGTCAAATTATGCCGTACCTGGGTTGTACTATTACGACAAAGAGGTAGTAGAAATTGCAGAGAATGTCAGACCCAGCCCAAGAGGGGAACTTGAAATTACAGACATAAACAACCAATATCTACAGAATGGAAAATTGAAGGTGCAAGTCCTTGATCGTGGCACTGCTTGGTTGGATACAGGGACTTTCACTGGCTTAATTCAAGCGGGGAATTTTGTGCAGGTTTTAGAAGATCGCCAAGGACTGAAAGTTGGATGTATAGAAGAGGTAGCATATAAAATGAATTATATAAGTGCTGGCGAGCTAGAAAAGCTAGCCCACCCTTTGAAAAAGAGTGGTTACGGAATTTACTTATTGAACCTTCTCCAATGAATGTAAATGAAACAAAATTAGCAGGTTGCTTTCTTATTGAGAATCGCCTTTTTGAAGATCAGCGAGGGTACTTATTTGAGGGGTTCAATCAACGGCGTTTGGAAGAACTGGCGGGGATTCAATTTGAACCAAAACAATTGAATCAATCAAAATCATCTTACGGCGTTTTAAGAGGGATTCATTTTCAAAACCACCCAAAAGCGCAAGCTAAATTGGTTTCGTGTATTGAAGGTGAAATACTTGATGTTGCGGTTGACTTTAGAAAAGGTTCTCCAACTTATGGGCAGTTCGTTGCTGAAAAATTGTCTGATGATAACAAAAAATCTCTTTTCATCCCTAAGGGAATGGGGCATGGTTTCATCGTGCTTTCTAAAACTGCAAAGCTGATGTACTTAGTGGATGAACTCTACTCACCTGAACATAATTCTGGAATAAACTACGCCGATCCTGTTATTGACATTGATTGGTTGATTGAGGAACCAGAACTTATTTTATCTGAGAAAGACAAACACCTACCAACTTTGACAGAATCACAAATAGAATTTTAACATGTCTCAGGAAAGAGTTTTAATAACAGGTGGTGCTGGCTTTTTAGGGTCACATTTATGCGATCGTTTTTTATCTGAGGGACACTATGTAGTCGCCATGGACAACCTGCTTACAGGAGATATCTCCAATATTGAACAGTTAATGGGACACCAAAATTTTGAGTTTGTTCATCACGATGTATCCAACTATGTTCACGTGACAGGTAAGGTCAAGTACATTCTACATTTTGCATCCCCTGCAAGCCCAATCGATTATTTGAAGATGCCAATCCAAACAATGAAAGTGGGTTCATTAGGTACTTTAAACTGTCTTGGATTAGCAAAAGCAAAGGGAGCACGGGTGTTGATCGCTTCAACATCTGAAGTATATGGTGACCCTTTGGTACACCCACAGAAGGAAAACTATTGGGGAAATGTAAATCCCGTAGGCCCGAGAGGGGTCTATGACGAAGCTAAGCGTTTTCAAGAGGCCTTAACCATGGGTTATCACACTTTTCATGGTTTGGAAACTAGAATTGTAAGAATATTCAACACCTTTGGTCCAAGAATGCGTCTTAACGATGGGCGAGTTCTACCCACATTTATTTCACAAGCACTAAGAGGCGAAGACCTCACTGCTTTTGGTGATGGAAGTCAAACAAGGTCCTTTACTTATGTAGATGATTTGGTAGAGGGGATATATCGACTTCTATTGAGCGACTACTCCCAGCCCGTAAATATCGGTAATCCAGAAGAAATAACCATTAAAGAGTTTGGGGAGGAAATTATTAAATTAACGGGCAGTACATCAAAAGTTGTCTACAAAGACCTTCCAAAAGACGACCCTAAACAGAGAAAGCCCGATATAAGCCTTGCCAAAGAGGTGCTTAGTTGGCAGCCAAGCTTTACCCGTTCAGAAGGGTTAATGCTTACACTAGAATATTTCCGAAAGAAGGTGCTAGACCAGTAATTTATCCTAGTTTTACCCCCTGATTTGGAAGTCCGTTTGAAATGTTATTAGGAATAGGATCCTGTTTTTTTGATGTGAAAAATATATTACCTAAAGAGTTTGTAGATGGCAGGTTATAAGGAAAATATTATCCCACACAATCACGCCGTCACTCGCACCAATCGAGAAAAACGTAACGGTCATAAATCGAAAGTAATTTGGTTTGTCGGTCTTTCGGGTTCTGGTAAGTCCACCTTAGCAAATGCGCTGGAAATACATCTTCACCAAAAAGGAAAAAGGACTTATATACTCGATGGAGATAACATAAGATCAGGGCTAAATAATGATCTGGACTTTTCAAATGCGAGTAGAAAAGAAAATATTCGGCGGATATCAGAAGTATCGAAACTTTTTGTAGAGGCAGGGGTGATTGTTTTGACCGCCTTTATTTCGCCTTTTAAAAGAGATAGAGAAAAAGCGAAAGAAGTAATAGGCGAAGCAGACTTTATAGAAGTTTATGTTGATTGTCCGTTAGAGGTATGTGAGTTGCGTGATGTTAAAGGCCTTTACAAAAAAGCGAGAGAAAGAAAGATCAAAGATTTTACTGGCATTGACTCCCCTTTTGAGAAGCCAAAAAATGCTGATATTACCGTAAATACAGCCTTAAACCCATTGGAGTACTGTCTTAATGAATTGAAAAATAAAATAGACTCGATCATCAGATTATGATGAAATATAATCTTACCCACTTAAAAGAGCTCGAAGCGGAGTCGATCTATATCTTGAGAGAAGTAGCGGCTCAATTTGAAAAACCTTCCATCCTTTTTTCTGGGGGAAAGGATTCCATCTGCATGGTTCATTTGGCTATGAAGGCATTTCATCCGGCAAAGTTTCCATTTCCGTTGGTACACATTGATACAGGTCACAACTTTCCAGAGACCATTGCTTTTCGTGATGAGTTAGTTGAAAAAATAGGTGCAAAATTGATTGTAGGGTCTGTACAAAAGACGATCAATGACGGAAGAGTCGCTGAAGAAAAAGGGAAAAATGCCAGTCGAAATGCCATTCAAACGGTCACCCTTTTAGATATTATAGAAGAGTACGGTTTTGATGCATGCTTGGGAGGAGCCAGAAGGGACGAAGAAAAAGCAAGAGCTAAAGAGCGTTTCTTTTCTCATAGAGATGAATTTGGGCAGTGGAATCCAAAGAATCAGCGACCTGAGCTGTGGAATATCTTTAATGGTAAGCATCGGTTTGGCGAACACTTTAGAGTTTTTCCATTGAGCAACTGGACAGAAATGGATGTCTGGCAGTATGTTCTTGCCGAGAATATTGATATTCCATCCCTTTATTTCGCACATAAGCGTGAGGTTATTTGGCGAAATAATACATGGTTGCCCGTTTCTAGTTTTATTCAACTCGACGAATCGGATAATCCAGAGAACAAGACCCTAAGGTTTAGAACACTTGGAGATATTACCATCACGGGTGGAGTAGAGTCCGAAGCAGATACACTAGAGAAAATAGTGGAAGAGGTTGCGGCAACACGATACACAGAGAGAGGAAATCGTACTGATGATAAGCGATCAGAAACAGCAATGGAAGATCGAAAAAAGGAAGGTTACTTTTAGTCAGATTTTTAGCTTCGGCCTCTAATACCTTCTGATTTTTATTAGATAATCAATTGAAGCAGGAGTAAAAAATTAGAAATAACTAAAATAATGAATAAAGCAAGCTACAAGCCAACTGGCAAAAGCCAACACTCAAAAACAAACAGCTATCTCGATATGGAGCTACTTCGCTTTACCACAGCAGGAAGCGTTGATGATGGAAAAAGTACGCTTATCGGGAGGCTTTTATTTGATTCAAAATCCATCTTTGAAGACCAGTTGGATCAGGTTAAAGAAACCAGCGAAAGGCGTGGTGCGGAAGAAGTAGACCTTGCACTGTTGACAGATGGGCTTAAAGACGAAAGAGAACAGGGGATCACAATCGATGTCGCCTATCGATACTTTGCAACTCAAAAAAGAAAGTTCATCATCGCAGATACACCAGGTCACATTCAATATACACGAAACATGGTGACAGGGGCTTCTACTGCCAATGTCGCGCTAATCTTGATTGATGCACGAAATGGGGTTGTGGAACAAACCTGCAGACATTCAATTATTGCTTCACTTTTACAAATCCCTCATCTCATTGTTTGCGTCAACAAAATGGACTTAGTAGACTATGATGAGGAAGTCTTTAAGAAAATTAAATCAGACTTTGAGGACTTTGCAGCGAAGCTAGATGTAAAAGATGTTCGATTTATACCTATCAGTGCGTTGAGAGGAGATAACGTTGTGAATCGAAGCAAGAAAATGAATTGGTATGAAGGGTCCACACTCTTATATACGCTAGAAAATATTCATATCGGAGGCGATGAAAATCATATTGATTGCCGATTTCCAGT
The DNA here is from genome assembly GCA_964289745.1 of uncultured Ekhidna sp. Taxonomy (GTDB): domain Bacteria; phylum Bacteroidota; class Bacteroidia; order Cytophagales; family Cyclobacteriaceae; genus Ekhidna. The sequence continues at coordinate 1,050,367 of CAXYMM010000001.1, forward strand.
TCAAACGGTTATCCGGCCACAAACTGACGCATACCATGACTACCGAGGGTACGCAGGAAGGATAGTAGGCGGTGTATTCAAGCCTGGAGATGAAATATCAGTCTTACCTTCAGGGTTTACTTCAAAGATTAAGTCTATCGATACATACAATGGGGCTGTGGAGGAGGCCTTTGCCCCTATGTCTGTTACAATCACGTTAGAGGACGATATCGACATTAGCCGTGGAGACATGATTGTGAGGCAAAACAATCAACCAGAACCTAAGCAGGATATCGAGGTAATGCTATGTTGGCTTAATGAAAAGGAGTTAATGCTACGAGCAAAATATATGATTAGGCATACGTCTTCTGAGGCTAAGGCTATGATCAAGAATATCCGATATAAACTGGATATTAATACGCTACATCGCAATGAAAAAGATAAAGCCATTTCAGCAAATGACATCTGTAGGGCTACACTACGAACTACTAAGCCTTTGCTGGTTGACTCTTACAGAGTTAACAGAAATACTGGTAGTATCATCCTTGTAGACCAAGAAACAAATGAAACAGTAGCTGCTGGAATGGTCTTATGAGTTTAAATCTGACACAATTGCTCGAAGTAGCCAAGGAAGCAGCTTTTGCAGCAGGGAAAGAAATATTGAGAATATACGAGAGCAATGACTTTTCTATTGAAGCCAAATCAGATAACTCCCCACTCACGCCAGCAGACAAAGCAGCTCACCAAAAGATTGTTTCTTATCTTGAAAAGACAAAACTTCCCATTCTAAGTGAAGAAGGAAAGGAAGTCCCTTTTGAAGAACGTTCCCAATGGGAGTATTTCTGGATGGTAGATCCACTGGACGGAACCAAAGAATTCATTAGAAAGAATGGAGAATTCACCGTTAATATTGCGTTGATTCATCAAAATGAACCAATTTTAGGTGTCGTTTATCCACCTGTCTTAGGGGAGATGTTTTATGCAATAAAAGACTTAGGTGCTTTCAAAGAAGCTTATGGAGGTAAAAGAGAACTGTTTACAACGAAAAAGCGACTTAGTGAGTCAAAATTAACTGTGGTAGCTTCGCGATCACATCTTAATGATGAAACAAAAGAATACTTAAAAAAATTGACCAGTCCAGAAATCGTCTTTAAAGGGAGTTCTCTTAAGTTTCTTCTTATTGCATCAGGCGAAGCTGATCTGTATCCAAGGTTTGGCCCAACTATGGAGTGGGATACGGCTGCCTCACACATCATTGTTAGCGAAGCAGGAGGAAAAGTTACCCTCTCTGATGAAAAAACCAACCTAACTTATAACAAGAAAAATCTGTTAAACCCATATTTCATAGTATTACCACATTAAATACGTAAATGATACCTAGAATATTAAGTAATTTTTTATCGTTTTCTCTTATCTTCTTATCATTCGAGCTGTCATCTCAGAGCATTCCTAATGCTAATGATATTGATAATCTATCGGATGATCAAATCAAAACCTTTGTTCAACGTGCTCGAGCCACAGGCATGTCTCAAAGTCAGCTTGAAGATTTAGCTCGTCAACGTGGCATGTCTAATGCCGATATAGCAAAGTTAAAAGCGCGCATTTATAGGGTGGATCTTGGTTTACAAAATGAAGTAGAAAGCGAGCTTTCTGAAAATATGAGTAGGTTAAGAGATAACCCAATAGACCCTTCAAAAACCTTAAAGGCTTCTTCTGAGGCAGCTACTGATGATAAGTTAGAATCCTTAGCCACGGAGATTGAGGTATTTGGTATCAATATGTTTAAATTAGAGGGAAAGGGTACATTTGGAGGTCTCTTAAACATGCCTACTCCTAAGAATTATATTTTAGGAGCTGGTGATGAAATAATAGTCGATATTTTTGGTGCATCGGAGATTACCTACAGACAAGAAGTCTCTCCAGACGGACAAATTGTGATTGAAGGAATAGGACCTATACAAGTTTCAGGGATTTCAGTAGAGCAGGCAAAATCTCGAATATTCCAGAAACTAACGAATATTTATTCAGGTCTTAAAGGTCAATCCCCCAATACATTTGCTCAAGTTACAGTTGGAAATATTAGGACAATCCAAGTGAGCGTAGTGGGTTTTGTCAAAAAGCCAGGCACCTATACACTTAATTCATTTTCAAGCATATTGAATGTACTTCATATGGCGGAAGGTGTCACCGAAAAAGGTTCGCTGAGGAGTATTAGACTTGTTAGGGATGGTAAATCACGTGCCAGCTTGGATGTTTATAAGTACCTCTTTAGTCCAGAGGAGGTGGAAAATATAATTCTTCAAGATGGCGACCAAGTCATAGTCGACCCTTTTATAAATCGAGTGAGTCTTACGGGTGCCGTAAAGAATCCAGCGAAATATGAACTCATAGGAGATGAAACATTTGTTGACCTCTTAAATTATTCTGGAGGGTTTGATGGAAGTGCATATACTAAAAGCATTTCGATAGAAAGAAAGAATGGTCGAATGAAATCCATCGTAACCATTACAGAAGAAACATTTGGTAGTGAGGTATTACGAAACGGAGACTCGATAAACATTGGGACTGTTATTAATCGGTTTGACAATAGGATAAATATATCAGGAGCAGTAATGCGTCCAGGAAACTACGAATTAGAGAAAGAAATGATGCTTTCTGATCTTATAAAAAAGGCTGAAGGTTTGAGAGAAGATGCTTTTAAAGGGAGGGGGAATATTTTTAGACAAAAAAAAGATCTTACCTTGAAGAACATAGCTTTTAACGTAGAAGAAATAGTCAATGGATCTCAAGATATACTTCTTCAGAAGGAAGACCACATCATTATCCCCTCCATTTTCGATTTGAGAAGAGAACTTTCAATCCAAATTGGGGGAGAAGTCGGCAAACCTGGAACATACCCCTATCTGGATCAGATGACGGTAGAGGATTTGATTAATATCGCTGGGGGGTTCAAAGAATCAGCAAATAAGTCTGTTGTGGAGGTAGCAAGGCAGATAAGTTATGATCAAAAAGAAATAGGTCGATCATCGGAAGTTTTCACTTTTGAAATTAATGAAAATTTAGGTTTGACAGATGAAGCTTCTAGTTTTCAGTTACAACCTTTTGATATTATACTAATTAAGAGATCTTCTTTCTTTCAAGAACAAAAGTTAGTAAAAGTAGAAGGAGAGGTATTGTATCCTGGTTATTATACGTTGGAAAACCGTGATGATAAAATATCGGATTTAATTAAACGGGCTGGAGGTTTGACAGAATATGCATATGCCCATGGAGCTACCATTCTGCGACAAACAGAATTGTATGAATTTCCTTTCGATAGCTCTCTTTATGCCGATAATGCTCAATTAGAAGCGGATAAATACCGCGCAAAGCGTTTAAAGGAACTTCAACAAAGAGATACAGAAAATGAAATTGATCTATTGGGTCAATTTGAGAGTATCGGTATAGACTTGGAAGCATTGTTAAAGTCACCTGGCTCAAAGTTTGATATAATCTTAAATGAAGGAGACATCATTAGCGTACCTAAACAACTCCAAACGGTGCATATAAGAGGGAATGTATTATACCCAAATTCGATTCTATATGAGCCTAGAATGAGCTTTAAGGAAGCCATTTCCAAGGCAGGAGGTTTTGCCGTCGATGCGAAGCCAGGGAAATCATATGTTATTTATGCCAACGGCTCTGCACAACGAACAAAAAAGATATTATTTTTCAAGAACTATCCGCCTCTAGAGCCAGGAGCAGAGATCATTGTCCCTAAAATATTTAGAGAAAGGCAACCGCTAAATGCACAATCAATAATAGGTATCACTTCTTCTTTGGCAACACTTGTTTTAGTTATTACCCAAATCAGACAATCAAATTGATTTAATAGTGCTTTCAAAGTCGTTTGGTCGAAATGCAAGTTCTGTCTCAATGAATCATCTGTTTTTTGCTCATGGAATTATAATCGCATTTACATAGAAGGTGGAGTATGAATTAACTTGTAAACTTTTGCCCGAAAGTCAGTAAGGTTCTACCCGTGATTTGGGAGAGCTTGATGGTTTAGCAGGTTTAATATTTAGGTAGTTTTAATTTGGAAGTCGTGCGTTCGCTCTCAATTTTATTTTAAGATTATAAAACCCAAAGCAACTGCAAAGTCTGGCATAACACGAAAATAGCATATTTAAATCATAAAAAATACAAAAAACGTACATGAATCTATTAAAAGAGGAAGGCCTCAGAAAGGCTGTTTCTTGAGTTTTGAACCCAGAAGTGTGCTATTTATGATCAATTTGGAATATCCCTTTCTGAAGATTTTTTTAACATTTTTTTTTACTTTAAGGAGAGGAGTCTAGCCTAGTGGTTGACTTGAATTCTCCAAAACCATGCTACTCCATCTCCAAAAGTTAAAAACATCGGTATGCTTAACGATTTTACCTTCTTTGAATTTTATAGTGGAGTGCATTACGTGATGAACATGCCTCTAGGGTTGAGAGAAGTTATAGTGTGCTTCTTAGATGCATTGAGCCATAAATTCATTTCCTTTAACCAAAAAATATATGATTTTTAAGTTTCCATTAGACCGCTTAATGAGCATTTCCTATAAAGAAGAGACTTCTTCGTAAGATAAATTTTTGAAGATCAGATCGCTAAAAAGTACATTCAGGTGATAGAGTGCATTCATTTCGGGTACATCGTGCGATTTAGAGGCTTTGTAAAACTGTGAAATGATTCTCAGGCTCACAAATATTTTTCAAGCAACAGTTTTTCTATTTTTTTCAAACCTGTGCTTGCTGATTCTTGATAGAAAAACATGTTTTCTCTTTTTTGAACATCAGGGATTTTAGGGTCAATTATAAATTTGGGAATACCTGCGCCAACAAAGTCCAATAAACTGGCAGCGGGGTAAACAACAAGAGATGTGCCAGCCACAATAAAAAGATCTGCCTTATTGGTGAGTTGGATGGCCGTCTCCATCATAGGTACAGGCTCTCCAAACCAGACAATGTGAGGTCTAAGCTGGGATCCCTTTTCACACTTGTCGCCTTCTTTTAGTTCCCATCCATCCAAGTCATAAATCAAACTTTCATCTGCCGTACTCCGTACTTTAAAAAGTTCTCCATGTAAATGAAGAACATTTTTACATCCCGCTTTTTCATGCAGGTTGTCTACGTTTTGCGTGATTATATTCACTTGAAAGTGTTTCTCCAAAGCCGCTATTGCCTTGTGTCCATCATTTGGCAAGGCGTCGAGTGCTTGCTTTCTTCTCTCATTATAAAAAGCCAAAACCAAACCTCGATCTCTGATCCATGCTTGAGGAGTAGCCACCTCGGTCACATCATGCCCTTCCCAAAGACCTCCTGAATCACGAAACGTTTTCAAACCGCTTTCAGCACTAATTCCAGCTCCTGTAAGAACAACTATTTTTTTCATTCTTTAAATAATTTTTCATTTATCGATAGCGAAAAATAAATGGATATTATTTTAAAATGATTGATTTTATAGCAAATCATTCAATGATTAGTCTAAAAAATGAAAACCTCATTACTGTTTCATTTATTGATTTTCACTTCCATTATCACCTTCTTTTAAACAATTAGGTACTGAGCTTGAACAATTGACGACGGGGCTTGGAACGTTGTAGTATCCACTAATTTATATTTGGCTTTAGTATAAATGATAACCGCAATGCTTTAAATTTTTCACGTTTTGATGGGTACTTTATTATTTTACGTGTTCAACAGTCCTGCATACAAGGTTCAATAGCGCAACGGTCGAAAATGGTTTAGGTGAAATAGATACCCACATAGGATTTGCAATGGTTGAGGTATGCTCTCTAATATGGGTTGATATGTTTGCTATTGAGACAGTATTGGTTTCAACATGGGTATAGGCGACTTTGATGCTATTGGCATCTTTCATAGACATACGGATATCTGCTTATTTCTAGTCAAAAGCAAAACCTCTGACACTAAAGGTGGGATTTCATCTAGGTATATAGATGATCTTTTTCGTTTCAAAAAAGTCGTGATCAAAAAACTTTTGCAAATTTGTCTCTGAGTACGGTTTTCCAAACTCTTTCAGCTCTTCGGACAGGTCTCCACCTTTAAGTAGAATCCATCCGTTATCTATTTCATGTTTAGATTCCTCTTTTACTTTTTGATGTGTCCATTTAAAGAGTTGGGCCGTCTTGGCTACGGCTCTTGATACAATAAAATCATAAGTCCCTTTTACCTTTTCCGCCCTTTGGTGTGTGGCTATTAGGTTTTTGAGTTTTAATGCATCACGAACTTCTTCCACTACTTTGATTTTTTTTCCAATGGAATCAACAAGGTGAAAGGAAGATTCTGGAAAGAGAATGGCAAGTGGAATGCCTGGAAACCCACCGCCAGTTCCTAAGTCCAATATATTAGAATTAGGATGGAACTGAATCCATTTTGCAATTGCCAGGCTATGAAGTACATGACGAGTGTAGAGTTGATTAATATCTTTTCTGCTTACAACATTGATCTTATCGTTCCATTCAAGATAAAGTGGATATAACTGAACGATCTGCTCTCGCTGTTTTTCGGAAAGATAGGAGAAGTGTTTGAAAACAATGTCTACTCCCAAACTAAATATGCGGTTTTTTGTCTTTCACCAGCTCATACATAAGTTCGCGCGCACGATGCAATTGTGCTTTTACAGTACCTAAAGGGGCTTCGAGTTTTTTTGCTATTTCTTCGTAAGAGAGTTCATCAAAATAGCGAAGCTTCACCAGTCGCTGGTATTTGGATGGAAGCTTATCCACAAACATTCTTACCAGTGCTATTTTTTGATCTTTGATTGCCTCTTGGTCGGGCATCAAGTTTTTATCCTGCACGTCGATATTTACGGTTTCTCCGTTATCGTCTATGAAGGAGCTGTTTAGGCTAAAAGTGTTCAGCTTTTTTTTTCGAATGAAATCAATGGCATTGTTAGTTGCGATTCTAAAGAGCCAGGTACTGAAGGTATAATCTTTCTTGAACCTACTTAAGTTCTTAAATGCTTTGGCAAAGGCTTCGATAGTAAGGTCTTCTGCATCGTCTACGTTTCTTACCATCTTTAAAATCATATGATAAACGGGTTTTTTATATCGTCCCATTAGTTCCGCATAGGCAACTTCATCTTTGCCGTGTATAGCAATATCGATTAATTTAAAATCATGAAGTGCCTTATCCGAAAACTGCCGGTTTAGTTCTTCCATTTAATGTCTTTTTGAGTTTCGATCAGATGTCCAATAACGGGGTGAGTGTAGTATATCAACGCAAGGAAGCAAGATATAGTTGAATCTTTCGCCTCTCTTAGATGCCAAAGCCCCAAAGAAAGTGAATTTAATGAATAAGAACGAAATCAAACTCCAAATCAATAGAGACGCCCCTAAAAAAGGCATATATATCCATGCCAAAAAATGGGGTAAATGAAAGCTCGATAATATAAAGTTTAGGCTTTTAGGTAAGAGCGACCAACTGAAAAACACCTTAATTTATGACCCCAATCAAGAAGTGTTTAGTCAATTTATAATATGATCACATGACCTTTGAGCAAATTTAAATAGGTCTTGTTGTCATCCGAATATTGGTAGTAGCGACACAATAATCTGAACGAGAGTTTATTACTGACCTATTAATTTAATGATGGAATTAATTTCTTAAGATTTCGCGCTTCATAATGTGCTGAAATGACAATTAACATTCTAGGTTGAGTGGCGTCGTTTTCAGACTTTCAGGACAGAATGATGATTGCAAGAAAAATCACACTTAGGAGGTCGAGGTAAGAAATTAATTAAGTCAATGGAAGTCATCGTTGGTTCATTTATCGATTTGAGAAAGAAGTATTTTTGCGCCTCATGCAATATCAGGTATTTCACAAGGATAGCAAATCCGCGGCTAGGGCAGGAAAACTGATTACCGATCACGGGGAAATTTTAACTCCCATTTTCATGCCTGTTGGCACTTCAGGTACCGTTAAGGCGGTTCATCAGCGAGAGCTGGCAGATGATATTACAGCTCAGATAATCCTAGGCAATACCTATCATTTGTACCTAAAACCAGGATTAGATGTCATAAAAGAGGCTGGAGGACTGCATCAATTCAATAGCTGGAGGCGACCTATTTTAACGGATAGTGGGGGTTATCAGGTTTATTCGCTTGCAGAGAACCGAAAAATTGAAGAAGAAGGGGTTCATTTTCAATCACATAAAGATGGCTCGAGGCATTTTTTTACTCCAGAATTAATAATGGATATTCAGCGTACCATTGGAGCTGACATTGTTATGGCTTTTGATGAATGTACACCATACCCTTGTGAGTATGATTATGCGAAAAAATCTATGCATATGACACATCGCTGGCTCGAACGATGTGTTAAGCGATTTGATGAGACTCAGCCCTGCTACGGTTACGATCAAACGCTCTTCCCAATTGTTCAAGGGAGTGTGTATAAAGACCTTAGAACCCAATCGGCGGAATACATCGCCAATACAAACCAACAGGGTAATGCCATTGGAGGACTTTCAGTAGGGGAGCCTGCAGAAGATATGTACGCAATGACAGATCATGTATGTAGCATCTTACCAAAGGATAAACTCAGGTACTTAATGGGAGTTGGAACTCCTGCCAATATTCTAGAATGCATTGGCTTAGGAGTAGATATGTTCGATTGCGTAATGCCCACTCGAAATGCGCGGAATGGAATGCTTTTTACCTCAGAGGGCATTCTTAATATGCGCAATGAAAAATGGAAAGATGACTTTAGCCCGATTGACAGTAATCTTGGTGGCTATGTAAGCACGGACTATTCTAAAGCTTACCTACGGCATCTGATTACATGCAATGAAATACTTGGCGCACAAATTGCAAGTATCCATAATTTAACTTTCTACTTGTGGCTGGTGAAAGAGGCAAGAAATCAGATTTTAGCAAATAATTTCGCTAATTGGAAAGCATTGATGGAAGAGAAAGTAAGTCGAAGGCTGTAGTCTTTTATGAAAAAAATAGACTGGTACATACTCAAGAAACTATTAATCACCTTCGTTTTTGTGGTCGGTGTTCTGGAGTTGATCATTTGTGTGATTGACTTCTCGGAAAAGAATGACGACTTCATAAAGAATGAGGTAAGCTCTGATCAAATTTATGAGTATTACCTCAGTTTCATGCCATATATCGCAAGCTTGCTTACACCGATTACGGTATTTATTACCACAGTATTGGTCACAGCTAAAATGGCGGCTACAACGGAGATTACGGCAATATTGGCAGCAGGCATCAGCTTCAGACGTTTGATGTTTCCTTACCTGATGGCATCCATCATTATAGGTAGCTTAAGTTTTTATTTGAATAGCTACATCATCCCCGATGCAAATAAGTTTCGAATTGATTTTGAACTGAAATACTTGGAAGACCCATTTTATAATACAGATCGGAATATTCATTTCAAGATAGGTTCCGAAGGGTATGTATACCTCTATCGATATGACAATAATCGTGATATTGGTAGTATAGTGACATTAGAGCGAATCGAAGAAACAAGACTAACAGAAAAGATTACGGCTCGTCAATTACTCTGGGTGGATAGTACTGCGAGATGGCAGCTTAAAAATTGGCAAAAGCGCACCATTCTAGAAGATGGAGAGGTGATAGAAGAAGGCAAGAAATTAGATACGCTTTTGAATCTGCGACCAGCTGATTTTGGAAATAAGGATCGACATTGGGAGACGATGACGCTACCAGAGCTAACCGATTACATAGCTTTGCAAAAATCTCGTGGTGCTGATGATGTTCCCCTTTACCAAATCGAAAAGTATGTGCGGTATATGCAACCCTTTACTGTCGTAATTTTAATGGCCATTGGCTTGATTGTTTCCGCTAGAAAATCCAGAAGAGGCACTGGCTTTCAAATTGCACTTGGCTTTTCAATTGCCTTTATGTTTATCATCGCTTTTATTCTGGCTAAATCTATTGCAGAGGCAGGGAGTGTGAATACAATTTTGGCTGTCTGGATTCCCAATATCCTCTTCTCTTTCGTCTCTATTTTACTCTATAAAACAGTTCCACGATGATCAGCCAGAAAAAGAAGGATTACCTACTACTTCATTTCATTGTGGTAATTTGGGGGTTTACTGCAGTATTCGGGCTTCTTATTACGATACCACCAGTAGAGGTTGTATTTTTTCGCACCTTGATTGCGGCAGCAGGGCTTTTCATTTTATTAACTTTAAAAAGGAGATCGCTAGCCATTAATACCAGTCGAGACCTATTCATTATTCTAGGGACGGGTACTTTAATTGCGGTTCACTGGATTACTTTTTTCTTATCCGCTCGGATTTCTAATGCGTCCATTTGTTTAGCTGGAATGGCCACTTGTTCGCTATGGACGAGTCTTATGGAGCCTATTTCTAAGCGACAAAAAATCAAGTTGTTTGAGGTGTTGCTAAGTATCATTGCCTTTAGTGGGATTGCTGTGATTTTTAATGTCGCATTTGATTTTCTAATCGGGCTTTTAGTTGCTGTATTTTCGGCCTTTATCGCTTCTATTTTCACGATTATAAATGGAAACCTTACCAAGAAATACAATCCCTACGTGATTACCTTTTATGAAATGATAGGTGCCTGTATATCCATTCTTTTATTTTTTCCAGTTTATTCAACCTACTTTACAGATCAGATTATCTGGTTTCCAGAGGTTGCCGACTGGATTTACTTGGTCGCAATTGCCGTTTTTTGTACGGTGTATGCCTACTCTATATCCGTGGAGTTGATGAAAAGGTTGTCAGCTTTTTCAATAAATTTGGTGGTAAATTTAGAACCAGTTTACGGGATTATCCTTGCTTTACTTATATTCGGGGATAGCGAGGAGATGAGTTCAAGTTTTTACTTGGGTACAGCATTGATCCTCTGCTCTGTGCTTATCTATCCAATTCTAAATAGTAGGCAGATGCAAAAATATTATCCATAGATATAATTAGATGGTAATGTTATTAACAACAACAAACAATATAGAAGGCAAGAGTATCTCCACTTACTATGGAATGGTGACCGGCGAGGCCATTATAGGAGCCAATATTTTCAAAGATTTTTTCGCATCCATTACTGATATCGTGGGGGGTAGGTCTGGAGCCTATGAGCGATCCTTGAAAGATGCAAAAAATATTGCGGTTCGAGAAATGACGGATGCTGCCAAAGCCATGGGAGCAAATGCTGTAATTGCAATCGATCTTGACTATGAGACAGTAGGAAAGGACTCAGGAATGCTAATGGTGAGTGCCAGTGGTACCGCTGTAAAGGTGGATTAGCGGGAGGTTTATAACTTCAATACTTTCCAGCCACTTCTTTTCGGCATTTCTTCGAAAAGTCCAAAGACCGTACTGCCTGAACCTGTCATAGATGCATATTGGGCACCGGCATTGTACATGGTTGCCTTTAAGTTTTCAATTTCTGGATAATTCGGAAAGATGGATGCTTCAAAATCATTTTTCAAACGATCTCGCCATGTTTCTATGTCTTGCAATAAGGTTTTCTTAACGCAATCCTTTGGTTCTTTAGCTGATACTCCTACGTAAGCCTTTTTTGTGGAGATATGTATTCCTGGATTATGAATAGCCAGGTGGTAGCCAGACAAATTGAGATCACACGTACTTAGCTGTTCTCCTCTTCCTGTGGCAATTGCGGGTAGGTTTTTGATAAAGAAGGGACAGTCGCTGCCGAGCTGCAGTGCATAGGTCTCCAATTGTTTATATGAAAGTGCTAATTGGAAAAGGTCATTAATCAGCTTCAAGGTAAAAGCACCGTCTGAAGAACCCCCTCCTAGGCCCGCTCCTATCGGTATCTGCTTTAAAAGATGAATGCATACGGGTGGAATGTCGAAATCTCTTTTCAAAATTTCATATGCCTTTATACATAGATTGGTCTGGGTATCTGCTGGTATACTCAACCCATATGCTTGAAATGAAAAAGAATTGGCTTCTATCACTTCTAGACTGTCTTGCCATGGAATTGGATAAAAACCACTTTCGATATTGTGATATCCGTCCTCACGCTTGCTTACAATATTAAGACCCAAATTGATCTTCGCATTCGGGAAGGAGATCATGGATATTGCTACTTTGAAAGTTCCTCCACCATTGCATCCGTAATGCCAGATGTAGAAAAGCCTCCATCATGCATTAAATTTTGCATAGTGACCATTCTGGTTAGGTCAGAAAACAGGGTGATACAATAGTCTGCACAGCTCTCGGAGTCTGCATTGCCTAGAGGTGACATTTTATCGGCATAGTTAAAGAAAACATCAAATCCGGGGACACCAGAGCCTGCAGTTGTCATGGTGGGAGACTGTGAAATAGTGTTCACTCGTACTTTTTTACTTATCCCCAATCGGTAACCGTAGCTTCTTGCAATAGACTCCAAGAGGGCTTTTGCCTGTGCCATATCGGAATAGTCTGGAAAAGTTCGCTGTGCTGCAATGTAGGATAAACCTAAAACAGACCCCCAATCGTTGATTGCATCGAGTTTCTCGATGGTTTGCATCATTTTATGAAAAGAAAGTGCGGAGATATCTAATGTCTTTTGAAACCAATCATAGTTCAAGTTGCCGTAGCTTTTTCCTTTTCTAACGTTAGGACTCATGCCAATGGAATGCAATACAAAATCCACCTTTCCTCCCAGAGTGTCCATGGATTTAGTAAAAAGATTTTCAAGCTCTTCCATCGAAGTAGCGTCTGCGGGGATGATCTCTGCATTTACTTTTTCGCCAAGTTTATTAAGTTCGCCCATTCGCAGTGCAATGGGGGCGTTGGTTAGCGTAAATTCAGCACCTTGTTCGTATGCTTTTTCTGCCACCTTCCAGGCGATCGAATTTTGATCAAGTGCACCCGAGATAATTCCTTTTTTTCCTCTTAAGAGATTATTTGACATAGGCCTACATTTAGGATAAATGTTTTTTTCGTGAAGGCTAATTTAGCCAATTTTAAGTAACTCTTTGGCACTTTGAATAGCCGATTCGCCAGGGGTTTGTCCACCAATCATCTTGGCAATTTCCTCTATTCGTTCTTCTCGGTTCAGTTTTTTGACTTTGCTAAAAGATCTTTCTGAGCTATGATCCTTGTAGATATAGTAATGAGAGTCTCCCCCTGCGGCAAACTGTGGCAGATGACTTATGCTAATAACTTGATGGGACTTTGACATCTCTTTCATCATCTGGATCATTTGCAAGGCTACTTTGCCAGAAACGCCAGTATCGATCTCATCAAAGATGATAGTAGGGAGAGCGGTTTTGTCTGCAATAAGGTATTTGATGGCAAAGATCAATCTGGAAAATTCTCCACCTGAGGCTACATTTTTTATTTCTTGTGTTTTAATTCCCTTGTTCGCACTAAAGAGCATTTGCAGCTTATCAAGTCCGGTAACATTGGGTTTTGCAGGACTCAATACCAATTCTATAGACCCATTCTCTATGCCAATTTTTTTAATTATTTTTTCGATTTCATCTGCAAGGTTAATTGCAGACAACTGCCTGGATTCACTTAGTTTTTTTCCAGCTTTTTGCATCCTTTCTTCCGCTTCTTCAAGATCTTTTCTAGCTCGCATTACTTCCTCGTCGAGGTTCAGTGTAGATTGAAGTTCGCGATCAAGCTGATCTCTTAGGTTAATTAATTCTTGTGTATTTCGGACAGCGTGCTTTTTTTCAAGACGATTAATTTGGTCGAGTTGTTCTTTTATGACTTTTGTTCTCGTAGGATCGTATTCAATACTTTCTTGGATTCTGTTCAGCTCATCCGTCAGGTCTTTTAATTCAATGTTTGCACTCCCAATTCGTTCACTTACCGAATTTAATTCTTTAGAAAAATTAGCAAGGGATTGAAGAAAAGATTTAACTTCTGATAATTGATGTAAAATAGCTATTTCAGACTCCTCTAACATCCCGATAGATTGAGCTAGCTTTTGCTTAATGTCTTCTGCATGTTCTACGACTTCTAGCTCTTTTTCCAAAGTGTCTTTATCAAGGTTGTCAAGGTTGGCTTCGGTTAGCTCCTTGAACAAAAATTCTTTGTAGTCAGCATTTTCAATACTTTCACTTGCTCGCTGCTCTAGATTGACTAGTTTTTTTTGAGTGCTATCATAAATAGAGAATGCTTCTTTATAGCTCTCAAGTAGTGCGCTGTGAGAAGCAAATGCATCTAGCACTTCCAGCTGGTATTGGTTATCGCCCAGCCGAAGTGATTGATGTTGAGAATGAACGTCCAGTAACTTTTCTCCAATACGCTTCAGCACCATAAGCGTGGTAGGAGTATCATTAACAAAGGCTCTTGATTTACCAGATGGGCTTATTTCTCGCCTTATAACACATTCTTTTTCAAAGTCCAGATTTTCTTCTTCAAACAGTGTTTCCAGCTTATAACCCGAAACATCAAATAACCCTTCTATAAAACACTTTTGATTTTCATTTAATAGAATCTTGGAATCTACTCTATTCCCCAAAAGCATCCCTACAGCACCAAGCATAATCGATTTTCCTGCGCCTGTCTCTCCCGTGATGATATTGAGCTTAGGATCTGGAGACATTTCCAGTTCCTGAATGAGTGCATAATTTCTAATGGATAGAGACTTGATCATGGCCAACATACAAAGATAGAATACGAGCTATTCAATCAAAGCTTTAAATTGATCAGATCTGGAAGGATCAAGGTTATTCAAAAGGTTGTAGGCCTGACGTCTAGTAGGTAGGCTGCTTTTAGAAAAGAGCTGCACCATTTCATCCGCTTTTGCATCCATGAAACTAATCATAAGGATGGATCTTGGTCGAACTCTATTTGCACGTTGAATGTTAGATAGGACTTTCAGAATGTTTTTCTCTGTTTCTTCTCTTCTCTCGCTGATTATATCTAAGCCATTTAGGTGGTAGTGATAGACAGCCTTTCTCATGTCTTCCAACTGTGGGTTCTGAATATTCTCTATCAACCAATATCTATTTCGAATGCTATTGGATTGTTCCCATCCTTTATATCCGCTTTGTTGGGCATTATTTACGATTTGGAAGGCTTTTTCGAAATGAGGGTCTCCTCCAAGCTCGGAAAAGGAATCATAATCGAACCCAATGATAATGTATGCATAATAGGCAAGAAGAGAGGTGATATTGTTTGTGAATACATTTTCATTAAATAGAAAAGGCTGTGACTGTACATATTCAAACTGCCAGTCTCTATCTGCGAAATTGAATACGACCGTCTCATAGGAGGAGCCATAAACCGGTCTGCTAGTAAGTATTTGAGCCGATGCCTCAAAAATACCAACACTCAGCATTTTGCTAATGGTAAGCAGGATATTGCAGTTGATTACTTCTTCTTGCTCGTATGAGTCGGAGGTCCACTTTGTCGTATTAAGAAACTGTGCAAAGTCCTGCTCCATTTCGGTGAATATTCCTCTCTCTGTGGTTTGAGCCTGCTGAGCATTGACTATGACGCGACAGTTCAACTCTTGGGCGTGGAGTTGGTAACCTATAAGTATAAATAATAGGAATATGAGTTTGTTCATAGTAAATGCTCAATGACGTAGCTGACTATATCGATTGCCACATCTTCTTTCTTTTTCAGCCCAAAATTTACCTCCTTATTATCCCGATCAAAGAAAGTGACTTTATTTGTGGCACTTTTGAATCCAGCTCCCTCATCATTTAGTGAGTTAAGGACAATCAAGTCAAAATTCTTTCGCTTTCTTTTCTCTATTGCATTTGCCTTTTCATTGCTCGTTTCCAACGCAAAGCCGATGTGGATTTGATCCTTCTTAAGATGTCCGATCTCTGCAGCTATATCTGGATTTTTGACCAATTCTAATGTTAGGCCTTTGCTATCCTTTTCTTTTTTAATTTTCTCTTTGGCAGGTTTGATGGGTCGATAGTCTGCTACTGCGGCGGCAAAAATGATGATATCTGCATCTTTATGCAAAGCCCGAACCTCTTGCAACATTTCAGAAGTAGAATTCACGGAAATATTTTTTACCTCCTCGGCAGTATATTGAGCAGGTCCAGAAATCAAGGTTACTGAAGCACCTTCCTTGTAAAAAGCTTTGGCTATCTCACTTCCCATCTTTCCGGAGGAAAGGTTTCCAATAAACCGAACGGGGTCAATCGCTTCATGGGTTGGACCAGATGTGATGACTACTTTTTTGCCAGTCAATCGCGCAACTGTCGAGAGCTTTTTTTTCACCACTTCCAAAAGCTCTTCTGGCTCTGCAACTCGACCTTGACCCGATAAACCACTCGCAAGCTCTCCGTATCGGGCTTCTATTACTGTGTTTCCATATGTGGCTAGCTTTTTAAGGTTTGCCTGTACACTTGGGTGTTGGTACATATCCACATCCATGGCTGGTGCCACCATTATTGGGCATTTTGCCGATAGATACGTGGCTAGCAGTAGGTTATCACAAACACCATTCGCTAGTTTTCCTAGCGTATTGGCCGAAAGCGGTGCAATTATCATTAAGTCTGCCCACAGCCCTAATTCAACGTGATTATTCCACTCGCCACTTTCTTTGACGAAATAATTCGAATATACACGGTTTTTAGCGAGTGTAGCAAGTGTGAGGGGAGTGATAAAATTCTTTGCGCTTTCCGTCATAATGACTTTTACCAAAGCACCTTCCTTCATGAGTAAGCGCACAAAAAAAGCGGTTTTATAGGCTGCTATGGAGCCACAAATCGCTAATAATATTTTTCTACCCGCCAACATGGCGACTAATTTATACTAAATCAGTGCGAGAGTGTCTTCCTCTTCAGGTAATCTAAAGTTTAGTTCCTTATTCAAGAACTCTTCTGTCGCAGAAGTAGTAGGCTTGGGCATCCTTTCGTAAAACTTAGATATCTCAATTTTTTCTCTATTTTCAAAAATTTCCTCAAGATTATCTTCAGAGGAGGCGAATTCCGCTAGTTTGTTGTTTAACTCTTCCTTTTGGCTACTACTGATTTGTCGAGCTCTTTTGGCAATTATAGCGATCGATTCGAAGAGATTACTAGTCGGCTCAAGGATATCTTGATTATCTCTAGTGATTAATGACGGAGTTATCTGATACATCGTTATTATTTTGAATTTGCAAAGTTAGTTATTTCTTTTATACTAGATGCGTATAATTTCTCAACTTCTTTTAAATATTCGCTATTTGGATATTTGTCAATGAAAGTTTCGTAGGATTGAATAGTGTATTTATAGCGTTCTTCTTGTCGTTTATACGTACTTTCTTTAGCATAGTTATAAGAGGTTTTTATTCTTAGAAAAGCTACTTCTTCTTGATAGTTTGAATCTGGGAAATCATTTTTAAAATGATCATAGACTACTATTGCAGCCTTATATTTTCTAATCCTGTGATAAAGTCGACATTTTTCGTAGGCTTTTTTCTCTAACTTCACTTGCATCTCATCTATCAAAGTGTTCGTTTTTGAGGCATATTCGGATGTGGGATATCTATTGATGAAGTTTTGTAGTGTTGCCAATGCTTCATACGTTACTGTTTGATCGAGCTGATAATTTGGGGATTGTAGATACAGCGAATAGCCGTGCATGTACTCCGCTTCCATTGCATATTCTGATCTGCCATATATTCTGACAAACTCTTGAAAATGATGTGCACTAATTATGTATTGCTTTTGGTGAAAATAGCAATATGCCAAATAAAAATTACCTAATTCGGCTTTTTCAGAACCTCGGATGATAGGTAGAATATTTTCTAAAAGGAGCGTGGCTCTGTGATAGTCCTGATTTTCATAATAAGCTATAGCCGCATTGTACTTTAATTGCCAGTCTCCACTTTTTTGAATTTTTCTGAATTCGCTACAAGCTGATGTTCCTAAGATTAGAAGAATAAGCGTTATGACTCTTGATCCACTCATCGTTTTCAATTGGTCAACGAAATTATACAATTACCTTATAATCTTACTAAGAATGGGCATGGCTTATTACTCGCTCTTAGGCTTTTTTAACTTTTTTATGTCGGGAGCTAATCCTTCTATATTGATTGTTTCTTTTGGGGATAAAAATGGAGGGTCACTTTCATCATTAGTTGGGAGATTTCGTGGTGTGCCTTGCAACACTTCTTGCAAGGTAGGGCGTTCATCGTTTCTCCAACTAAAGTTTTGAAGTCTTTGAATTTCTGGAGTCAGTTCGTGAGGTGGGATGAATTTGGCTTCTGGCTTCACATAAAACGAAATGTTGTTTAATTCTTCGTTGACAAACCGGATGGTCATATTGCTACAAAGTATCCGATTCATTCCCAGCACAAAAATGTCCGTTGGATCATTTTCATCCAATACATAATAGATGTTCTCCCCATTTCCGTTAACATAAATTTTATTGATTTCCGACTCTTTGAAGATCGCCAACATCGTTCTGCCTTTTACCTGATTAAAGTTGCCTAGCGTATCCACGTTAGTCAAGAAAGCATTTTGTAGCAAATCCATCTTTTTGATTTCTTTTTCGGTTATTTCGGCTACTACAGTATCTCCTTCAATTTGATTTTTTTGATTCCAAAAGATGGGGTCGAAGTAAAAAAACAGCAATGAGTCTTGTAGAAAGTAGGAGGCAGAGTCTGATAAGCCTTGAAGATTGTACCTCCATACTTTTACATTGGGGTATGCCAAAATTCTTTTAAGGGAATCGTATTCACTTTCAATGGATACAAGGGTATCAGCTGATAGATAGAATGTATCCGTCTCCAGTATCCGTCTCATTACTGCATTTCCATAGACCTTACTTATTCTATTTTTATCATCGTTGTATCCTTTGTCTCCTGTGATGATTACATCATCATTTTTGGCCGTAAGCTTTACATTGCCTTTAGCATCGTAATACTTCTTTATGTCATCGAAGAAGAGTTCATCCGCTTCCATGTAATAGTCTTTAGTCTCAATGTATCCATCTACAAAATCGGATTGGTCCAGCTCGGTTCTGAATACCCCACCATCGGAGTGCAATATGGACTCATCTTCTGTAATGATGATGGTTTCACCCGTGGAAGTAGCTACTTTGCTTTTGGTGTTGTATCTCAGCGTATCGGTTTCGAGAACATAGTCTGGGGCGTTCAGTACTACGGAAGTCCAAAACAATGCATAGTCTGCCTGTCCATAGAAATAGCCCGTTTGACTTTTTAGTGTGTTAGTGGGATCGCTCAGAGTTCCTTCATTGAAATAATTGCCTACCTCTGAATCCATGTTATAGTCTAAGAAGTCCGTCACTAATTTTTGACTTCCTTTTCGGTAAACCACATCTTCTCTTAGCTGTGCATCTCGCGTGTTCCCCTTATAAATAAGATGTTTGGAAGTAATGGTAACGGAATCATCTATAATACGCACACTCCCAAAAGCCTCCATCACATTTTCTTTTACATAGAACAGTGAACTATCGCAATACATAGTAGAAGTTTCTTGAGCGAACACCACATTCCCTTTCAGTTTACGAATTTTTTCGGAATTTTTTCGGAATTCAAATAATTGGTCAGCTTTGTATTTGATTCTATCCTGTTTCTGGGCTAATGCGGAAAAGCATATCAGAGATATTAGGGGGAGTAGATGTAAACGAAGTAACTTCCGCATGAGGGTGTAAAATTAATAAGAGTAAGACCTTTGCAAACTTTACCAAAACAGTTCCAGTATTTCAATTCTTTAAATAACCTAATCCAAAAAGAGGATAAGCTATTATTAGCAGTAAGCGGGGGTGTTGATTCTGTGGTTATGACAGAGTTGATCAGCAATCTTGGAATTGATTTCGCTATTGCGCATTGTAACTACGATTTGAGAGGAGGGGAGTCTCATAAAGATGAAGAACTGGTAAAAACAGTCGCCCATCGAAAAGGGGTGACCCTTCATACTAAGAAAATAACCATTGGGGAAGGAGCCATTCAACTTGAAGCAAGGAATGCCCGGTATGAATGGTTTAGTAAATTATCCAAAAAGATTGGGTATACCAAAATTGCGACAGCTCATCATCAAAATGATTCATTAGAAACTACCTTAATGAATTTATCTAGAGGAACTGGTGTGAAAGGTTTAGCTGGAATAGCCGCTCAAAATGGAAAAATTATAAGACCCATACTTTTTGCAACAAAGCAAGATATTTATCACTATGCCAAAGTCCATTCTCTTTTGTGGAGAGAGGATGCTTCTAACAACAAATTGGACTATGATCGAAACAAAATTCGACACCAAGTAATCCCTCACCTCGAGAAGCTAAATCCGTCATTGATCAATACTTATTCGCGGACTAAAGAGCGTTTGGAATTGATGCAAAAATTGATCGAAAAAAAATTAAAAGATATTGAAGGTCGCCATTACAATTCGCAAAATGGAGAATTCCAACTGGATTGGGTTTGTGACCAAAGTGATCTTCTCGTTTTAGCTGAGTTTTTGAACAGATTTGGATTCAACTATCAAACAGCGAGAGCGATTTTTGCTGCTCGAGGCAAATCAGGGAAACAGTTTTTAGGCCTCTCTTATGAAGTACTTATGGACAGGTCTTCTTTCTTTTTGAAGCCATTTTCGAAAGAATTAACTGTACCCGATTTAGTAGTTCAACAGGCTGGAATCTACGCATTTGGGGATAGGAAAATCCTTATTGAGGGCTGTGCAAATTGGGATAAACCGCTTGATCAAGGAAAAAATATTGCGCTATTGGATCATTCAAAGGTTTCATTTCCTCTTAAAATAAGGAGTTGGAATTCAGGAGATTCATTTGTTCCGCTAGGAATGAAAGGCACAAAAAAGGTAAGTGACTATTTGATTGACAAAAAAGTTCCTGTAGCAGAAAAAGAAAAAATTCTTGTGGTGGAGATTAATGGGGAAATTGCGTGGCTTGTAGGATACAGGATTTCGGAGTTGTTTAAGGCTCAGAGAGGCCAAGATGTTCTATCGCTCCACATTTTCTAAGACACATTTTATTACTTGTACTTTGTTCCTTTTTTTTAGATTTCTTATTTTCATTAATGCATTGATTTTGAGCATGACGCTGTTGCTTATTTGCACCGAAAAAGCATATTCATCTTTACTGTTTTAGAACTGCTTTCATAGTTAGCCAAAAAATTCAATAGGATATTTGAGATGGAGCTGTCATTTCTTTTGATGAAATTCTTTTTTGACCCTTTTGGATCAACACCCTTCTGAATCCGTTCTTCAAAAATTAGTGAGGATCTCGATATTCATAATATTCCTTTAGCTTCAGCAAAGCTTGTGATAGAGCGATTAGAAGCATAAAGAAGGTTGGCTTCTTCACCAGAAAACATTAAAAATTTGGTCGATTTTTTTTCTGACTGTTTTTGCTGCTAAGCATCATTTCTGAACCCGATAGTTAACTTATATCCGTTAGTCTAATTTCTTACTAAAACTTTTTCACTCTGTGGATAGTGGGTTTCATATAAGTGATAATTGATGCCATCTTTCAAGCCCACATCAGGTACGATTATACTCTTTGCTCTAGCACTTTGCATCACTGAAATATAAATTTCAGATGCCGGGATGATTATATCTGCACGATCAGGATTTAGTTGAAGTTTATTAAGCAGGTCGTCCATTGAGAGATTCCTAAGCGTATCCTGTGTTCTTACCAGTTTATCAAGGGATATTTTTCTGGATTTCGTCTCAGGATTAGAAAGTTCGAAAAGCTTATTGATATTACCTCCAGTTCCTACCGCTGTTATTTTTTCCCCTTTTTGTATGGTAAATTCTTTCACCCATTCATGCATTATTGCCCATTCCTCTTGATTCCCGCCTTGCTCAAGCTTCCGCACAGTTCCAATTTGAAACGACTTAGAGCGTATTTTCTTATGGTTTTGATAGATGTTAAGTTCAGTGCTTCCACCACCTACATCAACGTGAATGTAATTTCGCTTGTCGAGCGAGAATAAAATTACTTTATTGATCATATCAGCTTCTTCCTCACCTGAAATAATTTTGATAGATAGGTTCAACCTGTCTTTTACTTTTTTCATGATCTCGTTACCATTTTCAGACTCCCTCATGGCGGATGTTGCGCAGCCAAAAAAAGCATCTATTTCGTATAAATCGATAAGATTTTTATAAGCAGATAGCAACTTAAAAAAACGTTCTTGATTGAATTCACTAATTCTACCTGTAGCAAATACATCATGCCCCAGTCGTAAAGGAAAACGGATATATTCTAGCTTTTTGAGCGTTATAATTTTTTCATATTCAATCACTTTGGTGATTTGCAATCTCACTGCATTAGAGCCAATATCTATAGCGGCTAATTTCACGGATTGGCAAAGGAACGAAAGTTTTGCTAAAAGTATTTCCTGTTATATTTGCCATGCTTATCAAGAAAGACCGAGGGAATGGGCCCTATGAAGTCTTAGCAACCTGGCTACTCGTTCGAAAAAGTTTTCGGTGCTAACTCCCAGATAGATGAGTACCTCTCCTCAGCATTTCTTGATAGCAAAAAAATTAAATCGGATGAAGCAGATATTAGATATTTTGAAAGATAGGATATTGGTTTTAGATGGAGCAATGGGAACCATGATTCAGCGTTATCCGCTTACCGAGGATGATTTTAGGAATGAGGCGCTTCAAGAACACGAAAAGCCGTTAAAGGGCAATAATGATCTGCTATCAATTACTAGACCCGATATTATCAAAAAAATTCATTTAGACTATTTTAAAGCAGGAGCGGATATAGCTGAGACAAATACTTTTTCCAGTACCACGATTGCGCAAGCAGATTATGGATTAGAAGAATGGGTTTATGAAATCAATTTTCAGTCTGCGAAGATCGCCAAAGAAGTAGCTACTGAGTTTACTGAAAAAGAAGCTGAAAAACCTCGATTTATTGTGGGTGCGATGGGGCCAACCAATAGAACAGCATCTTTGTCACCTGATGTGAATGACCCAGGCTATCGAGCCATAACATTCGATGATTTACGAATCGCCTACAAATTACAAGCTGAGGCACTAATAGATGGAGGAGTAGATATTCTGCTTGTAGAAACCGTTTTTGATACGCTCAACGCAAAGGCAGCACTATTTGCCATTGAGGAAATCAAAGAAGTGAGAGGAATCGATATTCCCGTAATGGTTTCTGGTACTATTACAGACGCATCAGGAAGAACACTTTCTGGCCAAACTACTGAGGCATTTCTTACCTCCATTTCTCATATAGATTTGATGAGCGTTGGTTTGAATTGTGCTTTGGGCGCCAAGCAACTTAGACCTTACCTAAAAATACTTAGCGATAAATCAGACTTTTTTGTGAGTGCTCACCCAAATGCAGGGCTTCCAAATGAATTTGGGAAGTATGACGAAACACCAGAACAGATGGGTGCTCAAATAGAAGAATTTTTGGAAGATGGATTGGTAAACATTGTGGGTGGTTGTTGTGGAACTACGCCAGATCATATCGCTAAGATTGCAGAATTGGCTGCAAAGCACGAACCAAGAAAAGTATGAAACCACTTTCATTATCGGGTCTAGAACCGCTTATTATCAATGAACAAACCAACTTTGTAAATATTGGCGAGCGAACCAATGTAACGGGGTCAAAGCGATTTGCTTGGTTAATCTCAGAAGAGAAGTATGATGAAGCACTTGAGGTAGCCCTCGATCAGGTTCGGGGTGGTGCCCAAATTCTAGATATAAATATGGATGAGGGAATGTTGGACGGTAAAGCAGCCATGGTTACTTTCCTCAATCTGATAGCATCTGAGCCAGAAATTGCTAGAATACCCATTATGATTGACTCTTCGAAATGGGAGATAATAGAAGCCGGTCTACAAGTAGTTCAGGGGAAGTCTGTTGTGAATTCTATTAGCCTGAAAGGCGGAGAAGAAGAGTTTATTTCACAAGCTAAAAAAGTAAAACGCTATGGTGCGGCTGTAATCATAATGGCTTTCGACGAGAAAGGTCAGGCAGATTCGTACGAAAGACGTATAGAGATTTGTGAAAGAAGTTATAGAGTATTGGTGGATCAAGTTAATTTTCCACCACAGGACATCATATTTGATCCTAATATATTTCCCGTTGCCACAGGAATAGAAGAGCACAATACCAATGCACTTGATTTTTTTCATGCCACTACCTGGATTAAAAAAAACCTACCTGGAGCCAAAGTAAGTGGAGGAGTTAGTAATGTCTCTTTCTCTTTTAGAGGCAATAATGTAGTACGTGAAGCAATGCACTCCGCTTTTTTGTATCACGGTATAAATGCAGGGATGGACATGGGTATTGTCAATGCAGGCATGATTGAGGTATACGATGAAATACCGAAGGATTTACTCAATAATGTCGAAGACGTTTTACTTAATCGCTGCCGTGAAGCTACCGATAATCTTTTGTCTTTTGCAGAAAAAGTTAAAGGAAGAGGGAAGAAAAAAATAGAAGATCTGAGCTGGAGAGAGACAAGTGTGGAGGAGCGACTCTCCCATGCATTAGTCAAGGGAATTGTTGATTACATAGAGGAAGATACTGAGGAGGCAAGGCAAAAAATTGAAAGTCCCCTTAAAGTAATTGAAGGTCCGCTAATGGATGGGATGAATATAGTAGGAGATCTCTTTGGAAGCGGTAAGATGTTCCTGCCGCAAGTAGTGAAAAGCGCACGAGTCATGAAGAGGTCGGTAGCCTATCTAACTCCGTTTCTTGAAGAGGAAAAAGCATCTGGGAACACCAAAGGAAAAATTTTATTAGCAACCGTAAAAGGAGACGTTCACGATATAGGAAAGAATATAGTAGGTGTGGTGATGGCCTGTAATAATTTTGATATTGAGGATATGGGAGTGATGGTTCCAGCTGAAAAAATTTTAGATCGAGCGGAAGAGATCGGGGCAGACGTGATCGGATTGAGTGGGTTGATTACTCCATCTCTGGATGAAATGGTTTACGTAGCAGAAGAAATGCAGCGAAGACAAATGAAAACGCCACTGCTTATAGGGGGTGCCACCACTTCGCGCATTCATACTGCCGTTAAGATTGCGCCCAAATATGACCATACAGTGGTGCATGTATTAGACGCATCAAAAAGTGTGGGAGTATCCACTAGTCTTCTGTCCGATAAAGCAGCAGAGTATGGCGATATGATTCGATCTCAGTATCAGGAATTAGCCGAAAATCATGCCCACCGAAGTGAGAGTAAATCCTATATTTCGTATGATCACGCCAAATTAAATGGGCTTAAAATTCAAGGCCAAGTAGCAAAACCCAATAATCTTGGCATTACCGTTTTTGATAATTATTCGCTTGCTGAAATAAGGGACTACATTGATTGGACTCCCTTCTTCTCAACTTGGATGCTTAAAGGAAAGTATCCAAGAATTTTTGAGAACCCAACGATTGGCGACGAGGCCAAAAAACTTTACGAGGACGCAAACAGAATGCTCGATGATGTGATTGAAAAAGAATTTTTAAAAGCAAAAGCAGTAGTTGGCCTTTTTGAGGTGATGAGGAAGGAAGATGATGCAACAATTTTTCTGGAAGAAAAGAAGGTAGCAACTTTTCATTTTTTACGGCAACAAGGAAAGAAATCGGAAAAGATGGCTAACCTTTCGCTAGCCGACTACTTGAATGAGGGAGTAAAAGATTATTTGGGTGGCTTTGCCGTAACTACAGGTATTGGAATAGAGTCCCTTATAGCTCAATTTAAAGCTAATCATGACGATTACAATGAGATCATGATAAAAGCCATTGCCGATCGATTAGCCGAGGCTTTTGCAGAACTGATGCACCAGCGGGTGCGAAAAGAGTTTTGGGGATATTCTAGTGACGAAGAATTGCACAATGAAGCACTAATCAAAGAAAAATATCAGGGCATTCGCCCAGCACCAGGATACCCAGCATGTCCCGACCATACAGAAAAAAGAACCTTATTTGATCTCTTGAATGTAGAGAAAAATATTGGAATTAAGTTAACCGATTCATTTGCTATGTATCCAGCCTCCTCGGTTTCAGGATTGTATTTTGCGCATCCCGAATCCAAATATTTTGGACTTGGAAAAATAGGTAGCGATCAGGTAGCAATTTATGCGAGGAGAAAAGGAAAAAGTATAGAAGAAATCGAAAAATGGCTTGCGCCAAACCTAAATTATGAAAATAACTGAACATATCGCTCGGTCTGAGGGCTCCTTGTTTTCATTTGAAATTATCCCCCCCAAAAAAGGCGATAGCATAAAAAGTCTTTTTGACAAGATCGATGCATTAATGGAATTTAAACCGCCCTTTATAGATGTAACTTACCATCGAGAGGAATATGTGTATAAAGAACATCCAAATGGGCTTTTGGAGAAAAAGAGTACGAAAAAAAGACCAGGAACAGTAGGAATCTGCGCCGCAATTCAAAATCATTATCAAATTGATGCCGTACCTCACATTATATGCGGTGGTTTTAGCAAGGAAGAAACGGAAAACGCACTCATTGACTTAAACTTCTTAGGTATTGATAATGTATTGGCTCTACGTGG
The DNA here is from genome assembly GCA_964289745.1 of uncultured Ekhidna sp. Classification (GTDB taxonomy): domain Bacteria; phylum Bacteroidota; class Bacteroidia; order Cytophagales; family Cyclobacteriaceae; genus Ekhidna. The sequence goes on from CAXYMM010000001.1 coordinate 1,076,775, forward strand.
TGATCATATCAAAACAGAGGCAGCTTTCGTCCCCGAGCCAGATGGCAATGCTTATGCTACCGACTTAGTGGAGCAAATAGACGGGATGAATAAAGGAAAATATCTGGACGATGATTTACAAAATGCCATTTCTACCGATTTTTGCATAGGAGTTGCGGGCTATCCAGAAAAACATTTTGAGGCTCCAAACATGAATTTTGACCTTAAATGGTTGAAAAAGAAAGTAAACTTAGGAGCAGAATACATCGTTACGCAGATGTTTTTCGATAATAATAAGTACTTTCAGTTTGTTGAAGATTGTAAATCAATGGGAATCAATATCCCCATTATACCAGGAATCAAGCCGATTGCCACTAAGAGCCACTTGACTATTCTCCCTAAAATCTTTAAAATAGACGTTCCTGAAGAGCTTGAACAAGAAGTGGCAAAATGCAAAAACAGTGCCCATGTACAAGAACTTGGAATAGAATGGGGGATAAGCCAGTGCCGTGAGTTAATAGACGCTGGTGTACCTGTTTTGCATTTTTATAGTATGGGTAAATCGGAAAACATCCACCGAATTGCCAGTAAATTTTTCTAAGCTAATTTAAGCAGTATTTTTTTCCTGGAAGGCTTTTAATGAGGTTCTGAAATTCTAAACTAAGTAAGTTCGAAGCTACTTGATTGATAGGGATTTGAGATTGAATAGAGATATAATCAATCGCCAGTGGTCTTCCTTCCCGTTTTAGCAGTTTAAATATTCTTTCCTCATCTGCAGGTAGGTCAGGTATTTGGGTAGGGATTTCATTTTTCTCTTGTTCAGTTTCCCAGTTCAAGTGATAGACCAAATCCTCTACACTGGTATAAATAAGTGCCTTCTGACTTCGAATAAGATTATTTGTCCCTTCTGAATAGTTGTTTCCAATATTTCCTGGTACCGCAAATATCGGCCTATTATAAGAATATGCTATGTGTGCTGTGATGAGAGCTCCTCCTTTTTCTGCCGCTTCTACCACAAGGGTTGCATCAGAAATACCCGCAATGATCCGATTGCGAGCGGGAAATAAGTGTTTTTCAGATTTCATGCCAGGAAGGCTCTCCGTTATTAAACCACCTTTTTCCATCATATCTGATGCATATTTCTTATGAGCGGATGGGTAGATTCTATCTAGACCGCCCGCCAATACGCCAATAGTCGATATTCCTCGAGCTAGACAAGCTTTGTGCGCATGTATATCGATACCATAGGCCAATCCACTCACCACCGACACCTCAAATGGCTCTAAGCTTTCCACAATTCTATCCGTTATTTTTTTTCCGTAGGTTGTCGCTTTTCTTGTGCCTACGATAGCGATCGTTTTGTGGAAATTGAGGTCGCCATTCCCTTTGGAAAAAAGGATTGAAGGGGCGTCTGGTGTTTCTTTTAGTTTTTGAGGATAATTCGGATTCGTATAATGAAGAACTCGAGCATCCATTTTTTCGGTTTTTGTTATGACCGTTTCAGCTTCTTTTTGAGTATTGGAAGATTGAATTGCCTGAGCGAGCATTTTGCCAACACCAGGAATTTTGAGTAGCTGAGACTTTGGTGCATTGAAGACAGCCTCAGCCGATCCACAATAACTAATCAGATGCTTTACTCCTTGGTTGCCAATACCAGGGATCAAATTCAATGCTACTTTGCAAATCAGCTCGTCTGACATGCGTTTTATAATTGCTGTCTAATTTTGGAAAGAAAGTCTCGAAGCGACCTTAACTGTTCGATAGCATCGATTTTGTCGGACTTATTATTACCACCTGAAGCTATGTAATCGCGAGCACCTTGCAATGTGTAGCCCTTCTCTTTTACCAGATGATAAATTAGTTTGACACTTTGAAGGTCATCTTTTGTGAACTGCCGATTGCCTTTTCGATTTTTCTTGGGTTTTATATTATCGAATTCTCCTTCCCAAAATCGGATCAAAGAAGTTGCCACACCCAATATATCTGCCACCTCACCAATGGTGTAGTATTTTTTTTCAATCTCTTTTTCCTTGTAAGGCACTTATTGGTAACTTGTCTTTAATTGTTTTTTATGACGATGTTCCCAGCTTCGTCGATAGCTATGGCATTTTCGGGGAAGTCTTCCAAAGATAGTTTACGAATAGTTCCTATCGAAGAAAGGTTTAAATCCATTTGAGGTCCATATACGTAACTCTGTCTAAATGAGTGAATTCTCCCAATAATAAATTTTCCTGTGGCATCCGTTTTCAATTCTACAACAGGAGCCTCTCCTGCTAAACCACCTAAATTAAATCTTCCATAGGTTAAAAAATTTCCTAGGCTATATGCAATGAATCGACCCTTGTACAGTTCAACCGCTCTTGCTATATGTGGCCCATGACCAAAAACCACATCCGCTCCATTATCGACCATTAAATGAGCCAACTCAAATACATTTCCTCGATCTTCGCCATAGTAATACTCTTGCTCCCTAGTTACATGCTGGTGTTTCGATCCTTCTGCGCCTGCATGAAAGCTACCAATTACGATATCTGATACGGAGTTTAAGTACTGTAAAGTGGATTTTATTTTTTCGTACTGATGTATGCTTTCAGTACCTCGATTGGGAGCAAAGGCGCAAAATCCAACTTTTAAATGGCCAATCTTTTTTACTACATAGGGCTGATCTAATGAGCCCGCATGTGCTATCCCTAATGAATCCAGAACTCGCTGAGTATTTAGTCGTCCTGTTTCCCCAAAATCATTTGCATGATTATTAGCCAGACTTAAAAGATCAAAGCCATTCTTACTTAGATTCGTGGCAAGGTATTCAGGAGAACGAAATAGGTAACAAACCTTTGGATTCACACATTCTTTTTGTTCGCCTCCATCGTTAAGGATAGTCCCTTCCAAATTTCCAAAAGTGATATCCGCTTTTTTTAGAAATGGCATTGCTTCTTTCCATAAATAGAAACCATCCCCATCTGGCAGATATGAAGCATTGGGAAAATTAGTGCCATTCATAATATCACCAACCCCCACGATAGTTACTGTATCTTGGAGATATCTCGAGATGCCAATTTCAACTTCCTGACTTAGATTTTCTAATGTATCTCCCGCTTGAGTGATAAGGTAAAGGCTATCTTTTTGAAGGGGTTTGATGGTGGCTGAGAAGGGCTGTTGTGGAGGCTGAAAAGATGTGCTTACTTGTGTGGTTTTGCAACTGAAAATGAGAAAAATCAATAAGGCAAAGTGGATAATGGTTCTATTTATATTTTTCATATTTAATTATTGAGCACAAAAAAAGCGGACAATCAAAAGTGCATTACCCGCTTTAATTTATATCTTACTATAAGCTAATACCCTAATGATTGATTTTCAATAGAAGATAATCTAAGAATTTCAGCATATTCATCATCGGAAACATCTCGGTAGAAGTAGTTGACTGGGTTTACTTTCTTACCATCTTTTATTACCTCATAGTGCAAATGAGGGGCAGTCGAGCCTCCACTATTTCCAGAATATCCAATTACTTGACCACGCTTTACTTTCTGTCCTCGCTTTACCAAAAAATCGCTTAAATGGGCATATAATGTTTGGTAGCCAAATCCATGTTTTATTTTTATGTGCTTTCCATATCCAGAAAACTTAATTCGTGTAAACTCTATTACGCCATCTCCTGTAGCATAAACAGGCGATCCTATTGGGAGTGAAAAATCAGTGCCAGTATGCATTTTCATAACCTTGTAAATTGGATGCATTCGCATCCCAAAACCAGATGCAAGCTTTTTCAATTTCTTATTAGATACTGGCTGAATGGCAGGAAGACTTGCAAGAAAATCTTCTCGGCTTTTAGCCATATCCACAATTTCATCGTAGGATTTAGTCTGAATGTACATCTGCTTTTTCAGACTATTGATCTTTTTCATATTGCTCAAAATGAGCTCCTCTCGTTGAAGACCTTTCTCTAAAAGCTCACGGTACATTTGAGAACCCCCAACTCCTGCCTTTCGAACCTCCTCTGGAATAGGTTGTACACCATAAATGATTCGATAGATGTCATCATCACGTTCTTCCAATACGGTAAGCATCTGGTTGACTTCTTTCATATCCTTTTCCAGTATATCATAATAAAGTTTTAGTTCCTCATTTTCTTTTCTTAAAGCCGCCTTAGTTGGGGATTCAAAATAGATATCCGTAATGAAAAAAATCCCAAACCCGATGATGAGCGATACAACTAAAAATCCCATTAGGTTGATAAAAACATCCCAACTAGAAATCTTTATGCGCTCGTACCGGCAAGATTCTGTGTCGTAGTAATATTTGATTTTAGCCATAGGATGGTATGGATGTCTTAATTTTGTCTGAAAATCTTATTTCTTGAACAAACTTAAATTTTAACTGCAATTTATAAATTAAAAAGATCACTTCAAAATACCAACATTCTTCATAAATTATACTAATTTCTTCAGTACCAAAATGGACGCCAAAACTATCCGAAAAACCTTTTTAGAATTTTTTCAATCCAAAGAACATAAAATAGTTCCATCTGCACCAATAGTGGTTCAAAACGACCCTACTCTGATGTTTACGAATGCAGGAATGAATCAGTTTAAGGATTTTTTTTTGGGCAACAAAGTGGCTCCAAGCAAGCGAGTGGCAGATACTCAGAAGTGCTTGAGGGTTTCAGGGAAGCACAATGATCTGGAAGAAGTGGGCATGGACACTTACCACCATACCATGTTCGAGATGCTCGGCAACTGGTCTTTTGGCAATTATTTTAAGGATGAGGCAATCGCATGGGCTTGGGAATTGCTGGTGGATAGGTTTGGTCTTCCAAAAGAAAGACTGTATGCAACGATTTTTGAAGGGGACAAAACAGAAAATTTGACAAAGGATGAGGAAACCAAGTCGCTATGGGAGCGTTTTTTGCCAGCGGCACATATTTTGGATGGATCCAAAAAAGATAATTTTTGGGAGATGGGAGATACTGGACCCTGCGGACCCTGCTCTGAATTGCACATCGATTTGAGGCCACAGCATGAGGTAAGTAAGATTTCAGGAAGAGATTTGGTGAATAGGGATCACCCCCAGGTAGTAGAAATATGGAATTTGGTGTTTATTCAATATAACAGACTTGCGGGTGGTTCGTTAGAGAGTTTACCAGCCAAGCACGTAGATACAGGCATGGGTTTCGAGCGGTTGGTAATGGCGATCCAGCAGAAAGAGTCGAACTATGATACTGATGTATTTCAACCGTTGATAAAATGGGTGGCAAGGAAAGCTGGAAAAACGTATGGTGTTGATGAAAAGATAGATATTGCCATTCGGGTAATTTCAGACCACATTAGGGCAATTGCCTTCACCATTGCGGACGGACAATTACCGAGCAATAACAAAGCAGGCTATGTTATCCGAAGGATTTTAAGAAGGGCTGTGAGGTATGGATATACTTTTCTTAATTTTAAAACGCCATTTCTACACGAAATGCTTCCAATTTTGGTAGCGCAATTTGATGATACATTCCCAGAGATAGGACAGCAATGTGATTTTATTCAGAAGGTTGTGCGCGAAGAAGAAGTATCCTTTTTAAGAACCTTAGATAATGGTCTAAAAAAACTAGATTCCATCGTGGCAGAAGGAGAGAATCAAATAGCTGGGGATATTGCTTTTGAACTTTATGATACGTATGGATTTCCACTTGACCTAACGGCACTAATTGCTCGTGAAAACAGTCTTGATATTGACCAAGAAGGTTTCGAAAAGGAGATGAAAGTGCAAAAGAACCGATCTAAAGCCGTGGGAAAGCAGTCTACAGGAGATTGGAAGATTGTGAATGAAGCCGATGAGACTCAATTTTTAGGGTATTCTGAACTAGAATCTACAACCCGCCTATTGAAATACCGGGAAGTCAGACTGAAAGACGAAACACTATTTCAACTTGTGCTGGAGTCTACTCCGTTTTATGCGGAAAGTGGAGGACAGGTTGGGGATACGGGATACCTTCAATTTGAAGATGAAAAGATAGATATTATCGATACGAAGAAAGAAAATGACTTAACGATACACTTTGCTAAAAAACTTCCTAATAGGCCAAATTCAGAAGTAAAAGCAGTAGTAAACGCTCAAAAGCGGAAGCTTATAGAGAACAACCACTCAGCTACTCACCTGCTACATGCCGCACTTCGTAAGGTGCTAGGTGATCATGTGCAACAAAAAGGATCGTTGGTTAATGATAAAATATTGCGTTTCGATTTTTCGCATTTTTCTAAGATGTCTAATGATGAAATAAGACAAGTGGAGCAAATTGTGAACGAAAAAATTAGAGAAAATATCAACCTAAACGAACAAACAAATATTCCCATTGCCAAAGCCAAAGAAATGGGCGCCACAGCTCTTTTTGGTGAAAAATACGGAGAGTTTGTACGAGTTATTACTTTCGATCCTAATTATTCTATTGAACTATGCGGTGGAACGCACGTACCTAGAAGCGGGAATATTGGACTTTTCAAAATAGTAAGTGAGGGATCAAGTGCGGCAGGCGTAAGAAGAATTGAAGCCGTTACTTCACGGGAAGCAATCGACTTTTACGAAAGCAGGCTCTCCGTTATTGCTGACTTAGAAGTTATCCTTAAGAGTGCTAAAGTAAAAGAGTCGGTAAAAAAGCTGATTAGTGAGAATACATCGATCCATAAGGAGATTGATCAGCTGAATAGAAAAATGCTTGCTCAGGTCAAAGAAGAGTTAAAAAATAGTGTTGAAGAGCAAAATGGAAAGAAAGTAGTTACCTATCAGGGCGAATTCCCTACTGCCGATTTATTAAAGCAACTTGCTTTTGAAATGAAGAGGGAAGTTGATAATCTTGTCCTATTAATCGGGGCTAATATTGATGGCAAACCTATGCTTACCGTAATGCTAGATGAAGGACTCGTAAAAGCGGGAATGAATGCCAACCATATCATCAGGGAAATGGCTAAAGAAATTAAAGGTGGTGGTGGAGGACAACCTTTTTACGCCACGGCAGGCGGTAAGGATATTTCTGGTCTTGAAAATGCGCTGATTATTGGTAAAGGGTTACTCGATTAGCATGTATCAGTAATAAACACAGTTATGAGAAAAATAAATTGGCCTATTGGTTTTCTACTATTTTTTTTCACGTGTACTACTCCTCAGGACGATGGAATTTTACTTTCTGGAAACATTGAAAATTATGTGCCCGGAAGCATTGTGCAACTGGAACGAGTAATAGAAAGCGATGTTGAACCCATTGACACGCTTGAAGTTAGTTATGATGGAAATTTTACAGCCAGGGTCATTATAGCGGAGCCTTCCTTTTATCGGCTAAATTTTGCAAATCGCCAATATGTATCGCTTATTCTCACAGGCGAGGAAGAAGAAGTAATTGTAAATGCTCACGGGAATGATCCTCGTGGCTTTAGTGAGGTATCTGGTTCATACGATACAGAGTTTAAGCGCCAAATGGACGAAATCATGAAAGCGTATCAATCGCAAAGAGTTCTTCTACAAAAGCAGCAACTATCAGCGAGAAATAATAGAGATCGGCAAGGGTTTGATGCTGCCACTCAAAAAATGAGTGCGCTTGGGTACTCTACTGAAGCCGATTTGAAGTCTGTAATCCGCCAAGCATCTGGCTCATTAGCCGCGATTTATGGGTTAGAGCTGATCGACCCAAGTAATAATTATGCGTTTTTGGATAGTATATCAAGAGGCCTTCAAGCCTCCATGCCTAAAAACACCTATGTTAAAAATTTCGCTAATCTGGTTGAATCTATGCGATCATTGGCAATTGGTGCCATTGCGCCTGAAATCGCATTGCCCAATCAAAATGGACAACTGGTTACCTTAAGTTCTTTAAAAGGGAAATACGTTTTAATTGACTTTTGGGCGGCTTGGTGTAGGCCGTGTCGAATAGAAAACCCCAATGTAGTGCGTGTATATAACCAATATTCTGATCGCAATTTTGAAATCTTGGGCGTTTCGCTAGATAGAACCAAAGAAGCTTGGCTAAAAGCAATAGAGCAAGACGCATTGCCGTGGATTCATATTTCTGATCTCAAGTTTTGGAACAGCATCGCTGCCAAGACCTATCAAATAAGTTCCATTCCCGCAACCTACTTGATTGACCCAGAGGGAAAGATTATCGCAAAAAACTTGAGAGGGTCGAGCTTAGAGGCTAAGCTCAAAAAGATTTTTGGCTAATTGCTAAGAAATAAACGCCCTAAGAGCACCCCAAAGAGTAGCTTTTTCTTGTTTATTCTGAGCTAAGATATTTAGCGGCTTAGAATATAAAATCTGACTTTCTTGGTAATCAATTGGCGTATAAAATTGCTTTGCCTGAGCTACAAAGACCAGTGCTTTCTCAAATGCAATATCCTTTTGAAGCCCCTCATTAAATACCTCATAGCTTTCAGAACGCAGCTTACAAGCGGCTATAATTTTTTCAAGCAGTTGAATGTCTTCATCGGAGGTTGTTTCGTAGAAAATAGCTAATGGAATGGTTCTCTCTGAAGTCTCTTGAGCAACGTTAGGTAGAGGGGGGGAATTTTTTTTTTCTTGATGAGTCGAAGGCGAAACCCGTTCGCTCAGTCCAATTTTTCCTGCGGCGGCTACTTTGGATGCTGACTCGGCGCACTCTTTCTTTTTAGATTTATTAATCACATAAATTTCTTCATTGATTAATAGTGAAAGAAAGTTGCTATCCATCTTCAATTTTACTCTTGTATTTCAAAGATAGATCTAAGTTCGCTAGCCTCACTGGGTTTCATTCTATTTCCAAGAACTAATCGAAGCTCTCTTCTTCGCAGCGCCCCTTCATAGAGTTCCTTTTCAAAATCAGTTTCTGGCGCTATTTTCGGAACTTGGATTGGTTTTCCCGACTGATCTACCGCTACGAATGTGAAAAAGGCTCGATTCGTATAAATTTTCTTACTGGCAGGTATGTCCTCTGCCATTACCTTCAAATAGACTTCCATGGAAGAGCTAAAAGATCGAGTTACAAAGGCGGTTATCGTTACTGTATTTCCTTCTTTGATAGGTTCAGAAAAAGAAATATTATCTACCGAGGCAGTTACTACCATTCGATTGGAATGCCTTTGCGCAGAAATAGCAGCTGCAATATCCATAAAGTGCATCAGCCGCCCGCCCATGAGATTATTTAACCCGTTTGTATCGTTGGGTAGGACAAGTTCTGTCATGGTCACGTACGATTCGCTGCATTTTTTCACTTTCATAAGCAATCTGTCTTTAATATTATCTGCCTTTTTCGCCTAGCAAAGGTACAAAACTGAAGTCGTCATATTTTCGCTGGTTTACTTTACTAGCACTTATTTTTTCTAATACTCGCATGGATTGTATTTTTTCGTCGCCCACAGGTATTACCAATATCCCTCCAACACGAAGCTGATCCAATAGGTCATTTGGAACAGACGGAGCCCCTGCCGTCACCAGAATCCTATCGTATGGAGCAAATGAAGGAAGCCCCTTTGAACCATCGCCGTGGTACATGTGGGGCTGATATCCGATAGAGGGAAGAAAGCGAATGGCTTTTTGGTAGAGTCTTTTTTGGTATTCAATGGTATAAACCTCTGCTCCCAGCTCGCAAAGTACGCACGCTTGATACCCAGAACCTGTTCCTACTTCCAACACCTTTTGGCCCGGTTGTACCATAAGCTTTTCTGATTGGAACGCTACTGTGAAAGGCTGGCTAATGGTTTGTCCCGACGCTATCGGAAAAGCTTTATCTTCATAAGCGTGAACCTCAAAAATTTGATCGAAAAAAAAATGTCGGGGAACCTTTCCAATGGCATTTAAAACCTTTTGATCTTGGATGCCCTTTTGCGCAATTTCCTTCACCAGTTGCCGACGCATGCCTTTGTGCTTGTAGGTATCTTCCAATTGATTTTATTTTGACCTAAAGTTAAAAAGAGTGTTTACAGGAATAATAGAATCTGTTGGGAAAGTGAAATCTATTGAAAAGGAAGGCAGCAATCTTCATTTTCAAATATCATCTCCAATCTCGAACGAACTAAAAGTGGATCAGAGTGTCGCTCACAACGGAGTATGTCTTACCGTAACCCAAGTAGAAGAAGGCACCCACTGCGTCACCGCCATCGATGAAACACTTAAGAAATCAAATATGGGCGGTTTGGCTAAAGGAATGCACGTAAACCTAGAGCGCTGCATGAAAGCAGGGGGTAGATTTGATGGGCACATGGTCCAAGGGCATGTAGATACCACCGCTAGCGTCATTTCGGTCACCGATGAAAATGGAAGCTGGGAATTTAGGTTTGAATTGGATAAAAAGGGGCTTTTAGTAGAAAAAGGAAGCATTTGCGTAAACGGAGTTAGCCTTACCTGTTTTGAGATAGCGGAAGCACGCTTTTCTATTGCGATAATTCCCTACACCTTTGAAAACACCAATTTCAATCAACTGAAGAAAGGTGATGGGGTGAACATTGAGTTTGATGTGATAGGAAAGTATATAGACGCAATTTTAAATAAAAACAGCACCACTTAATTGCGTGGTGTACACTCCAAAAGAAACCGCTACGCTGTTTTAGGAAAAAACACCGCCCAAACCCCATTTTACGAAGCCTAGGCGGTGATGCGCTTATCTTACGGACATGCATCCGTTTGAAATTTTGCTATGATATTACTATCAATATTAAATTTCTTCCATGCTTCTGGAATAGGTAGCTGATCCACTTGCACACAGGTTAGGTTAGGGTTACCATTCAAACCTAAATCAATAAGCTTATCGTTATTCCCATTCGCCAAATTAACTTTTGTCAAGGCATTGCCTCTTAAATTAAGCTCAGTAAGCGCAGTGTTTTGAGAAACATCCAGTGCTGTTAATTGGTTATTCACTAAATTAAGCTGAGTAAGTGCCGTGTTTTGAGAAACATCCAGTGCTGTTAATTGGTTATTCACTAAATTAAGCTGAGTAAGTGCGGTGTTTTGAGAAACATCTATTTTTGTTAATTGATTGTCTCTTAAATAAAGCCTAGTAAGTGCTGTATTGTTAGAAACATCGATGGCTGTTAATTGATTGCTATTTAAAAAAAGCGCAGTGAGTGCGGTGTTCTTGGACACATCAAGTGCTGTTAATTGGTTGAGACTTGCATTAAGCTCAGTAAGTGCGGTGTTTTGAGAAACATCTATTTTTGTTAATTGGTTGGTTTCTAATTTAAGCACAGTAAGTGCGGTGTTTTTAGAAACATCCAATATAGTTAATTGATTGCCACTTAAAGTAAGTGTATCAAGCGCAGTGTTTTTAGAAACATCAATGGCTGTTAATTGGTTGGTACTTAATTCAAGACTAGTAATATTTGTAAAATATTCCAGTCCAGTAAGGTCTTTAAGGCCTATTCCACCAATTTCTCCAGTAAATGCTTGGGCTTCCAATAGGGAAATTTCCCCATCGCCATTGGCGTCAAGACCTTTTGAATCTAGTAATTGAGCTTTGAATTCATCATCTGGGACACTAATTAATTTATCTACTAAAACTGTAAAGGTTGCTGTAGCCGTTACTCCGCCTACTGTCGCCTGTATTTCACCGGTAAGCTCCTTATTTGTGTCGTAATCAAAGGCACTTGCATCGGCTATCACCATTTTATTTCCCTCCAAACCAATGGCACCTGCTAGGCTTTGGCTCGTAATCGAATAAACGGGTGTTTCATCGGTATTGGCTACGGTCGCCGTGATCTCCCCGATCAGGGTGCCTTTAGGGCTGTTTTCCAAAATAGCTAATTGGGACAGATCCGCTATGGCGATGGTAATGATATCATCAATGGTTACCGTTGCGGTTTTATCCGCCGAGCCGCCTGCATTTGTGGCGGTGAGTTTTACGGTGTAGGTGTCATTTTTCGTGTAGGTATGGGTGGGGTTTTCGTCTGTGGCTTTGTTTCCATCGCCAAAGTCCCAAGCGTAGCTAGTGGCATTTTTAGAAGCGTTTTTAAAGGTTACCGCCCCTGCTGTGCCTTTGGTAAAGGTAAAGTCGGCAACTACTTTCGTGTCGACTGTTTCATCCTTCTTGCAACTCCATAAGCCTGTGGCTACGCACAGGGCGGCAAGTAGAAAGGTTTTCGGTTTAAAATTCAAAGATTTGATTTGATTTGATTTGATTTGATTTGATTTGATTTGATTTGATTTGATTTGATTTGATTTGATTTGATTTGATTTGATTTGATTTGATTTGATTTGATTAACCAAAAATCAGATTTTAAAACAGAATTTAAGCGTATCATTTTCTTTGAAATTTAAATTGAAATACAAGAATAAGGGTACTGGATCGTATTTGCAAATAAATTCAATTAAAAAAAAGATTTTTTTTGATGAGTAGGCTTGAAAAACAATAAGCCCACGGGGTTGAGGCTTATTTCAGCCCATTTATCCGACTGAAGTTATAGGATATTATCAAAAGTGAGTCTAGTGGAAGAGGGTCTTTCTTCTTACGGTTCTAAACGATTTAACAGTCCACAGTAAAACTTTTCGAAAAAGGCAACACCTCTTTGTTTTTTCTGCTAAAGGATGGTTGACTCGGGAAAGACAAACTCACGCTCAAATGATTAAAAATACCTGGTGCAGGGCGAAGACCATTCGAGATATAACAATCCGATTAAATAATGAACCCTCATTCTTAATCAATTACGGTGATCTTGATAGATTTTTTTCACAATCCAAGTATATCGATTTAGGTAAAAATCAGAAATGCTTGCTTTTTATTTGAGCCAGTAGCGTAGCTTAAGACTACTAAAGTATTCTTTTGTTTATTTTTCATGCCATTTTGTTAAACAGAATTAGTTATATTTGTCTAATAACAACCTTAAACTTTACACAATGACTGGTTTAGAATTTGGTAATAAAATAGAAAATCTTACATCGAATCTTAAGCCCTATGCCCTTAGCTTAACAAAGGATAGGGATGATGCAGACGATTTATTGCAGGAAACGATTTTCAAGGCATATTCAAACAGGGAGAAGTTTCAAGAGGGAACGAACCTGAAAGCATGGATGTATACGATTATGAAAAATACATTCATTACGAATTATCAAAGGATGGTTCGAAGAAAAACATTTATCGATACCACTGATGACAATCATTTCATTAATTCAAGTGTTGGTCATCTGGAGAATAAGGCATCAGGAAACTTTGTGCTAAAAGATGTAAATAGTGCAGTCAAGAATCTAAAAGAAATGTACAAAGTACCTTTTATCATGTATTTTAAAGGCTTTAAGTATCATGAAATAGCGAAAAAATTGCAAATTCCAATTGGTACAGTTAAAAATAGAATACATATAGCCAGAAAAGAGTTAAAAAAAGTACTTAAAGTATATGCCAATTAATAAGGAAAAAAATAATAAGGTTATTGTGATAGGGGCCGGATTTTCTGGCCTTTCTTGTGCCTGCCATCTTGCTAAGCTGGGATATGAAGTCGCCATTTTGGAAAAAAATGATCAGCCCGGAGGTAGGGCTAGGGTTTATCAAGATCAGGGATTTACTTGGGATATGGGGCCCTCCTGGTATTGGATGCCTGATGTTTTTGAAAATTTTTTTAACGCTTTCGGTAAAACCGTTTCAGACTACTATCTATTAGATCGTCTAGATCCTTCTTACAGGGTTCAATTTAAGGGAAGTGCTATCGATGTCCCTGCAAGTATGGATGAGCTGGAAAAGCTTTTCGACTCCATCGAACCAGGGAGTAGTAAAAAATTAAGGTCTTTTCTTAAACAAGCAAAATACAAATACGAGGTTGGTGTAAAAAAACTGGTTTACAAACCGAGCAGATCGCTTACTGAATTTATCGATCCTCAACTTTTATTAGGATTGCTGAAAATGGATGTCTTTACCTCCATCTCAAAACATGTGAGAAAGTTTTTTAAGGACGATCGATTGATTCAGCTAATGGAGTTTCCTGTATTGTTCCTTGGGGCGACGGCTGAAAGTACTCCAGCACTCTACAGCCTCATGAATTATGCTGACCTATCGCTCGGAACCTGGTATCCGAAGGGTGGGATGAATGCCGTGGTAAAAGGGATGGTAGCATTAGCTCAGGAACTGAAAGTAGATATTCGTTTAAGTGAAGAGGTCACCTCTTTTGCATTCGAAGGGGAAAGTGTAATCGCTGTTAATACCCATGGAAGTCAATTCGATTGTAATGCGGTGGTGGCAGGGGCAGACTACCATCATATCGACCAGAAAATATTGCCTCAAAAGTTTAGTCATTATTCAAATAAATATTGGAGTACCAGAACATTAGCGCCTTCCTCATTGCTTTTTTATTTGGGGATAAGCAAGAAGCTTCCGAATCTAGAACATCATACCTTATTTTTTGATGAAGATTTTAAGCAGCATGCATCGGAAATTTATGAAGATCCAAAATGGCCATCAAAACCACTACTTTATCTTTCTGCAACTTCAAAGACAGATAGCACCGTAGCTCCAGAAGGGATGGAGAACTTGGTTATCCTCATCCCCGTAGCACCTGATCTAGAAGACACACACGAGATTCGTGAGAAATACTATCGCATGGCCATTGAGAAGTTGGAAGCCTATCTGGGAGAAAATATTTGCGATTTTGTGATTTCAAAGAGAAGCTATGCTCACAAAGATTTTATAAACGATTATTATTCTTTTAAAGGCAATGCCTATGGCCTCGCCAACACCCTTCGCCAAACGGCCATTTTAAAACCCTCCCTCAAGAATAAAAAGCTCAAAAACCTCTATTATACTGGGCAGCTAACAGTACCCGGTCCAGGCGTTCCGCCTTCTTTGATCTCTGGAGAGGTAATAGCTAAGGAGGTGGCTAGAGATTTTCCTATTTTTGCCTAATATCTAATATATGGAACGCCTATACCTACAAACCTCGTTTGATTGCAGTAAACTTATCACCAATGCCTACAGTACTTCCTTTTCGCTAGGTATCAAAACCCTCCATAGAAGCTTTCACCAACCGATATATGCTATTTATGGTTTCGTTAGATATGCTGATGAAATTGTTGACACATTTCATTTGCACGATAAGGAGGATTTGCTAAGAAAGTTTAAAAACGATACTTACCAGTCAATTGAGGAAGGCATAAGCTTAAATCCAGTGTTGCATAGCTTCCAAGCAGTTGTCAACCAGTATAAAATTGATCTCGATTTAGTTGAGGCATTTTTGGTGTCCATGGAGATGGACCTTTCTAAAAGAGATTATTCTGATTCTGAATACAAAAAATATATTTATGGCAGTGCGGAGGTAGTTGGATTGATGTGTCTAAAGGTGTTTTGTGAGGGCGATGAGAAAGGGTATCAAACACTTTTGGCACCCGCTAAAAGTTTGGGGTCAGCATTTCAAAAAGTTAATTTTTTGAGAGATATTAAAAGTGACTATGATGATCGGGGTAGAGTCTATTTTCCAGGAATAGATTTTAGCCATTTTAATGAGAAGGAAAAAAAGGAAATTGAAAAAGATATTAAAATTGATTTTCAAAATGCACTTGTGGGGATCAAACAACTTCCAAAAGGAGCTCGTGCAGGTGTTTACCTAGCGTATGTCTATTATCAGGTATTGTTTAAAAAGATCACCAGACTATCGCCAAAAACAATCAAAACACAGCGCATTAGAATACCCAATTTTAAAAAAATTTTGCTCCTAATTAGAAGCTATTTATTTCATAAACTTAATTACATGAGCTGAACAAGTTTATGGCCTTATTATTACTTTTGCGGTCTTAATAAAAATAAAGAACCGATGATTTGGAATATTTTACTGGTAGTAGGGACATTTCTTTTTATGGAAGGTGTAGCATGGTTTACTCACAAGTATATTATGCATGGGGTGCTTTGGTCATGGCATCGGTCTCACCACAAGGTACATCCTCACCCACTCGAGATGAATGATCTTTTTGCTGTAGTCTTTAGTATCCCTTCCGTTTTAACTATTTACATCGGAGCAACTAACCCAAGCATTATCTGGTTGATGTATATTGGGATTGGCATAATGTGCTATGGTGTATTTTATTTAGTATTTCACGATATCATTGTTCATAGACGAATAAAAATTCCTTTCAAGGCAAAGAGCAAATACATGAAGCGAATCATGCACGCTCACTTCATTCACCATGAGAAGCATACCAAAGAAGGAGGAGAAGCTTTTGGTTTCTTGTACGCACCCAAGAAATATGATGATTGAGTGCGGATTATTATTGAGGAGGTTCTTCTTTCAATTTTTTAACTAATGTACTCTATAGATTAGAATGTCTTCTAGTTGAAAATAATCTTTTTTGTGAGTCGATTAAACCTCCAGATATGAAAAACTGCTGCAATTGTAAGTCCTAATGAAAGACCGTACCACATGCCATTCACTCCCCAGTTGATATGAAATGCCATAACGTATCCACTAGGAATGGCGATTAACCAGTAGGCTACGAAAGTTACTAAAGTAGGAATATTTACATCTTTAAGACCTCTTAGGGTACCAAGCCCTACCGCTTGCAGACCATCAGAAATTTGAAAAGCCGCAGCGATGATCAAAAGGTTCGCTGCCGTTTGCCGAACGGAAATATCTTCTATGTATAATGCTGGCAATGCTTTTTTGAGCAGAATAAATAATAGTCCGCAAAATGCCATGAATACCCCTACCATTCCAAAGGAGGAGAATCCAGCTACTCTCAAGTTCCTTTTGTCTTTTAAGCCTATTTGGTTTCCTACCCTTATGCTGGCAGCTGTTGCTACCCCACTTGCAGCCATGTAGGTTACTGCAGCCATATTGGTTGCAATTTGATGGGCGGCCAGTTCCGCTGCACCAATCCACCCGATCATAATTGAAGCTGTAGCAAACGCACCAATTTCAAATACATACTGAAACCCCAATGGAACACCCAATCGGAACTGTTGACGCATTATTTTTTTTGAAAACTGAAGAACAATCCCAATCCATTTTTTTCGAGTAAGAAAAATAATCATACCCGTCATTGCTATTCTGGAGAGCATACTTGCTAGCCCAGCACCATTTAGCCCCATTTGTGGGAATCCGAAGCTTCCGTAAATCAGCAAGTAATTTAGTATAACGTTGAAAAGGTTGCCTAATACGGAAACAACCATTGGAATAAAGGTATCCGATAACCCCTCAGAATATTGCCTGAAAGTTTGAAAGATCATCATAGGAATAATAGAGCTGCAAATAATCCAAAAATAAGATCGGGCTGAAACCACTACTTCAGGTTCCTGACCAAAGTAATCAAGGAAAAAAGAAGCGGTGAGTGCGACCAAAAATATTCCGGTACCAAGTAAAAAGTTGAGGAGTAAATTATTTTGCAACAGAACAAAAAGTCTTGCTTTGTTGGTGGGGTTCGTTGAAGACACAAGAGGTGTAAGTGCATTGCTTACGCCGATACCAAAAAGAAAAAGCACATAGAAAATAGAGTTAGCAAAAGTGGCTGCTGCAAGCGGAATCACGCCTAACCTCCCCACCATGACGCTATCAGCTACCCCAACCATAATGTAACCCAGCTGTCCAATTACTACTGGCGTTGCAAGCACTATATTTTTTCTCAAATGCTCCTTTAAAGTCATGCTTTTTCTATCGAGGCGGCAAGGTAATATCTTCAAGTTTCTGAGAAGGTAGATTTGAAAAGGATTTATCTACTCTTTAGAATAGTAATATTGGTTCTCACACATCTATCTGCACGAGCCCAGAAGGAGTATTTGAAACAACGTTGTCAATAATAAATAAGCCCATCCCTTCATCTGGATTTACTGAACGAACAGACATGATTAATAATATCAATAAAACAGTGTACAATCACTTCATGGTTGGAAGAGTTTAAGTTGCTTTTTACCATACGACACTAGCTTAAGAATACTCTTTTTCGACAAACCACACAGGTTAAGAAAACTTAATACGCTGTTCTAAATACCCAATATCCTAGCTAGCCGATAGATAGCAACGACGCTTAAACTATCCGTTATTTCTCCTCTTTCACACATTGAAACGCCCTCTCCAAATGGTATTTTTCGGACTTCTAATTTTTCAGATTCTTCAAAATCAGTCTCTCCCTGCTTTTAGCAAAAGCCTTGAAATGTACTTTACCGTATATCCCTTTTCCTCCTCGGAGGTTTGTTACATCGTGTTCGGTGACCTGTATCCAAGGATTATCGTAAACAACTTTTGAATTGTGTGTTTTCCAGGGGTTCTCAATGGATTCCAACTTTTTTGTGATTTTAGTTACCTTACAAAGATGGAAATGCTTGTAATAGGAATTGTTATCGTTATCATGCTGATTCTCTATGTAGGAATGAAGGCACGCGAAAAAAAGAAGAAAAAAGATTAGTAGTTGCCCCATTCGATCTCTACTACCTTTACTTTATGAATTATCTGTCAGTAGAAGGACTTTCTAAGCGTTTTGACGAAAAGCATCTTTTTGAGGATATAAGCTTTGGATTGGATCAAGGACAAAAAGCAGCCTTGGTTGGTGTAAACGGAGTTGGAAAATCCACCCTATTAAAAGTGATCTCGGGAGTTGAAACCCAAGACCGTGGCATCGTTTCTTTTCGAAAAGGTTTGGTTGTATCCATGCTCCAACAGCACCCAGAGTTTGACCCAGAAAATAAAATCATTGAAGCTGTTTTTTCAGAGGAAAAAGAAGAACTCAAAGTGATTCGAGATTATGAGTTGGGAATTCAAAAAACACAGCAAGACCCTGAGGAAGCCCCTGATCTATCGCCATTAATTGAAAAAATGGATGCACTCAATGCCTGGGAGTATGAACACCAGATCAAAAGCTTGCTTGGAAAACTTGGCATACACAACCTAGAGCAAAAAATGGGCGATCTTTCGGGAGGTCAGAAAAAGCGCGTAGCCCTCGCACAGGTCTTGGTGGTAAACCCCGACTTTCTCATCTTGGACGAGCCGACCAACCATCTCGACATTGAAATCATTGAATGGCTAGAAAACTACCTGTCAACCGCCAACCTTACCTTACTTATGGTCACACACGATCGGTACTTTTTGGATCGTGTGACGAATGAAATATTGGAGATCGATCGTGGGAAAATCAATCGCTATAAAGGAAACTATGAACATTTTTTAGAGAAAAAAGCAGAACGAATGGGGATGGAGTCTGCTACTGTCGATAAAGCAAAAAACCGCTTCAAAACAGAGCTGGAATGGATGAGGCGCCAGCCAAAAGCCAGAGGTACAAAAGCCAAATATCGAGTAGATGCTTTTGAGGACGTCAAGGCGAGGGCGCATAGTAGCGTGACCACCCAAACCATGGAAGTTAACCTGAGGGGTGAGCGTCAGGGCAAAAAGATTCTGGAGCTCTCCCATGTCTCGAAAGCCTATGAGGGCTTAAACCTTTTGGACAATTTTAGCTACGTATTCAAAAGAAAAGAGAAGATCGGAATCATCGGACCCAATGGAGTAGGGAAATCAACTTTTCTTAATATGCTAATTCAAAAAATTCAACCTGATAGCGGAGTCATAGAGGTAGGCCAAACGACTAAATTTGGATATTACACCCAAGACGAAGTCATTTTTGACCCCCAAAAAAAGGTACTTGATATCGTGAAAGAGGTAGCCGAATACATTAAGCTAGAAAATGGCTCTGAGATTACGGTTTCACAACTGCTCAATCAATTTATGTTCCCTCCTAAAATGCAACACAACTTTGTGGGCAAGCTAAGTGGAGGCGAAAAAAGAAGACTCCAGCTGCTAAGGGTACTGATGGCTAATCCAAATTTTCTTATTCTGGATGAGCCTACCAACGACTTGGATATTACGACCCTCAATGTGCTAGAAAACTATCTACAAAACTTTGCAGGTTGCCTAATGATTGTGTCGCACGATCGGTATTTTATGGATCGTTTGGTAGATCATCTTTTTGTATTTGAAGGAGAGGGAAGGATTAGAGACTTTCCTGGAAATTATACGAACTTCCGTGACAAAAAGCGAGTACCTATCGCTGAAGTAAAGATGGACGAGAAGAAGGCGAGACCTGCGTTAGTAGCCGAGCCAAAAAAAAAGCCTCAAAAAAGGAAAAAACTAAGCTACAATGAGCAGCGCGAGCTAAACCTGTTGGATCAAGAAATCCCTAAGTTGGAAAAAGAGAAAGAGTCGCTACAAGAAAAATTAAATCAGGAAACAGAACATGAAAGTCTGCAAGAAATAAGCGATAAGATTCGAGCCATTGAAACAAGGCTCGAAGAGAAGGAAATACGGTGGCTAATGTTAAGCGAACTACAATAAAAGAGCCGACCAAAACCAGCTAATTTCGAGTTTATTTCTTCAGCCTACCCTTAAACACCTTTGCCACTTTCTGAATTTTTGGTCTCGATACATTCATGATGTATGGGTTATTTGGATGATTTTTTTCATAATCTTGATGGTAGTCTTCTGCCTTGTAAAAACCTTCAAGCTCACTCACTTTTGTGACTACTGGCCTGTCAAATTTTGAAGCAATCTTCTCAATCTTTGCTACTGCTTTTGCTTGCTGTGCAGCATTGTGAAAGAAGATTTCTGAACGATATTGAGTCCCTACATCAGGACCTTGCCTGTTTAGCTGAGTGGGATCGTGAGCTAGGAAGAAAATATCTAGCAACGTTCCATAGTCTATAACATTAGGATCATAGTAGATTTGCACAGCCTCTGCATGTCTTGTTCTTCCAGAACTCACCAACTCATAACTGGCTGTTTGCTCCTTGCCACCCGTATAGCCAGAAATCGCTTCGACCACACCTTCGATTTGCTCAAAAGATGCCTCCACACACCAGAAACAGCCGCCAGCAAACGTAGCTGTATCTAACTTTTTATAATCAATTTCTACCTTGTTCTCCTCTGCTAGAGAGGATTCAGGCTTATTACCTTGAGACTGGCAACTGAACAGCATAACACCTAAAGCAAATCCAAAAAAATTCATTTTTTCTATTTTATTAGCCATTGTGATAGAAGTGCAACATCGTTTTTGAAGAAATTTATACTACCTATTTACTATATAACCCAAATTACATTTCGTTGTTAGAATTCTATTTGACAATTCAAATTAAGAAAAAACTAACCTTTATGTCGAATCGATTGATATACCTGAAAAATTCGTTTTCCTTTTGTCTTAAATTTCGGATGTCAAGCGAAATGACTTAAGTATTACGCTCTCGGTTTTTCCTGTTGGAGATGTCGATATTTATGCGAAAGAAATCGTTTAGCTGTAGCTCAAAATTTTCTTCATATTTTACAGAGATAAAGCCGTGATTATTGGAGACAGCCTGATTTATGAGAGCCTGCCTTTTCCGCCACCAAAAATTAATTTTCCGTTCAGGCTAAATACATCGTCCCCATCCTTCCCTATCGCCAATTCCCTTCCAGTCTAAAATAGTAAACATATCCCCCATCGTACTGAATGCTTCGATCGGTATCATCGGCACTTGTCTGCACGCTGGCATATGTGAATACGGCTTTTCCGAGATTAATAAAAATGGCAGGAAATTGATCGATCTTATCCATTCCTAATAAAATGACCGAAAAGGTAGCCTATTCATTTCTTAGCTTACCTTTTTCTTGTTTTTCAGGAGTTACGACTACTTTCAGAATCTACTTCAGCGATTCTATCAATTCTGCATCCACCACAGCTTCCTTTCTAGCGTCAATTAGGAAGTTAGGAATGATGACTGATTTGTAACCATGTATGATACGACTATTGTTTAAGGACCGACGAGACCTCACTAATTCGATAAATTCCGTTCAGATCAGCAATGCCACCTACGGGAGAATTTGTACCCGAAATCAAGACCACAACTTCGATAATAGGAGCCCCCATTATTCATCTGAAATTTATCCTTTCACCGTTTGAGTAATGCTTTGAGACGATCCGTTGAAACCCAAGAAAAGCAAAACAACCATTGCAGGTAATTTTAAAAGCATTGATAGAAATAGATTTTGTCATTACTAGATGCGAGTGTTAATCAGCGAGATCAAGGTATAAAGATAGATTTTCATTTTAAAAGTTAATAAATGCTTTGGAATGATGTAAATTTAAAAATGCTTTCTTCTTATTTTCATAAAGAAAAAATGGAAGCTGGTTGTGATGAGGCGGGTCGAGGATGCTTAGCTGGACCCGTAGTAGCGGCGGCAGTGATTCTACCTAAGGATTTTACTCACAGAATTCTAACTGATTCCAAGCAACTTACTGAGAAGAAACGCATGTTGTTGAAATTCGAAATAATGGATCAGGCACTCGCATGGGGTATAGGGATTGTCTCACCTCAAGAGATTGATGAAATTAATATCCTCAATGCAAGCTACTTGGCGATGCACCGTGCGACCGATCGGCTAAAGGTACGCCCAGAGCTACTCCTTATCGACGGCAACCGGTTTAATTCCTATAGAGAGGTTGAGCATGAATGCATCGTTAGAGGAGATGCTAAGTTTTACAGTATTGCAGCGGCATCAGTTTTGGCCAAAACTTATAGAGATGAACTTATGAGAACGCTGGCTCTTGAGTATCCTGGGTACGGGTGGGAAACAAATGTGGGCTATCCAACTAAAGCACATAGAAAAGGAATAAAAGAGCTTGGTCCTACTCAACATCACAGAATGAGCTTTCAACTAATCTCGAAACAACTAGCGTTCTTTGGTAGCTAGTAGATAATGGCATTTATAACTGTATTTGAGTCCATGGGCTTTTCTATTTCTTTCATTATACATTTTTGAACAGCAGACGAATTGGTGTCCTTCTACTGTTCAAAATATAGATTGAATCCTCCTATACAAGTTCGCATATTTGTCTTATAATATCGTCAGACATAGCTTGCTGAACTTCATCTATGGAGCTAATGTTTCAAGAGCACGTACTTCCCTGTTGTTTTTATTTCATCGTATTTTATCATAAATCGCTCTTTTCCAGAGTACTCCAAAACACCTTTATTCCCATTTTTCATTACTATGACCCCTCCGGCAATATCTTCTATTAGTTGGTAGCCCGATCGAAGTAAAAAGTGCCCTTCTTTGGATAATAATCCATAATTATTAGCCCTATCCTTTACAATAAAATTGCCATTTGGGGTCATAGAAATTTCCTCCCAATTTATGTCTATTATTTCTATTCCTGCAGGATCAATAAGGCCCTTTCTTTTTCCTATTTTAACTATAGATATTTTATTTCTAAAGGCAGATACCTCTTCATAATAGGGTTGGATTATTAACCTTTCTTCCTTGTCTACAAATCCCCATTTACCTCTCAGCTTTATGGGCGCTAAGCCCTCTGAAAATACGTTAGCTTCCTCGTACCGATTACTTATTCGCATCCTACCTTGCGTATCCAAAAAGCCCCATCTATTGTCTTTTTTTATTAAAAAAAAATCTTCTCTTAAATCTTTTACTTCCTGTATGGCTTCTTCTTCCTGAACGATTCGATTCCCGACTTCATTGACAATTATACACTTGTTATTTTTCTTTAAAATGAAGAAATTTCCCAAAGCATGGATTGAGTCATATGCTGGGTTTACTACCATATTCAAGGATTTGTCTAGCAAACCTTTATTTCCTTCTTCATCTTCGAAAATGAGATAAGTATCTCTTAGCAACCCAATTGGCTTGCTTGTAGACTTCCAGGTAAATTCACCTACCTTATATGCATAAGCATAGCCTACCTTTCCAATATAGTACTCCTTGAAGGAATAAACCTCGGTAAATTCTGGTCTCAATTCCCAATTGCCATCAGTATTCATAATACCCCATCTGTTCAAATAGTAAATATCATAGTTATCTTTGTTCGCAATGATGGAATCGTATTTTAGTGGTGTAGCTTCTAGCCCGTATTGGTTGTAAATACCCCAATATTTTCCATTTCCACAGAGGAATTGCCCACCTATTCCCTTGCGTAGGTCATCGACCCTTAATCGTCTACTGCCATTGCGTCCGAGTAATGTCCAACCTTCTCGGTTCTTACCCCAATAGATATTGTCATTGCCTATAATGGAATCATAGCCTGCTACTATTTCTCTGCCACCCGCCCCCAAAACAGACCATAGACCTGATTGATTATTTTTTACAATGAACCGATCTCCCAATACAGTTTGAATTCTATATTGATTATTCCGAAATAGAGAATCAGATAGGGAAAAATGTTGCGCTCCATTATTATAAGCAATCCACAAACTCTCAGCAGCCAAATGAAGCGAATCTGCCTCAAAGGAAAGTACCTTCTCCATACCTTCAAAGACATCCCACCTCGCAAAAGAGTGGGGAAGTAATACACCATCAGAAAGAACAATCTCTTTATGAATAAAATCCTCTACCAGCTCACCGCTGAAAGAATAAAAACCAACAAATCCTTGTCTATAACATTTAATCCCTCTCTCATTGTACTTGATAGAATCAATATTGGTGGTAATTAGCTTGGGCTTCTTCGTGTAAATATCCGTTTCTCCAGAAATAGAAACTCCTAAATAAAAATTCTTATCTTGTGTAATGGATTGATATTTCAACTGAATTTGAACCTCTTCTTCTGTAGAGATTAGCCCAAATTTGATGTCCCTTGAATCAAACTTGCTAACGAGATACAAATCGCTTAGTACTTGTATGGAGGAGTAGTTGAAGCTAACCGTGATACGTCCATTTTTATCTAACAGGCCATAAAATAATTCATTGCTAAACTTTCCTTTTACAGACGCTTTGAAACTTGTTTCACTGAAGCAATCAAGGGAGTGATACTTAATCTCAGTAAAAGGCTTGTTTTTAATAGAAATCAGCCCCCAAAGGTTATTTTCTCTAACTCCTATTACTCCCTGATGAACGGATTCAGTCCCATCTGACCAACCAAGCTTTTCATAAAGTGGTGGAATTACGGTTTCGCCCTTATCATTCTTCAGTCCATATAGCCCTTCAAGCTCAAAAACAGTGTGTGTTTCAGCATAAAGCCAAATGGATGAAAGTGAGAATAATACTACTGTAAAGCACGTACGCATAAGGTCGGGTCTAAAATAAGGCAAGAAGCTTATTTATTTTCCGCTATTCCTTGCTCTAGATTAAACAAGTCATTAAGGACTCCGACAAGTGTTTCTGCCTCTCCTCGTTTGCAAGCAGCTTTGAGTTGAAGTACAGGGAGTTTTATCACTTTTTGCATCATATTTTTTGTGACAATTTCGAGCAGTTTCCGTTCTTCTCTGCTAATTTTTGCATGCCTAGCTAACTCTTCTTTTCGAATGGTATCAAGTGCGTTTTTCAGCTTCTTAATTGCTGGGGAGACCTCCATCTCATTTTTCCAGCTTGTGAAGTTATTCAGTGATTCGTTAATTATTTGCTCTACATCCGGGATTGATGCCTCTCGAATTTCTTTCGCCTTAAGTGTTCGCTCACCAAGCTGATCTACGTTATAAAGCGACAGACCAGGTATCTTGTCTATATCCGAATCTATACTCCTAGGCAACGAAAGATCAATTAATAGCTTATGAGTTTCCTCCGTCTTAAAATGCTTTGCATGAATGATCGGCTTCTCTACCGCAACAGCGGATATCACTACGTCGCTACCCTGAATCACACTTTCCAAGTCTTTGAAATCAATTACGGAAGCATTCAGTTTGGAAGCTAATGCCGCTGCTTTAGCGTGGGTACGGTTGACAAGAGTTATTTCAGCTTTTTCTGACTTTAAGTTTTCTAAAACGTATTGACCTATTTCTCCAAGACCAATCAATGCAATTTTGGGGGTCTCAATTCTTTGGATGAAGGACTCTACAACATCAACTCCTACAGATGCAACAGATGCCGTGCCGTCTTGTAGTCGGGTTTCTTGAACTACCCTTTTATTTGCAAAAAAGATGGTGTGCATCAGTCTATGCAAGAAAGGACCTGCTAGGTTTAGGTCTGTGCTCGTTTGGTACGCTCTTTTTATTTGGTTAGAAATCTGGATATCACCCAGAACCTTGGATTCCAAACCCAACGATACCCTAAAGAGGTGATTGATGGCTTCCTCAGTATCCATTAAAGAAAAATGAGATGCAATCTCTGCGGGTTTCAGCCCTTTTATAGAGGAGATGAGTTTAACAATATCATCAGTAAGATCTTTGCTCGCAGTATAATAAACTTCCGTTCGGTTGCACGTAGAAACAATTAGGCCTTCTTCAATATCGAAAAGCTCCTTCATTTTAAGGAGAAACTCCGAAGCCATACGTCCATGCTCAAAAGAAACTTTCTCGCGTAATGACAGTTCTGTGTTTTTGTATGATAATCCTATGGCTCGAAAACCTCTCATTATAAAAAAGAAGTACAAAAATAACTGTGGCTTCACTATATTAGTTTATATAAAAACAGTTAAGATTTATTTAGAATTAATATAAATAGTGCTTACCAGACTAGCCGAACTCATTTCTCAGTCCCTCGAATTTTCGAAAGCAGAAGCTAGAGGAACACTAGCCATTGGCTTCATTGCTTTAGCGTCTATTGTTATCTCTCATATATATGCTGGGTATTTAAAAAACGAGCAAATTGAACTATCCTCTCAGGAAGAGGCAATTTTTAACAAGTGGGTTGAGGAAATAAAAAACGCTACAGTAAAAAAGGACCATATCCGCAATACATCGAAGAAAGTCACCCAGACATCGACCATAGCAAGCAAGAAAGAGACGAGGGTGGTTGAGCAATCGACTAAAGCACGGTCTAAAAAAGTAGTTGAGGTAATTCCAGAAATCAGCGACCTTAATAAAGCTTCAAAAGAAGAATTGGAAAAAGTCCATGGAATAGGTCCTATATTTTCGCAACGAATTGTTCGTTACAGGAAGCTACTTGGTGGGTTCAGCTCTGCCGATCAGCTAGAAGAAGTCTATGGGCTCAAAAAAGAGATAATAGAAGAAATTAAGAAGCATTTTCGAACGCTATCGAGTCCTTCCAAAATAAAAATCAATTCCGATTCAGTAAACACTTTATACAGACACCCCTATCTTACAAAAGATCAGGCTTGGATCATTTTCAATTACCGAAAGCAAAACGGTGATATTAAAACCATAAATCAGTTAGAGGAAATTAAGTCATTAAATAAAGAACAAATAGAAAAACTGAAACCTTACATTCAGTTTTAAGATCATATGCAAACTGTTCTTAAATCATACCTTCGGCGGCTAAGCAACCTTTCAGGAAATAATCGATCGCTCCTATTGACCAAGCTATTGAAGGATCAGTATTTGGATCTTCATAGCTTCAATTATGAAAATGACAACCCCAGTTTTGATATTATACAACAGCTTATCGCTTCCAATAAGAAAATATATCTATGCGATGAGGTAGACAGTAGAAGCAAGGATATAAATGATCTCAGCAAGCGTCTTAAAAAGATGCAGCGAATAGAAAAATTTATTTTCGATGAAAGAGGTTCCAAAGATTTATATATCGGCTGGCCTTTTGTACGAGGAAAGTTTTCAGATGATACGATTATTAGGTGCCCTCTTGTTTTTATCCCCGTTTTCATCCAAAAGGAACAAAATCGATGGTTTTTAATTCGTAGAACAGATGTAAACATAACGCTAAACAAAACCTTTCTTTTGGCCTACTTCCATTATAATAATATTGAGTTAGACGAAGAACTGGTAGAAACTGTAATTGATGAATATGACAAGGATAGTACCGTATTTAGAACCCAACTTTATGAACTCCTTAAAAAGAGTGGCATTGAGCTAAACTTTAATCGGGATAATTTTTTGGATGAGTTAACCAGCATCAAAGATTTTTCCAAATCAGACCTTGATCGAATGGAGAAAACGGGACGTTTGAAACTTTATCCGCAAGCAGTCATGGGTTTATTCCCCCAAGCTGGCTCTTATTTAGTTCCTGATTACATCAACATGATCGATGCCAGCAAGTTCGATGACTTGGAAAGTTTCTTCTCGAAAAAAGTAAATGAAAAAAATAAGAATCAGCTTGCCTTATTTGATCGTGTAAATGAGGAAAATATTTTTACTCCTTTTCCTATGGATGCCTATCAAGAACATGCCCTCAAGGAAATTAAAAAAGGCAATTCCTTGGTCGTACAAGGACCGCCAGGCACGGGAAAATCACAATTGATAAGCAACTTAATCTGTGATTTTACCGCAAGAGGCAAAACAGTACTTTTAGTTTGCCAGAAAAAGGCAGCACTAGATGTGGTATACTCGCGTCTTCGGCAGAGAGACATGCATGATTTCGTGTCCTTAATACATGATTTCAAGAACGACCGGAAGTTTATTTATGACCAAATCAATCGACAGATTGAATCGATCAACACTTACGAAAAGAAAAACAACAGTCTTGACGCTATCCAACTGGAAAGGTCGTTTCTTCAAGCCAGTAGAAGGATTGATCAAATTGTGGAGGAACTTGATGATTTTAAAGAAGCACTATTCGACGAAAGTGAATGCGGCAAATCGGCAAAAGAGCTGTACTTAAATTGCAGCACTGATGAACCAAGTTTCGGTATGAATTTGGAATATCGGCTCTTTCACTTCCGCACCCTAAAAGAGACCATTCGAAAATTTTCATCGTACCTAACCTACTACGATAAGTTTGAGAAAAAACCCCATTTTTGGTCAAAAGGACCTTCTTTTGCCCGTTTAGAAGCTAACGACCTCATTCAAATCGTCCAATCAATTAAAGATTGTATCGCTTTGGATAGTTATCTCAAAAAGGAGTCTACCAAGCTTTCTGCAGTATCAATAGACTTTGATAAGGCGTTCTATTTGGCAGGAAAAACATCGGAGCTTAAAAGTTTGGCGCATGGGCTTAAAGAAGGGGTCATCTTTAAGGTGTATAAGCAACTGCATAAAGACCCTCCAACAAAAGACCTTAACTGGCTCACAAAAACAGAACGTGCAATGATGGCTTGCTTCCGACAGGCTGGTTTAGAAAGCACCCTTCCTTCTGCTCAGCTTGGGAAGTTTCAAAAAGTGCTACGATCTGCCATCAAAGCAAGACGAAACCCTTTTAGTTTGATTAAGTGGCGTTTGTTTTCTAAAGAAAAAACATTTCTCAAACGCGTACTGGTTGCCAATGAGCTTAAAAGTAACTTCGAAGGATTCGATACCCTGATTTCAAGAGTTGATAACCGACTAAACTTTGAACATTCTCTTTCGCTAATTAAGGAAAATACCTGGCTGCACAATATCCCAGAAAGCTTTCGGAAAATTGATTTCCAAGATTGGTTCTATTGGCAAAAAATGGGGCTTAATGAATATGCCATTGTACAAACCGTGCGATTTTTAGATGAAGCGCTACCCACACGCACTCTGACACACGAAACATATATCGCCAACCTAAAATCGCTGATTAAATTAGTCGAGGAAGTGCTACGTACCCTGAATAAGCTTGAAAGGTATTTAGACATTCATCAGGTTCGTGCATTAATCGAAGGAAATGAAGACCCTAAACGGGTAGAGCGTTTGCTCAAAAAAGATTTTGATGCCTTGTGTGAGTACGATAAAATGAAAGAGGCATTTACTCCCGAAGAACGAAAAGTGTTAGGCAAAATGACCTCTGCTACCAAAACGAAAGATGAAGCATTAAGAATTTTTCAAAATAGTGTCTCACTAGCCTGGATTGGTCACATAGAGTCTAAGTACCCAAACCTAAGAGATGTTTCCTCTGGCAAACTAGAAGCACTCACAGAAGAACTCAGGGAGCAAATCGAAAGCAAGCGACAAGCCAGCAAGGAGATATTGCTCTTGAAATCGCGCGAAAAAACCTATGAAAACGTTGAGTATAACCGCCTGAAGAATAGAGTTACATATCGCGATCTTCAACATCAAATAACAAAGAAGAGAAGAATATGGCCAATTAGAAAGGTCATTAAGGAGTTTAGCGAAGAGCTTTTTACTTTGCTTCCTTGCTGGATGTGCTCACCAGAAAGTGCTTCAGCAATTTTTCCAATGCAAGAAGCTTTCGATCTTGTCATTTTCGATGAGGCATCACAGTGTTTTGCAGAACGTGGAATCCCCTCTATGTACAGAGGAAAACAAATAGTTGTAACTGGCGATTCATCGCAACTACAGCCGAGCGATCTGTATCGAATCAGATGGGACGAGGTGGAGGATGACTCCCCCGACTTGGCTGTTGATTCCTTGCTCGACCTTGCAGGGCATTACCTACCAGAGGTAACATTATCAGGGCACTATCGAAGTAAATCGCTAGAACTCATTGACTTTTCCAACCAACATTTTTATAAAGGAAAGTTGCTTCTACTTCCTGACTTTCACTACATAAATAAGGAAGACCCCGCAATAGATTTTTTGAAAGCAAAGGGTGTTTGGGAGGATGGTCATAACAAACCAGAAGCAGAACTTATTGTAAAAATCGCATTAAATTACTTAAAAATCCAACCTGAGAAAGATATTGGAATCGTTACATTTAATTTCCGTCAACAAGAGTACATTCTTGATTTGTTGGAAGAGGAGGCAATAAAAAAAAATCAGGTCATTCCAGACTCACTTTTCGTGAAGAATATTGAAAATGTACAGGGCGATGAACGAGATATGATCATTTTTAGCCTCACCTATGCACCAGATGTAAATGGTAAAGTGAAACTCCAGTTTGGTAGTCTCAATGTAGAAGGAGGAGAAAACCGTTTAAATGTGGCTGTAACCAGAGCAAAAGAGAAAGTGATAGTAGTGAGTAGCCTACTCCCTCAAGAACTCAAAACTGAAAATACTAAAAATGAGGGGCCAAAACTTTTAAAGAAATACCTAGAATATGCTTGGGCTGTGAGTAAGAAAAAATGGAAACCGCACGTTCCAGAATATTCAGGACATCAGGTAGACTGGTTCTTGCGTAATCAATTAGGAAAAATTGATTTTGAGGAAATCCATGACTACAAGACCGTAAAAGAGCTTCCCTTTTCGGACTTATCCATAAAAAAAGGAGAGGCATACACAGGCCTTATCTTAACAGACGACGAACTCTACTATCAGGCACTTTCACCTAAGCAAATCTATGCGTTTCAGCATTTTCATTTACGGTTGAAAAATTGGCCTCATATCAGGTTTCATAGTAGAGAGTATTGGTTGGATAAGGAGGAGACGAAAGAAAAATTTAAAAGATTTATCGTAGTAAATAAATGAAAAAACAAACCAAATACTCATTTCGCAAATTCTACTCTTGCACCAACTGACATTAAAAAAGGGAGTGTATCCAAACGCATAAATTGCTGTAGTGCAATTTGGTATTCGCCAGTTGAGCCAAACTTTAAATCATCTTCCAGTTGTACCAGATGATCGAAAAGGTCGCCCAAACCATTCCCCAGAGGTTTACCTGTTTTAGGATCGAAAAAATGGTATTCAACCAGCTCTTCCGCTAGTGAGGTATCTGTGGAGTCCTTGAGCGTATATTTAAAATAAATATTGTAGTAAGGGTATCTTGAGGAGTTTCTAAAAGTTGCGTACAGATTGTAAAACTTAGAAGTATCATTTATCTGAAAGGTAAATATTTGTGTGGAGTCCATGTGCCAAAATACTTCTTCCAACTCGTTAAAGTCTTCATATACTCTCGAAGAATCGCAGGATAAAAGCAAAAAAATCAAAGGTATTGCGGGTATGTATTTCATTTTTTAAATTTTGAATCCTTCTTCTTGATTTTAACGCTCGATTGTCGATCATGCTTCTTTTGCTTCTTGCTCTTTGCATTGAATTTTCTGTCCATCGCATCTAGGTCTCTATTGATTGTTGAAGTGAGTGCCTCTTTGACTGTCGATTTATCCTTGCCTAAGCTAAAGGGTCTTTTCCCTTTAGCATTCATCTGTAAAATACGGCTTACCCAATCTGTAGATACAGAGTGCCAGTTGTGACCTTCATCATAGCTAAACCACATAATTTTACGGAAGATATCCGTTTTTTGAAGCGTGGCTTTTCCTTTTTGTGTAAGCATGGAATCACCAACTTCAGGGATGTCTTTTAATGCTTCGGTGTAGGTATCCAGCTCATAATTCAAACAGCATTTCAATCTTCCACACTGACCGGAAAGCTTGCTTGGGTTTAATGAAAGGTTTTGATACCGTGCTGCCGATGTGGATACATTTTTAAAATCTGTAAGCCAAGTAGAGCAGCAGAGCTCTCGACCACAAACACCTAGCCCTCCAATTCTGCCAGCCTCCCTTCGAACACTTATCTGTCTCATTTCTATACGAATCCTGAATTCCCAAGCCAACAATTTGATTAGCTCTCGGAAGTCTACCCTGCCTCTTGCAGAATAATAAAAAACAGCTTTCGTACCATCAGCCTGAAACTCCACATCTGTTAGTTTCATTTCAAGCTTCATTTCTTGAATGATTCCCTTAGAGCGGTAGAAAACAGAATTCTCTCGATCTCTTGATTCATGCCACTTATTTAAATCTTGTCTTGATGCTATTCGATAAATACCCCTAATATCATTGTCATTTTTTACTCTCTTTTTAGCCATTTGAAGACGTACCAACTCGCCCTGAAGCGATACATAGCCAACGTTATGTCCATTTGGCACATCTACCACTACGGGATCTCCAGTTACAATTTCTAGGTCTTTTGTATTTCTAAAAAATCCTTTTCGACCATTTTTAAATCGACCTTCTATTATATCGAAGCGATTGGCATAGGGAGTTTCCATATTCGAAAGCCAATCAAAAACGTTAAGTTTATTGCATCCTTCAGAGCTACAGTATCCATTATTTTCACACCCAGATGTTTTTCCTGTACCGCAATTTATGCAAGACATATTTTCTACACTATTTGATAAAAATAACTTATTGACTCATGGCTTTCAGGTCAAATCCAATATCCTTTCGGAAGTTTTTTCCTTCCCAGTTTACCTCCTTACCACCAATATAAGTTTTGCGTAATGCCTCTCCTAAATTCTTACCCAAGCCTGTCATTGCGATAACTCGACCTCCATTTGTAACCAGTTTTCCATTATTTATTTTAGTCCCTGCATGAAAAACCAGAAGGGATTTAGTCTCTCCAAGCGTGATTTCATGACCTTTTTCGTAAATATCAGGATAGCCTTTACTTACATAAACGACCGTGGAGGCAGTAAAGTGCTCGAACTCAATATCCGTGTCAATAAGGTTTCCTTGTGCCGTGGCGACCAATAACGCCAAGAAATCACTTTTAATTCGGGGCATTACAACTTCTGTTTCAGGATCTCCCATTCTAACGTTGTATTCGATCACGTAGGGTTCTCCGCCAACATTCATCAGTCCAAAGAAGATAAAACCACAGAAATCAATACCCTCTTTTTGTAGCCCTTCTATAGTAGGTCTGATTATCTTGTTATTGACTTTTTCTTTGAATGTCCTGTCTACAAATAGAACGGGAGAAACCGCTCCCATACCCCCAGTATTTGGTCCAGTATCCTGTTCTCCTATCCGTTTATAGTCTTTCGCTTCAGGCAGTATGCGATAGTTTTTTCCGTCTGTAAGTACGAAAAAAGAGACTTCTATCCCTTTTAAAAATTCTTCTAGTAGCACCTTCTCGCTTGCTTCGCCAAACTTTCTGTCTTCAATTAATCCCCTTAATGATTTACGAGCCTCTCCCAGTTTTTCGGTAATAATTACCCCTTTTCCACCGGCTAGCCCATCTGCCTTTAAAACAAAAGGAGGTTTCATCCGCTCCATATATTTAATGGTTTCTTTAAGGTTTTCTTTAGTTACTGTTCTTGACTTTCCTGTAGGAATATTATGCCGAAGCATAAATTCTTTTGCGAACTCTTTGCTTCCCTCGAGCTGTGCGCCATGTGCTTTTGGTCCAATTATTTTTAGCCCTTTTATCGAATCTTCTTTCTCCAAAAAATCCACCAACCCCCTTACCAAAGGCTCTTCAGGTCCTACAATTAACAATTCAATCTTGAACTCTTTTATAATAGAAACTATTTCGTTGAAATTGTTGATGTCCAGCGGCAAGTTTGTGGCCAAATTTCCTGTTCCGCCATTTCCTGGGGCCACAAAGATTTTGCCACATTTAGGGCTTTGTTTTATTTTCCATGCCAATGCGTGTTCGCGACCTCCAGAGCCGATGATTAGGATATTCATTTTAAGCATTTAAGGTGGAGAATAATTTCTGCTGTATTCTTCTTTTTTCAAAGGTCTTAGTGAGCATATTCCGACATGAACTTGACTCGCATCAGTCTTACTTCATCTTCAGAGTAATATTCTTTTAGTTCTTCCATTGCCAACGACATGGAATCAGATTCTGCATTTAAAAAATAATCATAAATATCATCCTGTCGTTCATCATCTAAAAGTTGGTCAATGTAGTAGTCGATGTTGAGTTTAGTGCCAGAGTAGCAGATGTTCTCTATTTCTTCAATTACCTCCTCATAACTCATATTCTGCGCTTCAGCTATTTCCTCAAAGTCCATTTTCTGATCAATGTGTTGTATGATGTAAATCTTATTTTTCGACTTTAATCCAGAAGATTTGATCAACACATCTGAGGCGGTTATGATATTATTTTCTTTTGTGTATTGTTTAATCAAATCTAAAAATGGCTGACCAAACTTCCTAGCCTTACCCTCCCCAACTCCTATTATCTGCATAAGGTCATCCATGGTTACTGGATAGAGCATTGACATCTCCTCCATAGAAGGTTCGCTGAAAATAACGTATGGCGGAATATCCTCTTGGTCTGCGATTTCTTTTCTTAGTGCTTTGATCATTTCAAGAAGTACCTCATCATATTTCATAACATTTATTGGTACTCTTTCGCTCTCCTCCTCTTCATTCAATTCATATTCGTGATCTTTGGAGAGCTTATATGGATACGGATTCTCGAGGAATTTTTTTCCTTTTTCTGAGACCAAGTATATGGCTGGGTTTTCCATATCTTTTCTTAAAAATTCATGAAGTAAGGTCTGGCGAATCATCGACTTCCAAAAAACATCATCTGTATTTATTTCCTTTCCTTTGCCAAATACATCTGTCTTATCATGCCCATAGCTTTTAATATATTGCGTAGTCTTGCCAACAATGAGTGCCGCAAGGTGATCAATGTCAAAACGTTCCTTGGTTTGAGTAGTGGCCTCGATTACAATTTTGATTATCTCTTTGCCTTCAAATTGTTCTTTCGGATTTGTACAATTGTCGCACTGACCACAGTAGTCTTCCTCATATTGCTCCCCAAAATAATGAAGCAGTTGCTTTCTTCTACAAATGGACGATTCCGCATAGGAGGCAATCTCATCTAATAAAAATCGTGCATTCTCTCGTTCGGTTACCGATTTGTCTTTATTAAACTTTTCGAGCTTAAGTATATCACTGTGAGAATACAGCATGAGGCAATGGCTATCAATGCCGTCTCTGCCAGCACGACCCGTCTCTTGGTAGTACCCCTCTATTGATTTTGGAGCATCATAATGGATAACGAAACGAACATCAGGCTTATCGATACCCATTCCAAAAGCGATGGTGGCCACGATTACATCCACGTCTTCGTTCAAAAATGCATCTTGATTTTTCACTCGTTCTTTGGCCTCCATACCTGCATGATACGGTGCTACTCTTACGTTATTTACTTTCAAGAACTCAGCTATTTCATCTACCTTTTTTCTGCTTAAACAATAAATGATGCCAGAAGCTCTTTTTCGGTCTTTTATGAATTTTATGAGTTGTTTCTTCGCATGCTTCTTTGGTTTTACTTCATAGTACAGGTTAGTGCGATTAAATGATGATTTAAATAGCTTTGCTCCATTCAATGATAAATTTTTCTGAATGTCTAACTGAACCTTTGGCGTAGCTGTCGCCGTGAGCGCAATCACTGGAATCTCCCCTATCTGAGATATAATATCTTTAATTCTTCGATATTCAGGACGAAAGTCATGCCCCCACTCCGAAATACAATGCGCCTCATCAATTGCGAGAAACGATATTTTCGACTCTTTAAGAAAAGTCATATTCTCTTCCTTGCTCAGGGACTCGGGCGCCACATACAGGAGCTTTACAAGTCCACTTATAGTGTCCTTTTTAACTCGTTTGCTGTCAGATTTTTTTAATGTGGAATTGAGAAACTGAGCATTTACCCCTACTGCATTCATCTGATCTACCTGATTTTTCATTAAGGCTATAAGAGGGGAAATGATCAGAGCAGTTCCGTCTTGAACGATGGCTGGCAATTGATAGCAAAGCGACTTACCAGCACCTGTTGGCATAATGACAAACGTATTTTTCTTATCAAGGATATGATGAATAATGTCCTCTTGCTTGCCTCTGAATTGATCGTAGCCAAAAACACGCTTAAGACTATTCTTCAGGCTTGAATTTTGATTTTCTTTCATTACTAACTACTAGGGAATTAAATATAAGCTAATTAATACCAATGTGTCAGGCAAATAAAATAACAAAGACCTATCATTGCTTCAGCAATAAGTTTAGGGTAAATAGAAACATGCAAAATAGCCTTTAATTTTGATTAATTTCTTATGAATATAAGCTTAAATATCATTATAATGGCTGGAGGAAGCGGCACGCGCTTTTGGCCATTCAGTAGAGATACCAAACCTAAGCAGTTTCTCGATGTATTGGGCACTGGGAGGACTCTCCTCCAAATGACGTTTGATCGGTTTAAGGAGATGACCATCTTAGATAAAATTTGGATTGTCTCTAACGAAAAATACGGGGGATTGATTAGAGAACAACTCCCAGAAATTGGAGAACAACAGATCCTGTTAGAGCCAGAGAAAAGAAATACTGGACCATGTATTGCGTATGCCTCTTACAAAATTTTAAAAAATGATCCCAATGCTGTTTTGGTGGTGAGCCCTTCTGATCATGTAATTTTCAAGGAAAAGGAATTTGAAGGTGTGATCGATATTGCGGTGAAAGAGGCCAGTAAAGAAGAGAAGTTGATCACCATCGGCATACAACCAAATAGACCAGAGACAGGGTATGGCTACATTCAGTTTCTAAATGAAACGAAGGCTGAGGTAAAGAAAGTAAAGACGTTTACTGAAAAACCGGCGATAGAACTGGCAACAAAATTCTTGGAAAGCGGAGATTTTTTGTGGAACTCAGGAATTTTTGTTTGGTCAATTAATTCTATCATCAAAGCTTTTGAAACGCACGATATGGAAACTGCCGCCCTATTTTCTAATGGTCTTCAACAGTATTATTCAAGCGAAGAAGAGGCATTCGTTGCCGAGGCCTACAGCCAATGTAAAAATATTTCAATTGACTATGCTTTGATGGAAAAGGCAGACAATGTATTTGTTGTGCTTGGTGATTTTGGTTGGTCTGATTTGGGGTCGTGGAATGCTCTTCATAAAATTAGAGAGAAAGATAACCGCAATAATGTAATCGAAGCTACCGCATTAACGTACGATGCCAATGACAATTATATAAAAGCCCCTAAAGGCAAAGTAGTTGTAGCGCAAGGAGTAGAAGGCCTTCTGATTGCTGATTTTGAAGATGTGCTGCTGGTTTGTAAAAAAGACGATTCATCCATTTTTAGGCAGTTTATCTACGATGTGAAAGAAAATTTTGGAGGTTCTTTTATTTAGTTCGTTGCCTTTGTGCTTCGTAAAAAACCATACCTGCCGCTACTGATACATTGAGCGAGGCTATTTTGCCATGCATTTCGATTTTACAAATGGCATCGGCTTGTTCTAACAATGCAGGGGCTATTCCTCTTTCTTCCGAACCCATTATAACGGCTGTCGGGCAGGTAAGGTCTTCCCTATGCAAAGGGTTTTTTATTTTCTCAGAACACGCAATTACTTTAATGCCAGACCGCTGGAGGAAAGAAACCGCTTCTTGCAAATTCTCTTCTCGGCATACTGGCACGTAGTTAAAGGCTCCTGCTGATGTTTTGACTGCATCTTCATTCACCTGAGCACCCCCTTTTACCGGGATAATAATGCCATCTACACCCAGACACTCCGAAGTACGAGCCAGCGCACCAAAATTTCTTACATCGGTGATTTCATCTAGGATCAACAACAGGGGGGTGCGACCTTGCTCATAAAGGGTAGGAATAAGGTTCTCCATCGATTGATAATCGATAGGGGAAATTAATGCGACTACCCCTTGATGATTTTTTCGGGTGAGCTTGTTGATTCGCTCCACTGGCACCTTTGAGATGGGTATTTTTGTTCGATGAAGGGCGTCCATAAGTTCTTTATATAGGTTTCCTTTTAGTGTTTTTTGAATGAAAACACGCTCAAAATGCCCTCCTGCTTTTACCGACTCCATTACAGCTCGAAGACCGTAAATCAGATTTAATTTCCTATTCATTGACTCCCCTTCTTATTTCCCTCACCTTTCTGAACCAGCTGTCTTCATAGCCTTTATCTCTTAGCAGTGAGTAGGTTCGAGGCGCAAAAAAGGTAGAAATTACGCTGAACTCAAAAACCTCACCAGCATCATAATGCCATTCCTCCATTCCATTTAGTCTGTAAACTTTGTCAGGAGTGCCATATATGATAAGTAGCATGCCTCGATCCGTTTTCCACCCTGGTTTATAATCCGTAAATAAAATGTTAGCCTTCTTTACACTTTCGTAGTATTTCCGTATCTCATTTCTGGCTTTTGACCTAGTGTTAAAGTTGTTAATCCAGAAGGAATCAAAGTCTTTCTTCAAGTTTTTAGACTTTTTTATCGCTTTTTCCTCGATCTCACTGGTAATGTAAAGCATGGACTCGACCAATTCAGGTAATCTTCTATATTCAGGAAAGTAGGGCGGCACCTTTAGCATGGTCACTCCTGAAGAAGCATTAGAATCACTTCTTACCGTGTAAAAAAATCCATCCTTAAATGAAATTTTAGCTGCCGTCAGAAATGTAGAATCCAGAGTAGCTCTTGGAGCTATCTGTTTCATGCTGGCCATTGGTGGATCTGCCCGATTAAAATCTTCCCGATACCGCATAAAGTATAACTTGGTTTCGTCGCTCCAACGATGATCCGAAAGGTTAATGTAAGATTTTA
Organism: uncultured Ekhidna sp.; assembly: GCA_964289745.1. Lineage (GTDB taxonomy): Bacteria > Bacteroidota > Bacteroidia > Cytophagales > Cyclobacteriaceae > Ekhidna. The sequence continues at coordinate 1,115,625 of CAXYMM010000001.1, forward strand.
AAATGGGCAGTCCGTCCGTATTGACAGGGAAAAAAGAGGGGAAAGAAATATTCCCAATTTTAGTGCCAATATCGTAGTAGTACTTCTGATCAAATCCTGCTATTCTTACGACAAGTAAATCCTCTTGCATTTTAGGAAAAAGAAGGTCTATAATTACCCCACTCGTATTGCCTCCAAGTGTATCTTGCCTAAGTGGCTCTACCTTCTCATGAGCTTTTGATTCATAATTTCGCTGATTGAAAAACACATATTTCCACTTGGCTACCGTATTTTCTTTAACCTGAAGTAAAATGTGAATACCTGCCTCATTTTGATATACCCGATGGGATATCTTAAGCGCTGCATTAACATCATATTGCCACGCCATATTAACCTTCGAAAGGTCGATAGCGTAGGAAAAAAAAATCGCACAAATTGCCAACAAAAATAGACGAACCCTCATCACAAACTTCAAATTAGCCAATCATTTCCTTTCTTTGAACCTTCTTGAAAAAATTGACATTGAACACACAAGTATGAGAGTATATACAACGGAGGTTGCATCGGCACAAATCCCATCCGATAATCCAATCCATCAGCGGCTTTTAAGTGCCTATCATCATGTTAAACCTTATATTAAAGGTAAATTGCTGGAGCTTGGTTGTGGAGAGGGAAGAGGCGTAGAAATTATAGCTCCTCTCGCAGAAAGCTACCTAGGGATAGATAAAATACAGGGTATTATTCAGCGGCTGAAAATGCAATATCCAGACTACCAGTTTCAAAGCGGAACCTTTCCGCCCTTTCCTTTCGAAGACAATCATTTTGATACCATCGTTTCTTTTCATGTAATTGAGCATATTAAAAAGGACGAAGAATTTATAAAAGAGGTATTTCGAGTGCTTAAACCGGGGGGCACCGCACTTATCACCACACCCAACCACTTGATGACGCTTTCACGAAATCCTTGGCATATTAGGGAATACACGGGAAAACAGTTGACTGAAATAGCACTCAAGTACTTTCCCAATGTTGAAATGAAAGGAATTGCTGGAAATGATAAGGTGATGGAATATCATGAGCAAAACAGACGATCTGTGAACAAGATCATGAAATACGACATTCTAAATCTCCAATATCGATTACCCGCATCCCTACTAACCAAACCGTATGAACTATTGAATCGAATGAATCGTAAAAAACTTAAATTCGATGATGATGAGTTAGTACGATCCATAAAATGGCAAGATTTTGAACTAAAAGAGCTAGATGATAAAAATTTAGATCTTTTCTGTGTGCTAAAGAAATAATCGAAACTAGAATGAAAATTAGATACTTGTTCTTTTCTCTTTTAATAATAGGGATTAGTTCGCCTGCCCTCAGTCAAAAGCAAAAGCAGCGTCGAAATAATTCGATCGAAGCAGTGATTGCGGTAGGTAAATCTTACATCGGAACCCCTTATAAATGGGGCGGAAATTCAAAAAGCGGTATAGATTGCTCTGGGTTAATTCAAAAATCCTATCAAAAAATTAATATAAAACTTCCCAGAACAGCCAAAGAACAATCCAAAATTGGAAAGAAAAAAGGATGGAAAGGCTTGAGAAAAGGCGACTTGGTTTACTTCCAGTTTAAAGAGAAAGGAAAAGGTAAGTGGTATCATAGCGGGATGATTTCCTATGTTAGTGCAAACAAAATTCTATTTATTCATGCGTCCTCTTCCAAAGGCGTAGTGGAATCCAACCTAATGGCCAACTATTATAAAGACAATGTGAAAATGTTTCGAAGGGTGATTCAGTAATGTCTCACACAAACGTTCTGAAAAAATTATTCTTTCCTGCTAAAGTAGAATCTCAGAAGTGGAGCTAGCCGGATTCGAACCGGCGACCTCTACACTGCCAGTGTAGCGCTCTAGCCAACTGAGCTATAGCCCCATAAGGAGCGCAAATATATTTTTTTTAACGAACACGGTCTTTATTTCTTCGGGGACTCGACTTAATTTTTGTCTCTCTCTTTCAAAAAAACCATTCGACCTCACTTTGGCAATCATTTCTTCTTCTTTTAAGATTCGTACAATACGCTCAGAAAAAGGCTCTCTCATCTCTTCAACATACGTTTCAATATAAATTTTATCTCCGAGAAAGCTTGCTTCAGATATTCAATCTAATGCCTTCTTACCATCCAAAATGAGTTAGACCTCCATTGTATTTAGCATATTTTTTGCCTGATTCACTTCAAATCGAGGACCGTATTTTCCAACGATTGCCGCACTGGCCGCACTGGCCAAGTTTCCTGCTTGTTCGTAACTAAGACCATTGTTAATCCCATACAAGAAAGCCCCGGCAAACATATCTCCCGCCCCCGTACTATCAATGGCTTTGGCAGGAACAGCTTCAATTTGAATGAAGCGAACGCCATCGTAGACTAACGACCCCTTTTCACCAAGTGTAATGGCGAATTGCTTCGCTATTTTTTGGATAGCCCCTTTTGCCTCCTCTAGGCTATTGGTCTTGGTATATAGCATCGCTTCTTCCTCGTTGCAAAAAAGTAAATCCATTCCGCTTCCAATGATTTCTTTCATTTGTGAACCGAAATATTTCACCATAGAAGGATCCGAAAAAGTGATACAGGTCTTTGTCCCTTTTGCTTCGGCTATTTTTTTTGCCTCTTTCATTGCTTCCAAGCCAGAAGGCGATGAAACCAAAAAGCCTTCGAGAAAGACATAATTTGCTTCAGCTATGGCATCAATCACCAGTTCTGATGTAGAAAGAGCGGAGGCAATGCCTAAAAAAGTATTCATTGTGCGCTCCGCATCAGGTGTTACCATCACGAGGCACTTGCCCGTGATGCCAGCAGCTAGGCTACCGCTCGCTAAGTTGGTGTCTACCCCGGCTCTGTTCAGGTCTTCCATAAAAAATTTTCCATCCTGATCATCCGCTACCTTACAGGTATAAAAGCCTTTTCCGCCCAGCTCACTCAGCCCAAAAATGGTATTGGCGGCAGAACCGCCTCCCTGTCTTTTGGTTATCGCATGCTCAAGCAAATGAATAAGCTGATCCTGCCGGTCAGCGTCTACTAGGGTCATCAATCCTTTTTCCACCTTGTGCTTTTCAAAGAATCCATCTGAAACCTTGATTTCATAATCTACCAGTGCATTGCCGATAGCACACACATCGTATTTTCTATTCATTATTTATTTACGCATTACTAATCTCCGCCTAAATTCAAATTTAGCGTAAAAAGAAGGGTTACAAATTTTCAATACCTTTTTTGTCTTGACGTTGAAAAGATCGCCCTGTCTTCTTTTTTAAAAAGTTGTAGTTGTTCTGTTTTTAGATTTCATTCATGTGATTTTGTGAGTGCGCCAAAAAATGAAATGAAAATGGAGGGGCTACACAAAATAGCTGTTGCGACAGGGCCTAAACTCAATTTTGATTAAAAGATTAAAACGTTAGCTTTTACCGTTTTTCAAGCCTACTCATCAAAAAAAAATCTTTTTTTATTAAATTTTTTTGCAAATACGATCCAATACCCTTAGTCTTGTGTTTTAATATCTTAATCAATTAAATAAATAACGCTATGAAAAATCTCAATAAAGCAAAAAGCGAAACGAAAAATTTTGAATTTATGGATAATCAAATCAAATCAAATCAAATCAAATCAAATCAAATCAAATCAAATCAAATCAAATCAAATCAAATCAAATCAAATCAAATCAAATCAAATCAAATCAAATCAAATCAAATCAAATCAAATCAAATCAAATCAAATCAAATCAAATCAAATCAAATCAAATCAAATCAAATCAAATCAAATCAAATCAAATCAAATCAAATCAAATCAAATCAAATCAAATCAAATTCAAACCTATGAATTTCAATCCCAAAACTTTTCTACTCGCTACCCTATGCACTGCAGCCATCTTATGGGGTTGTAAGAAAGACAATGAACAGGTTACCCCTAAAGTAGAAGCCGACTTTACCCTTACCTTCGGTTCAAAAGGGGCGGTAACCTTTAAAAACGCTTCTAAAAATGCCACCAGCTACGCTTGGGACTTTGGCGATGGAAGCAAATCCACAGACGAAAACCCCACCCATACCTACACGAAAGACAGCACCTATACGGTAAAGCTTACCGCTACGAATGCAGGCGGCTCGGCTGAGAAAACGCGAACGGTGACCATTTCCCTAGAAGGAACGAGCACCCAATTAGTGGCAAATTTTACCTTTGTAGTAGACGAAAAAACGGCAGGTAAAGTAACGTTTACCAACACGTCTGAAGGTGCGACCAGCTACGCTTGGGACTTTGGCGATGGAAACACTTCAACAGACGAAAACCCCGCCCATACCTATGCGAAGAACGACACTTATACCGTAAAACTCACCGCTACGAACGCAGGCGGATCGGATAACACAACGAAAGAGGTGACCATTACCAATACGGGAATTACTTCCATCGACATAGCGGATTTGACTCAATTAGCCATCAAAGAAAATAGCCCTAAAGACACCCAGATCGGGGAGATAAAAGCGACTGTAGCCAATACGGATGAAACGCCCGTTTATTCGATTAAAAGCCAAACCCCAGCGGATGCCATTAGGTTAAATGGAAATAAAATAGTGGTAAATGATTCCAGCGTATTCGATTTTGAGACCCGAACGGAGATCACAGGCGAGATACAAGGAACAGTAGCGGGTGTAACGGCTACGGCAGCATTTACGATTTCCATAACGAATGATCTTGGTGAAGCAATTAATATTCCAGATGCAAACTTCAAAGCTGTATTACTAAGTAATTCTAGTCATCCTGGCCTTGACGCTAATGGAGATGGGGAAATTTCAGAAGCGGAAGCCCGAGACTATACCAGTGGAATTGGTTCAAATGGTGGTGGCATTAAAGACGCTACTGGCATTGAATATTTTTCAAGGATTACTGATCTTGATTTGCAATTCAATGGTTTAACAGACATAGATGTTTCTAACAACATAGCACTTACTTATCTTGATTTATCTGGCAATCGCTTAACATCAATAGATGTTTCAAACAACACAGCACTTACTGAGCTTTATTTAAGCAGTAGCGATTTAACAGAAATAGATGTTTCAAACAACACAGCACTTACTGAGCTTTATTTAAGCTATAACGATTTAACAGAAATAGATATTTCTAACAATACAGCACTTACTTATCTTGGTTTAAGAGGCAATGACTTAACCAAAATAGATGTTTCTAACAACATGGCACTTACTCAGCTTTTTTTAAATAGAAATAACTTAACAGCCATCGATGTTTCTCGAAACAAAATGCTTACTACGTTTTGGTTAAATAGTAACAATGACTTAACAAAGATTAATCTGGCGAATGGCAATAACGATGCAATTACTGATTTAGATTTGACAAATACCCCTAACCTAACCTGTGTGCAAGTGGATAAGCTACCTATTCCAACAGCGTGGACGAAATATGATGCCACCAAAGTAACCTTTCAAACGGAAGCATGTGATTAAAAAAATGCATTACACCTTCTAAACCCCGTTTTGTGGGGTTTAGAAGGTGTTTTTTCCTAAACTGGCGCAGTGATTCCTTTCGGTGCGTACAAAAAAGGGCGTTGGGTATGAAAGGGGCGGCTCAGCCCATATCATTACTAAAAAGGCACAAACGCTTTCATCCGCTCGAAAAAGGGCGAAGAGCCCGAGGTGCTTTTAAAAATCACCGTATTAACGAAAAGAAAAGCGATCTTTTCGTAGCGAATTTAGCTTGTGCTGTTGCATTTTATGTATCTTACCCTCCCAGTTTCATCAAAGACGATCATGCTGATTGAGGTCTTGATAAAGCGTGGTATACCCAAATTTTTGAATTTCTTCATACTGGAGGAAAGAAAAATAAATAGAAGCAGGTTGCTTTATTCGAAATTTTTTTACTTGCCTTTTAGTAGGTGCTATTCACAATTCTCTTTCGGAAGCTAAGAAATTTGCGTTTGCCTTTTGCTGATAAAATGAGCCAAATAGCCTTTTGAAAAGGATTGTTTATATGCCATTTTCAACCGAAAGAGCATTAGACAATCGTCATTCTTAGCGATAAGGAGCCGTACATCGTGTTGGTTTGCATAGTACGCTTTCAGGAAATAAATTGGATATTAACTTTTGGATGGATAATCGTCGTATTTTTCGTAAAATGGAATCACCTAATGGCAAAAAAAATTAATTGATGAAATTTGGTAAATATCTCATCAATTTTAAAAAATACAATTAATTTTAATTAAAGTTATTTGAATTTCAAGGTCTTCATATTGAACCTCCTCGTTCCTTTTGGTCTTGCCAGTCAGGTTTTTGATAATGGTATTTACCAATCGGTGGCAAAAAGAGGGGCAGATCATGTTTACAATGCCAATGTGGACTCTGCCATGTTTTATGCAGATAGCCTAGAAGTGCTACTGCCAAAGCATCCTGCTGCCCCTTTGATTCGAGCAATGGCACTCTTATGGGCTCACATCCCCACGATATCTGATGAGGTCTTCATGATTATCGAGCAACAGTTAGATTCTACTGTTTTATTGGCAAAGGCAATCGACTCAAAATTAAAAAACCCTGAGATGATGTTTTTTGCTATGGCTGCTTATGGGCTTTTGGCGGAATACTATGCAGATAGAAATTTTACGATGAAGGCTTTTGGTGAGGCAAGTAAAGCTTACGGTTTGCTGAAAAAAGGCTTTGACTATGTAGAGGAGTACCCAGAATACCTTTTTGCAATAGGCCTTTATAATTACTTCAGAGAGAAGTACCCTGAGCGGCATCCGATTTATACACCTTTGCTTTGGTTCTTTAGGTCGGGCGATAGAGAATTAGGGCTAAAACAGCTGGAAAAAGCTTCGGAGGTCACTTTTTTAACCAAAGTGGAGGCACTCTTGTACTTAAGTTATATCTATCTCAGGTATGAGTTTCAGCCTAAGAAAGCACAGGAGTATCTTTCTAAACTTTGCTTTATGTATCCCAATAATTTTTATGCAAAGGCAAAGTATCTGGAGTCGCTGGCAAATCCAAAAGACTTCAATGAAGCATCTAGGGAAATGATTCATGAATTGGTAGCGCACGAAAATGTATATTATCGACTTGCAGGTTATGTTTTTCAAGGCTACTACGAGGAGATTGTTCTTCATCATCAGGAAAGAGCAGCCATGGCATACAGGAAAGCATTGTCGTTTGGTGAGAAAATTCCACATCATGGAGCGTACTTTAAGGGGTTTGGTTATTTAGGACTTGCACGGGTTTTAATACGTATTGGGGATAAGACTGAAGCAAAAGAAATGCTTAGGCTAGCACTTAAATACCCAGAGACAGAAAGAATCGAAAAAGAAGCCAAAGCACTTTTATCTACACTTTGAAGAAAAAATCATTTCTTTAAAGAAGGAATACTACAATGCCAGTTATTTTTGATATGGATGAATATTGTGCATTCTAAATGAACGAATAAGAGCGAACGATGATGGAGAACCGTTGCATACAGCTGGTGATCCCAATGTAGGTCAAATAAAGTCTTTTGGATTTACGAATACCTTAGAAGTGGTAGTAAGTTATTTTGGTGAAATTAAATTAGGAGAGCCTAGTTTAATATATGTCTACAAGACTGCAAAATAGGCAGTATTGAATCAAGCGAAACGCCTGGAAATCTATGAAATAGTAGCTTTTACTTCCGACTTTGATTATCGGAAAGTAAGTCACGTCGAGCGAATGATTGACCAATTTAGTATTGAGGTAGAAGAGAGAAATTGCCTTAACTCCTGTTAACTAAAAGCGAAAATCTGAAAGGATTCGTTGGATCAACTTCAGGCAAAACTGGAAGACAGTTTTTTAGAAAAATAAAAATAGAAAAAAATGAACCTGAATAAACATTTTGCAACGGAATATAAAAGGAACATTAAAGTTCTAAAGAATGAAATAGAAGCCCATGACGAAACAAAAATGTGGGTCATCCAAAATGAAATAAAAAATTCTGCTGGAAATTTAACCCTTCATATATGTGGAAATTTGCAGCACTTTATGGGTGCAATCCTCCTCGATAGTGGATATCAAAGAGACCGTGATTTTGAATTTAATGGGAGGTTGGATAAGAAAAATCTTCTCACCGAAATTGACAAGACCTATGCCTTAGTATCTAATTTTTTTGAAACCATTAACCCAGCGCAGTACGAAGAAAAATATCCTGTGAAAGTATTTGGATATGAGATGACAACCTTCCATTTTCTGACATACCTATACGGTCATTTAAACTATCATTTAGGTCAAATCAACTACCACCGAAGAATTCTTTCATAGGTTAATCGGAGAGATAAAATCGTTTATCGAAAAAAAATAGGATTGCCGAAATATTTTTTTATATAGAAATGATTAATTTTCATATTTTCAAAAAAAATTAAAATAATCAACTGGTAAATAGAACGAGGTTGCTTTGGTGGGAGTTCTCCGTTTGCCTCTTTATACCTACTCTACCATTACCGTATCCCGACTTATAGTAGCGGTACCAAAATATCCGAGTACTGCTTCATTGATACTGGGAGAAGAATAAAAAAGATTACCGTCTATGGAGGTAGGAGTAGTGCCCCCAGCGGTACCCAAAGAAGTAATTTGAGATTTGAGTAAAGTGAGATAATTATAAGACTTTTGGGAAATGGACTGCAACTCCACTATGATCTCTTCGCCTTCATCGTATGAAAAAGACATGAAGTCATTAGGTATTAAATTTCCATTAAACAGCCGATCATTTTGAACGGTAATGGACTCGGGCTTTGCGTAGACGGTCCGGTTTTTGTAAAAAATCCACCGATAGGTATTGGCGGTAGTTTCTGGATCTCGAGCACTTATTTTCGGGAAAAAAACAGTAAACTGTTGTGTTGGATTCTGAGGATTATTTTCACGAAAAGAGCTTACGGTTAATGCATTAATCGGCACTTGTTCCTCCATAATTTGCCAATGCGAAAGTATTTCTTTACCATCAGGTAATGAGATTATTAATTTATATTCTACGCCTATTTGACCACTAAAGGGTTCGATCGACTCGTACATTCCATTGGCTCTGTGCAAAAATAAAAAATGATCATCTGCTAAGGATCGAATGCGTACACTTGCGGAGGTGATCGGCTGTACTTTTAAGGAGTCAGAGAAACCATTTGACCTTGACAAATTGACTCGTTGTATCTCTTCTATGGAAGTGAGCCAAGACTCCACGGTAATCAAATTTTGAGCGGCAGGCAGTGCTATTACCACGACCTCTTCGCATGCTACGAAAATTAAAAGGAATATGGGGAACACTCTTCTCAAAACTTAAAATTATAAGTGATACCAGGAATGGCTGTACCGAATATGGAATATTGAACGATCTCACCAACACTAGGATTCAGATCAGACTCTCGAAAAAAATAAGAGTAGGCATTTTTTCGTGCATACACGTTATAAATACTAATAATCCAATAATTTTGATTCTTTCTCACAGAGCCGTCTTTCTTAATTTTTTTCCCATTGATTCTTAATGAAAGATCTAGTCTATGATAGTCTGGAAGCCGGGAGTTGTTCCGCTGTGTAAAGTGTGGGACAATGTTTCCTTCAAAAACATATTTGTCAGTTGGCAGGGTTACAGGAATACCCGTATTGTATACAAAATTGGCAGAGGCACTTATTCGATTTGAAAAGGTATAAGTCCACGAAGAGGATAGGTCATGTTTCTTATCATGATTTTCAGGGATATATTCGGTTTCTAGAATACTTTCCGCACGTGATAATGTGTAGGCAATCCATCCTTTTAATTTTCCTCTTTTCTTTTTTAAGAGAAATTCTAGTCCATACGCTCTCGCATTTCCAAAAAGGAGTTCGGTCTCAATATTTTCATTGAAAATCAAATCAGCACCATTTTTATATTGGATATTATTTTTGATTTCTTTGAAATAACCCTCGATAGAAGTTTCCCAGTTATTTTTTAGCATGTTCTTGTATAGCCCTATTGTATACTGATTGGTGATCAAAGGTGATATAAAATTGTCGGATAGCTTCCACATATCTGTGGGTGCTGGCGAAATGGTATTTGAGATTAAATGGATATACTGAGTATTTTTCGTGTATGAAGTTTTAATAGAGGTATTGGGGTTCAGCACATAAGATATAGCAGCTCTGGGTTCCATATTTTTGAAAGAATTAATTAGCTCTCCAGAGCTGAAATGAACGGTATCAATAATGGCTATATCCGAGGTAGGTATATTGTTGGCATACAAATAGTTTTTAGCTGGCCCGAAAGTGTGTAGCATGCTATACCTCAATCCATACATGATGTAAGCTTTCCCAATTGAAAATTCGTGACTTGCATACAGGGCTGACTCCAACCCCCTCTCGGTTTCTAATTCAACGATATTAGTGCTTGCTTCAGGTGCTAAGGGTTCCTGCGAACCAGGCGATAAGCGGTGGTAAATAGTATTCAAGCCAAAGGTTACTTCATTGGATGTTTCGAAGGTATATGCAAAGTCCGTTTTGAGTCCGATATCCCTTATTTTCGAACGACCTATGAAAGCACCAGGCTCTTCATCTTTTTCTATCCGATAGTCATATTCTGAAATAAAGGCAACGATATTTGAGAATAGTTGTGGGCTGAATATATGATTCCAACGTGCATTTAATATCCTATTTCCCCACCTTCGAATCGAGTTGAGTCCCACTCTATTCCGATCAAGTCCGTAGTAGCCAGAGAGATAAAATTTATTGTTTTCATTTGGTCTTGTATTTAATTTTAAGTTTAAATCTTGAAAACGATTTCTATTTCGACGTACAGAAGTACTTGCAAAATCATTTATCGATAGGTTCAAAAGACTCTGCCTACCACTGATCAGGAACGAACTCTTACCTTTTTGAATTGGCCCCTCGATCAATCCTCTTGCTGACACTAATCCAATGCCGCCAGAATATCGGATCTTAGTAGTATTTCCTTCCTTTTGTCGTACTTCTATCACGGAGGAGCCTCTCCCTCCATAAGAAGGTGGAATAAAGCCTTTGAGTATTCTAACATCATTTACAGCTTCGGGGTTAAATGCAGAGATCAGTCCGAAAAAATGATTTGGATTGTAAATAGGTGCCTCATCCAATAGCGTTAAATTTTGATCGACTCCGCCTCCTCTTACGTGTATTCCACTTGCATCCTCACCAATAGATTTAATACCTGGTTGAAGAAGGGCATTCTGAATTACATCTACTTCTGCAAGCAGATATGGAATTTCTGAATCTGTTTGCGATATGAATATTCGATTTATAGATGGAATAGGCTCTACAATGTTTTCATCGCTTGAAATAGCGTTTACTTCAATCGTTTTTAGAGTGGTCGCATTGGAGCTAAGACCTATTGATAGGTTAACATTTTTACTTAAATCAACTTCTATAGTATGTGATTTATAGCCAATATGCGAGAAGGAAATAGTATAAATACCCTCGAAAAGTGTGATGGAAAAGTGTCCATATCCGTTTGTAACTGTTCCGTTATTTGTTCCTACAATTTGTGCAGTTGCTCCAATAATATCCTCTCCCGAATCCATATCCTTCAAAATACCACTTATGGAGTAGGATTTTTTTTCATAAGGAGCTAAAATCACCTGACCATGAGTCAGATTGTAATGGGCAATCCGAGAAGTTTCCAGCTGTTGGAGAATGGATTTTATATTGGCACTTTTCTTTATTACGATACGTTGATTGGGAATTTTGTCGCGACTATAGGCGATGTTTATTTTGTTACCAAGAGAATCTAAAAGCGCATATAGGTCTAATTCTCCCGACATCCCAACTTTTATATTCCATTGACTTTGGGCATATAATACACCACAAAAAAGAAATATAAAGATAAACAAGAATACTTTTTGCAGGTTAGCAATCACGACCGCAAAATTAACAATCTGTCTAACCTAAAGATGATTAACAGCCTTTTCCTATGATTTTAACTGACTTATTCTTCAACTCAGCTTTAACATCAAGTATTTTTTCGAGTAAAACAAGAACCCAATCTAAGGACTGGTTATCAATAGTTGCAGATACTCTACAATTTTTGAGTTTCGAGTTGCTCAATTGAAAATCTACTTCGTAATATTCTGATAGGTCTTTTATCGCTGAATTAAGTGGAGTGTCTTTGAATTTGAAGTATCCATTTCGCCAACTCATCGTATTTAACGTAGGTTGTTTGATCACGACTACTTCGTTGTTTTTCTTATTAAATCGAGCTTCTAAGCCAGCTTCAACTTTTGTTTCTTCGCCATCTTTCAAAAAAGCCACCAATCCACGATCTACGTAGAGTACTACTTCTTTATTATTTGTAATCAGGTTAAAAGCAGTACCCAATACTTTCACATCCACTCCATTTGCATCGATAATGAATGGTTTCTTACTTTTCTTAATATCGAAATACGCTTCACCTGTAAATGATATCTTTCTTTCCGATCTAAACTCATCTGGAAAAGTGAAAGAAGATGCTTTATTTAAAACTCCTTTTGAACCATCAGGAAATATAACACTGATTTTTTCATTATTTGAAGCAATTGTTTGGACAGACGAATTTCGGATACCGATAATTAGCGCACCAACACACGCGATTAAAACAATGCTGGCAGCTATTTTTAAATAGAAATAATTATTCTTTGGCTTAGTTAGTTTGGCTTCAAGCCTATTCCAAGCACTCGCTTCGTCAATTTCAGGCACATCAACAGCTGTTCGCTCAAAAATGAAGTCAACAATATTATTATGAACTTCTGATTTTTGAATTTTACTGTTTAGGTGATTATATCTTTCTAAATCTTTGATCACTTATATATGATGTCAATGTTTTAATCCTTTACCCCCAATTTTTTTTTAAATTCTCAAAAGTTCATCTTTTTATATCGATCGTAGACATCTTCCAGAGACTCCCTTAATTTTTTGAGGGCGATGCCCATTTGGTTTTCTACTGTTTTTTTGGAGATATCTAGTTCTTTTGCTATTTCTTCGTATGTCATTCCCACGTTTCGACTTAAGATAAATATTCTTCGACACTTTTTGGGAAGGGCATCTATCGCTCGCTGTATATATTTTTTTAAAAGATCATTCTCACCTTCGTCTTCTTCTTTAGGATTAACGCCTAGCATAACTTCGCTGATGTCTCCCATAGATTGTTGTTTGGGCAGTTCCAACTTTATATAGTTAAGGCATTTGTTTTTGACTGCTGAGTACAGGTAAGTTTTAAGAGTAGTTTGAATATCTATCTGGCTTCTTCTTTCCCACAAATAGAGAAAAATCTCCTGAACCATCTCTTCTGCTATCTGACTATCCCTTACATAGGAAGAGGCATAGCGATGAAGCTCTTTTATATATTTCTTAAATATGATCTCGTATGATAAAAGGTCATCAGACTTTACTTTTTCAAAAAGAAAAAGATCATTTTTTTGACTCATACGATTTTGGGTAGCGATAAAATTTGAATTTTAAGTAAATAAAGTATAATTACCATATTGATCTGAGGCGGGAGCGTGCAATATCATTTTTTCATTGTTAATGTTTAAATTCATGATAATAGGACTAACAGTATGCGAATGAAGTTTGTGATCCAAGTTTTTAAGAAGAGGTTGCTCTAAGTCTGATAAATCTTCAGCTAATAACCATTTTTTGGCGGTCAGAGATTCAATTATCGCAGGCATATCTTCCTGAAATGGACTAACCGATTCATTTGATGGTCGTGTGATCATGATGAAAGAGTTTCCCTCTTCATTTTCTTCCCAAATCCCTGCAGCGTAGAAAAGACGATGATCAGAGAAAAAAATGTAGTAGGGTATTGATTTTTTTTTGGCCACTTTTTTCCAGACAAAAAAACCATCCATCGGCACGACACATCGTTGCGTTTTTATTTTCTTCCTGTAGGTGGATTTGTTTAAAACTGAATCTAATGGCAGATTAAAAAATTTTGGACTCATCGCACGGTTATTAGACCAGACCGTCATGAGTCCCCATTGAAGGTAAGTGAATCGGTTAGGTTCTTTGCTGGTAACTACTGGCAACGATTTAGTAGGTGCCGCATTAAATTGAGGCTCATACGTCGAGGGGACGTCTAACCCCAAAACGAGGGTTAGTTCCACTGAATTAGGTGTTATCGAGTACCGATCAATCATTTTGAGGCAATTTAACCTGATATATTTTACTACTCAATTTCGATTTAAGAGTTTGGTAACATTAATTTAGTCGATCAATTTAATTTTGGTTTATAAAAAAAATCTAATTCTATGGCTGAAGTAATAAGAATGCCAAAAATGAGCGATACAATGGAGGAAGGAGTAATTGCTTCTTGGCTTAAAAAAGAGGGAGATGAAGTAAGCTCTGGAGACATCCTTGCCGAAGTAGAGACGGACAAAGCTACAATGGAACTCGAATCCTACCAAGATGGAGTGCTTTTGCATATCGGCGTAAAGGAAAGAGAGTCTGTGTCCGTAGATGGTATTTTGGCAGTGATTGGAGAAAAAGGAGAAGACTATAAACCTTTACTAGAAAGTACAGCTTTAGAAGCCGAAGCAAATATTCCGTCAGCACCGGTTTCACGTTCAAGCGAAAGTGCTGCAGTTTCAACCGCGCCAGTAGACATCAGCAATATCAATGCAAGTGTCATCCGAATGCCCAAGATGAGTGATACAATGGAGGAAGGTGTAATTGCCTCTTGGTTGAAAAAAATTGGTGATAAGGTAGAGTCTGGAGATATTCTTGCAGAAGTAGAAACAGATAAAGCCACCATGGAACTGGAAGCATACGAAGATGGAACTTTACTATACACGGCAGTCGAGGCGGGAAGTGGAGTGGCGGTAGATGGAGTTATTGCAATTATAGGAGAGAAGGGAGCAGACTATGAGGTACTATTGCAGACTGAGTCTGCAGGAGGGATACAAACCTCACAAGACACGCCAAAAGAGGAAAAAAATTTGGACGAATCAAAACCTGAGGTTTTTTCTACGTCAATACCCGAAGTATCGAGCAATGAAAGGGTTAAAGTTTCACCGTTAGCAAAAAAGATCGCCTCAGAAAAAGGAATTAATCTATCAAGTGTAAGTGGGTCTGGACCAGAAGGAAGAATTGTGAAGAAAGATGTAGAAAACTTCATTCCTGCTCCTGCACAACAAGTCTCTACTTCGCATTCAGCAGTGACGCCTTCGTTTCAACTACAAAGTGTGGTTGGTGAAGAACAATCCGAGAAGATTGAACTTTCGCAAATGAGAAAGGCTATAGCAAAAAGGTTAAGTGAAAGCAAATTCTCTGCACCTCACTTTTACCTGACTATGGAGATCAACATGGACAAAGCTATTGTAGCCAGAAAGTCTATGAATGAAGTGGCACCAGTCAAGATTTCTTTCAATGATATGGTGATAAAAGCGGCCGCAACGGCATTAAGAAAGCACCCAAAAATAAATGTAAGCTGGAGCGAGGATCAATTAATCCAGCATAATCACATACATGTAGGGGTAGCAGTAGCCATTTCAGATGGATTGATCGTTCCAGTGGTGAAGTTTGCAGAAAGCAAAACTCTTTCCCATATCTCTGCAGAAGTGAAAGAACTCGCCGAAAAAGCGAGAGACAAAAAACTTCAGCCAGATGAATTCACAGGAAATACATTTACTATTTCCAATTTGGGAATGTTTGGTGTAGAGGAATTTACTGCGATTATAAACCCGCCAGATGCTTGCATCATGGCAGTAAGTGGCATCAAAGAAACCGTGGTGGTAAAAAATGGTGAAATGATGCCTGGGAATGTAATGAAAGTAACTCTTTCTTGCGACCACAGAGCAGTGGATGGTGCTGTTGGTGCTGCCTTTTTGGTAACGTTTAAAGAGCTACTTGAAGACCCAGTAAGAATTTTGATATAAAGAGCAAAAAAAAATGAATAAGTGTTCCATTAATGGGAAGACTTTTTAAGATGGAAATAATTAAATCAACAACTGTACTAGCTGTAAAGCACAATGGAAAAGTAGCCATAGGCGCAGATGGACAAGCTACTTTGGGCAACACAGTAGCCAAATCCAACGTCAAAAAAATCAGAAAACTGAACGATGGAAAGATCGTAACAGGTTTTGCGGGATCTACAGCCGATGCGTTCACACTTTTGGACCGTTTTGATGAAAAGCAAAGTAACTACTCTGGCAATTTAAAAAGAGCAGCCGTTGAGCTGGCTAAAGATTGGCGAACCGACCGCTACCTAAGAAAACTTGAAGCCATGATGATTGTAGCAGACAAAAATGAAATTTTGATGATCTCCGGCACAGGTGATGTTATTGAGCCAAATGATGATTTGCTGGCTATTGGATCTGGGAGTGAATATGCCCGATCTGCAGCATTAGCTCTCAAAAAACATGCTTCAAACCTCTCTGCTAAAGAAATGGTAAGAGAAGGACTTACAATAGCGGCTGATATCTGCATTTATACAAATCATAATTTGGTGGTTGAAGTGGTCGGGTAATCCATGAAATTGAAATTTTTTAAGCAAACTAGGCTTACCCTTTTCTACTTGATTGTTTTCTTTCAGGCTTAATGACTAAGCCCACTTTTTCCGTATTTCCCTTTATCGATACTCTAAGTTGGTAGTTTCCTTCTGTCAAATAAAATTTACCGTTTTCCTGTGCTTTAAAATCATTTGCTTGTTCTTCATTTAATGTATTTTTAAAAGAGGCGGTAGTTTCAAGGTTTAAATTTATGAAATTCAAGCCTTGAGTAGCCGATATAACAAGGGTGGAAACTACTTCGTTTTCTTTTAGAACCTCAATGGATCCATCTCCAGAGCTTGAGCTGTAGTAAGAAAAACTGACGGAAGGTTCGTTATAACTAGCCCATACATTTTGCCGGGTTCCCCATTTTGAACTGAAGGTAATAGGAGCAGGCTCAAACAAATGAAGAGGCTTGGCCATGATCTCTTTATTTAATTGTTGAAGCGAGCTCACATCTCCAATGTAAATGCCTCTACCGTGTGTCCCTAGCACTAAGTCTTTCTCCCTTGGATGCACGATCAAGTCATGAATAGATACGTTAGGTAAGCCAGCCAAAAAGGCATGGTAGGAGTCTCCTCTGTCTAGCGATACGTATGCGCTATGGTCTGTTCCAATGTAAATGATCTGATCATTTTCAGGGTCCTCTTTTATTACATTGACTGGTTCTTTTGGAAGCCCTAATGAGATATTTTTCCACGTTTTACCGTAGTTTTCACTAATGAAAACCATAGGTTCGAAGTTGTCCCAACGGTAGCCATTGAGAGAAGCATAGACCCTTCCCTCGCTATGGTTGGAGGCTACCACAGCACTAACCCAGTAATTTTTTGGAAGGGCGTCTGTGATCTTGATCCATGATTCTCCTGCATCCTTTGAAATATGAATTAACCCATCATCACTTCCGACATAGAGTAGTCCAAAACGAACAGGAGACTCAGCTATGGTAGTAAGAGTACCGAAACTAACATCTCCTTTTTTACCTCCTGTGGTTAGGTCTCTCGAAAGCGTTTCGAAATTTTCTCCTTGATCCATCGAACGGTGAAAATGATTGCTTCCAAAATACACAATATCCTGATTGTGGGCAGAAATTAGAATAGGTGCTTCCCAATTCCACCTGAAAGGTACTTCTCCTAGTTTATGTTTAGGGGTTATGTATTTCTTCTCTCCTGTTTCTGTATTGATTCGAAAATAATTTCCAAATTGATATCCTGTGTATAATATCTTATTGTTGCGGGTATCAACT
This sequence comes from uncultured Ekhidna sp., assembly GCA_964289745.1. Classification (GTDB taxonomy): domain Bacteria; phylum Bacteroidota; class Bacteroidia; order Cytophagales; family Cyclobacteriaceae; genus Ekhidna. The sequence continues at coordinate 1,133,342 of CAXYMM010000001.1, forward strand.
GCTACTTGCATTCCGTCGCCACCCATCAACCTTTCATATGGATATTTCCCATATTTATACCAGCCTCGAGAATATTCATAAGTGCTCGAACCTTTCCATACACCATTGTCTTGGAGTCCACCGTAGACATTATATGGCTCGGCCATGTCCACTGCAATGGAATAAAACTGTCCTACGGATGGGGAGTTACAATTAATCCAATTGGATCCAGCATCAAAACTAATATAGATGCCTCCATCGTTTCCCAAGATCAAGTGGTTGGAATTCTTAGGGTTAATCCAAAGTGCGTGGTGATCTACGTGCACATTTTCTTCGTTAATGCTTAGAAAGGTTTTCCCACCGTCGTTTGACTTTATGATGGGGACTCCCATAGTATAAACAATCTCAGAATTTTGAGGGTCTACTCTTACTTGACCAAAGTAGTACCCATATGTGTAGATCATATCCTCAATATAGCCGTCATGTGTTTTGATCCATGTCTTCCCAGCATTATCAGAGCGATACATTTCACCTCCTTTTACAGGGGTATCGAATAATAGGGAGTTAGCATCTTCGATATAAGAAACCAAATCTTGAGGCATTAACACATCTTTTCGGATGTCTTCTTTTATATCAACTGCATTATATTTTGAAGGGAATTTGTATTCGTCTAAGAATGCGTTTATTTCCTTATTTTCCAATTCCAAAAAATCCACTTTATTCATATCTTGAAGTAATGTTTTGGAAAGTGCCTTTTCTTCGTTTACTTTTTTTTCTCTTCGGTCTTGATTATCCAAAATAGCATAGACGATATTTGGATTGGAAGGAGCAAATGAGAGGCCAATTCTACCTGAACCCTTCGTATCAGGAAAGCCAGAATCATTCGCTATCTCTTTCCAGCTATCCCCAGCATCTTCTGAACGATAAAGAGCAGTACCTGCTCCTGATTCTTCAAAGTTCCACGCTTTTCGATCTTTTTCCCAAGCTGCGGCTATGAGAAGGTTTGGTTTTTCAGGATGTATAACTAAATCCACAACACCCGTTCGATCGTTTATAAATAGCGTTTTTTTCCAAGTATCACCACCATCGGTAGACTTATAAATGCCTCTCTCAGCGTTTTCTGAATAAAGGTGTCCAAGCGCTGCAACCCATATAGTACCCGAATTAGTTGGGTGCAAAACCATTCTGCCAATGTGATGAGTTTCTTCTAAACCAATGTGTTTCCATGTTTTGCCATTATTATTTGATCTAAAAACACCATAACCAGAATAGGAAGATCTGCTAGAGTTGTTTTCGCCTGTTCCTACATAGATAATATCATTGATCCAATCAACAGCTATATCGCCGATGGTCATCACCATTTGATTGTCAAAAAGGGGGGTGAAGGAGGTGCCACTATTGGTCGTTTCCCATAAGGATCCAGATGCATAAGCAACATAAAAGTGCATAGGATCATCTGGATCTACTTCCAGGTCTACTACTCTTCCACCCATTATGGTTGGTCCTACGTTTCGAAAAGAAAGATTGCTTACTAGGGAGTTTTTTTCTAATTCCAATCTTTGCTGATAGCCTTCCCAGCGTTGCTCAGCGGATGTCATTAGTGGAATCAATGAGCTTTTTTCATTTTTTTGAGAAAAGGAAAAAAAGGAGCTGAATAGGAAAACGATGAAAGAAATTTTATTCATACTAATGTAATTTGAATGAAAATTAAATCATTCTAAACTTACAATCTCAATTATAATTGTGCTAATGACATTTTGCCTCCCAAAACGTATAGAAGATGAAAGCAATGCTTGTAAAACAACTGACTGGACTTGATAATCTTGTTTTCGAAGACCATGAAATTGGCTCGCCAGAAAAAGGAAGAATTAAAATAGAAGTAAAGTATGCTGGGGTCAATTTTCCAGACATCCTGATCACTCAAGGGAAATATCAGTTTCAGCCAGAGCTACCTTTCAGTCCAGGGGGTGAGGTCGCAGGTATTGTGAAGGAAATAGGGGAAGGCGTAACAGGCTTTACGCCTGGCGATCGAGTCGTTGCAGGGACTACTTTTGGTGGGTTCGCAGAAGAGGTAATGGGGTTTGGATTCAACACTTACCGACTGCCAGCAGACATTCATCTTAAGGATGCGGCTACCATAATGATGACTCACGGCACCGCTATGCATGCCTTGAGAGATCGTGGAGGACTCAGGGCTGGAGAGACATTGGTGGTGTTAGGAGCATCTGGTGGTGTAGGTACAGCAGCCATTCAATTGGGTAAAATAATGGGTGCAAGCGTGGTGGCACTCACTTCATCGGAGGAAAAGGTGAAATATTGCTTAGCGATAGGTGCAGATGAAGCATATACCTACGAATTTTCGGGGCTTAAGGAAAAAATCAAGTCTGTAAATGGAGGCAACGGAGCGGATGTAATCTTTGATCCAATAGGTGGTGACTATGCTGAACAAGCCTTTCGGGGTATGGCTTTGATGGGTCGGTATTTGGTTGTAGGTTTTGCTGCGGGTAACGTTCCCAAGATTCCATTGAACTTGCCCTTATTAAAATCTGCCTCAATCGTAGGGGTGTTTTGGGGATCTTTTTTTCGTAATTTTCCAACTAAAAATAAATTCAATTTAGATATGCTTTTTGAGTGGCTTCGAGAGGGCAAATTAGTGCCTTTAATCGATGAGATATACCCACTAGAAAACACAAAAAATGCTTTGAAGAAGCTTCAGAATCGAAATGTTAAAGGCAAGGTGCTTATTGAAATTTAATTTTTCAAGAGGAGCGAGCTGTCTCCGTAGCTTAGAAAGCGATAGTCATTTGCTAATGCCTCCTCGTATACTTTTCGCCAGTCCTCTCCAATGAAGGCTGCAATGAGCAGTATCAAGGTGGAACCAGGGAGGTGATAGTTTGTGATTAATCCATCGCAAATCTGAAATTCATATCCAGGGTAGATAAAAATCTCTGTTTTCCCTCCGATTTTATCTACTCCATGACGATCCATGTGTGAAAGGATAGCTGTAAGCGCCTTATTTCGATTTTCTTTTTTTAGATGATAAGGGTCATTCTTATTAATGAAGAATTTTTCTTCGCCTTGAAGCAACTTTACCCCATACCAGTAAAGACTCTCCATCGTTCGCATGGAGGTGGTACCTACTGCAATAGCGGTTTTGTGATTGAGTAGGTTCTCGATATTTCCCTTTGATATCCAAACTTGCTCGTTGTGCATTGGATGCTCTTCTATTTTTTCAAATTTTATCGGCTGGAAAGTCCCTGCAGAAACGTGTAGGGTAAGAAAGTCTGTTCGTATTTTGCTGACATTGAGCTTTTCAATAATTTCTTTTGAAAAGTGAAGCCCAGCTGTTGGGGCTGCTACAGCACCTTTCATTTTTGAATAGACGGTTTGATAGCGTGCTTTATCCTCTTCTTCAACTTCCCGATCGATATAGGGAGGAAGTGGTATTTTACCAATCTTGGTAAGTAAATCAGAGAAGCTACTCCCATTTTCCCATCTAAACTGCACTTCATTTTCAGAGATTCTGATGACCTCAAATTGGAAGGTTGAAAGCATGATCCTACTCGTTATTTTCCATTTTTTGGCGTTGCCAATCATACATTTCCAGGAGCAAGTTTTTTTTTCATTCATGACCTCTTCATGAACAGACGATGGTTTAATCGGCTCTAGTAAAAAAATCTCTATTCTTGCACCTGTTTCCTTATACAGAATTAACCGAGCAGGGATTACTTTTGTATCGTTGAATACAAGTAGTGATTCTCTGGGTAGAAGTTTTTCTATCATCGAAAATGAATGATGCGAAATACTGCCCCGATCGTAAAAAAGCAACTTGGATTGCCCCCGTTCATTAGCGGGTTGTCTCGCAATTTTATTATTGGGCAGATCGTATAAAAAATCGTCTAACTTTAGGTTCATGCTCAAGCTCGAATTTAAACCCTACACGCTGGATTTTAAATTTCCTGCTAGGACGAGTCGTGGAAAAATGTTGGATCGTAAAGTTTGGTTTATTCGATTGACGGATGAACTGGGACGGTTTGGGATCGGAGAAATAGCACCTATTGCCCAATTGAGTCCAGAATGCGTAGAAGATATCCCGAAACTTCTGAAAAACTATCAAACACGACTCTCAGGTTTACAGCCGCCCAAAAATTTGAATAATATCTATGATTTTGTGGCTGAGCTGATACCTAGGCATCAGTCCAGCATACGTTTCGGTTTAGAAATGGCGCTTTTAGATTTGATAAACGGAGGAGAAAAAAAAATCTTCACCCAACGTCTAGAGTCTATACGTCTTCCTATAAACGGCCTTATCTGGATGGGTGAAATTGAATTTATGCAAAACCAGATAAAAGAAAAGTTGGAACAAGGATTTAACTGCCTCAAATTAAAAGTAGGGGCAAGTGATTTTGAGAAAGAGGTAAAAGTTATAAAGAAGCTGAGAGCGGTCTCTGAAGAACTTATAATTCGTTTGGACGCCAATGGAGCTTTTGCTTCAAGCGAAGTCCTAGCTAAACTGAACCGCCTAAGCAAGTACCAAATTCACTCTATTGAACAGCCTATTCTCCCAATGCAACCAGAAGCGATGCAGATTGTATGTGCTAAAAGTGAGGTGCCTATTGCGCTCGACGAAGAGCTAATTTATGTATTCAAATTTGAGGATAGACGTTCACTTTTGCAAGAATTAAAACCGCACTATCTCGTATTAAAACCAACTTTACACGGAGGATTCAGCTCTGTATCAGAGTGGATTAATCTGGCCGAAGTGAACAATATTGAGTGGTGGGCTACCTCATATTTAGAGTCCAATATCGGACTAAACGCAATTGCACAGTTTTCCAGTTTGTACGAAAATAATAATAAACACCACGGTTTAGGAACAGGGACGTTATACAACAATAACCTGATTTCACCAATTCTAATTGAAAATGGTATGCTTTGCTATTCAAATTCCGAAGTTTGGGGCGATATCCAGTTTTAATAAAAAGAAGCTTATTGTAGTACCGTGAAGTATCCTAGCGACTCCCCTGTATCATAGATTTACGTCATTCTTTTATTTAAATCATCGAATTCTCGCCGATTTGCACTCACGGAGCTCTCATGGTCTTCTTTAAATATTCATTTGTTGGTGAAAATGCACTTTTTCCCACCCTCGTCTTTCATAAGTTCATGCCTGAAGAAACCATCTTGGGTCTCAAAAAAACTGAACCATTCTCCATTCCGCCCATCGGTTTCTTCTAAGACATGTTGCTCTGAACAGGTCGTATAGTTCCAAAGTGAATAAAACTCATGAGTTAAGACGCCAGTATAAATATGAACTAAAGATAAACATCTAGGTAAAGAATCGATTACTACAAATTTTTATTGAGAGATTGCTAATTTTCTGGAATAGATTTACGCTGATAAAAATTAGATTCAATGGAAAATCAAAAAGACACCGACTTTGGACCAATTGTTAAAATAATAAGCCACGACTTAAGAGGACCTCTTGGAAATTTTAAAAACGTGATGGCACTAATCAAAACGGGTGAACTTTCGATGGAGCAGCTTAAGATGTTCATGGAACAAATAGAACTCGGTATGGACCGATCTTTGAACCTTCTCGATGAGCTGATCGAGTGGAGTATTGCAGGAGCTATGGATAAAAAGGTCACACAAGAAGAGCTTGATATCTCTGCTGTGATTCAGGAAGTTTACCAAACACTTAAACTACAATACGAAGCCAAGAATATAGCACTTGAAATAAACGAAAAGAAGCTAGAGAGATGTTTTGCAGATAGAAGTGCACTCAAATTAGTCTTAAAAAATTTGCTCTCTAATTCGCTCGCTTTCACCCGGTCGGAAGGAAAAGTAATAGTAGAAATGAATGAAGATGTTCGTCAAATAATTGTAAGTGTATCGGACAATGGTATAGGAATTCCCGAAACGATGCAGACCAATATTTTTAGAATAGGGAAAGATAACCGAAGATTAGGTACAAATGGGGAGAAAGGAACGGGTATTGGACTATTTATCTGCAAGGATTTAATCGAAAAAAATAGCGGACGAATTTGGCTTGATCACTCTGAAGAAGGGATTGGCACAACCTTTACATTTATAATTAAAAAGCTTCCCCAGAAATAGTCAATAGATACATTTGCTATCCACGTCCATTATTTTTGTCTTAATTTTAGCAACTATGAAAACAGTTTTAGCAGAAAAAAGAGCATTCAAAAGGAAGCTCAAAGAGCCAAGGGGAAGGTTGAAAGAATTAAGAAAAGTTTACCATACTTTGCGCAGATGATGAAATTCCTAACTCAAGAAGAGAGTAAACTAACCTTTAAAAGCTACATAATATGATTACTGCCCTTGATCTGCACGAAATGTTAGAGATAGTAAAAAAGGAAAAAATCGACCTTATTGTATCGGATATTGAATGCCGCAAATATTGGGAGTAAAGTCTTCGAAGATGTATCTACCCTCAATCCAGAGACCAAGCGAATCATATTAAGGAACTCTATAAAAAATCTGACCTTTTGGATACCATTAGATACTTTGGCATTCATGATTTTGTAAAAAACCATGTGAGTCTGAAAGTTTAAATGAAATTTTTAAGCCTATTCTCACTATTGATGAAGAAGTAAAGAACTTAAACAAAATTAGATAAATACCCTTATTTTCTATTATTTAAGAAGAAACGACAACTTAAAGAATAACTGTAAGGAATTTGAAATTTTCATCGTATAATTGGTTTTCATTTTTATCCAAACTATGAAAAAAATAGCGTTAACACTAGCCTTGACTGTGGGGAGTCTCACTGCTGCAGATGCCCAGTATACCAATCCATATCAACCTGGATTGATTCGTCAAAAGTTGGAAAAGTTAAATGTGCTAGGAAATGTCCTTTACGTTGCAGCCCATCCAGACGATGAAAATACCCGAATGATTACTTACTATGCCAATGAAAAACTGATGCGTACTGGGTATTTGTCTGCCACAAGAGGCGATGGTGGGCAAAACCTTATCGGTCCAGAAATTCGAGAACAATTAGGCGTAATAAGAACTCAGGAGCTTTTAGCAGCAAGAGCCACAGATGGAGGGCAACAATTTTTCTCTAGAGCCAATGATTTTGGTTATTCGAAAAACCCAGAAGAAACATTCACCATTTGGGATAAAGAGAAAGTTTTGGAAGATTTTGTGAGGGTTTTTAGAAAATTCAGACCTGACATCGTTATTACTCGATTCGATTCAGATGGAGTAAGTCATGGACACCATACGGCAAGTGCCATACTGGCAAGAGAAGCATTTGAACTTGCTGGTGACTCAGCTGCTTTTTCTGATCAACTTGACGAATTGGAAATCTGGAAGCCGAAGAAGATATTTTGGAATACGGGATGGTGGTGGTTTCGCCAAAACCCAAATAGTGACACTACTGACCTTATCCAAATTAATGTAGGTGGTTATAACCCACTATTAGGTGCTTCCTATGGTGAAATAGCAGCTCGGAGTAGAAGCATGCACAAAAGCCAGGGTTTTGGTTCGACTGGCAGAAGAGGAGATCAAATAGAATATTTAAGACAGTGGGAAGGAGAAAAAACAAACCGCCCCTTTGATGGAATTGATGTTTCTTGGGATCGCGTAGAAGGGTCTGAAGAGGTTGCTTTTTATATAAATAAGGCCATTGCCGAATTTAATGAACAAAACCCATCCAAAATTACGGAGTATTTGATTTTGGCGAAGAAAGCGTTATCCAAGTTGAAAAATGATTTCTGGAAGGAAATAAAATCCAAAGAACTATTTGATCTGATCTTTGCCACTTCAGGTCTTTACGTTTCGCTTTCATCGAACGATGATTTTTATACTCCTGGAGATTCCATTCAAATAGACCTAGAGGTCATCAATCGAAGCAACGTATCTATGGAGCTAAAGGGGGTGGAATTTGCGGACTGGGTAGAGCCAATCACCTTTGGTGCGCCTCTATTAACCGATAAAGTATTTAAGGCGGAACTCAATTATAGGGTAAAAAAAAGCACACCGATATCTAACGCCTATTGGCTGAAGGAGAAGAGTACACTGGGCATGTATTCAGTTAGCAATAGAGATTTGATAGGAACACCTGAAAACAAACCAGCTATTGAAGCCAACATTACCATCTCAGTTGGTGGCGAGCTGATTCAAAGAAGAGTTCCAGTTGAGTATAGGGAGACTGATCCTGTAAAAGGAGAAGTTATCACGCCGATTTCGATAGGTCCTCCTATTTTGTTGAATTTGGAAGAGCAAGTATTGGTTTTTAGTGATAACCAACCAAAGAAAGTGAATGTAAACCTGATTGCGGGAAAATCTGGCATCCAAGGAAGTGTAAAGTTAAATCTACCGAATGGCTGGAAATCCCATCCTATCGATTATTCATTCGATTTTGATCGAGAAGGTGATGAATCGATGGTTAGTTTTGAAATCACACCTCCAAAAAAAGCATCAGAAGGATCACTTAATGTAGAAGCCAGTATTGGAAGCCAAGTGTATAGCAAGAGCAGGATTGAGATTGACTATGAGCACATTCCCAAACAGGTAATTTACCCAGATGCAAAACTAAGGTTGGTAAGAGTGAACCTTAAAAGGAATAAAAAATTACTTGGATATATCGAAGGTGCTGGTGATGCAATTCCCCAAAACCTTGAGCAACTGGGGTATCAAGTAGATCTCTTACAAAAAGAAGATGTGGTGGCAGCGTCCCTCTCCAAATATGAGGCAATCATTCTGGGAGTACGAGCCTTCAATACGGTCAATTGGCTGGCTTTCAAAAATGAAGAACTTTTTAAATACGTTGAGGAGGGCGGGAACTTAATTGTACAATACAATACCAACCGAAGAATGGTAACGGAAAAAGTAGCACCCTATCAGCTGAAGCTATCCAGAGATCGTGTTTCTGTTGAGCAAGCACCCGTAGAAATGTTAGTACCAGAGCACTTGGTTTTGAATACGCCTAACAAGATAACTCAACAAGATTTTGACGGTTGGGTTCAGGAGCGAGGATTGTATTTTCCGAACAAATGGGGGGATGAATTTACTCCAATCTTAAGTAGCTTCGATCCAGGGGAAACGCCTAAAAAAGGGGGGTTATTAGTTGCTAAATACGGAAAAGGAACCTATATATATACAGGTTATAGTTGGTTTAGAGAGCTACCAGCAGGTGTGGCAGGTGCCTATCGACTTTTTGTAAACTTAATTGAGTTGAATGGCGAATAATACTTCCTATGAAGAAGAAGTTGAAAAGAGCATGGACAAGCCACCCATTTTAAGAACATGGCTCAATCTATATCTCTTGGTTCTTGGATGGTTGTGCTTTTTGGTATTGCTGTTTCATCTTTTTAGCATCTCTTACTAAGATGAATTACTTCGACTTATTTGTTCTCTTTGGAACACTTATTTTCATCGTGGCTTATGGAGTCTACAAAACGCAAGGTGAAAAAAATATCCAAGGGTACTTGCTGGGTAGCAACTCCATGAAGTGGGGTACTATTGGACTCTCAGTGATGGCGACACAAGCTAGTGCCATTACGTTCATTTCCACCCCAGGTCAGGCCTATGAGAGTGGCATGGGTTTCGTTCAAAACTATTTTGGAATGCCACTAGCGTTAATTGTCGTTTGCGCTGTTTTTATTCCTATTTTTTATCGTTTGAAGGTGTACACAGCGTATGAATTTCTAGAGCAAAGGTTTGATGTAAAGACTCGTTACTTGGGAGCTTTTCTGTTTTTAATACAGCGTGGCATGGCAGCTGGAATTACCATATATGCTCCAGCTATTATTATATCAAGTATTTTGGAATGGAATCTTACAGCTACGATCTTAGGAACTGGGATTTTGGTGATCATTTATACCGTTTCTGGTGGAACCAAAGCCGTTTCTATTACACAAAAACAACAAATGGTCGTGATAATGGGAGGAATGTTTGCCGCATTTTTCATTATAATTTCTTATACTAACAAACACATTTCTTTTGGAGACGCATTAGAACTTGCTGGGAGTTTGGAAAAGCTTGAGGCGATCAATTTTAGTACAGAAGCGAGTGAACGTTATACCATTTGGACGGGGCTATTGGGAGGTTTCTTTTTGTCGCTTTCATACTTTGGAACGGATCAATCTCAGGTACAACGCTACCTTGGGGGGGAAAATACAAATGAAAGTAGAATGGGTCTCATGTTCAACGCAGTATTAAAAATACCCATGCAGTTTTTCATTCTCTTTACTGGCGTGATGGTTTATGTGTTTTATATATTTTACCAGCCACCATTACACTTTAAAGAAGCAGCTGTAATGACGGTAGAAAAATCAGTCTATACAGAAGAATATAGTGCGGTGAATCATAAATATGAGGAGGAATTATCTGTTCGCAAGGTGGCGGCCTTAAATTATTCCAATGAAGAAAAAGACTCACCACTTAAAAAAAAATATTTGGATGAATTTAAAGCTTCAGACAAACGCATAGCGAATTTGCGAAATGAGGCGAAAGGCTTGATCCTTAAAGCGGATAATTCACTGAAAACAAAAGATTCTGACTATATTTTTCTCACTTTTATCATTGATTATTTACCTCATGGACTTATAGGACTTTTAATTGCTGTTATTTTTTCAGCGGCTATGTCCTCTACTTCTTCTGAGCTCAATGCCCTAGCATCCACTTCTTCAGTGGATTTTTATAGACGAGCTTTTAAGCCACATGAATCTGATAAGGCATATTTAAAGGCTTCTAAAGTGTTAACGTTTGCTTGGGGAGCATTGGCTATTTTATTCGCCATCTTGGCCAAGAATTCGGAAAACTTGATTGAAGCGATCAACATTATAGGCTCTATTTTCTATGGAACGGTACTCGGAATTTTTCTAGTAGCCTTTTTCTTAAAATGGGTAAAGGGTAATGCTATTTTTATAGCAGCTATTATTGCGCAAACTGGGGTTATTATTATTCACTTCTTGGTGCAGATTGGTCATCTTTCCCTAAGCTATTTATGGTATAACTTGATAGGTTGTGGAGTTACTATATTATTAAGTGTCTTGTTTGAAACCTTTGGTACGCAGAAGGAAAAAGGAGAGGTCAGGGAGAAATAAAAAAGGCGTGATCTTTACTCACGCCCTCTTGATTTTCTGAATTTCTGAAATTTCTATTTCAAAGAATCAATCAATTCTTGGTTTCTTTTGATGTAACCAAAATCACCATTGGGCCAATTTTTAGCCTTTTCCATAGAATCTTTTGCGGTAGCTTTAGCTTCTTCTTTTTTCCCCATCTTAGCAAGAATTCTGGCTTTAGTATGAATATTCCAGAACTGTGCAACATTGTTTCCAGTATTCAAATACATGTTCATCAGCATCAAAGCAGTCTCAAGATTTTCTCCTTTATTAAGGTAGTAATTAGCTGCTGCACTGTAAGCCTGCGTAATTTGCTCTTCTACTGCCTCAGAAAAACTTACTTCCATTGGAATGCTCCAAGTACTGTTTTCCCATGCAAACTGAATGTTGGCTTTGGTATTATCCTTGGAAATATCTGTAATTTGAAAAGTCATTCTTTCCACTTTACTGGCAGTTTTGGATGACTTTACTGTTGTTTTCATTACGGCTTTACTTTCATCATAATCATTTTCTGATCCGCCAATGGGCTCTGATATTAGCATTACATCCCATTCAGAGGCACCAGGTCTTGTTACCATTTGATAGGAGCCAGCTTTTACGTCTTGGTCGGCTACTTTTACGTCTGTACTAAAGCTTACCATACTTCCAGAATTAGCACCGGTTCTCCAGATTTCACCATATTGTTCAAGGTATCCTTCTCCATTTCCAAATATCTTTCTTCCTTTTACTCCAGGTCTGAAGTAGTCGATTTTAACTTCAGTAATACCTACTATTGAACTGACCGATCCAGCAGGACTAGGCCGAGGGGTACTGATTTGTGCTGTTGCTATAAATACAACTAGCAAATTGAGGGCAACTAAATTTAAAGTTCGTTTCATGATTTTTAGCAATTGCTTTTTTAAAAGGTTATCGCTTGCGAAATTAATAATTCAAAACACAAAAAACCTAGTTGTATCCCCCTAAAACGAAATGTATATAAGAGAGGTAGAGTCAAAAAAAGCTAAAAATACCATTTAAATGCTAATAAAAAGGGTGGTTTTTAGGGAAATATAATGAAGACCCATTAAAAAACGAAGTGTACACTTTCACTGAAAAATATCATTTTACTGTCACTGTACTGTCATTATCTAAATGTTTTTGCTTAGAAAGTACCTCCAGATTACCCCTTTCCGTACTGAAAACGGCTTAAAATACCCTTAAAGGCGAAAAAAGTAGTCCTAGCTGGTCGATATATACCCTATAATAGTAGCCGGTTTATCCCAAATAGTAAGCCTAGAGTAATCACTTATCCAAACTACTTTTTTACCTAAAATCGGACTTGAAGTGATAAAACTATTTTTTTTGCCAACTCATAGAGGTTAAGCATACAAAAGAGAGGGTTGCATAAAATGTACCAACTCAAGGGGCTTATTGGACAGCTGCCTTAGAATTAAACAATCATTAAAACACTTGGAATCAATTAGTTATGTAGATTTTAAAAAAGGGGAATCAAGAAGATGGGTATGGAGAGGTTTTTAATAGGGAATGTTACTTATTTTATTATTGATTTCTTGAGCACTTTCCGTGAGTTGCTTGCTGTCTGCTTCGAGTTGGAGGACATCTGCCCTTACGTCGTGTGGTGATCACGAAAATCGTACGACTAACGGTAGAAAGCACGGAAAAAGCCAGTACTTAACCTCTTCTTATATTGTATGGTCGGTGCTTTATCACTAACTATACTGCATTGCTGGGCGAGACTACGAGCTTTCCAGAATCTCTTGGACAGATAAATCGGAACTTCCAATACTGAAAATAGAATAGGCCTTAATAATTTTAAAAACAGTCCCTTGGGGTTCACCGCTAGAGACTATATTCATTTTAGAACTGGTACATTTTGTTCTTTGGAATTATACTATCTAATGTCTTACTACAAATTTTCCTAAAAGTGTATTCTTTATTTTAATAAAGTAAACTCCTTGTGATAGTCCAGTGGTGCTAAGCTGAGAGTTGGAATGGGTAAGTTTTAAGTTTTTCACAAACTGACCATTGAGGTCTATAATTTCAATCTTATTTGGAGGGTTGGCTCCTCTGATAGTGATCATATCTCCGCTAGACACTACTGTTGGGAAAAATTGGATGTTGTCTTTGTTTGTTTCGGCAGTTAATATATCAGGATCTGTAGGTTCAGGTATATCTATAGGAACAGGAGGCAATGGGATGTCCACAGACCAAATACCACGACCATATGTGGCAATTACAAGGGTGCTATCACTAAGCTTGAAGTCCCATACATTTACATATGGGAGTTCACTATCTAGTAAATTCCATGAGGCACCCCGATCTAACGACTCTACAATTCCTATTTCCGAACCTACCCAAATTTTGTTTGTATCGGAGGGAAAGACAAATAGGCAATTTGTGGCTACATCTGGGAATCCCCGATCCCCCGATCCATCAAACCCTGAGATATCTTTCCATGAGTTTCCAGCGTCCGCTGTCATTAACACCTTTGGAAATCCTGCAAAGGAGAATAGAAGATACGCTTTGTCTTCATTATAGGGATGAGTCGCAAGCCCCGAGGCGTTACCCATGTTCCTGATGCGGTTATAATTGTTTACTGCATTAAAAGTTATTCCTCCATCAGTAGATAAATGAGGTCTCCCATCTAATGCAATATAAGTCCCGGCCCATATTACATCAGGGTTTGCATAAGAGACTTCTATGTCCGTACTAGTCGAAAAATGCCAAAGAGAAGGGTCATTCATGGTAGAACGACTCCATGAGGAACCGAAATCTTCGGAGCGCCAAACGCCACTCCTCCCTACAGTAAAAATTATATCTGGCTTACTTTTGTGATGAGACAGTCTGGAAAAAAAAGGAGATTCGTCATTATATCCGTTGGTGGCCACATCCCATGTTTCTCCTCCATCTAATGTTCTCGAAAAATCATTAAACTGCGCAGTTCCTATAATTTTGTTAACGTCTTTACTATGCCATAAGACCTCGAATCCATCACCCCTAATTCCAAATGAAGCTCTGGTATCTGCAGATCCAGTAGTTCCAGATGAATTATACCAAGTACCATTGTCCTGCGTGCCTCCGATAAATCGAGCCTCACCAGGTGCTTTATCTGCCCCGTGATATTGTGAAGTATTATATCCAAAACTTCTGAAAGTAAAGTCTCCGTCCATTTCGCCAGGATTTGTAGCAATATTGGATTCGTATATGCCACCATCATTGGCGATATATAGTTTAAATGTTTGATTGGACGTATCTAAATTCCCGATTACGATATTGTGTTGATCAGGGTGAAACCCTAATATGCCTTTTGTACTGTCAAACGTCTGATAGGTATTTATTCCACTAAGCTGAATGTAGGCATCTGAAATATTGGTTGTATTTCTGCCTCTAGCTTCTGCAGAATCAATTTGAATAGAAAATGTTAAATTTGGAAGCCCCTCTTTATTAAAAGAGGCACCAGAAGCCAAGTATGGCCATAAGAAATACATATTTTTAAATGTCACGCCGCTGAAAAGACCGCTGAGGATCTGAGCCGTAATAAGGAAATCACTCTTTTTTGAATATGGAATATTATGAATGAATATATACTCTCGTGAATGATCAGAAGGATCCCCATCAACATTAAATTCTATAAGATTCCACTCACCGTCATCTTTTTGATCCCTAAAACTAACCATGAGCTGTTCGTCTGTGTCCGTAGCCCAAACTTGAAAGGGTACGTCTACATAGTCCTGATATTTGTAATCAGTAAAAGCAACCCCTGATCCTTGTTGGTTTACTGAAAATCGATGCGCTTTTTGACTTCCAACGCCGAACCGAATTTCAACAGGGCGAGAATCTCGGAGTTCATGGGTAGATTGAGAGTTTAGATTATTACTATTTAGGAGTTGAAAAAAAGAAGAGGGATCATTTTCATCAGGTTTTAGCGAGTATATACTTGCTGGCTTGCCATTCAGTGTAAATTTAAAAAGATTAACACCCCCAACGTAAACCGAATTTTCATCTAAAGGGTGAGCGGTGATGATATTATTATAAAAACCCTGACCTCCCAGAAAATCTTCATTTGGAGCGCCGTTGTTTTTTATTACAAGTTTCCAAGATTTTGCTCCGTCTTCAGAGACATACAGGTCAGACTTAACGGAGCGGCTAAATCTGGACTGACTTAACGGACCTTCTACAGAGGCCCAAATTTTTTGGGTGTTCACAGGAGAAACCGTAATTTCTACTCTGCCTGTTGGACTCATGCCTTCGGAGGCATCATTCCAAGTTACTCCCCCGTCTTCAGATTTGATGACACCCTTTCTATTTATGGCAACATACAGCGTATTGAAGTTGGAAGGGTCATAATCTATATCATCGTACCGATCAATATTAGAGCTTAATAGTCGAGTCCAGGTCTTCCCTCCATCAGTCGTTTTGTAAATGGCAGCTTCCATCCTTCCCTGCCAAATACTATTTCTCGTAGTTGCGATTACTGTATTTTCGTCATCAGGATCAACAATGATCCTAGAAACATTTTTAAAATCATTGAATTCTGAAGGGTTGGCTACTTGAGTCCAAGATTTCCCTTTGTCGGTAGATTTAAACATCCCTGCTCCATCGATAGAAATTACAAAGTGCTCACCCGTCCCAGCATAGATTACCTGTGTGTTCGAAGGTGCCATTACTAAAGTATTGGTACCTAAGTTGGGGATATCTTTTGAGAGGTATTCCCACTTGGTTCCACGATTTGTCGTTTTCCATATACCTCCGGAAGCAGAGCCTGCATACCAAGTGAACCCTGTTGTATCATCTGGGTCTACGATAAAAGCTCTGGTTCTTCCTGCTACGTTGCCAGGTCCTCTTTCTATAAATTTTAAGTCGGTTTGAGTTGTCCTTAGCTTTGCCGACCTGACTCTTGCTTTGAGAAACTCATTCATTACCTGATTAGGACCGTAGTTTGGCTGGGAGTCTCCATTTCGAGTTCGAAGTTCCCTTGCGATGATGCCCATCATTTCAGGGGCATCCGCTTTGACATGCCCAGCTTTTTTCCTAGCAATTTTTTCTTGAATATATTTTTGATAGACTGTTTGAGGCTCTGGGAAGTTCAAATAAATAAAAAAAGCAATTGCAATTAGCCCAAATCCAATCCCTAACTTTCTAAATTTTTTCATTATTTTCTTCTTTTAAGTTCTCAAATCTTTGTTCCTCCCCCGTTTCAACATTAAGAACGAACCAAAATCGGGTATTTGAATTTCTGTCCTTTATTACTTCTGGCGTTCGTTGTATTAACAACTCTTTTTTTTTGTTCCATGAAACCTTCCCATTTAGGTTTTCAGGACCAAAGATAATTTTTTTTGATTCCGTTTCTACTACCATAAATTTTATGTGGTTGTCTCCGATATATCTCGGAATGCTGGAAAAAAGCGTCAACCCATCCAATTCTTTTTCTGTAAACTCACTCCCGAGGGAAGCCCTAGCAATTTCTTTAATTGTGATGGAGGTCTCACCGCTTTGCTTAGAAGGTCTACAAAAGCATAATAAAGAAAATAAAAAAAGAAAATACATTTTCATGCCTCTGAATTATTCAATTTGACAAATTAAATGAAAAAAAGTCATAAATTCAAAATAAAAAATAAAAACTACTGACAGAATGTCTTAAAAAGGCTGAAAATAAGAATGGAATAATCGTTGATATCTTCTTATTGTACAATCGAAGTTTTAAAGAAATGAATTTCAACAATTACACCCTAAAAGCACAGGAGAGCTTACAGAAAGCAACTGAGATTGCAACAGGAAATGGACAGCAAGTGATCGAAACAGGTCACCTTTTTCAGGCGATTATGCAATCCGACGAAAACCTTATTTCCTTTTTGATAAAAAAGCTGGGAAGCAATAAGGCTTTGCTCGATTCCCCTCTTGAACAAATCGTTTCATCTTACCCTAAAGTTTCAGGCAGTCAGCCCTACCTATCCAACAATGCTACTAAAAGCTTGCAAAGCGCAGAGAAATGCCTCAAAATTTTTGATGACGAATATGTAGCGGTAGAGCATCTCATTTTAGGGCTACTTAGTGGTAATGATAAAATAGCGCAACTCCTAAAAGACGCAGGGTTTCAACAAAATGAACTGATAAAAGCCATCAAAGAACTGCGAGGTGGTGAACGTGTAAGAGATCAAAACGCAGAGTCAAAATATCGATCGCTGGAGCGGTACTCAAAAAATCTAAACGAACTAGCAAAGAAAGGAAAAATAGACCCAGTAATTGGTCGTGATGAGGAAATTCGAAGAGTACTTCAAATCTTAGCAAGAAGAACGAAGAACAACCCGATGCTCTTGGGTGAGCCAGGAGTCGGGAAGACTGCCATCGTTGAAGGAATGGCTCAGCGAATTGTAGACGGAGACGTTCCTGAAAACCTAAAAGCCAAAATGATCATATCTTTAGATATGGGTCTTCTCGTGGCGGGTGCCAAGTACAAAGGGGAATTTGAAGAAAGACTTAAGTCCGTCATTAAAGAAGTAACAGACAGTGATGGTAAGATTATTTTGTTTATCGATGAAATACACACGTTAATTGGTGCTGGAGGTGGGGGTGAAGGAGCGATAGATGCTGCCAACCTTTTAAAGCCCGCATTGGCTCGTGGAGAACTGCATGCAATCGGTGCTACCACTTTGCAGGAATACCAAAAATATATTGAAAAAGATAAGGCACTGGAGCGTCGATTTCAATCCATTACTGTGGACGAGCCCAATGTTTCTGATGCGATTTCCATTCTAAGAGGGATCAAAGACAAGTATGAAGTTCACCACGGAGTGCGTATTCAAGACGATGCAGTCATAGCCTCGGTGGAATTATCGAATCGATATATCTCAGATCGATTTTTGCCCGATAAAGCCATCGACTTAATGGACGAAGCAGCCTCCAAGCTACGAATAGAGATGGATTCATTGCCAGCAGAATTGGATGAATTGAATCGAAAAGTAATGCAATTAGAGATTGAGCGAGAGGCGATTAGACGGGAAAAAAACACAGACAAGGAAAAAGAGCTAAATAAAGAAATTGCTGATCTGGAATCTGAGCGCAATGAGCTAAAGGCAAAGTGGGACAATGAAAAATCTATAATAAAAGGCTTAAGAGAGGCGAAAGAGAGCATTGAGCAATTCAAAGTAGAGGCCGAGCAAGCGGAGCGATCTGGGGAATACGAAAAAGTAGCAGAAATTCGATACGGAAAAATAGTAGAGGCAGGGAATCAGCTAAAAGCATTTCAGCAACAGCTTGCTGAAATGCAGGAAGAAACCAGCTTGCTCAAAGAGGAGGTGGATGCAGCAGATATAGCAGAAGTGGTTGCTAAGTGGACAGGCGTTCCCGTATCTAAATTGTTACAAAGTGATAGAGAAAAGTTGATTCACCTAGAACAAGAGTTAGGAAATAGAGTAGCCGGGCAAGAGGAGGCTATTCAAGCCGTTTCGGATGCTGTGAGGAGGGGCAGAGCAGGTTTGCATGACCCCAAAAGACCCATTGGATCCTTTATTTTCTTAGGAACAACAGGTGTCGGTAAGACAGAGCTAGCCAAAGCCCTGGCTGAGTCTTTGTTCAATGATGAAAATGCCATGATTAGAATTGATATGTCGGAATATCAGGAACGCCATGCTGTGAGTCGTCTGATCGGCGCACCTCCTGGTTATGTCGGCTATGATGAAGGAGGTCAGCTAACAGAGTCTGTTCGGAGAAAACCATATAGCGTAATCCTTCTGGACGAAATTGAAAAAGCACATCCAGATGCCTTTAATATTCTATTACAAGTATTAGACGAAGGGAGGCTCACCGACAATAAAGGGCGAGTTGCAAACTTCAAGAATACCATCATTATTATGACATCTAATATTGGGTCTGAACTGATTCAAGAAAATTTTGAAAAGCTGGATCAAATTAATCCTGACTCAATAGTTGAAGAGACAAAAAATCAGGTTTTTGAACTCTTGAAAAAGTCGGTACGCCCCGAATTCTTAAACCGTGTGGATGAAACCATCATGTTTCGACCGCTAAGCAAAACAGACTTAGAAAAAATTATAAATATTCAATTTAAGTCAATACAAAATCGTTTGGACGAAAGTGGGATAAGGATAGAGGCGGATAAAAAAGTATTGTTGCATCTTGGTAATATTGGTTTCGATCCACAGTTTGGAGCAAGACCTTTAAAAAGAATAATTCAACGAGAAATTTTGAATGAACTATCAAAAGAAATTCTGAAAGGCAATATCCAAAAAGATTCATTGATCGGATTAACGCTTACTGATGATAATAAAATAGAGTTTATGAACTTTGATAGAATGGAGACTGCGTAGTAACCAATATTTTTTGTTTAGCCTTTTTATTGAATCAGATTGCGATCTTCAAGGGGGGCAATCTCCCCCATCAAATACGTCATAACTACAGATAAAGGATTAAATAGATAATGATGCCTTCAAGATAAGTCCCTTAGATATAAGTAATGCGAGAATCGATCTGAAATTGAATTTTTTGAACTATCAAATCCAGCGACACAAATAGCATATTTAGTTTTTCCCAGAGCAAAATCCAACACTAAAAACCAAAAGAGCTGTTTTTCGTAATCGCTCGAAAAAATTCAATTGAAATTATTTGTTTGCAAGAATTTGATAAACTATATCTAACACTTATTGTCAAATTAAAATATTCATATGGAAACAATCGGACAAGTTTTACGAAATAAAAAACAAAACGAAATGTGCTGATGCCGACAGACGAAGAAAGCAATTGTTTAACTTTAAATTTCTATATCATGAAAAATGAAAAAGAAATGCTAGAATCCTTCAAAGTGGAAGAACTTGAAGACCGCTTAGAGATGGCTAGGTGGAGACCAAATGAATATGATGTTCCAACTTTATATATTTAAATTGAGGAGAGGGAGATATCTCCCTCTTTTTTGACATCTTTGAGAATTAATATTCTTTTATAAATTCTTTTGAGAAAATTTATTTTCCTGATTTTTTACTTGGTTATTTTCTAATTCTCATAGTCAGGGAGTTTATACGGTTTTTGTTTTTGATGCGTTTACAAAAAAACCAATTCAAGGAGTTCATGTTTATTCTGCCCCATTTCAAGGATCAATTACAAATGAACTTGGACGGGCTATTATTTCATCCATTCAAAGACAAAAATCTAATCCTACTTTTATTTCTTACATAGGTTATAAAACTTTGGAAACACCATGCAAAAATTTAGGAAGGGATATACTTCTAAAACCTGATATCAAATTATTATCAGAAGTTTTGGTAATTCCTTTTAATGTAAAAGATACAGTCGTTAAGGTTTTGAATCTCTTAAAAACAAATCACAATCAAGAGGGAAACCATTTTGCTTTGTATAGATATATATTTTCAAAATGATACTTTGCGTAGGATTGCCGATGATGATCTAAAATATCAAATAAAAGATGATTCTAAGAAAGAAATAATTATTAGAAATGTATTTAGAAGAAATAATTCTTTTTCAAATATTCGTATTAAAGCTTCCCAATACCAAGTAGTTCCAATAAGACTAGAAGATTATCTGATTTTCAACTTTTCATATAATATTTACGAATACCTAGGGACATATGAAGATTCAAGAATCTATGTTATTGGATTTCATGCAATAAAGAGTGACCTAATTAGAGAAAAAGCACCATTTGTTGGTAAAATTTATATTAAAAAGGAAGATTTAAGTATTGCGAGAATTGAAATGAGATATCATGAAGATTATCTACAACATAAAATTCTAAATCACAAATTCAAAAAGGACGATGAAGTACGTATCAAAACCATTCATTCCTCAACAATTTTAAATTTCACTAAAGATAAAAATGATAAGACGGTTTTACTTAGTAAAATAAATATAGTAATTGATAACAGAACTTACACTACGGATAATAGGACTGATCAACATGTTTCATATGCACAATTATTTGTTCAAGATGTGTTAGAAAAAACTCATTATAAGAAGGCGGATATTCTGGATGACAAAATCTCCATATATGACTTAAAAAACAAAAATACTAGCATACAAGAAACAGACAACCTTCCTTATGAGACATTAATGTTAAATCTTGACAGTGTAGATGAAACTAAAAAGCTCATTAATTCAATTTATGAAAATATAACAGAAAGGAATTATTAAAGTATAATGGAAACAGGGAGTACCTTGAAATTGAAAATTTCGCACTCTTTTTTAGAGTTTTCGAAGAGAAAAAGAGTGCTTAAAAACAGAACTAAGTTAAAGGTTGTTAATTATGTAAAAGATAACAACTATAACAAGACAATAGTTGACAAACTTACCGATGAGAAGTTTATTGAAGACAATCCAAATTATTACCTTTTCTATCCCTATCTCTTTAACAAGTACTTTAAAATATATGACAATACTATACTCGATTCATTTTCTATCGCTAGCTATTTCTTCTATAAATCAGTAATATATATTGATGAGATTTTCGATAAAGAAAATACACAGGGGAGTTTTCAAAAATTTTTAGAGGCAAACATTTGCCAAGAAGAAGCTATAAAAATACTCTTCTCATTCTTTGGAAATAAATCAAATTTTTGGAAAACATGGAAGTACAGAAAGTATGAATATTCTAAGGCATATGAATTGGATCAAACGATAAAGTTTATAAAAAATTATTCGGACTTTAGAAAAACGAACTTTTTGGCCGTTTGGCAACAGATCCTCATTCGACCTTCATTCCATTATAAGTACAATGAAACAGTCGATTTTGCCGTGGGTTATAGCTATTGGCAAAATTTTAAACCAACCGCCAATTTTAATGAGAACGATGCTTGGCAACAAATGAAACTTTCGCACAAGTCAAGTAAATCTTCTTTTAAACATCGCTTTAGATTAGAACAGCGATTTATTGATAGCATTGCACAAAACACGAGTGGTGATTTTATAAAAGACGGCACAAACTTTAGTTTGCGTTTCCGTTACCGATTTACATGGAGTAGACCTCTCATAAAAGTGAAAGACAACAAACATATTAGTGTTACCATTTTTGATGAGATATGGCTGAATATCGAAAAAGGAATCGTACCAAGAAGTGTTAACCAAAACTGGTTTTATGTAGGGCTTTCCTATCCTATTGGTAAAAAAGCTTCTATAGGATTGGGCTACTTGGATACGGTCTCACCCAAAGGTGGAGGTCATAACTTTGTAGACAATCACGTTTTACAAGCGACAATGAAATATCATATTAAATAGAAAAAAATTAATAAATGAAAGTTTTAAAAATCACATTATTGGGTCTTTTGTATGCACTAATAGTTGCGTGCAACAATAAAGAACAAAAAAATAAAAATACTGAAGAGGTAACGGCAGTAAAGTCCTCTGAAAATAAAGAGAAACCACACTGGAGTTACGAGGGCGAGACCGTACCGGAGCATTGGGCAGAGTTTGAAGAAGATTCAGATTGTGGTGGAAAATTTCAGTCACCCATCAACATTATGAGTTCAGATGCCAAGGTAAATGCTTCTTTAAAAGAGCTAGATATTAACTATAAATCTCAAACCAAAATACACGATGTCGTCAACAACGGGCACTCTATTCAATACAATTTTGAACGAGGGGATTATTTGAATCATAAAGGCAAGAGATTTGATTTAAAGCAAATCCATTTTCACGAATCTTCAGAACATACCATAGATGGTATTAGATATCCTATGGTAATACATATGGTACATGTGAGCCAAGATAAAGAGTTTGCAGTATTGGCAATAATGGTCAAAGAAGGTGAAAGTAGTGCACCCTTCAAATTTTTGGAAAGCTATTTGCCATTACAAAAGGGGCAAACAAAAACCGTGGATGCTTCTTTTGATTTAAGTCAAAATTTACCTAAAAATAAAGGGTATTTTAATTACGTAGGTTCGCTAACAACACCTCCTTGTACCGAAGGCGTGAACTGGTTTGTGTTTAAAAACCCAATAACCATCTCATTAAAACAAGTAAAAGTATTACAAAAATTAATGCCGTTAAATAACTATAGAAATGAGCAACCTCTTAATGGAAGGCAAGTAATGAAAACTAAATAGCATTTATAGAATGGCAATGTCTTTTATGGTTAATTTATGCCTTTACCAACCCAAAACGAATGAATAATACGCCCTACAACAAAAGATATAAGTCACACCTTTCGGGATGGCTCACATCCAAACCGTTGGAAACAATACCGATCCATCCCGAATAAAGGCTTCATAATTTTAGACAATTATATTCAGAAACGTCAAAATCTTAAAAGGTATTCAGAATCCTTATGAATACCCGTGTAACCGTGGAAATAAAAGATAAAATAACTCTGATTAAACACAATCTAGAAAGCGGTCTTTGAAAGGTACACCATTCTGATAGAGGTATAAAATATTGTAATAATCTATACAACTCTATTCGATCACATTTATCTTCAGGTTATAAAACACCTGAAAGGGTATATACAAATGCAGCGTAAATCAATTTTTAACCTGTAGCCATATTCCAGGATGGGATATTATGAATGATATGAAAACAAAACAGAATGTGCTGATGCCGACAGAAAAAGAAAGCGATTTTTTAACCTTAAATTTTTAGGTCATAAAAAATAAAAATGAACAAGAAATACTAGAACTTTTCCAAGTGGAAGAACTTGAAGAGCGACTAGAAATGGGAAGGTGGACTTCAGGACCTAATGGACATCAGGCTCCAACAGTCGGGTATGCCTTCTAAATGGAAAAGTAAAGAAGAACCAAATATTTGGTTCTTCTTTTTTTCATTCTAATAAATGCGGATAAAAATGAATAAAACATCATTATATATAATATTAATTTCTTTTAGTTATTTAGGAGTAGCGCAAATAAGTAATAAAGAAGCTACGGTGAAAATTATAGACTCAACTTCAAAACTACCTTTATTTGGAGTGCATGTTTATCCAAAAAATTTTAAGTCAAGAGGAGGAGTAACAAATGAACTTGGAGAATGCACAATTGCCCCACAGTATAGTCCATATATAATTTCTTATGTAGGCTACAAAAAATTGGAAGTTAAAATTTCTAACATGGATAAAGTTTTGTATTTGGAAAGGGAAACGTTAAAACTAGAAGAGGTCATTGTTACACCATTTAATGTTGCGGACACATTATTAAAAGCATTAAAGCTTATCCCTATAAATCACAATCAAACCATTATACATGAAGGAATTTATAGAAACTTAAATTTTAAAAATGATACCTTAAAGAGAATGGCAGAGGCTAAAATTGTTTATCAAGTTGATAGAAAAGGGAGAAAAAAAGTAGCTGTAAGGAAGGTAAATAAATCAACTGATTTACTTGAATACAAAATAGAGGCCTCTCCATATTCTTTAATTTCTAAAAACTTGGAAAATCTTCCCTTTTTTGAAGTAGAAAACTATGATTTTTCTTACAACGGCATATTAAAGAATAGCAATTCTTACGAAATTGAATTTAAACCTAAAACCGCAATAATTGCTAAATTAAAAACGCTGGATGAAGGAACGATATATCTACATGAGGGTACAATATATTTAGACATAACTACTCTTAGTTTTAAAAAAATAAATATTTCTTTTCATAGAGAACATTTAAAATATAAAATATTAAAATATAAATATGCTAATGAAGAAGTGTCTATTTACACAGAATACGCATCTGCAACTCTTATTTTTTCCAAAAAGGGAGAGAAAAGTATATTGCTAAGTAGAAGTGATTTTGTGCTAGATAAACGAGTTTATAATCCCTCTGGAATTGTCAATCATCATATTTCTTATTCTTCCTTATTAATTGATAAAGTTTCAGAAAATTATAAAATTAAAAACAAAAATGTACTAGACAAAAAAGCAAGTATTTATTCTATTGATAAGGGAAAAAATATTGGTAACCAGCAAATGCCGTCATTTATTGTACCACAACTCATTAGTTCCTCAAAAGTGAAGACACTTTTACAGACTATTCAAGAGTTTAATAATAAAGTTGATGAAAATTAAGAATCGAATATCAGTATGTTTTCTCCACAGATTAAAATACCCAACGATAAGAGTAACATCCTTCTGGAAAAAACCAAATAAAGGATTATTCCAAATCTTCATTGATTGAGCATTTGAAAAAGAATAAATGTCTTTCGAATTATATTAAAGTAATAGTGAGCAACTACTTTATCGATCTAACCCTGATTATTATTTCTTTTATCCCTTTTTATTTGGTTTCTTTTTCGGTTCTCGAAAAAACACCTTGATTTATAATCAATCGCCGCTTTCCTCTTTTATAGTTATTTAATTTTTATTGACGAGATATTTGATAGAGAAAATCAACAAAATAATTTGCAAAAGTTTTTAGAGTCACGCATTTGCCAAGAAGAAGTCATAAAACTACTCTTTTTATTCTTTGGTATTAAATCAACTTTTTAGAAGATATGGCAACACAGAAAGAAGAAACACTAAAATGCCTATCCAATTTCTTGAAGCGGCGCATCATTCTGGGTTTTCTTTTTCTTCTTATTCTACTTGAGGCTCTATATTAACATATGATCGATCTTTTTTTCCTTTACTGAATTTGACAGTTCCCTCGACCAAAGCAAATAAGGTATGATCCTTCCCCATTCCGACATTGTTACCAGGATGATGTTTTGTGCCGCGCTGTCTTACAAGAATATTTCCTGCAATCGCTTTTTGCCCGCCAAATATTTTCACTCCAAGTCTTTTACTTTCTGACTCTCTTCCGTTCTTAGAACTACCTACGCCTTTTTTATGTGCCATGGAATTACCCTTTTATGTCTTCTATTAAAACTTTAGAAAATTGCTGCTTGTGACCGTTTTTGATACGATAGCCTTTTCTTCTTTTCTTCTTAAACACAATCACCTTATCACCTTTTACGTGTTCCAAAACTTTGGCAGTAACCTTGGCATCTTTTACGGTAGGCACCCCCACTTTTACTTTCCCGTTGTTATCAACAAGCAAAACCTTGTTAAAATCTACCTGAGTTCCCTCTTTTTCTTCTATGAGCGGGGCATAAATAAATTTATCTTTCTCGGCTTTAAATTGTTTGCCAGCAATGTCTACTATAGCATACATGATTATCGTATTTGAAAAAGGAATGCAAATATAGCCTTTTCCAATCTTTATGCAATAGAACAAGTATTTAAACAAAGACCATCCTAAACGATTTGATTTAAGTCCAACCCTATTCTGAATAATAAAGTAGGAGGTCTTGGTTTTTACCTTTACTCAAAAGGCTTAAAATAAGGTAATAATAAAAATTCTTATTGAGTAATAAAACACCCTTTAACCAAATAATCCATAAGATGAACCGCCATTAGGCAGTCGGTTGGTTGTTAAAAAACAGATCTACAAAGAAGGTGAAAATACGTCCCATCATTAATTTTGGTTCGATCAAAACTTTAAATTAACAATGGACAAGAAATTATATCCACTTAAAACCTTCTTCCTTTAGACACTCTTTTGGGGTCGATACCCTTTATGGATGTCTTGATCCCGTGTGGGTTCATAAAAGTATTGGGGATAGCATCGATGCTTCTGATCAAATCTTTTTCAGACCAAAGAATAATAGGTTTGATCGTCTAAATATTCGCTTAAAAAAGAAGGAGACCACATCATTCAAATGATAATCCATTACGAATAATACTTTTTAACTAAACGATCTTGATGTGGAATATCGATAAGACAATTAATCACTATCTGTATACTCATAAAAAACAGCGATCTCATTTAATGCCTTTCTTTTGAGATCAGGCACAAAAACCTTTTTTTTAGGATATCCAATTGGAAGTAGTAGAAATGGACGCTCATTATCAGGTCGCCCTAAAATTTTTGTCAAGAAATTCATGGGAGAAGGGGTGTGGGTAAGAGTTACAAGACCTGCATGGTGGATCGCAGAAATTAACATGCCACATGCAATGCCAACGGATTCATTTACGTAATAATTGTTGGCTTTTTCTCCCTTATCTATTTCGAATGCTTTTTTGAAAACAATTATTAACCATGGAGCCTCCTCCAGAAATGGCTTTTCCCAATCTGTTCCGATTGGTGCTAAATCTTTGAGCCATCTTTCAGTCATTCTGCTATTATAACTTTCATACTCCTCTTTTTCGGCTGCTTTCCTTATTGCTTTTTTGGTAGTGGCACTAGATACTGCACAAAATGTCCAAGGTTGCTTATTTGCGCCAGAAGGGGCAGTGGCACTTGCCTTTATTAGGTTTTCGATAAGTTTTTTTGATATAGGCTTACTTGATATATCTCTGATCGTCCTACGTGTGTCCAACCATTTGTAATATTCCTCGGTACGCTTTTCGGCTATTTTGAGATCATAAGTATCTCGTTTGTATTCTATATGCAGGTGTCCATTTACGTCTTTTGTATTCATAATGAAAGGGGGGCGAGTGGTTTGTGTTTTACTTATTTGTAATTAAATTTCATCTTATAAGTACTTTGAATTCTAAAGAGAGTACCATTAACAAGCATCCAAAAATTTTCATTATTGATTCTAGTGATGATTTTGCTAGCTTGCAGTTTCAAAATAACGCAAGAGCGATGTCTCAAATCACTCTATGAATTTTATGTTCACAAAAAGATTGCGCAATTGAAGACTGAACCAAATAATCCTACACCTTCTGTAGCAAGTTACGTTAATGCTGTGAGAACTGGTATTATGCTACAGGAAAAGTAGGAGTGTAGCTAATGATTGAGAAAGGTTATGAAGTAACAAAAAGAGTGGAGATCGCACAATTGTCCGCTCTGCATGCCAAAATCGATAATTCACAGGATGTGGTTCGAGTAATTATATGGATTTGATTACTTGTGAAGTAGATTTTATAAAACAACCACGATAATAAATATTTTTTAAAGGTAATGATAGACATTTTTAAAGAAAGAGGAAGACACAGAAGAGCCACAGTTGGAAGGTGTTATTTCCGAAAAATATTGCTGTTGAAATTGAAAGGATTGTGTAAATAAGAGATTGAAGAGATCGTTTTTAAAATTAGACGATAAGAACACTAATTTATGACTTCAAATAGGTTCAATTTTATGGCTTTTCTCTTTTTTTGTAGTTTGATAGGAAATGGACAAAATAGAGAGCAGAAGAACATGCATTTCTTTGACTTAATGGGAACATACACGGATTCTTGTGATGGTAATACTTTCAAGGTCTTCATTTTTATTCTTGAGAATACCCAAAATATTGTTAAGAAAACATGGTAGGCATAAAATTTACGCTTTTTAGCAGATGGTTCAAAAGTATATTACGATATCGAGGAGTATGCCATAATATATGGCAGAATTTATAATTATAAGCAAGTAAACACTACTTACCTAGAAGAAAGGCATGCACCTTCTATTTATGAGAGGCATCGTTCGTTTTATTTTTTTTAATGGCTGGTATCACTCGGGTGAATATTTGAAAGAAGGAAGAGCGAGCAACATTGATATGCTTTTTGGTGGCTTAGCACAACCAGGCGGAAAGTTTGAAGAGCTAGGCGGTCATGGCAACTTGTGGGGTAATGAACTAATGAATCTCAATTCAGCCAGAATTATAACGCTGAAGAGGAATGATGAGAATATTTATCACTCTAAGGAAGGAGATGCACATTATTTGAGTTGTTGATATGTCAAATTTTATAACGGAGTCTTGATCAAGAAATTAATGTTAATGGTAGTTTTACTACCGATTATTTTATTTGCTCAAAAAAATACTACACCACAAAAAACTTCTGTAGCATTTTTTCCTGTACTTAGCTACTCGCCACAAACCAAACTTCAGTTTGGTGCCTTAGCAATATTTGTTTTAGGGGGTAATGCTCCAGATTCATCTGCTATTTGGCGGCAGTCTACTATCTCTCCGCTTTTTATTTATACTATGGAAAATCAGATTGTTTCCGCAGTTAGATGGACGTATTTTACTCCGAAGCAAAACCTGCTCGAAGGGTCTGTTCGTTTTCTTGACTTTCCTAATTCATATTTTGGAATTGGCAATGATAATGATCCAAAAGTCTCGGAGAACTACGGCAATAGACTCTTTAGAATCCAAGGGTCTTATTTTAAAGCAAAAAACAGTACAACTTTTATAGGCTTATCAGGGAATATCCAATACAACATTATAGGAAATCTTGTAGAGAACGGGTTGTTGCAAACGGACAATGCAATAGGAATCAATGGTGGTTTTTTGTGTGAACTAGGACCCGGCTTTAGGTTAGACACTCGAAATAGTAATATTTATCCAGATAGGGGATATTTTCTATCCTTTCAATCATTATTCTCGTTCATAGGCGATTTTGATTTTACTAACCTCGTGTTGGATGGTCGAAAGTTCGTTAGTCTTTGGAATAAAGAGAATATCTTAGCATTTCAATTTTCATCGAGTTTCATACTGGGTAATAATGTTCCTTTCTACAGGCTTCCGAGGTTAGGAGGTAGTGGGGGGTTGAGAGGTATTTCCAATTCGAATCTCTATCTCGATCGGCAAATGATTTATGGCCAAATAGAGTATAGAAGACCTCTTTTCTGGCGATTGGGTATGGTAGCATTTGCTGGTCTTGGTGATGTAGCTGATCGTTTTAGCGACTTCTCGCTAAATAATATAAAATATGCATTTGGATTGGGGGGTAGAATACTTGTCGTTAAGGACCGTAAACTCAATTTAAGCTTAGATTTAGGTATGGCAAATGGAAACCAATTTGCTTTTTATATTGGAATCGGAGAGGCATTTTAGTCCAAAGTAAACTTATTCATAGAATCTTTAAGGTCTTTTCCCATTTTATTCAGGTTTTTGGAATTTCTTTTAAAATCTTTCATGCCTTTCGAAAGATGGCTAGATAAACTGGCTACTTCCTTAGCACCAGCAGCAGTTTGTTCTGATATCATTACCACAGATTCCATATTGCCTACCACTTCATTTATTTTATTAGTTTGATTATTTGTCGTCCCTAAGAGATTTTTAGAAATATATAGTGTTTTTTTCGTTCCTTCCGAAATTAAATTGAACATTTCATTTGCTTTCTGTGTCGACTCTACCCCACTGTTCACATTTTTTTTCATTTCACTCATCATCTCGGTTGCTTTCATGGTATCGTTCAGCACGACTCCGATGATCCCTTCTATTTCTTTGGTAGATTTTCTTGCATCTTCTGCTAGCTTTTTTATTTCATCGGCCACTACGGCAAATCCTCTTCCATTTTCACCTGCTTGTGCAGCCTCGATTGCAGCATTTAGCGCTAGCAAATTTGTCTGAGAGGCGATTTCATTTATGACATTCAACATGGTTGATATTTCTTTCGATCGGTCGGACAGGGTTTGAATAGATTCAAATGTTTTCTCTGAGAATTCATTGATGCGGTTGATGTCGTTCACTACGATATCTACTATTTGTTTTCCTGTTTCACTGCTTTCAAACCCCTCTCTTGCTGCCCTATTAATTTTTTCAGCATCTTCCTGCATTTCTGCAGAACCAGACATTACAACCTCCAAAATCTGAGAAGTTTTTTCAATTGCTTTTAGCTGCATGTATGTCCCTGAGCTCATTTTGGAATTAGAATTAGCAATTTCATTTGTACTTGCATCCATTTGAGAACCTGATATTACCATTTCAGAAGTCGCACTCTCTAATTCATTCACTCCTAAAGACACCTTTTTAAGTAGGATTCGAAGGTTGGATAATGCCATATTCATATTATCGAAGAGTTCTTTTATTTGACCCTTAGTTTGGGTTTCTATGTGATCATTCAGTACTCCGTTTGACATATTGTTAACCACTTGGTTGATTTTCATAACTGGCCTTGCCACAGAGCTAAGTAGTTTATTTATTGACACAGAGAGTACTTTCCAAACGCCATATTTATCTTTCTCCTCCATTCTGCTTGAAAGATTGCCTTCCTGACTTGCTACTTCAACAACTACTTTTATCTCTTCCACTATCTTGTCGATTATTTCATTAAACGCTAAGCCCATCTCTGCTAGAGATTCACTTACTGATTTTGAAGTATTGCTATTTTTTCGCACCGCGATTCTCTCAGCAACGGTCTTTACATTTAGTGCTACTGACTCCATCTCTTGCAGTTGATTTTCAAGAGCCTCAGCGTTTTCGTATCTTTCTTTTGTTTCCTCCCTTAATTTATAAGATACTCCTCCTGCTGATGCAACACCCAGCATTGCTAGTCCCATGTGATAGAAGAAGGTCATGTTGTTGAGGCTATTCATGTTAATGAAATAGCTGAGATATTGATTCTGCCCTTTATTTACCAATAGATATATACCGAAATGGTGAGCCACGATAATAGTTGAAAAGGGGACAAACACTCTCCAATCTTGGTATATTATCAGGAACATAGGCATAATGAAAAACCAAAAATGCATTTCATATAAACCCTGAAGCTGAGCAAGGTATTGTATCATGTATAGTGCCATGGCAGTTGATGCAACTAAGCGACTAATAAGTTGGGTAGGAAAAGTTCTTGCGGCAATCAGAAATGTCCCTAAGAGTACACTTCCCATTCCAACCCCTAAAAACCAGGTGTCGAAGTGAAATGAAATAAGAATACCAAATAGCCATAGACCAATCATCATATAGGTCACGAATCGGTCAATTTCTATATTAGCTATTTTAAAAAGGATATTTGATTCTGTTTTAGCTTCCATTTGATAACTGGTTTATTTCACACCCTCTAAAACTTGTCTGTTGAATAGTGAAAAAGGGAAGCGGTACATTTTTTAAAATAGAACGTAAGGCTAGAGCAGGTGCAGACCATCTTATGTCATTCGGGCTACAGAGGCCTTTTGTATTAAAATAGTTTCCTTTAAAAATCAATTTACCTGAGGAGTTTGTGATTAGTGCATATGGTGTAGCTTTTATCTGATGTTTATTAGTGATAAGTGCGGATCGGTCTTCAATTATCTCTATATTGGAAGGAAGTTCGTATCTTTTTCTAAAGGCCTCAGCGTTAAGTTCTTCTAGTCCGATAATGTAGAAGTCCACATTATCATGGTATTCCTCGATTATTTTTATTAGATGCTCCATGTTCGCACGAGCATCTTTACAGTCTTGGCTGAAATAGTGAAAATACTTTGTTTGCGTTTTATCTTTTGCAAAAGAAGTGTCTACAGTATCATAGAGATTTATTTCATTGGAATTGATCAGAACAAAATGACTAAATTCTTCTTTCCACAGAATAATCATAGTTACACTGAACCCTATCAATATTATTATTTTGGAAGCTAATTTTCTCAACTCTAGTTCCTGTTTTGATAATTAAACTTAACTAAAATTAAACTATTAGCAAAAGTTTAGGAACTAGGTAACTCTTAAATTTTTGCCCTTAGCCCCAACTCTATCGCTTCCATATTTTTAATTTGTTTTTCTTCAATCTCAAAACGAAGAATCGTCTTCATCTTGTGGAATCCATGCTTACCAGCAGCTCCTGGGTTTATAAATAAAAGCTTATTTTCAGAGTCAGGCATTACTTTTAAAATATGTGAATGCCCACAAACCAAAATCTTTGGTCTATGTTGCCTTACTTCTTTCAATATTTCTTTATTATACTTTGGAGGCTTCGCAGCAATATGCGTCAACAGTATTTCTAGCCCCTCTCTTTCGAATATTTCTATTTCCTTACACTCAACTCTAAGTTCTTCACCATCGATATTTCCCCAAACGGCAATGGTGGGTTTGAATGATCGAAGATTTTCCAAAACATCTATAGTCCCGATATCGCCCGCATGCCAAATCTCATCTACCTCTTGGAAGTAGTCTAAAATTTTAAGATCTAAGCATCCGTGTGTATCTGAGATAAGACCGATCTTCATTTTACTTTTAGAATTCTTTTTAAAACTAATCAGTTCTGAAGACTTGCAATAGCTATTGTAAAAGTTGGATTCAACTCATATTCTCAAAGAAACAACATCCAATGGAGTCAATATCTTTTTACTTAATTCTGAACCGAGCATCAATCGATCAAAATATCTATGGTAAAATACAATTGGGTAAGATCAAGCGAATAGCAAATTTAAAAAAATGCCCTGCTTCCAATTAGCTGCTGACAAAAGAAGCGTGCCTCTAGATTAAAGACAGAGTCTACGAAATTGATTTTGGGATTTCCCTTTTTAATAGTACTCATTTATCTAGCCAAGTATGGACTTTTTCTTAGCTATATACGCATTAGCCCAGTTCAAGCAGGCTTTTTCTTGATGCCAGTGATTTACTACGAAAAGAAGAAAGAACATTTTTTATTTCTGTAAATGCAATACTATTGCGGTTTAAAAATAAATGTAATAGTATTGCATTTAAATATATACCGTAAGATTATCTAAGAATAGAAAACTATGCTTGAAGCAATCAATCTGTCTAAGAAGTACGGAGTGAGAAATGCACTAATTGATCTCAACCTGAGAATAGAGAAAGGAGAGATTTTTTGTTTAATGGGCCAAAATGGAGCTGGTAAAACCACTACAATCAATCTGTTTCTTGGTCTCATTAGTCCTACAAGCGGTAAAGCATCCATAGATGGTGTTGATGTTGATACAAATGGCTCAATAAATCGTATGATTGCCTATATCCCAGAGGTGGTACAACTCTATGGAAACATGAACGGTTTAGAAAACCTAAAATTTTTCAGTCAAATCTCTGGTAAAAAACATTCGAATAGTGAATTGACTTCACTATTAATTAAGGCAGGCTTGAAAGAAGAAGATCATTCAAAAAAACTTTTCAATTATTCTAAAGGGATGCGTCAAAAAGTTGGGATTGCGATTGCCCTTTCTAAAGATGCAAGAGTCATATTCATGGATGAGCCTACTTCAGGATTAGATCCTCAAGCGACTAATGAATTTACTTCTATTTGTAAAGAATTGGCATCGGAAGGTAAGTCTATTTTCATGGCGACACATGACATTTTCAATGCGGTAAATGTTGGGAACAGAATCGGAATTATAAAAGAAGGCGAGTTAGTTCATTCAAGTAATACGGGTGATATTAATGCGAATGAAATGCAGGAACTTTATTTAAAAACTATCTAACATAATCTTCTAAGTCTGTTCAAATAATTGTTCTAACCTTAGCTTTTAAATCAAAACAAATAATTAACATCAAAACAAATATTTAAAATTATGCGAATTAAAATTTTACTACCATTGCTGTTTACTTGTCTGGCTACCTACTCTCATGCACAATATCAGGTAAGGGGAATGGTTCTAGATCAGAATGAGGATGCGTTACCAGGAGTGACGGTTTCGATATCCAATCCATCTAAAACAGAAGGAGATATCACCGATGCCAATGGGAATTTTGAAATTTCAGTTTCTGAAAAAGGTGAGTATCAAGTTCAATTACGGTTTCTTGGTTTCAAAACCTATTCACAAACATTGCAAATCGGAGATGATATTTACTACAACATTGGTAAAATCAGCCTAGAGGAAGACGAGATTCAACTCCAGTCTGTTGAGGTAATTGGGAGAGCGAGGACAGATTACAATAGTGACTATTCATTTTCTGCCTCCAAGATAGCCATCAAAAACAAGGAACTGCCCCAGGCTTTAACTACGGTAACAAAAGAATTGATAGCAGACCGCCTTGCTTTTCAATTGCCTGATGCGGTGAAAACCGTAAGTAACGTTTCGCTCACAGGTCTATACAATCATTATAATATTCGTGGTATCACGCAAGGTGATGATGGTCAGGTATTAAATGGAATGCGAACACGACAGTACTATTTTCTTCAACCTATCACTTCTCATCTAGAGCGCGTTGAAGTCATTAAAGGGCCTTCTTCCGTTACTTTTTCTAGTGCTGACCCAGGAGGTACTGTTAATATGGTCACTAAAAAGCCACTTACGGAAAAAAGAAGTGAGATCACAGCCACTACTGGAAGTTTTGGTACGTTGAGAACAACAGCAGATTTTACTGGACCTTTAAATAATTCCAGAACGCTATTGTATCGTTTTAATGCTGCGTTTCAAGATGCAGATTCGTTTAGAGACGTGGTAAATAACAATGCTGTGTTATTTTCACCATCCTTAAGTTATATCCCAAATGACAATACTTCACTCAATGTAGAAATGATTTACAACGATGCTGAAGGTAATTTGGACAGAGGTCAGCCAATCTTCGGTGCTATTAATGGGGAATTTGATTTAAATAGTACTCCCATCACACAGAATGTAGGAGCATCAAGTGATCATTACAAAAACCAAGAACTGATTTTTATGACCAACTTCAGAAAAAAATTAACCAAAAATTTTGGATTCAACGCCCAGTTCATGAAGCAAACTTGGAATGAAGATTTGGCAGAACATCGAGTTGATGGTACAGCAGTCGACATTGATGGAAATGTAATTCCAACACTAGCAAGATTGAGATACGATGAGCGACAACAGTTTTGGGAAACTGACAACTTTAGTGGCTATCTTAACTATGATATTGAGAGTGATAACATTACCAATAAAATATTAGTAGGGTTCGACGCTACTAGGTGGGAAAGAAAAATTGGTGCCGGATTCTTGCGCGCCAGAAGGTATTTAAAAAATGATGGTAGTCAATCAAATTTTAACCCTTCTGAACCAGATGATTTTCAGACAATGGTTGTAGGCGGCATTACTATGCCCGTACCCGCTGTGCCTCATTTTAATTTGGAAAATCCTTTTAACGGAGCTAGAAATATAGATGCTTACAGCCTTGCTCAGTTATCGATCCCTGCAAACCTGACGCGCTCAAATGGTATCTATCTTCAAAACCAATTTAAGGTTGGAAAATTTTCAGCTTTATTCAACTTAAGGTACGAGTGGTTTACAGATATTTTTAATTATAAAGGAGAAGAAGAAAAATTCAAGACAAACGCTTTTGTCCCAAGATTAGGCTTAACATATGAAATTACGGATAAGATTAGCGCATATGCAACCTATTTGGAAGGATTTCAGCCGCACACCAACACCGTATCGCTCTCTCCAACGGCGGAGGGCTTCTTTTGGGCTGCCTCTCCTGGAAGATTTGATCCTCTTGAAAGTAGCTTAAAAGAAATTGGCTTTAAGGGTGAATTTATCAATGGGAAAGTATTTGCTAATCTGGCTTTCTTTGATATCATTCAAAAAAACATCCTACTAGGAGATACCTATGATTTAGCAACCTTAACGACGAGAGGCGAACAACGCAGTAAGGGTTTTGAGATGGATGTCTCAGGTTATGTTTTGCCAAATCTTCAATTGGTTGCTTCTTACGGTTTTAACGATGCAGAAATTGTAGAAGATGCCATCGAAGAGTTTGTCGGAAAAAGAATTGGTGGAGCACCAAAACACAATGCAAATTTTTGGACTCGTTACGATTTTAGTAATCAATTCTTGAAAGGTATTGGCATTGGTTTAGGAGCACAATATGTTGATCAAAGGTTTACATGGTACAACCCAACCTATGCTACAGACCGAGTATTATTACCGAGCTATACAGTATTTGATGCCGCAGTATACTACAGACCAGATAATACGGGTATTCAGTTGACCTTAAAGGTCAATAACGTTTTGGATGAAACGTATTGGTTAGGTGGTCTTAACCCTTCCAGATTAGGTCCAGGAGCTCCTAGAAATTTTTTATTGAAAGCTACTTATAAATTCTGATTTATGCGAGGAGGAGTACTATTATTGATTGCCAAGCAGTTTTGGGTAAGCACTTTTAAATCCAAAATTATATCCCTGATAATGGGGACAATGATAGTACTTCTTGTATTTGCGGCATATTGCGGCTTAGATTACCAAGATCAAAACCATTTCCGAGAAAATTATAAAGAGCGAGCACGTGAAAGTTGGGAAGGAAATCCAGATAAACATCCACACAGGATGGCACACTTCGGAACATTTGCTTTTAGGTTGAAGCATCCACTAAGCATATTCGATTTCGGGATTGAGAGTTATACGGGAAATGCAGTGTTTTTAGAAGCGCACCGACAAAATACGGTCAACTTCTCTGAGGCGAGTTTTTCCACAGGACTTTTGCGTTTCGGAGAGTTGAGTATGGGAATGGTTCTGCAAGTTATTTTATCACTGATTATCTTTTTCATTGGCTATGCTTCTGTTGTGTTTGACCGCGAAAATGGTACATTAAAAATGTTCCTTACGCAAGGTGCAAGCTGGAGGGAAATCTTATTTGGAAAATCTATAGGTCTCTTTTCCATTGCTTTGATGTTTGTATTTCCTTTTTTTCTTATTACCACTCTTTTACTTGCAATAGAGAATCATGGTTTTAATGATCAATGGGTGAGGTTAGGCATGCTGGTTGTTGCATATCTTTTGTTCATAGTAATCCTAAGTTTCCTTACTATTTTGGTTTCAGCTACCAGCCAATCGTCAAAGTCTTCTTTAGTCATACTTTTGGGTTTTTGGCTTGTAATGGTTGTATTACTCCCAAGAACCGCTCAGGCACTAGGGTCATATTTTTATCCCTCTCCTAGCAAGTTGGAATTTAGATCCAAAATTGAAGAAGAGGTGATTAAATTTGGAGATAGTCACGACCCAAATGATCCTCATTTTGCTTCTCTGAGAGATTCTGTCTTGAATGTTTATAATGTTGATTCAATAAATAAACTTCCATTTAACTATGGGGGTCTTGTCATGAGTGAGGGTGAAAAAATCAGTACTCGCATTTACAATAAGCACCAAAGTCAACTGATTTCAGTTTATAGAAGCCAAAATAAATTAAGCCGATCTTTAGCGTTGATAAATCCATATCTAGCTATCAAAAACCTTTCAATGGCTTTGTGTGGAACTGATTTTGAATCTTATATTCACTTTCAAAAACAAACGGAAGATTATAGGTATAAGTTGGCTCAAAAAATGAATGACCTACAAATCAAATACATCAGTCCAGAGCGAGTAAGCGGGTCGGAGGGAAATGTTCACGTTGTGAACAGATCAGAATGGAAAAAATTTGCGGATTTTAACCAACAATTTCTGGACATCGGATCTGCTATCAAAAATGAGACAGTATCAATTGTCTCGCTTTTGATTTGGTTGGTGCTAGCGACTTTACTCATATTTTACTTACCTCGAAAATCAATAGCCATATAGTTATATGAATTTATTGATGATCAAACAATTTTTAAGAACAAAAACTTGTCAGTTAGGTCTTGTTCTCATTTTGACCTTGGGGCTAGTCAGCATCATCATTGGGAAGCAATTTTTAGATAATCAACAAAAAGAAGTAGCCAAGGTGGTTGAAAAACAAGCAGATCACATTGCTCGAAATATCAAACTTCATAGCGACGACTTAGGCTTGTTTTTGTATTACCAAAAATTCTCTTTGGTCAAGGAACTAAAACCAATTATGGCACTCTCGATCGGACAAAATGATCTAAACCCAAGTATTCAAAGTGTTAAAATCTTAACACTTGAAGGGCAGAAATACGATACAGATTTGGTTAATCCTACAAAGTTGCTATTTGGTAACTTGGATTTCAGCTTTATCCTCGTCTATGTTTTGCCCCTTTTAATCATTGCTTTTAGCTACAACTTGCTGTCGGAAGAGGAGGAGTCAGGCACGTGGAGAATGGTGAGTGTGACTGTTAAATCAAGATTAAAATTTCTTTTATCAAAACTTCTTGTGAGGTTGATTGTCCTTCTTGGTGTATTGGCTATTCTATTCATAGAGGCGAGTATAATATTGAACATACCTTGGGATAATGTTTTTCTTGCCTTCTTTGTTGTAGCACTATTGTACCAACTTTTCTGGTTTGCGTTGAGCTTATGGATCATCTCATTAAAAAAGCATTCTAGTTTCAATGCCGTTTCACTACTTTCCATTTGGTTGATATTGGTGGTTTTACTCCCTGCGATAGTAAACGACTTCGTTATTAATAAATACCCCGTTCCAGAAGCCCTTAACACTATGATTCAACAGCGAGATGCGTATCATCAAAAATGGGACACCAATAAGAGGGAGACCATGGATAAATTTTACAAAAGCTATCCACAATTTGAAATGTATGGCTATCCCTCAGAACAGGGTTTTAGTT
Organism: uncultured Ekhidna sp.; assembly: GCA_964289745.1. Classification (GTDB taxonomy): domain Bacteria; phylum Bacteroidota; class Bacteroidia; order Cytophagales; family Cyclobacteriaceae; genus Ekhidna. The sequence continues at coordinate 1,172,429 of CAXYMM010000001.1, forward strand.
GGCTGTGGTATTATGCTATGCAGCACTTAGGTGATGCTGAATCATCCGATGAAAGTCAAGCTATGAGAGATAAGATTATACAAAGACAAGAGACAAGCAGCAGGCTAGGACGGTTATTTCCGCCCATGCATGTATTGCTAACTTTAAATGATTTAGCTGAAACCAGCTTAACTCATCATCTCGATTTTCTTCAATACATGAATGAGTTTCATGAGTATACACGATTGTACTTTTATTCAAAAATATTCTCTCAAGCGACAGCAACAGATGTCGATTGGTCTCAATTCAAGCCCACTTTTTATACGAGTAAGAGTGAATCAATTAAATGGTTTGAGAGCCTCATGCCGCTAGTGCTATTGATATTATTATTTGTTGGATTAGGCACCCTAGGATATAGTCAGAATTTTAAAAACAAATAACGTCCTAAATCATAAAATAAGGTATGTCTCAAGCAATTCCAAATTTTATTTGGAAGTTGCTAACCCCAAAAACCGATCTCCCTGCCAACTTAGATTTATTCTCTATACAGAATAATTAGGGATGTTTTTTATCCTGTTTGTCAACACTTAAACTTAAACTAAATTGCTTATAACGCTATTTGAATTTAACCTTTGTGGTTATGAATCCAAACTTCAAAGGGTTTTTACTCGGATGTCAGTAGATAAATATTATCCTTCTACTGAAATAAATCACTTTGGCTATTCACATATCTTTAGCCACTTCTCTACTGATTTTACAGGTGTAAGACCTGCCTCATTACCCCATTCATTTGTAATAAAAGTGATCACTTCAGCAATCTCCAGATTGGTAATGGGTACTTCTGGCATCATTTGATTGTATGCTTGGTTGTTTACAACGATTTCTTCCATTTGGCCGTTTTTAATAATACATGCCGCTCGCTTGAGATCCTCTATTAAATAGTCCGAAGCAGCTAATGGCGGATAGAGGAGGGCTAACCCTTTTCCATCATTTTGATGGCAGTTAGCACAGTATGTCGCATAAACTTTAGCTCCTTTTATTTTGTATTGCTTTAGTCTTATTGCATCGCGATGATTGATTTCAATATTCATCTGTTCATTTTGTGTGTTGGAAGAGGACTCTCCACAGCCCATAAAAATGGTTAGAATAGAAAGGGCAAATAGAAGACTTTTCATCTGAATCAGATTAGTTTTTGATGGGGTTGTATTCAGCAATAAGTTTTTCAATATCGATCATTAGTATGTCTACTTGCTCAGGCATGGTACCATCGTATACACCCCTTACTCGCCTTTGCTTATCAATCAATAAAAAGGCTCCAGAATGTATATAACCTCCGGGCGCATCTGAATCCTCATCTGCAATGGAGAGATAGCTCCTTTCTGCCAGATCATATATTTCGTCTTTAGTACCCCATAAAAATTTCCATCTTTTGGAAGAGACTCCAAGCCGCTGAGCATAATCATTTAGTAATGGGATGGTGTCATGTGTTGGATCGATGGTATGAGATAGGATTAACAAGTTATCTTCTGTTTCAAAGTTGTTATACACACGTAGCATTTGCGTTTTCATGGTAGGGCAGATGGTCGGACAGGAGGTAAAGAAAAAGTCAGCCACATACACTTTGTTTGAGAGGGTTTCATTGGTAACCAAGGCACTATCCTGATCGAGTAGCATAAAGTCTTGTATGGTATGATAAACCGTATCCGTATCGGTAAAAGTTGTGTTTCCGTAAATAGGCAGTTTTTCAGTTGTTTTTTTAGGGTTGCTACATGCGACAAGCGCAAGTAAGATTATTGTCAGAAATGATTTATTCATTCTTTTCTCTAATTCGTTTATAAAGTCTAATCGCAACCATCAAGATAATAGCAAAGCTAATGAGACCGAGTATTCCCCAAACCCAACTTAGTTCATTTTTTAGAACAATGAGAAAGACTACTGCGAAAAGAATGAGCGTAGATACTTCATTGAAAACCCGCAATTGCATTGATGAATATTTAGCAATACTGTTTTGTAGTTGCTGAAAAATTTTATGGCAAGCCAAATGATAAATGAATAAGGCAAATACAAAACCAAGTTTTATGTGCATAAAAGGCATCTGCAGCCAAGAAGGTTGCACAGCAAGGAGTAAAGTACCGAAAATCAAAGTGAGGATCGCTGAGGGCCAAGTAATGATGTACCAAAGTTTTTTACTCATGAGTGCCAGTTGGTAAGCAAGTATACTTCTATCTGGCTCTTGTTTATGCAAAGCTTCGGTATGATATATAAATAACCTTACGATGTAAAAAAGCCCAGCAAACCAGGTGATAATAAAAATGATGTGAAATGATTTTAAATACAAGTAGCTCATTAGTGCTTTTTAATTATTATTCAATTTTTTAAAATAAAAACTATTGAAATAAAGTATAATTATTTGATATTCAGCATACTAGTTGAATAAATAAAAGAAAATATCGAGTAGTAATTCTCCAAATTATTAATGAACTCAAGTTAAGCATACCCAATAAAAACTCATCGACGAAAGTAGGCCACTAAAGACCAGTTGATTAATAAAAATTTACCATTTTCCGTTTTGATTATTTTACAGAAAACTGATCAAAGACCATTTAGCGTGTCTGGATCGCATTGATCTCAAGATAGAAGCTCCTTAGGCACGTATTTTCCCTCTTTATGCTGTTGCTGTCTCAGCAGTTATACAAATGTTGAATTTCACGACTTTTTAATTTATCTGATGCAATCATTTGCGGACTGAAGGAATAAAGGGCATTTCTTCCATTGCTGGACAAATCCAAACATTTTTTTGGGTATAAAGGCTATCTTCCACTCCTAATGAAAGTAAGGTTGATAAAATAACCAATCGAAAACCTGAAAAAGTAGGTCAAATCTTTTTTCGTAAAAACAGCAACTAGATAACGTTTTCAATAAGAAATCAGTATTCTAATCGAAAATTCATATTTAGAAAGAAAAGAAAAACGCTATTGCCTATAAAGTTGTTTAATGGACTTATCTTAAGGCACTAAATTAAATTCAGAGAGAATGCACGTAGTATTGCTGGGAATAGGAGTTTTTGCTTTATTCTTTGTAGGTCTTTCCATTCGGATTTTGTTGAAAAAAGAGGGCGAATTTAAAGGAACCTGCGCCTCCCAAAATCCTTATTTAAATAAAGATGGGGTAGCCTGTGGCTTTTGTGGTAAGACCGTTAAACAGGGAGAAGACTGCGGCAACCCAGACTCTGAGGTAAATAAAGTACTATCCAAATTTTAAATTTTAACGCCTCACTTTTTACTTTCACCCTTCTTCCTATTTTTGCGCACCGTTTTAAAAACTAATCGTCTTGACGTTAATAAAATCAATATCTGGTCTTCGGGGAACCATCGGAGGTCATACTGGAAAAAATCTTACCCCAATCGATGTGGTAAAATTCTCTGCTGGATACGGTGCCTGGATTCTTGAAAATCATGATGCCGCCAAAATAGTAATAGGTCGGGATGCTAGACCTTCAGGAAAATCGTTTGCTCAGCTCGTTGCCAATACTTTGGTCAATTTAGGCATAGACGTTGTAGACCTTGGGTTAAGTACCACACCGACGGTAGAAATGGCCGTAACGGCCGAAAAAGGCCAGGGGGGAATAATTCTTACCGCAAGCCATAACCCTGCCAGTTGGAACGCATTGAAACTCTTAAATGACAAAGGAGAATTCATTTCCGAAGCCGATGGAAAAAGAGTTTTAGAATTAGCAGAGACAGATGTTGCTTTTGCTCCCGTTCACAAATTTGGTTTATATTATAGTAACGATTCCTACATTCAGTATCACATCGATCAAATATTGAAGCATGAATTAGTTGATGTTGAAGCGATCAAAGCGGCTAACTTCAAAGTAGTGGTAGATGCGGTGAATAGCTCGGGGGGCATTTCTGTGATACCACTATTGGAACAAATAGGAGTAGAGGTGAAGAAACTTTTTTGCGAACCCAATGGCAACTTTCCACACAATCCAGAACCCCTTGCCGAAAACCTTCAACAAATATCTGGTGTGTTAAAAAAAGGTCAATTTGATTTAGGAATTGTTGTCGACCCTGATGTTGATAGACTGGCCTTGGTTGGTGAAGATGGTGAAGTATTTGGTGAGGAGTATACCTTAGTAGCTGTGGCAGATTATGTGCTTGGCAATAAAAAGGGCAGCACAGTTTCTAACCTATCCTCTAGCCGAGCACTCCGGGATATAACAGAAAAACATGGATGTGAATATCATGCCTCATCTGTGGGCGAAGTGCATGTTGTAGCCAAAATGAAAGAAACCAATGCAGTAATCGGAGGTGAAGGAAATGGTGGAGTGATTGTGCCAGAACTGCACTACGGGAGGGACGCCCTTGCTGGGGTAGCCTTATTCTTATCTCACTTGGCAAAGTTTGGAAAAAGTGCTTCGATGCTCAGGGCTACTTACCCTAATTATTTTATATCCAAAAATAAAATTGAACTCACGCCTGAAATAGACGTGGATGCTGTCTTACAATCAATTAAAGAAAAATATCAGTCCAATCCAATTAATACGATAGATGGCGTAAAAATTGAATTTGATAAGGAATGGATACAGCTCCGAAAGTCAAACACTGAACCAATAATTCGTATCTTTGCAGAATCCCAAAGTCAGAATACCGCCAAGCACTTGGCGCAAAAACTGATCATGGATATAAAAGAAATTATTTCAAATTAATCTGATTTGTCATGAACGTATACTTCGATAATGCCGCCACCACCCCCATCGATGACCAAGTATTTGAAGAAATGAAACCTTTTATGCTACAGCATTTTGGTAACCCTTCGTCTATTCACTCTTACGGCAGACAAGTTCGTTCTGCTATCGAGCGATCCAGAAAAAAAGTTGCAGAACTACTAAATGTGACCCCATCTGAAATTTTTTTCACATCAGGTGGTACAGAGGCAGATAACATGGCAATTCGATGCACAGTCAGCAATAAGAACATTAAACACCTTATTACAACCAAAATTGAGCATCACGCAGTAGGTCATACGGTAGTATTTTTGAAGAAAAAAGGGATTAAAGTAACTTACTTGGATCTCGATGAAAATGGTCTTATAGACTATGGACATCTGGAAGAAAGCCTTAAGTCAAATCCAAACTCACTCGTTTCTTTGATGCATGGAAATAACGAGATTGGAAACTTGTTGAACCTTGAAAGAGTCGCAGCCATGTGTGATGAATTTAATGCGTACTTTCATTCTGATACGGTTCAGACCATGGCTCATTATGTGCATGACCTAAACAAGCTGAATCTTGATTTTGCAGTTGGGTCTGCACACAAGTTTCACGGACCGAAGGGTGTTGGTTTTTTGTACATTAACCACCAAACGAAAATTCACCCATTCATATATGGAGGTTCACAAGAGCGTAGTATGAGAGGAGGCACTGAGAATGTCTATGGAATAGTAGGATTAGCAAAGGCCATGGAAATTTCTCATGAAGGAATGGACAGCCACCGTAGACATATTGAATCACTCAAGATTCATATGATTGAAAAACTAAAACATAAAATAGAGGGTGTAGGATTCAACGGTACATCAGGGCAGGTAAATGAAAGTCTTTACACTTTGCTTAATGTCTGTCTTCCACCTATGGAAGATAATGATATGATGCTATTCAACTTGGATATCGATGGGGTATCGGCTTCGGGAGGTAGTGCTTGCAACAGTGGCTCAAATGTAGGCTCACATGTCTTAGCGGAGCTAAATAGAGATCAAAATCGAAGTGCTATTCGGTTTTCTTTCAGTAAATACAATACTCTAGAGGAGGTGGACTATGCGGTTGAGAAGCTAGCATGCTTATATCAATCCTCGACCGCCTTATCATGAAAGTTTTTGGACAGCCATTTTCTATTAAAGACTTGATTCATCTTATACCACGACTTATTGTGGTGATTATTATTGGTCAAACTTTACCATTTAAATTTTTTGGATTTGAGGAAAGTATATGGATCTTTTCCCAAATGGGATGGGAGCCGTGGGGCAGATATATGATCGCCACCATCGAATCAATTGCCATCATTTTACTTTTAAGCCCTTGGTACATCGTTGGATCAATTATTACACTAAGTATCATTAGCGCAGCCAATTTTATGCATTTTACTCGGCTTGGATTCGATATTAATGGCGATGGAGGGTTGCTTTTTTCGTTGTCTATAGTTGTAATAATCTGTTCGCTTATTGTGGTAATTCAATGGAATCGAATGCGTACAAAAAAAAATGACCCCCGTTTTGATTTGCCGACAGATAGTGATTCCGAAGATAGAACTTAGTTGATCACCAACTCTTTTAAGCACTCCACCCACTTATCTTCTTTGTTCAGACTTGGTACTAAATCCCAAACTTCTCCGCCTGCCTCAATGAACTCTTCGTGGTATTCTTGTCCTACCTCAATGGTTGTCTCTAAGCAGTCAGATACAAAAGCGGGTGAGAAAGCTAGGATTCTTTTATTTCCATTTTTAGCTAAATTTTTCAGTACATCCTCTGTATAGGGCTTCACCCATGGGTCTTTGCCCAGCCGAGATTGAAAGCAGACGGTATAGTCTTCCTTGCCAATTCCAAGCTTCTTAGTGACACGTCTTGTGGTCTCAAAGCATTGGGCCCGATAGCAATAGCGGTTATGTTCATTAAGTGAGTTGCAGCATTTGCCAAGTTGACAGTATTTAGCATAGGAAGCTTTTCGAATTTGCCGCTCTGGTAATCCATGGTAGCTGAAAACAAAATGCTGATAATCTTTTTCTTTCATCAGTTTTTTGCCTTGATCTACAATGGTATCAATGAAAAGATCTTCTTCTAAAAATTGTGAGGTAAATTTTATGTTTGGAATGACTTGCCAATGTTTTGTCAGCTCCATCACTTTGTCTATCACGGATCCAGTCGTTGCCGAAGCATATTGTGGAAAAAGTGGTAAAACATGAAGCGTAGCAACTCGCTCGTCTTTAAACTCTTGCAGAACAGACGCCAGCGAAGGGCTTTGATACCGCATGGCGAACTTTACTGAATAATCTTCGGATAGCTTATTTGCGAGCAGTTCAGTAATATCTTCGGTATAGTACTTTAAAGGCGAGCCCCTTTCATCAAATAGTTTTCGATATTCTGCTGCGGATTTGGGTGCTCTAAATGGGGCAATGATGCCCTTTACTAAAATCCAGCGAGCCAAAAGTGGAATATCTACTACTCGCTTATCCATCAAAAATTCTCGGAGATACTTTCGTACATCGGAAGTTTTGGTAGAATCGGGGGTACCTAAGTTAACTAGTAAAATACCTTTTTTTTTCATAAAATATTAGCCTCCCACACTACGATACCGTATGCAATAAAGCGAATAAATCGAGTCATGGAAAACCATAAGTATTTCCTAAATGAATAATGAATAGAACCCACCAACATCGCAATACCTGAGAAGGGAAGCGGAGTTAGTGCGGCCACAACCACCAAGAAACCGCCATAATTATTTAAATGTTTTTCAAATTTTCCAAAAACTCGCTTTTTCATCTGTTCGTAAAACTGAGTATTTTTCAAATAGGCTCCGATGCCAAAACCAATGATACCCGCCGAATATGAAATCGTGGCGAGTGCTACAATATTATTCACGTAGTTTACAAGCACCTCGCTTCTGAGTGACCAGATCATGAAAAACTCAGGCGGAATGATTCCAAAGATCACTTCGGAAGCCATAAAAATAATGTATACGATAGCAGGCTGGTGATACACCGGACCCAAAATACTTTCCAGCGTGAAGTCATAGTTTTGCCTTAAAAACGCGTATCCTAGCACAATGATGATCAGCCATAATAAGCCTTTCAAAAGGTTGTTGATCAGGAATTTGTTACGATTTGGTAGTGGCTTTTTTACTTTCTTAGACATTTAGATTCCTTAAACTCGAACAAAAAAACTATTGCTTCTTAGTTACTTTTTTTACTGGGGTAGGCTCCTTAAAAGAAATAACCCAATAAGGCTCATTTAGCTCAGTATACCTACCATAAAACTGGGTAAGCATGATTTTCACAGCGTAGTTTAATCTATTTACTGCGTCTATAAAATAGTCTCGTCGGTTCATGGGGTGATAAATGAAAAACTTTACAATTGGGAAAGCGCATGTCCTGAAATCTCCCAAAATTTTTTTTACATCCACTCGCTCTTTATCCAAACCTGCTACTCCTCTTGCCACGCATTTTCCTAGCCCTCTTAATAGTTGCCCGTAAATCTTATTTGTCTCACCTCCTTTTTCATCTAGTTCTGTGGCTGTCTCCTCACAAAAAGCTTTCAAAATCCGTAAAGAAGGAAGACTCATCGAGGCTTCGGTAAAAATATCCGGCTGCCAAAGAATTTCTCTGAAAGTAAAAATGGACGGTAAAAGCTCCGTATTGTAGTTTTTGTCGCTTTTGATCGCCATCATCGTTTCGGTTGTTATTTCTTCTATTACCGTATGACCTGCCTGTAGCGCATAGTCCCACCCTTTCTCTTCAATATTCTGAAGATTGAGGAAATTCCATATTTCGTTCAGGGCTATTTTCATTTTTGCGCTTGAAAGGTTAAAGTAAAACAATAGGATTCATCTGCAATATTCCTACACCATTTTCCTATCTTTCAACCCGTGGAAAAAAGATGGATATACAAAGATGCACCTCAAACACATCAGGTAGCAACACTCAGCAAAAATCTTAATATTAATCATTACCTCTCTAGCATATTGGTACAACGGGGCATCACCTCATTCGAGGAGGCTAAGGATTTTTTCCGGCCTTCATTGGACATGCTCCACGATCCGTTTATGATGTGCGACATGGATAAAGCTGTGAACAGGTTATCTGAAGCGATCTTTGGAAGCGAAAAAATCTTAGTTTATGGAGATTACGATGTAGACGGCACTACTGCTGTAAGCCTTTTATTCCTATTTCTTTCTCAATTTTCTGACCAAATAGCCTTTTACATCCCAGACAGATATACCGAAGGCTATGGCATTTCTAAAAAAGGGATAGACTATGCCGCTCAAAATGACTTTCAACTCATTATTTCCCTTGACTGTGGCATCCGTGCAATAGAAAGAGCCAAAGAGGCCGAAGCGGCTGGAATTGACCTTATTATCTGTGATCATCATCTCCCAGGGGATGAGCTTCCTGTTGCATTTGCCATACTCGATCCCAAGCGAAAAGATTGTGACTATCCATTTAAAGAGCTTTCAGGGTGTGGGGTTGGATTTAAACTTTTAGAAGCCTTTTCCCTCCAAAACACCATTGATAAATCAATATTATTCGAGTATATTGACTTGCTGGCGGTTAGCATCGCTTGCGATATCGTGCCGATTGTGGGTGAAAATAGGGTGCTTTGCTCTTATGGTTTGAAAAAATTAAATCAAAAGCCATCGGCAGGTTTAAAATCGCTAATCGAAATCAGCGCAAAAAAGAATCCCCTGAATGTTACAGATTTAGTATTCTCGCTTGGACCAAGAATTAACGCAACAGGAAGGCTCTCACACGCCAGAGAATCTGTTAAGCTCCTGATTGGCTCTTCTCAAAAAACTAAACAATATGCGGAATATTTAAACGCTCGGAACAAAGAACGACAAGAATGCGATCAAAGCATTACAGCAGAAGCACTTGATATGATTGCAGAAAATGCTACGGAGAAAAAATCGACGGTACTCTTTAAAAAATCATGGAATAAGGGTGTCGTTGGCATTGTTGCTGCAAGATGCATCGAACACTACTATCGGCCCACCATTATTTTAACAGAATCGGAAGGAAAGGCTTCAGGCTCTGCCCGATCTGTAGAGGGCTTTGATGTACACGAGGCTCTTTCTCAATGCTCCGACTTACTTGAACAGTATGGGGGGCATAAGCATGCTGCGGGTCTCACTCTTCCAGTAGAAAATGTAGAATTATTTATAGATAAGTTTGAAGAAGTAGTAAGTGACTCCATACATGCAGACCAATTGATCCCTAAAATTGAGATAGATTTAGAGATTCCACTCTCTTTTTGCAACTTCAAAACGTACAGCATTATTCGCCAAATGGCTCCTTTCGGACCTCAAAACCTATCCCCAATATTTGGCACAAAAAATGTATTCTTTCTAACAAAACCGAATATTTTGAAACAAAAGCATGTTAAGGGCTTCTTAAAAGACTTGAGCAAATCGATAAACTTTGAGTTCATAGGTTTTGGGTTAGCCGAAAAGTTTGAATCTCTCCAGCCAGGCGATTTATTTGATATTGCTTATCACATTGAAGAAACAATTACCAAGGTAATCGAACACTCATCCTTAATTTGAAGGATATTCATCTTGATTCATAACTTGCGCTTTTATGGAATTACGTGCTGAACACCTTGTGAAAAAATATAAAAAAAGGAAAGTCGTCAATGATATATCCGTTAAAGTAAGCCAAGGTGAAATTGTGGGGCTATTGGGACCAAATGGTGCCGGCAAAACCACGTCTTTCTACATGATAGTTGGACTCATCAAACCAAATCAAGGACATATCTACCTGAATAAGACAGATGTTACGGCATTACCCATGTACAGAAGGGCTAAGCGAGGAGTTGGCTACCTGGCTCAGGAAGCCTCCGTTTTTAGAAAATTAAGTGTTGAGGACAACATCTTGGCCGTTTTGGAGATGACGAAGCTCTCCAAGAAAGAACAAAAAGAAAAGTGTGAAAGCTTAATGGAAGAGTTTAGTTTGACTCACGTTCGAAAAAATCACGGTCAAGTGCTTTCGGGAGGAGAAAGAAGAAGAACGGAAATTGCACGAGTGTTGGCAGTAGACCCCAAATTTGTGCTCTTAGATGAGCCCTTTGCAGGAGTAGACCCCATTGCAGTAGAGGAAATTCAAACCATTGTAGCCCAACTCAAAAACAAGAACATTGGTATTCTTATCACCGACCACAATGTGAACGAAACCCTTTCCATCACGGATCGAGCTTACCTTATGTTTGAGGGGGAGTTACTAAAGGCAGGCACTGCAGAAGAGCTCGCCGCAGATGAACAAGTGAGAAAAGTATATCTTGGGAAGCATTTCGAGCTCAAACGAAAAATTTAGTCTTTAGTCTAATTGGAAATCATCAATTCCATATTGTCTTGGGTCATGAAAAAGAGGATTCATCAAATAGACCTTTTTATGAAATACCCCCATGAAGTCCAAAATGAGCTTTTGGAGAGCTTAATTAAAAAATCAAAAAAGACAGAATACGGCAAAAAATTTGAATTCAATTCTATTGAAAACTACGAGCACTTTAAATCCAGAGTACCCATTATTTCCTATGAGGACATCTTCCCGCTGATAGAACGACTGATGAAAGGTGAACAAAACATTCTTTGGTCTACAGAGGTAAGGTGGTTTGCAAAATCCTCAGGAACTACAAATGCGAGAAGCAAATTTATTCCCGTTTCGAATGAAGCACTCGAAGACTGCCATTATAAAGGAGGCAAGGATATGCTATCCATTTATTTTAATAATTATCCAGAAGCTCGCATGTTTTCGGGAAAAGGACTGGTTATTGGAGGAAGCCACCAACTTAATCCATTTGATCAGAACTCAAAATCGTACTTTGGGGATGTGTCTGCTGTACTTCTAAAAAACCTTCCCTGGTGGGCTCAGATGGCAAGAACCCCAAGTCTTGATATTGCGTTGATGGACGAATGGGAAGAAAAAATTGATAAGATGGTAGAAATTACTCCTGAGGAAAATGTAACCAATATCTCTGGAGTACCCACTTGGATGATTATCTTATTAGAGAAAATATTGGAACGAAAAGGAGCGAAGAATATTCTAGAAATATGGCCAAACCTTGAGGTGTTTTTCCATGGTGCAGTCTCATTTACCCCATATCGCAGTTTGTTCCAGAAACTGATTCCTTCATCCAGCATGAGGTATATGGAAACTTATAATGCTTCTGAAGGGTTTTTTGGAATTCAAGATCAGGTGCATGGAAATGAAATGCTCCTAATGTTGGATTATGGTATTTTTTATGAGTTTATTCCTTTCGACGAATTGGATCAAGATCATCCATCAACATTAACGTTGGATCAAGTAGAACTTCATAAAAATTACGCCATGCTTATCACCACCAATGCTGGTCTTTGGAGATATAAGATTGGAGATACTGTTACTTTTACCAGTAGGTCGCCCTACAGAGTAAAAATTACGGGGCGTACCAAACATTTTATAAATGCCTTTGGAGAAGAGCTAATAATAGAAAATGCGGAGGTGGCAATAGCAGAAGCGTGTAAAAAAACCGAGGCGGTGATAGCTAATTTTACGGCTGCTCCTAAATACTTAGGAGGAGGAGATAAAGGAGGTCATGAATGGGTGATTGAGTTTTCTAAAGAACCGAACAGTATCTATCGATTTACTCAGCTACTAGATGAAAAGCTAAGAGAAATAAATTCAGACTATGATGCCAAGAGGTATCGTAACATAGCTTTGATAGCACCCATCATCCACATGGTACCCAAGAATACTTTTTATCATTGGATGAAATCAAAAAACAAATTGGGGGGTCAGCACAAAGTTCCGCGACTTTCCAACTCACGAGAATATATCGATGAATTGATTACTTTTGAATTAAAGAGTTAGACACAAGACAATTTTAAGAATCAATGGAAAATAAAACCAATAATGTTGGTTTCACCAGCAACATCAAAACAGACTTATCTGCTTCTCTAGTTGTTTTTTTAGTAGCGGTACCTTTATGCCTTGGGATTGCACTTGCATCTGGTGCTCCACTCTTTGCTGGAATTATTTCAGGTATTGTAGGAGGTATCATTGTTGGACTTGTCAGCGGCTCTCAAGTAGGTGTTAGCGGTCCTGCGGCAGGGCTCACGGTAATTGTATTGGGAGCTATCCAAGACCTCCAAAGTTATCCGATCTTTCTTTCTGCGGTAGTTGTTAGTGGTATGGTGCAGGTGATATTAGGTTTTGCTCGAGCGGGAATCATAGGGTACTATTTTCCAAACTCCGTAATCAAGGGCATGCTTTCTGCAATCGGCATCATTATTATCTTAAAGCAAATTCCACACGCTTTTGGATACGATGCGGATCCTGAAGGAGACTTAGAGTTTTTTCAATCCGATGGTGAAAATACCTTTACCGAGCTAATCAAAATGTTCGATTATGTTAGTGAAGGAGCGTTGATTATATTCTTTATTTCCATGGCTATCCTTATTCTTTGGGAACAGGTCTTCATGAAAAAAATCAAACTATTTCAAATAGTTCAAGGCCCGCTAGTGGCCGTTATTGCGAGCATTTTGGTAAATCTTGCCTTTAAAAGTTCAGGTTTCCATCTAAGTGAGGAGCATATGGTAAGCCTCCCAGTAGCGAGATCCATGAATGAATTTTTTGAGCAATTTACCCTGTTCGATCCTACCGCCATTTTAAGGAAAGATGTTTTGATAGCTGGTGCAACAATCGCTGTGGTCGGATCGTTGGAAACCTTACTTTGCGTAGAGGCGACTGACAAACTAGATCCACTTAAAAGAATTACCCCCACCAATAGAGAGCTAGTCGCTCAAGGCATTGGGAATACTGTCTCAGGAATCATTGGTGGGCTTCCTGTAACACAGGTTATTGTAAGAAGTTCGGCCAATATTCAGTCTGGCGGTCGAACCAAGCTCTCTGCTATCACACATGGATTGTTACTCCTGATTTGTGCTGTTTTTATACCTAATGTTTTAAACCTTATTCCGCTTTCCTGTCTGGCCGCAATATTGATTGTAGTAGGATATAAATTAGCCAAGCCCTCTATTTTCAAGCAGATGTTCTCCTCTGGAAGAGATGTTTACGTCCCTTTCGTGATTACAATTTTTGGTATCATTTTTACTGATTTACTCATTGGTATTGTTTTGGGACTTGCCGTGGGGATATTTCAGATACTCTACAATAATTTCAAAAAACCGTATGAGGTAAAATCATTCAAGGGCGATGGGGATCAGAAGCTACACTTAGAACTCTCTGAAAACCTTTCATTTCTTAGCAAAGCCAGAATGATTGAAACAATCTCCCATATTCCTGACAATGGAAAGGTCATAATTGATGCCTCTCGTTCGCACTTTATCCATCCAGATATCTTGGAAATAATTGAAGATTTTAAAGAAAACGCCAAGTATCGAAGCATCCAATTGGAACTGATCGGGTTCGACCGGATTAGCACTGCTGACCAAGTGCAAGAATTGAAAAAAATAACGAAAGAGATTTAAGATTAACTATGCCTAACTATCAATATAGTTTTCCCATTTTAATAAGACATTTTGAAAATCTTCTGGTAAAGTTGAATCCACAAATACCTCCTTTTTCGTTACTGGATGTTGAAACCCGAGCGTCTTAGCATGTAATGCCTGTCTAGGCATTAGCTTGAAGCAGTTTTGAACAAATTGCTTATATTTAGTAAAAAGGGTGCCTTTGAGAATTTCGTTTCCACCGTATGTTTCATCGCTGAATAAAGGATGTCCTAAATACTTCATGTGCGCCCTGATTTGATGTGTTCTGCCCGTTTCGAGATTGCATTGCACGAGTGAGACGTATTTCAAGTTTTTTAATGTTTTGTAGTGCGTAATAGCGTTTCTCCCAAAATCTTTATTAGGAAAAGCTATCGTAACTCTGCGATCTTTCAAGCTTCTGCCCACATGGATATCAATGGTTCCTTGAGGTTCTTCAGGAATCCCCCATACCAGTGCATAGTAAGTTCGTTCAATACTATGATTAAAAAATTGCTTCGCCAATCCGTTCATAGCCCGTTCCGATTTTGCAATAACCAGTAGACCGGAAGTGTGCTTATCGATTCTATGCACCAAGCCAGGACGCCCAGCGTTTCCTTTCATTTCCGGCAAGTTTCGAAAATGGTAGGTAAGCGCATTTACTAAGGTGCCTGACCAATGCTGATAGGCAGGGTGCACAACCATTCCAGCTGGCTTATTTACCACCATAAGATGCTCATCTTCCAACACGATGTCCAATGAAATATTTTCTGGTTTCACCTCTTCGTCTCTGGGAATTTTAGGAAAGGAAATAGATATTTTATCTCCAGGATGTATCTTATAATTTGGCTTGATGACAACACCATTCACCTTTACAAAACCATTTTTGATGCCATTTTGTACTTTGGTTCTTGTAACATTTGGAAGGCGATCCATTAAAAATTTATCAATTCTTAAAAGTTCTTGCCCATCATCTACGGTGATTTGCTGATGCTCGTAAAGTTCCTCCTCATGATCATTTTGTTCTTCCATGATCCCAAATTTAAGTGATGGTGTATAGGTTCAGCGACCTTCAAAAGATTGAATACCCAATATTAGAAAAGTGGAAGTCAACGTCTACATTAATTAGATGATCTCATCCATTCGAAAATTATAGATAATCAATATCTCTTTGATTTCAAGGTATGATTCTTCCATATTCTGTAACGTTAGGTTCTCCAAAAAACGATGTTCATGCCTTTACTTCTCGTACCGAAATTCTAATTGTCAAGATGATTTGCTTATCATGAGTTTAGCACATAACGTTACAAAACACTTCTATTTACTCTTTGGGTTTTTTTCTGATCTTCTTATAGCAAGTAACGGTAAATCATTTGAAATGTAGCGAATTACAAGAGGGATTTCCTGCCTGATCGTCTCAAAGTTGAAGCTAAAATTTTGCACATAACTCGATATTTCATGCACAAAATGTTGAAAGTTATCTATTATTCTTGCGTCAGTAGTGCTATTTTCAATTTTATATCGATTTATCGCTATCCGAAAATTGCCAGATTTTCCCAAAACACTCTTAAAATAGCGGCAGATAGCAATATAATTCCTAATAAAAGGCTTATGAAAATAAATATTTTTTCAAAAAGTAAAAATCGAGCAATAGCGTTTAAGAATACTTGCTCTCCACTACTCAAATTTTCTATACTGACCATTAATTCGATGACACTTTTTGCTCTCGAATACAAATAATAGCCAATGGTAATAAAAAGTATTCCCATAATTAAGTTGATATATAATCCGCTTGTTTCATTTATTATGCTTCCAATCGTTAAAAATCCAAGAACAATATATAGGAGAGCCCCTAAGTAGGATACTATTTTGTGTAATTCTATTTTTCTATCCATAGTTCTTGCTTATAATGCCTAAATGTAGCGTGTGCCAACTGGTCTTTATTAAATCTACTGAAGATCGAATTTGTATTTCAGTTTCAAGCGACAATGTAGAGGTATGTGCTATATGATTTGTTTTAGTTATAATTAGTTAGCATTTGAATTAAAATTAGTTGCGCTTACCTCGATGCATCAAAAAGCCTTTGGAGGTTTCTTAGCACCAGATTATAACTAAAGCATAGACTTTATAGAAAATTGGTTGATCAACGGGCGTAAGGTTCGCTTCTTCAATGTGATAGATGATTATAACAGCGTGTTTTTGCATATTGAAATAGATACCTCCTTAAAGAGTAGCTGGTTTATCTGAGTGTTAAACCATTTGGTGAAAAGGTGGCATTGTCCTCAAAAATCAGAATGGACAATGGTCCAGAGCTGATTGCTAACTAAGGGGAAGAATAGAGCCAGACTTACGAAATAGACTTTCAGTATATCCAGAGAGGCAAACCAACTCATAATGCGTACATTGAACGATTCAATAGCAGTTTTCGAAGATGCGTATTGGATGTTTATGTTTTTAAACAGTTAGATGAAGTAAGAAATATGGCTAGTGAAGGGATGGAAGATAATAGTCATTATCAAATTCGAATTAATTTTTAACAACCGAATTACAGTATTTAGTTGATATTTTGATCTCTCATTCTTAATTATGCCTATCTTATCAATAAATAGATCGATTATAAAACAGTCATCATATATGATTCCATTTTTAAACTTCCAAAGAACTAATGAAAATAATTTTCTAAGGCAGGCTGTCGATAATACGATTTGCTTTGCAAAATTCAATACTCACGGAGAGGTTATTAGTTGCAATCAAAAAATGGCACAGGCATTTGGCTTTGATTCTCCTGATGACCTGGTAGGCATGCGCCATAGTGAGCTTGTCTTCTTAGAACACTCAACCCAGAAAGATGACTTTTGGAAGAAGGTCTTAAATGCAGACTTTCAATCTACTACTTTGACGTTGGCTACTCAAAATGAGGTATCAGCATTTTTAAATGCTAGCTACATACCGATTAAAAATAAAGAAGGGGAATTAATCTATGTGATATTGCTTGGAAAAGACAATACTGAGAAAATCCAGAAAGCGCGTCAATTTGATGCTTTGAGGAAAGCGACAGATTTATCGTATTTTTTTGTCCAGTTTGATCCTAATGGCCACATACTAGATGCAAATAATCTTTTTGTTGAGTTTATGGGTTATTCCCACCTGGATGAAATTCTTGGGGAACACTATTCTATTTTACTGACAAAAGAAGACCAAACCTCTGATTCGTGTAAGCGGTTTTGGAATAGGTTGAAAGAGGGTGTTTCACAAATCGGAGAGTACAAGTTAGTAACCGCAGATGGTCGAATTGTCATGCTGAGATCGTCTTACACTTCTGTAAAAAATAAAAAAGGAGAAGTAGAAACAATAATTAAAATTGGGAATGACATTACAGAAGAAAAACAGTTTAAAAGACGAACAAAGACTCTTATAAGTACCATAGATCTTTCTTTTGGGTTCATTCAATTTGATCCTTATGGAAAAATTTTAGAGGCGAATAAAAATTTCTCAGAGCTTATGGGCTACCCCGATCTGAATAAACTCATGGGGAATCATCATTCCATTTTTGTAACAGAAGAATACGCCAAGTCGGAAGTTTATAAATTGTTTTGGGAAAATCTAAGAGCTGGCAAACCAAACAAAGGCCAATTTAAGCGAATAAAGAAAACAGGTGGGGAAGTCTGGATACAGGCTGCTTATACGCCCATTAAAAACCACAAGGGAGAAGTTACGTCCATCACCAAAATTGCCGTAGATATCACAGCAGAGAAAGAAGCAGCTCGCAAAGCCAAAAGAGAACTTAAAGAGAAGCTATTCATAAGCGTATCAGAGATCTCTACGTCCATCGGGCAAATTGCCGATGGGGCTCGAATACAAGCGACAAAAATTGACAAATCTTCCGAAAGTATCGAGTCGAACCTTTTATCATCGAAAGGGATAACCCAAAAAGCTGAAGGAATCGCTGATGCTATCGATGGAGGGAGGAAAAGTACCCTAACAGGCAGTAAATATGTAGAGGAGATGGTAATGCATATGAACGCTCTAAAAAACACGTCCAAAAGCACTGAAGGTGCTATGGAGGAGCTTGCGAGCAATACCAATCAAATTAATTTCATACTTAGTGTGATGCAAGAAATAGCCAATAATACCAATCTGCTTGCATTAAATGCCTCGATCGAGGCAGCTCAGGCTGGAGAGTCTGGAAGAGGTTTCTCAGTTATCGCCCATGAAATACGAATGCTGGCAGAAAATGCACGCGATTCTGTTAAAAAAATTGAAGAAAAAATTAGCTCTATTCTAAGAGGTTCGAAAAATGTTTCGGATGCAATGAAGAAGGTAATGGAAAAAATAGAAATCAGCAAAGAAGCAAGTATTCATGTACAAAATGTATTTGAAGACATTTTGAAAGCCAGTGAAGAAATGGAGAACTTATCCTCATCCATTGCATTGGATTCCAACGAACAAAAAGATAAGCTAAAATTATTGGTTTCAAATGCAGAAGATATTGTGGTTATATCTCAAGAAACTGCAGCCGCAACAGAGGAGGTGGCCACGGCATCGAAACAACTTGAGCAAAAAATTCTAAATTTTTAAACCCTCAAAATGAAAATAACCAAGACTTGAAAGAAAATGCACATTGCTTTTTCATAAGGCTGATTTATTAGTCAATAAATCGAATCTGGAGACTCAATTAAAAAGGAATTGCTGATTTTCCATATAGAGATTTCCATAGTCATGTCGAGTGCTACTAGCGGTGTCCAGCTTTGTGTTGTTCAGTAAATAGTTTTCAAACTCATTTCGATTATATATGTGATAACATAATATTTCACCGTCTTCCTTGACTATGAGATACCCACCAAATGATTTTGAGAAGCGTATAAATCTCCCTCTATTCGCCTTTATTTCCTGTTAACATTTTCTTAGAAAGCGTTTTGATAATTTGATTAGCTATTGCTCTAATTGCAGGAACTGCTACTGAATTCCCGAACTGTTGATAAACACATGCATTTGCAACAGGAATGATGAAATCATCTGGGAAGCCTTGCCCATCAGAACCCATCTCACCGTCCTATTTTTAGGCCTATGAAAAAAGCTGAAATCGAAGTAAGTTTCAATTTGATCACCTATCTAACTATGGGCTATTCACTTTATAATTTTTCGCAGTATGAAGCCAAATCATTACGCATCCATGCATCCAATTGGGACTTTATTTTGGAATCGCTTTTGTTTTCTACTTTCCTCCCATCTATTTCTATTACTGGGGTTAATTCCCCCATAGTCCCAGTTGCAAAGACTTCATCTGCATTGTAGAACTCAACCAGACTCAAATCCTTTTCATAACAGTCTAAGCCATTCTTTTTGGCTAATTCTAAAACAAAACCTCTCGTAATCCCATGTAAGCATGAATGGGTAAAAGGGGTATATAAAACTTGATCTTTTACCATGAACAAATTGGTGTCGTTTAGCTCGGCAACGAATCCCCTATCGTCCAGCATAATGGCAGCATCTACACTAGCAAAATTTGCATGAATCTTTGCGATAATATTATTCAATAAATTATTGTGGTGAATTTTTGAATCTAAGAATTGAGGCCCATTTCTTCGCTGTGTGCTGGTTACTACTTTTATTCCTGTGTCATTGTCATAAACCAGTGGCTTCCACTCAGCAAGTACAATCAGGCAACTTCCTTTTTGGTTGAGACGAGGGTCCATTCCAGAAGTCACTTTTTCACCTCTACTTAAGGTTAGTCGAATATGAGTATTCTCTTCCATGCCATTCGCTTTCAGGGTTTCTTTAATGGCTCTTTTAATAAAATTTCGTGATGGCACATGTTCAAATTGAAGTGCCTTTGCAGACTCATACATTCGGTTTAAATGCCTATCAAGGTGCAGTAAACCCTCTTTGTAAACTCGAAGCCCCTCCCATACAGCATCTCCACCTTGAACGGTGCTATCTAACACCGAGACTTTTGCCTCATTGCGGTGATAAAGTTCATTGCCTACCCATATTCGAATGTCTCTGTTTTTAGGGTTGTATTGCTGAAGCATAATTTTTTGTTATAGTTGCTTTCTGTGAAATTTAATTTTTAGTAAGTGTAAATCCAATTGGTTAAGACATTCTTTGTGATCCCTCTAATGGTGATGCAAAACTTTTCAATTTTTTATAATAAGGCATTGCTTCCTCAAGAAGCGGTGTGCAATGAGTGGGGAATGGACGTTCGCTAGTCTTTTGCTTTGTGAAGCCCGAAGAGTTATGCACATTCTTGTACCAGTATTTGGCCCAGCATCCATCTTCCGGGATAGGTTCTTTTTTCCAATTCAGCATGTGTGTATTAAAATTGATTCCAAGTTGCTGGCATAGAGCATTGAGTCCTTTTTCAGGGTTTGAGAGAATGTCATTAGCATCAACAACTATCGGTTTCTTTACACCATTATTTTTTACACATTCAAATAGCTCAGCTTCTTCTTTCAATCCAATATCCTGTAAGGTTGGTTCTTCTATCACCCGAGCAAATGAAGCAATTAGTTGATGTGGGTTTCGAATGAGGAAAATATTTTTCATTTCTTTTAGGTAGTTCCAATCCAAGCCTAGATGATGATGCGCCATATTTTTGAGAAACACTACTTCGTGGGACTTATTCAGTTGATGAATTTGATTGAGAATTTCCTCTGGGTTTATTGGCATACTGGCTAGTATCTCTTCTCTTCCAGGGTGATCAAGTTGAGTATGATTTAGGTAATATGCATAGAATGGTTCGTCTACCACTTTAGTATCTTGCCTTTGGGCAAAAGCATACATCATTGCAGTAGAAATATTTCTCGGCCCTGAGATAAGGTTGATAATCATCAATGTGAATCTATAAAAAAAGCGACAATGTACGTTAAGGCTTTTTTCATTTAGTCTAACTCGAATACAAGAGAACAGACCAATCTGGATTCTCTCCCAAAGACTTGCCCTTATCGTTGTGATAGTGCCTGCAGGAAGAAGGTTTATCTACTCCTTCTTTTTTATACAACAGAAAGCCTGACTTATTTTTTCTATAAATTGGGCTTTTAGTAAAAATGCTTTTAGCGCATTAATTAAGCGATTTGGGCATCAATCTTTTGGCTCAAAACATTTTTTGGAACTGCACCGACTTGCTTTTCTACTACTTCGCCATTTTTGAATACTAAAAGTGTGGGGATAGATCGTATTCCAAATTTTGCTGATATTTCTGGGTTTGAATCCACATCCACTTTTCCAATTATAGCTTTTCCGTTGTATTCACTAGCTAATTCTTCTACTACTGGAGCTATCATTTTGCACGGACCACACCACTCAGCCCAAAAGTCAACTAATACTGGTTGGTCTGTTTTGATTACTTCCTCGAAGTTATTATCTGTGATTTCTACTGCATTTGCCATTATTTTTATCTTAATTTTAATTTAGATAACGTAAAATTAGCTCTAATAGTTTGTTAGGTTTAACCTAAAAATGTGCTTTGTAAATTCTTTAAAACAGACAGTTAATTTAAGAGCACTTTGAAACTGATTTCTTCTAAGGTTTTCAGTTCATTTATCATTGCATCCGATGGGTTAACAGCGAATTTTCGACTTAGCATATCCAAGCTTATCGCTCTATTTTCATAAACTCCGAGTAGCGACAGTTTTAGCGAGCACTTCCCTGGGTTGGCTTCTGCGATTCTTTCTATCTCGTTGACAATGATGGAATTAATGTCCTCGAACCTTACCTGTAGTTCCAGCCCTTTAATCATCTTATCTCTAATGTTACTAAGGTGCTCAATGTGGGTGATTTTTAGCTCAAGCTCTTGGCTATTCCATCGGTTTTGAATTATACCTGTGAGATGCAAAAACCACCCTTTCTCTAAAAGAGGCTTGAATTTCAGGTAGTCTTTCCCAAAAAGGTAAAATGTATGGTTGTCATTGAAGTCCTCTAATGTAAACTGTCCGAAAGGGTTTCCTTTTTTGGAAGTACGATGTTGTACATCGCTAATAATTCCTCCAATTTTGATTTCAAACCCATTCAGTTTTTCGAGTTCGGTCAGTTTGGAGATTGGGGTATTGGTGAGGAAATCCATTTCAAACTTAAATTGATTGAGTGGATGACCAGTGATATAAAGCCCAATCATTTCCTTTTCAATATTCAGTTCTTCTATTTTTCCGTAGGGTTCGATATGACCTATTTTTGGCTTTACGATATCTACCCCTGAGTTTCCTCCGAACAAAGAGGATTGAGTGCTTGCTTCTTCTTCATGTAGTCGGCTTGCATATTTAATGGCTTTTTCAATAAGCGAGAAACCCTCTTCATCTGAATCAACGTATTGCCTTCTGTGATAATCTTCAAAGCAATCAAAACCGCCTGCTTTTGCTAGGCTTTCAAATGATTTTTTGTTTACTGTTCTTAGGTTAACTCTTTTGGCAAAATCGAAAATGTCCTTAAATGAACCATTTGCACTACGCTCTTCTATGATGGCTTGTACAGCAGACACGCCTGTTCCTTTAATGGCGCTCAACCCAAATCGGATTTCACCTTCTTTATTCACCTCAAAATCCTGACCTGATTCGTTTATATTCGGCCCTAGTACGGGTATGCTTCTGTTTTTACATTCTTCCATAAAGAAGCTCACCTTTTCTATACTACTTTGATTGTGAGTGAGTACAGAAGCCATGTATTCGGCAGGGTAGTTTGCTTTCAGGTATCCGGTTTGGTAGGCTACTATCGAATAGCATGTACTATGCGACTTGTTAAAAGCATATGCAGCAAATGCCTCCCAATCTTTCCAGATTTTTTCAAGTTGCTCTTCTGGATGTCCTTTTTCCTTTGCTTGGTTGATAAACTGCGGCTTCATTTTATCCAGTACGTCTCGCTTTTTCTTACCCATTGCTTTACGCAATATGTCGGCCTCTCCTTTGGTAAACCCAGCGAGCGATTGGGAAAGTAGCATTACCTGCTCTTGATAAACGGTAATCCCATAAGTCTCGGCCAGGTATTTTTTCATGGCCGGGATATCGTAGCTAATGGCTTCCTTTCCGTGCTTTCTGGCAATGAAATTAGGGATGTATTCCATAGGCCCAGGACGGTAGAGAGCGTTCATCGCAATCAAGTCTTCGAACCTGTCTGGTTTGAGTGTGCGGAGGTGTTTTTGCATGCCCGGAGACTCAAACTGAAAGGTGCCGTTTGTTTCCCCTCGTTGGTATAGCTTATAGGTTTTTTGATCTTTTAGAGAGATGGCATCCATATCGATTTTTTCGCCCGAACGTTTTTCTACATTTTCGACCGCAGTTTTAATGATGGATAGCGTTTTTAGGCCAAGTAAATCTATTTTAAGCATGCCAGCATCTTCTACTATGCTGTTGTCGAATTGGGTTACCATCATATCAGAGTCTTTCGACTTTGCTAATGGCACGAACTTACTCATCTCATCAGGTGTAATGATTACTCCGCAAGCGTGAACTCCTGTATTTCTTAAGGAACCCTCCAAAACCACAGCCTGATTGAGAACTTGCGCAGGAAGGTCTTTCCCTTTTTTCAAGGCTTCAAGTTCTTTTACTTCTTTAAAAACTTTGGAGAATTTCGTGCCAGGTTTTTCCGGGACTAGCTTAGCAATGGCGTCGGTTTCGGGTAGTGGGAGCTCCATCACACGACCCGCGTCACGAATGGCTGATTTTGGTGCCATGGTACCATAGGTGATGATTTGTGCAACCTGATCTGCTCCGTATTTTTCGATTACGTAATTGATGACTTTTTCCCGCCCTTCATTGTCAAAATCAATGTCAATATCGGGAAGCGACACCCGGTCAGGATTAAGAAAACGCTCAAAAAGTAGATCATATGCGATAGGATCTACATTGGTAATGCCAATGCAGTAGGCCACTGCCGAACCCGCAGCGGATCCCCGGCCCGGACCCACTGCCACGCCCATTTCCCGAGCTTTTGCAGTAAAGTCCTGTACAATGAGAAAGTAACCAGGATATCCCGTATTCTTGATTGTTTCCAGCTCAAAATCAAGGCGTTCCTTTATTTCATTTGTGAGTTTATCATAGCGCACTTTAGCGCCTTCGTATGTGAGGTGTTTGAGGTACGCATTTTCTCCTCTTTTTCCACCGTCTTTTTCATCTTTAGTGTCTTTAAATTCGACGGGAATGTCAAAAGCAGGAAGCAATACGTCTCGTTCAAGTGTGTACTCTTCAATCTTACTTATCAGTCCACCGATGTTTTCAATAGCTTCTGGGATATCTCGGAAAGCCTCTTTCATTTCATCTTGCGTTTTGAAATAAAAGTTATTATTAGGCAATCCTAGTCTAAAACCACGCCCTCTTCCGATTGGAGTGCTTTGACGTTCGTTTTCCTTTATACACAACAAAACGTCGTGTGCTTTTGCTTCTTCTTTGTCGAGGTAGTAATATTCATTTGAGGCAACAAGTTTGACGTTGTGCTTTCTTGAAAAGTCTACTAATGTTTTGTTTAATCGGTTTTCTTCCTCTATCTCATGTCGGTTTATTTCTAAATAAAAGTCTTCTCCGAATAAATTTTTCCACCAGTGTAGTGCTTCCTCAGCCTGGGTTTCCCCAACATTCAAAATGAGGTGTGGGATTTCACCGCCGAGCCCCCCGCTTAAAGCAATTAGGTCTTCTTTGTATTGCTCAATCAGCTCTTTATCAATTCTGGGGAAGAGGCCATAATTACCTTCTTTGTAAGCAATAGATGTGAGTTTGATTAGGTTTTTATAGCCTTTTTTAGATTTGGCTAGCAATACTTGCTTGAATCGTTTGTCGGGGTTGTCTTTAGTGAAGTGAAGTTTTCTCCTTTCTTCGGCCACATAGAATTCCGCCCCAACGATCGGTTTTATTTTTGCTTCTTTAGCGGCTCTTACAAATTGGAAAGCTCCGAACATATTGCCCAAGTCCGTCAACGCAACAGCAGGCATATGGTATTGCTTAGCTTTTGATAAGATGGCACCAACGTCTGCCGTGGCCTGAAGTATGGAAAATTGTGAGTGGCCATGAAGGTGGCAAAAGACTCCTTTGATATCCTTCGAATCTACGAGTGCCGTCCCGATTTGACGCCCGGTTGCTTGTTGCTTCGTTGCAAAGTTACCGGCCTGCAAGTTCGGTGCCTCATATGCAATATCTAATGGCGATGCATCATGAATGGTATCGATTATGCCCCTTTTCAGGCATTCGAAAAAAGCTTTGGCCGTCGCATCTACGTCGTAGGCCGCATCATGTGCATCATCAAACCCTTCATCGAATAGCTTCTCGTATAATTCGATAAGCTTAGGGGCTTTTAATTGTCCTCCGATTCCCCCTTGAAGTTGGCAAAATGCTTTGGTATCTTCAGCGGTATCAATATTTTTAGCGTCTGCCAAGAGGTTTGCCTGACCCGTTCTTAGGTATTCTGCCCCCATTATTTTATTGTCAAACGCTATATTATGACCAACGAGTACCTCCGCTTTTTTTACATCCTCTGAAAATTTATTAAGAATTTCCGATAGGGTTTCGCCTACCTCTAATGCCCTCTTGGTGGAGATTCCGTGTATCCGTTCGGCGTTGAAAGGAATGGTAAATCCCTCCGGCTTTACAATGTGATTTCCTGTTGAGATTAGTTTTCCTGATGGATTGTGAAGCTGCCACGCCAGTTGAACCAGTCTGGGCCAATTGTCAAGGTCTTCTACAGGTGCTTTTTTATTATGCGGAAGCCCAGTAGTTTCAGTGTCAAATATGAGGTACATGAATAAAAGCTCTTAGCTGGACAAGATAGATCAGAGACAAGAAATCGAACCAATTTATCGGGTAAATGTGGATAACTTTTAAAGGCTCGATTGCGCCCGTTTTAGGAAAAACACCCAGCCCAAACCCCATTCTACGGAACCTAGGCGGTGATGCGTTTTTTTACTTACATGCTTCTGTTTGAAAAACAGATGCCTTATCATCAACTTTCCATCCAGTAGGAAAAGGTGAAGGTATCTTATCCACTTGCACACAGGTTAGCTTTAGGGAATTCCGCAGGTTTAAATCAGTAAGCTTATCGTTATGGCCATTCGCTAGATTTAATTTTGTTAATAAAACATTGCCACTTAAATTAAGCTGAGTAAGTGCCGTGTTGTTTGAAACATCTAATGCTGTTAATTGATTGTTTTGTAAACTAAGTTCAGTAAGTGCGGTGTTTTGAGAAACATCGATGGCTGTTAATTGGTTATTAGCTAAACTAAGCTCAGTAAGTGCAATGTTCTTCGAAACATCAATGGCTGTTAATTGGTTATCATCTAAATAAAGCTCAATAAGTGCGGTGTTTTTAGAAACATCGATGACTGTTAATTGATTGTTTTGTAAACTAAGTTTAGTAAGTGCCGTGTTTTGAGAAACATCAATGGTTGTTAATTGATTGCCATTTAAATTAAGCCCAGTAAGTGCCGTGTGGATAGAAACATCAATGGCAGTTAATTGGTTGGTACTTAATTCAAGCGTAGTAATATTTATAAAATATTCCAGTCCAGTAAGGTCTTTAAAGCCTAATCCACCAATTGTTCCTGTAAATGCTTGGGCTTCCAATAGTGAAATTTCCCCATCGCCATTGGCGTCAAGACCTTCTGAATCCAGTAAATCACCCTTGAAGATATCATCTAGGTTCTCAATTAATTTATCTACTAAAACCGTAAACGCTGCCGTGGTCGTTACTCCGCCTACTGTCGCCTGTATTTCGCCGGTAAGCTCTTTATTCGTGTCGTAATCAAAGGCATTTGCATTGGCTATCACCATTTTATTTCCCTCCAAAGCAATGGCACCTGCCGGGCTTTGGCTCGTAATCGAATAAACGGGCGTTTCTTCTGTATTGGCTACGGTCGCCGTGATCTCCCCGATCAGGGTGCCTTTAGGGCTGTTTTCCAAAATAGCTAATTGAGACAAATCCCCTATGGCGATGGTAATGATACCCTCAATGGTTACCGTTGCGGTTTTATCCGCCGATCCGCCTGCATTCGTAGCGGTGAGCTTTACCGTATAGGTGCTGTCTTTCGTGTAGGTATGGGTGGGGTTTTCTTCGGTGGATTTGTTTCCATCGCCAAAGTCCCAAGCGTAGCTGGTGGCGTTTTTAGAAGCGTTTTTAAAGGTTACCGCCCCTGCTGAGCCTTTGGTAAAAGTAAAGTCGGCGACTACTTTGGTGTCGACTGGGTCAACTGGATCATCGCCCTTGCAACTCCATAAGATGGCAACTGCGCACAGGGTAGCGAGTAGAAAGGTTTTCGATTTAAAATTCAAAGATTTGATTTGATTTGATTTGATTTGATTTGATTTGATTTGATTTGATTTGATTTGATTTGATTTGATTTGATTTGATTTGATTTGATTTGATTTGATTTGATTTGATTTGATTTGATTTGATTTGATTTGATTTGATTTGATTTGATTTGATTTGATTTGATTTGATTTGATTTGATTTGATTTGATTTGATTATCCATCAATTCAAAATTTTTCGTTTCGTTTTTGGTTTTATTAATATTTTTCATTTTATTTCTAATTTTAGATTAAGACACAAGAATAAGGGTATAGGATCGTATTTGCAAATAAATTCAGTGAAAAAAGAATTTTTTTTGATGAGCGGGTTTAAAACCCCAATTGAAACTCAATCAATCTTGAATAAGTCAAGTGCCAAGACCTATTCGGTAAGCGTAATTGTTCTTTCTACTGAGTTAAAAGGTCCTTCTATCCAATTTCCTAAGGTATCAATTAGTTCAAGTTTAATGGTATTTTCGCCCAGTGGCATTCCTTCAATGTAGTGCGGTTTCCACTCTTCCACCCTAAATTCATTTCCATTTATGGTTACGCTTACTTTATTTCCATCGGGAGCGATCGTTGTATTGAGCAAGTAAAAGTCGAGCATAACTTTTTTCGTATCTGCTCCGCTATACGTGCCTTTAGGCCTACTATAGAAAAGATGCGGTGCTGCCAAATCGGCTTCATCCGCCTCTGCATTTCCGACTGTAATGTTTTCTATAAAGTATGCGCCTGCACTTTTCACACTTTCGTGGTAGGACCGCGAAAGAAATGCGAGCACTACGTAGTTTCCTTCTTCTAATTGATCAATTATGCTGGACATGTAGTGAGCGGCATACGGACCGTTGTTAACGATGTAATGGATATGTTGGCCTTTGCCGGAATTTGCAATCCCTCGAATTTCAGCATCAGCGGTTTGGACTCCTAATTTATAATTTTGGACATCAAAGCTGTAGTTAAGGGAATAAAGCGAATCTTCTTTTTCAATTGTTAATTCCTTTTTGGTTAAAGTAGCATCTGGAAACGTTGGTGAATCAGGTGCTTGGGTCAAGGTAATGACGGCCCCTTCTTTGGCTATTTCTGCTTCTGCATTGATCTCTTCTTGCTTTGATTCTTTCTTTGGAGTACAGAAAAAGAGCAATAAGCCTATTGAGCAAAATAATGTTAGACTTTTCATTTTATTCATAGTATTCATAACTGGATTTAAATAAAGGTTTAAATTAAAGATAATATTTTGAAGTGGCAACAAAAAATAGCGCACTTTGCAATTCATATTGTCTTTGTAAACGATAGCCTTGCATCGAACTCACAGGTTAGATTAAAAAATGAAGGATATAGCGTCAATATTAGGGCGTTGCTTTTTTTAGACCAACTTAGATATTGCCTTATTTCGGTTCCAACTCTTTAACTATAAATAATCTTTCAGGCTCAAGTATTGGCTTTTACGTTCACTTGCTTTGTCTTTTTATTTTGGCTTTCTGAGGCACTCAATAAAGGAAATAATTTTGTAAGTGCGCTTAGGTGCGAACGCATGCAATTGAGTTTAGTATAAATGATTTAATAAGCATGATTTTGAATGGAGTCTCTAGCACACTTTAGCTTAATGGTTCTGCCACAAAAAAATCAATCAAGTATATCGTTATCTAATTTTTTCGTGGTAGAGGGTTACCTTTTTCTCTACACGATGTATATACATCCATAACACAAATTTATTCATACACCTGTTTGACAAGAAAGAAGGAAAGTCTCGCTTTTATAGAGGCTTTTCTTTTTTATGCGTGTGGTATTTATCTTTTCTATCTAGTGCTAATACTTGTTTCAGGGCGTAAGGTATTGTACTTCCAAATGGTATAACCCGTTTCGCTAATTAATGAACTAAAGTATGATGATCATTATCCAAAATGAGACATTGAAATTCGTTCTGAATTGACAGACTAAATTTATCGGTAACACACCATATGAATGAAATAATAGACCCGATGTTTTCATTACAGAAAATAGATTAGGCAGTTGCTGACCTAAATCTTGGATGGGGACATGTTCAGATTAACTATATTCATCAATTTTTTTACGAAGCGATTGAATCCCTTAACCATCTGGCGAATGTTTGCGGTAGATGTCGGCAGGCTCTTCATTAAGAAGATTCCGTAACTTCTCTAGTGGTGCTCTTACTTTAAGGGGCGATCTATTCAATTTGGCTGGCACGGCTACAAAGCTTAAACTGCCGCTCTGCGCAAACGATCATTGATAGCCCTCCCTAGCCCATGATTGGGTACCCACTCTGTTAAAACTTCTTTGATATGCGGCTGATCCATCTTTCGAAGGGCTTGGAAAATATTTCTTGCGGCCTCATTTAAATTTCTATTTTGAGAAAGGACAAACTGATTTTCCATGGGTAAATCAAATGACTGATCAAACGCAATCACGCCAATATTAGCCTGATTCTTACCCTTTAGGTTTTCAGCAATATTACCGATTGTCATTTTTATACCTGGGGAATAATGTGATTTAAGCATGCCCGGTGCAGAGGGATCCGAACTGGCGTTTACTCGAACTTTTACCTCACCAATTGCATTTTCGATTTCCTCTAAAGCGATACCTCCGAGCCGATAGACAATGGTTTTATCGCCCTCAAAACCAATAATTGTTGATTCTAAACCAATGCTACAATCACCACCATCCAGAATATATGAAATTCTATCTCCCAACTGACTGTCTACGTGTCTTGCTGTGGTAGGCGAGACATAGCCAAAAGGGTTGGCACTTGGAGCTGCCACAGGGTAGTCCAACTGGGAAAGTAACGAAAGCGTGAGATCATGATCGGGAATACGAACAGCCACTCTGGGATGTCCGGAAGTAAGTAAATCAGGAACGAAAGACTGTTTGTCCAAAAGCAAAGTCATAGGCCCGGGCCAAAATTTGGAAGCCAATTCGTGCGCTTTTTCTGGCATCCTTGAGGTCATTTTTTTGACCTTTTTAAGCGAATCAACATGAGCTATTAAGGGATCAAACTTAGGTCGGTTTTTCACTTCAAAAATTTGAAGGATAGATCGCTCGCTCAATGCGTTTCCTGCAAGTCCATATACCGTTTCCGTGGGTATGCCCACCACAGATTCGGTATTCAAAAGCTGTTTTGCTTTTCCAATATCTTTCCCAATCTGAGCCATTTAGAATGGTAAGTTTAAAGCAGATCTAAAAAATCATTCCGGCTGATCTCTTCAGCGCCAAGGCTTGCCAGGTGATCCGAGTAAACCTGACAATCTAAAAGTCGGCCTCCTTGCGATTGAAAATCATTCATAAAATGAATTAGTGCCGCTTTAGATGCGTTACTTACTCTTGAAAACATAGACTCGCCGCAAAAAATATCGCCTAGGTCCACGCCGTACATTCCCCCTGCCAATTCGTTGTCTTTCCATGCCTCCACCGATTTCGCATACCCTAGCTGAAAAAGTTGGATGTAAGCCGCCTTCATCGGGTCTGTAATCCAAGTACCTGATTGCCCTTTTCTACTTATTTTTTTACATTGCTCAATAACCCCTTCAAAATCTTGATTGTAAGTAATCTTAAACTCTTTTTTACGTATCGATCGCTTCATCGAAGTGGAGACGTGTACTTTTTCTGGATACAACACATATCTTGGGTCTGGACTCCACCAGACAATCGGGTCATTTTCATTGAACCAAGGGAAAATTCCAGATTGATAAGCAAGCATCAATCGTTCAGGACTTAAATCTCCGCCAATGGCTACCACACCCTCCTCTGCTTCTCTGGCTGGTGGGAAGGTGAGTGAACGGGTGAGTTGGTAAATCGGCATAAATTGTGTGTTTGAAAAGCCAAAGATATTGGACACGACCATTCGCTCTTTGATATCTGCTTTAGCTTTATATTTAAGAGGAAAAGCAACGAAACTATGCAATCTCTTGATATCTCATCGCAGGCATTCAAAAAACTTCTTGACCAAAGTACCGAAATGGTGCTAAACCAATTTAAAAACCTTGAGAAGAAGAAAGCGTATCATGCATTCCCTCAAAAAGAAATAGAAAAATGGTTTGATGAAGAATTACCTCAAGAAGGAATAGCCTTAGATAGCCTTTTACAAGAGGTACAGACCAAGATACTCGATACCGCCACCAACAATCTAGGTCCGCATATGTATGCATATGTAATGGCTGGAGGAACGCAAATTTCTATTATTGCCGAAAAGCTAGCGGCTACCCTTAATCAAAATGTGGGAAAGTGGCATCTTGCCCCTGCCATCAATGAAATTGAACGAAGAGTAATTCAGTGGGGTGGACAGATAACGGCATATGATGAGCATGCCGCAGGGATACTTTTAAGCGGCGGATCTGCTGCTAACCTTGCTGGGCTTGCAGTCGCCCGAAATGTTTTCTTTGAAAAGCACGAGGTGAGAAAAAAAGGGCTTTTCGGATTCAAGCCTTTTACCATTTACGCCTCAACTGAAGTGCATGGATGTGTAGATAAAAGCATTGAAGAGCTTGGCATCGGCTCGGATCACCTAAGAAAGATTTCGGTAAATTCCGACTTTACCATCGATCTAAGCAAACTTAATAAGGCTATCGAATCGGATATTGAAAGGGGGTTCACTCCTTTTTGTATAATCGGAAATGCTGGCACTGTAAATACCGGCGCAATTGATGACTTAGAGGGACTTGCCGAAATATCCAAGAAGCATGGCATGTGGTTTCACATAGATGGTGCATATGGTGGATTACTTGGATCGTTGCCCTCTTTAAAAGAAAAATATAAAGGCATAGCGAAAGCGGATTCTTTAGCCATTGATTTCCACAAGTGGCTTTATCAACCCTTTGAAGCAGGGTGTCTATTGGTGAAAGAATGGGATAAACTAAAAAGAACCTATTTTAAGGTGGCTTCTTACCTAGATGCTCAGCTCGAAGAAGCGGGGAGAGTCAATTTCAACGAACATTACTTTCAACTTTCAAGAAACGCAAAAGCCTTAAAAATTTGGATGAGCTTGAAAGCTTATGGAATCAAACCGATCCAAAAAATGATTCAAAAGGATATCGACCTTGCACGATACCTGTCCGACAAAATGGATGCGAGTGAAAGCTTTGAATTAGTAGCCCGCTCAACGCTGGCTATTTCTTGTTTTCGATATGTGAAAGGGCTTCATTCTGAAGAGGAAATAGATTCATTTAATAAAGGATTGATCCCTGCTTTAGAAAAGGACGGTCGTGTATTTATTACGGGTACTACCCTCCAAAATAAGTTTGTCATTAGGGCATGCCTTATTAACCATCGGATGCATGAAGACACAGTCGACTATTTGGTCGATACGCTAGAGGAGGTGGCAGAGTCAATCGGATGAAGCTTCCATTCCTTTAACCAGCTTCCGTTCCGGCTATAGCGTTCTCTATTAACCAATTCAAACTGAGGATAAATGCAAAATTTCGTACATCCTGCCACCGACACACCAATCGCCGGCAAAAACGCGGTTTGGAAAGGAATTAACGAAACAATTTATTTCGAAGGATTAGAAAAAGTGACCTCCTGACACATTGAGCCGACTACCGTTCGAAGGTTACTCATCTACTATTTGAAATAGTTAAAATCTTGTCCGTCCTGAATTTGTATTACTGTTTGGTAGATCAGCTTAATCACGTTTTCCACGTCATCTTTATGTACTGTCTCCACAGTAGTATGCATGTATTTCAATGGCAGTGAGATAAGTGCCGAAGCTACCCCAATATCTGAGTAAGCAAAGGCATCTGTATCTGTGCCTGTTGTTCGAGAAGCGGCCATTTGCTGGAATGGGATTTTATTCTTTTCAGCGACATCCAAAATCATGTCTCTTACCTTGTTTTGTACCGCAGGTCCATACGTTACTGCAGGCCCTTTTCCTGCGGTCATATCACCACTGGTAATTTTATCATACATCGGCGATTGGGTATCGTGCGTCACGTCAGTAACAAGAGCCACATTTGGTTTGATTCTTCTTGAAATCATTTCTGCCCCTCTTAGCCCAATCTCTTCCTGTACGGCATTCACGACATAGAGGCCAAAGGGAAGTTTAATGTTGTTTTCAGAAATTCTACGAACTACTTCCGCTATCATAAAACCACCGGCTCGATTATCAAGTGCCCTGCCGACGATGTACTTGTCATTTAATTCAAAAAGCTCGTCCTGAAACGTAGCAACGGTCCCGGGGTGGATACCCATTTTCTCAACCTCCTCTTTAGATTCTGCTCCTACATCAATGCAAATATTTTTAAGTGTGGGATTATCCTCCTTATCTTTTCTTACGTGGATGGCAGGCCACCCAAATATTCCTTTCACCATCCCGCTTTTAGTATGAAGGTTTACCCGCATCGAGGGGGCAATCTGATGATCGGATCCTCCATTTCGAACAACATAGATGTATCCTTTGTCCGAGATATAATTAACAAACCAGCTAATCTCATCAGCATGAGCCTCAATGACTACCTTATACGTTGCTTTTGGGTTTATTACCCCGTATACACTTCCGTAAGTATCTACTTTATAATCATCGATGTACGGCTTGATATAATCTAACCAGATCTTTTGACCTTCTGATTCAAAACCAGTTGGAGATGCATTGTTTAAATACTTATAAAGAAAATCCTTACTTTTACTATCCATCAGATTGATTCAATTTTTATTTATACTTAACTCAAAACTACAATCGAAGTAAGTAAAAAATAGAATTAATTTATTCCACGTACGAGGTAGAAACCCTTTAGCAGACAAATAAAACCTTCTCTTAATCAAATAATTCCGTCCCAACTATTTTCATTGAGACGCTCGGTGTTAAATTGCCCCACTTATGAAAACCGCCATTATTGACTTGGGTACGAATACTTTTCACTTGATGGTGGCTGAGGTAGGGCAAGAGGCTTACACCATTTTATTTAGGGAACGGATTCCGGTAAAAATTGGAGAAAAAGGGATCAATAAAGATGAAATTACGCCCGAAGCTTGGGCGAGAGCCATGGTTGCACTTCGGGAATTCAAGCAGAAAATAGATAAAGAAGGAATAACCCACGTGTTTGGAACGGCTACCAGTGCCATTCGAAATGCCACAAACGGCAAAGCGTTAGTAGAAGAAATAAAGGCTGCTACGGGCATCGCTATTGAAATAATATCTGGCAAGCGCGAAGCAGCGCTAATCCATTTAGGTGCAAAACACGCCATGGACTTTGGAAAAGAAAAGTGTTTGATCATGGACATTGGTGGGGGGAGTGTAGAATTCATCATTGCGGACCGGATCAAAGCATACTGGATGCATAGCTTCGAAATTGGCGGGCAGAGACTACTCGAAAAGTTTCACCCTTCTGATCCGATCACGTCTGGTGAAATTCAGCAGCTTCATGCTTTCCTGAAGGTACAGCTGGATTTGCTTTTTCAAGCACACTCACAACATTTACCCACTACCTTAATTGGATGCTCTGGCTCTTTTGACATGTTAAGCGATATCTATTGCGAAGCTGAAAATATCCCCAGAAATGCTGCACTAACCGAACTCCCTTTTAGCCTCGATGCCTTTGAGAACATCTCGCAAGAGTTGATTTCAAAAAACAGGGAGGAGCGATTGAATATTCCAGGGATGATTGAGATACGTGTAGATATGATTGTGGTGGCGTGTATTCTTGTCGAGTATATTATCAAAAAACTCTCTCTTTCCTCAATCAGGGTTTCTTCGTTTGCGTTAAAAGAAGGAATTCTTTTCGATTCTTTAGCTAAAATTAAGCACAACTGATCGAGATGATTTTTTCTGCAGCATCACTAAAAAGATTTACCAAAAAAGTGTTTATCACGATCGGGTGTCCAGAGGAGGAGGCTCAACTAGCCGCCGATGTTTTAGTTTCTGCAGACCTAAGGGGCATCGATTCCCATGGGGTAGCTCGCCTAGCAGGCTATATACGACTTAACGAAAAAAGGCGTTTGAATGCAAAGCCGGAAATAAAAACCATACACGAGACACCCTCTACTGGCGTAGTGGATGGGGATCGTGGGCTCGGGCTTGTCGTAGGCCCGCACGCGATGAAACTAGCGATAGAAAAGGCAAAAATCGCAGGTACTGGATGGGTAACGGTGAAAAACTCCAATCATTATGGCATTGCGGGCTATCATGCGATGATGGCACTTGAAGCCGACTGTATCGGTATTTCACTGACCAACGCAAGCCCACTCGTTTCGCCCACCTTTTCAAAAGAAAGACTTTTGGGTACCAACCCCATAGCTGTTGCGATTCCTACGAAAAATCAACCTCCTTTTGTCTTGGATATGGCCACCACAACTGCCGCAAACGGCAAGCTGGAAGTATTGCAACGAAGGGCGGAAGATGCGCCTACCGGGTGGCTTCAGGACCGTGAAGGCAAGGTTACAACAGATGCAAAAGCCCTTATAAAAGGTGGGGCGATGCGACCACTTGGTGGCGAGCGTGCGCACGGCTCTCACAAGGGGTATGCGCTCGGAGCGGTAGTCGATATACTCTCGGCTGTGCTTTCTGGCGCTAACTATGGGCCGTGGGTTCCGCCTTTTGTGACCTTTATTGACCCGGCACCAAATCCGGTGGGGGAGGGGCTAGGCCATTTCTTTGGTGCCATGCGAATCGATGCTTTTCGAGATGGAGAGGTCTTTAAAGAACACATGGACAACTGGATCGAGCGATTCAGAAAAGCTCAAACAGTGGAGGGAGAAGAAAAAGTGTTGATTCCGGGAGATCCTGAACGGGAAAGGACAGAAGAACGCCTGAAAAAGGGGATAGACCTATCGGATTCTGTGGTGGAAGATCTGAAAAAGTTGGGCGATAAGTTGGGCATCTCCTTGGTTTAATTC
This sequence comes from uncultured Ekhidna sp., assembly GCA_964289745.1. Classification (GTDB taxonomy): domain Bacteria; phylum Bacteroidota; class Bacteroidia; order Cytophagales; family Cyclobacteriaceae; genus Ekhidna. Next base: position 1,208,730 of record CAXYMM010000001.1, read on the forward strand.
GCAGAGGCATCGTTGCGCTTTCAAAAAGTTAAAATCGTGAAAGGTATTCAGCATTGAATACGAGACGATGGTCTACTTTAAACTTCCCCAAAAAGGAACTGCCAAGCCAGTTTAAGGAAAAAACACCGCCTAAACTCCGCAAAACGGAGCCTAGGCGGTGATGCGCTTATTTTTACGGACATGCTTCGGTTTGAAATATTTTGATATCACTATATTTCGCCCACGCTGTTGGAATAGGTAACTGATCCACTTGCACACAAGTTAGCTTAGGATTAGCTAGCAAGTCTAAATCAGTAATCTTAGTGTTATTGCCATTCGCCAAATTAACTTTTGTTAATTCATTATTATTTAAATTAAGCGCAGTAAGTGCGGTGTTGTTTGAAACATCGATGGCTGTTAATTGGTTATTATCTAAATAAAGCTCAGTAAGTGCCGTATTTTTAGAAACATCCAGTGCTGTTAATTTGTTGCCAGCTAAATTAAGCTGAGTGAGTGCCGTATTTTTAGAAACATCGATGGCTGTTAATTGATTGTCGCTTAAATTAAGCTGAGTAAGTGCGGTGTTGTTTGAAACATCGATGGCTGTTAATTGATTCTTAACTAAATTAAGCTCAGTAAGTGCCGTGTTTTGAGAAACATCGATGGCTGTTAATTGATTGTTCGCTAAATTAAGTAAAGTAAGTGCGGTATTTTGAGAAACATTGATGGAGTCTAATTGATTTCGATTTAATCTAAGCTCAGCAAGTGCCATGTTGTTCGAAACATCTATTTTTGTTAATTGACCAAATCCAAAATTAATCTTACTAAGATTTGTAAAATATTCAATTCCGGTAACGTCTTTATAGCCAGATCCACTAATTTCTCCTGTAAATGCCTGGGCTTCCAAAAGTGAAATTTTCCCATCTTCATTGGCGTCAAGACCTTTCGCACGGAGTAATGTACCTTTAAAGTTATCACTCGGGATCTCAATTAATTTATCTACTAAAACCGTAAACTTGACCGTAGCCGTCACACTGCCTACTGTCGCCTGTATTTCGCCCGTGAGCTCCTTATTCGTGTCGTAATCAAAGGCACTTGCATTGGCTATCACCATTTTATTTCCCTCCAAAGCAATGGCATCTGCCGGGCTTTGGCTCGTAATCGAATAAACGGGCGTTTCTTCCGAATTGGCTACGGTCGCCGTGATCTCCCCGATCAGGGTGCCTTTGGGGCTGTTTTCCAAAACAGCTAATTTGGACAAATCCCCTATGGCGATGGTAATGGCATCCTCAATGGTTACCGTTGCGGTTTTATCTGCCGAGCCGCCTGCATTTGTAGCGGTGAGTTTTACCGTATAGGTACTGTCTTTCGTGTAGGTATGGGTGGGGTTTTCTTCCGTGGATTTGCTTCCATCCCCAAAGTCCCAAGCGTAGCTGGTGGCATTTTTAGAAGCGTTTTTAAAAGTTACCGCCCCTTTTGAACCGAAGGTAAGGGTAAAGTCGGCCTCTACTTTAAGGATAGGTTCATCATCTTTCTTGCAACTCCATAAGCCTGTGGCTACGCACAGGGCGGCAAGTAGAAGGGTTTTCGGTTTAAAATTCAAAGGTTTGATTTGATTTGATTTGATTTGATTTGATTTGATTTGATTTGATTTGATTTGATTTGATTTGATTTGATTTGATTTGATTTGATTTGATTTGATTTGATTTGATTTGATTATTCATAAATTCAAAATTTTTCGTTTCGCTTTTTGCTTTGTTAAGATATTCCATAGCGTTATTTAATTTAATTAAAAGATATTAAAACACAAGAATAAAGGTATTGGATCGTATTTGCAAATAAATCTGAAATAAAATATATTTTTTTTTGATGAGCGGGTTTAAAAGGGGGGTCGCTTAGCCGTTTTTTTGGTTTTCGAAACATTAAAGCGGTTTTAGTAAGGGTTGGTTTTAGCGAGAGTATGAGACCAAAGAAAGGTTGGAAGTGGGCAGGTGTTTTCTTTGCAAATGCGCTTTAAATGAGATAATCATTATTGTCACCTACTTATTTAAGAGGCTACTCTTAGAGATATTTAGAGTATTCAAAAGAGAGAATATACATCTCATTCCTTTCAAGGCAATATTCACATCAAATCCCAACTTGTGGGGTTAGGCGGCTTTTTCCGAATCTTCTGCTACCTTTAATGCTACCCCTTCAAAGTGAGCATCTGCGGAAATTTCACCAGCGTAAAATTGATTCTGAATTTGCTTTGCTGTAAGGGAGCTATTATCTGGACTCCAACCTGGAGGACCAAAAATATACATAAAGCCTTCTTTAAAATTCTTTGCTTTCTTCACATCGTTGATAATGTCTACGAAGATGTGCATATTTAATTTTACCGGGTTATAAGTGCCTGGGTCTTTTAAAATTCCATAGTGTGGATCAATCCCTTTAATCGTGTTTTGCCAAGTTCCAAATAGATGGTCCCAGATTAGCAAAATACCCCCATGATTTTTGTCTAGGTATTCGATATTACTTGAGTGGTGTACAGCATGAACGTGTGGGTTGTTGAAGATTTTTCCGAAAAAACCTAAGTCGCCAACCAGCTTGGTATGCAGGAAGTATTGATAGGTTGCATTGATAATAAGAGCAGAACCAATCATAATCGGCTCAAACCCAATTGCCGCCATCCAAAGCCAAAAGATAGGTTTATAAAAGGTGATAAACCACCCATTTCGAATGCTTACCGCTAAATTATAATTTTTGGAGGAGTGGTGTGGTACATGCGCTGCCCAAAGCAACCTTACGGTATGGCTAAATCGGTGATGCCAATAATAATTAAAATCATCCGCGACGATGGCTAATATCCAAGCCCACCACGCCCACCCGATGCTGGTATATCCTAAATATTCAGTTCGTAATGGTTCAAAAAAATTAAAAATTCCCTGAAAAATGACTGCAACTGTAAAAGCCTTGGTAAAGAAAGAAATAAAAGCGGCACCTAATGCGATACCAAACCCCGCCAAGGAATCCTTCAGCTCATAATCATGTTTTGCTACTCTAAATTCTACTACCATAAAAAGCAGCAGTATAGGAAATATGTAAATCATTTTATCCCCTACATTAAACTCTGGCATAATAAATCGAATTTTAATTTAAATATTCTTCATTGAATTAAAAACAAGGATAACCCTAAAATGATAAAGATGGAAGGAAAATATTCATCTATTCTCCTTTCATCATTTCCTGATTTTGTGACGATAATTAAAATAACGGTGAATTCTACTTTTTCACTTCCTGCCCGAAGTTGTAAGCCAGGCCTATGCCTACTACACTTTTAAATTGAATGCGATCATCTAACTCACCGGCATCATCAAAATCACCATCGCCGTTTTTATCCTTCCCGATCAGAATATCCTTATCGTAAAGCAGCTGAGTATAGAAATTGGCCGATATTACTTTAGTCAACTGCACATTCAATATGTTTTGCCAATTCACATCAATCGCCCCAAAGTCCTCTTCATAGTTTGTGAAGAGCTCCAGCCTGCTTTCAAAAAGCCCCTTTTTGAATTGTGCTTTAAAAAACGACCCTAGTTCTGTTCTTGATGTTTTTCCTTCTTCAATTATAGCACCTGTCGTTGCGTCGACTACAGCTGGTTGTACCCCAAAGGCACCACGGTCTGCCAATCTCTGAATGGTCACAAAAGTGAACTTTCCCGTTAAGGGCAGGTAGGAAATTGATAGAAACTCATTTGGTGAGTAATCAATCCCTAAACCTACCGTAAGGTACCCTGGCGCCATAAAATCTGATATTGATTTACGATTTGGAGTTTCAGAAGAAACATTAAAACCGGGTGCAAATTGCGTTTTAAAGTCTAATAGTCCGCTATAATTCCATTTAGAATTTCCCTCAATAATTTGGTAATTATATTGTGTTCCAAGAATTATTTTATCATCTGATTTTTCAAAATTAAGATCGCCTTGCTTGATTAGTCCAAAGCCCAAATCCAGATAATTTTGCCATTTGCTGTGATTTTTTGTTCGATCTGCAAAAAGTGCATAGTTTCCGTTTATGGATACCGTATTATCACCTCCCCCAGCCCAGTTGGTAAGCGAAACTTGTGAAAAAGTAAGTGAAACTATTCCCCCTACCCGCCAATAGGATGTATCTGTAGGCGAAGGCACCTCTTGCGAAAATGATTGGGAAACCATTACTACCAAGATGAAAAAAATTTCTTTTTTTAACATAAATTCTCAACAGAATTCGAAGCTAGGAAGGAAGAAAGTAAGATGCAAGTATTTCAAACTTTTAGACTAGGGTTGCTAATCCAAAAGCCCGACCCACTTGCCAAAGTCTAAATCTTTATTCTTTAATTAAAATTTCTTATGCCTTAGCATCAATTATACGCCGCTAAGAGGGCAATCCGCAAAGGAAATGCCTACCTATGATCAACCGCTCTGAAAGTCGTGTACACCTATGGAAAACTCTGATCAAAGCTACCTTCAGTACAGAAATATCTTTCTTCAGACTTATTGCTGCTTGGAGAATCCGTGTTATCCCTGTATCAAGTAAAAATCAAGAAAAAACCCCTGTAAAAGTATCCATATGAATAGATTAAATAGCTTCAATAGGCTTTGCTAATGTCAGGTGTTAAGTAGCAAGCTTCCAAGTATTAAAAAAACATCTTAATTACGTTCACGAGGAGAAATAAAGAACACATCGTGAAAGAAAGATTTGATTGGGCGGTATAGTAAAACTATTCAACCATATTCACCTTCATCATATTTGTATGTCCATGCCAATGCTGAGGCATAGAGGCCGTATTGATAAAGATGTCACCTTTCTTTAGATGACCCATTTCTATCAATCTGTTTTCTATTTCTTTTAGGGTTTGGTTGATGTCCTCTTTGGAGTCGTATAAGAAGGTTTTTACACCCCATACTAGACACATTTGCTTCAATAGCTTCTCATTGTTGGTAAACAAAAAAATGGCTGCCTTTGATCGGTGCATAGCCATTCGAAAGCCAGAATACCCCGATTTTGTCATACAAATCATTGCTTTTGCGGAAATATTCTCTCCTAGATGGCACGCCCCACGAATCAACATATCGTTAGCCCTAGTACCCGACTTGAATTGCTTGTCGTAGTATTTGTTGTAAATCGATTTGGATTGGATTTCTACCGATTTGATGGTTTCAGACATTTTGGTGACTGCCTCAACTGGAAATTTTCCAGAAGCTGATTCAGCTGAAAGCATTAGCGCATCTGCGCCATCCAAAACCGCATTTGCCACGTCATTAGTCTCCGCTCTTGTGGGACGCGGGTTTTCAATCATGCTTTCCATCATCTGTGTTGCGATGATCACAGGCTTGGCCGACATGTTGCATTTTTCTACTATTCGCTTCTGCCAAAGGGGTACTTCATACATTGGGATTTCCACACCCAGATCACCCCTAGCCACCATAATAGCATCTGCATCTTCAATAATCTCATCGATGTTTTGGAGTGCTTCTGGTTTTTCTATTTTAGCAACTACACGTGCTGTGCTTCCGGCCTCAGATATGATCTTTTTAAGCTCCTGAATATCGTCAGTCTTTCTTACGAAAGACAGTGCAATCCAGTCCACGTTTTGTTGAAGACCGAACTCAAGATCCGTTCTGTCTTTTTCTGTTAAAGATGGAGCAGAAACATTCGTGTCGGGAAGGTTGATTCCTTTCCTTGATTTTAAAACTCCTCCATGCACCACTTCAGTATACACTTCATTGCCTTTTATCCTTTTGGTTTTTAGTTCAATATTTCCATCGTCTATAAGGATGGTATCTTCTTCGGCGACATCATTTATGATTTCTTTATAAACGGTACTGACCTTCTTATCGTCCCCCTCTAATTCATCGGTGGTGATAATCAGTTCTTGACCGGTTACAATTTCTACACCACCCCCTTTCATTAATCCAATTCGGATTTTGGGACCTTGCAAATCCTGTAAAATCGCAACATTATAGCCACTCTTCTCTGATATGGATCGTATGGTATTGATTCTTTCTAAATGGTCATCATGGGAGCCGTGAGAAAAATTAAGTCTAAATACATTAGCCCCCACTTCTATTAGTTTTTTAATTGTTTCTGCGTTGCTACTGGCAGGCCCTAGTGTGGCTACAATTTTGGTTCTTTTGCTCGTCGAATCCATTGATTAAGTCGATTAATAGAGTAGATTATCTTTTGATTTTAAAGAGTCAAATTTAAGCTTCATGGCATATTCAACTATAGGGATTTCCCTAATTCTTATGCTAACGTTTTCGGCAGTAATTTCATCGGTCATATCTCTTATTTTCAATAGAAAATCAAACTTATTTAGTTCAGGAATAAGATATTTAGATTCTACACTAGCTAATGAAAGAAGTTTATTTTGAATTAACTCGAAAGTAATGTGCTCTTTCTGAGAAAGATAATTTGAAATTAAAATAGAGGTCTTGTCAGTAAAATGCAACTTTACATTGCGCCTCTTTACTAGACGGATGTTTAAATGTTTATTGAGATACCAAGCCAATTTGTAGTCTTTTTTGTTGCAAACCAAGCCAATTAACTCAAAATCAGTATCATAACTATTTTCAATAATATTTTTTTTCATGAGTTTAATTGAGATAGACTATCTTGACGTAAAAAGGGGAAAGATATCTCGAGTTTGATTTTAGTATCATTCTATATTTCTTTGCACCTTATTTTTAACCAAACATTACACAAATGTCTGAAATAGCACAGAAAGTAACCTCTATTATCGTTGATAAACTTGGGGTTGAAGAATCAGAAGTTACGCTAGAAGCAAGCTTCACAAATGATCTTGGCGCAGATTCACTAGATACTGTTGAACTTATTATGGAGTTCGAAAAGGAATTCAACATTTCTATCCCAGACGACCAAGCTGAAAACATTGCCACGGTAGGAAATGCTATCTCTTATCTGGAAGAAAACGTTAAGTAAAAACGACTGAGACGTAGAGGTCATGAAATTAAAGCGAGTTGTTGTAACAGGCATCGGTGTCATTACCCCTTTAGGTAATACAGTAGAAGAATATTGGGATTCTCTGAGTAGGGGCGTAAGTGGTGCAGCTCCAATTACTCGCTTTGATACTGAAAAATTCAAAACCAAATTTGCTTGCGAAGTAAAAGGGTTTGATCCGCAAGACTTCATGGATCGAAAAGAAGCCCGAAAAATGGATCCCAATACCCAATATGGAATGGTAGCAGGTAACCAGGCTATCCTTGATTCGGGACTGAATTTGAACGATGTGGACAAATCAAAAATTGGCGTAATCTGGGGATCGGGTGTCGGAGGATTTAGCACATTCGAGTCGGAGGTCATGAACTTTGCCCGTGGCGATGGTTCACCACGATTTAATCCATTTTTTGTTCCGAAAATGATTTCCGACATAACGCCTGGACTTCTCTCAATAAAGTATGGGTTTATGGGCCCAAATTTTGCAACTGTTTCTGCTTGCGCATCATCCAATAACGCACTTACAGATGCTTATTTTTACATTCAACTGGGGAAGGCAACCGCTGTTTTAACAGGAGGATCCGAGGCTGCGGTAGTTGAATCAGGCATAGCAGGATTTAACGCCATGAAAGCACTCTCAGAACGCAATGATTCTCCCGAAACAGCCTCAAGACCGTACGATAAAGATCGTGACGGGTTTGTTTTAGGAGAAGGATCAGGAGCTATTATTCTGGAAGAACTTGAACACGCCAAAGCAAGAGGGGCAAAGATTTATGCGGAATTTTTAGGAAGCGGAATGTCGGCAGATGCGCATCACATTACCCTACCCCATCCTGAAGGTGCAGGCATAGAATTGGTCATGAAAAACGCCCTTGAAGATGCAGGGCTTACAGCCGATAAAGTAGATTACCTTAACACGCACGGCACTTCAACTCCAGCAGGAGATTCTGGGGAAATAAAAGCAGCTCAAAGAGTACATGGAGATCATATTTTCAATATGATCATTAGCTCTACCAAATCGATGACGGGTCATTTGTTGGGAGCGGCAGGTGCCATTGAATTTATCGCATGTCTTATGGCACTTCAAAAAGGAATTATCCCTCCTACCATTAATCATTTTACCGATGATCCGGATATCGACCCTAATCTCAATCTTACCTTCAATCAAGCAGAGCATAGGGAAATAAACATTGCCATGAGCAATACATTTGGTTTTGGGGGACATAACACTTCCATCATTTTGGGAAAATACGCTGAGTAAGTGGGGTTGTTTCCGGAAAGTTTAACTACAAAAATTCTTATTGCTTTTTTACCCGAAAAAAAACTGCGCCAATCTTTCCATATCATTACTGGTTTCACGCCGATTAACCTTGCGATATATAAACAGGCTATGCGACACAGTAGCGTAGCTAGTGTAAACAGTAAAGGCATCAAAGACTCTTATGAAAGGCTTGAATACTTGGGTGATGCTATTCTGGGCATGATTGTATCTGAACATTTATTTTCTCAGTTTCCTTTTGAAGAAGAGGGGTTTCTAACAGAAGTCAGAGCCAAGATCGTCAATAGGGAATCTTTAAATAAGCTGGCACAAAAAGTAGGCTTAGGGGAGATGTTACAGTATAACCAGATAAGCCCGACATGCCGCTCTGTTTTCGGCGATTGCATTGAAGCCTTGGTAGGTGCTGTATATCTGGATCATGGGTTTAAAGCATGTCGAGCTTTTGTACTTAAAAAATTACTAAAACCACATTTCGACATTAATGAACTAATTGCAACTATTACCAACTATAAGAGCAAACTGCTAGAATGGTCTCAAAAAACAAACAAATCACTCCAATTTAAGATTATAGACAAGGAAGACGAAAAATTTACCGCACAGGTATTTTTAGAGGAAAAGGCAATGGCAAAAGGATTTGGATTTAGTAAAAAAAAGGCGGAGCAAGACGCTGCGAGGAAAACGGTCGAACTACTGAAACTAGAGTTCGATTAATTCGACATGAAGCTTAAAATAGCGGGTGCTTGCCTGAACCAAACCCCAATTGATTGGCACAACAACCTCGGGAATATTTTAGAAGCAATTGCTGAGGCAAAAGAGCAGAAAATCAAAATTCTTTGCCTTCCCGAACTTTGCATAACGGGGTATGGCTGTGAAGATCTTTTTTTGACAGAATGGCTTCCGGAAAAAGCACTTGAGAAACTTCTTGAGATCATACCTCATACCAAGAAAATAGCGGTAGCTATTGGTCTACCTTATCGCCTAGACAACAAGGTTTACAATACCACTTGCTTTATTTCGGATGGTGCGATTAAGGGATTTTATGCTAAACAAAAACTAGCTAATGATGGCGTTCATTACGAACCCCGTTGGTTTGAGCCGTGGAAAGCCAATAATACAGTGGAAGTGAATATAAATGGCAGAAATTATCCTTTTGGACACATTACCATAGAAGAAGACATTTCCATAGGGTTTGAAATATGCGAAGATGCTTGGCAGGATCATCGACCATGCGAATTACTTTCCAAAAAAGTTGATCTGATACTTAACCCAAGTGCCTCTCATTTCGCATTCAAAAAAGCAGACTTCAGAGAGAAGCTTGTAACAAAACTCTCTGGGCTGTCTGATTGCGTATATCTCTACACGAACCTTCTAGGAAATGAAGCTGGACGAATGATTTATGACGGAGATGTACTTATTGCACAAAAAGGAACACTTATTGGAAGAAACCATAGACTTTGGTTTTATAACTATAAATTACTTGACGTAGTGGTAGATTTTTCGCAATCCAAAGCCACTCCAAACATAAAACCCATTTACTCAAACAGGAACGAGGAGTTTGCTCATGCAGCGGGTCTTGCACTTTTTGATTACTGCAGAAAAAGTAAAAGCAAAGGTTTTGTTATGTCGATAAGTGGGGGAGCAGATAGCAGTTGCATAACAACATTAATTGCTTTCGCAATAAAAACAGCATTGAACCAACTGGGAGAGATCAAAGTGGGTGAGAAAATGGGGCTTGAGTTGAGAGGTAAAACATTATCAGAGATAACTCGCCAACTGCTTACCGTTGCTTATCAGGCCACCAAAAACTCATCAGAAGATACTTTTAATGCTGCTAAACATCTTGCCAAGAGTGTTGACGCAACGTTTTATAATTGGAACGTTGATGACCCTGTTCATCAGTATACCTCTATCATCGAACATGCGATTGGAAGAAGTTTAAGCTGGGATAATGATGATATTACGCTACAAAACATTCAAGCACGAGCCAGATCACCGATCATCTGGATGCTAGCAAACCTAGAAAATAAACTACTAGTAGCTACTTCGAACCGAAGCGAAGGAGACGTTGGGTACGCAACGATGGATGGGGATACAAGCGGGAGTATCTCACCCATCGCAGGCGTAAACAAGCATTTCATTCTACAATGGCTAAAATATGCGGAAGAATCGCTTGGCTTCGAAGGTTTAAAAGATGTGAATCGCCTTACACCTACTGCTGAACTCAGACCCTCGGACAAAAACCAGACAGATGAGGATGACTTAATGCCGTATGAGGCTTTAATAAAGATTGAAAGAGAAGCTATTCTATATGGGAAATCACCACAGAAGGTATTCGATTCTTTGAAGAAAGACTTTCAACCCGAACTACTCAGAAACTGGATCGTAAAGTTTTATCGACTGTGGACTCAAAATCAGTGGAAAAGGGAGCGATACGCTCCGAGCTTTCATTTCGACGATTTCAATATCGATCCACGATCTTGGTATCGATTTCCCATTCTTAGCGGTGGGTATTTAGAAGAAATCGAGCTACTTCATTAAATATCCCAATCTTCATTTAGTCGTGAAATTGCGTGATGAGCTGTCATATCAAACTGACAAGGCACAACCGAGATATAATTATTGGCCAGTGCCCATATGTCATTATCCTCTCCTTTATCGTGATTTACAAAGTTTCCTACCATCCAAAAATATTTCCTTCCGTACGGGTCTTTACGTTCGTCAAACTGCTCTTCCCAAAGTGCATTTGCTTGCCTGCAAACTTTGATCCCCTTTATATTTTCCTCTTGCTTCGGCGGAAAATTAACATTGAGAGCTATCCCTCTTTGTATCCCTTTTTCTAGGGTCTCTTTGATGATTTTAGCAATGTATTCATCAATATGATCCATATGCCCATTGTGATCATAGTCGCACAATGAAAAACCAATCGCAGGGTGTCCTTCAATGGCTCCCTCTATTGCGGCGCTCATGGTTCCTGAGTATAGCACACTAATGGAGCTATTGCTGCCATGGTTAACTCCGGAAACCACCAAATTTATTTTTCTTCCTTTAAGTATATGATGCTTTGCCAACTTCACGCAGTCTGCTGGTGTACCACTGCACTCATATGCCTCTACATCCCCAAAAATGTCATTCTTTCTTAGCCGGAGGGGGTATCCAACGGTAATTGCATGCCCCATACCTGATTGCGGTCCATCAGGAGCTACCACAATTACTTCGCCCAGTGTTTTGGAAATCTCTACAAGTCTTCGAATCCCTCTAGACGTAATTCCATCGTCGTTGGAGATTAAAATGAGTGGTTTTGGCATGCTTATTTTGAATTGTAAAATGCGGTAATTTTTACCAGATCGGTAGCTCGTTCAGTATTTAGTTTATTGTCTTTGATGAACTTTTTTACACTACTTTGCTTATCGGACATGTAAACTAATAGGTCTTTTTTTCTACCAGAGAAAAAGCTGATTTTACCTTTATCATCAAGAAAATAGTATGAATACTCTAAGAAGGGTCGCAAAAAATTGCCCTCACCCCAATAGGCTGATGTGGTATTTGCGGATCTTGTAATAATGCGCTCCCTCCGCAATAGCGAAACCCTGTCTTCATAAACGACTTCAAAAAAGATTGGAATCTTATAATTATAATTCACTTGGAATTGAATTGAATAAAACTGACGATAGTTATTAAGTATTTTATCAAAAATTTCAAAGTAAAAGACTTTTTGGCTTGAATAAGTACGAGCTTTATCGTTAACGATCATTGTAATTAAGTTGGCTTCTACGTTATACTTAATATCACCTTTTATTGTGTCTTTTTTATTGGTCACTACATATCCAGCATGAAAAAAGTCGGAAGAAAATTTCTGCGATGAGGCATTCAAGAAGACGCCTAAAAATACTATGATTAATAGCTGTTTGATAGGAGGGGAGGTTATTTCAATATTTCATGCCCAAGCTTATCTCGCTTGGTCTCCAAGTATTTTTGATTATGATCATTGGGTACGATTTCAATAGGTACGTTATCGATAATTTCCAGCCCGTAGCCCATTAATCCCACTCTTTTTTTCGGATTGTTAGTTATAAGTCTCATTTTGTTGACACCTAACTTTTTAAGTATTTGAGCTCCCACACCATAGTCTCTTTGATCTGATTTGAAGCCCAATGCGAGGTTAGCTTCTACCGTATCCATCCCTTGTTCTTGTAGTTTATAAGTCTTCAATTTATTTAATAGTCCAATGCCTCTTCCTTCTTGATTCATGTAAAGCACTACCCCTTTACCTTCAGCCTCGACCATTTTCATAGCTCCTTTTAACTGTTCGCCACAATCACATCTGCAAGAACCAAAAATATCTCCGGTAACACACGAGGAATGAACCCGAACCAAAATGGGTTCACCTTTTTTCCAAGTACCTTTTACCAATGCCAGATGCTGTTCTCTGGTATTTGTTTGTCGAAACAACTTTAATTGGAATTCGCCCCAGTCAGTAGGCATTTTAACTTCGATCTCTTCTTCTATCAGAGACTCATGCTCCATTCGATACTTAATAAGGTCTGCTATGGTGACCAACTTAAGCCCAAACTTGTCAGCAATTTCCCTGCAGTCCGCTAGTCGTGCCATAGTGCCATCATCTTTTAGAATTTCGACTAACACTCCTCCTGCTTGCAAACCAGCTAAACGTGCAAAATCAACTGCCGCCTCTGTATGTCCTGCTCTCCGGAGAACGCCTCCTCTCTTTGCTTTCAAAGGAAAAATATGCCCAGGTCTACCCAAATCTTCAGGCTTTGTTTCAGGGTTTACTAATGCCAGGATAGTCTTTGCTCTATCAGAGGTGGAGATTCCTGTAGTGGTGCCATGCCCAATTAAATCAACTGAAACCGTAAATGGGGTTTCAAAAGTAGCCGTGTTCTTCCCGACCATTAAGTCCAAATCCAACTCTGCGCACCGATCCTCCATAAGTGAGGCGCAGATCAACCCTCGTCCCTCTTTAGACATAAAGTTGATAATATCGGGTGTTACCTTTTCAGCAGCACAGATGAAATCGCCTTCATTTTCACGATCCTCATCATCTACAACAATGATTACCTCCCCGTTTCTTATCGCCTCTATGGCTTCTTTGATTTTATCTATCATTTTGTCAGACTAGGACGTTTCCTAAAATTTTTGCAATCTCAACCGATACACTTTTTAACTCATTTACGTCATCTAAAAGTTCATCTATTTTGTTTTCATCTTTTGTCTCCTTTAATTTTGCTGTTTCCTCTTGAATCAACTGTTGAATGATGCGAAATTTAAGTCTTAAAACATTTGTGTAGGTAACATCTTTTAAAAATTCTATTTCTTTTGGTACATGTATCTGATATTTTTCTAACCAGTTTTCGCTGATTTCATATTTTTCGGCAGTAAGATCTATTACAGTCTTACGCACTTTTTCATCTTCATGGTTCAATAAATATTGGCCATCTATTACTTCCCCATTTCGTAGTTTTTCCCTGAACTCCTCAACTATTTTCCGATAGGTTTGATTTGTGAATTGAATTTCATAGGCCTCATTCAAGAAATAACTAATTAAATATTCGTCATGAAGCTCTCGGGTTTGGATTTTATTCTTTCCGTAGTTGACAAGCACCCTTACACTCTCTCTTTCCTGCAGTTCAATGATTTTAGCAATGTCGAGTTTATCCAGTATTTGTTCCTCTTCAGGCTGAGGTAAATCCATGTATAAAGGCGCAGATGTTCTTTCACTTTTTCTACTTTCAATGAGAATTTTATTCTGCTCGGCAATTAACACTGACTCAGCAATGCCTAATATATCACTACATTCTTTGATGTAAACTGTTCGTTTTATCGGGTCGTTGACTTTAGTAATCGTAGATACGATGTCTTTAATAACGTTGGCCTGATGAATCGGATCATTTCCAGCTTCATCCAGTAGTACTTTTGTTTTAAAGCGAATGATGTCCTGAGACTCTTCTCTTACGAACGCTTGAAATTCCACTGCTCCGAGACTTTGGGCATAACTATCTGGGTCTTCTCCTTTGGGTAATGCAACGGCTCGCACATTTAGGTCATCTTCTAGAAGCAAGTCAATACCTCGCATCGATGCTTTAACACCCGCAGTATCTCCATCGAATATGACCGTAACATTATGGGTGTAGCGCCTTATTAACTTTGCCTGCTCTTTCGTTAATGCAGTTCCTGAGGAAGAAACTACATTTTCTATACCAGCCTGATGCATAGAGATCACGTCCGTATACCCCTCGACCAAAAAACAATTGTCTTCTTTTCGGATTGCATTTTTGCTCTGATACATCCCATACAGCACTTTACTTTTAAAGTACAAATCTGTCTCTGGGCTATTAATATATTTAGCGGATTTATCGGTACTTGCAAGCTTACGTCCACCAAAAGCAATGGTCTTTCCAGAAATATTGTGGATCGGAAACATTACCCGACTTCTGAAGCGATCGTAAGACTTCCCTTCTTTCTGTATTATAAGCCCAGCCTCTTTCAGGAGGTCTTTGTTGTAGCCTTTTTCTTCCGCTTTATTTATGAGACCATCCCATAATTCTTTGGAATAACCTAATTCGAATTTCTTGATGGTTTCATCTTTAAAACCTCGTTCCTTAAAGTAACTGAGACCTATGGATTTGCCTTCATCTGATTTGTGTAGTACATCCTGAAAGTACGTATTAGCAAAGTGAAGTACAATATAAAGGCTTTCCCGCTTGTTCTGTGCTTGGATTGCTTCATCGGACTGCCCTTCCTCTTTTATTTCTACACCGTATTTTTTAGCAAGGTATTTTAAGGCTTCTACGTAGCTAAGGCCATCCACTTCCATTACAAAAGTGATTGCATTTCCCCCTTTTCCAGAGCTAAAATCTTTAAAAATTCCTTTTGAAGGAACTACATAAAATGAAGGGGTTTTTTCATTGGCAAAAGGGCTTAGTGCCTTATAGCTGGATCCCGATCGCTTCAAAGTCACAAAATCGCTTACCACTTCCACAATATCAATGCGGTTTTTAATTTCGTCGATGGTAGAAGGGTGAATCATTTAATTTGAGCAATTTGCAAACTTACTCAAGTTTTGAACTGATGCCGAGACAAAATAGTTGACACTTCATAACTAACTTGCAAGCATGAAGGAATTGACCGAAGTAAACTTACTTAAGGCCTTGAGTGAAGTGGAAGACCCAGACCTGAAAAAAGACTTGGTTTCGCTGGGGATGATCCAAAATATTCATATAGATAGAAATAAGGTTACTTTTGAGGTGGTGTTGACTACTCCAGCATGCCCGCTCAAAGAGGTCATAAAGAAAGAGTGCGAAGAAGCAATCGCAAAACATCTTGGCGAGGAAGTAAAACTGATTATAAACATGACCTCTAATGTTACCTCCAATCGAGATGAGAAACCAACGTTGGCAAAAGTAAAGAACATCATTGCCATTTCCTCAGGTAAAGGAGGAGTAGGAAAATCTACAATAGCGGCCAACTTAGCTGTAGCTTTGGCAAAATCTGGAGCTAGCATCGGGCTTATAGATGCAGACATCTACGGGCCATCTATCCCTACCATGTTCAATTGCGAATATGAACAGCCAGGCATCGTTCAAGAAGATGGAAAAAATAAAATTGTTCCAATCGAACAATATGGCGTAAAGCTGATTTCCATTGGTTTTTTAACAAAAAGCGAGGACGCAGTAGTTTGGCGTGGACCGATGGCTAGTTCTGCATTAAGGCAGTTTATATCAGATACAAAATGGGAAGAAATCGATTATTTACTTATTGATTTACCGCCTGGCACCAGTGACATCCACTTAACTTTGGTACAGGCAGTGCCAGTAACAGGAGCTATAGTAGTAACTACTCCTCAAAAAGTAGCTTTGGCAGATGCGCAAAAAGGCATCGCCATGTTTCGGCAACCCCAAATAAATGTGCCAATATTGGGTTTGGTAGAAAATATGGCTTGGTTTAGTCCAAATGAGCTACCCGACAATAAATATTTTATTTTTGGTGAAGGCGGTGGACAAAAGCTGGCAGAAAAAAATGATATTGAAATGCTTGGACAGATCCCCATAGTGCAATCTATTAGAGAAAGTGGCGATAGTGGTTATCCTTCGGCTATGAGAGAGGGTGATCTTTCCGATGCTTTTGTGCATCTTGCAGAAAGTGTCGCACAGCAAATAGCGATTAGGAATGCGAGTCAGGCAGAGACTAAAAAAGTAGAGGTGACCATTTAGCGATATGACAGAGCTTATAGAAAAAGTAGAAAAAGCCCTAAACACTATTAGACCTTATCTTGAGGCAGATGGTGGCAATGTTAAAATTTTAGAAATAGACGATAACCAAAATCTTATTTTGGAACTTATGGGAAATTGCGGTGCATGCCCTATGTCTACAATGACCATGCAAGCAGGAGTAGAAGAAGCCATTAAGCGAGAAGTTCCTGAAATCAAAAGCATAAATGCGGTTAATATTACATCACCAGATGACCCCAATGCCAAGTTGCCATTTAGTGACTAAACAATAAATACCGATGTTCCGTGTCTTAGTTGTCATTTTCATCTTGACATTCTATTCCACATTGTGGGCGCAAGAGCGCTGTGGAACTAAGGTGTCGACAACAGGGCAATTCGAAAACTGGATGAATCACAAAATCCAACTTCGAAATAAACTAAGAAGGACAAGGGTATTTCAATCTAAGGTATATCAAGTTCCAGTTGTGGTACATGTGCTACACAATGGTGAAAATATTGGGAGCGGTAGCAACCTGAGTAGAGACAGAATAGTGGAACAAATTGATTCGCTTAATGTCGATTTTAGGAGACTAAATGCAGATGCCAAAAATACACCGACACGCTTCTTACCAGTGGCAGCCGACATAGAAATTGAATTTGTATTGGCTAAACAAGATCCATTAGGAAACCCCAGTGACGGAATAGTTAGGATTGATGCTTCCGAATCTTTTAATCCTAGGAAAACCGAAGATTTAATAACAATGAGAAGTCTTTCTTTTTGGTCGGCAGAAGATTACATAAACATCTATGTTGGTGATCTAACCTCTCCACTAGTTGGGCTGGCAGTATATCCAGAAACAGACGAAATGGTATTGGATGGTGTTCCTGTGAATGATGACCGACTTTATTTGGATGCCGTTTTTATTGATTATGAATATTTTGGAAATAATACCGAATCAAAATTTTTTGAAAGTAGGGGGAGAACATTGACTCACGAGATAGGGCATTTTTTTGGACTCCGACATATCTGGGGAGATGGTGGATGTGGATTCGATGATTTTGTAGACGATACGCCTCTGGCAGATGATGATAATGATGGGTATGGCTCCCCATGCACATTTCCTAATCCTGATGACGAGGAAGTCTGTGATCCAGAACAACCAGAAATGTTTCAAAATTTCATGGACTATACGGATGACATTTGCATGAATCTATTTACGAAAGGTCAGAAAGTAAGGATGCGAACGGTTTTGGAAAACTCTCCCAGAAGAGCCTCACTGCTAAATTCTCTAGGGTTGATCGAGCCAGTAAGATTTGAAAATGACCTGGCGATTAATCAAATTGTTTCTCCTGGTTCAAATGAATGTTCTGCTCAATTCACACCTATTGTAGAAGTCATTAATTGGGGTACGGATACAATTAGTTCATATGATGTTGATCTAATAGTAAATAATAGTACTATTTTAACAAAAAATATTGTTAATGAACTTGCTCCATTCGATCGCGATATCATATCCTTCACAAATCAGTTTATATTCTCCACACCCAGAACAATAGGATTTCAAATTAAAAATGTTGATAATGAAAGCGACGGAAATAGCAGAAACAACACACGATCTATCATTATCGAATCTAACTCTAGTGTAGCGCTACCATATATAGAGACTTTTGAGGCAGGCACTAAGCTGATTGGCAATATAGGCACAGGCTCGATTTGGAAAATTCAAAGTGCGCCAAATGATGTAGTTGAGAATCAAGCTCTGGTGTTTAATTCTTTTAACAATAAAACAACTTTCAAAGAGGAAGTTCTGCTTGCCACCCCTTCACTCGACTTGATCGGCAACGCTTCTGCTGAGCTTTCTTTTAGCTATGCGCATTCAAATAAGGCACTTTCCATAAATGATGGGCTGATAATAAAAATTAGTGCCGATTGCGGAGCTAATTTCTCAGAAACAATCTTTTCGTCTTTAGGTCCAGACTTATCTACTTCACCTGAGGTAATTGACGAATTTATACCATCGTCTATACTGGATTGGAAAGATACCACCATTGGAATTTCTGTTTTTAGGAATGTAGAAAACATTCAATTCCAATTCATTGGCTTAAGTGGAGGTGGAAATAATATTTTCCTAGACAACATTCAAATAATTGAGACCAACAAACTTGAAAATGATTTGAATTTACGATCCATTAGTGGGTCTTTACTTACCTGCTCTGATTTTACAGAAATTATATTATCGGTTAAAAATGCTGGGGTCCAAGTCATTAACTCCTTTTCTTATACCATCAATTTGAATGGAAGTATTGACACTGTATTCATGAAAGGCCTGACCCTTAAAGAAAACGAAACTGTTCCAATAGAAAGTCAAACAATTGGCCCACTTGAAACTTCAAATCAAGTTGTTGTTGAAGTGCTCTCTGTAAATAACGTAAGGGATACTTCGTCATTAGGAAATGTACTTGAAACAACCATCCTACTTGATCGAAAATCTGATGAATTTCCTTTTAACTTGGACTTTGAAAGGGCTAATAAATGGTCCAATTTTACGCTAGGGAATAAATCACTTTGGGAGGAGACAACGAATAACCAAAATAGTGTTTTAAGAGCCAATGGCTATGATGAGCCCACTTTGAGTTTTCAAAGCTGGTATATTAGTCCAAAACTTTCTACCGGAAATCTTGATAGCGTAGGGCTATACTTTAGGGCCTCATACGGACAGCGAGAGGGATTAAATGATCAACTTTGTGTATTACTCTCAAAAGATTGTGGTGAATCATACCTAGATACTGTTTTACTCGCCAATGCAGACTCCCTATCAATTGCGAAAACGAATACTCGATGGGTGCCCAATTCAGATGAAGATTGGAAAGTATTTCAAGTGGACATGCAACGATATCTGGTCGGAAGCGATGAGAACCTACGTCTCGCCTTTGTTTTTATAAATGGAAATGGTAATGACCTCTACCTAGATGATATATCAGTTCGAGCAAACGACATTCCATCCTTTGAAAGCCAATTTTTAATTTACCCGAATCCGTCAGCTGGCTCTAGTATAAGCTTAAGCTTTAACTTCACTAAAAAGCATGCCGCCATCATTGACGTAATAAGCACAAGTGGTAAAGTAGTAGAAAGAATTTCAGTACCCAATGCACTCAATCAGGTAGTTACTTTTAATTCTCCTAGTCAGCCTGGTTTATACTTTGTTCGCGTTTCAACAAATAGTTTTAGTCAGACACAAAAACTATTTATTAATCCCTAATTGATTAGGTTTAAGTTGGATTAACTCGATTATGTCTTTTAAGAAACCTTCAAATTTTAAAGACCTGCTACTTCATTTTGGTGCCGCCATCTCCGTGATGGTTTTAATCATTTGCATTTTTTTTTACCTTTGGCTACCCATTGTTACTAACCATGGAGAGACCATTACTGTGCCGAACGTTGTGGGGTTATCTTACGATGAGCTAGACGAGTTTCTTGGTAATCGAAACCTTCGTTATGAGGTGACAGCGGACAGTAGCTTTTCACCAAATCATCCGCCACTTTCGATTTTAAGACAAGTTCCACTACCCAGTACCAAGGTAAAAGAAAACAGAAAAGTATACGTTACATTAAATAAGGAGAAGCCTCCTTTGGTAAAATTTCCTGATTTAATTGATAAATCTTTGAAATCAGCCCAGATGATCTTAAAGTCCTACGACCTGACACTTGGTGATGTCAGTTATATTCCCGATCCTATTTTTGGCACCGTCAACGAAGCAAGAATGGACGGTCGAATTGTGCTCGAAGGTGAGAAAATAGAAAAAGGATCTAAAATAGAATTAGTAGTGGGTGACGGTTATGGTAATACGGTATTTCAATCGCCTGCACTTGTGGGTTTAGAACTAGAAGAAGCCGTTGCGGCCATTATTGGTTCTGGGTTGAAGGTCGGAAATGTGACTTATTTGCCAGAAAATGAATTAATAAAGCAAGCAACTGATAGTACTATTATTTCGCATGTAGCACCAGGAGCCATCCAAAGTCAATACCCCAAAAGAGGAAAAATCGTAAAAATAGGTGACCAAGTTGATCTGTGGGTGTACCAACCTGACACACTTGCAAGCGATGCTTCTACCATCCTAAACGATTGATGAGTAAGTTCTTTTCATGCATAGTACCTTTCTTAGGGATTCTCTCCGCAACTGCTCAGCTTTATTTGAAACCAATTGATGATTTGGTAGAAAGTGGTGCTAGAATTACAAATAATTCAGAGATACGTTTCAAACAAAATACACTCCCTTTTTGGGATGATTTTTCGATCTCAACAGATGGTAACCTTGACTCTATTAGAGTTTGGGAATCGGATACAACACGACAGTGGGATTTAGAAAACAGTCATGGTGTATTTGTGAATAGTACGTTGGCGATCAACCCACCCTCTTACGGGATTGTAACTTTTGATGGACTTGACGAGAATGGACAGTTTCACGGGAGTGTTCAAGGACTGACCGATGAATTAGTTTCAGATGAGTTAGACCTATCCAATTACAGTCAAAGCGATGATATTTACCTCAGTTTCTATTGGCAGGCTGGTGGTAATGTAGAGGCTCCCGATAAAGGAGATTCTCTCACGTTGGCATTTCACAAAATCGTAGATAATACAGCTGTTTGGGAAACAATTTGGTCCATGGATGGTGCTGATGTAACCTCTGATTCCTTATTCTTTCAAGAAGTAGTTCAGTTAGAAGAACGATTCATCTCGTCAAATACTCGATTCAAATTTTCAGCTTATGGGGATCAGAATGGCCCTTTCGATGCTTGGCATATTGACTGGGTTTACATGAACGCCAATCGTGGAAATGATGATTTTTACTATGAAGATGTGAGTATTAATGGTGATTTATCGTTGCTATTTGGTCCTTTTAAATCTATTCCGAAGGCGCACTTTGCTATGAAAAATTTCATCACCCTGGCTAAATCCAGTGCCATGAATCTCAATCCAGAACCCGATCGAATTGGTTTGGATCTCAACTACATCATGGAAATCTCAGATCAAACAGAAAATATATTTTTTACAAAAAAAACTAGAATTATTGAAATATTTTCATTTTTAAATGAAGACCCATTGGTTATCAATGCTAGAGGGTCGATAGATTTTGGGGAAGTCTCACTAACGGGTATTCGTTCAAATGACTTCATACTCATTGAGGCTAAAGCATCAGTAGACGCAACCAATGTTGAGTTTTTAGATAATGGACCCGTAAATCTTAGAATAAACGATACGGTTCGCACAGAATACCGTATTCAAGATTCTTATGCATACGACGATGGCACCGCTGAGTTTGCGGCAGGTATCAACACAAGTGGTGGACAGATTTCCCTTCAGTATTGGGTTCAATCCCCCGATACACTCACTCACATTGATTTATACATTCCAAACATTACACCTTCAAGTGCCAATAAATCATTGGAACTTCGTGTATTCGAAGACCTCTCGGAGAATATTTTGCTAGCCAAAAGAACCGTTGAGATTGAGACTGCCACCGCAATCAATCAGTTTACCAGATATGCCTTAAATCGACCTATTATTGTTTCCGATACCTTCTACATTGGATATCAGCAAGATGTAAATGAGTACATCGGAGTAGGGTTTGACCGAAGTAATCCTATTGCAGCTTCCTACGTGTATGAAAATTTGAATGATCAATGGGTTCAAAACGACAGACTTAAGGGAGCCTTAATGATCAGACCGGTCTTTAAATCAGGATTTGACATTGTGGCAAATGCAAAAACTACGTTTGAAAATAAGTTAGCCGTTTACCCCAATCCTATTACAGATGTATTCAGAATATCGGGTAACTACCATCGAATTGTGCTATCTGATGTGTCAGGGAAAGTGCTGATAAATGATCAAAAACGAGACGCCTACACTATTCGATCATTTCCAAATGGCATATACTTCTTAATTATCTACACAAGTGAGGGAGTATTCAGAAAGCGAATAGTTAAAAGGTAGTCTATATTCCTTCAATTACCAAAGGTTTAGGGCTGAAGCAAATCACAAAAATGATGAGTGCTATCCATCCTAGAATTTTTCTACCAAGGCTTAATGGCTTATTATCCAGCACTGGTGGATGGTCGATCCCAATTATTCGTCCAATTAAAATGGAAAAAGCAATCCATCCAATGTAACCCTCTACTTTGAAAATAGATGCGACAAAAAATTGAACGGTTAAAATGACAGTAGCATAGAGTAACCTATTCTGGATTGATTTAAAAAGAGAAAAAGAGCAGATATAAAGGATATACAAGTAGGTGGCTATATGGAAAGCAAACCAGCCCAGCGATTCTACTGAATTATTCTCAAGGTCATCTATCGTAACCCAACCGAGCCCAGCAAAAAAAAGGTATCCCGTAAAGATAACTCTAGAGATAATCGCGTGATATCTAGACCCAAATAGGCCAAAAAGTACATGCCCCCCGTCTAACTGTCCTAAGGGCAATAGATTTAATGCGGTGAAAAAAAGAGCTAAATATCCAGCCAAAAGCCACGGGTAATGAATGATTTCATTTGGATGAGGAAGTCTCTCAGGATCAGCTAGATGCTTGGCGAAAAAATCAAAGAGCAAATTACCTCCTAGGTAAATCATCAGGCCGTCACTATGTTTAATAGCCTCATCCACGTTTTCATATTCCAAGTATTCTGGGTGAATCTCGTAAATGTAATCTACCTCTGGCAAGTGGGTAAAACCATACCACAAGACCAATACAGCCATTAAAAACCCTACGATAGGACCAGAAACGCCTACATCAAAATACTTAGTTCTACTTAAAATATGTTCTCGTATTTTTATAAAGGCGCCCATAGTTCCTATTGAGGGGGCCACCATAAATCCCAACCACATCGGGATATAATAGGGTAGTGAAACTTTAATATTGTGATATCGGGCTGTAAAATAGTGACCAAATTCGTGTACAGTAAGGATTCCCAAAAAAGGGATTGAAAAATTGAAGCCGTCGATAAAATCACTCCACGACATTCCTAGAACGAGAAACTTACTTAAAGACCATTCTGCTCCTGCGAGAGTGGTCGAAGCAAGCGTTGCTAAGAATAGCCCAATATGGATGAAATAAGTTTTTAGCTTAGGATTCGAAACCGAATATCTCATTTATTTGTTTATCTGGTTGAAATATTTGAACTGCTTTCATTCCTACACTTTTGGCAGCCTTAATATTATCTAGCCTGTCGTCTAAAAACAATATTTTGCAAGGGTGCAAATCAATTTCATCAATTACAAACTGATAGCAAGCTTCATCTGGCTTTCTCATTCCTATCTCGTGAGAAAAATAGGCTTTGTCTACGAAATCCCGAATGCTCATCGCTCCAGTAGCATCCAAAACCATCTCTTCGAAAGCAAGCTCATGGATTAAATTAGAGTTGCTCAATATGTACGTTTTAAACTTCTTTTTGATTGTCAAAATCTTCTCTAAGCGCGATTTATTGACACTTTTAAGCAGACTATTCCAAATTTGATCAAATTTTATTTCGGACAACCTTACCTCTAGAATCTTATTTACTTCTTCCCTAAATCTTTCAGGGTCTATCTTACCAACTTCAAACATTCGAAGCACTTTTGCGTCAACAACAAGCTTCTCAATGTTTTTTTGATTCTTTTGTGCCACTTTTCGAAATTCTCTAATGATCCTCGGGTAGTCCAAGTCGATCAAAACATTTCCAAGATCGAAAACAATGACGTCTATTCCTTGCAACAGATTGGACATAAGCATTGATTATTAAATGGCAAATATGTAAATTTGAACTCCGCTTTAAAAGAGATTTTTCGAGTCCTTTTTGAGTTTATTTTAGGATTTAGATTTTATAAATGGGCCTATAACTCAGTTGGTTAGAGTAACTGACTCATAATCAGTAAGTCCCAGGTTCGAGCCCTGGTGGGCCCACACTGATAATCAAGGAGTTACGCGAATGCAAAGCGTGACTCCTTTTTGTTTGCACGCATTTAAGGATTGTAACACATTCTCAATCAATCTTATTCTGATTCTATGGTAAGAATAAATTTCGTCTTTTCAATAAATTCTATTGCCTTTCAAAAATCAAAATACCTTTATCAATTTGGTGTCTTATCGGAAGGTATTATAAGTGCTGCTTCAATACCTTTAATTTCTTCTAACTAAAAATTCATCCGATAGAATTAAAGTATTTGCTCAAGTTTTCTAACCAGAGATAAGGGTTATTGCACTGATTATTATTGATCTCAAAGTATTCACATTAATCAGTTTAATATTATTCTGCTAATTCTAAATACCTACACATTCCATTTGCCCACTTCATTTGAGGAATGGAGTTACACTCAGGTTGAAATAATTTAGGACTGGCCACCAATATGCATATACACTTAGCTCTACTAGTAGCTACATTTAATCGGTGCGGATCATACAGGAAACTCATTCCTCTTGGTGCCTCTTCAGGAGAAGAGCTGGTCATACTGTAAATCACAATGGGTGCCTGTTTTCCTTGAAATTTGTCAACAGTACCAATTCGACATTCTTGAAGCCTTGATTTAAGTGCTGCTACTTGTGCATTGTAGGGAGTCACAATTAATATATCATCGGAGGTAATAGGTTGAGTTTCTCCTGTTCTGTCAGTCCACTGAAGTTTACTCTCTCGTATCTCTTTAACAATTTTTTCAATCTTCGAGACTTCCTCTGGTGAGGAATTTTGATTTCCTACATGATCAACAGCATGATAGAATAGCCCTGATCCACTGAAGGGAGAATCTCCCACGATTGTTTGCCGAGCAGTTTCTTCTTTTGATTTTAAACGCCCCTCATAATACAATTCAGAAGTAAAAGCTGCAATATCTGGATGCAATCTCCAGGTGGTATCGAGGAAAATTCCTTTCTCCGCTGGTATGGTTTGATACTCACCAATGATGTGTTGGAGTGCCGAGACATCCGCACCTTCCGGGTGAGCACCTTTCTGTGGCTGCTCAAGTTGTTGTGGATCACCAAGTAGGACGATATTCTTCGCCGCTTTCGATACAGCTAATACATTGGCGAGAGACATTTGTCCTGCTTCATCTACAAAAAGGTAATCCAATGACTCTTCAAGCTGATCGTCTGCCCATAGCCATGAAGTACCCCCAACAACGGCTCCTGCATCAAGAAAACCCATAGTTTCATCAACCTTTTTGAACGACACTTCATCGTCTTTTTCAACCTTAGTAGAAGATGAGACTTTATGTTTAGTGGCTATTTTTAAATCTTTCTTTTCTCCTTCTTCCTGAACGCTTTCCAGAAAGTTGACTATAACACTATGGCTGACTGCAGTGATTCCAACCCGCTTTTTATTCCTCACTAACTCAGCAATTAGTTTGCTTCCATTGAATGTTTTACCCGATCCTGGGGGACCTTGAATAGGGAGTATACTATGATTCAGACTTAGTAAGATTCTAAGGGCATATTCTTCCAGCGATTCACCTTGCTTAGGTTGCATGGCCTCACCATTCAGCAATCTTGGGTTAAGCTGCAATAGCAAATCTCTACCCGCCCTAAACGAGCCATCACTATCTATTCCTCTTGCAATGATGAATTGGATCAACTTCCAAAGTGACCTAATCAGCACATCATCATTGACAATATCTTTCGTACAAACAGATGCAGGATTGACACCAGCTGTTTTACCCATTTTTTTGATGCTGACAGTACATTTCTCTTCGGAGATTTCGTAAATTGATCCTATCTTATCTCCTGGGACTTCAAATAAATCTGCTCCCGCTTTAATCGAAATTTCCTGTGGTGGAAAAGAATAGATGTGGATCGGCACGCTGTTAGCCCTTGTTCCTGTTTCAGGATGTATACCTGTAAATGACAGTCCTGTGATCGCTTTGCGCTCATGGAAGAGTTCATCAGATTCCATATCCTGCAACCGAAAGTACTCCCAATATGCACTCTTCTTTTCCCTTCGATAATACTCTACAAGATGGGCAGTAAGCCATAATGCTTTCTGCTCATTGTCCCATAGCTCTCGATCTTCCGGAAGGTCTTTGATCAAGGCTTTGAACATTTCTTCTGCCTCTATATCATGCCCTTCAACTCCTTCAGAGGCAGCCCCATCTTTGATTGGTGGACGCTGTAGTTCAGATGTTCTTTCCTGATATCTTTCCTCAAAAAAGTGATGCAGAGCTGCAGTGGCAAGACAATCATCCTTATTGTATTCCTCTACTAGCTTTATGTCAGCTTCGACAAGTAATTTTTCACTTTTGAATTCTAAGGCTGTAGCGATTCTTCTTCGAGCCATACTTGATAACCGAAGATCGGCCTTTCTTTCATATAGAGTTAGCTTCTCAACATCTTTCAGAGAATAGCTTTCGACACTTGCTCTTAATGATTCTTTTAGAACAGAGTAAAGATCAATGAATCGCTCACCACGAAGTAGGTTATCAACTTCCACCTCTCGGGTTCGGTGGTATTGAGCCATCCGTTTGATAGCAGCTGGTTCATAAGGAGCATAGTGATAGATATAGAACTCAGGATTACGTGCCCATCTATCCATTAAGAAATCAATGAATTTCTCAAATGATTCCTTTTCTTCATTTTTACTATTTGACCAATAGCTACTATAATCTTCATAGCCTTCTTCAGGAGTGTAAGTGAGGTATCCTAAAAGGTATTCTAATCCACCATCTTCATGAAAGTGATCACTTTCAATATCAAAATAGACATCACCTTTATTAGGAGACGGTAATCGATTCAATCCTCTTTCTGGTAAGATATCCAATAGCTCATATTGCATCGATCCTTCCTTTCGTCCTTTTAGTTGAATTTTGGATTGCTCATGAATCTTTTCATAAGTAGCAATACTTCCTTGTTCAGGCTTAGTTTTGAAAGGAGCTGGTAGTTCCGCATAGGTAGTTAAAGAATCTATTCCTTGCTTCTCCAACTCTTTTAAGTGCATGGTCTGAATGCCAGCAATCAAGCTAAGGTGATCGTCATCATGCCACTTTTTATCACATTCCTTCCACCATCTACATGTACTGCATTTAGACACAGGATAGGGATATGAATCTGTGGGTTTATGTTCGATGGTTCGCTCGAACTGAGATTTTATTAATTGGTAATAGGATTGAAATTCAGGGTATCGGTACTTATCAGTAGGAAAGTCTTCTCCAGGTTTAACCACCCAAATATTTTCAGGTGCTCTGCCTTGTAGCTTACTCAGAATTTCGGAATACAAGCATAACTGTAACACCGTTCCGGCTTTTGTTTCTGTAGCAAGTTTGGTATCCTCTACTTCATAATGATAATCACCCAAATCACTAGCTCCATCAACTTTTCTAAGAAAATCTGCACGTCCATTCCAATTACCATCATATAGGCCAGCTTGGAGGATATAGTCATATCCTGCTTTCATTGCTTTTAGGGTGGCGGTATTTGAGAGTTCCTCAAGTTTGTAAATAGAATAACCTTGTTTAATCAATGATTCCTCGTAGGCTTTTTCATGTTCTAATCCCTTTTGTTTCAATAGCTCGTGAGCAGGATCATAAAAATCCGGTGCTGATATTTCACCTAAAGAGAGTGATCGGTCTAGTTCAGTAAGATGTTTACAGCCAAGAAAATTGACTAAGTCAGTAGCTGATAACTGGATTTCTGAATTTTGTAATTTCATTTTATTTAGTGGTGACCTATACAAAATAGATATAACGGTTTAAATATAAAAATGAGGTCACAAGTAGTTATCTACAACCAAAGGAGTAAAAGGTTGGAAGTCGCAATTCCATTCTCACTAGAACTAGAGAATAATAAAAACTCGAAAAATAAATACCCAATTTCGGGTATTTTTCAAATGACGGAAGGATATAAACCTTAGCTACCTAAAGATACTGAATCCAATTACGTAGTTGAAATAAGCATATATGCTTATATTTGTATTTAAGATCAAAGAAAATGAAGAGTAAACCTCCCCTTTTTACAATCCCATTCCTATTAATCTTATTCGTCTCTTTAGTTGGATTCAAGGATACAGATCAAGCCAATGGCGTTTTTGAAGTCGGTGGTGTTTATAAACTAAGAAATGATATTTCTTCTCCGAAGACTGTGAAAGTTAAGGAGGTTCAAGGAAATTGGATTCTATCTGAC
Organism: uncultured Ekhidna sp.; assembly: GCA_964289745.1. GTDB lineage: Bacteria > Bacteroidota > Bacteroidia > Cytophagales > Cyclobacteriaceae > Ekhidna. Next base: position 1,237,316 of record CAXYMM010000001.1, read on the forward strand.
AACTCCTATTCAAAAGATACTGATAATGATACTTCAATGATCTGGATTAATACGTTGCAATATTCTATTGTAGAAGTGATTGAATAGTTATTGCTTTAAATTCTGTTCCGAAACACCAAGCACTTTCTCATTTTAAATGGTTCAATGATGGGCCATCGTTTGATTTGCCTCTCCTTTTCTCGAGTCTTATTCTCTGTCCCAGCTCAGATCCTTCTTTAAAACCTACACCATATTCTGTTCTATGGTCTCCAATATTTGAATAAATAGCCATTTATCCGGTAACTCCTTTGAAAGGGTATACCCATGGTTAAAGCCTTTAAGAAACAGTTTCATATCAAATTAGACTTTGATTTTACATAGGACACCAGTGAATGATAGTTGTAAATGATCAACTTGTTAGTAACCGAATAGAACTCAATTCGATCTTCGTCTCGAAGCTTCTGTAAGGTTCCTGCAGAGCACCTTAGAATTTTAAGTGCCTCTTCCCTATCCACAAACTGTTTAACATTTACTTCAGGGATAGCATTCACTATTAAGGCATCCATCATGTTGCTTACCTGTTCTTCATGAAGACATATCTTATTCATGGGAAAGATTTAGACTCAAATGAATCGAATTGATCTGTATTAATCTGTGGTAGTGAAAAATTATTCTCTTGGAAGGTGGAAATAATTCATCCGGATATTGCTGATTTCTTCACTCCTTATGATTTTCTTCATTAAGAAATATTCATATAAAATTTCGTTAAAAGCAGTAAAGTCATCTACACCTCTCTCCTGTGCTATTTTCTGAACCTGTTCTCCTAGTTCCTTCAATAATGGAGTAGCCTTCTTCTCTATAGGATAACCTTTCAGGTATTCTGGGACTGTAGAAGCCCGAGAAATTGATCCCTTTGATGATGTCGATATCCAGTTTGAAAAGGCTCTTCTTCAGGTTGAAGTACTCGATGATCTTTTCCAGATTACTCTCCTTCCGTAACTCAGTTGAGCCTGTGGAATTCTCGAAAGGTTCATACTCTTCATCTGTTAGATCAAAAGGAATATCATTTAGGAGCTGTCGTTCCTGATGCTTGATATAAGTAGCGCTTGCTTTAATGACATATGATTCATTGTAATCAATCAGGCACTCATACTCTTTCACAATTTGCTTAATCCTTATTCGTAGGTTTTCACTCTTTCCCAATTTGATAAATGGTAGATACTCAAGCTTCAGGATATAAATCAATAAATCATGTTTCATAATGGCTACTAGTAATAATTCAAATATATGAGCATATATGCTCATATATTTCGGTAGTGAAATTTTGAATTTGGTCTCATGATTGGGGTGAGAGACCAAGAGTTAATTCAAAAGTTTGGAAACAGATTGAGAAATCTGCGAAAGGAAAAAGAACTCTCCCAAGAAAAGTTGGCCAATCTATCTAACGTCACCATCAGTCAAATATCTCGAATAGAACGTGGTGAAATTAATCCTACTTTAAGCACGCTGGGAGTTATTGCAGCAGCAATGAACGTTTCTTTAACAGAACTTATGGATTTTAATTGAAGTCATTTCGATGAAGAAACACTTAGGTACTCCAATATCTTACTGAAAGTCTTATGAAGTTGCGGTTCAATGGATTCTATTTCCTGCTCTATTTTACTTGTATCAGATGATTTATTTATTCGCTCAATATTTGCAAGCCGAGCCACTTGGTTAAGATTGTTCCCAATCCTCCCTAGTTCTGTTGAGAGTTCCGATAAAAAGCTGATGATAGGTTACTTACCCTATGTTTTGTGATCCTCCTCTTCATTCCAGCAATTTTTAAATACTCTGCGATGGAATGACCAGCTCTTTTTTTATTAATCATTTCATACTCTTCTTCAGTTAGTCTTACTACACATTTATAGTGGTACTTGTTTTCATAAGTACTTCTAGCCCTTTCTAAGTTCTTTTTTCTTTTATCCATGTAAAGACTTTAAGCGAAGCGAAAAGATATTCAAATCATCCCTGATTTGCGAGTTCGTTTAGAGAGAAAGATACGGAGTATCGATATCGAGAAACATAACTCGCTACTACTATGTAGTTACAATAATTATAATGGTTAAAGTTTCTCAAAAAATAAACGAATGAGGAAGAATCAGTAGTGTTACAATCACTGTTACACCTGATGCTACACTTAGCGTATAATTGCTTCAATACAGTGTTTGTATTGCTTGTTGTATCATTCGATACATCAAAATTTCAAACGATAAAATATTTGATTGATCAATCGTTCTTTTCATTGTTTTATTAATTGAGCCAAAACAATAAAAATTGTATCATCAAAAGTTAGAGAGAGCTCTCCTTTGATCATTTACCATTGGGTTCACATTTCAAGGTGACTTCATCAATCTTTCAAACTTGAAATTGCTTTAGCTATATCTGCTCTAGCTTCTGTCTCTTCCTTCGTTAATGGTCCATAATTGACTTGCTTCTTTAGCTCCTCTACACTATCATAGAGCTCAATCCGAAATTTACCATCTTGGAAAATAATCATCATTTAAATCACTTAAGTTCAGTGTAAGCTAACCAACTGTTGTAATATTTTCAAAGAAACACATTTCCAGATTAGGGAGTGTTTTAATCGTCTTAACAGGGTATATGCGCATGAAAAACTAATTGCAATCATCCCAATAAAACCAGTTAACATAATGCCCAATTACTGGACGGTGATTGTATTATTTAGAGACTCCAGCAACTCTTATTTGCCAATCTTTAAGATGCAACAGAGTTCAATTCCCTAGTGGCATTGAAATTATGATTACAAATGATACTCTATGTTACTCCCTAATATCTCCTTTTACAATAGAGTATTCCAATCTAATTACTCCTGATATTACATTTTACCCTATTTGACTCGACCGATAGCTGGATCAATTAGTCTGAACAGCTTAAAGAAAAGTTCTATTTCTTCACTGCTTTTAATATTAGTTTTCCAGTCGCAGGATTGGTTGCAAGTGGAATATTATGAACGTCGCAAATCCGCATAAGCATTTGGACATCTGGTTCATGCGGATGTTTGTCAAGGGGATCTCTAAAGAAGACAACTGCATCAACTTTTCCTTCCGCAGCATAAGCAGCTATTTGGGCATCCCCACCTAGCGGTCCTGATAGTAACTTCTCAACTTTCAAACCAGATTTTTCTATGTGAGACCCAGTCGTCCCCGTGGCGATCAATTCAGAGCTTGACAGGAAGCTCTTATGATCCAGTAAAAACCGAACCATCTCGGCTTTCTTTCCATCATGGGCTATTAATGCAATTTTCATTTCTTACATATTAGAAAGGCCTAGCCACCATCTTCATCTAATTCCTGCTGCCACTTCCATGCGGATAAAAGCATTTCATCCAGACCTAACTGAGCTCTCCATCCAAGTTCTTCGTTAGTATAGGAAGTATCAGCATATATTTTTTCTATATCTCCATCTCTCCGCGACACTACTTTATATGGGACCTTCTGTCCGGTGACTTTTTCAAAAGTGTTGATAACTTCCAATACAGAATACCCTTGTCCTGTACCAAGATTAAAAATCTCGTACGGTAATTTGTTTTGACCTGATAATAATCTCTGCAGCGCAATAACATGCGCTTTCGCAAGATCAACAACATGGATATAGTCACGAATGCATGTTCCATCTGGTGTGTTGTAATCGTCTCCAAAAACTGATAGCTCTGCCAAATTCCCAGCTACTACTTTTAGCAGGTATGGCAATAGATTGTTGGGTATACCTTGAGGAAGCTCCCCTATTTGAGCTGAGTGATGTGCACCTATAGGGTTAAAGTACCTTAAAGAAATCGCATTCATCTGGCTGCTTACAGCCACATTATCTCGGATCATTTCTTCTCCAACTTGCTTCGTATTTCCATAGGGTGATTCCGCAGGCAGAATTGGTGAAGTCTCTGTCACTGGCAACAGCTCAGGCTGGCCGTAGACTGTACATGATGAAGAAAAAATCAGCGATCCTACGTCATGTTTCTCCATACATTCTACAAGATTGATGAGACCCAACAAATTATTTTTATAGTAATGCAATGGTTTCTCTACTGATTCTCCTACCGCTTTTGAGGCAGCAAAGTGGATAACGGCATCAACTTTATTTTTAGAAAAATAATCACCTAAGGCATCTGCATTGGTCAGATCTATCTGATAAAACTGAACACTCTTTCCAGTAATCTCCTGAATGTCTTGAACAACTTCAACTTTACTATTAGACAGGTCATCGACAATGGAAACTTGATAGTTATTTTCGAGTAGCTCAACTACAGTATGTGATCCTATATAACCAGTACCACCTGTTACGAGTATTCTTCCCATCACACTTTTGAATAATGCTTTCCTGAAAGATTTTTTAACTTGTCGGCAGCCGCTTCAGGAGTAATGTCCCTTTGGGGATTCGCAAACATTTCATAGCCCACCATGAATTTTTTCACAGTGCTACTTCTCAGCAATGGTGGGTAAAAGCTCATATGCCAGTGCCATTCCGGGTGCTCATTACCATCTGTAGGAGCTTGATGAATCCCTGCAGAGTAGGGAAAAGATGTCTTGAATAAATTATCATACCTTACTGTCAGCCATTTCAAAGCTTCAGCAAAAGACTTTCCTTGATTTGCAGAGAGTTCTGTGATATTGGCAAGTGGTTGTTTGGGTAGTATCATTGCTTCGTAAGGCCAGACTGCCCAATAAGGAACGAGCACCAACATATCCTCATTTTCAAATAACACCCGTTCTCTTATTATCAATTCCTGCCTCACATAATCCGACAGTAGGGTTTGACCATGCTGATCAAAATAAAACTGCTGATAATGTGATTTCTTGCTTACTTCCACCGGAATAGATTCTTGCGCCCAAACCTGGTCGTGTGGGTGAGGATTGGAGCAACCCATTACTGCTCCCTTATTTTCAAATATCTGGACATGATTGACGAAAGGGCGACTTCCAAGTTCTTGGAACTCCTCTTTCCAGAGCCTTATTACGGAAGTAATGTCCTCAACAGTCATCTGTGGAAGGGTGAGATCATGCCTAGGTGAAAAGCATATAACTTTACATATCCCTCGCTCCGATTTAGCTTTTAGCAAACCATCGTCAACTTCAAATGACTCTATTTCCTCCTGCAAGGCGGCAAAGTCATTCTGAAAAGAAAAAGTAGAGGTATATCTAGGATTTACTTCACCCCCAGCACGGGTATTTCCGGGACATAGGTAGCAATCAGGGTCATATTCTGGTCTTTTTTCCTCACTGATCGCCTCTTGCTGACCTTGCCAGGGTCGCTTGGTTCGGTGAGGAGAAACTAGAATCCATTCCCCGGTTAGTGGATTGTATCTTCTGTGAGAATATTCGTTGAGTCGTTCATCCATACTACCAAAAGATTATATAAAGAGCAGCCGTGACCAAACTGATGACAAAAACGAGTACATTGAATAGGGGCTCTGTACTAAATAGATCTTTAGAGAGAATGATCCCTTTTTCGTCGTTCTGACCTTTTCCTTCAAGCTGACTTACCACTACAATGACCAGTAGTGTGATAAGACACGTTAAACCCATTTGATGCATCCAGGGAAAGTCCGGAATTGTTTTCAGTAGCAATGCCGCTGGGATGGACAATAGGACGCCTGCAATTGCTCCTTTATTAGTTGCCTTTTTCCAGAAAAGATCTGCAAGAAAAACAGCCAAAATACCTGAGCTCACCACGCCTGTGTACTCTTGAATGAATTGAAATGCCTGATCCAGGCCTCCTAACAAAGGGGCAATAATTGAACTAACTACTAACGCAGCTGCTGCAGTGATACGTCCAACACTTACTAGATTCTCATCGTTCTTGTCTTTGGTTTTCGAAAAATAAGGAAGGTAAATATCCATGGTGAAAATCGTTGACGTTGAATTCAACATCGATGCGAGCGATGAAACAATAGCCGCCGCTAAAGCTACCACCGCAATTCCCTTTAGTCCTGTAGGTAGAAACTGAAGCAGCCATGGGTAGGCTTTGTCTGCTTCTTGGAGCGAAGGGAGATTAGTTGTACCAAATTGACTCAGTAGGTCAGGATCATTCACGATTACAAATGCTGCAATCCCCGGCAAAACCACAATAAATGGTATGATCAACTTAAGAAAGCCTGCCAAAAGAATTCTTTTCTGCGCTTCGCCTATCGATTTTGCTGCGAGCGTCCGCTGTATAATGTATTGATTGAAGCCCCAATAGTATAAGTTGGCCACCCACAGTCCACCTACCAAGACCCAAATACCGGGCAGGTTTATGTATTGCGGATCGGACTTATCCAGTATCATATGAAAGCGCTCCGGTGTGGCTTCCATCAAATTATTCAATCCTCTTAGAATACCCTCCCCTGCTCCTAGTGCATCAAGTGCCAGGTAGGTAGTTAGTATTCCTCCAATCACCAAGAAGACCACCTGAATTACATCCGTCCATGCTACGGCGGATAATCCACCGTAAAGTGAATAAGCAGCCGCAAATACGGCTAATCCAATCACTCCATAGATCATCTTCAGCCCAAGAATGGTATTAAGTGCCAGAGCTCCGAGGTACAACACTGAAGTCAGGCTCACGAAAACGAACAAGGCAATCCAGAAGATTGCAAGAATGGTCTTGAGTTGCGTGCTAAAACGCTTTTCGATAAACTCTGGAATCGTGTAAAGACCTTCTCTAATAAATACTGGCAGAAAGTATTTTCCAACAATGAGCAAAGTGAACCCTCCTAACCATTCATAGGATGCGATGGCAAGGCTCAATACGAAACCTGAACCAGACATCCCAATGAACTGCTCTGCTGATATGTTGGCAGCAATCAGGGAAGCTCCAATGGCCCACCAAGGCAACGATTTGCTAGCCAGAAAATAATCCTCCGCGCTTTTCTTTTGGCCAGACTTATTTCTGGAAACAAAAAGCCCCACTCCTAGTATAGGCAGGCAATATGAGGCAAAAACGAAGTAATCGAGAGAAGAAAAATTCATAAGTCAAGTGTTATTTTATTCTGTGACATCCACGAGAGATCTTGATAGGAATATTTTGTAGTTTGAGTGAGAAACGTTTCTTGTATTTACTGGCAACTGTCTCAATCACTTCTGAAACATCTGTATCTTTTACCAGTGCTAGTATACAACCTCCAAATCCGCCACCTACTTGTCTGGCACCCAACACAATTGGGTACTTGATTAACTCATAAACAATGAAGTCTGTCTCTTTACAGGTGATTTCATAGAAATGCTTTTCACTTTCATGACCCTCTGTTAATAATTGTCCAACTTTCTCATGGTCCCCTCCTTTGAGCCGCTCATTTATTTGAATTACCCTCTCATTTTCAGACACAATGTGGACAGCACGTTTCCAAAAATTCTCTAACATGGCTCCCTTCATCTTCTTGAGTTCCACCATCGAGACATCCTGATATGTAGTTATGCTAGGGCTGGATATTTTGAGTAGTTTGAGTGCATTTGCGCTTTCATGTCTTCTAAGGTTGTACGCGGAGGATTTAAGGTTATGCTTAACATTTGAGTTCAATAGCACAAACTTGTAGCCAGCTGTATCTATTTCTGATTCCTCGTATTTTAAAGTTTTACAATCAAGTAGCAAGACATGGTTGGTGAGGCCAAAGAGGCAAGCAAACTGATCCATGATGCCACATTCAACAAGTGCAAAGTCATGTTCTGCCTTCTGAGCAATCCTGGCCATTTCCCACTTATCTAAATTCAGCTCAAATAATTCGGATAGTGCCATGACTACTCCGCAACATAGGGCTGCTGAGAAGGAAACACCCGCTCCTTCCGGGATATTTCCACCGAAAGCCAAGTTTATGCCTGAAATCTGATCGGAAAGTTGACTAAGGAAACCACTTATCAAGTTAGCCCAGGAATGTTCTGTTCGGACGATCTTGTTGTCGAGTACTATGAAGTGATTCTGATCATAATCAATCGAATATAGGTTTACCCCCTGTGACTGATTTTCGGAAATGGCAACATACATGTTATGATCAATTGCAGCAGGCAGCACGTAACCCTCATTATAGTCCGTATGCTCCCCCATGATGTTGATTCTACCAGGCGATTGGATGATTACCTTGGCCTCACTGCCATACTTTTTCAAATAATGGTTGGCTATTTTATAGGATACAATTTTATGATTGTCTTGTAAATATTCCATCGCCGTAATTATTAAACGTAAATATAACGTTTATTTTAAAAACAAGACTTGAGTAAGAAAAGGAGTTGTTTTATGCCTACTGATCTCTCCACTTAATTATTACCAGAGAGAGTCATACTGCTGCATGGGATTTACTTCTTAATGATTATACCAGGGTATTTCTGATGCATACCTTTTATGAATCTTTCGTCTTCTACTTGGGTTTCTTCAATTTCTTTTTGAATCACTAAAAGGCTCCAATCACTGAATTCAGGCAGTAGAATTGGGGTTTTATTGATAAAAAGGAATTTTTCATTGGATTTTAATTGAACTCGTTCAAGACTGTATTGTGAGTGACGACTTTTTACGAGCTCCTCCTCCGTGTCGTAATGATGCTGGGCTACTTCTTTATTATAAAAGTCAAATACACTCTTCCCCTTTAATTCATCGACACTCATGTGATAGTCCTTTGCAGCCTCCTCATTTACTAGATAATACCTTCCCAAGGGGTCCTTCACCTCTATTCTATCCTCTAGCTGATTAATTATTTTGCCAAAAAGAGAATTCTGATCTTTAATTGCGGCCAGCAAACTTGTTTGCTCCTCATTTTGTGATTTCATTGTGAGGAACAGGTCGGCATCTTTGCGTACTTGTTTTAATATTTCCTCAATTTCTTGAACTGAGTTTTTTGCAAGCTCCGCAAGTTTTCTGATTTCTTTGGAAGTGACAGCAAAACCAGCACCGTATTCCTTGGCTTGGGCGGCCTCAATGGCAGCATTTATGGCTAAAAGATGTGTTTGAGAAGCAATGTCTTCAATTACTTTCGTTATGTCAGAAATCTCGGATGAACGATTGACGATTGATTCAATGGAACTCTCCGAATCTGATTGAGTAAAATATGTAGCATTCATTAGTCAATTGTTATTTGCTGGTTCCCTAATGAATTATCAAGATCAATTATTTTCAATTCAGGTTTCTCGCTTTGCGGCAGGATACCTATCCTGACCTGATAACAATGGATCTAACATAAGTAATTTAGGTATTTAAATGTAACTATTACGCTTATTAAATATTCTCTTCCTCAATGAAGTACTTAGCCCTTTTTCTTGGGTGATTTGAGGTTATACGAAATCATGAATGTATTTCTGATAAATTTGGAACGCTAATACTCTCCTTTGTCAAATATGACCTCCAAGCTCGACAACTCAACTAAAAACCTGACCTATCACTCCGCAGAAGGGATACTTGTAGCTGTTGATAGTATCATTTTCGGCATTCGAGATGATCAACTGAACTTACTGTTATTCGAGAGAGAAGTTGAGCCTTTTGCCGGAGGTTGGTCACTGATTGGTTCATTCGTTGGTAAGGACGAAGACGTTGACAAAGCCGCAAAACGTGTCTTAAAGGATCTAACCGGTCTTAAAAACATCTACATGGAACAACTCCATTGCTTCGGCAATGCAGCTCGTGATCCTGGAGGTAGAGTGTTATCTATCGCATACTGGAGCTTGATCAGAATCGATCAGAATAACATAAAAATTTCAGCTAAAAATCATCGAGCTAGCTGGGTGCCTTTAAGTGAATTACCTGACTTAGTCCTTGACCACAATCAAATAGTTGAAACGGCGATTAAAAAGTTGCGAGAGCAAACAAGGTTTCATCCCATCGGTTTTGAATTGCTCCCAAAAGAATTTACGATTCCACAACTTTTGAAAGTGTATGAGGCGATCCTCGACATGCAAATAGATGATCGAAACTTTCGTAAGAAAATTCTCAAATCAGAATTACTCATCGAGCTGAACAAAAAGGACATGTCAACATCAAAGAAGGGCTCCTTTCTCTACGCTTTTAACGAATCCCGTTACATGCAATTGCAGCAAGAGGGATATCACTTTGATTTTAGTTTTTAGGTTTCTTTATAGTCTATAGAAGCTCAAGAATCACCCTACTTATGCCAGCTGATCAATATTAAGTGCGCACATTTACATCTCCATAACATCCCAAGTTGTTCTAACTAATATCGTCACCTATTTTTAGGATAATGTTGGGCTTGTCTGAATCCAATTTGGATTTGCATCCAAAACATCACACAGTTCTCGAGTTTGTGCTTTAGATTTTATAGTTGTGTGTTCGTTTATTTGAACTTATACATTTCAATATATTTTTGGTCTAACTCAAGAGAGTCCTTATATTCTTTTTGAGTTCATATAGGTTGTATTTATATTAATTTTTCACCAAGCAATTTTATGATTATTTCCCAGCCCTAAGCAGGTGTCACAATGCAAAAAGGGGGTCATTTTTTGCAAAATCAATTTATGAACGACATTGTGAGGCTCATATAGCTATTGAATTAATATCTTGTTTCAAAATCAAATTCAGATGGTGAACCGATTTGCTACCTTATTTATCCTATGCACACTGATAGTTGGTTGTCAGCCAGATCAGGAGCTACTAGGAATGGTCAAGGTCATTAGCGATGAGGTCCAATCTTTCTATATTGATGAAATAGAAGTTACCAATGCACAATTCCAAGTCTTCGTTAAGGAGACAGGATACATTACCACCGCCGAGAAAGACTTTACGCTCCCGTTCATCATAGATGGTAAGCAAGTTGACTCTACCATTTTCGCTGGATCGCTCGTATTTAAAGCCACCGAAGGACCTGTTCCACTTGATGACTATAGTCAATGGTGGGAATGGACTTCAGGTGCTTTCTGGGCTGCTCCAGAAGGTCCTAGCTCAGATATTAAAGAAAGGATGGATCATCCTGTAGTACACATTTCATTCATAGATGCCCAAGCTTATGCATCCTGGGCCGGAAAACGACTGCCTACCGAACAAGAATGGGAAATAGCTGCCAAGGCAGGAAAAGATCAGATCTACGCATGGGGGAACAAAGCCGCGGAGCATTCGCATGACAAAGCAAATTTCTGGCAAGGTCTCTTCCCTTTTCGGAACAACGAAGAAGATGGTTTTTATGGGAGTGCGCCAGTCAGATCTTTCGAACCTAATGAGCTGGGCATATATGATATGAGTGGAAACGTCTGGGAGTGGACTATCTCTTCGACAGGTCAGTCTGTTGTGAAAGGTGGATCTTTTCTTTGCAATGAATCATACTGTAGTGGCTATAGAATCGAAAGTAGGATGCCCAACGACCAAGAGTCCAGCTTAAATCATACAGGATTCAGATTGGTTAAGGATAGCCAGTAAGGTATCTGACTACTGTATCACTTCTATAAAACGAACCCAACTTCACCTTCATCATTCTTCCTGAATAGAAAAGCGATACACGGTCTTACTTTCAAAAACATGGTTGGGTTGCAGTACAACCGAAGGAAAATGAGATTGATTAGGGCTATCCGGAAAGTGCTGAGTCTCCAAACAGATTGCCCCTTTCCTTTGATACTGTTTACCTGACTTTCCAGTAATTGATCCATCCAAATAATTGGCTGTATAGACTTGCATGCCAGGCTCTGTTGTCAATACAGTCATCTTTCTTTTTGAAACGGGTTCGTAAAGTTCTGCTACCTCTCTCAGTTTTCCCATTTCTCCATTCAAAACGAAATTGTGATCATACCCATTTCCAATTTGTAGTTGTCTGTCGGGCCTATCTATTTGCTCCCCAACCTGCCTTGACTGTTGAAAGTCAAAAGGAGTATTAGCCACTGGCAGTATTTCACCAGTTGGTATTGAACCTTTCTTTAACGGTGTGAACTCCGTGGCATTGATGCGTAAAAAATGATTAAGGATATCTGACTCGCCTTCCCCTTTCAAATTGAAAAAGGAATGGTGTGTGAAGTTGACTATGGTGGCACGGTCGGTAGAGGCATAGTAGCTTATAGACAATTCATTGTCGTCAGTAAGCTGATAGGTTACTGTAACTGATAAATTGCCAGGATAGCCCTCTTCCATGTGATTAGAAGAGTAGCTCAACACCAGTTTCTGTCCTGTAAATTCATCAACCTTCCAAGCTACCGATTCAAAGCCTTTAACACCGCCATGTAAATGGTTATCACCATTATTAGTCGCCAACTGATAGTCAACATCGTTGAGGGTAAACAAGCCTTTCGCAATTCTATTAGCAAACCTTCCGCATGTTGCTCCGAAGTAGTTCTTTTCTTTCGTGTATTCTTCTAGGGAAGCATATCCTAAGACTATATCAGACATGAAGCCATTATGATCGGGCACCCAAAGGCTCATCAGTCTAGCTCCATAATTAGTGAATTGGGCGACTAGACCATTCGAGTTCTTTAGTGTATAAAGACCAACTGAGTCCTCTCTAGAGAAAGTAGTGATTTTTTTTTTGTTCTTTCCAATATTCTTTGCTTGCAAAGGCCTTTTTGTACAAATAGATTAATAAGAATGAAGCATACGTATACAGGGTATTTACAAAATAACAGACCAAGACTAAATCTGTGAAAATGACTTCTCATGATTCATCACCACTTCGAATAAGGATGCTTCATTTTGCTTGTTGGTTCGCGATAAACCCAAGGCTTAAATCCTTCTAGGTGCGCCTCCCACTCCTTTAAGGTTCTAGTTGGGTAGTCTGCAGGCCAGCCTCCACTTCTAAATTCTTCAGTAACTCCTTCATCATTTACAGATTGGCGCCAGGCATTGAGTCTCGCCAGATAATCGTTTTTGATCTCCTGAAATTCGGGATCGTCTGCCAGGTTATTCAACTCATAAGGGTCATTGATCATATCATACAATTCAAATTCAGGTTTGACGGCAGCCATGAATCTTGACTGAGCCTGGTTCAATTCTCCTTTCAGATACAATACGTTCATTTCTGCTAAAGTCGGATATGACCTTTCTTTATACCTGTTTAATTGTAAGTAGGGACGTTCGGGCATTAGGTTGTGAATGAGTTTGAATTCTTTTGATCGGATCGCACGAGATGCATCGTGCGTACTATCCATTTTGTCACGAGATGCAAATATAAACTCTCTACTTTGTGTGGAGCCATCAAACAAGTTTCGGCCATGTAAGGGCACCTCCGGTACAACTCCCGCAATGTCCAATATTGTTTTGCTGATATCGAGTGTAGAAGCCAGATCTTCGATAACACTGGATTTTTCAATCTTGCCGGGCCAACGAATAATGATGGGCACCTGTATGCCTCCATCATATAGAAACTGCTTGCCTCTGGGCATGCATCGACCATTATCCCCGATGAGAAAAACAATGGTGTTGTCTGCCAATCCTTCTTCCTCTAAACGCTGCAGCAGCTCTCCTACCTGACGATCAACGATCTGCATAGCTTCCAGACCGTTCGCCCAGTCTCGCTTTACCAAGTCCGTTTGCGGGTAATATGGAGGTACTAACACATCATCCGTTGAGATAGGTGCAATAGAATCTCTACGCCATTTGCGATGGGTCCATTCAAAGGTAGCTTGCGCAAAAAAAGGCTGACCTTCTTCTCTGTTTTTCCAGTCTCTGCTATCGAATAGGTATTCATCGTGCAAAAAGTTCAGATCAGTCTTTTTACTTTTCATCAGTGCCGTGTGGTAACCCGCTCCTTTCAAGTGCTCCGTAATTGGCTTTATTCCCTCCGGTAATACTTGTTTGGGTAAACCAAACTTTGCGGCGGTTCTATGCTGTGCTGCGCCAATTAACTGTTGATGAAAGCCTGTCATCATTGCCGACCTGCTGGGAGAACATACAGGAGCTGTACAAAAGCTATTGGTATATCTTGCACCTTCAGCAGCCAATTGATCAATATTGGGCGTGTTTATGCCAGGCTCTCCATAGCAGGATAGCTGGTAGCCCCAGTCTTCCAGCATGATCCAAAGAATGTTGGGTTTTCGCTGTTCTTCCTGATTAGCACTCTTTTCTGAGGTACTACAACTACCTAATAAAATGATAAGAAATAAGAGGAGATACTTTACTTTTTCTTCCATGGATCTGGTCTTCTGGTTAGTGGAAACTGGTCATGATCGGTTCGCGCATTTGCCAGCAATGATTTTAGATTTTCTAGTTTCCGAGGAAACTGTGTAGAAAAGTCTGTTTGCTCTGAAGGATCTTGCTGCAAGTTGTACAGTTCGTAAGCCGAGTGCTCTACACGATAGACCAACTTCCAGTCATCCTTCAATAGAGCCTGTAAGGGACCTTCTCGCTCATTGAACTCCCAGTACAAATAGTCGTGAACACGCTGATCACCCTTCCCTAAAAGTGTAGGTAATAAAGAAACGCCATCGGTCTCCTCTTGCAGTGGCACACCTGCTAAGTCACCAAGCGTTGCTTTCAAATCCCAAAATGCTGCTAAGTGGCTGGTGGACTGACCACCATCTATCCTTGATGGCCAATGAGCTACAAAAGGAACATGAGTTCCCCCATCGTATAAATCCCGCTTCCTACCTCTGAATGGTCCATTACTATCAAAAAACTCATCTTTCGTTCGATCATATTCATGTCCATTGTCACTGGTAAAGATGATCAGTGTGTTTTCATATTGTCCATTGGCTTTGAGCTGATCGATCAGGCGACCCATGTCAGCATCCATCTTACTCACCATGGAAGCATAGGTCACATGACCGTTTTCATCGTGATGGTAATGACCTGCTTTCATTTTTCTCAGAGGCCAATCTAACGAGTCATATTGCTCCTTGAACTGATCAGGTATCGTCAATTCGAAATGGGGTGTGGTATAGGCGAGATAAAGAAAGAAAGGATCGTCTTCCTCTTGATCAATAAACTCTAACGCCTTTTGGGTGAAGAGTTCCTGCACATGATCTCCCCGCTTTTCTTCGGTATTGTTTTGAGAAAGCAATATCAACGAGTCATTTTCCCAGATCTTTTCCGGATAATAATGATGTGCCGGTAAGTGCTTATTGAACCCGTAAAAGTAGTCGAACCCTTGTCTGTTGGGAATGGTCTCACCAAGATTCTCCGCCAGTCCCCATTTACCTACCACCCCGGTACGATAGCCTGCTTTCTTAAGGACTTCAGCGATGGTATTGTGTTTGGGGTCAAAGTCGACTGCATTCCCACTTAGCGACCATTTGGGATTTCCTCGAACCTCCCCGTTTCCTGTGTGCAACCCGGTAAGCAAGCTAGCCCTGCTTGGTCCGCAAACGGTACTGCCGGCATACATCCGGTTGAAGATCATCCCTCCCTCAGCCAACATGTCTATTGTTGGGGTTTTGATCTTCTCTTGTCCATTGTAACCCACATCTCCCCAACCTAAATCATCTGCCATGATTAGAATGATATTGGGTTTGGACGTATCGTTGGTTTGCGTAATCTCCTGGTTTTTGAGTTTTGAGCAACTCAAGGACAACACCGACAGCAGTATGATGTAGTGGGTTCTACGCATCATTCACTTTGTTTTATTGGTTGAAATAAAAGATACTTACTATCGTAGAGATCCAGCTGTCTCTTCTTCCACATAGGCGCTTCCAATACAGTTGAATAAGGTAACTGTACATCCCAAGCCCCCAAAGATTTTAGCAGTTCTTGTGTTTTAGCCGGATTGTCCAAAGAGACATCTTTTAGTTCTGAGGTGTCGCTGGATAAATGATACAACATGGGCATTCGATCAGGTACACTGATCAGCTTCCATTCTCCACGTCGTATAGCTCTACTGATGGTAAACTTCCATTTGAGATCATGATGTGGAATAGCTTTTTTCCTGGCGGTGATAAATGGCAACAAATTGACACCTGTGAACTCACTTGCATTGGTAATACCTCCTGCCAATTCAAAAAAAGTAGCTGCAATATCGAGTGAAGAAACAGGTTCATTATAGACCATTCCTGCATCAAGGCCTGCCGGCCAGTGCATGATATAAGGCACATGAATACCACCTTCAAGCAATATTCCTTTTTGTCCTCGATAGGGTGCATTTATCGAAGCATTCGTATCAACCGGGTCTCCATTGTCACTCAAAAAAACAACCAATGTATTTTCCCTTAGACCTTGTCTTTCCAGCTCATTCATGATACGTCCCACGTTGACATCTAATCGATTTATCATCGCAGCGTAGGTTCTACGCTTTTCGTTTTTGATGTGAGCATAAAGCTTCAAGTCTTCTTCAGTGGCTTGCATTGGTGTGTGAGGAGCGTTGAATGAGGCAAAAAGAAAGAAAGACTGACCCTTGTGTCTGTCAATAAATCTTACACATTCATCTCCTTTATCATCCGTGAGATACCCGATTTTTTGAGGAGTTTTGTAGTTGCTCTCCAAAGGTGCTAAGTATCCATTGCCATCTGTTTCAGATCGAAAGTAATCGTGCCCTCCAGCTGTGTATCCCCAGAACTCATCAAACCCTCGCTTTGTAGGATGAAATTGAGGTTGATAGCCTAAGTGCCACTTACCAATCAATCCTGTAGTATACCCCAGTTTCTTTAGTCGCTCAGCAATCGTAGGCTGATCTAGCGCTAATCCTTCATAGTTTGGATCGACACCTTTCACCGTTTTTTGTGGCAGGTTATTATCGTACCCAAACTCGACCTGATTTTTGCCTGTAAGTATTCCAGTCCTTGAGGGACTACAGACCGGCGATGAAACGTACCCTTGCGTGAAGTTTACGCCGTTTGCTGCTAAGGCATCTATGTTGGGAGTTTTGATTTGGAGACTGCCATTCATACTCAAGTCTGCAAATCCCAAGTCATCAGCCAGAATGATGATGAAGTTGGGTTGGTTGCTATTGATTTGCTGAGAATACCCTACCAGCTGAGTCAGCAGTATTACCACCAAAAAGGCACTCGATAGTAATCGTTTTTTCATATTCCTAATGTGGGAGCTAACTATAAGATCTGAGAAGGAAATGCATATACCATTTAGTTGAGACCCACCATGGACACTTGGCGGCAGTCTAGGTTGTTCGTTTTCTGGTTCTTTCTCCATTGATTCTTTACTGAATAGGTTCAAGCAGTAATTCAGGACTGTTTTCTGTTAGCCATTGAGAGAATGCATACTGATAAACATTCTTGTCGTTTGGATCGCCTACCAGAGGAAGCCACTTAGAGTCTCTATCGGCCAGCGCCTCGGCCAACGTTTCTGTTCGGATCAGGTCAAACCACCGCTTCATTTCTCCCACGAACTCCCAGCCCCGCTCATCTAGCACATCCTGTCGGGTAAAGTTGAGCAAATCTTCTTTGTCTGGCGTGTTGATGTCCACTCCCTTACCTCGCCTCCTGATTTGGTTGAGGTACTCCAGTGCCACCGCGGCATCTCCGCCTCCACTCATGGGATGAGCTTCTGCATAGATTAGCAGTATTTCTGCATAGCGTATCATGAGATAGTCCAACTCTGACAAGGAAGTCGAACCTAACTGAGACTCCACCGTGGCATTTTTATCTACTCCTCCATCATAAAAATTGCTTAAGAAGGGGTGTCGCCAGCCGAATTCTTGCCAGGGTTGTATGGTGCCATCTTCATAGCGAAGCTCAGTCAGAAATGTATGGTCTTTTCTAGCACCTTCAGGAAACTTATGAAAAAAAGCCAGCTCGATCAAGACATCCTGGAAACCACCCAACTCAGCTGGTTTAGTAGTTTGTGAAGCAAACGGGGAAAAACGGCCATTGTCCCGGCATATCCCTTCATCACAAAAGTGTAGCTGCCTTATATACTCCGTGTTGGTTTCTTCGTTTTCGATCTGAAACATGGGTGCAAAGGCTGGCTCTAAGCTAAATAGGCCACTATTGATCACCTCTTGAGCATCTCGCATGGCGAGGGCATATTTATCGGTCTGCTTCATCGGCCATCCGGCCATAGTAAGGTATACATGTGCCCGTAAGGCCTTTGCCGTCCATACGGTAGGCTTTGAGCGATCATATCGATCTGCAGGGAGATGCAACATAGCCGTATCCAAGTCTGCAAGGATTTGATCATATATCAGTGATTCTGATGACCGTCGAGGCAGATCCCTGAACCAACTAGAATCAGTTGCCGTCAGAATGGGGACGGGTCCATAAATTCGGACAGCTCGGAAATACGCCCATCCCCTTAAGAAATGTGCATCTGCCTCTAGAGAATTTGCACGCTCATTTTGTATCGAATCTTGAAGAAGCACAGAACTTCTGGTAAAAGCTTGACTAGCTTTTACTATCGCATTGGCGTAGGGTAGCCAAAATACATGATCAGAAATGCTTCTTTGCTGATTCAAGTGATCAGGGTCTCTAAAGGTAGATTTAGAACCCCTCGGTTGTGTGGTAAGATCATCCGCTCCTAAAAAGACGGCCCTTGCCCTCGCACTTCCCATTCCACTATTCCAGGGATTCTCATATAGTTGCTGATAGGTAGCTTCTACCGCTGTTTGCAGCTCATCCATTGTGGTGAAAATCCCAGTGGCCAACATGGGAGTTGGATTCGCATCCTTATCTGTATTGCAACCTACAACAACTGTCAATACAATAGCAAAAATAAGATTATTACGTGTGTGTTTTTCATTTTGAAGTAAAAAATAGTGATCCATTCTCAACTCCCTCAATTAATTTCCGCTATTCACCGGACTGATGCTAAACCCAAATTCGCATTGGCTTGCGTCAATCTTATACTCGTCATTCGCCAGTCCATTCTTACTCCAACTATCATCTCCTCCTACTCCCGTCTGTTTGTAGTCAACATGTATCCAAACTTTGTCTCTAGGCTGTATATCTATGGAATGCCGCTGTGCTTTTAAGCTACCCGGATCAAAGTCTTCCATGGGGTTGCGAAGAACTGAAAAGCCAATGGTCTCTTTGGCGTTAATCTGAATACCTTCCCCCTTGCTATTGATGAGCTTGAGGTCTCGGACATCTGTGCGGTAGCCATTTTCCTGTGGGCGGATGTAGTGGACATAAAAGTCTGAAACATTGGCTTCATACCTTCCTATGTGCGCCGCTGTATTTCGATCCACATAATTCTCAAATGGTCCTCTGCCATAATAGGCTACCCTTTCATAGTCTGAGGCAATAGCCATTCGCATTCCGTATCGAGGCATGTATTTAAGGGTTTCTGCATCCCCTGGAGTCAACTTGGTATCCACATGGAGGGTACCGTCCGCTTTAATGGTGTAAACCACTGTATTCCTTGATTTAAGGATAGGATGATCAAACTCATATACCAGCTGAAATTCGTTCTTACCTAAAACGCCCTCCGATGTCTTTACACCACTCTTTGTGCGAATCATAGAGGTCAATGAGTAGACCTGGGCTGCCTTTCGAAACTCGAAATACACTGAATCTTTAGGACTCTTATGAACTTTCCAGGCCCCAAAATCATTGTCAATCGGTGCTCTCCAGAAATTCATCTCTAGCGGCTCCAGCAGCATTTCTTCATCACCCCAAACGATGGATTTCAGGCCGTAACCCTGCTGATCAAAAGTGTAGCTAAAGCCATCTCCTGTTACTGCATAACTGCCTGCTTTCTTATCATATTTCACCTTGACTGTTCCAGCCAAAATCTCACCACCAATAGGGGCTACCTTCTGCAACAAAAACTGATCGGAAGCAATGGTGTGTCCGGCTTGTAATAAAGGCGTTGCAGATATTAGTTTGGCATAGAAATTCACGTAGTATTCACAGGCAGTGTTCAGTTTCTGATCCCAAGACAATTCCATTTTAGCGACTGTCTGTGGAGCAATAGGCGGCAATGAAATGGTCTGTTCTTCCACTACATTACCGTCTTGCAACAGATGGGCTACTATCTCGACTCCCTCAGTGGAGTTGAAGAAATTTTCGTTAAAAACCGTATAATTTTCACTATCAACCTGCTCAAATAGAATGGACTGATATACTTTCTTGATCTCCCAAACTGCAGGATGCGGTCCTCTGTCCGAAGCGATGATGCCATTGGCGCAGAAGTTATTGTCGTTGTAAACGCCTTCAGGCTCAAAATCACCACCATAGCCATAGTACACTTCCCCACTTTCTGTTTTCATTTCAAGTCCCTGATCCATCCAATCCCAGATAAAGCCACCTTGTGCTTGTGGAGTAGACCTGACCCATTCCCAATTATCTGCAAAGTTGCCATTGCTGTTTCCCATGGCATGACTGTACTCACACCAGATAAATGGACGCTTTTCGGCATCCGGTTTTTGGGCATCCAAAGCCAGGTGCATTTTTTCTATCATCGGTATCTGCTGATACATCCAGCCAATGACGTCTGTGTTTCGAGGCTTATAATCACCCTTACCTGGTCTTCCTGAGCGCTCGTAATGTACGGGTCTGGAGGAATCATATCCTTTCGCCCATTCATATGGTTTCAGGAAATTAATTCCATTGCCAGCTTCATTTCCCATGGACCAAAGGATAATGGACGGATGGTTGATGTCCCTACGGACCATTCGCTGAATACGATCCATGTGTTGAAGCTCAAACATTGGCTTTTGTGCGAGCGTCTCTCCCGCTTTATAACCATAGCCATGGGATTCAATATTTGCTTCATCTATAACGTAGATTCCATATTTGTCACACAGGTCATACCATGCGGGATCATTTGGATAATGCGCGGTTCTTACAGCATTGATATTGTACTTCTTGAAGTCCTTGATATCGGCTATCATGCTTTCTCGTGTCACGACATGGCCGTTGACAGGATCATGTTCATGACGATTAACTCCTTTAAAAAGAACAGGCTGCCCATTGACCAGTAGCTGACCTTTTTTGATCTCAACGGAACGAAATCCAATCTTCAACTTCGTTGCATCCCATTGCCTTCCTTGTCCATCTTTCAGCACCACTTTCAATTCATACCTTTTTGGCTTTTCAGCAGACCAGCTCTCAACCCCCAAATCAGGTGCTTTCAGCTTTATAGTCACGTCTCGCCCCTTCGCTTTAAAGTTTCCTGAAAGCCGGGTGATGGATGCTGTTCCATCCAATAATTCAGCCTCAACTTTTAGTCCTTTAGGTATTTGCTTTAGCAGGTTGCGTACATCAAGTTTGATGGCTAGTTGGCCTTTCTCATAGGTCTCGAGATCCAGCCCGGCTTGGACTTCTACGTTTTGAAGACTTACTTTTTCTACGGCAACTAGCGTTACATCGCGCTCGATACCACTCACTCTCCAGAAATCCTGATCTTCTAAATAAGACCCATCACACCAGCGATAGACCTCAACAGCTATGTCATTATCACCGACCTGCACATAGCTGGTGATATCAAATTCAGCAGGAGTCTTAGATCCCTGACTGTATCCAACTTTCTCACCATTGACCCAGAGATAAAAAGCGGAATTTACTCCTCCGAAATGAACAAAAACTTGTTTCCCCGACCATGAGACAGGTACGTCAAAGGTTCTTTTGTAGCTTCCTACAGGATTATTATCATGGGGAATGTATGGGGCATTTTTTGGAAATGGATAAGGGATATTCGTATAGATAGGATAGCCATACCCACGCATTTGCCAATCGGAAGGCACATCAATATTATCCCATTCAGAAACGTCGTATTTCTTGCTATAAAAGTCTACTGGACGATCTGCTGGCCTAGCTGCCCAGTTGAATTTCCAGGTCCCATTTAGTGATTGGTAATTACTCAGTTCCTTTTGATCTAAATCAAGCGATTGATCATTGTAGTGTATAAAGGTGGCATATGGTGCCTCGGTATTCACAGAAATGATATCGGGGTTTTCCCAGTCAGGTAAACTGGAAAAACCCTGAGCTACCGAGTTAAATGTGATAAGACCAAAAATCACTAAAGCTAAATACCTACTTCTTTTTCTCATCGCTGATACTGACTCTATTCTTAATATTTCTTTTATTCTGTTTTGTTGGCAATGTGAGAATCGCCAAAGGAATGTGTCTCCCTTTTCAAAGTTTCATTATTACTGAATTTCAATTGCCCCGATATCAGGTAGTCCTTCAATCTCATTACCTAAAATGTCCACCTCCACTTTCAATCCATATATTAACCCTATCGTATCTGTAGCTAACATTGGAATTTCTATTCCTTTATCCACCGTCAGCAAACCATTCTCCGGGATGTAATGCTCCAAACGCATACCTCCAGGATTCTTAAAAGTCACATCGCCAAATGTTGGTAATTGGTCTTTCAAATTGCGGTAGTCGGGCCAGCTATCTTTCTTCAGAAAGAGATTATGTTCAAAAATCACGTCCTCGACCATCCATTTACCCAGTGTTTCAGGATTGTATTGATCCCCTTTTACAATCTTTGTTTCCCCTTCTACATGAAAGATATTATTTGCGATCAGTACACCGTTCGCCACCCTGTCGATGGCGATTTTTGCTTGAATTTCCTCTTTGATGTAAATGGTGTTGTTATAAAAATAACTGTGGTAGGGTCCTCTTCGCTCCCCTTTACAATACCCACTGAGCCAAAAGAATTTTCCTTCCTGAAAAGCTCCATTTTCTCCCTTTATCCGGTATCCATCATTAACGCTAATGTTGTACCGGTAAGCGCAGTTATAGTTGTTGCCCAATATTTCACAAAATCCTCCAGCGTTGTTCGCACTGAAGTTGTATTGCATAACAATATTAGAGCAATTGAAGTCGATATGAGCTCCAGCAGAATCGCCGGGTCCGTTAGCATTAGTAAAACGATTTTTTTCAATTAATACCTTGTCAGATCCCCATGTCCAAAGTCCACTGCCTCGTCCCCATTTCCTGGAGTCGTCAGCACTCCCAGACCTATCTACGCGGTTCCCAAAGATGTGACCATTTTGCACTCCAGACATTTGAATGCCTGGTCCTCCCACTTGCGTGACCGTATTTCCAGAAATCTGAAAATCAACGATTCCATACCCCTCATCTCTTGTTTTGGATGTCAGTTTGATACCCGTATGAGCTACATTTATCACTGTACAATGCTCAATTTTTAGATCTCTAATCGTAGCGCCTTCCACATTGTTGATGACTCTTATACCCCATCCATAGTTTTGGGTGCCATTTGCCGTTTTCACTTCTCCTTGAGGTCGTACAAATCCCTCGGCTTCATAAAAGACGTCTTGTACTTTAAGGTTTGACAGGTAGATATGTTGATAGTTTACGGGATTTGTGATTATGATCAGTCCCCCACAACGCATCTCTTTTTTGTTGGACACTGGTGCATTCATCCCTTGCTTAGCGGATAATGAGAGATTAGATACTTCTACGAAACTTGAATTTTCGATTAGCAAAGCATTTAGCGCTCCCTCGGTATGGACTTTTGCATGTTCTTCTCCTCCATAGGTCGAAATGATGATCGGCGCAGTAGCTGTACCATTCACTTCCTTGAGTACCAATGGATCGGAAAATAACTGACCAGCTGCCAACAGTACTCGGTCTCCTGCCTTGATATCGATATCCTTGAGTTTCCTGAGCGTTCGGAATGGGTGTGATTTTACATCTCCTGGATTGCTATCATTACCCTTTTGGGGATTGACATAATACGTTGTGCCTTTTTTTTCAATGGCAGCACCAGCTGCAAGAATGCCTAGAAAAAAGAGAAATATGGCGAGTGGTTTCATTGCTTTACTAGTATTTTTCTCCGTCAGTAAAGCGATCTGGATTCAGTGAGTTATACTGATCATTTTGTCTGAGTCCCAAAAAAGCAGGTTCAACGTTTTTGCTGTCCCAAGCATCGTGTAGCTGCTGGAGCTGGTCAAAGTTGATCTGATCGGAAAGTGGGTTTGCCTCGCTAATGTCTAGTGATAAATCATACAACTCTTTTTCTCCATTCCTGTCTTTAGTCAGTTTCATATTACCGCTTCTGACCGCCAACCCATTCAGGTCATACTGTCGCCAAAACAACGCTTCGTGTGGTGCAGTGGTCACGTCCCCCTTGAGATAGGGTACTAAATCCACGCCATCCAATGGATTTTTTGGAGATATGCCTGCCTGAGCTACCGCAGTAGCAAACATGTCTAGTGAAATAACCGGATGATCATATGTTATACCCGAGGGGATTATTCCCGTCCATTGTACTGCAAAAGGCACTCGTATTCCGCCTTCATACATAGAGCCCTTTCCATCGCGAAGTACCCCATTGTCTGATTTATTTTTCTTTTCGGGACCGCCATTATCAGACAGGAAGAATACAATGGTATTGTCGGCAATTCCTTTTTCTTCTAGTTTATTGAGCAAGCTACCCACCCCATCGTCTACTGCGCTGACCATCGCAGAGTAGGTTCTTCTTTTCTCGTCTTCAATGTCGGCGTATCGTTTTAGGTACTTTTCTGTTGCTTGCAAAGGGGTGTGAGGTGCATTGTATGCGAGATAGAGAAAGAATGGATTATCCCCGTTACGATCCACAAAATCTACTGCCTCTCGGGACAGGGCGTCAGTTAGATATTCGGTTTCTTCAATTCGCTCATCGTTGCGAAGAAGCTTGGTCCTGTACGCATCAAACTGTGACTCTACCTCGGACAGATCTTTCCTGATCCACTCTTCTTTGAAATACCTGTGCCCACCCGTTAGAAAACCAAAAAATTCGTCAAAGCCACGTTGCAAAGGTCGCTGGCTAGGATGTGCACCCAAGTGCCATTTGCCTATGGCCATCGTTTGATAACCGCCTCGCTTTAGTGCAGTGGCCATCGTTTCTTCTGATAAAGGAAGACCCTGCGTACTATCTTTTGGCGCAAATAGCGGATTCCGACTGAAACCAAAACGATCCTGATACCTCCCGGTAATGAGCCCTGCGCGACTAGGGCCACAAACAGCATAGCTCACGTATCCATTGGTAAAGACTACCCCATTTTGAGCAATCCGGTCGATGTTGGGGGTTAGGATGTCCTGACTTCCATTGAAGCCAACATCTTTGTATCCCTGATCATCTGTAAGGACAATTATGATGTTGGGTTTTTGTGAAACTGAACCTTTGTCATTTGCATCATTTTCAGACTGCTTAGGTGAACAGGATATTATAAAGAATATGATTGTCACCAAAAAGGTGTAGTACCTCAATTTTTTTTCGCCAGATGCATTTGACATATCGTTTTCAATCTTGATTTTGTACAAAATTCCAACATACAACAGTTAAGTATAGGGTGAAATCCTTCAAGATGTGGTTCAAGATCGGTCAAAACGAAAGTATAGGTAGGATTTTTCTACCGTAACCCCTCTATCTGCGAGTAGTGTAAAATCATCAGACTTCATCCGTACTTATTACTTCAGCTTACTACCGCCTTGAAAAACCAAGTAACATCATTTTAAAAAAGAGGGGAATGTGTACCTAGTTATTTTTAGTTCACAAAATAAAAAAGCACCGAGGGGTTCCCTCGGCGCTAAAAACCAATTACTTAACTATTACTCGCTGTTCGGACAGTACCTTTTCACCAAGTATTTGGATAATGTATATACCAGACGAGATCTGAGGCACGCTCAATTGAATTTTGGAGTCATTCGTAATGATCTCTTCTGTATGATGTACTCTTCCTGACAGATCCAAAAAGTTGACAGAAAGCCCGGAGTAGTCACGATTTAGTGCTGGAAATTCAATGGAATATCTTTCTCCTGATTTCATAATAGTTGGATAAACTTTCAGTGGTGCGTCCTTGCTAACTCCCAAAACTGTCCCTGCTGGCCTAGCTGAACTACCGCTTAGAGAAATTTTGATCTTATCAAGATTAGGACTATCAAAAAACGTGATATCATTGAGTCCGGCAGGCATAACAATTGTGAGAGGTATTTCACTCGATTCCCCACCTTGATAACAAAATGTATTACCCGAACTACTTACAGTAGTGCTCTGGGGGGCATCATTGTTTAGTTGGTAATTTAAAGAGCCACCATTTAGTGAATAGTAAGTAACAATCACATCGAAAGTAGCACTTTGAGGTACGGAAATACCGGCAAAGGTTACCGCATTTCCTACTCCTCCGTTAATGTTTTTTACCAATTCAGTCCCAGATGCAAATTGACAATTTCCTATGCTCGCACTGCCAGATAACACTGCAAGTTCAGCCTCCAATTCAAGAGGCGTGAATGGGGGTGGTGGAACTACTCCCACTTCCTCTATTAGGATTTTATCAAGAACAGGACTATCAAAAAAGGTGAGATCGTTAAGCCCCGCAGGCATAGTAACTTGGAATTCATGTACACCAGCATCGCCTCCCTGATAACACCAGATATTATCTGAACTCATTACAGTCTCGGTTTGGGGTGCGTCACTGTTTAATTGCCATTCAAACGTACCTCCTAATAGCGAGTAGTAGCTCACTGTCACATTGAACACGGCACTTTGCGGCACGGAAATATCTTCAAAGATAACCGCATTTCCTACTCCTCCGTTAATGTTTTTTACCAATCCAGTCCCAGATGCAAATTGACAATTTCCTATGCTCGCACTGCCAGATATCACTGCAAGTTCAGCCTCCAATTCAAGAGGCGTGAATGGGGGTGGTGGAACTACTCCCACTTCCTCTATTAGGATTTTATCAAGAACAGGGCTATCAAAAAAGGTGAGATCGTTAAGCCCCGCAGGCATAGTAACTTGGAATTCATGTACACCAGCATCGCCTCCCTGATAACACCAGATATTATCTGAACTCATTACAGTCTCGGTTTGGGGTGCGTCACTGTTTAATTGCCATTCAAACGTACCTCCTAATAGCGAGTAGTAGCTCACTGTCACATTGAACACGGCACTTTGCGGCACGGAAATATCTTCAAAGGTTACCGCATTTCCTACTCCTCCGTTAATGTTTTTTACCAATCCAGTCCCAGATGCAAATTGACAATTTCCTATGCTCGCACTGCCAGATAACACTGCAAGTTCCGCCTCCAATTCAAGTGGTGTAAATGGAGGTGGCGTCACTCCACCAGCTTCCACTACCTCAATCTTATCAAGAACGGGAGAATCATAAAACAACAAGGTATTTATTCCCGCAACTAACGATAAAGTAAGTGTAGTATCTGCAGCACTTCCACCCAGATAACACCAATCTCCGCTTGGGTCTACTGTTACTGTTTGGGCAGCTGCACCGTTTAACTCATACGTCATATTCTTCTCCGTATTGGCAAAATACGTTACAGTCACATCATAGTCGCCAGTCACATCAGCTGTCACCGAAAAGGAAACCGCATTTCCGCTTCCTGCGGATATTTGACTCACAAGTGTGATGTCAGATGGCTCACAATAAGCAACCTTCACACTCCCGAATAACTCTGCTTCTTCTGCCTCATAGATAGGTCCAGCAGGTGGAGGTGGTGTTATACCTCCCTCTATAAAAGAGATCACATCTAGTCTATCCACCACCAAACTGCTCAGTTCGATTGTATTTGAACCCGCACTGAGGTCTCGTATTAGCTGATAGTTGCCAGGGTTACCATTCTGTGCACAAGTGCCTTTGGTCAGTTGAAACAATACCTGTTCCTCATCGCCCCCGTTGATACGAATGCCTATTTCATTCACACTAGGATTGAGGTAATACACGTCAAGGATATATGCTCCGGCTTCAGGTACGGTTACATTGAACGTTACACTGCCTGCACTTACATCTACCACTGAATTACCCGATGCATTTGTACAACTTGAACCGTTCCCTGCTGCATCTTCTGCTTCATATGTATCTGTGTTCATAGAAAAAGTCGATGCTGGCCCATTATACGCCCCGATATGGGTAGGTTGCGTTAGATCCACTGGATTGCCGTAATAATCCTTTGTAGCCGCTGAAGTGATATTTGCAAAAATACCTTGACCCGCGTATGGAAAAACAGGTTCTACAAAGGTCTCTGCTGCT
Source organism: uncultured Ekhidna sp. (assembly GCA_964289745.1). Taxonomy (GTDB): domain Bacteria; phylum Bacteroidota; class Bacteroidia; order Cytophagales; family Cyclobacteriaceae; genus Ekhidna. The sequence continues at coordinate 1,265,067 of CAXYMM010000001.1, forward strand.
CCTAGCGCCGGGCTCCCCTCGGCCAGCACATAACCCAATTCATTGTCGGTTCCTGCCCCGATAAACATTGGGTCATCCGTTATTTCGCCAGTCTCTAAATTTAATAATGCCTGCTTAAACTGACCGCCGAAGTAAATGTTTTTCTTGAAGTCATGGGTATCCAAGTCTTCATTATATTTCTTCTTTCCTAATCTAGACCCATTCTCTAAGTATAGGATATTGTTGTAGAAAGTCATGTCCTCTGCTTCCAACAAAACCTCTGAGTCTGTGATCTCATTGTCATAGTCTCTGCCCGCAAAAATGGTGTTATTGTAATAATATAGCTCCTTACTCTTTATACTGCCTTTCCAACCAGCATAAGGATTTACCCATAAGATTCTATTTTTACCACTATTTTCACCATCATTTACACTAATATTGTATCGCCAAATTACGTTTACATTATCTCCAAGTGTCTCACAAAAACCTCCTGCGGCATCTTCTGAATAGTTGTATTGGTATAGAATATTACTATTACTGTAGTCCACATGCATACCACTGGAATCATTGGGGCCTCTAGCATGCTTGGACACATTGTGCTGCGCTACGACCCCATCACATGCGAAAACCCACATGCCGCTCCCTCTCTTGGCCATTCTAAAATCCGAATTTGAGCCGTTAAATAGCATCTTGTTGCCCTCATAAAGGATTCTGTTTGAAGTTGAGAGTATGGTTCCTGAGCCTCCAATATTAACGAATTCATTGTTTCTGACAATGACATCTGCTGCCCATCTACGCGTCCAAAATCCTGTACGCTGTAAGTCCGTAAAATAGGAGTTTTCCACAATGATATCTTTCGTGAAGGATTCTTCAAAGTAAATGGCTGTAGACCTTAACTGATTAAATTCAATACCAGATGTTCTAGCCGCATAAATCTTATCAAAATAAAGATCCGAGAAATAAATGTGCTCATTGAAATTTAAAGACGGAGTATTGATCACTGCTTCTTCAAATTGCCTTGCATCATCCTTGTACACTCCAGGCAAGCTTCTGGATTTTCCTAGCACATGCGGTCCTAATTCTGACTGCTGTGAATAGCAAAGTATCCCAAATGAAAATTCATCATCACTTTCCTTTGCATCGAATCGCTCATTGCGGATGTGAAGCTCCTTGAATTCCAAAAAGGATTTATCTACGATTAAAAAAGTACTGACAGGGTCATATATGTCATCACTACTATCCCCTGAGCTACCACTCAAAATAGGTAATGGGCCTGAACCGTAGGCTGTATATACAATCGGAGCGCCTTCCGATCCTGAATATCCACAAACTACCTGACCAATAAATGTATCACCTCTTTTGAAATGCACCTGATCTCCTGGCTGGAGCGTTAAACTATTGAGCATTGTGATACTCGCCAAGGGGCTACCTGGACTCGTACCTGTATTGGCATCATTTCCTTCACTACTGCTGAAGTAGTAGTTCGTGCCCTGACCGAACGTGACGCAGGTCAGCAAACAAAATAAAATTAGAAGTTTAACTCTTTTCATATGCTCATATTATTGGTTAATGGATTTCAAAATTGAATAATTATCTATTGCTAAAAGGGGAACTAACATTCAATCATCATGGAGAAATCATTCATTGGCTTTTTTTATCTGTAGATGGATCGAATACCGAATCCAATAAATAACTTAGTGGTCAGTGGTCGAAGTTATTCTTCGAAGCTAACCATCATTGCAGGTTCTAAAAGGCAAAAAGGCGACCCTTTTGGAGTCGCTTTAATGTTACAGCATTATTTAAGAGTTATAAAACTATCTCGGGTTTTGAGTTAATCTTGGATTGATCTGAATATCCAAATCAGGTAGAGGGTGGTAATACAAGTTTTGGTTGTTTGGATCACCAAGAAGTGGTAGTTCATCTGGATGACGGTCAGACAATGCATCGGCCAGTGTTTCTGTTCTTGTTAGGTCAAACCACCTTTTCATTTCACCTACAAATTCCCAACCACGTTCGTCTATGACGTCTTGCCTTGAAAAGGAAGATAAATCATCCACATCCGCTGCATTGATGCTTACTCCTTTAGCTCTTCTTCTAATTTGATTGATGTAATCAAGGGCTAAAGAACCATTTCCGCCACCACCCATCGATTGTGCCTCTGCGTAGATCAGGTATATTTCTGCAAGTCGGATCATCGGATAATCCAGCTCTGAACTAGGTGCAGTGGTTCCAACTTGTCCCTCGACTGGAGCATTTTTATCCACCCCACCGTCATAAAATTTGCTTAAGAATGGATTGGGCCAAGTGAATTCTTGCCAAGGCTGTATTCTTCCGTCCTGATACCTAAGTTCGGTTAGGAACGTGTGGTCTTTTCTTGCTCCCGAAGGAAAATTATTGAAGAACGTTCGTTCGATGAACAAATCTTGGAACCCTCCAAGTTCTGCTGGCTTGGTGGTTTGAGAAGCGAATGGAGTAATAAGTCCCAGGCTTGGACAATTTGTGTCATTGCAGAATTTCAATTGCCAGATATACTCTGTGTTAGTATCCTCATTTTCCAACTGAAACATAGAGGCAAAATCATTTTCTAATGCATATGGTCCGTTTTGAATCACATCTTGTGCGTCGCTTAAGGCATCCGCAAATCGAGCCGTTTCTTTGAGTGGCCAACTCGCCATAGTTAAATAGACATTGGCTCTCAAGGCTTTTGCAGCCCAACGATTGACTCGTCCTCTTTCTACTTGCGTCACGGGCAGGTGCTCAATGGCGAACTCCAAATCAGATAAAATCTGGGCATATACGTCCGAAACCGGATCACGGGTAACTCCAAAATCCGTAGGTCCATTGTCATCATTTAAAATGATAGGGACATCCCCAAACAATCTAACTAGACGAAAGTAGGCCCAGGCTCTTAGCATATAGGCTTCTGCAACTTTGATGTCTACCTGTTCAGCATTGACGCCAAGATCTTTTAAGTCAGCTTGGCCTCTTATCGAAAAATTAGCCTGGAGGATTACGTCGTAAGGCAAATCCCACCCAGCTCCAGAAATCTCGGAATTAGAAGATCGGATTGCGAGTTGATCTCCTTCTTTAAAATTTCCTTTATTTCCACCGGGTTGTGAAGTCCAATCATCTGCTCCACAAAAAATAGTCCTATGCCTGGCACCACCCAGACCCCTGTTCCAGGGGTTTGCAACCATTTGTCGGTAGGTTGCAGTAACTGCTGCATCCAGGTCATCAATCGTCTGGAAAAAGTTATTGATAGAGCTGGCATCTTTTGATACCTCTGTGAGCAAGTCATCACATCCACCAACCAGTAGCATCATGACGCCAATCATCGGCAGTGCTATTGTTTTTCTTAAGTTCATTTTCATTGCAACTATCAATTAAAAACCAAAATTAAGTCCTACTGTATAGGTTCTGGGTACGGGAAAGGAACCTCTATCAATTCCCGGAGCTTGATTGCTTCCAGATTTTGATTCCGGATCATACCCTGTGTAATCAGTAATGGTGATCAGGTTCTGTACTGCAGCATAAATTCGTAGTTGCGACAGCTTAAGCTTATCTCTAAAGGACTCTGAGAAATTGTACCCTAAAGCAATATTTCGAACCCGAATAAAACTTGCATCCTCAACAAACAGTGATGATTGTGCCTGGAAATCTGCTAACAAAGATGGAAGCGAGCCATCACCAACTGACGCAGGGAATGAGCTACTATTCAGTATTTCAGCAGAAGTGGCATCAAGCACCCCAGCTCCACCTCCCAATAGCCCATGCTGTGGAAGGTTATAGGCGTCCAACCCATTCAACCCTTGAACAAATACATTCAAACTAAAATTCTTATAATCAATAAACGTATTGAATCCCCAAGTAAAATCTGGATGTCCATTTCCCAAGACGGTCATGTCCTCAATGTCAATTTCTCCATCTCCGTTTCGATCAAAATAAAGGGCATCTCCGACTTGAGCGCTAGGCACCTCCCCATCCAAAGGCGCAGCTCCTTCTACTTTTGAGCCCAAATATTGGTATCCCCATAGCTGCCCCAGTTGCTGGCCTTCGATTAGAATATGAGATTGTTGTTCAAAGCCGTTCTCCGTACTTCCAGTAAATAGCGAATCAGAGGGCAATTGCAACACTTCACTTTCATTAAAGGCCATATTGAATGAAGTACGAATTTTCAAATCAGAATTTGCCTTCCACTGATGGATGATGTTCAATTCCACACCGCTATTCTTAAACTCTCCAGAATTGGTTCGGATTGATCCTCCGCCAAAGAAGCCAGGAACAGGTTGATTAAAGTGAGCTCCCTCCGTGAATTTTTCATAATAATCAAAATTCATTTCAATCTTGCCATCCCAAAGAATCACATCAAATCCACTGTTCCATGTTCTTGAGGTTTCCCACAAAAGGTCAGGATTTGCCCTATTGGAATTATCGGGAAAAGCTTCTGCATTCGCCACATCACTTCCCGAAAAAGCATACCCGTTTATATCCGGATTTGTCAGGCTCTGAATCTGAGTAAATCCAATTGAATTAATGGCACCCACTTCGCCGTATCCAATTCGTAATTTGAGGCCTTGCAATTGTTCGACATTAGCCAGAAAAGGTTCATCACTAATTCTGTAAGCGATAGCTCCTGAATAAAAATCATCCCATTGGTTGTCCTTTGGCAAACGAGAAGATGCATCTACTCGAACGGACCCTGTAAACAAGATCTTATCCTTGAAATCATAGTTTACTCTACTGAGGTACGAGATTTGACCAAGGCTTTGAAAATCAAAAGGATCATTGTCTGGCACTGTTTCGCCAGGAGTTTCATCCTCGTTGAACGTATTCCTAAAACGATTAATGGTGAATTCTCGATCCAGCACCTCTGCTACAGCGGTAGCTGACAACCGATGATCTTCACCAAACGATTTGGTGTAATCAAGCTGTAAATTCCACTGTTGATTGGTCTGGGAGCGATCTGAGCTCGTTATCTCAGAGACACTGCCCGGTGTAGCTGGCTCAAATCTTCTAAAAGTGGACGCATCGCGTTCGGTGAGTTGTATACCATACGAGGCCTTGACGGTCAAATTTTTTACAATCTCGTGACTTAAAGTAATCCCACCATTGAAAATATTGTTATCTGCATTAGCGTCCACCTCCTTGGCTTGATAGACAGGATTTCTTCTTACAGTAGTTCCATAACCAACAAATCCCTGGTAATCATCTGTTGCAGGATCAAAAATTGGGAGATTGGGAGACCAGCTGGTAGCTGCATCAACCACTCTGTTTTCCGCATCATTCCTCATCCCATTCTGCCCTGCAATATTGTGTGTTTTTTCAAGGGTATAGCCTCCATTCAATTGCAGCTTTGTCTTACTTGTAATTGAGGTATTAAAATTTAGCCTTCCAGCATATCGCTCATAATCGGAATTCAATACGATCCCCTGATCCTTTCGAGCTCCCAGCGACACTCTCAATGCTGCATTTTTCCACCCTTTTGATAGATTTAGATTTAGGTTATCAGAATGGGCGGTGCGAAAAATCTCATCCTGCCAATCAGTCCCAAAAGCCGGATTTGCTCTCGCCTCTTCGATTTCCTGACGTGTAAATCGCTCTGAAGCACCTCCTTCTTCGAGCTTCTGATTGACGACTTGCATGTAGGTTGCAGCGTCTAATAGGTCTAATTTGTTCTGCAATTGGGAGATCGTATGATAGTATTCTCCATTCACCGTAATAGGTGTTGCAGCCTTAGCATTTTTGGTAGTAATGAGTATAACTCCATTGGCTCCTCTAGAGCCATAAATAGCAGTAGCAGAAGCATCTTTTAGCACCGATACCGTTTCAATATCATTTGGATTGATTGCATTGATATCGGCATCAATGAAGCCATCAATCACGTAGGTCGGGTTTCCTGTAAACCCTCGAATATTCACTTTTGGGGTAGATCCTGGAGCTCCACTGTTCTGCTGAACGGTGACTCCTGCAACTTTTCCCTGTAGTATATTCTCCACCCGTTGGAGCTGTTGTAGGTCTACATCTTTGGAGGAGATGACTCCTGTAGCACCTGTTAAATCGGATTTCTTTTGAACGCCGTAACCAACAACTATTAATTCGTCTAGCTGTTCAATATCTTCTAACAACACGATCTCCAGTGGAATATTATTCGTGACCTGCATTTCCTGTGAAATGAATCCAACATAGGAAATTACTAGCATTTGTCCTTTTTCTACCGAAAGAGAAAAGATTCCATTGATGTCTGTAATGGCACCTTTTCCAGGTTGCTCCTTGACAGAGACGGTCACACCAGGCAAGCCTTCATTTTGTGAATCTGTAATTTTTCCTTCAACAGTAAATTCCTGGGCAAAAGAGGAAATACAGCCGAGAGTTAAGAAAAGAAAAAGTGGTAGTAGTATCGAAGTTGATTTCATAAGTAACGGTTAAAAAGTACGCTACATCTCTGCGAAGTGTAGCGTACAGTTCTAAGTATGAAAAATATTCATTTCTATCATAGAGTACAATCAGATCCCTTATCGGTAAGTACTCTGTTATTTAAGCTTAGATCATTGCTATTCATGGCAGAGGCATGATCGGCAAAAAGTGTAGCTCTCCAGGTGTCTCCCACTCTAATCCCTGTGATTTCTGCTTCAGGAGCAATCACAGACTGATTTCGCTCTCTTATATGAATAATCGTAAGATCTATTGGGTCTACTCCTGCCGGTGTTCCATCAATACTATACGTTTCGTCGAGCGTAGCTACTGCCGTGGCATCAGACAAATTAAACGGAATCTCATCACCATCCGCAAATACGTATAATCTGGCTACATCATTTTGATCACCTGCTACAAATGTGTGACGAAGCACTACCACATAAGACTCATTCAGGTTATAAGTGGCTTCAGAAAGAATTTCAGGGTTTCCTTCATTCTCCTTTAGCAAGCCAAACTTCAATCCGCCTGAACCATCATTTTGAGCAATGATCTTCACCGTGTTGTTGTTAGACGCACCCGAGGTAGCGTTCGCAAGCGCAATGATGTCTCCTGATCCTTTTACATCTGTCTTTCCAGCCAGTGCACCTCCTGTAGCCGTAACTTTTACAAGTGCTGACATAAATACATCACCTGTTTCACTATTTCCAGTGTATCCATCGGCAGCAAACCTTCTACCTATGCTTGTATTATTTCCAGTTTCTGTTTTCGCTGCAATACAGTTACCATTATTACTATTTAACCAGTTCCATAGCTCTGATTCATCACCACTGGTCATCACAATGTCTCTTGCTCCAGCCACTGAAGGGTAACCTGTTACGGCTAATGAAGAACTGGCCGAAATACTCATAGATGTTCGGATTGCTTTAGAATTGAAATTTACAGGACTGTACCATGTATTGAATACTTGGTTATTTGGAATAGTTTCCGCCGGATAACCACCACCTGCATTTGCCTGATTCATCACTGTATCAGTATTTAATGTAAAATGAATGAGTCCAGAATCAAGAGGTAAAGTAGTAGTCCATTCGGATCCAAACTGCTCTAAGAAGTCAGACATAAAGAGTGTTCCGGTTATGGACAAACCAACGTTCGCAGAAAGCGAAACATCTACATTATCCGCTCCAGTAGAAGATAAAGTCATTTTACCTGTGACAGACCCTTCCGCAGACGTAGCGGGCATCCGTACATATACATTAACGTTCCCTGCATCAAGATCTGCTTGTGGGATGGTTAGCGTACTTGTTCCAAAGTCACTTGATTCGGAAAGTGAAGCTTCAAATCCTGTTGGGACTGAAACTGAAACGTCAGCTTTCAGAAATTTACCAGTAACCACGATTGCGCTCGTAGCAGACTGTTTATTGATATCTAGATTGCCAAAATTCACTGTTGCTGTACTTACCGATATCTCGGGAGTATCCAAATTTGGGGGAGCTGGATTTTCATCATCCCCGCACGAAATGACAAACATTAGTGTTGCCATAATCGATAAAAACAAATAGGTCTTTTTCATAAGTTTTGTCATAAAGTATTAAATATGTTGATCCAAAGGTGTGAGGGATGATACTCTGTAAAGGGGAACTATTGGGCATTGAAAGAGGTAAATCAATCATGAATAACCCTCAAACGGGTTATTCAAGCTGTTTTTGTAATTCATCCAGTTTATTTTGTCTGTAATCTCTCGGTGACAGTCCAAACTGCTCAGTAAAAGTTTTCTTGAAGTACTTGTAATCATTGAAACCAACTGAGTAAGCAACAGCACTCAGCTTAATATCTTCTGCAATCAATATCTCAGCGGCCTTCTTGAGTCGAATAGATCGAACAAACCCTGCAATAGAGAACCCGGTCAGGGACTTAATCTTCCTGTAAAGTGTCGATTGACTCATGCAAAGCTCATCGGCTAGGCCTTCAATGTTGAACTCAGCATCTTGTATACTAGATTCGATTAAACCCGAAACGTCCTGAATGAATTTTTCTTCCTTGTTTACAGCACGATGAACTGTATTAGGTTTAAACCTTACTTTGTTGATTAGATACGATCTAACCTTTCTACGATTCTCAACCTGCGACGCTATTCTAGATCGGATCACCGAGGCATCGAAAGGTTTTGAGACGTAATCATCTGCTCCATGATCCAGTCCTTCAATTTCGTATACCTTAGAAGTCCTTGCTGTTAGCAAGATAACTGGAATATGAGATGTGCGAAGATCACCCTTTAGTATACGACACATTTCAAGGCCATCCATCTCTGGCATCATCACATCACTGATGATGATATCCGGTACTTGGCTAAAGGCAAGGTCTTTACCTTCTAGTCCGTTTTCAGCCTTTAGTACATGGTATCCTTCCTTTTCAAAGATGCTTTCCAAATAGTTTCTTATATCCAGGTTATCATCCACCACCAAAATATTGATCTTACCATCATCAATACTGAGGTCACTTAGCTCAAGTCCAGTATCTACATTACCACTCTCTTTTTCATAACCTGATATCGCCTCACTGTCTTCAAATCCTTCAATCATATCCTCTGGCTGGAAGTGATCAACACCCTTGGGAAGGGTAACAATAAATGAGGTACCCTTTCTTGGTTTGCTTCTAACCTCAATATCACCGCTATGTAAGCTGACAATCTTTTTGGATAAGGAAAGCCCAATTCCAGAGCCTATTATAGACGAAGATTGTGTTCCTTTGATCTGATAAAATCTATCAAAAATCTTAGCCAAGTTTTCCTCAGAGATTCCTTTACCGTTATCGATTACACTGATGTAGCAATTATGCTCATCTTCTGTTACCGAAATTTGAACGGTGCCATTTTTACCTAGAAATTTGAAGGCATTGGATAGGAGATTACAAATTACCACTTCCATCTTATCCCTATCATATGCCAGCAAAATCTGCTCTGAACTCGTATCGAATGTGTATTGCACAACCTCTGCTTCTGCATATCCCTTAAATGTGAGATAAATTTCACGAATGAATTTTACAAAATTTCCCTGAGCGACTTTGAGCTTCAGCTGTCCTTGATCGGCTTTCCTAAAGTCCAATAACTGATTGATAAGATCAAAAAGCTTTTTGGCATTTTTATCCACATAATTTAAGCTTTCTCTTACATCAGTATCCAGCGATCTTCTGTTCAGAATTTCGGCGATTGGACTCATAATCAACGTTAGTGGCGTTCTCAACTCATGAGAAATGTTAGTAAAGAATTTCAGTTTGGCATTGCTTAGTTCGGTCTCCTTCACTTCGTTCATACGAGCCAGTTCGAGGTTAGCTTCCAGTTCTGCTCGGTTCACAAAAAAGCGTGATATATATACCGCAATCGCCGAAAGAAATAATATGTAAATACCATAAGCCCAATTGGATTTCCAGGGTGGTGGCAATACGTTGATTTTAATTTGCTTTATAGCTCCCCAGCTAACGCCATCTTTAGAAGCTCTGAGCTCCAAAGTGTAGCTTCCTGCATCCAAATCTATGAAACTGATCTCCGATTTAGAGCCGTTATCAATCCAAGAATCATTCAACCCTGCTATTCGATATTTATACTTCAGGTTTTCTCGATCTCCAAAATCGTTGGAGACAAAACCAAGAGACATAATTGATTCACGATGTGTCAATTTAATCTCGTCCGCATAAGAGATACTCTTGGCAAGTATTTTCCGTCCATTAACCACATCTCCTGCTCGTACTTCTACATTATCAACCTTAAGCGAGGTAAAAGCAATCTCCAAGGAGTCCACTTTCAAGTCCATTTGTAAGGGATTAAGGGTCAGTAACCCGTCAGAGCTACCAAAGTAAATTTTCTCACCATCGTTGTAGTAGGAATTGATATTCATCGAATGTACTCCTCCCTGCGCACCAGCAAGATTGATTACCGCTTCACCCCCCGCAGGGATGGTGGCAATACCTGATGCCGTACTGAACCAAATACTTGAACTTTGATCCTGACTAACCGCTGTGATGTAGTCATTTTTGAGTCCATCCTCTGCATTGTATTTACGAACAAATCTTAGTGTATCGTCCTGAATTTGGAGATGCAATAGACCTCCAGGAACACCTACCCATAGGTCCTGACCCAAAGAAAACATGATTGATAAAATGATCACACTGGGAAAGTGACCTCCAAGATTATCGTCTCTACGGATGAAACTAGTGCTTCTCTCATCAAAAGAGTAAAGTCCGTTGTACGTCCCTACCCAAATGGTGCCATTAGTATCTTCGATTACCTTGCTAATTCGATTGCTTTGAAGACCACTTTTAAATTCAACACCCTCGGCGAAATGATGGATTGTTGTAAATCTGCCCTTCTTTCTATTCAACAAAAACAAACCTTCCCGCTGAGTACCCACCCAGATGCGCTCTCTGCTATCCAAAAAAACTTCTTTGATCTTATTCGATTTCAAGAGATGCTCTACTGGACCATTTTCAGGCTCACCCATTTTGTAGACAAAAACACCTGCTTTAGTCCCTGCTAACATCCACTCACCGAACTCTGCAAAAGAGGAAACTTTTAGACCTTTAGTACCCGGAAGGTGTATAAAATTCCTTTCATCTCTGGAGTAGCCAATTCCTCCACCCCACGTTCCACACCACAAAGCTCCATTGGAATCCTTAATCACGGACTGAATGTTATTGTCTGGCAGATTTACATCATTCTCAAAGGTATTAGCTGTGTACTTGACAGATCCAGCTGGACTGATTCTAAGCACACCACCATATCCTGTACTTACCCACACCACACCATTGTGATCTTCAACAAGAATATCCAGTACAGTTTCATAGTTGGAATTGCTTAGGTGATTAGGCAATAAAGAAACCTTATTAAAACTCTTCCAGTCAGGACTACTGAGATGAAGCCCCTTTGTCCAGGATCCAGTCCAAATTCTACCCAGCCTATCCACATTGATAGCATTAATCCCCTTTAATCCAAATGCCACGCTTGCGGGTAATTCCTCTATATGATAATTGCGTGTATTGAAGGCAAAAAGTCCTTTTCCAGATCCAATGAGAAGCGTTTCTTTGTTTTTTTCATAGTATATGGCCATAGCCTCACCATAGTCCTGGTCAAAAGAAACTAATCGCTTCTCGGATGGATCATATTTGTGTAGTTCATTTTTAGACACAGCCCATACGTTTCCATAGGTGTCTGTAACAAGGCCCAGAACTGCCTTTTCCTCTAAAAAACGAGCGGTTGGCTGCTGTTGATTAGGGTCCAAACGAAACAAACCCTCTCCCCAGGTGGCGACCCAAACATTTCCCTCATGATCTTCAGCAAAATCAGTCACACGAAGAACACGATACGTCCGCTCTGGATTTAAGCGATTATTGTAATTTTCAAATTGGTCTAGAATAGGATCGTATACAGCAATGCCACCACTCTTAGTACCTACCCATATATTTCCGGAGCTATCTTTGAATAGAGTTTCAATATTCTCATTTTCAAGTTGGGAGTAGCGTTCATTTGGACGTAAAATCTTGATGTTTTCCCCATCAAAGCGATTAATCCCTCCCTCGCAAGCCAACCAGAGAAAGCCCAGATCATCCTTGATTATTTTCGAAACATAATTATTGGAAAGACCAGTTGATATGTCAAAATACTGCAATGAAAATTCATCATCTTCATTAGCCTGAAACGCAAATTGCCGGCTTACGAAAACCAGCAGTGTAAACACATATAATATCCCCCTTTTCCACATCATAACATTAAATCTAACATTAAATCTATGAGCTTGAAAAGCCCGGATTAGTATCTTAATTTAACTCATTTTGGCTACATTCCAAGGTTCTTAACTTCATCCAATTTGACCTTAAGTTGACTAACAACCTCTGGATAGTCATTGGCAAGATTTATCATTTCGCCCTCATCCTTCCTTAGGTTATATAGTTGCTCTTCACTTGAAAAACCCGTTTCCACCTTCTTTGCACTCATCCACTTCGGGATGTTCTTGTCTGCTGGAATGGGAAGGATGTATTTCCAATCATTATTCCTGATACCCAAGGTATAGGACTCTTCTAGCATATATTCTCTGCCTTTGGGATCTTTACCTAACAAAGCTCCCAATTGATCTTCACTATCAATACCCTCTCCATCTTGGAGATCCACATCTACCAACGCTGCAAAAGAGGCCATAAGGTCGACTTGGGATATTAGAGCATTACTAACCCCTTTTTTAACCTGTCCAGGCCAGTATACTATGGTTGGAACCCTAGTTCCTGCTTCAAAGGCGCTATATTTTCCTCCACGATAGGGTCCAGCAGGTTTATGATTCCCAATCTTCTCTTCTGCTAAATCTTCATATCCATCGTTTAAAACTGGGCCATTGTCGCTTGTAAAAACAATCATGGTATTCTTGTCTAAACCCAACTGCTCTAACTTCTGTACGATCTGGCCAGTCATCCAATCCATTTGTACAATGGCATCTCCTCTTGGCCCCATCTCACTCTTTCCCTGGAAGTTTTCATGGGGAAGGCGTGGGACGTGGATATCGTGAAAAGAAAAGAATAGGAAAAAAGGGTTATTTTGGTTTTGCTCGATAAATTCAATGGCCTTTCCTGTAAACACATTTGGAAACTCTTCATCCACCCAAAGAGCACTTTCTCCCCCTGTCATAGCCCCAATTCGACCTACGCCGTTAATTAATGTCTGGCTATGTTGTTCGTCAGAAATGTACCTTGCATTTTCCTTTGTGGCTTTTTGCTGACCCAAATCCTCTTTATATGACACTCTGATAGGTTGAGAACTCTCTAAGTTTACCACATCATGGTTTTCCAAATAGACTGTAGGAACCCTATCACCAGTGGCCGGTAGCAAAAAACTGTAGTCAAATCCTAACTCAAGAGGTCCAGGAGATACTTTTTCATTCCAATTTACCTGACCAAGACCAAGCCCTAAGTGCCATTTACCCACCACTGCGCTCTTGTAACCTGCTCTCGCTAAAACTTTGGGCAATGTTGTTTTTAAGGTATCAATTAGTAATGGAGCATCACCAGGTAGGATTTTTGCGTCATTTCTGAAAGCATATTCACCTGTAAGGAGTGAATACCTACTGGGAGTGCAAGTAGCAGCAGTACTATGTGCATCCGTGAGTTTCAAACCATTCTGAACCAGCCGGTCTACATATTTTGTCTCGACACCTGTGGCTCCATAGCTGCTTAAATCACCAAACCCTAAATCATCAACATAGAATACTAAGATGTTTGGTTTATCAGGACTCACATCCTGTTCCTTTGATGGGCTTCTCATGGAGCAACCGACAATCAAAACGGGTAAAAACAGTTTTATAAGAAATTTGGTCATCTTGAGCAATATTTACCTTCAAAGCAATTAAAATAGGCTTCTATAGAGGCTCACTCATCGGTTATCTATGGGGGGTATATCGGTCATTCTCAAGATTCCAGAATACTTTCATAGACCTTTGTTGTCTTAACCAGACTCTTAAAGGATGAAATGGCGCGTTAGTTTAAGACCAAAAGTGATGCGGCAGGGAAATGTCATTTAAGCACACTAAGCGATGCTGATCATTTCAATTTAATACCCCAATTGCAATAGTGCTCTAGTGTGACGGACAGATTCAGAGTCTGTTCTAGTGAATTAGAACGTTTATCCCCCTTTGTTGGGGTGACAAAGCCCTTGATTTTTAAAATGACTGGACGCTTACTTAAAACGAAATTTTGTTAGTTGAGTGGGTTCGATTCCTTATTGGAATTGAACTACTAATCAAGTTGTGTACAAGAGACACATCTCTTGATGGTTAAAGTTTACACTAAAGATCATTAATTATCTGATCATTAAACTCATCAATCCTTTTACTGCCCAAACTTGCAAGATAGACCTGAGTGGTTTTTACACTTTGATGACCTAACATCTCACTAATAGCTGTGAGCGGAATTGCTTTATCATTAGCCATTGAAGCAAAGGAGTGTCTAGAAACATAAGATGTGAGCTTTTCTTTGATACCAACACGCTCCCCCAATCTTTTCAACAGTTTGTTGTACCTAATCAGAGCATAATGAGCTTCCTTATTCTGAAGTTCAGGCTCATCACTTTTGATAACTGGCAGGATATAATCATTCTCTTCTTTTCCTTTTAGATAATAGTCCAAAATTGACTTTAGTTGCTCTGATAGTTTGATATCATAATGTTTACCTATCTTTCTCCTTCGATATCGAATCCTTCCATCAACAATATTCTCAAGTTTTAAATTTGCCATATCAATAAAGGATGCTCCCATCAAATAAAAACTAACCAGAAAATAATTCCTTGCATCAAAAAGTGAATCCTTAGCGTCTAGCTCTAGCTGAATGATTTTCCGAATAGATTCAAAATTGATAGCGCGTTTCTTAGTAGGCTTAGTTCGAATAATATACTGATTGAAGGGATATGAATTAGAATCAATAATATTATTCTTGATTGCTCTATTGTAGATCGCTCTAATGGTTCGCATATAAACAGCCAAACCATTTTCAGTACAACCTTTTGATAGATAATAGTTGTCGAACTTCTGAAGAAAGTCATATGTCAATTCCTCAAATCCGAAATCAACACTCATAGTGAAGTTTTTAACTTCCCTCAATACATTTTTGTAGCTTCTTGCATTTCCAACTTTACCTTTCGATACGAGCTCTTCAATAAGCTTTTGAGTATATAAATAAAAGGTAACCTTAGAGTCACGTCCTAGAATTTTTTCTTTTACATCTGTAACGGAAAGAGATAGTAACTCCTTTTTTTCTTCAAGCTTAGTGACAGTATCTAATGCCTCTCCCCGTTTCCTAATTAATATGTTATTGATTCTTGATACATTATCAAATCCTTTAAAAGAAGTTCTTATCATTTTCTTAGATTCATCCTAGGCCTTATCGGGTATTTCATACCCTGTCTTTATTGCCGTTGTTCTACGTTTGTGAGTTAGACGAAGGACGATTGGATAGGTCCCATCTTTTTTTTGTCTACGTTTATTCAGGGAGAGAATAATATGAGTCTTCATAATTTGCACGCAAATTGCACGCGTTTTTTAAATTTATATAACTCAAGCATACATTAAAAGATTATTTAATAGCTATTTAAGGCATATTAAAATCGTATTGATTCAAAAATTACATGACTCATAATCAGTAAGTCCCAGGTTCGAGCCCTGGTGGGGCCACATCCTAAGCATCAGTTTTAGCAAAACCCTCTAATATCATGTTTAGGGGGTTGTTTTTTAAACTAACCCACATTTTAACAAGTGCCACTTGCGTAACAGGATTCCATGAGCAATTAAAACAAAACACATAGACATTTGTACAGATTAAGGAAGCGATTCTAATATCGTCGTACGACTCCAAAACTCCCGAGGCACTCGTAGCTCCTTTTGGTAAAGACCATGCAACCAACCAAAGAGAAGTAGCCACTCCAATGGTTTTCTCCCGATGTTATCGACAAAAAGTAATGACGCTACAGCGTCATGAATGCGAATTCCTTCAGAAAGTACATTTATTGGCAGAGCGTCTTGCTCTTAAAAGCGAATAACTGGACAAAGTACCGCACCTTAGCAAAAAACCACATCCACACTAACCAGTTGTTGAAATGAAGCCAGTCCTATCCCCTTTTAGAATCTAGAAAATGGTTTTGAATAGCTTATCAGAGTTGTTCAACAGATTTCTTAAAAATAGTTTTTCCCCGATGATAACGTTTCGATAATTTCATTAATTTAATGACTCGCTTACTGGCTTCCTTAAAGTATGTTCAATATTTTAATGCCGCATCATATTTGCCAATTAAAATCAGGTACCTAGTGGTTTTAGGTATTAACAGTAGAGAAATAAAAAATATTATTGCTGAAAGATTTTCAATCTAGAATATCCAACGCCACGTTTAAAAATCAAACCATAGAATGTTTTCTGCGGAAATTGAATATTTTGTCAAAAGTAATTAATAAGAAAGGAGAAGAACAATCTCATAATAATTGTTGTTTGTTGGATGCTTGTTAACACTCCTCTGAATCTGGCTGGTGCAATTTCACTTATATTCGAAGGGATCATTACCGATGCTAATCCTCCTATTACTAAAGACATTTTGAACTCTACAGAAGCTTCTACTATGCCAGAACCCTAAGCTGATACATTAAAAAGTATGGAAATAATTCGCAACGTGATTCTTCGACCAAATCTATCTGGCAAGCTACCTGCAGAAAACGCATCTGCAGTACAGCCCAAAAGCATAGACGATACATTGAATGCGCTGGCTATACTGGTAAACTATAATGCTTGATCTAATCTCTTTACCGCCCCATTTGTCACACCGCTATCCAACCCAAATAGAATTTCTCCTAGAGTTGCTACAAGTGTAATTGAGGTGATATACGCTTTATTTTTTTAGATTCCAATTTTTAGTCGTCGCTAAGTAAATACCGACGTCTTAATTAAGCGCAAAGAATTAAGTATTACGGATTATAGAGTATTTACCTTGAATGGACATTTAGCAATATTCCTAGTCATTTAAGTGTACTCAATCAGTTGCATACTGAGTCTAATAGAGGTGGTCAGTTTTTCTGTTTTGAAATTGTAATTCAATTCCATCGAGATAAAATGCAATGGATTGACATTTAGTTCATTAGGGAGTAAAAGAGAGAGGAGTACCGAAGTATCAGGGTCTTCACTTTCGAGGGCGGAAATGTCCTGATGTCTAGCAATTGTTTTATTGTCTCTAAAGAGTACCTTAATCTCCCAAGACCTTTTGAAGCTCTAAGAAGATCGGAGAGTAAAGAGAAGGCTATGGAAAAGTTTAGAAATTTTGGTCTTCAACGATTTTTGAATTGCGGATTTTTTTCATGCCAACCAATCATCCATGATTAATCTAAAAATAGTATAATTCTTAGTCATCAAGAAATCATAAGACTGAAAACCCAGGCTATGGCTACTCATAGCAACCTTTTACTCTTAACTATTTCTAAGATCACATAGATAGGAGTAATTTGCCACGTGTTTAACGTCAATTTTTGAAAATGTTTTAAATGGATGCTCAGGATAAAATCATAATCCATGAAATAAAGCAAGGAAATAGAAATGTATTTAAAGGGATATATGATAATTACTATTCTTTGCTTGTCAGCTTTGCATCTGGCTATCTGCATACGAAAGATATAAGCGAAGATGTAGTCCAAAATTTTTTTACTCACCTATGGAAAAATCGGTCGACCATTGAGGTAAAAAGTTCACTCAAGACTTATTTCTATGTCTCTATAAAGAACAGATGTCTAAATCGATTAAGAGACATGAACATTCGAGACGAGCGAAATCTAATTTATTTGACTACCGTATTAGAAATGAATCTAGACATTAATGAGGACGAAGATCTCATTGCTATGATCCATGAAGCATTAAATTCATTGCCAGATCAAATGAAGAAAGTGTTTCAAAAAAAATATTTCAACGGTTTGAGCATCAAACAAATTGCCAGCGAAATGTCAGTTACTGAAAACACAGTCAATACCCAATTAAAGCGTGGAAAAAAGAAACTCTGGGGGTTATTGAATGATGTATATAAGTCAATAAATCTATTTTTTTATTGCTAATATTTGACAAAAGCTATTGGGTTTTCTATTAACTTAGAAAAGTACAATAGTGAGGCGTTTTCACCTCATCAAAAACAATGATGTTTGGGTCTCGATGCTATATATTGTAGCTAAAAATACATACTTATCTAGACAATCAATCTTTTTTAACTTCACTTCCCCGCACCAAGAAACTTGATTCTAAATCATGCAATTGGGTTTCTAGTTAGTAGCAATAGACCTCAAAATCGAAAAACTTGCCCTATGACTAAGGAGCTAAGATAATTGTTGGGTTTGTTTTTAGAATCATTTTCCCCGAAAAAGGAAAAAAATCAATTTTTATCTATCGCACTATTTAGGATTAACAAAAGAAGAACTAAAGTCTTTTACTGGCTCTTGGTTCACCTATTCAATTTCGACAATGAGAATTTCCGACGAGTATAGGGTCGCGGTGAAATATATGAATTTGTAATTTTTGAGTCTTTCTGATCTTATTAAATAAAAATATCATTTTTTTCTCCCTCATTTGTCGCCAATTTTAAAAAGTTATGTGTCCGTATGATGAAATTATTAGAAAATAATGAAAGAAATACATTTGGATATTGATTTCGAATTACTTTGGAAAAAAGTATATGGGGGCATTTCCAAAGAAGAAGAAAAGCTACTAGCAAACTGGCTGGCAAAAAGTAGTGAGAATCAAGCCTACTATGATTGGGTAAAAGATCAAAGTAATGGAAATATTGGTTTGGTAAGAGATTCAGATGCTAGTGTTGGTTGGGTAAATATTAAACGAATTATTTCAAGGGAAAGGAGAAAAAAATCTAGAACCGTAATGGCTGTTGCTGCTTCTGTGGCACTGATGATTTTTTTATCAGTCTATGTGTTGCTTTTTCAAAAGCAACCCGATCAGGTTTCCAAAATGCTCTCAACCAATATAGAATCTGGATCAAGTCAAGCGTTTTTAGTTACTTCTAAAGAAACCATCAGCCTGAGCAATCAAGATCAGAATGTATCCTCCTCGCAATACTCCATTAGTAAAAATGGCATTATATATGACGATGATGCGAAAAAAAATGAGGTACATATCCTGAAAGTTCCAAAAGGAGGAGAGTATCAGGTAGTGCTTTCAGATGGAACTAAAGTATGGTTAAATGCAGATACCGAACTCAAATATCCAGTTTCCTTTCAGCAGAGCCGCAGAATCGTTGAATTGAAAGGAGAGGCATACTTTGAAGTTGCTAAAGACCTAAATCGATCATTTGAGGTTCATTCAAATGGTCACAATGTCACTGCTCTTGGTACACAGTTTAACCTCTCGTGCTATGAATCAAAACCGATTCTTACGACACTAGTGGAAGGTAGTGTTTTGCTTACGGATCACTACACTGAAAAGGGGATGATGTTAAAGCCGGGAGAGCAAGCAAGCTACGTAAATGTGTTAGATAGTTGGAAAGTAGAGGAAGTGGATGTAAAGCTCTATATAGCCTGGAAGGAAGGCTATTATTATTTTAAGAAAGAAACTCTGGGAGATATTCTTGAAACCCTTGCAAGGTGGTATAATGTGGAATTCGAATTTAGAAACAAAGAGGATGCCAGTATTCCTTTTACAGGGAAACTAAAAAAATACAAGGACTTAAATGAATTTCTGAAACTTCTAGAAAAGACAAATGAGATAGAATTTGAAATTGAAAATCGAAAAATATTGGTAAAATAAAGGGAGTGCTGCAACACCCCCTTTGTGATTTAAGCCAAGATGTTAAACTTAAACCCAAATCATTTATGAAAAATAAAATTACTAATTTTTTACCATCTGATTTAGATGGTCGAATGTTTAGAATTATGAAAATTAGTATGTTACTAATTTTTGTTTTGTACGTTAGAGTCTCTGCGACAGTTTACTCGCAAGGACTAACATTTCATCTTGAAGTTGACTCGCAGACAATAGATGATTTTTTTATGGAAATTGAAGTTCAGACAGGTTACAAATTCCTGTACCGGGCAGACCTTTTTAAATCTTTGCCACCTCAGGAAGTGATAGCTGAAAACTCCCCACTTATCATGGTACTTGACTCCTTTCTACCTAGGAATGGATTTGAGTACGAGATTGATGAGAAGACAATTATTGTTCGAAAGTCGAGAAAACCCATTGAAAAGGATGGAGAACAAAATCACTTAATTGTAAAGCCAATTAAAGGAAAAGTAGTTGACGATTCTGGAGAAGGTCTGCCTGGAGTGACTGTTCTTATTATAGGCACTCAAATTGGGACAATAACAGATTTTAATGGTGAATTCACACTTGATGCAGAAGAGGGCGATCGTGTTCAGATTACCTACATTGGATTCAAACCTCAGGTATTTGTTGTAGGATCTCAAGATGATTATGAGGTACAGCTTCTGCCTTCCACTGAAGCGCTCGAAACCGTACTGGTGACCGGTTCTAGATCTACACCGAGAACTGAACTTGAAACCGCAGTTCCTGTTGATGTTATCGGTCAAAAGGCTCTTACATCTTCAGCACAAGTCGAGTTGGGTCAGGTGATGCAATTTATTGCACCATCATTTCATTCTACAAAGCAAAACATTGGTCATGGTACCGACCACATTGATCCAATTTCTTTAAGAGGACTTGGTTCTGATCAAACGTTGGTTTTGATAAATGGAAAAAGAAGACACGCTTCGTCGTTGATGAATGTGAATGGAACCGTGGCTAGAGGTCAGGTGGGAACGGATCTTAACTCGATACCCGCTTCGGCCATCCAACGTATTGAGGTGTTAAGAGATGGGGCCGCAGCGCAATACGGTTCTGACGCCATTGCTGGTGTGATTAATATTATTTTGAAGGAAAATATCAATAAAGGAGAGGTAAACGTACAAACAGGATTCTTAGCTTCCCCCCCTAAAGCACCAGGGTTTCTTTCAGGTTCGGATTTCAATCCATTCAGCGATAACCCTGATTTAGCTTCTGGTAGAGGCGAAGGAGGTGGAGAAAGCTTTCAGGTAAACGCTAACTACGGTATTGGTTTAGGAAAAAAAGGAGGATTTGTCAATTTCAACCTACACTACTTGAAAAAAAATCCATTTAATCGGATGGATGATTACACCATCGAATTATTTTCTGATGAAAGAAGAGGTGATCCGATAGCCGAATTTGCAGCTTTTAATCAAAGTGATGCCTCTGCTATTGCCGCTTATAACCAAAAATGGGGAGCCCAATTTGGGAATGCCATAGTGGCTCCATTAAATGATTATTCAGGAAGAAGGGTGTCCAATGTTGGTGGATCTGGTACCACAAATGCGGGTATTTTCATTAATTCTGAACTTCCAATAAATGAATCATCCACCTTCTATACTTTTGGAGGGTATAATTATCGATTGGGAAGTGCTGTAGGATTTTATAGACGACCTAACCAACAGGGAAGGCAATCTGGCTTATGGCCACTTGGATTCTCACCACACTTAGATTCGGATATTAAAGACTATTCTGTGACAGCTGGGGTACGAACGGAGTTTGGAGGTTGGAATATTGATATCAGTAACTCGAACGGGGGGAACACGTTTGGATGGACCATATTTAATACAAACAATGCATCGCAAGGGCTGGAGTCAGGAACCTCTTTTTTTGCAGGCTCACTAGGTTATAACCAAAACATCGTTAACCTTGATATAGCCAGATCACTGGATATTGGAATCCCTATTAATGTTGCTTTTGGTTCTGAATTCAGGTTGGAGAACTTCAAGCAAATCACGGGTGAAGAAGCATCATGGCAAAACTTTGGGGATACGACAAGTACAGGAGGATTAAAAGAATCAGGTAGTCAGGTTTTCCCTGGCTATCAACCTGAAAACGAGACAGACAAAAATAGATTTAATACTGGAGTGTACGCAGATATTGAGGCAGATATCACAGATAAATGGCTTGTTGGGGTAGCAGGTAGATACGAAGAGTATTCTGATTTTGGGGACAACTTCAGTTGGAAGGTCTCCTCAAGGTATCGAATTACTGATAATTTCACTCTTAGGGGTGGTGTAAGTACTGGTTTCCGAGCACCCTCGTTGCCACAGAAATACTTCAGTAGCTTCACACTGCAGTTTGTAACATTGCCTGATGGAACGATTGATGGTGTGAATATCGCACACCTAAATGATGACAGTTTTGTAACCCGGCAGTTTGGCATCCCCAATTTAAAGCCTGAGACATCTTTAAACATAAGTGTAGGCTTTACCTCTAGGTTTTTTAAGAAAAGACTGGCGCTTACAGTTGACGGATACATGATCGATATCAAAGATCGAATTGGTATTACGGGAAGGTTTAAAGGAGCGGATGATCCAAGATTTGATGAAATTTTATCCGATGCCGGACTGTCTCAGGTTCAGTTTATGACCAATGCGGTGGATACTGAAACAAGGGGTATTGATGTCGTTGCCGATTACCTGATCTATCTGGGAAAAGGAGAGTTGACTTTAACTGCGGCAGGAAACTTTACACGTACAAGAATCCCCCGCGATGCTAATGATAACCCAATTATTAATACTGGAGAATTTTTGCAAGGATTCGGGTCGCAGTTATTCAATAGAGAAGAAGTATCGAGGATAGAGGTAGCACAACCACAAAGCAAACTCATTTTTGGTGCAAGATATTCGTTGAATAAATTTGGAGCCAATATCAATGTGACTCGATTTGGTGAAGTAGAGTATGTGGATCCCAGCGATGCGAAAGTTGCCAATGCATGGAATAATGGGGAACTAGAAATTCGAGATCAGGTATTTACTCCTAAATGGTTGACCGATGTGAATGTTTCCTATCAGCTATATCAAGGCGTAAGGCTAAGTATAGGGGGATCAAATATTTTTAATGTTTATCCAGACAGACACGCGCATTCAGCAAACTATGGTGGTGGCATGTTTGCTTACAGCCGTAGAGTTTCTCAGTTTGGCTTATCAGGAGCCAGCTACTGGGGTAAAGTCTCATTTAATTTCTAACAAACCTGCCTCTTCTAAACAGGTTATCGAGGGAAGTCGTTTCGACTTCCCTTCTTTAAAACTTTGATAAGTTGAAAAAGGTAATTCCAACTTTATTAGGCCCTTTGCTGTGCCTTGTGATTAACGCTTTTGATGTTTCATTCATAAGCGCTGAGGCTGATGCAGTGATCTCGGTAGGCGTATGGATGATTATTTGGTGGGTATTTGAAGTGGTGTCAATCTCAGTTACAGCATTGATACCTATTCTAATGTATCCTCTTTTGGAGATAAAGACTTTCGGTGAAACCACCACCATCTACGGTAGCCCTATCGTCTTTCTTTTCTTGGGAGGTTTTTTGCTTGCTCTTGCACTGGAAAAGGTGGAGTTGCATAAGAGGCTAGCGTTGAGTATCCTAAAGATTATCGGCGTCCATGCTAGTGGAATCATTTGGGGGTTTATGTTATCTACCGCTCTTTTGAGTATGTGGATAAGCAATACAGCGACCACCTTGGTGCTAATGCCCATCGGATTATCGGTTTCGGATTACATTGAAAAACACTCTGATAACTCGGAAACAGAGATTAAGTCTTTTAAAATTGCAATCATGTTGGCAATCGCCTTCGCTGCAAATATTGGAGGGACAGCTACCATTATAGGAACACCTCCTAACGTAGTCTTGGTTGGCTTTTTGGAAAGTGAGCTAGGTGCTGAAATTTCATTTATTGAATGGAGTACGATGGCCTTACCCTTTGCGGTGTTGATGCTGATAGCATGCAATTTCATCCTCCGTAAAATGATACCTTTCAAGGTAAATGTAAGTTCAGAAGGACTTTCAATTATAGAGGACGAGCTTCGAAAGCTCGGTCATATGAGAAAAAAAGAATGGTATGTTTCCGTTGCTTTTGGGATTACCATCCTAGCATGGATGACAAGGGTGCAATTGAATGAATTATCTGGGCTGAATTTGACCAATGGTGAGATTGCTATGTGGGGAGGTTTCACCTCGTTTTTAATTCCAGTTCAAAAATCTAATGGTCAGTGGGAATGGCTGTTACGCTGGGATGATACCAAAAGAATGCAATGGGGTATCTTAATTATGTTTGGTGGTGGGCTGGCGCTTGCAGATGGATTGTCATCCTCTGGAATTATTCAATTTATAGGGGATAGCATTACTTCTACTAATTTTTCAATCATAGGAGTGATTTCAATATTGATATTGGTGATGACCTTCATGACCACTTTGATGAGCAACGTAGCCTTAGTGGCTGTATTTGCCCCTATTCTATTTGGAGTTTCCAAAGGGTTAGGGCTGGATTTTATGGATTTAGGAATCCCCATGGCATTAGCCTCAAGTTGTGCGTTTATGTTGCCCATGTCTACACCTCCAAATGCCATTGTGTATACCAGTGGGGTATTGAAAGTACATCATATGCTTAAAGTGGGATTTTTCCTAAATGTTGTGTCAGTATTGTTGCTGATTGTTTTGGGGTATGTTTTGATTAATATTTAAGGTAGAATAAGGACTTTAAACGCTTTCATTGTTAAAACGATGAACCCCGCTTTTGGCTATTTTATTGCATAGTTCAAATTAAACTTTTTAAAATCTAATTTAAAGAATTTCATTCAGGCAATCTGTAGAACTTGTCCAAAATGACAGAATGTACATTTTTTCTAGTGATTATATCGAAGAATTCATCCAGTAGGGTGGACGCAAACCTGCCACTACACCATTTTAAATATCTTGAACCACTAAAATAAAAGATAACTTCATAAAAAGCGCCAGATTCCCGAACCTTTTTATGAAACAGATCGCTTAAAAGATTACATATGAATTGGGCGATTTTCTGTAGCTGCTAACGCTGCCTCTTTGAAAGCCTCCATATAAGTAGGATGAGCGTGCGACATGCGGGCAATATCTTCCGCTGAAGCTCTATACTCCATAGCTGTAACGCCCGCTGCGATCATATCTGCCGCTCTGGCACCACATATATGGACGCCCAATATTTCATCTGTTTGTTTATCTGCCAAAATCTTAACGAGCCCCTCTGTATCCATACTAGCGCGTGCTCTTCCTAAAGCTTTATATGGAAACTTACCTACTTTAAATACTTTTCCTTGCTCTTTTAGCTGTTCTTCGGAATAACCAACCGATGCTACCTCAGGCCAAGTGTACACAACGCCTGGAATAAGGTTATAATTAATATGTGGTTTTTGTCCTGCTATTATTTCCGCCACAAAAACACCTTCCTCTTCAGCTTTGTGAGCCAGCATAGCTCCCTTCACTACATCACCTATTGCATAAATATTATCAACACTAGTATGAAGATGATCGTCTACTTCTATTCTTCCTCCATCGTCTACCTTCACCCCAGCATTTTCCAATCCAAGTCCGTCTGTGTATGGCCTCCTACCAATGGATACCAAGCAGTAATCTCCCTTTAGCTCAACCGTTTCACCTTTGCTATTTTCAGCTTTTACTGTTACATTCTTACCTGTTTTTTTCACGCCAGTGACCTTATGCCCAAGATAGAAATCAAAACCTAATCCTTTCAAGGATTTTTGAAGCTCTTTTCCCATTGTTGCGTCCATACCAGCAAGAATTCGATCCAGAAATTCTACAACCGATACTTTTGCTCCAAGCCTTCCATAAACAGAACCAAGCTCCATTCCGATTACCCCACCACCAATCACAATCATGTGCTTAGGTACCTCTTTCAATTCCAATGCCTCAGTACTTGTAATAACACGTTCCTTATCAAGTTCTATGAACGGAAGGTTAGCAGGTTTAGACCCTGTAGCGATGATGACCTTCTCAGCAGTAATTTGTTTTGTGTTTTTTCCTTCAACCTTGATCGTATTTTTATCAATGAATGAACCCATCCCATGAAAAACATCAATTTTGTTTTTCTTCATCAAGTAGTCAATCCCTTCAACATTCTGTTTCACAACATCTGCCTTGCGGCCTATCATTTGTTTTAAGTTAACTTTAGGTTGATTGATATCAATTCCATGCGCTTTGAATGTATGCTGTGCCGTATGAAAGTGTTCTGAGGAATCCAGCAATGCTTTAGACGGAATGCATCCAACATTGAGGCAGGTTCCCCCCAAGGTATCATACTTTTCTATTATGGCTGTTTTCATCCCCAATTGTGCACACCTGATAGCTGCCACATATCCTCCAGGGCCTGAGCCAATTACTGCTACTTGATAATCCATTTTTTATAAAATTTTTTAAACGGTTAAATACTATCGATAATTACACACCTAATAATAGTCGCGTAGGATCCTCCAATAATTGCTTTACTCTTACCAAGAAGCTAACAGACTCTCTTCCATCGATGATTCTGTGGTCGTAGGAAAGTGCAACGTACATCATCGGCCTAACCACAATTTCTCCATTCTTCACTACGGCTCGTTCCACTATATTATGCATTCCCAGAATTGCTGACTGTGGAGCATTGATGATTGGAGTAGACAGCATGGAACCAAAAATTCCCCCATTGGTAATAGTAAAGGTACCACCTTGCATTTCATCTATGCTTAACTTTCCATCTCTTGCTTTGAGCGCAAGTCTCACTACTTCTTTCTCTATTTGCTCAAAGTTTAATAACTCTGCATTTCTGATAACAGGAACGACCAAACCTTTTGGTGTTGAGACGGCAATTGATACGTCACAATAGTTACTGTACACAATTTCATCTCCATCTATTTGCCCATTAACTGCTGGCCATTCTTGAAGTGCTACTGTACAGGCTTTAGTAAAGAAACTCATGAAGCCAAGACCTACTTCAAACTTCTCCTTAAACTGTTCTTTATATTTTTTTCGAAGATCCATGATTGGCTTCATGTTCACCTCATTGAAGGTGGTGAGCATTGCTGTTTCATTCTTCACAGATACAAGCCTTCGAGAAACTGTCTTTCTTAATGAAGACATCTTTTCTCTTTTCTGCTCTCTACTTACGTTCGTTTGAATGTGTGGCGCATTTAAGTTAGGTGCTACAGAATCCACAGATAGCTCCTTTTTTAGAGTTTGCTTTTGAGCACTCAAGGCGTCTTCTTTGGTGATGCGTCCATCTTTTCCTGTACCTTTTAAACTACTGGAATCGATGTTTATTTCCTCCAAAATTTTCTTAGCGGCCGGAGATTCATGCCCTGTTGCGTATGTTTCATTTTGAGTACTTGCTGTAGCAGGTGCTGAATTTGTTTCAATTGAAGTGCTTTCTTGAGCGGTAATTCCCTCTATTACTTCAATTTTGCAGATCGGTGCACCAATTTGCAAAGTATTACCTTCTGGTGCTATAATTTGCAATTTACCCTGAGCCTCTGCGGTTAGATCAAAAGTGGCCTTATCTGATTCAATTTCAGCAATTACCTCGTCAAGTTCTACAAAATCACCATCATGTTTGAACCAATTAGAAATTGTTACCTCTGTGATGGATTCGCCTACTGAAGGAACATTCATTTCCTTTATTTCTCCTGTAACTTTAGCTTCTGATTTTTCACGGCTAGCTACAGGAGCAATAGCACTTGTTTTGGTAGGAGCAGAAGCACCTTCACCTTCTTCAATCACGCATAGAGTACCTCCTATTTCTAAAGTGTCTCCTTCCCGTGCTTTTAAGTGCAGTACACCAGCTGACTCTGCGGTTACTTCGAAAGTGGCTTTATCGGACTCTAACTCACAGATTACTTCGTCCATCTCTACGCTATCACCATCGCTTTTTGTCCACGATGCGATGGTCACCTCGGTGATTGATTCACCTACCGCTGGTACTTTCATTTCAAGGCTCATGCTATTGGTTTTTAATTCTTTTAGGAAATTTATAAATCAAATGCTTTTTTCACTAAATCTGCCTGCTCTTCTTTATGAACTTTGGCAAATCCAGTTGCGGGTGATGCTCCAATTTTTCGTGCAACATGTTCCATATCAAGGTCAATTCTTGTAGCAATGTAGCTCCATGACCCCATATTCAAAGGTTCTTCTTGTACCCAAACCAACTTGGGATTGGTGTATTTTTTTAAGATTCTATCTACTTGTTTTTTTGGCCATGGATAAAGCTGTTCCATCCTCAAAATAGCAACATCTTTCGCTTTTCTTTTCTTTTGCTCTTCAAGTAGGTCAAAAAAGACTTTTCCACTACAGAAGAGTACTTTTTTCACTTGCTTGTCTAAAACAAAATTGTCGCCAATTACTTCTTGAAATCTTCCTGAGATAAAATCTTTGACAGGTGAAGAAACTCTTGGATGACGCAATAGAGACTTTGGTGAGAACACAGCAGCTGGTTTTCTAAATTCCCAGCTTACCTGTCTACGCATTAAGTGGAAAAGGTTAGCCGAGGTGGTAAGGTTGGCTATAATGACATTTTCATTTGCGCACATCTGCAAAAAGCGTTCAAGCCGCGCACTGGAATGTTCTGGTCCCTGCCCTTCATATCCGTGAGGTAGCAACATCACCAACCCGTTCATTCGCTGCCACTTGCTTTCTGCACTCATTATAAATTGATCAATCATAATTTGAGCCCCATTGGCAAAGTCCCCAAACTGAGCTTCCCAAACCATCAGAGCGTTCGGAGTAGCCATCGCATATCCATATTCAAAGCCGAGTACCCCGTATTCAGAAAGTAGCGAATTGTAGATTCTGAATGGTTGTTGTTTTTTCTGGATATGATTAAGTCCACAATAAGGCTCATTTGTGCTGGAGTCGAAGAAATAAGCATGTCTATGCGAAAATGTACCTCTCTTAACATCCTGACCAGACATTCTTACGATTCTGTCTTCAACTAATAGCGACCCATACGCCAACAACTCCGCATCAGCCCAACTAAGTTCTTTTTTCTCGAAGAAGTTCGCCTTTCGATCTTTTAGCAACTTATCAATCTGTCTAAGCGGCTTAAACCCATTGGGTATCTCTGATATTGCTTTGCCAACTTTGTCTAGCACCTCTTGTGAAATACTGGTATCAGGAGATTTATCAAAATCTTTTGGAGTTGATCTTCTCAGGTGATTCCACTCTTCTTCAATTTTTTGAGGCTTGTATGGCAATGGGTTTTGCTTGATATCATCTAACTGATCTTGGAGCTGCTTCTTAAATGAGCTATCCAATTTTTTGATTTCTTCGTCGCCTAAAACACCCCTCTCTTTTAGCTCTTTTACATAAATCTCCCTTGGATTTGGATGCTTCCCAATAGTATTGTAAAGCTTTGGCTGGGTGAACTTGGGTTCATCGCTTTCATTGTGTCCATGTCGGCGATAGCAAAGCATGTCGATAAAAATATCTTTCTTAAATTTTTGACGGTATTCAACAGCCAATTTCGCACAATAATGAACCGCCTCTGCATCATCACCATTCACATGTAGAATAGGGGCATCTATGATTTTTGCTAAATCAGTACAATATATACTTGATCGCGCATCTTCAAAATCAGTAGTAAAACCGACTTGATTGTTAATTACGAAATGGATGGTGCCACCTGTTCTATACCCTTCTAACAAAGACATTTGAACGCACTCGTAAACAATTCCTTGCCCGGCGACCGCTGCGTCTCCATGTATAAGGATAGGAAGTGCTTTACTCATATCTCCTTTATACTCGTCATCAATTTGAGCTCTAGAATAACCAAGCACAACGGAATCTATCGCCTCGAGATGCGATGGATTCGGAGCAAGCTTTACATATATTTTTTTGCCAGCCCTGGTATCCATAAAAGAAGAATAACCAAGGTGATATTTGACATCACCATCACCCATGGTTATATCTACTTTCTGGTTTCCTTCAAATTCACTAAAAATTTCTTCATAGGTTTTACCCATAATGTTGGCTAGTACATTGAGCCTTCCCCTGTGAGCCATACCAATCACTACCTCCTCTGCATCGAGCTCGGCTGCTTTGTTGATGATTTTGTCTAGCGCAGGAATCATGTTTTCACCTCCTTCTAGTGAAAAACGTTTCTGACCTAAAAATTTCGTATGAAGGAAATTTTCAAAAACTACTGCCTCATTTAGCTTAAAAAGTATTCTGTTTTTTTCTTCTTGATTGGGATTGATGTCATCAGCCTCACTTTCAACCTTATTTTTGAACCATTCATGAATTTCTGAATTGCGTACATGGCTGTATTCGAAACCTATGTGCCGCAAGTATACTTTCTTTAATTTCTCGTGAATTTTCTTCAATGAGGCTTTCCCCAAACCTATTTCACTACCCACTTCAAATTCCACGGATAAATCTTTTTCGCTGAGGTCGTAGTCTTTCAACTCTAAATGCGTGACATGATGTCTTCTTTCTCTTACTGGATTGGTGTCAGCAATTAAATGTGCCCAAGATCTATGACTATAAATGAGGTTTCGTACAGCTGTTTCTTTTGATGGCGTAAGGGACTGACCATTAGCACTTGTAGCACCATACTTTTCTTGCGCAAACTCAAATCCTTCGAAGAATTTCTTCCATGACTCGTCTACATTATCAGAATCTTGTTGATAAGATTGAAAGAGTTCGTCTAAGTAGCTTCCATGAGCATTAGCAATGTATGAGTACTTATCCATAAGTATTTATTTGAATAGTCAAAACTAGTATGATTTAGTATTTATTAAAAACCGTTAAAACGATTTAACAAATACATAAAATAATAATTCGGTTTACTAGATATGGAAATAGAACACTTTGTTTTTTGTACTATTTATTTCCGATAAGTAAGCTACATTTGCACTTCATTTTAAAATTTTGATGGACATGTTGCATAAACAAAAAATCTATGTCAGTTAAAATACGATTATCACGTCGAGGACGTAAAAAGCACGCCATGTACGATATAGTAGTGGCAGACAGTAGAGCACCGCGAGATGGTCGCTTCATTGAAAAAATTGGAACCTATAACCCCAATTCAAATCCAGCATCGATCAATATAAGTAGTGATTTGGCTTTTCAGTGGATTATGAAAGGCGCACAACCAACAGATACTATTCGAGCAATGCTATCATATAAAGGTATAATGTATAGGAAGCATCTGCAAATTGGTGTAAATAAAGGAGCTCTTTCTCAAGAAGAGGCTGATAAGAAGATGGAGGTTTGGCTCGCTGAAAAGGATGCTAAAATCCAAGATAAAGTAGATCAACTTGGTAGGGTGAAAGATAATAAGAAAAAGGTCGCTCTTGACGCAGAGAAAAAAGTAAACGAAGCAAGAGCTGAAGGTCTGAAGAAAAAAGCTCAAGAAGCAGAAGCTAATCTGGTGGAAGAATTGAAAGAGGGACTGGCAGAGGGGGACGAAGATGTGGCAGAGGTAGAAGAAGGGGAAGTAGCTACGGAAGCTTCTAACGAGACGTCTTCAGTTGAGAATGCCGAAGAAGCTTCATCTGAGGGAGCAAACGAAGAGGTCAAAAAAGAAAACTAAAAGGTCATGAAAAAGGATGATTGCTACCAACTAGGGGAAGTGATCAAGACCCATGGCTTAAAAGGTGAGGTCAACATTACATTAGACGTAGATTATCCTGACGAATATCGAGAATTAGAATCTGTTTTTCTAATGAGAAATGAAAAACTGATTCCTTTTTTTATTGAGTCAATTCAGATCAATTTAAATAAAGCACTTATTAAGTTTGAAGATGTGGATTCAGTAGAGGATGCCAATCTACTGGTAAAATCAGTAGCGTATCTGCCCTTAACCTCACTTCCCGATCTTCCAGATGACAGTTATTATTTCCATGATCTTATGGGGTGCTTCGTCTACGAAAATAAGCTAAAAATTGGCAAAGTGAAAGAAGTTATTAACCTGAACGGAAATGAATTATTGAATGTCGAACATGAGGGCAAGGAGGTTTTAATTCCCCTTAAAGAAGAGATTCTAACTAAAGTTACTTTAAAAGAAAAAAGATTAGAGGTAAGCCTGCCAAAGGGACTCCTTGATCTTTAATGTACAATGCGAATTGACATTATCACCTGTTTGCCCTATATCTTTGAGGGACCCTTGACCCACAGTATCGTAAAACGATCCATTGAAAAAGGCGTAGTGGATCTTAAAATTCATGATCTAAGAGACTATGCTGAGAATAAACATAAGCACGTAGATGACTATGCTTTCGGCGGAGGTGCCGGTATGGTGTTGATGGTTGAACCCATCGATAAGTGTATTACCAAGCTTAAAGAGACTCATGACTATGATGAGGTGATCTACTTAACCCCAGATGGTGAAACATATAATCAGACGGTAGCTAACCAATTGTCCTTAAAAAAGAATTTCATCCTTTTATGTGGGCATTATAAAGGGATAGATCAGCGTGTTAGAGATCACCTTATTACAAAAGAAATTAGTATTGGAGATTATGTTCTATCAGGAGGAGAATTAGCGGCTATGGTACTGACAGACTCTCTAATACGACTAGTTCCAGGTGTTTTGAATGACGAAACCTCAGCTCTAACTGATTCTTTTCAAGATAATTTGCTTGCTCCTCCTGTTTATACAAGACCCGCTAATTATAATGGATGGGAGGTGCCTTTAGTTCTTACCTCGGGACACGAAGAAAAAATTGAGAAATGGCGAAACGAGCAGGCACTGAAGAGAACTCAGACCAGAAGACCAGATTTATTAGATTAATTATCAATTGAATTTATTTTTCGAAGTAAATTTTCTATACTTGCGTTCCTTTTTCGGGATACCCACTCAAAGAGATTAAAGATGAGCTCAGAATTACTCAAAATAGTAGAAGAAGAATACAAAGAAGCTAGGGCAAAACACCCTTCTTTCAGTCCTGGAGACACCATCAATGTTCACTATAAAATTAAGGAAGGGAATAAAGAACGTATTCAGCAGTTTCAGGGTACTGTTATGACTATCAATAACAAAAATTCTAATGGCGAAACGTTTACTGTTAGGAAAATTTCTGGTGATATCGCTGTTGAAAGAATATTTCCAATCCTTACGCCAAATATTGAAAAAGTAGAAGTGCTGAGAAGAGGAAGGGTTAGAAGAGCAAAATTATACTACTTACGAAGCAGAAAAGGTAAGGCAGCACGAATTAAAGAGAAGCTCAAAAGATAAAAATTATTAAACCCCACGCTAGTGGGGTTTTTTATTTGTTCTTGTCCCAAGTCGCTTAATTTCGAGTAATGAAAATATGTTTTCATAAGTATCAGGGGACTGGAAATGACTTCATTATAATAGATGACAGAATCGAAACCTTTCCTGCCTCAAAAAAGTTGATTAGAAACTTATGTGATCGAAATTTTGGCATTGGAGCTGATGGATTGATCCTCATTCAAAATCACTCTGAACTGGACTACACGATGGTTTACTTTAATTCCGATGGGTCTAAAAGTTTGTGTGGGAATGGATCTCGATGTGGGTTCGCTTTTTCACGAGACCTTGGAATAGTTGACGATAGCGCAACATTTAAAACAACTGACGGAGTTCATAAAATAAAGTTTGAAGAAGGGCTTATCCATTTCCAGCTTTTCGACCTATCGGACATTGAAAAGATTCACGATAGAGAATGGTTTATCCATACAGGTTCGCCCCACCATATTGTTATAAAGGAGACTATCTCAGAAATTGATGTAAAATCATTAGGCCAAGAGATTAGATACTCAGAACGCTATTCCAGTCTAAATGGCGCAAATGTAAATTTTGCACAGCTTTTTCCCGACAAAATTAAAATTAGAACATACGAAAGAGGCGTAGAAGATGAAACACTTAGCTGCGGAACAGGAGCCGCGGCGGTAGGATTACTCGCTGGTAGCTTAGGCTATAATAGCCCTGTTCAAATTGAAACAGAGGGAGGATACTTGAAAATCTTTTTTAAAAAATTAGAAAATGGATATTCCAACATTTGGCTAACAGGCTCAGCCAAAAAGGTATTCTCGGGAAGTATTACGATCTAACCTTTCTTAGTAGAAAGCATTTTAAATTTACGATCTATTGAAGAGGCTTTATTTTATTATAAATCATTAGAACAAAATGTTAAACCCATTCTCGAAAGGAATCGCAAAACTCTTCGGAGGCACAAAGACGGAAAAAGACCTAAAGGAAATAGCCCCGTACCTAGGAAAAATAAATGCTGAGTATCAGAAACTAAACAGCATTAGCGATGATGGGCTCAGAGGAAAAACCAATGAGCTAAAAGGTATCATTAGGGATCATTTGCAATCTATTGATTCCCAAATAGAGGAACTAAAAGAAAAAGTTGAAAATAATACGTCTCTAGACGTAAATCAGAAGGAAGAGCTCTTTTCTCAAATAGACAAGCTAGAAGATGAGCGCAAAAAATCGCTCGAAAAAATTTTGATGGACGTACTACCTCAAGCTTTTGCAGTAGTAAAAGAGACTGCTAAAAGACTTGCTAAAAACGAAAAACTAATTGTCACCGCAACCGACCATGATAGAATTATTGCCTCCAAAAAGGACAATGTAGAAATAAACGGTTCGCATGCTACTTGGCACAATAAGTGGAAAGCCGCTGGCAATGATGTTGTTTGGAACATGATTCACTACGATGTTCAGTTAATTGGTGGTGTTGTTTTGCATCAAGGTAAAATTGCCGAGATGGCCACAGGTGAGGGAAAAACACTCGTAGCTACCCTTCCTGCCTACCTCAATGCGCTTGCAGAAAGAGGTGTTCATGTGGTAACGGTAAACGACTACTTGGCCAGAAGAGATGCCGAATGGAACGCTCCACTTTTTGAATTTCACGGTTTCCGAATTGATTGCATTGACAACCATCAGCCAAATTCAGTAGAGAGAAGAAATGCTTATTTGGCCGATATTACTTACGGTACTAATAACGAGTTTGGCTTTGACTACCTGAGAGATAACATGTCTCGAAGCCCAGAAGAACTAGTACAGCGTAAGCACCACTATGCCATGGTAGATGAAGTCGATTCAGTGTTGGTGGATGATGCGAGAACGCCCCTAATTATTTCGGGCCCAATTCCGAAAGGTGATGAACATGAGTTTTATGATTTAAAACCAAGAATTCAAAAACTGGTAGACGCACAACGAAAACTAGTGGGCGATTATCTAAATGATGCCAAAAAACAGATGAAAAGTGAGAATGAAGCTGAGGCAAGCCTTCCTCTTTTCCGTGCTTTTAGAGGACTTCCCAAATACAAGCCTTTAATCAAGTATCAAAGCGAGACAGGTATCAAACAACTGCTTCAAAAAACTGAAAATATCTATCTGGCAGACAACCAAAAGAAGATGCCAGAGGCAGACGAACCACTCTATTTTACAATTGATGAAAAAATTAACAGTATCGATCTAACGGAAAAAGGAATTGACCTGATAACAAAAGACGGAGAAGATGCTGACTTTTTTATTTTACCCGATATCGGCATAGGAATTTCACAGTTAGAAAACGATGAGTCCATTTCCGAAAAAGAAAAACTGGAGAAAAAGGAACAGATCATTAGGAACTATAACATTAAAAGCCAGCGAATCCACTCAGTCAATCAATTGCTCAAGGCTTACTGCATGTATGAAAAAGACACAGAATATGTGGTCATGGATGACAAGGTAAAAATTGTGGATGAGCAGACGGGCAGGATCATGGAGGGACGTAGGTATTCCGATGGACTACATCAAGCAATTGAAGCGAAAGAAAATGTAAAGGTGGAAGATGCCACCCAAACATACGCCACAATTACCCTTCAGAATTATTTTAGAATGTACCACAAGCTCGCGGGCATGACGGGCACTGCGGAAACTGAAGCTGGCGAGTTCTGGGATATTTATGAACTAGATGTGGTGGTAATTCCTACCAACAAGCCAATAGCCCGAAACGACGAGCACGACAAGGTCTATAAAACGATGCGTGAAAAATTCAATGCAGTTGCAGACGAAGTGGTGGGACTTACTAAGCAAGGTCGCCCAGTTTTGGTGGGCACAACTTCGGTTGAAATATCAGAAGTCTTAAGCAGAATGCTTAAAATCAAAAACATTAAGCATCAGGTACTAAACGCAAAGCAACATGCCAAAGAGGCGGACGTGGTAGCCGAGGCAGGAAAGCCAGGCACCGTCACGATTGCTACCAATATGGCGGGTCGCGGTACGGATATTAAGCTTACAGAAGAGGTAAAAGAAGCTGGCGGTCTGGCTATTATTGGTACAGAACGACACGAGTCTAGAAGGGTCGATAGGCAGCTAAGAGGTAGATCAGGGAGGCAGGGAGATCCAGGCTCTTCTCAATTTTATGTCTCTCTAGAGGACAATTTGATGCGCTTGTTCATGTCTGATCGAGTCGCTAAAATCATGGACAGACTTGGACTTCAAGAAGGTGAAGTAATTCAGCATTCAATGATTACCAAGTCCATTGAGCGCGCACAAAAGAAAGTAGAGCAAAATAACTTCGCCATCCGCAAAAACCTCCTCGAGTATGACGATGTGATGAACAGCCAGCGCGAAGTGATCTATAAGCGAAGAAAAAATGCATTGTACGGAGATCGGCTAGAATTAGATATCCTCAACATGCTTTATGAAACCTGCGAGGATATTGCATTTCACGCAAAAAGCAACAATGATCTTGACAGCTTCAAATTGAATACAATTTCAATGCTCGGACTTGACTATAGCCTTACGAATGAGAATCTGGAAAAGACAGACGGGACCAAGTTAGCAGATAGCCTCTACGATGTAGCTTTAAAACATTATAGCCAGAAGAACCAACTTATCAAAACCAAAGCACTTCCTATTTTGAAACAACTAGATCTCACTAGAGGATCTACTTTAGAAAATATTTTGATCCCGTTTACTGATGGTAAAAAACAAATTGGAACATCTGTAAACCTTAAAAAAGCGGTAGAAACAGAAGGTGAAGAAGTCATCAAAGAGATGGAAAAAATGATTGCACTTGTCACCATTGATCAGCTTTGGAAAGAACACCTTAGGGATATGGACGACTTGCGACAAAGTGTACGCAATGCTCAATACGAACAGAAAGACCCCCTTTTGATATATAAATTTGAAGGATTTGAAATGTTTAAAAGCTTCGTTGGAAGAGTAAATGAGGATACAATCTCTTTCTTAATGAAAGCGGAAATTCCTGTGGAAAAGGCAGATGACGTGCAGTCAGCACAAAGACAACGTACTGCTCGTAATTACCAAGAAAAAAAAGAAGAAAG
This sequence comes from uncultured Ekhidna sp., assembly GCA_964289745.1. Classification (GTDB taxonomy): domain Bacteria; phylum Bacteroidota; class Bacteroidia; order Cytophagales; family Cyclobacteriaceae; genus Ekhidna. The sequence goes on from CAXYMM010000001.1 coordinate 1,302,103, forward strand.
CCGGTCTGCACTAGCTAGTTCTGATAATCATGGTAATCGACCTCCAGTTCAGTCTCAATCTCAACCTGCCCAATCTCAAAAAATTGCTAGTCGAAACCAACGGGTAAATGTTCAATATTCAGATGGTTCAGTAAAAAAAGATGTAAAATTCAAGACGGTTGAAGAAGATATTAAAAACAATAAATGCGTATTAACCGACTGATCATATTGGCTTTAATCACAAGCTGCAAAGTAGCTACCTCAACAACGAGCAGTACGTATACAGAAGACCTGAGTATTCATCGGTCTATTCAACCTATCTATACTGAAAAGAGGATCGAAAAAACAGAGCAAGTGAAAGAACTCTTCACACCACTAGAAGGACATATTAAATTTGAGCTAGATAGTATCATGAAGATTTCAGATGCTATTAATAAGGAGGGGAAATACGTAGACGGGTATATGATTCAAGTTTACTCAGGTACTAGCCGAGATAATGCAAATACCGCAAGATTTAGTGTCGACAAACTCTTCCCTGAATTGAATTGGAAAGTTTCTTATCATCAACCAACGTTTAGGGTGAGAGGCGGTAGATTTTCGGATCGTCTGGAAGCACATCGTATTTATAAAGCAATAAAAGAACAGTTTCCAAGAGCATTATTGATTCCAGAAAGATTTTTTTTGCAGTATGAGTAAGCTTGTGGAAAAAATAAAGTCGCTATCCGAGTCCTATTTTGAAGATGTACTTTCGATTAGAAGGCATCTCCATGCGAATCCTGAACTCTCGTTCAAGGAATACGAAACCGCAACATTCATTGAAGAGGAGCTGAAAGAACTAACGATTGAAGGCGTAGAAAGAATCGGTGAGACGGGTGTTCATTTCTGCCTTGAAGGGAAAAAGCCTGGAAAGACTATCGCACTAAGAGCCGATATAGATGCGCTTCCAATTACGGAGGCCAATGAAGTGGCATATAAATCAAAAAATGCAGGAGTTATGCACGCATGTGGGCATGATGTACACACCGCTAGCCTTTTTGGGGCGGCAAAAATTTTAAATGAATTAAAAGACTACTTTAATGGGACAATTAAGTTCATTTTTCAACCTGGAGAAGAGCAGTCTCCAGGCGGTGCTTCCCTATTAATAGAAGAAGGAATTCTTAAGAACCCAAAGCCAGCATCCATTCTTGGACAGCACGTAATGCCGCTCATAGAAAAAGGTAAAGTAGGTTTTAGGAAGGGGAAATATATGGCAAGTGCGGATGAGATTTACCTAAAAGTAAAAGGAAGAGGAGGTCATGCAGCCATCCCTGAGAATTTTATCGACCCAATAGCCATCTCTAGTCAGATCATCGTTTCCCTTCAGCAAGTGGTAAGCAGAATGGCGAGCCCCAAAATACCCTCTGTGCTTTCTTTTGGAAAAATTCAAGGTGGGAGTGTAAATAATGTAATACCAGATGAGGTGAAAATTGACGGTACTTTTAGAACGTTTAATGAGGAGTGGAGAAAAGAAGCACTTCAAAAAATTAAGACTATTGCCAAATCCATCGCCGATGCGATGGGCGGAGCGTGCGAGGTAGATATCGCTCCTGGCTATCCTTTTCTTGTAAATGACGAGGCCTATACAGAACGTAACATTGAAGCTGCTAAAGCATATATGGGGGAAGAAAATGTAGTGGAACTAGATCTTTGGATGGCAGCAGAAGATTTTTCTTTCTATTCGCAAGAAATTCCAGGATGTTTTTATAGAGTGGGAACCAGAAATGAAGAAAAGGGCATTGTATCAGGCGTTCACACCCCAACTTTTGATATCGACGAAGAAGCCATGAAAACAGGAATGGGGTTACTCTCTTACCTTGCTATAAACGAGCTTCATGCCTAAATAAAGGCTTGCAGTAAGAATACCAACCCTAAACTTATTCCCAACCCTAAGAATACTTTACCCAAATCTTTTCCAACATTTTGCAGGGTAGCAGTCGAAAGTGATTTATATCCAAAGTATTGAATCACAATTTCCCTGCCAGCAAGTAGCCCTAAAAACACCCAAGTAGTACTCATTGGGATTTTGTTAAGTTCTTTGAAAAAGAACAGAATTATCGAAAAAATTAAATCGATAATGGTGGCTGATCGAATATCCTGTGTATTGGTTTTGGATTTGACAATGGATTGTATGGCGCCTCCTTTCGAGTAAAAAATGTAACCAATCAGTATCCAGAAAATAGCAATGGTTACCAAAAGTGTTGCCAGATTTATTTGCCTTGGTAGGTACACATATATATTGGCAAAATCTTGAATTAGCCACTGACTCCACAGAAAACCCGTGGAAGCCCATTGGGCTATAGTCCAACCTTTCTTTTCAAGGTCTGTGGGCTCTGATTCTGCAAATTTCTTTTCAAAGGCTTTCGTTATTAGCATATATAGAATAATTGACGAAAAGAACGCTACCAAGTAACCAGACACAGATTTAACCACCATGTTATATAAATTATTTGGATTGAAGAAGGTCAAAATCAAAAAGGATGTACTAACGGGTATTCCGATTCTCGTTAAGGCTAAGAGAATGATGGGAGGTAATAAGTAGATCCATCCAAAAGCAGGCATATCGACGGGACTCTTATAAAGTGGGTTTTCAAAGCCTCCATCTCCAATCAATCGACCATAGGAAATATCTCCACCATTTACGTGCCAACCGTATATCAAAGTGATAGTGAGTAAAGTGGAAGCAAAAATTCCCAAAAGCCACCATGGTTTTTTTTCATTCGAGCTAAGAAAGGTTCCTAATGTCTGAATAACATCATTCCCCACCACAGAATAAGCTGCCATAAAGAACCCTAAATACATAACTATCTCCAGCTCTGACATTTCATTAAAAGTTGATTAAAGCGATTATAAAACTATTAAGTTATTGATGCTCTATTGTTATCCATTTATTAACAGTTTTACGGGTAAGAAACCGAACAGGACAACAATTTTTTATAAACTTTTCAGTATTAATGCAATCTAATAGTATCGTTTTATTGCCCTAATACCTTGGCTATGTAGTTAACGAAATCATAAAAAAAAACGAAACTGTTTTTGTTAAATCGTTTCACGTTACTAATTGGTATTGACTTATAGGTTTAACCTTTCCAATTCCTTGGTGTGTTCTTTCAACGTTATAACATTTTATAAATTGAGTAATTTCTTGATGAAGTTCTAGTCCATTACTCGCTGGGTACAAAATAGATATGCTTTTTTTAATGGCGCCAAAGAACCTCTCTTTTTGTTTCCTATTGAGATGAAATATTATTTTCTTAAAAGGAAGTAAAATTATTTCTAGGTTTTTAACCTCCAAAATCATAACGGGCTCACCAACAGATTGCGGCTCATTTTCCTCAATTACCTTTTTCAATGAAGGGCTTATTATTCATACAAGCAACATCTTCACCTTATTATTTGCGATATTACTCCTCTTTGTCTGCATTAAGTTTATTTCAAAACTTTTGAATAGTATCCTAATAGGCAAAACAAAGAAGCAATTTCAGACAACTATTTTTTCGACTAATGCACGATTTTTTGGATGGGGTTTATTGATTACTTCGGTAGCACAGCCAAGTTCGCTTACCTCCTCCATAATTGCGCTACTTGTAGCTACTGGCAAAGTGAAACTTAATCGTGACTTTAAATTTATTTTTAGAGCTAGTCTAGGAACTACTATTGCTTTTCTTCTAGCGGCAACAATACAATCAGAAGCAACACGAGCTATTGCAATAGCACACTTCCTCTTTAATTCAATCGGAGTGATTTTTTTTCTTTTCGTTCCATTCTTAGTTCAATTTCCTGAATTATCGGAAAAAAAATGAATGACTACACCATGAGGTTAAGATTGGTGGGCTTTGGGTATATCCTGATCATGTTTTTTCTATTGTCTTTTACCCTGATCTGTAAATCTAAAGGGTTTGAAAAATCCAATGATCCCGTTGAATTCGCATCGGAGCGTTAGCTTTGCCGCAAAAGCGATAGAATGGCGGATACAGATTCCAAATTAATAAAGAAAATCATTGAACTAATAGAAGTTAAGTTCGAAAGGCTCAAGCTTACTATTATCACAAAAGTGGCATCCGTCTTTTCCATGGCACTTGCACTCGCATTGTTTTTGATTTTTTCCTTCTTTGTATTTTTCTTTTTGAATTTTGCGATTGCCAATCGGATCAATCAATCGTTGGAGAGTGCTTACCTAGGTTTTTTGATTATATCAGGTTTCTATGCCCTCATTGTCTTATTATTATTGATTTTTTTCAAAAAGAAAATGACATTTCGCCTATTTGAATCTTTGATTTTAAAATCACTTAATTCTAATGAAAAAGAAAATGAAGATTGAAAGCAAAATAGTGCAACTAAAGCAACGTGAAAAAGAATTGAAGGAAATTCTTATAGGTGACCTTAAGAAGGTAAAAGGCAGAATAGATCAGGCCAAAAAGGTAGCAATTATTACTGGATTGGCTTCCCTTTTTATATACTCGATGTACCGAGTCTATCAAAAAGGAAGCCAAAGCAATACAAGTGGAATTAAGAATAAGCAAAAAAGGAGGTCAGCGATATGGAAAAGGATCTCCTATATAGCTACTCCTTATGCTGTTGAAGCGATTGTAAGGTACGTTTCTAAACGCACTCGAACGAATGCTCAAAAATTTTAAATATCCATAACCGACTCTCGTCGCCTCATCTTCCCTGCTGGTATGCCAAACATCATTTTAAACCTACGGCAGAAATAAGCGGTATCTCTGTAGCCTACATCTATGCCAATATCTCGGATACTTTTTGTAGTGGTACGCAAAAGTTTAACGGCAGCCTCCATTCTTTGAAATTCAATATAGTCCTGAGGATTGGTACCCGTAAGCATCTTGAAGTACTGCCCCACATATTCTTCCGAAACATTTGCGACGTTGGCAAGCACCTTGTTCGAGAGGTTTTGGGAGAGGTTTTCCCTTACGTGTGTAAAAATTTTTATTAAACGAGTGTCCTTGAAAAAGTTAGAATTAGTTACTATTTTTTCTACAAATAATCCATTACTAAGGATATAACGAATTAGCTCAATCACCATATATTCGTTAAGTACCTTTACTAATCGATCGGTTCCTGCTACGTTACTTTCCTCCAATTCTTCATTAATCATTTTGATAAGGCTCGCTAGTTTAAAATTATCTTCGATCTTAAAAGGAGGAATATCTAACGACGAGAAAAAATTCACTGAATCAAAAGCTTTTACATCAAAAGCTACATAACTGTAGTGTTCTTTCATTGCCGAACTGCCATCAAAGGGCTTGATAAATAGGTCTTTATTCGTTAAAAAATCGTCTTTTGAAAGGACAGTGGGAGTACCAGATCCATAAGTAATAGAGGAAGAATTACCGCTAGGCATAAAGATCACATCGCCCTGAGAAGCAACTTCTTTATCTTTATTTAACCTTACTTTTCCACTGTTTACAAGAATCAAATAGTTCTCTACTTCGTAGTTATTTTCGATTTTTACTGGCTTTAAAATATCAATATTTTTAGCTCTTACGAACCGAATTTGAAGTGAATCTATTATTTTATTAAAGTCTTCCATATGTAATTAAAACTGGTTTTTTTTATAAAAGTAGTTGATTAATTGGACTAATTTAACACAGCTTCTCTTCTAATCCTAATAAAAAGTAGATAAGCTCCTAACTTGATATTAAATTATTTTAATAAAGCTCTTGAAATGACGATTTTCTGGATTTCTGATGTCCCTTCATATATCTGGGTAATTTTAGCATCACGCATCAAACGTTCTACATGAAATTCTTTTACATATCCATACCCTCCATGAATTTGGACTGCTTCTACTGTGTGTTTCATAGCCACTTCAGAGGCATATAATTTGGCCATGGCACTCTCTTTAGAGAAGTCCTCTCCGTTGTCTTTTTTAAGAGCTGCATTTATGCACATAAATCGTGCTGCCTCAATTTCGGTAGCCATTTCCGCTAGTTTGAATTGGATGGCTTGGTGCTTGGCTATTTCAACACCGAAAGCTTTTCGTTCCTTGGCGTATTTGATAGAAAGCTCCATTGCACCCGAGGCAATTCCTAACGCCTGTGCGGCAATACCGATTCTACCACCGTTTAACGTACCCATAGCAAATGTAAACCCAAAACCACACTCACCAATTCTATTTTCTTTTGGTACTTTCACATCCTGAAACATTAAGGAATGCGTGTCGCTTCCTCTAATTCCTAGCTTTTCTTCTTTCTTCCCAACAGTAAAGCCTTCCATATTACGGTCTACAATCAGAGCATTTATTCCTTTATGACCTTTTTCAGCATTTGTTTGCGCCATGACTAAATAGACAGAAGCAGAATTGCCGTTTGTAATCCAGTTTTTCGTCCCGTTCAATAGATAATAGTCGCCTTTGTCTTCTGCCGTGGTTCGCTGAGAGGTGGCGTCAGAGCCTGCTTCTGGCTCGGAAAGGCAAAAAGCACCAATCTTTTCTCCACTCGCCAACGGCCTCAAATACTTTTCCTTTTGCTCTGGCGTACCAAACTTTTCCAACCCCCAGCATACCAGCGAGTTGTTTACTGATACACATACAGAAGCTGAGGCATCAATCTTAGAGATCTCTTCCATTGCTAAGACATAGCTGACGGTGTCCATTCCGCCTCCGCCGTATTTAGGGTCAACCATCATACCCATGAACCCTAACTCCCCAAGTACTTTGATTTGCTCAGCAGGAAATCGCTCTTGGGTGTCTCTTTCTATTACTCCAGGCAATAATTCCTTTTGTGCGAAATCTCTCGCCGCATCCCTTACAGCTAATTGTTCTTCGGTGAAATTGAAGTTCATTTTTTGAAAAGTTAGTGATGTTTGTTTTTACCAATGTATGCACATTATTGTGCTTTTGAAATAAAATAAATATTTTTACTATAACGCATTAATGATGTTTTTAACTAAATAATAGCTACATCTATTGAATAAGGAAATGTAAACCCTCACACAAAAACGTATACTTTGGGATTTTGTGGCTTCCATTGCGCTAGCACGCTGTGGCGATGATCTGATACCTATATTCAACATTTCTAAACCAATAGTTTACTCGCAAACTAGAACTGCGAATGATATTGAAAACCTCGAAGTTGGGATATAGTTTATATTTTTGATCAGGTACGGCAAAAAAAGGTGTACTGAAAATGATTGGATTAGTTAAGAGCTTTTGGTCTGACGATTTCATGAAATCTAACATCAAAATGGAGAAGTAAAAGCTTCCCTTTTTGTGAATAGTATTAAACCAAAAACTTTGACCGATTTCCTAGTCGAGGTTTTTCTTATTTTTTTACTTTAGCTACACTTTATCAGCTTAAAGCTTTCTTTATTGTGTCGCCAATATCTGCTGGCGAGTCCACTACGTACAACCCACACTCGCTCATAATTCTCATCTTTGCTTCTGCTGTATCATCTTTCCCACCAATAATTGCACCTGCGTGCCCCATTCTCCTTCCTGGGGGTGCTGTTTGCCCTGCAATGAATCCTACCACGGGTTTCTTATTGCCATTTTCCTGAATCCATTTTGCAGCATCTGCCTCATATTGTCCGCCAATTTCACCGATCATTACAATACCATCTGTCTCTGGATCTTCCATTAGCATTTGTACGGCTTCTTTAGTTGAAGTTCCTATGATGGGATCTCCTCCAATTCCGATGGCCGTGGAAACGCCCAAGCCGGCTTTTACTACCTGATCAGCTGCCTCGTATGTTAGTGTTCCTGATTTTGATACGATACCCACCTTTCCTCGCTTGAAAATAAAGCCTGGCATAATGCCCACTTTAGCACCTTCTGGTGTAATAACTCCAGGGCAATTTGGACCAATCAAAATAGCACCTTTTGCTTTGGTATAAGGCTTGGCATGCATCATATCCTTTACGGGAATTCCCTCTGTAATGGTAACAATTACCTTAATTCCTGCTTCTGCAGCTTCCATTATTGCGTCTGCCGCAAAGGCAGGGGGCACAAAAATGATGGATACATCGGCACTGGTTTCGTCTACAGCGTCTTTCACTGTATTGAATACGGGCTTACCTAGATGCGTTTGTCCTCCTTTTCCTGGGGTCACACCTCCCACTACCTTAGAACCGTATTCTATCATTTGGCTCGCATGAAAGGTACCTTCAGACCCTGTAAAGCCCTGAACAATTATTTTGGAATTTTTATCTACAAGAACACTCATTTTTATATGATTTAGCGCAAAAGTATACCATAAAACGAGTATGCCAACCGTAAAACCAAATACATAAACTAGTTATGTTAAATTAATTAAAACATTAAACATAGTATTTTAGCAAAGATGCCATATGACAGTTCAATTATCAATAAGTTTTAGTATATAACAATTGACAGAACCAGCAATAATACACAATATCGATAATAACTTAGAGTAAAATGTTGCAGACTATCAAATCCTTAAACTTGGACTGTCTTGATCAGACCAGCAACGCACCAAAACCTGTGAAAGAATCATAATTTACTGATTGAAAGGCTACTGACCTGACTCTTACAGTGTAATATATGTCGCTGGACAGTGAAAGTTTGCTCTTTAATAAACACTAGTCGGATTATTTGAATGATTTTTTTCATTTGACAGACAGGTCAATCTCCAATTTCTTGGATTATGTGCTTATTGGAGGTAAAGGGGACTTATTCCAATCGGTTAACATTCAATTCAAACCGCCAATGAGGGCAAACCAAATCGGATCTAAAAAGCAAGATTGGACATTTAGAAAAACAAACAAAAGGGTCAAAACACTTTTCCTACAACTTTGAGATCAATTTATGATTTGAAGAAACTAAGCTAAAACTTGCTGAAGATTTAAAATCATAATAATTCCTGAAATTACAATGCCAAACCTGATTCAATTTATCTATATGTTCCACCTCAACAGTCCTATTAACAATTTGAAGGTAGCTCTCATTTGATTAGCACAACGGGTTAATTGAATGCAATTACTCTCATATCAGAACTTATACTCGGATTACGAATAGCTTTTGTTGTGGTTTGTGTTCTAATCTCATATTGTCATCTTAGTTTAATAACCCTCGAAATGCTATTTTCTTTATTCGTTGTAATCTGTACCGAATACTCTCCTTGAGAAAGGTTCTCCATATTTAAGAAAAGTGTTTTTTGGTTTTTAAACTCATCTCTCATCACCAATTTACCACTTGCATCAAACAATGAGACCGTTCCAGACGATGTCATATTACTGAATTCAATGGTCAATTTCGAATAAACAGGGTTTGGATAAATCACAATGTCATTAGTTTTGTTTTTATCGGCTGTTTCTAATACTGTAATATTCACACACGATGAAGTATCCGTACAATTATCTTCTGTTATTTGCACAGCATAATTTCCATTTGTAGATGCTGAGAAACTTTGCTTCGTTTCACCCGTAATGGGTTGGTGGTTATTATTACAGTCTATCCATTGATATGTACTATTTAAGTTGTTGGCAGAAATAGTTGTACCATCTATTGATGTAGAAACATCAGTGGTATTAATCGTCAGGTTCAAGGTTACCACAGAATCACAACCTAAAGAATTAGTTAAGGTATGTGTTGCAGAATTGTTGGAGGTGGTGTACGTGTTTCCATCAATCCATGTGAACGACCCACAGGCTGTATGCGTATCTGTGTGAGTTGTTGGTTGTCTGATTGTCAGGTTCAAGGTTACCACAGAATCACATCCTAAAGAGTTAGTTAAGGTATGTGTTGCGGTATTGTTGGAGGTGGTGTATGTATTTCCATCAATCCATGTGAACGACCCACAGGCTGTATGCGTATCTGTGTGAGTTGTTGGTTGTCTGATTGTCAGGTTCAAGGTTACCACAGAATCACATCCTAAAGAATTAGTTAAGGTATGTGTTGCGGTATTGTTGGAGGTGGTGTACGTGTTTCCATCAATCCATGTGTACGACGCACAGGCTGTAAGCGTATCTGTGTGGGATGTTGGTTGTCTGATTGTCAGGTTCAAGGTTACCACAGAATCACATCCTAAAGAGTTAGTTAAGGTATGTGTTGCGGTATTGTTGGAGGTGGTGTATGTATTTCCATCAATCCATTTGAACGACCCACAGGCCGTAAGCGTATCTGTTATCGATTTGTTTTCTTTTGGTGTTAAAATGATATTCTGTGTTTCACCGTAAAGACATTTCACTTCTATAACTGTTTGAAGACAATTACTTGAAACCACTTGATACATAATATTGGGGTTTTGGATTTCATACTCACCCCAAAGGATTATTTTCTTGGTCAGTATCATATCTTGTATTGATTTATACCCGTCATTCATGGCATCAGCATTTTTGGCTGTTTCCCAATCTACCAGATAGGAATTCAGGTCGGGATCAGAGACCGATAGGTGTAAGATATCACCATGACGAGAGGTCATTACCAGTGCTTTGTTGTCGATAGACCTGATTGGACCTGCTGAAACCGTGTCTACATGCTGGTTAAACACATACCCAAAACTGCTGTCTTCCATATACTCAATAATATGTGCTACACTGTCTTGCTGATGAATGTTAAAATGATTATTAAAATTGAAGCTATAAAGGGCTGTCTGATCCTGCTGAACCAGAATAGCATAGGCATAACTGTCATTATTAACCGCTTTACCATGATTGATATAGAGAGTAGAGAAATGTCCGTCTTCGTCAGTGTCGTCAAGTTTATTTCTAGATTGCTGCAATTTTGTTTCATACTTCAGGTTTTGCGCATTGGGGATCACATATCCGTTGCCGTACCCGTCCATTTTTTTTACTGTGTCTCCATTGATATAGTTGGTGGTAACAGAAGTACGGTCGGTAGCCATTACCTGAAATAAGGTGGTTTCCACTGGGAAATTTCCATTATCACATTGGATATTGGAGCCAATACAGACCACCGTATTGTCGAAGAAGAAATAGCTTTTATGCGCCTTAAAATTTCTGTTGCCGTCATCAAACCCAGGGCGACCTGCTAGTTTAAGATGGTAGATGCCGTTGCGGTTAAAGTGTGACATCCCTCCGTTCATTTTACCGTTAATATCATTGCTCCAGCCATTACGCTTGCCCGATACCCGCATATCCCTGATGGTAGGTATATCATAATGAATGGTGGTGGTACCACTAAACCTTGTCCAATCGATGCCAATATGAGACGTTCCTATTTCAGAAGCACCTTCTATACCCAATATCTGTAAACGTCCATGCCCCATGAATTGCCCGAAAGAGTTTGCAGGATCGCTAGGAAATATTTCGGGGCTTGGTATGTAGGCACTGTGACCTCTTATGGCAACGATCCAACTGTCTCTTCTGTGCCAGTTGAGCGTAGCGTAATTGAGCGTCCAATTGCCTGAAGGGGTCTCCGCAACGGAAATACTTGGGTCATCAATAATGCGCTGTATGCTGTTTTTCAAAAAAGACTTTGGCTTGAATCGTCCCGTGTTCATGTAATACTTCAACCAAGGTTTCATGCTTTCATAACCGCTAGCGGCAAGATATGATACTTTAGTAACGGTCTGAAATTGTAATCTATATTTGCCTCCCTTCCTCTGAGAACAGGTCCTATACCATGCTTACTGCTTATTTTGATGAAGGTTTTCTCAACGATATTAGTTATAGTGCTTTTGGTTACAGAATCAAGGTCAAAAGAGGTATCGTGCAAGAGGTATTGATAGTAGGTTATTTCATTCATAGTATTGCTTGTGTTACCATCCAAATAATCAGCGTCATTATGATTAGTGGTATAATCGGGCTTAACAATAGTTCCTCCATATTGAATAGCACTATGCCCTCTGGTAACACGTAATGCTTGTTCAATAGAGTGTTTGAAATACATGATGTCTCTGGCTTTTTTTTGTACCTCAAGGTTGGTGTTCTGAGGAAGAAGGGCAAGGATGACAATGCGTCTTAAAAATCCTCCTTTTAACTGATCAGCATCCAATTGAATGGTATCGTTATTGTACAACTCATTGTATGCAGATACCCACTTTACTGTATTTACTTCCCTATTCCATCTTGCTGTATCCAAATCATTTCGCATTAGGTATAAAGATACTGTATGACCCGGATCAGCATTGGTGATCCGGTGCTGGCTCATCATATTACTCCCATAAGCCCAACCTTGGTCGTTGAGGTAATCGCATAATTGAATGTACTTTTCTTTGAATGAAGTGTCTCTAGTTGCCAGATACTCTTTTGCGAGATATAGATAACAGTCCTCAAGAACGCTTTCTACTTTAACAAAATCTGATATTCCGTTCTTTTCAAAACTATCCCTGTTCTTTTTGGCAGCAAATACGGTGGTCCCATTCAATATACCTGAGGAATTTTTAGTAATATTTAAAGCATTTAAGGTAGCAATAGCCGCACTCTCATTATAACCATCATTATTTTCTACTAAAAAATTTGCTCTATCTGTAAAGGCTGCTACATCATTTCTGAGAGTTTGGGAATAGGGAGGAAGTGGCCATTTCGGGGTGTATTGTAGGGCGTAGAACGGTTTTTGCCAGCGTTCTTTTGGATCAACGTCAAGGTAAGGTGTCTGTAGGTCAATTGTTCTGGTATCATTCGGAAAGCTCGGATGATAAAAGAGACCAAAATCGAAGAACAAGTTTCCCGAACCATTTGAAGGGGCTATTACATCCATGTAATTCAAGATATCATCATCAACGGAGGGTATAGAACCAGCACCTGTCCAAGTGGCATCCTCTTTGAGAACGACTATCATGGAACGCCACCCTTTGAAATTCAGGTAGAAGTCAAATTGGTAATAACCTTTTCCGTTAGTTATACTATCCTTCATGCCAGCTCGTAGGGTAAGTTTTTCGTTTGGTAGAGGATTATCATTATAAATCCAGAACAAGACCATTCTTCTGTTATTCTTGTAAACGACATCATTCATACCAGGAGCATTATCGAAGGCTAATGTGTCATTGGCATCCCATTCCCAGAGCATAGATTGGTTGCCGTATTTTCTCCTCAATTGGGTAATAGAGAGGCTGTTATTATCGCTGGCGGTGCAATAGTTGGGTACGCTTGTTCCTTCAAAATCAATTAACGAGTAGGGTTGGGATTTTGCAGTGAAAATGCTAAGGTAAACTCCCAGAATAGTGACTAGTATTTTTTTATTCATTTTTACCCATTGTTTAATTAATTAAAATATTATAAATAATATTTTGATGCCATATAATAGTTTAATAATTAAAAAATTTTAGAATATCCCAATTTATAGAACCAAAATAATAGACAGTATTAATAGTAATTTAGATAAAATATTGCAGACTGACAAATCTTTAAATTAGCACTGGTTCGATCTTCTATAATTTCATTCTGAGAATGGTGGAGCATCCGCCCATAATTTATCAAAATCTAAAAGTGACCTAAATGCCTTTTTCTGTGATTTTAAATAAACTCAAACCTAGAAAATCCCTTAACAAAGCCTACCTAAAGGTTAAACCTAACCGATCTGAAATTGAGGTTTTTAAAAAGAACCTTATCCAGCTAATCGATCAAACCAACGATACTGAATCTGAGGAGTTTCACAAAAATCTGGTTTCTGATTTTTTAAAAAAGACTTATTACGACCCTAATCATTCCATTAACACCAAGGGGAAAAATGACCTTGTCATTCATAATGGAAAAGATGCGAAATCATCCGTTGGTGTAATCATCGAAGCAAAAAAGCCGACCAACAAAATGGAAATGGTCACCACCGAAAACCTGAATAAAAAGGCTTTTCAGGAATTGGTACTCTATTATCTAAGAGAGAGAATCGCGCAAAAAAATCTCGAAATAAAATATTTGCTTGCTACCAATGTCAACGAATGGTTCGTTTTTGATGCCACAACATTCGACCGACTTTTTGCCCAAAATAAAAAGCTCGTAAAGCAATACGAAGACTTCGAAGGAGGACGATTATCCGGTACTAAAACCGATTTTTTCTATAAACAAGTAGTCGAGCCGTTTATCAGGGAATTGCAATATACTATTGACTTTACGCATTTCGATTTGCGTGAGTATGACCAACTGCTACGGCATGGGGATAGAAAGGACGATAACAAACTAATTGCCCTTTTTAAATTATTTTCTCCTGAGCATTTACTCAAACTACCTTTTGCCAACGACAGCAACTCGCTGGACAAGAAGTTTTACAGCGAATTACTTCACATCATTGGGTTGACCGAGACGAAAGATAAAGGAAAGAAAATCATTCAAAGAAATAAGGCGGGTGAACGAAATGCAGGTTCTCTGCTTGAAAATGCCGTTATTCAGTTAGATACTTTAGACAAAATCCATCGTCTCGAAAAAGCGAGCCAATATGGTGAAACAAAAGCAGAACAGTTGTTTAATGTTGGCTTAGAACTTTCTATTACGTGGGTCAACCGAATGCTATTCTTGAAGTTGTTAGAAGCGCAATTGATTGCCTACCATAAAGGAAACGTGTCCTACTCCTTCTTGAATTTCAAGAAAATCAACAGTTACGATGACTTGAACAGTCTTTTCTTTCAAGTATTAGCAAAGCAACATGATGAAAGAACCGAAGACGTCAAAACAAAGTTTGCCAAAGTACCTTACCTCAACTCTTCGCTTTTCGAACCTAATGAACTGGAGCACAACACCATTTTCATCAGTAATCTACCCGATGATAGAAAGCTACCCATTCTCTCCGCCACCGTACTGAAAGACGAAAACGGCAAGAAGCGAACAGGTCAACTCAATGCGCTGGAATACTTCTTTGCGTTCTTAGAAGCCTATGACTTTAGCAGTGAAGGCTCAGAAGATATACAAGAAGAGAACAAAACACTCATTAACGCTTCTGTTCTCGGGCTGATCTTCGAGAAAATCAACGGTTATAAAGACGGGTCGTTCTTCACCCCCGGTTTTATTACCATGTATATGTGTCGAGAAACCATCCGCCGAGCGGTGGTGCAGAAATTTAATGACACGAAGGGGTGGAACTGCAAAGACCTTGATGATCTCTACAATGAAATAGAAGACCGACAAGAGGCCAACGACATTATTAATAGCTTGAAAATTTGTGACCCTGCCGTGGGTTCTGGGCATTTCTTGGTGTCAGCACTCAATGAGTTGATTGCCATTAAACACGACCTGAAAATACTGCAAGACCGTGAGGGGAAAAGATTGAAGGAATATGTACTGGAGGTGGTCAATGACGAACTGGTGATCACCGACGATAACGGCGAATTATTTGAATATTCCATGCATAACAAAGAGAGCCGGCGACTTCAGGAAGCGTTGTTTCACGAAAAACAGACGATGATTGAAAACTGTCTCTTTGGGGTAGACATTAACCCGAACTCGGTAAAGATTTGTCGTTTGCGTTTATGGATTGAGCTACTGAAAAACGCCTACTACAAAAATGAAACAGAACTCGAAACCCTCCCCAACATTGACATCAATATCAAATGCGGCAACTCCCTCATTAGCCGATTTGATTTGGATGCAGACATCAAAGAGGCCTTGAAGAAAAGCAATTGGAGCATTGATAGCTACCGCATGGCCGTAGACACCTATCGGAATGCCACGAGCAAGGAGCAAAAGAAAGAGATGGAAAGGCTCATTGAAGATATAAAGGGCGACTTCAGGGTAGAGATTGCCAAGAATGACCCTTTAAAGAAACGTCTTCGAGCGCATGAGGGTGATTTATTTAACCTTACCCGGCAGGCAAAACTGTTTGGCATGACCCAAAAGGAAAAGCGAAATTTTGAGGACAGCGTGGCGTTTCATGAGAAAACCATTGAAAAACTGGAAAAAGAAATTCATGAAATCGAAAACAACACGATTTATGATAATGCCTTCGAGTGGCGGTTTGAATTTCCCGAGGTGCTGAATGCGGACGGGGATTTTGTGGGCTTTGATGTGGTGATCGGGAATCCGCCTTATATTAATGCCAATGATTTTAAAAAGCTCGTTGGTGAAAGAGAGTATAAATTTTACAAGTCTATCTATGCTACGGCAAAAGGAACTGTAGATGTGTATATCTATTTTTTTGAATTAGGATTTAAGATTTTAGGTGATAATCAAAAATTCTGCTTCATAACCCCTAACCGATTTCTCTCCGCCAATTATGGTGTGGCTTTGAGGAAATTTATCCTTGATAAATTTAAAATTTTGAGTATAGGAGATTATTCGAAAGTTAAAGTTTTTAGTGAAGCTTCTACATATCCCATAGTTACACTTCTTGAAAAAAATTCAACCGATAAGGAATACAAGTTCAATTCGTATTCTTTTTTAGAGCAAAATCACACATATAAATTTAGGTATTTCAATTCAAAACTGTTGACTTATTTTAATGATAACATCCTTGGTTTTTTATTAAGTGATAAGTTTGAGATAACTCGAAAAATTATTGATTCATCAATTCCATTAGAAAATGTTGGTAAAATAAATGCTACCTCAACTGCTGGAGAAGCAGAGGCTTTTCATGAATATATCTCTGAAGAAATTGAAGGCTTTCGGTTAATTAACTCTGGAACGATTGATGCTTATTCAACTACTTGGGGAATATCAAACATGGCAGATAAAGGACAAAAATATATCAACCCTTATCTACCTAAAGACCCAATAAAATTAGGAGCCAACAGATATTCACTTTACAGCAATCCTAAAATCATTCTAGCGAAAATTGCATTAAGAACTGAAGCTTTTTATGATGTTGATGGAGTTTATTCCTCAATAAATACAAACTGCATACATTCTTTTTCAGATAATTATGATCCTTTCTTCGTTTGTGCTTGGCTTAATTCAAAGTTGTATCAATATCTTTTTGAGTGTTTTTTTGATGGATTAAGAATGGCTGGAGGGTATTTACTATATTCTGCACCGAACCTATTAAATACATACATTAAAAATTATAATGATCTTAACCAAATAGATATTTCAGCCAAATCAGAAAGAATCCTTGCGCTCAAAAAAGAGAACCCCAAAGCCGACACCTCTGCGTTGGAGGCGGAAATAGACCAGTTGGTGTATGAATTGTACGATTTGACAGCGGAAGAAATCAAGCTTGTGGAGGCGAGCGTGAAATGAGCCGAAAAGCAAAACATCCGTACACGTTATAAAAATCGGTGCAAGCCCCCCCAAAAGAGGGGACATTTGCCTACAATCCAAGACTAAATTAAGTTTTACTTTGTTGGGTATCTGGCTACATCACCCAGCTCCTCTTCGATGCGTAAGAGCTGATTGTATTTGGCCATACGATCGGATCGACTCAAAGACCCGGTCTTTATTTGACCTGCGTTAGTAGCCACGGCTATATCGGCAATGGTAGCGTCCTCTGTTTCTCCCGATCTATGAGAAACCACCGCCTTCCAGCCTGCTTTGTGCGCCATTTCGATGGCATCTAGTGTTTCGGTAAGCGTACCAATTTGGTTTACTTTTATCAAGATAGCGTTTGCAGCATTTTCTTTTATGGCTCTTTCCAAAAATTTAACGTTGGTTACGAGCAGGTCGTCGCCTACTAATTGACATTTATCACCGATTTTTTTTGTTAGCATTTTCCATCCATCCCAGTCATTCTCATCACACCCATCTTCAATACTGTCTATTGGGTAGTCCTTTACCAATTTTGCCAAGTATGCGGCTTGCTCTTCACTCGATCTTTTGGCTGCTGCTGTTCCTTCAAACTTGGCATAATGATAAAATCCATTTTCAAAAAACTCCGAAGCGGCACAGTCTAATGCAATCGTCACGTCGCTACCCGATTTGTATCCGGCTTTGTCAATTGCAGCCAATATACTTTCAAGTGCTTCCTCAGTACCCCCTTTGAACTCAGGAGCAAACCCGCCCTCATCGCCTACGGCGGTACTCAGTCCTTTCGCCTTGATGATCGATTTAAGGTGATGGAAAATTTCACTTCCCATCCGCATTGCTTCTGTGAAGGTAGGTGCGCCTACGGGACGAATCATGAACTCCTGAAAAGCAATCGGTGCGTCGGAGTGCGAGCCTCCATTAATGATATTCATCATTGGAACGGGGAGTACCTTGGCATTTGCGCCGCCAATATACCGATACAATGGAAGCTGACAAACATGTGCAGCCGCATGAGCTACTGCAAGCGAAACACCCAGAATGGCGTTAGCTCCAAGCTTAGACTTATTTTCAGTTCCATCTAAGTCAATCATTATTTGATCAATTAGATTTTGCTCTGCTGCAAGTATTCCTTCAATTTTGGGTGCAATACTATTATTTACATTATCAATGGCGTTTTGAACGCCCTTGCCCATATACTTGGATTTATCTCCATCTCGAAGCTCTACAGCTTCATTTTCTCCGGTAGAGGCTCCAGAAGGCACTGCTGCTCTTCCAATGGAACCCTCTTCGGTGATGACCTCTACTTCCACGGTAGGGTTACCTCGCGAGTCCATAATTTGCCTCGCAAATACACTTTCAATAATGCTCATATCTATTTGGTTTCGTTAATTAGTTGAATAAAGTTATCGAACAGGTAAGCAGAGTCATGGGGCCCTGGAGATGATTCAGGATGATATTGGACTGCAAACGCAGGTTTACCCTTTATCTTTAGCCCCTCTACTGTATTATCGTTAAGGTCAATGTGGGTTAACTCAGCTTCTTTTGAGTTGTTTAATGCGTCTATATCTATAGCAAAACCATGATTTTGGGAGGTGATCTCGCCGAGCCCTGTTTTCAGGTTTTTTACTGGGTGATTTAACCCTCGATGGCCATGGTGCATTTTGTAGGTCTTAATCCCAACAGCTTTGGCAAGAATTTGACTCCCCATGCATATTCCAAAAAGAGGTATGCTAGCGTTAAGGATTTCTTTTGTTGTATTTGAAGCGTAGTCCATGACTTCTGGATCGCCAGGACCATTCGATAAGAAATAGCCATCTGCATTCCATTTTGACATTTCTTCAAACGAAGTTTCGGCAGGGAACACTTTTACGTGACAATTGCGTTTTTCAAAATTCCTAAGAATAGCTCTCTTAATACCCAAATCTAGTACGGCAACCTTAACACCTGTATTCCCTGAACCGACCTCATAGACCTCTTTTGTGGTAACCTTTGAGGATAGCTCCAGCGACTTCATACTCGGCACATTACTGAGCGCTAACTTTAGAGCTTCGCCCTCATGCTCTGAGGAAATGATAGCATTCATTGCGCCTTGTATCCGAATATGGCGAACAAGTTTTCGAGTATCAATACCCGAGATACCCACTGTATTATTTTTTTCCAGAAACGTCTGAAGACTTTCAGAAGCTTGATTCCTACTAAAGATTTGTGAAAAATCATTCACAACCAGCCCTTTGATAGTTGGTGAACTGCTTTCTAGCTCATCATTGTTTGCGCCATAATTTCCAATATGTGAGGTGGTATTCACGATAATTTGCCCGAAGTAGGATGGGTCGGTATATATCTCCTGATAACCTGTCATGCCTGTATTGAAACAAATTTCACCGCCCGAAGTACCTCGCTTTCCAATGGCATTGCCCTCGAATTGGTTTCCATCTTCCAGTAAGAGTGTTGCTTTTTTTCTAGTTGGTAATTTCATACTGGAAGGCAAAAATAAATTTATTGTGCAGAAAAATCCCATCTGAAATGGAGGGCTTTTTATTCTTTTTTCAGACTTCCAGTCCAATACCATTAAGATTAGATGGTATTCATTGATTTTCAGTGCATTGGTATTTTTAAATGACAAAGATGTAAGGCTTTTTCTTTTATCGCCGTGAAATAAAGTATAAAAAAATAACACAATTGTACGAATGGAGAGAACTCTCGGAGTGGTGTACTACGACTGTGCCTAACAAAAAAATCATCGAAAGAGCGTCCCAAATTACACTCGCTAAATGGGGGAGAGGCTAGACCAAAGGTTAAAAGCCACTATAAAAAAGCACCTAACTAAAGCTATGGGTTGAATCTGACATGCGCTTGCTTTGATCTTTGGTCTTTTAAGGAAACTTACAATGCTACTCCAATAAATGACTTGAAGGCCAATCCCATAAGTCCAGTAATGAGCATAGTAATGCCAAGACCTTTTAGACCATTTGGAACATGCGAGTACTTGAGTCTCTCACGAATAGCAGCCAGTGCAATAATGGCCAAGAAGAAACCTGTTCCAGATCCAAAGCCAAAAGCAGTAGCTTCTACAATACTATAGTCTTTTTGAACCATAAAAAGGGATGACCCAAGAATAGCACAGTTTACAGCTATTAAGGGAAGAAATATTCCAAGTGATCCGTAAAGAGAAGGTGAAAATTTTTCAATAACCATCTCTACCAACTGCACCATGGCAGCGATAACAGCAATAAAAATGATAAACTGAAGAAAAGTTAGGTCGATTGAAGCAAAGTCGCTTCCCAACCAAGATAGTGCCCCTTCCTTTAATACATGTTCTTGAATCAACCAGTTGATAGGAACTGTAATGGTTAACACGAATATAACTGCCATCCCTAAACCAAAAGCCGTTTTTACCTTCTTAGATACGGCTAGGAAACTGCACATACCCAGAAAGTATGCGAAAACCATATTGTCTATAAAGATTCCTTTTATTGCTATGTTAAGTGCTTCCATTTTAATCAATGTTCTACGTATCCATTTTTAGTTCTTTGAATCCATATGATAATCCCCAGGATAATAAAAGCTCCGATTGAATCAACAAACAGACCGTTCGTTTGAAGGGTTATTCCTAATAGACTTCCTATGTTTCCATATACATCAAACTCAAGTGGTGTGCCTACAAATACAGTTCCGCCACCCAGCAGTTCTCTAAAGAATGCTACTACCAAGATAATCCAAGCGTAACCGAAACCGCTTCCAAACCCATCCAAAACAGAATCATATGGTTTATTGGCCATAGCAAATGCTTCCAGACGCCCCATCACGATACAATTCGTAATAATTAGCCCTACATATGCTCCCAATACTTTATACATGTCATAACTATATGCTTTAAGAACCTCACTTACCAGAGTAACTAACGTTGCTATGATTGCCAATTGAACGATGATCCTAATTCGATTGGGAATCAACTTTCGCATGAAAGAAGTAATTAGATTGGAAAATACGATCACAAAAATCACTGCGATCGACATGATCATAGTGGGTTTAAACTGAACTGTAACGGCAAGTGCTGAACAAATGCCCAAGACCTGAATGGTAATGGGGTTGTCATCATTTAAGGGGTCTGCGACTATTCTTTTCCTTCGTTTCGAGAATAACGGCTCAGCAGATTCCTTTGCAACTACAGTTTCTTGTGAAATTTCTGCAACATCTTCACTCATAGACTAGCTATTTTAATTGATTTTTTTTTAATAAATGCCTGATAACACCCAAAGTAATCCTTTAGCATGGCGTTCACACCTTTCCCTGTAATGGTGGCTCCAGACATCCCATCTACTTGATGATTCGTAAGATTACTATTCCCTTCACCTTTTAACATCATTATACTAACAAGTTCACCTTGTTCGTTGAAAATTTTCTTTCCTACATATCTCGCTTGTACGTTCGCTTCGGTTATTCGGGCACCCAGACCAGGTGTCTCCCCTTTATGATCGAAGGCTACACCTTTCACTGTATTTAGGTCTTTATCCAGTGCTACATATCCAGAAATCCAATCCCATAGACCAGAACCGAATGTTGGGAAAATATAAGAGTCTATCTCACTACCGTTTTCACTAAACATAAAAATCGGGTATTTTCTTATATCAGGACTAAGCTTTGAATTTTTTTGAATATTTACTTTCTCAGCTATTATCGGACTGCCCTTGCCGTCCTTCTCAATTTCATTTCCATCAATATCCACAACAATGGATGAGACCTTTTCATCATAAATTTTTAAAATCTCGTTTGGGTCAAGAATTTGGGAAATATCCATCACCGCACCCAGAATTTTTTTCTTGGTGTCAATTTCAACTTGCTTGTCCTGAAGGGGCTTTAACCCTACTGAGGCTAATGATAAAGCTCCTCCAAATACTACTGTTAAAACAATAGCAAAAAGAATTACATATAAATTAGACTGTCGCACGCTTTAATCTTCTTTTTTTATTAGACTCTACTACATAAAAATCAATCAATGGAGCAAAAACATTCATGAATAAAATTGCTAGCATAATTCCCTCGGGGTATGCAGGATTTATCACTCGAATCAATACAGTAATTACTCCAATTAAAAAACCATATATCCACTTTCCTGCTTCTGTATGTGAAGCACTAACTGGGTCAGTAGCCATAAAAACTGCACCAAAGGCAAGTCCACCAATTACCAGATGGTAATGTGCAGGCAAGGCCATAAAACTATTGTTTCCTGCCAGATTAAAGACAGTACCCATAAAGAGTGTTCCGAATACTACGCTCAAAATTATCTTCCAACTGCCAACTCCCGTTGCAATCAGAATTATCGCTCCAAGGATGCACATCAATGTGGAGGTTTCTCCTATACTTCCTGGTATGATGCCTATGAACATATTCCAAAATTCGAACATTCCTGAGTACCAGTGATTGGAAGCCAGTTGCATCATATTGGTTCCGTTGGCTGCTGCCTCTGCTCCGTACGCCAAGATCGTAGCTCCCGAATAACCATCGATCGGTGTACTATCACCAAGGTATGTCCAAACATCCCCAGAAATATCCGTAGGATATGCGAAATATAAGAATACGCGTGCAGTAAGTGCTACGTTTAGGATGTTCATTCCGGTGCCACCGAATACTTCTTTTCCTATTATTACCGCGAAGGCTGTTGCTAAAGCCACTTGCCACAAAGGTATTGTAGCGGGCATGATGAGCGGTATTAACATTCCTGAGACTAGAAATCCTTCTTCTACAGAACGTCGGTATATCACACAAAAAGTAAACTCTATAGATAACCCAACACCGTAAGAAACAGCAATAATGGGTACTACTTTTAAAATTCCAATCCAAAATTCATCTAGGAGTGTGGCTTCTGTGCCAGTGGCTAAAAAATGCTGGTGACCAACATTCCACATACCAAAGAGCAGGCACGGAATCATTGCGATGATTACCGTCATCATGACCCTTTTGAGGTCTGCTCCGTCTTTTATTTGAGTGCCACTTTTATGTGTAATGATATCTGGAGCAAAGAAAATTGTTCTATGCCCCTCGTATATTGGATAAAGCTTTTCGTATTTTCCTCCCTTTTCAAAAAGGGGTTTAATCTGATCAAATTTTTTCTGCAAAAATTTCATTACTATCCTTCTTTAATTAGTTCAATACCTTCCCTCAAAATTTTTTGTAATGGATTTTTTGAGACATCCACAAACTCACAGAGCGCAACATCTTCTTCCACCAACTCATAGATTCCAAGTGCTTCCATGTTGTCATAATCCTCTGCTAAGATTGCCTTAAAGAGATACATGGGAAGAACATCCATAGGAAGTACCTCTTCGAAACTTCCTGTAACAACAAAGTTTCGATGCTCTCCATAGGTGTTCGTATTTACTTTGTATTCCTTGGACTTGTTTGTGAAGGAGAACAGACCGAACGCTTTATGGAAACTTAATTTATTTGTAGTTGGTTTGATCCAACCTAAAAATTCTTCTTTCTTACCTTCAGGAATAACCGTTATTTGGTTGTGATAATATCCTAGATAGCCGTCTAGCTCGATTCCCTCCCCCGTTAGAACATTTCCAGAGATAAACCTATTATCTGCATCAGAGATATTGCCATCGAGCAACTTATTGATGCAAGCACCGCTGTATGTTTTAACGTATCCTGTATTGATGATTTCTGATCCTGTGATTGCGATGAACTTAGAAGTGTCGTAAACTCCTTCCAAAAAAAGTTTTCCAATTTGTGCAACACCCATTGGCGTTAAGGTCCATACAACATCTCCTTTAGAAATAGGGTTAATGTGATGAATTTGAACACCTACATTTCCTGATGGGTGAGGTCCACTTATTTTATTTAACTGTACGTTATCGACTTTACTGAAAATTTCTGGCACTTCAGAATTACCATCGATATTTAGGTGCACGAATCCTCCGGTCAATTTAGCTAGAATATCTACACCTGCTTGAAAGTTTTGATCTTGATCTTGAAGTAAAAAAGAGTAATCTGGTGCTAAAGGATGCGTATCAAAGCCAGAAATAAAAATAGCTTTCGGTGTGTCAGAAGGGTTGGCTACTACCCCAAAAGGGCGCTGAATAAAATTAGTCCAAGCACCGGATTTTTTCAGTTGCTCAAGGGCATCCTCTTTGGATAGTGCTTTTAAATCTGCAACGGAATATTTGTTGAAGGACTCAAATTCAATTTTTTTGTCGGCGAGAATTCTCACTTCCAAGATTTTTCTCTTTTCACCTCTTTTTATTTCAACGACTTCTCCACTTATAGGAGAAGTATAGACTATATCTTCAACATTTCGCTCAAAAAAAATGGGAGTACCCGCTTTTACATTGTCTCCTTCCTTCACTAATAGCTTAGGTCTGACGACTCCTTTGAAATCTGACGGCTTTAAAGCGAAAGTTTCAGGCTGGCTTATGTCTAAAATTTTCTTTTCTGCTTTTCCTACTAGGTTTATATTAAACCCTTTTTTCAGCTTGATAGACTGGGACATATTTCTTTTTTAGGAGAACCTCTTAAAAACGAAGCAAACTTAATCAATAATGGATTCCATTAATACCTTCTAATAAAATTAAGTTTCTAGTAAAAAACTTAAATCAGATACTTTGGTTCTAGATTTTTTAGAAAAATTATCGGTTCAAAGCGTTTATTTTCTTCTGTGCCAAACTTTTGATTATGTCGACTTGCTCTTCCATCGATAAATGTGAAGTATCGATAGCTATTGCATCGCTTGCTTGCGTCAATGGGCTATCTTCTCTGGTGGTGTCGACAAAATCACGGCTAGTGAGGTTTTCTTTGATTGTTTCGAAATCTTCTTTCACTCCCTTTTCCAATAATTGCATTCTTCTTCTTTCCACACGGATATCCATCTCGGCGATCATAAACAACTTAAGCTCGGCATACGGAAAAACTACCGTACCAATGTCTCGCCCATCCATAACAACACCGCTTTTTTTGCCTAGTTTTCGTTGCATTTCTACTAAGTGCTGTCTCACAGAGGGGAGCGCTGCCACTCGACTAACCACTTTACCTACCGCCATAGATCTTATGGCGTACTCTACATCTTCTCCATTTAAATACGTCTCACCATTGTGAAAAGTGATTTCTATTTCAGATAGTTTTTCATTGACCAATGCTTCATTTGTGAAATCAATTTTTTCTCGAGTGAAGTGGTGAGTGACTGCACGATACATTGCCCCAGAGTCGATATAAGTATAATTTAGAACCTCACTTACCTTTTGGGCGGTGCTGCTTTTTCCTGTACCTGAGTATCCATCTATGGCTACGATTATTTTCTTCATCAACAATCTTTAATTGGGCATGGAATGGGTCTTCCTTTTTTGATTTTTTTATTATTTAATTTCGTTGTGGATGGTCCTCTTCTACAGCCCTCGACACCAGAAATGACCATGCCAAAAACGATAATCCAAACTATTTTACGAAATCTGTCAAATAAATTTATAATTTTCATTTTCTACACCGTTATGAAATACCACTAACACTTGTTTCTTGATTGATTTTCTTTATTAGTCCTTGTAAAACTTTACCTGGACCACATTCTATAATTTCTGTAGCACCGTCTGCTATCATATGCTGAGCGATTTGCGTCCACCTAACTGGAGCCGTAAGCTGACGAATAAGATTTTCTTTTATCTTATCTACATCCATATATGGATTAGCATCTACATTTTGATAAACCGGACACGTTGGTCGGTTGAATGTTGTTTGTTGGATTGCTTCCCCTAGTTCCTCTTTGGCTGGCTCCATCAAGGGCGAGTGGAACGCTCCTCCTACTGGTAGCACAAGCGCACGTCGAGCCCCCTTTTCTTTCAATCTTTCACAAGCTTTTTCCACTGCCTCTACCTCCCCACTAATAACTAATTGCCCTAGGCAGTTATAGTTTGCGGCCACTACTATTCCTTCTGATTGTATGCAGACTTCTTCTACTATGCTATCCTCCAGCCCAATTACTGCAGCCATTGTGGATTTTTTTATTTCGCAGGCTTTCTGCATTGCCATGGCTCTTTTTGAAACTAGAGATAAGCCGTCTTCAAAACTCAATGTGCCATTAGCTACAAGTGCCGAAAACTCTCCAAGCGAATGACCCGCCACCATGTCGGGACTGAAATGTTCAGAAGTTAAGGCAGCTGCTAAACTATGGATGAAAACGGCTGGCTGGGTAACTTTAGTTTGCTTTAGTTCTTCGTTGGTGCCTTCAAACATAATTTTCTTGATATCAAAACCAAGGATACCTTCCGCAGCATCTATCATTTCTTTTGCCTTAGGATGGTTGGTGTAAAGTTCCATAGCCATTCCCGAAAACTGAGCTCCCTGACCAGGGAAAACGTACGCTTTTTTCATCTTTCAAATTTTGTATACTCTCAAAAATATGAAATCTAACTATTCGAAAAAGCGATTTTTAAGTTCTGGCGAGGGAATCATGCATGAATCCTTCTTGCCGAACCACTCGTATCTGTTTGTTGCAATAAAATCATAAAAGAAATCACGAATGGGTTTAGGGATAAGGATAAATATGTAGAAAAAAGGCCATGGATTGTTCAAGTATCTTGATATAGAAATCACGGCACTACTTTTAGTTTTTACGACATCTTTCTCTATAAAAACAATGCTAATTAAGTCTTTCTTTGCTGTAAGTGCTTCAGGTAAAGATTTTCTTGCAAAGTCAGATTGTAACGATGCAAAAGCAATCTTGGCTTTGGGATCTTTCTTGATGATGAACTGAACCGAACTATTGCATAAGTTGCAAACGCCATCAAAAAAAACAGTTGGCTTTTCTAACGTATCAGATGTACCCACCCTTTGATAACTTGTTCACTGTCTAAAGGGTTCAGCGTTACGAACTTAACTTCTGCTGAGTAATAATAAACCCCAGCTGGCAGTTCTATTCCACTGTGGGTTCTACCATCCCATTGGAGTTTTATCGCCCCCTCCGTATTGTTGGAATTGTAGGAGAAAATTTCTTTTCCTGCTCTATTAACCACGGTAAAAACGATCGACTCAACAAATCTTGGACACTGATCGTCTCTATCAAGTGGTTCGAATACATCATTGAGTCCATCACCATTTGGGGTGAATACATTTGGTAAAATGAATTGCGGGCAATTATCATTGCAAATGATCTCAGATATGGCACTTTCATTCCCCGATAAATCTACCGCCGTCACGTAATAGCAAAAAGCGAGGGAACTTAAGTTGCGATGCGAAAACTGCGTATTTAATGTCTCTTTTAACAATTCAAAAGTTCCCTGATTTTGTGATTCCGAAAAATAAATTCTATAAAAGAGAATATCATCCTCACATTTAATAGCTCCATCATCGCTCCATTCGATACTGTTTTCCAACGAGTTTGCGTTTGATTCACAAATAAATTGTGCTTCACAACGCAGATCACTGTCCGTATTAAAGTTTAAAGATATCGGGGTGCAAGGAGGAATGGAATCGTTAGGTTGAGCGCATATGATCTGGGATCGGTTAATTAAGGGCTCGGGAAGAAGCTCATTGTCGTATGAACCCTGAGTAACCACGGAGTAGCAATACTCAATTTCTTCGTCTAGTTTATCTTCATCTTTAATGCCATCATCTAGATAGCTTAATCCTTTCAAGGTGACATCAACTGAATCTATTAGCACTAGTGAATCTATGAAATTCGTTAGAACATTATCCCTGTAGACATAATGATATGGAAAGCCTTGATGAACATTTGACCATGGGACATTGGCGTCCCATGAGAGATTAATACCACCTAATTGTGGAACTGAGTTTAACCTTACGGATGAGGCTTGCTGAGAGGTATCCACCAAATTTCCTTGTGAGTACAATAGCACCCTGTAAGAATACTCAAGGTCTTTTGTATTTAGCTTGCTGTCTATAAAGGTGGTATCCCCCGTCGTGGTGAGGGAGGTAAACGCTCCACCCGGACCTGCGCCTTCACTTCTTATTAATTGGTAAGTATAGGAAGGCGGAAAAGCTGCAAAATCTATTTGATATGGAGGCGTCCAGGTCACCACAATACTTCCATCCAACTCACTGGTAGTACGTACATCAACATTTGTAATGACGGGCAAGTCTATTAAAAGACTGTCGCAAGCTTCTTCCGAGGCAATGCTTAAACCTCCTAATGGCTCAGGAAAAGATGCTACTAACCGATAGCAATAATTTGATCCAGGTGAAAGACCAATACCATTGTTATCATCTATAAAATCTGTATCACTTATCGATTGGGTTTGTATCAGTTCATAGCCAGCATTCTCCGGAATGCCGGGGGTGCAAGTAGGGTCAAGCTCGTATTCGCCCACTCTTCTCCATATCTGAATTTCCTTTGCGTTAGAGCATGTATAGGTATCCCAGGATAATTGCATAGCTCCATTGACCGCATTGACCGTCAGTCCTTGAGGGGGAGGACCTACTATGGTTATTTTCCAAGTCTCAAAGTTTGATTGTCCGGAAAGCTCGCCAAGTCCAAGAATGGTGGGCTTGTCAGTTGCTTTAAATTCAATTTGATAAGGAGTTTCCCTAACAAAGCCGCAAACAGTTTCCCACTCTACATCTAATGAAGCGGGTAATGGTTGAAAGACCGCTGGAACGGGGCTAAAAGTTGCCGAAGGAACTAACTTAAACGGACCTCCAAAAGCTTCGATTTTTACTCGATCACCATCTGAATCCG
This sequence comes from uncultured Ekhidna sp., assembly GCA_964289745.1. GTDB lineage: Bacteria > Bacteroidota > Bacteroidia > Cytophagales > Cyclobacteriaceae > Ekhidna. The sequence goes on from CAXYMM010000001.1 coordinate 1,330,847, forward strand.
TGGCTGTTGCAGTTCCCGTGATTCTATTTCCTGCTGTTACGCAAGTATCTTCAGGCACTTTTAGTTCAGGTGGATCATTTTTATAGTTCCATATTATAATTTGCATGTCTCTAACGATGTAACCTAAAGAAATAAACTCTCCATTAATCTTTCGCCACTCCTCAACCCGAATGGCCACATTCCACTCTCGATTTTCCATATTAGGTATTGTTGCGCCACCAGGTGCATCCCAAATCAAAGTACCAGTGACTGGGTCTATTGATAAACTGGGCTCTCCGTCTCTTTGCGAATTACCACTAGAAAAATCAGTATAGAAGCTTTCGTCATCGAGTCGTCGGTAACCTCCTACATTCACGCCATTGTCCCTCTGAGGTGTAACCAATGAATATGATAGGCTGTCATTATTTGGATCATAAGCGCCAGGATTATGCTCAAAAATAGCTCCTACCACCCCTCGATCAATAGGCGGCACGGTAAAAAAGGGAGAGCTATTGGGAAATAAAGGATCAACAACAATCATCATTTCCACATGAAAGGCAGTATTAACCGAAGCAGAGATGTTTTGAATATTTTCGTTCCTGTTTTTTTCTGTGTAGCTGACGATATAATTGGCAGGTGCAGAATAGGTGTGGGGTAATGTAAATTCCCATCTTTCAACTCCATCTTCTGGGGCAAAATTTTTCCAAGGAATGGTTTCTCCTCCTTCGCCCCCATAAAAAGTACCATCTCCAAAATCAAAAACCCCATTCTGAAATACAACTCCTTCTATATCGCGATACCCAATAAAAGTGAAAGTATATTCAGTTCCACTTACCTGCCTGGCAATAATTTCACCCGCTCTAATGTGTGTAGCAAAAGTGCTTAATTTTATTAGAAGACAAATAATGAATGCAAAAACCTTAGCAACTCGCATTGAGAAATATTTATGGATCAAATTTTAATAAATCCGCAAAATTTTAAAAAGCATTACAATATCCAACTTTTATGCAAACAACATTACCATAGATTGGTTTAAAAGGAGAATTAAAATTAGTAGTACTTAAATTTATCAGATTTTATTTAGAATGATTCGAAACAACCACTTGGATTGGAGGGCTAGTAATCTGAAACTAATTTTGAATCATAACAATCTTTTTTCAAAAAATAAATGAGTTGGTCAAAGCATTTTTTTAGTAGCAGTATAGGTCGAAAGTTTGGAATGGCTTTATCTGCTTTATTCCTTTTGATATTCTTGCTGCAACATTTTGCTATCAACATTACATCCACTTTCAGTCCTGATTTATTCAATGAGTTAAGCCATTTTATGGGTACAAACCCTGCTGTTCAATTCTTGCTACAACCTGTTTTGATTTTAGGTGTGATCTATCACTTTACTATTGGTTTTATTCTGCAGATTCAGAATAAAGATGCCCGTAACGATAAGTATGTAGCCTATAAGGGCAGTGCAAACGCTTCTTGGTTCTCACGAAATATGATTTATACTGGACTTGTAATTCTATTTTTTTTAGGATTACACTTCTACGATTTCTGGATTCCTGAAATAAACTACAAATACATTGAAACTAACCCCGCTAATACGGAAAGGTACTATGCAGAGTTAGTGCACAAATTTGAAGACCCTGTTCGAGTAGGAATATATGTAATATCATTTATACTCTTAGCGATGCACCTACTTCATGGGTTTCAGTCTGCTTTTCAATCAATTGGTGCTAGACATCCAAAATACTTCCCCTCCGTTCAAAAGATTGGAAGAGTATATGCCATACTAATCCCCACAGGTTTCATTTTTATTGCCCTATTCCATCACCTCTTACATTTTTAAACGAGAAATTATGCTAAGCAAAGTATTAAACTCAAAAATTCCAGAAGGTCCATTATCGGATAAATGGACTAAGCATAAAAATAATATTAAGCTAGTAAACCCAGCTAATAAGAGACTAATTGACGTTATCGTAGTAGGGACTGGACTAGCAGGTGGCTCTGCGGCGGCAACACTTGCGGAACTAGGTTACAATGTAAAAGCATTCTGTTATCAGGATTCTCCTAGAAGGGCGCATTCTATCGCTGCACAAGGAGGAATAAATGCTGCAAAAAATTATCAAGGTGACGGTGATTCTACCTATCGATTATTTTACGATACAATCAAAGGCGGGGACTATCGGTCGAGAGAGGCAAATGTTCACAGACTTGCCGAAGTTTCTACCAACATCATAGACCAATGCGTGGCGCAAGGTGTTCCATTTGCACGAGACTATGGAGGCTTACTTGACAACCGCTCATTTGGTGGAGTACAGGTGTCTCGAACTTTCTATGCCAAAGGTCAAACCGGGCAGCAACTGCTGCTTGGTGCTTATTCAGCTATGTCTCGCCAAATTGGGAAAGGGAAGATTAAAATGTACAACCGTCATGAAATGATGGATATCGTGATCGTAGATGGTAAAGCCAGAGGCATTATTGCTCGAAACCTTATTACAGGAGAAATTGAAAGGCACGCTGCACATGCAGTGGTTGTTGCATCTGGCGGATATGGAAATGTATTTTATCTATCTACTAATGCGATGGGCTCTAATACCTCGGCCGCATGGAAAATTCATAAGAAAGGTGCCTTTTTTGCAAATCCATGCTTCACTCAAATACACCCAACATGCAACCCTCAGCATGGAGAGCAACAATCGAAATTGACATTAATGTCTGAATCCCTCAGAAATGATGGTAGAATTTGGGTTCCCGCTAAAAAGGAAGATGCTGAAGCCGTGAGAGAAGGGCGATTAAAGCCTGTAGATATTGCAGAGGAAGACAGAGATTATTATTTAGAGAGAAGGTATCCTTCATTTGGCAACCTAACCCCCAGAGATGTCGCATCAAGAGCGGCAAAAGAAAGATGCGATTTAGGCCACGGGATAGTGAATAACCCAACCAAAGAAGGCGTGTTCCTTGATTTTGCGTCTGCTATTGTCCGCTACGGGAAGGAAGAAACTCTTGTAAAAGGGATACACAACCCAACTGAGTCTCAAGTAAAAGAATTAGGAGAAAAAGTAGTAGAGGCAAAGTATGGAAACCTGTTTGAAATGTATGAGAATATCACAGGAGATAGCCCATATAAAACACCCATGAAAATTTATCCTGCAGTTCATTACACTATGGGAGGGGTGTGGGTAGATTATAACCTGATGACCACTATCCCCGGATGCTACGCTATCGGGGAAGCCAACTTCTCAGATCACGGAGCAAACAGACTAGGAGCTTCGGCTCTTATGCAAGGTCTTGCAGACGGCTATTTTGTTCTCCCTTACACGATCGGTGATTACCTGGCCGATGATATCAGAACTGGAGCTATTTCTACTGATTCTCCAGCGTTTGAAGCAGCTGAAAAAGCAGTGAAAGAACAAATTGATTTCTTTGTGAACAACGAAGGGAAACATTCAGTGGATTATTTCCATCGAAAACTTGGTAAGATTATGTGGAATCAAGTAGGCATGTCCAGAAATGCCGAAGGTTTAAAGGAAGCAATGGTAGAAATTAAAGCATTGAGAGAGCAATTTTGGAAAGAGGTAAAGGTGCCTGGCAGGGCGGATGGACTCAACAGTGAATTGGAAAAAGCTGGACGAGTGGCCGACTTCCTCGAACTCGGCGAGCTTTTCGCCAAGGATGCATTAGAAAGAAATGAGTCCTGTGGTGGTCACTTCCGAGAAGAGTATCAGACAGACGAAGGAGAGGCCAAAAGAGATGATAAGAAATATGCCTACGTTGCGGCTTGGGAATACAAAGGAGAACCTGATGGCGCAGTACTTCACAAAGAAGAATTAGTATTTGAAAACATTGAATTGAAAACAAGATCGTATAAATAAAGAACCATGTCAAAAGAAGGAATGAAACTAAAGCTCAAGGTTTGGAGACAAAATAATCCTCAAAGCAAAGGAAAAATTGAAACCTACGACGTTTCCGATATTTCACCAGATAGCTCTTTCTTAGAAATGATGGATATTTTAAACGAGCAATTGATTAATGAAGGAAAAGAACCCGTAGAGTTTGATCATGATTGTCGTGAAGGAATTTGCGGTAGTTGTTCGATGTTCATCAACGGAGAGGCACATGGTCCTGGTAGGAGAATGACTACTTGCCAGCTTCACATGAGAAAGTTCAAAGATGGAGACACCATTACTATTGAGCCGTGGAAAGCAAAAGGGTTTCCTGTAATAAAAGACTTGATGGTAGATCGAAGTGCATTTGACCGAATTATGGCCGCTGGCGGATTTGTTAGTGTAAATACTTCTGGAAATACTCAAGATGCAAACGCAATCCCTATTGATAAGCACGATGCAGACAGAGCATTCGACGCCGCAACATGTATCGGATGTGGTGCCTGCGTAGCTACATGTAAGAATGCCTCCGCCATGTTGTTTACATCTGCGAAGGTCTCACAACTTGCATTACTTCCTCAAGGACAAGTAGAAGCTCCTCAGCGAGTACAAAACATGGTAAATCAAATGGACGAAGAAGGGTTTGGAAACTGTACCAATACGGGAGCTTGTGAAGTGGAATGTCCGAAAGGTATCTCATTAGAGAACATCGCAAGAATGAACAGAGAGTATATCAAAAGTAGCGTCAGCTAGGCTATTATTCTCTATAAAAGACAATCAAATTTGGACTTCCATTTGGTAAGTTAAAATTGCTCAAATTCTTTATTTTCTGACCTTGCACGTTGATGCTGATAATGGGCAATATTGTCCCTCATTTCTGGGTCACTTCCAATGCTTTTTGCTCCAATTCTTCAGTTAGCTTCTTTTCCCCTAGTTTGAATTGTAAAGAAGCATAAGCATCTATCAATGAAGGATCGGGTAACTCCTCAACAACTCTTTTAATTCAGCTGGATTCGTATGTTGAGCAAAATGAAATAGCCTCAAAATTGCAAAATGAATCGTATCGAAAAAGGCTCTACACGTCAACTTATGTTTTTCAAGGAAAAGTTGTAAATTTGTTTTTCTTCTTTAGGAAAGTATATTCTAAAAATCGGGGTATAGCGCAGTCCGGTTAGCGTACCTGCTTTGGGAGCAGGGGGTCGTAGGTTCGAATCCTACTACCCCGACTTACATCACACCATGTGATTGGAAAAGAGAGACCATAAGTCGCCCTTTTTTTAATACTCATATCCACTTCCCGGATGGATTTTTACATATAGGTTCATTTTTTAAAAAGATAGAATAGAATCAATGAAAATAAGTTTGAGAATTAAATTAAAAAATAGCTGGTATATATTCGTTTTGATCATTGACTTTTTTAGTTCAAGACCAAGTTGTGGGGAGTGAAAAAGCTAAGATTTAGTTGAGACCAGATTGTGATTTTTCTCAAATATTTTGAAAAAAGTCAAATTAATTTAAAAAAATGAAACTTCTAATCTAGAATTCACGTCCATAATCACGCAAATATGACGTTTAAAACTATAAATCAGACTTATCCCAATAGTATTCGTACGCATTCTGTTTCTTAGGTGAATACACACTATTTATAAATCAGCTTGAGAAATAAAGAGTCTATCGGGCAAGTATAACACTACCCGATTTTGAGTACTCTTTCTGTGTACATTTTAGTACAAAATAGTAGACTCCTTCTGGAACAGCAGACCCATTGAAGTTGCCTTCCCAAACGCAGTTTTCATTTTCAAATTCCCTAATTATTTCTATATTTCTTCCTCTTGAATCAAATATGAACACCTCACATTTGTTGTCATCCGTATTACCCAAATCTCCAATATTTAAAATCTCCCAACAATCATTGATTCCATCTCCATTTGGAGAGAAAGTTTTCTTTGGACGAATATTGTCGAGGATAATAGTGACCTGTGAAGAAACTAAACATCCATTGTTATCTTTGCCAGTAAGTATCACCTTAGTAGATGGATTTTGGGGAAAGAAGGTAATCAATGAAGCAGATGAATTGTCTATTTGAACGGCAGGCTTCCATTCAAAATCAGATACGATAGAATCAGCAGAGAGCACTATTGATATCGCCTCATCCAACTTAGCAGAATTGTTCAGTTTAATACTTTCAAAATCAGGTGATTTTATATCCCCTGGGGTGGGTATATTCTTAATTTTAATGCTATCCGATACTAAGCATCCGATATCGGTTTCTACAGATAAAATAGCAAAAACGGAATCAACCCCTATCGGTGTGGAGAGAGCGAATGTACTTGAGTTTGATGCATTTTCGGAGATGAGTGTATCGTTTTTCAGAGCGGCATTTCGAGTTGACCAGATGTAGCTATCGATACCCGCATTCGAAATGGATAAATCAATTGATTCGGCAACACACTTTTGCGCTCCGTCAGCCTCATTAAAGTTTAGAGTAGGAGGAGGAGATACATTTATGGTGGAAGTCTTGACATCTGAACAATTAGCAAGATCATTGGGATCGTATTTAGTCGTAAGTACAACATCGTAATTAAAAGTTGTAGGGGAATTGAAGATATAATCAAAATCCGGTGTTGTGAATGTATCTAGTTCATTACCAGCAGAATCAATTCGCCAATTATATTCTAACGTATACCCATTTACCCCAGTAGAAGAGGCGGAGAAGCGAGTTTCAATGTTAGAACAAATGGCCTCAAACTCGCTAAATGAAGAGACGGGTTTCTCAACAGCCTCTAGTGTAATTCTGGCCGATTCCTTGGTACACCCTCCTTTTGTTACCTCTACAGTGTAGTCTCCTGATTCTATAGCAATCATGCTAGGATTTGTTCTCCCCACAATATCCAATCTATTTCGTTTCCATTGGTATCCTCCTCCCGTAATTTCATCAATTTCCAATTCAGGAGAATTATTTATATCCTCACAAAAAACAAGATCTTTATTATTTGAGATTGAGATTACAGGTGTAGCAAAAGTTTGAATCTCGAGTGTTTGAGTACCCAATTCACTAAAACAGGAATTAGCTGATTTAACTGATAAAGAATACGTTCCAGCATCACTTGCTTTTATCTCTGACATGGTAATATTTGCTTCTGCGGATTCTGATCCATTAGGAAGTGTCCATAGATAAGTATCAAAATTTCCATTAGTTGTTAGCGTAATTTCCTCTCCTTCACATATTGAGTTCCCAGTCTTGCCACCTACATTTATAGATGGACGTGCCGGACGGGGGTCTGAAGGAGGGTTTAGGGTGATTGAAGTACTGTCTCTGCAGGCACTCCCAGTCTGCAATACGACTTTAATCTCTACAGTCGATGTTGATTGACTAAATTTAAATGTTGCCTCATTGCGATTTTGGCTCTCAAGTCCAAGAGGCGAGGAAGACCATCTGTATGTACTGTTCGGAGCATTTATTGTACTCAACGTAAATGATTCTTGATTACAATACGTATCTTTAACTGGCATGATGAATGGAAAAATACATGTATTATTCTGTATTACACCCAAGTATCCAGTTGTGCCTCGGTCTATCCCTGCTGCGTACGCAATGTCTGCTTTTCCATCTTTATTCAAATCGCCAATTTGAATATTGTTGGCATCACGTTCAATAACACTCTTAATAGGATTTTTAAACGAGATTGTGGAACTGCTGTTGTTTTCAAGCGTGTAAATAGCTCCTCCACTAGCACTAGCATCAATATCGTGGGAGGTAAGTGCGATATCTAATTTTCCATCGCCGTTGAGGTCGCCTAAGTCTAAATCAAAAGGTTGATTTTGTGGTATATCGATGTGTTCTACCAGAGAAAAAGAGATGTCACTACTAGTTGAAGAGGTATTTCTAAAAATGCTAATTCTTTCGACCCCGGTTCGGCTACTACGTGAGGCATCTGCTGTTGTGGCAAGATCGGCAAATCCATCGTTATCAAAATCGCCTACTTTCAGATTTCTTCGAGTATCTTTATTATCAATAGGCACTTGAGGCAGGAATGAAATATTATCACTTATACTGTTATTTTTTAACACATAAATTTTTTCATTGCCCACTGCGAAAGGCACTATTACGATATCTGGCAATTGGTCGTTGTTAAGATCACTTATTTCAATAGAACTTGTACGGGTTGATGCTGCAACGGTAATTTCCAGAGCATCTTCAAAACGAATATCACCAACTACTCCTTTGTTTTGAAAAATATGAATCGTATTGTCTGTATTGTTTCCAACGATAATATCTTTAAACCCATCTCCATTCAAATCGTAGATTTGCAACCCACTGGGCTCTCTTGAATCGTTATTTGCTGTTTTGGGAATGTCTAGTGTGAGAGAGGGAGTGGTAGCAGATCTAATGCTATCGAAAACATAAACGGAGGTAGTTGTGGCTTCCGAAGTGAGAAAGACAAAATCATTGTCGCCATTATTATCCAAGTCACCACACTCTACAGTAGAAAAACCAGCGACTATGCTAAACTGACCTGTAAGATCAACGGAAATTGGTGTTCCTAAACTCAGATCAGTTACTGACGTACTTTCATTAATAAAATAAGTGAATTCGCCCAATTTGGCACTTCCAAACTTATTATGAGTAACGATCACATCATTCAGACTATCCCCATCAATATTGCAAATGCAAACGTCGTATGCATTTGGAAATTCGTTTTTTGAAATAGGTTTTTTATATTCTGACTTAAATGTTAGGGCGGCTTTACTGGAGTTATTTCCAGCAAAGCCGATAAAAAACTTTGATGAAGATTCTCCTATTTTGCCTCCATCATTCATAACAGTAATAGGTTCATGAAGAGCTCCCACGGGTACCTCAGCCTCAACTATTGTTCGTGCAGTATTTACAACATTTACACTAGGGGATTCAACTCCCCCGAAAAAAACCCTAGGGTTTGTTCCCATATCCGTACCAGTAATCGTGATTTTCTCACCAGCTTGAGTGGAGGTGGGGGAAATACTGGTAATAACGGGCTGAGCCAATGAAAGATCAAAAGCCAAAAACAACACAGCTAATAAAAATATTTTCATTAGTTTTTCACTTCTAGTACCCATGCTTTAGATAGTTTCGATTTTTTTCTGAATTCGTCTCTTCGTGTTCTGGCCAGATCAATTGAACTGGACTTGTTTATAACGACATAGTAATACCCTCTGGCAGAAGAAAAACCAACAAACGCATCATGATAGCCGTCCTGAAATAATTCATCCGAATAGTCTTCGGCGTTTTCAAATTCTGAAAACGCTGCAACTATTACAAAATTACCCGGAGGTAACTCTAATAAATGCGATCCTCTCCTGACGGAGGCATAGTCATTGGCGTTGGCCAATTCATCATGTGTTCTGTAATCCTGAGTAAGTTCTAGATTACTTTTTTCTATCTGTTCGTGCTGTTCTTTTGTAAGCGACTTGTCGGTACTGATTATTTCGGCTTGATTCTCCGTGATCGCGCGATCCCACATTATTATATTCTTAACTGTTCCATCCTCATTCACTTTCTCATACTTAATGCCTACTTCCAGGGATCCATCTGGCAATTCCCTCTCTAGGTGTCCATTTTCAGCTATTGTGAGGCTGTTTTCTTCGGAGGTAGGTATCCAGCTAATTACTACATTTCTTTCATCACTGCCAGCTTTTTCTAGTCGTAATCCTGTTTCTTCTTCACCAAATTGGTTCACTCTAGAAAGTTTTGAATAATCTTCTTGATACTTCCAATAATCCGCACGAGTTGTCGGAATATTTGATTCGGGTACTGGGTTTTTGAGGGTGGAGTTTGTCTTTGCTTTTTTGTCATTTTCACCACTTTCCTCTCTACTTGCTTGAAGTTCAGCAAGTTGCTTTTGTGCCTCTTCCTCTGCTTTTTTAGCTCTTTCTTCTGCTGATAGACGGTGACTTTTTATAAAACTGGATGTATGTTCTGTATGATCTTTTTTCGTTCCTAGATGATATCCGAGTGTAACCTCTAGTGTAGGACCTAAAAGACTTGATATTTGAGAGTTGCCTAATTCATAGGAAAATCCAATACCAAATTTTTCTTTGATTTTGGCTCCGGCTAAACCAATAAATCCAGAATCTTGACGATAAGATCCGCCCACCCACACAATGTGGTATAAATGTGCGATAAGTACTGCCTCATATTGGTATGGAATTACGCTACTATATCGAAAAATTAGATGGGGTTCAAAAGCCAAATCATCATTTATGTGTCCCCGATAATTCATTTTGAAGAGAACGTTGTCTAATGGTGAAAATTCTGGAGTTGAAACTTCGCGTTGAGTTATCGGATTATATGAGAAAAGGTTGGGCAATGCAAATCCAACATTGAAATGACCAAAGTGATATGTGGCACCAAAATCACCTAAGAAAAAAGTAGATTGATCAAGGAATCCAGCTATCGCTAGATCACCAGCTGCATCAGCAAGTTCATTCAAATTGACAGAATTAATTCCTGCACCTATTGACATGCCTAACCTTAGAAAATGTTTTCGATCTATATTTATTAAATACGATCCCGTTATTTTAGTTGCTGATGTCTGCAACAAACCCTGCCTAATGTTAAATGCCGCCGCACCTATTGCTATCCCACCTTTCAAAGGTACGTGAAAGTTGAAGTCCGATAAAGTAGGTGCTGATTCAATATTTGTCCACTGATCTCTGTAGGTAATAAAAAAAGTTGTATGACCCTCAACTCCTGCGTAGGCAGGATTGTATATGTAAGGATTCATAAAAAATTGATTGTATACCTGAGGCTGCTGCGCATGCGCTTTATAGCATATCCACAATGAACATATCAGAAATAGCGACCTCGTGAGAGACCATTTAAACACAAAAGTTTTAAAAATTTGCTTCAAGTAATGTGAATTATCTAAGTTTAAAGCTCAAAATAAATGAAATAATTGGAATGTAACTACACCCTAAATAAATATCCTTTTCATTTTTTCTGAAATAATTGAAATATAAACTATTTTAAGGGTATTTGGCGAATTTATACTAATTGAAACGTTAGGTTTTAGTATTATTGCATTAGTCGATAATAATCAATGAGACTTTTTTTAAATATTAGTTTAATACTTGTGGCTTTATCTTCTCATGCCCAGTATTGGTTTGGCCCTAAAGTTGGGGCTAATTATACCAATCACATTTATCAGGAAAGCACCTACGAAAAAGATTCTTTTAATATCCCCAGAGATTGGAATTTTAATGCAGGAGTCGCTTTTGGCTACTCAGCCTCGAGTCGATTTGAGTTTTATGGAGAATTACTCTTTGAGCAAATAGGAAAAAAGATAACCGATAAGGCAACAGGTGGTACTACCGTAACTGCGAGCATGACCAATAATTTTATATCAATCCCAGCAATGTTAAGAATCAATTTAGGTAAAGTTCCATTTCACTATTATTTAAATGGAGGTCCTAGGCTATCTTATTGGTTGAGTGGTAAAGGGAATATCTACTTAGCAGAGTTCGAAGAATTTCCACCGGCGGGAGTTGATAGAAATGGCAATGCATTACCTGCAAGTTATAAAGTAAGCTTTAATCGATCAAAGGCATTAGATGCAGACGATAGGAGTGTAGCATATTTGAGTAAACCCAACCGTGTACAATTTGGGTTGACAGCAGGAGCTGGGATGTTTTTCGATATGCGAGGCGGTGGGAGACTCCAATTAGATTTTCGATATACGTGGGTTCACATCAATATGGGAACTAATAATGGATCAAATGATATCAATTTTGATGATATTTCTTATCGAGAAAACTTCGAATATTATCACGGAATTGCTTCGGTGGGGCTAGCTTATTTGCTTGAGTATAATAGTCGGCTAAGAAGGCGAGGCAAAAGCACCATCAGCGAGAGTAATAGAAGAAAATAGATGATTGATCATTTTTAAATTCGTCAAATCAACTTATTAATTGTGATTCAAGCGTTTTTACATTTCTTAGGAGGAGAGAGAGGAGAAGAGAAGCCAATGTTATTACTTCTGGGAAAAGGCTTCTTCATGGGTATCTTATTGGCGTCTTATCAAATAGGTGCTGAAACCCTGTTCATAAATGTAATGGGAGAGGAATGGTTAGACAATGCCTTTTTTGCTGCTGGGGCTACGGGGGTAATTAGTACGGTCATATTTGTGTATCTACAGCGAAAAATCAACTATTCTACATTAGTCCTTTCTACAACTTTCCTCATCTTAATTTTCATTGGAAGTATACGACTATCCTTTGAATTTATTGGATATGATGAAACCTTGAAGGGGGAGTTTCAATTATTGCCTTTTGTCTTATTTACAATGATTGGCCCTGTTACCACAATCGTATTGATTGGGTTTTGGGGAATTTTCGGTCGAATTTTTGATCTAAGAGCTGCCAAAAGAATCATAGGTGGAATCGATACTGGACAACTCTTGGCAACGATGATTGCTTTTTTCAGTATTCCTGTGTTGACAACATATGTGATTGATGAAACATATGATCTGCTACTAGTCTCTGTGATTGCCGCCATTGGAGTCTTTGTCTTCACGTTGCTATTTACTCTTAATTTCAATCTCAATAAAGTAACAAAAGTTCTTCAAGGAGAAGAGGTAAAAAAAGTCAATTTTATTTCCTTATTAAGTGACAAATACCTCCGTCTGCTCTCGATTTTTCTAGTATTTTCTACCGGAGTTGCGATTTTTACTGAATACACGTTTTTGAGTGCCACTGAAATAATGTATCCAGAAGAGGATCAACTATCAAATTTTTTATCCTTCTTCTCGGGTACTGTCATTCTACTTTCGTTCGTGATTCAAAGTTTTGTCAACGACATAATAATAGGGCGCTTTGGTTTGAAGTTGGCACTTATGACTATGCCACTCATCCTGATTCTTTTTAGTGTTGGAGCGATTGTAGTCGGACACATTTATGGGTATGAAGTAAAAACTGAAAATTTTATTCTATTCTTTGTTTTAACAGGAACAGCCAGACTATTTACAGCTGCCTTGAGAGATGCGCTGGAAAGTCCAGCGTTCAAGTTATTTCTGCTCCCATTGGATATTAAAATACGTTTTGATATTCAAACCAGAATTGAGGGTGTTGTCATGGAGATAGGGGCTTTTCTGGCAGGAGCACTTCAAATGGGTTTTGGTTTGTTAGTTTTTTTCAAGCTGATTCACTATTCTTATTTCATACTGCTGCTCGCTGGAGTAGTTGTTTATTTATCTGCCAAACTTTTTGAGGAGTATAAGAAAACACTCAAAAAAACGCTTCAGGATCAAAAAGCTAACTTGAAAGGCAAGGGCAAGAGAAATGATAATAACGCAATAAGTATTCTTAAAAATGAAATTAAATCGAAGAATATAGACCGTGTAATTAACACCTTAAAAATTTTCGAGAAAATAGAACCAATAGAGTTTGAGTTTACACTTCTCGATCTTGTCAATGCAAGAAATCCGGAACTTAGAAAGTATGCCTATCAAAAGTTAGGAGATAGGCTTTGCTGGGAGGCATATGACATCATTGAAAAAAATTTTAAAACTGAAGGCAATGAGGATGTCTTGATCATTGCCAAAGCAACACTCAAAAAATTAAGAAAAGTGAATGCTTTCGACCTTACTGATGTGGCAATAAAAAATTTGGTAAGATCAACAGAGACCATTGATAGAGTTTTTGGCGCAAAACTGCTAGTAAAAGCTTCAGAGGAACGACACATTTCATATGTTAGCGAGTTACTTCGAGATATCAACCCAGAAGTGAGAATAGCGGCTATGCTTACTGCAGGAAAGTTAAGAAGACCGGAGCTATGGCCTGTCTTAATCGAAAATCTGCATTTGCCTGCGTACGGAAATGTGGCAATGTCTGCCTTGAAAATGGGTGGACAAAGTGCTTTTCATACTCTGGATACCGCTTTTTACAAAACCGGTCAACACCCCCTCACGATGCTACGAATAATTCAAACTATCGGAAGAATAGGGGGAGGCAAAGCCGTTGAACTACTTTGGAAAAAGATAAACTTTCCTGATCGTAAAATCATCACACAGCTTTTGCTCTCATTGAGCTACTCGGGGTTTGTCGCAAGAAATTTTCAGTCCGCTAGAATAAAGCTGTCTCTTGAAACCGAGATCGGAGATATCGCTTGGAATATTAAATCAAGTCAGGATATTCCTGGTGATAATGAAATGGATCTGCTCCTGCGGAATGCGATGGTAGAGGAGGATATTAAGAATTATGAAAACGTATTTATGCTCTTGTCAATGATATACGACCCGCAAAATGTTCGATTAGTTAAAGAAAATATTATAAACGGTACCGCTGATAGTATTACGTTCGCAGTAGAAATGATGGACATATTTGTCGAGGATGAACTTAAACCAAAGCTTTTCCCAATTATGGATGACCTCAAGGTTCAGGAAAGACTAGCGAAGCTTCAAAGCAATTATCCCCCTGAAGATTTTGATTCGTACGAGGACTTGTTGCTTCAGATAATAAATCGAGATTTTAACAGAATCAATAGGTATACAAAAGCACTAGCGATGTATCGATTTAGTGAGCTAAGCACACACGTGACCGCCGACTTGATAGCCAACTTATTCAATCCTGATCCGCTACTGTTGCAAACTTCAGCATACGCTATTTATAAGATCAATGAAGAAGCCTACCACATCCATACTAAAAGATTAAAACCAACCACCAAAAAAGAGCTAGACAAGGCCATTTTGCCTCCAGCTTATAAGTTTGAAGGGGAGGACTTTCATCAAAAATTGCTATTGATTGAAAGGGTAATTAAACTCAAAAAAATAAAATTCTTTAATCGAATATCAGGAGAGCTAATCACATATCTAGCCGAAGTTTTGGAAGAAATGAAAGTCAAGGAAGGAGAAAAAATCATTCAAGAAGGCGATAGTGGAGCTAAACCGATTTATATCGTTATTGATGGATCAGTAGATATTTATGAAGGGCTTAAAATTGTGGGGGAAAGGGTTGAAAATGAAGTTTTCGGTGAGCAATTTCTTTTGGAATCAGAAAAATTTGAATTTTCGGCTGTGGCAAGAACAAATACTAAGCTTCTCTACTTAAAGAAAGAAGAATTACTAAATTTAATGTCTAAGCAAATAGAAATTTTGGAGTGGTGGATCGACATAAAGAATGATGAAAGTCACGATGAGAATAAGATTGTAGATGTTCTTTTTAGTTAAAATTGACGTGAAAAAACAACGCATTCTTCATGGGCAATAAGAAAAAGGTAGCGTTAGTATATTCGTTAAAAGACGATCAGCCAATTGGTGGTGCCACCAAAGGATGGGTAAGTAATTTTCATCGTTTTTTTGCCACGCTTCTTTATCAGATCACTCGTGAAAAAGCTGACATTCAATTAGTTAATGAGGTTAACTTCAATTCTGTTGATTTATCAAATTACAATGCGATCCTTGCGATTGTTACAGAAAATCTTACAGAAAATAAGGATATTGTAAATGAGTTAAACAACCTTGGTAAGGAACTTAAAGCCAAAGGAAAGCTGATTACTGATGGGATGCCACGGTTTTTTAAGATACTTAAAGAACCGTATGATTCCGACGAGCTACTCAATGAATATAAAGACCTTCTGACTTATGACTTTTATTTGGTTGATTCGTTAACTGGTAATTCACAAGAAATTACTCGATTCCTCGGTGAAGATGCTGAGCGAAGCTATTGGATGAAATTAGTAGATATAGCTTACGATACTAATCACATACTTCATTTTAAAGAGCGAGAGAGAGGAAGCATTAGCTATGAAAATATCCCTCGAGAAAATACTGTTTACCTGGCAAGTACTGGGGTAGATATTGTTATTCAACGAGATATTGTTAAAAGGGAATTGATACGCCATGGTTTTAAGGTATTGCCAGACCATTCTTTACCAAAAGAGTACAGAGCACTTGATCTAATGGTAAGAGAAGATTTGAATCGATGTAGGTTGTCCATTCACATGGTGGGTGAGGAATATGGATACAAGCCTCAGGGATCTGAATTATCAGTTGTAGATATACAAAACAGAATAGCCTCCGACCACACCCACCAAATGGTAAAGAAGAATAAGGCATTGAAAGGCGAAGAAAAAAAACCATTTAGTCGCTTAATTTGGATTTCTCCTGATTTAAAAAATGTGACAGAACGACAAAAAACCTTTATTGAAGACCTGAAAAGTGATGCAGCTACATTAGAAGAAGCAGAAGTACTTCAAATACAACTTCAGGAACTTAAAGCCATTATTCGCGAAGAACTTGTAACTGGAGGTCGTTTCAATACGAAACAAGATTTTAAAAAGTTCAATTACGACATGCGAGCGGAGTTTTCAAAGATGATATACCTAATAGCTGATAAGCAGGATATCAATCAGGTAAATGACCTTCAAAAGTACTTAAAGCAAAAAGGTTATAATGTGGTATCATCAAGCTATGAAGGAGATTTAGTTGACCTACGATACTTACACCAAGAAAATCTAAGAAGATGCGATGCTTCGCTAATCTATTTTGGAGGTGCTACAGAAGATTGGATCAAAACAAAATTACAGGACTTATTAAAAGCACCTGGTTTTGGTCGCCAAAAACCTATTGAGGTAAAAGCAGTTTATTTCGAAGGAGAAAAAGAGGTAGATTTAGCACTTTATGAAAAGAACAATACACTGGTTCTTGGAAATAACGGAGATTCCTTCAGCCCGAACCATTTAACACCCTTCTTAACTAAGATTGAAAGTTGATGAAAGAAACAGAAATTGATATTCAAAGCCAGGAGAGCCAAGATATCGTCGATATTACCCAACTCATAAATCCATTTCCAGGGTTAAGACCTTTCGGTATGGAAGAAAGTCATCTTTTCTTTGGAAGAGAGGGACAAAGCGATGAGGTACTCGCTAAACTTTCAGAAAATAAGTTTGTAGCCATACTCGGAACTTCGGGTAGTGGAAAATCCTCCCTAATGTATTGTGGGTTGATCCCTACTCTACACGGTGGATTTATGACCCAAGCAGGATCAAATTGGCGAATTGTGGTTACGCGACCCAGCGGCGGTCCCATTGATAATCTGGCAGAGTCTTTACTTACACTCATAAAAAACAAGGAATATGCCAACCTCGGTAAGGAAGATAAGCTCATTCGGAAAACAATTATCAACACAGTTCTCAGAAGTAGTTCTTTGGGCTTAGTAGAAGTAATTAAACAATTAAGAGGGGAAGAAAATGAGAATATACTGATCCTGATAGACCAATTTGAAGAACTTTTCCGTTATAGAAAGTTAGAATCGGCCACATCAGAATCAGATGAGTCGAGTGCATTTGTGAATGTGCTGCTTGAAGCAATTCATCAGCTTGACGAGCCAATCTATATCGCATTAACTATGCGCTCCGACTTTATCGGTGAGTGTGCACAGTTCCCAGACTTAACTCAACTGATTAATGACTCTCACTATCTGATTCCTCAGATGTCAAGAGATCAAAAAAGAATTGCAATTGAGGGTCCTGTAGCAGTAGGAGGAGGTAAAATAGCTCCACGTTTAACACAGCAATTGCTCAATGACGTAGGGGATAATCCGGATCAATTGCCCATTCTTCAGCATGCTTTAATGCGGACTTGGTCATATTGGGCGGACAACCGGAAGGTTGGTGAGCCAATTGATTTAAGGCATTACAATGCGATTGGAACGCTCATGGAAGCACTTTCTCAGCATGCAAATGAAGCCTTCGATTTACTTAGCAAGCGAGAAAAAGAAATTTGTGAAGTGATGTTCAAAGCTTTGACAGAACGAGGCTCTGAAAATCAAGGAATTAGGCGACCTACTAAACTATCGACTATTGCGGCGATTGCCGGAGTAAGTGAAGATGAAGTATCACGGGTAATAGAGCGGTTTCGTGAACCTGGTAGGTCTTTATTGATGCCACCTTTTGGAATAAGGCTGGAATCTGAAACGGTCGTGGATATATCTCACGAAAGTTTGATGCGAATCTGGATTCGCTTAAAACGCTGGCTGGATGAGGAATCCAAGGCAGCCGAAATCTATTTGAAGCTATCGGAAGCTGCGGAGCGGTATCAGGGAGGAAGAGCGGGTCTTTGGCAGATGCCTGACCTTCAGTTAGCACTCAACTGGCGAGTGGAGAATAAACCTACCCTTGTTTGGGGGCAGCGTTATAATCCAGCTTTTGAGCGGACGATGGTATTCCTTGAGACGTCCGATAAAGCTTACTTAACAGAACAGAGGAACAAAGAAATTCTTCAGAAACGTCAGGTGAGAAGGATACAGCTTACAGCTGTAGTTTTAACTATTGCGACACTCATTACTCTTACACTTGTAATATTCTCCTCTATCAAAGCAAATGCTGCAGAGGAAGCATTGAAGGATGCTAAAGAACAAAAAGCCCTGGCAGACAAAAATGCAATTGAGGCCAAAAAGCAAACCGATCTTGCGATCAAAGCATTAGCTGACGCACGAGAGCAGGAACAAATTGCAATAGAAGAGGCAGATAGGGCAAATTTGGCTACCGAGCGTGCAAACCGAAACCTCTTGCGTGCTCAACGAAAAGAGAAGGAAGCTAAAGAAGCAACGGAAGAGGCTCAGCAACAACAAAAAAGAGCAGAGCAGGAAAAGTTGGCAGCAGACAAGGCACGTGAGGTAGCAGATGAGGAAAGGCTAAAAGCAGAAGCTGCCACATTGAGAGCTGATAAATTAAGATATCAGGCACTGGCGCAATCCATGGCGATTAAGGCTAGTAATATTCTTCCAGAAGATCAAGATCAGGCCGAATTGAGAGCACTAGTTGCGCGTCAAGCCTATCTCTTTTACAAAGAGTATAAAGATGAAGGAAAAGACTACAATGGAGATATCTACGCGGGGGTCTATAGTGCACTTCAAGGAATATATGAAGTAGAATATAACGTTGAAACTCCATTGAAAGGGGACTCTGCACTCAACCAATATCAGGTAGTAAGAGACACAAAGACTACATCTACAGCAAGTGCTGTCAGGTCTGTGGTCTATTCGAATGATGGAGAGTCAATGTATTCTGCTAATTCAGATGGTGAAGTCATCAAATGGGATATTGAATCGAGAAATTATAATGTCATTTTTCAGAACGATAACGTAGCTCGAGTGGTAAATATTAGCCCTAATGAAAATTACCTGGCATTGGGAACCGATGGCGACAGCATCTTATTGTTTAATGCGAGAAACACCTCTCAAGATCCTGTTGCAATTCAAGGTCATAAGGGGGGGTCTGTTTTTGATTTAATATTCCTGCCCGATAACTCCGGGTTTATATCTGTAGGGAAGGATAATCGAATCATTCAAAGTAATTTTAAATCGTCAGTAGTGTTAGCCACGTCGATGGTTCGAGTCAATAAAATTGCCCTATCTCCTGATGCGAAGACGCTGGTTGGTGGAGGATTTGATGGAAATGTATACTTGTGGGATTTAACTAATATTGGAGAGGCTCCATCTAAGTTAATCGACCTGAATCTTAGGGAAATTCAAGATGAAGAACAGCGCACAAATAATAAAATGGAAAGAAGACCAACTATTCGCTCTGTTCGCTTTAGTTCGAATGGTAAATACCTGGCATATGGAAATGAGAAAGGAGACATTATTCTTTGGAACTTAGAGAAAAATCAACAAGAACAACCAACCCTCTCCGGCTTCAGAGCTCCCGTTACGGACCTTGAGTTTAGCCCGGATGATAGGCTGATTATCGGAACCTCTACAAACCGGCAGATTAGAATATGGGATATTAACAATTTATTTGACTTACCGATCATTTTAAGAGATTACAAAGCTGAGGGGGGTGAAGGCCAGGGTTGGGTTTATGATGCAGATTTTAGCCCCGATGGAAATTACTTTATAACAGCAGCAGCCGATGGTAATATTCGGCGCTATCCCACCAAAATAGATGACATGGCTTCTGAGATATGTTCTCACATCAAGATAGGAAATATGTCTGATAATGAATGGATTCAGTACGTAGGAGCGGATATTCCATATGAAAATACGTGTGAAGGGGCTGATAAAAAAAGAAAGAATAATTAACCCAATTGAATGAAGCAACTATTATTGATTTATTCGCTACTTTCAGTTTCTATTTCAGTTAGTGGGCAGACGGCGACAGAATGTATAAGTGCGCTCGAGGCTGCTGAAACAGCTTTTGAACAAGGAAGGCTACTCTATATTCTGGATAAAACACTAAATAATCAGTTTTACAGTTGCTTGGAGGAGGGTAATTTTTCTATTGAACAGAAAATTAGAGCAAGAAAGTTATTAGTTAAAGCGAATTTATTCTCAGACAATGAAGAAGAAGCGGAAAGTAAGTTGGTAGATCTTCTTGTTTTGGATAAAGAACATCAACTGAAAAAAGAAGATCCCGCAGAGCTTCACTTCCTCTATAAGAAGTTTAAAACCGAACCTATTTTCAGACTGGCTATGAAATTAGGGATAAATAGGCCTTTAATTAGTAAAAGTGAAGAATTTAATACTTTCCAATATGGAACGAAGGATTATGGAAGTAGCAATGCCGCACCTTCTTTATTGGACAATTTCAATATTGAAATTTTGATGGAAAAACATCTTTTTAAAGGGGTAGAGGTAGGTTTAGGACCGCAAATTAGATTTTTGGCGTATGGAGTAGAGGTAAAACCGAATAACCCCAGTCGGGTATTAACCTATGTTGCAATCAACAGAAGCACAATGCTAAGACTTCCTGTTTTTATTCGGTACAATAGGAATTATTCCGCCTTAAATAAGGAAGGAGCCAGGGTTAAGCTTATTCCATATGTATATTTAGGTGCCTCTTTTGATTACACTTTAAATGCAGAATACATTAATACAAACCGATCGGGTGGAATACCCGTAACATTGCAACCCGAAAGCCGCAGTTTAACAGACCGTGATCAGGTATCCAGGCAGAACATCTCCATTTTTGGAGGAATAGGTGCAAAATTCAGACTTGGTCGTACTCAGGTTAATTTTCTCACAGTTGAATTGAGATATGAAAATGCACTTTTCAATTACATAAACCCTGATGGGCGGTGGAACAATCGTAACTCAATTTGGGATGTAATGCATGTCGAGGATGACCTAACCATCAATGCCATTTCAGTTTCAATTGGTTATACCAGGTCTTTCTATATTCCAAGGAAACGTAAAGAGTTTCGATAGCGTATGAGAAAAATACTTTTGTGTGGTTCATTATTAGGTCTATTGGTCGCATGTCAGTTTGGGGAGAGAGACTCACCTTCACCTGATGAAGGTTTTATTAAATTTCTTGGAGATGATATAACCTACCTACCTTCCGATATTGAGCCCATTACAATTGGTAATAGTGAAGCAGGGTACATTGTGGTAGGAAGTGCTATATCCAATCAGGGGACGAATCTCTCCATTATTTTTGCAAATGCAGGTGGTGAGATCGTTGGTCAGCCCGAAGAAGTTGAATTTCGCTTTCCGATTGTAAGAAATGAAGATGGCGTTAGCGAATCCGATTCCGTTAGTGGGTCGTTTACAGTTAATAAAATAGATGTTTTTGAACAGGGCTTTATTATAGCAGGCACTACTTCATTAACAGAAAATTCGCTGAACATTGAAAATGTAAGCATTGCCAGCATATACTACGCTTCGGCGAATGCGGAGGAAATTCGACGAATTTCTATACCGGAAACTCCAACTTCTGCTACCGAGCTGCCTGGTTTTGTAGAAAGACTTCAAAATGGACTTAATGTTTTCGGAAATGACATTATCAGACTATCGGACGGAAACTTCCTCTTCGGGGGTACTATTGAAGTGTCAAGGTCTCTGGATAATTCCAATTTTAACACTGATACTGATTTTTTGATTAGAAAGTATCAGATTGACGCAATAACAGGTTCGACCACTTTACTATTTGAGGAGCTAATCGGTATTGAAGGAAGAGGGAACGATGAGCGACTCTCCAGAGTTTTTGAAAAGGAGAATGGCAATCTTATCATTATCGGGACATCCTCAGAAAGCAGTGCTTTAGGAGAAAATAATGGAAATAATGGGACGAACGTGAAGTTCGTGGAATTATCCCCTGAAGGGAAAGAGTTGTACGGCGTAAGCTACGGATTAAAAGACCTTGATAATAATATTAACGCCATTTTTGATGAGGAGGTTGGCAATGCGATTCAAACAGAATCAGGTTTTGCCATTACTGGAACCTCTACGATATCCAGAGAAGCACAGCGTGCCTTTTTTATGAGGTTGAACGCTCAGGGTGAGTATGTCTCAGGAAATATATTGAAAAGTAATTATAATGCTAATTTAGAAACCCGAGGGATAGGAATTGTACAGGCTGACGATAAAGATTACATTGTTTTAGGTGAGTACCTAAATTTTAGTGAATTGAATAGTGATGGAAATGCGATAAACAGAAGAGCAGGAGAGGCTCTATTTATGAAAGTGACGCAGTCAGGAAATAGAGTCTCTGAGACACACTATGGCTCTGAATTGGGCAATGACAAAGCAATTGATGGACTGCTGTTAAGCGATAATAAAATTTTGGTTCTCGCAAACATAGATTTTGGTGCAGGGGTAGAACTGGTAAGTTTGATTAAAACCAATGATTCAGGAAAAATAGTAGATCCATAGGTTGGCATCATTTTTTGTAAAATTTTACGTGCTAATGGCATGTACTCCTCGAGTAAAATGGAGTGAACGTTTGGAATATTCAAAATATATGACCATATTTACCACTTATTTAATATAAAAATTCTTAATTTACTTCTAGTATTAGAACGCAACCTAATTTATAGTTTAAGAAAAATGCTTCAACTGGCAAGAACATTATTATTAATACTTATGATGATAATCTCTTCATCGTCAGGAGTTTCTTATACTTCAACGGCTTCGGGAATTACCGGGAAAGGTGTTGTGACGCTTGAGGGTTCTAACGGAGGTCATAGCATCCACATACCAGAACTCACAAATGTGGCTGGAGACTGGAGCCTTAACTTTGAGGGCTCAGAAGGAGCAGGGGGCACCGCCGTCTTTTCTTCTGCATTAAGACCATTGGGGGACTTTAGTGGGTTGGTTGTTGATTTTGACGCATTAAATCCTTCTGTTTCGTCCGCAAGCATCCTATCAGATACTGAAATTCAATTCACATTCAGTGAACCTGTCCGGGTAATAGGAGATGCGAAAGACCGCTTTCTCATACTTGATGGCGCTAATACTTCAATCTCAGTTACAGCTGTAAACGACAATATAATAGGAGATAATAACGTAACATTGGAGGTATCTGGAGGTCTCCTCACTTCAGCGTTAGGTGATCTTAGGGTTACTTATGATTCTATTGGTAATACATCTACTAATATCATCGCCGATTCTACTACTGCTACTGTGAAGGAAGCAAGTGGGGGTACTGGATTTATTGATTTAGATACATCGAAGCCTTCTGTTTCGTCTGCACGCATCCTATCAGATACTGAAATTCAATTCACATTTGATGAACCCGTCCAGCTATCAAGTTCAGGAAGTTCGCCGTATGGCTTTACCATACTTGATGGCGCTAATATTTCAATCCAAGTTACAAGCGTAAGGGATGGTACAGCAAGAGATAATAACATACTATTGGGAGTGACAAGACTCACTTCAGCGATAGGTGATCTTAGGGTTACTTATAATGGTTCGGGCGGTATCGGAGACTTTGGTGGAAACGCCGCAAATGGAGGCGTTGTTAATATTGACAGAGATGCATCGAAGCCTTCTGTTTCGTCTGCACGCATCCTACCAAATACAAATACTGAAATTCAATTCACATTTGATGAACCCGTCCAGCTATTATCAAGTTCAGGAAGTTTGCCGTATGGCTTTACCATACGTGATGGCACTAATACTTCAATCCAAATAACAAGCGTAGGGGATGGTACAGCAAGAGATAATAACATACTATTGGGAGTGGGAAACCTCACTTCAGTGATAGGTGATCTTAGGGTTACTTATGATGGTACTTCGGGCGGTATCGAAGACTTTGGTGGAAACACCGCAAATAGTGGCGAGGCTACTATTGATTTAGATAATTCAGTGCCTACTTTAGTTAAGGCAGATTCGATAAACGCAACATCACTACGACTTGAATTCAGCGAAATAGTACAATTGGTGAATGCTTTTCCTGCCGTTGATTTTAGCCTTGAGGATGGAGCTGGAAATCCGATTGTGGTGAGCGTGATTAATGACATGACAGCTAATGATCTGTTCATAGAGTTGACCACCCAAGATAGATCAGGCTTCGTCGGTGATCTGGAACTGACGTACACCTCCACAGGAAGTTCAATTCAGGATTTTGGCGGCAATTCACTTGCAGGTATTTCATCTCCCCTTGTTATAAAATTGGATAACACAGGGCCACGTTTGGTAAGTGCAGAAAAAGTTAATAATCAAAGAATTGACATCAAGTTTAATGAAAGAGGACAACTACTACCGTCCTCTCCTAGTTCTAGTACTAGTAAGGGGTTTACGTTTACCGATGAGGCAGGAAATGATCTAACGGGAAGTCTTGTTATGGGTGGTGTGGAGGATGGTACGGCACAGGATTCCATTATTGTGGCGCATTTTAATCCTAATTCGCTGGTCAATGCCATTGGCGATATCATTATTGATTATAATCCTACCTCAGGTCGCGTGGCAGATTTCGGAGTTCCTCCGAATGTGGCTTCATCGGGATCTTATATTATTGACCTGAATCTTACTAAACCCCCAACCATCACAGAAAATAGCACACCCCTTCCAGATGACGATAACTTTGCTGATTTGGCCATGTATCGAACCGACACCAATCCGTCCAGTTCAACACCTATCAACATTACACCTTCTATTCCCAATGGCACAATCGTTATATACAAAGATGCTTTACTTACGGATATCGCAACAATTGCTAGAAACGTTGCACAACCACCTTATTCCCCAACAATTGATTCTATGATGAGCGATTATATAACTGATTGGACAGCCTCAAACAACAAAAATGGAATTTTTACATTTTATATTGTAGAAGAGGCTAAAAGTGGAATTTCTTCTAAAAGCCCTCCTGTTCAATACAATCTGGCTTTTTTAGATAATATTCAAACCTCAGGGCAGCAAAATTTTCGCCAATCAAATACCACTGGAACAAATATATCTTTAAATGTACCGGTGGGGCAAACCAGCGAAATTAAGGGCAACGGGCTTACAGCTAATACAGGCACACAAGCCAGGTTTGTTCCGCTAGCCGCTGGTAGTGGCAATCATCAAATCTCCATAACATTTAAAAATGATGCAGGTGTCGAGGCTACTTTTAATATATCACAACTGTTATTTAAAGTGGCCTCTACTTCCACTGTATTCGAACCAGATGCCCGTGTTGCATTTAGTAAAAAGGTAACAGACTACATTTTGAAAATAAATAAAAATCCAAATTCCTTGGACATCCTCGATAATTCTATGCTAGTAGCAGATGATCCTAACAACCGGGACTTTTTCAGTATTGAAGTATATCATATACTTAATGGAGCAATCAATGACACAATGGGTGATCCTGGAGTTTATAATAATAACGGGGGGAATATTGGACCAGAAGTTTTATTGTACAATGGAAATAAATTAACCGCTAATAGTCCAAGCCCTACTAATGGTACACCTTCATACGTTGAGAATGCATGGGAATTTAATGCAAGTGAAGCTGTAAAAACATTAGCCAAAGACAGTCAGGAAGTAGACACCTTGCTGTTTATGACACTATCAAAGCCGGATAGAGGAGCAGCGGGGCCAGGAGATCCAGTCCAAGCTTTTGGGGATGAAAATTCCGGGTATGCCTACTTATTTCCTGAACCGCAAGTAAAATTATCTAATCTTAATGATGTTTACTGTCAAGATGAACCTGGTTTCACAATCGAAGCAGACATCTACACATACACCAGTACGGCTACTTCCCTAGGGGGTAGAGATGAAAAAGGGGTTGCCATTCGTGATGGGTATAAATTGCATTATAATCCAAATCAGGTTTCCAATATAAAGCCAACTGCGTTCCCATTTAATCGCGATTTCACGGCGGGAGGGGTAGGGGTAACCAATGAATTCGATCCAGGGAAACTAGCTAGTCTGGATTTGGATAATGATACATCGACAGATGGTGGAGGATGGTATGTTATTGAATATACCTCTGAAGAGCTTACGGCCGCAAAATTACAGGTTACTGTATATGACACCTTTTTTGTGGCACCAACTATCGAGGCACCGATTTTAACCGTTCCTACTATGGGATATGAACTTAAGTCGGGTTCGTATTCTGGGCAAAAGAGTAGCAGAGACCAACCTTATATATTTGAATTCTGTGGGGGGGAGTTGATTCCATTTTTTAATATCGACAACACGAAACCTGAAAATATAGCAGATAATCAAAACGCCTATTATTGGTATTCAGGATTAACAAACAACCGGATTGGAGTTCCTACTGATTCTTTAGACCCGAGTTTAGTAATAGGTCAAAACCCCTTTAATGGAAATGGCACTTTTAATTTGTATGCTACTCGTGTTTTGAATGGTTGTCAATCGGACACCGCATTCTTACAGCTTCGAATCATTGATGAGCCAGAAGCACCAAAAATAAGTACGACAGAAAGTTCTCCAAATCTCAGACGATTCGATAATAGTAGCTATAAAAATATCAATGTAAACGATTCAGATAATAACGGTGCAGATGAATACTATTTTGAGTATTGTGCTACGGCAAACACCAGTAGTGTAGCGTTTGATCTGTTACAAATCACCTCTAATTTGGAAGATATTCCCACAGGCAGAGAGTATATTAAGCAACGTTCGTATTTTGCGCTATATAAAGGAGACACAACACTTTTCGATACGCTGTCCTACAAACCATCCAATGATTATAAAATTGATCTCGATTTAGATTTAGGTTTGGGCACGTCATTGATAAGTGGGTCAAATGCGAGCGATGTAGTGGAATTTGATTTTCTGATTCAGAAAGTGGTAGCGGATACTACGATCGTGCCAGGGACTACGTTTGGAGGTCAGCTGGATTTAAGTAATGGTATTGGGTTTAATGGGGGATGTCGATCAAATGATTTTACGCAGGTTACGGTGGCCATTTATACCTACCCGAATGCGCCAGAACCTGGTTTATTCACTGGTGCCCCTCGAATAAGTAATTCAGATTTAAGTAATATTGACACTGTTAGCTACTACATGATTGTTGGGGAAGAATTTCCAAGTATAGGGATAAATGATCCTAATGTCGCACAAAATAATGTGGCATTCGATTGGTATGCAGATAAAACCTATACCGACTCTGTCCAAACAGTAAACAGAAATGGCAATGTACTTACAGAAATTGATTTGATAAACCATCAAGCATCTACTCTTTCATCAGATGATTACCGCAAAGACGCTATTGGGGTTTACACTTATTTTGTAAGAGTTCGTACCAATATCAATAGGAATTCGGGTTTTGGTGGTTGTGAAAGTGCGCTAACACAAGTTAACGTGATCGTATACCCCGAAGCCGATGCTCCTACTCCTCTTACTTTAACTGATGATGTGAAGAGTGAGCTCTTTAGTACTACTAATTTGATGCCCAACAAAGATACTTGCACATCCTGCTTTGATATTGAATATGATTTCTGTGTTACAGCGAGTCAGGGACTTAGTGCTGATATAAAATTCTCCACAAGTACCTCTTATAATTCTTCACCTACTATCACAAATACTAGTGCAGGAGTACCAGCGGAATCGAATGAGGTATTATGGCTTACGGCGAATCAAGAAGGCACGAATGTATTAAATTCTAACCCTGTTAACGTTGGGTTTGCAGTAACTGCAAGAAATCTTCAAATTGATAAAGAAAAGAATAGCACATTCCCGTTTGCAGTAGTTCATCGAGCTGATTTTATTGCTGGCTACAATGGGTTTGATGGGGTATTCAGTGATACTACTTTTATCAATGTAAATATCAGTACGACGCCAGAGCCGCAGTTTAGCTATTCAGGTATTACCGCAGGCAAACCTACTACCTTTGATTTGATTGACCAGACAAGTGCTGGTGCAACTGTTGATTATAATCTTGATATTTATAATGTAACGGCTAATGGAATCAAGGGAACACTTGTTCGTTCATTTACTGGTAGTGCTGATTTAAGTGATCCATCAAGTAATGTAGAGATGACATTTTCAAAGGGAGGAGTCTATGAAGTAGCGCTTCTCATCACATCAAAAGCCGGATGTAACACTACGGAAACACGTAGAATAAGAATTTTAGATAGGTTAGTCCTGTCTGGCTCAAAAACTTTTTCATTTGATTCATCAGATGAGGGGTGGTTTGCCGAGTTTCGAGATAATGATGGACTCAGGGGAAGCTACGGGCAAAGAAATGCAAGAAATTCAAGTTGGCAATTTGGTTTCCCATCCGGTTCACGAATACAAACATTATCAGATGGAACTGGAAAGGCATGGACTACTACTGCTGCAATTACGGATGTGGGAGATATTACCAGGAACTCTACAGGTACTTATGTAGGTGGTGAGGAGTCTTATGTTTATTCACCTAGTTATGATATTTCCAGTATCGATGATCCAGCTATTGTAATTGAGACTTATCGAGATATTGATAATAAGGATGGTGTGGCATTTCAGCTTTCTATCGACAATGGTGAAAACTGGGTTACTTTAGGAAACTTTGATGGCACAAGAGAGCCAAATCCTTCATCAGGACGAAACTGGTACAATGAGTCCAATATACCCAGTAGGCCGGGTTCAGGTGCTGTGAATAACTCGAAATCATTTAATAGTTTAGGCTATGGTTGGTCTGGCTTGTACACCAATGATGAGATTGATCTGGGTAAGGAAACCAATGGGTGGCTGATGAGTATACACCGTTTAGACGAAGCATTATCAGCTTTGGAAAAGGCAAATCCAGGTCTAAGTAATTTGAGATCTGATGTTCGGTTTCGTTTTGCTTTATCAGCTTTAGGAACATTTGCAGATGATAAAACGGGCGAAGGTTTTGGATTTGATAACATCCTAATTTATTCGATTCAGAAGAATGTACTAATTGAACAGTTTTCTTCCTCTCTTGATGCGGTCAGTATTGACTTAGAATCAAGAGTATTGAGCATTGCCCCACAAACTTTATTCATCAATTATTTCTCAGCTATCAATAATAATGACTTGGGGCAGGATCTTCTGAATCAAAGAAATCCAATAGGGCCAGGTGCCAGAGTGACCTTATATGGAATTGGAGAAGTGCCTAACACCGTGCTAGATGGTGAGACGATTACTCCAATAGATTCAGACAATGATGGTACGATAGATAGCCCGGGATGGGATATTAATGACTTAGAAATTAAATCGTTAGGATCTGCCAGCTTTTTGATGGATTTGGGAACTGATGGTGTAATTCTTAATCCCTCTAATGCTAACAATATATCGGTTACTGCATCATGGAGATATACAGGAAGTAAAACACTAGAAAATGGAGATTTTTCCATCTACTTTGCATTAATTGAGCGTGAAATTGATGCTACTGGAATTGGTTTATATAAGGAGGCTGGCATTTCTAAGATAAAAAATGTGTTTAGAACTTTTCTTCCAAATTCAGATGGTAACCCATTTTCCTTGTTTAAAGGTAATATTTCAAATGGAGATGTTCTAGCGTTTAGTGCATCATGGGATATTTCGAATGTGTATGATGTGAATCAGTTAAGAGTTATTGCATTTCTTCAAAACAATAAACCTAATGATGATGGATATAAGGAAATTCTTCAGGCGGGTTATGTTGACATCAAGGGTAAATCAGTTTTAGTTGCGGGTATTGAAAATGAATTATCAGATTTTGAACTGTATCCAAATCCGGCCAATGAAGGGTTCATAGTGGAATTTGCCCAGCCAATGCGTGAAAACACCGATTGGGTGTTGTACGACCAAGCTGGACAAGAAGTGGTCTTTGGGTCGCTAGAGCGAGGTAGCAAACTATTAGACGTAAATACGGAAGACGTGCCTAGTGGATTATACTTTATTCACATTTATGGTAAAAACCCCACGCAACAATCAAAACGTGTGATTGTGATTCACTAGTAAGATATTTAGATTAAACCTTTTAAAAGAGGAATGGACTAAACTACAATATTCACTATCTTTTTTGGAATCACAATTACTTTTTTAGGTGTCTTGCCATCCAACCATTTTTGAATTACTTCATTCACTAGTGCGCCTTGTTCTACTTCTTCTTTTGAAGCGTTTGCTGGAAACCCCACTTTAGTACGCATTTTTCCATTTACAGATACAGGGTACTCAATGTTATCTTCAATGAGATATTCTTCATTAAGTGCTGGGAAAGAAGCTTCAACTACCGACTTGGTCTTACCCAAAAGTCTCCATATTTCTTCTGCGATGTGAGGTGCAAAAGGAGAGATAATAATGGTAAGAGGCTCTATTATTTTTCGTTTATTACATTTCACAGCAGAAAGCTCATTCACAGTAATCATAAATGTACTGATGGAGGTATTGAGCGATAAATTTTCCACATCTTCATTTACTTTTTTGATAGCTGAATGGAGGATTTTAAGCTCTTTTTTAGAAGGGGCTTCATCCGATATACGGAAGGCGTTTCCTTGGTGTAAGAGTGTCCAATATTTTCTTAAAAATTTAAATACGCCCTCGATTCCGTTTGTATTCCATGGCTTACTTTGTTCGATGGGGCCTAAAAACATCTCATACATTCGTAAGCAATCCGCACCATATTTTATAACTAAATCATCCGGATTCACCACATTAAATTTTGATTTAGACATTTTTTCAAGCTCCCAGCCACAGTAGTATTTACCATCTTCTAGTATGAATTCGGCATCTTTTGCATCAGCTCGTGCATTCTTAAATGCTTCTACGTCAAGCGTATCGTCATGTACAATGTTTACATCTACATGGCTGGCAGTTGTTTCATATTGATCTTTTAAACCTTTTGAAATAAAAATGTTTTTATTCCTCAGTCGGTAGACAAAATTGGATCGTCCCTGAATCATCCCTTGGTTCACCAATTTTCTGGCAAACTCATCTACTTGGATATATCCTCTGTCGAATAAAAATTTTGTCCAGAAGCGCGAATAAAGGAGGTGTCCGGTTGCATGCTCAGAACCACCTAAATAGAAATCAACATCTTTCCAATACGCAAGAGCCTCTTTACTGCAGAATACTTCGTTATTGATAGGATCCATGTATCGAAAGAAGTACCAACTACTTCCGGCCCACCCTGGCATGGTGCTTAACTCAAAAGGGAATCCATTATGACTCCAGTCCTTTGCTCTACCTAAAGGTGGGTCACCATCTTCGGTAGGGAGGTATTCATCCACCGATGGAAGTTTGAGTGGTAGATTTTCATCGGAAACCAGGTTAGTGGCGTGATTTTCATAAAAAACAGGAATTGGCTCTCCCCAATACCGCTGTCGTCCAAAGATGGCATCTCGAAGTTTAAAATTTATTTTTCGTCTGCCAATGTCTTTTTTTTCCACCTCTTCAATTCCTCTTTCGATAGCTTCTTCGGGCGAAAGTCCATTTAGGAAATCTGAATTGATGATTTTGCCCTTCTTCGTTGGGTCTGCTTCTGTGTCAGTGAGTACCTGCGCATCGTTTATGGTGATAATGGGCAAGTCGAAATGCTTTGCAAAGTCAAAGTCTCGCTGATCACCACTTGGCACGGCCATGACAGCTCCAGTACCATATCCTGCCAGTACATAATCCGCAATCCAGATGGGCATCTTTTTGCCTGAAAAGGGGTGAATAGCATAGCTTCCTGTAAATACACCTGTTACCTTCTTGGTGTCTCTCATACGGTCTACTTCCAAGCGATTTTTAGCTATTTCAATATAGGCATCTACTTCATTTTTTTGATCAGGAGTTGTTAAGGAGGAAACCAGTTCGCTTTCCGGTGCCAAAACCATAAAGGTTACCCCAAATAGGGTATCAATACGGGTAGTAAATACGGTAATCTTTTTGCTGGTATTCTCTACTTCAAAATCAATCTCTGTCCCGTATGATTTCCCGATCCAGTTTCGCTGCATTTCTTTGATTGGCTCAGGCCAATCTATTGTATCGAGTCCTTGAAGCAAACGATCGGCGTATGCGGTAATACGCATGCTCCATTGTGGCATCTGTTTTTTTATAACAGGGTGACCACCTCGATCGGATAAGCCTTCTTTCACTTCATCATTAGACAATACAGTACCTAAGGCAGGACACCAGTTCACGGTAGTGGCCGATAGGTAGGTCAATCGATACTTCTGTAAAAAAGCTTCTTTTTCTTGATCTGAAAACTTTCTCCAATCGGTCGAGGTGATGATGGGGGTATTGTCATCGCATGCGGCATCTATTTTAGCATTGCCCGCTTTCTCCAATAGACTTATGAGGGATTCAATAGGCTCGGCTTTGTTGGAGACGTTATTATACCAACTGCTATAAATTAATTTAAAAATCCATTGCGTCCATTTATAATAGTTGGGATCGCTTGTTTGGACTTCTCTCGACCAATCATAGGAAAAACCTAATGCTCTCAATTGCTGTTTATACCGGTTAATATTTGTCTCTGTTGTAATAGCAGGATGCTGACCTGTTTGAATGGCATATTGCTCCGCTGGTAAACCAAAGCTGTCAAATCCCATTGGATGCAGTACATTATAGCCTTTAAGTCGCTTGTATCTGGACACAATATCGGATGCGATGTATCCTAATGGATGACCTACATGCAAACCAGCTCCGGAGGGATAGGGAAACATGTCTAATACATAATACTTTGGTTTATCTGAAGTATTGCTGGTTTTATAAATCTCGTTTTCTTCCCAGAATTTTTGCCACTTAGCTTCAATTTCCTGAAAATTATAATCTACCATATCACTCATTTGAAAGCACGCAAAGGTATAAGAAGGATTATCAAAACCTTCTGCCCATATTGAAACCCGCACCGATTTAGAATGTCCTTAGGTTCAAAGAATTAAAAAGACCAATGATTTTATTGGAGACACTTTTGCTGAAGGTATTTTCTTTATTCTACAAAACGACATAGGCGACAGATCATTCAGACAAAACAATCCACTTTGATGTTTTTTGGCACATCAAGCTAGGTGCTGATATTGAATCTATCATAAGCCGAAGCTTTAAATTGGCAATCGACTTACTTAGGATTTCGAGCATTTAAATATCGATTCCGTTTCTTTTGAAAATCCAAACTTGCTTTCTAACGCTTGTTTAAATCCTTTTGAGGTAAGAAGTAGTGAAGTAAAATGGGGAGAAGCGTGATGTCTACAATAAAAGCGAAGAGCAACGCCAATACAATAAAAAGACCTAAATAATAGGTGGCACCAAAACTTGAGAAAAGGAAAATTGCAAAACCTGCACTTATAGTAAGTGTGGTGATGAATATACCATTCCCAGCGTTTTGAAACATCAATTTCAATCGGTCTTCAGAAGAACCAGTATGTTGCAGATAGTGACTGATCATATGAATGGTATCATCTACTGCTATCCCGAAAACAATCGCAAAAACAATCGCAGTAGTCATATTTATGTGGATACCTAACCAACCTATGATGCCTGCTACAAAAATCAGAGGTATAAAATTAGGGATTAGGCTAATGATTAAGAGCCGGACAGATTTAAAGTAGAAACCAAGAATCAAAGCAATTATAAAAATGGCGGCTCCAATTCCAAAGATTAAATTTTCCGATAGCAGTTCGTGACTTTTGTCGATTAAGTAAGTCGTTCCCGTAAGTTGATAGGATAGGATGGACGAATCAATATGATTATTTAGGTATTTTTTGAGTTTCTTATTTCTTTTTCCAGTCTCAAATGTGCCTAACTCTGGAATAAAACCAATAAGACGCCCTGCTTTACCGTTATGGGTCACCAATTGAGACATTCGCTTTGGGTCAATTTTATTTTTTATCCGAAGGGTCTTTTCGTAGCCTTTTTTTGTAGTAGGATAGATATAATTTTTGTTGAGTCCCCCATTACCAGACATATGCAAATATTTTATGATGGTAACGGGCGACTGGACGTTGGATACTGGGTAGTGATCTAATAGGTACGTTTCAATCTTCCTGATTTCATTCATAACGAATATGTCCCAAATCGATTTGGAAGTATCCTGTACCTCAACTCTAATTTCGAAGGGTTTAGAGCCTCCTAAAACCTGATCGGCAAACTTAAAGTCTTGACGAATGGCGGTATTTTTAGGTAGGTCTTCGAGCAGGTAGGCATCTACTTTAAGTCTGCTTATCCCTGGAATTGCAACCAGAAGGACAGCAATAAGCAGCGTAATAATGATCGATTTTTTTTGAATTACCCCCATCGTTAGCCCTGCGGGAAGCGATGCTTTTATCGCTTTATTTCTACTTAAAAAAGGGAGGATTAAAAGCCCCAAAGTAAAAGAGATAATCAAGGCAGATACGATTCCGACGGCTGCGAAAATCCCCAAATACTGAACCGGCTCAGTATTGATCCACAATAGGCTTAAAAAACCAATAGCTGTGGTGAGTGATGTGAGAATAGTAGGAGTCCAGACGGTTTTAAATGCTTTTTTTGCCTGCGTTACCTTTTCCCCATCGCCGACCCTTGAAAAGGCATTGATTAAATGAATGGCATCAGACATAGCGACAAAAAAAACAATAGGGGGTAGCAATACACTCAACAGATTAACTTTTACGCTCATTAATGACATAAAACCAAATAGCCATAGGATAGAGATAAGACTTACTAAAAAGGGTAAAATCGCCGTTTTAAAACTTTTGAAAATGAGCGCGAGAAGAAAATAACTTAGCAGTAGGCAAGCCATCAGGTAGGTGGTAAAGTCGCGTTGCATATACTCAATAAAGACCTTTGAGGCACTTAACTTTCCAACTATATAAATTTTTTCGAGATCAAGGGAGGCCGCCTTTTTTTGGATAGCATCGAGTATTTGTTTGCCACGTTTGGGATCGCTGAAGTGCTCGTGTTTCAAATAAATGCGCATAGATTTTCCGTCCTTCCCGAAAGCAGCGCGATAGAGCGGATTTCCAAAAACACGAATACTATCCCTCATTAATTTATCAGGATCATTGGTGTGAATTAATGGAAAAATGGTCAATCCAGTTGGTGTCTTAACTATATGCTTTAAAGAAAGAGGTGAATAGATATTAATCACATCTTTTATTTCAGTAAGATCTTTTTCTAGTTGAGAAACTTTTTGAATAAAATCAGCTTCAAATGCACTTTTTTCATTTTCCAAAATGATTTGGAGGAAATCATTGTCATACCCGAAATCGGCCACGTGCTGTTTATATAACAAGCTCTCAGGATGATTTCGGGGAAAGAACTTTTCAAATTCGAAATCAAAGGAGAGCCACGGAAGGTGCAATCCCAAAATGAGTGTTATCGTGAGGATGAGACTCAGTAAAATGAGTCTTCCGTGTTTTCTCAAAGCCCACTCAGCGTATTTATCAGTTAATGGTTTCAGCCTTTCTGTTAATTTTGTTCTAAACTACTTAGACCATGCAACAATACCTCAACTTAATGCAACATATCCTTGATCAAGGCACTGAAAAAGTAGACAGGACGGGTACGGGCACTAAGAGTGTGTTTGGCTATCAAATGAGGTTTGATTTAAGTGAAGGTTTTCCTTGTGTCACAACCAAGAAATTACATCTAAGGTCGATAATTCATGAGCTTTTATGGTTTTTAAAGGGGGATCAGAACATCAAATACCTAAAAGACAACGGGGTTTCAATATGGGACGAATGGGCAGATAAAGAGGATAATTTAGGACCCGTATATGGCGTTCAATGGAGAAGTTGGGAAACACCCGACGGACGAAAAATTGATCAGATCAAACAACTTGTGGAGGGCATAAAAAATAATCCAGATAGCCGAAGACATATTGTAAGTGCCTGGAATGTGGCTGATATCCGGGATATGGCTTTGCCACCATGCCATGCACTTTTTCAATTCTATGTTGCAAGAGGTAGACTAAGTTGTCAGCTTTACCAGCGAAGTGCAGATTTATTTCTTGGTGTACCCTTTAATATTGCCTCTTACGCTTTGTTTACCATGATGATTGCCCAGGTTTGCGGACTGGAAGCAGGAGACTTTGTGCATACTTTTGGAGATGCTCATTTATATTCCAATCACATCGAGCAAGCTCAACTCCAGCTCTCCAGAACACCTCGTTCTTTGCCTTCTATGAAGATAAACCATGATGTTAAAGATATTTTTGAATTTAAGTATGAGGATTTTGAGTTGGTTGGGTATGATCCATATCCACATATTAAAGCGACAGTGGCAGTGTAACCTTTTCTGATTAAGTTTCGCTATTAATCTAAGCATCTAGAATAATGACAGAGAGCAGTGGCGTTTTTGATATGATAGGTCCGGTAATGATAGGCCCCTCTAGTTCGCACACAGCAGGTGTAGTTCGAATAGGGCGCGTAGTACACAAAATTGTAGGTGGAACACCTTCTGAAGCGGAGATACTGTTTTACAACTCCTTTGCTAAGACATACGAAGGTCATGGAAGTGATAGAGCCATTTTAGCTGGACTCATGAACTTTAAAACGGATGATATGAGAATTAAGCAAGCATTGGACTTAACAAAATCGGTGGGTCTTTCGTACACTTTTAAATCCATCGGAAATGCATCCACCTATCACCCGAATGCGATTAGGATACATGCAACACGAGAAGATACGAAAATTGAAATTTTAGGAGAGAGCCGTGGTGGCGGCGTGATAAGGATCAAAGAGGTAAATAAGTTTGACGCAAACTTTACAGCTAGCCTTCATACTTTGATCATTGAAGCAGATGATATAAACGGCAGTATTGCATTTTTTACCGAAGTGCTTTCGCAAGAAGAATGTAACATTGCCACCATGACAGTCTCTCGTAAAGCCAAAAATGATTTGGCATGCTTAATACTTGAAATGGATTCGGGAATAGACAATATCACTCAGCAGTATTTGGAAAAAAGGAGATGGGTTCATAAGGTAGTTTACATCCCGAACATTGATTAACCTATATGAGATATTTATTTATTGCTATCATAGCCGCTATTGCGACTTGCCTAAAGGCACAGGAAAAGAAAGTTTTGACACTAAAAGAGTGCATCGAAATTGCCATTGAAAATAACCTCAACGTCCAGAGAAGCCAACTCAATTTGCAAACAGCGAAGATAAATTTAGTACAGGCAAATGCTCAGCGATATCCCTCATTGAGTGCCAGCGGAGGATATGGATTCAGCTGGGGAAGAAGCATCAACCCCAACTCTAACCTTTTTGTCAATGAGCGAATTAATACGGCCTCAGTAGGAGCAAATGCGAGCCTTCCATTATTGCAGGGTTTCCAGATTAGCAATAGCATCAAGCGATCAGAAATCGATCTAAAAGCCAGCGGTCTAGACCTTCAAAAGGCTAAAAATGACCTCTCCCTAAATGTAGCTTCCTCCTTTTTAACGGTAATTTTAAATAAAGAACTCGTTGAAAATGCCAAACTACAACTTGAATCGAGCAAGCAGCAGCTTGAGCAGACAAAAATATTAGTAGCTACAGGGGCC
Source organism: uncultured Ekhidna sp. (assembly GCA_964289745.1). Taxonomy (GTDB): domain Bacteria; phylum Bacteroidota; class Bacteroidia; order Cytophagales; family Cyclobacteriaceae; genus Ekhidna. The sequence continues at coordinate 1,368,299 of CAXYMM010000001.1, forward strand.
AGACCTTTGGCCAATGAACTACAACTAGAAAGCCAGGTAGCCACCAATGAAGTGACGCTAATTACCAATCAAAATAACCTTGATTTATCACTTTTAGCTTTAAGTCAAACCTTGTTAATTGAGCCCAATGAACAAATCGATGTGGTGGCACCGGATATTGAAGAAATTAGTTCCGATATCGAAATAGCAAATAGTAGGGAAGCGTATGAATATGCGCTAAATAACCAACCAGAAATCAAGGCAGCAGACACACGAGTCGAAAGTTCTAGTTTAGCATTAGAAGTATCAAGAGGGGCTCTTTATCCCTCACTTAATCTTAATGGAAACATTAACACCAACTACTCCAATGCTGTAGATAAAACTTTTGTTCCCGATGGTGGTGACCCGGTTGTCGTTCAAAATGAAACTAATCTTCAAACTACGACAGGCGTAAGTATTGTTCAATTCGATAAAATTCCAAGCGGTCAAATTCAGGACTATGGCGTTCTAGATCAGTGGGATGATAATTTGAGATACTCACTGTCTTTAGGATTGTCTATCCCTATCTTAAACGGGTTTAGAAATAGAAGCAATGTGCAGAGAGCTAAGGTTAATCTTCAACAATCAGAAATAGACGCAAAAGATGAAAGGAATAGATTATATCAAACGATCGAAACAGCCTATCGAAACGCATTAGCAACCAGCCGGTCTTATGTCGCTTCTCAGAAGCAAGTATCTTCGTTGGAAGAAGCATACCGTGCGGTTGAAAATCAATATACCAATGGAGCGGCTAATTTTATTGATTATCAGGTAGCGGCTAATAATTTTTTTAGGGCACAATCAGATTTGTTACGTGCTAAATACGATTTTATTTTTAGGAAGAAAATCCTAGATTTTTATTTAGGTAAACCCTTATCATTCTAATGACCAACATGTTAAATCAATGACAAAAAAAACAAAATCAAATAATAAAATTCTTTTTATTCTCGGCGGACTAATGGCGGTACTTATTATCGTGGTGATAGTAGGTAAAACCACAGGACTTATTGGGCAAGGCAAGAAGATAAGGGTTGAAACAACTAAAGCGAAGCTAGGAACAATATTGGAAAAGGTAAGTGCTTCTGGTCAGGTGCAACCCATCGTTGAAGTGCAGTTAAGTCCCGAGGTTTCAGGTGAAATCATTGAATTGAATATAAAAGAGGGCGATTCCGTTACAAAAGGAGATTATTTACTCAGGATACGACCTGATAACTTCCAGTCGGCATTAGACCAGTCAGTTGCGAGACTAAACCAACAAAGGGCGGCTCTGGCACAGGCAAAAGCATCGCAAGCCAGAGCGTTGGCTAATTTTAAGCGATCAGAACAAGATTTTTTAAGACAGGAAAAGCTTTTTGCGAAGAAGGTAATTTCCGAAGCAGATTATCAATTAGCAGAAGCCAATTACCAAATTGCCGAGCAGGATTACGAGTCAGCAAAAGAGAGCGTTAATGCAGCTAGGTATAGCCTGAAGAATGCAGATGCAATCGTAGCCAATGCACGGGAGAACCTGAGATTGACTAGCCTCACCGCACCCATGAGCGGAATTGTTTCCAAGCTCCCCGTAGAGTTGGGGGAGACCGTTCTCGGCACTTCTCAGTTTCAAGGAACGGAGGTGATGCGAATAGCCGACTTATCCAAAATGGAGGTGAAGGTGGATGTAAACGAAAATGATATTATTAAAATTAGCGAAGGAGATACCGCAATTATTGATGTGGATTCGTATTCGTATCTAAATAAGGAATTCAAAGGAATTGTCACACATATTGCAAATACAGCCAATGACAAAGCATCGACAGATGCTGTCACCGAGTTTGAGGTTCGAATTCAGATATTGAATAGCTCATTTCAGAACCTTGTGGTCGAACGTGGGCTTAAATATCCTTTTCGCCCAGGTATGACGGCCAGTGTTGACATCATTACAGATATAAAACAAGAAATTCTGATGGTGCCTCTTGCCGCTGTTACAACCAGAACCGAAAGTGAAGATGATGGGGAAGAGGACAAAGACGAGAAAAATACCAAGGCGGATACAACTGAGGAGGAAGAAATAAAAGAAGTAGTATTCTTGGTAGTTGAAGGTAAGGCAGCTAAAACAGAAGTAACCTCTGGAATTAGTGATTTTGAGAATATTGAAATAACAAGCGGAATTAAAGAGGGTGATGAAATTGTATCTGGTCCCTTCTTGGAAGTTTCAAAAAGACTAAAAGATGGGGATTTATTAGAAATCGATTATAAACCTAATAAGGATAAGGATTAAGGTTGCCACTCAGGATAGTTTATCCTTACTGCTAGTCATAGAAACTCCAAAATCGTTAAGAATCCCTAATTTCCCAAGAGTGATTTTGGAAGGTAATTGGGTTTCCTCATGTTTAAGCGAAGCCCTGTTCCAATAGCCCCTACTGTCTAAATAGCCTATCGTATGTAACGGTCTTGTGTTTGAAAAGTACCCGTTTAAAACACTATATCTTTCAGCTCTAAGAATAAATATCAGAAAAGCATAAACTTTGTAGTTTGCACTTATACTGCGCTTTTTTATACGGTGTTGCAAACAGTTATCTATTCAGTCAAGTATTCTTTTGTACTTATCATAGCATCCCTCATCACAGGTTGATGGATAATCAGTTAATTTTAAGATGTTATTTTCTATGTTCACATAATATTTTAATAAGCCAGTAGTTATGCATGGAACTGAAAGTTCAATAATTAAGCTATTAAAACTATAAGTTCCACTGCACTCAAATGAATCATTTGAATAACTATTATTACTTGAAAAACTAATAACCTCTCCATTTTGAACGGTTTGGTTAGGAATCGGAGAACCCCCATCAAATCGTTCAATAAGTTGCCAAGTTCCATAAAGAGAGTTGGTGTCTAATTGCGCTTGTGGTTCCTCTTCACCGCAACTCGCAATAAAAAGAACGATCGATAAAAGTAAATTCATATTTTTCATGATGGATAAGAGTTTAATAATGTATTTCCGTTGATATAATTGACATTTATACTGTGCTTTTTTTTACTGTGTTGCAAACAGTTTATTCGTTAACTCTGCTATACCGAAAAGCACAACCTTCATCGCAAGCAGGGTCTACTGGTATTAGTATCAAATCGTTCTCAATGAAGGAATAATGGAACACTCTTACAAAAGAACCATCAGGACGTCTATCACAATTATTTATAGAAATCTCTAAAACATTTGTTGTTTCATCTTTTCCATCTACGATCGTGCTTAGTGAAAACGTTCCCTCATTCAAGTTGTTACGACAAACATTAGATTCACTAGACTCAAACCTCAAGTTTTCTTTAAAGTTTAAGATAACATCATAATCATAGTTTATCTCTTGCCAACCATTTCTTGGAGAACCATCAACATTATTCGAAGTGCTTGCGGTTAACCTCCAAGTTCCATAAATTGAATTTTTTTGTTGTTTTGTTATTTCCTCTTCACCGCAACTCGCAATAAAAAGAACGATCGATAAAAGTAAATTCATATTTTTCATGATGGATGAACGTTTAATAATGTATTTCCATTGATATAATTGACACTTATACTGCGCTTTTTTATACGGTGTTGCAAACAGTTTTAATCTCCCTGTTCAGGTTCTGCTATTTTTTTGAATCTGTATCCACAACCTTCAGCACAGAGTAAAAAATTTGGATTTAGAGATAACTTATCATCTTTAAAAAAATAGTTATATGAAAACGCTCCTGGATGAGACTCGATACCAGTTGATAATCTTTCACACTCATACTCAAAAATTATTTGTACACTATCAAAGTTTACGATGCCTTCGCTACAATCGGTATATTCTGAAGAATTAAATGAGTTGTTTAATTCAATTGTAAACTTATATCCATTCTGAACATTTATCCATCTTCCATTAACTCCAGATACTACATATGATTCCACCAACTGCCAAGTCCCATAAAGAGAGTTGGTGTTTAATTGCGCTTTTGGTTCCTCTTCACCGCAACTCGCAATAAAAAGAACGATCGATAAAAGTAAATTCATATTTTTCATAATGGATGAATGTTTAATAACGTACCTCCATTGATATAATTGACACTTATACTGCGCTTTTTTATACGGTGTTGCAAACAGTTTTAATCTCCCTGTTCAGGTTCTGCTATTTTTTTGAATCCGTATCCACAACCTTCATCACAGAGTAAAAAATTTGGATTTAGATATAACTTATCATCATCAAATAAATAGTTATATGAAAACGCTCCTGGATGAGACTCGATACCAGTTGATAATCTTTCACACTCATACTCAAAAATTATTTGTACACTATCAAAGTTTACGATGCCTTCGCTACAATCGGTATATTTTGAAGAATTAAATGAGTTGTTTAATTCAATCGTAATCTTATATCCATTCTGAACTTTTTTCCAACTACCATACCCGGGTCCTCCTCCATATGTTTCCACCAACTGCCAAGTCCCATAAAGAGAGTTGGTGTTTAATTGCGCTTTTGGTTCCTCTTCACCGCAACTCGCAATAAAAAGAACGATCGATAAAAGTAAATTCATATTTTTCATGATGGATGAATGTTTAATAACGTACCTCCATTGATATAATTGACACTTAATACTGTGCTTTTTTGTACTGGGTTGCAAACAGTTTTAATCTCCCTGTTCAGGTTCTGCTATTTTTTTGAATCTGTATCCACAACCTTCATCACAGATTAAAAAATTTGGATTTAGAGATAACTTATCATCTTTAAAAAGATAGTTATATGAAAACGCTCCTGGATGAGACTCGATACCAGTTGATAATCTTTCACACTCATACTCAAAAATTATTTGTACACTATCAAAGTTTACGATGCCTTCGCTACAATCGGTATATTCTGAAGAATTAAATGAGTTGTTTAATTCAATCGTAATCTTATATCCATTCTGAACTTTTTTCCAACTACCATACCCGGGTCCTCCTCCATATGATTCCACCAACTGCCAAGTCCCATAAAGAGAGTTGGTGTTTAATTGCGCTTTTGGTTCCTCTTCACCGCAACTCGCAATAAAAAGAAAGATCGATAAAAGTAAATTCATATTTTTCATGATGGTTGAATGTTTAATAATGTATTTCCGTTGGTGCTGTAACTGAACTCTCTCCCCAAGAGCGTTTGCTAGGTGGTGCTGCCGTTACATCAAACCAACTCCCTTTCCAACCACTGCAACCACTAACGTTGCAGACCCTGACTCGAATATAGATTCGGGTATTTTTTGTCACATTTGGTTTTACATGAATATAAGAATTGGAAGAGCTGCGTTGTCTTATGTAACTGTTTGGTACGCTCCACTGCCACGTAAAACCGCTTGGGGATATCTGCCCATTGTACCGTGCAGTAATGTTCGTCCACCTGCTCGAGGATAAAGTCACACTTCCGAAGCTTATAAGTGATGTAACTAAAGAGGTTCGAGGGGGGTTAACGACGGTAAATCTTTCTGTTAATTCTATGTCATTGCTTAGCGTAGCCTTGACCCAAGCACGATTGTATCCAGACGTTATGTTTCTTGATCGTAAACTCACGTGGGTATTACTACTAGAAATGATGCGTACATGATTCGAAACCGTCCATTTTGGAGTAACCCCCGTGGGCAGATTGAAAAGCCTGACGGTCTCAGTATAAGGGTAAATGAGTCGATTCAATGCGGACATTCGCACACAGCTAATTCCCGTAATATCACTTAATAAGGGTTCATTTTGTATGGCAAGGCGCATCTTCATTTTTACAATTAATTTAAATAAAAAATGGGTTACCACGTCCACGTATGAAGCGTGAGCATTCACTTAGTGGACACTATAAAAATAGTGAAGGTTGCGATTACTTCCAAATTTTGTAAAAAACTCATGTTAGTACATGCCTTCATACAGTTTGTTATGCGGATTAATCGTAAAAATTAAGTTGTTGGGTTTGTCCTGATAATACAGTTCCTGATTTAAGTAATACTTTAATTTCAAAAACTGTAGAACTTGGAATTAACGCATAGTCAACTAACTCCAATTGAAAATCATCATGCTCCAATTGAGAGTAGACATAGTCAATTTTTGGTTGATCAATTTTAAGGAGGTCTGCAAGAGTAATGGAATTATTAGTGTATAAATATCCGCTAAATCAAATTGTAATACCAATTTTGATTAATCTTTTAACAAATTCGATTGGGTTACCAGATTTGTTTAGGGAGTGGACTGCAACAGTTATTGCAATACTGACCTTTCTTTCAATAGTACTTTCAACAGAACTTATCATACTTTCAAGAAAGATTAACAAGATTGAATTTAGACCTAAAGAGAGTAGTAATAAGAAAATAATTAGCGATTTGCTCGCTACGCTAATCGTTTATACTTTCTAAGAAGAAATCAAAGACTAAGGTAGTTGGTATGGATTCAAAAAAGAAGCTATTGGGAAGACAATAGATTTTGCTAATGATGTAGAACTAATTGGCGTCAAGACTTCTGACAAAAAACTCAACAACTTATTACTTGACCTTAAGGATACAACTGACGATTTTAATTCATATAGTTCTACACAATTATATGGCAATGGTGCCGATTGGTATTCACCTGCTAAAGACACTGATTTCAATATAGAAAAGGCCAAAAGAGCTAGACCGATAATGAATGAAAAGGCTAATACTGAGTTTAGTAAATTGTCATTATTTTCAGATTATTTAAAACCAAAAACTATTTAGAATGAAAGCACTAGGCACAACAATCTAATAAACGTAATGCGGTTTCCGTAGCCCGTTTGATTCTCTCGTCAGATTTCTCAGTCCTTGCGGACAGAAATCAGCTCGAAAATCCGCTCTCGCTTTCAGTCACGTTGAAGTATTCTTTCTACCCTCCTAATTTTCCTGAAGGAATCCTGATGAATATTTCAACTGCGATTTAAAGCAAGGCATCTTAAATATACAGGTTCTTAAGTCAAAGGAAAAATTACAAGACAATGTGAAGCTACACATGAAGATGCCACAGTTAAATCCAAGCACATTATTCCAACTAGTTCTGACTGTTTGCAGACGTAGTTGTGTGATACTGTGACGACACCTTCGGATCTTGAGACCTGACTAGCAGTCTAATTTGCATATGCCATACTAAACCCTGAATCGATGTCTTCAATAAATGTTCTTCTTTCTATATTCTCTAGAAGAGAATCCCCCAGGATGTGGTTGTGTGTAGATATAAAAACACTTTAATTTGTGACATACCGTAATGGCTCAGGTGTATTTATTTTTAACTCATTCGCTGTTATGGAACGAATGATCCAAGTTCTTCCATCAGCAAAATTCAGACTGTCAGTAAAAAGTAGTTCGTCATCAAAAGAAGACGCATCTGCATTTCCAAGCACTTCGATTTTAAAACCATTGCATTCATCGTTGGCTAAAAGCTGAAATACAGAAACGGAATCATCTCTGGAATCAGAGAGAAATTCAAAAAGTAATTTTACCGAATCTCGGCAATTTTCTGAATCAATCACTTGATTCCAAACAAGGGAATCTCCTGCCGAAAGAAGTCTCTCAACCTGATAGTCGAACAGACCCTCAGGAAAATAGTCGGAATCGCATCCGAAACAAAGTAAAAGGGCCACTACCCGTCTAACGCTACCTCGCATTTCTATTGCTGTCGATTTTTAAATAGCACAATTCAGCCGACCTCGGCTGAAGTTCTTTTTTCATGCACTTGAAGATAGAAAGACTTTGAGTGAACTCATCAAACTTGAATTCAAAAGGTTCGTTAGGCAATGATGGACTATCCAGAATAGCGAAATTCAGCGCCCACTTTTTATATCGATTTTCTCCACATGCCCCTGCATATCTTTGGCTTTCATCCTCAAGGGTGGTATTTACACCTAAGCCGCAAATCATTAACTCTTCGAAGGAAGTTGAAAATACATCGATTGCGCTAAAACTATCTGTGTATTCATTTTGTCGCTCCAACATGAGAGCCATTTGCAAATTGGAGTTAGCCTCCACCACATTTTTAAGGTTGGGCAGATACTGTCTTAAATGTGGACTCCCTTGATGGAGTTTTTTTTCATTCAAAAGAAACAAAAAAACTTTGTGCTTGATTTTTTGAATGTTCAAAGCCGTCACAAAAGAAGCGGAAACGAGTCCTAACAGCATCAATTTGGATAGATTCACAACCTTAGATATTATGGAAAGCTAAATTATGAAATACTGACTTTATTTCTTAAAATATGACAGTTAATAGAACGCAATATGTAGCTATTCTGTTTTAGAATTGAATGACATTTGGGGGCAAAAGAAGCTAAAAAAAGAAATCATGGAGTGGAGTCTTCTCACCTTTATTCTTGGTGATATCTACCTCGGCGGCTGATATACTGGTATTTTAGGAAAAGTGTAGCATCTTATACTCACTATGGGTCTAAATCAACCCATATAAAATGGAAAACCCGATTGAGGCTGATTTTCCGCTTTACTTTTTAGTCTCAGACCTGCTAAAGAGCTACAATGTTCGATCCATCCCCACCACATACCTTATTGACAAAAAAGGGTTCATTCAGATAGAAAATCAGGGTATGGCCTTTTACAATTCTGAAAGCTTCAGCACGTTGGTAAAAGAATTATCTGAATCGAAGTAGACCGAGGGAAACAGCTGAGTATGCTGCTAACCGATACAGTATTCTGGCAGCTACATTAGCATCCCACGTGCTCCTACCTGTTTCGCATACATCAAAGCCTATTATTTTTTTTCCAGATTTTACAACCTGCTCTATCAAAAGCATCGCCTCATTAAAAGATAGACCTCCTGGAACTGGGGTTCCCGTGTTTGGACATAATGACGGGTTAAGACCGTCCACATCAAAACTTATATACACTGTATTGGGCAAAGAGCTAATTATATCATAGCAAAGGCTTTTCCAAGATTGTCCATTGCTTTTTTTTTCGTTTAGCTCTTCGTCATAAAACACGTTTATGCGTTTCTCAGATTTCCTAATGAACTCCTCCTCTTCTTCGCAAAAATCCCTAACTCCAACTTGCGTTAAGCTTTTAACTCCCTCTAATTTCAAGCTATTATACATAATGCTAGCATGTGAGTATATAAACCCCTCGTAAGCCTCTCTCAGGTCCATGTGAGCATCTATTTGTAATATTCCAAAAGATTGGCGCTTCGATAGTGCCCTTATCAACCCTAAAGGAGCAGAATGATCTCCACCCACTACTCCAACTTGCTTATCTTTATTCAAATATTTTTCAGTTGTTAATTCAACCTCATCGACCACAGCCTCACAAAACTCATTGACGTATCGTATCTCACCCTTATCAGCCTGAATACCTGCTTCAAGTGTCCTGATCACATTCTTTGCTGTCTCTCTGTGAATTGCATTTTTGTTTCTGCTCACAATTCGATCAGCCAGTGCCACTTTAAGAAGCCATGGTTTTTCTATTTTCAAAAGGGAAAGGTCTAGCTGGGTAGACTCCTCCAAAATAAGATCTGGAGCTTTTGCCGCTCCATCATTATAAGAAACGGTTGTATCTAAATGTACTGGAAGTAATACAAAGTCAGCTCCTTCCTCTGTAAAAGGCAATCCAAAAAGACTTCCTTTTTTGCCGACATCACTCGGATTATACATCATAGCCGGTTGGGGTGGACGTACGAAATAAAGTTGCCTACTCCTTGAGACACCTCACTCCATTTTATCTGGTTTAGTTCGATATTTACCATACTGCAAGGCTCCATTCCTCCAATGTCTTCCCCTGTAAGGAATTCCCCAAAATATGAAATAGCAGGGTTGTGGCTAATCATTGCCACCCGCTTGTTTGTTTCATCCAACTCATTAACTGCTGACAATAGCTCACGCACGGAAGCATTGTAAATTTTATCCTTAAAGGTTAAGATCGATTCGCTGATCTCTAGTTCTTCAATAAGGTTTTGTGCAGTCTCCCTAGTTCTTACTGCCGGGCTACAAAGGATTATATCGGGGCTAAAATCCTGTTTGCTCAAATAACGCCCAAGAGCCCTAACAGTTGTCTGGCCTTGGTGCGTAAGTGCCCTGTTCATATCTTTCGTCATTCCAGCGTTTTCAGCATAAGAGTGTCTGATTAAGTAGACTTTTTTAATCATTTGAATGGAGGTTTGCTTAAATATAGCCTTTAGAAATCGAGTAGCACTAGGTCAGATATATAAGTTTTTTTGAATTTTGATGGAATAGGATTAATTAGCGGTGTTATGTTTACAAATTAAATTGATAACATGGGAAAAAATTTAGTCATCGTAGAGTCTCCTGCTAAAGCCAGAACCATAGAAAGTTATTTAGGAAAAGACTTTCAGGTAATGTCCTCATATGGACATGTAAGAGACCTCCCAAAAGATGATTCTGCCATAGATATTCAAAATAATTTTGCTCCAGTCTATGAGGTTTCAAAAGACAAAAAGGATTTAGTAAAAGAACTTAAAAAACTCGCAAAAGATGCCGAAACCATTTACCTCGCTTCAGATGACGACCGTGAGGGAGAAGCCATATCATGGCACCTATCAGAAGCATTAGAGCTTGATCATACCAAGACTCGCAGGATCGTTTTTAGAGAGATTACTAAAAAGGCTATCCAAAATGCCATTCAAAACCCCAGAGGGATAGACATTGATTTGGTAAATGCGCAGCAAGCAAGAAGGATTCTTGACCGACTCGTTGGTTTTGAGCTTTCTCCTATCCTCTGGAAAAAAATAAAAAGTGGACTCTCTGCCGGAAGGGTGCAATCTGTGGCTGTGAGGCTGGTTGTAGAACGAGAAAGAGAAATTGCCCAATTTAAGCCAGAGTCAAGTTTTAAAATCATGGCTGAATTTTCGCTTGAGAAAGGTAAAATTCTGAAGGCAGAATTACCCAAAAAATTTAAATCAGAAGAAGATACATTAGCCTTTCTATCAAAATGCGGTGGTGCTACTTTTAGTATTGAAAACCTGGAAACGAAACCCGGCAAAAAATCTCCTTCCCCTCCTTTTACAACCTCTACCTTACAGCAAGAAGCCAGTAGAAAATTAGGTTATTCTGTAGTGAAAACCATGTCTGTAGCGCAAAAGCTATATGAGGCAGGAAAGATTTCTTACATGAGAACCGATTCTCTGAACCTATCTGAAGAAGCCATGACCGGGGCAGCTAACGTTATTTATAATAATTATGGCAATGAATATAGCAATCGCAGGGTTTTTAAAACAAAGAGTTCCAATGCACAAGAAGCGCACGAAGCGATACGACCAACCAATTTCAGGGAGCAGTCGGCTGGAAAAGATGACGCAGAAAGAAGATTATACGACCTTATTTGGAAGAGAGCTATTTCCTCGCAAATGTCAGACGCTAGACTTGAGAAAACTACCGCTACGATTGGGGTCTCAACCACAGAAGAGAAGCTCGTGGCAAAAGGTGAAATAGTGAAATTTGACGGGTTTTTAAAAGTCTATATTGAATCCACTGACGATGAAAGCGGAGAAGAAAACGCAAGTATGCTTCCTCCTCTATCTAAAGGACAAACCATTATCTTAAAACATTTAATTGGCAAACAAGGTTTCACTAGATATCCCTCTCGATATACCGAAGCCAGTCTGGTCAAAAAATTAGAAGAAATGGGCATTGGGCGACCTTCAACTTATGCGCCGACGATTTCAACAGTTCAAAAGCGAAACTACGTAGTGAAGGATTCCAGAGAAGGCACGGAACGAATTTACATTGAATGCACACTTAAAAATGGGAATGTAACGCGAAATGAGGCTAAAGAAATCACTGGTGCTGAAAAAAATAAACTCTTCCCCACCAATACCGCCATGGTGGTCAATGATTTTCTAGTTGATCACTTTCCAGACGTGACAGACTATCATTTTACAGCCGATGTAGAACAACAATTCGATGATATTGCGCATGGCAAGACATTATGGAATAAAATGATCGATAACTTTTACGGCGGATTTCATTCCACAGTAGAAAAATCAAAAGAGCTTGACCGGTCTGAAGTTAATCAGGTTCGAGAGCTAGGTGAAGATCCGAAAACTGGCGAAAAGATTTACGTCCGACATGGAAAGTATGGTGCCTATGTTCAGAAAGGTGAACTGATAGAGGGCGAAAAAAAGCCACAATATGCAAGTCTAAAACATGGACAGTTTATGGATACCGTATCCCTAGAAGAGGCAATGGAGTTATTTAAACTCCCAAGAAGGGTCGGCACTTTTGAAGACAAAGAAATAGTAGCTGCAGTTGGCAGATTTGGTCCTTACGTTCGGTATGATGGCAAATTCGTTTCGCTTAAAAAAGAACAAGACCCACTCACAGTATCGGAAGAGGAGGCCATTGAGCTTATTCACGAAAAGAGGGAAGCAGATGCCAATAAATACATCAAAACATTCGATGAAGATGATCAGGTTTTTATTTTAAATGGTAAATATGGCCCCTACATCAAATTCGCTAAGAAAAATGTTAAAATCCCGAAGGATATAAAACCCGAAGACCTTACTTACGAACAGTGCAAAGAATTAGCAGAGAAAACGCCAGAAAAAAAGGCGAGAGGTGGACGCAGAACTCCCTCAAAAAAGAGGTAGTATTACTTCCCGAATAGACTGATTATCAGGAAACAAACAGTTAGCATAAGCTGTTCGTAATAAAAGTAAGCGGTGAAAAATTTATTCTTAGGCTTATTTTTCAGAAATAAATAAATGAAAGAAATTTATATTTAATTTCTTAATTAAGGTTGAATCTGATCATATAGGTGAGGGTTATAATGAGGTTTAATACTACCATTTAATGGCATTTAAAGACGACAAATGAAACAATTTATTACTTCAATATTCTCAAGCAAGAATCAAACTCTTGTGGAAGCGAAGGCAGATGATATTATAGCCCTTAAGTGTATATAATATAAAAGAGTCTTGATAATGATTAGAACTTTATTAACACTTATGAGGTATTTAAAAAGATTTGGCTTAGCCAAAGGCTTTCAAGTATATTATCAAATCAAATCAAATCAAATCAAATCAAATCAAATCAAATCAAATCAAATCAAATCAAATCAAATCAAATCAAATCAAATCAAATCAAATCAAATCAAATCAAATCAAATCAAATCAAATCAAATCAAATCAAATCAAATCAAATCAAATCAAATCAAATCAAATCAAATCAAATCAAATCAAATCAAATCAAATCAAATCAAATCAAATAACACTTGCAGTATTCATTTGAATGATATAAAGTATCCATTCATACTTAGAAGTAAGACTAGTGACATCCCAACATTTCATCAGATATTTATAAATAAGGAATATGAAATTAATTTAAATTTTAATCTAGAGACCATTATCGATGCTGGAGCAAATATTGGATTAGCCGCCATATTTTATGCTAATAAGTATCCAAAATCAAAAATAATATCAATCGAACCTGAGCAGTCAAATTATGATTTATTAAAAGAAAATACTCAAAATTACGAGAACATCATTACTTACAATAATGCTTTATCGAATGTTTCAGATCAAAATTTAGCGATAGTGGACAACGGGTATGGGAACTGGGGTTTCATGACTGAGCCGTTAACTGATAGCTTAAAGAATAAAGTTTCTAGTATAAAATCAATAACAGTTCATGAAATTATGAATGAGTATAACTGGGAAACTATCGATCTAGTAAAAATAGATATTGAAGGATATGAAAAAGAGTTATTTGAGAAAAACATAGAAAGTTGGCTACCTTATGTAAGATGTTTAATAATAGAACTTCATGATAGAATGAAGGAGGGATGCTCAAAAAGTTTTTTTAATGCAATAAGTAAATATGACTTTAGCTACTTTCATAAAGGTGAAAATTTAGTTTTTTTAAATAATAAACTACACGTAACAATACCTAAACTGCTTTAAAACGCAGTTTAGCCGAACCGATCAGGTTAAATAACGAATTCATTCTCTAGAATAACTCATTGGCATTGACTATTACAATTAAAGAATCTCAATCGCCTTAAATTTCTGTGTCCAATACAAAAAAAATAGAGATGACACATCAATTACTAGAAGAGTCAGAGGGGTTCTTCAAATTAAAACAGAACCATAGGAAAACATCTAACCCAAGAAGAAATAAAATAATACGTTAAGTATATGCCTTAGAAATAGGTTAAATTTACGGTATTCAACGTAAGTAATTAGTTTTATGACTATTAAAATTGAAGAACAATGGCGAGATTATCTTCATTCAGAAAATAGAAAAGTTTATTCGATATCCAACCATGGAAATGTAAGAAGTATGGATTCTAAAGGTGATCTGTATCATCATACAGGCTACAAAAACAACGGCTATCGTTGCATACCTTATAGAAAAGCAAATGGAAAAAGTGGACTGATTTATGTTCATAAGGTTATGCTTCAGGTTTGGGTGAAAAACCCAGAAGGTTACAAACGATATCGGTTTAAAGATGGCAACTATTCAAACTGTACCGCCGAGAATCTTGAGTGGATAAGTAATGAAGAATTCTCTTCTTTAGTAAAACAGCGAAGTAAAGAAAGTTTTAAAAAAAGCGATAAAAGGAAGTTTCCGCTAAACAGTAAGCTCTCGCCTTCGAAAGTAGCCATTATTAAAAAGCGTATTCAAGAGAATGAAAACAGGGAAAAGAAAATGAAATGGACTCTGTTGGCCAAGCAATTCGGAATCAACTATACGCATTTATACCGTATTCGAAAAGGTCAAATGTGGGCCAATATTCCGGCCGCAGAACGCAAATAGGTATGCTAATGTGTATTGATCAACACTTAATCTGACATTTAGATAAATTGAGCAATGTTAAATCTATTAATAGTGTCTTAAGTATTCCAAATCTTACACTCTTAACTTTCCATCGAGTGCGTCATTTTAATAGTTTAGGTATTATTGATTCAATTACCCATTACATAGCTTATCATGAATACTTGGCTCAAAGATCGTTCGTTCTGTGTTGAGATTGCTGGTGTTTTTTATTACCCTTTTATTGCTTTTAAGCTGAGGTTGGCTAAGGTCATCATTTCATTCAAAATCATTTAACCCTATGACGAGAAATCCAGTTGAATCTCTGAAGTAAGAATAAAAACACCTAACGATCCATTTCTACAGATTTTGATACTGCATATCGAATTTTTTATTGTCCTAAATTCGCCGTGAAGACGGACATCCTATGCTAAAGAGAGACATATTTGGACAGCCCATTTGGGTTAAAAAATTTATATTGAAAAAAGCCGGCATGTTAACGCGAAATCGGTTAGTAGGATTTAATAACTTAAAAATCAGCGGTAGCATTGTTCTCAAAGACCTTCCTGATAAAAATGTGCTTTTCGTTTCAAATCATCAGACCATTTTTATGGATGCGATCGCCATGTATCATGTCTTTTTTGCATCGAAGATTGGTCAGTTCGATTCAATAGAAAAGAGAGGTTATCTGAAAAGTCCTAAAACGAATATATACTTTATTGCTGCTAGGGAAACTATGAAAAAGGGTATACTTCCAAAGATTTTTAATTTGGCTGGTGGCATAACTATAGACAGAACCTGGCGACAAGGCGAGGAGATGATTCAACGTGCAGTAAATCCTGATGACGTAGATGCCATTGGTCATGCGATTAAAGATGGCTGGGTGATCACTTTCCCACAGGGGACCACAAAAGTAGGAGCTCCTTTAAGAAAAGGCACTGCATATATCATCAAACATTATCAGCCGATAGTGGTGCCAGTGAAATTAGATGGATTTCGAAAAGCTTTTGACAAAACGGGGTTAAAGGTGTTAAAAAGAGGAATTGAGCTATCTGTGGTTTTCGGAGAGCCGCTAAAGATCAATTACGAAAGGGATACAAAAGAGAAAATAATTGATTTAATCGCATCTAAAATTCTTGAATAAACTAAAAAACCAGAAAAGGCTAGGCTTATTTCAGAATATGAATAACACCTATTGTTAACCATGCTATATTGCACCTGCCAGTAATGGTTCAGCGTATAAATAGTAGGGGTTTCTCTCCTCTAACTATTTAGATTCTTACCGACCTTTATTTTATTCTTTAGCTTTCGTTTATATATTGCCCTCGCTATTATTTATATACACTGCTACAAGAAGTTTCTAAATTATTTTTTCATCTATAACTCTCAATAAGACCAATAAACGACATTAAGAAGTTAATTATTTCTTTTCTAATTTCCTCTCAGGAATAATCTCGTGAATGAGTAAATACAAAATATCTTTGCTTGCAAATGGCGTCATTAAATGAGCTGTCAAATCAGCAGAATATCTTAACAGAAAAAGCTCAGTCGGTGCTCCCGCAATTCCGAAAAAACCTAAAAAGAAAATACAAATGAGGACTTTTGACCGGAAAAACACTTTAAACTAAGCTTCTGAAAGAATTAAAATCTTCTGGTAAACTTTGTGCGCCTATAAATACCCTCAAGTTGCTATTTTCAGCCTGGCATGAAACACTGCACTTAAGGCTATAGATTCAGGAATAAAATCCAAAGAGAAAAACAGTAATTCATGCGAAACCTTAGGCTAGGATAAGTACTCTCATTTTACATTAAGCCTTTCTTGGTATTATTGTAAGTTCAGGTTACTTACAACACATGGCTAATCCACATTGTCATGTAAAAATTTATTGTTGCCTAGTATTTTATTGTCTTCATTCAAATTGAATTTAGAAATTTCCCTTTCTGAAGAATGAGGCGTATTTTGAAGTTTTACCTTCTTACGCTCATAGGCTGGCACATCTAATCGTTCTTTAAATTCGTCTGTTTCCATCTCAAACTTCTTCCCTTCAAATAGTTTCTCTCTTTTCGCCCGCTCCTCTTCAAATCTAGATTGAGCAGAATTCGGGATGTGAGAAAATACATCTGCTATCTCAATCTCATCTTCGTGAATTTCTTCTCCTTCATCCAGCCTCTGATTATCAAAGTCAAATTCGAAAGATGACTGTTGAAGGGATTTATTTTTTTTCTCTGTATCCTGACTGTCCTCGATCTCTACTTCTCTTTTGATCTCATCTTTCAGCCAACTGAATTCGTACTCAATGTGGCTATGATTCTTCTCCTCAACTTCAGGCTCTTCACCTATTTCGAATATAAAATTAGAAGTATTATTTTCCTTACCTCTTTCTATTTCCTTCTGCGACTCCAGATCAATTACTTTGGGTTCAATCGCCCGGTTTATTATGTATTCCCCATCTTCATTTACCTTTCCAAAACCTGTTGCGATCACCGTAACACGAATATTTTCTCCAAGTGTGCCATCAACACCATGCCCAAATATCACTTCGGCATTATCACCAGCATACTCTTGGATATAATCCGTGATATCTGTTAACTCATCCATTTGTAATTCTGCTTCTTCGCCAGAAATAATGGAAAGGAGTATTTTCTTAGCGCCGAAAATATTTTGTTGGTTCAATAGCGGTGAATTAAGTGCCTCTTCAGCCGCTCTTCGTGCGCGGTTGTCTCCTACCGTTTTTGCCGATCCCATCACGGCAGGTCCCGCCCCTTTCATTACGGTTTTTACATCTTCAAAATCTACGTTTACATATCCGGGGACTGTTATGATCTCTGCAATTCCTTTTGCGGCGGTTGTCAAGATATTATCCGCTTTTCCAAAAGCTTCACTAATAGATAGGTTTCCATAAATCTCTCTTAGCTTGTCGTTCATGATTACAATAACAGTATCGCAGTATTTCTTAAGTTCTCTAATCCCCTCTTCTGCTGCGGCCATTTTCTTCTTACCTTCAAACATAAAGGGGGCTGTAACAATACCTACCGTAAGAATGTCGAGTTCTTTGGCCACTTGTGCAATTACAGGTGCCGCACCTGTTCCTGTCCCTCCACCCATTCCTGCGGTAATGAATATCATTTTTGTGTCCTGAGCCAGCAAGTCTCTGATTTCTTCTTTGCTCTCAAGAGCGGCCTCTTTTCCTTTTTCAGGGTTAGCTCCTGCTCCTAGTCCACCAGTAAGAGTGGTCCCGATTTGAAGTTTTGCGGGTACAGTACTGCTTTCTAATGCCTGATGGTCTGTATTACAAACCACAAATTCCACATCTTTTATGCCAAGGCTATACATGTGGTTTACTGCGTTGCTGCCTCCTCCTCCAACACCTACCACCTTGATGATGGATTTTTGATGAGAGGGTAAATCGAATTGATACATATTTTCTGCCATAGTTTTTAAAGTTTTAAGGATGCCTGCCTTAGACTGCAAGTATTTCTTGCAGTTTTATTAAGCTAATCTTCACCATCAAAATCGTCTATTAAAAGTCCTTTTGTTTTTTCTAGAATATTGCTGAAAAATTTATTTCCTTTTTTTATCCCCTTTTTCTTACTGGAAATTGAGGATGATTGCAGGTATCTTGCTTCCCGGATATCTAATGCTTTAAAGCCAGATAATACCAAGCCCACGGTAGTCGCAAACATTGGGCTCTTAGCGGCATCTATTTTGCTCTTGCCCAAATGCTCGTTAGGGTATCCAATTCTCGTGTCTAGACCGGTCATGTATTCAAAAAGTTGACTCAGGTTAGTTAGCTGTGAACCACCACCTGTAACCACTATACCCGTAGCCAGTTTTTTATGATATCCAGAGGTAATAATCTCTGTATGAACTAATTCTATAATTTCTTCCATCCTTGCCTCAATCACATGAGCTAGGTTTTTTATAGAGATTTCTTTGGGTGTACGATTTCTCAATCCGGGAATAGAAACAATTTCATTTGGACTGGCTTCTTCGGATATGGCACGACCAAATTTTGTTTTTAACAATTCGGCCTGATGCTCCATGACCATGCATCCTTGCTTGATGTCGGAAGTAATAATATTTCCTCCAAAAGGAATGACAGCTGTATGGCGAATAATATTATCGTAAAAAATAGCTATATCCGTAGTGCCACCCCCAATATCCACCAAGCAAACGCCTGCTTCTATTTCTTCGTCATTCAGAACAGATAGGCTGGATGCCAGAGGTTCGAGAATTAGGTTTTCGATTTGAAGCCCCGCACGTTTCACACACTTATTAATATTATTGATCGCATTTGTTTGTGCGGTAATGATGTGAAAGTCAGCTTCAAGTTTTACCCCTGTCATGCCGACGGGGTCCATGATACCACCCTCATAGTCTACAATATAATCTTGTGGCATCACGTGTATAATCTCACTTCCTGGAGGTGTAACGGTTCGGTGCATATCGTTTGTTAGTCTTGCTATATCTTCAATGGTGATTTCTTCATCATCATTCTTTAGCGTGATGCCTCCATGATGCACCGCACTCTTGATATGCTGGCCCGCAATGCCAACATTCACGACATTAATTTCTATTCCCGATTGTTCGCTTGCTTCAGAAATGGCTTTTTCAATGGCTCGTACGGTTTTATCGATGTTGGTAACAATTCCGCGTATTACGCCATCAGATACCGCTTTTCCCATCCCGAGAATTTCCAACTTCCCGAATTCATTTTTCTTTCCGACTATGGCACTGATTTTTGTTGTTCCTATATCTAGTCCCACAATTATTTTATTTTCCATAATTCTATATTCCTTGGTGATTACTTATTCGCATATAATTTGATTTTTAAACTTCACATTGACTCTCTTATAAGCATTCCACCCTCTTTTGGGAAGTATTCCTTTGTAGAAAGTCATCAGTTTTGAAAATTTTTCTTCAATGTCTGTTGGCTTACCAAACTCAATTTTTTGTTTGGTCACCTGAGGAAAGAGTACTATCTCCCCGTTATCTTTTACGATAATGTGGCTAACCTGAGCTTTCCAAAATTTATCTTTCTCCACGTACTTCAATAACTCAAAAACTTGCTGACTGTAGGAAGACTCTCTCATACTTTTCCATTCGAAAGGAAAAGCTGTTTCCAATATCGGAACCCTCGCCGTATGTTTTGCATTCACGGGCAGTATTCTACCTTCTGTGTCTATGTACTGATCCTTTTTTCCATTTGTAAAAACCCTAGCTATCGGTTTGCTTTGTTCCACATAGACTTGAAGTTTCCCCTCAATATCTCTATATACTTGGGCTTCTTTCACAAATGGATTGGCTTCTACACGCAGCTCTAACATTTTGGGTCTCAGATTACCTATCTCTGCCCCCACCACGAAATCATTGCTTTGATTTGTAAGAAGATCAATCACTTCGAGATCATCAGTAAAATAATTGCCGTCTTCCTCTACTACTTCTATCCGAAGTTCTTCTACTTTCCGATTGTTTACTCTTGTACTAGAAAAAGTCATTAGAGACACGAGTAGCAACCCGCTGAACGTATAGATAAGGATACTTTTCTTCTTCTCTCTACTCATCTTTTTAAGGGTTTTCGTTTTTGGGGTAAAACTTATTCTTCAGGTAAGCGGCAACTTTTGGTACCTCCTTGTCAATATCGCCTGCTCCAATAGTAAGGACAATATCTAGGTCGTAGTCTTCCAACTCTTTGATCAAGTAATCCTTAGAGACCATTACTTTACGATCATTTTTCATCAAATCGTAAATAGATTTAGAGGAGACATTTGGGATGGGTTTCTCCCTGGCTGGATAGATGTCTAGTAGAATAATTTCATCTGCCTTGTCCAGTGCTTTGGCAAACCCTTCTTTGAAATCATTGGTTCTGGAATATAGGTGTGGTTGGAAAATAGCAGTAATTTTTCGATTTTCAGCTAAAGATTTTACAGACTTGAGAAAAGCTTCTAATTCTTCGGGGTGGTGTGCATAATCATCAATCAAGGTTACCTTAGGGCTGCTAAATATATACTCAAATCTTCTTCTTACGCCTGCATAAGATTTCATCTGCTTCCTGATCTCTTTACCGTCCATTCCCATATCCAATGCTACCGTAATGGCCGCCACCGCATTCTTGACATTGTGGTAGCCTGGCAATGCCAAATGGATACCTTCAATTTTTTCTATCTTGTTGCGATATGTAAAGACAAAGGTATCATTTACGATACGAAGTGCATCAGTAGTTGCATCACCCTCTCTTATCTCGTAAGAAGTATATTTTCTTTCATTATTGAGTCTATTACTTGCATCTGATTGAATCAGCAATTTTCCATTCTCAGGTAGTTTTTCAGTGAATGCCTCATAGGTATCAATCATCGTTTTTTCGTCTCTATAGATATCCAGATGATCCAGATCCAATGATGTAATGATGATGTAGTTAGGGTTTAACTGCATAAATGAGCGATCATACTCATCTGCCTCTACTACAATGGGTGCATCTTTGCTTCCAATAATTAGGTTGGTATTGGTATTCGTCATGATGCCTCCCACAAATGCAGAGCATCCGCTACTACTTCCCCTTAATAGATGAGCAATCATGGAGCTGGTGGTAGTCTTTCCATGCGTACCTGCAACCGCAATCGTATAGTTATTTTCTGTAAGCATACCCAGTACGGTAGCCCGTTTCATCACTTCAAAGCCTTGATCCTGAAAGAAATTGTATTCCAAATGCTCAGCAGGGATGGCTGGAGTATATACAATCAGCGTCCCTTCTATTTCTTTAAAGCCACTCGGAATCATCTCGATATTATCTTCGTAATGCACTTCGATTCCTTCTTCTATCAATTTTGTTGTCAGGTCTGTAGGCGTACGATCATAACCCGCCACGGCATGCTGGTTAGCATGAAACCACCTGGCCAATGCACTCATCCCGATACCTCCAATTCCAATAAAATAAGCTCTATTTACGTTGTCCAATTTCATCCGATTAGTTTAATTACTTCATTGGCAATATTTATAGATGCGTCCTGATGTGCCATTTTATGAATATTTCCAGACAATTTGGTACGACGTTCTTTGTCTTTAAGTAAGCTGACTGCTTCTCCAATCAATTGATCCATAGCTTCCGAATCTTTCACCATCTCAGCAGCTTCATTTTCAATTAAAGCAAGTGCATTAATGGTTTGATGATCTTCAGCGACATTTGGTGACGGTACCAAAATAGATGGCTTCCCCGTGACCATCAGCTCGGCAATCGAAAGGGCTCCAGCTCTGGAAATAACTACATCAGCGACTGTATAAGCAAAATCCATTTGAAAAATGAAGTCCTTTAGTACTACTTGACCCCCTTTATCTCTCGCTCTCTCGATCATTTCTTTATGATAAAATCCTCCGCACTGCCAAATAAGCTGAATATCATTTTTTTTTAATATTTCTAGCCCTGCTAGAACTACTTCATTAATCGAGCGTGCACCTAGGCTTCCACCAATGACCAAGAGAGTTGGCTTGTCTTGACTTAGTTCAAAGTGTTGGTAAGCTTCATGGGTTCTATTAGGGTTTAGCAGAATCCGCTTGCGTACGGGATTTCCGGTTATAATTAACTTTTCTTTTGGAAAATATTTCTCCATTCCTTCGTGAGCAACGCATATTTTATTTACTGATTTGGCAAGTAATTTATTTGTGAGACCTGCATAGCTATTTTGTTCTTGTATGAGTGTTGGAATGCCCTTTTTGGTGGCAATATAAAGCAAGGGTCCACTGGCGTATCCACCCACACCAACGACTACATGCGGATTGAATTTTTTGATTAGACGATAAGCACTAAGTAAACTCGAGATAAGTTTAACGGGAAACAGTAGATTTTGCCCTGACAAGCTACGCTGAATCCCACTTATCCATAACCCTTCAATCTTAAAGCCAGCCTTAGGAACTTTTTCCATCTCCATCTTGCCTTTGGCACCCACAAAAAGAATTTCTACTTCCTGAAGTATTTCTTTCAAAGCTTGGGCAATCGATATAGCCGGATATATATGCCCCCCTGTGCCGCCTCCGCTTATCATAATGCGGTATGAATGTTGGCTATATTTTTGTTCTTTTTCGATTATGATACTTCTTTATATTGATTTCCACTAGTAGTTCCAAAACTATCAATCTCGCCTCGGCTTACACTTAGAATAATTCCTAATGCAATTCCTGCGAAAAGCTGAGATGTACCCCCCACACTGATAAAAGGAAGTGTTAACCCCGTTACGGGTCCAAGCCCCACAGCTACCCCCATATTTACTAAGGCTTGAATGACTAAGGCAAAACTGAGGCCAGTTGAGAGAAGACCTCCATATGCTTTTTCATTGTTTTCTGCTGCTTTGAGACCTCGATAGAGCAGAGTTAGGTACAAAAAAAGTACTGCCATGCCTCCTACAATTCCGTATTCTTCCAAAATGATGGCATAGATAAAATCAGAATAGGGGTGCGGTAAGTAATTTCTTTGATCACTTTGTCCTGGACCTTTTCCAAATATTCCACCCGAAGCAATGGCTACATAAGCTTGTTTTGCCTGATAGGGTGTTTCTCCACGTACAAAATTTTCTATTCTAGAAACTGCTGTCCCTCCCCTTTGTCCCACAAAAAAGGCAATAGTCCCAGTTATAGCACAAATCACAATGAGCATTGCTAAATATTTAATCGGCACACGACCAATAAAGAGAATTAACATGCAGGTCAGGAATAAAAGGATGGCTGTTGAAAAATTAGTTAAGGCAATTAGTCCGCAGATTAAACCAATCCAGAAAAGCATTGGGACAATGGCGTGCTGGAAGTCACTAATTGACTTCTGGCGCTTTGATAACATACTTGCCAAGGTGATAATCAAAGCGAGTTTGGCAAGATCCGATGGTTGAAATCCTTGATTGATAATAGGTATGGTCAGCCACCTTGAAGCCTCGTTTATATTGGTTCCAAAAAGCCAGGTGACCAGAAGTAACGGCACCGAAATCCATAATAATAATCTTGAAAGCTTAGAATAATAGCGGTAGTCAATTCGGTGCGCTACCCAGATGGCAATCAAACTAACGAAAACAAAAATGGCATGTTTGATAAGGTAATACTCTGTATTTCCACTTTGCATTTTATAAACCAAACTACTCGTAGCACTATATACTACCAATAGACCAAATATAGAAAGCAGTAATACAATGAACCAGATAATGGGGTCACCCTTCAGATTGCGATATGCCCAATCTTTTATTTTCATATTGTCTCCTTTAGGTTTTGCTTAAATTTTTTTACGGCCTTACTAAATTTTTCTCCACGATCTTCATAGTTAGAGAAGAGATCGAAGCTTGCGCATGCTGGAGAGAGTAATACTGTATCCCCCTCAGATGCCCATTCGAATGCCTGCTTCACTGCCTTTTTAGATGAATTTACCTCTGCAATGAAATCTACCTTGTCAGCGAAAAAGCTTATCAGGGCTGCATTGTCCTTGCCAAGGCAAACCAACCCTTTTACTTTTTCTTTTACCAAGTCTTCAATCTGTACGTAATCATTGCCCTTGTCAATTCCACCTGCAATCCAGATGATGTCTTTTTTTACCCCATCGAGCGCATAATAAACGGAATCTACATTCGTGGCCTTTGAGTCATTGATAAACCCAATGCCATTTACCTCATCGACAAATTCTAAACGATGAGGTGCATTTTGAAATGTTTTAAGCCCTTTTAACACTTTCTCAATTGGAACATCAAAGCAAAGAGCACTCAAAATTGCCGCCATGCTATTGACCATATTATGCTTGCCGATCAGGGATACTTCTGACAACGGAATTTTTTGATGAATGTCTTTATCCTTATATTCAAAATTGAAAATGAGGTAATCGTCTTGGAGGTACGCGTTCAGCTTATCATTTGCCGATGCACTAATAGCAAACATGCTAGCCTCTACCCTTCTCTTGCTTAATTCCTCACTGACCTCGCTTGAATCGGCGCAATAAATAAAAGCTTCTTCTTGTGTAAGATTTTCTGTGATTCTAAACTTCGATTTAATGTACTTATCGAAGCTGTTTTCGTATCTATTGAGGTGGTCCGGAGTGATGTTCAGCAGTACCGCTATGTCTGGGTGAAAATTCACGATCCCATCCAGTTGAAAACTACTTACCTCTACTACGTAGTAATGGTAGCCACCCTCTGCGACTAAACTTGCTAGGCTCTTCCCTATATTCCCGCCAAGGGCTACTTTATAACCCGCTGTTTTGAGGAGATGGTAGGTCAGTAACGAAGTAGTTGTTTTGCCATTTGTCCCTGTAATGGCAATGACTTTCGCCTTTTCTATGAATTGGTAAGCAAATTCTATCTCAGAAATAACGGGTATTTCTTTATTGATCAGCTTTTGAATCAATGGAGATTGATCTGGAATTCCAGGGCTTTTCACCACCAAATCAGCCCTCAATATTAAGTGTTCTGAATGACCCGATTCTTCAAATGCGATATTATTTATCTTAAGTATTCTTCTTCTGTCCGCAGATATACTTCCTGCATCAGAAAGGAATACTTCATAGCCTTTCTGCATGGCTAACACCGCAGCACCCACCCCGCTTTCGCCTCCGCCTAATATGACGATTAGACTGTCCATTGTTTTTCTCTGGTTACCTTTTTCTCAATAATGTGATCACAACATTTAGAATAAACTGATATCAACCCATAGCCTTCTTTCAAAAAACCTTCGATCAAGCTGATCTTTTGTTTCTTATTAACCATTTCCATTTGATCCAGTATGAAAACTACCTCATCCATTTCTTCTTCCATTCTGTCAATGGTTGTGTTGAATTGAGCTTCGGATGATGCATTCATTAGCTTGATGAAGCAATCATGTATTTTACGTGAACTACGCAAAAGGGTCGAGGTAGCTTGGTACAAGCTACCAGATGGTGTCAATTTAGAAAGCTGCATGCTTCGCTCCTGAAAATTTTTGTTTAATTTTTTAATTTTTGAAAGAATCATTTATCTTATTTTAAGTGTTGCGAGTGTGAAAATAGCCAGCAGGATACCCACTATCCAAAAACGTCCCACTATCTTGGCTTCATGCATTCCTTTTTTTTGATAGTGATGATGAAGGGGAGACATCAAAAAAATACGTCTGCCTTCTCCGTATTTTTTCTTGGTGTATTTGAAATATGATATCTGAAGGATCACAGATAAGTTTTCTATCACCAAAATGCCGCAGAGTATCGGGATCAAAAATTCTTTGCGAATTACGAATGCTAAAACAGCAATAATTCCACCTAAAGAAAGACTTCCAGTATCTCCCATAAAAACCTGCGCTGGATAGGCATTATACCAAAGGAAGCCGATGCAGGCTCCTACAAAAGCAGTACAGAAAATAACTAGCTCACCAGCATTAGGTATAAACATAATATTGAGGTACTCGGAAAAAATCGCATTTCCTGATAGATATGCGAGTACTGCTAAGGTCAACCCGATGATGGCGCACGTTCCAGCTGCTAGCCCATCTACTCCGTCAGTAATATTCACTCCGTTAGAAATGGCTGTAACGATGAAGATCACCACTACAATGTATAAAATCCATGAATAATCATTCAGGAAATCAGGAACCAACCACTCGTAGTTAAACTCATTATTGGCAACAAAGGGAATGGTCGTGAGTAGTGTGCTTTTATCGCTAAATGCTTCGCCTGAAAAATCTCGTACTACAATGTCTTCATGATGAACCATTACGAGTGCAACTATTAAACCAAGCACTACCTGACCCAGCACTTTAAATTTTCCACGAAGGCCATCCTTATTTTTCTTTTTCACTTTGAGGTAGTCATCGATAAACCCAATAGATCCCATCCAAAGTGACGTCAGCAACAAAAGAAGTGTGTAAATATTATTGAGATCAGTAAATAGTAAAGTAGGAATCACGATAGCAGAAATCATAATGATGCCGCCCATAGTAGGTGTTCCTTGTTTCTCCATTTGCCCTTCTAGTCCAAGATTTCTTATGGATTCACCCATTTGGAAGTTTCGAAGCACTTCTATTAGGCTCTTGCCAAACGTAATGGTGATCATTAGTGATAAAAATGCTGCCATACCTGCTCTGAAAGAGATATATTGAAAGAGTCTCGCTCCTGGAAAGTCCAATTCTTTCAGATATTCAAACAAGTGATATAGCATATTATCAGACTTTAGATTTTAGTTTGATATAGTTTGAATCCCATGCCCATGAAATCGGATAAGTCGTAAATCCAATCAATTGTAAATCCTTTTTCAATTGTCATTTAAAATTTCATTTAACACCTCTTTATCGTCAAAGTGATGTCTCACTCCATTTATCTCTTGATAGGTTTCGTGTCCTTTTCCCATCACCAATAAAATATCTCCGGTACTCACCAAGTTGCATGCGGTTCGTATCGCTTCTTTTCTATCCTCAATCACCATCACGTTTCGTTCTTTCGATTTAGGAACGCCTGCTTGCATTTCTTCAAGTATTCGTTTTGGGTCTTCTGTTCTAGGGTTATCTGAAGTCAAAATCACCTTATCACTTTGCTCGGCGGCAATTTTAGCCATCTTGGGTCGCTTGGATTTATCGCGATCTCCGCCGCACCCTACTACTGTGACCAAAACTTCACTTTTAGTTCGCAGATTTTCTATGGTATTCAGCACACTTTCTAAAGCATTTGGAGTGTGTGCGTAATCTACTATTGCCAAAACATCGGCTGGGTTTTCAACTTTTTCAAATCGCCCCTTAACTCCCTTCATAATAGAAAGTTCACTTAAAACGGCCTCTTTATCTTCTCCAAGAAGCAGTGCGGTGCTATAGATAGTAAGGAGGTTATAAGCATTGAATTCTCCAATGAGCTTGAACCACACATCCACACCGTCAAAGTTGAGCTCAAGTCCTTGCAACGTATTATGAACCAGTCGAACCTTATAATCTGCCATTGACTTAATGGCAAATTGATTTTTTTCAGCTTTGGTATTTTGAACCATAATGGCTCCTCGCTTATCATCTGCATTGACCAAGGCAAAAGCATCGGATGGAAGCGCATCAAAAAGTAATTTCTTGGCTGCTATGTACTCATCAAAGGTCTTATGATAGTCTAAATGATCGTGTGAAATATTAGTGAGAACCCCACCAGAGAAGTGAATGCCTGCTACACGGTTTTGAACTAATGCATGAGAGCTAACCTCCATAAAACAATGCGTGCAACCCGTCTCTACCATTTCGTTCATTAGCTTGTTCAGTTGCAATGCGTCTGGAGTTGTAAAGTGGGTATCCAACACCTTGCTATTGATTTTGTTTTCTATAGTAGAAAGCAAGCCTACCGAATAGCCCAAATTAACAAAGAGGTCGAATAGAAGGGTCGTACAGGTTGTTTTTCCATTGGTTCCGGTAATTCCTACTAACTTTAATTTTTCAGAGGGTCGTTCATAAAAATTAGAAGCAATGATACCCAGTGCTTGTGCAGAATCATCTGTCTGTACGATAGTTACACGATCATAAGACTGGGATACATGGTTTTCACAGACAATCACATTTGCTCCTGATTCGACAGCTTTTTCTATATAATCATGACCATCCACCGATAGCCCCTTCATTGCGACAAAAAGAAATCCTTTTTCTACTTTTCGAGAATCAAACGCAATACCCGAAATCTCTTCATCCCTATTTCCCGTTAATGATCGTAGCGAAACACCAAATAATATGTCTTTTAGGGTTTGCATTAGCTCATCTGAAGTTTGATGGTGGATCCTATTATTATTTTGCCGCCTGGCGTCATAGACTGAGTAGCCACTCTTCCTCTACCGTTTACTTTCACCTCCAACCCAAGATTTTCTAATACATAAATAGCATCCCGAAGTGTCATACCCCTAACATCTGGTACTATCTCATACTTTACTTTATTTTCCTTCCAATAGACTGCATCGTTGATCACATTGGTTTTCACCCACTCACTTTCCGATTTCGAATGATTTGAAATACCCAACTCGTCGCAAATCATGGACAACTCGTCTTTCTTTCCTGCTTTGATATAGGGGAAAACACCCGTCAAAAAATAATTATTGGCGTGCTCAATTTCATGCATATCTAACTCCATTGAGTAGATCTTGTCCGCTATCTCTTTGAATACTGGTGCTGAAACGTCACTCCCATAGATTTTATATCCCTTTGGGTTATCAATAACCACAATGCAGCTATATCTTGGAGCTTCTGCGGGAAAGTAGCCAGCAAATGAGGTATAGTACTCCCTCACATATTTTCCATTCTTCACATTTTTGGCTGTTCCTGTTTTGCCGGCGATTTTGTACTTACTGTGGTTGATATTGGAGGCAGTACCTCGCTCTACGACACCTTCCATCATGACCCTCACTTTTCGAAGAGTTTCTTTAGAGCAGATTCTTTCATTTATTATTTCAGTTTCGAACTCTTCTATCGTTTTATCTGCACGTTTTACGCTCTTAACAATCATCGGCTTCACCATCTTACCATTATTTGCTACCGCATTGAAAAGTGTCAATGTGTGCAGGGGTGTCATTTTTAGTTCATATCCGTAACTCATCCACGGAAGTGTAACTCCACTCCAAGTAGAATCTGAAGGGTCTTTTATGTAAGGTTTCCCCTCTCCGACCATTTGAAAATTGAGTGGTTGGTGTAGCTTCATCCGCTTTAAGTAACTTATGAATTTTTCTGGTTTCTTTCCGAAGTGCTCTGCTATTAATTTAGCTACACCAACATTGGAGGACTTCTCAAATACCTGCTGGACGGATAATGTTCCGAAACCGCCTGGTTTGTGGTCTCTCGTGACTTTATCAAAAAATTCCAAATGCCCATCTCTCGTATCTACAGAATCCGATAGCTTGATGTCAACTTCCTCAAGTAAGGCGATCATACTGGCCAGCTTAAATGTGGACCCTGGCTCTCTGGAACCCTGACTACCCACCGCATAGTTATAACGTTCGTAGTAACTGCCCTTACTGTTTCTACTCAAATTAGAAATTGCTTTAATCTCACCTGTTGCCACTTCCATCACGACCGCCAACCCATAGTCTGCTTGATGCTTCCTGAGTTCGCTTAGTAAAGCAGATTCGGTTACATCCTGAAGGTTTACATCGATAGTGGTCTGAATATCGTAACCATCTTTTGGGCGTTGTTCTGTGCCATCGTAGATGGGCTTCCAGCCACCACCAGCCATTTTTTGAAATAACCCTTTGCCGTTGATTCCCGCCAGCTGCCTATTGAAACTGTACTCAAGTCCAACTACCCCACGATCGTCGGCATTTACACTTCCTATGGTGCGTATTCCCAAATGATTGAAAGGTAGAAATCTTTTTTCCGCCTTTTCAAAAAAGACACCACCCCTTAATCGACCGTTTCGTAAGAGCGGCCATTGCTGCATCAATT
The DNA here is from genome assembly GCA_964289745.1 of uncultured Ekhidna sp. Lineage (GTDB taxonomy): Bacteria > Bacteroidota > Bacteroidia > Cytophagales > Cyclobacteriaceae > Ekhidna. The sequence goes on from CAXYMM010000001.1 coordinate 1,398,404, forward strand.
TCTTGTCCTGGTAGCCAATCTCCTTGCGATTGAGAAGCACATACCTACGTCCCTTCTTTCGGGCATATTCAATCATTCTTTTGTATTGTGTGGCAGATAGGTCTTTGTAATACGTTGAAAGCAAATAGCATAGTGAATCAATTCCACTTTTATAGAGTCTATCTGAAGGAAGTGCTGGATCCATTGCCAATCGGTAAAATGGTAGGGAAGTAGCCAAGAGGCTTCCATCTTCTGCATAGATATTGCCTCTGGTTGCTTTTACATTCATTACCTGCATCCCGAGGGTTTCCCCAAGACCTCTCCACTGCTCCCCTTCGATAAACTGAATTTTTGTGATCCGAAAAATAATAGCTACAGCTACCAGAAAGGTCAGAATAAATGCGATTCGGACACGTAATACTATTCCTTTTCTAATGCTCAACTTCTCTTATCAATATTGGTGATTCTTTACTCTCCTTTAAACCGAGCACTGCCGCTCGTTTCGCCACTTCTGATTGCTTGCTTTCATACATGAAATCAGCTTTCAGAGTTGTGTAATCTGCTCTCAGATCCTCAACCTCATTTTCTAATCGGTTGATAGCCCTGATTTTCTTTTCGGCATAGTGTCGATTGCCGATATACAGCAGACACAAGAATGACAAGAAAAGAATCTGAGGAAGAAAACGCACGTGTATTACCTCGCTTATGGAGCTATCAATACGCAAAAAGCGATTGATCAGATGAAAGAGTCCATTTCGCTCTTTTCCTTGCGGTACTTTGTAGGTGTTCTCTGTCATAATTTAGATAATGAGTCATTTAGATAATAGAAATTGGAAGATGCTAAAAGTAGCTGTTCTAATACCTAGTTTCTAATACCTCTTTTTCTGCCTATTCTCAGCTTCGCACTTCTTGCCCTGCTGTTTTCTTTAATTTCTTCTGCCAAGGGGACGATGGGTTTTCGGTTCACAGGGTCTAATACCCTTATTGGATTCCCAAAAAAATCTTTTTCATCAACCCCTCTAAAATTCCCTTTATTGATATAGTTTTTAATCAATCGATCTTCAAGTGAGTGGTAGCTCATTACAACCAGCCTGCCATCTGGTTTTAGTACCTCTCCTGCTTGTTCCAAAAATTCTTTAAGTGCTTCCAGCTCTTCATTTACCTCAATTCGGATTGCTTGAAAAACCTGAGCCAGGTATTTCATTTCTCGATTCCTTGGTGCTAGATTCCATGCGATCTCCTTTAACTGTTCATTAGTCTTAATCGGTGCATTCATTCGAATGCTTTCAATTTTTCTTGCCAACGTTCTTGCATTTTTTACTTCGCCGTATGCACTAAACAAGTGGATCAGGTCTTTTTCTTCATACTGGTTGACTACTTTAATGGCGCTCTTTTCAGCGTGTTGATCCATTCGCATGTCAAGCATTGCTTCTTTGCGAATTGTAAACCCGCGCTCGGGCGCATCAAATTGATGAGAGGAGACACCCAAATCTGCCAGTATGCCGTCTACCTCTCTAATTCCATATAGTCTCAGGTACTTTTTCAAAAACCTAAAATTGGTATCAATAAATGTAAAAGAACTGTTTGTGTCCTCCTTTGCTAAAGCTTTGGAGAGCTTATCGGCATTTTTCTCAGCATCTTGATCCTGATCAAACGCAAGAAGGTGTCCTGATTTTAAATATTGGAATATTGCTCTACTATGTCCGCCACCTCCAAAGGTCACATCCACATATACTCCTTCTGGTTTTATCTGCAATCCTTCCAAACACTTCTTTAACATAACTGGACTATGGTATTCCGACATGTTTATTCGTCTAAAAACTTCTGAGCGAGTGTTGAATATTCGCCAGCATCATCAATCATGTGCTTGTCAAATACTTCCGGATTCCATATTTCAATGTAGTTACCCGTGCCTATAAGGAGTGCCTCCTTCTCTATTTGTGCATGAGCGAGCATTTGCTTGGGCACATTGATACGATTAGCATTATCCAACTCTACCTGCGCAATGCTCCTGAAAAATGTCCTTTTCAACTTACGCTGTTCAGGATCGAATTCACTAAGCGATGAAATCTTATGGTGTATTTTTTTATACTCCACCATTGGATAGAGGATTAAGTTCGGCTCAAATCCCTTCCGAATAACTAGTTCTGTAGTGGAGACCTCTGGAAGGTTCGCCTTAATCTTTGCAGGCAAGACGAGCCTTCCTTTAGTATCCAACTTACACTCATACTCGCTTGTAAAAAACGCCATATTGAGCCTTTGAAATATAAACCACCACAGCAAACATAGACAATTATTATTATTTTAAACCACTTCCTCCCACTTTTATACACAAAATTTAAAAAATTAATATCTATTCATTATAAATCGATGATTTTAGCGTTTTAATGGGGTTTTTGAATATTTAATTTGAATGAAATAAATTAATCAAAAAATATTTTTTATTTAATATTAAATCAAAAAAAGATGTAACAATCTAAAAAAAATATTTGGTGGGAAATTATGGGAGAATATTAGGTTTAACCCGTCGTGCTAATAAAATACGATTTGATTAGTCGTAATTTTTATAAAAAAATGCTCTAAAACAGCATGATAATCAATAATTTGAAAATGGATTTAAATTAATTAGTATAATGGGTTAGTTTTATTAGAATGGAAAAAGGGAGCGGAGAAAGTATTGGATTATGTATCTCAAAAAAGACGTAATAAATAGGTTACTAACATTTGCTAGCAAGAATGAGCCAAACCTACTCTTCAATGCCTTTATATGCGAACTTCAACATGGAATCTACCTTATAAGAAAAGTTGCTTCACTTAATCTTCATGCTACGTCAGACCCCGACCCCCTGTTTCAACTTGCTCGAAGGAAAACACTACCTAGTTCTCTGCAAATTCTGATTTTTCATCGTTTTTTATTTTGAGATTTTAAAGCAGATTTAATCAAATCATCCATATTTTCATTACGAGAATAAATTTTTCAATAAGTGCTAAATCAGTGTACACTAAATCCTGCTCAAGAAGTTGAGTGTGTCTACTTGATCTGCATAGTCCCAGAGCTCAGGCTGCTGAGTAGTTCCAAATGGAGTATAAGTTTTCCCTACAACACACTGAATTTTATCCTCATTTAATTTTAAGATTTTCTGAAAGTTGTCTGACGAATTGTATTCTTGGTGATACAAAATACTTACTGGAGAAACGAGATCGTCCGATGAACTAACTAAGAGAAAACCTGTGTCTAAATGAGGCGTTTGATTTACCAAAAAGATAGACTTATAATAATCGTAGTTATTTCGGTACTTATGGTGATGAATTATCTCCTTATGTCTTTCAAAAACCGAAAATATTTCTTTGATATCATATCCTTCAGGTGTAAAAACCTTCGACACATTTCTGCAGCCTAATCCAAAATAAGAGAAAAGATCATCCCCTAGACGTTCCAGTTCGGCTTCAGTTTCATCTCCTGTTAATACGGCTACTGATGTTCTGTTTTTTCTAATTATCCTTTGGGTATCTCTAAAGTAATAATCGAAATATCGAGCCGTGTTGTCACTTCCAGTAGCAATTAAAGCATCGATATCCGTCAATTTATCCTGAATTTCAATTTGCTTCTTGAATCTAGGTTCAATTTGCAATAGCCGTTGAATAATCTGTTTCATTAATATCTCGTCATTCTGACTTGGTTTCACGGCGGCAAAATGACCAGATACCAAGACCGATAATAAATCATGAAATCCCACCAATGGAATATTGCCCGGCTGAATAATTCCAATAATTTTTGGATTAGATATAAAGGAATAGGGTTCGATCCATTTAGTAAGTTTTTCTTTGGACAGCATGAATGAAACTCCGTATAATGCCTCTTGGATATTTTTCTTTGTGAACCACCCGTTTTTAGCTTGAGCGGCTTGAGTAAGATTTTCGATCTCGGTCTCGGACAATTCTCCAATTTCTATTCCTAATTGGTGAAAGGCATCCAACCTGTCTTCTAAGTGCATATAATTTCTGAAATTTGTTTGGGCAATTAAGTGCTACGCAAACTTATTGCGATTAATTTTGTAGTCTCACATATTATAATTTAAAAGAAGCTTTATGGCCATCATTATTACGGACGAATGCATCAATTGCGGTGCTTGTGAACCAGAATGCCCTAATACCGCTATATACGAAGGTGGTATCGAATGGAAATGGGCAGATGGAACCGATCTCAAGGATGTTGAAATGGAGGATGGAACAAAAGTGGATGCCAATGAAGATCAGAATCCAGTTTCTGACGAATTTTATTATATAGTATCAGGAAAATGTACTGAGTGTACAGGCTTCCATGAGGAACCCCAATGTGCAGCCGTTTGTCCCGTAGATTGCTGTGTTCCAGATCCCGATTATGTAGAATCTGAGGAAGAATTGATTGCCAAAAAGGAATGGCTACATCTTTAGTATTGTTTACTTCATTTTTTTTCGTTTGACCAAAAACCTACTAACTACTTTTTCAAAGGACTCTTTTGTATTTACTGGCACAAAATCAATTTTCATCATACCGCATTTTACGTTGAGGTTCTGATAGTAAGATGTCATCCTCTCTTTATATGTATCTTTCAGTTTTTGGGGGTTTACTTTAATGTGTTCATTGGTTTCAAGATCGATAAATCTATACGGACGGTCCTCAAATGCAAAATTCAGCTCCGATTCATAATCGGATACATGAAACAAAATAACTTCATGCTTATTGTGTTTCAAATGTTGTAGTGCATTGAAAAGTGCTTCTTCTTCTTGATTGTCCTGAAACATATCACTAAATATGATAATCAGTGATCGTTTTTCTGATTTATCAGCAATTTGATGCAACACCTCTGGGATATTGGTCCTAGACTTTGGCATCTCGCTTCCAAGTTTTGAAAGTGTTGCCATCAGCTTATTTAGGTGTGAGAATGTGCTTCTTTGTTCCGTCTCGTATTCGATTGATTCTGAAAAAACAGAAAGTCCAACTACGTCTCTTTGCTTTACCAGAAGATAGGATAAAGCCGCCGCTGTGTATACCGAAAACCTTAATTTATCCTTCCCTCGGCATGGATAATGCATAGATGAAGAGTTATCTATCACTATCCTACATCGCAGGTTTGTTTCTTCTTCGTACTGCTTGGTGAAAAGCTTATCCGAGCGAGCAAATACCTTCCAATCAATGTGTTTAGTACTTTCTCCATAGTTATAGAACTTATGCTCTGCGAATTCCACAGAGAACCCGTGAAAGGGTGATTTATGCAAGCCAGTAATATATCCATCTACTAATTGCTTGGCTAACAGCCCTAGGTTTTCGTGCTGCTTGATTTCTGAAAAATTGAAATTCATTGAATGCTATATTCGTTGATCAATATTATGTTTAAAATGAAAAATAAGATAAAGCGTTATATTTGAGCTGATTTATTGAAAAAAAACCAACGCAAACTTTAAACAGTGGAAGATAACAACGAGAAAGGAAGAAATAAAATCTATTCGAATAGAGTGAAAGCTGGCAAGCGAACATATTTTTTCGATGTAAAAGCTACAAGGTCTAACGACTACTATTTAACCATTACTGAGAGCACGAGAAAGCAAAAGGATGATGGTTTTTATTATGAAAAACATAAGATTTTTTTATTCAAGGAAGACTTCAATAAATTCATTGGAGCACTTAACACAACCGTCGATCATGTTAAAGAAGAATTGATGCCCGAGGTCGATTTTTCACAATTTAATAGAGAAGGAGATGTGGAAAATGTAGCTGTTTCTGATACAGATTTGGAACTGAAATGGGATTAAAAATTCGCAAACAATAAGCAATTATGAAGAGAAAGGCTACCCGACATATCGGTAGCCTTTTTTTATGGTATTTTCGCAAAAAATTAAATCAATATGGCACTTCAATGTGGTATTGTAGGTCTTCCAAATGTCGGTAAGTCCACTTTGTTCAATGCACTATCCAACGCCAAAGCTGAGACCGCAAATTTTCCCTTCTGTACGATAGAGCCCAACGTAGGTGTCGTTTCTGTTCCTGACGAACGCTTAGCTATTTTAGCTGAATTGGTAAACCCTAAGAAGGTCTTGCCTACTGTAATTGAGTTTGTGGATATTGCGGGTTTGGTAAAAGGTGCAAGTAAAGGCGAAGGCTTAGGAAATCAATTTCTTGCCAATATTCGTGAAGTAGACGCTATTATTCACGTTGTAAGGTGTTTTCAGGACGATAACATCGTTCATGTTTCTGGAGAAGTAAATCCGATTGAGGATAAAGAAGTAATCGACACCGAGCTTCAACTGAAAGACCTTGAATCCGTAGAGAAGAGAATCCAACGCATAGAGAAGATTGTCAAATCCGGAGATAAAGATGCGAAAACAGAGTATGAGGTTTTGCTCAAATTCAAGGAACATTTGGAAAGTGGTCAAAATGTCCGATCACTCAATATGGAAAAAGAACAGAGGGTTTTTATTAAGAATCTTCAACTGCTTACAGACAAACCTGTCATTTATGTGACCAATGTAGAAGAAAAAGCTGTAAAAGAAGGAAATGAATGGAGCAGGAAATTAAAAGAACATGTGGCTTCTGAAAATGCACAAATCATCGTTGTGTCAGCAGGGTTAGAAGCACAGATTGCTGAGTTCGAGGAGCCAAAAGAAAAGCAGATGTTTCTAAAGGAATACGGGTTGGAAGAGTCGGGTTTAAATCGGCTAATAAAGGCTTCTTATCGGTTGCTGAATCTTATTACTTACTTTACCGCTGGAGAAGAAGAAGTGAGAGCTTGGCCCATTAAAAAGGGCTGGAAGGCACCGCAGGCTGCTGGAGTTATTCATACCGATTTTGAAAAGGGGTTCATCAAAGCAGAAGTAATTAAAATTCTGGACTATCAGCAATACAAAACCGAGGCAGGATGCAGAGAGGCGGGTAAGTTGGCAATTGAGGGTAAGGAATACGAGGTAGCTGATGGAGATGTTATGCACTTCCGCTTTAATGTTTAATGGGTCAAAGAACTGAACCGCTTATATCCAATTACTTCATCATTTACGTTGCCAGGTCGTCGGTAATAGATTAAGATTTCGTATTCGTTTTCGGTAAGCAAGTGGCTTCCCTCTATGAAATAATTTGGCTGAGTACCGCCTTTTACAGCATATAAATACTCATAGTACCCTTGCTTTAAATAAAGGCTTGTAGCATAGGTATTCTCTTGTTCATTATAATACATCCTATTTTTATCATCCATTCGCCAGTTGTTGAAACGGCCGATCAAATAAACACCCCCATCCATTTTTTCTGAGTTCAACTGAAATTTTACCGTAGCATAATCAGCATTTAGGGGGGATTCTCCAGGGTCTGCATTTTCTATTGAAAACCTTCCATTGATATCCTTATAGTTTAGGGAATAGGGAACTTTGGTTCTGGGTTTATCTACATAAGCAACAACCTCAATACGGTTGGCGGTCGTAGTGATTTTTGAAATGTTTCTACCTGCTATGTTTAATGTCCTCAGATCTATAAATCGAAATTCATTCCAGCCAGCAAAATTGGTAGTTAGGTCTAAATATCTGTATTCTAGCGACCCTTCATTTGCTTTTATGAGCGTTGGAATTAGGTTTTTTATAGCGGTGTTCCAATTATGATTTTGTAATACCACTGGATAGATTTCTTGTGATGGAGTGGTTACAAAAAGGTTACCATAATTAATCTTAAATTCTATTTGTTGATTTTGTTTTCGCTTATCGATAGTAGTACTAACCCGAACAAGCTGATTTATAGCGGCAGTATTTTCATAAAAAATGATTCGCCTTGTTAAAAGTACATCGTGAGGATTTGCCCTCCTGTAAACGGATAAGATATAATTTCCCGACACCAAAGGTTTCGGGATACTTGCATGATAATTCACGTATGGTTGAATGGTGTTGACAGAATAGTCAAAATCTGTTATTCTGAAATTATTGATTTCTTTATAGTACTCCATGCCTCTCAATTGAGATTTTTTCCAATTCTTATTACAATGGATGAGTTGAAAACTAAAGTTTGTAAATCGGTCTCCAAGCAAGTCAAAGCTTATCCCCAACCTATCTTTACTTCGGATGTTTATGACTGGGTTATCGAGAGAGCTAATCGCATTATTCACGATTGGCCCAACGAATACATTTCCAATAATGTCCTCATAATTGTAATCAGTAAACTGTATCTTTTTATTGGAAATACTTTGCTGAGGTATTACGGGTTCACATTTAATCAAAAAAAACAAGGAACTGAATATTGTTATTGTCAAAAGGTTCTTCATAAATTTGATTCTAATTATAAGTCCAAAATAGAAATTACAACCAATATTTTACCTTCAGGGTCTTAATAAATGCCAATGTCTGAAGATACGCTTACAGCAGGATGTCAAAAGGGTAAGCGAGATTACCAACAAGCTCTCTATGACAAATATTGTGATGGCATGTACTTGGTAGCTCTAAGATATTCGAAGATGCAACAAGAAGCAGAAGATATACTCCAAGAGGCGTTCGTAAAAGTTTTTAAGAATATCAAGGACTTTCGAAAAGAATCGTCATTGGCGTATTGGATTAAAAAAATAGTGGTAAACACAGCATTAAACCATCAAAGAAGTAAGCTATATCTCTACCCGATGGTAGATATTGAAGATTTGACAGGATGGCAAGACAAAGAGTCTATTTTATCTAATATTGGTTATCAGGAATTATTAGATATGATCCAAGAGCTACCCAGAGGTTGTCAAGTCATTTTTAATCTTTTTGCTGTGGAGGGATATAAACATCATGAGATTGCCAAAGAATTAGGTATTAGTGAAGGTACATCCAAGTCACAATATTCAAGAGCTAAATCTTTATTGATTGATAAAATTTTGAGTAAAGAGAGATACAATGGGACGGGGGAAGTTTGAGCGAGAAATAAATAATAAGCTTTCCAAAGGCGGTACAATCAAAGCTCCATCGAGAGTATGGACTGGAATTGAAGCAGAGTTAAATTCTAGCTTGTTGGTAGAATATTCTGCTCGCAATAAACGTTACAAATGGCTAGCAGTTGCGGCGGTTTTGATTGCGTTTTGTTCGATAGGGAGTCAGCTCTTTATTCAGTTCAAAACTGATCAAATAATTTCGACCGAAAACTACAATGTACTATTAAGTGGCAAATACGACTTAAAAACTCCTAATACCCCACAGACTCAAAATAGTTATTTACCCACTTTTATTCCCATTATAATGAAGGTAAAGAAAGAAAGCATAACGAAAGATCAAGTTTTTGAAAAGAGAGCGCCAGTAAGTACCCCTCATTCTAGAGTTGCGTTGATTCCAAATATTGAACGAAAGCATATTTCATACACCGAACCAAAATTGGATGCTTCTATATATAATTACCACCAAACCATACAATTTAGTGGTAAATCTCGCAAGTCATCGAATGATGGAGGCATTTGGGCTGGAATTGAAGCAGGTGCTGGGAACTTTACAACTTTAAATACTCCAACCATTTTATCTGGCATAGATCAGCTTGGTCTTGCTAGAGCAGTAGGTTTGGATGGTTTTACCAACCCTAATACCAGAGTTAACCCAGAATTAAATAATGGATTGGCTACTACTGCAAGTGTAGATGTGGGAATGAAGCTGGGTAATAAGTGGACGTTAGAGACTGGGGTATCTTATACGAACGTTGAATTTACGGGTAATGCATCAGTAGAGATAGTCGATACGCAAACGCTCAATCTTTTTACATCGATCCCGCTCGAAGGAGACCAAGGTACAGCTTCTCGTGAGACCAAAGTTACAATACAGAAAAATTATGACTATGATTTGGAAGTATCGAACATAACCAGATTCACTTCTATACCTGTTCAGGCGGGTTATTACCTATTGAACAATAACAGCAAAATGAGTTTAAGACTCAACTTGGGTTTTGCGGTAAATTACTTCATGGCAAGCTCCTTAACAGATAACTTAGGAATTGTGAATACTTCACTAAGCGATTCGTTTAATCAATGGTCATTTGATGGTTTAGGAGGAGTGGAAATTGGTTACTCTATATTCGATAATTTTAATCTCGTGCTAGCTCAAAACTATAGGCAAGCTATTACACCCTTAGCTGAAGACATGCCAAATAGAGGGCGATTTGTAGTGCAAACGGGACTTCAGTATATTCTGAAGTAGTCTTTTAAGATCTTATCCATTAGGATAAAGTGAATATCATTAAACGATTAGTTGCAGAGGTTAATTTGTATTTTTGAACCGAGTATTTAGAGAAGGCTTTTTAGGAAAAATGTTTAGGTAAATAGAACTGCCCTTGTATTTATAAGGCAGTTATCTCGACTTTACGTCTTGTATATTGAATCTTACAGCTGTTTTTTAGTTCATCATAGGCCGTCTTGATGAATGAAGGCTTACCAGGGAAGCGAATGTCGTTTAATATAACCCAAATCTGGTAGGAGTACGCCCTCATCCTGACAAAAAGCACCACGATAGCTTAATCTGTCAATGCTTCCAAAATATCACGAAACTACTGCATTCAGAAAGATGAAAAATCTTGTGCACTGAGGTGAGCAGAAAGCACTACCCTTTCTCGGTAGCTGATTCGTATACTGTTTGTACAAAAACTGGCACAGTGGCATCATAAAGTACCAATGTATTCACAACTCTGGCTGTGATTTAGCAAATGATCTTATTCATTTTCATAGAGTAAATAGGTTTGTCTTTGTTTTTTAAAATGATCGAGATCAGCTTTCCACGTTTTTCTGATTTTTTTTTCGGGGATTCGCTGCTCTATTTGTTTTTGAAGGAGGCTAGTACCCACTAATTTTTTAAAATAATCGTTAAAAAAATCATCATGATTCATTCTACGATAGACTTCGATGAGATAGGAAAGATTAAACTGATAAGTAGGTGATTGATTAAACCAGTTGATGCCAAAGCACAGTTCGCCTTCGTATGGAGGCCTCTTTGAACCTTCTTTGGATATTGGGGTAAAAGAGTAGGTACTGTCAGGGTAAAGAGGATGACCAATTTGCTGGAAAGGATGATCAGTTCCTCTTCCCACGGACATAATCGTCCCTTCGAATAAACATAGACTGGGGTATAGTGAAATGCTTAAATCATTTGGTAAGTTAGGTGATGGTTTTGTTGGGAGTGAATAATTTGTTTGATGTGTCCAGTTTTTTATCGGAATCACCTTGAGTTTGCACTTTACCTTATTTTTTAACCATCCTTCTCCGTTAATCATTTGTGCCAACTCACCGACGGTAAGTCCGTGTACGATTGGGATGGGGTGTATCCCCACAAAAGAACTAAAAGCAGTATCCAATACAGGGCCATCTACATAGCTTCCATTTGGGTTGGGCCTATCCAGTATGATTACAGGAATGTTTCTTTCTGCACAAGCCTCCATTACATAGTGCATTGTGCTGATATAGGTATAAAAGCGGACGCCCACATCTTGCATATCGAAAACCATCATCTCAATACCTTCCAACTGCGAAATTGAAGGTTTTTTACTTTTCCCATAAAGGGAGATTAACTCAAACGGAAACTGTTCCTTTGAATATTCAATGATGGCGCCGTTGCTCATTTTCCCTCTAAACCCATGCTCTGGGGTGAATATTTTTTTCACCTTTATTCCCATGCTCAATAGCGTATCACTTAGGTGAGTGCGCCCAACTATAGAGCTATGATTTACACAAAGTGCAACCGTTTTGTTCTCAAGCAGAGGCAGATACTTTTCAAATTGATAAGCTCCAGGTATTGGAACTTTTATGTTTTTGTGTGCTTGGTTGCTACAGCTGCAAAAAATCAAAAGGATATAAATAAGTGGTTTTTTCATTTAATCACAAGTTAACTTGTTCTTTCAGTTTTGAAAACACTACTTTACTCACTTTTATGAATTTGTCCTTTTTCATTTCCAACCGACTTTCAAAAAATTTTGAGGGGGGCTTTTCGACAACTATCCGACGAATTGCAATCATAAGCATTGCGCTTGGGTTGGCGGTATTGACAGTTGCGTTTATGGTGCTGTATGGGTTTAAAGACGAAATAAAGAGTAAAATTTATGGTTTTAGCGGCCACATTATTATCGACAAATACACGCTATCTAACTCATATGAAGAAACCTCGATTGTAATCAATGATTCGTTGGTTAAGCAACTTAAAAATTACCCTCTTACCGATCGATTACAGGCATATGCCATGAAAGCAGGGCTTATAAAATCCATTGGTAAGAAAAGTGAGAATAAAGATTCGGAAGTACATGGTGTCATTTTTAAAGGAGTTGATCACCTTTTCAATGTGGATTATTTTAATCGACATATGGTGGAGGGTAAGTTTCCAGATTTTTCAGGTAAGGGATATTCTACTGAAGTGGCCCTCAGTAGGAAAATAGCAAATTATTTAAACGTAAATACTGGCGATGAGGCGTTGATTTATTTTGTACAAAATCCACCTAGATATCGCAAGTTGGAAGTAGTTGGAATCTATGAAACCGGTTTGGAGGAATTTGATGAAAAAATAGTTATTGGCGATTTAGGACTACTTCGTAGGGTCAATAACTGGCCGGATTCCTTGGGAGGAGGAATAGAGCTATTTATTAATGATATAGATGAGTTGGATCGCGCAGAGTCCGATTTATTCAATTTACTAGATATTGATCTATACGTAGACAAGGTGACGGATAGATACGCTCAAATATTTGATTGGCTCAGCCTTTTGAATAAGAACGTACTAATCTTATTAATAATCATTTTATTCGTGACCAGTACCAGTATTATCTCCATTATTCTGATTCTCATAATGGAAAGAACCCGCATGATTGGTTTACTAAAGGCAGTCGGTGCTACTAACAAACTCATTAGGTCTGTATTCATTTGGAATGGGATTCGACTCATTACCAAAGGCCTGATCTGGGGAAACGTGATTGGTCTTACATTTGGTATAAGTCAGGCTTACTTCAAGGTGATCCCATTGGAAGAAAGTACCTATTACATGGATCACGTCCCGATTGTGATAGATATCCCCACCATTCTTGGACTCAATCTTCTTATTTTATCCATTATTGGTCTTACTCTTTTAATACCTGTGTCAATCGTAAGTAGGGTGAAACCAGTTAGAGCCATCCAGTTTCATTAGGAAATGGGGTCATATTTTGTAAAAAGACTTTTTACTTTCATTTCAATTACGCCGAAAATAGCTTCTTTAAAAATTCCTTTGGACATTTTAGAAACTCCTTTTGATCGATCAGTAAAAATAATTGGGACTTCCGTAATATTGAAGCCGTGCTTCCATGCGTTGAATTTCATCTCGATTTGGAAGGCATAGCCGATAAAACGAATTCGATCAAGGTTAATCGTTTTGAACACGGCACGTTTGTAGCATTTGAAACCAGCAGTACTATCTCGAAAAGGCATACCCGTAATGATTCGAACATAGTAGCTGGCAAGAAAACTCATCAATACCCTTCCGATAGGCCAGTTTACAACATTTACCCCCGTTACATATCGGGAGCCTATGGCAACATCTGCACCCTCTTTGCATGCTTTGAAAAGGTTGATAAGGTCTTGAGGGTTATGTGAAAAATCAGCATCCATTTCGCATATATAGTCATAGCCATTTTCCATAGCCCATTTAAACCCCATAATATAAGCTGTACCCAATCCCAGTTTTCCATTGCGCTCTAATAGATGAACTCTTTTTGGAGATTTTTCAGTTTCGAACTTAACCAATTCGGCCGTTCCATCTGGAGAACCATCATCTACGATTAAAATATCGAATGGCACCGCTAGATTGAGGGTGACGTTAATAATGTCTTGAACATTCTCTCGCTCATTGTATGTCGGTATGACAACTAAGTTTTTAGACATCGCTTATATAAATTTTTCAAAAATGTGAGATCGTCTACCAATTCCCTACTTATTGATCCGCTAATATCCCAAAATTTTCATCATAGTCTCACTTTCTTGTTCTGGGGCGAAAAGCGAATGATGTAGGACACCATCTTCTTCACGATTTATGATTACATGCTTGGGAGCCGGAAGTAGACAATGCTGGATTCCTCCATACCCCCCCAAAGACTCTTGATAGGCACCAGTATTAAAAAATCCAAAATAGAGTTTTTGATTTTTTTCGATCTGTGGAAGAAAAACCTCACCTATGTGTGCTTCAGAGTCGTAGTAGTCCATGCTGTCGCAGGTAAGTCCGCCTAAGTTTACTTTGTGAAATGAATTTCTCCAGTGGTTTATTGGCAGCATAATGTATTTCTCGTTAGTACCCCAAACATCCGGGAGGTGAGTGATGAAAGAGCCGTCCATCATATACCAAAGCTCTTTGTCGTTTTGAAGCTTTTGACCCAAAACCGAATAAATAGTTGCCCCACTTTCACCCACTGTAAAATTTCCAAATTCAGTGAAAATATTCGGAACGGGTACACCTTTTCTTTTACATACTTCTTGAATATTTCCTACAATTTGCTCTGCCATGTAGGCATAGTCATATTCAAAATAAAGATTGTTTTTAATAGGGAAGCCACCGCCTATATCAACAGAGTCTAAGTCGGGGCAAACGCTTTTTAGCTCGCAATACTTGTAAATAAACTTATTCAGCTCACTCCAATAGTAAGTGGTATCCTTAATACCAGTATTGATAAAAAAGTGAAGCATTTTTAACTTGACTTTTGGGAGAGTGGCAAGTCTTTGCTTGTAGAAAGGCAATATGTCATGATACCTGATGCCAAGCCTAGAGGTATAAAAACTGAAGTTGGGTTCTTCATCGGCCGCTACTCGAATTCCTATTTGAAATACTTTATGAACATTTTGATCGTAATATTCAATCTCATTAATATTATCCAGTATCGGAATGCAGTTTTCAAATCCATCATGGATCAGGTCGGTAACATTTTTCAAATAAAGAGGCCTCTTAAAGCCATTGCAAAGAATGAAATGCGCTTTAGTTAGTTTACCTGCCTCATGTGTTTTTCGAACAATTGATATGTCGTAAGCGGATGAAGTTTCGATATGCGCTCCGCTCTTTAGCGTTTCCTCCACGATAAACCTGAAGTGAGAGGCCTTTGTACAGTATGCATGGGTATAACTGCCCTCGTATTGGTGTTTTTTAATCGCATTTTGAAAAATCTTTAGAGCGTAAGAAATATTCGAATCAATTTTTGGAAGGTAGCTGAGTTTTAATGGCGTGCCATACGTTTCAATTATCTCCATCAAATCGATTTCATGGAAGTACAAATGATCATTTTCCACTCTAAAACCCTCAGTTGGGAAATCAAACGTTTGGTGAATCAGGTCAATGTATTTTTTCATGATCGAGAGTGTCGCATACGCAATTTGGGTTTAAAATTTCAAATTCGAAAAAGGATTTCTTCTCGCAATTGAAAAGACTAACTTTGCGCTAATTGCATAAATGATTCCAATAAAAATTCTTGATGAAACTGCCCCTTTAGAAAGTGTTGTTTTGGGTATAGCCCATAGCATGGGGGGAACACCCGATCTTGAGCGGACGTTCGACCCCAAAAGCAGAGCGCACGTGCTATCGGGAACTTTTCCTAAAGAAGAGAATTTAGAGCTAGAGATAAACGCTGTAAAAAGTGTTTTTGAGAAGTACGGGGTGGAAGTCCTAAGGCCCGAATCCATCGAAAACTTAAATCAGGTTTTTGCTCGAGACATTGCTTTTGTAATAGAAGACACAATGATTATTCCTTGCGTTACTCACGAGCGAAAAATGGAGTCAGATGGAATAGATTACATAACCTCGAAGGTTGAAAAAGTACTGCTTCCAAATGAGCCTCTTTTCATGGAAGGAGGAGACATAATACCATGGAAGGGTAAACTATTTGTAGGTTATTCAAAGAAAGAGGACTTTGAAAAGTATACTGTGGCTCGGACCAATGAGCAATCACTTCAGTATTTAACAGAAAAATTTCCACGGTGGGAGGTCCATGGGTTAGAACTAAAAAAATCTGACAATGATCCACTAGAAAATACCCTGCATCTGGATTGTTGCTTCCAACCTGTGGGAGAGAATAAGGCGGTTCTTTATAAAGAAGGGTTAAAGAAGCACGAGGATGCAGACTTTTTAATTGCTCTTTTTGGAGTCGAAAATATATTCGAAATTACTAAAGAAGAAATGTATCACATGAATGCAAATTTCTTTTCCATTAGACCTGATGTGGTTATTTCAGATTCTAGCTTTTCCAGATTGAATAAACAATTTAAAGATTGGGGCATTAAAGTAGAAAGTGTGGCACATAGAGAAGTGGCCAAGATGGAAGGACTTTTTAGATGCACCACCATGCCTTTACGGAGAAGATATGTATAGTCAGATTACCGATTCGATATTTATGGTTAGACCGATCAATTTCTGTCGAAATGAACAAACAGCCATTAATAATTTTTTTCAGCAAGATCAGGAAAACATTAGCTCAGAGGAGATTCAATTGAGAGCAATAGATGAGTTTGACTTATTCGTTAATAAGCTCATACTCAATCAAGTTCATGTGGAGATATTTGAAGATACCCCCTCAGGCCAGACACCTGATTCTATTTTTCCGAACAACTGGCTTACGATGCATGATGATGGCGTGATTCTTACCTATCCCATGTTTGCTGAAAACCGCAGAAAAGAGCGTAGAGACGACATCATTGAACGACTAAGAAAAAAGTTTTTTGTAACCCAAATTCGAACCTTTAAACTTTGGGAAGATAAAAACTTATTTCTAGAAGGTACTGGGAGCTTGATTTTGGATCGCCCCAGCCACATAGTATATGCCGCCCTGTCTGACCGTACCTCGCTCGAAGTACTAAAAGATTTTTGCGATACTACTGGCTACACTCCCATAACGTTTAATGCGCTACAAACAACCAATGAAGAGCGTCTGCCGATTTACCATACCAATGTAATGATGTCGATAGGAGAAAAATTTGCTGTGGTGTGCTTGGAATGTATAGACAATCCTGTGGAGCGATCCAAAGTAGATTTTCATTTAAAAAGAACTGGAAAAGAGATCATTGAGATATCAGAGGATCAGGTGAATAGTTTTAGTGGAAATATTCTTCAAGTTAGAAATGCAAACGGAAAGCCCATCATTGTCATGTCTGAAGCTGCCCATAGTGCCTACAACTCAAAGCAACTCAAAGCAATCAAAAAGCATGGTTCTATTCTTTACTCACCTATTCCAACCATCGAGAAATATGGAGGTGGAGGTGTACGATGTATGATGGCCGAAATCTTTTTACCAACTCCAACACTCAAGGAACATCAATGACAATAGAACAAACAATCAAAGAAGGGCTTAGTCAAGCTTTTTCAGCACTTTACGACCATGAGCTCAATGTTGCGAATATCGCAATACAGCCCACCAGAAAAGAGTTCGAGGGTACGCACACATTTCTTGTATTTCCTTTTCTTAAAGTTGCCAAAGCCAAACCAGAGGAAATGGGGAAGTCCGTTGGAGAATGGTTAGTTGAAAATATTTCAGCTATCGCTGGTTTCAATGTAGTAAAAGGATTTCTCAACCTGAAGGTATCACATAGTGCCTGGTTGAAAGAGCTCTCACAAATCGTCTCAAATGATCGGTTTGGCGTATTGCCCCCCAATAGCCAAAAGGTAATGGTCGAGTTTTCCTCACCCAATACAAATAAACCGCTTCACTTAGGGCACTTAAGAAACAATTTTCTAGGAGATGCTACGGCAAAAATTTTAAAGGCATGTGGCTATGATGTAATCAAGGTAAACCTTGTCAATGATAGAGGGATACATATTTGTAAATCTATGCTTGCATATAAAAAAATGGGAAAGGGGGAAACCCCAGAAAGTACAGGGCTAAAAGGAGACCATCTGATAGGTAAATACTATGTGGAGTTTGAAAAACACTACAAGACAGAGATCAAATCTTTGATCGAAAAAGGGATGAAACCAGAGGAAGCCAAGCAAAATGCGCCTTCTATTAAGGAAGCGCAAATAATGCTTCAAAAATGGGAAAGAGGAGATAAAGAAACAGTAGCACTCTGGGAGAAAATGAACGGTTGGGTCTATGAAGGATTTAATCAAACGTATGAAACCATGGGTATTTCTTTCGATAAGATGTACAAAGAATCCAATACCTATCTGCTCGGCAAAGAACTAGTGGAGGAAGGTCTGAACAAAGGAGTTTTTTTCAAAAAAGATAACGGTGCAGTATGGGTAGATTTGTCCGATCAGGGTCTAGATGAAAAGCTTATCCTGAGATCAGACGGAACAGCAGTATATATGACCCAAGATATGGGCACATGTGATATGAAGCATAAAGATTTTCCTTTCGACAAATCGGTATTTGTAGTAGGAAATGAACAAGACTACCACTTTAAGGTGCTATTTGCAATAATGAAAAAGCTTGGACGAGCATATGCGGATGGACTACATCATTTGTCCTACGGTATGGTAGACTTGCCTACTGGTAAAATGAAATCCAGAGAAGGTACGGTAGTAGATGCTGATGTTTTACTACAGGAAATGTTCGATACCGCCGAGCGGCATACCAATGAATTAGGAAAAATCGATGGAATGACAGCTGCCGAGGCTACTAAGCTCTTCAAAACAATTGGGTTAGGAGCTTTAAAATACTTTCTGCTGAAGGTAGACCCTAAGAAACGCATGCTATTCAATCACCAGGAGTCCATTGAGTTTCAAGGGTACACAGGTCCTTTTGTGCAATATACCCATGCGCGCATTGTAGCCATTCTTCGTAGAGCCAAATCATTAAAAATCGACCACTTATTCGACGCACGAAAAATTGACCAAATTAATCGACGTGAAATCGATTTGATTTTTAGAATTACGAAGTTTGAAAAAAACATTTTAGAAGCAGGAAAGGAATACTCCCCAGCGATTCTTGCACAATATGTTTTTGACCTTGCAAAGGATTATAATGGATTTTATCAAGAAGTGCCAATATTCGACCATTCTGATAAGGAAGCTATAAGCTTTAGGATTGCACTCTCCGTGACTACAGGTCGAATATTGAAAAAAGGCATGGCACTATTAGGAATCGAGGTTCCAGAAAGAATGTAATGGCAACGATCAAGTCCTGGATAAATGCGTTTAGACTTAGAACACTACCTCTAGCCATTTCTGGATGGTTAGTAGGTACTTCAATTGCCACTTGGTATGTAAAACTTAATCTATGGGTAGCAGGGTTGAGTTTGATCACCGCCTGCTTGCTTCAAATTCTATCCAACTTAGCCAATGATTATGGAGATGCAGTTTCAGGTGTTGATTCCGTTAAGAGGAACGGCCCCAACCGTATGGTTCAATCTGGGGCTATCTCAAAAAAAACGATGACCTGGGCCACGATCATGACAGCATTACTTTGTTTTATCTCAGGATGTTTTTTGCTATATCAGGCTTTTGAAAATAATTTTTTTCCTGCGTTTATATTTTTAATCATAGGCCTCACAGGCATAGCGGCAGCGATAAAATATACAGTTGGAAAGAATCCTTACGGCTATGCTGGTTTTGGTGATGTTTTTGTGTTTTTCTTTTTTGGTCTAGTGCTTGTATTTGGCGCCTTTTTCTTACAAGTACAAGTTATTGAATGGAGAGTTTTGCTACCAGCAGCCTCAATCGGTCTTTTTAGCGTGGGGGTGTTAAACGTTAACAATATTCGAGATATGGCGTCTGATAAACTTTCGGGTAAAAACTCTGTTCCCGTTCGCTTAGGCAAGAAGAAGGCTACTATTTATCATATGATTTTGCTTTTTTTAGGGTTTATTTTTTCAGTAATATTTGTTCTTACTGATTTTAGAGGTTGGTCTCAATTTCTTTTCTTACCCATCTTTTTTTTACTGAGAAAAAATATAAAAGCAATTCAGATAAAGCCAGCTATGGAATTAGATCCATTTTTGAAACAACTGGCTATCTCAACCCTACTTTTTTCCTTTCTCTTTTCTATTGGGATGGTTACCGCTTGATTCTGTTTGAATTTTTATTAACTTAGTCAGAAACTTCTATTACCATTATGAAAAGAATTCTTATCCCTTACGATTTCTCGCCTGTGGCGGAATATGCGCTTGACTTTGCGTGCCAGATAGCATCTAAGCTAGATGGTGAAATTATGTTGTTAAACGTTATTGAACACCCAACGGCAGACTCTTTCAAAACAATGGGTATTCAAGTAGAAGACCCTATGGAACAACTCTACATCAAGAAAATGTATGAAACAGTGAGTGCCAAAATGGCTAAAATTGTATCCAATGCAAAGTATACGGATGAAAAGATAAGCACGAAGATTCAGCTCGGCAACGCCTTCAATACAATAATCAATCAAATTACCGAAGAACAAGCCGATCTCATGGTAGTGGGTACAGAGGAGTTGGATGGAATGAATGATTTTTTCGTGGATTCCAATGCTGAAAAGATTGTGCGGTATGCTTCCTGTCCTGTCATTACAATTAGAGAAAAAGCGGAGGTCGAACCAATCAAGAAAATCGTATTTGCCTCAGGATTCATAGATAACGATGATTTTTTTGTAAAAAAGGTGAAAAAACTTCAGCATGTATTAGAAGCACAATTAAACATCGTAAAGATCAATACGCCAGCCAGTTTCACCTCAACAAGACATGACCAAAAGCAAATGGATGATTTTGTTAAAAGATTTGGAATACAAAATTATACGACTGCTATTTACAATTATAAGAACGAGGAAGATGGTATAAGTTTATATGCAGAAGATATCAATGCAGATATGATTGCCATAGGAACTCGCCAGCGAAAAGGAATCGGCCATTTCCTTTCTGGAAGCATCGCCGAGAATGTTGTAAATCGATCAAAGATTCCAGTTTGGACTTTTTTTATTAATCATTAATTGCATAAAATCTGTCTTATTTCTAATAAGTCTGCCAGCACATAAGCGCTATCCTGTCGAATTCAGGAAAGTGATGATTGGCAATTACAATCTGGAAGCGATGTGAAAAGATTCACTCAATAAGCTCATAGGTAGCAGTGCTGTGGCAAATTGATTTATTTGAAGGGTCTTTATTAGAAAATATTGCAGTGGGGGAATTCCAACCAAACCCGCAACTCATTGTAAATCTCGCTTATGAGATCGGTGTACTCCAGTTTATCAATGACTTGCCCGGTGGCTTTAATACTTTCTTAGGGGAAAACGGCTTGAATCTATGAGGTGGTCAACGACAAAGATTAGCTATTTGAGGGCACTTTATCCCGATCCTGAAATCATCATTTTTGATGAGGCTGCTTCTGCTCTTGACAATAAATCTGAAGAATTGATTATCAAAATGATGTTGAAGCTGAAAGATCAAGGAAAAACGGTCATTGCGATTACGCTTCGCATGGGTGCTACAAAAGTTGAGGAAAAAGCGATCTTGCTTGACAAGAGAATCCTAGAGGCTCAAGGTTCACATTCTTGGATGATAGAGGAAAATGATCAGTATCGAAATTATTGGCAAGCATTTGTCCCTTAAATTGACTTAAAATAGAATTTAGTATGTACTTTATTTACCAAATAGAAAAGCTTCAAACCTATCAAATTACCATCCAAATTTGATGCGGGTGAGGTTGCTCAAAAACCGCTGAAACCCGATATGAATTATATATATTGTTATGCGTTGAAAATTATCCTATTTTAATTTTACCTCCAATCCAATTTTGGCAAATAGCGCGGAATAATAATCTGATCCAACATGAAAATTTAATGGCATTATCTCTACAGCAATTCGACTGTTTTTTGGATTAATTCGAAATCCTCCACCTAGAAATCCTCCATAATGCCATTCTTTAACATAATCCGATCCGCTCTTGGGGGGGTCTCCACCTGTACCTAAAAGTCCTCTCATGTTATTTATCACACCACCAGCCCCCATTGTTAGTGAAAAGGCTTTTAATCTTATTAGATCGAAATAAAGAATTGTTTCTAAATTGATCGAATTAAACCACTGGTCATGAGCA
Organism: uncultured Ekhidna sp.; assembly: GCA_964289745.1. GTDB lineage: Bacteria > Bacteroidota > Bacteroidia > Cytophagales > Cyclobacteriaceae > Ekhidna. The sequence goes on from CAXYMM010000001.1 coordinate 1,420,325, forward strand.
TCTTGAACAACTTTAGTATTAAAATATCCAACTGTCAAATTGGGATTTAATCTCAGCCTGTCTTTCCATAAATCACGTTGGTATCCAATCAATAATAATACACCGGCGCCAGTTGTTCTACGACCATCCGAAAATCCTACCCCAGCACCATATTTTAATGAATTCTTTGAAAATTCTACGTCCTGTCCTTTTGCACTAAAAAAGATAAAAATAGAAAATAGAATCAATGCATATTTTAATAACATAATAATATTTTCCTTTCTTAAATAAATTTTGTGTCAGTATAGTTACGTCTTCGTTCCTTGTTCGTAAAGTGCGATTCCTTTTTCTAATTACTAATAAGAGCTTCACAGTTTTCTGCATTTACAAAGTCCGATTCATTAAACGTGTAGACATATTCGATGCTAGTGTTTGTTGGAGAGCTCACCTCATAACCTTCTATATTTTGAATAGTTGGACCTTCACCACTCTTAAATACTACACATTTGTCATTTTCAAGCTCTATTAAGACACTACCACGACCCTGAAAACCCTCAAAAACTCCTAAACAACAAGTCAAAGGATCAAAGTCTATAGAAGTATCATGTTCACCTTCAATATTTATGGTGTGACTACTTTGAGGACCTACTCGAAATACTAATATTTTCTCCTGATTTTCATAATTAGTAAAATAGCCTAACCGAGAATATCGTATGCTATCTTCCGTGTTATTGATATAAGTAATCTTGATAGAAATAGGGCCTATATCTGCGTCCAAAACTTCAAAACATGAAATTAAAGTACTAAGTCCCAACACTATACTACTCCCAATAAGCAAATAGCGCATCCAGGTTATTTTCCGTTGCATTGTTGTATTTATTTTTTATGTTATCACGCCATGCGTTCCATGTTCCAATGAGATGCGTGAGCTAATTCAGAAGGGGCAGGTCACTACAGCCTCTTCTTTTGAACAAGGTTCTGCATTTGCTTTTCTCTCCTCCGTAAATCGATATGTGAACCCAAATTCAAATTCTCTAATTTGTCTAAAATTTTCCCATGTTGTCTTTTCTTCTACACTTTCTTTACATTTTTGTGTATTACTATAGAAAAAAATACATGGGATATAAATCCCAAGATTATTAGTATTGGGTTTATCACTTAATGAACTTCCTGCCTCAAATTGCGTGTGTACATATACTAATTCACTATTCGGTAATATATTTGGTACTTTACAGTCACATCCTCCCACTGGCAATATCGCTTCTGATGTTTCATTAATGAAAGTAACTTTGGTAGTTGTCTCCCAATCATAATCAATAAGTGGATCGTCACAACCAATTACCATAGTAGCTATTAACAATAGCAGGACTAATTTATTCATAAGCTCGAAACAACGCATCCAAGTTATTTTCCGTTGCATTGTTGTATTTATTTTTAATGTTGTCTCTCCATGCATTCCATGTTCCTTGTTCGTAAAGTGCGATTCCTTTTTCTAATTACTAATAAGAGCTTCACAGTTTTCTGCATTTACAAAGTCCGATTCATTAAATGTGTAGACATATTCGACGCGAGTGTTTGTTGGAGAGCTCACCTCATAACCTTCTATATTTTGAATAGTTGGACCTTCACCACTCTTAAATACTACACATTTGTCATTTTCAAGCTCTATTAAGACACTACCACGACCCTGAAAACCCTCAAAAACTCCTAAACAACAAGTCAAAGGATCAAAGTCTATAGAAGTATCATGTTCACCTTCAATATTTATGGTGTGACTACTTTGAGGGCCTATTCGAAATACTGACACTACATACTGAGTTTCAACATTATACTGAAAATATCGTATGCTATCTTCCGTGTTATTGATATAAGTAATCTTGATAGAAATAGGGCCAGCATCATTTGAGTCAGTGATACCACATGAAATTAAAGTACTAAGTCCCAACACTATACTACTCCCAATGAGCAAATAGCGCATCCAAGTTATTTTCCGTTGCATTGTTGTATTTATTTTTAATGTTATCACGCCAATCATTCCAAGAAGAGGTATGGATTAAAACATCCTCTATTTGTTTTATTGTGTATCCCGAAACATCGTCTTCAGTCGGCGCTTCTGAACCTTTATTGATATCTTCTAGTTTTCCAGACCGATCTAAGGGCGCTCTTCCATCAATTAGATCAAGTACTACTTGTGTATACTTAGGAAGAAATGTATCACCACCCTTATAGTCAGGATATACCATTCTAGTAAGTTCCCACTGGACTCCTCTGGCCCAAGATTCTCTCACTTTTGATCCTGAATTATTAGAGGCACTACGTGAAATGTTCCAATGTGAAGCATGTGCAAGCTCATGAATAACAGTACTATATATATCTCTTGCATCCCTTTCAGGATTCCAAATTCTAATCCAATTAAAAAGACCGAGTCCTCTTTTCCAAGCTGAATGATTACCATTTTTAACATCATTCTGCTCAAAATAAGCCGCAATTTTCATTTGCGGTTTCCAAAAGCTGTTTTGAGGCGGTCTTTTCAGGCCTTTGATATTTTTATAATAATAATGATGAGCGGCCCTAAAAATGGAGGCATAGTACTGTTGGTTGTCATTTTTTCTAAAGACTTCAATCCAATTCCCTTTTCTTTTGGGGCCATCCATTTTTGCTTGTCCAACTCCGCCCGACCTTATGCTAAATTGATATCTTTCCCATTTAAGACTGTAATTGGCCGGTCGTCTAAACCACCCATCGCAAGAGTAAAATCCTTGAGAGTTGACTTTGCCTTTATGTGTGGTAAACCATCTTCTGGCCCTAACTTCTGCGCCTTCCACTCCAGTCCAGTGTGTACGCTTTCTAGTTGTTTTGTACACAGGTACTCTTCTTCTAATACGGGTTTGGCATGAGCCTGACACCCTGAAATTATTATTATCGCATGGATGATTAACAATCTGGGTTTCATACTTATAGCCCACAATAGTTCGACCGCTTACCATGAAGCCTGTTTCATCGAAAACCTGAATTCTGCCTGCTGGTCGCCATTTGGTTTTTCTAGCATTTGAGTAATCGCCAGTACTCGCGTCATCTTCCTCTAAGTGCCCTGTTAAAACAAGCGATCTGTCTACAAGTGCATCTATTAGGCCCGACGATGCAATCCTGCTTCCCGAATTTTTATCACTATCCTCATCAGGAATAAAGAGTTTGGCTAAGAGTTCATACTCAACTTCTTCAGGAAGCTCTTTATTTACTTCTACCGCACAGTATTGGTACGTGGGTTGGTCAATAGGTACTTCAGGGTCATGATAAAAGTCTCCTGATTCCTTGATTTCACGATCCAAGGGGTAGGTATATAAAATGAGTGTAGAGTCTCTTTTAAGTATGGCTAGCTCCTCTTCATTTTGGGGTTTAAAACGAATATAAAGATGCGTTGTGGTTATCTTTAACTCTTCTCTACTTGTTCTTCCGCTTGGGTCGGACAGTTTCAGGCTCTCCCAAGCCTTTTTCATATTCTCAACGGAATAGGGGTTTTCGAGTTGCTCACCTAGTTTGGTCATTCCTTGCATGTCCGCTTCGGTTAGGAAGGTTGGTGCTTCAATTTTGGATTTAACTCGACTTCTTTTTGACAGGAATAACTCACTATTCCCATCAGGGTTAAGATGAATAACCGATAGCTTTTTTTGTGTTTCATTTTACTTTCATTTTTAAGTTCCACATGTTTGCGAACATCCAGCTAAAATCCGTAGGCTGAATGAATCTTAATAAATATAGGGAAAATAGTTTATATCACAAAATAATTATAAGTAAAATAGTTTATAACACAAATTTGGACAAGTACCTAAGTAAGCCTAGCTATTTTCTTTTTTCTTGTTGGTTTGCTCGTCTGGAGGGGGTGGTGCAGTCGTGTTCTTTGGCAGGTTTACCTTTTTATGGCACTCTCCAATAGGCCTATGGGTGGCAAAGGTTTGTAGGGGTTCTCAATTGGCAAAGCAAGCTGTGGTTTGTGTTCGATTGGGAATAACGGAGCTGACTAAGCCACGTAATAGTTGGCTCTGTTCGGTTTATTTTAGAAAATCTTCGTGTAGCTTACTTGGCTGAATACCACTGTTGTTTTGGTACTTGCCGCTTTTATACTCAACGTAGGCCCCGTCAAGATGGTGATAGTATATTTGGCAGATTTCCACATTTGGATAAATAACCAATGGCTGTACTACGAAGATTTCCAGCGTCCAAAAGCCATTGAAGCCTACATCGCCAAAGCCAGCCGTTACATGTACAAACATTCCAAGCCTTCCTATGCTGCTTCTGCCTTCCAGCATGGGAACCAATTCATCCGTTCGGGTGCGTTCAATGGTTCGGCCTAAATAAAGCTTTCCAGGTGCTAGTTTTAATCCATGTGAAGGAATGGTAAGCTTTGTAGCTTTGTTTTCAACTTTCATATTGAGCACTTCATTATCGTAGACCATCAGTTCTTCGTGAAGCCTAAGGTTATAGCTATTGGGGTTGAGCTGATTGGGATTGTAGGGCTCAATATTAATATCCTTGCCCATGCGTGCTGCTATTTCTAATCCGCTTAAAATCATGTGAGAGTTGGAATTTAGTGTATTGCGACAAAACTAATACTAGCATTGTGTATTGACACGCTCTTTGTGAAAATGAACGATAGCCGAAGTTTTGTGAGTATTCAATGAGCGTACACATTGAACTATCAAAGCGGATTGCAAAAAAATATTTTTTTGAAGAATATAACACGCTGCTTTTAGTATTTTTAATATTTTGATATAGAAAGAAAAAGTTTCGTAGCGGAACAAGAAGAAGACCTATTTCACCTCGCCAAGCTGAATGCAGAAAGGGCAAAACGATTTTTGAAGACGCTAAACCTGAACAAAGACTTGATCTAGATGTTTAAAACCCTTACTCAAACTCAACTTATTCGAACAGAAACTTGGTTCGAAGATGTGGCTAACAACATTCCTTTACTAGTACGAGTCAAAATGGCTATTAAAAATTTAAAAACCTCATTAAAGGTGAGTTTTAGAGATGAGCGTTTCGCATTTATGGATCAATTTTTACGATCCAGCAGGTGGACTTCGAAAAGCTGAAAAATCATGGCGATATTCATGCCGCTGGGTGTATACAAGCAAGGGAATAATCAAGTAAGCGAATTTTTTAGATCAATTCTTCTACTTATATCTTCAGAATGAACCTAGCACTATATGTCTAATATCTTAACGCTGACGTCTGTTACAAAATTGCTAAAAGGAAATGCAGTTTTAAATAATATTACGTTTGAGGTAGAAGAGCTGGAAAATCTGGCTGTTATCGGGTCTACAGGTTCTTCTAAGACTACCCTACTAAAAGCGATGTCTGGTTTATTGGATATAGACGAAGGGCGGCTTTTATTTAGAGGGAAAAAGGTAATGGGACCTTCCAGAAAGTTGGTGCCTGGCCATCCGCACATAAAATACCTTTCGCAAAATTTTTCACTTCCAAAATTTATCAAGGTAATTGATTATCTAGACCGTCCAAATGAGGTGAGCATCTCCGACCCTACCGAGCTATACAATGCGTGCCACATCGAACACTTACTGTCTCGCGATACAATGAGTCTGTCGGGCGGAGAGCGCCAAAGGGTGGCGATTGCAAAAGAAGTTTTGAAGGCGCCATCCATTTTGTTGCTGGATGAGCCTTTTTCTAATCTAGATTATTCTCATAAGCAGGAGTTGCACCAATTGCTTCATGTTCTCAAAAATGATTTAGGAGTAACAACAATTCTGGTAGCACACGACCCAAAAGACGTTATGTCTTGGGCAGATACCGTTCTGGTAATGCACAAAGGTAATGTGGCACAATCAGGGCCTATCAAAGAAGTTTACAATGCGCCAATAAACGAATATGTGGCGGGTCTATTGGGCGTTTATACGAAAGTGCCGGCTAGTTTTTTTGGAGTAAGTGAATCGAAAAATGAGGTAATTCTAAGGCCTCATCATATCCGCTTAATGAATAAGAGAAATGCTCAAAGAGGAGTTGTTCAGTCTATTGCTTTTCACGGGTCATATGAGGAGATAAGTTTCATTTCAAAAGGATATCGATTCTATGCTATCTCAGAGGTAGGTCGTTTCACTATCAATCAGGAAGTTTACTTTGAAATTGATCAATGACGGGAATTATTTTTACTTTGCAAAAACCTTCGATTTATAAGATTATCATACCTTTTATTCTTTCTTGCTATCTTTTCGTTTTCTTAGGAAACTAAAAGCGCACTGGATACGCTTAAACCATATACTTTCCTTGCCCTTGGGGATTCCTATACCATTGGAGAAGCGGTAGCGGAAGATGAAAGATGGCCGGCTCAGCTTGCTGATAAACTTCTTTGTGATTCCATTCATCTCAAATCAACAATTGTGGCTAGTACTGGATGGACTACCGACGAGTTGCTTTCCGGTATTGTAAAAGCAGATGTAAAAGGGTCGTTTGATTTAGTAAGTCTTCTAATTGGTGTGAACAATCAATATAGAGGATACGATGAAGATCAATATGAAAAAGAATTTAAAATCCTTTTGGACAAAGCAATAAATTTTGCTGGGGGAAATAATCATCATGTATTTGTGCTATCTATTCCAGATTATGGAATGACTCCTTTTGCAAAGGCAAAGGAACTTAAGGCTTCTAAAATTACGCATGAGCTTGATAGCTACAATGGCATTGCCCAAAAGCTAGCAATCTTAAGAGACGTTTCTTTTATCAATATTACTCCAATATCAAGACGATCGGATAGCCTGCTCATCGCAGCAGATGACCTACACCCATCGGGTATTATGTATAAAAAATGGGTAGAGTGTATGTACGATCAGGTTTTTAATATCCTTTCCCCTTGATGATCTATAAAAAATTCAATTCTTTCATTCTTAGGAAGGAATCTCGCAAAATAGACCTATTTTTGAATCAAATCATGCTTTATCACATCAGGTGTTCATGAACAAAATCCTTGTCTTTTTTTCTTTTCTTATTTTCATTTCTTGTCAGGATAAAGTGATATGCCCTTCCTATCAAAGTACGTACATTTTGGATGATTCAACTCGTAATGCTTATTTCTCTTACGTTTGGCAACTTGATAATTTGACTCAGGTACAGTATTTGAGCCAGTTAGCTACGCGTGACTCAACGGGTATTGACTCGCTTGGAGTAGGAGGGCAACCGAAAACAGATTATTACGCCTATGCTGGTGAGTATGTAGTTCCATGGAGAAACTTAAAAAGGACAAAATATGGAATAGTAAAAAGGGGTTTTTATCCGCTTAAGAAGTATCGAATGCGAACAGCACCTATGGAAAATGTTCTGGCACCTGAGCCAATTAGCAATGAATTACTGGCATCTGACTTTGGAGTGGATTCTCTTCAATCGGATTCTTTAAGTTCTGCAATAGCAATGGACTCCATATCTCGTGATTCCACAGAGATAGCTAAAATTGAAGCACCGACCGATAAGGAAGTGAAATTCCTCTATGGATATGACCCATCAGATAATTTCAATGTAGAACAAAAATATTATAATAAATACTTTGCACCTCTTTTGATCGAAAATCGTCCCAAATCGGAGGGGCTAACATCGGATTCATTGACCAATAATGTAGCAAGTGATAGTCTTTCAGAAAAAGAACCTTTTTTCAAAGGGCTATTTAAAAAAAAGAATAAAAATGCGACCGATGCACCCTCTCTAGAGGAAGAAATATTTGAATCCGAACCAGAAGAAGACAGAGAAGAGCAAAAAAAGGAGGAAGAGAAAAATTAAGCCCCTCCTTTCAGTTATTCCTCTATGCTGCAATGCGCCAAGTTTCAATATCGCAATCCAAAGTATTTTAAAGCAAAAGATGGTTGGGTAAAATTTCCAGAAGACCAACGGAGAGACGTTTTTTGGCGATGAATACGGGAATTAGTGCGTTGACTGGACGGTATATTGCGAAAGTGGATGCCAGTAATTCATTGCGAATTGGCTGAAGTAGTCATTTTGATTTGGAATATTCTGAAAAGGCAATTTACCACAATGAAATACCCTCATTAAACAAATCCATTCGTAAGTAATCGAGAAGTCAGATCAGAAATAAAAGAGTATTTAAGCTCACGAGGATTCGCAGAGGAGAAAAATTATACATGGACACTTTAAAGCTAAAAATTTTAGTATTTAAAATATAAATACTAAATTTATGGTCAAAAAAAGCATATGGTAGTGACAGATGAAATCATTTTGAATGACCAATATCGAATGAAGATAAGTTCTAAAAAGCTTTCAAGTGGAAGGTATCAAGTGAAATTTATTGCGACATTGAGGGCAGGAAAAGAGCTATATGGTTATCTACTGGCAGAACCTCAAGAATCATTAAAAAGCGTAGTGGCCAAAATTCATACTCGACTAAATAGTTTAAATCAATTTACGGAGTACAATTATTACTTCCTACATCAATTAGGAGATTACTCATCAGCACAAAATCCATTTCTAATATTTGAATAATGACATTAATAACAAATAATATTAAATACTTACGAAAAAAGAGGGGTTTTACTCAGGAAACATTTGCAGAAGCATTAGGGATAAACAGACCTTCTGTGGGTGCCTATGAAGAGGGAAGAGCTGATCCCAAACTCACCACACTCTCTAAGATGGCAGGGCTTTTTGAGGTTTCGATAGACGAGCTGATCAATGAAGACCTTACGAATGAAAATAGTATATCCAATAGTAATATTAAGGTTCTGGCTGTGACGGTAGACGATGCTAACAATGAATTCATCCAATTAGTGCCCACAAAAGCTGCGGCAGGTTACACCAGCGGATATTCCGATCCCGAATACCTAACAGATTTGCCACGCTTTCACTTGCCTCTGCTACCTAAAGGAGGCACCTACAGAGCATTTGAAATAACAGGCGACTCAATGTTGCCAATTTTATCTGGCTCTATCATCATTGGGAGGTACCTAGAAGAAATATCAGATATTAAAAACGGTAACACGTATGTACTTGTGACTAAATCAGAAGGGGTAGTATACAAGCGGGTGTTCAATTACATAAAAGAAAAAGGAAAGCTGTTTTTAGTTTCTGATAATAAGTCATTTAGTGCTTATGAAATTCAACCTGATGAAGTTATAGAAATTTGGGAAGCAAAAGCATATATTTCGGTTGAGTTTCCAGATGTACAAGCTTCAAATGAACTTTCCATGGATCAGTTAATGGGTATGATAGGCGATCTTAGAAGCGATGTAGAAAGCTTGAAGAAAAAAAAGTAAGCCCCTCATCAAACTTCCGGTCATTACGCTAATTTTAATCTATGAAGTGGCATTCGTCTTTTGCTCTATTCACAATTTCAATTCTTATAAATTGTAACCTGGTATCTTCGGAGAAAATCGTTGTTCCAAAGCTGTCCGAAGACTTCTATGTTTCCGCATTGCAAAAGGTTGAAGAAGAGCTAGATGCTAAGCCCGAAAACAGAGCCTTCAATGAACAAAGAATATATTATTGCGAGCGACTTGGGTGGCCTTTAGACTGTATTACGTCATTACACCAATTAAAAAGATTGGATGGTATGTCCAGTCAGCTCGCATCATTTTACGCTGAATATTACGCAAAAAATTCTCCAACAAAAGACCTGATAACATTTATTGATCAATGGGATAATGATTTTCAATTGAAAGAACAGTATCAGGAGCATATAATCAAAGGCTTGGTTCAAACAGGACAACTGAAAAGGGCAAGCAACCATCTGCATCATTTTCTTATGGATAATAGCCGAAGCGAAGCAATTGCTTTTGGTAGCCAACAGTATCTGAATATGCAAGATACGACCATGACGTTGTTCTTGCTGAGCAGGTTGCAAAAAATTGATCCTTCTCATGATCTTATGTATTTACTCGCAAGTCTTTTATTCGAAGCGAGAGAAAATAAGAGAGCTTCTATCGCAATGAATTATTATAGACGCACCCATTCCTTGAATCAAGCCCAAGCCATTGAAATAGCCAATTACTACATAAGAGCAGAACTCTATTCAAATGCAATAGCACTTCTAAAACCATTTTGTTGTAAACAAGATACGACAGCCTATCTCCTCTCAACTCTTTATTCACGTCAGAATAAGTTTGATTCATCGATAATGTATTTAGATTCACTCATCTTTAACAACCCTGAAGCGATTAAGCCACGTTGGAAAAAGGCTCAACTTTATGAGGAAAGAGGTTGGTATTCTTACGCAACCCAACTTTTCGCAGAAATTGTGTTTATCGATTCCTCACGTGTAGACGCAAAAAATAGAATAAAAGTAATCCAGCGAAAAATTGCATATTTGCAACGCCAAAAACAGGAGCAAAGAATTGCCCCGATATTAGAGTTAAATCCATCTAAACTAAAAAATTAGTGTGTGATCAGATCACCATTACGCTACCAGACGGCTCTAAGCGAGCGTATGCCAAAGGAATTACTTCGTTGGAAGTGGCACTTAGCATCAGCGAAGGATTGGCTCGGAATGTCCTTTCCGCCAAAGTAAATGGCGAGGTAGTCGACGCTAATCAGCCAATAAGAGAAGATTCATTGCTCCAGTTACTGACATGGAATGATGATGATGGGAAGGCCACTATGTGGCATTCTTCAGCGCACCTAATGGCTGAGGCACTTGAAGCATTATACCCTGGTGTGAAGTTAGGCATTGGACCAGCTATTGAGAATGGCTTTTATTATGATGTTGATTTTGGAGACCAAACATTTGACTCAGCGCACTTAAAAAAAATTGAGGATAAAATGCTTGAGTTGGCCAGACAAAAGAACCCTTTTATAAGAAAAGAAGTTTCCAAAGCCGATGCAATAACTTATTTTGAGAAGAAAGGAGACGAATACAAGCTCGAACTTATTGGGGGACTGGAAGACGGAGAAATTACTTTTTATACGCAAGGAAAATTTACTGACTTGTGCAGAGGTCCTCACATACCGCATACTGGCTTTATAAAGGCAGCCAAAATACTGAATATAGCGGGTGCCTACTGGAGAGGGGATGAAAACAGAAAACAGCTGACCAGATTGTACGGTATCACTTTCCCTAAACAAAAGGAGCTATTAGCGCATCTAGCGTTGTTAGAGCAGGCTAAACAACGTGACCATAGGAAAATAGGTAAAGAACTTGAGTTGTTCACTTTTTCGGAGAAAGTAGGAAAAGGACTTCCTCTTTGGTTGCCCAAAGGGGCGATTCTTCGTGAGCGACTGGAAAATTTTCTAAAAAACGCACAGTTAAAGGCTGGCTATGAACAAGTTGTTTCTCCTCACATAGGTTCAAAAGAGTTGTATGTTACTTCTGGTCATTATGCAAAGTATGGGGAAGATTCGTTTCAACCGATCAAGACACCCGCCGAGGATGAGGAATTTTTATTAAAACCCATGAATTGTCCTCATCATTGCGAGCTTTATAAGGCTAAACCAAAATCATACAAGGATCTTCCAATACGATATGCTGAATTCGGAACCGTATATCGCTATGAACAAAGCGGAGAATTACACGGATTAACCCGAGTTCGAGGTTTTACACAAGACGATGCACATATTTTCTGCACAGACGATCAGGTAAAAAGTGAGTTTGCTAAAGTAATAGACTTGGTTTTGCATGTTTTCAGATCATTGGGTTTTGAAGATTTCACTGCCCAAGTTTCTTTAAGAGACCCCGAAACACTTGAGAAATATATTGGAGATGATCGAGCTTGGCAAAAGGCAGAGCAAGGAATAAAAGAAGTTGCCAATGAGAAGGGTCTAACGACTATCATAGCACTCGGAGAGGCAGCATTTTACGGTCCAAAACTTGATTTTATGGTCAAAGACGCATTAGGTAGAAAGTGGCAATTGGGTACCATTCAGGTGGATTATACACTACCAGAACGATTCAACCTTGAGTATATAGGAAGGGATAATCAAAAGCATCGACCAGTAATGATTCACCGTGCTCCATTTGGATCTATGGAAAGATTTATTGCTATTTTAATAGAAAACTGTGCGGGAAATTTCCCTTTATGGTTGGCTCCAGATCAGATTGCGATACTTCCAATATCTGGAAAGTACCACAAGTATGCAAAAAAAGTTTTCCTTCAAATGCAAGAAAACGATATTCGGGGTGTTATTGATGAAAGAGATGAAAAAATTGGAAAGAAAATTCGTGATGCTGAAATAAGAAAAATTCCGTATATGCTAATTGTGGGAGAAAAAGAACAAGAGGCAGAGCAGGTAGCAGTTCGTCAGCATGGAGAAGGAGATATCGGCTTCATGAGGACTGATGAATTTATTGATTTATTTCAAAATAAAGTACGAGAACTAATTGGATAAATATTTGGTATTGTGCAATAAATTACGATATTTGCGCACTGTTTTTAAATGTTCAATTAAACAAAAGGAGTAAAATCGCAAAATTAAGAAGAAGGGGTCCTTCAAGAGTAAGGCAAGAAGAACCTTATAAAGTAAACGACAAGATTACCGCTGAAAAGGTCAGAGTAGTTGGAGATAACGTTAAAGTTGAGGTTTACACTACAAGCGAGGCGTTAAAAATAGCAGAATCACTAAGTTTAGATCTTGTGGAAATTTCTCCAAAAGCAGATCCACCTGTTTGCAAGGTGATCGATTACTCAAAGTTTAAATACGAACAGAAGAAGAAGCAAAAAGAAATAAAATCAAAAGCTCAAAAAACGGTCATAAAAGAAATCAGATTCGGACCTAATACGGATGACCATGATTTTAATTTTAAACTAAATCATGCAATCAAGTTTTTGAAAGATGGAGCTAAAGTAAAAGCGTATGTACACTTCTACGGTCGTTCCATTGTGTTTAAAGATAGAGGAGAGATTTTACTTTTGAAGTTTGCTCAGGCATTGGAAGAGTATGGAAAAGTAGAACAGCTCCCTAAGCTTGAAGGAAAGCGAATGATTTTGTTTGTGGCTCCAAAAGCAGCTAAGAAGAATTAAACAAAGTAGATAAATAGATGCCAAAACTTAAAACTAATTCCAGCGCAAAGAAGCGATTTAAGCTGACAGGCACGGGGAAGATTAAAAGAAAGCATGCATTCAAGAATCACATTCTAACCAAAAAGGAGACTAAACAAAAACGTAACCTTCGATACATGACTGTGGTGAGTAAGGCTGATGAGAAGAACATCAAATCTTTATTGAATCTGTAAAGCCATTGGCTTGGTTTAAACATGTAAAACCCGATTATTGGCTGCAAGAATCCTGATATGGATCGCCAATTGTCAAAAACACAACAAAAATGAGATCAGTAAATCATGTAGCTTCCAGAGCGAAGCGAAAAAAAATAATGAAAAATGCCAAAGGGTACTTTGGTAGAAGAAAGAATGTATGGACTGTATCTAAAAATGCAGTAGAAAAAGGATGGCAGTATGCCTACCGAGATCGTAAAGCAAAAAAGAGAGAATTTAGAGCACTTTGGATTCAAAGAATAAACGCAGGAGCAAGAGAATATGGAATGTCTTACTCCCAATTTATGGGTAAGATTGTTGCTTCTGGAATCGAAATAAATAGAAAAGCTCTTGCTGATTTAGCGATGAACGAGCCTAAAGCCTTTAAGGCGATTGTCGATAAGGTAAAAAAGCAATAGTGTAGTTGATTATTGACTGCTAAATAGACATGAACCCTTTACTTAAGAAGTAGAGGGCTTTTTATTGATAGGTGATTTTATTAGACTTTCTCTCGTGCCGATTTCTAAAAAACCCTTTAGTCACCCTGCGGTTTAATAGCGGTAATTTTTTCGGTATTATTTAGACACGATTTCTCTCCACAATTGTACCAACTGATCCGAAGCATCAAAGAGAGGTGGTTTTACTGTTCGTTTACCTATTCCCAACGCCTCGAGTCCAGCTTTTATGGATGTAGGATTTCCTTCTTTTGAGCAAAGTAGGTAAGCTTTCTGGAGTTTTTCATTCATAGCTTCTGCTTTATCGTATTCCCCGTTTAAAGCATGATGTACCATTTCTGAGAAAGATTTAGGAATAACATTGGCTACCACGCTGATAACTCCTTGTGCTCCTTTTTTAATTAGAAAAAGAGTAGAATCATCATCACCTGCTAAAAAAATAAAATCTTCTTCACAGCTTGCAAGTATTTTTTTACAATGCGCCTCATTTAATGACGCTTCTTTTATTCCAATGATATTTGGATGCTTCGCAAGCTCAAGAGTGGTTTCCGCCTCCATATTTGCACTGGTTCTTGCGGGGACATTGTAAAGTATGATGGGGTGAGGAAATGAATCGGCTAGCATTTTATAGTGACGTAATATTCCTTTTTGGGATGGTTTACTATAATAAGGGCTTACCGATAAGATGGCTTGAAGTGGGTAGTCTTTAAGGTCTTTGGCGTTTTCTATAAGACCATGAGTATTATTCCCACCCAATCCAAAGACCAATGGCTTTCGTTCATCGTTGATTTCAATAATGTATTCTAGTATTTCCAGCTTTTTAGACCAGGAAAATACTGGAGATTCCCCTGTCGTTCCCTGAACAACTAAATAGTCTGCTCCGTTTTGTATCACGAAGTGAACCAAGCCTTCTAGTGCGTCATAGTCTATTGAATAATCATCTTTTAGGAGAGTAGCCAGTGCCACACCAACCCCTTTTAGTTCTTTCATTTATATCATTTTAAGGTATTTGACGAGACTGCTTACCGAGTCGGTTTGAGAAGCCTCAGGCTTCACAGACATTACAAGAAGCTCTTTATACGCTTCAGTCTCAAGTCCAATCTTGCAAATTGCTTTGCTCTTGGCAAGTACAAATTTATAATTAATATCCTGAGAAGTATCTAATGAAATCAAGAATTTAAAAGCCTGAGATATGAAGAAGGAGATTCTTTCTTTCTTTATGATACCGATTGTAGAAATGTCTTTTCTACTAAATACCAACTCATCCTCTTTTCCCACCTCAGTTTTATTTTGATAACCCAACTGGGTTACCATCTTTTTGTCCTGTGATAGTAAGGTATTTAGGTTCGAGATAAGTGAGATGTCGAACTGATCCAAGTTATACAGAATACCGATTGTCTTAGCATCCTTATACGTGGTATGATTGGGAGTATTTTTTGGTGCTTTAGCTCTGTGATTAAGGAGGATATTTTTAATCATTCTCTAGAAGTTTTATAAAGGCAGATTCGTTCAAAATAGCAATTCCTAATGATTCTGCCTTTTCTTTTTTTGCCAGACCCATCTTTTCGCCTGCCACCAGATAATTTGTATTGGAAGAAATAACAGTGGCTAATCTTCCTCCATTTTCTTTGATGATATTTTTCAGTTCATTGCGCCCGTAAGATGAAAACACTCCAGAGACTACAAAGTTCATACTAGCAAATCGATTGCTGACACTTTCTTTTTCTTTGATTTCTAATTGAAGCCCAGCAACTTTAAGTCGCTCGATCATTTGAATGTTTTCATCAATCTGAAAGTATTCCACTACGCTATCAGCAATTCGCTCGCCAATTTCATTGACTGCAACTATTTCGTCTCTGGACGCACAAATTATTGCAGATAATGTTTTGAAATGACTGGAAAGCTTTTCAGCTACTGTTTTTCCAACGTATCTAATTCCAAGGCCAAACAAAACCCGCTCAAAAGCCTGATTTTTGGATGATGCTATGGAGTTTATAATATTGTTAGCTGTTTTTTCTTTTATGGATCGTTTGGTTATATCGCCGGTAATTTCATCTACTTCTTCAAATTGAAGGTTATTTATATCCTCAAATCGAAGAGCGTATAGTCCAGACAAATCGTTGATAAGCCCCTTGCTTAGCAACCCCTTAATGGTTCTGGGGCCCAGCGACTCAATGTTCATGGCATTTCTACTAATGAAATGTTCTATCCTTCCCAGAATCTGAGGCGGGCATCCGTTCGAATTGGGGCAGTAATGTTGCGCTTCTCCCTCTTTACGTATTAACGGAGTATGACATTCGGGGCATGCCGTTTTGTATTTAAATTTATGAGAACCCGTTTTTCTGGAGTCAAGATTTACCCCCGTAATTTTGGGAATGATTTCCCCACCTTTTTCCACATTTACTGAATCTCCAAGTCGTATGTCTAGTCGATCTATTTCATTCGCATTATGCAAAGAGGCTCTCTTAACGGTGGTGCCAGCCAATAAAACAGGCTCCAATTCAGCTACGGGTGTTATGGCTCCTGTTCTGCCTACCTGATAGGTTATGTTTTTGAGTCTGGTGGATACTGATTCGGCTTTGTATTTGAATGAAATAGCCCAGCGGGGGCTCTTGGCTGTAAATCCGAGTTCATCTTGCTGATCAAAGTTATTCACTTTAATCACAATTCCATCCGTCTCTAAAATAAGCTCATGACGTTTTTCATTCCATACTTTGATGTATTGAAGCACTTCTTGAATATTTCGACACTTTTTATACGTAGGTGACACATTAAACCCTTCTTGTTCCAGAAAGCGAAGGGATTCTTCATGGGTTCGAAACCGCTTCTTATTATCTAAATAAGAGTAGATATAGCAATCAAGTTTGCGATTCGAAACAATACGGGAATCTTGCATTTTCAGCGTTCCTGAAGTGGTGTTTCTAGGATTGGCTAGCAATGTTTCACCCGCTTTGCTTCTTTGCTCATTGAGGTTCTTGAAGACTTTCTTTGACATAAAAACTTCTCCTCTTACCTCGAAAGACCCGTGGTGGTCATTGCGTACTTTAAGCGGGATCGTTTTAATGGTTCTAACGTTAGTCGTAATGTCATCTCCCTTTGTGCCATCCCCGCGGGTAATTCCCTTACTTAGAATGCCATTTTCATACTTCAGGCTGATGGCAACGCCATCAAATTTTAGTTCGCAGATATATTCAAAATTATCTGAACCCAGGCCTTTTTTAACTCTTTCATCAAAGTCCAGTAGTTCTTCTTCTGAGTAGGTATTTCCCAAAGAGAGCATGGGGTATTCATGCTGAATCGTTTCAAACTCCCTAGTGATTTCCCCACCTACTCGACTAGTAGGAGAGTGTGGGAGCTTACACTGAGGAAAAGTAAACTCTAATTTTTCAAGTTCCTTCAAGCGCATGTCAAACTGATAATCAGAAATTTCTGGGGCATTTTTCTGATAATATAAAAAATTATGATGATTTAGCTCTTCAGTAAGCGATTTTATGGCAACTTGTGCTTCGTCCTGAGTCATAGGCGCAAATTTATTTCATAAAGAGATCAGATTTGTAGAACAGGCACTAAGAACTCTTTTGCTTGTCTATTTTTGTAGAATGCGAAGAGATTTTTCTCAAGAACTTGCAGGTAATGACATATTTGGAGTGGTAAGTGATGCTTCCAAAAACTGTGGGCTAGACAGTTATGTCGTGGGTGGGTATGTCCGAGATCTTATTTTAAAAAGAGCTTCTAAGGATATTGATTTTGTCTGTCTTGGTAGTGGAATTTCGCTTGCTAAAGAGGTGGCAAAAAGACTCGGGAAAGAGGCCAAACTTTCTGTTTTTAAAAAGTTCGGTACTGCAGCGATTCATTTCAACGGGTTCGAGTATGAATTTGTAGGGGCTCGCAAAGAATCGTATAAAGCCGATAGTCGGAAACCGGTAGTAGAGGATGGAACCCTACAAGAGGATCAAAATAGACGAGATTTCACTATCAACGCTTTGGCGATTAGCCTTAATGAAGGTTTGTATGGCACTTTAATTGATCCATTCAATGGAATGGAAGATATGCGAAATATGATGTTAAAAACGCCACTTGAACCATCTATCACTTTTTCTGATGATCCGCTAAGAATGATGCGTGCCATTCGTTTTGCTTCTCAACTTCATTTTGATATCGATCCTGATACTTTCGAGGGTATTATTACCAATATAGGTCGTATTGATATTGTGAGCCGAGAAAGGATAATCGATGAGTTAAATAAAATCATTCTTAGCGATAAGCCTTCCTATGGTTTTCAATTACTCTTTCATTCAGGATTGTTACGGATTATCTTTCCTGAAATGGCGGATTTACAAGGTGTTGAAAAGATAAATGGAATGACGCACAAGGATAATTTTTATCATACGTTACAGGTACTGGACAATATTTCTGAGATGACGAATAATTTATGGTTAAGATGGGCCGCCATACTGCACGATATTGCGAAACCGGCTACACAGAAATTCAATCCAAAAGTAGGATGGACATTCCATGGCCATGAAGACCTAGGAGCAAAATGGATTCCTGGTATTTTTAAACGAATGAAGCTTCCAATGGATAGGAGAATGAATTATGTCCAGAAACTGGTTAGGCTTCATTTGAGACCCATTGCATTGGTCAATGATAAAGTGACAGATTCTGCGGTAAGGCGAATGGTCTTTGAGGCAGGAAAAGATGTAAACGATCTTATGATTTTATGTCGAGCTGATGTGACCTCGAAAAATAAAGAACGAGTAAAGAAGTATAAAACTAATTTTAATAAGGTCGAGAAGAAGATTCTTGAAGTAGAGCGACGAGACCGTGTCATGAGCTTTCAACCTCCTATAACCGGTCAGGAGATTATGGCTACATTCAATATAAGACCCTCTAAAATAATTGGTGATATCAAATCTGAAATAAAGGAAGCCATATTAGAAGGCAAGATCAAAAATGAAAAAGAAGAAGCCTTTAAATTGATGATAGAGCTAGGAGCTAAAAAAGGGTTTACTATCAATGATAAAAGATCTTAACCTTACAAAAATAAATAATTAAGTTTACCTATTCAAAATTGAATCAAATGAAAAATATTATTGTAAGCTTGTTTTGTATGATGGTATTGAATTTGGGGTTTAGTCAAAGTCAGGAAATCGCAGAGGGAGACTCAATACCTTGGGAAATCAGAAAGCAATCCTTTATTTATACTACAGCCAAATCTTTCAACGATTTGGACATGGTAAAATCGGCTTTGTATAATTTGATTGCTGAAAACCCATATAATGCTTCGCTCTACGATTCGCTAGCCATGATCTACTATCAAAAGGCTCAGTATGTGTCTGCGGCGATAGTGGCCGAGCAGGCTACAAAGCTAAATCCGCAAAATATGTTTACAGCAGAGATTGCCGCAGTAAGTTTTGAGGCGGTTGGAGTAAAAGAAAAAGCACTAGGATACTATGAAAAGCTATACCTGAACAATAGTAGCATCAATACGCTCTATAAAATGGCTTTTCTGCAAATGGAAGTAGGACGGTATGCTGAATCAAATACCTCACTCGATATTATTATAGGAACTCCTGAGGCAAAAGAGAATATGATTGTTTTTCCCACTGTCAATCAAAAGGGTCAAAACGTTTCGCTGGAGGTTGCTTCATATAGAATAAAGGCGATGATCGAAGAAGAAAAAGGAAACACAGAAGAGGCTAAAGCGAAATACCTAGAAGTTTTGAAAATGGAACCAAACTTTCAGGTTGTTCAGCAACAGCTAAGAGAACTAACCAAGAAAGAGGAGGCAGAGTAATTTATCCTTTTTCTAACATTTTCTTTAGATTTTCTACCCAGTTCAGTAGTTCAATATAAACTTTTGGGTGGCTGTTTACAAAAAAGATAAAGACTCCTTGCATCGACGCTTCAAGTGTGATGATCGTCTGATTTTCATCAGACTCCAGAGACCAAACATAAATTTCGTTTACCCAATAAGACTTACAATACCACGATAGCACACTCATGGGTTTAAATAATTGAACTTCAGCCTTTGTTTTAACTTTTTTATTAGTCCAGCTAAAAATAGTGCCTTCTGAAATTTTTTCAGGACCATCTACAGACGAAATCTGTGGATTCCAATTAGACCAATTTTTTATGGAAACGAGTGCGTCCCACACTGCCTCAATTGGTACATTGATAATGATCGAATGCTGATCTTTAATGTTTGCCTCTTTATTTATTTTTCCAGCTTTTGCGAGTTCTTGTGAGCGTTTCATCTTGATTTGCTTTTACCTAAAATCATTGAATTTCTGATACCAATTCCTTCTCATTCTTACTTTTCATTAAAGCAGACGTCATGACTAAACTCGTTATGATGATAACAAATAGCAATATTCCAGAACCAAAGTGCTGGTTCATCAACTCTTTTGGAATGGAGTAGAATAAGAGTAATGTGATAAGTCCACGCGGAGCAATTGAAACTGCACGTTTAATGTTTTGATTTTTAAACGGGAGGAACACCAGGTATCGCGATCCATAGATGAAAACTAAGGTTACAACACTAATTAGTGCTACTTTGGCATCGAATAGAGAGCTAAGTGATATTGAAAAGCCGAAGATTACGAAGAAAAAGGTTCTTACTACAAATGCAGATTCTATTGTGATCATCAAAAAGGTTTCATGGATGGTCTCGATGGCTACAGGTTTTAGGTAGCGCCTGAGTCGCCCAAAGAAAAATACTTTATAGTTGTTTAATACAAGTCCGAAAACCAGAATAATAAGAAGAGAGGAAAGATGCATCAGCTTGCCAATAGCAAAGAGTAAAAAGAGCACTGCGATCATTAAAAAGAGCTTGATTTTGGTTTCAAGGTTTTGAAAAACATAAATAAGCAAATAGCTGAGTAGGATAGAGGTTGTAATGGTGATGATAAAATTGACTGTGAAATCACCAATTGCCAATAAACCACTTTTTGGCTCTACCAGTCCGAGTAGAAAGTAAAAAGCCATAATTCCCAGAATGTCAGAGAAGGTACTTTCATAAATGTGAAATTCTCTATTCGATTCATCTAGGTTTTTCACTGAAGGTATAACGATAGCACTGCTTAAGATGGAGAGAGGGGTTGCATAGATAAGCGCAATGACCCACTCCATGCCAAACGAATAAACCAGAACCGTTGCTATTCCTCCCATACAGATGAGGAGACCCATAAGCGCAATTAAGAAGGACTTAAAAATTTTGCCTCGTTTATTTTTCGCAATTTTCAGTTCCAATGCAGCCTCTAAAACAATGAGAATAAGCCCTAAAGTACCCAGAACCTCTAAAATCTTAATTTGTGAAAATATTTCTTGAATGGATGCTCTATCTAAACCAAAAAGACCGATTGTTTCTCTGCCTAGTATTCCTAAAATGATCAAGAGCAGTACGGAAGGAATACTCGATTTAGTAGAAATAATATTGAATAAATATGATAAAACGATAATTACTGAAGCAGCAATGATGATGTAATACTCCATTCGGGCAAGGGTAGCGTGTTAGGTTTGCTCCTAAAATAAGCATTCCCTTATTTTTGGAGAAGGTAGAGGTGGAAAAAATCTACTTAATAGTCGACATTAAGGTGATGAATATGTTCTCTTATTTTATCTACTCGGTTCGTCGCTTGTTTAACGAATTTGAAGAGTTCGTTTTCTAGAAGATAAACCTGACCTGAATACGAAGTAATACCAACTTCATTTCGAGTGTCATCTGAATTTTTCTCTATTGCAAACATAGCCTTACATTCTTCACGCATGAATTCAATAAAATTCTCGGTATCGTACTGATTTTCAAATTTTTCAATGTCTCGTAGCGTTCTTTGAATTTCCTTATCGTCATTCCTTCCTGAAAGATCAATTAATATGTCATAAAGGATGGTGTCATAATGGTGGATGTCTGATAGCAATGTGAAAATTTCCGATCGGTAAGCCTTGTCCGAGCATAAATAATACAACCCACCGTAAGACGCTAATTTATCAGCTTCCAAATCCCATTTATAAGTTAACTCATCAATTTTATCGTCCAGTCTTTCTTTTTCTTCTTGCGCAAAAGTCGACCCGCAACCAATTAAAACAATACCAAATAATATGTTTCTTACGTTTTTTAAATTTTTCATACCCTTTCTGTAAGCAAAGTTTAAGCCATAGTTTCGATTTTTTATAAAAGAATTCTAATATTTGCTAAATCCTTAAGATAGCATACAATCTTCAATGTAATGAATTTTGAAAAAAAGATGCTTGGTTTTTCACACCACAACAGACTTTTTTTGTTAAAATTAGTCGTAGTTGGGATTATTTCTATTAGCTGCCAACAAAAAGAATCTCGGGCTATAAGCTTGCAAACGTTACTCCTTGCAATGGATATGGGGGTACCAGTTGTTGATATTCGTACGGATAAAGAATATAAGGCAGGCCATATTAAGGGTGCAATTAATATTGATTTCTATTCAAAGAACTTTATAAAACAAATGAAACAGTTTGGTGAAAAAGAAAAAATTGTAATACATTGTGCAAGTGGGGGTAGGAGTGGGGCCGCAGTTAATGTATTGGTGGAAAATGGATTTAGTAAAGTGCTAGATTATTCAGGCGGGTTTACTGAATGGAAGGAAAGTGGGCAACCAGTAGAACATCCATGAAGGCTTGTTCCTCGGGAAAACGTTGCTTCGAAACAGAATCTATTGCGGTAGATTCCCTTATTCAGCACCATATCATCAATGATTATCCCAAAGGAGAAGGACCAATCAATGTATATGAATGTGAGGAATGTGGAAATTGGCATTATACTTCCAAGGGAGAGCGAAATAAGATATTGGAAGACCCTGAAACTAAAGCACAAATTAAAAAAGAGCATATCGCTAATTATTGGGGACGTAGGCTCAGATAAATCGTCCTCTCTTTAAATATAAGTTTTATATTCAAAAAACTAATTAAATGACACAAGAAGAAGTATTATCCAGATTGCAAGAAGGCAATCAGAGATTCATTGATGATAAGCCAGAAGGGAATCTAAAAGATAGGGCACGCAGAGAAGAATTGACGGGTGGTCAAGCCCCGTGGGCAATAATCCTAAGTTGCGCAGATAGCAGAGTGATACCTGAAATGACCTTTGATACAGGGATTGGAGAACTTTTTGTGCTTAGGGTAGCGGGCAATATTGCAAATACGGATACGATTGCAAGTATTGAATATGCAGTGGCTCATCTAGGTACTAGAGTGATCGTAGTGATGGGACACGAAAGTTGCGGTGCTGTCGGTGCTGCTCTTCAAGGGGGTGATAATGGATATAATCTCAATCATTTGCTAGCTCAGATAGCACCCGCAAAAGCGGCAGTTAGCAGTGGCGATGTAAATGAAGTTGTCAAGAAAAACGCAGAATTATCGGCCAAGGATTTATACGACCGTTCGGGTATTATTTCCACCGCAGTAGATAACGGAAGCGTGAAAATCGTTTCTGCTTTTTACAACTTGAGTAGTGGTAAGGTCGATTTTCTTTGATGGACTCTGCTATTATCCCGAATTCAATAGCTAATTCTTGATGTGGTGATCTTCAATTTTTAAAAGGAAGAACATAGATACTTTTTTTAAATTTCTGATCTCAATAGACACGGTGCTATTCAGACTGGAGTTTTTTCCAAGATGATGGAAAGGGTGAACCACGCCATTAGGAAGGCAGCAGCGAACGCATGCGAATTACCAGCAAAGCAACCAAATTTGGTGAGCGATGTCTATTCCACAAACAGCTATCTAACTAACTTTTAGTTAATTCAATTCTTGCCGTGATACAACAGTACGAAAATGACCCCAATTTATATAAACGTCAAAAGCTTAAATGGAGCAATAAGTCCTTGGGATAAGTCGGTAGAGAAGGATATAACATTAAAAAGGTAGCTAATGCGAACCGTCTATCAGCTAGATGTTGGCGTGCCATGTGTGTAGCGTAAAAACACATCGCACATTTTAAGCACCGCACAAATTCAACCCCAAAAGCCAAAAGAGCTAAGATATCCTTGCGCTAGAAGGGTGATGATAATATGTTATTGAATGCGATGGTTTCGTATCTTCACGAAAAATTAAAATTTTCCAATAACGACAAAATAAAGGAAGTATTAACTGAAAAAAGAATAAAACAAGTTTAGTTGGCTGAACGAAAGTGACAATAGGGTCAGCTCCTATGTTCAGAACAGAAGATAACCAAGTTTGGAAAATTTATACAAGGTTGCTTAAAATACCTAAGGTTAATATGAAAGAATGGCTGTTGTCTAAAGTCGATGCGAAATGAGCTTAATAGAACAAGGAATAAAAAAGAGATTGATTTCATTTAATGAAGAACGAAGAAAAATAACCTATATACATCAACGCAAAACGAGGAACTACACAGATCCCGAAGAACGAGTTCAAGCCGAGGCGTTTTTGTCTTTAGTCTTGTCTTATAACTACCCTGTCGAACGAATCCAGCAATTTGTGTCTGTCACGATGGGATCATCTAAGAAGGAAGCAGACATTGTGGTTTATAAAGACAATGAATGTACGAAACCACTTATTGTTGTAGAATGCAAAAAAGCAGATGTTTCAGAGCTGGAGTTTATTCAAGCCATAGATCAAGCAGCTGCATACGCTTATGCTCTGGCTGGAACCATCAAATATCTATGGGTAACATCGGGAATCAAGAACGAGCATTTCCTTGTCGACAAAGAAAGCGATGTCAAGCAAACCATTCCAGACATTCCAAGATTTGGTACAAATGAAGTTCAAAAATATAAGTACGCTAAAGGCGGACGTGTTGCCAACGAAGAAGCAGGTAGTGACGAAACCAAGCAGAAATTCTTTGAGCTAGAGGTTATTGATGAAGACGAACTAACAAGGCGTTTCAAACAAGCTCATCAAGCACTATGGGCAGGGGGTGAATTGAATCCTTCTGAGGCATTTGATGAACTGGATAAACTGATCTTCTGTAAGATTTGGGATGAACGTAAACCTCGAAAAAAGGGGGAACCCTACGACTTTCAAATATTCAACGAACGCATCCCCAAGAGTGCTAAAGAGGAACAAATTGCAAAAATAGAACTCAAGATTTCGCAAGACCTCTACAAACGTATCCTAGGCTTATATGCAGAAGGACAAAAGAAAGACCCCGAAGTATTCAAAGAACGCATTCGGCTGAATCACACTAAAGTTAAAACGGTCGTTGGCTACCTCGAAAGTATTAGTTTGGGCCTTACCGACCTAGACAGTAAAGGCAAAGCCTTTGAAACTTTCATGGGTTCGTATTTTAGGGGCGATTTCGGACAATATTTTACCCCAAGACCCATCGTGAAATTTATTGTCAACGCTTTGCCGATCAACAACGAATCAAAGGTTTTGGACACTTCTTGCGGTAGTGGCGGATTCCTTTTGTATGCCTTAGACAAGGTGCGTACTCAGGCAAATGAATACTACCCCAACTATGAATCTGACCCAAGAGAATCACTAGATCACTGGACGTACTGGCATGATTTCGCAGAAAAAAACCTTTACGGCATAGAAATCAACGAACAAATTGCCCGAACTGCCAAAATGAATATGATTATTCACGATGACGGACATACCAACGTTATTTCTTCTGATGGTTTACTACTGGCAGAAGCCATGCAAGCCAAAAGTGGCAACAAGGGATTCCAATACGATAGCTTTGATTACATCATTACCAATCCACCTTTTGGAAGCACTGTAAAGCAAGCCGAAAAAGCCTATCTCCATCAGTACAACTTAGGTAACAAAGACACCAGCTGGTTAGATACCAAGGACACAGCCGTAAAAGCACGAAAAAACCAAAGTACAGAGGTGCTATTTATTGAGCAATGTTGGAACTTTTTAAAACCAGGCGGTTTTCTTGCTATTGTTATTCCTGATGGGGTGCTTACCAACAGCAGTTTGCAATATGTGAGAGACAATATAGAGAACTGGTTTAGAATAGTAGCCGTTGTTTCTATGCCTCAAACAGCCTTTTCCCATACAGGTGCAGGTGTGAAAAGCTCTGTGATGTTCCTTCGAAAATGGGACAAACGAACTACAGAAAGCATCATTGACCGAAAGAAGGAACTACAAGAAGAAATAAAAGCCAACGCAGATTATTTAAATACGGTAGCCCAGTTTGAGAAAGAGAAAAAGCAGCTAATAAAAGACCACACTGGTTTTGATGCGGACGGCTTAGTTAACAGCACAGGCAAAAAAGACAAAAAAGAAATAGCAAAAACACAAGCATTTAAGGACTGGAAAAAGGAAATAGCTGACGAATACAGCCAAAAAATAGCCGACCTAAAAGAAGAGCTTACCGACCAGTACATTGCCCAAAAACAAGCCAAACTAGACGACTACCCTACATTTATGGCTATAGCAGAAAATATTGGCTACGATGCTACAGGTAAGCCGACAGGTAATAATGAATTGGATATTATAGAAGCTGAGTTGACAAGATTTATTGCCCATATAATAGAGGAGGAAGGGATATGAGTGAATTTGTTTTGAGAACAGATACAGACAACATTTTCTTAATTAAGTTCTCTGAGATTGATAGCCGTTTAGATGCACCATCATTCAAAAATAGATTTAAGTTTTTCTCAGTTAAATTTAATACTGTAAAGCTAAATCAAGTTGCTTTTATCGATCCTCAAACAACATTTTCAAAACTTAAATCTGAGGAAGAAATATCATTTTTTCCTATGGAAGCGATAAGCGATATTGATGGAGAAATAATAAAACATCAAACTAAAAAAGTATCTGAAAGCAAGGGATATACTCGATTTAAAGAAGGAGATTTAATTTGGTCAAAAATTACTCCTTGCATGCAAAATGGAAAATCTGCCGTTGTAAACAACACATTAAATGGATATGCTTGCGGTTCAACTGAATATTATGTTATAAGACCTAAAGAGGACAAAGTTCTTGTAGAATACATTCATTTATTACTTCGAGACCGAAAAATTCTTGATTCAGCTCAAAATTTCTTTGGTGGTTCTGCTGGGCAACAAAGAGTATCTAAAGATTTTTTACTGAATTTTGATATTCCTATTCCACCAATAAAACTTCAAGAAGAAATAGTAAGAAAAATACAAGTTGCTAAATCCTTAAAACAACAAAAAGAAGTTCAAGCCAAACAACTGCTCGACAGCATAGATGAATACCTCCTCCATGAGCTCGGCATCACCCTTCCCGAAAAAGACAACTCTCTGCAAAATCGGATTTTTACCACTTCATTAAGTAAGGTGAGTGGAGGGCGGTTTGATCCATTTTTCAATCAAATTCATTTCGAAAAACTTAAAAACCCAAGAGGTATTTATACTAATCAAAGAGTCAAAAGTCTTTGTGTTGAAATTAAAACAGGCTTTCCTGTAAGGAAAGACTTCAGGATTAAAGATGGGAAATATCCTTACTATGGTGCTAACGGCATTATTGGGTATATGGATGAATATACTCATGATGGAGAATACCTAGTAGTTGGTCAGGATGGTTATATAGGTAATCATTATGTAGTAGACGGGAAATTTTGGGGAAGTAATCACAACTGGGTTTTGAAATTAAAGAGAGGTACGAATATTCAGTACATCAAAGAAGTATTGGACGTCATCAACTATGATTACTTAGTTACAGGTGGTGTAATTCCAAAGCTCACTAAAGAAGCTTTACAAAATATATTTATCCCCGTTCCCCCACTCGAAAAACAAAATGAAATAGCGGAACAAATCAAAAAGATACGGGAGCAAGCCAAGCAGCTGCAAAAGGAAGCTGAGGAGGAACTCGAAAATGCCAAAAAAGAAGTCGAAGCTATCATACTTGGATCATGACACCCCTCCCCTCGCAGCCCTGCCATTATTCACTATTTAGTGTATTTTCATAGGGGTTTATGAATGCGTTGCATTTGCTACGTTGCTCAAGGCCTTCGCGTACGCCAAAACGGTCAAAGAGGAGGGTCGTCTGTCCACACAGCGAGCTCATGCGAACGAATAAGGCTGGATAAAGGATCAACATGATATCAGCGAAAGGTTATTAATTGCACCGTTCGGCATACAAGCTATGTGCACCCGGTTCGTTATTTTCGATGCCTTCTTTCCATGCTTTGCAAGCCTCGTCTTTTCTACCCAAGGCAAGCAGCGCCTTCCCTTTGTAGGCTAATATTTCATCGATAAACCCTTCACTCTTCGCTGCCGTTTCAAATAATGCTAAGGCCCGCTGGTATTCTCTTTTTTGAAGCAAATAGATACCCTTATTTCGGTATGCCCATCCATTTTTGGGCTCAAGTAGAATGCTCCGATTTATGTCTTTGATGGCTGCCTCTAGGCTATCCATTTGTAAGTAAACGTATCCCCTATTGTTGATGAAGTAGGGCTCATCGGGTGCCTCATGCAAAGCACGATTTAATTCAACAAGCGATGCTAAAAAATTTCCTTTTTTTAACTGAACGAGACCCGCAAGGTTTAATGCATTGGGGTCGGTAGGTGCCAACTCAAATACTTTCGTCAATATAGAATCTGCCCTTGGTAAGTCATCTGTAAAATAGGAGACGGTGGCTAGGTTTATTAACGTTTCGGAGTTTAGCGGTTGGATGGAATCTGACCTCATGAAAGCGGTTTTAGCTCGATCATATGCCCGCATTTTGGTAAGTACTAATCCTTCATAGAAATAAACAAATGCGGAATCATTTACAATACTTTTGATAATTGATACGTCTTTTAGTGCTTTATCAAACTGACCAATTGACTCATATGCATAGGCACGATTAAAAAGTGCATCTAGGTATTTAGGACTTCGAACCAATGCCTGATTATAATCAAGGATAGCCTCGTACTTTTTTCCGAGCTCGAACTTGGCAACGCCTCTATTATTTAGTCCTAAAACGTAGTTTGGATCTTCTTTAAGTGATTCATCAAATAGCGGGATTGCGCTCTCTGGGTTTCCAGTTTCGAGTTGGGTAGTCCCCAATGCAAAAAAACGATCTCTTCTTTCTTTAGAGGTTTCACAAGAAAATAAAAATAGGCCAAGGGATATGAGTAGAATTCGCATACGAGCTAAACAAAAAGGGTCGCAAAATTGATGCGACCTTTGGGTTAATAATTTTTACGAAATCATGATTTTCGCACAGATCCCCCACTACTGGTATCTGCATTGACATTGTTAGGCTCTCCTTTATACCGAACAGAGCCGCCACTACTAGCACGCCCTTCTATTTTCTCAGAAACATAGACTTTAATGGATGCTCCGCTACTCGCTTTGGCATCGACCTGAGCACTCTCCAATTCATACCCCTTGTAGTCTGCTCCACTACTGGCTCTGATATATTGGTATTCTGCGTTTCCTTTAAGTTCTGCGCTGCCAGCACTCGATAGGCTCGCTTCGATGTTATTTGCTTCTACTTCTAGGTGTACGTCTCCTGAACTGGAAGCCTCTATCTCCAATTCATCGATACCTTTGATGGTAGCATAAACATCTGCTGAACTACTCACTTTTATTTGAAAGTCGCCATCTACTTCGATAATTTCTTCTGAATTAATTGAGGCAGAAGACGATGCGTTCAGCTTATTAATGGATCGGTAAGTTACATACACATCAACATTTACTTTCCCACTGATCCACTTAAACCCTTCGTCAATATGAATTTTTAACTTTTCTCCAGAAACCTCTGTTAGTACTTCGTCCAAATCATGACTCCTGGAAATCACCCTCGCTTCTTCTTTACTTCCCTTTTTGAGGTAAACGTTTATTCCTTCCTGTGCTGTAATTTCTGAAAAAGAAGATAAGCTCCTTTTTTCTTCTGATTGAGCTAGCAAACTTCCAGAAACGATTAAAAAGAATGTAATGAATGTGCTTTTTTTCAATGTCTTGATTTTCGATTTTTAAAAATGAATTCAGTCCTCCAAACGTGTTAATAATAAAAATGTTACGGCTTAAAACGATGATTTGCTGTTCTTCCTAAAATCTTCCCAAGATGTAGTTTTAAAATGATCGCCTCCTATGAAGAGTAAAATGGGTTCGAGTTGTGCGGGTTTGAGGTATCCCGATATGGACTGTATTATTCTCAGTTTTTCATCCATAAAAACGGTCATAGGATAACCAGTTAAGTTATTCCCAGTTACGGCCATCGCTACAGAATGTGTACCTCTTCTGCCTGCATCTGGAAGAAACTTGAAGGTATGACCATTAAATTCTACAGGTTTTTGAGATTCTGTATCGAACTTAATGGGGTAGAAATTTTCATTAATATAGTTGGCTATATCTTCTTTACTGTAGGTATTTTTTTCCATTACCTTACACCATCCGCACCAGTTGGTATAAAGGTCAATCAAAATCTTCTTTGGGTTTTCTTTATGTAAAACTGTAGCTTCCTCGAAAGTCATCCAGTTTACGCCAAATTCTATCTTTGCTGGTTTCCAGCCGCCAAAAGTGAAAAGGATTGCTAATGCGCAACATAATCGTATTATCTTCATAGTAAATGATTTACGAAAATTTATAAAATTTGGTTCATTTCACTAATCTAACAAAGATAGTTTTCATTTACCTGACGCTATGAAAGAACTTCGTGGTTTAAAAATTTTATCGAACACTGTTTTATCTAAGAAGCGTTCCTCTTTGTTTTCTGATGATTGAAGTATTACATCGTTAGCAAAAAATGAGGCTTCCATGGTAATTTCTGATAAATCGCTAAAAGTAAATTTTACAGTATGAGAGAAATTAACGGTTACCTCTTCATCAAAAAAATTTCGACTACTGACGTTGCTTAGTCCTCCTATGTAGGATGCGACTAAGGCACTATCGGCCTGTTGATCCTCAAGGTACCATTTTTCGCCCTTAGTTAGTTTAAACGCACTATCGGGGTAATTGAACGATATTGATACAAGTGAGTCGGCAACCAATTTCATTATAGCCGATTCTCTATAATCCGTAGCATTTTTTCCAATGCTGATCCCCATAAACCCATTAGCAACGTAAACCTCATTTTCTTCGAAGAGTCGAACAAAAGTGTAAAAGTTTTGCTGGCCTTCCACGCCAAACCTACCAATCACAATATCTGTATTTAAGTTCTCACCTTCATATACTTTTACTCTAGTCCCAGCAGAATCCACTTGATAGTCTTTCCACTTGACCTGACTCTTTGCTGCAAGCCTTCCTGGCTGTATTGAGTTAAGGGAATTGAGCATCGAGGTTACGGCATTATCCTTTGCTTTTTTAAGGGTACCATCTGGTAGTGATACTTGCCAGCCTTTTTCAACCTTTGATAGTGCCAGCTTTTCTGTGCCAGAAAGAACCTCCACTTTAGATACTTTGGTCGTATCTATTGCTACTAACTCAGTTTTTAGTGCTTTGCTTCGACCTCCTCGCTTCGTTAGCTGTGTTACGGCGAGCAGTAAACCTAGTGCGCCCAAAACAATTAGCAGGTTTTTCGTTGTTAGTTTCATTTCAAATTGGGTTTAGCGTGATTACTCAAAGTTTCCTTGCATCCATTTCTGACGCTTTCTTTGGTAACTTAACCTTCTGATGAAGGCATAAATCAAAAGCAAAAGAATGGGTGCAAAAACGTTAGCATATTTTAAAGCTTCCTTAGTTCCATCCTCAATGCCCTCGAGTGGTCTAGAGTCAATGCCTTTAGTTCTCAGAGCGATCAGTCCCGTATCGTCCGCTAGCCAATCAATAGAATTTGAAATCAGATTAACATGATCGGCCGGTAGCTGTCTGGGCTGTTCTGTACTTCCATTAGAGTAAAAATCACCATTACCAAATACCACCATCTTACCCAATCCCCCTTCAAGTCCTTCGAAGGCAACACCGAGCGATTGCACGCCCATCCCGAAATCACGTTGCTCCCACTGACGCTGGATATCGACATACGCCGGTGCTTTCTCGATACCGGAATTGCTGGAAGTGAGAACAATCGGTGTTGAATTGACCATTGAGTCCTGATTGACAGGAATGACACTATTCGCAAAAGTAAACGTCACTTCATCCATCCCTTTGGTAATAGGATGATCCTCAAAATTGGAGATGCGTGGAAAGTATGGAAATTCTTTTTGAGAGGAAATCGTGAAAAAACCTTGGCGCTGCTGCACATTAACGGTGGCACATTGCGCATCTAATACAAAATCGACTCCTAGTTGAACCCCTTTCTTCGCCAACCAATCCACCAACCCAATATCGGGCGAGGCGGAGAGTAATCCCTGCTGTAAGTCTCCTTGCACGTTGGAATAGGCAACCACTACTTTTCCTCCACTTTTCATATATTGATTTAACTTTGCGAAATGGTTTTCGGGGATTGTATCTGATGGGGCAAAAAGGGCAATTGCACGGTAGTAGTTTGGAATATTTTCCTCTTCTTTGATCTGATAATTCTCAACAGTGTAGAGAACATTCATTTGCTGAATCAACTGTGGGATGGAAGAGAGTTCTAACTCGCCGTGTCCTGACAATATCCCGATCTTGGGCTTATCGACCACCGATAGTTTTTTGATGGAAGTGGTTAATTCGTATTCCATAGCTGCTCCTGGCTGAATCAATGGGATAATCTCCGTCTGATCACCCATTTGCAATGTAGCTCCCATATAAGCTCTCATTTGCTCTACGCGATCGTTTTCTCGTAGGTTGATCATAATGGGACCTATACCTTTTTGCTGAACTTCCTGCTCTTTCTCCTGATTTTCATTTGGATTGATAAATTCATAGACCACATTTCCCCCAGACCTTTGTTCATACTCAATGAGAATATCTTCAAAATCTTTTCTATTGTTCAGTAGTTGGGGTGGAAGGTCTTCAGAAAAGTAGGCGGAGACAGTAATCACCTCATCTAAGTCTTCAAGAATGTTTTTTGTGGCGTCACTTAATGTGTATCGCTGATCTTCTGTGAAATCGATCCGAAAATAGAGTTGATTCGAAATCAGATTGGCGACCAAAACAATCGCTACGATTATGACTATTTGAATGACTATATTTTTCTTTTGCATTTTACTTCCAGTTTCGTTTTGACAACATGATTTGCGTACCCAAAAGGCCTATCAGAATAATAGATAGGAAATAAAGAATATCCCTGCTATCTATTACTCCTCTGCTTAGAGAGGTTACATGCGTTCGGAGACTTAGGAAACTGAAGAACTGCCCTATGCCACCTGTTAAGTCTGAACCTATAACATCGAATAGCATCTGAAAAAAAATCCCAATAAATAGAGCTAGCAAAAACGCTACAATCTGATTTTGAGTAAGACTACTTGCGAAAAGACCTATGCTGATGTAGCTGGAAGCCAGCAATATCATTCCGAGATATCCGCCCAATACCGCACCGTCGTCTATATTACCTAGCTGACTTATGGTGATATAGTAAGGAATGGTACATATCAATGCAACCAAAACCAAAATAAGACAAGCGAAAAACTTACCTGCTACTATCTGACTATCTGATATTGCTTTTGTAATCAAAAGTTCTATAGTACCAGATTTGTTTTCTTCTGCAATCATGCGCATTGTAATGGCAGGAATAAAAAAGAACAATGACCAAAAAGCGATCTCGTAGAATACGGACAAATTGGCTTGACCTATTACGAAGACGTTTGTCCCAAATAGCCAGGTAAATGATCCACTCAAACCCAGAAACAAAATGATCATGACATACGCAATCAGGGAATCAAAGAAACCTGAAAGCTCTCGTTTTGTAATTATCCAAACTTTACTCATGTGATTAGTTGGTTAAATTTCTAAAAACATCTTCTAATCGAGTCTCGATTCCAGTCATCTCCAGTAGGTACCATTTCTTGGCTACGCATAGGTCAAAGACTTCTTTTCTGGAGCTAACCTCTGGCTTGCTCTGTACCGAAAACCAATTTTCTTGTCCTTCAAACTTGGACACTTTTTCAACTGTTTTAAGTTCGAGCAAGGATTTTTCTATGGTACTTTCTCCTTCAATATGAACTGTTAAAAGTTCTTGACCCTGTGCTTGCTGACGAAGCGTTTCCGAGGAGCCATCCGCCACAATTGTCCCTTTGTTGATGATAAGGATACGATCACATGTAGCCTCTACTTCTGAAAGAATATGAGAGCTCAGGATTACCGTCTTTTCTTTCCCTAGGTCCTTTATAAGCCTTCGAATTTCAACAATTTGGTTTGGGTCTAATCCAGTAGTAGGTTCATCCAGAATGAGTACCTCAGGATCGTGGATCATGGCTTGTGCAAGACCCACTCTTTGTCTGTACCCCTTGGAGAGTTCTCCTATATTTTTATGCTTTTCCGCATCCAGTCCACATCGCTCTACCATCTCGCTAATTCTAGACACAATATCTAATTTATTCACACCCTGAACCTCAGCACTAAACCGTAAGTAATCTACGATTGACATGTCCAGATAAAGTGGGTTAAGTTCTGGGAGGTATCCAATTTTCTTTTTTACTTCTTGAGAGTTCGATAGAATAGACGCTCCTTCCACAGTCACATTTCCGGTAGTAGGTGCCATAAAACATGTAATCATTTTCATGGTGGTACTTTTTCCTGCACCATTGGGGCCAAGAAAACCGACCACTTCACCAGAATTTATCTCAAATGAGATATCATTAACTGCTTTCTGAACACCATATTTTTTAACAAGATTTTCTACTACAATTGCCATATAGTTTAAACGCTTTTAAAAAACGTTGCAAGTTAAAAATCAACAGGAATAATTTCAAGAAAGAAGCATTGTTAAATTTTGTTAACGAATTGGACAACAATACATTGGATCAAATTAAAGGGTTTAAAAGAAAAATACGAAGAA
This sequence comes from uncultured Ekhidna sp., assembly GCA_964289745.1. Lineage (GTDB taxonomy): Bacteria > Bacteroidota > Bacteroidia > Cytophagales > Cyclobacteriaceae > Ekhidna. The sequence goes on from CAXYMM010000001.1 coordinate 1,454,718, forward strand.
TTAGCTTAAAGAGTATAAAAGTAGTCGAATTTGAGGGCTTTGTTAATGTTGGTAAGCCAAAAATCTGAACTTCGCTATAAAACTTAAGTCCCTTCTCTTGGATGCAGACCTCTATGCTTTGGTGTAAAGCTCAAGTCTTATAATAAGGAATCCGTAAGGGAACACCTATCGATTTTTATCCTAAAATTTGACTTGAACGCCTCAAAGACGATCTCGACCAAAGCCACTTTCTTTATCTGAAGCATGGAAAATACCCCAAGGCTTTCTTTAATAAATTCAGTCGCCCTGTGATAATTTAAGAAAGAAATCAGCCTCTTAATCAAAAAATCAATTTACTGTAAAAATGAAGTGGTCGATTAAAATTTAGACAAATAATTCATTTTATTTACAAATTGAATTTAAAAAAAAGAAAAATATGAACAATTTTATTACAATAAAAGCCTTGCTGGTGGTCACGCTTTGCTCGATCGTAGTTTTATTGAGTTGTAAAGACGATAAAATTGTTATCCCGAAAGTATCTGCTGACTTTTCATACATAATAAATGATACAACAGGAGAGGTAACCTTTACCAATAAATCTCAGAACGCAAAAAGCTACAAATGGGATTTTGGTAATGGAAATACTTCAAAAGAAATAAATCCAAAAAACAAATATTCAAAGGACAGCACATATATTATTACGCTTACAGCTACTAATTCAAGTGGCTCTGAAATAAAAACAGACACTATTACAATTCTTGTAATACAAGTAAATGTTGAAGATTTCCCTACTGATGGTGGGTCTGGTGATGGATCTACGGACAACGGGTCTACTGATGATGGGTCTATTGATGATGAACCTACTGATAATGGGTCTACGGATAACGAGTCCACTGCTAACATAAGGCAGTTTTTAGACTCCGAAAAATGGGAAAACGCTTTTCCAAATAGAGCGGGTCACTCATACAAAGGTCAGAAGTATGATGATGATTTTTATTCATTTCAAGATTTATTAACGGCTATTGATGAGTTAGCAGGAAAAACGATAACGGTTGACGGTCAAACTGTTAATTTTTCATCTTTTCTTAACGAATCTAACCCCGATAATAATGTAAGGGAGCTTGCTGCATTTTTAGCTAATGTTTCTAAAGAAACGAACGGAGGCTGGGGTTCTGGAAATAATGGACTAGGCAATAGATTAGATTGGGGATTGGTTTTTGTTTTCGAAGTAGGACATCTAAAAGAAAATTGTAATCTCTTAGGTTATAGATCACCAAGTAGCCAAAATTACCCTCCAGTTGATGGAAAGTGCTATCATGGCAGGGGGCCCATACAGCTTAGTTGGAACTATAACTATGGACAATTTTCTGAGTTCGTTTATGGTTCTGTTGATACATTGTTGAATGACCCTGACAGGATTTCGCAAAGTGGGGTACTCGCCTTCAAATCGGCTATTTGGTTTTGGATGACTCCACAAGGCAATAAGCCTTCTTGCCATGATATCATGCACGATAAATGGATGCCTACCAAAACGTATACTAATGAAAAAATGAATATGAAAGGTTTTTTACATACCCCCAATATCATCAACGGAGGTATTGAGTGTAGATCTTGGTCAAACCATCATGCACCATACTTAAGAGCAAACCTATATCTAAAGTTTTTAGAAATTTTTTCGGATTTCAGCCAAGCTAAAATTGATCAAGAGAACCAAGGCAATAAAAGTTGCTACTGTGATGACTCTGATGGAAAAAATCAAGGAGCTATGGTTGATTATTAAAATCAACCTATTATGCTAATTAATTTATTATTGACCTGAATGAAATTTTTTTAAATGCCATTCAATAGACTTATTATTAGTAAATTAAAATTGATAAATTCTAATTTATCAGTCTAGAGTATGCACAACATTAAAAATAATTTCGACAAGATTTTTTAAATTAAGTCGCTCCATGTAGATATTTCTATTCAGGACTGAATATAACCAAAGCTGACATCCTCTTATTAAGTGGGGTAATATTTCAGGTTATTGGTAATATTTTTGGAGATCATAGAAAAGTACAATTGCGACACTTATTTACCTCGCTAAGAGTTCTCAATATTTGGTTTAAGAGTACTATAAACAGCTTTTGTAAGAATCTGCTTTTATTAAAAGGTAAGCTTCAAATCTACTATCAGGAATTATTGTGGTCTTTTTTATATCATTTCGAAGAGCAGTTGGATATCGAGCTTTTTTTCTAATTTGATTATTTCAATAACAATAAAAAAGAGGGTTTTTTCAGATTTTTTTGATTTGGTCATAGGAAGGTTAAAATTTATTCCCCTTCAATGAAGGTAGAGTAGCTCGTCAACCGAAGTATTAGCTTAAATTTGAGCTGTTTGAAGTAAATACAAACTCATAGCGTTGAATTTCTAAGTTCGAGAAAGATGAATAAACCAATATTCCTGATGGGAAATCCTCATTTTTTATTTTTCTAATGAACCAGATTTATTATTCTTTTATTTAACACACACCTCTTTGAAACTAGCAAATTTTTTAATAAGGAACTCTCGTAAATTTGTGATTATAGGGCTGGTTGGTAGTTTAATCTCGGCTGCCTTGTATACCCTTGGAATCCATACACTAAAAATTTATACAAAAGCTCCACAAGAAGACCAGTTAGAACTGTTACTCTATTTGATACTCTTGTTTTGTTTTTCAGGTTTTATTGCGGTTTTGATAAGTAAAGTCATTACAAAGCACTTTGAGGTTAAGATGGCGAATCTACGATCAGAGTTTGCTTCGAAGATATTAGAAGCAAATTTTGAGCGTGCAGAAAATAATCGTTCAAAATTTGTACCCGTTTTAGTGCAAGATATAATAGAGATAGGCTGGTATGCGAAAACAATTCCAGACGCTTTGGTTGCGATTTTTCAAGTAATAGGAGTTTTAGGATACCTGACAACTATTTCTTGGGAGGTGACAGCTTCATTTTTAATCATGTTTCTTGTTTCATTTTCTATTATTTTCATGGTATTCCCTACTATTTATAGAACAGAAAAAGAATTTGGAAGAATTAGGAATATCCTTTTTGAAACGATAGAGGCCTTGGGAAGTGGGCTTAAGGATTTGAGTTTAAATCCAATTCATTCAAAATGGTTTTCAGAGAATGTACTAAAGCCATCAGGACGAAACAACGCTGAGATCGTTACAAAGTTAAACACACTGGATATAGGTCTGACTAAATCGCTTGAGACCTTGATTTTAACCGCTTTAGCTTCTGTTATCTTTATTCTAAATCGATTTTCTAACTATAACAATGAGGAATTCTTCACATTCCTTACTGTTATGTTGTTCATCCTCCCAGCCCTCATACGCTTGTCTACCTTTTTTAAGCGACAGAAAAAGGCTGAGGTTGCATTAGAACGAATGGAGACACTGAATATACGTTTCAATGAAAATGTCAATTTGGTAAAAAATAAACCGCTAACAATCGATTTCACGTCCGAAAATAAATTACTTTCATTGAATAATGTGAAATATACTTACACCGAATCTGATCAAAAATTTATTGTAGGTCCTTTTGATTTAGCAATAAGTGCTAATGAAATTTTACTCATTCGTGGGGGTAATGGAAGTGGTAAAACGACCTTGGCAAAGGTTTTAACAGGCTTATATCTCCCTCAGGAAGGTGCTTTGAAGTTTTGTGGACAATCGGTCAATGAGGAGACCCTCACTGAATTTAGAAGTCAATTTTCAGCAGTATTTACCGATTCGTACGTTTTTGGAGATCTTGGTTATTTAAAAAATGCTTCTAAAGATAAGGCACAAAGTCTATTACAAGACCTGGATCTTCAGGAGAAGGTAAACATTGAAAACTGGACAATTTCTAATACTAAACTGTCCTTTGGACAAATGGGTCGTTTGAGTCTTTTTAGATCGATATTGGAAGATAAGCCTATTATGCTGTTGGATGAATGGGCAGCCAATCAAGACCCTCATTTTAAAGAAAAATTCTATTTAGAAATAGTGCCAAAGTTGAAAGAAAAAGGCAAAACGGTGATTTTAATTTCTCATGATGACCATTATTATCATGTGGCTGACCGTATTGTAAAGATGAGAGCGGGATCCATCGATGAAATCACCATACCCAGCCGCTAAGATGTCTGTCAAATTAAAGATATTATACATACACACGTGTATTCCACACTACGCTACTTCTTTTTTTTCGCTGTTCGCAGCGTCATTGAATGTAAAATATGTTTTGACTAACCCAAAAATAGCGGGTGATATCTATAAAAACGACACTAGCAAGTCAGAAGAAATTCAATCTCTGGATATTAAACATTCTGGTTTTATACGATGGTTTATGCCTATGAAGTGTGCTTTAAATGAAGATTTTGATGTGCTGATGGTGTCTGGTTTAGATGATCTTAGTAAGATTTTAAGTTTTATTCCTAGTTTTTTCGTTGCAAAATGCAGGGGGAAAAAAATGGTTTATGATTCTCAGTATTGGGAATGGGATGGTGAGCAGTACGCTATTCCTTTTCTAAAGAAAATTAAGCGCTCCTTTGTAAAGCGGTTTAGAGAGGTTTTTCTCAGAAAAATGGATTGTATTTTAGTGTATGGAGTCAAGCCATATCAATATTTGGTTTCACGCAAATTTTCCAAAGAGTTACTTATTAACACCGTAGATGTAAGTAGTATGAGGGAAGTTGTTTCTAAGGAAAATACGATACGGGAAAAGTTTGGAATACGACCTTCAGATAAGATTATTCTTTATTTTGGTCGTATAATTCCAAGGAAGGGCTTGAATCTCCTCATTAGGGCGTTTCTCCAGCAAAATCTATCAGAAAATTGCACTTTTTTAATTGCGGGAAGTGGTAATAAGGGTTTCATTGAAGAATGCCAGCAGTTGACTGATGGAAGTGATAAAATTATTTTTACGGGACATGTTGACGCAATGGATCGATTTCAATTTTTTAAGGAGAGTGACTTATTTGTTTTGCCATGTTACCCGCTTCACAATGCCGTAGAGCCTTGGGCTTTAAGTATCAACGAATCGATGCAGGCACAAACAGCTGTTCTTACTACCGACAATGCAGGTATTGCTTGTGAGCTCATTTCAGAGGGTGTTAATGGGTTTATGGTTTCGTCTGATAGGATTAATGAAGAACTGGGTACTAAGCTGAAAGCCGTGATAGAAGATACAGATCTACTTAAGACAGTAGCAAGAAACGGTCGAAATACTTTTGAGAAGAGCTTGCAGCCACACCATAAGGTTAATTCTTTTCGTCAAGCAATTTTCAATGCTGTCGGTTGAATGAGTTAAAAAAAATATTATTTATTAGTGCCTCTTGGGAGAAAGGTGGAGCAGAAGCAGTATTTAGATTTACGCTGGATATTTGTTCGGATTACTATGATACAGACTATTATTTTCCAAAAGGAGGATTCATTTCTTCCCTGATTCAGCTTTGGAAACAGTTGAAATATTTCAAACCTGACATTGTCCATATTCACAATTATCACACTCCTTTTGTTTTGCTGATTACCTCTTTTCTAAAAAAACGCTTTAGAGAGTATAAAATAATTCACACAGCTCACGACCATAGATTCCTCTGCCCTGAAAGTTATTATGGTAAATACGTAAATGGCATGTTCTTTCCGTATAAAATCCCTCCATCGAATTGGGACAAAATTATTCACTGTTATTCAAATAAGAATTTATTTATAGATTTTACGAAAAAAATAAAGTGGTTTTTTTGGTTTAGGCTTCTTTATATTCAAAGGAAGATGGATATTATCTTTACTCCAAGCGAATACTTGCAAAAACAAATGAGAATGGATCGTGGGTGCGCAAATATGAATATTCAATTGCTACGAAACCCCGCAGAATTTCATGATGCATCGGATGCGCACAAGGTGAAAACTTCTTTGAAATTAAAGATGGTATTTATTGGACGTTTGTCTTTTGAAAAGGGACTAATAGAGTTGATGCATTTGCTCAAGGAAGTAAAAAAAATTGATTATTCTTTAGATATTTACGGAGAGGGTTATCAACTTCCTCTTTTGGAGTCTGAAGTTGAAAAATTGCGATTAGAAAATAGGGTCAGGCTTAGAGGATTTTTAAACTCAAAACATGTAAATGATACGTTAAAAAAGTACGATGTGCTAGTTCTACCCTCTATTTGCAACGAAAATGCACCGTTGGTTTTGGTAGAAGGGAGTATTGCAGGATTGAGATTACTATCAGTAGGTTATGGTGGAGCGGCTGAGCTAGCCAAGCTCTGCGAAGGTTATCATTTATTTGATCCCAGAAGCGCAAAATCATTTCTGTGTGCATTAAATGAATGTAACCAACAATTGGCTCTAGGAAGAACTAATACCGCTCAAAAAACAGCATATTTGAAAGGCATATTTGGTCGCAAAAAGTATATTGAGGTATTCCAAAGAGAAATAAATAAATTCTGAGGTGAAAAAACTCTTAGTAGGCATGGGGACTTACCATCGACCTCGCATGCTATCCAACACATTAAAGGCTTTGAAATTGGTAGATATTCCAAATAATGTGGAAGCCCATCTTTTAATTGTTGATTCTGAGGAGAGCGCAAGTGAAATTGTTCAGAGTTATCAGAACCAACTCCCCTTTACTACGCATTACATTGGAAATCAACCACGAGGGATAGTAATGATGAGAAATGCTGTACTCGATAAATGTATTGAGCTAGAGGTAAATTTTATTGCCTTCATGGATGATGATATTTTGGTTAGCCCCGATTGGATTACCAAATCTCTGATCGTTATGGAAAAATTCGATGCAGATGCGGTAGATGGGGTCGTAAAAAGGTCATTGCCAAAGGAAACTCCAAAGTGGATAATTTGGGGCAAGTTTTTTCATTGGCACAGCGCCCAAACAGGGAGCATCCGCAAGTCGGCCAGCACTAGTAATGTTTTTTTCAAAGCAAAATTGATTAAAGAATGGAAGCTCAGATTTGATCCTTTTTTCAATTTTTCTGGTGGCGAAGACACTTTCTTTTTCAACCGGGCCTTCAAGAAAGGAGCAAAAATTGTTTGGAATAATGAGGTTTTAGCAAAGGAACAGATAGGAGATTCAAAGATTACAATTCGTTGGATTTTACAAAGAGCATATAGAAGAACAAATTCTAAATTTTATAGGAGGTGTAAGGAATTAGGATATAAAAGAGCCGCCTTTTTATATACTTTCAACGCAATATTTTTAGTTATTCTAGGAAGCGTACTATTATTAACTACTGTCGTCTTTGGTCCCATTGCGTGGGTTCATAGTTTAAGGTTAATTCTTAAGGGCTTTGGCTATTTTCAAGGAATACTAGGAAACCTTTATGAAGAATACCGAGAAGTAGTTGGTGATTGATTGAATTAGGCACTTAATAAATTTATATTTTACGAGACTTATTTCATTGATTTTTAGTATTTTATAAGTAATTATAGACACATAAAAACGGAGAAAAGAGACAAAAGTCTTTCTCTTTTTGAGTTTCAACAACCATTTCCAGACGATCAGACTTGTTATGATCATCTTGCCAAACTCAAATGGCCAGTTGGGTTCATTTGTGAAAAAGGTGGACATACTTATTGCAGAAAAGGGAACTAGGATAGAACCCGTCAGTGTACCAAGCCACCCCACTAGTGGCACACTATTTCACAAAGTAAAATTCCCTATCCTCAAGGTGCTTTACATGGTTTACTTTGTCGCAACAAACATGCAAGGCATTTCTTCTGCTGAATTGAGTAGAAAACGAGGTTTGGACAAAAGACCTGCTGATCTTTTAAACAAAAGGTGATGAAAGCGATGGCTAGTAGCCTTCCTTTTCCTATGCTGGGGAAAGTAGAGGTTAATGAAACAGTTTTTTATTTATACAATTTTATTGTTGTCTATTCATTAATAAAAAAGGAACTGAGAAAAATATTGATAGTGGATAAGCCACCAAGCTCACCAAGGCAGCCAAAAACCAACCGATACTTTTTACAGCCTTTTTATTTTCAAGCAAATCTTCGTACACCTGATTAAACCTGTCCCATGTTCCAGGAAAGTGCATGATAAGGGGACTGCACTGCATTTTTTTATTGAAGAATTTTCCATTTCGAAGGATATAATCTTTTGATACTTTTTGATGCTTATGCAAAGAAAACATCTTCAAAAGATTCCTTTCTATGATAAAGTGAGTAAAGGCCTGCCATTTTCCTAGGTCTGGAAATTTTAAAACACAAAAGCGACCACCTGTGCAACCTAATAAACTTTGATCCGAATCAATTTTTAAATTGAATACCCTTGACTTCAACTGATTTTCGACATAGAACCTGCTTAATAGGTACTGGTCGCTTTTAAGGGGTAGCAATTTTTCTTCATCTAATAAATCAACCTTAAACCAGTTTTGAATCTCTTCCAGAAGAAGTTTAATATGTTTTGACTTGCCCATATACGATCCTGAGTTCAAATATTGGTAGATTGTAGGCTGAGAAGGGTACTTTAATAAAAATGCTAGCCACTTTGCTGGTTCTTTGTACATGAAGTTTGATTCTCCAGAGAAAAGGATATCAGTATTCTCTTTTTTAAAGTATTCTAAAATTTTCCCTTCGTTCGCATAGATCAAAACATCATAAGCATCTACAATCAATAAAATTTGTTCAGGATCGTTTTGAGAGACGAACTCATAGAGCATTTTTAGCTTTATTATATTTTGAATCCATGGTGTGGAAGTAAGTGCTTTCCAAGAGACACCGTTTTCCTCGCAAGATGTTCTAAGCCGGTTAGTATCATCTAGAGGCTTGTCAGCAAAAGTGAGTACCAGTAGTTTATTCATTGGAAAGTCACCATTATCTAATGAAATGATCTTCATTAAGAGATTACAAAAATTATAAATCCAGTATTGAGTCCATTAAACAAAGATACCTATTAATCTTTGGGGAGGTTATTTTTAACTGCTACTGAAGAATTATTCATTAAGGTAAGTTTTTGGTAAAGCGCAATGTAATACCATACACCAACTCCTAAATGCACGAAGCCAAAATACCAATCTGGCTTTATTAACCTGATAGCGTACCCAATAAAAAGAAGGATAAACGGGATATAGCTTTTTCTTTCAATCGTAATCAGTATTATAAATGGCATACACCAGACAAGAAGTTGACGATGCGTTACAAACGTGAAAAAGGCTAGTGTAACCATAAGGATACCTGCGTAATAGATGTAGTTTTTTTGGTTTGCTTTTAAACTCGGGATTCCTAATAATGTAAGAAAAAGCACACCCCATACTATTTTTGGATATGGCATTCCAATATGGTCAAAAACATTTTTGATTGTTCCGATACCTACTTTTTCGCTTGCAGCTCCCTGCCATAGAGGATGGCTGAGTAGGTTTTCAACAAAAATGCCAGGGCAATGAAGAATAAAAGGGGCAAACATCAGCAAAATCACCAATGCAACCACAAGAGCCATCAAAAAGGTGGATTTGATGCTTCGGGTTTTAAGAAAAAATACTGGAAAAAGACCAAGGGGATATTGCTTGAGCAAAAAGCCCAATCCCGTAAATATTCCAACTTTGAAGGTTTGCTTTTTTTCCATGGCAAGTAATCCAAGCATAAGAAAGAGAAGAGTAAAGCCATCCCAATGTGAGATTGCGACCTCAACTAATGCTATTGGGTTCAAGGCATAAATAGCGGAACATATAAATGCTAACCTACCCTCTTTTACTCTTTGAAAAAGTAGAAATATAACTATTGGAACCATAGCATCTCCCAGAGCCAAAGGAAGGTTAATTAAGAATACCTGTAAGAAGTGGATATCTCCTGCTATCCACAGCATGAAAGTGGCTAAATAAGGATAGAAAGGCGTGTGATTATATATGCAGTCGCAATAGAGCCACCCTTCAGAGAGAATGCACTGGGCGATAGGAAGTCGATAATAGTAAAAATCAAAAGCGCCACCAGAAAAGTTGATTACAATTAACCTAATGATGATTCCTGATAGCCAGAAATAGGTCAGTTTTCTTGGAACTTCTATCTTCAGAAGTTTGAAATAGATGGTGTCTTTATCCAATGTGTTTTGGAATTCGATGGTTCACAAAAATACTTTTCTTCCTCATAAGCTGGGCAAGGGTAAATCTGTAATTTTGATAATTAATATAAATACCTGGTACATATGTCTAAGAAGGTATCTCTGGTTATTCCCGTCATGAATGAAGAGGATAATATTGAGCCAATGATCAAGGCTATTCAAGAAGCAATGAAAGGCTGGGATTATGAGGTGGTTTTTGCAGATGATGGATCTTCGGATCTGACCGTGAAAAACATTAAAAAATTTGCAGAATCGAATATAAAAGCGGTAGTTTTCAATAAAAATTATGGTCAAACGACTGCTATGGCTGGGGGAATAGCAGAGGCCAGTGGGGACTATATTGTTACGCTGGATGGAGATCTACAAAATGACCCTTCGGATATTCTGGAAATGATTTCCAAACTAGAACGTGAAGACTTGGACGTAGTAGCGGGAATAAGAGCAAAGCGTCAAGATGGTATGTTTTTACGGAAAATCCCAAGTAAAATTGCCAATGCCATGATTCGAAAACTAACAGGCGTTTATCTCCATGATTACGGTTGCACACTCAAAGTTTTCAAAAAGGATATCGCCAAAAACCTAGGGTTGTATGGTGAGCTTCACCGATTTATACCTGTGCTTGCCCAGCTTCAGGGAGCAAGGTTAGATGAAATGCCAGTAAAGCATCATGCACGCATTCACGGTAAATCAAAGTATGGACTTGGGAGAACTTTTAAAGTGATTAGTGACCTTATATTGATGGTATTTTTCCAGAAATACCTTCAAAAACCAATGCACCTATTTGGGGTTACAGGAATAGCCCTTTTTTTAATGGGGATGTTGATAAATACTTATTTGCTGGTTCTGAAAATTATAGGCGAAGACATATGGGGCAGACCACTACTGATTTTAGGTATTACCTTGCTATTAGGAGGAATTCAGCTTATCACCATTGGCATTGTAGCAGAGTTGGTGGTCAGAACTTACTTTGAAAGTCAAAATAAGACAACCTATCGCATAAAGGAAATATTCGTTGGGAAGTAATCTCCAAAAATTTCTCAAAACGCTTCTCAAATTTACCCTATCAGGGTTAGCCCTTTGGTTCGTTTTCAGTAAGGTAAGCTTTGAAGAAGTAGCTTTTTTAATATATCGGTCTAATGTTTTGCTTCTTATTCTGGCTACACTCTTTTTTGTGGCAAGTAAAGTGCTAAGTGCTTTTCGTCTCAATCTTTTTTTTAAAGCTATTGAGTTAAATCTAGAGCATAGATACAACCTTAAACTCTATTGGATTGGAATGTTTTACAATCTCTTTCTCCCGGGCGGAATTGGCGGTGATGGATACAAGATATATCTCCTAAACAAGCAATACGGCACAAAAGTAAAGTACTTGGTTCAGGCCAGCCTTATTGATCGTATTTCGGGTCTGGTGTCGCTTTTGTTTTTGGTAGGAATCGGCTTATTATTTCTAGATATCTCATTTTTCCCTAGTTGGGTTAGAATCTTAGATGCTATATGTTTAATATTTGTTTTTCCTGTTTTATTTCTGCTAGTCAAGTTTTTTTTCAAACCATTTCTCTCAGCATTAGGCAAGGCCATGGTTTTGTCCCTAGAGGTTCAATCGCTACAGCTAATAAGTGCTTTATTCATTTTGTTAGCCATCGGTGTGGAGAGTAGTTTTATAGCTTATTCAGTCCTTTTTCTAGCATCTTCATTTGTTTCCATTCTACCGTTTACTATAGGAGGACTTGGGTCGAGGGAGTTCACTTTTTTAATCGGGTATCAGTATTTTAGTATTGATGAAAACCTTAGCGTTGCATTAGGTCTTTCTTTTACTCTCATTGCAGCTCTGGTAAGTTTTTGGGGGATATTTATGAGGGTAGAGAGAGGCTCAGACTAGGTGGTTTTCAAATAGTTCGAGGTATCTTTTACCTATCTCCTCCCAAGTGATTTGGTCTGCCTGATAGTAATTTCTGAATTTCTTTTTTGCCATTTCGATTTCGTCTTGCTGAGATAGTTGTCGAATCTTTTCGATCCATTTGGCCGAATTACCACTCTCAATAAGAAACCCATTGACTCCATCCTGAATGGCAGATGGAATACCATCAACATTGGAAGCGAGGCAGACAGCCCCGAATACGCCAGCTTCTAAAGCGACCAATCCAAATCCTTCAAAATCCCCTTTTATGTGAAGGTTAGGCATCACAAAAAGGTCAGTATGCAAGTAGGTTTGTAATAATCTTTGATATGAAACTTTTCCTAAAAGCACAATTTGATCTGAATTTTTTTTCGCCTGTTCGCTTAGCCATAAGTTGTCTAGTGGTACACCCAACATTTTACAAAGCTTTTCAAAAAGTGCTCGTGGAAGTAATCGCTGTAGTAAAAATATGACACCACTGCTTTCTATCTTGGTGCCAACCACCATATAAATAGCATCGGGAATATGTGGTAGTACATTTCGGGAAAACCAACTAAATCCCTTTCTTGGAACAGGTCTTCCAACGGAAGATAATATTAATTTTCCGTCTAAATTAGTTCTATATTTTTTTTCTAACCAGGGTTTGAAAGCTGGGTCTTTTTTGATAATCTTTGGCAGTTCCACCGCGTTAGGAATATAATGCATCTTCTCTCTGGGTATCCCTGCTTTCACACATTCCTCAAGTGTCGCTTCGCTCACCGCAATTAGAAAGTTGAATTTTGAAAGGTATTTTCTTACCCACCATTGGTAGGCGGCTACATTGAACACGACATCAAGTCCGTGAATAGTGGCACAAGTTTTTATCCGTTTTATTGATAGTAGTGGAGTTAGAAAAAGTGCTATAAGACCATCATTGGCATGAACCAGCTTGATGTCTTTATTTTTCCATACTTTGAATAGAACTCTAGCGGTAACGGTAAGCATGAAGAATATCTTTGCATAGTTGCTTTTATATATAATGGTAGAAATGGATGTCTTCTTTTTTGCATATTCTACTAATTCGAAACTCTGCTTCTGCATTCCTCCTGTGGAGGGAGGATACTTGTGTGTCACAAATAATATTTTTTTATCGAGCTTGCTATTGTTCACTTTAAATCTCTTGGGGCAAAGGTGTTAATTTTTCGAATTTTAATCGTATTCAAAAAAAAATGATGACATTCGCCCTCTGATAACCGCATTTTACTCCTATAGAAAAAGTGAGAATTGCTTTCTTTATCGATATACTTAAAGAAAATATGGACGGTGTTACCAACACAAGCTATCGGATTATTTCCAGGCTGAATGAGTTGAATATCGAGCCTATTTTTTTCACATGTATTCCTCCGCGGTTATCAGACTTTAAGTATCCTGTGGTTATTTGTCCGCACCTGAAGTTTCCTTATGCTAAAGATTATCCATTTGCCATTCCAGGTAAAAGGAGTGTGCTTTTTAAAAAGTTGGATGAGTTTAAGCCAGACCTACTTCATTGGAGTTCTCCCTCCTTATTAGGAAAGTACGCAACTCAGTATTCTGCTAAGCGAAATATTGCGAACGTTACCATTTATCATTCTCATTTTAGTAGTTATATCGACTATCTGAAGTGGCTTCCTTTCCGATCGGCTATTCGCAAAGTTCTTGATAAAAAGCTAAAGAGGTTGTACGAAAAGGCTTCCTTGATATTAGCACCTACTTTGTCTATGAAGGAATTTTTGGTAGATAACGGTATCAATGCAAACACCATAGATATCTGGGGTAGAGGGGTAGATGGAGACAAGTTTAGTCCAAATTATAGATCTAAAGGGTTGATTTCCAGTTGGGGTGCTGAAGAGAAAACAAAGATTCTTTTTGTAAGTCGCTTAGTTCACTATAAGGAAACAGATATGCTGATAAGGCTTAGTCATATTCTTCGGGATGAGACAAAACTCATTATTACAGGCGAAGGACCTGAACGAGAAAAAATGGAAAAGGAATGTGATTCTTCAAAAACGGTATTTACTGGGAAGCTGGTTGACAAAGAGTTATCGGAAGTATATGCCTCGGCAGATTTATTTGTTTTTCCTTCTCTCACGGATACCTTTGGTAATGTGGTGCTTGAGGCGATGTCCTCTGGTCTCCCAGTCTTAGCTGCTAATGAAGGTGGCCCCACAGATATTGTTCAACATGGCAAGACAGGATACCTTATTGAACCCAAAAAAGAGAAAGCCTTCAATGAAAAAATTAACTTACTTATCGATGATAAGTTGCATTACGCTGAGATGAAAAAAAATGCCCTGAAGTACGCACAAAGTGTAAATTGGAATAATATCATTCAGCAGCTATATCAGTACTACTTGAGCCAAACCAAGCAGAATAAACCATTTTGAGAGTCTGCGTATTTATTTTCGTTTTTTTTGTCGTCAATAAAAGCTACCCTCAGGGCTATGCTTATGACCATTTTGAATTAGGCGAGAAGCTACACTATAAGATAAAGTACGGTTGGTTCAAAGTTGGAGAAGCTGAGGTTTCAATAGATAATAAATTACATACTTTCGACAACCAAGAACATTTTCTGATAGCTTTTAAATTGGAAACAGTAGGGTGGCTAAAAATCTTTGCCAATATTTATCTTGATTTTCAATCGTTTATTAATTCCAAGTCATTCCAACCCCATCACTCACGACGTATTACCATTAACGGTCGAAAATCTGATAGTCAATTTGATGAGTTTTATTATTTGCCAGATTCGATTAGAGTCAAAACGTACAGAAAAGAGAAAGATGAATTTAAAACTTCTATTTTCGAAAAGGCAGGTCCTCATTTTACTGATGCTTTGGGTACTTATTTTTGTACACGAGCTAAGGAATTGAGCAAAAGAGAGGTTTCAAGATTATACATCGCTAATAGATTTTACTATTTTAACCTGAAAGCTGAAGATACCTATTCAGACAAAAAAAGTTCGAAGTATGAACTTTTTCTCCCTCAAATCAAACAATTTCCGAGGGAAAGAAAGAGTTATGCAATTCTCTCTAAGAATACAAACATTCCTCTAGAGATAAAACTATCCACGAGAGATGGTAATTTCTTTTTTATCTTAAAGGAGTCTCCTTAGGCTGCTTTCTTCAATACCATGTCAATAGAATCTTGCACAGTGTTCATTTCACCAATTGCATCATCATCAATCATAATATCAAACTTATCTTCAATATCCAATACAATATCAACGATATGAGCCGAATTGATTTTTAAATCATTAATAAGATGCTTTTCTTCGCTAACATCATTCATTTCAACCTCCTCAGGTAAATAAGATTTGATTATCTCCAGTAGGTCGTTCTTTATGTCTTCTTGCGTAACGGTCATGTTCATTTCCTGAATTTTCGTAAAACGATGGTGCAGTTAATATCCCCAAACCCAAAATTAGCTTTGATTATTGTGTTAACCACTTGATTGTGGCAATGTTGTGGAATACAACCCCCAAAAATTTTATCAGAAATTTTTGGATGAATTTCTTTTGTATTTAAACTCGGGTGAATGAAGTCCTTTTTTATTTGGAGCGCACAGGCAACCATCTCGATGGAACCAGCTCCTGCAATGCTATGACCGAGCATCGACTTAGGTGCGTTGATCATGGGGAAATCTTTTCCTTTTCTGCCGAGTGCTTTCACCCAGTTTTCTACTTCGATGGGATCTCCTTTGGTTGAAGTAAGGTGACCGCTGATCAAGTCTATTTCGTTGGGGTCTATTTCAGATGAAATAATGGCCTGCTGTATGCACTTTACTACCGCCTCTGAATTTGGAGCAGTCATTGTTCCAGTTCCTCTTTGTCCTCCAGAGTTAGTATGTCCTCCTAAAATCTCGGCGTATATCTTAGCTTCACGCTTTTCTGCACTTTCGAGTGTTTCCAATACCAAAGCTCCTGATCCTCCAGAAGGGACAAAGCCTGAACTGGTGGCATCCATCGGGCGAGACCCAAAAGTTGGATTATCATTTGAGTCACTGCAAAGCACCCTCATAGCATCAAAAGCTGACCATATATATTTCCCATCTCCTTCAGTGCTACCGCAAAGCATTCTGTCTGCCCTGCCAGTTTGTAGGTATTCATAACCCATCAAAACAGCTTCTGAACCGGTAATGCAGGCAGATGAGTTTGACTGAACTCTGTTTCCTAAACCAAGTAAATTGTTAAGATAAACTGCAGCTCCACTATTCATGGCTTCTGTGATAGTTCTCGATCCTAGCTTTCGGCTTTCACCTTTATCGATCAGATACATTGGAAATTCACGATTGATCCAACTGTCTGAAGTTAAATCTCCAGCGCCCATTATTAGACCACTATTGTAGTCTACATCTGTATCATTCGGGGTAAGTCCTGCATCTTTCCAAGCTTCTAGCCCAGAGAGGCAGCCGTAAATCACACCCTTATTGCTTAACTTTTCTGCAAAAATTCGTGGTAAGTAATCATTTAAGTTGATGGCGTCTATTCTTGGAATTCCGCCTATTTGGCATCTACTATTAAGTCTCTCTAACTCTTCCCATTTTTTTATTTCGGATTTACCTTCTTTAAGTGCCTCTAAAAAGGCTTCATTCCCAATTGCATTCGATGCTACTACACCAACCCCTGTAATTACAATTCTTTTTTTCAACTCGATTTTTTTTGGTTGATGATAACGCCAGACATTTCTCCTTTGGATATTAAAGTGTTGTCTTCTTTTTTACAAAGGATCTTGCACTTTAGTTTCCCAAATCTGAAATAGATTTTTTCAGACTCGATAAATAGACGATCTCCTGGTCTTGCAAAGGAAAGAAAGTCAATATTCATTTCTGTAAATGCAGGCGTGATACTTTTTCGGTCCTCGGGCTTCGATAGGTGAATGCCAAGGCAAACAAGCCCAATTTGCGCCATTATTTCTCCCAGTATAGCTCCAGGTACAACAGGATTATTTGGAAAATGTCCATTAAAGTAATATTCATTCTCTTTTATAGTATATATACCAGAAGCTCGATCGTCGTTTAGCTTCAATAGTTCATCGACAAAAAAGAATGGAAATTTGTACGGCAAGTAAGATATGATCTCTTCAAAATGGTTCATGTAAGCCTTATGCTTAGGTGTAATTGGCCCGAAATATACAAATTTATTAGAATGATCTAATAAAACAGCTTCTTTTGATTTTTGGCTCTAGATTAAACTCTTTCCAGGAGTTAAGCACCGCATGGTTGTCATCTAAAGCCGGTCCATTTGTCACATAATTTGCCCCATTCTTGATAAAAGTAGAACATAGATCATCAATTATAAGTGAAGTTGCTCCCATCTTTTGATATTCGGGTAGGATACCGATTAAAAACAGATCGATGTGTTTTCCAAAAAAAAATGACTTTAAGACATGTATAAAACCAAATGGAAACAAGCTGCCTTTTGCTTTTTGGAAGGCGGTAGAAAGGGAGGGGAGTGAGATGCCAAACCCAATCACTTTGTCTTCATCATTTACCACAATGCATACATACTCTTTCCTTACAAAGCCAAAATATTGATCTATATAGTAGTCTATTTGCTTTGGGGTAAGTGCATGATAGCCATATAAATCAGCATAGGAAGTGTTGAGCACGTCAAAAACCCCGGGAGCATATTTTAACAGTTCTTTTGTCTTCTTAAATTTTTTGACGGAGAGCTTAAATCTGGTGGTCACGATTGAAGCTGCTCTTTTTATTCTTCTGGGTACTTCTTTGGGTACCCCCCCTCTCATTTCAGTCCATGATACGGATGCCTTCAGACCCCATTTTTTATAGTGATCGATATAGTAGGGGTAGTTATAAATAGTGGCTTGAGTAGCCATCTCATCAAATCCATCCGTAAGAGCACCTTCAAAATCAAGGTCTGTAAACCCCATAGGTCCGTGGATTCCGTTAGCTCCTTTGCTCTCAACCCATTTTTTGGCCGTGTTCAAAAGAAGAGCGGATACTTCATAATCATCAATGAAGTCGATCCACCCAAAACGACCAAGTTTTTTTGCTTTGAGCTCATGGTCTAATACGATTGCAGCAATTCGCCCAACGATTTTATTATCCTTTTTTGCCACCCAGCATTTTGCATCCGCATCTTCAAATGAGGGGTTTTTGTTCCTTAGCAAGGTTCTTTCCTCAAACTCAATGAGTGGAGGGACATAAGCTGAATTTCCTTTATAAAGGCGAAAAGGAAATGTGATAAAAGCTTTTAACTCTTTTTTGGAGATTACCTCTTCGATTTGTAGAGTCATTAGATGAGTCGTTTCTCTTTGTAAAAATTGTAAGCATCACGAAACCCTTCTTCTAGGCTGATTTTGCAAGGCACTTCAGAGAAGGGAATTTCATTGTATTCTTGCTGATTCCAATCCATGGTTATTTCAAGGAATTTTTCTTTTGTAATACTCGGACGCCTATTTGTAAGCCTGTGCCAAATATCAGACACTTCAAGAATAATTTTGCTCAAAAAAACAGGGATTGGGATAGCGAATATTTTTTTGTCTAAAACTTTTGAGAGTGCCTCAATGAAATCGGAATGCAGGTAGGTGACTCCATCGGCGGCGTGTAATGTTCCGGTAGAATTTTGAGACTCAATTAGGATCATTCGAGCTAAATCTGCTCCATGGATCATGCTCATCTTTTGGTGTTTATTCGTTAATGGATAAACCTTACCGTTAGCACCTTTTACTAAAGGGAGAAAAGCATAGTCGCCAGCTCCATAAATAGCAGTAGGTCTGATGATTAAATGCTTGTATTTACTTTTCTTAAAAAAACCTTCGGCCTTTAGCTTGCTTTCACCATATTTAGATACTGGTTTGTCTAAGCCGATTGGACCCTGTGCGGTAAGGGAAGATACATAAACTAGCTTGCCTTCATTTTTCATCCAATTGGTAGCTTTTACTGCATGAATGATTTTTCCCGTAAGATCTGTATTGATTTCGAAATATTCGGAAGGGTTTAAGCTTACGGTAACGCCAGCATTATGAACAAAAAGATCTAATATTCCGAATTCATTTTTTAAATCATCGAATTGCTCTTGTAAATCACCTTGATAGTCTAGTGCTTGGATATGAAGAAATTTATGCTTTGGAAGCGAACTGATATCGGCTACTGGTCTGACTAATGCGATGATTTCATGATCATCATTTAAAAATGCCTTTACGATGTGGGAACCAAGAAAGCCGTTAGATCCAGTAAGTGCTATTTTCAATATTGTTTGGTATTAAGGTGAAGGCCTAAGCCAATTTCTTCTATGATTTTTAGAATCTTGCCAATGGCAAAATCAATTTGTTCAAAAGAATGAGCTGACATTAGCGAAAAACGAATAAGTGTATCTTCTGGAGCTACGGCAGGGGCTACTACTGAATTCACAAAGACACCTTCTTCAAAAAGGCGAACGGTCATTTGATATGCCTTCTCATTGTCACGGATGTATATAGGAATTATGGGTGTCTCTGAATCACCTGTATCGAAGCCTAGGTTGTTGAGTCTATCAAGTGCGTAGTTTGTATTTTCCCACAGTTTGAGTCGATAACTATCGTCATTTTCCATGATATCGAGGGCTGCCAGAGTAGCCGCAGTGGATGTTGGGGTCATGCTGGCACTGAAAATAAGTGACCGTGCATGGTGCTTGATGAACTGAATGGTTTTACTGTCTCCTGCAATATACCCCCCGAGTGAGGCAAAAGATTTACTAAACGTTCCGCCAATAAGTTCTACCTCATCAGTCAATCCAAAGTGATCTGGAGTGCCTCTTCCATGATCTCCAAGTACACCCACGGCATGAGCACAATCGCACATCACCGAAGCGTTGTATTTTTTTGCCAATTCGATTATTTCTGGAAGCTTGGCAATGTCTCCTTCCATACTAAAAATTCCGTCAACGATGATTAGCTTAATTTGATCTTTATCTAATAGCATCAGTCGCTTCTCAAGCGACTTCATATCATTATGTCTAAAAATAACTGAGGAGGCATCGCTTAGCCTGGCACCCTCGTAAATCGAGGCATGATCAAGTCGGTCCAATAAAATAGCATCTCCTTTATGCGCTACCGAGGGTATTACCCCGAGGTTTACTTGAAAGCCCGTACTAAACACAAGTGCCTTTTCTTTCCCTGTAAACTTTGCGAGTCTTTCTTCTAATTCCTCATGAAGGTCGGTTGTCCCATTTAGAAATCGAGAACCCGAAGAACTCGTTCCATATTTAAGAAGGGCTTCTTGGGCTGCTTCTACAACTTTTGGGTGAGTAGTTAAGCTCAAGTAACTGTTGGATCCAAACATCAAAACTTTGTGTCCTTTCACCCACACCTCGGTCTCTTGCTTAGACTGAAAGGTTCTGAAAAAAGAATAGTACCCACTCGCAATTGCATCATCTACCAATTGATAGGATGAAAACTTATCATTCAGAAACGTTGACATGTTACAAATTTAGTTGATCATCATCAAAAAAAATTATTGAAAATGAGGTATTTGCTTCGGTGAAACAGACATGCTTTAGAGTGATTCATAGCACGAGGTGATCATTAGGTCAATAGTAACTTTTGGTTGTTTCGCTAGGTTCTTTAATCACTTCAAATAAGGTAATAAACGGAGGCGTGGTTTCTGCAGACTAGAGTGCCATTCATCAATATAGCGGTATAAAATCTAGGAAATACTTGAAATTGAGACGCTATTTAAACCACCCCACACGTGATCACCTCCCGAGTGCCATTCACCAAGCTTATGCCTTCTACAATACTGGTTGCTACAGATGGGGTGGAAGGTGTTCAGGTATTGAAGAAGTAATTATAGCTAACTTTATTGGAAAAGCGGAGATAAGTGTCGGTTGTATTAAACTTAATACGATTACTTCGTCCATCGCAAGCGTACTTTTTTCATTTCAATTTTGGTTATAACATTGTTCGAGGTATTAACAGGTTCTTTATGAATTTTGAACCCTGATGACCTAAGTCCTAATAAGCATACTCCCCAATCACCAAACCACTAAATGAAAAGAAGCCATCCTTGCCTGAAATAATACCTCTCCCATTTTCGATAATTTGAATAATAGCTCCCAAAATATCTTCCTTTTCAAAAGAAACGAAACCCCTAAATTCATGCTGCCTAGATGTCGTCAATGAAACGACCAATAAAGGGAAAATCAGAATTTCTATGAGTGAATATAAAAATTTTCTTAGCTTTAATAAGTGAATATTGAATCTTTCAGAGAATATTGTTTGGCAAAATCTGGCACTACTGAAGATACTCCTTTTGGTCGTGATGTACTGGTTTTTAAGGTGATGGGTAAAATATACGCACTTACCGGAATTGATCAATTCGACTATATCAACTTAAAGTGCGAACCTGATCTGGCCGTTCAACTAAGAGAGGATTACGATGGAAAGATTCGCCCTGGTTATCATATGAACAAAAAACATTGGAACTCTGTCGATACTGATATTTCAATTGATAAAATATTAGAACTTACGAATCATAGTTACGATTTAGTGGTAGCCTCTCTGCCCAAAAAAGAAAAAGAGTTACTCAAAAATCATGAAGCCTAATCGTATCTTTCGGGTCTTTAATTTTTCTTAAAACAAATGATAACAACATTTATTTGACAGGTTTAAAAAAATGAGTTAATGAATTACAATGATTGGTTTATTAAGGGACTGATTAATTTAAAGTTTAGAAATCGCACACCTTCATGTACAATAGAAGAAAATTTATTTCCTTTCTTGGAAAGGCAAGCTTAGGAGTTGCTACAATACCTCCCTTTATTTCGAGTTGTGGCAATACTACCACACCTTCCGAGACCTTTAAAAATACAAGCAAAGAAGGCTTGCAAAAGCTTAGGGATGTCGTGCTGAAAGGTTTAGAGGCTTCAAATATTGATGATTTACAGCTCGCCAATGAGTTGAATTACCATATCGTGATAAAATGGGGCGAGCAGATTTCAGGCGTTGATACGTTTGGGTTCAACAACGATTTTACATGTTTTATTCCGTTAGAGGATAGCAATCCTAATGATGGGCTACTTTGGGTCAACCATGAATACATCAATCCTCTTTTTGTATCAAATTTCAATCATCGTTTATACGAGAACCCCTCTGAGTTCCGTACGGTACAGCAAGTGGATAGGGAAATGTATGAAGTAGGGGGGAGTATCTTACGGGTGAGAGAAGAAGAAGGTAAATGGAGAGTAATTAAAAACGATCCTCACAATCGACGAATTACCGCACAAACCCCAATAAAGCTAAACTGGGATACCCCGATAGCGGGTAAGTCGACTGTTTTTGGTACCAATAGTAATTGTTCTGGGGGGATTACCCCATGGAATACTTTTCTAACCTGTGAAGAAAATTACGATAGTTGCTTTGGCGAAATAGTATATGATGAAAACAATGCTATTTCTAAAACACAGAGTCGCTACGGATGGGAAGCATTCTACGATTACCCTCCTGAACATTATGGCTGGGTAGTAGAAGTTGACCCCAAAACAGGAGATGCGCAAAAACACGTTGCTCTTGGGAGGTTTGCGCATGAATGTTGCACTGTCTATGAGCTTGATGATAAACGCATAGTAGCCTACTCTGGAGATGACAAAAACGATGAACACCTCTACAAATTTATTTCCTCCAAGCCACGTTCTTTAAAGGAGGGTACGCTTTATGTGGCTGATACAGTAAATGGGAAATGGCTCTCTTTAGACTGGGAAAGTCAACCTATCTTAAAAGAAAAATTCAAAAATCAGACAGAAGTTTTAGTACGTGCGCGAGAGGCAGCCAAATTGCTGAGAGCTACCAAACTTAACCGACCAGAGGACATAGAAATTGATCCCATTACTGGCAACATTCTAGTTTCGCTTACGAATAATTTCGGTAAAAATGATTTTCACGGATCAATTTTAAGGGTAGTAGAGACTGATGGTAAGTTTGACTCGCTAACCTTTGAAGCCTCTACTTATCTGGCGGGAGGCGAAGAAAATGGATTTTCATGTCCAGACAACCTTGCATTTGATTTGTCAGGAAATCTTTGGATCACTTCAGATATGTCTGGAAGCAAAATGAACAAACAGAATGAACCTTATATGCCATTTAAAAACAATAGTTTATTCGTGGTGCCAAGATATGGTGAAGATGAAGGAAAAGTGATCAGAGTTGCCTCTGCACCACGAGATGCGGAACTTACAGGTCCTTGGTTTTCTCCTGACGGGAAAACGCTTTTCCTTAGCGTGCAGCATCCTGGTGATCAGACTACGGATTTGTCCAATCCTAAAAGTAAATGGCCATTTGATGAAGATGGAATTCCAAAACCAGCAGTAGTGGCAATAAAAGGTGATTTGATTGAAAAGATGAATCAGCTTCGCCAAATTGAAACTTTGAAGGGGTAGTCTGAAACTACCTCTACTGTCGCCTCTTCCATCACAAAGGCAAGTTTTTGAATATCAAAAGAATTAAGTTTAGACTTACCCCTTATAGAAAGCATTTGATCCGTTTTGAATTGATGTACTTTGCCAGTAAATCCAACCATTGCGACAGATTCCATCCCAGCTTGTCCGAAAAAGAAATAGCTAGCATTTGGAAAACATGAAATAATAAGAACACCAAGTCTGATAACAGACACGCAATTAGAAGAAGAAAGAACAGATAATAAATAAAATTGAAGCCAAATAGTATAAGATTCTCTGGTCACGGTAATTTTGCTTGGCAAATAAGTGTTGAAGTTCGACATTGTTTGCTATGATCAATAACGACAAATTTCTTTTTGAGGCACTCACCTATGATGATGTGCTTTTACTCCCTGGATATTCCGAAGTTTTACCAAGAGATACAGACACTTCGGTGTATATCACACGAAACATCAGGCTCAACATTCCACTTGTTTCTGCTGCTATGGATACGGTTACGGAATCAAAACTTGCCATTGCCATGGCTTTAGAAGGTGGGATTGGTATTATCCATAAAAATATGTCTATTGAGAATCAAGCCATTCAAGTTCGAAAGGTGAAGCGTTCTCAGAGCGGAATGATTCTAGATCCTATTACGCTACTTGTGGACGCCAAAGTGAAAGATGCAGAGGCTATAATGAAGGAAAATAAAATTGGAGGTATTCCAGTTGTAGATAAAGTAAATAAGCTTCTGGGTATAATTACAAATAGAGACCTAAGGTTTGAAAAAAGGCTCTTGAGACCTGTGAAGGAGATCATGACAAAAAATGACCTCATCACAGCGACAATTGAAGTTGGATTAAACGAGGCGAAAGAAATTCTTCAAAAATATAAAATCGAGAAGTTACCTATTGTAGACAAAGAAGGAAAGCTAACAGGATTAATTACCTATAAGGATATCCTTAAAAGCAAAGATCGTCCCAATGCATGCAAGGATGAGTATGGACGGCTAAGGGTGGGAGCGGCTGTAGGCGTAACACCTGATATTGAAGACCGAATCGCAGCTCTTGTAAATGCAGGGGTTGATTTGGTATCTATTGATACGGCTCATGGGCATTCCAAAGGGGTAATTGATACGGTAAAACGAATAAAGAGGGTGTTCCCTGATTTAGACACCATTGTAGGCAACATTGCTACTGCAGAAGCGGCTAAAGCACTAGCTGATACTGGAGCGGATGCTATCAAAGTAGGTGTGGGCCCGGGTAGTATTTGTACCACACGGATCATTGCAGGAGTAGGAGTGCCTCAGCTTTCCGCCGTGTATGAGTCTGCCAAAGCAATAAAAGGAAGCGGTATTCCGATTATAGCAGACGGAGGGATTCGGTTTTCTGGAGACGTGGTTAAAGCGATTGCAGGTGGTGCAAACACAGTCATGATCGGTTCTTTACTGGCAGGCACGGATGAAGCCCCGGGTGAAGTGATTCTCTATGAAGGTCGAAAGTTTAAATCCTACCGTGGAATGGGGTCGGTTGAAGCAATGGAGGAGGGATCTAAAGACCGTTACTTCCAAGATGCAGAGGATGACATTAAGAAATTGGTGCCTGAAGGGATTGTAGGGCGAGTGCCGTTTAAAGGGTTGGTTCAGGAGGTACTTTACCAAATGGTGGGAGGATTACGAGCTGGTATGGGCTACTGTGGTGCAAGCAGCGTAGAAGCACTTCAAGGTGCTAAATTTGTAAGGATATCAGGTGCTGGAGTGGCAGAAAGCCACCCTCATGACATTCATATTACGCGTGAAGCTCCAAATTATAGTAGGAAATAGGGATTTCTAATCGTGATTATTTGACGTAAGCTCAATTATCGACTCAATCATATATTGGAGATTTTTTTCTTACCCTAGCTTCTAAAAACGCAATGTGAAAAGATTTTTATATTGAGAGCCTCATTTTGCTATTCATTTTATGTAGTAGTTCGAAAACGGATTGATACTGTCCCTTTTTCTGGATAAAGGAGAGCATCTCTCCAAAAAAAGTATCCTGCGCAATCGTAGCAGAATCCCCAATAATTACAAGCCTATACCTTGCGCGAGTCATTGCCACATTCATTCTACGATATTCTTTTAAGAAACCTATTTCTCCATTTAGATTAGATCTTACCAAAGAGATATATATTATATCTCGCTCTTGGCCTTGAAAGGCATCCACACTGTTAATATCAATTTGCTCCATAAAAGGAGTGAGCAAAGAAGATTGTCTTATTTCTTTGGTGAGAAGCTCTATTTGTGCGCGATATGGTGTTATAATGCCGACAGATCTATCTTCGATTTTTTCCATTTCCAAAAGCTCGATTAGTAGCCTGGCTTCTTCTTCATTAAACGTACTCAGTGTTTCTTTTTTTTCTTTTTCATCATAGCCTGCTCCAGCAGTATCGACCCATCCAATTGGAATTTCGAATGGATTAGGACGATCCAAAATATTTTGAGAAGCTCTCAATTTTCCTCCATAAAATTTTTGACTAGAAAAACCCATAATCTCAGGGTGCATACGGTACTGTTCCTCCAGCATTGTTACTCCTTCTGGCTGATTTTCGATACCCTTAGCAAAAAGTGTATGAGATAGCCCTTCTTTAGCTGCTTCGATTGATTTAATGGTAGGTGGTAATTGATGATGATCTCCTGACATAATCACGCGATGCGCTCGTAGAATGGGAATCCAGATAGCCGCTTCTAATGCCTGAGAGGACTCATCGATAAAAACAGTCTTGAAAGACTTTCCCTTGATCAATCGATGGCTAGCTCCAGTAATTGTACACGAAATTACTTCTGCCTTATCCAACATGATTTCGGTAATGTAGTCTTCCAGCTCTCTTGACTCTCTTTTTAAGGCTTTTGACTCTTTAAAAAGCAAATTGCGTTGTTTTCGTTCTAACTGCCCAAAGTTTCGTTTATACTTTTCTGCCATTGAACGATACTCGTCAGACTGTTTTCTCATTTCCTTTAATCTGTGAAAATCTGGATGTTTGCTCATTTTTACATCAAGACTATTCTCAATCACATTTGGAGTGAGGCGAGCAGGGTGACCTAACCTCAAGGTATTTACTCCTTCATCAACCAGCCGCTCCACAAGCAAATCGACTGCCGCATTACTTGGGGCACATACTAAAACCTGTCTTTCGATACGCACTACCTCTTTAATACACTTAACCAGTGTAGTTGTCTTTCCTGTGCCAGGAGGGCCATGTACAAAGGCAACATCGATGGCTGATTTGATTTTGGAAAATGCACGATTCTGAACCTCGTTGAGAGAAGGAAGGCCATACGCCTGGGAGCTTCCAAAACTTGCCTTCTTTAGCCCGTATAATGTATCTCTTAGTTCCGAGATTCTGTTATTGCTGGCCTTAAGCACAGTATTGATGGCGTGATTCATTTCGTGGTAAGTACCATCGTCAAATAAAAGATTTACTCCGAGCTTATGCTGATCTATCCAATCAGGTAAGTACGACTGGTTCAATATGATGCGCATTTTTTCCTCTTTTAAGTAGCTAATTACCCCTGTAATTATTTTTTCTTTATCCTCAGCCCCTGCAAAAAGTCCGACTACCATTCCAACTTGAAAGGCGTTTTTATTTTGGTCGGTAGTCTTTTTTTGAATTTCGATAGTCAGCAATTCTCCTGAACTTATAAAGTGGTTGGTTATCGAAATGGGATACCAGCTTACGCCATTTTTCTTTCGATCATCAATGGCTTTGTTCATCATTCGCTCCTGATAAAAGGCATAATCTGCCGCTTTTTCTTTTTTGAGTAAAGCTAGTTGCAGCTCAAGGTGCTGTTGGATATCTTCGGATTTCATCAGAATAAAAACACTAAAACCTAAAGATGGTTAATGAATGCAATGGAATCTATAAAAAGAATTAAAATAAATATTGTAGGAGCTGGAATCAGTGGGCTGATCGCAGCAATTAATATGGAAAAGTTTGGCTACCAAACTACTTTATTAGAAGCTGATTCTATTGCAGGCGGTCGGGTGCAAACGGATATTGTAGACGGCTACCAATTGGATCATGGTTTTCAAGTGTTGCTGGATGCGTACCCAATGGTAAACGAATACTTGGATACAGAGGCGTTGGAACTCCAAAAACTAAGCCCAGGTGCTGTGCTATTTGAAAGTGGTAAAGGCACGGCTTTTGGAGACCCTCTACGTGAATCTCGTTACTTATTCTCTACATTGTTTTCGAGCGTCGCAACTATATCAGATAAGATCAAAATTTTAAAACTCAGAAATACGTTACGTAAAAAAAACATCCGAGAAATTTTTGAAAGCGATCAAGTATCCACAAATGAATATTTACACAAACATGGATTTTCAGAAAGTGTTATTTCTCATTTTTTCAGCCCCTTCTTCTCAGGAATATTTCTTGAAAATAGGCTGACTACTTCTTCCAGAATGTTCGAGTTCGTTTATAAAATGTTTTCAGAGGGGAGTGCCACAATCCCCAAAGCGGGTATGAAAGCAATTCCTGAACAACTTGTTTCGTTGCTTCATCATTCAAAGATCATTTACAATGCCCGTGTCTCTAATGTAAGCGGCAATGGCATTGAACTAGAAGATGGAACATATCTTGAGGGTGATTTTACAATAGTTGCCACAGATCCTGAAAAAATCATTAACAATTACATTTCATCACTTCAATGGAAGTCTTGCGATAACTTATACTTTACAACGAAAACCAGAATCATTGACAAACCCATTATTGGTTTGAAAAGTATTAATAACGGATACGTAAATAACATATTCTACCCGACCAGCATCGGCACCTCTACTAAAGGAGATAATGAGCTCTTATCTGTAACGGTGGTTAAAGACCATGAGTTAGGAGAAGAAGAGTTAACTAAAGCGGTTCAAAAAGAATTGAACGAACATTTTGGGATAGAGAATTTGCGTTTTCTTAAGCAATATCGTATAAAAAAAGCCTTACCCATAGTAGAAGGTGTTAGCTATCAAAGGGATGCAAGTGAAAGCCAATTGACCGAGCAAATAGCACTTGCAGGAGATCACCTACTTAATGGTTCTTTGAACGCAGCTATGCAATCTGGAGAGTCTGCGGCACAAATTGCCCATCATTATTGCCAAACTAGCTTAACCCACGCCAACTGATGAAAAAAATTAATAAACGACTTTTAGTCCTTTTGTTTGTTGTTTTTGTTATTCTCGGCTGTCCTTCTGATCAAAAATTTGCCGAGCGGTTACATCAAGATTACGGTTATTCCCATGGTCAAAATTTAAGTATCGACCAAC
Organism: uncultured Ekhidna sp.; assembly: GCA_964289745.1. Lineage (GTDB taxonomy): Bacteria > Bacteroidota > Bacteroidia > Cytophagales > Cyclobacteriaceae > Ekhidna. The sequence continues at coordinate 1,483,344 of CAXYMM010000001.1, forward strand.
TTAGAGAAATGGGGAGCAGCCGATATCAATCGTATATCTTATTTAGCACTTACAACTATAAATTTGGAAGTATTAGTGTGAGCTATTGGGGTGCTGGTTTCATGACTTTCTCACTCCAAAGGACTAAGCCAAAAAGTAAAAAAATTCATCAAGAGAATAACACTTCCATATCATGATTTAACTGACTCCTCTACATTTTAAGATACATGTATGCTCTATTAAAGTAGTTGTCCTTTTTTAAAGAAAGAAGTTTGGAAGTGACCAGATAATCCTAAAAAATTTACTGAAACGCAGGGATGATCCTGTAAAGTTGCGTTTTATGTATGAATAAGAAGATAACTAAACCATTAATAAGAGTACAGTTAATTCTTATATTAAGTCCTCGTTCTACAAAATTTGGGATCAACTTAACAAGTTTTGCCAACGTAAATTAAAAAAAGGACTATCAAAAGCCATGGATCAGACGAATAAGTAAACACCTATTTTGTTGGGAAATAGATGACTGTTTCCAAATCTTTATCGGCCACACTTTTGGGGTCATTAAGGTATATTTCGAAAGGAGCTACCTTTTTATTGTATCGTATTTCCTTGTTCCGATTCATCGTGTAAAGGGTGGCCCACGCATTGCCCAAATGCTGATAAGACCCAGTATGTTTTAGCGCATAAGAAGTGATCGTCGGTATATTTCCGGTTGTGATTTCATCGGGGAGATTTTCAGGCACTTCATCCACACTTACTGCAGCAGTATAGGATACTTTCCCTTTTGGGATATCCCATTTATGATAAATGGTCATGGTATTTTTTGGCGATACGATCCCTTGATCTACTAATGCATTCAATTTGGTAAAATCTTGCTCCATTTTTTCTCCTATATTGTCAAGAGAACAATCCGTTTTAATACCGATCCAATTTGTTTCTGAAAATTCTTTATTGCCAATAAAGTCTATTTTAGAAGGAACCTCTCCGTTCTCTACATACGCTTTTAACATATCCAACCCACGCTCATAGTCAGAACCTACAAATGCTTCCATCATTTTTTTCATAAAGAATAAGAAGAACGGAAGGCTACTATCCATTTTCCAGGTCACTTTTGTAGTATTGCCTTCTTGTGCCAAATGAAAGCTGGTCTTTGCCTTGGACTTCCAGGGCTTCAAAAAATTTAAATCGTAATCGATAAACTGATTTTCTATCTCTTCACAAATTTTCATGTTTCCAGACCCAGTTCGCTTGCCTTCCCATTCGTAAGATTTTGCATCGGAAGCAACAGTAACCCTTACTTCAGGTTCCATTAACAACCACGGCGACCAAGGTTGCCAGTCGTTGAAGTTACTTATTACTTTGTAAATTTTAAACAACGGAGCTTCAATATTGATTGAGCGTTTTACTTGCATTTTCGACATAGCAGATTGGTGTTTCGTTAAAAATTGGTAATGTTAAGATAGCACCTTCCAAGCGTTCTTTCCAAAATTGATTATCACTAATTTATTAAGAATAGCGAATATTTCATTTAGAGGAATATAATTGCATATATGAAGAAATCAATGCTTATTTGAAGGGAGTGTAATAGAGCTAAAATTGAGGATGAAATTAGAAAAACTCATAGATATAAAAACCAACTTGAAGAAAGAGGTAATCCGGAAGAAATAAATGATATTTATGCTTCTTTACTCCTTTTATCGGATGTAGCTAGAAATATCGAAAAAATAACCAAGTTAGAATATGATGAGCTATATAAGAAACTCAATTGAGATTAGTATGAAGTAAAATAAAAATGAAAATATAGAATTTTGGCAAAAGATATAGAACCAAAACTGAAACTTATAAGTGATTATTTAAAACTTGACGATAATCAAAATTTTGTAATACCAGAATACCAACGTGGCTATTCATGGAATATTAGCCAGTGCGATAAGTTGTGGCAAGATATTGAAGCATTTATCGAAACGGATTCAAAAGATCCTTATTTTTTTGGAACTATAATTATCAATTGTTCCGATGAAAATAAGTACAGCTTAATCGATGGACAACAACGTACAACTACCTTTTTGTTGTTATTGAAGGCATTGCTTCTTAGACTCCAAGATGTTTTAGATAATTTTCAAAGAGATTCCCAGTCAGAAGCATTGGAGGAAGGACTTAAAGAAAATAGAAATAAAATTATTAGAATTTTATATAAAGCTGAGGTTGAGAAGCGTTTTGAGATATTAAAAAACTGGAATTGTGTAGAAGGAATTTTGATATTGGAAAACCTATCTATAAATGAACAATATAAAGAGGAGGTAAAACAAATAATTGAATCGAAAAACTTTCAAGTCGCAGAAAAAATCGTCCATAAAATACCTCGAAAGCAAAAAGAAAATAAATATACTAACCACTTTAGAAATTTTAAGTTCTTTCACGGCAAACTGTTTGATAAATCAGAATCACAACTAAATACTTTTGCGAAGATTTTCTTAGAAAAATGTCAAGTAATAGAAATAAGAAGTTGGCAAATTGAACAAGCGATAACGATGTTCAATTCTCTTAATTCTACGGGAATGCCTCTTTCTGATGCAGATATAATTTCAGCACAGCTATATTCAAATGCGGGTAATGATAAATCGGAATTTAATATTCAGTGGGAAAGTATAAATAAACTGGCTAGTGATTTAAATAGTAGAAAGCTTATTGATATTGATGGAGTACTTCAGCAGTTTATGTATATTAATCGTGCAAATAATAAAGAGTATTTGACATATAATAAAGAAGGAAAAACTTCAATCAATGTCACAACCCCTGGACTAAGACGTTATTATACTGATGTAAAGAAGGAGTTGCTAAGCGAGCCATTAGAATTGTGTAGTAAATTATCAATGATTGTAAATACTTGGAATGAAATTAAAGATTATTCCTTAGTAAAATTACTTCTGAAATTTAATGAGAATACTAAGTTATTTTTAGCAAGCTATTTATTTCGTTATGACCTAAAAGAAATAAATAAAGAAAAAATTGAGGGCATGATAGAATTGCTATTGCGTCTTTTTACAATATTGGAATTAAGTGATATCGGTTATTCAAGCTCAAAATTTAAGACATTCTTATTCGGTGAGAACATCAAATTAGTTGATAAGAATATTACAATTGAAAGTATCGAAAAAGACTTCAATGAACACATTAAGAGTAATTGGGATAAACAGAGTGTTGAAGAAGCAATAATTGATTACGAAAAAAATATTCTTGTTTTCCTAAATGAGTATCTGTATTCGAAAGAGAACAACATTGAATTTGACTTTGCAGAGAACGTAAATATAGAACACATTATGCCAGCAAGTGGTAAAAATATATCCATAATAAGGCAAGATGCGGGTATTGAAGATCAGGAGGAGTTTTTAGCTGTTGTTAATAAATTAGGGAATAAAATATTGCTTGAAGAAAATATAAACAAGTCGATAGGCAATGAATGGTTTAAGACAAAAAAGCAAACATCGATCAAGAATAAATCAGGATATAAAGATAGCAGTTATTCAATAGCGATAGATTTAACAAATTACCCAAAAGACACCTGGACAAAAGAAGATATTGAAGACTCAACGAAAAAATCAGTTGAAAGAATAAAGAAATTTATATTTAACGAGTAACAGAATAAGTTAACACCAATTGCCAACAAAGCCCCACACGAATATATTTTTTTAGATAAGGTCGATAATGAGCATAGGGAGGTGTTTATTAAAATAGTTCGATTTAAAAAAGAAAAAGGGTTTTTCCCATTAATTCTATCCAATTTACCAATAAGGCGATCTAATTACAATGAAGATTATTGTAACATAACTGGTTGTAAAGCAGAATTTAAAGAATATAAATTAAAATTTCCCGTGTCTCAGTGGTTTGCAAATTTTTCAGAAAACAACTATCGATATTGGGGTGATGAGCATTGGAAAGAAGTAAAACCAAATGGCAACACAGTTAAGTATATTTCTTCTTTTTTAGAATTCTTCTTGCTCATTAGATTATACAAAGTTTGAACAAAGAGTCAAAAAACAAAACCCTGATTTGAGGGAGTTTAGATTTGAAAGGTGTAATGAATGAATTTTACTCTAAATGAGGTAAACATATTAGTATCTTAACAAGATATATAAAGGGAAAAACAAGGAATTTTACAAAAAATACACCTAATATTATCTCATTAGTTTTTAAATTTGGATAAAAATGCCTCTACATCAATAACCTATAAATTCATTTTGCTTTTCGCTTTGAAAAGTAATAAATTTTCTTTTTATTTATTAATTCTTTTTTTAGTAATATCCTCAGTTGTACAGCGTTTTCAAGAAGAAATTAGTTTTCTATTGAAAAATCAAACTAGAGTTAAACATGCCATGACATATAAAAGATGCATAATAGATTTATCTTAAAGGCAGTTATAAATGTTGAAAAATCTAACAACACTTATTTTACTTATTTTATCTAGCTCGTTAGGTGCTCAAGTCAAGTTTCGAGGAAAGGCTAGAGCTATTACTCAAATCAATTCAGAAAAGGGGCAAAACTACTTCATAATAAGCAGCACGAGCAACAATTTGGCCTACACGCAAGAAGGGACAAACCTGCCTAAGCCTTTTGAAGAAGTACGATTCTTACTTGATAGTATTCCTTATCGAGCGATTGTATTTAATGATGATTTGAATGAAAAAGGAATGTCTAGTCCCATTGGCTACATTTCTAAAAAAGAGTTGATTTATTCAGAGGTGGTTTACGAAAAAGGAATCTATAAGTCATCTATCAAAATCCTAAATCTTGAAAATGGAGAAAGCCAAACAATAAATACTCCATTTTTTAAGAGTATTGGCTCTATTCAAAGCGGATGTCTATCCACAAAAAAAGACTTCATTTTGCTTAGTTTGGAGACAATCAGAAATAACGGGGTGGAAGATTTATACGTGCTAAAGAAAAAGCTAAATGGTACGTGGAGTAGCCCGATCAACCTTGGCAGTACAATAAACAGCAAGTTTCAGGAGATAACACCTTTTCTAGCCGAGGATAATCAAACACTCTTTTTTGCCTCAAATAGAAAAGGAGGAAAAGGGAGCTTCGATATTTATTCTTCCAAAAGATTAGATAATTCATGGAGAAGCTGGTCCAAACCTAAGTTGCTAGAAGGTGCGCTAAATACTTCTGGTTCAGAATCTTCTTTCTTTTTTCAGAAGGATAGCAATTGGGCATTTTTTGTTCGCGCTCAGGATAGTGATGGGTATGGCGATATTTTTAGAATCAGGATAGAAAAAGATATTCCCTTAGATACTATAAGTCTCGACAAGCAAGAAGAATTAACAATAAAAGTAGAGGACCTACCTACTATCACACTAGAAGTTGTAGATGCTCAATCTGGAAGTGCCATTTCGGCAACGATGATTTCTTCGAGGGATACGCTCACCAATACCAATGGGTTATTCCAGGTTGAAAGCCTTGACAGTAGAGAGGTCGAAATAAAATCGACGGGTTATTTGCCAAAGCTTATTCGTTTGGACAGCACCCTTGCCAAAGGAAAGAGTACAATTGAATTGCACTCTATTGCCAAGGGAGAAACGATCAATTTGGAGAATGTATTATTTCTCAGAGGTACTTCAAATCTGGTATTAGGTTCTGAGGAGGAGCTTAATTTGGTTGTAGAGGTGATGATGGACAACCCCAATTTGAAGATTCTTCTTAAAGGTCATACCGACAATACAGGCGATCAGGTTCGTAATGTGAAGCTTTCCGAGGCAAGAGTGAGAACAGTCAAAGAATATATCCTTTCCAAGGGAATCAGTGCATATAGAGTAATAGGAAAAGGTTTTGGTGGAATTCAACCAATTGCTAGCAACGAAACGGAGGAGACACGGAAGTTAAATAGAAGAGTGGAATTCGAGATTTTGGAAAATTAGTATTCCACTCTTTTCACAATGTAGCCCCTATGCCAAATAATAACGAACACAATAATTCTGTAGTTGATTGAAAAATCCATCGAATATGAAAATCACAAATGACAGATTCGTTCTAATTATTCCTCTCTGCTTAAATAAACAAATTTCGATATCTAAATAAAAACAGCATTTAAACCTGTTTTTACACCAAATTTAAACGTAGTCGAATATCAGTAATATTTAGAAAGAAAGCATAGTCAGATATATAGAATTCAGTAACAGGGGTGAGCATTGTGGATAAGATGGGGGAACTTGTTGACTACTTCCGCACTTTTGCTAATTGCTGAATCTAATTTAGTGATCTATTTCAACCTAAAAAGTTCAATGAATGGAAAGCGTTCAATCAACAACCACCACAAAAAATAGAAGATTAGGTATTTCTTCGTTGAGCGAGCATTTAGGAAAACTTCCACCACAAGCAGTTGAAATAGAAGAAGCTGTTTTAGGAGCTTTAATGCTCGAAAGAGACGCCTTGTCCAATGTAATAGACATCCTCCATGTAAATAGCTTTTATAAAGATGCTAATAAAGAAATTTATTCGGCCATCGTGGATCTTTTCAACGATAGCCAGCCCGTCGATATTAAAACGGTTACTCACCAACTTCGAAAAGTTGGAAAGCTGGAATTGATAGGGGGTGCCCATTACGTTGCGGAACTAACAGCTAAAGTGAACTCCGCTGCGAATATCGAATACCATGCACGGATCATTGCGGAACAGTCTATCAAACGAGAATTAATTCGAATTTCTTCTGAAATTCAGAAAGATGCCTATGAGGATACGATCGATGTTTTTAAACTATTAGACCGGACTGAACAATCACTATTTGAGGTTTCTGAATCCCACATTCGGAAGAACTATGATAAGATGAGTTCACTGATGCATAAGGCTATCGATGAAATTCAAATTCGAAAAGATCGCAAAGATGGTCTTACGGGTGTTCCAAGTGGCTTTTCAACCTTGGATCGCGTTACTTCAGGGTGGCAGCCCTCCGATTTGGTGATCATTGCAGCAAGGCCAGGCATGGGTAAGACGGCGTTTGTGGTATCCGCCCTTCGAAATGCGTCTATTGATTTCAACATACCTGTTGCCATTTTTTCGCTTGAAATGTCCTCAGTTCAGTTGGTGAATAGACTAATTTCTGCAGAAGCAGAGTTGCCAAGTGAAAAAATAAAGAAAGGCGATTTGGCAAACCATGAATGGGAGCAAATGATTCATAAAACCAAAAGACTGTCAGAGGCATCTATTTTCATTGATGATACTCCTGCATTGAGTATTCTGGAGCTAAGAGCTAAGTGCAGGCGTTTGGCAGCACAGCACGGTGTAAAACTGATCGTTATCGATTATTTGCAGTTGATGTCTGGAGATTTAAATAAAGGGACAGGAAATCGAGAACAAGAAATCGCCTCCATTTCAAGAGCTTTAAAAGGGATTGCAAAGGAATTGGACATTCCAGTTCTGGCACTTTCGCAGTTAAGCAGGGCTGTGGAAACCAGAGGTGGGGATAAGCGTCCTCAGCTTTCAGATTTGAGGGAATCGGGCTCCATTGAGCAGGATGCCGATATGGTGATGTTCCTTTATCGACCAGAATATTATGGTTTGGATACAGATGAAAACGGAACTCCTCTTCAAGGACTTGCAGAAGTAATTATCGCCAAGCATAGAAACGGATCATTGGATACAGTCAATCTTAAGTTCATTGGAAAGTTTACCAAATTTAAAGACTGGGATGGAGATCAAAACAATGGGTTTAGGGCATTACCAACTTCAGAAACTGACAGTTCAACTTTAACCATCACACTACCTAGCAAGGTGAACGATGATACTCCGCATCCAGAAGGTGATGACCCATTTTAAATAATCCAAAGATTATTCCTTTTCAAATAGAAAGTTTTGATAGGCCACCTTCAGTTCTGAGTATGCTTTTTTATCATTTTGCTCCTTTGAAAGTCGAATTCCTTTTTCAAATATTATTTCTGCTTCTTCCCATTTTTCATTCTCCCATAAAAGATGGGCGAGTTTGAAGTATGTTGGTAAGTATGTTGGATTTTGATTTTGAAGTTCTGAAAGAAGAGTCAAGGCTTTAACTTCATCTCCCTCGTAGTACTCCATGGCAAGGGCGTATTGGTTAAAGGAATTATCGGGTTCTTCCAGAATATACTTCTCTAGTAATCGAATTCGATTTAGGTTCATTGCTCTTTATTTGTTTCTAAAATTTTTTAGGAACGGAAAGCTGACTCTAGTGAGAGCTTCCCCTAATTAGTAGCATTCAAAAGTAAATACTTCCAAATAGTTGGGTTGTCATGTTGGAAACTCAGCTCTCGCCTTTCAGGGATAGTGGAGTTTTCCATATTTCAACATGAACTCAACTGGAGTCATGAAATTCAAAGATTTACGAGGTCTTTCATTGTTATATACCTAATCTGGTACACATCACACCAGTCCTACATGACCTGAGTGATGATTTTGACCCATTATCAACCCTAAGAGCTTCAGGTCTGCCTCTCCATTCTAGCCGTTTATCCAACTCGCTGATCACGCGCAAACTGGTTAAAGATGTGTCTATACTGATGGTCAACACCTCTCGGTTGTGGTTATCAATTACATGAACTGCCCAAAAGGGTTTATCCCTGATTCGGTAGACCCGTTTGTGGTTGTCATTGAAACCCATCTTCCTGAGCCTTTTGAACATCATCGAGAAATGCCTGTTCAAGCTCTTTCATGCGTTTAAGTTGCTGGACGTCCATGCCTCAATACTTACTCTTCCATTTGTAAAAAGTGGGCTGACTGATGCTGTGAGAGCGACAAATATCCGCCACTTTCTTGCCCATATCCTGCTCCTTTCATAGGCCAATAATCTGGCTTTCTGAGAATTGGGTCTTTTTCATCTTTCTCCAATTTTAACAAGCAAACGCTATTTTTAATCGCTACTATTTTTGGGGAAGCTTACGAGAGGAAGAATAGGTAAAAGGTCGCCAAAATGGCAATAAAAAGCGAGTAGTAAAGGCTATTGAGAGAGAAGGTAAAGGAATCGGAAGGATGTATACCCGTGTGATCAAAAAGGGTAGCAACGACTCACTGAAGCCCTTCTTTTCTGACTATATCAGTCCAAAAGCAGCAATAAAAACCGACAAACGGATGGAGTATCAACCTTTTTTATAGGGTTTTCCTCATCTTCAACGGCTACGCTCAGGTAAAAAAATTATACTTCCCGGATATGCATCGAGTAATCATGATGTTCAAGTCATGGCTAAGAGGTATCCATCACACTCCGTACAATATTTACAAGGATATCTTGATGAATACAGATATCGTTTCAATCTATAACTGTTGAAAGGAAAAATAATTGATCATCTTCTCAATAGAAGGGCTAAACACAGACCCTCGTTTTATCATAAGTTAAATATTGTTTAAGTACCTAATTTAATCAGTCTATCTACTTTTAATTAAAAGAATTATTTTATAGTTACATCTACATTAACTCCATCTCCACCGTTACTGCATCCAATGCAACGATTCTTTTTCTTAAATTCATTACTTCCTTCAAGTTCCATAATATGAACACCTTCTGTTTCAAAAGAAATCTCTCTTTCTGTTTCTTTTGATTCTACTCTATTTAATTGATTTTTATTATTCATTTTAATATAGCTTAAAATAACGATACGCATACTCCTATTTAAAATATTTTTTCGACCCTATTTCCACTATTTGACTTTTATTATTGATCATTCTGCTTTAGCAGAGCTAGGTGGGGTACAATAATTTTGACTCTATTTTAACCGTTTTTATTGCGATAATCTATGCCAAAAATTACCGCCAACGGTAAATTGTATGAGTATGCGTATCGGCAGATTGCGTGGCACTTTCCTGTCAAAACGCTACGCCGTTTGAGCGGGCGTCAAACCCTGATATTTTGCACTTTACCTGCCATTACTTATACAAAATGTTGTAGTGCGTCTTTTTTAAAATTTTCTCCATCTAATGCGCATTTACTTTGTCAATTCAAACTTTACACTTTCGTTTTCTTTTAAGATTATACTTTGTTTGAATTCTTCAATTATATCTTTTCCAAGAGCAAAATTTTTCAGTTCTGTCTTACCATATTCAACAGAAAAATTTACTTGATAACTCTTTTCTGTTTCTAAAATCTCGCACATCACCCAAGAACTCCTATTTGACCAGAAATAGTTACCTTCTTTATTTGAAAATCTTATGGTTTTGTAAACAACCGAATAACGAAAACCGCTTTGTTGAATAATCCCTGCCCATGAAGCCATTGCACGTGCGTAGTGATGGCCACATTCTGCTTCATCAAAAGGATTTCTCTTTTGACCATCGTAGCGATCATGAATATTCTTAATGATTTCAAGTCCTTCCTGTTGCATACCCTCGTACAACATACCAATTGCAGCAGTATATTCAAATCCTGTCATTACCTCAGACCAGTAAGGGAAAGAAATTTGAGGGCGACCACCTTTAGGCTAACTGGACATCAATAGGGCTTTTTCATCTCCCATTGCATAAGAGCGCATATTGTTGAAATGCTCAAACATACTTTCTTTTTTATTACATTTTAAAATACTCTGTAAGGTGGTTTTAATATTTTCTTCCTTTACTAGATAGCCCAATCCTAAAACATGTGCCATGTACTGTCCTGCCAACTGATCAACCAGACAGCCTGATGCCAATTGATAATCGAGATTATCAATATGTTTACTTCCCATTCCTGCCATAAGACCTTTGGCGTTATTATCTTTTCTACTAGGCGTTTGGATTTTATGAATGTAATATTCCCCGTTAAAGAGGTTCTCATCAGTCCACTTCGAGCCACTTTCAAAAATGGCTCTGCATTTTAATGTCAATATTATTTCTTTTTAAACTTTGCGTGTACTCATTACGGCAGTACTGAATACCTCTATCGGAATGGTGAAATAAGCTCAATGGTGTCTTTAGCTTGATATAAGGCTTTGTTTAAAGCTCTTTCACAGCCTTTTAATGCTAAGCTATTACTTATGCCAAAAATTTTGCGACCGTAAGCATCGGTTATTAAAGCCAAATAACAAAGCCCTTTATTAGTTCTTACATAGGTTATGTTGCTCAACCCATACCTGATTAGGTTTTGTGATCTGCATCTCTTTTATAAGGTTACTGTATTTATAGGATCTATGGAATGAGTTTGTGATTCTATAATTTGCTTTTTTTCTGAGTACTAACATATTATGTTTTCTAAGGATGTTAAATAAGTTTTCCCCACAAACTTTTAAGTCAGCAATTTTGAAGTTGGTGTCTACCAATTCTATAAGCTTTCTAACACCTTCTCAGAGAAGAAATCCGCATCTTTACTTTACTATTTCAACACCATCTTTTGCTCAACCTGTAAACGCTTGTTTGCTCTACGTTTATACTTGTAGTAGGCGTCACGCTTAAGATCGAAATATTTGCAAACAGTAGCTAAAGAGGTAAATCTTTTTGATTTTTCTCTCGCTTTAATTAAAGCTTGATACTTAACTTTTTTTAGTTCTAGAACTAATTTATATCCAAGCTGTTCTGCGGCTATTTCAAGATAGGATTCATCCATAAGGGTATCCATATCCTTTTTGAGTAAGCATTTTTTAAACTGTTCAATCTCTTTCTGAAGCTCTTTGATACGTGTAGTAATCTCGTCTTTGGTATTCACAGTTTCTCTGGTGTTCATAAGATCTTTATGGTTGTACTTCTTAATCCATTCATTGATAGTTTAAGAATTAATCCCATAGACCTTACCTAGTTGATACTTGTTTAGATTTCCAATGGTAAGTTTGTCTAAAATTTTTGAATTTAAAAGGTTGTGAATACCGTCTGATGACTTTGTCGTTTTTGTACATAATTGTTTAAGGTTACGTAGCCTTCATTCAGGATGGATCATAATTTACGCTAAAGACAGCATATAAGAATAGTAACAAAATTATGAATATACACATTACAGTTTAGACTATAATTCAGTTATTACTACTATCTTTATATTTTAACAGAATTTCCGTTACTATCTCTATGCCGTATTGTGACGAGTTACTTAATGACTATTTTTTTAATAATTTTTTGATTTTCAATTGATGTTATCTTGACAAAGTAGACTCCTTTATTTAGACCTGATAATTTTATATTTTCCAATTTAGAATTCTTTTTGATATCCTGAACTTTTACTTCTTGTCCTAATGAATTTAGAATGGCAATATTTTTTAAATAGTGTTCATTTGTTTCGATTGTGAGATAGTCGGTGACTGGGTTAGGATAAAGATTGACGTTATTTCCGAGCTTAATATCTTCTGTGGATAATAATATTGAATATTCTATTACAAAATATAATTTATTGGTGTTTGCTACATCATTCCATTGCCCGGCAACTCCTAAAGGCCAATCAGTCAAAGCCAGTCCTAAACCATCTTGTCCAGAACCAAAATTATCAGGTTCATCTCCCCAATTATTATACAATCCCCCAACTGCATTTCCATTAAAATCTCCCATCCAAAATTGCGTGCCATCTTTATCATTATTCCCATCCCATATCCAATTGCCTTCGACACCTAAATCATTACCTCCAATCCATACATAAGAAGCTCCACCGCCATCAGGTGCAATTGTATTATTAACATTGATACTTGCACTAGAATCTAGTTGGTTAAAAATTTCATTTTGCTCGTTAAGATCATTGACTTCTGCTAAAATTCCTCCTCTTTCAACAGCACAAGCAGCAGCGTCAATCCAAGTTTTATTCTCTCTTACTATTTCGTAGCTTTTTCCATTATATTTAAATGAATAAATATTCGAATTATTTGCACATTGCCCGCAGACAGAGCAAATCCCAAAAAATAGATTAATTGATAAGATTGTAATTTTTAATATAATTTTGTTCATATTATTTTAACTTTTATTTCTATTTAATTTACTATAACTCAATTATGAGCTTATATTTTCAGTACATACTTGATTAACGTTTGGATATACTGATATTTTATAACAATTCCTTCGAACGTAAAATAACTATTTTAATAATTCATCAAATGGATTTTTAATATTTCTTAAACTAGTTTGTGAAACTTAAATGTAAACTATTGTTGTTTTGGAGTTGCTATGTCCTAGCAATTCCTGAACATGTCTAAGGTCTATTCCGTCTTCTAAAAGATGACTAGCAAAATCTTGTAGCGTTACTTTTTTCCTAATTTTTGTATTTTTTATTTCTCTTTTTAAAATTGCTTGAGTTTTAGAATTGCTACACTTTTTTCTATTTTGACCTTCTATTAATTGTCCATTCACGTAGGCGGTATCACCCACACCAGTACTTAATGTGATGAAAATGAAATTATCAAGTTCTTTTACGAGACCCTATTTTTTTCGCCAACCGCAAAGAGATTAGCATCATTATTGATAAATATATGGGTATCAAAATACTCATTAAGCTCTTTTACAATCTCAATTGGCTCACTCTAGTTGAGATTTGCAGTAAATCTAATTTTGCCCGTTTTACTCTGTGCGCTAGAAAATCCAATACCTATGCCAAGCATTTTTGCTAAATCCCATTTCTTTATCAGATTCTAGATTTCAACCTTGAGATCAGAAATGAAATCCACAGCGTACTTGGTATTCATCACTATGGACAAACATTTGCAAGGATATCTTGATGAATACTTCTATTGTCTCAATCGACAACCGTTGAAAGGAAAAATAGTTGATCATCTACTCAATATCAGGGTTAAATATAGACCCGTGTTTTATCACCATTTAACTATTGCTTAAGTGCCTAATTCAATAGGATTATTAGATGGTTCTGAATCTATGGAGCTGCCAGTTTATTCCCTGATCTGCGTCTCTGCTTTTGGAGAAACCAAAGGAATGTGGGCTTGCTTGGCATGATAAAAGAGGGTTTCAAGTGAAACACCTTGACCATTGGTCTTTAGACCGTTGTCGAACTGCTTATTGCGTTCTTGTGATGTATAATCAGGATAGAATTGACTGATTCAGAGGAAAAGGTTTCTACCCGATTGACCAAACTCATCCGCAAAGTCAAAGCCGATATTTACCTAATCGCTGTAGGAAACCGTGAGGTCAAGTCAGTTTTGTTGACAAAGCACTTCTATTTCATTCATTTTTATAGAGTTCAATAGCATGTTTTGTACGATCTACCCTTTTGATTTTCAAGGATAGATAACTTTTACCGGACCATATTTCATCTTCATTGAGAATCGTGCAAAGTTCGTTGACTTGTATCCCTAACAGATCTATTTGGTTGATGGAAAGGATTTCATCCCCTACTTGTAGCCCTGATGGAGCTGCAACGGATTCATTTTCTGTAGAAGAGACAAGGATCGCTTGGTTTCTGATGGAAACACCAAACCCAAATCCGGGGGATGGAGAATGAAAAGCGACTTCCTGAAAAGGGTAAACAGATGCCTCTTTTTCTTTCCAGTTCAGCAATAGATTGTATTTTTTCCAAAGCCCAACTTCAGCAACACTTGCTGCACCTTTTTCAAAATTTACTGGAACACCGGATACTGAGAATGTCCCTGAATGAAACTGATTCACGACGCCTTCATAATATAATGTTGTATCGATTACACTTGAAAGACCGTCACTGAAAAGCCCCTTGCCTGTTTTGAGGTTTTTTATCGCCGATGGCTTTTGTTTATGATAAATAGAGTGATCAAAACTTAGCGTTCCGTAGTAACCCAAATCTAATGCTGTATTCAGTACTTTTTGACCGTTGAGAAAAGAGGTAAATGAGGGTAATCCTGCATATCCAATGAATAATTTTATTTTCTGAGGAGCGGGATGCTGAGGCATATCTATGGAACCTCTTGAAAGAAGTATCCATTGATTTTCAAAATCAAAATACTAAATAAATTCCCACATAAAATTAGCATCTAAAATACCATCTATACCTGCAAATTGAAGCGAGCCTTTGCTTAACGCAGGGGTGGAAAAAGCTCCCATTTTCTTTACAGAGAGTCCTCCCAATCGGATTTCATCTATTTCAATGACTTCAAGAGGAATGCGTGAAGAAGCGTGAAACCCCTCGGCTTCTATTTGTTCTTTTTTACCTAGGATAAGCCTTTTTCTCACCCCCTCAGAAAGGACAGTAGGGACACCTGTATCGATAATAAATTTAAGCGACTCTCTATTAACCAGAACAGGGACAACGATTAAATCCATGTCGTATTCAAATGGAATTTTTTTGATCAAGGTTTCTTTTCCGAATGCTTCTCCCTTGAGTGCTTTATTGATTCGAAGAGAGGCGCACCCCTGAAAGAGCATGAGGAGGAGTATGGATAGTCTTGTGAAAGAGCAAATATGAAAGTGATATATATTATTCTTCAAAAATTTTATTTCGCTGATTTGGGACAAATAAAAATCATTAATCCCATCAAAGTGACTAATTCATATAAATTCTTCAAAATAGCTAACTTAGAAACGAATCAATTTTTATGCTAATGTTTAACTCCTACTGCCTGTAAGAGCGAAAAGTTAAAAATATTTAATCCCTGCTTTTTGAGAAATAAATGTAAATTTGTTACTTTCATACTAAAGATTGCTTTAGACGCATTTATTTAATTTTCCTATGTTCTGATATCCTTTTTGCAATAAGTCGCAACCACGAGCGAACCTGCATATGATACGAGCGATTTGGTTATTACTCTACTATCTAATTTTCAAATAAATCAGGATAAGCCTCTTTAATAGGAATATATTTTGAAATTCCTTGAACTTCATTTCTATTTGAGTAAGGGTATTTGTAAGTAGATCTAATCGGTTCTATTTTAACTGCCTTTCCTTCGTTTTCTTTTTTATGTTTCTCTCATAAAAAGAGGCAATTATAATCTTGTTCTAAAAACTCTAAATCTTAATGTTTAATAATAGTTATAAAGTAAAACCTCAAAATTTGCCTCATTGTTACAATTCTCGACTGAACACTCAGCGCCTAAATCAAATTCAGGTCATCCACTATATTTTTCCATAAAACAAAAATTATATGCAAAGTTTCGGACATTCTTTTTCTTCATTTATACAGAAAAAAATCATTTCCTAGCAATAAAAATCTTTCTATTGGACATTAGAAAGTTATTTTGTGACAACAGTTTTTAAACTTTTGCTCTAATTTCAAATCTGAATAGGTTTGGTACTCAGCTTTGCGCTTGTGCTCTTTGTAAACTCGCTTGGCAAATCTGTCATCGCAATATTGAGTAATGGTGGTTTTAGCGATAAAATTGTTGCAACATTCTTGACAGATTCTCAGAATACGAAGGTTGCTACTCATGTTCCCTCTCTTTAGTGTTTCTACATCTAAGGTGTATCGCTATGTATCAGAATGAATTCATATTTAACATAATCTCCCAGTCCTTAAAATATTTGTTGCTAACAACAAATTGAGAGTTATTGATAATAAATTAATATCAAAAAAACATAAAAATAAGGGAAAATTAGCAACAAGAAAAAGAAGATAAAACCCTCTAAAAGCAAGTAAAAGAAGGATTTAGCGTGTAAAGTGAAAAGTAATTACTTCCCAATACAAAATTTACTAAATATATTATCTAATAAATCTTCAGTCGTTACGTCTCCAATTATTTCCCCTAGATAATGTAAGGCATTTCGAATGTCCATCGCTATAAAATCATTAGTCAATTGCTGGTTCAGACCGTTGAGTACCTGATCCAAAGCCTTATTCGTTTCCAACAGGCTTTGGTAATGGCGTAGGTTAGTCACCAATATATTGCCAGTTTTGAAATCGTCTGGAAAGACCAACTCTTTGAGGGCGACTTTTAGGGTTTCCAAGTTTTCTTTTTGACTTGCGGAGATCAGTAAGGTATTATGATCTTCTAATTTTTTCTTGATTTCTGGCTTGGCCTGATCTAGTTTATTGCCGATAAGTATGAAGGGAACATTCAGTTTCTTTATAAAGTCTACCTCCTGATCCACATCGTTGGTCGAGTCGTTTTTCATATCTATGAGATAAAGAATTATTGAGGCATCTTTCATCTTTTGCATAGTCCGCTCTACACCGATGGCCTCTACTGTATCATCTGTGGTGCGAATCCCAGCTGTGTCGGTAAAGCGAAAGGAGATCCCGTCCACATTAATCACGTCCTCTATGGCATCACGTGTAGTGCCTGGAATGTCAGATACGATGGCTCGCTCTTCGTTGAGCAGGGCGTTGAGTAGGGTAGATTTTCCTACATTGGGCTTGCCTGCTATTACCGTAGGTACACCATTTTTGATCACATTGCCCAGCATGAAGCTTTCTGTAAGCCGATTAATCAATCTCTTCAGGCTATAGATTAGCTTTTTAAGTTCATCTCTGCTTGCAAATTCTACATCCTCTTCACTAAAGTCCAGTTCCAGTTCTATCATGCTGGCAAAGTGTACCAGCTCCTCTTTTAATTTTTTGATTTTCTGAGAAAATCCACCGCGCATCTGGTTCATTGCCGCATCGCGCATGGTTTCATTGTCCGATGCAATCAGGTCGGCTACTGCCTCAGCCTGAGTTAGGTCAAAACGCCCGTTTATAAATGCTCGCTGAGTGAACTCTCCTGGATTAGCCATTCGAGCTCCCTTGCTTATCAGTAGCAGGATGATTTGCTGAATGATAAAAGAACTGCCATGACACGAAATTTCAATTACATCCTCTTTAGTGTACGATTTTGGCTCTTTGAATAGAGATACCAATACCTCATCTATAATTTTATCGTCTTCGGTGCGGATGGTCCCTAAATGAATAGTATGCGAAACTTGATTAGTCAAATCCTTTCCTTTGAAAATTTCATTGACCATTCGGATGGAGTCAGAACCAGAAAGTCTAATCACACCGATGGCTCCAATACCTGAAGCGGTGGCCAATGCTATGATTGTATCGTTAATCGGGTTCATTTGATTTTAATGAAGTGGAGTAAATGATATTTTTCTATTGATACCTGATTGAAGTTGGTGGATTTTTCCGTTGACTTAGAAAAACAAAATAGCGGGATATTGCCCCCTCTCCAAAAATGATGATGTTTGGGTTTAGACACTTAATATCTTTACTAAAAATACATATCTATTTGAACAACCGATGCTTTGACTACTTCTTTCTTCCATACTAAGGCACTTAAATTGATGAAAGTGTGGTTACCCACTAAAGTGATCGTACTAGAAAAGGGTTATTGCTTAGAAAAAATTCATATTCAAAATTTACGGAGTAGTGATGCGATGTAAATCACTGAACAGCCATTGAAAGGCTTCTATTCTTAACAAGAGATAAACTCACCCCTAACTTGGAATCGATTAGCACTTATCAAAATTATGAAATGCGACAATCTTCGATCCGGGAACGAAATCTGGAAGTAGTTTAACTACAACTCTTTAATAATTCGGCGGTTCAATCTATTCTACTAGATCATTTTACATTGGAATTGATGAAGTTGAGTAATTCATTCCTTACATCCTTATCCCCAAACTTTCCATCAAAAAAGGCAGTACCCGTAGTACTATTAGTATCATTAACTCCTCTTGATGACACACAAAGGTGAGTAGCATCCATGATTACTGCTACATCGTTTGTGTTTAATAATTCTTTAAGTTCTTCCCCAATTTGCATCGTAAGTCGCTCTTGAACTTGAGGACGTTTTGCATAATACTGGACGATCCTATTTATCTTAGATAGGCCAATTACTTTCCCGCTTGAAAAATAGGCTACATGCGCCTTTCCAATTATTGGCACAAAGTGGTGTTCACAATTTGAATAAAAAGTGATGTCTTTTTCTACCAGCATTTCCTTATACTGATACTTATTGTCGAACAGCTTAACAGATGGTTTATTGGCAGGATTAAGTCCCGAAAAAACCTCTTTCACATACATTTTCGCTACTCGATAAGGAGTTCCTTTAAGGCTGTCATCTTGAAGATCAAGCCCTAGTATTTGCATTATTTCTTTAAAATGCTTTTCAATGAGTTCTATTTTCAAATCATCGTCTTGCTCAAAAGCATCTACTCTTAGTGGGGTATCTATAGACCACCCTGAGTGGTCTTCACCGTCGTGTTCATGATTAAGATGGGTATTCGACAAAGTTTCTTTCTGTTTCATATAGGGTTATTTTGAGATCATACTCCTCTCCAATTTGCTCTCTTAAGAGATTGTAAATTACCATCACAATGTTTTCCGCAGATGGATTTAGGTTTTTGAACTCTTCTGTATCTAAATTTAAATTTTTGTGATCGAAGCGATTAATTACTAATGTTTTAATGAGACTACTCAATTGTTTCATATCGTACACATAGCCTGTTTGTTCGTCCACCTCTCCGGTGAGTTTTACAATTACCTCGTAATTGTGACCGTGCCAATTTGGATTAGCACACTTCCCAAAAACTTCTCTATTTTTTTTATCATTCCAACTTGGATTGTAAAGTCTGTGAGCCGCATTAAAATGTTCTTTTCTAAAAACAGAAACTCTTGGCATATTTATTTAGTAATTGGCTTTATAACATGGGCAATTTAAAAGATGTTTTAAATAGTATCATATTTAATATTACACTTGAAGAAAATACGGAGGGTAAATCACAAAAAATTAACCCAACAATAATACCTTCCATGCGGTATCTAGCTCCTATTTATTAAGAAGGTCTGCAGCAAGATTGAGAAGTTTTGGTTACATATTTTTAGCTATCCAAGAGAAACGAAAATTGCTCGTATCTCGGGTCCATTCGCAACATCCTCCACCTTTTTTAGGGGTTAGCAAAACATCAACATTTTCTAATATACCTAGTATCCTGTCTGATTGACTCGAATTAATGATTTTCATATTTTTTGAAGGTTTAGCTACTAGGTGAATCCCATTCCCAAAGAATAAATCTGATGAATTCTTTGAGATATACTCTTTGTCTGCAAAGCGTTTTCCCAACATATTTTCAGTAACAGTTTTCAACACTTTGAAGTCCAGGTCATCCACATTTTCTTTGGTCAGGAAGAACGAAGAAATTTTATCTTTTCATCGAATAAGGTCAAGTTTAATGCCATAAGGCCAACCAATCAGGCAACAACATCTCTTAGCTACATTTTTCTAACCTCTTTTCTTTGAGAAGTATCTATGATTAAAAATTACGTGACCTCTATTTTAAATTTCATCCAGAAGTCGTCTACTTCTAGAAAAAATCGGTGACTTTATCGAATAATGTAAAATTGTATTATCTATTGAAAATAGATATTTTAATGCAGTCAAAAATAGCATTTTTTCTCTTCCTGAATAGAAATTTAAGCTATTCTTTATCCGACATTCACGCTAATTAATTTTTCGCTTTGTGGCCGATAGCTAATAGATTAATTTTGTTAGAATTTGTTTAAACCTGAATACTGACTTTCAAACCACTTGAGGTTATGCCAAAAAACCCTAATATAAAATCCGTTCTAATAATTGGAAGTGGTCCTATCATTATCGGTCAAGCATGTGAATTTGACTATTCAGGATCCCAAGCTTCAAGATCATTAAGAGAAGAGGGAATTGAAGTTACACTAATCAATTCAAACCCTGCAACCATCATGACCGATCCGGTTACTGCAGATAACATCTATTTAAAGCCCTTAACAAAAAAATCCATCCGTGAGATTTTAGAAAAGCACCCTAATATCGATACCGTACTCCCAACAATGGGCGGTCAAACCGCACTTAATTTGGCGATAGATTGTGAGAAAGCTGGAATCTGGAAAAAGTACAACGTAGAAATGATCGGTGTAAACACCGACGCAATAGAGACAACAGAGGATCGAGAAAAATTTCGACACAAAATGATCGAACTAGAGATTGGGGTTTGTAAAGGCGAAACAGCCACCTCATTCCTCAAAGGAAAAGAGATAGCTCAAGAAATTGGGTTTCCCTTAGTAATACGTCCATCGTATACCCTGGGTGGTTATGGGGGAGGTTTCGTAAATGGTTCAGAAGATTTTGATGCCGCACTTAATGCTGGCTTGCAAGCCTCTCCAATTCATGAAGTATTGGTCGAGCAAAGCATTTTAGGGTGGAAAGAGTATGAACTAGAACTGCTTCGAGACAACGCAGGTAATATCATCATCATTTGTTCAATTGAAAACTTTGATCCAATGGGCGTCCATACTGGAGACTCGATCACAGTAGCTCCTGCCATGACGCTATCCGATACAGTTTATCAACGGATGCGTGATATGGCCAAGCAAATGATGAATGGCATTGGTCAGTTTGCTGGTGGGTGCAACGTGCAGTTTTCGGTAAATCCGGAAACTGAAGATATTATAGGCATAGAAATTAACCCTAGAGTTTCCCGATCCTCAGCTCTGGCTTCCAAGGCAACGGGGTATCCGATAGCCAAAATCGCCGCTAAATTAGCTATCGGTTACAATTTAGATGAGCTTAAAAACCAAATTACTAAAATCACATCTGCGTTATTCGAGCCAGCTATAGACTATGTAATTGTAAAGATTCCTAGATGGAATTTCGATAAATTTAAAGGTTCTGATAGAAAGTTGGGACTCCAAATGAAATCGGTTGGAGAGGCTATGGGAATCGGAAAAATTTTTCAGGAGGCGCTTCAGAAAGCATGCCAATCATTGGAAATAAAAAGAAACGGGCTAGGTGCGGACGGTCGCGAGCTAAAGAATCAAGAAGAAATCCTAAAGAGCCTCGAACATCCAAGTTGGAATAGACTCTTTCACGTCTATGATGCTTTCAAATTAGGTATACCGTTTAAAACCATACACAAGCTTAGCAAAATAGACCCTTGGTTTTTGAATCAAATTGAGGAGTTGATCTCACTTGAAAAAGAAATTGAGCAACATACTATCAAGAATATCTCATCACCCCTGCTAAAAGAGGCGAAAAAAAAGGGCTATGCCGATCGTCAAATAGCTCACCTGCTAAAATGCTTGGAAAGCGAAGTCTATAAAAAGCGAAATGATCTTGGAATAAAACGTATATATAAATTAGTTGATACTTGTGCCGCAGAATTCGAAGCCCATACACCCTATTATTATTCAACTTTTGAAGATGAAGACGAATCACAAGTTTCAAACAAGAAAAAGATTATTGTCTTAGGGTCAGGCCCTAATCGAATTGGTCAGGGGATTGAATTTGATTATTCCTGCGTTCACGGTGTCCTAGCTGCTAAGGAGTGTGGCTATGAGACTATCATGATCAATTGTAACCCAGAAACCGTTTCAACAGATTTTGATGTCGCTGATAAGCTTTATTTTGAACCTGTTTTCTGGGAACATATATATGACATCATCCTACATGAAAAACCCGAGGGCGTGATAGTGCAACTGGGTGGGCAAACAGCCCTAAAACTCGCAGAAAAATTGAAGCGGTATGGCGTTAAAATCATCGGTACCAGTTTTGAAGCACTAGATCTGGCCGAGGCGCGAGGAAGATTCTCCGATCTTTTGAAAGAAAATGAAATTCCATATCCACTTTATGGCACCATTGAAAGTGCAGAAGAGGCAGTTGATTTATCTAAAGATCTGGGCTTCCCCCTGCTTGTAAGGCCGAGCTATGTACTCGGCGGTCAGAGTATGAAAATTGTGATAAACGAAACTGAGCTAGAGCAACATGTGGTTGATATTTTAAAAGATAAACCAGACGGAGAAATTCTATTGGATCACTTTTTAGAAGGGGCAATTGAAGCCGAGGCAGATGCTATTTGTGATGGTGAAAACACTTATATCATAGGCATCATGCAACATATTGAGCCAGCAGGTATTCACTCAGGGGATTCTTATGCAGTATTACCACCTTTCAATCTTGGAGATTTTGTCATCCAACAAATAGAAGGATATACTAAAAAGATTGCGGTAGCCCTCCGAACAGTTGGGTTAATCAATATCCAGTTTGCGATAAAAGACGATAAAGTTTATATAATTGAAGCAAACCCACGAGCATCCAGAACTGTGCCTTTTATATGCAAAGCATACCACGAACCCTACGTTAATTATGCTACCAAAGTAATGCTCGGAGAGAAAAAAGTTACAGATTTTGATTTCAAGCCAGTAAGAAAGGGGTACGCAATCAAAGAACCCGTCTTTTCGTTTCACAAGTTTCCAAACGTAAATAAGGAACTCGGCCCTGAGATGAAATCAACTGGAGAGGCTATCCATTTTATAGATGATCTGATGGACGATTACTTTATGAAAATTTATTCTGAGCGAAACCTATATCTAAGTAGGTAGGTTAAAAGAAAACATGCTTAAAGTTTTAATTGTATTTATCCTAATTGCCTATGTCGTGTCGAAGGTATTTGGCTTTCTAGTTAGAATGGTTTTTGGTTCTTCAAGACCTTATTCAGATGCCTTCACCAATAAGGGGCAACGTTATTCTAAAAAAGCACCCAATAGCAAATTAAATATAGAAAAGATTCCAGAGAGGCAAAAGAGAACAAACTCCGAATACAAAGGAGGAGACTACATAGACTTTGAGGAAGTAAAATGATTTTGGTTTCGCTCTAAACTTTCATTCGTAGTTTTGTATATTCCAAAATCAGTATATGGCTTGGTTTAAGAGAAAAAACAAGGGAATCCTGACAAAGACAGAGGATAAAAAAGAAGTTCCAGACGGGCTTTGGTATAAGACACCTAATGGGAATATCATCCACATGCGCGAGTTACGAAATAATGCTTACGTCTGTCCCGACGACGACTATCACGTAAGGATTGGCTCAAAAGAATATTTCGAGATACTCTTCGATGAAAATGAATTTACCGAACTTGATGCAGATCTCTCCTCTGGAGACCCGCTAAAATTCATAGACACAAAAAAATACCCAGATCGGATTAACTCCAACCAGAAAAAAACGCAATTAATAGATGCGGTGCGGAGCGCATATGGAAAGATGAATGGTATTGATCTAGTGGTGGCTTGTATGGACTTTGCTTTTATTGGTGGATCTATGGGTTTGGTGGTTGGAGAAAAAATTGCAAGAGCTATTGATCATTCACTTAAAACGAATATACCATTTTTGATGATTTCGAAATCTGGAGGTGCCAGAATGATGGAAGCAGGTTTTTCTTTAATGCAAATGGCAAAGACGTCGGCCAAACTAGCGTTACTCTCCGAAGAAAAAATCCCATACATATCGCTACTTACCGACCCAACTACAGGAGGCGTTACTGCCTCATATGCAATGTTAGGCGACTTTAATATATCAGAACCAGGTGCTCAAATAGGCTTCGCCGGTCCCCGTGTTATTAGAGAAACAATCGGAAAAGATCTTCCAAAAGGATTTCAAAGTGCCGAATTTGTTCTAGATCACGGCTTCTTAGACTTTATTGTAGATAGAAGAATGCTAAAATCTCGATTAACTATATTGTTAAATATGTTAAAATAGCCGAACATTATGGGATACCGATTGTTTCCTTTTTGAAAATTAAAAAGACTCAATAACCATCGAAAGACCATAATTTGATGACTATATTTGCTAAGGTAAAGAAGAGTAAAAAGTAAAGACCTATGACCTCAATCGTAGTAACAGCTATAGTAGCATTTTCAGTTCTTATTTTATTATTAGTTTCTGTTTTATTGATTGCACAATCAAAGCTTGTGCAAGCTGGTCCAGTGAAGATTACGGTAAATGGGGATGATCAAAATACAATGACTACTCAGGCAGGTTCCACCCTCCTATCAACCCTTTCAGCTCAAAGTGTTTTCCTTCCCTCAGCCTGTGGCGGTGGAGGAACATGTGCGATGTGTAAGTGTAAAGTGATCGAAGGGGGAGGAGATGTCTTACCTACCGAAGTTGGACACTTGAGCAGAACAGAGCAAAAAGAGAATGTTCGATTGGCCTGTCAGATAAAAGTGAAGAATGACATGAAAATCGAGATTCCTGAAGAGATATTCGGAATCAAGAAATGGGAAGCGACTGTGGTAAGAAATTACAACGTGGCGTCATTCATCAAAGAGTTTGTGGTAGAACTCCCAGAGGAGATGGATTATGAAGCGGGAGGATACATACAGATAGAAGTTCCCAAATGCGAAATAGATTTCGAAGGCATGGACATTACCGCTCACCCAGACGAACATCCAGGCGAGCCAGAAAAATTTAAAATGGAGTGGGATAAGTTCGGTTTATGGCCTCTAAAGATGAAAAATGATGAAACAATAGAGCGAGCGTACTCAATGGCCTCCTACCCTGCAGAAGGTAGAGAAATTATGCTTAATGTGCGTATTGCTACACCTCCTTGGGATCGTGCTAAAAATGCTTGGATGAATGTCAATCCGGGAATAGCCTCCTCATATATCTTTGGTTTAAAAGAAGGCGATAAAGTAACGATTTCTGGTCCTTACGGAGAATTCTTTATCAACCCATCTGATGCAGAGATGCTTTACGTAGGTGGTGGTGCAGGCATGGCTCCGATGAGATCGCACCTCTATCATCTATTTAAAACTCTAGAAACAGGAAGAAAGGTAACCTACTGGTATGGCGGAAGATCAAAAAGAGAACTTTTCTATTTGGAGCATTTTTGGGATTTGGAGAAGAAGTTCCCCAATTTCCAATTCCATATTGTACTCTCAGAGCCACTTCCAGAAGATAATTGGAGTCCTAAAGAAAATATGGAAGATGAAGGTGATGGATTTACAGGTTTTGTACACCAAGCTGTAATCGATCATTATTTAAGCAAACATGAGACTCCTGAAGAAATAGAATTGTATTTCTGCGGTCCACCATTGATGAATCAGGCCGTTCAGAAAATGGGAGAAGATTTTGGTATACCGGACGAAAACATCAGATTTGATGACTTTGGTGGTTAGAAAAAACTTAATTGACCTGAAAGCCTCGCTGTTGCGGGGCTTTTTTATTAGCTCAAAAGAAATGGATGATGCATCTCTCTTAAATTAGTTGAATGGACTTAAAGCTCTTTTTTGATCCTACTGAGGTTGATGAGGATAAATCCGCAGAATCTTTTCAATCCTCTCTCTATATTAATCACAGCAAAATGCCTGATCATCAAGAACTTGATATGGCACTTATCGGCATTCAGGAGTTTCGTGGAGCTGATAAAAAAAGTGAGGCATATTCTGCAGAGGAAGTCCGAAAGCAACTCTATCGATTAAAAAAGGGCTTTGGAGACTATGGTATAATAGATCTTGGAAACCTGAGAAATGGACCTACACTAGAAGATACCTATCTAAGACTTAAGGAAGTAGTGTCCTACCTAATGGGTAATAAAATCATACCAATAATTTTTGGAGGGACGCATGACGTGAGCTTAGGTCAATACTTCGGATATGAGGATGCCGAAAAACTAATCTCTGTTCTTTCAGTGGATAGCAACATCGATCTAAACGGAGAGGCTCCTATCAATTGCCATATGGCTAGACTATTAAAACATGCTCCCAATTATTTATTCAATTATTACCACTTGGCCTATCAGAGTTTTTTAACTGACTCTGCCTCTCTTTCACTATTAGAGGATCTCTCTTTTGAAACTTTTCGACTCGGAGTCGTAAAGGAGAATATTCGAGAAGTAGAACCCATTATTCGTGATGCAGACATGCTTACTTTTGATCTCTCGGCTATCCAACAGGAATATGCACCAGGCGCATTAGGTGCTAAAGTTTATGGTCTTACTGGTGAGGAGGCCTGCCAGATTATGTGGTACGCAGGTCAAAATGAAAAGCTCAGCTCAATCGGAATATTTAATTATAAGGCAAGTCTAGATCAGGGTATGAAAACTGCTTTTGTAATTAGCACCATGATTTGGTACTTTACAGAGGGTTTTTATCACCGTAAAGGAGGTAAAAATTTCATGTCAAATGATTACTTAAAATATGAAGTTCATCTAGGGGGTGATCCAGAAACCATTCGGTTTTTTAAAAGCAGGCTTTCGGAGCGATGGTGGATGGAAGTACCCAACTATGAAAGTCACGGTTTTTTCAATAGAAACAGAATAATAGCATGCAATTATAGTGACTATGAGATGGCTCTAAAGGGAGAATTGCCAACACGCTGGATAAATTTTTTTAATAAAACTAACCCTTAGGAGGGATTATAATCCACAGAATAACATACACGAGAAGTCCAGGAAATGCTACACTAATTATTGAAAGAATAAAATAGCTAATTCTTATCAAAGTTGGGTCTAGATCAAAATATTCTGCAATACCAGCACAGATTCCCCCGAGCATTCGATCATTCGATCTATATAATTTTTTTGTCATGGCTTCTTATTTTGTTGTACCTACAAAATTGTAGATTATTTGCTTAATCAAGCCTCTAGAAGTAGTTTTTTGAATTTTTTCTGTTGAAGTGGATTCATTAGGCGTTAAAACATTTGTGGAATAGAAAGATTTTGCATTTAACGTTAATACGAAAGCAAGCATAATTCCCAACAGAATGAGAAGTATTTGGTTTCGGCTTCTTTTTGATTTTTTAATTGACATATCAAATAGTTAACTAATATTATGCCAAAAAACGTAAATAATTGAATATAAGTCAGTTAAATCTAATCATTATAAAGAGAGAGTTCAATCTTGAACACCTAATATTTTATTTCGGACAAGACCTGAAGTAAGACTTTTAAACGGGTATATAGTTAAAGTGCATATCCAAAACATCCTCATAGTCTTGCCCTGCCTCTTTCATGTCTTCATCACCTTCTTCATAGAACCAGTTGATCGTTATTTGAGCCCCATTATGTTGATGATAGGCAAGTCTTTTCAAAAGATCGTAAATACATTTAGAGGAACTGGTATTAAAGTATTCAAATTTGAAATTCGCTGTGAGTGTGTTAGTACCAGATGCAAAACTTCTATCTAATCTTTTAATAATCGGGGCATAGAACTTGGGTGAAGACTCAGGAGATGACCTGCCTTTCATTGAAAGTACATTTTTAGCCAAATCTAATTTGCAGTAAGGTGTCAATTTGGTTTCCTTTAGCCTAAAAGAGAGCATTTCTAAAATGTTGAGTTATTTTTTATATAATTAAGTTAAATCATTAATCGTTGAAACAAAGAACTATTAAGTTATTTCAAGTAAAATAACTTGCCTTTGACGAGAAAGTTTAAAAGTAAATAATTTTATTTTATTACATAAATCATGTTTAATAAGTGGCTATAAAATCGTAATTCAGAAGGTTTTTAGCTTCATGAAGGTCACAATTAGGCTCAGAAATACAACTCTTTTTCATTCATATGAATCTAACGTTTAGCACTATTTTTGAATGTTTCGATTTTTAGGATTCTTATAATTAGGTTAACTATTTACAATAGCTAATGTAAACTTTCAAAACTGATTAATTTTGAAAAGGGTGCTATTGATCTACTTTTTGATATTAAATAACTATTTTAAGATTATTCTCCTTTTTTAATGCCTAGTCATCATAAAATTTGATGGAAATGTTACGTTTATAAGCCCCGCCTGTATTAATAGATTGAAATTATTCCGATATGTCCAATAAAAATCAATTTATAGCATGAATGAACATCTTCTTCATTATATAT
Source organism: uncultured Ekhidna sp. (assembly GCA_964289745.1). GTDB lineage: Bacteria > Bacteroidota > Bacteroidia > Cytophagales > Cyclobacteriaceae > Ekhidna. Next base: position 1,511,732 of record CAXYMM010000001.1, read on the forward strand.
GGCAGCATCAAAAATTTGATAAGTCTAACCTTAAGTTGGTGGATGGAAGCTTATTAGCTGTTTTTAAACAAGGGTTTCACAATTACAATTCAGGTCCAGATTTTGAAGAAGCAAAAATCAAAATCAATCAATTAGAATGGGCTGGTAGCATCGAAATACATATTAATGCTTCTGATTGGGATCATCACAAACATTATAATGATCCTGCCTACGATAATGTGATATTGCATGTGGTTTGGAACAACGATAGAGAGATTAGGGTAAATAATGACACATTGCCTACATTGGAGCTTAAGCAACTGGTAGACCCCTCACTACTTGAAAAGTATCAACGGTATCTGAACTCTGACCCTATCATAGCTTGTGAAAGCCAAATTGACACGGTACCTGAAATTGTGTATAGAGGCATAATCGATAAGGTAGCCGTAGAACGCCTAGAATCGAAAGCAGAAGAGATACTTGTCTGCCTAAAAACCAATAAAAACGATTGGGAGCGAATTACTTATCAAATAGTAGCACAAAACTTTGGATTTTCAACGAATAAAGAAGCATTTCGAATGCTATCGGAAAAGCTTCCATTTGAAGTCTTAAAAAAGAGCCTGAATGACCTCACCGAGACAGAGGCTTTATTTTTCGGACAAGCTGGGTTTTTATCTGAGCCAGAAGATAACTACCAAAAAAAGCTTAGTCGGATATTTGAATTTCTTAGTAATAAGTATAGTCTAAATGCTCCAATGTCAAAATATGAGTGGAAGTTTGGGCGAATGAGACCTGCAAATTTTCCTTCCATCCGTATTGCACAGCTATCAAATCTTTTTCATCAAAACCCAAACCTATTTTCAAAACTCATCTCTTCTGAGAACCCCCACGATCTAAAGAATATAATCCAAATCAACAGCCATGGGTATTGGGTAGATCATTACGATTTTGGAAGGAAATTCAAGCAAAAAAACAAAAAACTGAGTAGCGTCACTTTAGATAACCTTGTTATTAATTCTCTCTGCCCAATACTCACCGCTTATAGCAAATATTTGGGCGACCAGCAGTATCTAGACAGAGCGGTTTCATTTCTGGAATCAATAAAGGCAGAAGTAAATACGCATACAAAAAAATGGGTCGCAGTTGATAGGAAACCTGTAACGGCGTTCGAATCGCAAGCTCAAATTCAATTGATCAAGTACTATTGCAAGAAAAGAAAGTGTTTGTCTTGCAATATCGGTGTTTACCTAATTGGTAAATAATCTATTGGTTTGGTAATCGTATTTTAATGGCACTTGTGCTTCTCTTGCTCAGAAAAAGGTGGAATAATCACTAATTTTGCACTTTATACCTAAAATAGGAAGAAATGGAAAAACGCCCAGTAATCATTTTTGGATCAAGCGGTATCGCAAAGGCAGCTTTGCAAATATTTAACTCCAACGACATCGTGGTCTACGGGTTTCTGGACGATAATGAGAACCTACACCATACTGAAATCAACACTGTAACCGTTCTTGGTTCAACAGACGATCATGGTTTTACCAAGCTAATTGGCAAGAAGTGCGAAGCGTTCATTGCTACTGATGACAATGCTCTCCGCAAAGAATACGTTGAATATTTGAACAACACACGAAAGGTCATGCCCATGAATGCAATTCATAACATGGCTATGATATCCGACTCATTTAATATTGGGTATGGAAATTTTGTAAATGCGGGCACTCTATTATCGAACGATGGTAAGATGGGCAATCATAACGTGCTAAACAGTAGAGTGGTAGTAGAACAGGAAGTAGAGATAGGTGACTTTGTACAAATAGGAGCTGGTTCTGTCATCAACAGTAAAGTAAATATCGAAGATGAGGCCTTTATTGGCTCTGGGGTTACCATCGTATCGGGCGTTACCATCGGTAAGGGAGCCCAGATAGGTGTTGGTTCAATTGTAGTTGGAAATGTTGAAGCAGGCCAAACTGTTTTTGGAAACCCTGCTGTTGACATCACTAAGAAGTAAGTTTATTTTTACGTCCGATTAACGTTTTTTCCAAATTAATCAGTTAGTACAGTCAAGATTATGGAAGAACATTACATACTGCTTTACTATTGCTACAGTAAAATAGAAGACCCAGAAGAGTTCAGAGAACAGCACCACCACCTATGCCTGAACCTTGAATTAAAGGGTCGCATTATTATTGCTTCCGAAGGGCTGAATGGTACAGTTTCTGGTTCTAAAGATGCCTGTGAAACCTACATGGAAGCTGTACTCCAAGACACAAGATTCAGTCATACAGAGTTTAAGGTAGATTTTAATGATGCTCCTGCTTTTGAAAAACTCCATGTCCGGGTAAAGCCTGAAATCGTCTACAGCTCTCTCAATCATATAAATCCTGGCAAAAAAACAGGGGGATACATTGAGCCAGATGAATTCAAGAAAATCCTAAAAGAAGATAATGAAGATACAATTATCTTGGATGTGCGATCCAATTATGAACACAATATTGGAAAGTTCAAAAATGCCATCACGCTCGATATTGAGAACTTTCGTGATTTTCCAGAGAAAGTAAAAGAACTGGAAAAATATAAAGAGAAGAAAATAGTTACATACTGCACAGGGGGAATAAAATGTGAAAAAGCCAGCGCATATCTACTCGAGCAGGGTTTTGAAAATGTGCATCAACTTCATGGAGGCATTATCAAGTATGGGCTAGAAGCAGAGGGTGAAGATTTTGAAGGAAAATGCTATGTGTTTGACAACCGGATTGTGAAAGAAGTCAACGCAGTAAACCCAACAGTTATCGCAAAATGCTATGTAACAGGAGAGCTAAGCGATCGAATGATTAACTGTGCAAATCCACATTGTAACAAACACGTGCCAATGAGTGAAAAGGGTGCTGAGGTTTATAAAGGCTGTTGCTCGGAAGAATGCATGAATAACCCTGATATCAGAACTTATAATGGAACTGGATTCTATCAAAAAAAAATGAATGGGTATAACCCTTATAAAGGATCAAAAAGGAAGAAAGAAAATGTTTCCTAGCTACCAATAGGGGATAAAATAATCGTGGCAGGATACCCTGACAGCGTTTACTGCATTTTGATTTTGAAATGAACAAATAATGGTTCATAACACATACTGAAAAATATAAAGTAAGTGAATCAGCGTTATCAGATTAGGAATGTGAAGAAGCAATATAGAGATTCTCAAGTATGAGTTGAAGGCATTCTTCAATATTGATTTAGTTCACTGAGAACTTAAGCCACGAAAAAAGAAATTACAAATTATTCGAATTGACACCTCTAGCACTGCAAGAGATGACACTAAATCAAGACCACCTCACTACCGAATATGCCTTTGATACAATACTATTTTGCAATTTTACCGATATAAATATCGCAGTAAGAAACGAAAATTGATCATGCAAATGTGAAAGGGGCTTGACCTTCATCAGACCTCATATTGCTTTAAAGGGTCATTCAGTTTGATCGAAAAATTTAAATAAAGACTTTACCATCCTTGGAAGTACGGTATAATCTGTCTAGAGTTTTTTGCCCCGCAGGATAGAGAACTTCATCTACCTATTGTGAGAATTCCCATTAATCAGATGAACACTCAGAGGTGTAATAAGATCAACTTTGAGGTGATAAAATCAACTGATCATTCGTTAAAGGAAGCTATATTCTTTGATAGATCAGGTTAAAATGAAAAAGCCATTCTGAATTTCAGAATGGCTAGGTTCTTTAAAAAATTATATTGTCAATTGAAAATTAACTGGCATGGTAATGCTAGATGTCATGGGGTTGCCATATCGATCCATCGCAGGAGCGAAGCGTAACATCGGTAATACATTCGCCACCGCCTGTTTGAGCATTTTGCAAGGGGACACAATAAATTCATGATTAATAAGTTTTCCATCCTCATCTATCTTAAGTGATACAATCACTTTTCCTTCTATTCCCTCTTCCTTGCATTTCTGAGGGTATTCTATCTGTGAGAGTACCTCTTTGTAATTTGTTACTTCCACAGCCTTGGCAGAAGAAACCGATTGTCCATTTGCTAAAAGAATTAAACAAATGGACACACAAGTAAATAATCCTTTTCTCATAGTCTTTTTCTAATATTAACGTAATGTTAAGTAAATATTATGTTATACGCCAAATAAAATTAACATTAAATTAATATAGGGGTAATATTTAGTTCGAATTGACATGTTAAATAACTTGTCGGGTTACACATGGCACTTACAGTTTACAAATCATCTGCGGGTTCAGGAAAAACATATACCTTGGCAAAGGAGTACCTAAAGCTTGCTCTAAAAGCACCAGATTATTATCAAAAAATACTGGCGGTAACTTTTACCAACCGTGCCGCCGAGGAAATGAAAGAGCGAGTGCTTGATTTTTTGATAGGAATCTCTCGAGGAAGACATGAGCTTATTGACGTTTTTTCTGATGAGTTAGAAAAGAGTGAGGATCAAATCATTCATTCTGCTAAGGCCTGCCTCTCTCACCTGCTTCATCATTACAGTTTGTTTAATATCACGACTATTGATACTTTTTTTCATCGTATCATTCGCTCATTTTCACGGGAAATCGGTTTGCAGGGAAGTTTTGGAATTGAATTAGACACCGATAAAGTAGCCGATTTTATAACCAGTAGTATTTACGAGGGGGTGGAGCATGATCATGATTTAAAAAATTGGTTGGTCGATTTTTCAATGAATGGACTGGCAGAAAGCAAGGGGTATGAAACCAAAAGCCAAGTAAGCAAGTTGGCAAAACAACTCTTTGAGGAGGAGTTTAAAAGACTTCCTCAAAATCAGTTTGCAAGCAAGGAAGCTAGGCGCAAAATCAAAAAATTAAAATCAACGCTATTTAAAACTAAGAATCTTTATGAAAATGAGCTAATAGCAATATCAAGAGCGTTTGATGAAGCAATGCTCAAAGCAGGTCTTTCCATCGATGAGCTGGTTTACAAAGCCTCTGGACCAGCAGGATTCTTTTTGAAACTATCCAAAAAGGAGTTTGACAACCTCATTACAAAGCGCGTAGCGGCAGCACTGGAAGATCCAAGGGCTTGGACTTCAAAATCTGGTATGAAAAAAGATCTGATTGTTCATCAGGCTGAGGTTGTTTTTATCCCACTAATGCATAAGGCTTTGAAATTTATGGAGGACAATGATGAGGAATATTATACCGCCACCGCCTCGCTTAATCACCTCTTTACGCTTGGTCTTATAAGTGATTTGTCTCAAAGATTGATACAATACAAAAAGGAAGAAGAAACCATTATGATTTCCGATCTTCCAGATTTTCTATCTCAAATAATCGACGATAGTAGTACTCCATTCATATATGAAAAGGTAGGTTCTTGGTACGACCATTTCTTGATTGATGAGTTTCAAGATACTTCACAGTTTCAATGGAATAACTTCAAACCCCTATTGGAGGAAAGTTTGGCCAATGGAAATGAAAACATTATCGTGGGGGACGCTAAACAATCCATCTACGGATGGCGAGGTGGAGACTCCACTCTTTTGCTTAATCAGGTTTATGCAGACATTCCACAAACCCAATTTGATGATTCTAAAAACATTAATTGGCGTAGTGCTCCAAACATCATTGCCTTTAATAATCAACTTTTTTCAGCGTTGCCACAAATTCTGGTAGATGAATTGGGGGAATTAATTTCTACATCTGAAGCTGAAATGATCCTTAAAACATACGCTGGTGTATCCCAAAAAGTAGCAGACATTCACAAAGAAGAGCAAGGGCTTGTGCAATTGGAATTTTTGGAGGCCAATCAAAGAGAGTGGAAAGAGTTAGCCATGAATAAAACGATAGAATCCATCGAAACACTACTTGAAGAAGGTCATCAGCTTAATGATATGGCGATCTTGGTTCGGACGAATAAAGAAGCGACTGAAATCGTTAACCATGTGTTAGAGCATCGGCGTGAACATCAAAGTAAGGTGGAGGTGATCTCCGCCGAAGGGATGCTACTACAAAATGCCAATGTGGTACAGTTGCTTCTCTCTGCCTTTCATCATTTAATACAACCTGATGATATAAGCTTGAAAGTAGATTTGACGTACCGCTATCAAAAGCATGTAAAAACAGGCACTTTTGAGTTACATGAAGATTTTGCTTCACTCGCAAATGGAGGTTTGCCAGATAGCTTCACTAAATATAAACAATACCTGCTTCACTTGCCTATTTTAGAGTTGGTTGAAGTGCTGATTAGAGTATTCGAACTAGACCAGTTAAAGGATGAATTTGCTTATCTCCAAGCCTTTCAGGATGCGGTGTTGGAATACAGTAAAAGTAATCGCTCGGATCTGCGCATGTTCATGGAATGGTGGGATGATGTAGGAGCACAACGTTCAGTACAGCTAACAGGTGCCTTAAACGCAGTGGAGGTAATTACCTCGCATAAATCTAAAGGTCTTCAGTACCCCATTGTGTTTGTTCCATTTTGCAACTATTCCATGGATAGCCGTGCTAAACCAGTTTGGTATCCATCGCCATTTGAAGAAAATGAAATGTTACCAGTAGATTACAAATCTGAATTGGAGAAAACCCGATTTGTCCACGATTATCAAAAGGATGTGGTGAAGTGGCATCTTGAGAGTCTAAATATCTTGTACGTAGCATTCACCAGAGCGGAACGTGGACTTTACGTTTTTTCTGAGAAACCTTCCAATACCGATAAAGCCTACAGTACATCAAATAAACTTCTTTGGGCCTTTTTTGAACACTACCCAATTGACGGCTGGGATGAGACAAGCAAGGTCTATAAAAACGGTAAATTAGAAGTGAAGATTAGAAAGAATAAGGATAAGGTAGTTTGTCTGCACCAGTACGCTTCATATAAGTGGAGCAATAAACTGCAGATTAGAAAAATGAGCCGTGCCTTTGATCCACAAAGAGAAGACCTTAGAGAAGAGGGAGTTTTGTTGCACCAGATACTATCGGAAATAATTCATTATAAAGATACCGAGGAGTTACTTAATCGATATGAATGTAATATGAAAATAACCAAAGCAGACCGAAAGCGATTTCAAACCATCTTTCAAAATCTTTGGAAGGACGACCTGGTGAAATCGTGGTTCAATGGAGAAGGCGACGTTAAGACCGAGGTGGTTGTTTTACCAAAAGATGGAGAGACTAAACGTATGGATCGAGTAGTGATTGATGGAACTAGGGCTACCGTGATTGACTTTAAAAGTGGGCAGCAAAAAACCAAAGACACTAAACAGTTAAAGGAATATGCAACGCTGCTTTCAGATATGGGCTATATAGTAGACGGTTATTTATTGTATCTGATGAGCGGAGAGGTAAAGAAGGTTTAGGATTTCCAACACGTATGTACCAATTTTAAAATTCATATTTTCAGAGTTCGCTAAACTTATTTTCATGTCTTTTATATCCGAAGTAGCAGATTTTTTATTGGATCACCATAGGGCTCATTTGGGTAGGTGCACGGTAGTTTTTCCAAACCAGCGATCAGGGCTATTTCTCAAAAAATCCCTTTCCAAAAAGGTGAATAAACCCGTTTGGTCACCTACAATTTTGAGCCTAGAGAACTTCCTTTTTTCGTTTTCCACAATCAATAAAGTAGATCCTCTCACGCTCATTTTTGAACTATATGGTAGTTTTAAAAGACATAATAAAAGCGATGAAAGCTTTGATTCTTTTTACTATTGGAGTGAGATGTTGCTTAAAGACTTTGAAGAGGTGGATCATTACCTGGTCGACCCAAAGCAACTTTTTACTTATGTAAAAGATGATCGTCAACTAGCAGAGGATTTTTATTTTTTGGATGAAAAGCAAGAAGCCATTATTCAGAAATTTTGGCAAAAATTCCTACCCACATCGACTAAAACCCAAGAGCAGTTCGTAGAGACCTGGAAAATTTTGGAAGCGGTTTATTCCTCCTTCAAAACACGACTTCAAGAAAAAAACATTGGCTATACGTCACATATTTATCGAGAGCTGGCTAGTCGCATCGAAGATATTTCCATACCAGAGGATCGATATATCATTTTTGCAGGATTCAATGCACTCACCCCAGTCGAGGAGCAACTTATCAAGCACTTTGTTATCAACTTTCAAGCGAAAATATTATGGGATATAGATGAGTACTATATAGCAAATGAAAATCAGGAAGCAGGGAGTTTTATGCGCCAATATGTACAGGATTCAATATTCAGCAAAGGGTTTTCTAACCCACTACCTAAGCGAATAGAGCAGCCTAAAACCATTGAGGTAACGGGGGTTTCACTAGAGGCAGGACAGGCAAAATTGGTGGGTGAAGAGATCAATAAATTATTGTCTAATGGAGCTCAAGAAGAGGAAATCGTGGTTGTATTGCCGCAAGAATACATGCTGTTTCCAGTCTTAAATGCGATACCCAATGTGGTGAAGAAATTAAACGTTACGATGGGGTATCCACTCAAGGAAACACCCCTTTTTGGATTGATGGAAGCCGCAATTGAGCTGCAAGAACATGCTAGTCTCTCACCCGAAAATGGTCTTTCTTTCTACCATAAGCCGGCTATCGATATATTGAGCCACCCTTATTTGTACAAAAAGGATAAAAGCCCGATCGATAAGCTAATTAAAGACATTCGTAAAAAAAATCAGATACGCGTGTATCAGCATGATATCTTATCGTTAGAGTCCACATTGCTTAATGTGCTTTTTAAAAAGCTAAACAGCCCAGAAGAGCTAATGGGTTACTTATTGGAAGTAATTATCGTATTAAAAGAGCAGGTCGTCGAGCGCTTTGGTCTGGAAAGAGAATATCTACACCACTTCACCCAAATGTTGTCTAGGCTGGATGAACTGTTTGGCAGGCATGATCCCATTGCAGACTTTAAGACGCTCAAAAGTTTACTCAAGAAAGCATCTCAATCCATAAAAATTCCTTTTAATGGAGAGCCAGTAAATGGTCTGCAAATCATGGGAACGCTGGAAACGCGTAACCTAGATTTTAAGTATGTATTAATGCTCAATATGAATGAGGATGTTTTTCCCGGGTCGCAGAAAGTGGGTTCTTTCATTCCTTACCGTATAAGAAAGGCATTTGCACTCTCCACTTTCGAAACACAGGACGCCATCTATGCCTATTTATTTTACCGCCTTTTTCATCGATCTGAAAAGCTTTCGTTTTATTACAATACCTATGCAAATTTCGGGTTAAGCGGGGAAGTCAGTCGGTTTATTCGGCAAATTTCATTAGAAAGCTCGTTGCATATCAACTGGCGAAAGCTCAGTAATGCGGTTCAGGTAAAAGAGAAAAAGGCTATTTCCATTCCAATGTCTCCTGCTATATGGGAAAGACTCAAAATTTATACTGACGCAGCCCCTCCCAAGGAGCGAAGAAGACTATCCGCCTCAGCTTTAAACATTTATTTCGATTGTAGCCTTAAATTTTATTTTAGGTATGTGTTGCGCCTTTTTTCAAGAGATGAGATGAGTGAGCAATTAGATGCACGTCATTTTGGAAATGCACTCCATAAAACCTTAGAGTACTTATATCGGGATACCATAAGTGAAAAAGGAAGCAGAGTTATTGATGAAAATGATTTTTTACGTCTCGAAAATTCCATTGATGGAGCAATGGAAAAAGCCTTTAAGGAAGAGTTTGGTATGACGAGCAAGAAACGTTTTCAGTTCAAAGATCGAAATGTTGTAATGGCAGAAATTATCAAAAGGTTTGTAGAGCGGGTTATCAAAATGGATAAAGCCTATGCCCCCTTTAAAATAGTGAGCTTGGAAGACGAGGATAAGTATGACCACTTAATGGAGATCAAGTCAGACAATAGAAAGTTCTTGGTAAAACTAGGGGCAGATATTGATCGTGTAGATATAAAAGATGGACAAGTACGAATCATAGATTACAAAACGGGGCGAGACGACACCGAGATTGGAAACATGAAAAACCTGTTTAACCCACAAGTAAGCTCCAAATACAAGTCGGCCAGAAAGGCAGGCTTCCAAACCTTTTTTTATGCTTGGCTATATGCCAAAAAGTACGGAGTGAAGAATCCAATATCCGCAGGACTTCTAAACATTAAGCAGTTTTTTCAACCAGACTTCGATTTTAGGATAAAAATAGAAGGCCGACCTGTAAAGGACGTGCGAAGTTACCTAACGCAGTTCGAGGCAGACTTGAAAGTTCTATTAGAAGATATCTTCAGCAGCGACCAGTCATTTAAGCAAACAGAAGATAGAAAAATGTGTTCATTCTGTGATTTTAAGGGTATTTGCGAACGATAAGGGATGATACTTTAATTTAAAAGAATTGAGACACTCGTCCCATAGCTAGGTGGTCAGTTTATGATTAGAAGAAACAATACCAAGTCTTTCTCAGGATTTAAAACTCCGCTCCTCTCCGAAATTACCTCGCTCGCCTTTGTCCAATTCATCAACAAATTCCACTTTCAAAGACCCATTTATAATTTAAAAGTAGCTCTGAATGCATTCGCACTACGGTTTAAAGTAATTTATTGTTTTTTGAAGCTTCAAAAAAACCATATTTTGTTAAATTTATTTGCAAATACGATCCAATACCCTTAGTCTTGTGTTTTAGTATATCGTATTATTAAATAAAAACCAAAATGGAGAATTCAAACATAATAAATAAGGTAACGAAAAATTTTGAATTGATGAATAATCAAATCAAATCAAATCAAATCAAATCAAATCAAATCAAATCAAATCAAATCAAATCAAATCAAATCCAAAACCTTTCTCCTCGCTACTCTTTGTACAGCCGCAGTCTTACTGAGTTGCAAGGGCGATGATCCAGTTGATCCTAACAATAAACCAGTAGATGATGCTAAAGTAGTCGCCGACTTTACCTTTACCCAAGGCGCAGCAGGGGCGGTAACCTTCAAAAACACGTCTAAAAACGCCACCAGCTACGCTTGGGATTTTGGCGATGGAAACAAAGCCACAGACGAAAACCCCACTCATACCTACACGAAGGACGGCACTTATACGGTAAAGCTCACCGCTACGAATAAAGACGGCTCGGCGGATAAAACCGCAACGGTAACCGTTGATGATATCATTTCCATCGCCATAGCGGATTTGACTCAATTAGTGCTGCCGAAAAACAGCCCTAACGGCGTGGTTATTTGGAAAATCGCGGCGACCTTAGCCAATTCGGAAGAAACGCCCGTTTATTCGATCAAGAGTCAAAACCCAGCGGGTGTCCTTGGTTTAGACGGAAATAAAATGATGCTGGCCGACACAAGCGCAGCTGACTATGCGACCAATACAGAACTCACAGGCGAAATTCAAGCGACAGTAGGGAGTGCAACGGCTGCGGCAGCGTTTACCATTTCCATAACGGACGGTGCGGGAATTTACATCCCCGATGCCCAATTCAAAGCGGTATTACTCAAGAATACAGCCCTCAACACCGATGGCGATCAGGAAATTTCCGTAGCGGAAGCCCAAGTATATGCAGGAGTAATTAAAGCAATTGAAAAAAACATTACAGACGCTACTGGCATTGAATATTTCACTAATGTTACTGTGCTTACTCTTTCTAGAAATGCCGCCTTAACCAAAATAGATGTTTCGAACAACACCGCACTTAAAGAGCTTAAATTACTTCAAAACACTTTAACCGACATCGATGTTTCTCAAAATACAGCACTTATTCGACTTTGGTTATACGATAACCAATTAACAGCACTGGATGTCTCTAACAACGTTGCGCTAACTTCTTTACTCGTATACAATAACAATTTAACAGCACTCAATGTTTCTAACAACACAGCGCTTAATGAACTAAGTGTAAGTTCCAATAATTTAACAGCACTCAATGTTTCTAACAACACAGCGCTTGAAGATCTAAATGTAAGTTCCAATAATTTAACAGTGCTGGATGTTTCTAAACTCACAGAGCTTTTTGTTTTTAAATCAAGTCGAAATGCATTAACTAAGGTTAACTTAGCGAATGGCAATAATGCTGCGCTCGCTCGTTTGAACTTACTCGAGAACCCTAATTTAACGTGTGTGCAAGTCGATGATCCCACAAATATTTCATCAGCGTGGGAGGGGAACTACGATAAAGACAAAGTAACCTTTCAAAAAGAAGCGTGTAGCAATTAAAAAAACGCATCACCGCCTAGGCTTCGTTTTGCTGGGTTTGGGCTAGGTGTTTTTCCTAAAACGGCGCAGCGATTGCTTTTGGAGCGTACAGAAAAGGGCGTTGGGTAGCTTGGGGAGTTCTTCAGCCCATTCCCGCTGGGTAGACCGTTTCGTTATTAAACTTATTTATAATCCGTTTCAAGAGGGTTACGCCTAGTGAAAGTTTGAGTTGGTAAAAGATAAGGCGAGGTAGACAATGCAGCACACCCTCTTCTATGAGTATCACCTATATAAATATCGTTGCTACTATTTACGGGGAAAATGGTCATTTTAATATCAGCACTACTGGATGTATAAATGGTAATCAACGGTACTATTCCACCGCCTTTTTTACCACTCCAATAGCCTTTCTGGCTACAATATAAAGGGGTGGCTGTGAACTCGGAGGGATTCGAACCCCCAATCTCCTGGGCCGTAACCAGGTGCATTATCCAGTTGTGCTACGAGTCCTTTTGGAAGCGTAAAACTAACAATTATGGTATAAAATTTTCGTTCCTCATTTAGGATTCTATCTTTGCGAAAATTTTGCTTTTAAGATCATTTAACGATCTCGCTTAGTTAATTACAAATAGGGAGTGCTTCTTTACTCACTTAATTTTTTGAAAAAACACATGAAATATTTAGTTGCCATCGCTTTGTCAGTTATTTTCTCCTCCTTATTTGCGCAGGAAAAATTGAACCGGCCCGATATTCCTGGTGAAGTGATGATTGATATTGGTCTTAACTACCTCGACGATGAACCACCAACTATTGATCAGAAAGGGTGGAGGTCCAAGTCTATTGCGATTTACTACACAAAGATGCGTAAATTCAATTCTAACTTTGCATTAGTAGGCGGATTGGGGTTTGCGATGGAAAAACTCAGTTTAGGTGATACTACAACTTTGTTTAGTCACTATCAGGACGATACAGAAATACTGCCAGTAGCGATAAAACCACTCCCTGATACCGACCCAGCAGGGGTGCCCCTCTTATCCTACAGGAAAAATAGACTAGCTATGGTTTATTTGGAAGCACCTGTCGAATTTAGGTTCTATCCCATGGGAACGGAAGAGGGTGAAGGGCCTTTCGTTAGTGTTGGAGGAATGCTAGGACTTAAGTTGGATTCAAAAACCAAATGGAAGTACCTAAGGCAGGGTAGAAAAATCGTAGAGAAGAATTCGGGGAAATTTAATCTTAACTCTATCAGATATGGGGTTCAGATAAGGTTAGGGATTAAAGGTATTCACCTTTTTTACAAGCAATATTTTCGTGATCTTTTCGAAAACACGGAAGGAATCGGGGTTAACCCACGAATGACTACCATCGGCATTAGCCTGACAGGCTTTTAAAGTAGCGTAATCACGACGATAACGCCAAAACAAAACCCCAGTATAGCCCCCGACCAGACTTGTTTAGGCGTATGATACCCTAGCGCCAGTCTGCTGGAAGAGGTTAGCCCGGCACAGATCAACACACTGAATAATGGGGTATTTGAATCGATGGGAAATAGGATAAAGATTCCTGTTAGGTAACCCACAGCACTCCATATGGCTGCTGCGTGTATGCTTATCTTAAATTTAATTGTGATGAGCGTAAGAAGTAGAATAAAGCAAGTGACGCTAATAAGGATGAGGTTAAACAAGAAACCCATTTCTAGCTTAACACAGAAAAGGAAACTTGCAAGCAGGTAATAAATAAAAATGAAAATAAAAGGTGTAATACGCTCACCTTTATGGGTTAATTCGAAATCAGAGATATAGTTGAATTTTTTAAGAATATAAATACTAAGGGCAGGTAGAAGACCTGTCGTTAAAAAGACCAAAAAGGTAAAATGCAGATAGACATGCGGACGAATGGTGGGAATCAGTTCGGGTGCAGTGATTAAGACCAACCCCGTTAGATGCGTAGCAATGAGCAGTGGGTGGAATGCTACTGAAAAAAATTTCATCAGGCGATTTAAATTTCCTTTCTTAACCTGGCGACAGGAATTTCCAATTGCTCCCGATACTTAGCCACCGTCCTTCTAGCGATACTATATCCCAAAGCTTTAAGTGCTTTTTCTAACTTTTCATCGGACAGCGGCTTAGATTTATCTTCTTCCTGAATCAGCCCTTTGAGCTTACTCTTTACCTCACGGCTACTCACATCTTCACCAGACTCCGTTGCGATGCCTTCAGAAAAGAAAAACTTTAACGGGAATACACCAAACTCCGTCTGAACATGCTTACTGCTTGCTACTCGCGATACAGTAGAAATATCCATATCGATTTTTTCGGCAATATCTTTCAGGATCATAGGCTTGAGTTTGGCTTCATCCCCTTCAAGGAAATAATCATACTGAAAATCTACTATGGCTTGTATGGTATTAAGGAGCGTTTGTTGTCGCTGCCTGATTGCATCAATAAACCACTTAGCCGAATCTAACTTTTGTTTGATAAACGATACAGTCTCCGATAGTTTTTTATCATTTTTGTCACTTTTATCATATGCATCTAACATATCCGCATAGGAGCGACTCACTCTTAATTGAGGAGCATTTCGTGCATTTAGGGAGATTTTCAAATCTCTACCTGTATTAGTTAGTATAAAATCAGGGATAATGTAGTGTACTGATTTTATAACCTCATCGCTGGTACCTCCTGGTTTTGGGTTCAATTTGGTGATCAGAAAGATTGCTTCTCTCAGCTTATCCTCATGGTCTATACTCAGCTTCTTCGCTATTTTATCGTAGTGCTTTTTAGAGAATTCGTTAAAGCAAGAATCAATGATTCTTTTTGAAAGTTGTACCTTACTATTTTCTTCAGCTTTCCGATCAAGTTGAAGAGAAAGACATTCTTGTAAGTTTCGGGCACCAATTCCGGCAGGATCAAAACGCTGAATTTTAAAAAGGATATTCTCCAGTTCTTCCTCGTCTGTCTCGATTCCTTGAGAAAAAGCCAAGTCATTCACGATAGCCTCTAGATCTCTTCTGATGTACCCGTCGGTATCAATGCTTCCGATAAGCTGCCGACCCAATACTTCCTCCCGCCCATCGAGCTTCAGATAGCCTAATTGAGAGATCAAGTATTCGTATAAGGTTTTACCCATAGGCAGCAAGCTTTCTCTCTCCTCCTCGTCTGGATTGCGACCATCTCCTTGCATTTTGTACCCCGCATAATCATCTTGCAAGTATTCCTCTATGCCTTCTGATTCAGTTTTTTCAAATTTTTCTTCGTTTTCGTCAGCGGAGTCCTCTGTTTCTTTTTCTTCCTTTCCTTCTTCTAATGCTGGGTTTACCTCAAGTTCTTCCTCTATTCTTGCCTCTAACTCGGCAGTCGGAACTTGTAGCAGTTTGATAAACTGGATTTGCTGCGGCGACAGTTTTTGTTGAAGCGATTGGGTGATAGAAAGTTTTTGCATGGTGATAAGCTAATCTTAAAAATCCTTTTATCTAATGATCAAAAGTATAGCGACCCTCTAAGTGAATCAAAATTATCACATTTGTTAATTTTGGAGCGCAATTATTTAACAACAGTGGATAAAGTTAAAAGAACAAAAATCAAACAAATTTTAGCAGAAGGAAAGATAAATACTGAAATTTTAGCGAAAGGGTGGGTACGAACAAAACGAGCGAGTAAGAATGTGGCTTTTGTAGGATTGAATGATGGTTCTACCCTTCATAACTTACAACTGGTTTTTGATCTGGAGAAAACACAGGAAGAAGTACTTAAAAGCATAGCTACTGGGGCTAGTTTATCCGTTTTGGGTATATTGAGCGAGTCTCAAGGAGCAGGACAATCTGTAGAATTGATCGTAAAGGGAGTAGAAGTTTTAGGAAAGACTGACCCTGATGAGTACCCACTTCAACCCAAGCGACATTCCATGGAGTTCTTAAGGGAGATCGCACACCTGAGACCGCGCACCAATACATTTGGAGCGATCTTGAGGGTGCGTCATCAAATGGCGTATGCTTTGCATTCTTTTTTTCACAACAAAGGTTTTTTCTACCTCAACTCGCCTATTCTTACGTCCTCGGATGCAGAGGGAGCAGGAGAAACTTTTAAAGTGACGACACTCGATTTGAACAATGTCCCAAAAGATGAAAAAGGCAAGGTGGATTTTAAACAAGATTTTTTTGAGAAAGAAACAAACCTAACCGTTTCAGGGCAGCTAGAAGGTGAACTTGCAGCATTGGCCATTGGTGAGATATATACCTTCGGGCCAACATTTCGCGCAGAGAATAGCAATACCACCCGACACCTAGCAGAGTTTTGGATGGTAGAGCCTGAGATGGCTTTTTACGACCTACATGACAGTATGGATCTGGCAGAAGAAATGTTAAAGTATACGGTAAAGTGTACTTTAGATCATTGTGCAGATGACTTGGCTTTTCTTGATAAACGGCTTCAAGACGAGGAGAAAACGAAACCTCAAAACGAAAGAAGTGAAATGACTTTGCTAGAGCGACTTCGGTTTGTGGAGGGTAATGATTTCGAAAGACTTTCATATACAGATGCAATAGCGATTTTGAGACGCTCGAAACCGAACCAAAAGAAAAAATTTCAATACCCAATTGAAGATTGGGGAACCGATTTGCAGTCGGAGCATGAACGGTTTTTGGTAGAGAAACATTTTAAGAAACCCGTAATACTCTTCAACTACCCAAAAAACATAAAGGCTTTTTATATGCGACAAAATGACGATAATAAGACCGTGGCAGCGATGGATGTGCTATTCCCCGGAATTGGAGAGATTGTAGGGGGTTCGCAAAGAGAAGAACGCCTCGACAAGTTGGAAACCAGAATGAATGAAATGAACATCCCGTCCAAGGAACTAAGTTGGTACCTAGACACTAGGAGGTTTGGTACTGTGCCTCACGCTGGTTTCGGACTCGGGTTTGAACGCATGGTTCTGTTCATAACGGGCATGGGCAATATTAGAGATGTAATACCTTTTCCTCGGACACCTGGAAATTGTGAATTTTGATTTAAACAATTTCTCCGTTCTTTTGTATATTTAGAATTGACATTTAAGTAAAGTTTAGTTTGGAAGATTTATTCGCTGTTCTTGAAAATTTAGGTTCGGTAGCAAAGCTTGCTTGGGTTTTTATTTGTCTCACTTTTTTTTGGATACTGGAAGCGGCCATTCCACTTTTTGTGTTCAAGTACGATAAAATCAAGCACGTCGGCTTCAATATGCTATTTTTTACCATGATGATCCTCATAAATGTGGCGTTTGGTTTCAGTATCATAGCGGTATATCCATTATTAGAAAAATACAATATTGGAATTTTTAATTGGATAGCCATTCCGTTTTGGGTGGCATTCCCGCTTGCTATTATGGCTTTCGACCTCATTACTCAATACACAGCTCACTATCTCTTGCACAAAGTGAAATGGATGTGGAAATTGCACTTAGTACATCATAGCGATACGCATGTCGATGCCACTACGGGTACCAGACAACATCCAATTGAATATATTTTAAGAGAGTCGTTGGCGGTATTCACCATTGTATTGTTCGGAATCCCGGTAGCATGGTATTTATTTTATCGACTGATAACGGTATTTTTCACCTACTGGACTCATTCCAATGTGAGGCTACCTAAATGGCTAGATAAAGCACTGAGCTATGTCATCATTACCCCTCTTACGCACAAATTTCATCACCATTTCGAGCGCCCTTGGACAGATTCTAATTTTGGAAATGTACTTTCTATCTGGGATTTGTTGTTCGGTACGTTTGTGTATGGCGACCCTGATAAAATCAGGTATGGCGTGGACGTGGTAGACAATTCTAGAGATAATGATATAAAATACCAGCTGGGTTTTCCTCTAAATAAGGATATCAAAACAGATTACTAAAGGTAAAATCATTGATAACGTTTAAGAACGACTAGATGAACAGATGAACTCATAAAGTTGGTTAATAACTTAAGCAATTCATGCTTTTTCTAAATTTGATTGCAGTGATGGTCAAATTATGAGGGACAAACTCTAGTCCCGATATTACAAGCGGTGGTGATTATATACAGAGTGGAGTTTCGATACGCATTTCAGCATCAATAGACTTCATACTTCATATAAATACTGATGATTAAAATGAGCAGACAATTAGTTATCCATTAAAAGAATGTAATTCTTTGAAATTAACGAGAATTTTTTAAGGAAGCGCGACAGAGTTGTCTCAGATATGAGTTTTGCTGAATTGCCAAATCATGGATATGCAAGTAGCCCCGGCAGGAATCGAACCTGCATCTAAAGTTTAGGAAACTTCTATTCTATCCATTGAACTACGGGGCCTAGCAAATAATCGAATTAATAGTATTATTTCAAAGCGATTATTTGGAAGCCATGTAAAGGTAGAAAAAACCAAAATTGGAGTCAATCAAATTTTGTTCATTCCATTTTTTGTGAAATTCTTAAGTTGTAAACTGATCAGCTCAAAAAATAGGACAGCAAGACTAGTCCTAAATTGACAAATTAAATTTACTGATATGACTCAAAAAGTACACTCCCAAATTCATGAACAAAGTAGTGTTAGGAACACTTAAAGAACGCTCATCTGTTGCCGAGTTGGCTCAAGAGAATGAGTTATCCGCTCAACAAATCTATAGGTGGCAAAGGGAGTTTTTGCTTAAAGATAAGGGTGTTTTCGAATCCACAGGCAAAACCAAAAGGAAAGCCCCGCATAGAAAACAATTACTATTGCAGCGCTTAAAACAAAACAAATTCTGTCCAAACGATGGGGGAAGATTAGCTGCCAAGCATAAAATCATATCTAAAAAGAGCGATCCAGCTGTAAGAAGAATATCTTGATGAAAAGTGGAAGGGTGTGAACGAGAAAATGTTCAACCCGTTCCATCAAGAAATCTTCGCCTTCATGGCATTAAGCATCACGTTTACTTAAACCCCACAAAATGGAGCCTAGACTATGATGCAATTTTTTACTTACATGCTTCGGTTTGAAAAACAGATGCCTTAGAAAATACCCATCCAGTTGGAAAAGGTGAAGGTATCTTATCCACTTGCACACAGGTTAGGTTAGGGTTTATAGTCAAAACTAGTTCAGTCAGCTTATCGTTATGGCCATTCGCCAAATTAACCTTTGTTAATTGATTATCTTCTAAATTAAGCTCAGTAAGTGCGGTGTTGTTTGAAACATCGATGGCTGTTAATTGATTAACTTCTAAATTGAGCAGAGTAAGCGCAGTGTTTTGAGAAACATCAATGACTGTTAATTGGTTTCCATCTAAACGAAGATTAGTAAGCTTTGTATTTTTAGAAACATCGATGGTCGTTAATTGGTTAGAATATAAATCAAGCCCAGTAAGTGCGGTGTTTTTAGAAACATTGATGGCTGTTAATTGATTTTCGTTTACATTAAGTACAGTAAGCTTTGTGTTGTTCGAAACATCGATGGTCGTTAACTGGTTGGTTCCTAATCTAAGCCCAGTAAGTGCGGTGTTTTGAGAAACATCGATGGCTGTTAATTTGTTTCCAGCTAA
Organism: uncultured Ekhidna sp.; assembly: GCA_964289745.1. GTDB lineage: Bacteria > Bacteroidota > Bacteroidia > Cytophagales > Cyclobacteriaceae > Ekhidna. The sequence continues at coordinate 1,531,344 of CAXYMM010000001.1, forward strand.
ATTAAGTTCAGTAAGTGCCGTGTTTTGAGAAACATCGATGGCTGTTAATTGATTGTCGCTTAAATTAAGCTCAGTGAGTGCCGTGTTTTTAGAAACATCTATCGCTGTTAATTGGTTATTAGGTAAATTAAGCTGAGTAAGTGCGGTGTTTTTAGAAACATCAATGGTTGTTAAGCTACTAATTGTAATATCAAGCTTACTAAGATTTGTAAAATATTCGAGTCCAGTAAGGTCTTTAAAGCCAAATCCACTAATTTCTCCCGTAAATGCTTGGGCTTCCAATAGGGAAATTTCCCCGTCTCCATTAGTGTCGCGGTCTTTCGAACGGATTAATATCGCTTTAAAGCTAGCACCTGGGATCTCAATTAATTTATCTACTAAAACGGTAAACGCTGCCGTGGTCGTTACTCCGCCTACGGTCCCCTGTATCTCGCCCGTAAGCTCCTTATTCGTGTCGTAATCAAAGGCACTTGCATCGGCTATCACCATTTTATTTCCCTCCAAAGCAACGGCACCTGCCAGGCTTTGGCTCGTAATCGAATAAACGGGCGTTTCATCGCTATTGGCTACGGTCGCCACTATCTCCCCGATGAGCGTGCCTTTGGGGCTGTTTTCCAAAATAACTAATTGGGACAAATCCGCTATTGCGATGGTAATGGCATCCTCAATGGTTACCGTTGCGGTTTTATCCGCCGAGCCGCCTGCATTCGTAGCGGTCAGCTTTACCGTATAGGTACTGTCTTTCGTGTAGGTATGGGTGGGGTTTTCTTCCGTGGCTTTGTTTCCATCGCCAAAGTCCCACGCATAGCTGGTGGCGTTTTTAGAAGCGTTTTTAAAGGTTACCGCCCCTGCTGTGCCTTGGGTAAAAGTAAAGTCGGCCACTACTTGGGTGTCGACTGTTTCATCCTTCTTGCAACCCCATAAGAAGGTGACTGCGCAGAGGGTGGCGAGTAGAAAGGTTTTCGGTTTAAAATTCAAAGATTTGATTTGATTTGATTTGATTTGATTTGATTTGATTTGATTTGATTTGATTTGATTTGATTTGATTTGATTTGATTTGATTTGATTTGATTTGATTTGATTTGATTTGATTTGATTTGATTTGATTTGATTTGATTTGATTATTCATAAACTCAAAATTTTTCATCTCGCTTTTGGATTCTTTAAAATTACTCATCTTATTTTTATTTTTAGGTTTAGAACACAAGAATAAAGGTATTGGATCGTATTTGCAAATAAATTTAATAAAAAAAGATTTTTTTTTAAGTAGGCTTGAAAACGCTAAATTATTTTCCTACAAGGTGCATGGGCTTGATGGATACGCATAGGTTTTTGAGGCCTTCCTTTATTGATTATCCAGCTATTGCAAAGCTTTTTCTGCATAAAAATGACCACTGAACGCCACGTATTTTTTTCGCATTGGGTTGGGAAAATATTAAATTATAAAATCTGCCTATCTTCAACGTTTTGATTGGGGATACATGAATGCCTCAAAAGAGGGGTACTAGCATAGATGCCAATATTATGGTATGATAATATTGGTAGAAAATGGTTTCAATTATCAAAAATCAATTCCAATTAGGATAGCCAGGTTGTTTAAGTTCAATTCCTTGTTTGGCTTCTTTCACCATTTCTCGCACGTCTTTCAATAGCTGCTTTGCATCGTAAAGCACGCCACCTTTTATCGTGTACTTCACTCCGCCTGCTCGAATGACTTTATTGTCTTCAGTGAGTTTAATGGCACCCGTGCCGTACAGTACTTTTAGGTTTTGAAGTGGATTTTCATCCACAATGACTAAATCTGCAAGCTTACCGGGTTCTATCGTCCCAATTTGATCATCCATATTGAGGGCTTGCGCACCCATTAAAGTAGCGGATCGGATTACTTCCAATGGGTGAAATCCGGCTTCTCTAAGTAGCTCCAACTCTCGGATATAGGCAAACCCATAAAGCTGAAAGATAAACCCTGAATCCGATCCAGTCGTTACCCGCCCACCTCTGTTTTTATATTCATTTACGAAGGTCATCCAAAGTTTATAGTTTTCTTTCCAAGCGGTTTCTTCCTCTGTACCCCAAAAGTGCCAGTAAGATCCATGAGATATTTTACTTGGTTGGTAGAAAGACCAGAGAGACGGAAGGGTATAGTCCTTGTGCCAATCGGCTGTTCTTGCGCGCATTAAATCACGACTCGCTTCGTAAATATTGAGGGTTGGATCTAGAGTAAAGTCCAGTTCAAGCAACCGTTCCATCACCTCATTCCATTTTTTGGAATAAGGCTCAGCTGCTTGTTTCCAGAGTCTACCAGCCTCGCCAAATCGGTGCTGTTCGTTCTGATAGTTATAGTCCAATGGATAGTCTTGCACTACGCGATCATCAAACAGTGCCTCAGGCAACCCGTACCAGTGTTCCATTGTAGTAAGCCCTGCTTCGGCGGAATTCAATACGTTCCACCAACCTACATTTAGCTGTGCATGATGGCATGCCGAGCCAAGACCTAGTTTTTCATTTTCTTCTAATGCGGCCTGCATTACTTCTGGTGACGCACCAAAAAACTTAATTCCGTCTCCGCCTCTTCTATAATTGGCTCGTACCCATGCTTTTGCCTGCTCTGCATTGGTGATAGAGCCAGATGGTTTTTCGTTCCCAAATCCTTTTGGTAGCGCGCGGACAGCTTCTACCTCTTCTAAGTTTTGTCCAAAGCCCGTATAGGCCACAATTCTTGGAGCGGCAATTTCATGGTTCTGACTTCTTTTTTTGTGTTGAAGCACCCAATCTAACCCGTTGAATGAGCCAGGTTCTCGGATCGTTGTAACCCCATGAGCGAGCCACAATTTGAATACATATTCAGCAGGAGTACCCTGGCTTTTCCCTCCTATGTGCCCGTGCATGTCTACAAAGCCGGGGAGAACATACATGCCTTCGGCATCTATCTCAATGCCATTTTTGTCTATTTTAGGCCGATTTTCCGGATCGATTGCCACACCAGGATATCCCACCGTCTTGATCTCAGTAATCTTGTTCTTTTCAATAACGATATCTACCGGACCGATGGGTGGCGCACCATTTCCGTTGATTAAGATGGCTCCTCTGATAATCATTTTTTCGTACGAACCGACTCCTCTTGTTCTCGATGGTGCTGGTTTTAGCTGAGCGAAGCACTGAAATGTTAGAAAAAATAATAAGATTAAGAAGTAAAGGTTTTTCATATCATGCTTATATTCATCAGATTTGACAATCTCATCTTTTCCTAATTGATTTTAAGAGCAAATGTTAAGAACGAAGTAAAATAGTAAATTAGTAAGAAAAGGTCGACACTATTTACACTATTTTTAAGTATCAAAGTATTTTCTTTGCATTACTTCCTATGTTAGTCAATATTTCAAAATAGAAACTTATGGCACTTATGGAATCTGAGATGTTGCCTCTAGGCACTCTTGCTCCCGCTTTCAACCTTAAAGATGTAGTATCGGGAGATCAATATACGGTAGAGGATATTAGGCAGGAATATGGCATGCTGGTCATGTTCATTTGCGCCCATTGTCCATATGTAAAAAACATTGAAGATGAAATCGCCGTAATAGCGAATCATTACCATGATTTTAAGATCGGCTTCGTGGCAATATCGTCCAATGACCCGTCAAACTATCCAGAGGATACACCTCAAGGCCTAAAAAAACAGGCTGAAGAATTCGAATTCAAATTCCCTTATTTATTTGATGAAACGCAAGAAGTAGCTAAAGCTTATCATGCCGTATGTACACCTGAGTTCTATCTTTTTGATGAAGACTTGAAGCTGATCTACCGAGGTCGGTTTGATGCCAGTACACCTGGAAATTTAGAACCTGTGACTGGTGAAAATCTTATTGAGGCCATCGAACGACATCTAGAAGATGAGTCACCGATAGAAGAGCAATTTCCAAGTGTGGGTTGCGGTATCAAGTGGAAGTAACTACACGATTTTGTTTTTTAACCAATATTTTGCTTTCCAGCCCTAATTCATCAGCACTTTGGCTTTAAAATAGTGCGCTCATTATGTAAATTGCTTGATCAATTTTGACCCATGAGTGTTCAAAAAGAAGTAAAAATTGTAACCACGCATCAGCTGCGTGAAATGAAGATCAAAGGAGAGAAGATTGCTATGCTAACCGCCTACGACTATTCGATGGCGAAAATCATAGATGAATCTGGCATAGATATTATACTTGTTGGGGATAGTGCTTCCAATGTGATGTTGGGAAACGAAACCACCTTGCCGATTACCCTTGATCATATGATCTGGCATGCTACTTCTGTCATAAAAGCAGTGAAACGAGCATTTGTAGTAGTGGACGTACCTTTTGGTAGCTATCAGGGTAATTCTTCTGAGGCTCTACGATCTTGTGTTCGAATCATGAAAGAATCAGGTGCTCATGCAGTAAAAATGGAGGGTGGCATTGAAATCAAAGAATGTGTTCAAAGGGTTTTATCAGCAGGCATTCCAGTTATGGGTCATCTGGGTCTTACTCCACAGTCTATTTATAAGTTTGGCACCTATACAGTGAGAGCAAAGGAAGATGCTGAGGCGCAAAAACTACTAGAAGATGCGAAGCTGCTGGATGGATTGGGTTGTTTTGGTCTAGTGCTGGAAAAAATACCTTCCAAACTGGCGAAGGAAGTTTCTGAATCCATCGATATGCCAACAATCGGAATTGGTGCTGGACCAGATACTGATGGGCAAGTATTGGTCGTTCACGATATGCTGGGCATTACACAGGATTTTAAGCCCCGATTTTTAAGACAATATGCAAATTTAAATCAAATCATGTCAGATGCTTTCAAAAACTATGTATCAGATATTAAATCGAGAGAATTTCCCAATAAAGAAGAATCATATTAAATATATTTAAATATAAATGGCGAGGATTATATACACGCATACAGACGAAGCACCAGCATTAGCAACAAAATCGTTTCTACCTATTGTAAAGGCCTTTATTAGCAAAGCAAACATAGATATAGAGACCAGAGACATCTCTCTTGCTGGAAGGATTATTGCACACTTTCCAGAATACCTTGAAAAGAGCCAGAGGATAGCAGATGCTTTATCAGAATTAGGGGAAATTACCAAAACAGCAGAGGCCAACATCATTAAGCTACCAAATATTAGTGCTTCCACTCCTCAACTCAATGCAGCAATCAAAGAACTTCAAGCTCAGGGATATGCTTTGCCAGATTATCCAGAGGAGCCAAAAAGCGAAAAAGAAAGGGAAATTAAATTGAGATATGACAGCGTAAAAGGGTCAGCAGTAAACCCGGTTCTTCGAGAAGGAAACTCTGACAGGAGAGCTCCAAAATCAGTAAAGAGCTATGCTAAAAAATTCCCTCATTCAATGGGGAAATGGAGTTCTGACTCTAAATCACACGTTGCTAGTATGAAAGAAGGCGATTTTTTTGGTAGCGAGAAGTCAACCACTATGAATGCTGCTACGGATGTCACCATTCAATTCGTAGGAAATGATGGATCAAAAAATACGTTGAAAAGTGTATTTCCAATTCAAGAAGGTGAGGTAATTGATACGGCAGTTATGAGCTTGCAAAAATTGCAATTGTTTATCGAGGAGCAGATTCAGGTGGCAAAAAATGAGAATCTTCTTTTTTCGCTCCATTTGAAAGCTACGATGATGAAAGTATCCGATCCGATTATTTTTGGAGCGGTAGTAAACGTTTTCTACAAAGAGCTTTTCAAGAAATATCAAAGTACTTTCGATTCTTTGGGTGTGGAACTGACGAACGGTATAGGAGATATGTATGCAAAAATCGAATCGTTGGATGAGGTGCAAAAAAATAAAATTATTGATTTCCTGCATACGCTATCTACTGATAAGCCAGATTTAGCAATGGTTAATTCCGATAAAGGCATTACCAATCTTCATGTGCCAAGTGATGTAATTATCGATGCATCTATGCCCGCGATGATCAGAATGTCTGGGCAGATGTGGAATAAAGTCAATAAACCTCAAGATACGGTTGCGGTAATTCCAGATCGATGCTATGCGGGAGTTTATCAGGCAGTCATAGATGACTGCAAAGCGAATGGTGCCTATGACCCTCAAACAATGGGTAGCGTACCAAACGTGGGTTTAATGGCTCAGAAAGCAGAAGAGTACGGCTCTCATGATAAGACATTCCAACTGGAAGCTGATGGTGTTGTGCAGGTGGTAGATGCAAACGGAAGAATCGTATTAGAACAGCAAGTAGCTACTGGTGATATTTTTAGAATGTGTCAGGTAAAAGATGCACCGATTAAAGATTGGGTAGGACTCGCAGTAAACAGGGCTAAAGCTACCGGTGCACCAACCGTTTTTTGGTTGGACAAAGAGCGAGCACACGATGCAGAGCTAATAAAAAAGGTGAGAACCTACCTAAAAGATCACGATACCACGGGGCTAGCTATTTATATCATGTCTCCTGTAGAGGCTACAAAATTCTCGGTTAATCGTATTCGAAAAGGAAAAGATACGATCTCAGTGACGGGCAATGTTTTAAGAGATTATTTAACAGATTTATTCCCTATCCTGGAGGTAGGCACAAGTGCTAAAATGCTTTCAATCGTTCCCCTTATGAACGGAGGAGGGCTTTTTGAGACAGGTGCGGGAGGGTCAGCACCTAAACACGTTCAGCAGTTCAATCAAGAAGGTCACCTAAGATGGGACTCACTGGGTGAGTTTTTGGCTTTATCCGTTTCGCTAGAACACCTAGGAGAGAAATATAACAACAAGGTAGCCAAGATTATGGGGGAAACGCTAGATCAGGCTACAGCTAAGCTTTTAGAGGAAAATAAGTCGCCTTCTAGAAAAGTAAATGAAATCGATAACAGGGGAAGCCACTATTATCTTGCAACCTACTGGGCGCAGATGTTGGCAGCCCAGAGTGAAGATGCTTCCTTAAGAGAGGCTTTTAAGCAGGTGGCAGTGGAACTTACACAAAATGAAGACAAAATCAATCAAGAGTTGATCTCAGCACAAGGGAAAGCCGTAGATATAGGAGGTTATTACCGACCAGACGAAACATTGGTCACTCACGCAATGAGACCAAGTGCTACTCTTAATAAAATCATTGAATCTGTTTAACTTCATTGAATGAAGAAAATTTTTCTAACGTTTCAATCTAAAAAATATGCAAACAATTACAGTAGAGGAACTTAAGCAATTAATGGATAGTGGCGAAGATTTTACATTAATCGACGTTCGAGAAGAACATGAATACGAAGAGGCTAATCTGGGAGGGGTTCTTATACCCTTGAATACCATTATGGACAACCTAGATAAGATTCCGAAGAAAGGAAATGTCATCATGCAATGTAGATCAGGAGGACGTAGTAAAAATGCGATAAAGGCACTTGAACAACGTGAAGGATATACAAACTTGAAAAATCTAATGGGGGGTATCATTGCATGGAAAGATGCATACGATCCCGATATGAATGTTTTCTAAAGTAAAAGGTGTTTAAGCTAGTTTGAGGACATCGCTTGGTTGTTCAAAGGATTTCCTCAGCTTATGAGCCTGCTTTACCATATCGCCGATCACGATGATTGCTGGAGTAGATAAATCTTTCATTCACAAGGGGCGTAATGGAGCAGTTCTTTGTCGAGGAGCGCATCGAATAAAATTACAACTGCGCTGACCAACGTTTTAATTGCTTTTAGCGTGATAAGCTCAGGATCACCTAGGTCAGCACCCACCAAAGTAAGCTTAGGTACTGCTTTACTGGACATTTACCACTTCGTTTAACCGATAGCTATCTACTTTTTGGTAAAACGCAATTGCGTCTTTCAAGCATGCTTCTGCAAGTTTTTGTGAAGGCTCATTTTTATTGATTTGGTAAGCTGTATTTAGCAAATGATTTACCTAAAACTAACTTACCTTTATTGATGTAGACCTCGTCAAACCCATCGATGATATCTTCTTCTACGATAGGGTCTTCTACCTCTTTCTGAAAAATTTTCAGACAGTCCTTCTGTTTTAAATACTTACATGGATACCACATTCTCGTGATTGGAGTGCCTTAACAGGATCAAAATAAGAAGTGTTCTTGGGGATGTTGTGGACTTTCAAATAATCATCTAGGTCTTCATCACTCCAATAATAAAATGGACTAATCTTCAAAATACCTTCTTTGCTGTAACTCAGGATGTCTAAGGAATCCCGATAAGCTGTTTGTCTCACTCTAATATTGGTAAACCATAGCTCGGGTTTGTGCTCTTCTATAGCTCTTCGAAATGGCTCTAACTTAACCAACTCACTAAACTCTTTATGTTTGGGATCATCTATGGTGGGTAAGCCCAATGCGATATCGGCATAAGCCTTTGTCAATTTAGGAGTATATATGCTTATATTTAGATTTAACCCATGAATAAGGTTGTATGCGTGCTGATATGTGGCTACATTATTATAGCCTGTATCGCACCAAATCACGTCAATGCCTGGGTCTTGCTGATGAAAAGTACTCAGTAAGATTCCTGAGTACACTCCGAAACTTGTCGTTACAATACGCTTTTCACTTAAAGCAATTGCCCATTCGATAATTTCATTTGGGCTTTTATGCCTCAAAACCTTATTATATTCTTCAATGTCAACGTTCAATTTTTTCATATCATTTAATTCCTATAGAAATAGTAGATACACAAAATTAAGTGAATCTATCGAGCGAAAAAAATCATTTAATTAAATCTGCGATTGTATGGTTATTGTAAATATTCAGGGAGGCATCTCGTATCTGAATCATAAGGTCATAAACTGAGCATGCTCCCTCACTTTTACAGTCATTACACTTCTCGTAAAAATTTAAACTTACGCAAGACACAGGGGCGATAGGCCCTTCTAAAATTCGATAAATCGAAGCGATACTAATTTCGCTCGGTTGCTTGAGCATGTAATAGCCGCCGCTTTTTCCTTTTTGCGATCCGAGGAAGCCTGCTTTTCTCAATTCTAAAAGGATGCTTTCAAGAAACTTTCTTGGGATGGATTCTTCTTCAGAAATAGAAGAGATGGGAATAATCTTATTTTGTTCTTGATATCGCCGCGCTATGCAGCTTAAGGCCTTCAATCCATACTTTGTTTTCTTAGAGATCATTGAGTTAAAGCTACCGAAATTCTCAGATCATGATAATATTATTTTTGAATTAGGCATATAATAAATATATATTTTTTGGGACTTATTTCATTGATTTCAGTATCTTTCAAATGGCATATTATAGGTAAAAAGCACTCTTTTTTAGGTAGCATAAGGATTATATTCCAAAATTTCTTCTATAATAATTACTTCTATTTTTTTAACGATGAGAACGGTTCTCTTGAAGAAGAAATAAAAACTGTTTTTCTGAACGCTGAATCTTTTTAGTGGTGTCACTTCGTCTAAGTAAAAAAAACCCTTTTTACAGGCTCGGATTTTATGTGTATTGCTGATCTCAACGTTAGAGAGTATTACATTCTAGGGTTTGATTTTACGCATGATAGGGGTGTATCACGCCTCCTTTCAATAACAATGACTTTTTGAGGGGAGTAATGCCATACACGAGTTGATGGATAATTTTAAAAACCTTACAAACGGCACATTTTTAGGGGGACGTTTTTACCTAATGCAGGTGCAAAGTGATTTACCTCTCTAATAGTTTTAGTTTCAATATCCCTAGAATCAATACAAAGGGTTTCTTCTCCATGACCAACAGGATTTACCTGATCTCCATGGCGCTCTCAACTGCATCTGTTATCTCCTGCATTTTGTGTATAGTGTATTTTCCCGTGGTGGCATAGACAATCTTTCCTTTAGGATTCAATACAAAGAAGTATGGGATATCTTTTCCATCAAACTTTAATTTTTCCTTATATTCTTTAATAGTGCCCTTATAAAAAAGCACATTAGGTAAAAAAAGATCGTTAATCGTTTTTTTCATTTTGTTCATCACTTTCTTATATGCTGATCGTTTCGCTCCAGTAAACATCGGTATGAAATAGCAATTGATATCAAAAGAAAAATCAAAGGGGCTAGGGTTGGGATTTTTGTATATGAATTGATTGTAAATAGGTTCAAACCAACCATTTAAATCGTCTTCAGCTTTTTTTGAATAAGCCAATGCTATTAGCGAGTACTTCCCAGAAATATCTTCGGGTAGATTTACAAATTGGTTAGTTAGGCTTTCAGCCTCCATTTTTGGAAAGGTATTTCCAACTTGAGTCCAACACACAATGTAGGTGAACATTAAAAGACTGGCAAGCATTATTTTCATAGTGTTGATGTTTTTATTTAAATAAATAAATTGAATTAGGCATTTAATACATACGAATAATTTGGTAAGGTTGAGGACGTCTTTGCACCATTCTTATCAAGAGGTTTTCAAAGATATCCTCTTTCATAAAAGAGCGATTAAACCGATAAACGTATTGATCGATGTATGCTTGCAGGTTCCTTACCGAATGGTGTATGCCTCTCAGCCAGGCTTTGAACATCATAATAGCCCGATGCATCTCGGGGAAATTTTCGCCTTTAGTCCCACTATTTTCTTGAACAAGGAATGGAAATGCTTTTTTCAGGGGCTTGTAACCTGTCCAACCATCGGTACGGATCAAAGATTTGGGACAGACATGTGCCTCAAAGAGTTGTTTTAATGAATCGCTGCTACCGTCGGTGATCACCTTACCATACATTCTGGAAATACCCTTACCGCTCTTACGTTCTATGGCAATAGCCATGAGCTTTTTTCTCTTATTCTGCCTTCCACGAGTGTTTTTATCCTCTCCACCTACTACTGTTTCGTCTACTTCCACTAATCCTTTCAGTGGATGCTGTCCACTACTACTCATCGCCTTCATCACTTTTTGTTGAAACAGCCAACAAGTCTTTTGACGTAGTGCCAGTTTCCTGCTCAACTCAGTACTGGCTATCCCTTTCTTATTAGTAGACATGTAGTAGATGATGTAAAAGGCTTTCAGCAAAGGAAATTTAACTTTATGGAATAAGGTACTACTGGTAGGAGATGATTGATACTTACACTTGGTACACTGACGGGAATAAGGACGACTACCTCCACAATAGCGATTGTTGCCACAACGCTCACACACAAAACCGTTAGGCCATTTAAGGCTGGCCAGATAATCCATGCAGGCTTGGTCATTGGGAAAACGTTGCTGAAACTCGAAAATACTTAGGCTTTTATACTTTTGCTCCATGAAAAATCTATGTTTATTAGTTTTCACTAAGATAGTTAGTATTTTCTAAATGCCTACTTCAATAAATAAAAATAAAGTATTTAATAAATTAACTTAAAAATCTCTGGTTTTACCTTTAAATAAACTTCGAAAAAAATGTGAATACTAATTCATATACTCTCTTATTGCTTTATAAGAATTCTTATACTTTGGTTTCAGGCTATTTCATTATGGAAACCCGAGAAAATCCTGCCCCTCTGCCTGAAAGCTACCAGAATCTTGATTTATGAACTAAAAAAATGAAGAGTTCATTATATGAAAATATAGCTAAAAAATTAAATAAAAAACAGAAATTCACATGAATGATTGGGAGTCCATTTGACCACCTTTTAGCTTTAGATACTTCTAATACAATAATCAAAATGAAATCAAAATTTGTTTCCAGACTGGCATTTATACTATCACTGCAAGTCTTCTATTCATGGCTTACTTCCTGTCAAGACGTTGATAAACTTGAAAATAATCTGATATTATACTGACGTTTAATGAGAAGGATTACATGTTGAATGACGGGCTTTTTTTGATATTGAAGCCGTTATTGACGTAGAAGGGGAGGACGAGTAAACACATTGTAGAGTAGTTTTAGTTGTGCTTGATTCGAGAGTCATTATTGAAGGTGATAAATATAAATTATCATATTAGACCACTATTTCCTTATAACTTAATTTATTCTCCTCTAAAATAGATCGTTTAAAAACAGGACCATATCACTTGACTGAAAAATCTAATGTACATTCTTCTCGTTTGAGAATGCTTTCCTTTCCTACCGACATGTTCAAATAGGTCAGGTTGAGAATGATTTAATTATTAGTAATGAATTTGACTTGACAGGTGATAGTTTCATGGTGTCCGATTCAGGTCTCATGGTTAATACATTGGCTTTTTGAATTAGAAATTGATGGTAGCGCAAACTAACTGGAACTTATTATCTTTCTGATGCCCTTATTTACAAAATCAATAGAAATAATAATTAACACAAGCAAGAAGACAGCTTTAGAGGTTTTTTTTAATGATTAGGGCAAAGTATTTGGATATTCTAATGCGCATATTCTACTAATTTTAATAGCATAATCCAATGTGCAAATTAGTTAGAGCCACTTGCAAACTACTAATTCACAGATTGAACCGAACTTATTTATGAATGGTTATGAGCGTGAGTACGATGATTTTGAAGAGGGTTCTTGTTTCGGATTCTTAAAACAACTTGGGGAATGATCAGAAAATTAACTTAGCAGATGATACTAAAATCTTTCAGATCCTTCAATTTCTAAAATCAAATTATGTCCATAAGCTGTAGAGGGCGTTTGAAAGCCAGTCTTGAAATTACCAGAGGCTATCTTTTCTGCTATAAGCACCGAAGCCTTTGCCGTTAATGTATAACCATTTAAGGTGGTTAATCTAGCTTCGATAGTCTTGTTTTCATCTGATACTTGACCCCATAGAAACATTTTTGATTCAAACCTTCTTTCCTCAGAAGGACCATCTGGTTTTCTATCAATCTTACTTTTTAAAAAATTTTTAACCAGCTTCGATTTCAGTAAGAAGCTTAGCCTTACCATCTTTTTCACTTTTGAAAGCTGTTCTTGGGTGGTGCCAGAAAAAACTTCAATGTTTGGTATTCCCGAACTAAAAAAAGCACTGGAAATATCTCCCCAGCTAATTCCCATCGATAGTTGCTTAAACGCCCCAAAATCAAACTCTTGGACTGAATTCCCCATTAACTGATAATCATAGACTCCATTTTTTCGAGAAGCTTGAGGTTCTCCAAGACTCTCTATCATTGTTTTACTAGTGCCACGAGATAGTCGTCCATCTTTTGAGGTAAAAGCAAGTTGCAGTTTGGTCGCGGTAGGTAACTGACTTTTTAGGAAAGAGGCAAGACAATCTGATGGAACAACATCAAAGCCAGCACCAGGCAAGATCATTAAATTCTTACGCTTCGCTTCTTCATCATACTCTTGCAGTAAATCAAATACCTGATACTCTCCTGTAATGTCGAGATAGTGCGTGTTTGAAGCAAGACAAGCCTCTGCCATTTCTTTTGCGGTATGAATAAAAGGACCGCCACAATGGATTAGAATATCTGCATTGGTAAGCCATTGAATAATACGCTGCTTATCCGATACTTCTAGTGTTTTCGCTTCCAGCTGATGGCGTTTTGCAAAAGCGCTTAGCTTTTCAGGGTTTCTCCCAGCGACTAATGGTTTGATACCATTTTTTAGTAGCTCATCTACGATAATTCTGCCCGTGTAGCCGTAAGCTCCATAAATACAAATCCGACTCATCTAGTGAAGATAGAGAAACAGTTAATACCATCCACTCAGCTCAAATTTTTCTTTAGCAGAATCTAATATTGTTCCATTTTCACACTTCAGAACTCTGTGTGGAAAACGTTCAATAAATCGGTGATTATGTGTAGCCATCAAAACAGCTGTCCCACTCGTACTTATTTCTTCAAAAAGCTTTAGGATACCTTCACTTACATCGGGGTCGAGGTTTCCAGTAGGCTCGTCTGCAATCAGAATTTGGGGTTCATTTAGCATGGCTCTGGCTATAACCACACGCTGTTGCTCTCCTCCCGATAGTTGATGCGGCATCTTTGCTGAAACCGCCCCAAGACCTACTCGCATTAATACTTCAGACATTCTAGCTTTCATTTTGGCTGAATCTTTCCAACCAGTTGCCTTCATCACGAATGTAAGATTTTCAGCAATAGAACGATCAAAGAAAAGCTCAAAATCTTGAAAAATAATCCCAATTTTCCTGCGTAAGAAGGGTACATCTTTTTGCTTGATGTTATTGATAGGAATACCTACAACCTCTGCCGATCCCACGCGAAAAGGCAGGTCGGCGTAAAGCGTTTTTAAAAGTGAAGATTTTCCACTTCCAGTTCTGCCTATTATATATATAAACTCTCCTTTTTCGATCGTAAAATCAATTTTACTAAGTACTGTGTGATCTTCTTGCAAAATGGAAGCATTAGAGATACTAACAATGGGCTCTTGCGAAAATGAAGTGGCTTCCATCTAGATCAATTATTTATTTCCCTTATTGTAGTCGGTCAAGAATTTTTCCAGACCTGCGTCTGTAAGAGGGTGCTTTAACAAACCCGTAATAACGCTCAATGGACAAGTGGCTACATCTGCGCCCATCTCTGCACATTTAATCAAGTGCATATTATGCCGAATAGAAGCAGCAAGCACTTCCGTCTCAAAAGCATAGTTATCATAGATTGTCACGATTTGTTCTAACAAAGCAAGACCATCGGAACATACATCATCCAACCTCCCGATAAATGGCGAAATATAGCTTGCTCCCGCTTTGGCGGCTAAAATGGCCTGCCCTGCGTTAAAAATCAATGTGCAGTTTGTTCGAATGCCTTCTGAGGTGAGTGACGCTATGGCTTTAACCCCGTCTTTGATCATCGGAATCTTTACCACAATCTTGTCATCTATCTTAGCCAGTTCCTTCCCTTCCGACACCATTTTTCCAAACTCGGTGGCAATTACTTCAGCACTAACATTATCGTCTACAATATTGCAAATGTCTTTGTAGTGATTAAGGATGTTGTCTTCACCTGCGATTCCTTCTTTAGCCATTAAAGAAGGATTGGTTGTAACACCATCTAATACACCCAAATTTTGAGCTTCTTGTATTTCCTCAAGGTTGGCAGTATCGATAAAAAACTTCATGATGAAAATGAATTAAAGGCAGTCTCTAAGTAAAAAAACTAAAAGGGCAAACGAAATATCGCACCGCTACAACCACCGACCCTTGCTACCGTCAGGTCCTGGGGGATTAAGTAGGAGCTGGTCGTACTCGTTTGCCGAATAGCAAAGTTAGCATTTAAATAAATGAAGAACCTACAGAATTGCAAGAATTAGTACTTATGCATTAAATATCTTAAAAGCTTGCAGTTTCTTATTGAGATGTGTGCCCATTATATGATCGTTACCCTAAATGATAAACCCTGACTGATCTAAATATGTGTTTGATAGACTCCAATATGATCGATTTAGTTTGTGGTCTGAAAGAAGAATCCTTTGATCTGGATATTTTAGGTAGCATGTCCTCGGATGGGTTGACCAATCTATACTTTAGAAATTATTGGTGATAAGATCGATGGTATGTTGATTATCCTCTCGGAAGGGACTCGATGAACATCCAAACGATTGCGTTTTCTCGTTGCAGAACGCAAACCACTTAAATGGCTCGGAAAAGAAGCATAATTAGCGAAATGACGAAACAACATTCCAACTGCTATTTGTCCGATTTTAGGCTTCAAAGTTATTGAATAGCGCGCGTTCGATTTTATGGATAAGTTTGACAAAACAACGTTTCATTGCTCATGAAAAATTTTTGATTTTGATGTAAAAAACCGTTGAATTAGGAAAAACTAGAACCTCTTACTTATTTATTTAGGTCAGGGTTGATATTTATTCATCTATTATATTTTGATTTGTTCTTATTTTAGCTACTTTTGCAATCCCAAAAATTTGAGGTAGAAAGAAATATATCATATGCCAACTATTCAACAATTAGTAAGGAAGGGTAGGAAACAGTTGACTTCCAAGTCAAAATCACCAGCTTTGGATTCTTGTCCGCAAAGAAGGGGGGTATGTACCAGAGTATACACTACTACGCCCAAGAAGCCAAATTCAGCGATGAGAAAGGTTGCTAGAGTTCGTTTAACGAATGGAAAAGAGGTGAATGCCTACATTCCAGGAGAGGGTCACAACCTACAAGAACACTCAATTGTGCTGATTCGAGGAGGCAGAGTAAAAGATTTACCTGGAGTTAGATACCACATTATCCGTGGAGCTCTAGATACTGCGGGTGTGAATGGCAGACTTCAGAGAAGGTCGAAATATGGTGCTAAAAGACCAAAGAAATAAAAGATGAGAAAAGCAAAACCTAAAAAAAGATACATTTTACCAGATCCTTTGTACCAAGACACATTGGTGACAAAATTTGTGAATAACCTGATGCTTCGGGGTAAAAAAAGCATCGCCTACAGTATTTTCTATGGTGCAATCAAGCAAGTAGAAGAGAAGACAAGTGAAAATGGACTGGAAACATGGAAAGTAGCTTTGAGCAACATCATGCCTGCTGTTGAGGTGAAGGCAAGAAGAGTAGGTGGAGCAAACTTTCAGGTTCCAATAGAGGTAAGACCAGATAGAAAAATATCTCTCGGAATAAAATGGATGATTAAGTATGCTAGGCTAAGGGGAGAAAAGACCATGAAAGATAGACTAGCCGCAGAAATTATTGCGGCTTCCA
The DNA here is from genome assembly GCA_964289745.1 of uncultured Ekhidna sp. Classification (GTDB taxonomy): domain Bacteria; phylum Bacteroidota; class Bacteroidia; order Cytophagales; family Cyclobacteriaceae; genus Ekhidna. The sequence goes on from CAXYMM010000001.1 coordinate 1,547,868, forward strand.
AAGGAGAAGGAGCGGCAGTCAAGAAAAAGGATGACACCCACAGAATGGCTGAGGCAAATAAAGCTTTCTCACACTTCAGATTCTAACAACTAAGGTAATGGCAAGAGACTTAAAATTCACTAGAAATATCGGTATTGCGGCACATATCGATGCAGGTAAAACCACAACTACTGAAAGGGTTCTGTACTATGCGGGAGTAAACCACAAAATCGGCGAGGTTCATGATGGCGGTGCTACTATGGACTGGATGGAACAGGAGCAAGAAAGGGGAATTACAATTACTTCTGCTGCTACAACAGTATTTTGGAAGTATAAGGAGCAAGAGTATCACATAAATATCATAGATACACCTGGACACGTAGATTTTACTGTGGAGGTAAATAGGTCTCTAAGAGTACTAGATGGTCTTGTTTTCTTATTTAGCGCAGTGGATGGAGTAGAACCGCAGTCTGAAACCAATTGGAGACTTGCGGATAATTACAAGGTAGCTAGAATTGGCTTTGTAAACAAAATGGATAGGCAGGGTGCCGATTTCCTTAGTGTTTGTCAACAGGTCATAGATATGCTTGGCACCAAATCTGTCCCTTTACAATTACCAATAGGCGCTGAAGAAAATTTTAAGGGAGTTGTTGATCTGGTAGAAAACAAGGCGATGGTCTGGAATGAAGAAGATATGGGAATGACTTACGAAGAAATTCCAATACCAGACGATATGGTTGAAGAAGTGGCTGAGTACCGAGAGAAGTTGGTGGAAGCGGTAGCTGAATACGATGAAAATCTTTTGGAAAAATTCTTTGAAGACCCAGAGAGTATTACGCGAGATGAAATTGTAGCCGCATTAAGAGCTGCAACGATTGATCTGGCTTTTGTCCCTATGCTTTGTGGCTCTGCCTTTAAAAATAAGGGTGTACAAACAATGCTTGATTATGTGATGGAACTTTTACCATCACCACTTGACCGTGACAGTATTGTAGGCACAAATCCAGACACGGAAGTGGAAGCTATCCGAAAACCAGATCCGAAGGAACCATTTACAGCACTGGCTTTTAAGATCGCAACAGACCCTTTCGTTGGTCGACTCTGTTTTATGAGATCATATTCTGGTACACTCGAATCTGGATCATACGTGTATAACACAAGAACAAATAAAAAGGAACGGATTTCCAGAATTTTCCAAATGCATGCAAATAAGCAAAATCAAATTGATTCACTTCATGCAGGAGACATTGGTGCAGCAGTAGGTTTTAAGGATATTAAAACAGGAGATACACTTTGCGCCGAGGGTTCTAAGATCGTGCTGGAGGCAATGGAGTTTCCAGACCCGGTCATTGGATATGCGATTGAGCCTAAAACCCAAGCAGACGTTGACAAGCTTGGAATCGCTATAGGAAAGCTGATCGAAGAAGACCCAACACTTCAGGTTGAAACGAATCATGAAACGGGTCAGACCATCCTGAAAGGCATGGGTGAACTCCACTTAGATATTATTATTGACCGTTTGAAAAGAGAGTTTAAAGTAGAAATAAATCAGGGAGCCCCTCAGGTAGCTTATAAAGAAGCCATCACCGAAGCTACTGAGCATAAGGAAGTTTACAAAAAGCAGACAGGGGGTAAAGGTAAATTTGCAGACATCGTATTCGAGCTCAGTCCAAAAGATAAAGATTACGACAAAGAAGGTCTACAATTTGTAAATGAAATTGTAGGTGGTGTGATCCCCAAAGAATTTATCGGTCCAACAGAGAAAGGCTTCAGGCAGGCAATGGCAAATGGTCCGCTAGCAAACTATCCGCTGGATAGCATGAAAGTAAGACTTTATCATGGTTCTTTTCACGATGTGGATTCAGATGCGCTCTCATTTGAATTAGCAGCAAGAAATGGATTTAAAGAAGCAGCCAAGAAATGTAAGCCAGTTATACTTGAACCTGTGATGAGAGTAGAGGTAGTAACGCCTGACGAATATACAGGATCAATCACTGGAGACTTAAATAAGAGAAGAGGTATCATGAGGGGAATGGATACGAAAGGTACCTCTACGGTAGTGAAAGCAGACGTTCCTTTGTCAGAACTATTTGGCTATGTTACTGACCTGAGAACAATAAGCTCTGGCCGTGCAACCGCCTCATTGACGTTCTCTCATTATGATCAGGTACCTAAGAATATTTCGGAAGGTGTTATTTCTGAGGTCAAAGGAACGGCTATCGCTTAAAAAACTAAAAAAGATGAACCAAAAAATTCGAATTAAACTAAAGTCCTACGATCATAACCTAGTTGATAAGTCATCAGAAAAAATTGTAAGAGCGGTAAAAACTACGGGAGCTATTGTGAGTGGACCTATCCCTTTGCCTACGGTAAAAGAAAAGTTTACAGTCCTTAAATCACCACATGTAAATAAAAAGGCAAGAGATCAATACCAACTTTGTACCTACAAAAGGCTGGTTGATATTTACAGCAACAGTTCAAAAACAGTAGACGCTTTAATGAAATTAGAACTTCCAAGTGGAGTAGACGTTGAGATCAAGGTCTGATGAGAATCTTGTCTTAATGAAGGAGCCAATCGGTTATATTCGGATGAATCTTTTTTTGACTAAGAATTAACGATCAATTATTTTTGATCTATTTATGAAATTGTTATTTTTGCAATCCTTTTCTCGAAAAGACTGCTGGAAAGAGTTAAACTGAATTTAAAAAAACAATGCCTGGGTTAATAGGACGTAAAGTTGAAATGACTAGCATATATAATGAAAACGGTGAGAGCATTGCCTGTACTCTTATTGAAGCTGGTCCTTGTGTGGTCACGCAAGTTAAAAATGAAGAAACTGATGGATATAGGGCAGTTCAGCTGGGCTACGGCGAAAGAAAAGAGAAAAACACACCGAAAGCTCTAAAAGGTCATTTTACAAGGGCAAAGACAACACCAAAAGCTAAAGTTGTTGAATTTAGAGATTTTCGTAAGGAGTTTGAGGACAAGGTAATGCTTGGAAGTGAAATCAAAATAGGAGATGTATTTGCTGAGCAAGATTTTGTTGATGTGGTTGGAACTTCTAAGGGTAAAGGATTTCAAGGTGTAGTAAAAAGACATGGTTTTGGGGGTGTTGGTCAGGCAACGCACGGTCAGCACAATCGACTGAGAGCTCCTGGATCTATCGGTGCTTGTTCATTTCCTTCCAGAGTTTTTAAAGGACTCAAAATGGCAGGAAGAACGGGAAGTAACAAAGTGAAGATGATCAATCTAAAGGTTCTTAAGATATATCCGGATAAAAATTTAGTATTAGTGTCTGGGTCGATCCCAGGGGCTAAAAATTCATTCGTAATCCTAGAAAAATAATCATGAAGGTTGCTGTTTTAAATATAAAAGGAGAAGAAACTGGAAGAGATGTATCCCTTGACAAGAAAATCTTTGGTATCGAACCAAACGAGCATGCGGTATATCTCGATGTAAAAAATTTTCTTGCTAATCAAAGACAAGGAACAGCAAAGACCAAAGAAAGAAATGAGATCGTTGGATCCACTAAGAAAATCAAGAAACAAAAAGGTACTGGTACCGCAAGGGTAGGGAGCATAAAATCTCCCGTTTTTAGAGGAGGAGGAACTATTTTTGGTCCAAAGCCACGGGATTATGGTTTCAAACTAAATAGAAAGCTTAAGCAACTTGCTAGCAAATCGGTTTTGTCTTCAAGGGCAAAAGAGAAGGCGATTAAGGTTCTCGAAGATGTGAATTTCGAGACACCCAAGACAAAAGATTTCATCGAAATCTTAAAAGACCTTTCCCTAGGAGAAAGGAAGACCTTGTTCCTAGTAAATGAGAATAGTAAGAACGTCTATTTATCGTCAAGAAATATTAAAAAAGCAAACGTTACGACTGTGGCAGAAGTAAACACTTATGACCTAATAAATGCAGAAAATATTGTTTTATGCGAAGGAACACTTGATCAACTAAAAAAGAGGTTCAACTAAAATGGCAGTACTAATAAAACCATTAATAACAGAAAAAGTATCAGGTTTAAATGATCATGGTAAGTATGGTTTCGTGGTTGATCGAAAGGCAAATAAGGTTCAGATTAAAAACGAAGTTGAGAAGACATACAGCGTAACAGTTGAATCTGTTAACACGATGGTACAACCAGGTAAAGCGAAAAAGAGATACACTAAATCGAAAATTATCGAAGGTAAGATTCCTGCTTATAAGAAGGCCATTATTCAGGTTGCTGATGGTGAAATAATTGATTTTTATAGCGGAATATAAAATACTAAGATGGCTGTAAAAAAACTTAAACCTACTACACCGGGCCAACGATTTAGAGTGGCACCTGTTTTTAGTGAGATCACGACTGATACTCCTGAAAAGTCACTTGTTACGATCAACCCAAGAAACGGTGGTCGGAATAATCAGGGACGAATGACGGTTCGTAACGTTGGCGGTGGCCACAAGAAGAAATTGCGAATTATTGACTTCAAGAGAGATAAGCATGGAATTCCTGCTACGGTAAAGTCGATAGAGTACGATCCAAACAGAACAGCAAGAATCGCATTATTACATTACGCAGACGGTGAGAAAAGATACATCATCGCACCTGAGGAACTTAAGGTAGATACAGTTTTAAACTCTGGTAAAGGAGTCGCCCCTGAAGTAGGAAATACCTTGTTTTTGTCTGACATACCGTTAGGTTCTATTATTCACAATATAGAGCTTAAACCTGGAAAGGGAGGAGTTCTGGCAAGAAGTGCAGGTTCTTATGTACAATTGGTTGCACGAGAAGGAAAGTATTCTACATTAAAAATGCCATCGGGCGAAACGAGGTTAATTCTAAATACATGTCTGGCTACGATTGGAACTGTCTCTAATTCTGATCATATGAATGTCAGACTTGGAAAAGCAGGTCGAAACAGGTGGTTGGGGAAAAGACCTCGAGTAAGAGGTGTTGCGATGAATCCCGTAGACCACCCAATGGGTGGTGGTGAAGGTAGATCTTCTGGAGGTCACCCTAGATCAAGAAATGGTCTTTACGCTAAAGGTAAAAAGACCAGAAGACCTAATAAATATTCAGACAAGCATATAGTTAAAAGAGGGAAGTAATGTCTAGATCATTAAAAAAAGGACCTTATATAGATTTCCGGTTAGAGAAAAAAATCGAAGTAATGAACGATTCTGGAAAAAAATCGGTGATCAAAACTTGGTCGAGAAGATCTATGATTTCTCCTGACTTTGTGGGTCATACATTCGCAGTCCACAATGGGAATAAGTTTATCCCAGTCTTTGTTACTGAAAACATGGTTGGTCATAAGCTTGGTGAGTTTGCTCCAACTCGAAATTTCAGAGGACACGTTGCAAAAAAAGATAAAGGCAAAAGATAATTGATAGCACCAATGGAAGCCGAAAAGAAATTGAAAAAATCAGTTAAAACCAGACTTCAGAAAGAAGCCGAAAAAAAAATTTGTGAAGAAAATAGCGGAAAGTTAGGTGCTGTAAAATCGTCCCTTCGCAATATTCCTACTTCTCCACGGAAAATGAGGTTGGTAGCCGATATAATAAGAGGAGAACGAGCTAATGTCGCTCTTAATATTTTAAAGTTCGATGGGCATATAGGATCTGTATATATTGAAAAATTACTTTTAACAGCGATTGCCGATTGGCAAAATGCAAATGAGGAAGTGAATATCGAAGAAGCCGATCTCTATATAAAAGAAATCTTCGTCGATAGTGCTCGAATGCTTAAAAGATTAAGACCTGCACCACAGGGAAGGGCACATAGAATAAGGAAAAGATCAAACCACGTAACCATCGTAATTGACAATCATAACGAAGTGGTAAATCAAAATAAAGAAAGCAAATAATGGGAACTAAGGTAAATCCTATTGGATTCAGATTAGGTGTTATCAAAGGTTGGGATTCCGCGTGGTTTGATAGCAAATCTTATGCCGACAAAATTGTTGAGGATAATAAAATTCGTAATTATATAAAAGCTAGAATACCCAAAGGAGGTATTTCCAAGATAGTTATTGAAAGAACGCTCAAAAGAATAACGCTTACGGTTCATACAGCACGTCCGGGCGTGGTGATTGGAAAAGGGGGATCAGAGGTGGATAAGATCAAAGAAGAACTCAAAAACCTTACAGGTAAAGATCTTCAAATTAATATATTCGAAATTAAAAGGCCCGAGTTAGATGCGAAGTTGGTTGGGGAGTCAATCGCTCAACAACTTCAGGCTCGAATCTCATTTAGAAGAGCTATGAAGCAAGCAATTGCTTCCTCAATAAGAGTTGGAGCACAGGGTATAAAAGTAAAATGTTCGGGTAGATTAGGTGGTGCGGAGATGGCTAGAAGCGAGCAGTACAAAGAGGGTAGAATTCCCCTCCATACACTAAGAGCCGACATTGATTACGCCCTATCGGAGGCAAATACGATATATGGAAAAATAGGTATCAAAGTATGGATTTTCAAAGGGGAAGTTTTTGGAAAGAGAGATCTTTTACCAAATGTGGGTCAAGTTGGTAGAGAGTCCAATTCTCTAGGGGGTGGTTCTAACCGCCGACGAAGAGATAATAGAAGAAGAAAGTAAAAGTTTAGAAGAGGATGTTACAGCCTAAAAGAACAAAATTTAGAAAGATGCAAAAAGGTCGTGTCAAAGGCCTTGCAAACAGAGGGCATAGACTCGCTTTCGGAACTTTCGGAATAAAGTCATTAGAACCTAGTTGGATCACGAGCCGTCAGATTGAAGCAGCAAGGATTGCTATGACCAGAGCAATGAAAAGAGAGGGACAGGTTTGGATCAGAATTTTCCCCGACAAACCTATCACAAAAAAACCTGCTGAAGTTAGAATGGGTAAGGGTAAAGGAGCACCTGAATATTGGGTCGCAACGGTAAAGCCCGGAGCGGTTCTTTTTGAAGCATCAGGAGTTAATATTGAATTGGCTAAAGAGGCCTTGAGATTAGCAGCTCAAAAACTTCCATTATCTACAAAATTTACAGTCGCAAAAGATTATAAGCCTGAATAATGAAAAATTCTGAGTTAAGAGGTCTAAGTATAGAAGAGCTTAAAAATAAGTTAGCCATTGAAAAGGAAAACGGTAGCAAATTGAAGTTTGCTCATAGTATCACACCAATTGAGAATCCAGTAAAAATCAGAGAGACTCGGAAGTTAGTAGCAAGAATTGAAACTGAGATTCGCGCAAAGGAACGAAATGAAGTTGCTGAATCAATAAAATAATACTCAGTAATGGAAAGAAATTTAAGAAAAGAAAGAATAGGTCAGGTAATAAGCAATAAGATGCAGAAAAGCATTACAGTTGCAGTTGAACGAAAAGTGAAACACCCGATTTATGGAAAATTTGTTAGAAAAACTTCTAAGCTTACTGCGCATGACGAGAAGAACGATTGCAATGTAGGAGATACAGTGAAAGTGATGGAGACACGGCCCTTGAGTAAGAATAAGCGCTGGAGACTTGTAGAAATTGTAGAAAGAGCTAAGTGATGGTACAGCAGGAATCAAGATTATCAGTAGCAGATAACAGCGGAGCTAAAGAAGTTTTAGTAATCCGAGTACTTGGCGGAACCAAGAAGAGATACGCTTCCGTGGGTGACAAAGTTATTGTAACAGTTAAGCACTCCACTTCTTCTGGTAATTTGAAGAAAGGAACAGTTTCTAGGGCTGTGGTGGTAAGAACTAAGAAAGAAGTAAGAAGAAAGGATGGATCCTACATCCGTTTTGAAGATAACGCTGCGGTGTTACTAACAGCTAACGACGAACCGAGAGGAACTCGAATTTTTGGTCCAGTAGCACGAGAACTTAGAGAAAAGCAGTTTATGAAAATTGTATCACTAGCCCCCGAAGTACTTTAAAGATGAGCAAAATAAAGTTTCATACACGTAAAGGAGATACTGTCAAAATCATTGCAGGAAATGACAAAGGGAAGACGGGTAAGGTTCTTGAAGTAAATACTTCAAAATATAGAGCAATCGTTGAAGGTGCTAATATGGTAACTAAGCATGTGAAACCATCTGCTACTAATCCAGAGGGAGGTATTCAAGAGACAGAAGCCTCAATTCATATTAGTAATTTGATGGTTGTGAATCCCTCATCAGGGACTGCTTCTCGAGTTGGTAGAAAGAAGAATGATGAAGGTAAGCTTCAACGATATTCAAATAAATCCGGAGAATTTATAACCAATGGCTAACCCTAGATTAAAAGATAAATATAATAAGGAAATTGTACCTCAATTAAAAGACCAGTTTCAGTACAAGTCCGTAATGCAAGTACCTAAATTGACGAAAATTGCCATCAATAAGGGTATCGGTCAAGCAGTTTCCGACAAAAAAATGGTTGATACAGGTGTTGAGGAATTAACTATGATTACTGGTCAACAGGCAATTCCAACCATTGCTAAGAAGTCAGTATCCAACTTCAAACTTAGAGAAGGAATGCCAATCGGAGCTAAGGTTACTTTGAGAGGAAATAAGATGTATGAATTTTTAGATCGCCTCATGACAGTCGCCTTACCTAGAGTAAGGGATTTTAGAGGGATTCGTGAGAAAGGTTTTGATGGAAGAGGTAATTATACATTAGGTGTTCAGGAGCAAATTATTTTCCCAGAAATCAGTATCGATAAAATCAAAAGTATCTCAGGTATGGATATCACATTTGTGACTACCGCAGATACAGATGAAGAAAGTCTAGAATTACTAAGAGCATTCGGAATGCCTTTTACTTCTAAAAAGAATTAAGAATATGGCAAGAGAATCAATAAAAGCGAGAGAACGAAAGCGAGAAAAGTTAGTTACCAGATATGCGAAGAAAAGAGCAGCTTTAAAGGCTGATGGAGATTACAATGCACTTGATAAACTTCCAAGAAATTCCTCTAAAGTAAGATTGCATAATAGGTGTAAGCTTACTGGAAGACCTAAAGGATACATGAGGAAGTTCGGTATTTCTCGGGTTACATTCAGAGAGATGGCGGCCGAAGGAAAAATACCTGGAGTTACTAAAGCTAGTTGGTAGAAAATTTTCGATTCAAAATATTAATTATTATTTTTGCACCCCCTTTTCTAAAGGAGGTCTAAGTGTATTTATGAAATGGTAACAGACCCTATAGCAGATTATTTAACTAGAATTCGCAATGCAATAAAGGCGAATCACCGTGTAGTAGAAGTCCCTGCTTCAAACTTGAAGAAAGAGATGACCAGAGTACTTCACAGCAAGGGATATATAAGAAATTATAAGTTCGAGGAAAATTCTAAACAAGGCACAATCAAGATTGCTTTGAAATACAATCCCAACACGAAACAGTCTGCAATAACGAGTCTAGAGCGTATCAGCACTCCTGGGCTTAGAAAATATGCCGGAGTTGAGAACTTGCCCAGAGTTTTAAACGGGTTAGGAATAGCAATTATGTCCACTTCAAAAGGAGTCATTTCTGATAAAGAAGCGAGACAAAATCGTGTCGGAGGAGAGGTTTTATGTTACGTCTATTAATTAAATTAAGATGTCTAGAGTAGGAAAAGCACCCATTAAGTTACCAGAAGGCGTAGTACTTTCTATAAATAAAAACGTAGTTAGCGTAAAGGGTCCAAAGGGGGAATTATCCCAATCGATAGATCCAGACATAACCTGCAAACTTGAAAATGGTATTTTTACCGTTGATAGACCAACCGAACAGAAAAGACATAAAAGTTTACATGGTCTATATCGCTCACTAGTGAATAACATGGTAGAGGGTGTAAGCAATGGATATAAAAAAGATTTAGAATTAGTTGGGGTTGGATTTAAAGCTACAGTACAGAACAATGTTTTGGAGCTTAACCTAGGCTATTCACACAGCATATATTTCGCTGTTCCTGAAGAAATAAAGGTTACTGCTGTTACAGAAAAAGGAAAAAACCCAATTGTGACGCTCGAAGGAATTGATAAACAGCTTGTAGGTCAAATTGCAGCAAAAGTTAAATCTCTCAGAAAAGTTGAGCCATACAAAGGAAAAGGGATAAGGTTCGTTGGTGAATTGGTAAGAAGAAAAGCGGGTAAAACTGCTGCTAAATAATAAGATATGGCAATTACTAAAACTGTTCATAGAAAAAGAATTAGGTTGGGTATACGAAAAAAAATCGTTGGTACACCTGAAAGACCCAGAGTATCCGTCTTTAGGAGTAATAAAGCAATATATGCTCAGTTAATTGATGATATAAATGGTAAAACATTGGCCTCAGCTTCTACGAAAGAGATTGGCAAAGAGGGTCTGAATATTGAAATTGCCATGGAAGTTGGTAAAAAACTCGCTGAGAACGCAAAAGTAGTAAACATTGAAGCTGTAATTTTTGATAGAGCAGGTTACAAGTACCATGGCAGAGTAAAATCATTAGCTGATGGTGCAAGAGAGGGAGGTTTAAAGTTTTAAAAGGATATGTCACAGAGCAACATAAAATCAGTAAAGGCTAGCGAAATTGATCTTCAGGAGAATGTGGTTGCGATCAAGCGAGTAGCAAAGGTTGTAAAAGGAGGGAGAAGATTTAGTTTTTCCGCTATTGTAGTTGTGGGTGATGGGAATGGTGTAGTTGGTTACGGCCTAGGAAAGGCAAACGAAGTAACAGATGCGATTACCAAAGGCATTGATGATGCTAAAAAGAACTTAGTAAAAGTTCCTGTTTTCAAAGGTACAGTTCCTCACGAAGCAATTGGCAAGCATGGTGGAGGTCACGTATTGCTTAAGCCTGCTGCTACAGGAACAGGTGTAATTGCGGGCGGTGCTATGCGTGCTGTGTTGGAAAGCGCAGGTATTCACGATGTACTTGCTAAGTCGAAAGGCTCATCAAATCCTCACAATGTAGTTAAGGCAACGTTTGATGCACTCAACAAAATGAGAGATCCATTCGCAGTAGCACAGCAACGAGGAGTAACATTAGAAAAAGTTTTTAACGGATAATGCAATGGGAAAGGTTCTAGTTACACAGAAGAGAAGCACTATTAAAAGACCAGAAAATCAGAAAAGAACAATCGCTGCTCTTGGTCTAGGAAAAATTAATAGGTCTGTCGAAAAAGAATTATCGCCCTCTATAGAAGGAATGATTAAAACAGTTGGACACTTAGTAGAAGTAAAGAAGTTATAGAATGAGACTTGAATCACTTAAGCCCGCTGAGGGCTCAACAAAGAACAGAAAAAGAGTTGGTAGAGGCCAAGGATCAGGGCGTGGAGGAACATCAACAAGAGGTCACAAAGGAGCACAATCCAGATCTGGTTACTCCCGAAAAACTGGGTTTGAAGGTGGTCAGATGCCTCTTCAAAGAAGGATACCTAAGTTCGGTTTCACAAGCAATAATAAGATTATTTCAAAACCTATCAATTTAGATGATCTTCAAGTCTTGATTGACGCTAAAAAATTGAAAGAAGTAACTCCAGAGGTTTTACAGAAAAATGGACTCGCTGATAAAAGCGATGTGATTAAAATATTAGGAAGGGGAGACTTTACTGCTAAGGTTAGCGTCACTGCACACAAATTTTCAGAGTCGGCTAAAGAAGCAATTGAAAAAGCAGGTGGATCTACTACAATCATTGTTTGATGAGGAAATTCATAGATACCATAAGGAATATATTTTCTATAAAGGATTTACAAACCAGAATCCTAAATACCTTAGGGTTTTTGTTGATTTTCCGTATCGGTACCTTTGTAGTTCTTCCAGGTATTGATCCGAGACAACTTACATCCGCCTCAGGAATCTTCGGATTTCTTGATACAATTTTAGGAGGAGCTTTTAGTAACGCTTCTGTCTTTGCACTTGGTATTATGCCCTATATTTCAGCATCTATTGTTTTGCAATTAATGACGGTAGCTGTCCCTTATTTTCAGAAATTGCAAAAAGAGGGTGATAGTGGGCGCAAAAAAATCAACCAACTCACAAGAGTGCTAACCCTAGGTATATGTGTTGCACAAGGGTTCAGTTATATTTCAGCAGCGATTGATCCAGTTGCAATTATTGATAATACGTTCTTTTTCAAATTGTCGTCTGTTATTATATTAACCTCAGGTACAATATTTTGTATGTGGTTAGGTGAGAAAATCACTGATAAGGGTATTGGAAATGGTATTTCAATGCTCATTATGATAGGAATCATTTCGAGATTTCCGGGTAGTTTGGTCACGGAAGCACTTACTAGGGGCATGAGTGAACTGCTTTTGTTTATAATAGAGCTAGTAGCTTTATTCTTTGTGGTATTAATTACTGTGGCGTTGGTGCAAGCTATTCGTAAAGTTCCCGTTCAATATGCGAAACAGGTGGTAGGCAACAAGATATATGGAGGTCAAAGACAATATATTCCGCTCAAAGTAAACGCATCGGGTGTAATGCCAATTATTTTTGCACAATCGATTATGTTCCTCCCTGCGATGTTTGCTGGTTTTTGGAGAGAAGATAGTGTTGTTGCAAATTATATTCTCACTACTTTTTCTGATATCACCACGTGGGAGTACAATTTAACTTTCGCTATTATGATTATCGTTTTCACTTTCTTTTACACAGCGATAACGATCAATCCTACACAAATAGCGGATGATATGAAAAGAAATGGGGGCTTTGTACCTGGTGTTAAGCCTGGAAAACAGACTACCGATTACTTGGATAACATTTTGTCGAAGATTACACTCCCTGGAGCATTGTTTTTGGCAGTAATTGCAATTCTTCCTGCTTTTGCGATGTTGGCAGGTGTAAATCAGGGATTTGCACAGTTCTATGGTGGAACCTCATTACTCATTATGGTGGGTGTAATTTTGGATACACTCCAACAAATTGAGAGTTACCTATTGATGAGGCATTACGAGGGTATGATGAAATCAGGTAAAATTAAAGGACGAACTCAGGCAGCTTAATGGCGAAACAAGCATCCATAGAACAACACGGAACGATTGTAGAGGCTTTATCAAACTCTATGTTTAGGGTGGAGCTCGAAAACGGTCATGAAGTAATTTCGCATATCTCTGGTAAGATGAGAATGCATTACATAAAGATTTTACCCGGAGATAAAGTAAAGTTAGAAATGTCTCCGTACGACTTAACCAAGGGTCGAATAGTTTATAGATTTAAATAACTCCATTTTTCAAATAAAATTAAGGTAAATGAAAGTTAGAGCATCCATAAAAAAACGAAGTGCAGACTGCAAAGTCATCAGGCGCAAGGGGAAGCTGTATGTGATCAATAAAAAAAATCCAAAGTTTAAACAGAGGCAAGGATAATTATGGCAAGAGTTTCAGGAGTGGATATTCCCGATAATAAAAGAAGTGAAATTGCGCTTACCTATATATTTGGTATTGGTCAAAAGTCGGCTCAAAAAATCTTAAATGAAGCAGGTGTAGATTTTAACAAAAAAGTTAAAGATTGGACTGACGATGAAGGAAGTAAGATTAGAAGCATTATTCGAGAAACCTTCAAAGTAGAGGGGGTACTAAAGGGGGAAATTCAGCTGAGTATTAAGCGCCTTCTAGATATTGGATGCTACAGAGGTCTTCGGCATAGAAAAGGTCTTCCTGTAAGAGGACAGCATACTAAAAATAATGCTCGAACCAGAAAAGGTAAAAGAAAGACAGTTGCAAATAAGAAGAAGGCTACTAAGTAATCAATAGATGGCACAGAAAAGAAAAGATAAAGCAAAGAAAAGAGTTGTTGCAGTCAATACGATGGGTCAAGCCCATATTAAGGCATCCTTCAATAATATTATCATTTCAATGACTAACGAAATGGGTCAGGTGATTAGTTGGGCGTCTGCGGGGAAAATGGGCTTCAGAGGCTCAAAGAAAAATACACCTTATGCCGCTCAAGTGGCAGCTCAAGAATGCGCTCAAAAAGCATTTGATCTTGGTCTTAGGAAAGTAGATGTTTTCGTTAAAGGTCCTGGAGCGGGTAGAGAATCTGCTATTAGAACGATCCAAAACATAGGAATTGATATAACGATGATAAAAGACATTACACCGTTGCCTCACAACGGTTGTAGACCTCCAAAGAGAAGAAGAGTATAAGATATTTAATATTTAAAATAGAATGGCACGATATACAGGGGCAAAAACCAAGATTTCCAGAAGGTTCGGAGAGCCAATCTTTGGTGCAAGTAAAGCACTTCAGAAAAAAGCCTATCCGCCTGGCCAGCATGGGAGAGGTAGGAGAAAGAAGCAGTCTGAATATGCCATTCAGCTTGCTGAAAAGCAGAAAGCCAAATACACATATGGCGTTTTGGAAAGACAATTTGCCAACGTCTTTGACAAAGCTTCAAGAAAAAGTGGCATTACTGGAGAAATTCTTCTTCAGTTGTTAGAAGCTCGATTGGACAACACCGTATTCAGACTTGGAATCTCACCTACCAGAAGGGGTGCTAGGCAGTTGGTATCTCATAAACATATTACGGTAAATGGGGAAGTGGTGAACATACCATCTTATACTTTAAAACCTAATGATGTGGTAGGAGTAAGAGAAAAATCTAAATCTTTAGAAGCCATTAGTGATAGCTTGAAATCAAATACAAGAAATTATTCATGGTTGGAATGGGACACGGTGAGCATGTCAGGGAAATACCTGACTGAGCCAAGTAGAGAGGAAATCCCAGAGAACATAAAAGAGCAGTTAATTGTCGAACTATATTCTAAGTAATATTTAACATTTAAAATTTAAGATATGTCAATCCTTTCATTTCAAATGCCAGAAAAAGTGGTCATGGAAAAAGCCGATGACTTTCATGGTCTATTTACTTTCAAACCTTTAGAAAGAGGGTATGGTGTAACTGTTGGTAATGCACTAAGAAGAATTTTACTTTCTTCATTGGAAGGGTATGCCATCACAGGAGTGAAGATACCAAGTGTATTGCACGAATTTTCTACAATAGAAGGAGTGGTTGAGGATGTTAGTGAAATGATACTTAACCTCAAGATGGTTCGTTTCAAGAAAATTGGGAGAGTAGCGGATAGTAGTATAACAATTTCTGTTGCTAATATGAAGAAGCTTACTGCTGGTGATATAGCAAAAGCAACCACATCTTTTAAAATATTAAATCCTGACCATGTAATCTGTAACCTTGACGAATCTGCAAAGTTTGAAATAGAACTTAGCATCGAAAAGGGTAGAGGCTATGTAAGTGCTAGTGAAAATAAGTCAGCGGATCAAAACTTTGGTGCTATTTCAATCGATTCGATTTTTACACCAATCAAGAATGTAAAATACAGTGTTGAGAACACAAGGGTGGAACAAAAGACCGATTACGAGCAATTAACGCTAGATATAGAAACAGATGGCTCTGTACATCCTGAAAATGCACTCAAGGGTGCGGCTCATATATTGATACAACATTTTATGCTGTTCTCAGATCAAAACATGATTCTGGAAACACAACAGACTTCTGAGCCCGAGCAAGTTGATGAAGAGTTACTTCACATGAGAAAACTACTTAAATCCAATTTAAACGACCTTGATTTGTCAGTTAGAGCTTATAACTGCTTAAAAGCTGCTGATGTTAGAACGCTAGGTGACTTAGTTTCCTTAGAAATTTCTGATATGATGAAATTCAGAAATTTTGGTAAAAAGTCTTTAGCAGAGTTAGAGCAGTTAGTTTTAGACAAAGGACTTACGTTTGGTATGGATCTTATGAAATACAAATTGGATGAAGAATAATGAGACACGGTAAGAAATTTAATCATCTAGGTAGAAAGAATGCTCACAGAGGTGCTATGCTTTCTAATATGGCTTCTTCCCTTATCATACACAAGCGAATTAACACGACTGTGGCTAAGGCAAAAGCTCTTAGAAAATATATCGAGCCAATTCTGACTAAGTCTAAAACGGATGATACAAACTCCCGAAGAGTTGTATTTTCTTACCTGCAAAACAAGGTTTCAGTGACGGAACTTTTTAACAATGTCGCAGAAAAAATTTCTACCAGACCAGGTGGATATACTAGGATAATAAAAATGGGGACACGCCTAGGCGACAATGCCGAAATGTGTATGATGGAGCTTGTAGACTTCAATGATTTATTAATTTCGAAAGAATCTGGCAAAACAAAAACCAGAAGGTCGAGAAGGGGCGGAAAAGCTAAAGCGAAAACAGAGACTGCTGAAACTCAAATTGTTGAGGAGGTAGAAAACGCAGCAGTAGATGAATCATCTGAGGAAAAAGTGGAGGCAGTTGCTGAAGAGTCCGTTGATGTTAGAATGGAAGGAGAAATTGTCGAAGATTCTGCTATTAAGGAAGATGCACCTTCGAAAGGAGAAGCAGATTCAAATGATGAAAAGAAGGATTAGAAATTCAAATTCACTAAGATAAGCCCTTTATAAATTTTTAAATTCCATAGCGTTATTTTATTCGGAGTTTGATTTTTCACCTAGAAATCTAGTTTTTTTAAAAACGCCACAGTGCTACTAAACTTAGTAAAGAGAGCTTTGATCCATTCCTATGGAATTTGGAATACAGAAAGTAGTCTTGGTACGAGGTATAAGTCATAAATTCGGTTGCCAAATCTATCTAGAAGCGTTTGTCGCGTGACAGTGCCAAACGAAGTGAAGAAGATAAAAACCTAAACAGGGGAGCAGAATATGAGCCCTTCAATTTCGAAGTAATGGTTTTGACAGGTTTGTATGTTCGGATATTTTTGAAAGGTAGATTAAGTTGATATTTAAGATCGATGATTATCTATTACATTCTCAAAGTGAATTAGTAATAGATGTGACGATCCTTAACCTCTTGATGAATGTCGTGAATCTTCACTAAAATTCCAGTTTCTTCTACATCTCCAAAATCTGGATTTTGGGCGGTACCAAATGTAATCATGGTTTTGGATAACCCCATGTATATATTAATCAGAGGCGGGATATACTCACCTCGTTCCCTCAAGTGCTTATTAAGGAGTTTAAAACCTACTTCATATGGCATGTTCTTATCAAAAAGCGCATCAAAAAGTATCGTACTGTGTGGGGCAAGCAGTTCTTCTTTCGGCGTGCAGAGGTCTGGTCGGTTAGGAAAGTAGTGACTCATGAAGGAAAGTAAGAGGTCTCGTGCCTCTTTGTTGTAATGGGTATACATTGTCACTTTTCCAAAAAGGTACTTTATGTCAGGGTAGTTAATCACCAAAGACCCCAAGCCATCCCAAATATTCATCAAGGCAAAAACACCTTTTCTTGGATTTACTGCGGGCTGATAAGTAGGTTGTACCCAAGAACGTCCTAGTTCAATAGCATAGGGGAGGTAACTCTCTTTCATGTCTTTTGAGAAATTGAAATAATGAGCAGTAGAAAGGTCAAACTCTCCTGTATTTGGGTTTTGAGCGTGTGCACCAACTATAAATCGGTATCCACCTACAATCTCCTGGTCTTCTGGGCTGTAAACGATCAGCTGCTCGTAGCACCGTTCTGAAGTGTCCGCGTCGTCAATGTCTACAGATAGACCAGAGCCACCACCTGCAGCGCGAAAAGACTCTTCTCGTAGACGCCCTATTTCCTGCATGGTGTTTGGTGAATTATGATGATTAATGATATAGATTTTATTACCTGCCTTGTTTGTAGCTCTCACAAACCGTTCTTCAGTTAGTTCACGCTCTATCAGCGTTCTGTCTACTGGTGCTATGATTTGTTCTGGTTTTTTAATCATGGCAAAGCATATACTTGATCCCTCACCCATTGAGCCCATTCAAGGGCATTTTTAGACTTATCGAAGGTAGCTGGAGCAATTGGATTCCCAATGATAATATCAATTTTCTTATTCTTCTGCCTAAATAGCTCATCTACCAAAAAGAACATTTCGATATTTACTTTAATGCCTAGGAATTTTCGAATGTTAGCTAGCCAATAAAAGCGGTTAGTAAGGCTTCCGCCTATGTGTATTGGAATAACAGGAATTTGGTATTTTTTAGCTTTAGATATGAATGTTTTTTTCCACTCAAGATCCGCTACTCTTCCGTTTGTTTTTCTACTTACCAAACCTGCTGGAAAGATGAAGGTAGCTGTCCCCTCTGCGAACTGCTGCTCTACTTTTTGTAACGAGATGATCGCATTCTTGCCCACTTTATTTACGCCAATAAAACGATCTTTTAAATGGTGTACCACCATCAATAGGTCATTCACGATGAATTTGATATCTGGACGGATGTCTTTAAGCAAATGAACAATAGAGATTGCATCCATACCTCCAAGTGGATGATTGGCAGCGAAAATAATTTTTTCGGGTTGTGGCGGAATATGCTCCATTCCTTTTAAGTTGAACTGAAGGTTGAGGGTCTTGAGCGACTCCTCACAGAATACATAGGCATCGCTCTCTTTATGGCGGCTAAAAAAGTCGTTTATTTCTTCCTGATGGATGATCTTTTCTACCCATCGTATAAGAAAGCCAGGTAGCCACTCTAGGAGTGCGGGATTCTTACTGGCAATGATCTGGCGTATGTCGATAAATTTTTCCATCAAAATCTTACAAGTTTAATAGTATTCATATTAGAAGTAAAATGATACTTGTGTTTAATAGCTGAAGAAATTGATATGAAAAAAGTCCGCTATGTATCGGGCTTCTTAAGAAAGAGATATTCCTGATTCCTTTGGTATCTTTTATTCTTCAAATGATCCAATTAGTACCGTATTTTAGGCGAGTCGTTCTCCCGCAAGTAGTTGATGTAGATCATTGTAAACTGCACTATATTTAAATGTGACCATTACGATATTATCAACATTGGCAACTAACTGGATCGTTTTCAGGAAGAGCAAGATGAAAAAATATTTTGATTAAGCTAGTTAGATTAAAAGATTTGAAATAACCACTTTTGAAATCAATCTACAAATTCCATTTGGGAAACAATTAGCGGGAAACATAAAATTTTATTTGAAGAAAAATTTAAAAGATATCCAAAGTTCAACTTATGAAACGAATTTTTAAAACTCTTGGCTTTTTATTACTCATAACCGTTGTGCTCGGCTTTATCACCTTCCTCTCGATAAATGAATCTTTACCAGCAGGAATCAATGAACAGGGAGCCGAACGATTGATCGATGAAGTGTTTTCGACATTAAATAAACCTGGATATGATTCGATTCGGTATATCGAATTTACTTTTAAAGGTGTTCACCGCTACCAATGGGATCGAGAAAAGGAAGAAGTGATAGTTCATTGGGCCGATCAGGATGTAAAACTGAATCTCGGCATAGGCGTGGATAATTATAATGAAACTGAATACCAGGCGTATAAATACTTTGTCAATGATTCATTTTGGCTAGTAGCTCCTTTTAAGGCAAGGGACGAGGGGGTTTCTGCCACTATTGTTGAAGTGAAAAACGCCCGCGGACTGCTACTGTCCTATTCATCAGGAGGTTTGACACCTGGAGATAGCTATCTTTGGATCGTGGATAAAAGCGGTTTTCCAAAAGCATGGAAGCTTTGGACTTCTAATGTTCCAATCGGTGGATTGATGTTTAGTTGGGAAAACTGGACAAAGCTAGAGGGCGTTTATTTTTCAACCTTACATCAAAGCACAATTTTGAATTTAGAGATCACTGACCTGAAAGTGCGCCACTAATCTATCTTCTCAATTATAATCCCCAGACTCTCTACTTCTTTCCAGAAATCAGGATACGATTTTTCTACCACCATTGGGTCTTTAATGGTTACGTCCATAATAAGTGATAGTGGGGCAAAAGCCATCGCCATTCGGTGATCCTCATAAGTTTCCACTTCAATAGCTTGGGGTAGGAAATTGGAAGGTTTTAGAACCCATTTGTGGGAATTTTCTAATAGCGTTGCTCCCAGCTTGGAAAGTTCGTTCTTCATGGCCTGAATTCTGTCTGTCTCCTTGATCTTTAGGCTTTCCAGCCCTTTCATATTCAGTGTAATTCCAGAAACAGCGGCCACGGTCACTACGGTTTGAGCCAGATCGGGGCAATGCTTAAAATCGAGTGTGAGGGAATATTTTTTTTGATTGCGCTTGATAAGTTTGACTTTACCATTTTCAAAATGTGAGCCTACTCCCATGTTATACATGATACTGGCTATTTCATTGTCCCCCTGAGAAGAATAAGCCCAAATATTAGGAAGTGTTAAGCGACCTTTTTGTGAAAGTGCCACATAAGAGTACCAATAGCTCGCACCTGACCAATCACTCTCAACCTTATAAGGATTCGACTTATAGGTTTGAGGCTTTATACATATCGTGTTTTTCTTCCATTCAACTTTAACTCCAAAGTGTTGCATGATGTCAATAGTCAATTGAATATAAGGCCTGCTGAATATTTCGGTAGTCAGGTTCACTGTCAAACCATCTGATAGGCGAGGAGCGATCATGAGAAGCGCGCTTATGTACTGACTGCTAATATTCCCAGGAATATCGATTTGATTACTTTTCTGCTTGGTTATCTGATAAACTTTGATTGGTGGGTAGCCTTCCTTCTCTACATATTCGATATTAGCTCCTATCGTTCTTAATGCATCGACCAAAGGACCGATGGGTCGTTTTTTCATTCGATCTGTTCCTGTGAGTGTTTGACCATTACCCTTTACAGCTAAATAGGCAGTGAGAAAACGCATGGTAGTACCCGCATCTTTTACGTTGAGAATGTCATCCTGAGATTTAAGGAGAGATCGCATGGTGTGCGTATCCCGTGCATTAGAAAGATTCGAGATGGACTTACTTTCGCCGCCTACAAGCGCATTAATAATCAGGACTCTGTTACTCTCACTTTTGGAAGCTTCAAGATTTACTTGACCTGTTATTCTACTAGAGTGTTTTCTTAATCGATATTTCAATTTGTAATAACGTTTGTAATCAATATTGTTCAAACCATTTTAACTGATCGTGTGTCTATGAATACAAATATGCCAAGAACTCGAACGATAGGAACAATTTTTGTCTCATTAGTCTTAGGAGTATTTGCTTTCTTTGTGTCATCGCACAAAGCGACGGATCGCAAAGTCTTAAAGCTAGTAGCACCTAAAAAAGAAAAAACGGGAGATCAAGATCTTTTTATCTGATTCCAATACTCCAAGCTTTTAATGATAGCTTCCTTGCTTACTTCATCATTGTAAGAACACTCGCCTATTCCATTTAATAAAGAGAACTTTATTTTACCTCCTATATTCTTCTTATCCTGAAGCAAATAGTACTCTAGCTCATCGAACTCAAGTATAGATGGTAGATCATACAGATGAGTTAAAAATGAAAAAATATCGTTAAATGTCTCATTAGAGATCATGTTTAGTTCCAAAGAAAGGTTTGCCTCCAAGATCATACCGAGTGCAATGGCTTCTCCATGCAAAAGCGGATTTTCGGTATGAAGAAAAAGGCTTTCGATAGCATGACCAAATGTATGTCCAAAATTCAACGTCTTTCTTAGCCTGTCCTCTAATGGATCTTGAGATACGACTTCCTGTTTGATTTCGACAGATCGCTTGATGATTTTTTTCCAATCCATATCATCGATAGATTGACTTTGGATTTCCTGCCAGTAGGATGCATCTCGAATTAATGCGTGCTTGATCACTTCTGCGAAACCTGATAATAGTTCTCTTCGTGGAAGAGTATGAATGAATTCAGGATGGATAATTACTTTTTCTGGTTCTTTAAATAGTCCGATGTGATTTTTTAAGGCTCTAAAGTCTATGCCTAGCTTTCCACCTATGCTCGCATCTACCTGAGACAGAAGTGTTGTAGGAAGGTTGATAAAAGCGATACCTCGTTTGTAAGTGGCAGCTACGAACCCCCCCATGTCTCCAATAACACCGCCTCCCAAATTGATAAGTAAGCTTTTTCGGGAAAAATTAGCTTTGGTGAGGCAATCCCATAAATAATCACAGGTGTTTAAATTTTTTTGAGTTTCGCCACTTTTTATTTCCAAGAGGTGATCATAGGCAATATCCAGTTTCGGCTGGCAGTGAAGTTTTGTATTCTCATCCACCAGCAAAGCTATTTTATCAGGATTAATGGTAGAGATCGCATTTAGCACATCCTCAGAGAGATGATCGGAGAATTTTACATAGGACGGTAGGTTGTTTGGCATTTAAGTTTTGGCTTATGATGTAGTGGTCTTTTCTATCTTTACATACCGTTTCAAAATTATGCAATCAAACTCAATCAATTTTGATGACACTAAGACCGCTTTTGCATACAAAAGCACTAAAGAGCTTTTAAAATCTCATTTTGTCTTTTCCTCAATGGAGAAGCCATGGATGGTAAATTTGGGAACTCGCCTTATCAACTTTGCATTGAATTTGAAACTGCCCGTAAGAGGAATCATAAAGTCTACACTATTCGATCAGTTTTGTGGCGGGGAATCCATTGAAGACTGCCAGTCAACCATCGAAACTTTGGGAAATAAAAATGTTCATACAATACTGGATTACTCTGTCGAAGGACTCGAAAATGAAGAGAGCTATGAAAAGGTAAAACAAGAAACCATTAGAGGCATAGTATACGCAAGTAATGTTAAGAACATTCCTTTCTGCATCATTAAGCTTTCTGGTTTAGGTCCTGCCGACCTTATGATGAAAGCACAAGCAGATGAGCCTCTATCTGAAATGGAGAAAAAAAAGCTTTGCAATTGTGAAAAGCGTGTCGATGAAATTGTAGCGAAAGTTAGTGAAGCGGGATTAAACCTGATGATTGACGCTGAGGAGTCTTGGTTTCAAAACTTTGTAGATGGTATAGTCTATCAGATGATGCAAAAGTACAACAAAGAACACCCCATTGTGTATAATACTTACCAAATGTATCGTCATGATATGAATGTTCGGCTAGAGCGGGCGCTGAAAGATGCTCAACAGCTAGGCTACTATATGGGTGCAAAGCTGGTACGAGGAGCGTACATGGAAAAGGAAAATGAACGCGCTCAAGAAAAAGGATACACATCGCCTATTCATACTTCTAAATCTGAAGTAGATGCCGATTACAATAAAGCAATATCGCTCTGTATTGATAACATCGATAAGATGGGACTTTGCATTGGTAGCCATAATGAAACCTCCAACCTTGAGACAATAAAGTTGATGGCGAAAAAAAATATTCAGAATAAGGATGGGCGGATTTACTTTGCTCAGCTTTTAGGGATGAGCGATAATATTTCATTTAAGCTAGCCAGCGAAGGGTATAATGTGGCCAAATACGTTCCCTATGGCCTGGTAGAAAAGGTGCTGCCTTACCTTTTTAGGAGAGCCGAAGAAAACACCTCTATTTCAGGGCAAAGTGGGAGAGAGCTTGCATTAATAAAAAAAGAAATCAAACGTAGAAAAGAAGAAAAATAATTGAATGCGACTGAGCGAACAAGAACTTTTACGCAGAAAATCACGCAAAGAATTGATGGCTATGGGGGTAGACCCTTACCCAGCTGAAAGCTTTGATGTAACCGCTACGACAACTGACATCAAACAAAATTTTGATGAAAGACCTAGCGATTTCAAAGAGGTGAGTATTGCTGGCAGGTTGATGTCGAGAAGAATTATGGGTTCGGCATCTTTTGCAGAAATTCAGGATTCAACTGGTAGAATTCAGATTTACCTAAGGCGAGATGATATATGCCCCAAAGAAGACAAGACACTCTACAACGACATCTTTAAAAAGAAAATGGATGTTGGAGATATCATCGGTATCAAAGGATATGGATTTAAAACAGAAGTAGGAGAAATTTCGGTTCACGTAATGGAACTGAAACTGTTGACCAAGTCGTTAAAACCTTTGCCCATCGTAAAAGAAGTGACCAATAAAGAGGGCAATACCATGATTTATGATGCATTCTCAGATCCCGAGCAGCGCTACCGCCAACGCTACCTAGATTTGATTGTAAATCCTGAAATCCGAAGAACATTTAGGCAACGAACGAAGCTCGTCAATTCTATTAGAGAGTTTTTAGCTGATATGGGTTATTTGGAGGTAGAGACACCGATTCTACAACCATTGTATGGAGGAGCCGCTGCCAGGCCTTTCAAGACGCATCACAACAGGCTGGATATGACGCTCTATTTGCGCATAGCAAATGAACTATACCTTAAGCGATTAATCGTAGGAGGATACGATGGCGTATTTGAATTTGCTAAGGATTTTCGAAATGAGGGGATGAGCCGCTTTCACAATCCGGAGTTTACTCAGGTAGAGCTTTATGTGGCATACAAAGACTACAACTGGATGATGGGTACAATGGAAGCCATGATTGAAAAGGTGGCAATGGCCCTTTATGGAAAGACTCAGGTGCAGGTCGGAGCCAATTTGATAGATTTTAAAAGACCCTGGAAGCGGTTTACGATGTTTGAAGTAATCGAGCATTTTACAGGAATCGACATATCTGAAATGGAAGAACCAGAGCTTCGATCAATCGCAAAGGAACTCCAAGTAACGCTTGATGATACCATGGCCAAGGGTAAAATAATTGATGAAATATTTGGGGAGAAATGTGAGCCATTTCTTATTCAGCCTACGTTTATTACCGACTACCCAGTAGAAATGTCTCCATTGACTAAAAAGCACCGTTCGAAAGAAGGGCTGGTAGAGCGCTTTGAGGCTATATGTAATGGAAAAGAAATAATGAATTCCTATTCTGAGCTTAATGATCCTATAGAACAGCGTGAGCGTTTTGAAGAGCAGTTAGAACTTGGGAAGAGAGGTGATGATGAGGCCATGACCTTAGATGAAGACTTTTTGAGAGCCCTTGAATTCGGGATGCCTCCTACAGCAGGTGTGGGTCTAGGCATCGATCGGCTATCCATGATTATGACTAATTCTAACTCCATTCAAGATGTTCTATTTTTTCCACAGATGAGACCAAAGATAAAATCCGAGGTAGCCAAATTCAGCGGAGATGAGAAAAATGTTTTTGAAACACTAGAAAAAGCAAAGAGAATTGAGCTATCCGAACTCAAATCTCAATCAGGTCTATCCAATAAAAAATGGGATAAAACCATAAAGGTATTAACTCAGGGAGGCTATGCCAAGGTTAGCAAAACAGAAGAAGGACTATTCGTTGAGCTTAGTTGATGACAGAAAGAAATGTTTGAGTATGACCTTCGGCTATTATAATTAAAAGCACAATTTTCACTAGTAAAAAGGGAAGGGAAATCCTACGATACTCGTCCAACGGTATTGTCCCAAAAAGTGTTGTTAATTTAAAAATTGAAAAAAGGTTTTCTTTAGTAAAATATCTGCACTTTTTGTAAAAGGTTTTATCTAAGTATCCTTTTACCTGAATCAATCACCTAATCATGTAGGGGCGGTAAATATTTTAGTGATCTGCTTTAGCGTATGAGGATCGGTAAAATATTGTATTTGCCAACTGATTGCATCAATCATTTCAAATGAATATTAGCCAACTTACAATCGATAGAACCACTCTCCATTTAGTTGAAAGGAGTTGAAAGTGTAGATTAATATTTGCTCTGAGGGGTTGTCTACATTCGCCAAGATCAGATGTGTATCGTTTGCTTCTTTGAAATAGGTAGTATTTACTCCGCTATTTGAAATATTGATAAAATAGTATCGATTGGTTTTATTATCATAACCAAAGTATATCTCAGTATCTGAAGAGGTAATTTTCAGTACATTTTCAAAACGTATTTCCGATTTCCAATTTTTTCCTGATTTTGTTCGATAGGATCCTCTCATGGTTTCAAAAATGAATTTTTTATTTCCATTTGGATTTATGGGGTAGATCTTGGTAGCAGCTTCTGCTGCTTCATAAAACTTATCCCTTACCAATTTCGGATAGCTTGTAAGACTATCTGTAAATGCTGAGGGGAAAGACAAATGAAGAAATGAAGTGCTGGTGGCTTTTCGATTATTAATGGTTTTGTGGATTTTTGGTTTGCCATCGTAGGTTAGAAGCGTCAATAGCTCCCCTTTAGCGAACCTTCCTGTTGCTTCATTTACTTTTTTAATTTCAATGGAGTAAGGATTTATATCCTGAATTCGGAAAGTTCTGACGATGTAATTTTTGTTCTTAAAGTCTGCCGTAACTCGGTATCTTGAAGAAATCTGCTTTATGGTGACTTCTTTATTTTCATTTATATAAAAGGTATTGGTCCACCATTTTTCGCTACGCGCATCATAGTACACATAGTCGAGCTTGGAACTGAGCCAGTCTATTGCAGATTTGAATGCTACCTCATCTTCTTGAGGGGATTGCCCGTTTAGGTTAAATAGTGCGACGAAACTAAATAACTTTAGTGTTATCTTTATAAGTTTTTTTATAACAAATTGTCTGGTTTGGTTGATATATAATCTAAATATTTGAAGAAGGATAATCTTAACGAGCCAAAACCCTCTCTCATCTCTTCTCGCTTGCAAATGAGGGGAGTGTTTCAAAATGTGTGTCGGCAATGAAAAAGGTTCGATCACTTAACACCAAACCCCTTGTAATCATCTCCAAAATATCACTTAGACTATTTTTTCTTTCTAATCGAACTCTAGATTGATAATGCTTTACAACTGATTTTTACTTACATTAAATTTAGGCTTCTTTCTGTTTTTACTTCATAATTTTTCTTGTTTTTAATTATAAAGTTATTCCATGGGAGACCTTTTCCATTCTTTTATGATTAGATGGGGTAGTATGGCGAAACTTCGAATTATCCATTCGATCTAGCCAAAAAAGACGCACTGGTAATAGCTCTTCTCCAAAACAACCAGTTCTGCTTCTTCATTTTTCCTCCAAACTGTTAAACTTTCACTTTTTCTTCTATTTTTAATCCTTTTAATACGTTATATGGATGAGTCCATTTCAAGGATTAGATGTATGAATTGTTCTCTAAATCGTTTTCTTTTATAACTCGTCTTAAAATTTTCCCCACATTGGACTTAGGTAATTCATTTGTAAACGCTATATACTTGGGTCGCTTGTAATTTGTTAGGTTTTCTTCGCAATGGGCTCTAATTTCTTCCTCAGTCAAGGACTGATCGCCTTTCACAATGTATACCTTAACTACCTCAGTTGATTTTGCATCAGGCACACCAATAGCTCCAACTTCAAGCACTTTATCATTTAATGCTATACAATCTTCTATCTCATTAGGATATACATTGAAGCCAGAGACTAAGATCATTTCTTTCTTTCGATCAACGATCTTGAAAAACCCTCGCTCATCCATCACAGCAATATCTCCGGTTTTAAACCAATCTTTATGAAAGCAATTTTTTGTTTCTTCTGGCCTATTCCAATATCCTAAAAACACTTGAGGTCCTTTGGCGCAAAGCTCACCTCGATCACCAACTTTCACCTCGTTGCAATCATCATCAAGTATTTTTATTTCTGTACTTGGGATAGGCATGCCGATGTAACCAGACTCTGCATCTTTAAATAAAGGGTTGGATGTAAGTACTGGCGATGTTTCTGTGAGTCCATATCCTTCCGACACAGGAGTGCCAGTAACTTCTTTCCATTTATCCGCTACGTATTTTTGAAGCGCCATACCGCCAGCAAAAGAAAACTTAACTTTCGAAAAGTCTAAATCTTTAAAAGTGGGTTGACTTAAAAGCCCATTGAAAAGCGTATTTACCCCAGTCATTACCGTCCATTGATGCCTTTTGAGATCCTTTAAAAAGGCTTTCATATCCCTTGGGTTGGTTACCAATAAATTTCTAGCCCCCATTCTTACGGTCATCAGCGCATTACAGGTAAGTGCAAAAATGTGATACATAGGTAAAGGAGTAATAAATATTTCTTTTCGCTCCTCCATGCCACCATGCCTCATCCAGATAAGTAGCTGCTCCACGTTGGCAATAACATTACGATGAGTTAGCATCGCACCCTTCGAAACACCTGTGGTACCTCCTGTATATTGTAAGAATGCAAGGTCTGAGTTGACAATCTCAACTTTGTCTGCCTTCTTCTCCGAACCCAACCTCAACGCTTTTATAAAGGGTATGGCATCAGGAAGACCGTACGAAGGCACCATTTTTTTTATATTTTTAACTACGAAATTAATGACCCCCCCTTTTATTCCTCCGATCATATCACCAATCTTAGCCACCAATACGGTTTCAATTTGAGTCTCCTTGATAATCTCCTCCAAATGGGAGGCGAAATTTTCCAACACCACCACTGCCCTTGCTCCAGAATCATTGAATTGGTGTAGCATTTCGCTAGGGGTATATAGTGGGTTGGTATTTACAACAACCATACCTGCCTTTAAAGCACCAAAAATGCAGATTGGGTATTGTAATAGGTTCGGCATTTGGATAGCTATCCGATCTCCTTTTTTGAGATTGGTATGGTTCTGAAGAAAAGACGCAAACTGATCAATAAGCGACCCTAGCTCATTAAAGGTAATTTCTTTTCCCAGATTTTCGAAAGAGACGAGATTTTGGTAGGAATCTATGCTCTGCTCGACCATATCGGGGATCGATTCGAACACGTCTGGGTTAATTTCATAAGGTACATTTTCGGGATAATTAGAATGCCAAGGTTGCTTATTCATATCTTTAGGTTTTTTGAATGTTGGATAAAAAGACTCAAGTGATAAATATGAGTGCCAAAAAAAGGTCTTGGCACCCCTACCAAGACCTCAAAATAAACAACATTAACCCAAAAACTTGAAGTAATTTGATTTGTTCAATAAGATGATTCAGATTTAATTGATATATCTTCGAACTTCAAAAGTAGCTAAACAAGTCTTTTATTAAAAAAAATATAAATTTTTATTTTTCTTTTTACATTTTAATTAAAAAAATGAATTATTATTGAATTTACAATAAAAAAGAGATTAAGCATGGGTAAGAATTATGAAATTGATAATGTAGACGTAAAGATTTTGAACATCCTCTCAGAAGACGCTAAAATGCCTTATACTGAGGTAGCAAAAAAGGTATTTGTGTCAGGGGGAACCGTGCATGTACGGATGAAGAAGCTTGAAGAGATGGGTATAGTAAAAGGAACTACTTTAAAAATTGATTACGGAAAGCTCGGCTATGACATCACTTGCTTCCTTGGTATTTATCTGCAAAAGAGTTCCTTATACGATGAAGTGGTGGCGAAACTAAAAGGAATAAGTGAAATCGCTACGATCAGATATACCACTGGTAATTATAATATTTTCTGCAAAATCTACTGCAAAGACACGCAACATCTACGGGATGTACTTCATGATAAAATTCAAAAAGTAGATGGAATTGAAAGTACTGAAACACTCATATCACTTGAAGAAAGTGTAAATAAACATCTTTCTTTTTAAAGAGTTCATAATATCTAAACTTTTCACACTAATAATTGTTATCAATTAAATTTCTTTATTAGAATTTCTTTAATTAAGAGCTATTTTTGTTGAACCAAAAGGCATTAATGAGTACTGACGAAAAAATATTAGAAGAATTTACCTCTAAAGATTACGAACACGGATGGTCTGTAGATTTTGAAGCAGATGAAGCTCCATTAGGTATAAATGAAGATATCGTTCGCTTTATCTCTGCAAGAAAAGAAGAACCTGAATGGCTACTTGAGTGGAGGCTTAAAGCTTTTGAAGTTTGGAAGGGGATGCAAGAACCCAAATGGTCAAACGTTATTTATCCAAAGATTGACTACCAATCTATATGTTATTATTCTGCTCCTAAGCAGGATAGGAAGCCCAAAAGCCTTGAAGAGGTGGATTCCGAGTTGTTAAAAACGTTCGAGCGTCTGGGTATATCGCTTCAGGAGCAAAAAAGATTGACTGGCGTAGCCGTAGATGCAGTAATAGACTCTGTATCAGTTGCTACTACCTTTAAAGACAAGCTTTCAGAGCTCGGGATTGTCTTTTGTTCCTTTAGTGAAGCGGTAAAAAACCACCCCGAATTGATAAAAAAGTACCTTGGCTCTGTAGTCCCCGCAAACGACAACTATTTTGCGGCCCTCAACTCGGCGGTCTTTAGTGATGGATCATTTTGCTATATACCTAAAGGCGTGAGGTGTCCAATGGAACTTTCCACCTACTTTAGAATTAATGCGGCCAATACAGGACAGTTTGAAAGAACTTTGATCGTAGCGGAAGATAAAAGCTATGTAAGCTACCTTGAGGGATGTACTGCCCCTATGCGAGATGAAAATCAGTTGCATGCTGCCGTAGTGGAAATATATGCGGGCAAAAATGCGGAAGTAAAGTACTCCACAGTTCAAAACTGGTATCCAGGAGATAAAAATGGCAAAGGAGGCATTTATAACTTCGTTACAAAAAGAGGTATCTGTGCTGGCGATGACTCAAAAATCTCTTGGACACAAGTAGAAACTGGTTCTGCCGTTACATGGAAATATCCATCATGCATCCTCAAAGGAGATCGCTCGGTAGGTGAGTTTTACTCAGTTGCGGTAACGAACAACTACCAGCAAGCTGATACTGGAACCAAAATGATCCATATCGGTAAAAACACAAAATCAAGAATCGTATCGAAAGGGATATCCGCTGGCAAATCTCAAAACAGCTACAGAGGACAGGTAGAAGTAATGAAAAGGGCAGAAAACGCCAGAAACTTTTCGCAATGCGATTCCCTACTTATGGGTAGCCTTTGCGGAGCGCACACTTTTCCATATATAGACATAAAGAATAAAAACGCACAAGTAGAACACGAAGCTACAACCTCAAAAATTGGAGAAGATCAAATTTTTTATTGTCAGCAACGAGGAATTGACGAAGAGACCGCCGTGGCATTAATCGTAAATGGTTTTGCAAAGGAGGTAATGAATAAGCTACCCATGGAGTTTGCTGTTGAAGCTCAGAAACTGTTAGCACTAACCCTAGAGGGTAGTGTTGGATAAAATTCAAAAAATTAGTATGATCTCAATAAATAATTTACATGCCTCGATAGAGGGTAAAGAAATATTAAAAGGCATCAACCTAAAGGTCAATGCGGGAGAAGTACATGCCATTATGGGGCCAAATGGCTCGGGTAAAAGTACCCTTGCGTCCGTTTTAGCCGGTAGAGGAGAATATGAAGTAACCAGAGGATCTGTCGAATTTCAAGGAGAAGATTTACTCGATTTCGACCCCGAAGAAAGAGCGCAAAAAGGAATTTTCTTAGCCTTTCAATATCCCATTGAAATACCAGGTGTTTCGACTACTAATTTCATGAAAACGGCCTTAAATAAAGTTAGAGAAGCGAGAGGGGAAAAAGCTCTGGATGCCGTAAACTTTCTGAAACTTATGAAAGAGAAGATGAAATTGGTTGAAATTGATCAATCTCTTCTTAGCCGGTCTCTCAATGAGGGTTTCTCTGGCGGTGAGAAAAAGAGAAATGAAATCTTTCAGATGGCTATGTTGAAACCCAAACTCGCTATTCTTGACGAGACAGACTCTGGTCTTGATATTGACGCTTTAAAAATTGTAGCTGATGGAGTCAATAAGCTTAAGTCGAAAGATGATGCCATTGTAGTAGTCACGCACTATCAAAGACTTCTTGATTATATAGTCCCAGATTTTGTTCATGTTCTATATAAAGGAAAAATTGTAAAGTCAGGAGATAAAACTCTTGCATTAGGACTGGAGAAAAACGGATATGATTGGATCAAGGAAGAACTTTCATTAGCATGATTGACCAAATGAACATGCTCGAAAAGTTTAGTAATCAAGTTAATGATGCGGAGGCAAGTCAAGAAGCTTGGAAAATGCTTGCTGAGATTGGTTTACCAACTAAAAAATCGGAGGCTTATAAGTTTACTCCAATTCAATCATTTCTTGAAAAAAATACCGACTGGGGGCTAGCGTCATCCAATACTTTCAAAAAAGAAATTTTGTACAAATCAGAAGGCAGTCACTTGGTTTTCATCAATGGTGTATTCGAAGAGGGATTATCCAATATAAAAGACGATTTGACTTATTCTGTTGGTACAGTGAAAGAAGGCAAGCATGATCCTTTTAGTTTGTTAAATGCCGCTTTGGCCACTAACGAACTGAACTTAAAATCAGGAACAAAATTCCCCGTCTTTCTCTATTATTTTAATAATGCCAGCATAAGTAGCCCTAGAGTAAAGATTCATGTATCATCGGGTCAAACGATTGAAATAATTGAAAAACTAGTAGGCGCAGAAAAATCATTTACCAATTCATATATTCAATTTGAAGTAGAGGAGAATGCATTTGCGTACCACACAAAAGTTCAAAAATATGATACCGGTAGCCAATCTCATGAAACGGTATTCGCCGAGGTGAAATCAAATAGTCATTTCATAAATAATACATTTTCTTTTGAAAGTGTGCTGACAAGAAATAACCTCACTATTAATCTAATCGGTGAAAACTGTGAGGGTCATATGTATGGGCTATTCCTTTTGGATAGATCATCTCATATTGATAATAACACAACAGTAGACCACGCAGAACCAAACTCTTACAGCAATGAACTTTACAAGGGAATATTGGATGATAAAGCTACTGGTGTTTTCAATGGGAAAATTTATGTTCGCCAAAATGCCCAAAATACAAACGCATTTCAATCAAATAATAATATCCTACTTTCTGAAAGCGCTACGCTACACACAAAACCTCAGTTAGAAATCTGGGCAGATGATGTGAAATGCTCTCACGGATGTACTTCAGGTCAGTTGGACAAGGACGCAATCTTCTACCTGAGAGCGAGAGGGATTGACCAGAAATCGGCTAAAGCCATGCTTCTTCAAGCATTTGCCGCCGAAACCCTTGTCAAAGTAAAACTAGACATCATAAAAGAGGAGGTATTACGTTTCATAGACCAAAAGCTCATTTAAAATGGAGGCACTAGCCAATAAGCTAGACATTGAAGCAATAAGAAACCAGTTTCCAGTTCTCGAGCAGAGGGTAAATGGAAAACCCTTAATATACTTTGATAATGCCGCCTCCTCCCAAACTGTGGACACGGTAGTGAGTTCCCTGCTTAAGTTTTATCAAAAAGATCACGCGAATATTCATCGAGGTGTGCATGCGCTTGCTGAACGTTCAACGAAGAAGTTCGAAGAAACGAGAAAAAGTGTTCATCATTTCATCAATAGCAAGGAGGTAGAAGAAATAATATTCACCAAAGGAACTACTGAAAGCATCAACTTAGTGGCTCAATCCTGGGGTTCTACTTATTTAAAGGAAGGAGATGAGATTATCCTCTCTCAGTTAGAACACCACTCGAATATAGTCCCGTGGCAGCAAGTCGCCAATCTTACGGGAGCGATCATAAAAGTTATTCCTGTGAATGAAAAAGGAGAACTTATTCTTAAAGAATATCAAAGACTACTTAATGAAAAAACGAAGCTGGTAGCAATAAACTATATCTCCAATTCTCTCGGAACTATAAACCCTGTCAAAGAAATAATAAAATTGGCAAAAGAGTATAATGCAACTACTTTAATAGATGGTGCTCAGGCTACACCTCACCTCAAGATTGATGTTCAAGATTTGAATTGCGATTTTTTTGCTTTCTCAAGTCACAAGATGTATGGACCTACTGGTGTTGGTGTACTC
This sequence comes from uncultured Ekhidna sp., assembly GCA_964289745.1. GTDB lineage: Bacteria > Bacteroidota > Bacteroidia > Cytophagales > Cyclobacteriaceae > Ekhidna. The sequence goes on from CAXYMM010000001.1 coordinate 1,581,222, forward strand.
TATGGCAAAAGATCAATACTTGAAGCAATCCCTCCCTATCAAATGGGCGGCGAAATGATCAAAGACGTTTCGTTCTCAGGCACCACTTATAACGACATACCCTACAAGTTTGAAGCGGGGACTCCTAATATAGGAGAGGTTATCGCCTTGAAAGATGCAATTCACTTCATTGAAGAAATAGGATATGAAAACATTCTGGAGTATGAAAATTCGCTACTCGAGTATGCCTTTGAAAAGTTAGTTTCCATTGACGCATTTAAGCCAGTAGGAATAGCTAAAAACAAAGCTTCTGTCATATCATTTTTAATAGATGGAATTCATCCATACGATTTGGGTCAATTTTTAGATGCAAAAGGGATAGCAGTAAGAACAGGGCATCATTGCACTCAACCGTTAATGGAATTTCTTCAGATAGAGGGCACAGTTCGTGCTTCATTTTCTATTTATAACACTACCAAAGAAGTAGATGCTTTTGTTCAGGGTTTAGAAGATATCATTAAAAAATTTAGCTGATGAATTCAATTAAAGACCGGCAAGAGGCGATCATTGAAGAATTTTCGATGTTGGAAGAAAACCTGGAAATGGTGCTAAACTACATCATTGAACTTGGGGAGGAGCTACCACCCTTTCCAGAGGAAGCGAGAACTGATGATAATATTGTGAAAGGATGCCAATCTAAAGTTTGGTTAGACACAAAAGATGAAGATGGTCGGATGCATTTTTCAGCCGATTCAAATACGGCCATTACACGAGGCTTGGTGAGCTTATTAGTTAGGGTGTTGAATCAATCCACGCCAGAAGATGTTATAAATTCAGAAATATACTTCCCAATGCAGATTGGAATGAATCGGTTTATTGGAACTCAAAGATCAAATGGGTTCGCCTCCATGATCGATCGAATGAAAATGGATACAATAGCCTTAATTTCTAAGAAAAATAAATGAGCGAAGAAAACAAACATAGTGACACATTTGCTCTAAAAGAGGACATTATAAGAGCCATCAAGAATGTCTATGATCCTGAAATACCGGTAGATGTGTATGAGTTGGGGTTAATTTATGAGATCAATATTCTACCAATTAACAACGTGGAAATTGTGATGACATTGACTTCCCCTTCTTGTCCTGCCGCAGAAAGTATTCCAAGTGAAATAGAAGAGAACGTGAGGAATGTTGAAGGAATAAACGATGTTAACATAGAATTGACTTTTGACCCTCCATACGCCACAGATATGATGTCTGAAGAGGCAAAGTTAGAATTAGGCTTCATGTAAATAATTAAAACTAAGAATAAGAAATAGAGATATGTACCCAGCAGAATTAGTAGCACCTATGAAAGAGCAGCTTACTCAAAAGGGATTTGAGGAGTTGACAACACCAGAAGCAGTAGTTGAGCATTTAACAGATCACAATGGAACGTCTTTAATGGTTATCAATTCCGTATGCGGATGCGCAGCAGGAACCTGTCGACCAGGTGTATTATTATCATTAGAGAATTCGAAAAAGAAACCAGATCATTTAACGACTGTTTTTGCTGGTTTCGATACAGCAGCGACTCAAAAAGCAAGAGAATATACACTCCCTTTTCCCCCTTCTTCACCCTCCATAGCCCTATTTAAGGATGGTGATCTTGTTCACATGGTAGAAAGACACCACATTGAGGGGAGGTCAGCAGAGATGATTGCTGATCATTTGGAGCAGGTTTATGAAGAATTTTGCTAGCTATAATTAGGGACACTTAATTAAGCTAATGATTAAAACATAAGCCCCGTTAATAAAACTGACAGGACTAATGATCTTATTTGCCTAGTTTGAATAAACTATAGCCGATCGAAAGCTGAAAAATCTTGTTTTTGAATGATTCTTTAACAAAAGAATCATTAATATCTGATAATCCTAAAATGTATCGAGCAGAGATTTGCAATCCAAAAGGAGCGTCCCAACCAGCACCTAAAACGGCACTCAGATCACTACTCTTCAAATTATCAGTGATATCAGAACCATTAGACTCTGCGTTTGTAAGAATGCCAAACTGAGGCCCTGCCTGAAGGTTTAACCCGAGTGGCAGGTAGAATTTCAGCATGAAAGGTATGTTAATGTAAGTCAAATCAATTTTGTTATCCCCACCACTACTTGAAAATTTATTTCCTTGTCTAGACCATAATGCCTCAGGTTGTATTCCAATTTTTGCGATCTTAACCAGTGCATAGACTCCACCATGAAATGTAGTAATGGACTCTGAATTATCTAAATCAGTATTAGCAAAATTTGCACCTGCTTTTAATCCAAATTCAAATTTCGCTTGACTAAACAGTAAATCTGAAACCAAGACCAGCATGGTTGCGCATAAAACTTTTTTCATTTGAATTTTTTTATTTGGTAGCTAAAGCTATCTGATTACTACTTAATAATTAGGATAGCAAATTTAGCTCCGTTTATTGATTTTACAATAGAGTAATCATTAAGCTAATACTTCTCGCCACTCCTCGAATATGTAAGATAAAAAATGCTAGTAGTACTTTTATTTTTTATGATTTGATGTCATCGAATCTTGATAAAACTTTCTCGTTAGTTTCACTTTGAAATAGATTCTAAGCGAGTCAACCTCTGCTGATAATTACTTTTGAAACTACTTTAATAGACACATACTTTACATTTTAAAAAAGTGGGTATTGGGTAAACATATTAGCTATATTATTAATTGCGGATATGGGAATGAAAATGGGAAAATATATGACTTTGCGCCTTGTGTGAGACATAAGGTTACCATATCGGTAATTTTTAACCATTCAAGAACTTGGAAATAATAATCAGGTTCTTTCTCTAAATGCATTTGAAAATTTTGAACCTCGTAACAGACCTAATGACATAGCTAATATATTCTATGAACCACGTAAAGGATGGACTGATTGGATGCCTGCTGGTGTTACATATGATTTGATGGATTCAAATATACTGATCTGTAAAAAACAGGGTTTAGTGATAATGCATCAGTTTACACTACTATTTGTGACCCTCTAGAGAGAGGTTTAGAATCGCTATAAGCTTTCAAGGATAGGCTTTTGAGTGAAAATGGAAGTAGAGAACACTTTTGCTCTTATTATATAAAAAATAGCCGTTAAGTACCACGCCAAAAGCGTGGTGTCTTTCTGTTATAATTTTTAAATAAAAAAGCAGAAAGTAATGATCGAAATTGCGAATTAATCTTTAATTGATCTATAGAGACTATAAGACCAAACCCTTTCCTGAATTTGATTCCTACTAATTTGACCAACTCAGCAATGGGTGGTAACTTTATTAAGGTATTAAAGTATAATGTGATTAATTTTTATTTAAAGAAATAAGACCTAAGGTGTAATGGAAATAAAAAAATTGAATAAATCTATTATTAATTATTAATGTTAAAAAAATATTAATACAAAAGAAGAATGCCTAAATGAATCTTTTAAGATATAAGGCGAAAACTTTAACATGGCTCATATGAATAAAGTTGTAAGTAGCTGGAAAGAAGCTTTGCAAGGTGTTGAGGACAATATGACCTTGATGATGGGAGGATTCGGTCTTTGCGGAATTCCCGAGAATTGTATAGCTGGACTGGTAGAACTGGGAATTACTGGAGTTACCTGTATTTCTAACAATGCAGGAGTTGATGATTTTGGACTAGGATTATTAATTCAGAAAAAGCAGATCAAAAAAATGATTTCCTCTTATGTAGGTGAAAATGTGGAATTTGAGCGGCAAATGTTGTCTGGTGAGCTTGAGGTAGAACTAATTCCTCAGGGATCATTAGCAGAACGCTGTAGAGCTGGAGGGGCAGGAATACCAGCATTCTTTACACCTGCAGGCTATGGCACTGAAGTTGGAGAAGGCAAAGAAATGCGTGAGTTCAATGGCAAACCACATATATTGGAATCTGCCTTAACTGCTGATTTTGCTATGGTAAAAGCCTGGAAAGGAGATCATGATGGAAACTTGATATTCAAAGGTTCTGCGAGAAATTTTAATCTTCCCATGGCTACCGCTGGTAAAATAACCATAGCAGAGGTAGAGGAATTGGTAGAGCCAGGAGAACTAGATCCAAATCATATTCATACACCTGGGATATTCGTGCAACGTATTTTTCAAGGGAAGCATTACGAAAAGCGAATTGAACAAAGAACAACCAGATCAAAATAATCGTGCTTGATAAAAATGGAATAGCGAAAAGAATCGCTCAAGAGTTGCAAGATGGTTGGTACGTTAACTTGGGTATAGGAATACCAACATTGGTATCGAACTACATTCCTAAGGGCATAGCCGTCGAGTTTCAATCTGAGAATGGCATCTTGGGCATGGGGTCATTCCCTACAGAGGAAGAAGTGGATGCAGACATGATCAATGCTGGCAAACAGACGGTAACCCTGCTTCCTGGTGCCTCTATTTTTGATTCTGCTACCTCGTTTGCAATGATTAGAGGTCAGCATGTTCAACTTACGGTACTTGGAGCTATGGAGGTATCTGAAACAGGGGATATTTCTAACTGGAAAATTCCTGGCAAGATGATAAAAGGAATGGGCGGAGCTATGGATTTAGTTGCTTCCGCAGAAAACATTATTGTGGCCATGATGCATACCAACAAATCCGGAGATTCAAAACTTTTATCGAAATGTACACTTCCTTTAACAGGAGTAAAATGCGTAAAGAAAATTGTAACCAACCTAGCCGTATTAGATGTTACGGATAGCGGGTTTAAGCTTTTGGAAAGAGCACCAGGCGTTAGTGTGGAAGATATTAAGAATGCTACAGCAGGAAAGCTTATTACAGAAGGCGAAATCCCCGAGATGAGCATTTAAATAAAAAAAAGCGCACTAATGTGAGCCTTTTCCCCTAATTAATAAGGTACTAAATTCTTGCTAGTTCATTACAATCTTATCTTCAAACACTCTGGTAATGAGGTCAATACCTTTCGTGCTCCATAGTTCAGATTCGAGTTGTTGAGTATCTTGATATCTAATATTTAGAGCAATTGTAATAATATGGTTAAGTTGTTTTTGCGCCACTTTTACTTCGATAGTACCTTTCTTAACTCCTTTGCAAAGATGTTTGCTTACTTTTTTTACAGAGTTATAAATGGAAGGCTTTTCTGTAATGGTCATCTCAGATCGTGAGATGCTATTAAACTCCTTGTAAGTATAGCTCTCTTTCAAAAGCTGCATTTTTAGACCAATTTCCTCTCCTAGAAGATGCTTCTTAATATTGGTTTCTTGTACTTCCTCTTGCTCTTTACCGTCGTAACGAAACATATAAGATTGTGCGGATGTAGAACGCACCGAAAAAACCAATGCTAAGATGAATGTCGCCAAAACGTTTAATTTTAATTTCATAATTCTAAATAGTTTTAATTATTTTCGATTCAACAAAATTAACTTTAAACCAGTTTATTTTTATTATTTTGATGAATAATTACTATATATCTAATAAAAAATAATTTTTTTGAATTTCATTTAATTTATGAATTTGAACAATTCACATTTTGTTATTTTATCAATAGAAAATGAAGGGATACTGTCTAGTCTGCTATTTGGTTTGGTAAATGACTTATTGCAAAATGGAATATCTACTTTTAGTCCCAATTTTATTTTTTAATAAATGATTATAGATGGTTAGTTTCATTATCAAGCACATGAGTTCTTCATGTTTATCTTGTTATACATCACTAAGGCAGAATACTTTTAACGTCCTCATGGAGTAGGTCTTTTTCTGATAGTTAGGTATAACGAATTACCGTTAGGTTAAAGCAGTTTAATGCCAATTTTTCGTATTAAATCAATTATGCACAAGTTGAAAAAACGATGATTCAGACTTGGTACGAGAAAATAAAAAAGGCTTTGAAGAATGAATTTGGATTTAATGTTTCTGTAATTGTTAAAGAAACTCATTTTCTATCCTATACATGGCGACAAATCATTGACTAATCTCTAATTTCGAGAGTAAGCCAAAATGATCCTATGAAAGAATCTAAAAAACCCACTCTCCTACAATCTTTCATTCCCATTATTTTTTTAATGCTACTCCTGATCATCAATGTGGGAATTTTTGGAAGTAAATCTTTGGGTGGGTCTAACCAAATGGTTTTGATAATCTCTGCTGGCGTAGCCGCTATTGTAGCGAATAGGATTGGGTTTTCATGGGGAGAAATACAAGAAGGTATTGTTAAAAGTATTAGTTCCGCCATGGCATCTATCCTGATACTTTTGATGATTGGCGCACTAGCTGGAACATGGATGTTAAGTGGGATTGTACCCGCCATGATTTATTATGGGTTGCAAATTCTCAATCCAACCATTTTTCTTGTTGCCGCCTGTATTGTCTGTTCGGTCGTATCCATTGCGACAGGAAGCTCATGGACCACAGTAGCTACAGTAGGAATTGCGCTAATTGGTATTGGAAAAGCACTAGGAATGTCTGAAGGGCTAGTGGCAGGTGCCATCCTCTCAGGTGCATACTTTGGTGATAAAATGTCCCCGCTATCTGATACAACCAATCTAGCCCCAGCTATGGCCGGAACAGACCTTTTCACTCATATTCGGTATATGACCGTTACTACAGTACCCTCCATCCTGATTGCATTAGTCATTTTTTTAGTTATTGGGCTCACAAATGATTCCAGTGGAGCCATTGCTGGGAAAGAAGAGATTCTAGTCGCAATCGATAGTACATTTAATATAAACGGTTGGCTTTTTATCGTCCCTGCGATTGTAATTTTTTTAATCGTGAAAAAAATGCCTGCCCTACCTGCCATTCTTATTGGCACCTTACTCGGAAGTATTTTTGCATTGATTTTCCAACCGAATCTTGTAAATATTGCAGCGCAAGAGGCCAGCTTCGATGGTGCACTTTATGATTATTTTCCAAAAACAGTTAGTCAGAAATTTATCGGTACCATGCAAGCCATGTTTGGAGATATTTCGTTTACCACCAATAATGCTGTGTTGGATGACGAAGGCCTGCTTAGCAGTTCTGGTATGTACGGAATGTTGCACACAATATGGTTGATTTTTGCAGCCATGATTTTTGGGGGAGTAATGGAGCGCACGGGCATGTTGAGGTGCATAGCTCAGGTTATTATTTCAAAAATAGAGTCTATCGGATCTTTGATTTCCAGTACTGTGGGTACATGTATTTTCTTTAATCTGACAGCATCCGATCAATATCTCGCTATTGTCGTGCCTGGAAGAATGTATGCAGATACGTATAAGGCAAAAGGTTTAGCTCCTGAAAATCTAAGTAGAACATTAGAGGATTCTGGAACTGTAACCTCTGTACTCATTCCTTGGAATACCTGTGGTGCCTATCATTCTACCGTATTAGGGGTTTCTACAGGTACCTATCTTCCCTACTGTTTTTTCAACATTATAAGTCCATTGATGACGATCGCTGTTGCCTACACAGGGTTTAAAATAAGAAAGCTAAGGGCGAAGTGAATCTATTCGATACCATCACAAATGAAGAGGTTCAAAAACTGCCCTTAAAATTATTTGAGGGCGACATTCACATAGTCGATGGGCAACCAGAATGCGAAGAAGCAATTGTCCAACTTCAAAGGGAGTGTGTAGTAGGCTTCGATACTGAAACCAAGCCCACCTTTGTAAAAGGAAAGTATCATCCAACGGCAATTATCTAATTAACTACGTAAAAAGAAGCTTTTCTATTTCGGTTGAAAAAAATCCCCAACGCTGAACCCATATTTCGTCTGCTCAAAGATAATACAGTAGCAAAGCTGGACATTAGCATAGCAGACGATCTAAAGGATTTGATGGAAATACAACCTTTTTACCCTCAAAATTTCTTTGACTTGAACGATACTGTAAGAGAGATTGGCATTCAGCATATGGGTGACAGAAAATTGGCAGCTCTTTGTCTTGAATACCGCATTTCTAAGAGGCAACGGGTATCGAACTGGGAAAATGAAGAACTCACAGAAAAACAGCAACGCTATGCTGCTACTGATGCGTGGGTATGTCTTGCTATTCAGAAAAAACTTCGATTTCAAGGACATATTGATTGAAAAGAGAACCCTCTTAGGCCATTCCATGTTTTAACCTCGTATGAGCAAAACTAAAAACGTCACCTTTTCTTGGGCCTTTAAAAATATTATATGGCCTAGAAGAAAAACCATCTTTATTGGGTTTTTTCTTATTATCATTACGCGTCCTGCTGGACTGGTCTTACCATGGGCTACTCGCTACCTCATTGATGATGTGGCAGTAAATGGCGACCTGACATTGCTGAGATGGCTACTAATCGGTATTGTTATAAGTTTACTTATTCAGGCAACAGGTTCTTTTCTGTTGACTCGAATTTTGAGTGTAGAGGCGCAATATTTGATTTCAGAATTGCGAGTGAAAGTGCAGAAAAAAGTACTCTCTCTTCCAATTAGTTTTTTTGATAACACAAAATCAGGAGAGCTAGTATCACGTATTATGACGGATGTTGAAGGAGTTCGTAATTTGGTGGGTACAGGTTTAGTACAGTTGGTGGGTGGAGTTCTAACCTCAATCATTTCCATTGTATTTCTTATTCAAATGAACCCCTACATGACCGCTTTAACGCTCGTTCCAGTTGGGGTATTTGGATATATTGCCTTAAAAGCGTTTGGGAAAATAAGGCCTATTTTCCGTGAAAGAGGGAAGCTCAATGCTGAGGTAACAGGCAGACTTACCGAGTCTTTAAATGGAGTGCGTGTAATCAAAGGCTTTAATGCGGAAGAGTCTGAAAACAGAACATTTGAGGAAGGTGCTATCCGACTGTATGAAAATGTAAAGTCTAGTCTTACAGCTACTGCTTTGGTGTCCAGTACCGGAACCTTTTTGATAGGGCTGGCAAGTGCAGGTGTTTTGGGAATGGGTGTTTACTACATCATTCAAGGAGAAATGAAGACAGGAGAATTGCTCTCATTTATTTCTTTCTTGGGCTTTATGATTGCCCCTATTGTACAAATGAGCAATATCGGGAGTCAACTAACCGAAGCCTTTGCAGGGTTGGATCGTTCAGAAGAAATTATGAAAATGGATTCTGAAAATATTGCCGAGGATCGTTCAATTGATCTAAAAGAAGTGAGCGGAGATATTAAATTTGAAAATGTGACCTTTTCTTACGAAGATGGAAAAAAAGTTGTTCATGATATTTCTTTTGATGCCCCAAAAGGTTCAGTCACAGCATTGGTGGGGAGTTCAGGATCGGGTAAGTCTACCACAGCAAGTCTAGCGGCATCTTTTCTTACTCCAAAATCAGGAATGATTACTATCGACGGGCGGGATCTTTCTAAGGTTAATCTAGAAAATTATAGAAAAAACCTAGGAGTGGTGCTGCAAGATGATTTTCTATTTGAAGGAACAATACGAAATAATATTGTTTTTCCCAGACCCAATGCTACAGAAAGTGAAATTCAAGAAGCAGTAAAGGCTGCATATGTTAATGAATTTACTGATCGGTTTGAAGATGGGCTAGAAACCGTAGTTGGCGAACGGGGAGTGAAGCTTTCTGGTGGTCAGCAGCAAAGAATTTCGATTGCAAGGGCTATTTTGGCGAATCCAAAAATCATCATTTTGGACGAGGCCACCTCCAATTTAGATACGGAAAGTGAGACATATATTCAAAAAAGTTTGAATGTATTGATGAAAAATAGAACCACCTTTGTAATCGCTCACAGGCTTAGCACTATCAGACAGGCTGATCAGATTTTAGTAATCGAGCAAGGAGAAATTTTTGAGCGTGGAACGCACGACGAATTGATTAAGAAAAAAGGACGCTACTACGAGCTTTATACCTATCAGAGCAGAATTTAATTCAGGGAATCAAAAGGAGTACTACTGTATTTCATATTCGCAAAGAAGTGATAATTACTACCGCTTGAAGTGGGGAGGATAGAAGTGAAGTAAGCATGTAAATTAAGTAGAGATTAGCGTAATCTTGAAATGGAATATTGGTTCATCTGGAGTGATGGATTACCAACATAAGGAAATGACTGAAGCACCAAAGTGTCTAAACTCACAGAAGAGAATGAACCAGTTATATCCTTGGAGTGCCAAGTTCCCAATTAAAAAATTAAGAAATTGCCTTTAAGAAACTGGACAGGCTTATGGCTATAGCATCCGTGAAAATAAGAAGGTTATAAAACCAAAGCAACCCACTCTAGTAGCGAAAAAACCCTCACTGTAATCAGCGAGGATTTTAAAAATGATTTTTTAAGACTAAAGCCTACTAAAGTCCCAATCTTCAAGGTATTTTGTGGTAAACTTTCCAGATCTAAAACCTTCGTCATCCATCATCTTCAAATGGAATGGAATGGTTGTTTTGATTCCTTCAATTACTGTTTCTTCTAGTGCACGTTTCATCTTTATGATCGTCTCTTCACGAGTTTGGGCACTTACGATGAGTTTGCCAATCATTGAGTCGTAGAACGGAGGGATCACATAGCCTGCATAAACGTGACTATCAATACGAATCCCGTGTCCACCAGGAAAGTGCAAGTTGGTAATCTTACCAGGGCTTGGACGGAAGTCATTGCCTGGATCTTCGGCATTGATTCTTACTTCCATTGAATGAAGTTGTGGATAGTAATTTCTACCAGATATTTTTTTACCCGATGCTACTTTGATTTGCTCTTTGATCAAATCAAAGTCTGTGACTTCTTCCGTGATTGGGTGTTCCACCTGAATACGCGTATTCATTTCCATAAAGTAGAATGCACCGTTCTTATCTACGAGGAACTCCACCGTGCCAGCTCCCTCATAGCCAATAGCTTCAGCACCTTTTATAGCTGCAGTCCCCATTTTTTCTCTTAGTTCTTGCGACACAATAGGGGAGGGGGTCTCTTCGATTAGCTTTTGATGTCTCCGTTGAATCGAACAATCTCTTTCGGATAGGTGGCATGCCTTTCCATCGCTATCACCTAAAATTTGGATTTCAACATGTCGAGGTTCTTCTACGAACTTCTCCATATACATGCCGTCATTCCCGAAGGACGCAGCGGCTTCTTGGCGTGCACTATCCCATGCTCTTTTGAATTCAGCTTCTTCTCTGATAAACCGCATTCCTTTTCCACCACCACCAGCGGTAGCTTTGATCATGACTGGGTAGCCAATTTCTTTAGCCAAGCTCATTCCTTCCTCAGCAGAAGTTAACAATCCATCGGAACCGGGTACAACAGGCACTTCCGCAGCTATCATCGTAGCTTTAGCCGTGGCTTTGTCGCCCATTTTACTGATCATCTCTTCACTTGCGCCAATGAATTTGATCCCATTTTCTGAGCATACTTTGGAGAATTCTGCGTTTTCAGACAAGAATCCATATCCTGGATGAATGGCGTCTGCCGCGGTTACTTCTGCGGCCGAAATAATATTAGGTATCTTCAAATATGAGTCTTTTCCTGCGGCAGGACCAATGCATACGGCTTCGTCTGCAAAACGTACATGCAAACTATTAGCATCTGCCTTGGAATAAACAGCCACGGTTTTGATGCCCATTTCCTTACAGGTTCTAATTACCCGAAGTGCAATTTCACCTCGGTTCGCAATCAATATTTTTTTGAACATAGCCGTGGATTTAAGACCGTTCTACTAAAAAAAGTGGCTGGTCATACTCAACTGGCTGAGCGTTTTCTACCAGTACTTTCACGATTTTACCCGACACTTCCGATTCGATTTCGTTGAATAGCTTCATCGCCTCTATGATACACACAGAATCTCCTGGTTTTACGCTACTGCCTACTTCTACAAATGCTGGAGTTTCTGGATTGGCAGAGGTATAGAAAGTACCAATCATTGGTGATTTGATTTCCACCAAATTAGCATTACTGGGTGTGTCTCCTTTTTCTGGTGTCGCTGCTGGTTGTGCTGGTGCTGGAGAAGAAGCTAAAGGTGCAACTGCAGGCATGGCAGGGGTGGTGATTACTTGTCGCTCTGCACTTCTTTTGATGCTTACTTTAAAGTCGCCCGTTTCAATGTTCACTTCTTCTAAGCCCGACTCAGATAAAAAGTTGATGAGTTCTTGGATTTCTTTTGCCTTCATGGGTTTAAGTTGGTTAAGAATAGAATGAGAATCTAAGGTATAAAAAATTATTTCACTCGCTCTACATAGGAGCCATCGATTGTGTTGATTTTGATAACTTCATCTTGTTCAATAAACATGGGTACCTGGATGGTGGTTCCTGTTTCTAATATTGCGTTTTTGGTTGCATTAGTTGCGGTATTTCCTTTTACCCCTAGGTCTGCCTGCGTTACTTTCAGTATGACGTGCTGAGGGAGTTCACAGGCCAGAACCTTTTCTTCTTCTGCATGAAAGAGAATATTTACCTCCTGACCGTCTTTTAAGAACTTGGGTGCATTGATCTGATCTTCTTCTACGAATATTTGTTCGTATGTGATGGTGTCCATGAAATGATATCCGAGATCATCCTGATAAAGGTATTGGTAAGGTCTACGTTCTACTCGTGCAGTAGTGATTTTATGACCTGCCGAAAAGGTGTTGTCTATTACCTTCCCGTTGGTGATATTTTTAAGTTTAGTTCTAACAAATGCTGGACCTTTTCCAGGTTTCACATGTTGAAATTCAATTACACTAAAAAGACCATGATTAAATTCGATGACCAATCCGTTTTTAATGTCTGCTGTGGTTGCCATAAAATAATATTATTGTAAGGGGTCATAGGCCCATTTTAGCCAGATAGCTCCCCAAGTGAAACCTCCACCGAAAGCTGCCAAAATGAGGTTATCTCCTTTTTTAAGAAGTTTTTCGTAATCCCATAAACAGAGTGGAATAGTCCCACTTGTAGTGTTGCCATACTTTTCAATGTTGAGCATTACTTTTTCTGAGGTTATTCCCATTCGATTGGCCGTAGCATCGATGATTCTTTTATTGGCTTGATGCGGAACAAGCCACGCGACATCGTCACTTTGAAGATTATTTTGCTTCATAACGGTTGCCGCTACATCTGCCATATTTTTCACCGCAAACTTGAAGACCATTGAACCTTCCTGATATGCGTAATGTTCTCGATTTTTTATGGTTTCTTCTGAAGCAGGCTTTCGGCTTCCTCCAGCCTTCATATGAAGGTAAGGCTCTCCTGCTCCATCGGATTTCAGGATAGAGTCTTTTATGCCGAGATCTTCTTCTGTGGGCTCTAGCATTACAGCTCCAGCACCATCACCAAAAATGATACAGGTGGCTCTGTCTTTATAGTCGATAATGGAAGACATTTTGTCTCCACCCACTACGATTACCTTTTTGTACTTACCTGTTTCAACGTATTGTGCTCCAGTAACCAACCCATACAAAAAACCTGAGCATGCAGCATGCAGATCAAACCCAAAAGCATTTGAGGCTTCTACTTGAGTGCTTATGACATTGGCTGTAGCAGGAAATACCATGTCCGGTGTGATCGTACAACAGATGATGAGGTCTATTTTCTCTGGGGCTGTATCTGTTTTTTTGAGTAACCCTTTAACTGCCTCAACAGCCATTACAGACATACCTTTATTTTCTCCTTTGAGGATTCTTCTTTCTTTGATGCCTGTTCGGGTTGTGATCCACTCGTCGGTGGTTTCGACCATTTTTTCTAGGTCTTTATTACTGAGGATGTCCTTTGGTACATAACCATGAACTCCAGTAATGGTCGCTTGGATTTTAGGCATTTCTATGGAAGATTAGGATAGAACCTCTTTTTCCATTACTACTTTGCCTTTGTAATATAGTTTGCCTTCATGCCAGAAGGCCTTGTGAGGGATATGTGCTTCGCCTGTTGTCGGGCAGATTACAAAATTTTTTGGAGTTGCCTTATAGTGTGTTCTCCTTTTGTCTCTTCTGGTTTTAGAAATTTTTCGCTTTGGATGTGCCATTTTCTATCGCTTGTAATTTTTGTTATTTAGCTGTTCGAGCGCTTTCCATCTTGGGTCTACGCTTTCTTCTTCTTTAGTTTCTTCTGACGAGTATATTACCTCATCGCCCTCTGATTCATTTGTGAACTTCGGATGCAACTTTTTCATTGGGATTTCTAATGAGATCAATTCATAAAGGTTAGTATCAATTCTTATTTCTTGTTCTCCCTTAGGAATCACAAAAATATCTTCGCTAAGTTCTTTTTGTTCATCACCGTATTTGTAAATAATCTGCTTTTCTACCTCTATGCTATAATCAAACTTTTTCAGACTTCTATCACATTCTAACTCAATGACACCTTGGATATTATAGTCCAGCGTGATCATTGAGTCTGTTTTGTTCATTAAAATACTGCAAGTGCCTTTGCCCTTGTCTATGAGACTGCCTTCAAATTCGATGAAAAACCATTCATCGAATTCGAAATTAAACTCATGTGAGCCATTTTTTAGACCGAAAATTTCAATTTTGTAAGCTTTCAATCTTTTCATTGGCATACACCTCTCAATAAAGAAGCACGAAGTTAAATAGAATGGATGATCTAGAAAAGAATAGGAATGGATTATTCTTTTGTTAGATTTTATTTTCGATCTGGCTACTTACAATATTAAAGGCAAGGTACAAAGCGTTGCGAAAAGAAGCGGGGCTGGCCTCGTTTTTTCCAGCAATTCCGAAAGCGGTTCCATGATCGGGGGAAGTACGAATAAACGGCAATCCAGCAGTATAATTAACCCCATCGTCAAAAGCCATCAATTTAAACGGGATAAGTCCTTGGTCATGATACATAGCTAGGATTCCGTCAAACTGCTTGAATGTACCCTGCCCGAAAAACCCATCAGAAGGGAAAGGTCCCATTACGATATGGTGTTGTTTTTTCATTTCTTTAATGGAGGGTTCAATAATCTCCTTTTCCTCCTGTCCGAGCAGTCCATTTTCACCAGCATGTGGATTAAGTCCCATTACAGCCACCTTGGGTTTTTTAATACTGAAATCCTCCTGAAGTGATTTTATCATTTTAAGAAGCTTAGTCTGAAGAAGTTTTTTTGTAATTTTTTCGTGGACTTCTTTAAGCGGAATGTGTCCGGTGACCACACCAATTCTTAGGGAATCGCTAATCAAAAACATCAAACTTTCTTCCTCGCCCGCTTCTTCAGTCAAGTATTCGGTATGACCTCGAAATTGGAATTCGTTAGATTGAACCAAATCCTTGCTCAAGGGGGCAGTAGTCAAGGCATCTATTTTTCCTTCTTTAACATCTTTAACAGCCGCTTTTAATGACTTTAATGCGTAAGTTCCCCCAGTTTCGCTTGCTTTACCTGGTGTAATATTTACGGCTTCATTCCAGACATTTAAGATATTTACGTTATTATGTTTTAACTCCTTTAAAGAGTTGATTTGCTTAAAGTAGAAGTTCTTCAATTCCAGATTTTTACGATAAAACGAAAAGACTTTAGCCGATCCATAGACTACTGGAGTAAATTGTTTTAGAATTTTAGGATTATCTAAAGCCTTGATAATTACTTCTGGACCGATGCCATTTATATCGCCGATGGAAATCCCAATTATTGGTTTGTTTTTTTTGTCTGTTGTGTTTACCATTCAAAATGAATTTAGCGATTTAGAATTTTGTATTTCATAATAAATTGGCAAGAGTAAAACCAAAAAAACATTTAGGGCAACATTTTCTCAAAGATGAGCATATCGCTAAGAAAATAGTGGATGCGCTCCGTGCTGATAAGGACAAAAATGTGATTGAGATAGGGCCAGGCATGGGTGTTTTAACAAAACATTTACTTGAAAGATTCGATCAATTTAGTGCACTTGATGTTGATGAGGAGTCGATTTCGTTTTTAAAAGATAGATATCCAGAAGAAAGTCTTGGTTTTCGACTCGAAAACTATCTCACTTTTGAGGTCGAAAAAGAAGTTGCCATAGTTGGAAATTTCCCATATAATATTTCTTCTCAACTTTTCTTTAAAATTTGGGATGATCGCGACAAGGTAGATGAAGTAGTATGCATGATTCAAAAAGAAGTAGCGGATCGCATTTATTCAAAAAAAGGAAGCAAGACGTATGGTATTTTGAGTGTATTGCTTCAAGCTTTCTATGATATAGAATATCTTTTTCAGGTTCCTCCAGATGTTTTTGATCCACCGCCTAAAGTGCAATCGGCTGTAATAAGACTCACTAGAAATAAAATCGATGCACTAGATTGTGATGAGCAGGACTTTAAAAAGGTAGTAAAGGCAGGGTTTGGTAAGCGAAGAAAAACCTTACGAAACGCACTTAAGGAACTAAATTTGCCAAGCTTAGGAAAAGTAGAAAATTTGTTGGGCTTAAGAGCTGAGCAACTCTCTGTAGACGATTTCATAGAACTGACCAACAAAGCATTGAGCTGATGGAACAACTTGCAAAGTTTGAATTATCCGTAGAATTTAAAGAACGTTTTCAGCGGGCACTAGATGAACGAGACGAAACATTTGTCACTTCCGCTCTAAAAGAAGTAAATCCTGCAGACATTACGGCGTTACTATACGAATTTGACTCAGAAGAGTGCAAATATGTTTTTGATTTACTTCCACCCGAAGTAGGGGCAAAGATTCTGGAGGATCTTGAGGCGGACGTAAGAAAGGATTTCATTCAACAGTTTAATGCGGAAGAGTTAGCCTCCTTTATCCAATTAATGGACTCGGATGATGGTACAGATATTCTCTATGAAATGGCTGTAAAGAATCGAAATGAGGTAATCAGGCAAATTGACGATGAGGAGAAAGCTGCAAACCTTATGGAGTTACTCGAGTATGATGAGGACGTGGCAGGCGGGTTAATGGCGAAGGAACTTATTAAGGCTAATCTAAATTGGAACATATTACAATGCATCGAGGAGATTAGAATTCAGGCGGAGAATGTTGCGAAGATTTATTCAGTCTATGTAGTAGACGATCAGGATAACCTGATAGGTAAAGTGGGAGTAAAGCAACTCATTCTTACCAAATCGACTGCAAAGGTGGACGATATCTTTGACGATACTTTAGTTTCAGTAGAAACCTCCACCCCAGAGGAAGAAGTGGTAGACCTGATGCAGAAATACGATTTAGAAGTCATTCCAGTTGTAAATGCAAGGGGTAAGTTGGTCGGGAGAATTACTATTGATGATATTGTTGACGTAATTAGAGAATCTGCAGAAGAAGAAATACAGCTAATGACTGGGGTTAGCGCAGACGTGGAAGAAGATGATTCTGTTTGGAAGATTTCAAAGTCTCGTTTACCTTGGCTCATTATCGGAGTGGCTGGTGGTTTGGTGGGTGCGCAGTTCATGGGCTATTTCAAAGAAGACATCATCATTGTACCTGCATTAGCATTTTTTATCCCGCTTATTACGGCTTCAGGTGGCAATGTGGGCATTCAATCGTCGGCTATCGTGGTGCAAAGCTTGGCAACTCCCAATGTTTTCGCAGATAGCATGTTAAAGCGATTAGTTAAGGTATTTCTAGTAGCAATGGTAAATGGAGCAATCTTGTCGATAATGGTTTTCGGTTCTATTATTATCGTAATGAAAGACCAGCCTTTGGCAGCTACGGTATCCATTGCCCTCTTTTCAGTTGTTTTGTTGGCCTCGTTTATGGGTACGATTACTCCTTTGATTTTGAACCGACTTGGCATAAATCCTGCTTTAGCATCGGGTCCATTTATTACTACAACAAACGACTTATTGGGTTTGGCTGTCTACTTACTTACTGCGCATTTACTTTTTAATTTATGACTTTAAAAGGAAAAGTTCTCATCGTAGATGAAATGCATGAAAGCATCCTGCCAATGTTTCGAGTAGAAGGGTTTGAGCCTGTTTACCTTCCTATGATCAACAGAAATGACATTCTTGCTATCGTTCATGAGTTTACCGGATTGGTGATTAGAAGCAAAACCAAAGTGGATAAGGAATTAATAGATGCAGCCACACATTTACGATTTGTGGCAAGGGCCGGAGCTGGTATTGATAAATTAAATGAGACATACCTCAAGGAAAAGAAAATAGCGATAGTCAATGCACCTGAGGGCAATAGAGATGCTTTGGCTGAACATACGCTTGGAATGTTGCTGAGCCTTTTACACCGTCTTCATTTTTCATATGACCAGATAAGAAAAGGAATCTGGGATCGAGAGGGAAACCGGGGAATAGAATTGAAAGGAAAAGTAGTGGGTGTCTATGGAGTTGGTTTCATGGGGATGGCCTTTTCATCAAAATTGAAAAACCTTGAATGCGAAGTCTTGGGCTATGATAAATACAGGACTCAATTTTCAAATGACTCCATCGAGGAAGTTTCACTAGAAGAATTTCAAAAGAGAGTAGAAATTTTAAGTATTCATATTCCTCTCACGCAAGAGACAACCTATTTATTCGACCAATCTTATTTTGAGCTTTTCAGCAACCTAAAGGTGGTAATTAACACCTCGAGAGGAAAGGTATTGAAGATGAAGGACTTGCTTAAATTGTTAGATCAGAAAAGGTTTTTAGGTGCGGCATTGGACGTCTTAGAGAATGAAAAACCAGAAACCTACACACAAGAGGAGAAGGATCAGCTTTTAAGGCTTACAGAACACCCTAATATACTCATAACCCCACACATAGGGGGGTGGACCTACGAGTCGTACGAGCGGATTAATACGATCCTTATTGAGAAATTGAAAAAATCATTTCGACTTCGATTTTGAGCAAAAACTTCAAATATTTGTATATTTGTTTTGTGATTCAAAATAAAAAAGCGGCTTCAATAGAGGCCGTTCTTTTTTTGTTTAAGGGAGCATAGAAAATATGGCAGTAAATTATTATTCAAAGGAAGGTCTTCAGAAATTGAAAGATGAATTGGCAGAATTGAAGACCAAAGGAAGAGCTAATATGGCGAAGCAAATTGCAGAAGCAAGAGACAAAGGGGATTTGAGTGAAAATGCTGAGTACGATGCGGCCAAAGAGGCGCAAGGCTTGTTAGAACTGAAAATATCCAAGCTTGAGACAGTAGTAGGAAACGCCAGAGTGATCGATGAATCTTCGTTAGATACATCAAAAGTGTCTATCTTTTCTACCGTAAAAATAAAGAACAAGAAAAATGGAATGGAGGTCAAATATCAACTTGTGGCAGAGGAGGAGGCGGATCTTAAAAGTGGTAAAATTTCAGTCCAGTCACCTATTGGGAAAGGGCTGTTAGGGAAAAAAAAAGGAGAAGTAGCGACCATTAAGGTACCAGCGGGGGATATGGAGTTTGAAGTAGTAGACATTACAATTTAATGACCACGATATTTAGCAAGATAGTTGAGCGAGAAATTCCTGCACACATTGTTGCAGAAGACGAGCAATATTTTGCTTTTTTAGATATCAATCCCCTTAAAAAAGGGCATACACTAGTGATTCCGAAAAAAGAAGTTGACTATGTATTTGATTTAGATCATCAGACATTAACAGGTCTTTTTTCCTTTTCTAAGCGAGTAGCAAAAGCCATGGAGGTAGCCATTGAATGTAGCCGGATAGGTGTTACAGTAATAGGTCTGGAGATTCCACATGCACATGTTCACCTTATTCCAATAGATGAAGTTGGAGACATGAACTTCTCCAATATGAAGCTATCCTTTTCTAAAGAAGAGATGGATAGCATAGCTTTCAAAATTGAGAAAGCGTTTAAGTAGTTTATTTTACACGTTTTGGATTTTCAGAGATAAAAGCTTTCCAACTATTGCCTCCCTTAATTGTAGCATCACCAAGTCTGCTCGAGAAGTGATGACAAATGGCAACGGCCAACGCATCTGTTGCGTCCAGCAGTTTTGGGGCATCTTCAAATTTGAGTAAAGTTTGGATCATGGAAGCTACTTGTTCTTTCGATGCATTTCCATTTCCGGTTACGGACTGTTTTACTTTTTTGGGAGCATACTCATTAATGGGTATTTCTTTGTTCAAAGCAGCGGCCATTGCCACTCCCTGAGCTCTCCCCAATTTAAGCATAGATTGGACGTTTTTACCATAAAATGGTGCCTCAAGTGCTACTTCATCTGGAAGGTATTCAGTAATTAATTCAGAAATTCGATCATAGATTTTTTTGAGTTTGATTTCATGGTTCTGGAATTTACTTAAATGGATCACCCCAAATTGTATCAAACTAATTTTTGATACCTGAACATTTATCAGACCATAACCCATTACGTTGGTGCCAGGATCAATTCCCAAGATCACTTTTTCTTTATTCGCCACAGACGCAAATTAAAAACATCAATTCGAATAAAAAATCTACCTTTCTTCTTCTGCTAAAAGTGTGTTTTCTATTAGCCTCTTTCCTCTATTTTGGAAGTCAGCTCACTGAAAAAACAGAAAAACTTATTACTACTCAAGTTTCTAAAGGTTTTGTTTTATTAAAACTCTTCTCACCTGACTTACCTCCCTTCATAATTGTCGCAGGCATAGGCTGGGTTTTCTTTTCAAGTCAATAAATCCCTCTTTTCTTGGTGGGATAGGAGAAGCATTCAGGCTATTCTTCTTTGCTAAGGTAGTGGATGCTATATCAATTCTGCTATTGTCCATATTTATCATATGGATTATCAATACACTTATCTCAAGTGTTTTGGACTTATTGACTCTTTGAGATTCTCAGATGGAAAAACAGGATAGTCATGATCATCCTAACACATTAGTGCTGGTCGACTTGATCTTCTATTTATACCTGATTTTTGGATGGATAAACTTTCTAAAAGGAGAAAGAAGTAGGAAGTCATCTTTTTCAATTATTATTCCTATTCGCAACGAAGCCTTAACAATTCAACAATTGTTGACATGCTCTTTAAATCAAGACTATTCTAAAGAGCAGTGTAAAATAATAGAGGTAGACGATTTTTCTACAGGCGATACGATTGAAAAAGTACATACTCTTATCAAAATAAAATGACTAATAATTAAATTATATTGCCTGAAGCAATAGGATGTCACTAGAAAAAAGAGAGCCATTATAAGAGGGGTACAAGCCGCTAGTCTTAAGTACATCAATAATATAGATGCTAACTTCGCCATGAAAGAACTTTGGCCAGCAAGTTTTCCAACTCACTTTGTTGAAAAAAAGATTATCGCAAGACCTGCTTCAATGACCCGATCAGGGCTCTTTATAAAGATGTAACAATTTGAGTTTGCAGGTTTGGTTGGGTTTGGTGTGGTGACGCTCCAAATAGTTGATCCCAGCATGTGCAGTGGAGCCAACCTTGGTTTTGCGAAGCAAGCTTTCAATGAGGTGGGATGCACTCCAGTAACATTGGAATACCATCTGGCGATGATGAGTTTCCAACATACAATATTGAACGAAAATTTTCCAATAGGTCAGGGTGTATTGAAGATAGCAATGTCGCAGTCGAAACAGCAACACACACGACAATTAAATTTTTTTATTCAATGAAAAAGACAGGCCAGTTAATAGAAGCACGATAAAAATGGAAGACTTAGGGTATTAACAACGCTTTTTTTCAAAGGTCAACTCACATTTATGGTCGTCTGTTTTTTGGAGTCTTCTTAGCAGGTTATTCTTTTTTCTTCTAGGAGTGAAAGGGATGCTTTCTGGCTTTTATATGAATATATTTTATCGATTTATGGGTAATTCATATTCATTATTTGCTCCCTTACTTTTTCAAAAAATTTATCCTTTCCACGTTTTATTAATGGGTCTGAACTCTATCTTTGGCTCTTATTGCTTAGAAGGGCAGTGGGCAAGAACTAGATAGAGGTGAATAATACCTCGAGCAATCACTGTTGAGTTAAGTTCCTTCTCAAATACAATAATATCTTTGTAGCTCATGGATATTAAAGATTTACAGCTAAATGCACTACTAGAAGTAACACAGGCTGTAAATAATAATTTGTCTGAAGAGGACTTGCTCAAAATTTACAGGTTTACACTCCTCGCTGACTTGAAGGTAGAAAATCTCGCCCTTTTTACGGAAGAAAATGGAAAATGGCGACGCAGATCTCATTTTGGAACGGAAGGCAACTTCGATGACGTAACCCTCCCTAAAAAGTATTTGAACCTGTCGGGGGAAGAACTAGTAAACGACGAGAATTTCTCAGCTTTTCATTCGGTTTTTCCTGTAAGACACAAGGATAAACTTCTGGCAGTGGTTTTTTTAAAAAGCGGTACTTCAGATAATAATCAAAATCGTTTTTTGAATGCACTTACCAATATTATTCTTGTAGCTATTGAAAATAAAAAGCTTGCTAGAAAGCAAGTAGAGCAGGAGTCTTATCGCAAAGAGCTAGAGATCGCGAAAAAAGTTCAAAATTTTCTTTTTCCTAAAGAACTTCCAAAAATTGAACGCTTACAGATAGAAGCCTATTATCTTCCACATCAGGACGTTGGAGGTGATTACTACGATTATATTCAGCTTAATGAGGATCGTTTTTTGATATGTATAGCTGATGTTTCAGGTAAAGGAGTGCCAGCAGCATTACTAATGTCAAACTTTCAGGCTTCACTTAGAGCATTGGTTCGACAAACCACCAACCTCCAGAAAATTGTCACCGAGCTTAATCTTGCAACTTACAATAGTGGAAACGCAGAAAATTTTATTACGTTCTTTGTTGCTATATATGATTTTAAGGAACGTACATTAGAGTATATCAACTGTGGACACAACGAAATCATATTGAAGGAAAAGGATAGCCTTCAGTTACTCACAGAAGGGACTACTATTTTGGGCATGCTTAATTCCTTACCCTTCATTGAAAGTAAGAAAATCTGGAATATTTCGGAGTTCTTTCTTTTTTGTTATACCGATGGTCTCACAGAGACTTTCAACGATAAAGACGAGTTTTTCAATTTTGACCGGCTTGTGGAAATAATTAAGAAAGAGAGCTCTGCAAACCTTTCTGTACTTCATGATGAAATTTTAAAAGAACTACATGATTTTAAAGGAAATAATCACTTTCATGACGATATTACCATGCTTACATGTAGAATCATGAATAGCAAATGAGAGGCTACGAAACCACGATTTTACATCGATTAATTTATTGTTATTCTATCTGGGGCGTAGAGGAAATAGATGCCATCTTCTTGACTTTTGACTACGGGTTTACTCCCATAGTAACGCCATGGGCATCAGATCAATTAGATGGTTATAATGACAAAACTACTTTTTTTCACATTAGCGAAAACCCAAAGGAACTCGAACAGATGATATAATTCTTTTTCACGATTCAGCAAAAGCGTTGAAGAATCTGAGGCAGTTATTGCCGGCGTTGTTGCCATATTTCCAAACCTAAAACTTAAAATTCAGAGCGATAGTATGATAGATACACATGCCCATATATACGATTCAAAGTTTGATAATGATCTTGAAGAAGTCCTAAAGTCTGCTACCGCAGCTGGTGTGAAAAAGGTTTTAATGCCTAACATTGATGTTCACTCCATTGACAACATGCTGTCAGTAGAGCAAAAATACCCTCATATGTGCTACTCTATGATGGGTTTGCACCCTTGCTATGTAAAAGAGGATTTTAAGGAGCAATTAAACATCATTTCGGAGTGGTTTAATAGAAGATCTTTTTTAGCGGTTGGTGAAATAGGCACTGACCTCCATTGGGATACATCTTATTGGGATCAACAAGTGAAGGCATTTCACTTTCAATGCGAATTGGCATTAGCGCATCAGCTACCAATAGTTATTCACTGTCGGGAAAGCATCGACGAAACCATAAAGATGGTAAGTGAATACAAATCAAAAGACCTAAAGGGCGTTTTTCATTGTTTTACAGGAAGTCAAGAGCAAGCAAAACAGATTACTAATATGGGATTTTATATAGGTCTGGGTGGAGTTTCTACATTTAAAAGTGGTGGCATGGATAAAATAATCCCTCACATAGATAGCAGTAAAATTCTTCTTGAAACCGATGCACCATACTTAGCCCCTGTACCTAAAAGAGGCAAACGAAATGAACCGGCTTATTTGTGTTATATCTGTGAGAAAATTGCGCAATACCTTTGTATTGATTCAGAGGAGGTAGAAAAAATCACAACAGACAATGCCAATTTTCTATTCTTCTCCAAAGAATAACTAAGAATGAATTACAAAATCGTAAACATCAACTCAACGGGCAAAAAATCAATCCTCCTCATTTACTCGGGAGGAACTTTTGGGATGGTGCAAGACCAAAAAGGCACATTGAAGCCCTTTAACTTTGGAAAAGTGATCGATCACATTCCAGTAGTAAAAAACCTGAATATTAAACTTACTGTTATCTCCTTTCCCGTTCCCATCGATTCTTCAAATATTGGGATACAAGACTGGAAAGATATGGCCTACATCATAGAAGAGAATTATGCTCAGTATGATGGTTTTGTAATACTGCATGGTACCGATACAATGGCTTATTCTGCCTCTATGCTTAGTTTTATGCTAAGTGGTTTAAGTAAGCCTGTAATATTTACAGGGGCGCAAATACCGATAGGCTCTACCCGTTCGGACGCTAGAGAAAACTTGATCGGAGCATTGGAACTGGCTACTGTGGAAAAAGCAGGTCTACCTATGTTAAATGAGGTTTGCCTATATTTTAATTATTCTTTATTGAGAGGCAATCGGTCTCAAAAATTGAGAAGTTCCACTTTTGCGGCATTCGGTTCAGAAAATTATCCAAAGTTGGCAAAAGTAGGAATCGATATTTCTTTTAATGAGGCCGCAATCTTATCCAAAAAACCGGATGCAGAGTTTAAAGTTATTGGGGATTTAAACCCCAATGTTTCAATACTTAAAATTCACCCGGGCATCACTAAGCATACCGTCAAAACGATTCTAGGGGAAGAAAAAATCGAAGGTATAGTGTTGGAAACGTTTGGTTCTGGTAATACAATGAACTTTAAATGGTTTAATGATTTATTAGAGCAGGCGGTTCAGCAAGGCAAGTATTTGCTAAATGTTAGCCAGTGTATAAGTGGAGAAGTAATTCAAGGCAAGTACGAATCAAGTATGAAGCTAAAAGAGATCGGTGTTTTAAGTGGCAAAGATATAACAACAGAGGCCGCCATTACTAAAATGATGTTTGTTCTGGGTGTAAAAAAAGATTCAGCACAAATTAAAAACATGCTTATTTCACCCCTAGTTGGCGAAATGAGCTGATATTGATGTTGTTTACCAATTTTATAAAAAGCCAATACTTGCAAAAAGCCTTTTTTAATCGTTTATTTGTAGCTTCTTCAAAGGAAGAAGGATACAAGAGAGGTGGCCGAGCGGTCGAAGGCGCACGCTTGGAAAGCGTGTATACCTCAAAAAGGTATCAAGGGTTCGAATCCCTTTCTCTCTGCTAGAATGAATACAGAAAGATTATTAACTTGTTTAATAAATTTTTTTATGAATGGATTGTATTTTTTAAATACCTCTATGCAATTTTGAAAAACTTAATTATTATATTTAACTAAACCGAAGACTAACTTACTAGACTGAATTATGAAAAAGTTATTGACTCTTTTTATGTTGGCATTTGCCATTTCTTTTAACGCTGCGGCACAAGATGAGTTTGCAGATGATGCCGATTCGGCCATGGATTCTTCAATGGTAGATTCTGCTACTGTTGAAGAGGTTGTTATTGAAGAAGAAGTAGTAGAAGAATCTTATGAAGAGGAACCCTATGAAGAGGAATCCTCTGAATCAAGAAACTTCCACCAAGTTGTAAAGCAGTATTTCATCGATGGTGATGCTACATTTATGACTTTCCCACTTTTATGTTTGATTCTAGGATTAGCGATCGCCATTGAAAGAATTATCCACCTAAACATGGCATCGACTAACACGAAGAAACTCCTAGGAGATGTCGAAAATGCACTTAGCTCAGGGGGAGCGGATGCAGCTAAAGAAGTTTGTAGAAATACAACAGGGCCTGTGGCATCTATTTTTGTTCAGGGTCTTTTGAGAATGTCAGAAGGAATTGAAATGGTAGAAAAATCAATTATCTCTTATGGCTCTGTTGAAATGGGCAAGTTGGAAAAAGGCATGATCTGGATTTCTTTGTTCATTGCTCTAGCTCCAATGTTAGGTTTTATGGGAACAGTAATAGGTATGATTGCAGCATTTGATGCCATAGCGGAAGCTGGTGATGTATCTCCAGCACTTGTGGCAAGTGGTATTAAAGTGGCTCTCTTGACAACAGTAGCTGGTTTGATTGTAGCGGTTATTCTTCAACTATTTTACAACTACTTAGTGTCGAAAATAGATTCAATTGTAAATAGCATGGAAGATGCTTCTATCACATTGGTAGACCTTCTTGTTAAGCACAACCTATCTAAGTAAGCAATAAACATAAAAGGATTATGATAGATATAGGATTATTTTTAGCATACATATTGACAGGTCTCTGCATTGTCATAGCTATTGGCATGCCATTAGTAAAGGCCTTTAGTGATCCAGATTCGCTAAAAAAGTTGGGAATTGGGATAGGAGCTTTATTATCAGTTTTCCTTATTTCTTTCTTCACCTCTAGTGGTGAAGCGGATGGAGACTACTCAGAGAGTACCGTGAAATTGGTTGGGGCTGGAATCGTTACTTTTTACATTCTAGCTGTCGGAGCAGTTTTAGGCATTGTATATACAGAAATCAAAAAAGCATTTGAATAATGGCGAGAGGTAAAGACAGAGGTACACCAGAGGTTAATTCTGGTTCGATGGCGGACATTGCTTTCCTTCTACTTATCTTCTTTTTGGTGACAACCACCATTGCTAATGATAAAGGAATTTTGATGCAATTGCCGCCTCCACCAGAGCCAGATCAACCGATCATTGAATTTCAGGAGCGAAATATTTTTAAAATTTTGGCCAATTCAAATGACCAGTTGTTGGTAGAGAATGAACCATTTTATGGTTCAATGAAGGAGTTGAGAACAATGGTTAAAGACCATGTTCTGAATTTTGGAAAAGTAAATAATGCTGAGTCAATAGATCTTTATAATAGTCTTCCTTCTTCTTTACAATCAATGGCTAAACAAGATCCAAGTTCATCAGATAATCCTGCTAAATCCATTGTTTCCTTTAAAGCGAATAGAGGTACTAGCTACGAGATTTATATCGATGTTCTTGATGCCCTTCACGGAGCTTATAATGAAATATATGCAGAGCGTGTAGGTCTTACTGCTCAGGAATTTCTGGAATTAGATCAAAGCGATGATATTCAGAAAAGAGTATACAACCAGGCCAGGAAAGGAATACCAAAAGCGATTTCAATAGCAGAACCAGATAAATAAATACGGAATGTCAAAATTCAAGAAGAATTCAAAGTCGTCTCAGGAAATCCCTACTGCGGCATTACCAGATATTATATTCATGCTGCTGTTCTTC
This sequence comes from uncultured Ekhidna sp., assembly GCA_964289745.1. Classification (GTDB taxonomy): domain Bacteria; phylum Bacteroidota; class Bacteroidia; order Cytophagales; family Cyclobacteriaceae; genus Ekhidna. The sequence continues at coordinate 1,608,472 of CAXYMM010000001.1, forward strand.
TTTATGGTTACGACTGTAATGAGAGAGCAGGAAATACTAGTAAAGCAACTCCTCCCAAAAGCGGATCAATTAAGTAAAATTCAAAAGAAGTCATTAGTTAGTAATATTTACATTGGAGAGCCAAAAAACATCGGAATGTTTGGTGAAGAACCAAGAGTTCAGACCAATGATGTTTTCATCGAGGTGGATGAACTAACGCTTTTTGTAAACCAAGAAAAGGATAAGCTGGAGGAGAATCAAAGAGAACGAATTGTTATGGCGATGAATGTTGATTCGGATGTGAAAATGGGTATTGTTTCGGATGTAGAACAAACATTAAGAAAGTCAAACGCAAGAAAATTGCTGTATAGATCTTTGAGATCGGTAAGTGAATAATTATTGATTTTATATGCAAAAAGAGCCTCGACATTAGTTGAGGCTCTTTTTATTCATTTAGCTTTTTCTTCTCGTCTCTCTTTTACCCACTTTTTACATTCTTTTTAGAGGTCTTTTTAATGGCCTTGTCCAGCTTAATTTACATTTTTATAAGTAATATGAATTCTTTAATTAAATGTTTTCTTCGTTGTTTTTTCAAAACAAACTTTACGCTTAAGATTTTTTGGTGATGATAGAAATAAAGCCATTCCGTTTATGTCTGCCTGCGATTGCTCCATGATTCAGTTAAACACAGACCGTTTTTATATTTACTTACTTTCGTTTTAGCGACTAAACCGCTATTATTTCTTATCTCTTGTTGCGAACAGATAAATCCTCTATCGATAGAATCTCTACTACATCAGTTGGGTTAAACAAAAATCCAGTTTTATGATGATCATGATAACACCCCTCAATTCTATCAACCGTCAAACGGTAAGTGACTTTTACATCTTTTGGAGTGTTACTACCACTCTCATTCTTTGACCAAAATACTGATAAATCAAATGTTGTATTTGGCACAAAAGTCTTATTGCTTTCAGTTTCTAGTACATAATGGCATGAAGATGTCCCAAACCCTGGGTCAAAGTAATAATATAGAGTAGCATTTTCACTTACTAATTGTTTTGAATCATCTTCACTACAACTCGTAATAAAAAGGAAGATTAATAAAATGAAATAACTATTTTTCATGATGGATGAACGTTTAATAATGTATTTCGGTTATTGCTGTAACTGAACTCTCTCCCCAAGAGCGTTTGCTAGGTGGCGGTAAAGCATAAGAATAGCAACGGATTTCTACCCACTAACTTTTCAGTTAAATACAGACCGTTTTTATATTTACTTACTTTCGTTTTAGCGACTAAACCGCTATTATTTCTTATCTCTTGTTGCGAACAGATAAATCCTCTACCGATAGAATCTCTACTACATCAGTTGGGTTAAACAAAAATCCAGTTTTATGATCAAGATGATAACACCTGTCAGTTTTATCATCCGTCAAAAGGTAAGTGACTCTTACATATTCTGAAATGTCCCCCCCCTTATTTGACGAAAAGTTAAGTGAATGAGGTCTTGCATTTGGCACAAGCGTCTTATTGCTTTCAGTTTCTAGTACATAATAGCATGAAGATCCCCCAAACCCTGGGTCACCGTAATAATATAGAGTAGCATTTTCACTTACTAATAGTTTTGAATCATCTTTACTACAACTCGTAATAAAAAGGAAGATTAAGAAAATGAAATAACTATTTTTCATGATGGATGAACGTTTAATAATGTATTTCGGTTATTGCTGTAACTGAATTCACTCCCCAAGAGCGTTTGCTAGGTGGCGCTGCCGTTACATCAAACCAAGTCCCTTTCCAACCACTGCAACCACTAACGTTGCAGGCTCTGACTCGAATATAAATTCGGGTATTTTTTGTCACATTCGGCTTTACATGAATATAAGAATTGGAAGAGCTGCGTTGTCTTATGTAACTGTTTGGTACGCTCCACTGCCACGTGAAACCGCTTGGGGATATCTGCCCATTGTATCGTGCAGTAATGTTTGTCCACGTGCTCGAGGATAAAGTCACACTTCCGAAGCTTATAAGTGATGTAATTGTAGAGGTTCGAGGGGGGTTAACGACGGTAAATCTTTTTGTTAATTCGATACCATTGCTTAGCGTAGCCTTGACCCAAGCTCGAGTGTATCCAGATGTTGTATTTCTTGACCGTAAACTCACGTGGGCATTACTTCTTGAAATTATACTCACATTATCTGAAACAGTCCATTGTGCAGTGACCCCCTCTGGGATGTTAGAAAAAAGTCTAACTGTTTCTGTATTAGGATAGACAAGTTGATTTAAGCGAGAGATTCGTACATCCCAAATTTGGGTATTTACCCAACCAAATAAAGCGGACAGCCGTGTATAAACAGTTGGGGAGTTTTCACCTCCCACACAGCCTGGAACTCCCCAACTTACAATACCAATTTGAATATCGTTTTGTCCATTTTGTTTAAAAACCAAAGGTCCGCCACTATCACGCCAACATGCTCCTTGCCTATCTATACCATTTGCTCCTGTAGCAATCATTCTTTGAGTCAACTTGCGACGAACTGAATTAGCATAGACTATATCTAATTGTTGGCTAGCTAAATTATTACTTATAATATCTACATCAACAGCTTGAAGATGATTCGCCAAAACCCCTCCATTGGGTTCTGTCCACCCCCAACCACTAACTCTAACTTCACTTCCAATGCTTTCAGAAGCTAAACTTTCAGGAGAAATAAGTTCAACTGGCTGAACAGCATTATTAAAAGAAAATGCTCCATCTATTTCAATTACAGCTACATCAAAGTCTAGTGTCGCAGAGTTATAATTCGGATGGACTAATATTCTTCTTGCATTGTAGGTCTGTATATTATTACCTGGGTTGTTTCGTAAAGTAAAACCAGCATTTAAAGTTATGTCCGAAGCATTTTCACGATCAACACAATGTGCTGCTGTAAGAACATATTTGTTATTGACAATACTCCCACCGCAAGAGTGTTTACCATCACTTTTTCTTTGAATGCTAACTTGATAGGGAACATCTTGAATTTCAATAGGAAATCCATTTGTTATCGCTTGAATATCCTGTGCGCTAATGCTAAACACAGAAATAGAAGCTAAAATGACCGTTAGAATAATTTTTCTCATAATTCTAAATTTTTGTTGTTAAAAATATTTAAGTATGAAAAATGGCTATAGGTTAAAAATTGAATTTACGCTGTTTTTATATATACCATATTTAATGTTTTATAATTTAAAGGTACATGATTGGTGTTTTATAATTTAAAGGTACATGTAATCTTTTTTTATAGATTAAAAGCATTTTTTGTAGTTTTTTAACTAATTTTAAATAGCTCGCCAATAAAATCGATATAGCTATACCTCTACTGAGCCAATTGACAGTGAAGTGCAAGATGGAAACTTTAACGATATTTGAAAGACTAGAGGCATGTGCCATACCTAGTCGTTAGCGACTACATTTACAAATGTGTATTAGATGATCGTTTTTTGAGGTTCTAGGTAATTGTTCCATTCCTCCCGATAAGAACCATGACTCAGCTTAAGAAATGATAAATAGGTAGGTTTTATTGGTTGCTTGCTAAGGTGCATACCGGCTTTTTCGAGAGAGTAATCACCTTTTATAGAATTACATTTTTTGCATGCTGTAACTAGATTAGTCCAAGTGGATTTACCTCCTTTTGATCTTGGAATTACATGGTCGAGGGTTAAATCTTTTGTAATTCCGCAGTATTGGCATCTTCCTCCGTCTCTTCGAAAAATATTGTGTCTGCTCATGACGACTCCTTTATACGGTATGCTCGCATACTGTCTTATCCGTACGACAGATGGAAACGGGAATGATTTAGAAATAGACCTTAGCTCTTTTTTCTTATTTGATTCTACCAAATCAGCCTTATCCAGAAAAATTAAAAGAAAAGCGCGCTGTACAGTACAGACAGTGAGCGGTGAGTAATCTTGGTTTAGTACTAATACCATATTATATATTCAATCGTTCAAGTTCTCTTTTTTGATCCTTTTTCTTAATGTCATTTCGCTTATCGTATATCTTCTTTCCCCGAGCTAGTGCTATTTCTAATTTGGCAAAACCTCTATTGTTGATGAATAGTCGCAATGGTACGATCGTTAAACCCTTTTCCGCTGATTTTTCTTTAAGTTTTTGAATTTCTCTTTTCTTAAGAAGCAAGATTCGATGTCTAACAATAGAGTGCGTTTTAAAACTAGCATTGCTGTAGGGAGAAATATTCATTCCTTTTATATGAACCTCATGCTCTTGCAGAAAGCAGTAGGCCTCTTGTATGCTGGCTTTTCCCTCTCGAATGGATTTGATTTCGGTGCCTTTTAGAATGATTCCAGCTTCCAATTTTTCAATGAATTCATATTCAAAACGTGCTTTCTTATTTTTTATCTGAATGTTATTCGAGAATCTTTCTTTAGACATGTTTAAATATACTGAGCAGTGGCTAAAAAATCATTCGTGGTAGTGGACTGTCATCTAGTTGTCCAAATTTTTGTACTTTATACAATAGATGCCCGCTAATGGCAACCATGCCTGCATTGTCCGTACAATACTGAAAATCGGGGACATAGCTTTCCCAATTATAAAGCTTCGAAAGCTGCTTTAGTCTTTTTCTAAGCTCGCTATTGGCTGATACGCCACCTGCTATGGCTATCTGTTTGATGTTTTCCCTTTGTGCCGCTTTAATCAATTTTACCATTAGCATATCAATAAGAATTTTTTGAATACTTGCCGCTAGGTCTCTTTTGTTTTCATCAATAAAGTGTTCATTCTTTTTTACAGCTTGTTTCAGAAAATATTGGATCGAGGTTTTGATGCCACTAAAAGAGTAGTTAAGGCCGCCCATCTCATATTCGGCAAATTGAAAACGGTCTGGGTTGCCTTGTTGTGCGAGTTTATCAAGTAAAGGTCCTCCTGGGTACTCCATGCCTAGTAGCTTTGCCGTTTTATCAAAAGCTTCTCCAACCGCATCGTCGAGGGTTTGACCGATAATGCTCATTTCATGCGGACTGTCTACACGTAGAATTTGGGTATGTCCTCCACTTACAGTGAGACAGAGAAAGGGAAAAGTTGGTTGTGGGTCTTCTATAAAATGCGCCAATACATGCGCTTTCATGTGATGGACAGGAATAAGAGGTACATTCAAGGCTGCAGCCATAGCTTTTGCGAAGCCAGATCCTACCAAGAGTGCTCCAAGTAAACCTGGTCCACGGGTATAGGCAATGGCGTCCAAATTTTTAGGCTCAATTCTTGCTTCTTTTAATACTTCATGAATAATAGGTACGATATTTTTGTGATGCTCTCGAGATGCGAGTTCTGGTACTACACCACCATATTTGGCGTGAATAGCTTGGCTTGCTATCTTGTTATTGATTACTTGACCATCAGCACAAATAGAAGCTGAGGTTTCATCGCAAGAAGATTCTATTCCCAGTATTATGGCCACTTTATTTTTTTGAACGCCAAGTTAAACATATTGAAATTTCGAAAATTTGCCTGGAGGTTATTTTCGGGAATCTTCTTTTACAGTTTCCTGATATTCTTAATCTTTTTGACGATTTTTCAATTCAGCAAAGTTCAAACATACACTGCCCGTTATTTTCTCAAGCAGCTTTCGACACAAACTGATTATACGATCTCAATAGACAAAGTCAAGATTGCGTGGCTTGATCGTGGTGAACTTCTCGACTTCCTTGTGATGGATAAACATGGAGATACTTTGATCGCTGGAGATAGAGTAACTGTCAACTATAAACTGGTGGATCTTTTTGAGGGCGACTATTTTTCGCTAGAGGAAGTTCTCCTAGAAAAAACAAAATTGAACGTGGTTAAGTATGAGGGTGAAGAAGATTTGAATATTAGCCAATTTATTAGATCATTTAAAAGAGAGGCCACTCAGTCGAACTCAGGAAATAAAACGAAAGTAAGTATCTCTCACATAGAATCGAACGATTTAGTTGTAAGGGTAGATGATAGAACGAAAGCTGATTTTACGGGTCAAGTTGATTTTTCAAATTTGGATTTATCTATTCCCAATCTTAATCTTTTTGATTTTGCTTTAAAAGCTGATACCATATCTGGAAATCTGGATCATTTCACAACTTTTGATCAACTTTCAAACTTGGAGATCAGCCAATTTCAGACTGAATTTGAGCTATCCAAGCATTCACTAAGTTTGGATAATTTAAAGCTAAAAACGCCTACGAGCCAAGTTTCGGATAGTTTGGTTTTCTTTTATAATGGCTTTGATGATTTTTCGCACTTCACGGATAGTGTTTCGTTTGTATTTCATTTTAGTGAAACGATAATCTCTAAAGAGGATATTCAACTTTTTTCCAGAGTTGATGTCCTTAAATCAAGCATCACGCTGGATGGTGTTTTTTGGGGAAAAGTAGGTGATTTTAATATTGAAGATTCCAGAATTGGTTTCGGTAAGTCCTCTTTTCTAAAAGGTGGGGTTAGTTGTTTTGGCTTACCCGACATAAGTAAGACTTTTATTCTGTCGGATATTACAAACTCACATCTGGATCCTGTTGATTTGATTCCTTATATCGGGACGTTTTCGGAAAACTTAATCAGAATGGGACGCATCGATTTTTATGGAAGTTTTGCTGGCTTCGTAAAGGACTTTGTCGCAAAAGGAGATTTTTACACTAATCAGGGTTCTGTTCATTCAGATATAAATATCAAGATTCCTGATGCAATTGAGCATATGAGTTACTCAGGAAATCTTGAATTTGAAAATGTTAACATCGGTACATTTTTTGAAAATGATATTGTTCAAAACGTCAACCTCAAAACAAATATAGAGGGACAAGGCATTACGGCTAATACGGCTAATTTTTTAGTAGACACTAAAATTTACAATAGTGAATTCAAAGGATATATGTATGATTTCATTGAGATTCATGGCTCGTTTGCTAAGAATTTCTTCGATGGAAATTTTTTAGTAAAAGATCCGAACTGTAGGATAAGAGGAGATGCAAAAGTAGATATAAGTCCATCAGTTGAAAGGATTTCATTTAACCTTAAAGCGGATAGCATCTCACTCCATAAGCTCAATTTCTCAACTGATTTTACTCAGGCCAAGGGAAATATAAAGATGGACTTGGTTGGGTTTGATTTTGATACATTCAACGGTAGATTGAATATGGATAGTGTTCAATTGGATATCCGTAATCGACAGCTGGTATTAAATGACATAGCGTTTGTGGCATCATATAGTGCGGATAGTATTAGAGAAGTGTATCTGAAAATGCCAGGATTAAAAGCTAAGATTGATGGCAGGTTTAAAATAATGGATATTATCAAAGATATACCGATTATGGTAAAGGGGTATCTCAACAAGCTTCATTTAGCCAGAGCAGATATCCGCGCAAAAGAAGCAAGAAGTGCAGCACGTTATAAACTTGATTTCAATGTGGATATAGAAGATATTTCAGCCTATCTTGATTCTCTGAGGCTACCACTCAAGATTTTTAGCAATGCGTCGTTAGAAACCTCATTTAGGCAAGGAAGTAGTCGCCATTTGTCCGTTTTTTTTAATGCCGATTCCGTGAAATATGCGAAGACTACTTTTCACAACCCCACTTTAGATATTAATGGTTCTTTAAGAGACGGCGAGGAAGGGATGCTCACAAGTTTTTTAATAACATCAGACACTCAGGAGGTAGAGGGGATGCCCCAAACAAATGATCTTTTGATAGAAGGCATTTGGTTTAAAAATCTGATCGAGATGACACTAGCCATTCAACAACAAGAATCTAAGAGTAATATAAGTTTAGAAAGTGGGATCACCCTATCCTCAGATTCAATAATCGTTAGGATTCTGCCTTCAGACCTATACCTATTGGACGATACTTGGAAGTTCAACCCATCTAATCAACTGGTTATTACTGAAAATGACATCCTGATAAATAATTTTGAGATATTTAATAGCAGTGAATCTATTTATGTAGGTGGGAAAGTATCAGACTCGAGTGAAACACTTATTTCTATACAGGTAGAAGACCTTAAAATGAATAAAGCCAATCTATTTACGCAAAGCAATTTTGATGGATATTTGAGTGGCAAGTTTGAAGTTTTTAGAACAACCACCCAAGAGCCGCTGAAATCAGAAGGAGGCTTTTTCCTTAAAAACTTAAGCTATGATCAAATTCTAATAGGTGACCTAACAGGAAACACATCATGGAATGCTGACGCATCCTCTTTCTTCACCGAGCTATCTGTAAGTATGAAAGATGTAGAATCAATCGATATTAGTGGGTACTATTATCCACTAAATGTCGATGATCAGTTGGATTTTGTCGCAAAATTCAACAAGGTAGGACTTGATATTATTCAACCTTTTTTACGAGGCAGCTTTTCGAATGTGCAAGGGAGTTCAGATGGGGAGATTGCAATTAAAGGCACCTTTAGTGAACCGGTTGTCGAGGGTAGAATATCCCTGGAAAATACACATTCACGGATTGAATACTTAAATACTTCATACAATTTGAATGGCGATATCTTAATTTACCCTACGCAAGTAGCATTTGAAAACCTTGTCTTGGAAGATCGAAAAGGAAATAAGTCTGTACTTTCCGGTGGGATAAATCATGATTCTTTTACCAATCTGAGAACAGATGTAAAGCTATCAGCCTATAATTTTGAATTCTTAAATACCACCAACTTAGACAATGAACATTATTACGGTTCCGCATATGGCACAGGAAATATTCACATTACAGGTCCTTTTAATGATATGTCCATTAAAGCTAATTTGGTAACCGAGCCTGGCACTCGATTTTTTATCCCCATTTCAGAGTCGGAAGAGGGTACTCAAAAGGACTTTATTGAGTTCGTTAATTTCAAGGATACGGCAATTCTCAACCGCAAGGAGCAAGACTTTACCTTTCAAGGGTTGACTTTAGATCTTGATTTAGATATCACACCAGATGCCTATTGTGAGTTGATTTATAATATTAAGAAAGGGGACATCATTAGAGGCAGGGGTAAGGGTAGTTTAAAAATGATACTAGATACTGATGGGGAGTTCAATATGTTTGGAGGCATAGAACTGACCAAGGGCGATTACAACTTTACAGCCGTAGTTAACAAAGAGTTTGATGTAGTGCCTGGAGGGAAGATTACATGGTATGGCGATCCTTACAATGCTACTTTGGAAATGGAGGCCACATACCTGCAAAGAGCCTCTACCCAAGAGCTACTTAAACCAGATGAAAGAGATAAGTCGCTCATGGCGCGTAAAATACCATTTCTGGCTGTTATTGATTTATCAGGAACGATGTTAAACCTTAAACCAAAGTTTAATATAAGACCGCAAAATGAAGGGGAGATGAGTAGAGATGACACTCAGCTTTTAAATCAGGTTTTGAATGATGAACAAGAATTAGGAAGACAGTTTGTTAGTTTACTTTTTTTGAAAAAATTTTCTACGATTGCAGGTTTTTTTAGCGGAGGATCAAATAATATAAGTGGGAGCGTGAGTGAAATTTTATCCAATCAAATAAGTTATATATTCAGTCAAATTGATGAGAATCTGGAGGTCGAGTTAGATTTGGTCGATTTTAGTGAAGCTGAATTTAATACCTTTCAGTTAAGACTTGCCTACACTTTTTTAGAAGGTAGACTCAGGGTATCAAGTGGTAGAAACTTTGGCAAAATCAACCAGCCAGATCAAAATACTATACATGGAATTATAGGAGACTGGTCCGTAGAATATTCTTTAACCAAAGATGGGCGACTCAGAATCAAAGCATTTACAAATTCCAATGAACTCATATCATCAAATGGTCAGAGTTTTGAAACAGGCGCAAGTGTAAAGTTCATTGACTCTTTCGATAGAATAAAAGATATCCTAAGACTCAGCAGAGCGGCAACCTTGCTAAGGAAAGAAGATGGGGAAAATAAGAGAAAAAATATTTCGGATAAAGCAGAATTACCTCCGATCGAAAAATAGTTTTTTTAAATTACTGATAAACTTAAAAATTCGATCAAATGAAATTTAAAGAATTTTGCAAGAAATATGCTATTGATATAAATGGGGAGTATAGAGAGTATGATGAACACCGATCTATCATCATTATTCCTTTGGCGGACGGAAGAGTTCAAACCGTAACGGGGCATTTAACTGAAAATACGAATTATAATCGTCAGGTAGTACAGTTGAAAACCAAAGTATGTAGCCTTTCGGAAAAAATACCATTTGAAGATATACTCACTCAAAGTGCAGCGTATCCTTACACTAAATTCATTATAGAGGATGGCTTTTTGATGGTAGAGGCTATTTCATTTATGGATAACCTAAATGAGGATATGGTAAGAGAAATGTTCCAAGAGATTGCTCATCATGCCGATGATTGGGAATTTAAAATTACGGGAAAAGATATTCATTAATAATTTTACGTTGTAAGCCGACTCATCGCTTCTAATTAGTAGAAGAGCAAAGTCCGGGCAGCACAGAGTAGCGTACTTCCTAAGAAGAAGCATTATGAGTTTTACTCAGGATAGAGAAAGTGCCACAGAAAGCAAACTACCCCGATTCGATATGCGAATTAGGGAAAAGGTGAAAGGGTGAAGTAAGAGCTCACCGCCCAAAGAGTGATCGATGGGGCATGGTAAACCTTGCGCGCTGAAAGACCAAATAAATCCTGCATTCGAAAGTGACTCGCTTGAGCAGGAGTGGGTAGGTCGTTTGATCCCGACTTTTTCGGGACTAGATAAATGGTGAGATAAAGCAGAACCCGGCTTATTGGCTTGCTCTTTGTATTAAACCTCCAAAACTAAAAGATGGTATGTCAAAAATATTGATAGTAGATGACGAGAAAAGCATAAGGGACGCTCTGGGAGATATTCTTATCGAACAGCAGTACGAAGTAATGACTGCTCAGGACGGTGAAGAAGCTTTTGGAAAAATTTCCAATGAAAAAATTGATCTTGTGCTTTGCGATATCAAAATGCCCAAAATGGATGGGATGGAACTTTTGGCAAAAGTGGCGGATGAGGGGATGGAAGTCCCTTTTGTGATGATTTCAGCACATGGAACGATCGATAATGCAGTAGAAGCTACTAAAATGGGTGTCTTTGATTTTATCCAGAAACCGCCCGATTTGAATAGAATTTTGCTTACTGTAAGAAACGCTTTAGATAAAGGAAGACTTACCAATGAGACCAAAATACTTAAAAAGAAGGTGAGCAAAGGGTATGAAATAATTGGCGAATCCGAATCAATAAAAGAGGTGAGAGCGGTCATTGAAAAAGTAGCACCAACGGAGGCTCGTGTTTTGATAAACGGCGAAAATGGTACGGGTAAGGAGCTGGTGGCTAGATGGCTACATGAAAAAAGCGAAAGGGGTAGGGGGTCTTTAGTAGAGGTAAATTGTGCGGCTATTCCATCAGAGCTTATTGAAAGTGAACTTTTTGGTCATGAAAAAGGCTCTTTCACATCAGCTCATAAGCAACGAATAGGAAAGTTCGAGCAAGCAAATGGAGGCACACTTTTCCTAGATGAAATCGGTGATATGAGCTTATCAGCCCAAGCAAAGGTTTTGCGTGTTTTGCAAGATAAGAAATTGACTAGGGTAGGAGGGAATAAGTCTATAACTGTAAACGTACGTGTTATTGCCGCATCGAATAAAAACTTAAAGGAAGAAATTGAGAAAGGTAATTTTAGAGAAGATTTATATCATAGAATCAGTGTGGTAGTAATAGTGGTTCCTGCTTTGCGAGAAAGAAAAGAAGACATTAGACTACTCATCGATCATTTTCTCCATCAAATTGCCGAAGAATATGGAGCACTTCCAAAAAAAATCGAAGATAATGCTGTAATCAAGCTTTCTGAAAACATTTGGTCAGGAAACATTAGAGAATTACGAAACGTTGTAGAACGTCTGGTTATCATGTCTAATGAGAAGATAACCGAAGCAGACGTAGTGAAATACGTAGAAAACTAGACGTCAGCTTGCCGATCGGTTATATCCTGTTTTATATTTTCTTTCGCATAAGTAGGGCAGGTTCTCTGCGTACATGCACTCATTCCTATAATTACTAAGGCTATTAATGTAATCTTAAGTTTCATATCAAATACAATATATGGTGGAAAATCATCTACTAATTCAAATATAAAAAACTTTATTAAATAATCAACTATCATTCCTCCAAATTATTTTAGTTAATTTTTAAATAAGTAGGTTACAACCTCGAATTTCACTATTATCGAAACGACCTAAAACCTCAAAAGTACCATTTTCATGAAGCTTACCCAAATCTTTGGTTTCAATAAAAGAACACGTTTCAATATTAGCCAGATCAATGATGTTTATTCCGCCTATTTTCTCTTCATTCAAATATGAAAAAGGGTCATTTACTTCTCTTATGAGTACTCTGCCCCATGGGGGAAAGGAAAAGTGACCATCGAGTCCATATGCTTGACTTTGTAGTTCGGTCATTCCGTACTCAGACCATATCTTTTCAATACCAGTTTGATTTTTTATGATCTGATGTAGTTCTTCTCTTGTTATTTCCTTTCTACGCCCCTTCATTCCTCCAGTTTCTATTAATATTAAATCCAGACCATTGAAATTGAGTTTTAAATCTAAAAGGGCATAGGAAACACCAAATAGAATGTATTTTGCGTCTCGGTCTTCAAGTATATCTTCGAGTCCACTCGGGTAGTAGCCAGATTTTTCTTTTGCTATTTTGATAAATGAATCGACCATACTGATCAGTGAAGAGTCGCCTTGTTCAATATATGAGGGAAGCATGGCAAGGACTGTTTTTTCTGAGAGACCTCCAAAAACATCTTCAAATCCTCTTCTAGCTATCTGGTGGTAGAATTTTAAATCAGGTATTTGGTGTTGGCTACGCAAAGAGGAGGAGGTGGTGCCACTACTTTTAAATATTTTTTCGGTCTTCGCAGTAGTACTCGTGATAGCATGGTTTTTGAATAGTTCAACCGGTAAAAAAGGGATATCGGACAACTCTTTTACATTTTTTGGTGTTTTTGCTAATGAATTACAAAAACTTTGATAGATCGTATTGTATTTAAATTGAAATTCGAATGCATGCAGCGCATTATCAACAAAATTTTTCTCGTTAATATTGAAAAGTTGTTTCTTGAATTCCTTTGAGAAGCTCATTCGTTGTTTTGAGCGTTTTGAAATCTATATTTTGAAACTATGAATTTAAGTACGAAGATATTGAGCATTTTATTTCTTTCTACTGCCCTAATGGGGTGTTATGAAGAAAATAAATTTCCAGACACTCCTAGTATAGCTTTTGAATCTATTGAGTTTGTCGATTCTTCAAATGATGTAGATTCCTTAAAACTCACCTTTAGTTTCGAAGACGGAGATGCCAATATTGGTTTCAATGAAAGTCGAGATATTTTTTTCCCTTATAATCAGTACTTAGTCTTTTTAGATATAAATGATTCGATCGTTACTCGTTCTAATTTTGAGAATATTCAAGGTCAACTTTATTTGGCTCAGTTGATTACCAAAAATATTTCGTTAAGGATAAATGAGGGTAAGGTTTTTTATTCACTTTCAGAAGAAAACAATCATGCGGTGCTTGCTTTTGATAAACAACTTTATGATGGTAGCTACATGGAGATAGGAGATGAAATAACTCAAGAGGATTTTGTTTGTCCCAATGTGTTCAATCAGCTTTTGGATGGATTTAGGGTGTATGGGTCTAGTTCTGCGATTGGTTTAAGTGTTTATACGCAAGATAGAAATTTACTAAACTCCTATAATCAACGAATTGATGATGATATTCTGGTAATACCTGTCACTTCATATCATAATATTTTTATACATATTGAGCAGCAAACGCTCGATGGAGGTTTTGAACGGGTAGATTTTCAGAATATTTTCCAAACGGATCATTGTCTTTTTGGAAATTTTAATGGTCGTATCCCATTATTTGCTCAAGATGGAGAGCGTGGATCAATCACTTACAGCATCATATCGCGGGGTTTAAGTATTGCATTTCAGGACAATCTATTGAGGATGAAATTTAGTGTGTTGGATAGAGCTGGAAATCGAAGCAACGAGGTAATTACCCCAACTTTTAAGCTCTCTGAAATCACTCAATAGATATTGTCCAAATCTCCTCTGCTTTCGGCTACTAGTTCAAATATTGCATCAAATATTTCCTCCACATTTGGTTTTGAGAAGTAGTCTCCGTCACTTCCATAGGCAGGTCGATGCTCTTTCGCTGTAATGGTAGTAGGTTTCCCATCGAGAAGATAATAGCCATTGTCTTTTTCAAGTATTTGCTGCAAGATGTACGCAGAGGCTCCTCCTTCCACGTCTTCATCCACCACCACAAGCTTATTCGTTTTCTTCAATGAGTTCAATATGGTTTTGGGTATGTCAAATGGAATTAACGTTTGGATGTCAATTACCTCAACATCTACTCCCTCTTTCAAAAGCTGATTTGATGCTTCTATTACTTCTTTACACGTAGATCCATATGTGACTACGGTCACGTCTTTGCCTTCCTTTAGAATATCAGGTTTGCCTAAGGCTACTTTGAATTCTGACAAATTATCGGGTATTCGCTCTTTTAATCGATATCCATTTAGTGACTCAATTACTAGGGCAGGGTCATCTGACTCCATCAAGGTGTTGTAAAAGCCTGCAGCTTGGGTCATATTTCGGGGTACTAAAATGTGAATACCTCGGAGGGAATGAATGATCATACCCATCGGAGAGCCTGAATGCCATATTCCTTCCAGCCGATGCCCTCGTGTTCTAATGATTAGGGGTGCTTTTTGACCGCCATATGTCCGATAGTTTAGGCAGGCAAGATCGTCTGATAGTGTTTGTAGTGTGTAAATAAGGTAATCCAGGTATTGGATTTCGGCAATAGGCCTTAGCCCTCTCAATGCTGCCCCAATACCTTGACCTATAATTGTAGATTCTCTAATTCCAGTATCGGTAATTCGTAGTTCCCCGAATTTACGTTGAAGACCCGCAAACCCTTGGTTAACGTCTCCTATTTTACCAACGTCTTCTCCGAAAGCAAAAATTCTTTGGTCTTTCTCAAAAAGGTGTTCGAAACATGCATTCAGTACTTCCCTTCCGTCTACTAATTTACTCTTCTGGCTATACACTGGAGCTTTTGATTTTATTTGAAGTGCTGAAGTCTTGGTTTCGTTATATAGTTTGGAATTAAACTGTCGGGCATACTGTGCTTCCATTTTTGAAAGCTGCTTTTTTAAAGCAGTAATTTCCCTGCTTTCCTCTCCTCTTAGCATTCGCAGTGCTTTTTTGGCACTCCTTATTACATCAGATTTTTCAGGGTTTAGCTCCTTACTCACTTCCTTTACGAGGATGCTAACCTCATGATTTCTAGTAGATGATACACCTGCTTTATTTATAAGATGAAGCATATCATTAAGGTCTTGCTTTATCTCTTTAAAATATTCTACCCATGCAATATCTCGTGATCTTTTGGCTTTCTTTTTAGCTTTCTTTTCAAGCTCTAAAAGTTCTTCCTCTTCGGCAAAGTCCTCTTTTAGAATCCATGCTCTCATTTTAGTAAGACAGTCGTGTTTTTTTTCCCATTCGAGGCGTTCTTTGGGTTTGTACCTTTCGTGCGATCCAGAGGTAGAGTGTCCTTGTGGTTGCGTCATTTCTACTACATGCACCAAGCAGGGGATATGCTTTTTTCTTGCAATATCAACTGCTTTCCGATAGGTAGCTAGCAATGCGGGGTAATCCCAAGCTTTTACGACAAAGATTTCAAAACCTTCTTTTTCGGGTGTCTTTTTAAAACCACTTAGTGCTTCTGATATGCTCTCTTTTATGGTGTGGTACTTTTGAGGCACGGAAATACCGTAACCGTCATCCCATATTGACATTACTAATGGTACTTGCAATACGCCGGCCGCATTCATCGTTTCCCAAAAATGTCCTTCAGAGGTAGATGCATCGCCGATAGTGCCAAAAGCAACTTCATTTCCATTGATAGAAAAGTCTTTCATATCTGCAAGTTTTTCGTTTTGGCGGTAAAGTTTAGAAGCATAGGCCAGGCCTAAGAGTCTTGGCATTTGTGCTGCAGTCGGCGAGATGTCAGAACTGCTGTTTTTTTTATCTGTTTGGGTGATCCATTCTCCTTTTTCATTTAGAAAGCGTGTGCCAAAATGACTGTTCATCATTCGCCCCGCTGAAGAGGGGTCTGCTTCTATGCTGGTATGCGAATAAAGTTGGGCAAAAAATTGCTGAGAAGTAAGTTGACCAATCGCCATCATGAATGTCTGATCCCGGTAGTATCCAGACCTCCAATCTCCATTTTTGAAGTATTTGGCCATGGCGATCTGTGGGATTTCTTTACCGTCTCCGAATATTCCAAATTTAGCTTTCCCCATGAAGACTTCCTTTCTTCCGATCAAGCTGATCTCCCTACTTTCAATGGCTAAATAGTAATCGTAGAGTACTTCTTTCTTATCTATGGATGGTTCGGTTTTATTCTTCGCTACACTCATAAATCTAGGATAAATCTACCCCGCAGACTCTCTCAAAATTAAGAAAAATCGATGAAAATTGAAAGTAATAAATATTTAGAATTGTTTGGAATCTTTTATTAATTTAATATTTAGACAAATATTATTTGATTTATTTTTTTTCAATTGTTAATGCTGTTTGGTTATGCTGTTTTGGAATTATAAAATAATGAGTTATTTCAAAGTAATCTGAAATTTATTTGTCCTTATATATTTGCTGGTGAGTAAGTAATAAGTGATGATAATAGGCGTACCAAAAGAGATTAAAAACAATGAAAACAGAGTGGCTGTTACTCCTTCTGGAGCACTCGAGTTTACTAAAAAAGACCATGAAATTTTTATTCAATCTACCGCTGGTCTGGGTAGTGGCTTTACAGATGAAGACTACATAGCAGCGGGTGCTAAGATCCTTCCGACCATAGAAGATACTTATCAAAAAGCAGAGATGATCATTAAGGTAAAAGAGCCCATCGAGCCAGAATACACGATGTGCAGGGAAGGTCAGCTTATTTTTACCTACTTCCATTTTGCATCGCACGAACTTTTGACCAAGGCAATGATGGAAAGCGGGGCTACCTGCCTGGCGTATGAGACGGTTGAAAAGGAAGATCGCTCATTACCACTTTTAGTACCTATGTCTGAGGTGGCAGGTCGAATGTCTATTCAAGAAGGAGCAAAATATCTGGAAAAGCCATCAAAAGGCAGGGGTATTCTCTTAGGTGGCGTTCCAGGTGTTAGACCGGCTAAAGTGATGATTATAGGTGGAGGGGTCGTTGGAATCAATGCGGCAAAGATGGCTGCAGGCATGGGCGCAGATGTAACGATGCTGGATTTGAGCTTACCTCGTTTACGTTACCTAGATGATGTAATGCCAGCCAATGTCAATACCTTCATGAGTAGCGAATATAACATCCGTGAGTTGGTAGCTACACACGATTTGATTATAGGTGCAGTTCTTATACCGGGTAAAAAGGCACCCCATCTAATAACGAAAGATATGCTCAAGGATATGAAACCAGGTACTGTTTTGGTAGATGTTGCAGTAGATCAAGGCGGATGTATTGAAACGGCCAAGCCAACAACGCATGAAAACCCAACATACATTGTTGATAACGTTGTACATTACTGTGTAGCCAACATGCCAGGTGCTGTTCCTTATACTTCCACGCTAGCCCTGACCAATGCTACTCTTCCTTATGCGATCCAACTAGCCAATAAGGGATGGAAGCAAATATGCAAAGAGAGCAAAGAGCTTGCATCGGGTCTTAATGTCATTAATGGAGAGATCGTCTATGAAGGGGTGGCAGAAGCTTTTGGTCTTGCCTATACTTCGGTAGAGAAGTATCTGAAATAAATTTAGTCTAGTATCATGATGCTTCAAGAATCTCCTTGAGGCGTTTTATCTCATTTTGATTGTTTTCGAGCTTAATATTTTTAAGAATAATATTCTTCTCCTTCGTAGTCAAATGCCAACTTAAAGAAGCTCTTTCAACCTCAGTTTTTTTATTGTTTATAGCCTTCTCCGAAAACGAATCATAGGCAATCTCTACCACGTCAAGGTCACCTTCAAACCAACTATTCATTAATTCTACTCGTATGTCATTATTGATATCTTGCATATTTATCATATTATTGTAAACACTGGCAATGGGATAGGTAATTCGATCTATGACTGATGGAATGGGTGCGCTTTCGATCGGTGAGTTAGTCTTGCTGTCGCGTACTACAAGAATTACAATGCCAGCGGTATTTCTGAGAATCCAGTTCTCAAAAACTTTGATGAACTTGACGGCATCCGAAATGCCAAAATTATCTGAAATTCCCGCATCCATTATCTCTACTCTTGGTTCTGTGGGTAGACTTATATTGGGTGTAATATACGGGAAGGAAGCAGACATTCTAAGTGCTGATATAAAGCTTAAATCATTGGGAGATTTTTCCTTAAAGAGCGTTTGAAAATCTGCACCTCGTATTTTTTGATTGGGTGAATTCACGACGTTAGACGAAACACACATGAATGAAACGGGCTGGGAGGAGATGTAAAGCTTTCTTCCGTCATTGGTGATCGTCGGCGACATGATAAGTGTTGGGGTTTTTGCGCTGGTCTCTAGTGAATGGTAGGCTGCAATATTTTTATCCATTACGAAGGCTAAGTTTTCATTCAGGTTCTGCTCGAAAGTGTAGCCTCTGTCTACCTTATACCTTCTTCCTCCATATTCGTGTGTTTGCATCTTAAAGAACAGATCGTTGACTAGCAAACTGAAAATAACCGAATTAAGGTTGTCTTTTGCGATGTTTTGTAGCAAGCTATTTTTAGATGCTGATAATGATATGGTTGGATTTCTAATTGTCATCTCTCTATAATAGGCGGCACCTACTAATCCTCCAGAGGCACCTGATATTAGGAAAGTGTTTTTCATCAGATTTCCATTAAGGGTACTGTCAATCTCCAATAGGGCATTTACTACCCACAGCGCTGCCCTTTGTCCGCCTCCACTTGTACACAAGAAAATCATTTTTTCTTTTTTAGCGTCTTCAAACTTTCCTTTCCAGTTTTCGAAAGTCTCAAGCATATGTAAATAATCGTGCGTGTATTGCGCTCCAGAATGGATGCCTATTAGGTTTTCAATGCTGTAATCAACAGGTTTTCCTGAATAGTCAAGACCAGTAGCCTGATTTATTCCTTTTGTTATACCTGTTTTTACCCCAAGGTTTACCAGTATGAAAAGAGAAAAAGCAAATACAAGTCCCCATCCTTTAAACCAATAACTGATGGCACCAACAAGCATAACCGCTATAGCCAGTATGAGCATAGCACTAGCTGCCGCAGGTATTTGCAAGAACTTATTGTGCATGAAAAAACCAAGAAGGAGAATAGTAGCGATTATGATAAGCTCTACCATTACAGAGTTGAAATGGTTTTGGTCAAAGACCTTCAGTACTGCTTCTTTGTTCCCAAAATTGACAATTTTACCTGTTGATCGAAGCTTTAACCTAAGATCGAGATAGGTTTTTACATTGTATTTATCTTCTTTGTTTTCCTTAAACTTGCTCATCACACGATCCCGACTAATAGCGGCCTTTTTAAGTTTCATATCTACTGTTCCCGTCAGAAACCTAAATATGTCTTTGTTGGTAAATTTGAAGTAGATGATCGTAAGAGCCTGCATGGTGACCAAACCTGCAAAAAGCCCTAATAAGTATAAAATAATGTCGAATCTTTCTGCTAGCTGGTTGCTAAATTGAAACTTTATGATCATAATAATATATACCACTAACACTCCAAGGGGGATGATGATATTGTTAATGGAGAACTTTGTAAAAGGCCTCTCCAATACCCCGATAAACCTAAATCTGTGTGAATCGAGAATGTAGGTAGTTATGTTCCAGGCCACAACCAAATTGCCAAAAGCGAGGCCAATTAAAAAGAAACTTGTGAAGCCAACCTGCCCAAGGTACTCAGGGTCGAGAAAGAGGTAGTGAATGCCATAGACTCTTCCCAACCCACCCGAAAAGGCAGCGACTACTATTATCCAAACGAAAAGCAGTGGCAAGTTTTTTTTGAAGTGATGGAAAACCAGCTGTATGGGTAATGAATGTGTCAATAGATCCAGAAAAGTGCCAATCTTGGTATTTTTAACTTTCATAGCGCAAATCCATTGGGTATATAAGCAAGATAGCCTTGCTTGATCGAAACTCAAGAAGTATAACAGTCTAATTTCGACTCACAATTGTTACCGCTAATCCCATCGCTAGAAGCGAAGCATATCTCCTTGTGTCCGAGGAAGGGGTAAATTTTTACCCGATGGCGTGATCCAGATCGGCAATCAAATCTTCTATATCTTCAATCCCTACACTTAGCCTGATAAGTGAATCCGTAAGGCCAACCTTGAGTCTTTGCTCTCTGGGGACACTTGCGTGTGTCATGGTCGCAGGATGCCCTACCAACGATTCCACACCGCCAAGAGACTCTGCCAAGCTAAATAGCCTGAAATTCTTTAGCGTCTTATTGGCTTGATCGATTGTGTCTTCTTTTTGAATAAAAGAGATCATGCCACCGAAGCTTCTCATTTGATCTTTCGCTACTTCGTGGTTGGGATGGTCTTTGAAACCCGGCCAGTATACTTTGCTTACTTTAGGATGATTCTTTAAGTAATTAGCAATTTTTTCCCCATTCTCACAATGCCGTTGCATGCGCACATGCAAGGTTTTTATCCCCCTCAATACTAAAAAACAGTCTTGCGGACCAGGTACAGCCCCACTGGAGTTTTGAATAAACCCAAATTGTTCGTCTAGTGCAGCTTCATTCGTTCCTAAAAAGCCCATGATTACATCCGAGTGACCTGCTATGTATTTTGTTACAGAGTGCATCACGATATCGGCACCTAGTTCTAGAGGGTTTTGCAGATATGGAGAGGCAAAGGTGTTGTCTACCACGATTAGGATTTTGTGCCTTTTACCAATGGAAACCACACCTTTTATGTTTATGATATTCATCATGGGATTAGTGGGTGTTTCAATCCAGATAAGTTTGGTTTTATCGGTAATGGCGGCTTCAATATTGGAGCGGTCGCGCATGTCTACAAACGTGAACTTGATTTCAAACTTGGCAAATATTTTTGTGAAAAGCCGAAAGGTGCCACCGTACAAATCCGATGTGCAAACGACCTCATCGCCAGGATTTAAGGTTTTTATGACCGTCTCAGTAGCACTCATGCCAGAGGAAAAACAACGCCCAAACTTTGCATTTTCAAGGCTTGCAAGGTTCTTTTCAAGCACCGTGCGCGTAGGGTTTTGTGTTCGAGCATACTCATATCCTTTATGTACACCAGAATCTTCCTGTACATAAGTGGAAGTTTGATAAATAGGTGTCATGATAGCACCCGTAGAAGGGTCAGGGGCAATTCCTGCATGCAATGCTTTAGTACCAAATTTCATTTCTTGCTTTTCAAATATTGTAAGTACAAAATTATCTTTTAAGTTCACTGTTTTGAAAGAATGCAAGCATCCTTTTTTCGGCCTCTTCTTTTGTTTGATAGTTGGGGGAGAGGGAGGCATGACCCGGAAGGTTTTCAACGTGCAGTGTCTGTGTAGGAAATGCAAAGTTGACACCCAATTCATTGGCTAGTTTCACAATACTAATGAGGACTTCATGTCTCGCCTTTAGCTCTTCTCCCCAGGTTGAAACCCCGAAAAAAATGTAGAACATAATGTTGAGTGCGGAGGTAGACATGTCATTGAAGTAGACATGATAGTTATCCTTCCACGTCGTTGGGTGTGTTTGAACAATTTTTTTTAGGCCCGTCACAAATAGTTCTATCATTTCGGGAGGGGTATCATAGGTGATGGCGATTTGAGTATAGAAACGTCGATATTTTCTTAGCCCATGATTATCAATAACGTTATCTGCCAATTTTCCATTGGGTACGTAGATCACAGAGTCTCTGAAGGTGCGGATTCGAGAAGACCTCAAGCCTACCTCCTCTACCGTTCCATCCACCTCACCAGAGGTGATCCAATCACCAACCTGAAATGGCTTATCTATAAAAATCATCACCGACCCAAAAAAGTTTTTGATGGTGTCTTGCGCTGCTAAAGCAAAAGCAAGACCCCCTATGGAGAGACCGGTTAATAGAGGCAGTATCGGGACATTCAAATTATCAAGTATGAAAAGTGTTCCGAGAATAATTACGAATGTTTTAAGGGCTTTTCGAATCACGGGGACTAATTGATCGTCTAGGGTTGATTCCGTTTTTTTGACGATTTTCTCCAGAAAAATGGAAATAATATTGATGACACGGTAGAGAATTATGGTTCCCAAAAGGGGGACCATCACTCCAAGAATAAGATTTACATATTTGGAGTACTCAACAGGCAATTGGAGTGCCGGTGTAAACAGCAATAGCAATAGTACAATGATGAATACACTCGTAGGCTTGGCAATAAGCCAAAGGTATTTTTCAGATTTGTCGCCTTTAAAGCCAGCTCTTCGTAAAAGCTGATTGATAAAACGCTCAGTAAAAAAAGCAAAAAGACGGTATACGATGGCGCTAATTAAAGCCAGTATAAACAGGGCGATGTACTGATAGGTGTACAGTCCAAGTACCTTTCGAGTACCCAGCATTGGAAGTAAGTGCAGTAGTTTTCCAGTTCCAAAGCGAAATGTCTCCAAGTAAAGTGCATTTATTTTATCAATACTTGAATCAGAAAAATACCACTGCTTATCATCTCCTTTTAGAATGAAAATTTCTGGGTATTGCGCTAGTAAAACGTACTTATGCTGATCAAAAACAGAATCGTAGTAGTTGGGGCTGTTCGGTATTTCGTCTGTGTAGATGTATATCCCTTTTCCATCCAGAATTCGCTTTAATTTTAATGAGGCATTTTTTGCAGTAGCAATGCTTCTTTTTGGGGTTTTAAAAGCAAGTGCAGCTAAGGTGTCGTTAGACTCTTCCACAATTGAATTTCTCAAGAATGTTTCGATAGTACTTCGGGGTGTAGAAAGATCATTGTACACATTTTGAGAAAAGCCTTGCAAGGAATAAAGAAGCAGGAAAATTCGGATAAATAACCGCATGTTAATTTTTTCGTCAAAAATAAAACGAAAGGTAACATTAGATTTGTTTCTTCAAGTAAAATCAAACTCATGAGTAATCCGCTGCTCTCAAACTTTAATACCCTGCATCAAGTAGCTCCCTTCGAGTCCATTTCTGAAGCTCATTTCAAGGAAGGAATCATGAACGCCCTAGAGGAGGCAAAAAAAGAGATCGATGCGATTAGTAATAACAAGGCCACTCCTACATTTGAGAATACCATAGAAGCATTGGAATATGCAGGTGAGAAACTACAGCGAAACGCATCTATATTATCCAATCTTAACGCTGCTGAAACCTCAGAAAATCTTCAAAAAACTGCACAAGCTATTTTCCCCAAACTTTCGGCTTTTAACAGCGAAGTAAAGCAAAATGAACACCTATTTGATCGAGTCAAAACGGTGTTTGAACACAGACTTGATCTAGGTTTGAACGCTGAGCAGATGAAACTATTGGAAGATACTTACACAGATTTTGTAAGAAGGGGTGTAGAGCTAGAGGGAGAGAACAAAGAGCGATTTAAGCAAATCAGCATCGAGCTATCCAAGTTGTCTTTATCCTTTTCTGAAAATGTACTTGCTGAAACGAACGACTACGAGCTGGTGATTGATTGCGAGGAAGACTTGAGTGGTTTACCTGCCGATGTCGTAGCCAGAGCGGCTTCTCGTGGCATGCAAAAAGGGAAGGAAGGGTGCTGGATCTTTACACTTCAGGCACCAAGCTATATTCCATTCATGGAGTACGCAGATAATAGACGCTTAAGAGAAAAATTATATAAGGCACAGATGAGTAAGTGCCTGAAAGGAAATGAGCGAGACAATCAGGAACTCATTCTCACAACCATTAGGTTAAAAGCAGAGTTGGCAAGCCTACTTGGTCATAACACTTTTGCGGATTACGTTCTTGAACAGCGCATGGCGGAAAATAAAGATCATGTGCTTTCTTTTCTTCAAGATTTATTGGCTAAAAGTTTGCCCAAAGCGAAAGAAGAGGTAGAGGAGATCAAGTCTTTTATGAAAAGTAAGGGTGCAGATCATGCATTGCAGCGATGGGACTGGGCATATTATTCAGAGAAACTACGAAAGGAGAAATATGCGTTTGATGATGAATGGGTAAAGCCCTATTTCAAATTAGAAAATGTAATCGAAGGGATGTTCAAAACGGCTGAATTGTTGTTTGACATTCGTTTTGAGAAAAATACAAAAATATCCGTTTACCACAAGGAAGTAGAGGGCTATGAAGT
The DNA here is from genome assembly GCA_964289745.1 of uncultured Ekhidna sp. Lineage (GTDB taxonomy): Bacteria > Bacteroidota > Bacteroidia > Cytophagales > Cyclobacteriaceae > Ekhidna. Next base: position 1,632,815 of record CAXYMM010000001.1, read on the forward strand.
GAAAAATGAAAAAGGAGAAGTGGTTGCCGTATTTCTTACCGATTTCTTTCCACGAGAAGGAAAGAGGAGTGGGGCATGGATGACATCTTTCAGAAAGGAAAAAAAGGTAGGCGGACAAAAAGTAATTCCGCACATTAGTATTGTTTGCAATTTCACTCCATCAGCTGATCGCATCCCTTCCTTGCTGAAATTTGATGAGGTACGCACACTTTTCCATGAGTTTGGTCATGCGCTTCATGGCATCCTTGCCGATACCACCTATGCAAGCTTATCCGGCACCAGTGTTTATTGTGATTTTGTAGAGTTGCCTTCTCAGATCATGGAAAACTGGTGTTATGAAAAAGAATGCCTTGATCTTTTTGCGTTTCATTTTGAGACGGGAGATAAAATTCCCCAAGAGTTGATCGAAAAAATAAGGATTGCTGCAACGTACCATGAGGCATATGCAACGGTCAGGCAGATTAGCTTTGGGTTATTAGATATGCACTGGCATGGACTTACATTAGCAGAGGCCAATAGTGTAAAAGATGTTACCGCTTTCGAAAAAAGAGCTTTTGAACCTACCGAGCTCCTCCCTTCTGTACCCGAAACGAACATGAGTGTACAGTTCAGTCACCTGTTTGCCGGAGGCTATGCGGCAGGTTACTACAGTTACAAATGGGCAGAAGTGCTGGATGCAGATGCGTTTGCGCTGTTTCAAGAAAGAGGCATTTTTGATAAAGAAACTGCACGCTCGTTTAAGGAAAACATATTGAGCAGGGGGGGTACTGAACATCCGATGACGCTCTATAAAAAATATCGGGGACAGGCACCCAAAGTCGATTATTTACTAAAAAGGGCAGGGTTAATGGATTGACGCTGTGGAATAAGGAATTTCCGAGTCGAGCGTAAGGCGCCTCTTTTCAAGGTCTTTCTTTATATCGTCGATAAGTTCTTCGAGAGACTCATGCAGTTTACCAATGACGGCCTTCTTCCGAGGGTTTCCGTCAAATACCCGATCCTTACCCGATGGCGAAAGAAGTCCATCAAACTGGTTACCATGAAGATGGAGATCATAAAGCCTTGCGGCGACCCGTGGTAGCAATTGAAGTTGATGTCTTTCATCTGCCTGAAGGTCTTCTCGACTCATGCTATAGACGATAGCACTGATTTCCGAGTCTTTTAGTGCCAGTGGATCTTCACTGTCGGCACAAAGCGTTTTGAGGAGCCGGATAAGGTTTTTTAGGTTCCCGTTTACCCGATCGTCTTTTGCGTTGATTCGAGCAATGTTTAAAAAAGGTAAATATTTTTTTACTTTCCTATTTTTAAAATCAAACTCAGTAATTCCCCTGTAAATTTCATTTTTCGTCTTGTTGTACTCACGGCTATTGACCCAAACGGAGGGAAGTATATTTATTTTGCAAGCCGGTTGCACGGCAGTAATTCGGATTCGGGTTTTATCATGATACTCCACCGACTCAAAATTAGGATTCCCTTGCAGTATTTTCATCAACTCAAGGGCTAGGCTTTGTACTTCGATGTGCGGTTTTCCGGTTATGTTCTTTTTTAGCACGATGATTTCCACTTCGCCATACAGCATGATATTGGTGGATGTTTTGAGTTCCCCTTGATATCGATAGGCTATCTGGAATCCTTTTTTCTTCAGTTCCTTTGCTATTTTCTCCTGAATTTTACACGATATGGCATAGACTTGATACCCATAGGCGGGATCCACTTCCAACATTGATTCAAGCGCATATTTTGTGCAGTCAGAGTGGTCTGAGGTGTGAAACGCCTCGGAAAGCACGGATACGCTTGATGCTTCATCGTAGCGCCTACCTTTCAAATTTTCAAGTCTAAGGCGATAATCATTTCCCATTTCGTGCACCAAAATAAGCAATTCTAATATAAAAAGGGTAGACCGATGTCCTTAATATGAATATAATGAATTGATAATCAGCGCATTAATGTATTATAAAACAAAAAAGGAGGCGATTCTCAAAATCCCCCATGGTTAATAAATAACAGTTAAATATGCCTAATGAGAATTTCATTAACGGAAACAGCCTTTCTATTGACTGCTCGTTTCAGAAAAAAAAGGGTACCTTTTTCGGTCTCGGTTTTGGTTTTTATTTTCGACTAGCGAGCTTAAAAAAAGAAACCGCTACCCCGTTTTTAGGAAAAACACCGCCTAAACCCCGTTTTAAGGGGGTTTAAGCGGTGATATATTTTTTTAATTACTACACGCTTCTGTTTGAAATTTTACTTTGTCTTTATCGTATTTCCCCTCCCACGCTGATGGAATATTTGTGGGATCATCCACTTGCACACAGGTTAGCTTAGGGTTATTTGTCAAATCTAAATTCGTAAGCGCACCGTTATTGCCATTCGCCAGATTCACCTTTGTTAAGTCATTGTTATTTAACCAAAGCGTAGTAAGCACTTTGTTTTGTGAAACATCTATTTCTGTTAAGTCATTGTCTCTTAAATCAAGATGAGTGAGCACTGTATTGTTAGAAACATCTATTGCTGTTAATTGATTTAAATATAAATTTAGAAAAGTAAGTGCTGTATTATTAGAAATATCTATTGCTGTTAATTCATTTAAATTTAAATCAAGCTGAGTAAGTGCTGTGTTTTTAGAAACATCTATATCCGTTATCTGAGAAGTCACTATTGCAAGCTCAGTAAGATTTGTAAAATATTCAATTCCAATAACATCACCACCAATTCCATTCCCATCAATTTTACCAGTAAAGTTTCGGGCTTCCGCTACTGAAATTTCCCCATCGCCATTGGTGTTTAGGGCTGTATTCTTTACTAAATTCGCTTTGAAAAATGCATTGGGGATATTCACTATTTCCTCTAATGAAATGGTAAACGCTGCCGCAGCCGTCACACTCCCTATTGTCGCCTGTATTTCGCCCGTAAGCTTCGTATTCGTGTCGTAATCAAAGGCACTTGGATCATTTACCACCATTTTATTTCCTTCTATACCAACGGCACCGGCTAGGCTTTGGCTCGTAATCGAATAAACGGGCGTTTCTTCCGAATTGGCTACGGTCGCCGTGATCTCCCCGATCAGGGTGCCTTTCGGGCTGTTTTCCAAAATAACTAATTGAGACAAATCCGCTATGGCGATGGTAATAACTAAATTATCAACGGTTACCGTTGCTGTTTTATCTGCCGAGCCGTCTTTATTTGTAGCGATAAGCTTTACCGTATAGGTGTCATTTTTAGCGTAGGTATGGGTGGGGTTTTCTTCGGTGGCTTTTTCGCCATCGCCAAAGTCCCACGCGTAGCCAGTGGCGTTTTTAGAGGCGTTTTTAAAGGTTACCGCCCCTGCTGTGCCTTTGGTAAAGGTAAAGTCGGCGACTACTTGAGTGTCGGCTGGGTCAACTGGATCATCGCCCTTGCAACCCCATAAGACTGCGGCGGTGAAAAGGGTAGCGAGGAGAAGGGTTTTCGGTTTGAAATTCATTGATTTGATTTGATTTGATTTGATTTGATTTGATTTGATTTGATTTGATTTGATTTGATTTGATTTGATTTGATTTGATTTGATTTGATTTGATTTGATTTGATTTGATTTGATTTGATTTGATTTGATTTGATTTGATTTGATTTGATTTGATTTGATTGTTCATAAATTCAAAATTTTTCGTTAATTTATTTGTTATGTTTAAATCTTCCATTTTGGTTTTTGATTGATTATAGAATATACTAAAATACAAGAGTAAAGGTATTGGATCGTATTTGCAAATAAATTTAATAAAAATTTATTTTTTTTGATGAGCGGGCTTAAAAGGGATCGCTTAGCCGTTTTTTTACTGACATGCCTCTGTTTGAAAAACAGCATCATTATCAAAAAACCATCCATTTGGAAAAGGTGAAGGTATCTTATCCACTTGCACACAGGTTAGATCAGGGTTTTCTAGTAAGTTGAAATTCGTAAGCTTATCGTTATTCCCATTCGCCAGATTAACTTTTGTTAAGTTATTATTACTTAACCAAAGCCGAGTAAGCAATGTGTTGTTAGAAACATCTATTTCTGTTAATTGATTGCTACCTAAAGCAAGCTCAGTAAGCAATATGTGGTTAGAAACATTGAGTGCTGTTAACGCATTTTGATTTAACCAAAGCGTAGTAAGCGCTGTGTTTTGGGAAACGTCTAATGCTGTTAATGCATTTTGATTTAACCAAAGCGTAGTAAGCGCAGTGTTTTGAGAAACATCCAGTGTTGTTAAATTGTTACCACTTGCATTTAAGCGATTAAGTGCTGTGTTTTGAGAAACATCTAGCGTTGTCAAATTATTCTCTGTTACATATAGGGTAGTAAGTGCTGTGTTTTGAGAAACATCTAATGCTGTTAATTGGTTGAAATTCAATAAAAGTGTCTCAAGCACTGTGTTTTGAGAAAGATCCAGAGCTGTTAATGGGTTGAAATCTAAATTAAGGTGAGTAAGTGCTGTATTTTGAGAAACATCCAGTGTTGTTAAATTGTTATTACTTACATTCATGTCAGTAAGTAGTGTGTTTTGAGAAACATCTAGTTTTGTCAATGCATTTTGATTTAACCAAAGAGTAGTAAGCGCAGTATTTTGGGAAACATCCAGTGTCGTTAAATTGTTCTCACTTACATTTAAGAAAGAAAGCACTGAATTATTAGAAACATCTATTTCTGTTAAAGAGTTACCAAATAATACAAGTGTATCGAGTGCTGTGTTTTGGGAAACATCTAGTGTTGTTAAACTGTTCTCACCTATAGTTAGAAAAGTAAGCACTGTATTTTTAGAAACATCTAGTGCCGTTAGATTATTCCGATATACAAAAAGTTCGATAAGTGCTGCGTTTTTAGAAATATCTAGTGCTGTTAAATTATTCTCTCTTACATCTAGGATAGTAAGTGCTGTGTTTTGAGAAACATCTATTTCCGTTAATGTATTTGTATCAAAATTAAGAGTAGTAACATTTGTAAAATATTCAATTCCGGTAACGTCTTTAATGCCTTGATTAGTTGCCAAAATTGAACCTGTAAAGTTTCGGGCTTCACCTACTGAAATTTTCTGGTCTCCATTGGCGTCAAGTCCGTTCGTATTTAATAGTACAGCTTTGAAGTTTGCATCTGGGATATAAATTTCCTTATTAGGATCATTGCCCTTACCACAACTCAATAAGATTATGACTGCACATAGCATGGCTACTAGAAGGGCTTGATTTATTTTAGAAACAGTCATGTTTTTATGTATTAATCGAAAATCTATATATTTAATTTCAAATAGTTATGAGTCTGCTGATTTCACTAAAGATCATTTTGAAAGATGGAGCAAAATGCAAGGCGGCATTAGGGAAGAGGATCATGCCCGCTTCCACCCCACGGGTGGCATTTAGCTATTCGCTTCAACCCTAGCCACACTCCGCTCAAACCATGCTTCTCTATTGCCTCTTTTGTGAATTGAGAACAGGTAGGCGTAAACCTGCAACTAGTAGGAAAGAGTGGAGAGATGACATATTGATAGAATATAATAGGTGTTATCAATATTTTTTTTAGCAATCGCATAAGGATGCCCTCAAGATAATTCCATTATGCAACTTTACTGTCATATACTTTTCAAATTTTTAATTAAGAGACCTATTTCCCATTGAAAACGCACCCTATCGGGTTGCTAATTTTACCATTTAAAGCTTTAAGCTATTGTTTGGGGTTTTTGGTTCTTCAAAAATTCGTTGAATATTGCATTCTGATACAAAAAATGGAAGCAGTTGTTTGCAGGTTCATCAATTAAGCCAATTCATGAATAGTTATCCTGAAATTATCAATAGTCTAAAAAAAGGGAGTTATTCTCCAATCTATTTTCTGCAAGGTGAGGAGACGTACTATATCGACTCGATCATCAAACAAATAGAAGAAAATGCTTTGGAGGAATCTCAGAAAGGGTTTAATCAGCTGGTTTTGTACGGTAAGGATACCAACTTAGTGGATGTTATGGGTGCGGCCAGAAGGTATCCCATGATGGGAACTAGGCAAGTTGTAATCGTAAAAGAGGCGCAAGAGATAAAGGAATGGAACAAGGAAGATAGGCAAACACTTGTTCTTAACTACCTTGAAAATCCATTGCCTAGTACTATTCTGGTTTTTGGGTATAAATACAAATCAATGGACAAGCGAACAAAGCTTGGCAAAGCATTGGAGAAGCATGCGGTTTTTCTCAGTGCTAAGAAAATGTATGATAATAAAATCCCAGAGTGGATAAAAGGATATTGTAAGGCAAGCAATGTTAAAATAGATGAGCAGGCGATAATGATACTGTCTGAAAACATCGGAAACAACCTTAAGCGTCTCTCGAATGAAATCGAAAAGCTGATGTTGAATCTTAAAAATGAAGATGAAACGATCAATGCAGACATGGTGCAGCGATACGTAGGGATCAGTAGGGATTATAATATTTTCGAATTGCAAAAAGCACTCAGTGTACACAATAAGGTCAAGGCCTTAAAAATAGCGCATTATTTTGCTGCCAACCCTGGAAACAACCCGATGGTACTGATTATTTACAGTTTGTTTTCCTATTTCTCTAAACTTTTGATGGTTCATCAGAGCGCCAATAAATCGGATGGCGTAATCGCTTCTCTAATTGGAGTGAACCCTTTTTTTGCAAAGGAGTATCTGCTGGCCGCAAGGAATTATCCAGTTGGCAAAGTCGCTGAGAATATAAAATTCATTCACGAGACCGACCTCCAATCAAAAGGCATCGGTTTTGCGCCTAAGAAAGAGGGGGCAATATTGACAGAGCTAGTCTATAAGCTGATGAATTAACACCATTTTCGGTGGTTTTTCGTTCATTCTATGGTTGATAAAAAATCATGAAAAAAAGACGCTTTTATTTTGCACTTATTTCGCTGATACCCCTGATCGGACTTTCACAGCAGCCGTTGAGTGCACATAAAAGGGAGGACATCCAAATCGCCTTTCAGGAGAACCAATTCAGGAAGGTAATTTGGCTTTATGAAAAAAATAACCTAGGAGATGAATTTGAAATCTTTTACCAGATCAGTAGGCTAAAAACAGGAATCAATTCTCAAACAGCAATCACAAATTGGATTAAGAACCACCCAGATCATTCGCTTGCTCACCTGGCGCGAATCAACCTTGCCTATTCGTTTTTCTACAAGGAGAATACTTCTGAGGCTGCCCACCATCTAAAGAAAATCGATTATAAAATGCTCTCTACAAAAGATCGTGCTATATATGGATTTATATACGGCGTAATCAGACTAGAGGAAGGGGAATATACTGATGCTTACATGCTTTTTCTTTTCGCCGAGGAAAACGGCTATCACAATAAAGCCCAGCTAGCATACTATCAAGGCTATGCCAGCTATTACCTAGACAAAAAACAAATCGCTTCAGCGTATTTTGATCAAGCAAAAAATAATGCTGAATACGAGATTTCTGCTAAGTATTTTCAAGGAAAAATACGCTTGGAATCTGGGAAGTACAATGAGGTAATCACCCTCTCAAAAGGAGAACTAAGCAACGAAAGATCCATCGTCAATTCGGGCTTCTATCAGTTGATAGGAGAGGCCTACGCACTTCAAGAAAATCTAGTTAAAGCGGATGCCTACTTTGAGAAAGCCCTAACCATACACCCGGATCAGCCCACAGCAGCACTTTACTACCAAGCTGGTATTTCAAAGTTTAAACTTGGCAATCAAGAAAAAGCGATAGCCTTCCTTACGAAATCTGGATTGGGGGCTGCTCCTTATGCCCAACTTAGTGCTTATCAGTTGGGAAAGCTCTATGCTAAAGAAGGATTGTACGAGAAGGCGTTAACGGCTTTTCAAGAAGCTACTGCCATAGACGACCGTGCAAAGAAAGAAGAGGCCATTTGCCAAGCCGCCAAGCTAAGTGCCAAGCTGACAAAATACACCCTTGCTATCGAATATGCGCAAGATTATCTGGCACTATCCCCTACGGGTGTTTGGGCCGAAGAAATGCAAAACCTGATAGCAGAGGTATACATAAAGACATCAAATTATGATTTGGCTATTTCTCATTTGGAAAAAATGGGTCTCATGAACAATAAGCAGAAAAGGGCATTTCAAAAAGTGACCTATCAAAAGGCTGCTCTATTATTCAACGATGGAAACTTCGATGGTTCGTTGGAGAATTTTAGAAAAAGTCTTCAAAACCCGATCGATCTCGAATTAAAAAATAAGGCACACTTTTATATTGCTGAGATCATGATGCAGATGGGTAAATACAGTCGGGCAATGGAAAGCTATCTTAGGCAAACGAAGTTAGATGCAAGCTCCTCTTACGGTATTGGCTACGTATATTATGCCCAAAAGCATTACCAAAAGGCCATTCAATATTTCAAAGAAGCTGCTGATGGTTTGTTTGAAACCCAGTATAAGGAAGATGCCACCACGCGACTTGCTGATTGTTTTTACGGAACTAAATCATACCAAAAGGCAATAAATGCCTATCAGTCGTTAATTCAAACAGACTATGTAAAATACCAAACGGGAAGGGCATACCTTGGCATAGGAAAACTTCAGCAAGCACGAGTTTTGTTTAAAAAAGTAGGCTTAACGTCTTACTGGAAAGATGCATCCTTCTATCATCAAGGTTTAGCAGAGCTTGAAATCGGGGCATTTAGAAATGCAGAATCAAGTTTTAGCAAATTGATAAATGGATACCCCAAATCATCATATATTCCCATGGCATATTTAAACAGAGCCGTCGCTAAAACGAATGAACAAAACCTGAAAGATGCCAAAGAAGATTATTTACAGATACTGGAAAATCATATACAATCGGAGACTGCTTTTAGTGCGATTTTAGGAATACAAGATCTTGTGCAAAAAGGAATAACAGTTCCTGATATCGACAACTACATAGAAAAATACAGGCAGACCAACCCATCGGATGGAAGTTTGGAACAAATTGATTTTGAATCAGCAAAGTCTTTTTATTTTGATTTAAAATATGATGAGGCAATCCTCAGACTAAAATCGTTTGTAAAAACGTACCCAGAAAGTAAATTTTTAGCTGAATCAAAATTCTACTTGGGTTATTCATATTTAAAAATCAATCAGTTGGCGAAAGCAACAAGCATTTTTGAAGAGCAAAAACGAGAATCAACCGTTTATTCGAGTAGAGTACGGAATCAACTGGGTTCCATTTATTATCAATCAGGAGCTTTTGGTGATGCCATAGAAACCTATGAACTACTTCTTTCAAATGCAACTGCAAAAGATCAATACAATGCACTGGCTGGTCTTATGGAAAGTTATTTCGCTATTGGGAAATATTCTGAGGCCATTGAATACGCAAGCAAAATCAAAGAGACAAAGTGGAAGCCAATGAATGCCGAGAATAGAGCTATCTATTTTATAGCAAAGTCTCAACTAGCCCTAGGACAAGTTAAATTGGCAATCAAAAACTTAACTTTATTGACCAAAGGAAACGACCAGTTAGCAGCAGAAGCGCTATACCTAAGGGCCGAGCAACACTATCAAAACCAAGAATACGATGCGACTTTGGATACGCTTTTTGCATTAGCAGATCAATTCGGTTCTTACACCATATGGGTAGAGCGAGCATACCTATTGATTGCAGAAACCTATATCGCAAAAGACGAACTTTTTCAGGCCAAAGCAACCCTAAGGTCTATTATTCAGCACGGTCAAGACGAAAACATTAGAGCTGCCGCACAGCTAAAACTTAGCCAAATAGAAACCTCAACGATAAGAGACACCATTCAAAATAAGGAATGAAAAATAATTTAGTGACATTCATGGTCTTTTTAGCTGGAAGCACATTGAATTCAATAGCCCAAGATCAGCAAAATGAAATGCAAGGTGAAATAGTAACAGATGAAGTATTAATAGAAAAAGAAAACAAAAAAATAGTTCTTCCGAAAATAGATAAACAGTATTTCCGAGCTAAAAAAGAAGCATTCGAATCCGATCCTGTCGAAGTATTAATTGACATAAAAGAACCAGAATTAAGTTGGCCTCCTTATAAATCTACCATAGGGTATGAAAAAGTAAATAAGCCCAAAAAAATCGATGAATTCAATAATTACATCAACGCAGGTTTTGGAAACTATTCTTCACCCATGATCGAATTAGGTGTATTTGAGAATTTTGAGACGGTCAGCACCTCCAATAAACTCTTTTATGAATCTTTTAGAAAAGGTCCCATCAATGGGACGAATAGTGGCACCAGCCAATTTTTAGCTGATCATACTGCGATATATAAGCATGATAAATATTTCATTCAGCCGAATCTCTCAATTCAAAACATGCAATATCGCTTTTATGGAAACACTGACAGATTCAAGACTGCTTTTGATTCAAACGCTCTACCCAGAGTTAACCTATTCACGCTCGACTTTGGGATAAACTTTAAAGGGTCTCTTGGCGATGTCAAATATTACATCTACCCTGTATTCAATCAAACGAATCAAAATTCTAAATCAGATCAAGGAAAACTAAATCAGGAATCCACGATAGAAGCCAGCACAGGTTTCGAATTTAAATTCGACGAGCATCTGTTGATGGGTTTGGATTTAAGTGGCAGATCATCTAAGTATAAAGGCGGACTTGAATACAGCAGGTCTCTGATTTTACTGAATCCGTGGGTTCATTATAAAGAGGACCATCTGTCACTCAAAGGAGGTTTCAATTTATCAACAGAGCGTGCCGTGAATTCTAATAGAACTGGATTTTATCCAAACTTAATGGTTCTTTGGGATTTTTCTGAGTACTTTCAATTATACGGAAACCTATCAGGAACAATTAATTGGAATGGTCTAAATGATATTTTGGCTGAAAATGAATTTCAAGACGACTCACTTACTATTCAAAACATTGAAAATAGGTTTTCGCTGTTCGGAGGTATAAAATCAGCAATAATCAATAATCTTATGCTTGATGCAAGTTTCGGCGTACAAATACTTCGAAATTTACCCTTTTATGTACCATCGGAAAGTGATTCTACGCGATTTACGCTAGCCTACGATTCTGGGGTCATTAGAAAAGTGGTCTTTAAGGCGGTAACATCCTATACTCCATCGGCCATTTCTAGTTTTTGGGCATCCATTGTGATTAACAATTATTCGGTCAATTCTTTAGATAGACCCTGGCATCTTCCGACCTACGAGTTTCAATTCACTTCAAGTCATCAAATCAAAGAGAAGCTACTTGTCTCTACAAACTTTATCGCAATGGGAGGGATCAAAGCACCTGCTAATGTCGATTTTGGAATTGTAAACCTCCGCTCCATTTTAGATGTAGGAGTTGATTTTAAATACCTGATTTCGGAAAGAGCTTCAGCATGGGTAGAAATCAATAATCTCGGGAATCTATCTTATGAAAGATATATTGGATATCCAGTCCGTCGAATAACCCTTAAAATAGGGGGTATGTATCGTTTCTAGGTCTAGATATTTCGTAATAATAAAAATATGTATATCTTGGAACGGTCTAAAAAACAAACTATGGCAAAAGACAATCAAGATAAAGAAAAAAAAGAAGACGATTTTTTCGGAGATGATGATGATTTCGGTCTAGAGGAACTCGAGTATGAAGCATTAGACGATGATGACGATGATGATGATGCTGAAATGACATTTGATGATGCGTTTGGAGATGCCGACGACGACCCTTCTTCTGTCGAGACAGATGATTTTGAAGATATGGACTCCTCATTTGGCGATGATAACCCCGATGATGACCCATTTACAATGGAGGAGAAAGCGGAGGAATCTAATGCCCAGGGAGCGGAATCCGCACTCGAAGATGACTCATTCGATGGTTTCGATGATGAAGCTGAAGCTGGTGATTTTGGTACTAATGAAGAGTTTGATGATTCCGCTTTTGATGGCGAAAAATTTGATGAAGAGGAATTTACAAAATCCTCCGACGATGAATTTGGGTCAGATGATTTTGGTGAAAAAGATTTGGATGATAGTGCTGATGAAGTTTCATATTCCGACGAAGAGTATAGCGAAGCTACTGTGTCTAGTGTATCTCACGATCAAGAGAGCGGATCAAAAGGAAAGTTCGCCAAGATTGTGGTATTTGGCTTCCTGATTGTTGTTACTCTTGGTGTTGGTTTTTTCCTGCTTAATGAAAAATCCACAGAAGATGACTCGAAAAGGGTAGCAGAGCAAGCAACAACTGCAAAGTCTGGGAATAAATCATCTAAAACCAAAAAAGCAACGCCTGGTGAGCCGAAACCAACTGATGGAAAGCCTAAGAATAGCACTACCAAGGCTAAGCAGAATAAATCTGTAGCATCTAAGCCTACTCCTGAAAAGAGTTCATCTAAAACAAAACGTACTCAGCCTGCTACTGTAAAAAAGGTAGCGAGCAATTCAGGTCAGGTTGAAGAACTTGCAAGTAGAGTGGGCAACTACTACATTATTGTAGCAAGCTTTGTTAATGGTAACTCGGCAAAAAATCAAGCTCGGAGACTGGCTTCTTCAGGACAGAGTATGGCTATTATTCCTCCATTTGGTAAAGCAATTACCCATCGTGTTGCGATTAATAAAGGGTATAGATCATTAAATCAGGCGATACGGGAAATGAACGGTTACAAAAGAAAATATGGTCAGGATATTTGGATTCTGAGATATTAACCCAAAATGTAATAATGCCAATGTAAGGGTCGCTCATGAAAATTGAATGACTCTTATTTTTTATTAATCCTATGTCAGTAAGCATCATACAGGAGGCCTTTCTCTTAGAGGGGGGGACTCAGGAAAGTCTGTCCATTCTCGATTTATTATTCAATGGAGGGTATATAATGATCCCCATTCTAGTGCTATGGATGGTTGCCATCTACATTTTCGTAGAACGATCAAGAACATTAAACGCAGCTTCCAAGACACCCGAAACTTTTAAAGATCAAATTCGCACATTAGTGATTGCTGGAAATATAAATGGTGCCATTATGCTTTGTAGCAAAACACATACACCAGTGGCCAGAATGATAGAAAAAGGTATTATTCGAATCGGTAATCCATTAAAAAACATTGAGGTAAGTATAGAAAACGTTGGAAAATTAGAAATTTACCGACTTGAAAAGAATCTGAATCTTTTGGCGACAATCTCAGGTGCTGCACCAATGATTGGCTTCTTAGGAACGGTTACAGGAATGATTCAGGCATTCATTGCAATTGCACAAGAAGAAGGAGCGGTGAGTCCGAAGCTCTTATCTTCAGGAATTTATGAGGCAATGATCACCACTGCGGCCGGACTTTTTGTAGGCATACTGGCTTTTTTGGGTTACAACTACCTTGTATCAAAGGTCGGAAAAGTAATTCATACAATGGAGTCGAACGTTATTGATTTTATTGATTTACTGCAAGAACCAAAGAAATAATGGATTTAAAGTCTAAACATAAAGTAAGCACCAGCTTTAGTATGTCTTCGATGACGGACATCATTTTTTTACTTCTAATATTTTTTATGCTGACTGCATCCTTTATTACCCCATCAGGACTACCTGTGAATTTACCAGCTTCTAAATCTTCTGAAATTGTGTTACAGAAAGTCTCCGTAACGATTACTGATGACCTTATCTACTTCGTTAATAATCAAGAGGTGAGCAAAGGGGAATTAGAGACGTCATTGCAAGCAAATTTGAAAGGTGAAGAGGGAATTGTTGTGCTACATTGCGATGCCTCCGTACCCGTGGAAAGACTCGTAGAGGTGGCGGGAATTGCTACAGCCCTAAAGGCGAAAGTGTCAATAGCAACTAAGCCCAAATAAACATGACACCAGAAGAAAAAGAGAAGCGGAATAAAAGGATAGGCTGGCTGGTTTCATTTTTGGTACAGTTTCTACTCTTACTCATCTTCTATTTTTTGATTGCCTGGAAGGCGCCTTTCCCTCCGATTCCTGAATACGGCATTGAGTTGAACATCGAGTCCTCTGCAGGCATAGAAACCGGCACCCCTACACCTGAAACACAAACAAACGATGTTGTAGAGGAAGGAGCGAACCAGACAGATCACGAAACGGTTTCAGAAATAAATAAGGAGACAAACCCCCTATTGAATGAACCTGCAGAAGTTGAACCGAATACAGAGGCAGAAACATTAGAGCCTGTAGCAGAGTTAGCTCCGCTAATCGCTGAGACAACACCGACCATTCCAGATAAGGAGGAGGAAGTTCCTAAACCTAAAATAGACGAACGAGCCTTAATGAAAGCCACAACATCTTCGGACTCAAAGAACCTTGACGAGGATATTGTGCACGAACAGAATAAAACCCAAGAATTAGACAATAGAGCTATTTATAATAATGATGAAAAAGCAGCCGTAGAAGACGTAGCCAGTCTTTCTCTTGCAGGTTGGGTTTGGGAAAGACCACCTAAGCCAGATGATAATTCCATTGAATCAGGAAAAATTGTGTTTAACATCGTGGTGAATGGAGAAGGTTATATTACAAGTTGCAATGTGGCAAACTCCAATATTACCCCTGCGGTTGTAAAAAAATACCGAGATGCTATTTTAAGCCTGTCCTTTAGACCCACCGTGGGAGTCATTCCAGAAACCTCTACAGGACAAATTACCTTTATCATCAAGTCCAAATGAACTATCAGGAAGCGCTTGATTATCTATACACGCAGCTTCCAATGTACCAAAGAGTAGGAAAAGTAGCCTACAAAAAAGATCTTAAGAATACCCTGGCACTGCTCAAAATACTTGGAGATCCGCATCGTAGGTTTAAAAGTATTCACATAGCGGGCACAAATGGGAAGGGAACCTGCTCTCATGGCATTGCTTCCATCTTACAATTGTCAGGCTATAAAACAGGGCTTTATACCTCTCCACATCTAAAAAATTTTACCGAACGAATTAAAATAAATGGCCAAGAAGTAAGCGAGGAATTTGTGGTGTATTTTATGGAAAAGACAGGTAGGATGATCGCTGATATTCAACCCTCTTTTTTTGAACTCACTGTAACGATGGCTTTTGAGTACTTTGCACAAATGCAGGTCGATATCGCCGTTATAGAAACGGGACTAGGGGGACGTCTAGATAGTACAAACGTAATTGCTCCCGAAGCTTGTTTGATTACCAATATTGGATACGATCATATGGATATGCTGGGCGACTCGCTCAAAAAAATAGCTTTTGAGAAAGCAGGTATCATAAAACCCAATACTCCGATTGTGATTGGGGAATACCACTCGGAAACATTCCCCATTTTTGCTGAAAAAGCTGCGCAAGAGAAAGCAAAGCTTTTATTATGCCACGATTTTAATGAGGGCTCACACCTGATCGATTTCCCCTATACCAAACAGCTTAATTATGAAAAGGTGAAAACGCTATCTTATGTTTTGAACGATGTAGGTTGGCACATTTCTGACCACATAATTGATAAAGCAATAGCAGAGATGGAAATTTTGACTGGTTTGAAGGGCAGATGTCAGGTATTATCGCACGAGCCGTTGGTTATCGCTGATATTGCACATAATGTGGAGGGACTCACTGCTTTTTTTACTTATATGAAAAGGCAAGTCAGAACAGGTGAATTGCACATAATATTTGGATCAGTTAAAGAAAAAGAGCTTGAACCAATACTAAGCTTATTTCCTGCAAACAGCCTTTACTACTGGACCCAATCGTCTGTACCTAGATCAATCAAAGCAAATGATTTATCTCAGCGGGCTTCAGCCATGGGGCTACATGGAAAAACCTTCAAAAATGTTAATCAAGCTCTAGCTGCTGCGAAGAAGGCATCGAAGCCCAAAGACGCCACAATCGTTACGGGTAGTACATTTATTGTTGCAGATTTAGAAGACTTGTAACCTATTCTGCACCAATGTGTAAGTGATGCACATGTTCATCGATTACATCGATTCTTCTCGTGATGACCGCCACATATTTTTTTAGCTCATTTTCTAAAAATTTTACTTCTTTTTCATACGCTGTTCCTCCTGCCTCTGCTAGGTTATTTTCAATTTCATTGAAAGTATTGCATTCCTTGTGAGCAAATCTCAAAAAAGACTTTGTGGTATAATTGACCTCCAGTGTTTCAATATCATCGATAGTGGCTTTTGCCTCTGCATCTTGATTTTTATTAAATTTTCGAATGACAATTCCGTAAAGTAGCGTATCGTAATGATGGATATCGTCTAGCATCTTCACGATTTTTTTCTTATAAACGGAGTTTCCACAAAATGTACCAAGCCCTTTATAGGTTTCCAACGTTAGAGCCTCTTCGTCCCAAGCGAAGCGTAGGGTATCAATGGTTTTAGCTACCTCGTGATCCGACTTTTGTGCGAATAGAGGAAAGGAAATTAATGCTATTAGTAGGATTAGTAAGTTTTTCATAACAGAGTGTATTTATTCAAAAATAAAATCGAACTGAACGGTGGCTAGTTGGTGAAGTTAGATTATATTTTTTTCCTAATCGCTTGCATTCACTTATCTTGATTTTCAAAGAAAAGCAAATTGGGTAAGATTAATAAGTTAGAAAAGTTTGCTCAAAACAAGCAGAGCAAGAATGTCGTGGAGCATGGGAAGGTCATCTATGATACTGTTAAAGAGAATTGGGATAGCTTCTTTCAAAATAAAAATGCGATTGTAGTAGAACTTGCGTGTGGTTGGGGTGAGTATACACTAGCACTGGCTCAGCAGTTTCCCGATAAAAATTTTATCGGAATCGATATAAAAGGTGATCGCGTGTGGAGAGGTAGCCAGACGGCAGAGAAGCTTGGCTTAGATAATGTGGCTTTTATTAGGACGAATATCATTGAACTCCCCACACTTTTTGGCGTGGGTGAAGTGGATGAAATTTGGCTTACTTTTCCTGATCCGAGACCCAAAGATCGTGATGAAAAGCACAGATTAACAAATGCTACTTTTTTAAACATGTACCAAAATATGCTAAAAAAGAAAGGATGGTTTCGATTCAAAACAGACAATACATCTCTTTTCGAATATACCCTTCAGGTTTTAGCAGATTTCGATGTTGAAAACACAGCGTTTACGTTCGATCTTTATCAATCAGCTTTGATGGATGATCATTTTGACATTCGCACAAAGTATGAAAATATCTGGGCAGCCAAAGGAGAGAAGATCAAGTATTTAAAGTTCCAGTTTTCCTAGAACAAGCTCCCGGTTTTAGGCAGTGCCTGCCTTCGCAGGTGTTTCAAATAAAGCTGGGCACACGCATTGGCATCGCTGAGTGCGTCATGGTGATTTAGTGGGATTTTATACTTCTTACTCAAATACGCCAAACCTCTCCGAAAGATTACCCTAGTACACCTCACTTCAAAGTGAGGCCGGGCTATGTCGTAGTAGGAGAGGGTACGTCTCAAACAATTCACGTCAAAGTTTGCATTATGAGCCACTACTACTTGCTCTTCAATCAAATGCCTGATATCAAACCAAACCTCTTCAAATAGAGGCTGTTCGTAGGTGTCTTCGGGCTTTATGCCATGAACCTTTATATTCTTATAATAATACGAATTATTGGGAGGCTGTATTAATCTGTTTACTTTTTCAACCTCTTTTTCATTTTCAAAACGTACAATCCCAACTTGACAGATACTAGTAGGAGACCAATTGGCCGTTTCAAAATCAATCGCAGTAAAAGACGCTAGCATCATTAAAATTAAATATAAAAATCATTCTTAAAGTACCCATTTTGTAAAACGTATTCCAAGATACCACCGCTAAGATCACCTTTGTTAGAAGTTTTTTTTCTTTTTGCTCCTGGATTTATGTAAAAAGCGTATTCTTTATATCTCATAGGGGTCACCTCAGTAAACAAAAGAGAAATCATCACGGCTTATTGTTTTGGAATGATTGCTACCGCAAATAACCTTATAGAAGATGATGAGGAGACAGAACACGATTTAATACTTTTCTATGTTCATTTTTTAGAAAATAAGTACGGGGTTAAAACAACTGTGGACTTGGTAGCGTGCGAATGAGCTCTTTGGTACTGTTTAGGTTTCGATGACCGAGGCGGTAAGGAAGTATATATTTATTCATTTTAGTTTCCAGAAAAAGTACCCTTATAGCCCACATCCATGGTGAGTTGAAAAATATTTTTCAAAATTTATAAGAAGTGTCAGTGCTATATACAGATCATTAGGTGGCTTTGTAACTAATCTTCTTCTATGGACTCCAGAACATCCATTATTTCACCATAGTCTTTAAAACCAGGCTTTTCTTCTTTTGTGGCTTCTAGTTCTAAACCTGGAAACTTGCTAAGCTCCTTATCTGAACTCACACCATACCCCTTCAATAGCTTTAGATTGGCATTATAATACCCAATTTGCGAATCTATCTCTTCGTATAGTTCACTTTTAGTACTTCTAATGACAATCATTTTTACCAATTCATCCAGATATGAAAGCTTTGACTTTAGTCTAGACAAATCCGCTTGAGAATCAATTGCAATTTGGAAGATCATGGGTTTTCCCAATAAACCGATTTCTTCCACCGCTGCATAGTCGCTAATCTGAATGTAGTCGATTGAATACTCATTTAAAGCTTGGCAGATATTATCCTTACTCGAATTTTCAAATTCACCAACAAAAGATACGCCAGAGACCCATTCAATGATCTCGCTATAATCGTCAGGAGTAACCTTATTTTCAGAAAGGGGATCAATATTGAAACCGAGTAAATCCACCATCATTCCTGCACAATATCGTGCATCACTCAAATTGCTAACATTGCTGACTTTCACGAAGGTTTTAAGAGCCATAGAGTGCTATTTATATATGCTAAATATGTGCGAATCTAGAAAAAGGTTTCTGAACATAATTTCGTACATCCGTCACCATCATCCCAGCGGAGGTTGCAGCTTGAATCCCGAAATCAGCGTCTTCAAAAACCTGACATTCCGTTGGGCTTACACCCAACTCTTTTGCGCATTTTAAAAAAGTATCTGGCGCAGGTTTATGATGTTCCACATCATCGGCACTCACCAACGAACCAAACCAATTTCTGATTCCCATTTCATCTAGAATTCGCTCAGCATTTGGTCGGCGACTACCCGTGCCAACTCCCATAAGAAGTTGATCTTTATACTTTTCAGCAATCTTATATATCGGCTCGATGGGCTTTATGCTCGCTCCTTGAAATTCGAAAAAGAATTTGGATTTGACTTCACTTACCTCTTTTGGATCCAAGGATAATCCAAACCGATCATTGAGTTTCGCAACCATTTTATAGGAGGCCATACCCGCCCAGGCTTTCACCATTTCCTCTGTCATCGGAGCACCAAAAAATTTGCTTGTTTTTACCCAAGCCGCCATGTGGGCAGGCATGGTGTCTGCCAGCGTACCATCCAAATCGAAGATCAGGGCCTTTGCTTTCGGGTTAATGAAAATGATCATGGAATACTATTATATCTTTTTAAGTGGCAACGCTACGAAAGCCAAATGACAATGCAAACAAATAAATAAAGAATACTCTTTAACATGAGTAAGATTAACCTGATTTCAATGCTAAGGTGAAGAAAGTATTTTAGATAATAATCGAATTGAATTAGGCATTTAATACATACGAATAATTTGGTAAGGTTGAGGACGTCTTTGCACCATTCTTATCAAGAGGTTTTCAAAGATATCCTCTTTCATAAAAGAGCGATTAAACCGATAAACGTATTGATCGATGTATGCTTGCAGGTTCCTTACCGAATGGTGTATGCCTCTCAGCCAGGCTTTGAACATCATAATAGCCCGATGCATCTCGGGGAAATTTTCGCCTTTAGTCCCACTATTTTCTTGAACAAGGAATGGAAATGCTTTTTTCAGGGGCTTGTAACCTGTCCAACCATCGGTACGGATCAAAGATTTGGGACAGACATGTGCCTCAAAGAGTTGTTTTAATGAATCGCTGCTACCGTCGGTGATCACCTTACCATACATTCTGGAAATACCCTTACCGCTCTTACGTTCTATGGCAATAGCCATGAGCTTTTTTCTCTTATTCTGCCTTCCACGAGTGTTTTTATCCTCTCCACCTACTACTGTTTCGTCTACTTCCACTAATCCTTTCAGTGGATGCTGTCCACTACTGCTCATCGCCTTCATCACTTTTTGTTGAAACAGCCAACAAGTCTTTTGACGTAGTGCCAGTTTCCTGCTCAACTCAGTACTGGCTATCCCTTTCTTATTAGTAGACATGTAGTAGATGATGTAAAAGGCTTTCAGCAAAGGAAATTTAACTTTATGGAATAAGGTACTACTGGTAGGAGATGATTGATACTTACACTTGGTACACTGACGGGAATAAGGACGACTACCTCCACAATAGCGATTGTTGCCACAACGCTCACACACAAAACCGTTAGGCCATTTAAGGCTGGCCAGATAATCCATGCAGGCTTGGTCATTGGGAAAACGTTGCTGAAACTCGAAAATACTTAGGCTTTTATACTTTTGCTCCATGAAAAATCTATGTTTATTAGTTTTCACTAAGATAGTTAGTATTTTCTAAATGCCTACTTCAATAATCGAATTATAAAAAACCGTACCGTTGTTATTCTATTGTGCCTAAAGGCAAGCAAGGAAGTTTTGAGAATCTTACCAAGCAAAGTACTGGACGAAGAAATCATTCTTATACCGTAAGAAACCACATGAATGTAAAAAAACTCTTCAGCATTGATGAATCATTTTTGATAGAAGAGTTACTATAATTTTAAGCCAACATAAGTTACTCAAATGCATTTGATTTAGATTGAATTCGATTTTATCCACGGTTGAATAGTGTTTTTTTAGTGTTTTAGCTGAGTTTGAAATAGCGGGTAATTGAATGTTGGGTAGCCGTTTTTGAAAATGATCAACATTTATAGAACATACAGGAATATACCAACTTTTATACGTAGCTGAGTATTGTGCACCAAGCTCTTTAAAAATTTTAATAAGCGTAGTATTATATTGAAAAGAAAACATAAAAACAGTTTCTCCTCTATGAGAGACTTTTGAAACTAAAACATCTTGTTGCATAAGAACAACAAAAATAATCAACATTTACTAAATTTAAAGATTATAGATTATATTTGAGTACATACAAACAAGTTGGCAATAATTAAAATAAACTATGGAAAATAAAGAACAATTATTTGAGAAAATATTTAAGCAACACTTAAAAATTGAAACTTATTCTCAATCAATAGATAGTTTATACAGCCCAAGGTTAAAGAATCGAATCGACTATAAACCTTATTACCAAAGAAATTACGTTTGGGATAATAATAAAGCAACATATTTCATTGAAAGTATTCTAATTGGAACTGAAGTACCACCATTAATCTTCTTTGACAATAATAAAAATATTGAAATCATTGACGGAAGGCAAAGATTTGAAACAATCCTCAGATTTATGGATAATCAATTTTCATTGAGTTCAAAAGGATTAAAAATATTACGTCAACTAGGTAAGAAAACTTTTAGCGAACTTGCAAAAACTGATAATGAAATACTAGATAACTTTTTAGATGCCAAAATTAGGATTATCAATTTTACACTTGTTAATGAACCACCTCTTGATGATTATTTAGCTGACAGAGTTAAAAAGGAAATATTCTCTAGATACAATACTGGCATAACACCTTTGAAAAAATCAGAAGTTGATAATGCTAAATATGATGAGGATGAATTGTCAAATGAATTCAAAGCTATATTGACTAATGATTTAGAGTTAAGAAAAAATATTTACAACACATTTTTTAAACCAACTAAAAACAAAAAAGATAATTCGCCAGTTGAAGATATTATGTCTTTTATTAGGAGATTTTTGGTTTTACCAATGTATCCTATAAAATCTTATGCGAGTGGTGGCGGTAGAACAGAGATATTAACTTTACTATATGAGGTTTTCTCTAATAATACAACGGATTGTAAATTAGTAACAGAAAAATTCCTAAATAAATTAAAATTTATATCAGAAATCAAGGAATATTCAGAACAGAATAATTTGAAAATTAATAGGCTTGCATTAGAAACTATCCTCTGGGGTTTTGGTGTTCTAGAGCAAGAAGATATAGTTTTAAATTATGACCAAGAATTTGTACGTAAAACTTCGAACTATATAAATGATAATATCAAAGAATATTCTACAGAAGATTACCAGTTTAATAAAATAGTTTTAGCAAGATTCAATGCTACGACATCATTTTTAAGCGAGTTATTTGACAAAAAACTCGATTTTTATCTTGTTGCGGATTCTGACAAGAAAGAGGAATTAAAGGAATTAAGAAAACCTAAAGATACAACAACTGCATTATCAGAACTTGAAAGTTTAAGATTAAATAAACCTGAACCATCAAGAAGTTCAATTGACGATATAGTTCGAACTATGCAAAGAAGAAGATTTTTAATCAGACCTTCTTACCAAAGACAAGAAGTGATTAATCCTACAAAAGCTGCTTCAATTATTGAAAGTATATTATTAGACATTAAATTACCACCAATATTTGTTTTTAAAAGAGCTGACGGTATTAATGAAGTAATAGACGGACAACAAAGGTTATTAACAATACTAGGGTTCATAGGAGAAAAGTATTTAGGAGAGAACAACGAACTAACTGTTTCTAAAAACCATAGTTTTAGTTTAAGAAAATTAAGGATACTTAAAGAACTAGATGGGAAAAAGTTCAACCAACTTACAGAAGAGCAACAAGGTAAAATTCTTGATTTTCAGCTCTATATAATAGAAATTGACGAAAATCAGAATCCTCATTTTGACCCAATTGATTTATTTATAAGACTTAATGACAAACCTTATCCTATTAGGGTAAACTCATTCGAAATGTGGAATAGTTGGGTAGACAACTCAATAATTGACGAAATAAAAAAATTGACAGCTAAACTTAAGCCTTGGTTTTATTTAAAACAATTGTCTAGAAAATCAGATAGAGATAGAATGGAGAGTGAGGAATTAATATCATCTCTTATATATTTAGATTATTCTCTTAATCATTCCAACTCTTACAAAGGGTTAGATATATTTCAAAAAACTGATAGGATAAACGCAAGAATTGGAAACAAAGCTAACATAACTAGTGTCTTTCAAGAGATTAGTGAAGATGAGAATAATCACAAAAACTATTTAAAATCAATAAAAAACATTAAATCATTTATTAAAAAAGTCAAGTTTGTACTTATCGATAAAGATGTTGATATTGACATTAAAGACTTTTTAAGAAAAGAATTGGATACTGTTTTTAAAGCTAATAAAGAAAGTAAATTTTTTAGAAGAACAATGCAAGACTTCTATATTCTTTGGTATACTTTAAATGAGATTAATTTCGAAATGGTAAAGTACCACAGAGTAAAAATTAAATCTGAATTGATAGAAATATTTTCTTATATGAAAGATATTCCTTTAGAAAACCAAGAGCAAAACAATGGATTTGATGTTTTTGACAAAATGATAAATGACTTTAAAGAGAGATACAAAAAACAAGAAAGAAAAGTAAAACTAACAGAAGAGGAAAAAGCTGAATTCATACAGGAGCAAAATAACATTAGTCCCTTTTCTGGAGCACCAGTTTTTGTTGGTGATGATATTGAAGTTGACCATATTGATTCATTAGCAACTGGTGGTGAGGATGAAAAAAGTAATCTTCAAATACTACACACTGATGAAAATAGAAAAAAAAGCTCAAAATAACTATTGCCAACAACGTATATAGCAAACAGGGTGGTTCGAGATAAATTGAAAGTTTTGTTATTTCAACACCGCAAAAGCCAAATTATGCTTATCTTTAAAAATGTAATAATCAAATTTGGCTTTTGCTAGGTAAGTGTTAAATTGAATAGTTTAGGTGTTTTTTCAACCCTGCTTGCCATATACAAAGCCGTTGGGTGTCATCTAAAAAAAAGATATGAAACAAAGTATTTTAATTTTATTGTCCCTTTTTTCTTTCACTATAAATGCTCAATCAGTTATTAATCTTGATAATTATGAAGGACATTATAAATTAAAAACGATTGAAGTTAAAATAAATGGAAAGCCTTACAATTTTTTATTTGATACTGGAGCAGGAGTTACTCTGATATCATCAGAAATAGTAAAAGAATTAAATAAAGCAGAATATGGTAGAGGAATTGGATTTCGAATGCTTGGAGAAAAAATTGAGTATAAAAAATGTGATAGTGTAAATATTCAAATTGCAGAAAACTCTTTCTTTCATTCAACTATTGGGGTCTGGGATGTAAACAAGGTACTGCCAAAAGAATGGCCAAGGATTGATGGTGTAATTTCATTAGGTACATTCAAAGATCATTGCTATACGATTGAACTTTCAAAAAATACCATAACCATTGAAACAGAATTTACATGCAACGCAAAAATAGAAGACATGCAAAAAATTGAATCGAGATTTATTAATGGCCTTGACGGATCTGAATCTGATGTCTTTCTCTGCGTAAATAAAATTGGTAGAAATTGGTGGTTTCTTATGGATTCGGGTAATTTAGATAAAAATAAGATTTCGCACGCTACT
The DNA here is from genome assembly GCA_964289745.1 of uncultured Ekhidna sp. Taxonomy (GTDB): domain Bacteria; phylum Bacteroidota; class Bacteroidia; order Cytophagales; family Cyclobacteriaceae; genus Ekhidna. The sequence continues at coordinate 1,657,295 of CAXYMM010000001.1, forward strand.
GCTAGAGAATGGAATATTAAAGATACTATCGGTGCTGGCAGAATTGAAACAAATGAAATTGAATATAAATTATCAGGGATTTCAAGAATCGCATCTACAGTAATTGATGATATAATTTATGATGGAGTTATTAATTATGATTTTCTGGCTCCATTTGTCATCACCATATCAGACAGAGAAAAAAATGTTTGGATAAAATAGACGACCGCACAACATTGTGTATAAGCAATAGCGGGTTCAGTGCTATTTTGAAACGTAAAAATATAAATCAAAGGTTGATGCTATCTGACAGTTTAGTGGCTTGAAACCCGCTATTGCTCATACACGAGACCGTTATGTGCAATAACTACATCTTATGTTTCAATACGAAAACACTTACATAGGAACCTTTATCTATACTTTTGGATTTCTTGCGGGTAAATATTCCGAAAGTAATCACGCATCATTTAGCATTTTTCAGCAAACACCAAAAGACCCAATCCTTAATGACTTATTTGCAAGTTGGAATGGGAAAAACTTCTTGGTTGAATTTAAAAGAGAGCAAAAGTTAATTTTCAATGAACTAAAAAAGGATAGAAAAAAGGAGTTAATCAATTATTTAAATAATCAAGCTCAACAAGAACAAAAAAAGCTGTCAGATAAAGGTCATTTCATCTGCTACCCTAAAGGAAAATCTTTTGAGATGGCTAGATACAGAGCAATTGAATCGTTAGAAAAGCGATTTTCCTTTGATTGGTTTGTTGAATTAGTGTTAAAAAATGACCTAAGAATAGGACTTGAGTTTAAAGAATTAGAAGAATATCTTAATCTTTTAAACACACATTTAATTGAAGATAATTCTTCAGAAAGTGATGTATCTGGTGTTATAGTAAATGTGAACGACAAAAATGAAATACATTTTGTTGAATATACAAACTCCCTAATTCTTAAAAACTCCCTAATTCTTAAAAAGGAAATTTCTTATAACCTGTCTCACGAACAGAAAATAGAACTTGAACCACAAATTAAAAAGAGTAAAGGGAAAGGTCGGGGTGGCATGAGAATGTAAATCTATTTACCACCCACAATCTAAATTCAAGATTTTTCCCACCGCTCAAATTCCTCCCACAAGATTTTCAAATCATGTAAAGCAACTTTTTCATGTTCATCTATGGGATAATCTGAATGATAAAGAGAAATATCATGAACTAATTTCAAAGATTCAATAAAACTGTCTAATCCATGAAATTTCACATAACCAAGGAATTCTTCTTCCTCAGAATTTAAAGAATTTGAGATTTTAGAATCACCAGATTCTACATGATTGCCATTAAGACAGGCTGTCTGACCATTATGTGTTTGCATTTTGAAATGGGGTTAAAATATGATAAAATAGGGGAAGTCACTGCAAACACATTCCAAGCGATGCTTAGATAGGTCTCGGAACTTACATCCGTATGCTCCCCCAAGATTTTTTGTTTAAGACGTAATTGTGAATTAAGCATCTTTGAGTATTAATATTAAAATGTGTTTGCACTTCAAAGTTACGAAAATGAATGAGATTAACGAGTGGAAAAAGCACATAACATAATGTATAAGTAATAGCTCCCTTCTGCTACCCGAAAAGTCAGTGCATTTTAGTATCTTTCACCTAAATAGTTTCTTTGGTGGGTTTTACATGCTACTACTTATACAAGCCGTTAAGAAAAACCATTGATGATTAAAGAAAAGAAGAAAAATAGATTCCAATTTTTGGAAAAGTTATACGAAGTAACAGACGGAAGCGAATCTTGTATTATCAATATGTGGAAATTAGGGAATGAACTGAACTTTGAAAGAGAGACAACTTCGAACGTAGTTGAATATCTACAAGGGGAAAATTTGATTAAACCTATGACTCTTGGAGGTGGAATAGCAATCACTCGTTATGGTCGATTAGAAATAGAGGAAGCAATAGAAAATCCAGATAAATCAACGGAGCATTCTATGCCTAGCAATGTTATCAATATTGAGAATATGAATAACTCTGCTATTCAATAAGGCACGAATAATTCTATTCAGAATAACTACTTTGATTTAAAAGAATAGATGAATTAAAAAGATTGACTGAAAAACTGGATGAGTATATTTCTGAATTGGAGGATTCTAATCTTAAGAGAGAAATAATAGCTGAAAACGGAACTCTAAAAGCACAAAGCGAATTACCTAAACCAAAGAAAAAAATAATTCAGGAATCTCTTAAATCAATTAAAGAAATTGCTAAATCCATTACAATAAAAATAATCAACATTCACTTAATTTAATGATTATAGATTATATTTAAGTATATAAACGAGTTGGCGGTAATTTCCCTGCCAAAAAACGATTTAACCTTGCTCGGTGAGAGTAGAAAAACAAAAAAGAAACCGTACATTTAAGAAAATTACTGAAAAATGAACAATAACCTTTTGGTTTGCCAACGGAAAGAAAGAGGCGTAAAAGTCAAAACGTGATTTGACAGTATTTTTTGAAATTAAAAATGTTAGTCATGAAACACAAAGTGTTTAATCAATCAGTAACAAAGAAAGCTCTGGTTTTGCTTTCTTTTGTTTTTATCATCTCCTCTTGTCAGCAAGAGGTAATAGAACCCGCTTCGGTAGGAGAAAGCCGTATTGAACGGATTAATAATGAATCTGCTAACTATATTCCGTATGCCGATAGTTTGGATTTGGCAGTATTCAAAAGCGATAATGAAGTTATCAACTACGAACTCAGTAGAAAACTTGCACTTTTAGAATTAGAAGCAGCTCAATTCAGACAAGAGTTTGCATGGGAGGGATATGATATATCCGAAAAACCTGTACTGATTTATGGCTATGACTCCCGTCCAAAGTATTATGAGTTTGTGATGTTAGATGCAGAGGGTAATCCGTCAGGAACAGTAAAGACTTTTGCCAAAAAAGTGAGTGATGGAGTTTTAACAGAAGTGAGAGATGGAGTAAGAGACTACCAAGCCATCGTTTCTAAAAGTCCAGGAGGGATGAAGTTTTTTGAAGGAGCAGGAGGGAAACTCTTAGTTGGTTTACCAAGTAAGTCAGGAGACCAACCGACGACTTTACTTGACACGGAAACAGGCGAAGCAGTAGAACCGGGAAAGGAACTGACTGATGAGGAGAAATTGGAAATATTTTCGAAAGAACTTCTAGAAGAGCAACAGCAAAAAGAAAAATTGTTAGACACATTGAGCAACGACACTTTAAAACAAAAACTTGTTGCCACAGATACGGTTCAAGTAGAAGAACAAATTACAGAGTTAAAAACTACTATGGATGAATCTCACGAAAACAGGGATACTTATTGGGAAGAGGTAGAGAATTTTGCAGACAGTCTTTTGGTGTTATCTGATGAAGATATAGGAAGTAAAGCCACTAAATGGGGTTGGTTTAGGAGTTTTTTTAGCAGGATGTTCTCTCCAAAGGTTGAAACGGTAGATGCCTCACTCTATAAAAGGGCAAGTGCTGATATAACGTATTCGACGGGTGTTAATGGAGGACGTGGTGATTGTGGTCCGTTTGCTCTTTCATGGATGTATAAAGCAAAGTATAATAAGAATGTGGATAAATACTCTTATTTTTCTCGTTACACGATTGGTATAGGAGGTGGCAGAGCCATGTTTCCAACACAAATAAAGTGGAGTTATTTAAATGCTAGTTCTTGGAAGACATACATAAGTTGGTACTGTCATGGAAGAGATAACGCCCATTCTCACATCAAACATCGTGATAATCCTATTATTATATTGAAATGGTTAAGCGGAGGCGAATTTCATTGGGTCGTAGGTTGGGAAAGCAAAAGAGAAAAGAATTGGTATTTCTGGGACAAACATTGGTTTACCGTAAATGATAATAGTGCTTTTGGGAATGAAGGCGAAAGTAGAAATGACAAAGAGTTTTACCGTCGTAAATACCGAGCTTCGTGGCCCTTTGTATTTTTAAAGGTGTATGAATCAAAAGGAAACATAGCCAAAAGCAATAGTAGCGGTGGTAGTGGAGGCAGCGTAAACCTTTCAGAAATAAAATAAAACATGAAATATATATTATTTTTTCTAAAAACAGTATTGGTAATAATGTGTATGGGTGGTGGATGCCACCCTGAGAATTTTTATAAATTTGTAGTCCATAAGACAGAGCCGAGGAAATACCCTTTTTCGGGAATAGGGTTGGTAAGAGAAAACCCAAATGATACTATTGAAATATTTTATAGTAATGCAACGGAACAAGAGGGAGTAAATGAAGTACTAACAGCAAAATTTGCGACAGATACAGTTGTTGGCATGAACGAAAGTTGGGTAAATATTGATTTTGGAGAGGAGTTTGGGAAAGAAAATATTGATTTTTCCCCACCAGATTATTCGGAAAAAGGAGGGCAATACTTTAAGATATGTAATAGAGGGAGGGATAATTTGTTTTATTTTGTTTTCCCTTGTCCAATTATACAAACACTATCTAACTTTTATAACAATCAGAGTTCCCCGACAAAGTATTACTATTTTATCTACTCTAAGGAAAAGAAAAGTAGTATATATGAAATATTATTTACTAATACTACTTACAATGGATCTTCTTTACGTGGTGTGTCTGATATGTATAAAAAACATGACATGGGAGAAGATGTATTATTCTATGTTAGTAATTACGATACTCTAAAAATAAACTTTATGGAAAAAAATAATAGTTTAAGTAGGACAACTAACATTTATAATTTTGAAGATACCACAAAGATTAGGGGAAAGGCATTTTTCTACGGAGTTATATATCCAAATGAATGTATGATAAATAGCAAATATACTGGAGGGTTAATGTTGCAAAACGTAGGTGGTTGTTACGATGACAAAGGAGTAGATTGTGGATTAAGGATATTATGAATAAAAACTACTGCTAACACTGTGCAAAAAGCCATTAAAACGGCTTTTGCACTTGACCGTTGGGTCGTAGGTTGGGAAAGCAAAAGAGAAAAGAATTGGTATTTCTGGGACAAACATTGGTTTACCGTAAATGATAATGGAGCTTTTGGGAGTGGCTCAGGTACATCTGAGACTTACACTACTCAATACCGAGCTTCGTGGCCCTTTGTATTTTTGAAGGTGTATGAATCAAAAGGAAACATACCCAAAAGCAATAGTAGCGGTGGTAGTGGAGGCAGCGTAAACCCTTCAGAAATAAAATAAAATATGAAATATATATTATCTTTTCTAAAAATAGTATTGGTAATGATGTGTATGGGTGGTGGATGCCATCCTGAGGAGTACTATATGTTTATTATAGAGGAAACGGAATTTAGAAAATATCCTCGTTCTATAATAGGTTTAGTAAGAGAAAACTCCAATGACACCATTGAGATATTTTATAGTAATGCAACAGAGCAAGAGGGAGTGAATGAAGTGCTAACAGCAAAATTTACAACAGATACAATCGTGGGTATGAATGAAGTTTGGATAAAGGTAGATTTTGGCAAACAATTCGGAAAACAAGAAAACTTGCTTAGTGCAGATTACACAGAAGGTGGTGGTCAGTATTTAAAGATTTGTAATAGAGGGAAGGGAGATTTATTTTATTTTGTCTTATCAAACCCAAACATCTGCAATGACAATTATCGCTTTAGGGATGATTGTATGGTGTATGATATTGTCAATAGTGATGATAAAAGTTTGTCAGACATATTGTTTCAGAGCGGTGAATACAATATTCCTGATCTTAATAAAGTGGCATCCTATTTTAAAAACTACGCACAAGGCAAAGGTAATCTTTATTCTATTCCTCAAGGTAAATCTATATATGATGAAGTGCATTCTGATGGGACTTTATATAAAAATGATATTCCCTACAGCTTATTAGATATGCAATTTCATGAGGGTTCAGAAAAAGGGTTGAGTTTTGGTTTTATATTTTCTCAGGAATGTGTGTATTCTAATGCCAACCAACTCTTAAATACGGACTGGGGAGGGTGTTATAAACAAGGAGGATGCGGGAATTAAAAATGTGTTTCCTTTTATGAGTCATCCAATTTTTTTTATATTGATTATCGGAATATTCTTTATAGGTGGCGGATGCCACCCTGAGAACTTTTATAAATTTGTAGTCCATAAGACAGAGTCGAGGAAATACCCTTTTTCGGGAATAGGGTTGGTAAGAGAAAACCCAAATGATACCATTGAAATATTTTACAGCAATGCCACAGAGCAAGAAGGTATAAATGAGGTGCTAACAGCAAAATTTGCGACAGATACAGTTGTTGGCATGAACGAAAGTTGGGTAAATATTGATTTTGGAGAGGAGTTTGGGAAAGAAAATATTGATTTTTCCCCACCAGATTATTCGGAAAAAGGAGGGCAATATTTTAAGATATGTAATAGAGGGAGGGATAATTTGTTTTATTTTGTTTTCCCTTGTCCAATTATACAAACACTATCTAACTTTTATAACAATCAGAGTTCCCCGACAAAGTATTACTATTTTATCTACTCTAAGGAAAAGAAAAGTAGTATATATGAAATATTATTTACTAATACTACTTACAATGGATCTTCTTTACGTGGTGTGTCTGATATGTATAAAAAACATGACATGGGAGAAGATGTATTATTCTATGTTAGTAATTACGATACTCTAAAAATAAACTTTATGGAAAAAAATAATAGTTTAAGTAGGACAACTAATATTTATAATTTTGAAGATACCACAAAGATTAGGGGAAAGGCATTTTTCTACGGAATTATATATCCAAATGAATGTATGATAAATAGCAAATATACTGGAGGGTTAATGTTGCAAAACGTAGGTAGTTGTTACGATGATACAGGAGAAGATTGTTTAAGGATGTATGAATAAAAACTACCGCCAACATTGTGCAAAAAGCCATTAAAACGGCTTTTGCACTTGACCGTTGGGTCGTAGGTTGGGAAAGCAAAAGAGAAAAGAATTGGTATTTCTGGGACAAACATTGGTTTACCGTAAATGATAATGGAGCTTTTGGGAAAGGGGATGGAGGTAAAAAAGGAACACCTGAAATTTATCGTCGTAAATACCGAGCTTCGTGGCCCTTTGTATTTTTAAAGGTGTATGAATCAAAAGGAAACATAGCCAAAAGCAATAGTAGCGGTGGTAGTGGAGGCAGCTTAAACCCTTCAGAAATAAAATAAAATATGAAATATATATTATTTTTTCTAAAAACAGTATTGGTAATAATGTGTATGGGTGGTGGATGCCACCCTGAGAACTTTTATAAATTTGTAGTCCATAAGACAGAGTCGAGGAAATACCCTTTTTCGGGAATAGGGTTGGTAAGAGAAAACCCAAATGATACTATTGAAATATTTTATAGTAATGCAACGGAACAAGAGGGAGTAAATGAAGTGCTAACAGCAAAATTTGCGACAGATACAGTTGTTGGCATGAACGAAAGTTGGGTAAATATTGATTTTGGAAGCCAATATGGAAGTGAGGAAATTGTTTTTAGTCCTCCCAATTATTCTGAAAATGGGGGGCAATATTTTGAAATTTGTAACTTAGGAAAAAGCAATATTTTTTATTTTATTCTGCCTAATCCTCAAGGTTACAAGCGTTTTTATTTCGAAAAAGAGGATGAAAGTAATAGCGAAGTATTGTACAAATATTATATAGTTGACTATTTAACGAAAAAGAGTATTTACGAAATACTATTTCCTAAAGGTGCTTACGATGTTTCTTTTTTAAACTATATTAAACAACAGTTTAAAAATCATGATGAAACAGGAAGAAATTTATTTTATGTAACAGAAAAAAATATTTCAGAGGAAAAACTTCGTAACACAGGTTCATACATGCTTAGCAGGACAACAGAAGAATTCAACCTTGAGGATACCGCAAAAGTTAATGGGAAAGCTTTCTTTTACGGAATTATATATCCTAATGAGTGTATGTTAAATAGCAAATATACAGGAGGAATGATGTTACAGTTAAATGCTGGAAGTTGTTACGATGATACAGGAAAAGATTGTGGATTAAGGATATTATGAACAAAAACTACCGCCAACACTGTGCAAAAAGCCATTAAAACGGCTTTTACACTTGACCGTTGGGTCGTAGGTTGGGAAAGCAAAAGAGAAAAGAATTGGTATTTCTGGGACAAACATTGGTTTACCGTAAATGATAATGGAGTTTTTGGGAAAGGGGATGGAGGTAAAAAAGGAACACCTGAAATTTACCGTCGTAAATACCGAGCTTCGTGGCCCTTTGTATTTTTAAAGGTGTATGAATCAAAAGGAAACATACCCAAAAGCAATAGTAGCGGTGGTAGTGGAGGCAGCGTAAACCTTTCAGAAATAAAATAAAACATGAAATATATATTATTTTTTCTAAAAACAGTATTGGTAATAATGTGTATGGGTGGTGGATGCCACCCTGAGAACTTTTATAAATTTGTAGTCCATAAGACAGAGCCGAGGAAATACCCTTTTTCGGGAATAGGGTTGGTAAGAGAAAACCCAAATGATACTATTGAAATATTTTATAGTAATGCAACGGAACAAGAGGGAGTAAATGAAGTGCTAACAGCAAAATTTGCGACAGATACAGTTGTTGGCATGAACGAAAGTTGGGTAAATATTGATTTTGGGGAACAATTCGATAGAAATATGGTTCTTTTCCATCCCGATTATAGCAAGGGGCAATACTTTCAAATATGTAACCATGGAGAGGGTAATTTATTTTATTTCATAGTTCCCAATCCCCAAACATCTGAAGATAAATACAGATTTGGTAATGTTGAAGATAAAGATTATGGTCAAATTCCTGACATAGTAACGGAGCGAGGTATGCGGATTTATGACATATTGTACCCTAATGGAGTATATAAGAAAGCGAAAATTAAAGAAGTAGCAGAATTATTCAGACTACATGATAAAACAGGGAATACTTTATTTCAAATCTACTTGGGAGAATCTATTAATAATGGCAAATATATGTATGGTTTATTAGGTCTGGACAGGTCTTCCAATCCGTATGGTAGTGTTGAGGATACCACAAAACAAAATGGGAAAGGATTTTATTACGGCATTATTTATTCGGGGGAATGTATGACTTCTAGTAAAGATAATGGGGGTATTATGCTACAAAGAGGAGGAACCATTTGCTATGAGGAAGATGGGTGCAAAGGCTGACTGATGATGATAAAACTACCGCCAACACTGTGCAAAAAGCCATTAAAACGGCTTTTGCACTTGACCGTTGGGTCGTAGGTTGGGAAAGTAAAAGAGAAAAGAATTGGTATTTCTGGGACAAACATTGGTTTACCGTAAATGATAATAGTGCTTTTGGGAAAGGGGATGGAGGTAAAAGAGGAAAACCTGAATATTATCGTCGTAAATACCGAGCTTCGTGGCCCTTTGTATTTTTAAAGGTGTATGAATCAAAAGGAAACATACCCAAAAGCAATAGTAGCGGTGGTAGTGGAGGCAGCGTAAACCCTCCAGAAATAAAATAAAACATGAAATATATATTATCTTTTCTAAAAATAGTATTGGTAATGATGTGTATGGGTGGTGGATGCCATCCTGAGAACTTTTATAAATTTGTAGTCCATAAGACAGAGTCGAGGAAATACCCTTTTTCGGGAATAGGGTTGGTAAGAGAAAACCCAAATGATACTATTGAAATATTTTATAGTAATGCAACGGAACAAGAGGGAGTAAATGAAGTACTAACAGCAAAATTTGCGACAGATACAGTTGTTGGCATGAACGAAAGTTGGGTAAATATTGATTTTGGAGAAAAGTTTGGGAAAGAAAATATTGGTTTTTCCCCACCGGATTATTCGGAAAAAGGAGGGCAATATTTTAAGATATGTAATAGAGGGAGGGATAATTTGTTTTATTTTGTTTTCCCTTGTCCAATTATACAAACACTATCTAACTTTTATAACAATCAGAGTTCCCCGACAAAGTATTACTATTTTATCTACTCTAAGGAAAAGAAAAGTAGTATATATGAAATATTATTTACTAATACTACTTACAATGGATCTTCTTTACGTGGTGTGTCTGATATGTATAAAAAACATGACATGGGAGAAGATGTATTATTCTATGTTAGTAATTACGATACTCTAAAAATAAACTTTATGGAAAAAAATAATAGTTTAAGTAGGACAACTAATATTTATAATTTTGAAGATACCACAAAGATTAGGGGAAAGGCATTTTTCTACGGAGTTATATATCCAAATGAATGTATGATAAATAGCAAATATACTGGAGGGTTAATGTTGCAAAACGTAGGTAGTTGTTACGATGATACAGGAGAAGATTGTTTAAGGATGTATGAATAAAAACTACCGCCAACACTGTGCAAAAAGCCATTAAAACGGCTTTTGCACTTGACCGTTGGGTCGTAGGTTGGGAAAGCAAAAGAGAAAAGAATTGGTATTTCTGGGACAAACATTGGTTTACCGTAAATGATAATGGGGCTTTTGGGAAAGGGGATGGAGGTAAAAGAGGAAAACCTGAATATTATCGTCGTAAATACCGAGCTTCGTGGTCCTTTGTATTTTTAAAGGTGTATGAATCAAAAGGAAACATAGCCAAAAGCAATAGTAGCGGTGGTAGTGGAGGCAGCGTAAACCCTTCAGAAATGAAATAAAACATGAAATATATATTATTTTTTCTAAAAACAGTATTGGTAATAATGTGTATGGGTGGTGGATGCCACCCTGAGAACTTTTATAAATTTGTAGTCCATAAGACAGAGTCGAGGAAATACCCTTTTTCGGGAATAGGGTTGGTAAGAGAAAACCCAAATGATACTATTGAAATATTTTATAGTAATGCAACGGAACAAGAGGGAGTAAATGAAGTGCTAACAGCAAAATTTGCGACAGATACAATCGTGGGTATGAATGAAGTTTGGATAAAGGTAGATTTTGGCAAACAATTTGGAAGAGAATTAGCTGTTATTAGTCGAAACTATACAAAAAATGGAGGTCAGTACTTTAAAATTTGTAATCGAGGGAAGGGGAATTTATTTTATTTCATATTGCCAAGTCAAAATATATGCGATACACAATATAAACTTCTTAATGATAATTGTGTTGTAAATAACATTATGAGTAGTGATGATAAAAGTCTATATGATATGTTATTCCCAAATGGGGTATATGACTCTAAAAACATCCGTCTTGTCGCGAAGTATTTTAAAGACTATATCCAAAAAAAAGATATTTTGTATTTAATTCCTAAGGCAAAATCTATATATGACTATGTTCCTGGTACTGGAGAGGGCTCTAAGTATGTAGATGATATTCACAATAGACTAGATGTCACTCTAGAAGGTTATGCTGATAGTGTTTATACAAACAAGGGGGTTAGTAAAGGGTTTATATATCCCAATGAATGTTTATCTGCGAGTAATGATTATCTTATGAACACACATCAATGAAAAACAGCAAATGAGTATTACAAAACATTATCATGGTTCAAAGCGAGTGGGTATGATAAAGTATTTACTAATTTTTAGTATTTTGTGGTTGTTTTTTCTTGTTCACAACAAGAAATAGAACCAAGTATGTATGGTGTTCAGATAAATAATGATTATTTTGAACAAATTGATTCAATAAAATTAGGAAGTCTTATATCGGGAAAATAGAAATGGGAGATATTTCTAGAAGTGTTTTTGTTGAGAAAGGAATGTATGATTTTTCGTGTATTACTCAGTCCGAATTAGTAATAACGGCAGAAGTAAATATTCAGGGATTAAATGAGCAAATTATCATAAAACTAAATAAAAAAGGAAAAATTGTACTGAAATAAAAACTACTGCTAACACTGTGCAAAAAGCCATTAAAACGGCTTTTGCACTTGACCGTTGGGTCGTAGGTTGGGAAAGCAAAAGAGAAAAGAATTGGTATTTCTGGGACAAACATTGGTTTACCGTAAATGATAATGGAGCTTTTGGGAGTGGCTCAGGTACATCTGAGACTTACACTACTCAATACCGAGCTTCGTGGCCCTTTGTATTTTTGAAGGTGTATGAATCAAAAGGAAACATACCCAAAAGCAATAGTAGCGGTGGTAGTGGAGGCAGCGTAAACCCTCCAGAAATAAAATAAAACATGAAATATATATTATCTTTTCTAAAAATAGTATTGGTAATAATGTGTATGGGTGGTGGATGCCACCCTGAGAACTTTTATAAATTTGTAGTCCATAAGACAGAGTCGAGGAAATACCCTTTTTCGGGAATAGGGTTGGTAAGAGAAAACCCAAATGATACTATTGAAATATTTTATAGTAATGCAACGGAACAAGAGGGAGTAAATGAAGTGCTAACAGCAAAATTTGCGACAGATACAGTTGTTGGCATGAACGAAAGTTGGGTAAATATTGATTTTGGAAGCCAATATGGAAGTGAGGAAATTGTTTTTAGTCCTCCCAATTATTCTGAAAATGGGGGGCAATATTTTGAAATTTGTAACTTAGGAAAAAGCAATATTTTTTATTTTATTCTGCCTAATCCTCAAGGTTACAAGCGTTTTTATTTCGAAAAAGAGGATGAAAGTAATAGCGAAGTATTGTATAAATATTATATAGTTGACTATTTAACGAAAAAGAGTATTTACGAAATACTATTTCCTAAAGGTGCTTACGATGTTTCTTTTTTAAACTATATTAAACAACAGTTTAAAAATCATGATGAAACAGGAAGAAATTTATTTTATGTAACAGAAAAAAATATTTCAGAGGAAAAACTTCGTAACACAGGCTCATACATGCTTAGCAGGACAACAGAAGAATTCAACCTTGAGGATACCACAAAAGTTAATGGGAAAGCTTTCTTTTACGGAATTGTATATCCTAATGAGTGTATGTTAAATAGCAAATATAAAGGAGGAATGATGTTACAGTTAAATGCTGGAAGATGTTACGATGACAAAGGAGTAGATTGTTGATTAAGGATATTATGAATAAAAACTACTGCTAACACTGTGCAAAAGGTCATTAAAACGGCTTTTGCACTTGACCGTTGGGTCGTAGGTTGGGAAAGTAAAAGAGAAAAGAATTGGTATTTCTGGGACAAACATTGGTTTACCGTAAATGATAATGGGGCTGTAGGAAGAAAAGACGATTACTGGGCTAGATATAGAGCTTCGTGGCCCTTTGTATTTTTAAAGGTGTATGAATCAAAAGGAAACATAGCCAAAAGCAATAGTAGCGGTGGTAGTGGAGGCAGCTTAAACCCTTCAGAAATAAAATAAAATATGAAATATATATTATTTTTTCTAAAAACAGTATTGGTAATAATGTGTATGGGTGGTGGATGCCACCCTGAGAACTTTTATAAATTTGTAGTCCATAAGACAGAGTCGAGGAAATACCCTTTTTCGGGAATAGGGTTGGTAAGAGAAAACCCAAATGATACTATTGAAATATTTTATAGTAATGCAACGGAACAAGAGGGAGTAAATGAGGTGCTAACAGCAAAATTTGCGACAGATACAGTTGTTGGCATGAACGAAAGTTGGGTAAATATTGATTTTGGAGAAAAGTTCGGGGAATTTGTATTTCGTTTTAGCTCTCCTGATTATCAAGAAAAAGGAGGGCAATACTTTAAGATATGTAATTATGGTAAAGAACCTATTTTTTATTTTATAATCCCTAATCCAAAACGATACGAATATACATATGAATATGGATATAGTGGTACGAAAGAGTATGAATTTTATATAATAGATAAAGAATCTAATGAAAGCATATATGACATACTTTCATTTACTGATTATGATAAGAATAAAGTAACATACGTGTCTGATAGGTATAAGAAACATGACGAACTTGGTAATCTTTTATATTATACATATAAATCTAAAATAAAAAATCAAGAAACAATAGAATATGATTTTTTAAGCAGAACCACTGTTAGATATGATATTGAAAGTACTACTACAAAAATAAATGGAAAAGCATTTTTTTATGGTACTATTTATCCAGAAGAATGTTTGGAAAATAGTAAATACACTGGCATAATGCTTCAAGAGAGTGATTTTTAAGTTGGTATCAATAGGAAGAGATATCAGAACCTCCTATATTTTAAATAAAAACTACCGCCAACACTGTGCAAAAAGCCATTAAAACGGCTTTTGCACCTGACCGATGTAGCACATTCAGCTAAAGCTGACTAAAGTTACTACGTGCTTACGCACTCCCATCCCTTTGGATTATGTGCTACATCGACCCGCTAAACCAAATTGCTAATGATTAGTACGATAATTAAAATTCAGCTTTATCTGCCTATTGATAGAAAACGATGCTACATCAATCGCTAAAACGCAATTTGATAAGGTTCTTCGACTTTTATAAATTTATAAATAAACTCGATTTTCAAAACCCAGAACCTCACTTCATTTAGCGGGTCGTTAACCACAAGGCAGGAACAGCAAAACTAAAATAAAAAAACAGAAATAAAAATGTTTGGAAAATTTATATCAGATATGATGATTAAACCAGGTAAATCACCTGTGTTTGAAACACCAGAAAAATACGGACTTGATTACGAAGATGTTAATTTCAAAACTTCTGATGGAGTAACTTTATCAGGTTGGTTAATTGAAGGCGGAAACGAAAAAGTAATTATTCAATCACATTTTGGAGTGCAATGTTCACGTTGTGGATTTACACAAGAGGGAAAAGGAATGATGAAAAATGCACTTTGGACAAGTGATATTCACTTTCTTGACCAAGCAAAATATTTGGTAGAAAATGGATTTTCTGTACTAATGTTCGATATGAGAAATCACGGAAACAGCCAACAAGCAGATTGGGTTTCTTGGGGTTTAAAAGAGCGTAAAGATATCGTGGCTTCCGTTAAATTTATTTCAGAACGAGAGGAGTTTAAAAATGCTTCAATCGGATTACTTTCAATTTGTATGGGACAAGGCGCAACTACCTTTGCTTTTGGAATGGAAGAAGAAATGAAGAATTTCAAAAATCTAAAGGCAATGATTTCCGTTCAACCCTTGACTTACGATTACTTCGTAAAAGCGATGGGATTGCCCAACTTTTTAATTAATTCGGGTAACAAATACAATAAAGAAAAACGAAATGTAAACTTAACAGGCGATGCCTTTTTACCTTATGTAAAAGATATTTCTGTACCAACTTTGGTTATTCAAAACACAAACGACCCAATGACCAATATGAATATGGTAAAACAATATTTTAATGACTTAACCGTAGAAAAAGAAATTCTTTGGTTGGATTTAGAAAAAAAGCGAGGAGCTTCTTATGCTTGGTTAGGCAAAAATTCAAAACCAATTTTAGATTGGTATAACAAGTATTTATAATATGAATTTTTTGACTTCAAAATGGGTTATAATGATAGCTATTTTAGTTGTGGTTCTTTTTGTTCTTTACTTTTTAGGTAAAAAATCTATTCATCACGAAATCTCAATTAATGCCTCGCCTGAAAAAGTATGGAAGGTATTAACAAATATGGACGATTATGACGAATGGAATCCCACAATGAAATTAGTGAATGGCGATGTTAAAGTTGGTAATAAAGTTACTTATCAATTTACGCAAGACGAAAATAACATTAGTGAAATTCCAGCTACTGTAAAGCAACTAATTCCTAATAAACTACTAAATCAATCTGGCGGAATTCCTTTTGTTCTAACTTATAACCATAAGTATATTTTAGAACTGGAAAATGACGGAACAAAAGTTACTATTCACGAAGATTATAGAGGAATTGGGGTTAATTTTTGGAATCCAAAGCTAGTAGAATTAGCATACAAACGACTGAATAAAGCACTAAAGGAAAGAGCGGAAAAATAAAGCCCAGTGGCTAACAATGTATAAAAATAATAGCGGTTCAATCGCTAAAACTAAAGTAAGTAGATATAAAAATGATCTGTGTTTAACCGACAAGTCAGTGCTTAAAAATCCGCTACTGCTCACATACTTTACCGTTATATTTCACACGGGTTAGGGAAAATAATTAATATTTTGAAAAGATGATAAAGAAAAAAATCAAAACTTTACTAGAACGTTTCCTTCAATTGGGAATAGCGAAACAAAATAAAGAATTGGAATGGGCACATATATATCATGATTCGATACGAGACAAGGAATTTTTAAAAACCCTATCTTTAAATATAGGTAGATGGGCAGGTAACTACTCATTTTTTTATGTACTTAATAGAATTTTAAATGATTTTAAACCCAAAGATATTTTAGAGTTTGGCCTTGGAGAATCGTCAAAGGTAATATCTACTTACCTAGATCATTACTTAACAGAATCTAATCATACAGTAATTGAACAGGATGATAGTTGGAAAAACCACTTCAATAATCGCTTTAAACTCTCTTCTAGATCTTCTATCCAGATTCTTCCGCTACAAAAAAAGAACGTAAAAGGTTTTGAAACAAATGGTTACAAAAACATTGAAGAGTATATTAAAAAAAAATACGACTTGTATCTTATTGATGGACCTTTTGGATCAAGAAATTTCTCTCGCTACGATATAGTTAATATCGTGAAGAAACTAAATAAAAACGATGAATTCGTAATAATACTGGATGACTTCGATAGGGAAGGGGAAAAACAAACATTTAACGATTTAGTAGAACTTTTTAAAGTAAAAGAAATTGAGATATACTATGGTTCATATGAAGGAACAAAATCAGTCGCAGTTCTTGGAACCAAAAAGTATCAATTTGTTCAAAGTTTATAATTCTATAGAAAAAGAATAAGTAATTCGAAATATAACAACGTCTATAAGCAATAGGGGCTAAAGCGCTTAATCGAAAGATTTTAATGTAAATTATAGTGTGTTGAAATCCGAAAAGTGGTTGCCGAAAAACCGCCACTAACTGTACACAAGACCGATGTAGCACATTCTGACCCGTCCTGAATACAGGCTACATAATTTTATCCATTATGTATAAAAACGACAAAGTAATCAGGCGATATTCAGAACCCTTTAAACTGAAAAACCAAAAGAGCATGTCTTTTCCTACCCACGAAAATACTGTAAAAATACACATTATTTGACAGTGCAGTTTTACTATCTTTAACTTTTGTTTAATGCCATTAAACTCCAATGAACAGAATAAAAAAAGTTCTGAAAGAGAAAGGAATCTCACAAACTTGGCTTGCCAAACAAATGGGCAAAAGTTATAACTCAATAAATGAGTACGCCCGAAATGTGAGACAACCGAGCATTGAGGATTTATACAGAATTGCAAAAATTTTGAACGTTAACGCTAAAGACTTATTGAAAGAAGAAATCAATGACTAAAGAATCCCAAATAGAAGAACAGGTGATTCAGCAGCTTGTTGAGTTGAAATACACCTATCGTCCTCATATTAAAGATAAAAAATCGCTGGAACTTAACTTCAAAGAAAAATTTGAAGCACTCAACCGTGTTCGCCTTTCTGATAAGGAATTTTCAAGGTTGAAAGGAGCAATTACAAAGCCTGATGTTTTTGCATCCTCAAAACTTCTACGTGAAAAACAATATTTTCAAAGAGAAGACGGAACATCACTGCATTACACTTTAGTAAACATCAAAGATTGGTGTAAAAACGATTTTGAAGTCATCAGTCAACTACGAATGAACACTGAAAATAGCCACCAACGTTATGACGTAATTTTACTAATCAACGGGTTGCCAGTGGTTCAAGTAGAGTTGAAAAAAATCGGTATCTCACCACGAAAAGCCATGCAGCAAATTGTGGATTACAAAAAAGAACCAGGCAATGGTTATGGTAATTCGCTGATGTGTTTTATGCAATTATTTATTGTAAGCAATCGAACAAAAACCTGCTATTTTGCTAACAATAAAGATGAGCATTTTCAATTTAATGCAGATGAGCAATTTCTTCCCATTTACGAATTAGCAGATAAGGATAACCAAAAGATAACCCACCTTGAACCATTCACTAAAGAGTTTTTATCCAAGTGCACCTTGGGTGAAATGATTAGCAAATATATGGTTCTGGTAGAAAGCGAGCAAAAAATACTGGTGATGCGCCCATACCAAATCTATGCCGTAAAAGCGATTGTCGAATGTATTCACCAAAACAGAGGGAACGGATATATCTGGCATACCACAGGAAGTGGGAAAACTTTGACTTCCTTTAAAGCATCTACTCTACTAAAAAACAATTCTGATGTTGAAAAATGCCTGTTTGTGGTTGACCGGAAAGACCTTGACCGGCAAACTCGTGAAGAATTCAATAAATTTCAAGAAGGTAGTGTAGAAGAAAACACCAATACCGAAACGTTGGTAAGAAGACTACTGTCGAGCGATTATGCTGACAAGATAATTGTTACCACGATTCAAAAATTAGGGATAGCCCTTGACGGGACTCACAAAGTGCAATACCAAAAGAGATTAAAGCCATTAAGTGATAAACGCATGGTCTTCATTTTTGATGAGTGTCATCGTTCGCAGTTTGGGGAAAATCACAAAGCCATAAAGGAGTTTTTCCCGAATGCCCAATTGTTTGGTTTTACGGGAACACCCATTTTCCCGGATAATGCAGCGTACCATGAAATTAGTGGGGAAGAAAAAATACTGAAAACTACCAAAAACATTTTTGAAAAAGAATTACATCGTTATACCATCACACATGCCATTGAAGATAAAAACGTACTGGGTTTTCATATCGACCATTTCAAAGGTCAAGAAACGAATAATAGCAAAACGGGTGAAGACATACAAAAAGCGGTTGTTAAAACAATTATTGAAAAACACCATGCCGCAACTAGTCAACGTAAGTTCAATGCAATTTTAGCTACAGCTTCTATTAATGATGCGATTCAATATTATCACCTTTTTAAAGATCTTCAAGAAGAGAAGGAAAAAAATGACAAGGATTATGTTCGGTTAAACATTGCTTGTGTATTTTCCCCACCGGCCGAGGGGAACAAAGACATTCAGCAGATACAAGAAGATTTAGCCCAAGAGAAACAAGATAACCAACAAAACCCTGAAGAGAAGAAAAAAGCATTAAATGCAATTCTAACAGACTACAACAAGCAGTTTGGGACCGAGCACCGGATCACCGAGTTTGATTTGTACTATCAAGATGTCCAAACCCGGATCAAAGACCAAAAATTCAGCAACAAAGATTATCCGCATAAAAACAAAATTGACATCATCATTGTCGTCGATATGCTCCTTACAGGGTTTGATTCCAAATACCTCAATACCCTGTATGTAGATAAAAACCTGAAATACCACGGATTGATTCAGGCATTTTCTAGAACCAACCGAGTACTCAATGACACCAAACCTTTTGGAAATATTTTAGAATTTCGTTCACAGCAAGATGCCGTAAACAAAGCCATTACCCTCTTCTCTGGCGAAAAAAATAGTAAAGCAGCTGAAAAAATCTGGATGGTTGATCCTGCCTCTGAAGTGATTAAAAAATACCAAGGGGCAGTAGAAAAATTAGGCGAATTTATGCACGAGCATGATTTGGCAAACGAACCTCAAGAAGTAGCCAACTTGCGTGGTGATGGGGCTAAAATTGCTTTCGTCCATAAATTTAAGGAAATACAACGCCTTAAAACCCAACTCGACCAATACACAGACTTAGAGGAAGAACAAAAAGAAACGATTGAAACGGCTCTACCAAAAGACACCTATCAAGGGTTTAAAAGCTGGTATTTAGAAACCGCCAAAGCATTCAAAAAACGTCAACAAAAAGAAGGCGAAAATGCACCCGAAGATATCCAACAATTGGATTTTGAATTTTATCTCTTTACCTCTGCGGTGATTGACTATGATTACATCATGAACCTGATTGCCGACAGGACGCAGCAAAAACCTTCAAAACAAGAAATGACCGAAGCACAAATAATTAGCTTGTTGAAGTCTACTTCTAACCTGATGGATGAGGAAGAAGATTTAACCCATTACATCCGTCAAGTGGATTGGAGTAAAGGACAAACGGCTGATGAGCTGAAACAAAACTTTGAAACCTTTAAAATAAAAAAACACGATAAAAAGTTAGCAAAAATTGCCAGTGACCATGGCTTACAAACCGTAGCCATAAAAGCCTTTGTCGAGCAGATTATGGACCGAATGATTTTTGATGGTGAAAAACTAACGGAATTAATGGAGCCTTTAGAATTAGGTTGGAAACAACGCATTAAAGCCGAAACGGCATTGATGAGAGATCTGGTGCCACAGCTCAAGAAACTGGCCCAAGGGCGTGAAATATCGGGATTGGCGGCTTATGAGTAACCACAAAAACACATGAAATCATGACTAATGATTACGAATATTTAGACCTTTCTGCACTAGAAAAAGCGTTACAAACCCTGGAAGAAATTTTGAATTTAAGTTTGGATACTGAAAAACAGTACATCAAAGATGCTACAATACAAAGGTTTGAGTACTCCTATGAGCTTACAACCAAGATGCTTCGCAGGCATCTAGAAAACATAGCAGACAATCCCGGTGATGTGAAAGAATATAGCTTCCAAGAAGTGATTAGACAGGGATACAACAAAGGCCTTTTAAAAAGCAGTTGGGACATTTGGAAAAATTACCGTGCTTACAGAAACAAAACGTCTCATGGTTATGATGAAAGTGTAGCTAATGAACTTATTTTTAATATTCCTAATTTTTTTCACGAAGCACACTATTTTCTAGAACGATTAAAAGCATTTTATGAGACTCGAAATAGACATTAGCCCTAAAGAACATGAAATTGTTCTAGGTATCTTACAAAAACACCTAAAGATACCTGCCAAAATTTGGGCATTTGGCAGTCGAGTCAAAAACAAAGCCAAGCGAAATTCCGACTTGGATTTGGCCATAGAATGTTTTCAAAAGGTAGATGTGGGTTTGTTGACAGACCTAGAAGATGCTTTTACAGATGCGCCCTTGCCTTATAAGGTAGATATTGTAGTACTGAAGAAGTTTAAACCCGAATTTGAAAACATCATCAACCAACATAAAATACTTTTAACCGTTGTGGGGAATATACCGAAGTTAAGGTTTCCTGAGTTTAGGAATAATGGGGAGTGGGTAACAGATACGCTAAATAAGGTTGCAGAATTTAGAAGAGGTAGCTTTCCGCAACCTTATGGCTTACCTGAGTGGTATGATGATGAAAATGGAATGCCATTTATACAAGTCTATGATGTAGATGATAATTTCAGATTAAAACCTACAACTAAGAGGAGAATTAGTGAACTAGCAGCTGAACAAAGTGTTTTTATAGAGGAAGGCACTGTAATAATAACTATTCAAGGCTCAATAGGTAGGGTTGCAGTTACACAATATGACGCTTACATCGATAGAACACTTTTAATTTTTCAAGATTATCATAAAGAAATTGACAAAACATTCTTTGCATATATTCTTTTTTTGCTTTTTGAAATTGAGAAACAGAAAGCACCAGGTGGAATTATCAAAACAATAACAAAAGAGGTTCTTAGTGACTTTGTTATTAGCCTGCCATCAATTCAAGAACAACAACGCATCGCCTCTTGCCTTTCTACTTTAGATGCTCTTATCACGGCCCACAATGAAAAACTAGCCGCACTTAAAACCCACAAAAAAGGCTTGCTGCAAAACTTGTTTCCCCAAAAAGGGCAAAAAATGCCTACCTATCGTTTCCCTGAGTTTAGGAATGATGGGGAGTGGGTAACATATTCATTAAATGATTTAACAAAAATTAATCAAGGACTTCAAATTCCTATTTCCAAACGATTAACTGAAAAAGTAGAGAATAGTTACTTCTATATTACAAATGAATTCTTAAAAGCAAATAGTGATAGAGCTTATTACATACTAAACCCTCCAGAAAATGTTATATGTGAAAAAGAAGACGTATTAATGACTAGAACTGGAAATACAGGACAGGTCGTTACAAACGTCCACGGTGCTTTTCATAATAATTTTTTCAAGATTCAATTTGATAGAAAAGTTTTAAATAAAAATTTTCTGATTTATTTCCTTAGACAACCAGATACACAAAGAACAATTATGAGTTACGCAGGAGCGTCAACTATTCCTGATTTAAATCACTCTGATTTTTATAAGATTTCAATAAATATTCCTGATGTCAAAGAACAGCAAAAAATAGCCAACTGTCTTTCTGCTTTAGATGCCCTTATCACCGCCCAAACAGATAAAATCGAAAAGTTACAAAAACACAAAAAGGGCTTGCTGCAGGGTTTATTTCCAAAAATAGGGGATATAGATGAAGCCATTAAAAAGATTAAAAATTAAATATTAAAAATGACAGAACAAGAAAAAAATGAATTAGGAAAAACCCTCTGGGCCATAGCAGACGATTTAAGAGGAGCAATGAACGCGGATTCATTTCGTGATTACATGCTTTCGTTTTTGTTTTTGCGTTACTTATCAGACAACTACGAAAAATCAGCCAAAAAAGAATTAGGGTTAGACTATCCCAAATTAGCAGAAGATGACAGTCGTCCACCTTTAGGCGTTTGGTATGAGGCCAATCCAAAAGATGTGGCTGAGTTTGAAAAACAGCTACGTAGAAAGGTGCATTATGTAATCAAGCCAGCATATTTATGGCGGAATATTTTAGAGCTGGCCAGAACCCAAAATGAGGACTTACTCGTCACCCTTGAAAAAGGGTTTCACTACATCGAAAATGAATCATTCAAAAATTCATTTCAAGGGCTATTTTCTGAAATCAATTTGAATTCAGAAAAATTAGGAAAAACCCCAACGGAAAGAAATGAGAAGCTATGTACTATTATTCAAAAAATTGCAGAGGGGATTTCCAATTTTTCAACTGATGCCGACACACTTGGTGATGCTTATGAATATTTGATAGGGCAGTTTGCCGCAGGTTCTGGGAAAAAGGCAGGAGAATTTTACACCCCACAGCAAATTTCAACCATACTTTCTGAGATTGTCACCTTAGACAGTCAATGCCCTACCACCGGCAAGAAAGGTAAATTGGAGAAAGTATTGGATATGGCTTGTGGTTCGGGTTCGTTGTTACTAAACGTAAGAAAACGAATCAAAGACAATGGGGGCACCGTGGGGAAAATCTTCGGACAAGAAAACAACGTTACCACCTACAACTTAGCAAGAATGAATATGCTACTACATAAAATGAAAGACAGCGAATTTGAAATATTTCATGGAGACAGCTTAAAAAATGAGTGGGGCATTTTGAATGAAATGAACCCAGGCAAAAAAACGGTTTTTGATGCTATTGTCGCCAATCCACCGTTTAGTTTGCGTTGGGAAGCTAGTGATGTCCTGGCTGAAGATTTCCGTTTTAAAGGCTATGGTTTAGCTCCTAAATCCGCCGCAGATTTTGCTTTTTTATTACATGGCTTCCACTTTCTAAGTAATGAAGGAACGATGGCAATTATTTTACCTCATGGCGTACTGTTTAGAGGTGGTCAGGAAGAAAAAATCAGAACCAAACTGTTAAAAGACAATAACATTGATGCGGTAATTGGGCTACCGGCAAATCTCTTTTACTCTACTGGAATTCCGGTTTGTATTCTAGTATTGAAAAAATGCAAAAAAGAAGATGATGTGCTTTTTATCAACGCAAGTCGGCATTATGCCAAAGGGAAACGCCAAAACTCATTAAATCAATCCCATATTGAAAAAATAGTTGACACCTATAAATTTAGAAAACAGGAAGAACGCTATTCTAGAATAGTCTCAATGGAAGAGATGGAAAAAAATGGCTACAATTTAAATATTTCACGATACGTAAGCACCGCCGAAGATGAAATCCCTGTGGACTTAGAAGAGGTGAATAAAAGCTTAACTTCAATCAATGAGCAAATTGAAAAGAAGACGAAAGAACACAATGCGTTTTTGAAAGAGTTAGGATTAAAAACAATATAAAAAGTACTAGCCCATATTCAAGCACCCGGCCGTCCTCATTCTAAATGATACAGTAAACGGATATTACAACAAGCTCCATCAAAGACCATCGCTTTATATTCATTATTTTGTAGATAATATTTTAAGTAAGATTCTTTCAATATATCCCGAATAATGAATTTATTTTTTTTCGGTTATTAATTAAAATAAGATTGTAAAAAGTAAATTAGTGGTATAATGGCATAAATAAGAAGGGATTAATTCTAAATATATGGCAGATAATGAACCAAAACAAGAAACCATAAAACTAAATGAGTTAATAGAAAAAGAACTCGTTATACCACTATATCAACGCCCGTATAAATGGACGGAAAAAAATGTTAGTCAGTTACTAGAAGATATTTTTGAGTTTGTTATCGGACAAAATAAAGACTACCGCATTGGCAATATCATTCTTCATAGCGATAAGGATAATAAAGATAATGTAGTAGATGGACAACAACGGTTGACGACGATTTGGATATTATTAAAAACGCTAGATAATAATTTTGAAGGCCTATTGGGGAATCAAGAGTATAAGCATCATATCTCAAAAAATAATATTGTATATAATCATCGTATAATTAAAAAATGGGTTGAAAACAAACTTGATAGTAATGAGAAAAAATCAGATTTCAAGAGAAAAATCCTTGAGAAGTGTGAATTTGTTCTTTTTACAGTTTTCCAGCAAGATGAGGCATTTCAACTTTTTGACTCTCAGAATTCAAGAGGAAAAGAACTAGAACCCTTTGACTTGCTAAAAGCATTTCATTTAAGAGAAATGGCTAATGATAGCGAAGAGGATAGAACAAATTGTGTAGAACGCTGGGAGGCGTCTGTTGATAACGGAACCCTAGATCCTTTATTAAGTAATCATCTTTTTAGAATTAGAAAATGGAGCAAAAACGAATGGGTATATGATTTCACAAAAAATGAAATTGAGGAATTTAAAGGCGTTTCACTAAAAGAAAAACCGCAATTCCCTTATGAAAGTACGCTACGAATGTTAGATGGTTTTGTGGAAAATGCTCAAAATGATAAGTTTTTAAAAAATCTACAAATCGCTCAGAGGTTTCCATTTCAAATTACAATGCCCATAATAAATGGTAAACGCTTTTTTGAATATGTTGATTTCTACATAGTTCGAAGAGAAGAGTTATTTGATCTAGATAAAGAAGATTCTATCAAGGCTAAAATGCCTGAATTTGTAAAATTTTATGAGGAAATGTGTGATGGTTATCATGGTTCGGGGCGCTCTGGTGATATTAAGGTTCGCAATCTTTATGATAATATTTTGATGGCGTTTATTGACAAATTTGGATATGTGCAGGATTTTAAAAATTTTTATGAAGCATTTTTTAAACTTGCCTATGAAATTAGATGCAACAAAAAAAGTATTGATTTAAGAGTAATATTAAATAGTAATGCAAGGCAAATATTTAGAGAAATGGATATTTCAGTAAGTCCGGATTTATTGAAAAGCTATCAATATAAAAAATACCAAATCACCTTACCTAAAGATAAGCAAGTGAAAGGTATTGATGAAATGGCAAAATTTATTGAAGAGTAATATGGAAAATACAGCAAAAAATATAAAAGAAATTCTGACAAATGACCGTTATGTAATTCCTCGCTATCAGCGAAATTACGCTTGGGGAAGAGCTGAAATACGGCAACTAATAAAAGACATTGTCGAATTCTTTGATATCGAAAAATCAAAAAAATCATATTATCTTGGATCGCTAGTATGTTTTAAACGAGAAGATTGTAGTTATGAATTAATTGATGGTCAGCAACGCCACACAACATTAACCCTCATTAATCTGGTATTGAAAACTTGGGGAAGCAATATTGAAAATGTAGTTTGTAACCCAAATATAAAATTTGATTCTCGTAAAAAAATACAGTCGTATATTGAAAAGCTATATCAAGCTAATGAAAATTTTCAGACACGAATTGAAGAATTAAATGTTTCAGGTACCGGGAAATTTAAAGAAGCAATCGAGATAATTCAAGAGGAATTACGAAATCTAGAAGTTAAAAAATTTGCAGAGAATTTTTATCAAAATGTTTTTCTGTTTCGTGTAGAAGTTCCTGAGGATACAGATTTGAATCATTATTTTGAGATAATGAACAGTCGTGGGGAACAGCTAGAAAAACACGAAATCGTAAAAGCCTCATTAATGAGTAAAATTAATGATGTTTCTGACCAGAAAAAGTTTTCTAAAATATGGGATGCTTGTGCCAATATGAACCATTATGTATTTTTCAATTTTGATGAAAAAAATCGAAAAAAATTGTTTAATAAGGACAGTGAACTAAAAGAAAACGAATTTGAAAGCATTTCTTTTGAAAATGATAAGTTCAACAACGATGAAGAAAATTCAAATACACTAGCTAATATTATTGAAAATATTGAAAAACATATTCCAAAAGAAGAAAATCCAAAAGAAGAAAATTTTATTCAAGATAAATATAAATCTATTATCGACTTTCCAAACTTTTTGCTGCAAGTCTTGAAAATGATGAACGATGATGTTTCTTTAGATGATAAAAAACTTATAGAAGAATTTGATAAAATTAAACCTGATCCAAAAGAATTCATTTTTAAGTTATTGAAATACAGGGTTATTTTTGATACATACGTAATTAAACAGGATTTATCAGATGCTGATGAAAACAAACAAAATTGGGGCATAAAAAAGTTAAACTCTGATTATGAAACCAATATCAAAACATTTAAAGATGAAGATGATGAGGAATTAGTTAAACTTCAAATAATGCTGCATTATGCTGACTCCACCAATACCTATAATAACTGGTTACAGGAAATATTGAAGCTTGAGGATTTTAGTTTAGATAATCTCAGAGAAAAAGTATGGAATATTGCAAAAGGCAAGTTTCAAAAAGATAAGCTATCGTATCCAGACATTACAATTTATAATTTATACTATATTGATTTTATTTTGTGGAAACTTTATAAAGAATATATTAGAGGGAAAGAAAGAATAGAAGAGGTCGATTTAGTAAAATTAAGCGAACTAAACGAATTAAAAACTAAAATTTTTACTCAAAAGAATTTATTTAATACCTTTAGATTTAGACAAATAAATTCAAGGGAACATTTGCTTCCGCAATCATATGCTAAAATAGAACCCATTGATGAGAAGATTACCTCATCAATGAATAGTATAGGGAATTTGTGTCTAATATCAGCTTCTGAAAATTCTTCAGCTAATGATAATGATCCTATTGATAAAAAGAAGAGGTTTATAGATAAGAGGTTTATAGATAATTCTAGCTTAAAGCTGCTAATTATGTTTGAAAGTTTTGAAAATGACAAGTGGGGTGAAGACCAAATAACCAAACACGAAATAGAAATAAATAAATTAATCAAACACGAAGAAGAAATAAATAAATTAATTGATGTCGCTTCTAATCAGTTATAAATACTAAAATTAATTTATTGACTATCATTACTTTTACTTAAGTATTAAAAAATTCAAAAGTAACGACTAAAACTAAACCATTTTATTTATCCCTCAACCTCTTTTCTTATTTTATGATATAATATTGATTAAATTTTATTTAATCTTTGTGACTATTTTCTTAGAATCAATTCAATTACTCCTAGGTTTTTTTTTATTAATTAAAGGGGCTGACTGGTTAATTGATCATAGCGTTCTGCGAGATACTACTGCTCATACATAAACCCATTAATAAGCTCTTTTAGGGGAGCGTTAACTTTGCCACAGATCTTTTTTCGTTTCCTCACAAGTTTAACCACGGTAAAAGATTCCCAAGAAAGCGGGACATTTTTTACTTTCTCTTTAAATAAAGAATGGATGTATTAACATTACAAAATCAATTTTTTTATTTATTTAATTATCTGAAATGGACGCTTATTACAAACCAGAAGACTTAAAGAAATTTGGTCAAATATCAGAATGGCAAAACAAACTTGGCGATAAATTCTTTGATTATTACAACTCTGTATTTGAAGAAGGAGCTTTAACTGCCCGTGAAAAATCCCTAATCGCATTAGCGGTCGCACACACAATTCAGTGCCCATATTGTATCGACGCATACACTGGCGATTTGCTGGAAAAAGGGGTGGATGAGGAACAGATGATGGAAGCAGTTCATATAGCAGGGGCAATTCGAGGTGGTGCTTCACTTGTTCATGGCGTTCAAATGATGAATCAAGTAAAAGAAAAATTAATGTAATGTTGGAATCTTTGCAAAGGCAAAATCACCCCTTGGCTTCCACCAAGGAACAGGTGGCATTGTTAAATGATCATGAATCAATAGGGATTCCAACTTTTCAAAGTAAGCTCAAGGAAATAGGATTTGAGGAATTAAGCCCGAACCAGATTGATGTCTTACAAATTAATGTAGGCAAGATGTGTAATCAAGTATGTGCACACTGTCATGTGGATGCTGGTCCAGATCGAAAAGAGATTATGAGCAAAGAAACCATGCAACAATGCCTAAATGCTTTGAAAAAATCGGACATCTCTACTGTAGACATAACAGGTGGTGCACCTGAGATGAACCCTAACTTTCGTTGGTTTGTAGAAGAGCTAAGTAACTTAGATAAGCAAATCATTGTGAGGTGTAACCTTACCATTATCCTCGCTAACCCGAAATATTATGACCTTCCTGAATTTTTCAAGAAACATAAAATCAATATCATCTCCAGTCTGCCTTATTTTAATGCCAGGCGAACAAATGCTCAGCGAGGAGAGGGCGTATTCGAGAAATCTGTAAAAGCCCTTCGAACCCTAAACAAGGTAGGTTATGGTCGAGAGGGCTCATTTCTAAAACTAGACCTTGTTTATAACCCCGCTGGTGCATTTATACCAGGAGATCAAACCTCTCTGGAAAACCAGTTTAAGCGCAAATTGGCTGAATACGATATTATTTTCAATAATTTATTTAGCATAACCAACCTTCCGATAGGTCGGTTTTTAGAGTATTTGTTAAAGACGAAAAAATATTCAGATTACATGACCGAATTGGTTAATGCATTTAATCCTGCCGCAGTCCAAAATGCGATGTGCAGAAACACCCTAAGCATAGGATGGGATGGGTTTATGTATGATTGTGATTTTAATCAAATGCTCGAATTGAAAGTAAACGGCCCACAGCACATTGCTGATTTCAATTTGAAAAGCCTTGGATCAAGAGAAATTATTTTAAACCAACATTGCTACGGATGTATGGCTGGAGCAGGGTCTAGTTGTGGTGGAGCCATCACCTAATTATAGTAGACATGAATACATATTTCGAGACTTCTGGTATTGGAAGAAAACAGAGTGACTAAGCCCACGATTTAAGTCGGTCTTTTTAAATATAGAAATACTTTAGGAGTTCAAGTCGAAGATGGATTAATCAATACGGCTTCTTGAAACGGCCGTTAATGTATATTCTAAAGTAGAAGAACATTTCAATGATCACAGGAGGCATAAAACGGATGCACCGCTAACCTGTTTGGAAAAAGAAATAGCAAATAAACGAGTCGGTTTTTTGGAGAGGTATGTATTTGTTGCCTTCAACCTTGGTGTTCGTAAACCAGACATTGTCAACTTCATAGAGGTAAAAGAGTCCCATCTCATCTATTGTACTTTTTATTATTCTTATGAATATAATTTTTTTTTATTTGATGTAAGCGCACTTTTTTTCATGAAAATTATTTCTGTTGTGTTTTTGTTGTGGTGGCTGACCCCCTCCTAAGCTAAACTTATTCAATAGTTTTGAAGTTGTTTAATTTTAAATCGATTTACAATAAACTAACAGTTAAATTAAAAATCTTTTATTATGAAGAAAATAATAGACCTTGAAAATGTGAGATTGCCAATTTTGATGTTGGCGTTAATTTTTATTATCAGTTGTAAGGATGATGACCCGAATCCAGTTAATAGGGTCGAAGATCCAATTGCTGCGTTTACTCCAGATGTGGACGAATTAACAGTAACTTTTAATAATACATCGAAAAATGCAACTTCCTTCTCTTGGGATTTCGGTGATGATAAAGGAAAAAGTGAAGAAAAAAGTCCGAAGTACACGTATGCGGCAGCAGGTAAATATGAAGTTGTCTTAACTGCAAAGAACGATGCAGGTACCTCGAACGTGGCTAAAGTAACTTTAAACTTAGCAAGTAAAGATGAAAAATTAGCACTACTATCAGGAGAAACATCAAAAACGTGGAAACTCTTGAGAGACCCTGTGAAAGTTTCTATGCTTTTAGCTGCAGACCAAAATCTAAGTCAAATTTACTGGGCTGGCTCAAAAAATGACGGAGGCAGACCATGTCTTTATGATGATGAATTTATTTTTAGTGCCGATGGTAATTTCGAATTTAAGGACAATGATACTTTTTGGGCAGAATTTGGAGTTTTTAATAACATACAGGATTGCGATTCGGATACTAAAACGGAGTCTTGTTTCACCCCCACCGCTGACAATATGGTTAATGAGTGTGGAGATGATATAAGTGCTTGGAGATCAAAAACACACAAATACACGTATGATCCAGATAACAACAAGATAACCTTAAGTGGTGAAGGTGCTTGGATTGGTATCCCTAAACTGGCCACTACTGAAGAAGTAACAACACCCCAAAGTGAAGTGACATTTGATGCCGTTTTTGAAGACGGTGGTACGTCTGGTGTTGATACGATGTTTGCCAGTTTTACGTATGCAAGTTCATTTTGGACATTTACCTACGTCTCTTATGACGACCCATCTAAAGAGCCAGCAATCGTTAGTTTGGGGGCACAATTCAGTTTTGATGCTCAAAAGTTAGAAGTAACCTTTAAGGACGAAACAACCGGTGGTGCCACTTCATGGAACTGGGATTTTGGAGATAATAAAGGAACGAGTACGGAACAAAATCCAGTATATACTTACGGAGCCGAAGGAACTTACCAGGTCACCCTTGAAGTGTCGGATGGTAGCAGTAGTGCTACTGTTACCCGAGAAGTAATTGTTCAATCTAATATTCCTGCTCCAACTACATTGGGACATACTTTTGCAGATGCTGCAGGTGGGGATTTATTAACCCTGTTGAAGGGTACTTCAACTATAGAGCTTGGGGTGGATGACCCGGCAGATGCAAATGCCTCAAAAGTGGGTAAGTTTACCAGAGTAGCAGGTTCGGACTATCAAGAAGCGCAAATAACGGCTGACCCTCAGTCAAAATTTTCGCTCGAAAACGTTACTTCTATGACGCTTGATATTTATTTACCAAGTTCAAATGATTATTCAACCACTCTTACCCAAGCGTTAGTTATCGGGTTTGGTGACCAGTTGACCAGTCCAGGAGGTGAATGGTGGCAAAGTCAATCACAATGGTCATCGGAGAATCTGGCTCTTGATCAATGGCAAACTCTAACCTTTGATCTTAAAGCAGCAACCCAAGGTAATGGTGCCAACGATGCTACCTCCAGAAAAGATTTAGATATGTTCTTTCTTGGCATTGGTGGTACGAATCATGGGGCTGGTGGAGTATTCTATATTAGAAACCTTTCTTTGAAATAAACATTTTAGCACACACCCATGAGGTGTGTGCTTTTTTAATATGTATAGGTTTAGTTTTATTTATTTGCTCTCAATACTTTTTTTATTTTTTTCTTGTTCAGAAGAGCCAGACTTAAATAATGTAGATCCACGGGAGCTTACGGTTGAAGTTGAAGTTCAAGATCAATCGGGGTTGGTTAAAATAAACACAACCGCTTTGAATACGAAATACTTCGAATTAGATCCAGGGGATGGAAGTGAAAAATTAACTGATTCAACGGGTTCATTTTCCTATACCTACACTTCAAACGGAACATACGAACTTATAATAAGAGCCTATGGATCATCGGGGAAGTTCGTTCAGGAAAAAGAGCGAATAGTGATACAATTGGTTGATGATCAAATCCAGCAATATGAAGGATTTTCGCTTGTTTGGCAGGAAGAATTCGAGGGTTCAAGTCTAAATGAGAAAAATTGGAATTACGAAATTGGAACGGGCAGTAATGGGTGGGGTAACAATGAATTACAATATTATCGCCGAGAGAACACGCAAGTTACTGGAGGTAATCTCATCATTACAGCAAAAAAAGAGAATTTTGGAGGTAGATCTTATACATCTTCCAGACTGACGACCCAGAATAAATACAGTTTTCAGTACGGGCGAGTGGACATTAGGGCAAAACTGCCAGAAGGACAGGGAATTTGGCCTGCATTGTGGATGTTAGGTTCAAATTTCTCTTCTATTGGGTGGCCTGCGTGTGGAGAGATTGATATCATGGAAATGATAGGAGGGAATGGAAGAGAAAATACCGTTCATGGTACGCTTCACTGGCAAGATCCCAATGGAAATCCAGGGAATAATAATCACGCCGAATCTGGTCAAAAGTTTACATCATCTTCTTCCTTTAGCGATGATTATCATTTATTCTCTATTATATGGAACGATCGTGAGGTTATGTGGATGGTAGATAATAAATCTTTTTCCAGGCAAGGAATTACAGACCCTAACAAGAGTGAATTCCTAAAACCCTTCTTTTTTATTGTAAATGTAGCTGTTGGGGGTAATTGGCCAGGTAGCCCTGATGCAAGCACCCTTTTTCCGCAGAAAATTATGGTAGATTATATAAGGGTCTATGAAGAAAACTAACATTGCTTTACCATTAAAAAATGATATGAAAAGATTTATTACCAAATATTTATTGTTCCTTTCATTATTTGCGAGTGTCACATTTATCAACGCTCAATCAAGAACCATAAAAGGAAAAGTAACGGATGAAAATGGGGAAAGTCTTCCTGGTGTCACGTTGTTGATTGAGGGAACAACGAATGGTACAGTTACAGATTTAGATGGGATTTATACATTGGAAGTTAATGAGGGGGAAAAGATAACCGTTACCTATATCGGTTTTAAAGATCAGGTAATTAGTCTTAATGGCAGAACACAGATTGACGTAACACTTGAATCTTCAATTGAAGAACTTGAAGAAGTCGTAGTTATTGGTTACGGTGTTCAAAGGAAGAAGGTTCTCACAGGTTCAATAGAACGCGTTTCATCAGAAGAAATTACTTCAACTCCAATCGTAAGAGCAGATCAAGCCCTGCAGGGAAGGGTAGCAGGTGTTCAGGTACTTAATGCTTCAGGTCAACCGGGAGAACAGCCAAGCATAAGAATAAGAGGAGTAGGGACTGATGGCGATTCTAGACCACTGTATTTAGTAGACGGGATTGCGGTAGCTGGAATTGACAATTTAAACCCAGCAGATATTCAATCTGTGGAAGTATTAAAAGACGCAGCATCAACCTCCATATATGGAGCCAGGGCAGCAAACGGAGTAGTGTTGATTACTACCAAATCAGGAATAAAAGGAAAAGCAACAGTTACTTATGATGGCTACTATGGGTTTCAAAATAGTCCAGACCCTGTGGATTTATTAAATGCATCAGAATATCAAAAAGTAATGAGTGATGCCAATGCTACTTCTCTGGATGGAACATCTTTTGACCCCAATCAAATTCCAACAGTAGATACGGATTGGCAGAAGGAATTGTACTCAAATAACGTCCCAATTCAGAGCCACTATATCGGAATTGAAGGTGCAAGTGATAAATCGTCATATTCTGGAAGTATTTCCTATTTTGATCAGCAAGGTATAATAGGCGAAGAGTTATCCTCTTTTGAAAGATATTCGGCACGGTTACGATCTGATATTAGGGTTAATAGTGTATTCAAATATGGAGGATCTATTAACTACTCTCACACCCTTAGGAGGGGTATTGATGGAAATTCATCATTTAATGGTGAATTGGGTAGTGCATTGAATATTGACCCTTTAACCGCAATTTATGAAAAGGATTCCGTTATTTTAAGTTCCTCTCCTTCTTATGCGCTCGGAAGAATTTCAGATGATAATGGAAACGTTTTTGCAGTCTCAGAAAATATTGCGGGAGAAATAGTTAATCCACTTGCTAGATTACAATTGAGGACAGAGAAAAGAACGGAAGATCAAATTCTTACAAATGTATACATGGAATTTGAGCCCCTTAAAAATTTAACAATTAGAACAATGGGAGGATCCGATCTTGTGTACCGAACATGGGATTCATATCAGCCACTGTATTATTTAACTAATACTATTCAAAATACCCAAGGAGAGAACCCAACTACCTCAGTAACCAAGACCTTGCAGAGGCAATGGTCAAGGCAATGGGAAAATACAATTAATTATAGGAGAAAGATTGGCGAAAGACATAATATTAACGTTCTTTTCGGTACAACATTGTTGTTTGAAGAAATAAAGGACATTTCAGGGAGTGCCTTTGGAATTAATGTAGCTAATCCCAATTTGAGGTACCTGTCTCTGGGTTTGGATTCACTTGATGTTGTAAATGGAGGATTTCCAAGAAACTACTCTCTTGCATCGTTTTTCTCCAGAGTTCTATATGATTATAATGACAGAATTTCTTTTTCATTTTCGCAAAGAAGAGACGGATCATCAAGATTTGGTTCATCCAATAAATATGCAAATTTTTACGCCTTTGGTGTAAGTTGGGTTATCAACGAAGAACCCTTTTTTCCTCAATGGGATAAATTATCATTTCTGAAATTAAGAGCATCCTGGGGGCAAAATGGAAATGATAGAATTGGCGAATTTAGATACGCTTCTACTGTCGATTTTAATATAGCCTATAACCAGCAATTAGGGGCAGTTCCAGCATTTTTTGCTAACGAAGGAATAAAATGGGAGTCAAACAATCAACTAGATTTAGCAATAGAAACGGGATTTTTGGAAAATAGACTTTCTTTATCAGCGAATTACTATAAAAGAATTACAGAAGACCTACTACAACCTGTTACGGCTCCGTCAACGCTTGGGTTTAACTCAGGAGAAGATAATGTGGGATCGGTGAAGAACGAGGGTATAGAGCTTGTTCTTGGATGGCGAGACAAAACAGGAGATTTTAGTTATTCTATTTCAGCCAATGCGTCATACAATAAAAATATAGTTACGAAAGTGGCAAGTGAAGCCGGATTCATTCAAGGTCGGGATTGGGCTCTAGCTGGTGAGGTCACCAGAATAATAGAAAACGAACCTCTTGTTTCATTTTTTGGTTATCAAACAGACGGTATATTTCAATCAGAAGCCGAAGTTAATGAGCATATTAGTCAGAATAGCTCAGATCCATTTAGACGCATTCAGCCTAATGCAGAGCCAGGAGATATTCGATTTGTTGATGTTAATGGAGACGGCCAGATTAGTGGAGATGATAGAGTGGCGATAGGAAGTCCATTGCCAGATTGGACAGTAGGATCAAATCTGTCTTTTGGCTATAAAAATTTTGAATTCTCAGCCCTATTAACGGGTCAGCTTGGATTAGACGCCTTTGATGGTTTAACAAGGACAGACAGATCCACGAGCAATCGTCAATCTTGGATATTAAACCAATGGTCAGAATCCAATCCAACCAATGAGGTCCCTAGATTAGTCGCTGGAGATCCAAATCAAAACTACCGTAGGGCTACCGATATGATAAATATCCAAAATGGAAGTTATTTGAGAATTAGAAATATTCAATTTGGTTACAGGATTCCTGGTGATTTACTTAAAAGAATTAATTGTACTTCATGGAGATGGTATGTAGCACTGGAAAATGTTGCAACTTTTACGAGTTATCGAGGCACTGATCCTGAGATCGGAGCACCAGAAGTTGACGGAGTACCTCAGTTAATGGGAACAGGTATTGATGCAGGAATTTACCCGCAGGCAAGGACGATTAGGTTTGGAACGACAATTACATTTTAAATGAATTAAAAAGATGAGTAGATTAACGTTTTTAACACTTTTTTTGGTAGTGATGGGTTGCTCAGAAGATTTAGTAACCGAATATCCTCAAGGTACTCTTTTCTCAAGTGAATATTTCAATAATGCGCAGGAGTTAGAACAGTCATTAATATCCACTTATGATGTTTTAGGGCATCAAAAAGGAATAGATCTCGCATGGGCGCCGCCATTGATTATTTCGGAGGCTTTGTCAGATGATGCTGTTGCAGGAGGACAAGATCCAGGGGATGGTGCATTACTAGATGAATTCAACACATTCCGTTTTTCAACTACCAATCAAATGGTTCATTCACTATGGAAGAAAAACTATTTTGGTATTGGAAGAGCAAATTTTACCATAGAAAAGGCACAAAATCTTTTAAAAGGTGACGATGCTTCAACAATACAGACATATGTTGCAGAAGCAAAGTTTCTTCGTGCATACTTTTATTTTGAATTGGTGAAATTCTTTGAAAATGTGCCGTTAATTACATCCCTCCCACCAACTATTAAAGCGGCTGCGGCTCTTCCACAAGCAAAACCACTTGATGTATATAATCAAATAGCTACAGACTTAGTTGCGGCAATAAGTAATTTACCAGAAACAAGAGGCTCTGCAAGGGCTTCAAAATGGGCCGCTCAAGCGTTGCTTGCCCGGGTCTATCTATTTTATGATGGATTTTATTCAGGATCTTTAGATGCCGAAGGGGTAACTGTGGACGGAGCCTATGTTCTTACGCAATTGGAGGATTTAATTTTAAATAGTGGACATGATTTAATCAATAATTATGATTCAATTTTCACAAAGGAAAACGAGTTTGGAGTTGAAAGTATCTTTGAAATAGCATATGAACCTTTTCCAATTAATGGAGATTGGGGAGCGGAACATTATATTGAAGGAAATTTAGCAGCTCAAATGATGGGACCAAGAGTCTCTGGAAGTAAAAAATATTATAGAGGATGGGCTTTTGGTATAATGACTCAAAAATTATTTAGAGAAATGCAAGGAGACCCCAGGTTGGATGCTACTATACTAACTCAAGCAACTATTCTGTCTGAATCTGGTACAAGTCTTAATACCGGTTCATACCAACACACGGGGTATTACAATAATAAATATACAACCAGATTAATAGATTTAGGTGATCAGGGAGGTACTGCCGAACTGCATAATACTATTAATCAGAGAGTAATTAGATTTTCAGATGTTCTACTAATGGCTGCAGAACTTGGTCAAAACGCAACCCACCTTAATAGGGTGAGGGCACGAGTAGGACTAGGTGAGGTTGCGTACTCCGAAGATGCCCTATTTAATGAAAGAAGGATGGAGTTAGCCGGAGAAGGATTAAGGTATTTTGATCTTATGAGGAGAGGAGCATCATTTATGCAAAATGAATTAAATGTTTCTAATGACATTGGCCCTGAATATACAGGAACTCCAGAATCCATTTACGATGTGGACTTTTCTTCAGCTCCAAGTCCTTTCCTTCCAATCCCTCAAGTAGAAATTGACTTATCTGGAAAAACGTTAATTCAAAATAAAGGGTATTAATTATCATCCAAGTTAATTCCCCTTACAATGTGTACCTTTAGACTTAATGTTTAATAATATTTTGAAACATTAGATTTTTTTGAATTTTTTCAAATACTAACCTTCTTTTACTTTATTTAAATTACATTCACTTATAGTTATAAAAAGAGGTTATAGTAAAAGATAATTAGGCTGCTTTTTCATTAATTAAGTCCTTCTCAACCCGTAGTTTATCGATGATAAATTGTTGACGGTCTGGGGTATTTTTACCCATATAGAAAGAAAGCAATTCTTGAATTTTAGTATTCTTGCGTAAGATTACGGGCTCAAGTCTTATTTCCTCACCAATAAAACCCGCAAACTCATTAGGGGATATTTCCCCTAGTCCTTTGAATCGTGTTATTTCAGGTTTACTTCCAAGCTTATCAACGGCCTGATTTTTCTCATCTTCAGAGTAACAATAGATGGTCTCCTTCTTATTTCTTACTCTGAATAGCGGAGTTTCAAGAATAAAAATATGATTGTTTCTAACAAGCTCTGGAAAGAACTGTAGAAAATAAGTTAGCAATAAAAGGCGAATATGCATACCGTCTACATCGGCATCAGTAGCAATCACAATCTTACGGTATCTCAAGCCATCTAACCCGTCTTCGATGTTCAATGCATGCTGAAGCAAGTTGAATTCCTCATTTTCGTAAACTACTTTTTTGGTGTGTCCGAAACAGTTGAAAGGTTTACCTCTTAGTGAGAAAACAGCTTGTGTCTGAACATCTCTCGACTTGGTGATAGACCCACTAGCTGAGTCTCCCTCTGTAATGAAAACCATTGTTTCCTCCTTGATTTCGTCTTTGCCTTTTTTATCGTTGAGATGAACTCTACAGTCCCTCAATTTTTTATTGTGGAGGTTGGCTTTTTTTGCTCTTTCGTTGGCTAATTTTTTGATCCCTGCAATCTCTTTTCGTTCTCTTTCAGATTGTTGTATTCTTTTTAGAAGAGCGTCTGCCGTCGCTGAATTTCTATGAAGAAAATTATCTAGTTCAGTCCTGATAAAATCATTTACGAAGGTTCGCATCGTAGGACCACCCGGACCAACACTCTGAGAGCCCAGTTTAGTTTTCGTCTGGCTTTCAAAAACAGGCTCCTGTACTCTTACTGCAATCGCTCCTACTATGGCGGATCTTACATCAGCGGCATCAAAGTTTTTACTATAAAACTCCCTTAGTGTTTTCACGATCGCTTCCCTTAATGCGGCCAAGTGCGTCCCTCCCTGAGTGGTATATTGCCCATTCACAAAAGAGTAGTACTCTTCACCGTATTGGTTGGCATGTGTAAGGGCTACCTCAATGTCATTTCCCTTTAAATGAATGATTGGATATCGCACACTTTCCGCGTCTGTTTTTCTAGAGAGCAAGTCTTTTAAACCGTTTTCAGAATGGTATTTTTTTCCATTGAGTATTATCGTAAGACCTGAATTCAGGTATGCATAATTCCACATCAGATTTTCCAAGTATTCTGGTATGAAATGGAAATTTTTAAATACTGTTCCATCAGGTTCGAAAATTATTTTGGTCCCGTTGCGTTGATCAATTTTTTCAATCTTGGCATCGTTGGTTATGACACCTTGCTCAAACTCAACGAGTTTTGTCTTACCATCCCGAAAACTCTGCACCCTGAAATAATTGGATAGTGCGTTTACAGCTTTTGTTCCAACTCCATTTAACCCCACTGATTTTTGAAAAGCTCCCGAATCGTATTTACCTCCTGTATTGATCTTACTCACACAATCTACCACTTTACCTAGCGGTATACCACGACCGTAGTCTCGAACTGTAACCCGATGTTCTGACACTTTGATTTCGATGATTTTTCCATATCCCATCATGTGTTCATCGATGCTATTGTCGATGACCTCTTTTACAAGTACATAGATGCCATCGTCAGGAGACGACCCATCGCCCAGCTTTCCAATATACATTCCAGGACGTAACCTGATGTGTTCCTTCCAATCAAGGGATTTAATACTATCTTCTGTGTAAACTGCTTCTGCCATTTTTTACTAATTATGCCAAAACTAGGTGATGATTTAAGTTCAGATGTGAAACCAATTAATTCGTATAAAGTAAAGATAAAAATCCAATTCTTACCAGTAACAAGCTGAAGTTAAAATAGCGTTTTGCTTGAAATAATTCTATTTAATGAATTGAAAAACAGTAGGTCTATAATTTTTTAATTATTAAAAAAAATAGCCCCGAAAGCCATGCTATGAGTAAAACGGGACCAAAAACATTGAGATAACCGAAGCCTGTGGGTGAGATATGCGCAGCATTATTCAAAACACCTATAAAACCTATTAGCAAGGTTAGATAAAAATTAACGACAAAAATAAGAGCAGAAATCCACGATAAAAGAAGTGTACTCACCGATTTAAATCCATAAAAAATAACCCCGCGAAGTATGATATTTAGAATTATAAAAGTGATGAGCACCTGATAAAAAAAGTCTTGTTTATGTATGACTCCGAATCTATCAAGGTTTAAATCGACTTGTAAAGGGAGATAAGAGTAGATAAGAAGCAAAATCACGGCAAAAAATAAGGTAGAGAATAGATTGAGTACTTTAACCGCTTTTGTCATAAGGCAAATCTAGTGGGGTTCAAATCAATAAAAAGGACACTTAGTTAATTTTGAAATACTGATATCTGACTAAGTTTAAATTTAGCGAAAAAAACAAGTTTAAGAGCTTCCAAGATTGTTTTTGTATAGATGTTGAAAAGTGCTTCTTCTTCCTTTTTATTGGAGGGTTGTAGTTGTGTTATTTCCAGATTTCGCTCATGAGGTCTGAGTCTACCACATTTTATGATTTTGATGAGTGCAACATAGGACTCCATGTTC
This sequence comes from uncultured Ekhidna sp., assembly GCA_964289745.1. Classification (GTDB taxonomy): domain Bacteria; phylum Bacteroidota; class Bacteroidia; order Cytophagales; family Cyclobacteriaceae; genus Ekhidna. The sequence goes on from CAXYMM010000001.1 coordinate 1,697,438, forward strand.
TTGAAGGCTACATTGAAAACAGCTTATCTTAGATATAGAGAGGTAGCAAACACTTCGCCATTGTATTTTCTAAATCAATAGAAAAATTTTCTAACTTTAGTCGGATATCAATAAAATCAATTTAAAAACGTGGCTTAGAATCACGACCTTAAGCTTCGCTATTACTTATACACCCCGTTAGTTCTTGGCTTTATTTTCTATTATTTTTATTCGCTTGTTCGTTTTAGCCGTTTGCTTTCCCCATTCAGCTATGGATTTCAGCAATGGAATAAGAGTTTCTCCAAATTCGGTTAGTTCATAGTCCACTTTTAAAGGCGGTTTGCTTGTGTACACAGTTCGTTTAATCAAGCCGTCTTCCTCCAATTGTTTAAGCTGAAGGCTTATGGTTCGTTCTGTCACCATTGGAAGTTCTTTTCTTAATTCGTTGTATCTTTTTTTTTCGATTAAATGGATAAGAATTACCGATTTCCATTTTCCACCTATATACCTCATTGTCAGGCTTGTACTACAAGGAAATTCTTTATTTTCTATACTATACATCTGATACTATCATGTTTGACCGTTATTGCAAAGTAAAAATACTATAATTAGTCTTGTATCTATAAAATTAATAGTACAGTATAAAAAAATAAGATTATGGAATTTATAGACGTAGCAAGAAACAGGTACACAACTAAAAAGTACGATCCGTCAAAAAAAATCCCCAAAGCAAAAATTAAAGAATTGAGAGAAATATTAGGTTTAAGTCCATCATCGATAAATAGCCAACCATGGAGGTTTATTCTTGTGGAGAGTGAAACGGTAAAAAGTAAATTAGCAGGTGAATCTTACTTCAATGAGCAAAAAATCAATGATGCAAGTCATTTAATTGTATTCAGTGTAATTGATGACATTGAAAAATTTGAAGAACAAATTCAGCAAAACTTACCTGAAGGTGCAGTTGGTTATTATAATGATTTTATAAAAATATTGGGCGAAAAAGGAACAAAATCTTGGCTCAAACATCAGGTTTACCTTTCTCTAGGGTTTTTCCTCTCAGCTTGTGCGAGTATGGGCATTGACAGTTCGCCGATGGAAGGTATAAAGAATGATAACTACGATAAAATATTGAAATTGAATGGCTACAAAGCACTCTTTGCGGTTGCCATTGGTTACAGAAGCCTTGAAGACTCCAATCAGCCGACAGTTAAACCAAAATCACGTTTATCATTGGAAAAAGTAATCAAAACCATTTAAGATTATGAAGATGAGTGAAGTATGAGAAGCTCTACCTGAATCTACCCAAAGACGGAACGAGTTTTTATTTGCTTTTAGCCAAATATTTAACTGTCTGCATATGGAAAGAAGGCACATTGGTATTGACGATTAGATTTTTGGATAACTATACCCTTAACTCAAAAAAGAATAAGCTTAATGATTAAAAATGATCACAATTATAGAACTTAAAACAGAGCAAATTCTGCTGGAATTATTGGGATATGATTACCTCTTTTAATTTTAAATTCGTATTTGATCAAAAAGTAATCTTAAAACTCAGCTAGCCTCTCCCTTAAAGTTTTAATCTTTGCCTCTGCATCTGTGAGTTTTTTTCGTTCAATCTCCACCACTTTTACGGGAGCATTGTTGGTAAAACGCTCGTTTGCTAGTTTCTTTTCCACCGTGGCTTTAAAGCCTTTCGTATAGTTTAGTTCTTCTTCCAATTTTGTACGCTCAGCCTCCAAATCGATTTTTTCAAAAGCTGGAATAAAAAACTCTTCTGCGCCAATCACAAAATTGAAGGCATTTTCAGGCTTTTCTGCATTTGAGATATTGGAAACATTGGCTAGCTTTTTCAATGATTCCCCTATAGTGTCCATCGCAGTAGATGCCGTTACTACCTCTAGTGTCTCTTTTGGGGATAGTCCTTTTGAGCTGCGGATATTACGAATGTTGGAAGTAATCTCGAAAAGCATATCTGCTTCTTTTAGGATAGCCTCATCGAATGTAGCTACTCTTGGCCACCGGGCAACAATAATGGCTTCTTTTTCGCCTCGTTCCTTTAGTTCGTGCCATAGTTCTTCTGTAATGAAAGGCATAAACGGGTGCAAGATTTTTAATATGTGTTCAAACAGATTGACAGTTTCATCGTACGTTACCTTATCTAAAGGGTCGCCATATTCTGGTTTGATCCACTCCAGATACCAGCTACAGAAGTCGTCCCATACCAGCTTGTATACGGTCATTAATGCATCGGATATTCTGAACTTAGTTAAGTGATCCGCAAGCTCAGCTACCGCTTTGTTGAACTTATTGGAAAACCAACTAATCGCTTGTTTATTGATTTCGGGTTGATCCTCAAAGGTTGTTTCCCACCCCTTAACCAGCCGGAAGGCATTCCAAATTTTATTGGAAAAATTTCGACCTTGCTCTACCAGCTTTTCGTCAAAGAGCAAATCATTTCCCGCAGGAGAACTAAATAGCATACCCGCCCGAACGCTATCTGCTCCATATTGTCTAATCAAGTCTAAGGGGTCTGGAGAGTTGCCTAACGACTTAGACATTTTTCTACGCTCCTTGTCGCGAACGATGCCAGTGAGGTATATGTTTTCAAAAGGCTTTTCATCGAGGTACTCGTAGCCCGCTATGACCATTCTAGCCACCCAGAAGAAGAGGATTTCAGGTGCTGTAACCAGCGTTTGGGTAGGGTAGAAGAAGTCCAGTTCCTCATTTTTACTCTTATCTATTTTTCCAGATACCGAATCAAAACAGCTATCATTGAAGCCATCAAAAATCGCAATAGGCCAAAGGTTGGAAGATGCCCAAGTATCAAGTACATCCTCATCTTGCCTCAAATCAGCATCTGTAAGGTTCTCATTGCCTGTAGCTTTCTTTGCATCTTCCACGGCAAGTTCCAATGTCTCGGCCACAACAAAATCATTTTCTCCATCACCATAGTAGTAAGCTGGAATTTGCTGACCCCACCAGAGTTGGCGTGATATATTCCAGTCTCGTACATTTTCCATCCAATGGTTATAAGTATTTTTAAACTTGGGAGGAAACAGTTTAATCTCGTCATCCATCACTGCTTGATGCGCCTTACGAGCTATTTCTTTCATTTTGATAAACCATTGTAACGATAGCTTAGGCTCTACCACGGAGTTAGTCCGTTCGGAACGACCAATTTTAGTGATGAATTCTTCCTCATTCACCAGAATGTTGGCCTTCTTCAAGTCTTTAACGATCATTTTCCTAACCTTGAATCGATCCTGACCTATGTATTTTTCAATCTTACATTTTTCATTAAGCGTGCCGTCAAGATTAATGGTATCGATAACTTCGAGATCGTGTCTTAATCCAATCTCATAGTCATTTGGATCATGAGCTGGTGTTACTTTAAGGCAACCTGTTCCGAAATCCAGCTTTACATAATCATCGCCTATGATCGGAATTTCCCGATTTATGATTGGAACAAGCGCCGTCTTTCCGATTAGGTGCTTGAATCGTTCGTCGCTTGGGTTTATCGCAATCCCGGTATCTCCCGTAATGGTCTCAGGTCGTTGGGTTGCGATAGTTACAAATTCATCCGAATTCTTGATTTTATACTTTAAATGATACAGTATAGCTTTTTCCCCATCCTCTTTATAAATCACTTCTTCATTTGAGATGGTGGTCATGGCTTCACAGTCCCAATTGACCATGCGTAATCCACGGTAGATGTATCCTTTTTTATAGAGGTCTACAAACTGGCGGATCACTGCCTTATGATAATATTTGTCCATTGTGAAGGTCGTGCGTTCCCAGTCGCAAGAGGCTCCTAATTTTTTCAACTGCTGGAGTATAATGCCACCATACTTTTCTTTCCATTCCCATGCATGCTTTAGAAATTTCTCTCTAGTGAGGTCACTTTTTTTGATACCTTGTTCACGAAGCATCTTCACTACTTTGGCTTCTGTAGCAATAGAGGCATGATCGGTTCCAGGTATCCAGCAGGCCTCTTTACCCTCCATTCGTGCTTTTCTGGTCAGAATATCCTGAATGGTATTATTGAGCATATGCCCCATATGTAGAACTCCAGTTACATTAGGAGGAGGAATGACGATCGTATGAGACTTTTTTCCTTTTTGGGGAGTAGCATGGAAGAAATTGTGATCCATCCAGTATTGATACCATTTATTTTCAACTTGTGTTGGATCGTACTGTGCTGAGATGCTCATGCTTGATTTATAGTTTGGGCTGCAAATTTAGGAGACTCTGGAATTTGATTTTATTCTTTATAATTGAAAATAATCACTATTGTAGAGCCTAAAAAAGAATAAATTTTCTCCTAACTATTGGAGGGTGATCAGACAATCAGAAAATTATTTTAGGATATAGCACTTCACTTTTCACTGACTTTACTCTAACTAAGGATTTGCCACTGTAATTAATCATTAGCAAGTCGATTTTTTTTGAATATTAAGGCTATTAATTTAATTTTGATAAGTTACAGCTTTAACAGCTTCGATCGTACGAGCTACACTAGGAAGAACTTCCGCTATAAGCGTTGGTGCATACGGAAGTGACACATCCTTGTTAGTAATTCGATGTATAGGAGCGTCTAAGTAGTCGAAGGCATTTCGTTGGACATGATGACTAATCTCTGATGAAATGGAAGCTAAAGGCCATGCTTCTTCCACAATAACAAGACGGTTTGTTCTTTTTACTGATTCAATGATTGTATAATAATCAATAGGGCGGACAGTTCTAAGGTCAATGACTTCTGAATTGATACCTCCTTTGGCTAGTTCTTCAGCTGCTGAAATGGCAACTTTCATCATTTTTCCGAAAGAAACGAGTGTAACATCCGAACCGTCTCTAACGGTATGAGCCTGACCTACCGCTAATAAAAATTCTTCCTCTGGCACTTCTCCCTTGTCCCCATACATAAGTTCTGATTCCATAAAAATAACTGGATTTTCGTCTCTTATCGATGATTTTAAAAGTCCCTTTGCATCATATGGGTTGGATGGGACAACTACTTTCAGACCTGGGGTATTGGCGTACCAGTTCTCAAAATTTTGTGAGTGTTGTTGACTAAGCTGACCTGCATTACCCGTTGGACCTCGAAATACTATTGGCACTTCGTACTGCCCAGCAGACATGGATCTCACTTTGGCGGCACTATTTATTACTTGGTCTATTGCAACCAATGAGAAATTGAATGTCATAAACTCTATAATCGGTCTTAATCCGTTCATGGCAGCACCAACTCCAACACCTGCAAAGCCTAATTCTGTAATAGGTGTATCGATAACTCGCTTGGAGCCAAACTCATCAAGCATTCCTTGGCTTACTTTGTATGCACCATTGTATTCAGCTACCTCTTCACCCATGAGGAAAATACTTTCGTCTCTTCTCATTTCTTCACTCAATGCCTCACCTAGTGCTTCTCTGAATTGGATTTCTCTCATTTTTTATCTAATAAACTTATGATTGCTAAAATAATGATGATTTGAATTATTTCTTATCTATAAATAAAAAAAGCCCCTCAATATTTGAGGGGCTTCTCCAAATATTTTCAACGATATTATTTCACAGCCTCATTAACAGCATCCGCAAACTTTGCAAATTCAAGGTCATTAAGTGCTTTGTCTTTCAAAGAAGGCTCAGACTTTATTGCACTTGTGAGTAACTCTTGTACCTCATCTGCATTGTTTTGTCTGGCTGCAGATACTGCCATTAGGTAACTTGCCTCAGCTGATTCTACTTCTGAAAATATAGCATCAGCTTGAGTGTAGTCGCCACTTAGTAGATATGCAAGACCTTTATCGAGTAAGGCGTTATCAGAGTCGACGGCAGAAGCAAATGAAGCTTTAGCATCATCATAATTGGACATTCTTACTTCTAGTCCCCCTTTCATAGCCGCAACTTTAGCATTTACTTCATTATCACCACTTACTCCAGAAAGTGTAGCGTATGCTTCTTCATAAGAAGCTTGAAGTACTTTAAGTGCGCCCATATTCGCTTGTACAATTGCGTTATTGTCTTTGTTCATAGCGATTTCAAGTTGAGTTGCTGCACCGTCTAGTTTGGAAGCATCACCTTTCATGGCAAGTTCAAGATGAACTGCGGCCAGATTGTTGTGTGCTTGCCACATTCCAGTTGAATCCGCAACAACTTTATAAATGGTAGCTTTTTCCTCGAGAGATGGAGTAAGTGTGGCACCAAACATTAACTCCTCAGTTGTTAATGTATCTGAGGAAGCCTCACCACTTGTAATTGCTTTGGAAAGTACTGAAATGGTAGCATTGGTTTTCTTAGGCTTTACAGTAAGTACTTCCGTTTGTGCTGTTCTTAAACCTGGGTACACATCTTTTAACACGTTCTTATACGTTGAAAGTTTTTTCATTTCTTTCTCCTTTTCTACGAAAGAACCTGTTCCGTTAATAATATTGGTATAGGATGATTTTTCATCCTCAGAAATACCATCGTAAGTAGAAAGAGCTGTTCTGAATGAAGACCAGTCTTGGACAACAGGTTTTAGAATGAAATCAATTGAATCGGCCATCCCCAAATAGTCATATTTACTCATTCTATCCCTGTAGTATTTTTCAATTGTTTCAGCTCTTTCTTTGGATAAGTTACTGTTTATCGTTTCAGAACCTTCCGGAGAGTGCGTGCCAGTAATGGTTACAGTTTTCGTTACGTTTTTCTCTGCAATGAAGGCATTCAAATCGTCTCTCCTTGATTTATTTGACTCGCCATCATAGGAAAGAGAAGTTCTAAGGTTTGATTTTCCTTGGTCGAAGAAAAAATTTACGTTCGTAGCAACTAATTCTTCTTTATCGTCGTAACCATGATCTGCATAAGAGGTCATCGCTACGTCTTTTATCCAAGAAGAAGTCGTTATCAAACCTTGAGCTACTGCTAATCTTTCTGTAGCTTTAGTTTTTCCGCTATTAAGGTCTTTCGCAACTCCTTGAATGAATAGCGTTCCAGGGTTCATTCCTTCTTGATATGGAAATGTGAATTTTTCTGATCTTCTAGAAGTACTGGTTGAACTATTTGGAAAATCTTCATTAGTAAACTCTACAGATCCAGCATTTACTTCCTGATCTCCGAAAACATAAATAGTGTTTAAAGTAAAACTTGTATTTGAAGGTAACATTTTTGGAGGTAAAACTGCTTTGATTTCGAAAGGCACATTTCCACCATGAACTTCCAAGGGATTAGGATTTACTTGCAAATCATTCTTCTGAGCCAAGTTTATCATTTGGTTAAGCTTGCATCCAGATAGCAAAAGCGATCCGAGCGAAATAGCTATGGCTAGGTTAAATTTTCTCATTTTAATATGGATTTTTTAAATTATACAAAAAGCGAATATTATAATTTTAAATTTTTATTCATTCAAAATTAAGTGAAATATTTTTATTTATATAATATTTAAATTTTTCTGTGTCTATATTTTTTTATCTTAGCGAAATGTTCAGAAAGAAAGAGTTTCAATATTATCTGGAACGATATGCGTTCGGAGTTTGTACAAAGCTTGGGGAAAAGCTTCATATACCTGTTTCCAGTATTCGACTTTTCTTTATCTATGCTTCTTTTATAACCTTAGGTTCTCCTTTAATAATTTACTTAGCACTTGCCTTTATCATCAATTTTAGGCAACATCTACGAAGAAGAAACAATACACTCTGGTATTATTGATTAATTTTTTTTCTACCCAACAGAAAATAATGCAAAATAATGATTTTACTCTCTTGAGTGTTTGATGTTATCTGACGCATTTTTAGTATGTTAATTAGCTTTTTAATTACCATGTAGTGAGCTTTTATTACAGCTCTCGAATGTTTGCTACCTCCTTTGAAGAGAAACACAAAAGCCGCCAACCAATCCAATAGGATGCGTATTGGGATTTTGTACAGAGCTATCATTAAAGGTAGGTTTTTGATTAAGGTCGTCAGCCCATTTCTAAAATTTAAATATGTTTTAAAGGAGCTTTGATAAGATAATGTTCCGCCTCCTACATGAAAAACTACGGATTCAGGAATCGATCTTATTTTTCTTTTTTTTGATTGTAAACGCCAGCAAAGGTCAATTTCTTCCATGTGTGCAAAGTAGCTTTTGTCGAACCTTCCTATAGAATGGAAATCTATGCTTCGAATCATCATGCAGGCACCAGAAGCCCAAAAAATATCTTTTTGAATGTCATATTGACCATTGTCTATTTCCGTTGAATCAAAAATACGTCCTCTGCAGTATGGGTAGCCTAAAGAATCGAGGTATCCACCGCACGCACCTGCATATTCAAAACGATTGCGGTAGTTGTAATCTTTAATTTTTGGCTGACAAGCAGCATATTCTGGTTTATCTTCAAGGAAGGCAAGCATTGGGTTCAGCCATCGATCTGTTACTTCCACATCAGAATTTAGCAAAACGTAGTATTTAGATTCAATTTTTTTTAGTGCTTTGTTATACCCTCCCGCATAGCCGTGATTTTCTGTAAGTTTTAAGAGTTGGACATTCGAAAAGTGAGATTTTAGGTATTCAACTGAATCATCTTCTGAATTATTATCTACTACCACGATATGTACATCGCCAGACTTTTCTATTACAATTGGTAGAAATTTTTCTAAATATTTTCTTCCATTATAATTAAGAATAACAACAGCAATTTTATGCATTAAACAAGACCAGATAAGTCAAATCCTGGTATATCAGGAATCATTCCTTCCGTTGATTTTTTGATGTGATCCTTTGCCGCAATTTCTGCTTCATAAACAGCTTTATTAGTCGCCGCAATAATCAAATCGCAAAGCATATCTTTTTCTTCTGGGTTTATGAGTGACGTATCAATTTCTAAGTTTATGAGCTCTTTTTTGCCATTTGAAGTGGCAATTACCAAGCCGCCACCAGACTCACCCTTCACTCGTATATCTTTTAGCTGAGCTTGAGCTTCTTTCATCTTACTCTGTACCTCCTTTACCTTACCCATCATTTTCATCATATCGAACATACGCGTATGCTTTTATTTTTTGATTAATACAAAAGTACCTTTTTGTTGGAATTTTAGTCCTTGTCCGTTTTCAAAAGTAATCTCATAAAGATAAGTTCCAGCTGGCGCTGATGATCGACTGGTAGATCCGTCCCAACCATTTTCTATTTCGTTGGATTCGAACAATAACTGCCCCAAGCGTGAATAAATTCTCAATAAAAAAACACCATCGGCAGGTAGCCCATAGAAATTAAGCGTATCATTTATCCCGTCGCCGTTTGGGGTAAATGCATTTGGTGCATGAATGGTAAAATCATATTTAAGAGCGAGTGTATTGGAGGTTAATGTAGGGCCAGGTGTGTAGTCTGAACGAGCAAAAATAAATTGTTTGCCTATTCCATTTTCAATGGATAGTTGGATGTTAAAATTTGAGTTACTTATGGCCTTTCTTGAACTTCCGATAAAACACGTATTCCCATTTGGTGTTGAAAGGGCATTTACTGCCTCCTCAAAGTCTATTTGATAATTATTGCTTTCAACCTTAGTTGCAGAGATTAGGGGAGGATTCGTCTTAGCAGAGTATAAGGTACTCCCACAGCTATCAATGTAATTTATTTTGTAATAGTATTTACGTCCATTAGAGCCTATCCGATCTGATATGGAGCCAGGCGATGAAATTCTGATCGAGAAATCTGTCCCCTCAAATCTCCTTTGAATTTCAAAACTGCCGCTATTGACTCGATCCAAATTGATGTATATGCTGGAATCTTCGTATGAAGAATATAGAGTCTCGAAAGGAGATAGAGATAATGAGTTAGGTGTACCGCAGAACTCCTTCAAATCGAATATTTCATTAGCGCATGGGCTTATTGTTTCTTTGTAAATACAAAAATCCGCTATTTCAAATGGAATATCCCCAAGAATAATCGTGGTACTGTCGAGTTTCCCTTCGAATAAGACTTTGGAGTTTGATTGATCAATGGATATTCGATAGTTTGATAGTTCATCAATTTGATCAAGAGTTAAATACAAAGCATATTGATCTTTGCAAGATTCTTTGATGGATGCGCTAAGAATTTGTGAGTCTATTAGGGTTTCAGCAGGGATTACTTCTTCAAAATATGTTTCACAAACCTTTTCCGCATTATTGAAAATACCTTTGAATGCTATGACTTGAGGTTGGTTTGACAAGTAATTGAATGAGGCAACCTCATTTGTTGACAGCGTGACTGAATCGACTGGAGTGAAATAAATTCTTACTGAATCGTAAAAGACATCGTTTGATTTCACAAAAATGCCGAGTCCTCTGCATCGGGAAAATAATACCTGTGGTGGCTGAGGACGAACCACTTCTATTAATATGGTATCCGTTTTATCAGGAATTGCATCTACGCCCACTACTTGCACAAGCTCATAGACACCTTCTTGAGAATAAGTAAATGTAAGATTTGTAGATGAGCTCGCTCCATTTGCGTAGAAATAGGTTCGGGTTACAACTCCAAAGGTATCCAATTCTGATATGTCAACGGTAAATGGGGCACAACCCTTTGAGGCTTCTACAGAAAATCTACCCTTTTTGCTTAGCTCTTGAGCACCTATAACCAAAGGGAAAAAAAGTAGACATGTAATTTTGAGAAGCTTAAGCATTCATTAATACTTTACTACCTAACCCTTTAATCGAATAATTATTTCATCCAAAGTCAAAGGTTCTTGCTCGCCTGTACGCATATCCTTAAGCATATACTTTTGCGTCTTCATTTCATTGTCGCCTACAACTAAAGTGAATGGTGTTCCAATTTTATCTGCGTAGTCGAATTGCTTTGTTATTTTGGCTTGTATTGGGTATAAATCAGCTCTTAAGCCTGCACTTCTCAATTTAACAATTAGCGGAAACGCATGTCTTAGATTGGATTTAGAAAAGTGTAAAATTAGAATATCCAAGTGTTGAGATGTTTCCATGGGGAAGAGGTTTAATTCTTCCATTAAGTCATAGATGCGATCCAGACCAAAAGAAATGCCAATACCAGAAACACCATTTAATCCGAACATACTGGTTAGGTCATCGTATCTTCCTCCACCACAGATACTACTCATTTTTGTAGAGGTAGGTTTTACCTCGAAAATCATTCCTGTATAGTAGGACAGTCCTCTGGCTAGTGATAAATCCAACGCTACTTTTACATTTTTATTTAGCGAATTGAGAGTTTCGAAGTATTCTTTTAGCTCATCAATTATTTCTTTATCTACATTCATTTCTTGAAGCTCGCTCAAGACTTCTTCTCGGTCAATTTTTTTCAAAAGTGCCATCGCTCTACTCAGATTCTCATCATGCGCACCTAGATTAGCAATGTTCTCAACCACTTTTTCCTCACCTATTTTGTCCAGTTTATCAAGTTCTACACAAAAAGCAGTGGTTTGTGCCTCTATTCCCAAGTATTCTGCTAGGGAAAAAAGAAAGGCTCTGTGATTAATTTTGATCACATAGTCTTCCAACTTCAATTCATTGAAAATATCGTTGAAGAGAAGCGTTAGCTCTATTTCATTCCAAATCCCTTTACTTCCAATGATGTCTGCATCGCATTGATAAAACTCTCTATATCTGCCTTTTTGAGGTCTATCGGCTCTCCAGACAGGCTGAATCTGGAATCGCTTAAAGGGAAACGAAATCTCATGTTGATTCATTGCGACGAACCGGGCGAATGGCACCGTAAGGTCGTATCTCAATCCTCGATCAGAAATTATAGTACTTAAATGCCTACTCCCTTTAGCAAAATCTTCTGCCATTGTTTTGCTCAAAAAATCACCAGAATTAAGAATTTTATTAAGTAGCTGATCTCCTTCGTTCCCATACTTACCAGTAAGTACAGAAAGGTTTTCCATGGCGGGGGTTTCGATTTGTGAAAAGCCGTAATTAAGAAAATTTCTCTTTATAATATCTATAATATAGCCTCGTTTAGCGGTGACAGAAGGGCCGAAATCCCGAGTGCCGCGTGGTAAAGAAGGTTTGGATATAGACATTTAAAATTCTTTTGGACAAAACTACATAATCCGTTAATTTTGCGGCTCTTTTACAATTGAAGACTAATACAATGGCAACAACAAGACTAGAACGCAAAGGAAGAAAAAATAAAAACGTTGCGAAGAACAGAGTCGCAGCGATTAAACGATTAAATGCTGTACCAGCGGTAAGAAATATAGACATTGACGCAATTAAGGAGGTATTTGCCAAGCAGTTTAAAGAGAAGACGACGGCGAAGAAAAAGTCTAATGATGCAAAAACTAAGGTAGAGAAAGCCTCAAAGGTAGAAACTAAAAAAGTGAAGCCTAAAGAAGCACCGAAGGCAAAAAAGGCAACTACGCCCAAGAAAAAAACGAAAGAAGAAGTTTCAAAGAAAGAGGCTACAGATAAAAAGAAGTGACCTTAATGTTTGAAACTTAGATGCTATTTGACAATCAATGCCCTGATCCTCTTAACTTCAGCAGATATATCTTTCATCAAATCTTTTGAAACAATAAATTCTGAATCTTCGGTCATTTTAAGCTTTATATCTTTTAAATCTCCATTGTAAAGCTCATCAAGGGTTTTAAGCTCTATCATCATCTCTGCGATGACATCGTCAAATGGAAGGTCGTCCAAAACCTGAATGATATCTCTTAGTGCATTTTTTTCTCCAATAATAATTTTTACTAAAGGCTCTAGCAGTTTTTTGGATTCCTTGGAATCGTCATAGGTTTCGAGTGTGATGACTGCTTGATAAAGTCCTTCAACGAATGAACCGGTTAAAGCAAGACCAGCTATCGATAGGTAATGGCTTTCTTCCATTTTTATGCTCGTTTCCATAAAGAGTTTTGCCAACAATTTGGAAATTTCTTTCTTATCGCCATTTTTAATGAGTCTTCTAAACTCGTCTAAATGACTTTGATCATAAATCGTTGAGTCCCCTAGTTTTTCTGCTATAGCATGCGCAGTTTCGAGATATGATATGCATTCATCCTCATGACCATAGGCAGCGAGGTAGATTATATCAGATGCATAAACTCCTAAGTTTAAAGCCATTTTATCGGCATTTCCTTCATAATTTTCAAATTTTCCCAAAGAATTGATGTGTTCTTTGTCAAATTTCGCATCGATAGATTTCAAGGTGAATGGCACAAGCGACGGTGGTGGTAAATCTTTTAGCAGTTGGTCTATATCATGAATGGTCTTTTCTTCTTCCAGTTCTGCATAAGTCTTGCCTTTAGAGGAAGAGGAAGAACAGCCAGTTAAAATAGACATAACGAGAAGTATGGAAGATAGTCTTAGGGTTCGTTTCATTACTTATAGATTTAATTACTCAAGTTTAAACGTTTTAGACGAAAAAGTTTTAATCAACGTTATTATGATTTTTTTTGAAACCTAAATATTGACCCTCACCGCAACGATGAAATTTCGACCTGCCCCACTAATTCCAGAAGTATAAGGTCGATAATGTTGGTCAAGAATATTTTCGATTCCAAAATTGATCGAACTATGCTTGTTTGGCTTGAAAGCTAATTTCCAATTTAAAGTGTACCACTCAGGAGTGCCGTTTTGAGTATACAAATAGGGTTTATCATCTATTTCGGAGGAGGGAATGTTAGATCGTTTTCGGTTGCCATTGTATTCGACATAAAATTCAGATTTTAACTTATTTTTTTGAAAGGCAATAGAAACTCTTCCAAACAAAGGAGTGGTGTGTCTTAATGGCTCATCATTGGTATTATCTTTTCCATCTACATAGGAAATGGTCTTACTTACAGCCCAGTTATTCGCAAATTCAGCAGTTAAAACTGCGTTTAATCCATAAATAGAGGCTTTACCGGTATTAACTTTTGAAGAAATGCGTAAGGTGTCACCATTAATTATTGTATTTGATCTTCCATTTAGGACGAAGGGTCCGTCTACGATAGCATCCAACACCCAGCTGTAAAAACCCGTTGTTTTGAAATAAAAAAAGTTTGTTCTGTGCTGGAACGTAAGTTCATTGCTGATGCTATATTCGGGTTTTAGATCAGGATTAGGTACGGTAACGATATTTCCCACTTCAAATATTTTACCAACATCATCAACATTGGGAGCTCTAAATCCTGTAGAAATATTATAGCTCAATGTGCTTCTTTTGTCGAGCTTGTAAACGAGTCCCAATGCGCCATTCACCGCAGCATTTTTTAAGTTTATTTCTTCTGAACCATTAGCTCGTGCCCTCCCATTCTTTGTGGTGCCTTTTAGAACTATATGATTAAACCTAAAGCCAGCATTGAGTGTAAGTCGGTTAGAAAGCGGTTTAATTAAGCTACTATATGCAGCTATAGAATAAAAGCTACTTCCTCCATTAGGGTATCGACTGTCTGCTAAAAAAAAGTCATTAGTGCTTATGTTCCTTCGAAACGCAGAAGACTCTATGTCGTTGAAGTAAAAATCGATACCATAGAACAAATCTGTTTTCTTCAACTCTTTGTCAAAATCCAAAGAGGCAGCATACATATCGACTTCTTCAGATCTAACCCTTAAACGGTCACTACCAAATGGACGGTCATTTCTGCTTTCTTTAAAATTTTGGAACGAAAGGGTTAGCCGTGCCTGGTCAAAGATGGGGTTTGACCCATAAAAGTTGACCTTGACATTACTCATTGTCCACTTTTGTGGTCCATAGTACCATTCAGCATGAACTAAAGAATCACTAGCTCCAATGGTTTCGGTGAGGTTGTCATAGCGTGGAATATCGGAGGTGGTGCTAAAATAAAAGCCGTAGACTATATCCAGATTGTCACCCATGCGAACGCTAGCCTTCGATATAGTATTAAAGAGGTCATACCCTGAAAATTTTTGCAAGTTTTCATCTTCATTTTTTACCAGACCATCCTTTCCATTTATCCGATCTACGAAGAAGGGGCGTTTGAATGCTCCCTTGTATTTCTTCGACCTTCTAGCTCCCGCTCTTAAATCGCTTAACCGGGTAAAGGTGGATGAATGAAAGAAAGTAAATCTTCTTTTGGAAGAAGAAAAGTCAATATGTCCCGTTTGCTCGTTGGCAGCAGAGCTATATCGAATCAGTCCATTGGCAGTAAAATCGGTTTTGTCATCGATTGACCACTGAGGTGTAACGGTGTGAAAATCCATTACCCCGCCTAGCGCATCACTTCCATATATCACAGACCCTGGACCAAATATGATTTCAGAACTTCCTAGCGCATTTGGGTCTATATTGATAATATTTTGCAAATTTCCGCTTCTGAAAATGGCATTATTCATCCTGACACCATCTACTACTAGCAGTACTGCATTTGCAGCGAAGCCTCGAATTTTGGGTGATCCACCACCCAATTGACTTTTTTGAACGAATACCTGTCCAGAGGAATGAAGTAAATCTGCTGAAGTTTGCGAGTTTTGAAAGTCGATATTTTTTTTATCTATAGATAGAATTTGTTGTGAAATATCCTCTTCTTTTTGTTCCCATTTATTGGCTGCAACGATTACCTCATTGTAAGAGATAATTCTTTCCATTAATGTTAACTTCAGGTTATTCCCTTCAAAAAGAATGGAGATTCCATGATAGGAGGGGTGCTGGAGAAAAATTACCCCATTCGGAAAAGAGGAAATGTTGGCATTTCCTGTATGGTCGGTATATGCGGTGAATTGCTCATTTTCATGATAGAGGTATACATCTGAAATAGGTTCATGGGTGGATTGATCTGTAACTAGAGCAGACTGAGCATGTGATGATGAAACAATAAGCAGGTAGCAGAAAATTAAACTGAGTTTGAGTGCCATTAATTTTTTAAATTCGTTTTTTTAATAAAAATTAGAGGAGCAAAAATTAAGCCTTTGTGCCAATTGTAAAATCAAACTATAAAGGGAGTCCTTTTTATTTGATAAACGGTCACTTCGAAACGATCATTCCATCGCTTTTTTTTAGAGTCCATGGGGTTTCTTATGAGCGAGAAAGATTAGAACTCTGTGATGGAGATTTTTTGGATTTAGACTGGATTAAAAATGAGAATAAGCGATTGATGGTACTGAGCCACGGCCTGGAGGGGAGTAGTGACAGGCACTATGTATTAAGACCTGCAAAGCTTTTTTCTCAAAAAGGGTGGGATATTCTAGCTTGGAATAATAGAAGTTGTAGTGGAGAGATGAACCGTCTTCCTAGGTTTTATCATCATGGGGCTACTGAAGATATCTCAGCGGTCATCGATCATGGGCTGGCTCAAGGCTATGAGGAAGTGGTGTTAGTAGGATTTTCGATGGGTGGAGGAATGCAACAAAAATACTTGGGCGAAAGGGAAGTAGACGGTAGAATAAAAGGAGCTATTTCTTTCTCGGTTCCGTGCAATGTGCTAGATAGTGCGATAGAGCTAGGAAAAAAAGGGAATAGATTTTACGAAAGAAGATTCATTTCAAAGCTAAGGACAAAAATTTTGAAAAAAGCAGAATCAATACCGCTACCGATAGATGTTGAAGAACTCAAATCGGCAAAAACTTTTAGTGAATTCGATGGCGCTTTCACTTTGAAAATTCATTCAGAGTATAAGGATTCGTTGGACTTTTATAAAAAAATAACAAGTGACCAATATTTGCCCAACATCAAAGTTCCATTGCTGATTGTAAATGCAAAAAATGATCCTATGCTTGGGGATAAATGCTATCCATCATCTATTGCCGAAAAATCTAAAAATATATATCTAGAAGTTACGGAAACGGGAGGTCATGTAGGGTATACTCTTCCCAGAAGGAAAGAATATAGTTACATGGAAGAACGCATTGATTGGTTTTCGAACGAGGTGATTTTTAATTGAGTACGGGAGACCTATAAAATTTAAATGCGAAGCGATTATTTATCCTCGAAGTCAAGTGCCAACCCATTGATGCAGTACCTAAGGCCTGTAGGTTGTGGACCATCGGTGAATACATGACCCAAGTGCCCATTGCACCTTGCACAAAGTACTTCTGTTCGAACCATTCCATGTGACTGGTCGATAGCTTCTGCTACGTTGATTTCATTGATGGGTGCATAGAATGAAGGCCACCCAGTTCCTGATCTAAACTTCGTTTTGGATGTAAAAAGTGGAAGATTACATGCAGCACAGACATATGTACCCTTCTTTTTATTGTACAAGAGATCGCTCGTAAAGGATCTCTCTGTTCCTTTTTCGCGCAAAATGGCGTATTCCGCATCCATTAGTTCTGAGCGCCATTCCTGATCTGTTTTTGTGATGCGTTGAGATTTTGGGTAGTTGTTTTGAACAGCATGCCTTTCTTTTCTTTGTGCACATGCTACTAAGGTTAATAGAATACAGAGAGTAGATAGCGTTTTTCCCATCTTATATTAATGAAAGAATTAAATAATAAGTTTCAACTTAATGCAATGAAATATACTTTTAGTCTTAAGGCAAACAAACTCAACTAGCGATTCATTCTTTGTAATCGTCAATTGTTTTTACAATGATTTTTTTTTGCTGTTTTTACATCTTGAAAATCTTCTACTTCTATGGTTTTATTTTCGAGCTTTTTATAGTCTTCGAAAAAATTTCGCATCTCTTTGATAAAGTGTTTGAGAAGCTTGGAGATGTCTTCGAAGTGGTTGACACTCATATTATTTTCTGCTACTGCTATGATTTTATCATCTTTTCTCCATTATCTAACATGCGCATGGCACCGATTACCTTGGCAGATACGATGCACATAGGTACGATTGCGATCTGAGAGAGAATCAATATATTCAGTGGATCGTTATCATCGCAGAATGTTTATGGAATAAACCCATAGTTGGCGGGGTAATACATAGAGAAATAAATAACCCGATCCATTTTAAGCAATCCAGATTCTTTATCCAGCTCGTATTTGGCACATGCATTTTTTGGAATTTCTACTATTCCTTGTACTTGGTCGGGGACACTGTCGTCAATACTTACTCGATGCCAGAGGTTATTTAAATCTTGCTTCATTTGAGTTTTTCTACAACCATCTCAGCCACTCGGTCCCCGATCGATAGAGAGGAGGTAGCGGCGGGTGAGGGTGCATTTCCTACGTTAATAAACTTATCGTGTTCTAAAATTAAAAAGTCATCAATAAGCCCACTCTTTCTATCGCACGCTTGTGCCCGAACACCTGATCCACCTCTTATCAGGTCTTTTCTCTGAATCTCTGGCACAAGCTCTTGCAACGCTTTGGTAAAGGCTGTTTTTGAGTAGGATCGGTATAGTTCTCCAAAACCTGTTTTCCAATATTTTGAGGCGACACGGATAAAGCCTGAATAAAATAGTGATTCCATCAGCTCAGCCACATTCACATTTTTCTTTTTATACCCCTCTCTGGCGTATGCCAAAACTGCATTTGGTCCTGCTTCAATGCCACCACCAATCATACGAGTGAAATGAACTCCTAAAAAGGGAAAATTTGGATCGGGGACAGGGTAAATAAGATTTTTTACTAAGTGCTGTTTCTCTGGTTTGATTTTGTAATATTCACCTCTAAAGGGGATGATCTTATAATTGATTTTTGTACCCGATAACTTGGCAATTTTGTCCGAATAAAGACCACCACAATTCACTACGAGTCGGGTAGTTAGTTGCTCGTTTGTGGTATGAACGTGTATGAATCCCTTAGATTCTTCAAAACGAACTAGTTTATTGGAAGAAAAAATTTCTCCTCCAAAATGTTTGAATTTCTCAGCATACTTATTGGCTACTTCTCTGTAGTCGACGATGCCAGTTTGCGGTATGTAAAGTGCTTTTAAGCCATTTACATATGGTTCGTATTCTTTAAATTCTTCTTTTTTGAGTTGCTTTATTCCATCTAGTCCATTGGCCTGTCCGCGTTCATAAAGTGTTTTGAGTGCGCCAAGTTGTGTTTCGTTTGTAGCTACCACTATTTTTCCACAAATTTCGAAGTTTATTTCTTCTTCCTCGCAGAACCTTATTAGCTGGTTATATCCGTCTATACAGTTTTTGGCTTTGAAACTCCCTGGTTTATAATAAAGCCCAGAATGGATAACGCCACTATTGTGTCCTGATTGGTGCTGGGCAAGATTTCTTTCTTTTTCAACTATCGCAACCTTGTATTTTGGGTTTTTTTCTTTGACTTTGAGTGCGGAGGCTAAACCCACAATTCCTCCACCAATAACTACAACGTTATACATACACCTGTGTAATGAGTGCAAATATCGTCTTGGAAGTAATAAGATCAACCGTTTTTTAAAAGATTGATAAATAAAAGGAGCTCAAATTTTTGAGCGGATTCCGTTTTTGCTTTGTTCCCTCATCAATCAAGTTTTACAGCATCAATATCTGCTTCTTTTACCATCTTGTTGAAAGTATCAATCTTGGTAGATAAAATGCCTTTTAATAGGTCAAGCTGCTTGTCAATTTTTCCAGAGACTTCATTGTAAAACGCCAGCGAACTATCGGTAGGTCGTGCATTTCCCAAGGAAGTAAGTACTCCCAGATGACCAAGTTTATTGTTTAATCGTATAGGAAAATTAAGTGGATCTTGCCTGCTCTCATTCTGGGTCTGATAAAGTGTCTTTTCCACACCCTCCATCTCCTCAATTATTTGGTTTCCGTATTTTTTTAATTCATCATTATTGGCTGATTTGCTCAACACGTCATTGATTTGGGATTTAGCTTTTCGGATTGTGATAATCCCTTCATGTGTTTCTGTCAGTTTGTTTCTAACCTTCATTAGAAAATCGAATTGTGCTTCATAGTCTGCTGGGGTTGCATTACTTCTTGGGTCAGCAATAAGGTTGAAATCTTGCACCTGTTCTTTCCCATTTGCTACGAGTTTTACGTTGTAGCTTCCTGGAATTGCTACGGGACCTTCTAGTTTGGCTGCCCATAGGATCATACCATCGAATTTTTTTGCTCCTTTATATTTCATATCCCAATTCATGGTATTAAACCCTGGGGTAAGGGAAAGAATAGATTCCATGGCTTCTTTATTGGGGTGTGTTGAAAAAATTTTGATAAGTTCTCCATCGGGCTGATGAAAAGATATCGATATTGTATCTGTTTTAATAGTGTCTTTAACATAAAAGTTGACCAGAACACCTCCTGGGTGGTTTGTTCCTTTAGTGAGCGATTCTTTTCCATGTCCACCAGGCATTCGGTAACTATCCATTGGTTTAAAGAGGTAGTAAGGCTTATCTTTTGCTTCGCTTAGTTGGTGAAGTGGTGTAAGGTCATCCAATATCCAAAAACTGCGCCCTTGAGTTGCTGCAATTAAGTTATTCTCTTTGATTGCCAAATCAGTAATAGGTACAATCGGCAAATTCATTTGGAATGGCTTCCAGTTCAATCCATTATTAAACGATATGTACATACCAGCCTCTGTTCCAGCATATAGAAGCCCTTCTTTATTAGGGTCGGCTCGAAGTACTCTTGTAAAGTGTTCTGATGGAATCCCTGAAGTTATTTTTTGCCATGTTTTTCCATAGTCTTCTGTTTTATACAGATAGGGGGTGTAGTCTCCCATTTTGTATCGAGTTCCGGCAATGTAGAGACCTCCTTTGTTGAATGGATCAATTTCCACGCTATTGATAATCATCCACTCGGGCATTTCAGCTGGGGTAACGTTATTCCAGTTTTTTCCACCATCTTTTGTGATATAGATTAGCCCATCATCAGATCCTGTCCAGATAACGCCTTCTTCGTGATACGACTCGACCGCAGCGAAAATGGTACAATAATATTCAACACTAGTATTGTCTTTTGTGATTGGCCCACCAGATGGACCTAATTTTGAGGGGTCATTTCGGGTAAGGTCGGGACTTATGATTTTCCACGTCTGTCCATCGTTCATGCTGACGTGTAGGTGGTTAGAAGCTGTGTATAATTTGTCGGGATTGTGAGGAGAGAAGAATATCGGAAAGTTCCATTGAAAACGATATTTCATATTCTCAGCGCCATGCCCCATGGGATTGTCTGGCCAAACATTTACGGCTCTTATTTGGTCATTTTTATGGTCTACTCTGGTGAGAAAACCATCATAGCTACCTCCGTAGACAATATTTGGGTTATTTGGCTTTGGTGCGATATGCGCACTTTCTCCTCCAGCTGTGGGCTCCCAGTCAGATTCATCTATGAATTGTCTAGACGACCTATGGTTTATGCGAATGGTTGAATTGTCTTGTTGTGCTCCGTATATTTTATATGGAAATGAATTGTCTGTCGTAACGCGATAGAACTGAACCGTGGGTTGGTTTTCGTAAGTAGACCAGTTCTCCCCAGCATCATAGGATACTTGAGCACCACCATCATCTGCAATGATCATTCGTTGATTGTCTTCTGGTGCAATCCAAAGGTCATGATGGTCTCCGTGGGGGGCATTGTAAGTTTTATAAGTTTTACCCCCGTCTGTAGATTTATGATAGCTGACGTTCATTACATAGACGATGTTTTCATCTTGTGTATCAGCAATGATTTTGGAGTAATACCATGCCCTTTGCCTTAGTTTTCTTTCTTGGTTTAACATTTTCCAAGTTTTACCGCCGTCGTCAGAGCGATATACACCTCCTTTTTTGTTTTCTATGATAGCCCAGACCCTATCTGAATTCATTGGCGATACGGTTACCCCTGAAATACCCCAAATCCCATGTGGCAGTCCTTCATTTTTAGAAATGTTCGTCCATGTATCTCCTCCGTCAGTACTTTTCCAAAGCGCAGAGCCGTCGCCTCCACTTTCCAGCGAATAGGGCGTTCTTCTTATTCTCCAAGATGAGGCATAGAGAATTCTAGGATTATTAGGATCGAGTGCCAACTCAACGACACCCGCATCTTTATTTACGAAGAGTACTTTCTCCCAGCTTTTGCCTCCATCTTTACTTCGGTATACGCCTCTCTCAGCAGAGGATTTATAAAGGTCGCCCATCACGGCAACATATACCAAGTCTGGGTTTTTGGGATGTATCCTCACTCTTGGTATATGTCTACTGTTTTCTAGTCCGATTTTTTTCCAAGTAGTACCAGCATCGACCGATTTCCACATGCCGTATCCTGATGAAACATTACCTCTTACAGTAACTTCTCCTCCCCCAACGTAGATCACGTTATTATCCCATTCACTCACGGCTACCGATCCAATAGATCCTCCGAAATATCCATCTGATATATTCTCCCAAGTGTTGCCTCCATTTTTTGTACGCCAAACACCTCCTCCAGTAGTGCCCATATAGAATAAATTGGGCTTACCCAAAACACCTGTTACGGCTGCCGAGCGCCCACCCCTAAAAGGACCAATATGCCTCCACCTCATACCATTATACAATTCGGAACTAAAAGCGTTTAGAGGTTTTTCAGAGGTGTTCTTTCTTTTCTGGGCGTTTACATGAGAAGAAATTGAAGTGATGACAATTAGAATTGCTAGAACTTTATTTATACTTTTCATGCCCTTGAGTTTTAATATTCCTCAAGATAACATCTTAATCGCACTTTTGAGTTACCGCTTATTATTTAAAGGTGCTTTTCTTATTATGAGTGAGACTTTTAAACTTGTTTTATTTTAATATTTGAATCGTAATCTTCTAAATGAAAAAAGAATTCTCACTAAAAATCAAGGATTCTCTTAAAATTCTGCTTCATGAATCTTACCTGCTAGCTGATAAAGAGTGATCTCTGATATTTTGGCATTGTACTTTGCCTGGATCAGGTTTATTTCTGCCTGTAAAAGGTTTAATTGAGCGGTGCGAAAGTCAAGAGAAGTAACCTGACCCAGCTTATATCGTTCTTTTGTTCGTTCAAAGTTTTGCTGGTTTGAAAGCAGATTGTTTTGTTGGGCTTTTATGACAAACAGACGATTTTCATATTCAGACCATGTATTTTCAAAATTTGATTGAACTTCCACGGTCGTTTGCTTGGTAACCGTTTCCTGAATGCCTCTATTGATTCGTGCATTTTGCATGGCGACTGTACTTTTGCCTCCGTCAAAGAGATTCCAAGTAAAAGATGCACCATAGGTAATGCCTTTGTTCGTTCGAGAAGACAGGAAATTACCCGGGGCAATATTATTCACTCCAGTAGAGTAGCCACTATTTATTGAAATCGTTGGGAAAAGGTTTCGTTTAGAGATTTGATTGTCAAATTGGCTGACTTTTGCTCCTGATTTAGCAAGCCTGATTTGCGTGTTTGCCTCAATCATAGAGGCTCGCATGGCATCTTGATCTTCTATAATTTTGAATTGGACTGTCGTGTCTACTTTATATATCTCGCTAGATTCTATGGAAAGTAAAATATTTAGGTTTCTAATTTGATTTTGAAGTAGCTGGTACGCATTGAGGTAATTGATGCTATCGGTGTTTATGTCCACCTCTGCGTTGGATACATCCAGACGCGTATTCCTGCCATAGTCGAACCCATATTGCGTTCTGGTTAATCTGTCTTTTGAAATCTGCAAAGTTTGTCCCAAACTGCTCAAGGTCTGCTGGCTTTGAGCTATATTATAGTACAAGGTGTAAAAAGCTATTAAAGTGTTCTCTAGCGTCGCTTGTGCATTAAGCTGTGCTAGGGTCAGATTTTCCTTATTTCGACTAATATTGTGCTTCCGATTAAAACCATCAAATAGTATATAATTAAGGTTCAGGTTTAATATCCTGCTATCAGACTCCGCCCTTTTGATTGTTGTGTCGGATCCATTTGAAAAGACAATTCCCGAGTTGTCAATATTATAGGCAACACTTCCATTAGCAGACAAAGAGGGCAAATAGCCAGAATTCAAAATATTTGTATTGTTTTTAGCTACAATGACATTGAGGTCTGCGATTTTTAGGTCAAAGTTTTTTTCCATGAGCATTTTTAATGCCTCATTCTTGGTCAAGATTTCTTGAGCACATCCTTTAAAAACAGGTATCAGCAGAAAGGGTAAGATCAACAATTCTTTAAGGTTCATACAATTTACGATTTGAGCTCGATGACAGCAGGTTCTACTTCTTCGCGAGGTATTTTCTTTCCCGAGATCAGCCAGCGAACATTTATCTTGAATGAATTGCTCAAGGATAGGTAGACTGGAAGTATCACGAGTGTTAGGATAGTTGCTATGGCTATTCCATACGCAATTGAGACGGCCATGGGAATCAAAAATTGAGCCTGTCTACTTTTTTCAAATATTAGCGGCGTCAACCCAGCAATGGTGGTAATGGAGGTAAGGAAAATAGCCTTGAACCTTGACTTAGAAGCCTTGAAAAGAGCCTCGTGGTATTTCATGCCTTCTTTTAGGTTCGTGTTAAACTTTCCAATCAGCACGAGTCCATCATTTACCATTATTCCTATTAAGGCAATGATCCCCAACCAAGACAAAATGTTGATAGGTAAGCCATGAATGTAGTGACCCCATGCTACACCAACTAAGCTAATAGGGATTAAAAGAAGAAGCAATAATGGCTGATCGTACGAACGAAAAGTAAAAGCTATTGTCATGTAAATAAGAAAAAGAATGATGGGTATTACGGTATTCGCTGATTTGATAAGTTTATTTTGTTCGCGCTTTTGACCATCGTAGATGGGGGTTACAGACGGATATTTTTCGATAATGGACGGCAATACATTTTCTCGCAAGTCATTCAAAATTTCAGGAGCACTATCCTTTGGGTTGGCTAGATCGGAAGATACCTGAACTTCACGCCTCCCGTCTATATGATTGATGGCGACTTCTCCTCTAGCTATTGTATAATTTGCTATTTCTTTAAAGGGAACTTTAGCACCACTGGGGGTAGTGATTTTCATTTCATCTAGTCGGGTTATACTGAATCTATTTTCTTCATTATAACGCACCCAAACTTTAATTTCATCCTGCCCTCTTTGGAAGCGTTGAGCTTGATATCCAAAAAATCCGTTTCTCACTTGACGCATCACTCCCTCTGTGTTTAGACCTAATAGAAATGCTTTATCATTTAGCTGAACATTTACTTCTTTAATACCAAGAGGATCGTTGTCTATCACATCTTTTAGAAGTGCATTATTTTCCATTTTTTGCCTCAGCTCGTTTTTAGCTGCCTTGAGTTCATTTGCATTGTTGCCTAGTAGTGAAATGGAAATAGGGCTCCCTCCAAAGTTCCGACCTCCGCCAAAAGTGAGGGCTTCTACTCCGTATACCAGACCTGTTTTTTCTTTAATGGAATTTCCAATCGAGGTAGAAGGAAAATTCCTAAGCTCACCTGGGAGTAAATTAATTCTCAGTGAGCCATTAGCAGAACCTGGCCCAATTGTTTTGATAATATTTTCAATTACTTGCCTATTACCTGTTTGCTTGGCGGTAAACTCTTCATTTGTTTCCCATGCTTTTTCTTCTATTAAGGTGAGGATGGAATCGGTAATCGCTACATTAGTTCCCTCGGGCATTTTTAAAGTAACGCTGACCTGATCACTAGCTATTTGAGGAAAAAATGTGGTTCGAATAATGCCACCACCTATGGAGCCGAAGGTTAAAATAAGGAGCGAAAATGCAATTGCTACTGTGAGAAAGCGATTATTTAAACTAAAATTAAGCACTTGGGTATAGATACCATCTCTTAGAATTTCGATGATCTTATCACCAATTTTATTTATTTGACGGAGTTTAGAGAAAATCAATGCAATACCCCTTTTTTTCTTGTTGGGGTTCTCTTTAGTTAATGCTTTTGAATGTGCGATATGAGCCGGTAGGATGATTAGTGCTTCTATCAATGAAATCGAAAGCGTTAGAATTACCACTACTGATACTTCTCCAAAAAAATCGCCGATTCGGCCATCTAAAAAAAGAAAAGTCCCAAAGGCTAGTAGGGTTGTTAAAATAGCAGAAACAATAGGGGGTATTACTTCCATGGTTCCGTCTATAGCGGCTTGTACTCGGCTTTTTCCTTTCTCGTATTGGGAATAAATATTTTCTGCGATAACGATTCCATCGTCTACTAAAATTCCAATTACAATAATCATCGCAAATAACGAAAGTACATTAATGGTAATATCGATACTTCCCGCAATTATGAACATCCCTAAAAAAGCAACAGGAAGACCAAGAGCCACCCAAAAGGCCAGTCGAGTGTTTAGGAAAAGCGATAAAAAGATGAGAACTAATACTATTCCAATCATCGCATTTTCCATTAGCAACGCAGTTCTTTGATTTAAACGTATCGATGAATCACTCACCACATTTAGGTTGAGTTTTGGGTATTTCTTATTAAACTCCTCAATGTATATTCGTACTTTCTTGGCTGATGAGATAAGGTCTTCATCATTTGTATTACTGATAGTAATGTTTACGGCCACATCCCCATTATAATAACGAGCATTTGGACTTTCAGAAAACCGGTCACGAACATCTGCAACATCTTTTAGCCGAATTATGTTGCCAGAAGCATCCGCACGCACTACCAAAAAATCCAATTCTTTGGATACATACGATCGATTGTTAGCTCGAATTAAATACTCCTCAATATTTGTTTTAATATTTCCACCAGATGATAGAATATTCTCTCTGGATACCGCCAATGCGATCTCCTCAAAACTCAAGTTGTATGCGAGAAGGTCTTTTTCTCTCACTGCTATTTCGATTTCTTCATCTGGAAAGCCGCTAATGGCCACTTGAGAAATTCCATCAATGGCACGCATGTCATTTTCGATATTCCTGGAAATAGATTTTAGTGTAGCTAAGTTTATCCCATCCCCACTCAACGCAAAAGAGATCGTAGGTCGGATGTTAACTTGTTTGCTTACTGTCGGTGGCTCCATACCAATAGGAAAGGAGGGTACACGATCTACTGCATTTTTAACTTGCTGTAGCATCAGGTCTATGTCCTGTCCTTTTTCAATTTCTATTCGTATCAACGCACTATTTTCTTTACTCGTAGAGAGGACCCGATCTACCCCAACCACTCCTTTCAGATTATCTTCAATTTTAAGAACGATTCCTTGTTCTATTTCAAAAGGAGATGCACCTGGGTAAGTAACGGCAATATTGATGATTTTGGATTTTACTAATGGGAAGAAGGAAGACTTCATCCTCGACATTCCTATCAAGCCAAAAACCACAATTGCAATCATTAACACGTTGACTGCTACCGAATACTTTATGAAGTAAGAGATCAGTTTTCTCATCGCTACTGGGTTAGAATCATAGCATCAGATACTATTTCTACTGGCATGCCAGGATAGCCGCCTATAACTGGACGAATAATTATTTGCGTGCCGTTTGCCAGTCCTTTGATTATCGCTCTTTTTTCAGTGTAATGGACTGGAATTATTTGTTTTGGTACTAGGGCATTGTTTTCTACGATGAAAACCTCCCGATCATTAATGAGCAGGCTTCGCTCAATTTCAATGGCATTGGTCTCTGATTTGATCAAAATATGTGCTTCCAAATACATTCCTTCCACAAGCCCCGAACCTGATACGGCAATAAAAACTTTTACCGTTTGCGTTTCTTGATCCAGTCGACCGTTAACTCTTTTTACAACGCCTATCCACTCACCATCACCGCTGAGATTGGTTAATCGTACCTGTTCTCCAATTTGTATAAGTTCGAAATACTCGGCATTCACAGCCACTTCCAGTTCAAAACTTTTGAGTGATACAAATTCTCCTAACTTCTGACCAGATCGCACTAGGGTGCCACTGTTTACTAGGGACTCTGTTAAAACGCCATCGAATGGTGCACGTATGGTATATTTCTCGAGTCGCTCCTCCTGATTTTTAACATTATAGTAGGTCGTCATTATCTGCTTTCCAGTAACGAAAAACTTCTCCCTATCGGAGGTGGTCTGAGGAAGTGGTCGAACATTTTTATTGATATTGAAAGATTTTAAGTAAGCATCCCATCGATCAAAGGCTTTTGGATAATCAAACCTTATATCGGGCATCATTCCAGCAATAAGATCGTATAGCGCACTGCGCTGTGCAAGCAAGCCCGAGTAATATTCTTTTGAATCCATTCGCATCAAAATATCTCCCTTTTTAAAAAATTGTCCCGTCTTAAAATGCTTCTTAGATTCCTGCAAAACTCCCTGCACTTCTGCGTATAGCTCAATCTTTCTCGAAGCTACCAGATTCCCATTTGCTCTTACGAGAATAGGGATATTTCCGTTCACTACTGGGCGAGTGTACACTTTTTTGATGGCTTTGGATACCTCTTTTCGAGTACGCTGATTGGCATTAATCAATATTTTGGATGCGAAGTACGACCCAACAAGGAATAGCACTCCGAGGAAGATCCCCAATGTTTTTCGAATCATAGTATTGGGTATAGATGTTATATAAGGTTAAAAATCAAACAAATATTCATTTGCTGCAAGATAACTTGATCTGTTATTAAAAAGGGGTTATAAACTGAGTAAATAGAGGGAGGTTATGTATAATGTGATTAAAATGTTAAAATTGAACATTTTTGTCTTACTTTAATTAGCATATGTATGAACCTAAGCATATAATTATCTATATAAATTTATTTAGTACGCCAGATTTTGCCCGTTATGGGCATCATCTAACGAGATGAGAGACACCATAACCCTTCTAATTCAAGGGCTGATACAGGTTGATCAGAGTTTTTAATAGCTAGTAAATCGATTTGATTGGTAAAGAAGCAAGATAAGGTAGATTTTGTTGTAAGTAAACTTGGGGAGCTTTATCCCGAGGTTCCGATTCCTTTGGATCATTACAGTCCATATACGTTACTGGTGGCCGTTTTGCTCTCTGCCCAATGTACAGACGAAAGAGTAAACAAAATCACCCCAACGCTATTTGCTTTAGCAGACAATCCCTTAGACATGGCGAAGATTCCAGTGGAAAAGATCAAGGAGATCATTCGACCTTGTGGACTTAGCCCTATGAAGTCCAAAGGTATTTCGGAGCTGTCTCAAATATTACTTGATAAATACGATGGCGAGGTTCCAGCCAATATGTCGGCACTAGAAGCATTGCCCGCTGTAGGGCATAAGACGGCCTCCGTAGTGATGGCGCAAGCTTTTGGCATACCGGCGTTTCCAGTAGATACTCATATACACCGTCTTATCTATCGATGGGGACTTTCTAATGGAAATGGCGTGCAGCAAACGGAGAAAGATTGTAAGCGATTGTTTCCTCAAGAAATTTGGAACAAACTACATCTCCAAATCATTTTCTTTGGCAGAGAATATTGTCGGGCAAGGGGTCATAATCCATTTGAATGCCCAATTTGCGCTAAAATAGGCAGAACACTTATGTTCAAAAATTATGATTTGAAACCGCCAAGAAAATGACGTTAGTATGCATCTCTAACTTTCATTAAAAAAAGCTCCATTTCATTTTTGATATCCTGCACTGGTCTTGTGAAATGGTTATTCATCAGGCTAAATATCAAGCGTTTACCAGATTTAGAGATCAGGTAACCTGATAAGCAATGGTTATTAGATAATGTTCCCGTTTTGGCATAAATAAATGGTTTTTCTGATAGGTAGAGCCCTTCTAGTGTTCCTTCGCCCCCAGTAGGTAGTAGCGCAGTTACCCTGTCCCATCCAAATTCTTCAACACTTTTTTTTAGCAATCTGACCTGATTAATCGGGGAATTCAGGTTATATCTGGATAACCCCGAACCGTCCACCCAAACCATATCGCTTAGCTCGCTTAGCCATACGTTTACTACAAATTTTCGAAACTCATCCAACGACTCATATCCATTCATACCGGCTGACAAAATCAGGAGTTGCTCGGCCAATAAATTATCGCTGGGCTTTAGCATTTTTGCCAACACAAAATCAAGGCTTTGACTGTAAAGCGTATCTCTTGGTTCAAAGTCAGTCGTAGCTAGTTTAATAGCTGGTTTTAAGGTGTCTTTGAGCAACTCGATAATCAAATCATTGGTAATGTTGAATGGAATTTCTCTTTTGAAGTTGGATGTATCGTTCTCAATAAATACTGTGAATTTATTGAATCGGGCATCGCGTCTTACAAATTCCCCGGGTTTTTCTTGCTTTCTAACATCTACAAATGATTCAAAAAAGGCAGGTTCTATTGTCAGGCTATCATTGTTTTTAACAATGTTGAGCGTATTTTCATAAATTGGAAGCCATGATCTTTGTGGTTGATAATGGTAGATATAGTCATCCCAAGCCCAGCCAGAACCGTATCGATTTAAACCTTCTGGTAGTACTATATTCACTATTTTGGTAGCATTCATTAGTTCAAATGCTGGTTGGTTGATAAAATCTTCGTGAAGAAAAGTAGGGTCTCCAACTGGTCTAACAAAGAGTTCGTCCTGATTTTGTGTAAACAATAAGCTAGGTATTGAGTCTTTGAACGTTTTCAAGGCCACATACATGGACAATAATTTGGTATTGCTTGCCGGTGTAAAAAGAAGAGAAGCATTGTAGTTGTAGACGGATTTACCCTCCTCGAGATCATAAAGACTGAAACCTGTAAAATGATCTGAAAAAACGTCTGAGGATTTCAGTATATCGGAAGTATCGTGTTCTAATACAATTTGCTTCACAGCGGAACAGCCATAAGAAATCATCAATAAAACAAAAATTGAGTACCTATAAGACACCCAATTAGCTTTATAAAAGCCTCTTATAATAAAACTATTGTGCATAAATATAGTGTATTAGGAAGGACAGGGTTTTTTGGAAACTTTTTTGTTAGTTATTTTGAGCCACTAATGTAAAAACGAAAAAATAACAACTGCTCCAAATCAATGAATATTCTTGAATTAATTACGTTCCTAATTTTTCTGGCAGCGGTATTTACTTTGATCAATATTACTGTTTTAAAACTTCCATCTACCATTGGATTGATGTTCATTGCGCTAGTCATGTCAATCACCATTCTGATCGTGGGCTATTTTGTGCCCTCTATTACTGAGGGAGCAGCTCAAATTATTAAGGAGTTTGATTTTGAGGTCGTTCTCATGGATGTCATGTTAAACTTCCTCCTTTTTGCCGGAGCACTTTCTATAAATCTGAATAAACTCAGGGAGGAAAGTTTGCCAATATTTATTCTTGCGATTGGAAGTACCATGATGTCGACGTTCATTGTAGGATATTTAGTCTTTTTTATTTTCCCATTTTTAGTGCCTGGTTTAGAAATAGACATTATTTATTGTCTGCTCTTTGGGGCTCTTATTTCCCCAACAGACCCAATTGCGGTTTTGGCACTCACGAAAAAAGCTGGACTTTCGAAAAAACTGGAAATCAAAATTGCAGGAGAATCCCTTTTTAATGATGGGGTAGGTGTGGTAGTATTTTTAACCATCCTAGCAATAGCTAAATCTCATGCAGGAGTCCATGACGACGGGGGACATGGTACTGGTGAAGTTACCTCAGGGGGGGTTGCACTACTTTTTGGTAAAGAAGTAATCGGGGGTGTCGGCTTAGGAGCTTTATTTGGTTTCATAGGATTCAAACTTCTGGATTTTATTGACAATGATCACATAGAGCTAGAGGTATTGGTGACCTTAACTCTTGTGATGATAGGAGGACGGCTGGCTCATTTGATTCATGTTTCTGCACCACTTGCAATGGTTGTAATGGGACTTTTCATTGGAAACGAAGGCCGAGATGAAAAACTAGCAAGTGCTACTGGCGAATACGTTTTTAAGTTTTGGCATTTGCTTGATGAAGCATTGAATGCAATTCTATTTATTCTGATCGGTCTTGAAATAATGGTACTTGCAAATTCTTTCACTATCAGCAACTTATTAATAGGGGGCATTGGAATCATTATTGTCCTCTCTGCCCGATTTATTGGAGTAAGTATTCCAGTTACAATACTCTCCATGTTCAGAACATTTGAGCCCAAGACGATTCAAATATTAACCTGGGGAGGTTTAAGAGGCGGAATTTCCGTTGCGCTAGCGCTATCTTTGTCTGATTTTGATTGGATTGATTCTATTATAAAAGAGACAATTCTGTTTACCACTTATTGTGTTGTGGTCTTTTCAATTTTAGTTCAAGGATTAACAATTGGTGCTTTGCTTAAAAAATAGCATTGCAATTCTTTAAATTTTAATTGAAATTTATGATCTTCGCAAGACATTTATGATCTTCGCAGTTTACAAAAAGCCAGAGATCAACTATTTTCAACCTAAATTTTTGGAAAATAGAAACCAAAATTAGAAAAAATGAAATTAAGCATAGCAGAAGGATATTATTTAATAGCATTAGATGACGAAGAGGGAAGAGTACTAGCAGTTACAGAAAAAACTGTCGTTCCAGGAGTTATATCCGCTTGTATATTAGAGCTGTATTTATTGAAGAAAATAACGATCAATGGTGGGGTGGTAAATGTTATTGATACCATTGGAACGGGTAATGGTATTCTCGATAATATTTTGAAGAAATTAAAAAGCGGTGTTTCTATATTGGATCAGGTAGAACAGCTTTCCATCAAGTTCAAAAACATAGAAGAAGATCTTAATACATTGCTAGTGCAACGTGGTATCTTGAAGAAGGAAGAAACAAAACTTCTCTGGATACCACTTTCCGAAAGGATGGATAATGCAAATTATGGATTTGAACAAGAAATTCGAGATACCTTGAAAGCCATCGTTTTCAAAAGCTCAAAGCCATCTGCTTCTTTCACCATTTTATTTTGCTTAATCAACTTCACTCATATACTTAATGAGGTATTCAAAGAAAGTGATGAGTTAGAAGATGCTGAAAAAGTAGGAAATGAAATCATTTTAAAATCTGGCGTTAGCGAAGGGTTGGCTACTTCTCTTTATCAATTAAAAGAATATTTTGCTCAATTATAGTTATCCCTAGATTTGGATTCTTGGTCTGAATCAGAATTATTTATAAAACTTTCTTGCTCTAATGCATCGAGTTCTGCCTGTTCCTTTTTTAGGTAATTAAAAATTGTTTCATTAAATTGATTTTGTGCCTCTTCGTCCGATAGGTTGAACATTCTGGCATATATTCTATTTTGAAAAAGTTGAATGGCTTGGAGGTAGGCGAAAAGTGTATCCTGTTTTTCGAGCATTTTATTTGCACGAAAAGCCATGAAACCAAATCCTTCATGCGGATTATTATTGTCTCGCTCCATCATGATGTATTCCACTCCATCAACGGTCAGCTTGGTGAAAAATGAATCATCAAAATTATCTTTTATGGGTCTAGGGCGGAATTCCTCACCCTCGTTGACGTCTCTGTTTTTGCATGCAGAAAGGCCGATTAAGACTAAAAAAAATATAGTATATCTCATCATCATTTATCCTTTAAAGCACCTTCTTCTACACCAAATATTTTTTTCAGAAGGTTATATGATTTTCCATTTAGAATAACAATCAAATAATCTCCTATATTGATTTTTAGGTCGCCCAAAGGGTTTTTAATCAATTTTTTGTTACCGAACTTATCGTGTTTGGTAATTCCAATTAAAACAGCGTTATATCGCTTCTTAAGATCGTAAAATGCCTCCTGATAGACCTTTCTAATATAGGGATTATTGGGGGTAACCAGTAGCTGTTTAATGTCATGGTCTACGTTAGATTTTGCATAGGAAAGTATTGATTCACTATATGATGCAACGTCGGGTTCGTACATATATGAGGCTAGAAGTTTCGATGAAATTTCTTTGATCGAAATGGTATTACTCACACCAGCAGCTATGAATGTATTTTTTAAATCACTATTTTCTAATGTTACTGCAAACTCAGTATTAGGAAAAATTTTTTTCAAGTTCAGAACGTAAACCAATTTTTCTGTATCATCCTCCATATTAATGAAAGCGATGGTAGCATTTCCAATATTTGATTTTTTCAGGAACTCATAATTATGGTAGTCGCTACAAAGAACAAACACTTTTTTGCTTTGATACCTTTCATTTATAAAATCTACATCATCTTTTTTATTCGTAATCACAGCTACTTTTCGACCCACGCCAACCAACTGATCGACTACATGCCAGCCAAATTCGTTCCACCCGATTATGACTGCATGATTGGTGAAACTGGTTCCAGAATATCCTAATTTTTTATTTTCTCGAATCGTAGACATAAGCGTTGTAAGTTGACCAAGTAATAGACCAAAAATAAATATACTTGCGAGCATTAAAATATACCCTATCATCCGACCATAAATGGTTCCCGGAAATAAGTCTCCATAACCTACTGAGGTGAGAGTGGCTAAAGAATACCAAATAGCATTTGAGTAGTTGGTTAAGTTGGATTGCGAGCTGTCTTGTTCTACCTGAACGAGCGTCCAAACCAAAAGGGAGTAAACAGAAAGAACCCCGAATATGATAAAAAGTATTCGTAGACGGGCATTCTTATTTGGCTTATATGGCATGAATTAGGTAAAATTCAAATATACACTATTCAACTGTTTCGTGGATTGTTTTCATATCTTCCATTACTGGATATTGAAATTATCCATTAAAAGAACGCAGTTTGATTTGTGTGAGCTTTCTTTTGGTATCTAGTGGGAAATCTCCCTTCATCATCCAATCGTAGAAGCTGGGTTCTTTTTGAAGAATTTCGCGAACAGGTTTTCCGCGATGCTTTCCAAAATTGAATACTTCTATACCCTCTTTAAGAATAATTCGACCTGCAAAGTCTATTCTACTTGATGTTGAGAGTTCATGTAAAATGCCCATGTCATTTTCAATAGTAGCTAGTTTTTTCCCTAAGTTATCATGAGCTTCCTTTCCTTCATACCTTTCAATTTGAGAAGCAAGCACCTCATAGGTCGCCTTGGTATCAACGAGTGCAGAATGGGCGTTTTTTAATTCCTTTCCACAGTAAAATTTATAAGCAGCGGTTAAGTTCCGTTTCTCCATCATATGAAAAAGCTTTTGTGCATCAACTATTTTCCGTTTCTCTACCTCGAAATCCACATTGGCTCTTAAAAACTCTTCTACCAACATGGGAACATCAAAAGCCAAAATATTGAAACCAGCCAAATCGCATCCTTCCAGATATTGAGCCAGAGATCTTGCCATTTGTTTGAATGTTGGCTCCTCCTTTACGTCTTCGTCATAAATGCCGTGGATAAGGCTTGTTTCATTTGGTATAGGGATGGTCGGGTTTATTTTCTGGCACTTTTCATCGATAGTGCCATCGGGCATAGCTTTTACCATCGCAATCTCTACGATACGATCCTGCGATATATTGATTCCTGTCGTTTCAAGGTCAAAAACGACAAGTGGATTTTTTAAATTGAGTTTGAACAAAATAAAATGTTTATTTAAAAAAATAGAATATTTATTTATTGATATCCAACTGAAGTTAGAGGATTTTTCCGCTGTCTCCAAAAAGTACAATAGCAAGGTATTACCACCTTCTCAAAAATAACGATATTTGGGTTTAGAGACTTTACATTAAAATCTAAAAATATATATCTACCTGGATCACCCACCCGTTGCCAACTTCTTTCTTTTCTACCTTTCTTCCAAGGAACTCGAATTAATGAAAGTGTGGCTCACCGCCAAAGTACGAGACACCAAAAGCCAAAGATCATTTTCATATAAAAATTTGTGTTCTCGTTTTATAAAGTGGTGGTGCGGTGATAAATCGCTCAATAATCTTTGAAAAAACCTCCTCTTGGAAAGGAAGTACATACGAGCATATAATGGTGCTTGAGCATGATTTGAATAATAACAAAAAAGTAAAGGATTAAAATAAGAAAATGACACAATTTTTACAAAATCGAGCAAAAATTTGGTCATTATAAAATAGTGTCGTATATTTGAATCTGATTTGAGTGCGAATGCATTGGTTTGATTGCAAACGCACAGATTTGATTTACATTATTAGTTTTTCATTGCTAATAGTTTTATTAAAATGAGAAAAGCCCCTTCCTTTATTGGTTTGGGGCTTTTTTCATGAAACGTTCTTCAAAAACGTTAGGCTTACCACCAAAGTACGGGACACCAAAAGCCAAAGATCATTTTCATATAAAAATTTGTGTTCTCGTTTTATAACGTGGTGGTGCGGTGTAAATCGCTCATCAATCTTTGAAAAAACCTCCTCTCAGCAAGGAAGTACATACGAGCATGTAATGGTGCTTGAACATGATTTTAATAATAACAAAAAAATAAAGGATTAAAATAAGAAAATGAGACAATTTTTACAAAATCGAGCAGAAATTTGGTCATTATAAAATAGTGTCGTATATTTGAAACTGATTTGAGTGCGAATGCATTGATTTGATTGCAAACGCACAGATTTGATTTACATTATTAGTTTTTCTTTGCTAATGGTTTTATTAAAATGAGAAAAGCCCCTTCCTTTATTGGTTTGGGGCTTTTTTCATGAAACGTTCTTCAAAAACGTTAGGCTCACCGCCAAAGTACGGGACACCAAAAGCCAAAGACCATCTACATGTATTATTCGCGTTCATGATTTACAAAGTGGTGGTGCGGTGTAAATCGCTCAATAATCTTTGAAAAAACCTACTCTTGGCAAGGAAGTACATACAAGCATGTAATAGTGCTTGAGCATAATTTGAATAATAAAAAAAAGTAAAGGATCAAAATAAGAAAATGACACAATTTTTACAAAATCGAGCAGAAATTTGGTCGTTACAAAATAGTGTCGTATATTTGAAACTGATTTGAGTGCGAATGCATTGATTTGATTGCAAACGCACAGATTTGATTTTTCAATTATTGGTTTTTCATGACTAGATTTTTGTTTAAAAATGAGAAAAGCCCCTTCCTTTATTGGTTTGGGGCTTTTTTCATGAAACGTTCTTCAAAAACGTTAGGCTCACCGCCTACCTTAGATGTTGATCAATGACCAGCGATAGGTTTACTAAAGGATGCCAATATCGATTGTGGAATAGTGAGCTTTTTGCTCCCCGCCATTAATAAACGCTTCAGGCTAACTAATTTATTTTAAGAATTTACGCTTAGAAAATACGTTTATCCAATTTTTAAGAGCAAGCACATGCACCATGAAGGAAAATAATTTATTTTATTTCAAATTTTTTTGCAAATACGATCTGATACCTTTATTCTTGTATTTTAATATCTTTTAATCAAATTAAATAACGCTATGAAAAATCTTAACCACGCAAAAAGCGAAACGAAAAATTTTGAATTTATGAATAATCAAATCAAATCAAATCAAATCAAATCAAATCAAATCAAATCAAATCAAATCAAATCAAATCAAATCAAATCAAATCAAATCAAATCAAATCAAATCAAATCAAATCAAATCAAATCAAATCAAATCAAATCAAATCAAATCAAATCAAATCAAATCAAATCAAATCAAATCAAATCAAATCAAATCAAATCAAATCAAATCAAATCAAATCAAATCAAATCAAATCAAATCAAATCAAATCAAATCAAATCAAATCAAATCTTTGAATTTTAAACCTAAAACCCTCCTCTTTGCTACCCTATGCGCCGCCGCAGTCTTATGGAGTTGCAAGAAAGATGATAAGGTCGACCCAGTCGACACTCAAGTAGTCGCCGATTTTACCTTTACCAAAGGCTCAGCAGGGGCGGTAACCTTTAAAAACGCTTCTAAAAACGCCACCGGCTACGCTTGGGAC
This sequence comes from uncultured Ekhidna sp., assembly GCA_964289745.1. Taxonomy (GTDB): domain Bacteria; phylum Bacteroidota; class Bacteroidia; order Cytophagales; family Cyclobacteriaceae; genus Ekhidna. Next base: position 1,734,854 of record CAXYMM010000001.1, read on the forward strand.
TTTGGCGATGGCGAAAAAGCCACCGAAGAAAACCCCACCCATACCTACACGAAAGACGGCACTTATACGGTAAAACTCACCGCTACGAATGCAAGCGGATCGGCGGACAAAACCGCAGCGGTAACCGTTGATGATGCGCCTATAGCCATCGACATAGCGGATTTGACTCAATTAGTGCTGCCGAAAAACAGCCCTAACGGCGTGGTTATTGGGAAACTCGCGGCGACCGTAGCCAATACCGATGAAACGCCTGTTTACTCGATTACAAGCCAAAACCCGGCGGGTGCCCTTGGTTTAGACGGAAATAAAATGATGCTGGTCGATACAAGTGCCTTTGATTATGAGACGAATACGGAGCTTACGGGCGAAATCCAAGCGACAGTAGGGAGTGCGACAGCCACGGCAGCGTTTACCATTTCCATAACGGAAGGTGCAGGAATTTACATCCCCGATGCCAAATTCAAAGCGGCATTACTCAAGAATACAGCCCTCAACACCGATGGAGATCAAGAAATTTCCGTAGCCGAAGCCCGAGCATTTACAGGAGATATTCAAGGAGCTGATTTAGGCATTACAGACGCTACTGGCATTGAATATTTTGCAAATATTACTGAGTTTACTCTTAGTGGAAATGCCTTAACGGACATAGATGTTTCGAATAACACCGCACTTATTAAACTTAAATTAAATAGAAACACTCTAACCAACATCGATGTTTCTCAAAATACAGCACTTATTTTACTCTGGTTAAGCGGTAACCAATTAACAGCAATAGATGTTTCTCAAAACACAGCACTTACTAGTCTTGAATTAAGTAAAAATCAATTAACAGCACTCAATGTTTCTAAACTTACAGCACTTGAATTTCTAACTTTAGTTAACAATGATTTAACAGCACTGGATGTTTCTCAAAACACAACACTTGTTAGTCTTAGGTTAGAAAATAATGCCTTAACAAAAGTTAATCTGGCGAATGGCAATAATGCTGCGTTCGCTCGTATGAACTTACTCGAGAACCCTAATTTAACGTGTGTTCAAGTAGATGATCCGTCATCGTTTAAAATGAAGTGGGAAGGGAAATACGATAAAGACAAAGTAACCTTTCAAACCGAAGCGTGTAGTAATTAAAAAAGCGCATCACCGCCTAGGCTCCAAAGAATGGGTTTTAGGCTCAGTGCGGTGCTTCATGCCCTAAAAGCTAAAAATTTCCTGATGGAGCGGGTTGAAAACGATTTTTCCAAAATCGTGCGACTATTGCAGTTCAACCCAGCATTTGGCAGTAGCTTGTCTCATTATGGGTTTAATTTTTGGGCGGTGGAAATAAAAAATTAAACTTTAGCCTTTCGGCATGGTTAAATCTTCATGGCAAAGAATTACATCGTGGTGGGGGGAAGCTCTGGAATAGGGCTGGAACTCACAAAACTACTCGTATCTCAAGGAAATAATATTACGGTTCTATCTCGTACTGGAGACGCCGTAAATGGACTCAAAAATGTAAGTCATATCACTTTTGATGTCACCTCTGGTGAACAACCAAGCATAGCTATGAACCCCATTGATGGCATTGTTTACTGCCCGGGCTCTATCAACTTAAAACCATTCCATGGTCTTAAAATGGAAGATTTTCAAACAGATTTTGAAGTGAATGTGAAGGGAGCCATCAACGTTCTCCAGCCATTGGTAAAGCAATTAAAAACACAAGCCCACTCTTCTATCGTTTTTTTTAGTACGGTAGCCGTACAGCAAGGCATGTCCTTTCATTCCTCAGTGGCAGTCGCTAAAGGGGCGTTAGAAGGTCTTACTCGCTCATTAGCCGCAGAACTGGCACCTAAAGTGAGGGTGAATTGCATTGCACCGTCTATCATCGATACCCCATTGGCCAGCAGATTGCTAGGGACGGATGAAAAGAAGGAAGCCGCTGGCAAGAGGCATGCTTTAAAGAGGGTAGGCACAGCCGAAGAAGTAGCCAAGCTTGTTGCCTTTCTCCTCTCCGAAGATTCAAGTTGGATGACGGGACAAATTATCGGTTTGGATGGTGGAATGTCATCGATTCGACCGCTATAGAAAGCAGAAACTAAAAGGCGTCGATCCCAATAAAATATGATGTGAGTCTGTATGATTCCCGCTATACGAGTGATAAGCAAGCCTCGCATTAGAAATGGCTTTCTTATTTCAATTAACTCTGGATAATTCGTGAGCATAGCCAAACATCTTATATTGATAAATGTTTCTCTAATACCATGAAGAATAAACCCCAAGTTACCCTTTTTTGGCATCGCAGAGATTTGCGTTTGGACGACAACCATGGACTTTTTGCAGCACATCAAGAAAGTGTCCCTGTACAGCCAATCTTTATTTTCGATACCAATATTCTAGCTTCACTTCCACGAGATGATGCAAGGGTATCTTTTATCCATAGGGAATTAGAAAGACTTCAGAGCGAGCTGGCCGAAAGAGGTAGCTCACTTGATGTACGCATTGGTTCACCCTTAGAACTCTGGAAAAAATTGATATGCGACTATGCTATCCAATCCGTGTGGTGCAATAGAGACTATGAGCCCTATGCTCGTGAACGTGACAAGGCTGTTTATGAATTGCTCCGTGAAAATGGCATTGCATTTAAGGCCAAGAAAGATCACGTCATCTTCGAAAAAACCGAAGTAATGAAGGAGAATGGAGATCCCTATGTCGTATACACCCCTTATAGTAAATTTTGGAAATCCAAATTTTCAGAAAAGCTTGTTGAGCCTTACACGTCTGAAAATCAGACCAACTGGGCTCAATCAAATCATCCATTGCCTTCACTCCAAGAAGTCGGGTTTGTACATACGGATATCTCATTTCCATCTCGAATCGTTGATACTAGCATCATATCCACCTACCATGAAACAAGAGACATACCTGGAAAAAGCGGAACAACTCGTATGAGTGTGCATCTTCGATTTGGAACGGTCAGCACCAGAAGTCTAGTGAAAGAAGCAAAAGGATTAAATGGAAAATACCTAAATGAATTGATCTGGCGAGAATTTTATCAGTCCATTTTATGGCACTTTCCCGAAGTGGTAAAAGAGAATTTCAGCAAGAAGTATGATGGTATAAAATGGCGAAACAATGAGGAGGAGTTTGAAAAATGGAAAAAAGGCGAAACGGGATATCCCATTGTGGATGCAGGCATGCGCGAACTAAATAAAACCGGCTACATGCATAATCGGGTGCGCATGATTGTTGCCAGCTTTCTCACAAAGCACTTACTTATCGACTGGCGGTGGGGCGAGGCCTATTTCGCAGAAAAACTTTTGGACTTTGACCTTGCCAGCAATAATGGTGGCTGGCAGTGGGCAGCAGGAACAGGAGTAGATGCCCAACCCTATTTCCGCATATTCAACCCATATTCACAAACGGAGAAGTTTGATAAGAATCGCAGCTATATCAACAAATGGGTGCCAGAATTAGAGACAGACCTCTACCCAAAACCCATTGTGGACCATAAATTTGCTCGAGATCGGTGTCTGGAGGCATATAAAAAAGGAACGATTTAGACGACGACGCTAAAATTAAATAAATTAATACCTCCTCTAACGTTTATGAATACTTTGAACAAAGCGGAGCCCAGAGAAAAAGAACTTGTCCTCCTTCACCCTTTTGGAGGATTCAGCGTTCAACACGTTTTTTGTCAATTATACCTGAGGCGTTTCCCGTTGAAACCAGAATTTGAGAAACGCTTCGACCCACCTAATTTATATCCAATGCTTGATCATTGAAAGTTGCTTGATTTCCCTTACTTTCATTCGATCACTTAGATCGTAAATTGACGCATCTAGAATTAAGGTAGCCGATAAAGAACCTGATAGTTGGTTGTGGTTTTTTGCTCCATTAGGTTTTCCCTCTTCTCCGGTAGCTTATGAAAAGCCGCTTCTGTATAGTTCTTTATGGTTGCTAACCGAAGCTGTTCTTCAAATGATAAGAGAAAATCTCGATTTAATAGCTCCTTTATTCTCTTAAGTTTAAAAGGGTTATTGTCAATACAAAACGAAAAGGTCAGCGCAGAATTTTGCATCAGGTTGATTTTGATATTAAGCAAGTCAAGCACTTGTAAAACAAAGCCCAGTTTTTTCTCATCCATAAAGCTATGGTCTTTTACTTGGGCTGTTATAAGAATTTGATTCCCTTTAAATATGAAACATGGAATGTTGATGCTCGTATTTTCAGACGATATGACTGTACCCACCTGATTATGATCTAAGAAAGACCTAACGGTAAGGGGTATATTTTTTTGTGCAAGAGGTTTCAGGGTCTTAGGGTGAATAACCTGCGCCCCGTAGTAGGTCATTTCCGTTACTTCTCTGTAACTAAGGTCTCTGTACTGCTGTGTTTGATCCATAATTCTAGGATCAGCATTCAATATACCCGGGACGTCTTTCCATACGGTAAATCCCTCCGCATTTAGACAATAAGCCAAAACAGCACCTGTAAAATCGGATCCTTCTCTTCCTAATGTTGTTGAATTACCTTCCACATCTGAACCGATAAACCCTTGCGTAATCACGATTTTTTCTTCGGCGAGCGGCTTTAGTTGATCTACGATCTGACGCTCGGTCACCACCCAATCCACGTTGGCTTCAGAAAAATACTGATCTGTTCTGATCATCTTTCTAGCGTCTACCCACTGACAGGAATCCTCGTTTTGCAAAGTCAAGTATTGACTGATAATGGTAGTGGAAATGAGCTCACCAAACGGCACCACTCTGTCGTAAGCAATCATTTCATCGTATTGATGAAGCCCTAGAAGTTGCTCTTCCAAACTGGCTTCCAGTTTTTCATATGCTAAGGGAATTTCATCAAGCAATTCTTTAATAATTGCCCTGTGGTACTCTTTCAATTCCTTTAAGAGAACGGAGTAGCTACCACCAGCACGAGCTAGTTTAACCAATTCCTCCAGCTTACTCGTCGTTTTCCCCATTGCGGAAACCACTACAACCAGATTTCTACTTCCGTAAGAAGTAACTATCGAATGTAGATTCTTAACCCCGTTCGCATCCCTAACGGAGGCACCACCAAACTTAAAAATGTGCATCGCAATCGTTTTAAATTAACTAAAACCTTAATTTCGTTTTTGAAAGATTATTTATTCAAGACTAACGCCAAAAAGATGAACAAAAGTAAACTCGGTCTCCCGATTGGAACAACATTAGATAGATTTATAAAGAAGAGGGAGGACGAATTTTCTTTCGCCACTGGAGAGCTTTCTCAGCTTTTGAGAGATATTGCCTTGGCTGGAAAGATTGTAAACAAAGAGGTTAACAAATCAGGTCTTTTGGATATAGCGGGTGGCTTTGGAGAAAAAAACGTGCAAGGAGAAGATCAACAAAAATTGGACGTAGTGGCCGACATTCGATTTACAAGAGCACTTAAAAATGGTGGAATGACCTGCGCTATTGTTTCCGAAGAAAACCAAGAGATCATCCACTTAAACTTTAACTGCCGATACGTGGTAGCCATTGACCCTTTGGATGGAAGCTCTAACATCGATGTGAATGTTTCTATAGGAACTATATTTTCTATTTACAAACGGGTATCACCTTTGGGCGGCCCCGTACAAGAAGAAGACATTCTTCAAAAAGGAACGGAGCAGGTAGCTTCTGGCTATATTTTGTATGGCTCCTCTACCATGCTCGTTTACACTACCGGAAGTGGCGTGCATGGATTTACGCTAGAGCCAAGTATAGGTGAGTTTGTACTTTCACATGATAACATTAGATGCCCAGAAAATGGTGGTATATATTCGATCAATGAAGGAAACTTTAAGCACTTTGAAGAGTGGGTAAAAAAATATTTAGAACGTTGTAAAGAACAACAGCTATCTGCCAGATACATTGGGTCGCTAGTTGCTGACTTTCACCGGAATATGCTAAAAGGAGGTATCTACCTCTATCCAAGCAGCAAAAAAACCCCATACGGAAAGCTCCGATTGCTTTACGAGTGCAACGCCTTGGCCTTCATTGCTGAACAATCTGGCGGAATGGCCACGGATGGATCACAACGAATACTTGAGATACAGCCTAGTGCTTTTCACCAACGCTCTTCGCTTTTTATCGGGTCGTCAAAGATGGTGAAAAATGCGATGAGTTTCAAAAAAGAGCGCGACGCAGGCTAGTTGGTTTTTTTCTTATCTGGAATCCACTCAAAATCTTCAGCGAATGCGCCACGGATCAATAACTCACTTAGTTCCCGTGGAGGTACTGTGGTACGTCTCTGCTTTAAGTCAAGCCAAGCACCATCTACCTCAATTTTAGCAGAGAGATCATTTGAATGGGTGTAAACATTGTGCCTAAAGGACCATTTAGAACCGTCTTTTCGAAGCTTCGTAATACAAAAGCCCACTTCAAATTTCTCGTTCATTCTAATTTCTTTATAAAAACGAATATCTTCTTTAAAAAGAAGAGGACCGATGCCAATCTCTAGTAACTTGCTAAAAGGCATGCTAATTTCTTCAAAATACATCAACCTAGCTTGGGCACAATAATCACTGTAAGCAGTATGTCGCATATGTCCGTTAGGGTCTAAATCTGCCCAACGTACACGAAATTTATACTTTACCTCTTTCACCTTCTTTTCTTTCCTTAGGTTTTTCCTTCTCTTCTGTTTCTCCACTCTTTTTTTCTAATACATCAGGAACTCTCTCCACTAGCTGAGCATACCAGATAACTAATTTTTTAATATCCGATATATATACTCTGTTTTCATCATAATTGGGCAGGACAAACTTCAAAAAAGACTTCAATTCTTCCGAGCTACTATTCTTGTCTAAATCTGTATCTCCTTTAAACTCTGAATGTATTTTTTTCATTACCTCTTCCAAAGGCACAGCTTCCTCCTTATCCGTGGTGTAAATGGAGATTTCAGAAAGAATGCTCACTTTGTTTTTCCTAGTGGCAACCATCTTTTTTTTCTCATTGTCCAACGATTCTAAAATAACACCCGTACGTGTTGGGTTTAGAACTTTAAAAAGAGTCCCCTTACCAGAGACTGAAGCTATATCACTAAAATCCATTTTATATTTTTTGATGAAGTAAAAATACTTTATTGTGCAATAGAGCGATTAATTCGACCAATAAATTCCAACAAATCATCTCCTCCTAGTTTAGCGATAGAAGAAGTAATGAAAGTGGGAGGAAGCTCCTCCCATGTTTGCCTCAAAGTACTTTTGTAGGCAGCCACATTTGACTGAATGAGCGTTTTGCCCAGCTTATCTGATTTTGTAAATACTATACTGAAAGGAATCTCTTTTTTCCCTAGCCAATTAATGAATTCAAGGTCAATTTTTTGAGGCTCATGACGAATATCTACTAACACAAAAACTAAGGCCAGATTTTGTCTAAATTGAAGATATTCTTCGTTCATCTTTCGCCAGGCTTCTTTATTTGTTTTGCTGGTCTGCGCCCAGCCATATCCCGGAAGGTCCACTAAAAACCACTCATCATCGACCAAGAAATGATTGATTAACTGTGTTTTTCCTGGTGTACTTGAGGTTTTGGCCAACTTTTTCCTATTGGTCAAATGGTTTATCAGGCTGGACTTCCCCACATTGGATCGACCTATAAAAGCATACTCCGGAATCATTTTATCGGGGCACTGATCAAGGTTTATGCTGCTTTTTAAAAATTCCGCTGACTTTATCGGCATAAGATAAGAATAACATTTGTGTTACCAGCTGGTTTATCCCTGTTAATATTGTGGCAATTATGACAGTAGTACCTTACAAAGATAAGTCCGAGACGAAGAAAAAGCAGGTTGCGAATATGTTCGATAACATTTCAGTAAAATACGACTTTCTAAATCATTTTCTAAGTCTTGGCATTGATATCAGGTGGAGAAAAAAGGCCATTAAGATGTTGAAGAAAGATCAACCCAAAAAAATATTGGATATGGCCACGGGTACAGGAGATTTTGCAATCGCCGCCTTGGAATTAAATCCTGAAAAAATAGTCGGATTGGATATTTCCGAAGGCATGTTGGAAGTAGGACGTAAAAAAATGAAAAAGAGAAACATCAGTCATATCATTGATATGCAGTCGGGTGATTCTGAAAACATCCATTTCGAGGATAATTCCTTTGATGCCATTATTGTGGCTTTTGGGGTTCGAAACTTTGAAAACTTGGAAAAAGGGCTAAGCGAAATGTATCGGGTGCTTAAGTCGGGTGGCAAAGCAATCGTTCTTGAATTTTCAAAACCGACTATTTTTCCTTTCAAACAATTATATAATTTCTATTTTCGTTGGATATTACCAAAGGTGGGTAAGTTGGTGTCGAAAGACAATGCGGCTTATTCGTACCTTCCTGAGTCTGTTAATGAATTTCCTTATGGCGGTGATTTCTTGCAGATTCTAAAAAAAACTGGATTCAAAAATACTAAATGCAGACCATTAACGCTCGGTATAAGCTCTATTTATTCGGGAGAAAAATAACTCTTTTCGCGTTACTATTTTCTTCCACCTTAATGATTAAGGCATTTGGTCAAAATAATCCTTCTGACAACCTCATCAACTATGAAGATCAATGGATTCACTATGGGTTTTTCATTGGTGTGCATTCCTCCAAATATGTCATTAAGTATTCCGACGCTTTTGTGACACCTGCCATGGATACTGTCCACTCCATTATCCCTGGCAATTTTGGCGGTTTTAAAACAGGCTTCGTTATCAATATGAAGCTAACCCAATATTTAGATTTTAGGCTAATGCCTTCGGTTGGATTTTATGAAAACGGCCTGACCTATCGTTACACAAACGGTGCCACTCTTCAGGGGGCAATAGATGCTACCATGGTGGAATTGCCCCTTCTCCTAAAGTATAAATCTGCGCGCAGAGGAAACATAGCAATGTACATGGTTTTTGGAGTGAACCCATCGCTGGAGGCGGTCGGCAAAGGAGATGAAGAAGAGATAAAAGAATCATTAGAACTAAAAAACTGGAATGTAGCCATAGATGTCGGGGTTGGTCTTGACATTTTTTACCCATTCTTCAAATTCTCTCCAGAGTTGCGCTATTCCTACGGCCTACGCAATATGCTCCATGAGCCTGGTAATAAATTTAGCGAAGGTCTGAGCCGTCTTTCTACTCAAAATCTAGGAATTTTTATCACTTTCGAAGGAGGACCTCAGAACGAACGAAAGTTCAGAAAAAAGAGAAGTAGCTCGGCTCTCGGAAATAGCACTTTCAAAGTAAAAAGCAGATAAAGAAAACGTTAAAAAAATGACGAAACCTATAGCATTGATTACCGGTGCCTCTAGTGGCATTGGGGAAGCCACCGCCAGGCTGTTGTCAAAAAATTATCGTTTAGTCCTGTGTGGTAGGCGAAGGGAAAAATTAGCAACCCTCTCTAAGGAACTGGACACACCTACTCAAATATTATCTTTTGACGTGCGAGACCGAACGGAAGTATTTTCAAACATCAAATCCTTACCCCACGATTGGGAAAATATTGATGTACTGATCAATAATGCAGGAAATGCGCATGGTTTGGACCTCATTCATGAAGGAAATACGGATGATTGGGACGCCATGATAGACATAAACGTAAAGGGGCTACTCTATGTAAGCAAGGCTATAATCCCCAGAATGACAAGTCGGCATATGGGTCACATCATCAATATCAGTAGTATCGCAGGGCTGGAAGTCTACCAAAGAGGCAATGTTTACTGTGCCTCCAAACATGCAGTAGATGCATTGACAAAAGGTATGCGAATCGACCTCAATGAGTTTGGAATTAAGGTCACCTCGATAGACCCCGGTTTGGTAGCCACGGCGTTTAGCGAAGTTCGATTCAAAGGAGACAAGAAAAAGGCAGACAAGGTATATGAGCACTACGACCCTCTTATGGCACATGATATCGCCGAAACGATCGAATTTGTCCTCAATAGGCCTCCGCACGTCATGATCGGCGACTTAATGATCCTTCCGACTGCACAGGCTAGTAGTACAATAGTAAACAAAAAGGAATAAATCTTTTTGGGAAAATAGGTTATCATCTCATATTTAGCACATGCAAAAAATACTTATAATTGGTGCGGGACAGTCCTGTACCTCTTTAATCAAATACTTATTAGATTCCTGCATCAAAGAGGGCTGGAAACTTACGATAATTGAAAAGAACAAGGCACTTGCCGAGAGCAAAATAACCGGGTATGATTGTGCATCAATCGTTGGAATTGACATTTCTGATGAAGCATCCCTATCTGCGATGGTGCAAGAACATGACATTGCGATCTCTATGCTCCCAGCGGCTCTGCACGTTCATATCGCAAAGAAATGTGCCGAGTATGGGAAACACTTCCTTACCGCTTCGTATCTTAAAGATGACATAAAGGCGTTAGCTCCCGACTTTGAAAAAGCAGGCAAAACCGCCATCATGGAACTGGGTTTAGATCCAGGAATCGATCATATGAGTGCGATGAAAGTCTTAGATGATCTTAAAGAAAAAGGATATAACCTTACGGGTTTTGAAACATTTACTGGTGGCTTAGTAGCCGATGAATCCGTTGCTGACAACCCGTGGCAGTATAAGTTTACCTGGAATCCTCGAAATGTGGTTACAGCTGGGCAAGGATGTTGTAAATTTATTTTGGAGGGGAGGTTCAAGTATATACCCTACAATAAATTGTTTAAACGCACGGAGATGATTTACATCCCAGACTATGGCTACTTCGAAGGGTACGCTAATCGAGATTCTTTAGCCTATTTAGATGTTTATAACCTTCAGGGAATTCAAACACTCTACAGAGGCACATTGAGAAGACCTGGCTACTGTGCTGCATGGGATATCTTCATTCAGTTAGGGGCGACAGACGACACCTACTACATGGAGAATGTAGAAGAAATGACGCATCGTCAATTCATCAACTCATTTCTTTCTTACAATCCAAATGATTCCATAGAATTGAAGCTGGCACATTATATGAATCTACCCATTGACTCGGACATTATGTTTAAGATAAAATGGTTAGGTCTTTTTGACGATGAGCTAGTAGGATTGAAAAAAGGAACTCCAGCCCAAATTTTAGAGCATATTCTCAAAAAAAAATGGACGCTTACTAAAGAAGATAGAGACATGATTTTGATGTGGCATAAGTTCAATTTTTTAGATAATGGACATCCTCGGCAAATAGAGTCAAGCATGGTAGCATTGGGGGATGACGACTTAAATACCGCAATGGCAAAAACAGTAGGTCTGCCATTGGCAATTGCCACTAAGTTGATTTTAAAAGGTGAAATCCAACTTTCAGGTCTTCATATCCCGATCAAAAAGAAAATTTACGATCCTATATTGAGTGAGCTTTCTAGTCTAGGGTTTGATTTTTCGGAGCGAGAAGTAGAAATTACTAAAAGCGAAAAAAAGACTTCTTCAATATAAGATTTATAAGGAAAAAACGCAGACGGTAATGAACTTTTTCTCTCTTTAGACCACATGTTTATTGAATAATGTGCGCTTTCACTACCGAGTCTATTTCGACCATTACATTGTCGATTTGGGAAATATCACTTTCCCAATGATTTTCGATCAGACGCTGTAAGTGACCAGCTAATTTAATTTCTTCTTTCTTTTGTTTGCCTTTAGCAAAGTGAATTGCGCTTTGAAGGTGATCTATTGCGTGATCGATGGTTATTTTTGCCTCTTCATTCTTTCCCTCCTTAACGTAAACCTCCGATATTCGCAGTGAAGCAAAAGCCATGGAGTTCATAGCATCTGCAAAGGCTTCGTACATTAAATCTTCATCAATATCTTCCGCAGTTATATGATCCTCAACAATTTGTAAGTCACGAATGGCTACTTCAATAGCCGAGAAACTAACACTATCACCGTCTTGCTTTAATATTTTCATAGTAGCTATGGCCTCGTCCAAAAATTTAATCGCATTAATTTCTTTATTATCCTGAAAATTCCGATCTGCAGTACCCATTAATAAATCTGGCTCAACGGCAAGGTCTGTTAGGTTCGGATTTTTCATTTTTTTAACTCGTTGCACTTTGAAATAAAACATCATTCCGCCAACTATTGCTGCTACAAATAGAAAATAATAAAAACCTTTATTCATTTTTGAATAATTAATCTGTGTTAAAATTAATTGATTATAACCGACTTTCCTCAAAAGCCTGATCAACTTTTAATTGATTAGATGTTGATGCCCTTACTGCTAGTTCATCGCAGCGTTCATTTTCAGGGTGGCCTGCATGTCCTTTAACCCATTGGAAGGTAACATTATGAGGCTTAGCGGCCACTAAATATCGCTCCCACAGGTCTCTATTCTTCTTACCTTTAAAATTTTTCTTTTTCCATCCATCAAGCCATTTTTTAGTTACAGCATCTACCACATACTTGCTGTCGGAAACAACGTTCACGTCCCAGCCTGGTTTCTTAATCGCCTCCAAACCTGCAATAATAGCCAACAACTCCATGCGGTTATTGGTTGTCATTCTAAATCCTTCGGAGAGTTCTTTCTCTTTTGAGCCGTATCTTAAAATGGCGCCGTAACCTCCCGGACCTGGATTTCCTTTGGCTGCCCCATCTGTATATAATATAATCATAGCATCCAATGATTTTTATATATCTTAGTGGAAACAGTTAGTAATACAATTCCAAATACTTTATGAAGGATATTCAAACCTGTTTCTCCCATTACTTTTTCCAGCCACCCAAAGTTCTTCAAAACGATATATACAAAAAGTAGATTAAAGAAAACACCTATCAGAATGTTGATGGTATCGTATTCTACTTTGAGCGAAATGAGAGTAGTCATCGTTCCTGCACCCACTATCAACGAAAATGCAATAGGTACGATAGAAGCACTATTTGAATCTTCTGGATCTGATTTAAAAAGCCGTAAGTTTAAAATCATTTCCATGCCTAAAAAAACATTATAATAGCACCGGCTATTGCAAAAGAAGCCACATCTATTCCGAAGAGGTGAAGTATACTCTCACCAACTAAAAGGAATACTATCGTGATAACTCTCGAAACAAGTGTCGCCTTACCCGACTGTACATGCCCAAACTTTTTACGTAGGTCAATGATTACGGGTACATTTCCCAATATATCAATTACTGAAAATAAGATTAAGGAAACGCTTATTTTGACTTTTAAACTCAATTTGCCCATTTCATTTAATTGTTAACACAAAAGTAATATGAGTGAGATTCGAAGAAGAAGAATATTTTTGCGATTTGCTACTGCGAAAAATAATTTTGGATGCTTAGTAACAAGGCTTGGCGATATATTTACTTTAGCAATTCGCCCAAACTATTTTTCATGAAAAAAATATCCATTTCTACTTTATTGGTAATCATCGCATTACCGTCTTTCGCTCAGGAAGGATGGAACTGGCCTGAAGATGAAGAACTGCATAAACTATCGAAAGAAAAGCAAGCCTACTACAAATTGCTCTTAGCACAAGATAAATTCAAGGAAGCAATGCCCCCCCTCAATTGGTTATATGCAAACAATCCTGATCTACATCAAACCATCTACATAGAAGGTGAAAGTACTTTAAAAAAAATCATGGAAGATATAGATGATAAAGAGCGGGTAAAAACATTAAAAGATTCGGTTCTATGGATGTATGACCAACGTATAGAACACTTTGATAACGATGCGAAGACGATGGATAGAAAAGCCTATCAGGCATTCCAATTTTATTATAAGCAACCAGAAAAATATCCGATGCTTTTAGAACTCTACGAAAAAGCCTACGAACTGAATGAGGCAAAGATTTCTAACTTCAACTTGAATTCCTACATGCTACTTGCCAAACTATCTTATAAAAATAACCCGCAAGAAATGCCTGCAGAAAAAGTTTTAGACATTCACTCAACCATTTCTGATATCATCGAAGAGAAAAAAAATAATGGTGAAAAACCAGAAAGACTAAACAAAGAACAAAATAAAACCGATGCATGGCTAAGTTCAATTGATGGAATTCTTACGTGTGAGTTTATTGAAACAACTTTGGTTCCAAAGTTTAGGGAAAATCTTTCTGATATAGGAATTGCGAAGAAGATATTTAAATATTCCGTGCAGGCCAAGTGTACTGGTGAAAGTTACTTCTTGGAGGCAAGTGAGCCCGTATTTAAAGACCAACCTTCCTATACTTTAGCAAATGCTATTGGAAGCAGATACCTAGCTAGTGACGCGATAAATAAAGGACTTGAGTACTTTATTCACGCAGCCCAGCTTGCAAGTAATGATGTAGAAAAATACGATGCACTAATGGGGCAAGCCCTTTCTTACAGCAAAAAAGGGGATAAACCAAAAGCAAGAGTACTCGCATACGAGGCACTTAGCACCAAACCAGATAGCAAAGAAGCCTTTAATTTAATTGGTAATTTGTACTTTACGAGTTTTGAAGAATGCCAAGGTGGGGAAAGTAAAGTTCTAGATCGAGGTGTATTCTTAGCTGCATACGACATGTACAAAAAAGCAGGAAACAGTTCTCAGATGAAAGCATCTAAAAGCCAGTTCCCGTCGGTTGAGGAAATTTTCAATGAAAACTACGAAGAAGGGCAAAATATAACGGTTGGTTGCTGGATTGATCAGACGGTGGCTCTGAAATCAAGAGATTAAGATTTAACTAACTAACCAAACCTCTGATCCATCATTTTCGATGAACTTTTTTTAAAGCATTAGTTCAGTTGCCAAACCCCCTTTGACCAGAAATGTCTGAACTATTAGACTCAAAAAAATTTTTAAAAGCTTTAACCCGCCCTCATCTGCTTACTCTCCCATTGCAATTCGGAAAAAAATCAATTGAGAGGCTAACTGCCGATTAGTTTATTGATTGCTTCTTCGTATCCTGCTAACCCCATTCCGCTAATGGTTTCTACACATACATCTTGAACATAACTTACCTGACGAAAATCCTCTCTTTCAGCTAAATTTGAAATATGTACCTCGAACACTGGAGTGGTAATTGCCTTTATCGCATCTCTCAAAGCAATACTGGTATGGGTGTAGCCCCCTGGGTTGAATACAATCCCATCAAAAGAAAAACCTACCTCATGGAGTTTATCAATAAGTGATCCTTCATGGTTACTTTGAAAGTATAAGAGTTCATGGTTTGTAAACCTTTCCTTCAGACCATCTAAAAAACTCCCAAACGTTTGTGTTCCATAGACTTCTGGCTCGCGCTTTCCTAGTAGATTTAAGTTCGGACCGTTTAAAATTAAAATCTTCAAAATAGAAAGTTTGCTTATTAATTTTGAAAATTAACTGATTGGCAGTATTCAAAGAAACATTGCCAGTAAATCTTCAAACCAAGGCGCATTGAGCTGGGAAATTTATAGCAAGCAATTCAAGAGTTATTTAAAGCTGGAGCGATCGCTCTCCGCAAATTCGATTGATGCATATTTGGCAGATCTAGCTAAACTGAAACAGTTTTTTGATTTATCAGGAAAAGATATTGTTCCAACCAAAGTAACTCAGAAAGACCTGATTGATTTTCTGGAATTCATTCATGATCTGGGTCTGTCTGAACATACACAAGCTCGAATGGTTTCGGGCTTAAAAGCCTTTTTTAAATTTTTGGTATATGAAGAAGTTATCGAAAAAAACCCCACATCTCTAATAGAGACGCCAAGGTTAGGAAGAAAATTGCCTGATACACTAGACCTTCCTGAGATAGAAAAGCTTTTTGCAGCCATCGATAGATCCAAGCCAGAGGGTCAAAGAAACAGAACAATGTTGGAAACACTCTATAGTTCTGGTCTACGTGTATCGGAGCTAATCGAACTGAAGATTAGTAATATTTACGAGGATATAGGTTTTTTAAGAATCATGGGAAAGGGCAGTAAGGAACGGCTAGTCCCCGTAGGACTATCTGCGTTAAAGCATATCCGAATCTACAGAGATAAGGTTCGTGTACATATTCCAATTAGGAAAGAGTATGAAGACCATCTTTTTCTTAACCGATGGGGAAAAGCGATAAGCCGAGTTATGGTTTTCATGATAATTAAAGAACTGGCAAAAAAAATTGGCCTAAAAAAGAATATCAGTCCTCATACCTTTCGGCATAGCTTTGCCACTCATTTGGTAGAGGGGGGGGCAGATTTAAGAGCGGTTCAGGAAATGTTAGGGCATGAATCCATTACTACGACTGAAATTTATACGCACCTTGATCGAGATTATTTGAAGCAAGTGATTACACAATACCACCCTAGAAGTTAATGTATCGATTTATTAAACCGATTTTATTTCTTTTTCAGCCTGAAAAAGCTCACCTAATTACAACAAAACTGCTCAACCTCACCTTGAGAATACCCTTAGGTAAAGGTTTGATCAAATACTTATATGATTATAAAAATCCTATTCTAGCGCAAAATGTATTCGGTCTGAACTTCAAAAATCCTGTGGGGCTTGCCGCTGGGTTCGACAAGAATGCCGAGTTAATCGACGATTTTACCCACCTTGGGTTTGGCTTCATAGAAATAGGCACGCTTACCCCCAAAGCCCAATCAGGCAACCCTCAACCACGTCTGTTTAGACTGGCTCAAGATGAAGCACTTATCAATCGAATGGGATTTAACAACGAAGGTGTTGAATGTGCATTAGAACGTTTAAAAGCTAGAAAATCAAATATTATCGTCGGGGGGAACATTGGAAAGAATAAATCAACGCCTAATGAAGAAGCCTTAGCTGATTACCTTATTTGCTTTGAGAAGCTCTATCCATATGTCGACTACTTCGTGGTGAATGTAAGCAGTCCAAACACTCCAAGGCTACGGGCGTTACAAGAGAAAGAACCCCTTACTCAACTTTTGAAATCACTACAAAAAAACAACAGTAAGAAACCCGTCCCTAAGCCAATACTGCTAAAGATTGCACCGGATTTGTCTGAAGCACAACTGGATGATATTATCGAGATCACCAACTTACTAAGCCTAGACGGGCTAATTGTATCGAATACAACAATAGATAGGAGTGGATTAGCCTTGCCCAAAAAAGACATAGAAAAGATAGGAAGCGGAGGGTTGAGCGGTAAGCCCGTCTTTAAGAAATCGAATGATGTGCTCAGGTATATAAAAAAAGGGGTTGCTAACGTTCCGATTATTGCTGTGGGAGGCATTATGTCCGCACAAGATGCAATAGAGAAACTGGAAGCAGGCGCTACCTTGATCCAGATTTACACGGGTTTGGTATATCGGGGACCTAAGCTTATTAGAGAGATCAATAGAGCAATCGCTAAACGCCCTTGATGAACCCTTAAAACTCTACTATTTTTGAAGTCGCAACCTATGTCACAGAATACCAACAAAAAGCGTAGAAAGACTCCCAAGAAGAGTCTTCTCACAGATAGAAGAACTCATCTTTTTGTAGGCTTCAGTCTTATGCTGATTGCCGTTTTCTTACTGGTTTCCTTTATCTCCTACTTCAAAACAGGACAAGCAGATCAAAGCGTAGTAGAGGCCTACACCTCAACAGGAATACAAGAATCAGGCTTAGAAGTACAAAACACATTCGGTCTTATAGGAGCGATTAGTGCACATTATTTCATTTTTCTTTGGTTCGGGATTGCCTCTATATTAATTCCCCCACTACTTTTCATTGTGGCTTACCGAATTATCTGGTATCGTTCACTCCTGCCTATTAGTCGGTCTTTCAACTTTACTGTTTTCTACCTTATCTGGGTTAGCATGACTTTGGGTTATTTTATACTCACAAAAGAAGAATCTACTTTTCTAGGATACTTAGGTGGCGGCATTGGATACGAATTAGCTATTATATCCCATAGCCTAATGGGTTGGGGGGCTATTTTGTTTTTGGTCTTTTTATTCGTTGTATATAATATGTTTTTTTTCAATATCACACATATTCCTGCATTAAGAGGTATTTTGGATCAATTAATTGACCTAATTGATAAGATTAAAATCGCATTACCTAAAAAGCCCATAAAAAAGAAAAAACCAGCGGATATCAGTTCTGTGATTGATCAGGTTCGTAAAGAGGTAGAGGATGAAGAGGCATATCGAGATGAAACGGAAACATGGGTAGTTAAGAAACTACCTCCGAAAATAAAAAAACCAGCACCACAAGGCGATCCTGAATTCACCGTTAACTTTCCCGAGTTCAAAGAAGCCCTCAACCCGGTTTCGAAAGAAGTCGACGAAAAATTTTTTGACAAAAAAAAAGACCCCATTGTTCCAACCTCAAACCCTGAAATAGAAAAGCAACTAGAGGATACTTCAGATTCATATCATGAGGTGGCGGGAAATCCAAAATTAGAGAATATGCCTTTTGAGGTGGAACAAAAAAAATTCGATGAAGAAGTAACCGAAGAGTCAGTAAACTATGACCCTACCTTGGATCTTCCTGGGTATAAATTTCCTACTCCATCCTTGCTGATTGAATACCCCGAGAAAGACATCAAAGTATCGAAAGACGAGCTGGAGACAAATAAAGACCGTATCATCGAGACATTGATCAATTTCAAGATTGGTATTACCAGCATAAAAGCAACAATTGGCCCCACGGTTACGCTTTATGAAATCGTTCCTGAAGCAGGAGTCAAAATCTCTAAAATCAAAAACCTCGAAGATGACATTGCATTAAGCTTGGCGGCACTTGGCATTCGTATCATTGCTCCAATTCCAGGTAAAGGGACAATCGGGATAGAGGTACCCAACAAAAACAGGGAAATGGTAGATGCTCGTTCCGTGATTACTACAAGTAAGTTCATGGAAAGTAAAATGGAACTTCCTGTGGTGCTGGGAAAAACCATTTCCAATGAAGTTTTTGTTACTGACCTGGCTAAAATGCCACACCTTTTGATGGCAGGAGCAACTGGACAAGGCAAATCGGTCGGTTTAAACATCATACTAACTTCCCTGCTCTACAAAAAACATCCATCACAGTTAAAGTTTGTGCTAGTAGATCCCAAAAAGGTTGAGTTGACACTATTCAATCAAATAGAAAAGCACTTCCTTACTAAACTGCCCGGTAGCGAAGAGTCGATTATTACAGACACTTCTAAGGTAATCAATACTTTAAACTCACTCTGCATCGAAATGGACAACCGATATGACTTACTTAAGAGTGCCGCATGTCGTAACCTGAAGGAGTATAACCTAAAATTTAAGGCTCGACGACTAAACCCCCAAAAAGGTCATGGATTCTTGCCGTATATTGTGCTTGTAATCGATGAGCTAGCCGATTTGATGATGACCGCTGGAAAGGAAATTGAGACCCCGATAGCAAGACTAGCACAGTTGGCTAGAGCCATTGGCATTCATTTAATTGTGGCTACACAAAGACCTTCAGTAAACGTCATTACCGGTATAATCAAGGCCAATTTTCCAGCACGACTCTCTTTCCGAGTAACTTCAAAAATTGACTCTAGAACCATTCTAGATGCGGGAGGAGCTGACCAATTGGTTGGGATGGGCGACATGCTACTTTCCATGGGGTCTGAAATGACTCGCTTGCAGTGCGCATTTGTAGATACTCCAGAAGTGGAGCGTTTGTGTGAATTTATTGGAGAGCAGAGGGGTTATGATAATGCCTACATGCTTCCAGAATATGCTGGGGAAGAGGAACTTGGAATCGGTGAGGCAGACCTCTCTGATCGAGACGTACTCTTTGCAGATGCTGCACGACTCATTGTAATTCATCAGCAAGGCAGCACTTCTCTCATTCAACGCAAAATGAAGTTGGGATACAACAGAGCGGGCAGACTTATTGATCAACTAGAAATCGCTGGTATAGTAGGGCCTTTTGAAGGAAGTAAAGCCAGAGAAGTTCTCATACCAGATGAGCAAAGTTTGGAACAGTTATTGACTGAAATAGAAATAAAATACTAAGTACACAACATCATGAAAAAATTAATCATTGCATTACTTATTCTTTTGGGAAACCAGACAATCGCACAATATGATCCCGATGCCTTGGCTATTCTGGATGCCATGAGTATGAAATATAAGAGTATCGAAGGGTTTTATGCAGAGTTCTCTCAAAACCTGAAAAACGTAACAGCAGGTTTAGATGAAACCATTAGGGGTAAAATTACGGTTAAGAAAGACAAATACGTACTGGATGTGGTAGGTCAAAAAATTTATAATGATGGAGAAAATATTTACACATACAACGCTGAGGTTAATGAGGTTACGATCTCTACCTACGACAATACTAGCGAGGAAATAAGCTTGAATAACATTTACGACATCTACAAATCTGGATTCAAATATGGAATATATGAAGTAATAGAGGGGGTTTCGTACATCGATCTTGATCCGGAGGATAGAAGCGACAAAAGTTACTTTAAGATTAGAATGGAGATTGATACTACTAATAACCTGAAAGCATTTAGCGTTTTCGAACCTTCGGGCAATGTCTATCGATATACCATTTCAAATTTTTTAGAGAAAAAAAGCATAAGCGATAGCTTCTTCACTTTCGACTCCAGTGCATATGATGGCATAGAAATCCTCGATTTTCGTTAAGATTTAAATTATCTTACTACCTTTACATTACTCAGGGAGATTCCTGATACTAGTACTTTTTATATTTTAGATGAACATTTTTGTAGCTAAGCTTAACTATGCAACTTCAGAAGATGCATTAAGAAAAGCGTTTGAAGAATTCGGAACAGTCGATTCCGTAAAGGTTATTATGGACAGAGATACCAATCGATCTAAGGGTTTTGGTTTCGTGGAGATGCCAGATGACAGTGAAGCCATGGAGGCAATCTCCAGTTTGAATGACTCAGAATTAGATGGAAGAACCATCGTTGTTAAAAAAGCCAACCCGAAAAGGTAAGGACTCTAACTACAGATTCTAAAGTTATTATTTGATTTAAATTGCTCGCACAGAACTTTTCTGTGCGAGCTATGTTATTATTTTAATTACTTAAAAAATCTATTAATTTGGCTAGACCTGCAACAACCCCAGTAAAACTAAAGGACGGATACTACATAGAACTCAGACATAAGGGTGAAAGAAAGGGAATCAAACTTCGTAGCGACACAGTTCCTGAACTTCATCAGTCAATTAAGAAATACGAAAAGCTTTATGACGTCAATTTCTATGGAGAAGTGAAAAAGGGTAAAGTGATAAGCGAAAAACTTCCGAAGCTCAAATAAATATCTTTTTTTGAAGATTAAGCGCATTTTAATAGCGATGTTTGACTCGGACACTTTTAGCTATTTTAGAAAGTATGAACAAGAATGCCCTTGTAAAGCAAATACAGGAGAAAGAGTCTTTTCTATGTGTTGGCTTGGACACGGTTTTAGATAAAATACCTCATCACCTTCTTTCAGCATCGGATCCTATCTTTGAATTCAATAAGCAAATTATTGATGCAACAATAGCGTTCACTGTAGCTTATAAACCAAATATCGCTTTTTATGAGGTCGAAGGATCACGTGGTTGGGATGCATTACAAAAAACCATAGAATACATTCCTAAAGAAGTATTTACAATTGCTGATGCAAAGCGTGGTGATATTGGAAATACTTCTAGAGTGTATGCCATGGCCTTTTTCGAAAAGTTAAACTTTGATGCTATTACCGTGACCCCTTATATGGGTTCAGACTCAGTTAAACCTTTCTTAGAGTTTAAAAACAAATGGGTGATTCTCTTAGCTGTAACGAGCAATCTAGGAGGGTTCGATTTTCAATACCTGAATATCCATGGAGAGGAGCTATTCAAAAAAATAATTCGAAAAAGTACTGACTGGGGTTCAAATGAAAACATGATGTATGTAGTGGGTGCCACTCGTCCAGAGGCCCTGAAAGAGATTAGGAAGATCATCCCAGATCATTTCCTGCTGATTCCTGGCTTAGGTGCTCAAGGTGGAGACTTAAAAACCATCTGCAAACACGGGCTGAATCAAGACTGTGGATTATTGGTAAATTCGTCTAGAGGAATTATATATTCTGATTCCTCGAAAAGATTTACTAAGGAAGTCTCTAAGAAGGCTCTTGATATACAACGGGAAATGGCTCAGATACTTCAGACGCTCTGAGCTACAAAGTAACGTATCGTTCTAGCCGTGCCAACTCATCCTCATTTACGTACTTTCCAATCTCTCTTCTGAATTGCTCTATGCTCTTATAGGGTCGATATTCTTCGAATTCATGAAGCATTTTATTACCCACTCCAGGAATGGTTAAAATTTCTGCTTTCGAAGCCGTATTCAAGTTAACTGGCACAAAAATATATTTTTCATACCTAGATACTTCTTCCTCGGATACATATTTCCCAATTTCCCTTCTAAACTGAGATATTGAGGTATAAGGTCGATATTCTTCAAATTCGTGCGCCATCTTATTTCCTACTTTTGGAATCATCTTAAAATCTTCCTTAGCTGTGGTATTCAGATTCATCGGCAAAAACAGCTTGGCTTTCAGGTTATCAAACTTTGAGTCACTTGCTACGTTTTTCAGCTTATTTATAAATTCTGATGGGTTCAAGTATGGTCTGCCTTCCACAATCTTTTTTATTTCAGCATCTAAAAAACCTAGTGAATAAAGATCTTCTTCTGAAGCAAGATTTGGATTTAAAACAGACGATTTAACTTTCACAGGCTCTTTCAAGGTAGCTGGCTCTTTAATTTTAAGTGTTGCTTCTGTAGATGTGCCTGCTGTTTCATTCGATCCAGAATTGGTACACGCACAAAATGTCGCTGAACTTATTATTAAGAATGCTAATTTTTTCATCTTTATTATTCTTTAATTTTTAATTGTATCAATAAAAATCCCATTAAACCGATGGGTACTAATATGCTAGGTGCTAAGGCAGGGATGGCTCCAGTAAGTGATTTTGAGCATAACTCAAGCGCACTTAGGGTAGGATACATCTCTACTTCAAACTCCCAATTGCTTTTCAAATGTAGAATAACTCCAAGTATTCCCGATACAATCGTAAGCAAATAGACCACTTTCACTATAATCAGTGATCTGGCACTTAGGAAAAGGCTTACAATACCTAGGCTCAAAAAAATTAATGGAAATAATTGCCAAAAAGACTCGTAGTGCCCGATGAAAACCAATTCCAATAGGAGTCCAAAATGAAAAAAAAGAAAAACCAAAAATGCTAATTTGAATTGTTGATTTTGAGGTACTGGTCTAGCCTTTTTCATTGAATTGATTAAGAAATAGTTGGGATTGATTCCAAACTAGCCATAATATCTTTTTTCAAACTTAGCATCTATTGCATTTCTAACGATTTTATTTTTATAAAACGATTTGATTTTTGCAAAGTTCGACCTCTTTAGGATCATTCGAAGCAACTAATATGGTGCACTTAAGTTGAAGCATTTCTGCCTTCCACCAGTTGAATCCATCCATATCTAAATTGGCTGTGGGTTCATCTAAGTAGATTATTTCATTTTTAAAGTAAAACCCAAGAATAAGTTTTACTCGCTGTTTCATTCCAGTAGAAAAATCAGTGATTGGTTTCCTCAAGGGTAAAGAGACTTTTTCCGCCATTTCATCTAATTTCAAAATGGGTTCTTTATAATAAGAGTGGAAGGAGAGCAACTCTTGCAGTGTCATTTCTTCGATGATCTCTGTGTAGGGGCCTACGTATGAGCCACTTATTTTTTCAATCTCATAGCTAGCCGATTTGTTTATTTTGATGGTTCCCTCTGACGGAGCCAAATACCCACTTAATATTTGAAGAAGAGTAGATTTTCCAGCTCCGTTTTTACCTGTAATGGCTACGGAGGTACCGCTTTCAATCGCAACGTTGAGTTCTCGAAAAATCCACGTTTTTCCAAAGCGCTTTCCAATATTTTCACCGTGTATATTCAAAAGGCTAGATGGACTTTGGAACACATAGATAATATTTTTTTACGATCTGACTCATTGCTTTTATATTGGGTAGGTCGGAGGCATCTGCTACATCAATTATATCTCCGTTCTTCCTTAAGATTTTAATCGACTGCCCGGAAGCGATGTAAGCAGCGTTGCTTACAGAACCTGTTTTTATGAAATAGGAGGCCTCATCTTCATTCAACTGCCATTTCTTCATGATTTTTGATTTAAGATCATCAGTGATGATTTTTCCTATTTCTTCGTTGGAAAATGAGATACCTAATAGTTTTCGATCCAGTAGCATCTTGCTTAACATGCGTAAAACCAAATCTTCTCCATCTTGCCAAAATTTGATAGCCCCCCAAATGTCGCTATCATCAAGTTTTGAATATACTTCAAGAAGTTCCTTGTTTTCTTTGAAATCTTCACCAGAAATATTCCTTTCTAGAAAAATAGATAATGCGGGTGTAGCTGTTATTTTTTTACCAGCTTGAACCAATTTCTTTGCTCTTTTGATCAACTTTATGAGCATTACTTCTGCACATACAGCTGTTTTGTGCAAATACACCTGCCAATACATAAGTCGTCTGGCACTTAGAAAATTCTCAATGCTGTAAATTCCTTTTTCTTCCACAACAAGTTGTTCCTCTACTACATTGAGCATTTTAATGATTCGTTCAGATCCGATAGACCCTTCATGAACTCCAGTAAAAAATGAGTCTCTTTTTAAATAATCTAGTCGATCAATATCCAGTTGGCTGGATGCAAGTTGGTGGAAAAAGGCTCTATGATACCGATTTTTAAAAATACTGATAGCCATTTCCAGATCGCCATCCAATTCTTCATTCAAAACCTCCATCATCCAAGTACTTATTTGCTCATGACTAGTGTTCTGGACTAATGAAAATTCTAGTGTGTGAGAAAAGGGCCCATGGCCTATGTCATGTAGTAAAATGGCGATTATGCTAGCCTTTTTTTCTTCTGTGCTTATTTCTATTCCTTTTTCTTCTAGGGAGTGGAGTGCTCGCTGCATTAAATCCATAGCACCGAGCGCGTGGTGAAACCTTGTATGCAATGCACCAGGGTACACTAAGTCAGAAAGTCCAAGTTGTTTAATCCTCCTCAGACGCTGAAAATAGCGATGTTCAATGACGTCAAATGAGAGATCGCTGGGGATATTTATAAATCCGTAAACCGGATCGTTTAGGATTTTCTTTTTGTTCAAGAGATTAAGTGCTTTATTTAGGTCGCAATAAATATCAAATATGCAGCAATATAGAATCTTGTGGGCGGATGATGAAATAGAACTTCTCAAGCCTCACATTTTGTTTTTGGAAAATAAGGGCTATCATCTTACGCCCGTAAACAGTGGGACAGATGCACTTGAAGAGATTGATCATGGATACTTCGATATCGTTTTTTTGGATGAGAATATGCCAGGAATGACGGGACTACAGACGCTGAACTACATAAAGTCTACTCACCCGAATCTACCAGTAGTTATGATTACTAAGAACGAGGCAGAAGAAATCATGGAGGAAGCCATTGGAGCCAAGATTGCAGATTACTTAATAAAGCCACTCAACCCAAATCAAATGTTACTTTCAGTAAAAAAAATATTGGATAACAAGCGAATCATTTCAGAAAAAACCAATCTGGGCTATCAAAAAGAATTTCAGAAGCTGACTATGGACACGATGGATGCGCAAGACCATCATGACTGGGCAGAGGTATACAAAAAGCTTGTTTATTGGGAATTGGAGATTGATGAGACACACGATAAAAGCATGGTTGAAGTGTTGAGTGCTCAAAAAAATGAGGCAGATCACAATTTCTCCAGATTTATTATCAATAACTATGAGGGCTGGCTTAGTAATCCTAATATTGATCGACCGCTACTTTCCCACAACTTGATAAAGAGCAGAATATTTCCAATGCTTGGAGCGGAACCTGTTTTTTTGATTGTGATCGATAATTTAAGGTTCGACCAGTGGAAAATTATTGAACCAGAAGTTTCAGAGTTATTTAGTGTGGCATCAGAAGAGATTTATTATTCGATCCTGCCAACCACTACTGCATATGCTCGAAATGCATTATTTGCTGGACTCACACCATTGGAAATTTCTAATCGACTCCCTAAATTTTGGATAGACGAGGAAGATGATGATAAAAAGAATCAGTTTGAGAGAGAGTTATTTGAATCCAATCTTGTCCGAAACCGAATTGGAGAAAAATTTTCTTATCATAAAATACTTAGATCTGAAGAGGGGAAGAGGTTAAGCGAGAGCATCACTGATCTAATGTCAAACGGCTTGAATGCAATCGTCTACAATTTTGTAGACATGTTATCTCACGCCAGAACGGAAATGCAAATGATAAGGGAATTGGCACCACACGAGTCGGCTTACAGATCAATCACAAAGTCGTGGTTCACTCATTCTTCTTTGTTCGATACATTGAAAACGCTGTCTGAGAACAAAGTGAAAGTGGTAATAACAACAGATCATGGGACAATTAGAGTTGGGAAAGCCCAAAAAATTGTTGGAGACAGGAAGACAAATTCTAATTTACGATACAAAGTGGGTAGAAATCTGGCTTTTGAAGAGAAAAAAGTTTATTTTCATAGAACCGCTGAAAACATTGGTCTACCTAAATCTCATATCAGCAGTACGTTTGTATTTGCGCTAAAAGATCATTTTTTCGTATACCCCAATAATTTTAATCATTACGTCAGGCATTACAACGATACCTTTCAGCATGGAGGCATTTCGATGGAGGAGATTCTGATTCCTTTCATTGTTTTAGATAACAAATGATAATATCCAATTATACAATGCCTGAACTTTCAGAGGTAGCGCAAAAATTATTGTTCAAGTTTTACGATATTAAGGTTTGGTGTTTCAATGCCGAAATGGGTGCTGGAAAAACGACACTTATCAAAGAGATTGGGAAGCACTTAGGAATCGAGGACGAGGTGAATTCGCCGACCTTCTCAATAATAAATGAATATGAAAAATCCAATGGGGAGTTGGTTTATCACTTTGATTTTTACCGATTAAGAAAGATAGATGAGGTTATTGATTTAGGAATAGAAGATTACTTTTTTTCGGGAAATTTGTGTTTAT
Source organism: uncultured Ekhidna sp. (assembly GCA_964289745.1). Lineage (GTDB taxonomy): Bacteria > Bacteroidota > Bacteroidia > Cytophagales > Cyclobacteriaceae > Ekhidna. The sequence goes on from CAXYMM010000001.1 coordinate 1,761,774, forward strand.
TGGAATGGCCCGATTTGGTTTATCGACTTCTTCCAGAGCAATACCTCGAAATAAAGATTAACTTAGTAGATGCAAAATCCCGGTCAATAACCGCAATACCTAAATGAATGACACATCCAAATCTGGATTTGCCCAATTAGCAAAAGAGCAAAGTCTTTACCCTCAAGAAGCACCTGAAAAAATAGTCAAAAAAGACAGTTCTATCCGTATTGGAATACCCCGAGAAGTGGCCAAGCAGGAAAAAAGAGTACCAATAAAGCCATCTTCTGTAGGGGTGCTTGTGGCAAATGGTCATGAGCTAGTCGTCGAGTCTAAAGCAGGTGAAGGTGCTAATTTTTCAGATCAGGAATACAGTGAGGCAGGAGCTTCTATTGTCTACGATAAAAAAGAAGTTTTTGAATCCAATACCGTGTTGAAAGTAGAACCACCTACGATCGAAGAGATAGGAATGATGAAAGCTGGAAGTACACTGTTTTCAGCGTTTCAGGTGGGGAAGCAAACCGCAGAATATTTGAAGGCAATCAATAAAAAGAAACTCTTGGCAATTGGATATGAATTCATACAAGATGCAGAGGGTGGATTGCCTCTCATGCGAGCTATGAGTGAGATTGCGGGAAGCAACGTAATGATCATCGCAGCAGAATATCTGAGTAGTGCTCATAATGGTAGGGGAATCATAGTGGGGGGAATTACAGGTGTACCGCCCACAAAAGTGATGATACTTGGAGCTGGGACAGTTGCGGAATTTGCTGCTAGAGCCGCTTTAGGACATGGAGCCGAGGTACGTGTTTTTGATGATAATCTTTATAAAATACGCAGGCTTAAACATACGATAGGTCATGAAATTTACACTTCCACTTTCGACTTGGCACTTTTAGAAAAAGAGATAAGAGAAGCAGATGTAGTAGTGGGAGCCATTAGAATGGAAAAAGGAAAAAATAAGATTATCATTACGGAAGATATGGTGATGGAAATGAAGCGAGGTGCGATAATTATTGATGTAAGCATTGATCAAGGAGGGTGCATAGAGACATCCGAAATGACACGTCACGATCAGCCTGTTTTTATTAAACATGAAGTTACTCATTATTGCGTTCCTAATATTGCTTCACGTGTGGCAAGAACTGCTTCACAGGCTATCTCCAATATCTTCACACCGATTCTTCAAGAAGCTGGCGATTTGGGAGGATTTGAGGAAATGGTATACCGTAAGCATTGGCTTCAAAAAGGAGTCTATTCGTACAAAGGCACTCTTACCAATCTTAGTCTTGCTAAAAAATTCAACCTTGGATATAAAGATTTAAGCCTTTTTATGGCCGCACGAATCTCCTAGTTAGTAGATACTACAAATTTCCTTTGTTCTCTTTTTCTTTTAATGGCACTTGAGGGTTAGGTGTCCCATGAGATCCGTCTTTGCAGCACTTGGGTAATTTTTCATATGCATCAGAGTCCCGTGCGTAGGTATCTGCATGGTATCCAATTTTTGTAATTCTTTTTCTCAGCTTTTCAGCATTCGTTTTTTTAGGGTTATAAATAACTGTCATCACTTTATTGTCCAAATTAAGTTCTGCTTTTTTCACCCCCTTTTCAAAAATCAAATCCTTCTCCAATGTCAGCTGGCACATCTCACATATAGCGGAAGTTTGGATGTCAATCTTATATCCGTCTTTCACTTTCATAGGCATTTGCTGTGCACTCAAAATATTGGCAGACCCAATTAATAACAGGATTGTAACAATGAATCTTATCTTTTTCATGATGATCATTTAATTGAGATTATTCTACTTTAAATTTTGTATCTAAACCCGGCGTAAATCATTCTCCCCATGATTGGCCCCCAGACAATAGAAGCATCGAATTTACTTTCATCTCCAAAAGGATTTTCTGGATCAATAATGGGATTCCCTTGCTTAAAACCTAGTAAGTTTTCTGATCCCAGATAAATGCTTCCCCACCTATAGCCGCGACTTATCTGAGCGTTCATAAGTAAAAAGTCTGGGCTAAAAGATCCACGTTGAAATTCAGGTGCATTATCGGACGTATTTGGCAATCTTTTCTTTCCGAACCACTGGAGCGTATAGTCTGCTTTCCACTTATCGTATTTTGTACTGTAGGCAATATTAAGGAAAAATCTATTCCTAGAGTTAAAAGGCACTTGCCTCAGCCGCTTATTAATCGTAGCCCTAACATCGTAGAATTTATAAGCTCCTTTTGCACTTATCCGGTTTGAGAATTGGTAGTTGGCTTCAAATTGAAGGCTATGTGCGTAAGAAATACCGCTGAGGTTATAGACCCTCAATTGATCAGATTTTCTATCCATATCGTATATCAGTTGGTTTTCGAAAGTTGTGTAGAAATAGTCTACGATAAGGTTTAAAGCTTTTTCCGAAATATTCACACTGGTAACGACACTTCCTCCCATATTCCATGAAACTTCTGTCTTGGGTGTTTCGGTTATGATTAGCTGTCGAGATGATACCAGAGCTTTACTGTTTTCCATAACCGCATTTGCAGTTCGATACCCTCGACCAATAGCTCCCCGAAGGGTGGTGTTTTGGTTAACCTGAAAATGGGCATGAAATCGAGGAGTAAAGTACGTGCCATATAAATTGTGAAAATCGGTTCGTACGCCAGCCAACACCGTGAGACGATCTTTGAGACTAAAAGTATATTCGTAATACAAGCCTGGAACTACTTCTTTTCGATTGAATATTGAATCGGAATAGACTTCCTGAAAATCATCATAAAGGATACTTACACCTGTTTTGTATTTGTGAAATGAATTTCCAATAATATTCTGGAAGATTACATTTCCATAAAGCGTGGTTTCTTCCCCTTGATAGTTATCTCTACCAAAACCTCCGTCTATGTCCAAGTAGGTAGCGGAGTAAATGAACCCCCATCCTTTGTACGGTTTGTTTGGAAATAGTAGCCCAGTTTTACCAAAAGCTTCTACTCGGGTGGTATTATTTTCAAACCCATACTGGGCGGAGGTTCTAAAATCATCTCTAAAACCAAAACCTAATTGACCGCCTGCTTTTTCATCACGCATCACATTCAACCCAACTTGGGACACTACTTTTTCCCCCGAGTACTTGTACCGATTCAGAATGTTGATTTGTCGACCCTTTGGTAAGTCCAAAAAGCCATCTTTGTTTTTATCCAATTCGTTGTTGAAGTAATTAGTGTGGAGTAAAATACCGCCATGCCATTTTTCTCCTAGTTTTTGACTTAGGTTGGCATTTATTTCCATTCTTCCAAAAGAATTTGCGTAGGCATTAATATAGATTTTTTCACTTGATTCTGGCTTTTTGAGTTCAACATTGATTTGTCCCGACATCGACTCATAGCCATTTACCACACTACCAGCCCCTTTCCCCACATCGATAGACTGAATCCATGTACCTGGCATGAAGGAAAGCCCATACTGCCCTGAGAGCCCTCGCACATTTGGGATATTCTCTCTATTTATTTGAACATAGCGACCCTCTAGTCCGAGCATCTTCAATGTTTTGGCTCCAGTTATGGCATCTGTGAAGGAGACATCTACGCTGGCATTGGTCTCAAAACTCTCGGATAGGTTACAGCACGCTGCTTTTGTTAGTTCCGCTTCTGTAATAACTTCTATGTGTTTGGATTCTAACTGATCAAAAAAGGTACTCTGCGCCTGTACAACGACTTCATCCAGTGCTTCAGTCTTTTCCTTTAAGACTATGATGAGCTTGCCAGTAAAAGGACTGTACAGAGTGTCTGATATGAAACCAGAATACGATACTACCAAATTGGAAACAGCGTTTCTCAAGGTAAACTCAAAACTTCCTTTTTCATTTGTAATAACACCATTCTGAGTGCCCAGTTCAAGTACCGCGGCACCGATTAGTGGTTGATTTTTATTGTCTGTTACTACTCCACTTATTCTTTTTTGTGCAATAGATGTAGTAGATAGAATGAAAATTAAAAAAAAGAAATACAGATAGTCTTTCATGATTGTGATTTGAATTTTAACTGAGAAAATGAAACGCATTTTGCGTCTACATCACAATCAATATCAGATTAAAAAGGCCTGTATCAATATCGTTATATTGCTATCAGGAGGAGGAGGGGAGTATTCTTTGAAGACATTTTTTATATTTTTATTTTCATGAAGCTCAAATTCAAAGAAAGTAAAAGCGGTCAACACAAAAAGTGAAGGTGTAGAATCAAAATCAAAGGATGAGGTTGCAATCTCTTCTATCTTCATTTGTTGGCTTACATCTTTGCAACAGGGCATCTTCTGTTCGGAATTTTCGTTGCAACAATTACCTTTCGCCAGATGAAAAACAGATACTGATTTCAATCTACCCATGCAGTAGTGCTTGTTCAGTGTGATACCTGTAGTGGCGACTAACAGCAAAGATGCTAGCGTAATGTGCGTTATCTGTTTTAATGTAGACACTGTATATAATACGATAACCTTACCATAGAGTTGCTAATGACAGTTCAGATTGAACTTCTTGAGGCGATAATAATTATAGGGGAGGGGTACGATAAATCCAGCTATTAATGCCGGGATTAAGGCTAGCCAATAGACAGGATTGTCAAATGTAGCTTTTCCACCAGTAATCATAAAATCTGTGGAGGTCATGGCTAATTCCATTGCTACCATTGAAATAAAGGACATTCCAAGTGCGGTTTTAAAAGCCAAAGACCATGAGAAATGTTCACGAGTTTTAAGAATGATGGTTTCCATTAACATTGAGGTGCACAAACCTGCAATAATTGCGAGTATCATTTGAGTCATTAGAGGTGTTGATGGGTAGTAAGCTTGTAGGAAAAAAATAATCCCAAAATCCCCAATAGAACACCCTGCGAGACAATTGAGCGTGTTAAAACTAGCGTTAGCCCATTTTTGCGGATCAACCCAAAAGTTTTCAAAATTTTTTAATTCGTACCCTTCCTTCAATAAGAGTGCGTTAAGCTCTTTGGGTGGGATATCGCCTTGTATGGTCAGTTGAATTCCGTTGGATAAATCGGCAGTCCATTTTTCGATACGGTTGTGGCTATCGAGCAGTGGCTTTACCTTGGAGAGGCATCCTTCACAATATAGGTCGGTATCGTATGTTTTTATTGCGATATCTATCTAACAACAAGTTTGCTATTAAAAGTTTAAAAATAAAAAGCCACATATAATTAGAGCTATTTATAATTACTATTTGGCATAAAAAACCGTTGATCAGAACACTATCCAAATAACCGTCAGGCATCCAGTGGGGTAACTCTTTTTGAGGTTTGAGCTAAAGATTTTCAAAAAAATAGCACGGACTCTACATCATATTTACTCCCTAATTTGATTGGTGCTTTACTTCTGCTTCATAATGCTCACCAAAACAAAGCTTATCCATCAGCAACGGTCAATGCCATTTGGGTTGTATTCTCTTGATTTAAACTTAATAAAACAAAGTTTGAGTGCTCAAGTTACCAGATCGTGGTACATACCCTCATTCCATACTTGACTTTTGATCGCATCCTTAAGTATATGCGGTTTTAGAAGAGGCTTTCCCATAAGTACACGCCCACATTCTTGTATGCCTTCGATAATGGAAGGGTGTGGGTGAGTTAACTCCGCCAGTTCTTTTATACTTTTACCCTGCGAGATCAGAAGAGCAACGGCTTGAATTGCACTAGAAGCGTGTTCTCCTACTACTCTCATACCTAGAATTTGCATTTTTTCGTCATTTGTAACCAGTATTTTGATAAAGCCTTCGGTATTGCGCATTGCAATAGCCCTAGAGATGGTTTCATAATTTAGACTCACCATTCGATAACTCAAGCCCTCTTCTTTTGCCTGAATTTCATTCATCCCCACTCTGGCGATTTCTGGATCAAAAAACATAATGGTGGAAATATTATTGTAAAGAAGTGGTTGCTCAGGCTTACCGAAAATCCTCTCTACGGCGTATCTCCCTTCCAGTTCTCCAATATTGACGAGCGAAATATCGGCAGTTATATCTCCAACGGCATAGATGTTTGGGATACTGGTTTGTGTGAGGACATCCTTGATTCCTCGATCATCAATATCAAGCTTCAAATCATCATCAAAAAGATCATCGTACTGGGGTACTCTCCCGATTGAAATTAACCCTTTTTCTACCTTAAATTCTTCTTGACTACCATCAGAATATTCAAGCTCATACTTTACTTCACCGTCTTCAATTGCGATGTCCAAAAGCTTGGAATTATGGTGTATCAAAACGCCGTTTGCTTCCAGGTTTTTTTCAATAATGCTCACCACATCTTCGTCTTCAAACGGTAAGATTCGATCACCTTTATCTATCAAATGCACTTTGGTTTGACCGAAATTGGAAAAAATGGTAGCGAACTCACAACCGATCACTCCAGCACCAACTATTACTATCGACTTGGGGAAGTCTTTTAAGTTTCCTAATCCATCACTTGTGAAGATGGTTTCTTCATCGATAGGCCAACCAGCAATTTTTCTGGGCGTACTTCCCGTTGCAAGAATGATGTGATCCGCTTCAAGTTTTAAGGTTGAGAATTCGTTTCTAATTTCAACACAATGCCGATCTTTTACTTTGGCTTTGCCCACTATGTATTTAAAGATGTTTTGATTGAAACTATTGTTGATTCCATTAAGATTTTTAGTAAGCAGTTGAACCCGTTGGTCTATTGCACGCATTACCTCGTCATTAATCTTTGCATATTTGAAATAGGGTTCTTCTAAATTGAGTGCATCTTTATGTAGGTTAATCATCCGTGCTTCTCTAGATATTTCCCACCATGTTTTGCTCCACAATGCTCCTTGATGCACACCGGCACCACCCAATTGATTTTTCTCAATAAGTGCTACCCGTTTTCCAAAGTCCAACGCACGCATGGCTGCGGCATAGCCTGCGGGCCCAGCTCCTATTATGCAAACATCAAATTTTTCCATTAATTTTTGGCAATTGACTCGCCTAAAGATAAACTATAATTTCGGTCGCCAAAATCTTATATTAAAGTTAGGTCAAGGGGGTGTTCAGCTTTTCTTCTAATAGAAATTTAATTTCTGGAATGGATCTATAAAGTTGCTCGTAAGACTCTGCAATAAAATATTGATCCTGAAAACGATCCTTTCGATAGGGTGTTTCCAGAGTATGTTCTACGCTAAAAGGAAACTTCTCGGCATCTTTACTCAACGAATGGGAGGTTTCTCCAGCACTTGAAAGAATGCCTGCTCCATAAATCCGAAGCCCTTCTGCTTCGATAATTAGGCCAAACTCTACGGTAAACCAATAGACTCTGGATAGTAATTCAATGGCGTAATCGTTTCCTACATAACTCAACCCAATTTGGCTAAGCTCTTGTAAAAAATCCACAAAGTGCTGATTAGTTAATAATGGTACATGTGCAAAAACATCGTGAAACATATCAGGCTCTTCGAGGTAGTCAATTTCTTTCTTTTTTCGAAGCCAAGTGGTCGCAGGAAACCGCTTGTTGGCCATTAGTTCAAAGAACGTATAATCTGGCACTATGCCCGGTACTACTGCCAATTGCCATCCCGTGGTTTGCTTCAATACTTTATTTGTATTTCTAAAATCCGGAATAGTTTTGTCTTTAAAATTGGCTATTTCTAAACCACGCAAGTAGGCTTCCGACGCATGAGTAGGAAGCTGCTTAATTTGGCGATCAAATAAAATGCGCCATACTTCAAAATCTTCTTGGGTGTAATTGTTGTATATCTGCGTCATTAGATAAGCATTTTTAGCCGATTTAATTTAGAAACTAGCTGAGCTGCTTCGGTAAAATCCAAGGTTTGCAGACTATCAGAGTATGCTTCTGAGGGGTTGCAATGCGTTTCAAAAATAATTCCGTCAGCTCCTGCGACAGTAGCGGCCATTGCTATTGCATCTACATGATCTCGAATCCCAATCCCATGTGAGGGATCGGCAATAACAGGAAGATGTGTTTTTTCTTTCAGAATAGGTATCGCATTGATATCGAAAGTATTTCTTGAGGCTTTTTCATAGGTTCGGATGCCTCGCTCGCACAATAAAATTTTTTCATTTCCTCCTGAAAAGATGTATTCTGCGCTATGAAGTAATTCATCGATGGTTCCTGAGATACCCCGTTTGATCATTACAGGCTTGTCTACTTTCCCCAATTCATCCAGCAAGTTGAAGTTTTGGGTATTTCGAGCTCCAACTTGGAATATGTCGACATAATCATGCATCATCTCAATCTGCGATACTTGCATTACTTCTGATATGATTTTGATGCCACTGACGTTGGCTAGGTCGTACCAGAGCTTGAGCCCTTCTATGCCAAGCCCCCTAAAGGAATAAGGGGAACTTCTCGGCTTATAAACCCCACCTCGCATGATCTTGACGTCATTCTCTTTTAGAAAATCGATGGTGTCCACGATGTTTTGTTCTCCTTCTATACTGCAAGGACCTGCCATCAACGCAAAACTTCCTCCCCCAATTCTTACATGATCCCCTAGATCAATTGTTGTATTATTTACTTTCCATTTTGAGGATACCAATTTAAAATCGTCGGTAACAATGTGAATATCTTCTATTCCTTCCAGATGACCTATTTTACGTATATCCAATTGATTTTTTCCTATTCCTATGAGGTATGAACCAAACTGGGTCTTAACAGAGGTCGTTTTTATGCCAAGGGATGCCAACGCTTCTTCCAAAGGTTTTAAGGGCTTGTCTGAGGAACTATTTTTAAGTTGAATAATCATCTCAATTCTTAATCGAATTTACAAAATTTTTAATTGCTTCACCAGAAGCATCCTTTTTCAGTTGGTTTATAAAGGCACTACCAATGATGGCTCCATGAGCATAACTACATGCTTTTGAAAAGGATTTATGATCTGAAATGCCAAACCCAATTAGCCTATAATTTTTGAGTTGCATTTCAACGATTCGCTCGAAGTATGAAATCTGGCTTTCTTCAATTCCTTTTTTGGCGCCTGTAATACTAGAAGATGATACCATGTAGATAAACCCACTCGACCAATCATCTATCTGCCTGATTCGTTTCTCAGAAGTATTGGGGCTTATTAGAAATACATTATGCATCGCATATTGTAGAAAAATTTTTTTGTACTGTTCATGGTATTCTTCTATTGGGAGATCAGGAATAATCAATCCATCAATCCCAACTTCTGCGCAGGCTTCGCAAAACTTCTCTAATCCATATTGAATAATTGGATTTAGGTAACCCATTAACAAAACGGGTATGGTCACCGACTTTCTGAGACTTCTAAGTTGATCGAAAAGAATGGGAATGGTCATGCCATTCTTGATGGCGTCCATGGAGCTTTTCTGAATGGTGGGACCATCGGCAAGCGGATCAGAAAATGGAATTCCTATCTCTAATAGGTCTGCTCCGCTCTCTTGAAGATTCTTTGCGATGCGAACCGTATCGTCAATATGTGGATAACCTGCAGTAAAATAGATGTTCAATACATTTTTTTTTGTTTTTAATGCATGGTTGACCCGATTGATAATGGGTTTATCTTTCATCTTTTAATATTTTCCCCAGCTGATATAGGTCTCTAAATCCTTATCTCCACGCCCCGAAAGATTCAGAACAATTACCTCATCATTCCTAAATTCTTTCTTTAAAAAAACAGCTAGTGCGTGAGCGGTTTCCACCGCTGGAATAATACCTTCTAGCTTGCTTAGCACTACACCAGCCTGCATAGCTTCTTCATCCGTAATAGCGAAAAATTCCGATCTTCCGGCATCATAAAGATGAGCATGTAGCGGCCCGATCCCAGGATAGTCAAGCCCTGCGGAAATGCTATAGGGTTCGATCACTTGTCCGTCTTCGGTTTGCATCAAGAGTGTTTTGCTACCATGTAAGATACCCGATTTACCAAGTTTTGTAGTAGCGGCAGACTTTCCAGATGAGACACCCAAGCCTGCAGCTTCGGCAGAAATCAGGTTGACGTTTTTATTTTCTAGAAAATGGTAGAAAGCTCCAGCGGCGTTGCTTCCACCACCCACACAGGCAATGACGTAGTCTGGTTCGTTTCTTCCTTCTTGTTCCTGCAGTTGTTGTTTAATTTCCTCACTAATAACGGACTGAAAGCGTGCTACCATATCTGGATACGGGTGTGGTCCCACTACCGACCCAATGATGTAGTGCGTATCAACAGGATTGTTTATCCAATGCCGCATGGCTTCATTAGTAGCATCTTTCAATGTTTTGCTACCCGATTTGGCAGCACGAACTTCTGCTCCTAAAATTTTCATTCGCTCAACGTTGGGCTTCTGCCTCGCCATATCCACTTCACCCATATAGATAATACATTCTATGCCCATGAGGGCGCATACAGTAGCTGTGGCCACTCCATGCTGCCCAGCCCCGGTCTCCGCAATGATCTTCTCTTTTCCTAACCGTTTGGAGAGTAAAATTTGACCCACCGTATTATTGATTTTATGTGCCCCTGTATGGCACAGGTCTTCGCGTTTTAGGTAGATTTTCGTTTGGTACTTTTCCGAAAGTCGCTGAGCGAGATAGAGTGGAGTCGGTCTTCCAACAAAATTTCTCAATAGCTCGTTAAAATCGTTTTGAAAGTCTTTTGTTTCCATTATTTCTAGATAGCTTTTTTGTAGCTCCTCAATATTTGGGTGAAGCATTTCTGGAATAAAAGCTCCTCCAAACTGTCCATAATACCCTCTTTCATCTACTCGATAATTCATAATCCTTCTTTCAATTTTTCTATCAATTTTAAATTTTTTACGCCTGGATCAATTTCAAATTTGCTATTTACATCTATTCCAATCATCCCAGGCAGATTTCTTTTTTTCAGTTCCCCCAGATCACAAAGCGATATACCCCCGCTTAGCAGATACGGGGTACTTAAATCATATTCCTCTAATATAGACCAATTAAATTGATGGCCTGTTCCACCGTATTCCTTTGCTTTGGTATCAAACAAAAAATAATCGGCTTCTTTAAAATTTAATAAGTCGCCCGGCAATTCATCCATCACTCGAAAAACTTTTATAACGGTAAAGCCTCTTTTTTTCAACTCATATACGGTTTCTCGTGATTCATCGCCATGTAGTTGAATCACTTTAAGGGAGAATGTATTCGCTTTTTCCAACATATAGTCCATAGAAGCATTCACAAAAACACCTACTTTTTGAATAGGCTCGTGAACTGATTTTGCAAACGAAACTTCTAAATCACCTGCAAACCGTAAAGACTTTTCGTAGAATATAAACCCAATAAAATCTGGGGAGAGAGCAAGTAGGCCTTTTATGTTCTCCTTCTCACGCATGCCACAAACCTTTAATTTTAGTCTCTTCACTTCAATTGGCTTATAAACTCTCTGGCGGCCTTTTCTGGTCTTCCATGTTTCATGAAAGTCTCTCCGATTAGAAATCCATTAAAACCATACTCTTTCAACTCATTGATGGTTTTGGGGTTACTTAGTCCACTTTCAGCTACTTTCAAAAAATTATCTGGGATTTGAGGAGCCAGTGATCTTGAAACTTCGATACTGGTTTCAAAAGTCTTTAGATTTCGATTGTTTACGCCAATTAGGTCCACTTTTTCAGTAATTGAATTTTGCAATTCTTCTTCATTATGTATCTCTAATAGCACTTCCATACCAAGGCTTTGCGCCAGACCGCCTAGCGTTTCAATTTCTGCTTTTGAAAGTATGGCTGCAATCAATAAAATCACATCTGCTCCAATCGACTTGGCTTCTATAACCTGATATTCATCAATCGTAAAATCCTTCCGAAGGATAGGACAAAAATTAGCGGATCGAGCTATTCTCAAGTCTTCAGAGGTACCTCCAAAATATTTTTTATCGGTAAGAACAGACAGACCAGATGCTCCAGCTTGCATATATCCGATCGATGTTCTTTCTACCGACACGTATGGATTAATGTCTCCTTTTGACGGTGATCTACGTTTGATTTCGGCGATAACTCCAGACTTGTCCGCTCGAATTAAGTATTTTTTTAGCGAAACGGGTTGGCCTTCAAAGTAATGGCTTTGTTCTAGCAATTTTATCGGAAAGAGCTGCTTCCTTTCTTCGACCTCTGCTCGCTTATCCGATACTATTTGAGCTAGTATATCCATCAGTTATTTACGTTTAAAAAGGTTTTGAATGCAGCAATGGCTTTTTTGCTATCTAAAGATTCTGTGGCTATTGAGATCGCCTCTGCCATCGGTATTTGCTTTGCAGTAGCGATAGCCAACCCAGCATTGGCCAATACTACTGATTCTTGAGCCTCATTTCCATCACCAGACAAGATTCGTTGGAAAATTTCTGCCGCTTCCTCTACCGAGTCTCCTCCATGAAGTTCTGTTGGCTTCAATTTTTTAAAACCCATGGACTCTGGCGTGATTAAAGATTCTTTTTTATTGGAAATAAGCTTAAAAGGTCCGGTAAGTGATATTTCATCATATCCATCCAATGCGTGAACGATAGAAAAATGTTTATCAGTATTTTGGTATAAATAACCGTATAACCTGGCTAGTTCTAAACTAAAAACCCCAACTAATTGATTGGGTGGAAAAGCCGGGTTCACCATCGGACCCAACATATTAAAAAAAGTCTTTACCCCTAATTCCTTTCTTACAGGTCCTACATTTTTCATGGCAGGATGGAATAGTGGAGCGTGCATAAAACAGACCCCTGATTTATCGATCGACTCTTTCATTTTAGCAACCTCACCACTGAATTTTACACCTAAAAATTCTAATACGTTAGAAGAGCCACTAATGGAAGAAACTCCGTAGTTTCCATGTTTGGCAACGTTCACTCCAGCTCCTGCTACAATAAATGAGGAAATCGTCGAAATATTAAAGGTATTCTTACTATCTCCCCCAGTTCCGCACATGTCTATTGCATTATAACCTTTTAAGTCGACTGGATTGCAAAGTTCTAGCATCGCGTCCCTAAACCCTTCAAGTTCTTGAACGGTAATGGCTCGCATCAAGTAGATGGTTAAAAATGAGGCGACCTGACTGGTATTATATTCCCCCTGAGCCAAGCCCCGCAATACACTTTTCGCTTCCGTGCGCGAAAGCACTTGATTACTAATCAAACGATTTAAAATTTCCTTCACAGCCGTAACCAGTTTTCAATAAGTGTTTCACCATGTTCAGTCATTATGGATTCAGGATGAAACTGAACCCCTCGGACTTTTAAAAATTTATGTTTAATAGACATAACGTTACCATTGTCTGCAATACTGGTAACCAGAATATCTTCTGGGATAGAGTCTTTCTCAATGACCCAAGAATGATACCTACATGCATTAAACGTATGGGGTATGTTTTTAAAAAGCAGGTCATTTTCTACAACTTCAATCGGTGTAACCACCCCGTGGTATACTTTTGAAAGGTTCAATAGCTTACCTCCAAAGTGTTCTCCTATTCCTTGATGACCGAGGCAAACACCAAGGATGTTTTTCGTATCAGCATACTTCGCCAAAACTTGAGGCATCAGTCCAGTATCTTTTGGAACTCCAGGGCCCGGAGAAAGCAATATATGTTCATAGTCTTCTACAATAGATAGCTCAAAGGCATCATTTCTTACCACTCGCAGTCGATCTTTCGGTACAAGTTTTCTTAACATATGTACCAAATTGTAGGTAAAAGAATCGTAATTGTCGATTACTAATATTTTGCTCATAGCTCTTCTGCCATTTTTACTGCCTTTTCAAGTGCTCCCACTTTATGGTAAACCTCTTTTAGTTCACTTTCTGGCTTTGACTGTGAAACAATACCTGCCCCTGCCTGAAATTTTAGCATGTTATTTTGGCTTTTAAAACTTCGAATCATTATTGCATGATTGAAATTACCATCAAAGTCCATAAAACCCACCGCCCCTCCATAGAATCCTCTGGGTGTTTCTTCATACTCGTCAATAATTTCCATGGCCCTAATCTTAGGTGCTCCGGAGAGCGTTCCAGCAGGGAAGGTTTCTCCTACAATATCCATAAACGATGAACCGCTATTGACCGTGCCCGTAACTTTAGAAACGAGGTGAATGACGTGAGAGTAGTATTGAACCTCTTTATAGGTTTCAACTTTTACGTTGTTGCAACTGTGGCTTAAATCATTGCGAGCCAAATCCACTAGCATAACGTGTTCGGAATCTTCTTTAGGGTCTTTTAAAAGTTTTTCGGCCAGCTCCGAGTCTGCTTTGTCGTTTCCAGTTCGTTTGAACGTACCAGCTATTGGATGAATCGCTACTTTTCCATTCTTAATCACCACTTGAGCTTCTGGCGATGAACCGAATAGCCTAAAATCTCCGTAATCAAAATAGAAAAGATAGGGTGAGGGATTTACTGAACGCAATGCCCGATATACTTGAAAATCGTCCCCATGGTAAGAAATACTGAAATTTCGTGACAACACTACCTGGAACACATCCCCAATATTGCAATGATGTATTCCCCGCTTAACCATCTCCAAATACTCTTCGTCCGTCTTATTCGAGTACTTCTCTGAAGTAGTAACAAATGGATAAAATGGAATATTCCGTTGCTTTACCAACGATATCACTTCTTCAAACAGTAAATCATTAGGTCGGTCTACATATGCCTCGATCAAAAAGCATTCATTTTTGAAATGATCCATTGCAATGATGAACCTGAAAACGTGATATTGCGCAATGGGAGTCGCTTCATCTAGTTTTTTAAGTTCGATTTCCTCAAATTCATTAATAGCATCATAGTTCAAATAGCCGAAAAGACCTGATTCGATGTGCGCCTTCTGAGAAGGTTCATGGTTGAAGGCATTTGCAAAAGCATTTATTTCTTCTTTTAAATTACTCCATTCTCGTTCTTCTGATGTTTCACCTGGTTTGTAGAAACTAAGACGATGCTCATCGACCTTTATTGATGCAATGGGGTCGCAACAGATGTAGGAAAAACTATTTTCGGCACCGTGATAGTCAGAACTTTCCAACAAAAATGAGTTTGCAAAGCGATCCCTCAATTTTAGGTAGACGCTCACTGGCGTGATCGTATCCGCAAGAAAACTCGATCTACGAGTCTTTAATTTTATCTTTTCCATATTAGTAAATACAAAAAAACCCTGACGAAATCTGTCAGGGTTTGATATTTATTCATAACAGAAGCCGTCAATAACCACTTAAATTAGAGAACCTCCACTGATATGCTTGTATCTTTTTCACTTTACGAAGCTAAATTAATTTCAAACACAAAAACGAGCTAACATTTTTTTATCAATTTTGAATGCGCTGAGATTAGAAAAAATTCATATTTTTAAGTTAACTTTCAAAAATGTTATCAGAAGAAGAAAAAATAAGCATACTGGTGCACCTATCCAAAATAGATAATTTTCTTGCCGAAGATGAACATCGGCTTATTCTTTTTATTGCTGATGGTCTAGGTATGTCAAAAAAGGAAACAGAGAGATTGATTGAGTCTCCGAAACCAATCCCGTCCCTTAAAAATATCCCTCATGATGATAAATTTATTTACCTATTTAACATTATACGAATGATGAAGGCTGACGGGAAAATACATTATAAGGAAATTAAATTTTGTGAAAAAATTGCGATGAACCTTGGCTACAAGCCAGGAGTTATTGCCGAACTTTCCGTATACATCTACAAGGATCCGACCATTAACTCAAACCATGAAATGCTTCGAGCTATAGCAGATTCACATCTTATTTCTATTGAAGACAATTAATTTTAACACGCTAGTTGCCCCTTTATTTTTTTATTCGTTTTTCTCCTTTTCGCAAAATACCCAAGGAATAGCGAATTATCATTTAGCGAAAGCAGACGATCCCTTCTCTGTGGATGGAGTCCTTGACGAAGATTTTTGGACAAATGCGCCGCGAGGCGGTGGTTTTTTTCAGTCTTATCCAAATGATAACGTTCTTGCAAAGGACAGCACGCAATTCATGCTTTCGTATGATGATCATTTCCTTTATGTCGGAATCATTTGTTACGATTATCTGAAAGGGAAGCCCATAAACAACACCTTGAGACGAGATTTTAGCTGGATCACCAATGACAATATAAGTTTTTACGTTGACCCCTACAACGATAAATCGAATGGCTTTACTTTCCAAGTAACTCCCGATAATGTGCAAAGGGAGGGGCTGGTTATTTTGGGAGGTGACGTGCAGGATGACTGGGACAATAAGTGGTACAGTGCCACAAGTAAATTTGAAAATGGATGGACTGCAGAAATGGCCATACCTTTCAAAAGTATCCGCTATAACAACGCTTCGGATTGGAACATTCAATTTATTCGAAACAATCAAAAAGGCAATGAACGAACGAACTGGATTCGAGTACCACAGCAGTTCAGAGGCAGCGACCTTACTTACACGGGGAAACTTGTCTGGAGTGATCCGCCTCCCAAGGCAGGAAAAAATTTTACCCTTATTCCGTATGCGACTTTAAGCACTGCACGTGATTTTGAGGATGAAATTTCAAAGAAGAAGGCAGACTTCGGATTCGACGCAAAAATTGGATTATCGAATTCCCTAAACTTGGACATTACTTTCAATCCTGATTTCTCTCAAGTGGAGGTGGATCAGCAGGTTACGAATTTACAAAGATTCGAAATCTCATTTCCTGAAAGAAGGCAATTTTTTCTAGAGAATCAGGACCTCTTTGCACAGAATGGATTCCCTTCAACTCGGCCTTTTTTCTCCAGAAGAATAGGTATTCAAGGATCTGGAAGCACGCAACGTACTGTCCCGATCATTGGAGGAGCGAGATTAAGCGGAAAAATAGGCACTAAATGGAGACTGGGTCTTCTAAACATGGTGACAAGAGAAGATCGTACCCTAGAAGAAATTAGCCCGGGTCAGAATTACTCAGTAGCCGTACTTGAGCGCCAGTTGTTCAAAAGATCCAGAGTAAGTGCGGTTTTCGTGGGTCGTACCAATTTGGGAAAGGCCGCATTAGACACCTTCGCTATCTCGGATGCAAATATCCTCGTTGCCAATAATAAACCCATCGACCCGCAAGACACGCTCTTAACCTTGAGTGAATACAACTACGTATATGGCTTAGATTATAACTTAGCTACGGTAGATAATAAGTGGGAAGGCAACTTCTATTACCATCGATCCACCGATCCGGATAAAAAAAAAGACGCACAAACTTATGGGGCCTTTTTACGTTACCAAACCACCCAAAAAAACATAAGGGCCTTTTTTCGAAATGTGGGCGAAGGCTACAATGCAGAGGTGGGTTTTATTCCGAGAACGGACTTATACATCATGGGCGCACGGGCTAACTTTAATTTCTTTACTGAGGGGGTAATTCAACGTCACGGGCCTGGGTTTGGCGGTTGGATATTGTACGATACGGACTGGAACCACTTAGACAATACAATCTCTGCCAGCTATGGAGTACAATTTTTAAATACCTCTTCTTTTCGAATTGAAATTGAGAATCGAACAGTACAACTTCTCGATTTCTTCGACCCCTCGGGTTCAGGTGGAGTGGAACTGCCCGCCGGAACGATTGAGAACTGGACGACCACCCGTATAAACTACCAATCTGACAATCGAAAATCTTTTACTTATGGGGTGGGGTTCGCACGAGGGGGATTTTATAATGGGCAAAGAACAAATTTAACAACCAACCTTTTGATGCGTTTTCAGCCCATTGTCCAAATTGGCATAAATGCCGAGTTTAACAGAATTACGCTTCCAGCCCCTTACAACGATGCCGATCTCGTTTTAGTGGGGCCTCGATTTGATTTGACCCTAACGAATAATGTTTTTTGGACCACTTTTATCCAATACAACACGCAAGGGAATAATCTAGGCCATAATTCCAGGTTTCAGTGGCGGTTTAAGCCGGTATCAGACCTGTTTATCGTTTATACAGACAATTACCTAACCCCTGCACTGAATACCCGAAACAGATCGCTGGTAGTAAAGCTAAGTTATTGGCTTAACCTCTAGGTTGTGTCACCGCCACCCTTTTTTTATGCGCTCCAAATGGGATTGCCTAGCCGTTTTAGGGAAAAACAACGCCCAAACCCCATTCTACGAGCCTGGGCGGTGATGCGCTTTTTTACTTACACGCTTCTGTTTGAAATTTTACTTTTTGGGGATCATAATTAAAGGCCTGCGACGCTGCTGGAACAGGTAACTGATCCACTTGCACACAGACTGAATTAGAGTTATTACTTAAATTTAATTCAGTCAGCTTATCGTTATTCCCATTCGCCAAATTAACTTTTGTCAAGGCATTGTTTTGTAAATTAAGCACAGTAAGTGCCGTGTTTTTAGAAACATCGATAGCTGTTAATTGATTGTTACTTAAATTAAGCTCAGTAAGTGCGGTGTTTTGAGAAACATCGATGGCTGTTAATTGATTGTTATCTAAACTAAGATTAGTAAGTGCGGTGTTGTTGGAAACATCGATGGCTGTTAATTGGTTGTTGTTTAAACCAAGCTCAATAAGTGCGGTGTTCTTGGACACATCCAGTGCTGTTAATTGGTTGTCAAATAAACTAAGCTTGGTAAGTGCGGTATTTTGAGAAACATCGATGATTGTTAATTGATTGGTACTTAAATCAAGTTTAGTAAGCGCAGTGTTTTGAGAAACATCGATGGCTATTATTTTATTGAAAGAAAGAATAAGTCCAGCAATGTTAGTAAAATATTCAATTCCGGTAAAGTCTTTAACAATGAGAATATCAATTTCACCTGTATATGCTTGGGCTTCCAAAAGTGAAATTTCCCCATCGCCATTGGCATCAATGCTTATCGTATCTCCATTGACGTCAAGGTCTTTCGTATCGAGTAATCCGGCTTTAAAGCTATCACCCGGGATCTCAATTAATTTATCTACTAAAACCGTAAACGTGGCTGTGGTCGTTACTCCGCCTACTGTTGCCTGTATTTCACCGGTAAGTTCTTTATTCGTATCATAAACAAAGGCACTTGCATCGGCTATCACCATTTTATTTCCGTCCAGAGCAATGGCACCTGCCGGGCTTTGGCTCGTAATCGAATAAACGGGCGTTTCTTCCGCATTGGCTACGGTCGCCACAATCTCCCCGATCAGGGTGCCTTTGGGGCTGTTTTCCAATATAACTAATTGAGACAAATCCCCTATGGCGATGGAAATGGCATCCTCAACGGTTACCGTTGCGGTTTTATCCGCCGAGCCGCCTGCATTTGTAGCGGTAAGTTTTACCGTATAGGTACTGTCTTTCGTGTAGGTATGCGTGGGGTTTTCTTCTGTGGATTTGCTTCCATCGCCAAAGTCCCAAGCGTAGCTGGTAGCGTTTTTTGAGGTGTTTTTAAAGGTTACCGCCCCTGCTGTGCCTTGGGTAAAGGTAAAGTCGGCAACTACTTGGGTGTCGACCGGGTCGACCTTATCATCTTTCTTGCAACTCCATAAGACGGTGGCTACGCACAGGGCGGCAAGTAGAAAGGTTTTTGATTTGATTTGATTTGATTTGATTTGATTTGATTTGATTTGATTTGATTTGATTTGATTTGATTTGATTTGATTTGATTTGATTTGATTTGATTTGATTTGATTTGATTTGATTTGATTTGATTTGATTTGATTTGATTTGATTTGATTTGATTTGATTTGATTTGATTTGATTATTCATCAATTCAAAATTTTTCGTTTCGCTTTTTGTTAAGTTTAAATTTTCCATTTTGGTATTTATTTAATTGATTAAGATATTAAAACACAAGAATAAAGGTATTGGATCGTATTTGCAAATAAATTCAAAAAAAATATGGTTTTTTTTGATGATCGGGCTTAAAAAACACTAAAAGCAAGCGGTATGTGGCTTATTTCAGTCCCTTAATCCAACTAAAGTGATCTGAGGTCATTTAAAAAAATAGTGTGTTTAGGGCTTCCTTTTTCGCTAGCTTTGAGCCGAGTTATATTCCTAATTAAAAGTGAATGAAGTACCTTAATAATATTACGGACGGTATCGGAAATACCCCGCTTGTTAAACTAAATAAAGTGACGGAAGGAATTAAAGGGACCGTGCTTGTGAAAGTGGAGTATTTCAATCCGGGCAACTCTGTAAAAGATCGTATCGCGCTCAAAATGATTGAAGATGCGGAGGATCAGGGCATATTAAAACCGGGCGGTACTATTATTGAAGGCACCTCTGGAAATACGGGAATGGGTTTGGCGTTGGTAGCCATTGCCAAGGGGTATAAATGTATTTTTACCCTATCCGACAAGCAGAGCAAAGAAAAAATAGATATTTTGAGGGCGGTGGGTGCAGAAGTAATTGTTTGTCCTACCCATGTGCCACCCGAAGACCCTCGATCTTACTATTCGGTGGCAAAAAAAATGAATGCAGACATTCCCAATTCATTCTATCCCAATCAATATGACAATAGATCCAATACCAAAGCCCATTATGACACCACAGGGCCTGAAATTTGGCGAGATACAGACAGGAAAGTGACCCACTATGTAGCAGGGATGGGCACAGGAGGCACCATTAGCGGCACCTCAAAATACCTGAAAGAACAGAACCCGGATCTGATTACCATTGGAGTTGACTCTTATGGCTCCGTTTTTAAGAAGTATAAAGAGACAGGCGTATTCGATGCGAAAGAAATCTACCCCTATATGACAGAAGGCATCGGTGAAGATATCTTGCCTGCCAATGTCGATTTTGATACGATTGATCAAATTGTAAAAGTGACCGATAAAGATGCTGCGATCATGACTAGGGTACTTGCACGGGAAGAAGGGTTGTTTATAGGTTGGTCATGTGGTGCGGCCGTTTTTGGTGCGTTGGAATATGCCCGTGAAAACCTGAAAGAAGAAGATGTAATGGTGATCATTTTGCCTGATCATGGCACGAGGTATTTAGGCAAAGTCTACAATGATGATTGGATGAAGGATCACGGCTTTCTGGAGGAGTCCTCTTTTGCTACGGCCCTCGATATCATCGAGAGCAGAAATGGGTCATCTCCATTGCTGGCAATTGAACATGACCTTAAAATTGGCGAGGCCATTAAGTATATGAATGCAAAAGGGGTCGACCAAGCCCCCGTTAAAAACGGGGAGGAGTTTGTGGGCAGCATCTCGGATAGTAAAATTTTGGCAAGCTTGATAGATAACCCAGAATTAAAAGAAAAAACGGTGGCAGGAGTGATGGACGGTGGTTTTCAGTTTGTTTCCCCTCATGAAACAGTAGACGTAATGTCTTCCATGCTGGGAAGAGCGCAAAAGGCACTTTTGGTAAGAGACGAATCCAACAAAGTACACATCATTACACAGAGCGATCTTTTGGTAGCTTTCACGAATTAATTAGATTTGATGAAACCTTTAAATTTATTTATCACTCTTTACTTGCATCCCGGCATTCGTGTCGGGATTTTTATTTTAAGAAATACTAAACGGAGTTAATTTCGTGGTGTGGTTTCATTCTTTTTTTACCTCATTTTTCTTTTGCTCTTCGTGGTAGTCGCCGTATATGCAGAACGAAAAACCGCTGCTTTTATCCAGAGTAGGCTTGGCCCTATGGAAGTAGGGCCTAAAGGCATCTTACAGACAGTAGCCGATTTGCTCAAAATGCTCCAAAAAGAAGATGTAAAAGCCTGGGCAATCGATAAGACTCCCTTTATGATTGCCCCAATTATTGTTTTTGTCGCGGTCTTTGCCGGATACGCAGTTTTACCAATAAATTCGCAGGTGCCTGGCTCAATGCTGGAAAGTGGGCTTTTCTTTCTTTTGGCGATTGTCTCGTTGGATGTGCTTGGAATTTTAATGGCAGGATGGGCATCTAATAATAAGTACAGCCTTTTTGGGGCAATGCGATCGGTAGCTCAACTTGTTTCTTATGAAATACCCTTGGGGCTCAGCATCCTGAGCGTAGTGATCGTAACCGGAACGCTTAATTTACAAGAAATAAGTTTTTCACAAAGTGGCAATGGAATACTATCTTGGAACATTATAAAACACCCCCTTTTGGTTATTTCTTTTGTGATTTTTTTTATATCCGGTCTCGCAGAAGCCAACCGAACACCTTTCGACCTTCCCGAATCTGAATCAGAATTGATAGGAGGGTACCACACCGAATATTCAGGATTTAGATGGGGTATTTTTATGCTTTCGGAGTATGGCATGATGCTGCTTATTTCTTTGCTCGGCTCTACTTTGTTTTTTGGTGGGTGGAATTCGCCACTTCCAAACATCGGTGGCTTGAAGTTTTACGAGCTAACCTCTGGAATGCTGTGGGGCACCGGGTGGCTACTAGGAAAAGCAATGGTATTAATTTTTATCCAAATGTGGGTGCGGTGGACCTTGCCAAGGTTGAGAGTAGATCAGCTAATGAGTCTATCGTGGAAATATTTAACCCCGATTGCGATATTGATGTTGTTTTTATGTGCCATTTGGAAATGGTGGTTAATCAACTAATGGGTTATTTATCAAACATATCTCAAAGCATACTAAGCATTGCCAAAGGCATGTCGCTCTCCATTTCTTACTTTTTGGATGCGAGGAAGAAACGACCCATTGAGTACCTCGATGACGATAACTATTATAAAAAGGCAGCGGGTATTTTTACCGTTCAATACCCGAAAGAGTCAATCCCCGTCCCAGACAATGGTCGATACCTTCTGCATAATGAGATAGATGATTGTATCGTCTGCGACAAGTGTGCGAAAATTTGCCCTGTAGATTGTATTGACATTGAACCCGTGCGAGCTACGGAAGCTTATGGAAAAACTTCAGACGGAACTCCGCTCCGCATTTACCCAGCAAAATTTGATATCGATATGTCAAAATGTTGCTTTTGTGGATTGTGTACTGTTGTATGCCCTACAGAATGCCTCACGATGACGAAAGAATATGACTTTAGTACGACTGATATCTTGGATCATAATTTTTCCTTTAGTAAAATGAGTGAAAAGGAAATTGAGGAGAAGAAGCTCGAACTCGAGAATTTCAGGAAAGAGGAGGCAACACCTGCAAAATCTTTTGAAAATAAATCAAATAAGATGGAATCGCTAAAACCTGTTTTTAAGCCTAAGGTGCCGCCCCTTAAGACTAAAGTCTCTGCGACAGATGAAAAGCCAACAAAACCTATCATTAAGGTCAAAATCCCTAAAAAGAAATGATGCAATTGCTGTTCGTTTTTATTGGGACAATTGTTTTAGTGGGGCTGGCGACTATCGTTTTGTCCAAAAACGTAGCCCATGTAATATATGCACTGGCATTAACCTTGATTGGAATTGCGGGGGTATATGTGCTGATGAATGCAGAGCTATTGGCTGTTGTTCAAATCATGATTTACGCAGGGGGTGTTGTCATTTTCCTGTCGTTTGGAATTATGCTTACAAATAGACTTAGGGGAGAGAAGATTACTTCAGAATCGGGCAATAAAATTTTGGCAGCTATTGTGGCCATTTGGTTCTTTTCAGGTGCCATCTATTTGATAGAAACGACAACTTTCCCTCCATTGCCAGTTGCAACTCCGCAAAGACAGGTAGAAAAAATAGGGCTTTCCTTTTTTACAGAACACATCGTCGCTTTTGAGCTTATTGCCTTCATACTTTTGGTTGCATTAGTAGGGTCATCCTTTTTAGCTAAAATGTCTTCCGATGAGTGAGTGGACAACTCGTTATTTTCTTTATTTAGTCGCACTTTTGATGAGTGTGGGCATCTATGTCGTCCTTTCAAAGCGAAATCTTATTTTTATATTGATAGGAGTAGAGTTGCTGCTAAACGCAGGCAATCTACTTTTGGCATTCTTTTCACAGTATGATGTTCGTCTGGATGGGCAGGTTTTCGCTATCTTTTCTGTGGTGCTTACTGTATGTGAAGTCGCTATTGCTTTGGCTATCCTCCTCAATATTTATAGGCATCAGAAAGTATCTAACTTAGACGAATTACAAGAGGTGAGGAATGAATAGCGTTTTTCTTATCATATTCATGTTATTCATACCTCTTGTTAGTGGTGTTGCAGAATACGTATTTAAAAAGGGAGGTCTAATGCTTTTGTTGGGAGTAGGGACTTCGTTTCTATGTACTATTTTCCTTCTGTTCGAATTAGACGAGCCACTCGTTATTAATTGGTACTGGATAAAAGCGATTGAATTTTCGATTTTACTCGACCGCATCTCGCTCCTCCTTATTGCCTTAGTGGCATTTATCTCGCTTCTCGTAACCCTTTTCTCCACCAAGTACATGGAGCAAGAAGCTGGCAAAAGCAGGTATTTCGCCTTTCTTGGATTCTTTATTTTTTCGATGATCGGACTTTTGTTGTCCAACCACCTTTTGCTATTCTTTCTATTTTGGGAGCTGGTAGGGGTAGCCTCTTACCTTCTTATTGGGTTTTGGTATCAGAGGGAAAGAGTCCCTTCCTCGGCAAGAACAGCCTTTATGGTTAATCGTGTCGCAGACGCCTGCCTTTTGGCTGGCATCCTATTACTTTTTGGAAAAGATGAGGTTTTATTGTTTTCGGGTGAGGTATCAAATTGGCCTTTTTTAGCTTCTACTCTTATTGTAATCGGGGCTTTTGGAAAGTCGGCGCAATTTCCCTTTTCTGCATGGTTGCTCAAAGCGATGGTTGGTCCTACGCCAGTTTCTGCATTAATTCATGCTGCCACCATGGTAGTAGCAGGAGTATACTTACTGATACGCGTTTCGCCTCATTTTCCCTCTGAGGTGCTAAATTTTCTGACTATTGTAGGAGGCATTACTGCCTTCTATGCTGCCATTTGTGCGATTTTGCAGCATGATATCAAACAAGTATTGGCATTTTCCACAATTTCGCAGCTGGGCTACATGATGCTGGGAGTGGGGGTAGGATCGCCAGATGCTTCCATATTTCATTTAATTACACATGCATTTTTTAAGGCTGGCCTTTTTTTAAGTTCTGCATTAATTATCGATTTTATGCACAACTTTAAAGTGAATGACGTGCAGGACATGAGATGCATGGGGGGGTTGAAAGATAAAATCCCTAAAATCTTCTATTCATTTTTGGTTTTTGGAATGGCACTGGCTGGGTTGCCTTTATTTTCAGGTTTCTTGTCTAAAGAGGGTATTTTATTAGGTATTTGGAATTTTGCAATCGAGAATGGAACGTGGGCTTATTTAGTTGCAAGCGCGGTTATTTTTACTGTTTTCCTTACTTCTTTTTATGTGGGCAGGATAATATTGCTCGTCTTTTTTGGGCAGAGTAGGTTCGAAGAAAAAACGTCACACACGGTAAGGCACGATAAGATGAACGTTCCTCTTTTTACATTAGCCACTTTTTCAATTTTTGTTTTTTTTAATTTTAATCCGCTGGGTCATTCCAGTTGGTTGATATCATATTTAGGTTTTGAAGCATCGAATTTAGCAGATAGCCTTATTCCTTTTTTGTCAATTCTGATGGCAATAGTAGGATTGCTACTATCTGTTTTATTTTTTAAGCCAGGTGCAAAATGCGCAAGGGCTTACGCAGAAGTACCAAATGCCAAATCTGGCATACAGCTATTTGTCACAGATGGGTTTTTCCTCGGTCTGTTTTATAATAAATTCGGAATTTTTGTTCAAAAAGTGGCGTATGGATTAAGTAAAATCGACACGAAAGTAATAGACAGGTCTTTACACCTGGGCTCTTATACCCTCGTGGTAGGGTCGAAAGTACTCTCGTTATTTGATCGTTTTCTTATTGATGGATCAGTAAATCTTATTGCTTCTCTATCTTCCTTTATTGGAAAAAGACTAGCTGGAATCAGCTCAAAAAAGGGTCAAATACAAATCTTTTGGCTGCTCGTTCTTCTAATTTTGTTTTTAGTCAATATCATCGTTTTTTAGCGTCCCAATGCAAAACCTTCTCTCTTATATACTTTTTTTTCCACTCTTAATAGCATTTATAATGCTATTTATCCCAGCGGAGAGAAAAAGAGTTTTTAAGAGTTTGAGCTTAGCAACCGCTGCTGTTCAGCTGGCCATTTCTTGTTTGTTGCTTTATCATTTCGATAAAAGCCAGTCACCTGATACTTGGTCTAGTGCATTTCAGTTTGTGGAAAAAAAAGAGTGGATCAACTTTTCAATGAGTTCGATTGGTGCATTTAGAATTCAATATTATTTGGGGGTAGACGGAATTAGCCTGCCACTCGTTGCGCTCTCATCGTTGGTGTTGCTCATCGGGGTTATTTCTTCTTGGAATATACACGAAAAAGCAAAAGGCTACTTCATTTTATACCTAGTGTTAAGCGCAAGCATAATAGGCTGTTTTGTGGCACTTGATTTTTTCCTTTTCTATCTCTTCTTTGAGTTTATGTTGCTTCCGATGTTCTTTCTGATTGGAATATGGGGGGGCGAAAGAAGATCATATGCATCTATTAAGTTTTTCCTTTATACGCTATTTGGGTCGCTATTTATTCTGATTGTGATGATAGGATTATTTCTGAGTATAGAAGAGGAAGGCGTCAACACTTTTAGTCTAGTTGCCATGCTAGATGGACTCTACGAGGCTGGTTCCATTTTAAACCCTGCAGAAGGAAATAAGATCATGGGATACTTGGCACGAGGATTGGCTTTTGTTTTTTTACTTATCGGATTTGGGATAAAACTACCTTTAGTTCCCTTTCATACTTGGCTTCCCGATGCTCACGTAGAGGCTCCAACTCCTATTTCCGTCGTTTTAGCAGGGCTATTATTAAAGGTGGGTGCATATGGGCTTTTTCGCATTCTTTATGGTATTTTCCCAGATATGGCGATTAATTATGCCAGTTGGGTTGCTTTTTTGGGCGTTCTCTCGATTTTGTACGGAGGGTTAAATGCATTGGCTCAGAGCGACTTAAAAAAGATGGTAGCTTATTCTTCTGTATCGCATATGGGCTTTGTATTAGTGGGGTTAAGTTCACTAACTGCAACGGGTTTTTCAGGAGCTCTTTTTCATATGGTATCCCACGGATTGATTTCACCTGCGTTATTTGTTTTGGTAGGCGTTATTTATGATCGAACACACAATCGGCTTATGGAAAATTACAGTGGACTCGCCTATAAAATGCCTGCATATTGTTTTTTTGTGGCGATATTCTTTTTTGCTGGTCTGGGGCTACCTGGTATGTCCGGGTTTGTTGGTGAGTTGATGGTGCTGATGGGTGCTTTCTCATCAAAAGAGTTTAGCATCTGGTTTGGTTTTCTTGCCATTGTAGGCATCATTATTTCGGCGGCGTATTTCCTTTGGACTATCCAGAGGGTTTTCTTTGGAAAGTATTTTGTTCGGGAATCCTCTTGGGAGTCTCGCATGATTGATCTTACGATAAGAGAGAAGCTAATGCTCATACCCCTAGCAGTCTTGGTGTTGCTTTTGGGTATTTTTCCCAAATTTCTTCTTGACTACTCCGATTCTTCCTTTCAGTTTTTTATGACTCATATCAGTGATTTTAGGAAATGAACCTAAAAGAACAACTGGAGCAAACACTTAATGACCTTTCGAAAATATCGACAGAGACGGTACTTTTATTGGGCGCACTCGCGTTGTTGATTATAGGTTTGTTAACCAAGAATTCTTTAGCCTCCAAGGCGTGTTTTGGGTTGATCATTTGTGTGGCTCTTTGGTCCTCATTTTTTTTTGAAAGTAAAGGGTTGATTTTTCATAAGAGTTTAATTTTGAATGATTTAAACCGATTATTTACGCCGCTTTTAATTGTTTCCGCAGGGTTTATGCTGTTGTTTGATAGAAAAAAACATACTGCTGAATTTTACTTTTTGGTTTTAGCACTTCTTGTGGGTAGTTTATTTATGATTAAGGCCAATAGCCTGTTGGTTACCTACCTGTCTATGGAGTTGGTTTCTTATGTTGCTTATACTTTGACTGTTTTTTCGTTTAGTACTAAAGGGAATGAGTCGGCGATTAAGTACCTACTTTTCGGTGCAGTAAGTTCCGCCATCTTTTTGATGGGTGCAGGTATGGTGTATGGTTATGCAGAAACAATATTCATATCTGATTTAAAAATGACTGATTTGTCCGCTCCATTCCTTCAGGTCGGGCTTGCGCTGATGTTCTTTGGTGTATTCTTTAAGATATCTGTCTTCCCTTTACATATTTGGACACCCGCCATTTATCAATCAGCTCCAGTAGATGCTGTTGTTTTGTTTTCCATTTTACCGAAACTGGCAGGAATGGTTTTATTATCGAATATGTTAAGCTTTCTGGCGCTACCTATTTCTCATCCACTACTCTCCATCATTATACTAGCAGGAATTGTCACGGTCGTGGTAGGCACATTTGGAGCGTTGCGGCAATCTAACACCCGAAGGATGATTGCTTTTGGTTCTATTGCTCATTCTGGATTTTTATTGGGGTTTTTGTTCGCTGGAGAATTACCTAAAAGCTTATTTCTTTTTTATGCCATCATTTATTCAATTATGAACGTTGGAATTTTTTACCTGATCAGTTTATTCGAAGCTAAGTCAGTTCTCAAGACCAAAGATTATGCTGAAACCCAAACGCATCCACTAATAATGGTTGCCTTTACTGGGTTGCTAATTTCTATGGTGGGAATTCCACCATTAGCAGGTTTTACAGCCAAATTTACGCTCTTTACTTTCTTATGGAGTACATACCTAGAAAATGCTTCGAGCATGGTACTTTCATATCTGCTGGTTACTGTTTTTGCAACTGTCGTGGCTCTTTTTTATTACCTAAGAATCCCATATTATTATTTTTTACATTCTGAAAAAGTAAAAATGAGAGCAAATAGAATAGAATTCTCCGTTATCGGAATGATCGTCGCAACTCTTTTCTGCGTTACCATGATATTGTTGTTTTTTAAGCCGAGCTTAATTATTCGGTAATGAATAAATACCTATGAGTGATCCAATTAAACATGAGTGTGGAATTGCCCACCTAAGACTTCGAAAGCCACTTCAATTTTATATCGATAAGTATGGGATGGCTTATGCTGCTAAGAAGATGTATCTACTCATGAAAAAGCAGAGTAATCGCGGTCAAGATGGTGTAGGCGTTGCCAACATTAAAATCGATCTTCCTCCAGGATACCGATACATAAGCCGATACCGAACGATCGATGCTAATCCTATTGAATCGATATTTGGTAAAATCAGTCGTAAATATGAGAAAGCCAAGAAGGATAATGATGGTGATACCGGCAATGCTGAATGGCTAAAAAAAAATTATGCTTTTACTGGCGAAGTATGGTTGGGACACTTACGTTATGGAACGCACGGCAAGAACAGAATTGAAAACTGCCATCCCTTTCTAAAGCAAAATAACTGGAGGAGTCGAAACTTGGTAATGGCTGGCAATTTCAATATGACCAATGTGGATCAGCTTTTCAATAAGTTGGTAGAACTTGGTCAGTTTCCGAAAGAAAAAGTGGATACGGTCACGGTGATGGAAAAAATTGGTCACTTTTTGGATGAAGAAAACCAGCGTATTTTCGATAAGTATCGCAACCAAATGACCAACGAGGAAATCACCTATAAAATAGAAGAAGAAATAGACTTACAATTGGTACTTCAGCGCTCATGTCGAGATTTCGATGGTGGTTATACGATGGCTGGACTTTTAGGAAATGGGGCATCTTTCGTAGCGCGAGATCCTGCTGGCATTCGTCCAGCATACTACTATGTGGATGAAGAAGTAATTGTCGTAGTCTCCGAAAAACCAGCTATCAAAATAGCCTTTGGATGCGATTATCAAGATATAAAAGAAATTACCCCAGGAAATGCCTTGATTATCGATAAGGATGGAAACTTTTCAGAAAAACAGTTTATAAACAAATTACCTCGAAAGTCTTGCAGTTTTGAACGGATTTATTTCTCTCAAGGAACAGATCCCGACATCTATAACGAACGTAGGAAACTTGGAGAATTATTAGTTCCTCAAGTATTGAAAGCCATCAATTTCGACCTGAAGAATACGGTTTTCTCTTATATCCCTAATACTGCCGAAATCTCCTTTTTGGGTTTAATGAGAGGTATAGAAAGTTACCTGATTGAGAAAAGAAAGGAAGTAATCCTAGATGGTAAACCCACTGCTGATTCGATTGAACAGATGTTGAGCTTTCAGCCACGGGTAGAAAAGTTGGTGCTGAAAGACGCTAAACTTAGAACTTTCATTACCGACGATGATAATAGGGATGAACTGGTTTCGAATGTGTATGATACAACCTACGAGGTAATAAGGAAAGGTAAGGACACGCTCGTCATTATTGATGATAGCATTGTAAGGGGAACTACCCTAGAAAAAAGTATTCTTACGCTTTTGGATCGTCTGCAACCTAAGAAAATCGTTATTGTATCTTCTGCGCCACAGATAAGATTTCCAGATTGCTATGGGATTGACATGAGTAAAATGAAGGAATTTGTAGCATTTAGAGCTATGCTAGGCCTACTTAAGGATAAAAACATGGAATATTTACTTGATGATGTTTTTGATAAAGCTTTGGCTTCTCAAGCTAACTTGCAACCTCAAAATCATGTAAAGGAACTCTATGGTCAGTTTTCTGATGAAGAAATCTCCAATAAAATTTCAGAGATTGTCTCATCAAAAGATATAAATGCGGAGGTAGAAGTTGTCTATCAATCAGTAGACAACCTACATAAGGCATGTCCAAAACATTTAGGTGATTGGTATTTTACAGGGGATTATCCAACAGTTGGAGGAAATCGTATTGTAAATAAAGCCTTCGTTAATTTTATGAAAGGAATAGAAGTTCGAGCCTACTAAACGGAAAAACTCTCTCCGCATCCACACGTTCTGGAAGCGTTTGGGTTTACAAACTGAAAGCCTTTTCCATTGAGACCGCTGGAAAAATCCAGTGTTGTGCCTAGTAAGTAAAGCAAGCTCTTTTTATCTACGAGAATTTTAACACCTTTATCTTCGAAGACTTCATCTGATTTTTGAACCTCAGAATCAAAAGATAGATCATACATCAACCCAGAGCATCCGCCCCCTTTTACGGAAACGCGAATATTATGGTGAAGTGTTTTCCCCTCTTTGTTCAGAAGTGTAGCGATTTCATCTTTTGCTTTATCGGTTACGTTTATCATTGCGTCTATATTACTTTCTTCAAAACAATAATACAATTAAAAAGATAAACATTTCTGATCGGCTGAAAGTTCCTGCATTTTTGCAAACTTAACAACGGATGGTTCAAATGTGAAAGAATGTAGAACATATCAGCATAGCGGTAAAGGATATGGAAGTAGCAAATGCCCTTTTTGAGAAGCTCTTTAATACCCCTTTTATAAAGTAAAAAAATCGACTCAGAGTCTTTAAACGCCTCTTTTTTTAAATTGGGGGAGACAAAAATCGAACTCATGGAATTTGAAAGCGATAGTGCCATTGCGAAATTCATAGATAAGAAAGGAGAAGGTGTGCATCATATAGCTTTTGAGGTAGATAATATCTTCGTGGAGATGGAGAGGTTCAAAAAGAAAGCTTTTTTTTATCAAAAAAGAACCCAAAAAAGGATCGGACAATAAGCTGGTTTATTTTGTACATCTCAAGTCTGTTAATGATGTTTTGGTAGAATTAGGTCAAGAAATTAAGTAATGGAAGAAAAGCGAACAGAGATAGCTGATTTAGGCGAGTTTGGACTAATTGAGCGATTGGCTATAAAGAACACACCTCAAAATAAAAATACGATTAAGGGAATTGGAGACGATGCGGCGGTTTTGGATATTGGTGAAAAGTACCTGATCACAAGCACCGATATGTTGCTAGAAGGAGTTCATTTTGATTTAGCGTATGTTCCCCTCCAACATCTTGGTTATAAAGTAATTGCGGTCAATATATCCGATGTGGCAGCAATGAATGGAGTTCCTCAACAAGTAACGGTTAGTCTAGGTCTCAGTAATCGGTTTTCTGTGGAAGCAGTGGAAGCCATTTATGAAGGAATTCAAGTTGCCTGTAAGGAATACAAGGTAGATTTGGTGGGAGGAGACACTACTTCGTCAAATTCTGGATTAGTTATCTCCGTTACCGTATTAGGTACAGCTGAAAAAGGAGAGATTACTTATCGTAATGGAGCCAGAGAAAATGATATTCTCTGTGTAACAGGTGATTTAGGGGCAGCCTATGTGGGTCTACAGGTTTTGAGAAGAGAGAAACAAGAATTTTTAGCTAATCCAGATATGCAACCCCAGCTAGACAAGTATGAGTATGTGGTTGGAAGGCAACTACGACCAAAAGCACGTATGGATATCATTCACGAAATCAATGATTTAGATGTAAAACCTACCGCTATGATCGACGTTTCGGATGGGCTCGCTTCTGATGTTTTTCACTTGTGCAAGCAATCAAGCCTAGGTGTTGCCATTTATGAAGATAAGTTGCCCATTGAAAAACAAGCATACGAAACTGCCGCTGAGTTCAAGGTCGACCCCAATGCCTGTGCATTAAACGGAGGTGAGGATTATGAACTACTTTTTACGATTCAGCAAGAGGATTTTGAAAAGTTGAAAAATCATGGCGATATTCATACCATCGGGTATATGCAAGCAAGCTCAAAAGGGAAAGCATTGATTACCAGAAACCAACAATCTGTAGAACTACAGGCACAAGGATGGAAGCATTTTTAGGTTCAGTTTCCTAAACACATGGTAGTAAAAATGGACATGTAATTACAAGTGAAAACGACCACCAACCAAAATTACATTCAATGAAACAATAAGTTCCAAATACAATAAGGCTTTGCTATAAAGTTCAAGAGAATCTCACATATGATCGTTAAATGAACCACTCTTCGCTTTCATTCTCTACTTTCCTGCTTCGCTCACTTTCGAAAAATTAAAATAGAATAATGGATACAAAAGACTTCATAAAGACAAAACGAGAATGAACTGTTAACCTTCTAAAAAGCTAACTCCTAGAGATACCGCTCAATTCACTTTCAAAATTCTTTTTGTTTTCCTTCTTTGTTTTTTCTCGCTCTTCTAATTCAGTGAATCCAAAAACATGATTAGTTGCCACCGATAGAGAAGATTTTGCAAGCACCGGCAATATATCTCTGTGTATCTAATGCCTTTTTCATTCAGTATGATTCCACTATAAATTACCTTATGGACAATTGAATAATGTCGTATTGGTAGTGGTTTATTTACCTACAATGAGTCTGAGATCAGTATTTTGAACGCTAGCAATCGCAGTATGTTTATTATTACTATAGCTAGGACCAGTGGATTAGGATGTCTTTTGCATTTTATTGTTCCCAAATACTCAAAATGAATACTGCGTAAAATTTAATATATACGTAAGTGGTGTTTATTTGCAATTTGAAGATTTTGAATCACAAGTATGCATTTAGATATTTTAGGAATAGCGGCGCACCCTGACGATGTGGAGCTATCTTTTGGAGGTACATTACTTGTTCACACGAAGCTTGGCTTTAGCACGGGTGTAGTAGACCTTACACAGGGTGAATTGGGTACTCGGGGTACTGCGGAGATTCGTAGAAAGGAAGCAACGCATGCTAGCAAAATTCTAGGGTTGTCCGTTCGGGAAAATCTAAAGTTGCCAGATGCTTTCTTTAAAAATAACAAAGCATCTCAACTGAAGGTGGTGCAACAGATAAGACGGTTTAAACCAAAAATTGTCATTACCAATGCGGTATATGATCGACACCCTGATCATGGCAGGGCGGCTCAATTGGTGGAAACTGCCTTTTTTATTGCTGGCTTGAAGCAAGTAAAAACAAAATGGAAAGGTGAAGTACAAGAAGCATACCGTCCCGATAAATTATACTTCGCAATCCAAAGCATAGGCAAAGACCCAGATTTGATTTTTGATATTTCCGATGTTTTTGAAGAAAGGAGAGCGGCTATTTCTGCTTTCAGGTCTCAATTTTATCATCCTGAAAGTAAAGAGCCCGAAACCTACATAAGCGACCAAGGTTTTATAAAGATGCTGGAAGCCAGGGCATTAGAGTGGGGACAAAAAATCGGTGTGTCTTATGCTGAGGGCTTTACCGTAAAACATGCAGTAGGTGTTAAAAACTTGTTTGATCTAATTTAGTATTCCGATCGTGATACCTAAGTTGGACCAACTGCGATAACAAATCCCCCTTAATGTGAAATGTGCGTGCCCTTAACCACTCCAAGGCTTCGCCCAATTCTACATCGTTATAAAAATAAATTCTGTTATGGTGAATGTACTTAAGAATTTTAAAAGCATCGAACCAACTAAAAAATCGCTTATTGAATTGATTTTTTGAATTTACCTGACTCTTCAAAGAAATAATTTCAGTTTCCCATTCATCTCCCAAAAAGGAGATCAGCGTTTTAGGTATTTCCCACTTATCTTCCACCCAAAAAAGATCAATTTTATCAAAAAATAGTTTTAAATCTTCAAATGAATTGGGGTGATAGACGCTATAGACTTCATTCGAATTAAGAATATCGTTTATGGCTTTTCCTGTACCGAAAGGTACCCTATCCGAAATTCTGTCTGAGGGGCGTACGGTGGTGCTATTAATTTCTTTGAAGCCACCATGCGGAATAGTTTTATTTAAAAAATAGAAGTCCTCTCCCGCTTTTCGGGTGTTCATGCCGCCTACTTTTTCATAGATCGAGCACCTTACGGTAATGCATGACCCCAAAGTCTGATGGGCGAAAGGGAATCCGGTAAACCGAATAGCGTTAATGTAATACCTAAGGTATAATTCATAATTCAAAATGGCTTCATGATTTTCTCTGTTAAGTTGATGCTCGTAAAATATGATGCCAGAGTTGGTTTCCGGCAGATTATAAGCCTTTTCAATTTCAACTAAATAATTTTCATCGCAGCGACAATCCGCATCATAACAAACAATAGCACCATCTTGATCTATTTTTCGGAACATACGAACAGCTTCGTCCATCCCTACTTTGCGAGCTAACCCTACTCCTGCTTTTTTGACAGGAAGCTTGATGTAGCTTATTAATGTTGGATACTTTGATGGGTAATTTTTTACTGAATTCAAACATTCTTGATTGATCTGCCGTGTCTTATTATCAGCTTCTTTGGGTTCATTCAATATTATGAGAATAAGTACTTCCTTCGAAGGAGCTGTGCATTGATTCAATGCCTCTAATGTGGCATCTATTTCTACCTCCCGAAATGCAGGTAACACAATAATGATACCCAACCCTTTGGGAACCTCAAAATCTGGAAACAAGGGTTGCTTCCATGCATATCGATCCAAATAGAGGGAAGAACTCAAGGCGATAGTCTTCCAATATTCCAATAATCACCTTCCCATTCATAGATAATGCGGTCGTGCAGGCGGCTAGGACGACCTTGCCAAAATTCAATAAGGTATGGCACTACAAGATAACCTCCCCAATTTTCAGGAAGTGGTACTTCTTTGTCTTTATATTCGGCATTTAGCTGGTTTGCCTTACTTTCCAGTACCATTCTATTTACGATTCTTTCGCTTTGATTTGAAACATGTGCTCCGATTTGGCTTCCCTTTGGTCGGGAAATAAAATAAGCCTGAGAGTTAGCTCGATCCACTTTCTCTGCTTTCCCAAATACAATAACCTGCCTCTCCATCTCAAACCATGGAAACAGAATACTAATGGCATTATTTTCTGCAATATCACGTCCTTTTCTACTCTTATAGTTAGTATAGAAAATAAATCCTTCTTCTGTTAAATCCTTTAGAAGAACAGTTCTGGAAGATGGCTGGCCATTCCGATTGCTAGTACTGACAACCATTGCATTCGGTTCTGTAATCTTTGCATCTTTAGCCTCTTCAAGCCATTTGTCAAACTGAATAAAAGGACTCTTTGAAATCGAGGATTCATCTAAAGATGCCTGGGTATATTCCGCTCTCAAAGAAGCGATGTCTTCTCTCATTGTGATAGATTTGGGATCAGACCAAATTAAGTCTAAAATTAGGGCAAACAAGATAAAGCGCAGGGAATAAAATTTCCATCAAAACTTGTTAAATGATTTCCATGAGCCAAACGAACCAACATAATAAAATAATGAGTACATATGAAGCTTAGAATAGATTTATCAGTTCCCACAAAAAAGGAATGGGTAGAAGCAGTGATGAATGATTTAGATGCATTTCTTCAAGATCATGCGGATTGCGAAAGAAAAGCATCAGGCATGGCACTAAGTCTTGTGGCTAAGTATCCGAACAGAACTGAAATCATTCCCGAATTAATCGAGACCTCAATTGAAGAGCTGGAGCACTTTAGGGATGTATATGTAATTATGCAATTGAGAGGTATTCAACTCAACCACTCCATTCCCAAAGACGTTTACATCCAGCAACTGATAAAAACATGTAGAGATGGGAAAGAGGAACGCTTTATGGATAGGCTTTTGCTTGCTTCACTAGTCGAAACACGAGGTGCTGAGCGATTTAAACTCATATATGAAGCACTGGAGGAAGGAGAATTAAAGAAGTTTTATCATCGACTATGGGCTTCTGAAGCCAAGCACGGGGAAGTCTTTGTAAAAATGGCATTGATCTACTTTGAAGAGACACTCGTGTATAAACGACTCGAAGAAATGAAAAAGGAAGAAGGAGCCATTCTTGATCATTTAGAAATAAGACCTGCGTTACACTAATGGATTTTTTTGTTTCCAAACAAGATCAAAAACCAGAAAAGGGTGACTTACTTATTTCAGAGCCTTTTCTCCCTGATCCAAACTTTAAACGAACCGTTATTTTTATTTGCGCGCATGATGAAAATGGTACATTCGGTTTAGTACTCAACAAGAAAACCCATCTTAAACTGAAAGATATTGTAGATGAGGTGGAAAGTATAGATACTGAAATTTTTGTAGGAGGACCCGTACAGCAGGACACGCTTCATTTTTTACATAGAGATAAAAATGTTTCTTTTTGCTCGCAAGAGGTTGCGAGTGGTATTTATTGGGGCGGAGATTATGAAGAAATTATTCATCGTTTTAGTGATGGCTTGACAACCTCCGAGGATATCAAGTTTTTTGTAGGATACTCTGGATGGTCTGAGGGGCAGCTAGAACGAGAAATAGAGGAAAATTCCTGGATCATTTTTAAAGGAACATTACCAGAAATGATTTTCGAATGGGACAACCAAGAGCTATGGAAAGCATGTCTTCAAACAATAGGCGGCAAATATCGTCTTATGTCTAATTACCCAAAAGATCCCAAAATGAATTAGGGTATTTGGTTAGCTTTGTGTCATACCTAAAAAAGACGGCATCGTGAATAATCATGGTAAGTTGCAGAAGTTAAAAAATGACGCTTCCGAAGAAATTCAGAATGAATCTGAATCAACCAAAAAAGAAACAATAAATACGGAAGCTGAAGGAGTATCCAAAGCTGGTGTGCAAACCCCTAATTCGGTATCAGGCGAAGAAAAGGGTGTTGTTCATCAAACTTCTACAGAAGACCAAGAAGCACAGGAAAATGAGGATGCAGATTCACCAAAGTCAACAGAAGTTGAAGAAAAACCAATTGAGGTGGCAAATGCTAAGGGCATAGAGGTAGTGACTATAATGGCAAATGAAGAGGGCGAGGAAGTTGCGTCGAAAAGTGCGGAAAAGTCAGATTCCGCTTTATTAGAAGTAACTTTAAATTCAGAAAAACCTAAATTCATCAGCGAGGATTCGGAAAATGAGGAGGACGATCAAAAAAAAGAGGAAAAGGTAACAGAGGAAATATTTGACTTTGCTAAGTTAGAGAAAAAGGAACTTCTTTCTAAGCTCAAAGAGGCAAAGAATGAAGAGAATATTAAACTTTTGGATCATATCCTTAGGGCAGCTAAACTACGATTTGATGAGCTATTCGAGCTAGCTAAAAACGAGGCACTGCAACGATATGTATCGGAAGGAAACGAAACCGACTCCTTTGATTATCATGGAGATCAATTGGATAAAGAGTTTATCACGATACACGGTCAGCTCAAAGCCAAGCGAAATAAACATTTTAAAGATCGTAACGACCAGAGAGAAAGCAATCTCAAAAAAAAGGAGCAACTATTAGAAAAACTGAGAAAAGTTGTTGATGGTGAAGAGTCCATTCAAAGTATTGATGTTGTAAAAGAACTGCAGGGCGAATGGAAGAAGATAGGATCAGTATCTACTGGCCACAATAACAACCTTTGGGCTAACTATAACGCACTTTTGGATCGCTATTATGATAATAGAAGTATCTACTTCGAGCTGAAAGACCTTGATCGTAAGAAGAATATGAAACTAAAGTTGCAACTCTGCGAAAAAGCCGAGCAGCTGGTAGCCTCCGATGATTTAAAATCATCTATTATGCTATTGAATGAGTTGCATGAAGAGTATAAACACATAGGACCTGTTCTAAAAGACGATCAAGAAAGCATATGGCAGCGATTTAAGGCAGCATCAGATGCTGTTTACAGCAAGAGGAAAGAATATTTTGAAGAGTTAAAGAAACAGTTTGAAGTAAATCTCTCGAAAAAGGAGGCGTTGATCAAGGAAGTAGAAGTCTTTGTAGATTTTAACTCTGAACGGATCACAGAATGGAACGATCAAACTAAAAGGATTCTTGATTTACAAAAGAGATGGGAGGCCATTGGAGGAGTTTCAAAAGAAAAATCAAAGGCAGTTAATAGATTATTTTGGAATGCTTTTAAAAAGTTCTTTGCCAACAAAAACCAGTTTTTTAAGTCACTCGAGTCCCAAAGAGACCTGAACTTACATAAGAAGCAAGAGCTTATAGCAAAAGCGAACGAGTTAAAGGAAAGTGAAGATTGGAATTCGACTGCTCAAAAACTAAAAAACCTTCAGGCGGAGTGGAAAGAGATCGGCCCAGTGTCCGAAAAAGACAGTAAAGAGATTTATGCTAAATTCAAGAAAGCATGCGATCACTTCTTCAATAGACGCAGAGATCAAAATAAGGAGAAGTTTAAGGAGTACGATGAAAACCTAAACTCAAAGACTCAAATTTGCGACCAACTGGGGTCTTTGGCCGAGTCGGATACAATTGATTTGGATCAAGCATACGAACTAATTGATAATTACACTTCTATTGGGTTTGTTCCAAAGAATGCGATAAAAAGAATCGCACGAAAATTTGAAAACGCTGTTGAAAAAGTATTGGCAAACAAAAGTTTAGAAGAAGAAGATAGAAGAGACTTAAAGAATCATATGGAAATAGGTAGACTTCGCAATACTTCTGGAGGAAATCAGAAAATTAAACATAAAGAAAACTCAATAAGAAAACATATTTCTTTGCTTGAAAATGATATTTCTACATGGAATACCAATATGGAATTCTTTGCAAACTCGGCTACTGCAGACAAGCTAAAGGCAGATATGAAAGCCAAAGTTGAAGCTGCAAAGAAAGAACTTGGCGAATTGAAGTCCCAACTTCGCTTACTCTCTTAAATATACTATTATTTTGATTTGTAAATTTCGTAAGTAAACGTACTTTTACAAACCGATTCTGATGCAATTTTTATTCAAGTGCAATTTGTCAGTTAGGACGTACTATTTGACATCAAAACTCCCCATTTCCAAGAGGTGGGGGTCATAAAGGAACAGGAAACTGCCTCCATAGCTCAGCTGGCCAGAGCAACTGACTTGTAATCAGTAGGTCGTTGGTTCGAATCCGACTGGGGGCTCATGAAAATCAAGGAGTTACGAAATAGTGAATCGTAGCTCCTTTTTTGTTTAGAAACTATTTTTGAACAAAATGAGTGTTTACCACAAGGGTTCACCTTTAACCTCATAAGCGTCATCTACCTCGAGGATCAAGCCTTCTACTGTAATCTCCCCCAAAAAATAGGATAATTTAAAAATGAAATCTCTTCAAGGAATTTGAGGAGGGCAAGCCAAATCAGAATGCTTATATTGAAGATTCAATAGTAGCTATAGAATAGGTGTATTGAATACTTATTTTTTTTAACGCTAGATGAAGTGAGAAATATGGCTAGCAGATGGATGGAAGACTTTCATCAGTATTATACGCAGGCAACATTCTGATTATTGGGTTCTTCAATCAGAACGTTGAAGTCGACTAGATTTTATAACTTAACATCGTCCTAATAATGGGAAGCCTACATTTCTTTAAATAAACAATTATGCCCATTTATCATAAACTGGGAAAGATACCCCAAAAACGACACACAACATTTAAGAAGAAAGATGGATCAATTCACTACGAACAGCTTTTTGGAACTAT
Organism: uncultured Ekhidna sp.; assembly: GCA_964289745.1. GTDB lineage: Bacteria > Bacteroidota > Bacteroidia > Cytophagales > Cyclobacteriaceae > Ekhidna. The sequence goes on from CAXYMM010000001.1 coordinate 1,801,860, forward strand.
TGGTTTCGATGGCATGTCATCTCTGCTGTATCACATACATCGACCTACTATGGTCAAAGAAATAAGGAAACCAAAGGACGTAGCACCAGAGATAGCGATCTCTAAAAATATTACATCTCGAAAACTGATTGGATTTGATGTAGCGCCAGAAAATGATTTTCTGGATTCAAGAAAAACGCTTTTAGTCAATGGCGACATCCATATAGGAGTGGCATCGCCAAGGCTTTCTCTTAGGTCGTATTTTTATAAGAATGCCGATGCTGATGAAATGCTTTTCATTCACAAAGGAATGGGTACGCTGCGTACTTTTCTCGGCAATATCCCTTTCGAGTACGGTGATTACCTCATTATTCCTAGAGGAACGATTTATCAAATAGACTTTGATACGGAAGAGAACAGGATTCTTTACGCTGAATCTTTTCATCCAATCTATACACCCAAACGATATAGAAACTGGTTTGGGCAATTGCTGGAGCATTCACCTTTTTGTGAGCGTGATTATAAAATGCCTGAAAACCTAGAGACTTATGACGAAAAAGGAGAGTTCGTCGTCAAAATAAAAAAGGAAGGCATGCTACACGAATTGGTCTACGCTTCACACCCATTCGATGTAGTGGGCTGGGATGGCTACAACTTCCCATTTGGATTTTCCATTCACAATTTTGAACCAATAACGGGTCGGGTACACCAACCACCCCCTGTACATCAAACATTTGAGACAAGGGCTTTTGTAATCTGCTCATTTTGCCCAAGACTTTACGATTACCACCCTGAATCAATTCCAGCACCCTACAACCACTCTAACATTGATTCGGATGAGGTACTCTACTATGTAGATGGTGATTTTATGAGTCGCACCAATATTGGCCCTGGTTATTTTTCATTGCATCCAGCAGGTATCCCTCATGGTCCCCACCCTGGCACTTATGAAGCAAGTATTGGACAAAAAGAAACGCACGAATTGGCAGTCATGATTGACACATTTAAACCTCTTCAGATCACGAATCAAGGTTTGAAAATCGATGATGGTGAATACTACCAATCGTGGATAGAAAAAAAATAATATTACATTTATGGTCATAGATATTTCAGAAAATTCGAACTTTTCCATTCATAATTTACCTTTTGGGATTTTTTCAACTGTAGGAACTACACCCAGAGCCGGAGTGGCAATTGGTGAATCCATTCTTGATTTAGCGGCATTAGCCGAAATACACACGTTTGATTTTGATGCTTCTGTTTTTTTGCATGAAGTGCTAAATGACTTCATCGCATTAGGCAAGCCAGTAACATCCAAAGTGAGAGCGAATATTCAAGAATGGTTACAAGATGATAATTCGGTACTGGCTGGAAAGCCAGAACTGTTTGTTGATAGTGCTAAAGCGACTATGCATATGCCTGTTCAAATTGGTGACTATACTGATTTTTATTCTAGTATTGAGCATGCCACAAACGTCGGTAAACTATTTAGAGACCCAAAAAATGCGTTACTTCCAAATTGGAAGCATATTCCAGTGGGATATCATGGAAGAGCCTCATCAATCATTTTAAGCGGCGAGGCTGTAAGACGACCCAAAGGGCAGATAATGCCCATAGGCGCAGATAGACCAATATTTGCGGAGTCCAAAAGGCTTGACATAGAACTGGAAATGGCTTTTATTATCAATACCAAAACTAAGCTTGGCTCTTCCATCACCACAGCTGAAGCTGAAGATAATATCTTTGGTATGGTCTTGTTTAATGACTGGTCTGCCAGAGACATTCAAAAATGGGAATACGTACCTTTAGGTCCTTTTTTGGCAAAGAATTTTGCCTCTTCTATTTCTCCATGGGTTGTAACCTTAGAAGCATTAGAGCCATTCAGAGTGAAGGGTCCAAAACAAGAGCCCGAGGTACTACCATATCTGAAATATGAGGGCAATAAAAATTTCGATATTAACCTAGAAGTAGGCCTTATGCCAAAAGGTAGCATTGAAACGATAATCTGTAAATCCAATTTTAAATGCATGTACTGGAATATGGCACAGCAACTTGCTCATCATACAGCCAATGGCTGCAACGTTAACCCAGGTGATATGATGGCTTCTGGTACCATTTCTGGTCAAGAAACAACATCCTTCGGTTCTCTGCTAGAACTATCTTGGGGTGGAAAAGAACCCATTGTATTAGAGGATGGAAGTACACGAACCTTTTTAGAGGATTATGATACCATACGCATTTCCGGTTATTGCGAAAAGGGAGCCATTCGTGTTGGGTTCGGAGAGGTAATTACGGAAATTTTACCAAGTGACTGAAGCTATCAAAACGATTGATCCCAAAGAGATATCTGTGCCTCAATTGCACGGTTTGCTCTTGAGTGCTGTAGCTCCGCGTCCTATTTGTTTGGCAAGTACTATTGATAAGGCTGGAAACGTCAATCTAAGCCCTTATAGTTTTTTCAATGTATTTAGTACCAATCCACCAATTATGATTTTTTCCCCTGCAAGAAGGGGACGAGACAATACTACTAAGCACACGTATGAGAATGTGAAGGAGGTGCAGGAAGTTGTCATTAACATAGTAAACCATCCCATGGTGGAGCAAATGTCTCTGGCAAGTACTGAGTATGAAAAAGGTATAAACGAATTTATGAAAGCGGGGTTTACACAAGTACCAAGCAAAGTAGTAAAGCCACCAAGGGTTGGAGAGGCTCCTTTTTCATTCGAGTGTAAAGTTGATCAGATAATAGCGTTAGGTGATCAGGGCGGAGCTGGAAACTTGGTTTTAGCCAATGTTGTCAAGATTCATGTCCAAGAAAAGTTCCTTGATGAGAACTTAAAGGTAGATTCGGTGGCACTTGATTTAGTATCTAGGATGGGAGAGAACTGGTATTCGAGATGTACACCTGAATCCATGTTTGAAGTGCCGAAACCCACGGCGACCAAAGGAATAGGCGTAGATTCTCTACCCTATCACATTAGAAATTCAAGCGTTCTTACCGGTAATCATCTTGGGCGCTTGGGAAACATGGAGGAACTTCCTAGTGAGTCCTACATAGAAGAAATATTATCAGCTTCTGAGATTGTAAAGTTAAAAAAACGGTATAAAGGGAAAATACTTCACGAGCAAGTTCATCATTTGGCTGCAAGCTGGATAGCAAGGGGGATGGAAAAAAAGGCACAGGCTTTACTTTGGGGTATATCTTAGTAGCAATCTTCGTTAATCAGACGATAGCCCTTCATAAAACAATAGACCTGTTGGGCTAAGATCGCACTTTACTTTATGGAACAATATGTTTATTTCTTTGATATAAATTTTTTTTAAAAATTCTTTATTGAAAAAACCAAAGGCTAGCTAAGTTTGTCCTGCATTTTAATGCTATCAACCATTAAAATTTATATAAGTGTCTGAAAATACCCTCGTACCTTACAATATTATCGCTCACTATCGAGATATGACTCCTCATAAACCCAAGAATGAAATGGAAGGAGATATCGTGAAAAGCCTTGTCAAAATGGGTTTTGAGACAGATGAAGTTAGAATACTTTTCGAAAAGCTTAAGTCAGGTAAACTGCTCTTAGAGTTAGAAAATATCCAATTTTCAAGTCAACTCAAACATAGGGAGTCCTCATACGAAAAATTGATGAAAATCATAAATGATAAATACCACATTGACTTCAAAAACGATGTAGTCACTAATCGTATGAAAAAGGTAGAAAACCTTCGGCAATATGTCAACTATTTAAAGAAAAACAATATTAATTGGACTTATTTAGAGATATTTGATAGCAACACCAATTTACAAATAGGAAGCATTTACTCTGATGAGCCTATCCCCAAAAGATTGATTGAGTAGTTTTTTCTTATATTTAGATTTAATTGAGCAAAATGAACGTCAGATTATTCTCTTTCTGATATATTATATGTATTAAATTCATGGGTAAGATTTCCTAAAAATTGAAGCGTTGAAAAGGATATTAGCCTATTCAAGGATATTAGCCTATTCTTTGAAGATGTTTGAAAGTTCATGTCATGCATGAATGATATTGATTTGGAAATATCCTTTTGAGTCCAAAATAAGGCAAAGTAAATCAATTATTGGATAAAATGTCGGGTAAGATCGTTAAAAAACCCTCTTTAAAAAATATAAATAGGGTTTCTTTGCAGTCCCTAGGGGAATCGAACCCCTGTTTCCAGGATGAAAACCTGGCGTCCTAACCCCTAGACGAAGGGACCATTTTTTTGAGGTGCAAATATAGAACCTCAGCTATTTTATACAACAGATTTGGTCTAATTATTTACCAACAAAAAAAAGCATAAAGTTTGCAACCCTCCTTACGTACTATAATCTATACTATTTTCATAAAATTTCACTCTTAAAGGCCTTGCCTAGGAATTGATTCTCATGAAAAGAGGATGTACTTTTACACACGATTATTAAACAAATCTTAAAGTTAAACTCATGGCAAAAACCAAAATCGGTATAAATGGATTCGGAAGAATAGGGAGGCTTGTTTTCCGAGTAGCTGTATCCAAACCAGATGTACAAATAGTAGGAATCAATGACCTAGTAGATGTTGATTACTTGGCTTATATGTTGAAATATGATTCCACACATGGTAGGTTCGATGGATCCATCGAAGTGAAAGAGGGTAAGCTCATTGTAAACGGAGATACCATTAGAGTTACCGCCGAAAGAAATCCAGCGGATTTGAAATGGGATGAAATAGGAGCGGAATATGTAGTGGAATCTACTGGGCTTTTTCTGACAAAAGAAAAAGCAAAAGGTCATCTGGATGCTGGAGCAAAGAAGGTAGTCATGTCTGCTCCATCTAAAGACGATACACCGATGTTTGTAATGGGTGTAAATCAAGAAAAGTATACCTCAGATATGCAATTTGTGTCCAATGCTTCTTGTACTACCAATTGTTTGGCACCTATTGCCAAAGTGATGAACGACAGCTTTGGAATCAAGGAAGGTCTTATGACTACTGTTCATGCAGCCACTGCAACACAGAAAACAGTTGATGGTCCTTCGATGAAAGATTGGAGAGGAGGACGAGGGGCTTACCAAAACATCATTCCTTCTTCCACAGGTGCTGCTAAAGCGGTAGGTAAAGTTATCCCAAAGCTAAACGGAAAATTAACGGGTATGTCTTTTCGAATTCCTACTCCCGATGTATCAGCCGTAGACTTAACAGTAAATTTGGAAAAAGGGACTTCATACGAAGAAATTTGCAAAGCCATGAAAGATGCTTCTGAAGGATCACTTAAGGGAATTTTAGGATATACGGATGAAGCAGTCGTATCCAATGACTTTTTAGGAGATGCAAGAACGTCTATTTTCGATGCGGGTGCGGGAATTATGCTTTCACCAACCTTCGTAAAGATTGTTAGCTGGTACGATAACGAAATGGGCTACTCAACTAAAGTTGTAGAGCTAATTGAATACATGGCAAGTAAGGGATAACTCCGAAAATAAAACTCATCATAAAAAAAGGAGCTCATGCAGGCTTCTTTTTCATTTCTAATAAGTATTGTTAAAGCTAGGCGATGTTTGTGTAGACTGCCTGAACATCGTCATCGTCCTCAATTTTATCGAGCATCTTTTCTATCTCGTCTAGTTGTTCATCGTTGAACTCTATTGGAGAGGTAGGTATCCTTTTCAATAGCGCTTTTTTTACTTCTACATTTAAGTCATCGAGAACTCTACTCAGCCCCCCAAACTGAGTATAATCAGCATAAGCATAGCATATACCATCATTTTCTTTAATTTCTTCCAGCCCACCGTCTATCAGGCTCAATTCCAACTCCTCCAAATTCATTTCTTCCGTTTTATCAAACTCAAAAACGGCTTTTCTATTAAACATAAACTCAAGTGAGCCAGATGGAACAAAGCCACCTCCAGCCTTATTAAAGTAAGACTTTATATTGGCAACCGTTCTGATGGTGTTGTCTGTGGCAGCCTCCACAAAAACCAGCACCCCGTGTGGCCCCTTTCCTTCATAAGTAACTTCGGTAATATCTGCTCCATCTTTCCCCGACGCCCTCTTTATGGCATTTTCGATATTATCTTTGGGCATATTCTCCGCCTTAGCGTTTTGGATGGCGGTGCGAAGTTTTGCATTCATTTCTGGGTCAGTTCCTCCTTCCTTAACTGAAACGGTAATCGCTTTAGCCAATTTCGGAAATACCTTACTCATTTTATCCCAGCGTTTTTCTTTTGCGGCTCTTCGGTATTCAAAGGCTCTTCCCATGAGTTTCTATTCTTTTTAAACTGCAAATAAAGAGGATGGGTATTATAAAATCAAGCGACTCTGTTTTTCAGAAGTATATTCAAACCTACTCCAAGTACAACCATTCCCATACCTAAGTAAGTCATGAAATTGAAGCTCTCGCCAAATAGGAAATAACCAAAAAGCAATGAAAAAAACAGCCCTAGGTAATTAAGTATTGAAACTTTTGAGATTTCAGCATTTTGATAGGCTTTGGTCATATAGAATTGTGCTATTTGAGTAATAATGCCCACCATAATCAGGTTGAACCAGTCTATTCCTATAGGTTGCACCCAGTACAAAGTAGCACATATTGAGGAGATAGGAAGCAAGACTAAGGGGAAGTAAAAAATGATAACCAGTGGATGTTCAGTGGTATTTAGCTTACGCACAAAGTTGTAAGCAAAACCCATGAAGATCGAAGTAGTAATCCCAATTCCTAAATGGAATAAAGAAATTCGGGTATCAAACCCTTGCACCATGAGAACACCTGCGAAGCTTGTGGCGAAAAAAAACCACTGAACCCATTTTACCTTTTCCTTGACCATGAATATACCAATCAAAGTAGAAAAAACAGGTGCTAGATAGGTGATCGTAGAAGTAGTTGCAAGCGGTATTTGATGTATTAAGTAATAATTCATAGATAATGCGATAGCACCAGCAAGCCCACGACCGATCAACAATTTTCGATTATTGCCTAAGACAGGAATACGCTGTTTAATCAGCAACGCATAGCTAATTATTAGAGATATGATACACCGAAAAAGGATGATCTCCATCACAGGTATGTGTGAAAGTGATTTCACAAATACCTTCATTAGTGAGAAGGTGAATACTGCATATAGCATGTATTGAATGCCTGAGCTAATCTTCATCTCAGATCTTAGAGAATTCTGCCGTCAGCAATTTCCAATTTTCGATCTGCCATTTCAGCCAATTCCATATTATGTGTCACGACTACAAACGTCTGCCCGAAATTATCTCGTAAATCAAAAAACAACTTATGAAGATGCTTTGCGCTCTGAGAATCTAGATTGCCACTAGGTTCATCGGCAAATACGATGGCTGGATTATTGATGAGTGCACGTGCCACGGCTACGCGTTGCTTCTCACCACCAGAGAGCTCAGAGGGCTTATGGTCTGCCCGGTGTGAGAGGTCGAGCTTAGAAAGAAGATCGCTAGCTTTATTCTTAGCATCATTATCACCGTTTATATAAGCGGGAATACAAACATTTTCGATTGCAGAAAACTCTGGAAATAAATTATGAAACTGAAAAACAAAACCAATTTGAGTATTTCTAAATCTCGCAAGTTTATTCCCAGAAAGATTCGTTATTTGATGGTTATTGATTTCTAAACTACCACTATCTGGGCTATCCAATGTCCCCAATATATACAGGAGCGTACTTTTTCCAGCTCCTGAAGCCCCTACAATACTCACTACCTCTCCCGAATCAACGGAGAGTTCAATGCCCTTTAGAACCTGTAGATGATCGTATGATTTATGGAGATTATTGGCTTTTAGCATGGCGGCAAAGATATGTCTTTCCAATTGTCTAATCTGTCAATAATAAGGATGATAAACGTATAGCCATTATGGCTTGTTAATCAGGGGTTCTTAATATAGCTTCGCAAAAATGGGGCGTGAGTTAAGTGATAAGTGTCAATACGACATAACAACATACTTTTACAGAACCTATGTGAATTCTTATACTAAATAACTGTACACATGAATATTCACGAATATCAGGCGAAAGAAATTTTAGAATCTTACGGGGTTACAATCCAGAAAGGTATTGTAGCAGACACTCCAGATCAGGCTGTTGAAGCTGCAAAAAAACTCAATAAAGACACCGGTACAGATTGGTACGTGATAAAAGCTCAAATTCATGCTGGTGGAAGAGGTAAGGGCAAAATCAATGAAACTGGCTCAAATGGAGTAGTACTAGCCAAAAGCTTAGATGAGGTTGCTCCTAGAGTAAAAAATATTATTGGTGGGACACTTGTGACGCACCAGACTGGTGCTGATGGCAAAAAAGTAAATAAAGTACTCATCGCACAAGATGTATACTATTCAGGTGATTTTGACCCAAAAGAGTACTACCTATCCATCTTGCTTGATCGCGGTACGGGAAAGAACGTTATCATGGCTTCAACGGAAGGAGGGATGGACATTGAAACTGTTGCTGAAGAAACACCAGAAAAGATCGTAAAAGAATGGATCGACCCTGCGGTTGGTCTTCAAGGGTTTCAGGCAAGAAAAGTCGCTTTTGCACTTGGACTTACAGGAGACGCTTTTAAAGGCATGGTGAAGTTCATTTTCTCCCTCTACAAAGCGTACGAAGCTACTGATGCCTCCCAATTCGAAATCAACCCCGTTCTAAAAACTTCTGACAATAAAATCTTAGCTGTCGATGCCAAGGTAAACATCGACGAAAATGCGCTTTACAGACATAAGGATATAGCGGAACTAAGAGACTTGACGGAAGAAGATCCATTAGAAGTAGAGGCGGGAGAGTCCGGCCTTAACTACGTAAAACTTGATGGAAATGTAGGTTGCATGGTAAACGGTGCTGGACTTGCAATGGCAACAATGGATATCATCAAACTATCTGGAGGAGAGCCCGCAAACTTTCTAGATGTAGGAGGGGGCGCTAATGCACAGACCGTAGAGGCTGGCTTCAGAATCATTTTACAAGACCCAAATGTTAAGGCAATTCTTATTAATATATTTGGCGGTATTGTCCGGTGCGACAGGGTAGCTAGTGGTATTGTGAAAGCCTACAAAAATATTGGTGAAATATCCATCCCAATAATCGTGCGACTTCAAGGCACAAACGCTGAGGAAGGTGCCAAAATCATCGAAGAGTCTGGCTTGAAAGTGACTTCAGCCATTGTACTTAAAGATGCCGCCGCCAAAGTAAAAGAAGTCTTGAGCTAATGTTTCTCTATATCTTGGTGTGAAATAACAAAAGATATTAGGGGTCGAAATAATAAAAATTTGCCATAGTTGAAGAATTAACAACTATGGCTTTTTTGGGCATTTCAGTTTTATTTTTTTTCCTTATCACCTCAAGCTACGATATAATAAAATCAGAAATCCGACGTAAGCTCATCGCTGAGAACGATGCCTTCAGAAAAGTGCAGGGCATTTCAGGCATAAAACTTGACGGAAAAGGTGAGTTTAGTTGTAAGCAGTTGTATAATAGATAACATTATTTAGATACTACCCAAACTGAGTTTGTGAGGTAGGTGAGAGTATAAATAAATGTGTCTCTAGCGACCTAGCTTCCATCCCAAGTACTTGGTCGTCTTCTCGTTATGAAACTCTTTATTGGTGAGCCTGCCAGACAGCACACTTACATTAGAGTATTCAAAGCCTAAAACCAAAAAAATGGAAATTCTGGATCGTTTTCGCAGGGAGAGCCCACATCTTCATGTGCTATTTAGAATTTAGAGAATTTAATTATAAAATTCTTTGGGGGTATTAACCAATTCAACCTACCTTCTAATAGATAAACGAATATAAATAATCAAACAATTCTATGAATTACGCAAGATTTATATTTTCTATCATTACCGTGGTTCTTCTTCTGATAATGCTGAGCTAAAGATAAAATATTGCTTTCTAAAGCCGTAGAGAGCCTTTCAAGTACACCTGGAAGGATTCGAACCCTCAACCTCTGGAGCCGAAATCCAGCGCTCTATCCAGTTGAGCTACAGGTGCAAGTTGCTTTGGGATCAAATATAGTTTTAAAAGGCTATTTTATCGATAGTGTCCGCAGAAATAGATTCTTCTATGCCCTCGCTATTAATCCCTTTTACTTTGATTAACTCCACTTCGATTTTGCGTTTCGCATTATTTTTATTCACAAGAATGGCTTGTCAAATTTTTACTCCTTTGGAATGCCCATGGGATTTTTTGATGTTAATTCTTCTCAGAGCATGATATATCTATAAATTTATCAATGTTATGCTCTCTAAACTTTAGTCGAGTCATAGACATTTCCCTTTTCTGGAAAAATGTAATGGAATTTAAGGAGACAAACTCTCCACTTTTACTGGTAATACCCGCTTCTATTAACACGCTTACATTAAAGATGAGAGTAACAGCAAAAAGAAAATGAAAAATCATACAATTATGTTTTACTTCTCGAGATAGTAAAAGATTTACAGTATTATCAATTAGGTTATCTTTGTCCTTCATGAGTGAAGAACAAACATTGTACGACTGGATGTTGTCTTTATCTATCACAGATGGAATTAATGTTATAATGATGATTATATTCACTTTTTTTATCATATGGCTTGTGGTTCGAACCTTCCGAAATAAATCTGATTCGTGACCTCAAAGTCACAACTTTTTTCCGCAGTTTTTACAAAAGTTTGCGTCCTCCTCATGTGATGAAAGCTGGCAAAATGCACATACCCTTTTCTTCTCTTCATTCTTTTTTTCACGCTCAGCGTTTACAATTTCTGAAGTAACAATACCTGTTGGTACAGCGATAATGGCATAGCCTAGCAACATTAAAATAGAGGCCACCATCTGTCCAATAACAGACTGTGGTGCTATGTCCCCATAGCCCACTGTTGTCACTGTCACAATAGCCCAATAAATGCTCTTAGGAATACTTGTAAATCCTCCATTGGCTCCTTCGACCATATACATCAACGTTCCCATGATTAAAACAAGGGTTGTGACAGCACCTAAAAAGACCAATATTTTGTGGCGACTTGCTATGAGCGCATTGGAGAGCACAGAGGCTTCTCGGAGATATCTTCCAAGCTTTAATATTCTAAAAATTCGTAATAATCTAATAGATCGAATTACTACAAGATAGCTTCCTCCAGTAATGAATAATGCTAGATAGGAAGGGATAGTGGCCATTAAATCGATAATTCCTAAAAAACTAAATGCATACTTTTTAGGTTGCTCACTAATAAATATTCGTAACAAATATTCTAGCGTAAAAATGATGGTAAAGGTCCATTCTACTGCAAAAAAAACTTCCCCATAGGCGACCTTTAACTCTTTAACACTCTCCAACATTACCGCAAAAACGCTAAGCAAAATGGCCCAAAGTAGAACTATATCGAAGAGCTTACCTGCTGGTGTATCTGTTTCGAATACAACGATATGCAGTCTTTTTCGAATGTTAAAAAGGTTATCTCCATCTTGTTCCATTGGATAAAAATAAAGCAAAAAAAAAACCCACTCTTTAGTGGGTTTTTTTGCTTTCATCTGTAATTTAAGGTTGAAAGAATGTTCCTCGGAGCGCTAGAATATCAATCTTCGGAATTGACGCTCCCCATCTTTTATTAATTGCGTCAATCATAAGATTTGCCACAATTCCATGTGTTCTAGGGTTAGGATGAACTCCATCCGTTGTGAATAATCCGTTCGGAGAAAAATCTGGATAGAGTGTTACCCCATTTACCTCCAACCCGATTACTCCGTCTGCCGATGATGTAGGAAGATTTAATGCAGTTGCTTGCTCTTTAGTTAAACCCAATGCATCCGCAAATGTTGGTTGCACAGAAACCAAAGCTATATCTGCACCTTCAGCATTCAATTTTGTTACCGTTTCATTAATAACGAAATTATAGCTAACACGAGCTTCGATTATTTTTTGTTGCTCTTCTAGTGTTAAATAGTACTGATCACCATTTGGTGGCGCCGTAAAGGAAAATCCTAATGGGATCACAACTCCTATTGGAGTATCCATGGTAGTGGTGTCTCCATCTGCTTCCGTATTAAGAACAGCACCCGCCGACAATAATACTAGCTCACCCTCAACGAGAGGTCTTGATTGCTCATATGGTGCAAGAAGGGATCTTTGTTCAGGGGTAATTTGACCACCTTGTTGCATGATATCAAAATAGGAACCTAAATCATCAAGTGTTTCATCATGAACTAAAATCGGGTTATTTCCCAATTTATATGAAATCAATCGACGACCTACCTCCTCAAGGGAAGGACCTCCCGGAACCTGAGTTGTTCCATTTATCGCTTCATTTATTGGTTGAAGATTAGTATTAAGCTGTGTAATTAGAGTTTCCGAATCCAACCTAACACCATCCCAAGCTATAGCTTGGAAAAATGGAAGTGCAACTACTGGAGGTAAATCCAGTACAATGCCAGGGGTTTTATCAGAAGTTAACTCGGTAAGAGCAGCCGCCAAATTCGTACCAAATTGCGATGCAGAGTACGTAGTTAAAGGATCACTTTCAGTACCTCCATTTGTTGCATAAAATAAATAATCATTCGCACCAAGCCATAAACTGAAGAAAGATTTTTTCACCTCCATCGCATCTCCTAAGACACTTGAAGTAGATGGATTCGAGGCAAATCTTGAAAAATAGGGATTATTAAGTCCTTCTTGCGTCAAATGAGATAGCCTTAAACCAGGTACTCCGAAATTACTAAGCGTGGTTTTTTCTCCAGTAAAAACGGTAATTGCTTCTCCAGCGGTTGGAACTGGAACCCTAGATGTTAAGCTAAGTTCAGTTCTACCGGCAGTAAATTTTTCATTTGAAAATGACGCATTAAAACCATTAATGGAATTAATTTCAGGTTGATTGAATACTACGTCGGTGCTGACCTGAGCGAATTGTTTAGCCAATAGGTTGGGATAACTATTATCTTGCCCCTCTGTATACAATGCTCCATCAGCAAAACCTGCTGTCAAGGAGTTTCCTAAGGCTATGTATCTTGAAAGATCAAGTGATCCAGCAATTCCCGGTTTTGCAGTTTCAACGGTATTGATTTTTTTCCATTCGTCTACCAGATCGTCTTCCGTACTACATGCAAATAGTGTTACTGAAATGATAAGGATTGTTATTCTATTAAGATATTTTTTCATCGTCTTCAATTTTATAAACTGCTAAGAATGTTATTGAGATTGAGTTGAACGTAGTACAAAGCCCCAAGGCTTGGGTTGGCTAGTGAAGTGGTGTATCGTTCATTTAAAATGTTAGAGCCTCCTATTTTTACACTACCTTTTATACTAGGAATGCGGTAGGTGACCTGTGCATCTAATGTTGCAAAAGCAGGCACAACCCCTTCTCCAATCGCAGACATCCAAATAAAAGCGTCTTGCCATCTATAGGTTAAACCAAAACCGAGCTTATCGGTAAGATTCCTATGACCAAACGTAATATTATACTTCCACTCTGGTGTATTAAATGCCGCAGTGTAAATTCTTTGTTCTGAAATACCCAAACCTGTCTGCTTATTGAAAGAGGCATTTCCTCCTAAATTGAACCCATTCAGGAATGTATACTCTGCTGAAATACCACCACCATGAGTATTGATGTCAACTGGCACATTTGTGTCAAAATTGTATTTTTGAAACGTGATACCTGTAGCTGATGCATCTACGAAAGATTGAAGTTGAGGTTCATTATGTCGCATACCAGCAGTTGATACAGCGTACTCATCGGGAATAGCTCCCGATCCTTTTGGAGTTCCCGTTGTAACCGCTTGAACTACTTCTGTTTCTGAATTAAAATCTATGTATGTACTGTAGTATCCAAATACATCAATCATAAGCTGTCCACTCATTAAAAGTCCTTTATAGCCCACCTCAATGGTATTTACTTTTTCTGGTTTCCAGTTCCCATAAACATCGGCTACTTCAAGATCTGCTGTATTGCCACTAGCTTGTGCTCGTTCCCAACTTTCCGAAGTATATACCGTATTTTTTTCGATATTGTATCGATCCAATAATATCTGGTTTCTGCCTAGTAACCTTCTTCTCACTACATCAAGATCGATAAATTGATCCTGTACTTGAGGAAATCGAAAACCTCTCTGGAATGAAGCTCTTAAGTTTTGATTGTTTAGAAATTCCCAAACTCCTGAAATTCTGGGAGAAAAGGTGGGATCAAAGAACTCACTCTTATCAAATCGCATTGATCCTTGAATCTTCAAATTATTGAAGACATTTTTGGCAATCTGCACATATCCTCCATATTCATAATACGAAATTTCATCTCCTTTGTCATCCAAAATAAAGAGCGTACCCTCAGAGTTAAGCTCATAAACTCTATAGTGCGCACCTGCTATCACTTCTGCAAAGTCTATTTGATTCTTAAAATTGTAACTTCCTTCATAATGCCATAGAGCAGACTTATCTAAAAACTTTGCCCCACCATCCGCTATCGAGAGATTACGGTAACGATTGGCGGCTCTTTGAAACTCTGGTGAATCTGCACTTGGCTGTTGTGAATCAGCAAAAGCCCTGGCAGTGGCATGGAGTGTTGCATAATCAAGCGGGTTTGATCCTCCCCCGATTGCACCAGCATATGCGCCTAAATAATTGGATAAATAAAACTCCTGATTGATAAGAGAAGCTAATGTATTGGCAGCATAGGTGTCTCCTGAATTTTCTTGAGTCGTATATCCACGGATAAAAAAGTTATTTCCTCTTAGTTCTACTTTACCTGTCCAAATGCTCAGCCCATCTAAAATGAATCGATCATTGGCCGTATATACCGTACTCGCTGAACCGTAATTAAACTGGGCTAAGGCTTCAACCTTATCATTTAATCTATAGTGAAGCGCAGTACCGAATTTTAAACTTTCAGTTGTATTGTCTACGAAATCAGCTTCTTTGTATCCTGTTGGTGAGAAAGCGCCATTTGCACCATTTGGAAGATAGCTTCTAATCGCAGATAAAGAGGCTCCTGTCTCGCCGCCGCTAGCAATCCCTACATCAGCCACTGTACCTATATCGATGGTAAAGTCACCATAGACGTTAACACCATCGTAAACTCTATTGTTCGCTCTATTGGTGATCCCTTCAGAAGCTTCAATGGAGGAACCACTTTGATCCCTTATATCCACACCAATGAAATCTTGTGCGTTTAGCCAAGAAGCGTTGACTTTGAAGGCAAATTTGTTATTAAAAGATTTGGCATACCGAATTGCGTGCTCTTGATATAAAGACATGGAGTGGTCTTTTTCATCAATATGATTAACCCCAACCTTAGAGGAGAGGTCTAAACCTTGGTAGTCGAATGGACTTTTACTTTTTATTAAGAGAACACCCTGAATGGCATTTGGACCATATAGGGCAGAAGCAGCTCCAGGCAAGAGCTCTACACTCTCTATGTCTAACTCATTTATTCCAGCCACATTACCTGCAGCGAAGTTTAGACCTGGGGCTTGATTGTCTATACCGTCAATCATTTGGACAAAGCGTACGTTACCATTTGATCCGAAACCTCGAACATTTACTGAGTTGAAGGTTAAACTTTGCGTGCTAAAATCTACTCCGTTTAGGTTTTTGAGTGCTGAATAAAAATCAGGGGCAGCGGCATTTTGAATATCTAAAATATCCATTCGCTCTATGCTTACTGGAGACTTAAGCACATTCTCCGCCATTCTGGAGGCTGAAACCACAACCTCTTGACCTAAAAGGGTGGATTCAACAAGCTCTGCGCTGATAGAGGATGTAGCTGAAGTGACTTCAACACGCTGCGATTCATACCCTACGTACGATATAATTAACGTAAAGGGAGGCGCTGATTGGACGGTTAGAGAAAAATCGCCAGAGATATTCGTAATGGTGCCAAGTACAGTACCTTCTACCAAAACATTTACTCCTATTAATCCTTCACCGCTTTTATCGGTAATGTTACCGCTAATCGTCGTTTGGGTACTGGCAGTAAAATAAAATAGCATTGCTACCAGTCCAAAAGTTATCTTTTTAAAATTCTTGTGCATATGGGTTAATGTTTTTTGAAAATAAAAAATAATATGCAATAATAACTAAATCGTGAATATATAACTGAAATACACAATATATGGCTGCAATACACATTAATACTAATGATATTTCATATAAAATATCATTAATTTATAAAATATCAATATTTTTTACTGACATCCAGATCATTTAATAATATTTAGAGGTTATCAAAGAAAAGTTCAATGAGAAGATTTCAAGAATAACTAAAAACTAATAATATTCAACCATAGAATTAAACGGTAGATACGAAGGAAATAAAAACGAATCACTTCACTAATGCCCTTCTTACTACAACCTTAACTACTTGTTGTATGCTCATTATAACTTACTTAGTGTTAAATATAATTTGGCTATTTTAAAGATTTAGATTTTTTTTTCCATTTTGAAGCCATGATTTTAAAAACAATCCTCTCTATTTTTTAGAATACCCTATTTATTTTATAAATAAGAGGTCATTTTGCAACTTCATCGAGTTTTAAGGTTGAATTTTTATAATTGTTAGGGGTAATGCTACTGTTCTCCTGAAAACATAGTACGACCGCATTTTTACTTAATACCTTCCCTCAACCAGTTTTTGTAGGCTTCTAGTTTGGGTGTATACCCGATGGGCTTATTCAAAACGGTCATGTCTTTGGAGTTGATTAACACATAATAAGGTTGAGAGTTTGTATTAAAGAATTCGGTTTGAAAATGAGCCCATTTATGTCCGTAGTTGCGAAGCTTTCGAATACCGCCGCTAGTCTGCTTTACTTCCATTTTCTCGTTATATGGTAGCTCCTTTTTATCATCTACATAAAGGCTTACTAGAACGTAATTTTTACGGATTATCTCATCGATCTCTTTTTCTAACCAAATATGTTCTTCCATTTTTCGACAATTTACGCATGCATAACCCGTGAAATCTAATAAGATAGGTTTTTGCTCTTTTCTTGCTTGCTCCAATCCTGTCTTGAGGTCTTTGTAGCAGCTAAGATTATTTGGACATGTGTTTGGGTGCAAATAGCTATAACCTACTGGTGGTGTCAAGCCACTGAGAAGTTTAAGTGGGGTATACATTTTGGTTTCTGAATCCAGTCTAAATCCAGTAGCAAGGTATATGACAAATACTGTTGCGGTCGTGCCACCTATAATTCTTGCGACACCTAGTTTTCTAATAGGAGCGTCATGAAGGAATTTGATCTTTCCAAATAAATAAAGTGCCAGCCCAGCAAATATGATTATCCAAATAACGAGAAATAGCTCGATTTTCAGAAGTTCCCAATGTTGCACCAAATCAGCATTAGATAGAAACTTAAAGGCAAAAGCCAGCTCCAAAAATCCTAGAATTACCTTCACAGAGTTTAGCCATCCTCCAGATTTAGGAAGCGCATTCATCATATTAGGAAATAGGGCAAAAAATGCAAATGGCAGACCTAGCGCCAGCCCAAAGCCTCCCATTCCTGCGGTAAGCTGCCACGCTCCGCCAATTGAGGTTAGAGAGCCAACTAGTAACGACCCTAAAATAGGCCCCGTACATGAAAATGAAACCAATGCCAATGTTAGTGCCATAAAGAAGATTCCTAAGAAACCTCCAAGACTTTCTTTTTTCGTTGTTTTTGAAGCCCAGCTTGGGGGGAGCATCAATTCATAATAACCGAAAAATGAAAAAGCAAAAAATATGAATATAATAAAGAAGGCAAGGTTTAACCATGCATTGGTGGAGACATCATTTAAAATATCTGGGTTTACCGAATCTAAAAGGTGAAAGGGCAGACTTAGAAGTAAGTACACTAATAAAATGGAAAATCCGTATATAAAGGCTTTGAAGAATGCATTTCCAGACTTTTCTTCCTGTTTTGTGAAGAAACTCACCGTAAGCGGAATCATGGGGAAAACACATGGGGTCAAAAGCGCCAGAAGTCCACCTAAGAAACCCAGCCCAAGTATGGACAGAAAAGAGCTTCCATTTTCTTCTTCCGAATTTATAGTGGATGCCTCAGACACATTGGAAGAGCTATTTTTGTCAAAGCCTGTCAAGTCACTTATCGCAAAGCCGTATAATTTCTTATTTGTTGCATCGCTATCTATTTCTTTTTTTACCTCGGGTTTTTGTTGTGATTCAGCATCGGCGTTTACGTTAGGGGCTTGCATTAAAAAAGTTAGCGATCTGTCTGTCGGCGGAAGACACCTTGCATCATCACATACCATAAAACTCACATTGCCATAAATTGAGTCAAGAACATCCTTCATCTTAATTTTTTGAGAGAATACGGCTTTCTTTTCAAAGAACTTAATTCGCATTTCGAAAACGGGATCATCTACAGTCTTCCCAATTTCTTCTTCTACCGCGCCAATTAGCTGATAAGCTGCATTTTTTTCAAAAGTAAACGTGGTTGGAATCGGCCCGCCATCGGGAACTTCTTGAGCGTACAAATGCCATCCTTTATCTATTTGTGCAACGATTTTTAGACGATACTCATCATCAGAAATTTTTTCGACAAATGTTTTCCATTTCACTGGTTCAAGAATCTGACTGTATGACATACTTACCATCCCAAGAAGACAGGCAAGCATGAAAAAAATACGATGAATATTTTTTAGTGTTTGCATTACATGATTCATTGATTTCATATTGCTTGTTTGAGAACTAAACTTCCTTCATTTTCTAATTCAATTGGAATAAACCCTCATTTTTGAAGACCCTCATCAATTCTATACTCGATTTGTTTTCAAATCTAACGCTAATGAAATGTTCATAAATATATTTAGTATCGGTAATCTTTACATCATAGAGAAATTGTAATAAAGAACTGGGTAGATGTTCAATCGTATTTTCAACGTGATCGACTCCTAATAGTTCGGATAGCAAGGTTAGTTCTGAATTAACAAACTGAAATTACTGATATGACATGCAAAAAGTATATGTCCAAATTACAGACCAAAAAAGGAGTGGTAGAGGTACTCTAAAAGAAAGCTCATCTATTGCGGAGTTGGGTCAAAATTAGGAGATAGTCTCTTCCCAAATCAATAATAGGTGGAAAGGAAATTTTGTTCAAATATGAGGATGTTTTTGAATTGTAAGATTTCCGAAAGATAGGACAGTTTGAAAATAAAATAAGTTTAAACTATTTTTCGATGAAAAAATCAAGATTTAGTTCAAAATAAAGGGTACGAATTATCTTTCTAAATATAACTATCCTTGCCATTTAATTCCTTTATATCTAACATTTAACGCTACTTTAAACGTTAAATTTTGAGGTTCTTACAGCATTGAACTAAGATGAAAAATTTTCACTTTACATACAGTCTCAAAATTTGAATGTAGATATGATTAATAAGTATATCAAGGCGAGGACAAAGTGATTTACGAATAACCCTATGGCTCGTTTTTGAACCACGGGGATATTTATTTGGTCTTATTTATTCAAATTTTCCAAATCGAGGAAGAAAGCATATTCTAATGCGGTAGTCTTATATCTCTTAAATCGACCTGAAGCACCTCCATGTCCTGCTTCCATATCTATTTTAAAAATTAGGGCGTTTTCATCAGTTTTATTATCTCTAAGCTTAGCAACCCACTTTGCTGGCTCCCAATATTGTACCTGAGAATCAAAGAAACCAGTGGTGACTAACAAATTTGGATAATTCTTCGCTGCAACATTATCGTATGGTGAGTAGGAGAGCATATACTTGTAAGATTCTGGATTCTTTGGATTGCCCCATTCATCAAACTCATTGGTGGTAAGTGGGATACTCTCATCCCACATAGTAGAAACCACATCAACAAAAGGCACCGCAGCATGAACCCCTTTGTAAAGTTCAGGAGCAAGGTTGATTATTGCACCCATAAGTAATCCACCAGCACTGCCTCCTTGAGCATAGAGATGATCGGCAGAAGTGTACTTTTCCTTGATTAAAAATTTAGAGCAATCGATAAAGTCGTTGAAGGTATTCATTTTATTGAACATTTTCCCATCTTCATACCACTCTTTTCCCATCATTTGCCCGCCTCTTATGTGAGCAATGGCAAAAGCAAAGCCCCGATCTAGAAGACTTAATCGTTCTGAACTAAAGCCGGCATCAATAGTAACGCCATAGGAGCCATACCCATATTGGAGCAAAGGTTGTTTTCCATTTTTTTTGAATCCCTTTTTATAAACTATAGAGATTGGCACTTTAACACCATCTCTAGCAGTGGCCCATTGTCGTTCGGAAAAATAATCTTCTGGACTATACCCACCTACTACCTCTTGTTGTTTGAGCAACGTCTTTTCTTTTGTCTCCATATCATAATCATATATGGAGCTAGGAGTGGTTAGTGAGGTATATCCATATCGAAGTATTTTGGTATCTAATTCATAATTTGCGGCCAGATAAGCAGCATAGGCTGATTCTCCAAAATTTAAATAGTGTTCATCTCCATTCGATTGATTGATGATCCTAAGATTAGCTAGTCCATTTTTTCGCTCATTTATTACTAGATGTTCTTTGAATAGCTCAATGCCTTCTAAGAGTACATCTTTTCGATGGGGTATAACTTCTTTCCAATTCTCTTCCGAAGTAGCATTTTCTGAGGTTTTCATCAACTTAAAATTGATTGCATCCCGGTTTGTAACTACGTAGAATTCATCCTCAAAATGATCGATCCTGTATTCATGGGCATTTTCATCTCTAGGGGTAAACTGTTGAAACTCCCCTGTAGGGTTATCGGCTTTTAAAATATGATAATCATTGATAAGCGTACTCATATTGGTAATTAGAATGTACTCTTCAGACTTTGACTTACTTACCCCGATATAAAAAGAAGAATCCTTTTCATTATATACTAACGCATCATCACTCGGGTTTGTACCCAACTTATGTCTAAAAATTTTTTCTGATAGGAGTGAAACTTTATTTTTAGAAGTATAAAAGAAAGTGGCATTATCATTTGCCCATGCTCCACCTCCTGTTGTATTTTCAATGAAATCGTCTAAAAATTCGCCCGTTTCAAGATTTTTGAATCTAATGCTGTAGATTCTTCTACTTAATGTGTCTTCTGCTATAGCTAATAGTTTATTGTCTATCGTGATTCCTGCTGGAAAAGCTTTATAATATCCATAGCCTTCTGCCATTTCATTCACATTCATCATGATTTGTTCATCAGCCTCAAGCGTTCCTTTTTTTCTACAAAAGATAGGGTATTCTCCACCCTCCTCATATCTTATGTAATACCAATAACCATTCGAGAAGTGAGGAACTGATTCATCTGTTTGTTTGATTCTTCCTACTATTTCATCATAGAGTTTTGATTGTAAGTCCTCAGTATGCGACATTACCTGAGAGGTATAATCATTTTCTGACTTTAAATAATCTAATACTTCTTGTGTGTGATCATCAGGGGTTTCTGCTTTTTTTTGTTCATTGCTAAGTCGCATCCAAAAATAAGGGTCTACTCTAATTTGTCCATGTTCTTGAAGTACTGTATCCGCTTTATTGGCTATTGGTGCTTCCGGTCTTATTCTATTTTTCATTGTTTCTTGCTGTTGATTAGTACATGAAAGGAGCATGCTTCCTATACTAATCCATAGAAATATTGTATTTTTCAATTTCATAATATTTTTAGAGATTTAATATTTCTTGCGTTAATATTAGTTAAAAGGAGTGAGGTTTCAAAAAAAAATAATAATAAGGGATTATTAATTGTTCGAGAATATACCACTCACTACCAATTTTTTAGATTCAGAAGTATATTTATAGAATCCTTCACCTGTTTTTGCACCTAAGTATCCAGCTGTTACCATTTTTATAAGCAATGGGGATGGTGCATACTTGGGATTTTTAAAACCTTCATATAGTGTGTTGAGAATGGATAAACATACATCCAATCCAATGAAATCGGCTAATTGCAGAGGCCCCATTGGGTGAGCCATTCCGAGTTTCATTACGGTATCAATTTCATCCACACCTGCTACTCCTTCGTGCAAGGTTACGATGGCTTCGTTTATCATTGGCATTAGAATTTTATTGGCGACAAAGCCGGGGAAGTCATTTACTTCAACGGGAATCTTATTCAGATTTTTGCTTACCTCCATCACAGTTGTCGTAGTTTCGTTTGAGGTGGCATAGCCTTGAATTACTTCTACTAATTTCATTATGGGTACTGGATTCATAAAGTGCATGCCTATTACCTTATCTGGTCTATTAGTCACTGCTGCGATTTTTGTGATGGAAATAGAGGAAGTATTTGTCGATAGAATAGCATTTTCTGGAGAATATACATCCATCATTTCAAATAGCTTCTTTTTCGTCTCAAAATTTTCAGTTGCCGCCTCCACAATTAAATCTGCACTTTTAACTCCCTTTTCAATAGAGGTAAAAGTAGAGATGTTGCTGAGTGTAGACTTCTTTTGAATTTTAGTAAGCACTTCTTTTTGAATCTGCCGATCTAAGTTTTTAGTAATGGTAATCAGTCCCCTTTCAAGGGCTTCAGAGGAGATATCTATCAACGAAACATGATAATTATTTTGTGCAAAAACGTGAGCAATACCACTTCCCATAGTACCGCTACCGATTATAGAAATATTTTTCATTAGGGGTGTGCTGTTGGAGAGTTAGGAATCAGAACATTCCAAAAAAGTTTGAGATATTGGTAATTAAGCGTTTTGATTCAAGCAATTAAGGTCTTCAAAGGCGAGTTTTAATCTTTCCACAAATGATTTCTCTGATTCTCGCACCCATATTCTTGGATCGTAAAATTTCTTATTTGGTTTTTCTTCTCCTTCGGGGTTACCGATTTGGCTTTGGAGGTATCCTTCATTCTTCTGATAAAATTTTTTTATTCCATTCCAATATGCCCACTGAAGATCAGTATCGATATTCATTTTGATTGCCCCGTAAGAGATGGCTTCTCTTATTTCTTCTCGTGAAGACCCTGACCCCCCATGGAAAACAAAGTTTACTGGATTATGACTTGTTTTATAATTTTCTTGAATATAGTCCTGAGAGTTCTTTAAAATGATGGGTGTTAATTTTACATTTCCAGGTTTGTAGACACCATGAACATTTCCAAAAGCGGCTGCAACAGTAAAGTTGTCACTTACTTCTTTTAATTTTTTATATGAGAATGCTACTTCTTCTGGCTGGGTATAAAGCAATGAATTATCTACATCAGAGTTATCCACCCCATCTTCTTCTCCGCCTGTAACTCCCAACTCGATTTCCAGCGTCATGCCCATTTTAGCCATGCGCTGAAAATAACTGATGCATGTTTCGATATTTTCCTTCAGTGTCTCCTCGGAAAGATCCAGCATATGCGATGAATAGAGCGATTTTCCAGTCTGATCAAAATGCTTCTCATTGGCATCTAAAAGACCATCAACCCAAGGGAGTAGTTTTTTAGCTGCATGATCTGTGTGTAAGACTACAGTTACTCCATAAACTTCAGCCATTTGGTGAACGTGCTGGGCTCCAGAAATTCCACCAACTATGGCTGCTACCTGACCTTCGTTGGATAACGATTTACCTGCCATAAATGCAGCACCCCCATTAGAAAATTGAACTATTACAGGGGAGTTTACTGCTTTTGCAGTTTCCAAAACAGCATTTATAGTACTTGAGCTCGTGACATTTACTGCTGGTAGCGCAAAGTCATTTTCGTTTGCGTAGTTCAGCAAATCTGTCACTTCTTGTCCAGTGAGTACTCCGGGTCTAAATTTCATACGTATTTGATTTCTGTAACTAGTATTTCAGCCACAAATATAGCTCGACAGAAGGTAGAATTGGTTAGATTAAACCTGATTTGTTACCGAAATCATAGAATGTTTTAGATTTGGTTCGGAATCTATTAGCTTATTTTCCTTGTCCCATTGGTACGCTGCCAACGCAAAAAGTGATATCAGGTAGAGAAACTTTAAAATAATTTTCCATCTCATGCCTTTAAAGACACTCGCTAAGCACGTAGGGTTTGAATGAATTTTTTTTTTAATCAGATCAATAGGAGAGTATTGAAGCTATGTACTCTATTCTTCATTGATTTTCTTTTAAGTAAGCTACTTAAATAACCTAAAAACTTCAATAAATAATATTTTTTCTATGAAAAAGAATGTATATTCTATATCCAAGGCGAGGGTTTGTTATTTGTCAGAATGTCACAAATCAAAAAATGCTATTTTTATCAATTCATCTTTAGTGGAAGCCGTAAAAGCATAAAAAATTATTATTAGAATGAATAAGCTATTGTTGATTTTGGGGTTTGTAATCCTAACCTCGTTTGGTGTCTCCTCAAAATATATTAGAGGATTTGACTATTTGCTTGAAGGAGATACACTAAAAGTATTAGAGCCCAAAGAGGAGCATGGTAAAGAAGCCTTCGTTATTACCAATCTTCTGAAGCACATACACTACAGCAAGTTGGAACTCTCAGATTCTATTTCTTCCATCATTTTCGACCATTATTTTGAATCTCTCGATCCTTATCATGCAGATTTTTATGAAAAAGATATTGAGCAGTTTGAGTCCCAGCGTTATGAGCTGGATAATCAAATTCCAGGCGGAGAACTTGGTTTTGCTTATCAGGTTTTTACTGTATATCGAACTCGCGCATTGGAACGAATCGGATATGTATTTGATATGCTGGAAACCGAGTTTGATTTCACCAAAGATGAGCAATATTCATACGACCGTGATGATGCCAACTGGCCAACCTCTGAGGCTGAGAAAAAGGAGATTTGGAGAAAAATATTGAAAAATCAGGCATTGAGTTATAAACTAGCTGGAAGAGATTGGGAAGATATTTCCGAGAGTTTAAAAAAGCGATATAAGCGAATTCAAAAAGCAGTCTACCAGTATAATAGTGAGGATGTTTTCCAGAGTTATATGAATGCCTACACAAGTGCTTATGATCCACATACCAACTATTTGTCTCCACCAGACGCCGAGAATTTTCAAATTGAAATGGCACTATCTCTGGAAGGCATTGGTGCACGACTGATGCAAAACCTTGACTACACGCAGGTGTCTGAAGTAATTGCGGGTGGCCCCGCTTTCAAGAGCAAAGAAATTGAAAAGGATGATCGAATCATTGGTGTGGCACAAGGGGATGATGGTGAATTTCTCGATGTAATTGGCTGGCGACTTGATGACGTAGTAAAAAAGATAAGAGGACCGAAAGGTTCTGTGGTTAGGTTACAAATACTCCGAGCACGCGATGGAATTGACGCCCTCCCAGCTACGGTAAGAATAGTTCGAGATAAGATAAACTTAGAGGACCAGGCGGCCAAGGCAGACCTAATTCCGATTTCGGATGGAAATACTATTTATAATCTTGGAGTAATAACAATTCCTAACTTCTACCTCAGCTTTGAAGATTTGAGAGCGGGGATAGAAGATTATAGAAGCACTACCAGAGATGTTAAGAAATTAATTAAGAATCTTGAATCTCAAGACATGGATGGTTTACTAATTGACTTAAGGTACAATGGAGGAGGTGCCTTACAAGAAGCAATCGAATTAACAGGATTATTTATTTCTGATGGTCCAGTAGTTCAAGTTAGAAATTATGACAAGTCTGTTGATAAATTAATTGATAAAGACGGTGGAGAAATTTTTTACGATGGACCACTAGCTGTTTTGGTAAACCGTGGAAGTGCCTCCGCTTCTGAGATATTTTCTGGTGCAATTCAGGATTATCGAAGAGGTGTTGTAATAGGAGAAAGCACTTTTGGAAAAGGCACAGTTCAAAATATCATTGATCTAAAGAATCATATCAAAAAACCAGATTATATTCTTGGGCAAATTAAAATGACACTTGCTAAATTCTACAGAGTATCGGGTAGGAGCAACCAAAGGGTGGGAGTGTCGCCTGACATTCAGTTTCCTTCGCTTTATTCTGCAGATGATTTTGGCGAGGCAAGTAGAGACAATGCGCTGCCATGGGATGAGATTGATGGCGCAGCTTATTTACCTTCGAATAAAATATCAAAGGAGCTACTAAATCATTTAAATAAACTTTATAGAGAAGACCTAAGTAGCGACCCTGACTTGGCAAAACTACTGAAGGATATTGAAGAGGCTAAGAAAAAAAGAAATCAGACTACTGTTTCGCTCAATTTCGAGACCAGAAAGTTAAATCAAGAAACGAATGAAGACAAGAACGAGGAAAAGGACGAGCTGGAAACAACTCTAGAGAATAGCGAAGTGGTCAAGGAAGAGTCTGTGGAGGACAAGCTTAAAAAAGACCCATATTTAAAAGAAAGCCTTCGACTGTTGGCTGCTATGAAAAAATTCAAGGTTGGATAGGAAGCCTATGTGTCTACAATACATTTTCTAAGATAAATAACGCATGAAAAAAGGAATTGGATTACTTTGTGTACTTGCTTTTATTAATGCAGGTGCTCAAAACATTATTGCAAATGCTGAACTAAAGGCAAAGAATGTGAATAGGGTTAAAATAGAAGGTTCTTTCGTGGATGTGTTTGTTAAGAAAGGGGACGAGGTTTACTTTAAAGGAACTATTGAAGGCGATGGAGATAAAGGCGACTATAAATTTGATACTAATATCAAAGAATCTACTTTAATTATCCGAGTACTAAAGGAAAGAAAATTAGGGTGGAGAGGGTTTAAGACAATAGAATCTCGAATAGACTTAGTGATTCCAAACGGAGTTGAGTTGGATATTGTTAATTCATCCGGAGACGTAGAAGTGTATAATTTAAGAGCTAGTGAATCGAAGATAAGGTCAACCAGTGGTGATATTTTATTAAAAGGAGTTATTTCGAATTTGATGGTGGAAACCTCAAGCGGTGATATTGAAATTTATGATCTAATTGGAGATTCTAAAATTAGATCAACAAGCGGTGATCAGGATTTCAATAATGTGAAAGGAACCTTGGAAACAACTGCCAGTTCTGGCGATATCACATTCATTGAATTTGAAGGAGATATTAAATCAACGGCAACATCGGGAGATGTGAAATTTAGGGATGGGAAAGGCTCTATAAAAATCAGAACCACTTCGGGCGATATCGATGGTGAAGACATTACTTTGAATGGAAATTCTTCGTTTGAAGCCACTTCGGGCAATGTAAGAGTGGATTTCACGAATAATATCGAGGATATAAGTTTTAATTTGAGTGCTACATCTGGTGGTTTACAAGTTGGGAGTCAAGAAAGCGGTAATAGGTTGATAATAGATAGTGGGATGTATATGGTACGAGGTTTTACAACGAGTGGAGATCAAGAATACAAGTAGAAAAATATGGGGTCAAACATTTTTAACGATCCTAAAACAACTACCCCAAAACTCTAGATGAAAAAATCATATATTGATTCTAATACTAAGCTTCCAGAAATTACTTTAAAGGCCGTGATTCTTGGGGCGATTCTATCCATTGTACTGTCTGCTGCCAATGCTTATTTTGGTTTATTTGCAGGCCTCACTGTCTCCGCATCTATCCCTGCGGCGGTCATTTCAATGGCACTTTTGAAGGTATTCAAAAACTCAAATATTCTAGAAAATAACCTTGTACAGACCGCTGCATCAGCTGGAGAGTCACTGGCCGCAGGGGTCATTTTCACTATTCCCGCCCTTGTAATTATGGGGTATTGGGAAAAATTTAATTATTGGGAAACGGTAACCATAGCCATGTGCGGAGGTATTCTTGGTGTACTCTTCACCATTCCTCTTAGAAAGACTTTAATAGTAGAAGAAAATTTAAAATTCCCAGAAGGAGTTGCTACCGCTGAGGTTTTAAAGACTGGCGAAGAAGGCGGTAAAGCAGTGAAGTTTCTAGTCTGGGGTTCATTAATAGGCGGAATCTTCAAGGTGGGTCATGCCGCATTAAACCTTTGGGGGGGGACTTGGCAAAAAGCGGGAATATTTAATCAAAAAATCTACACCTATTTTGGGTTAAACCTTTCTCCTGCTTTAGTTGCTGTAGGTTATATCGTGGGGCTTAATATATCTTTTCTGGTTTTTCTGGGAGGTGCGATTAGTTGGTTTATTGCTATTCCAGCCTATGTCGCGATCAATGGTTCACAAGAAGGAGTGGATGCCATATCTTTAGGAGGAAGTATCTGGAATTCTCAAATTCGCTACTTAGGAGTTGGTGCGATGGTTATGGGTGGGCTTTGGGCATTGTTAAGTCTTTCAAAGTCATTGAAAACAGCCTTCAAAGCCAGTGTAGATGCCTTTAGAAAAGGTAGCCAATACATGAAACATCAAATCCGAACAGAAATAGATACACCCATGTCATGGGTATTGATAGGAATTGGCGTGCTTGTGATACCCATTTACCTGATTTACTTGTCAGTATTAACAGATGTGACGATCACTTTAATGATGACTATCGTGATGATTGTTGCAGGATTCCTTTTTGCTGCAGTTGCAGGATATATGGCAGGTCTTGTAGGAAGCTCTAACAATCCCATTTCTGGAGTAACCATAGCTACTATCCTTTTCTCTTCGATACTACTTCTTACCCTAATGGGTACAAGTAATGAGCTAATAGGTGCAGCCGGGGCTATTTTAATCGGTGCCGTAGTATGTTGTGCTGCTTCTATAGCTGGTGACAATATGCAAGACCTTAAGGCGGGGCATGTGCTTGGTGCCACTCCCTACAAACAGCAAATCATGCAAATGGTAGGAGTAATTGCAGGAGCTATTGTGATTCCCGTAGTACTTAATTCATTACTCATCGCCTATGGAATGGGTACTCCTACTACCGAGCAACCTGATTCACTTACGGCTCCTCAGGCCACTCTTATGCAAAGTGTGTCTCAGGGGATTTTTGGACGAGGACTCCCTTGGAATATGGTTATTATCGGAGTCGCAATTGGGGGTTTAATGATCGCCATAGACCAATACTTGAAATCGAAAGACTCAGAATTTAGGATGCCTGTTCTAGCAGTAGCAGTAGGATTATACCTTCCATTTGAATTAGACGCTGCCATCATGGTAGGAGGTGTTTTAGCTTGGGCATTAGAAAGAACCACAAAAAACTCACGAGCGAAAGAAAAGGCATCGAATACTGGTTTGCTTCTGGCATCTGGACTGATCACAGGAGAAGCACTGATGGGCATATTTATTGCTATTGCCATAGCAGCTTTTGGTTTTGAAAAAATGAACGGTTACGACCTCCCCAGTTTGTATGAAAATATTGGACTTTTTATACTTATTGCGATTCTCATATTTATATATAAAAGCGTTCTAAAAGTATCCAAAAACGACCCCTAGATTCATACATAATGCTATTCGAATAGATCAATCTTGTTGAGTTGATAAGCTTTTGATTAATTGATAGTCAGTCTCTCAAATAGATTGAATGATTCTTATATTTATTTGCCTATGTTCAAAGCCGAAACAGCTTTAATGAACGACATGGTGCCATTACTTAAGAAAAAAGCAGAAGGTAGAGGAGAAATTAGCGGATTGGCGGCTTATGAGTAACAACCTAACCATATCACAAAAGGAAATTGAAAACCGAATTTTCGTTTTTCGAGATTCCCAAGTAATGCTCGACCGCGATTTGGCAGAAATGTATCAGGTGGAAACTAAGGTGTTAAATCAAGCCGTTAAGCGGAACATAGAAAGGTTTCCGCAACAGTTTCGATTTCAGCTTACTGATAATGAAAAAATGGAACTGGTCACAAATTGTGACCGGTTTGAATCTTTGAAGCATTCTTCGACAAATCCCTTTGCTTTCAACGAACAGGGTGTTGCAATGCTTTCTGCCATTTTACGTAGCGATGTGGCTGTAAAAGTAAGCATTCAGATTATCAATGCTTTTGTAGAAATGCGAAAACTCATAGCCAATCACAGTGGATTGTTGCAACGAATTGATGGTATTGAACGCAAACAATTGGAAACAGACCAAAAGTTTGAAAAAGTATTTAAAGCCCTTGAAAGCAAAGACCTCATCCCCACCCAAGGCGTGTTTTTTGATGGACAGGTATTTGATGCTTACAAACTGGCTTGTAAAATTATCCGCTCTGCTAGTAAAAACATTGTTTTGATTGACAATTATATAAACGAAAACACCTTAACCCATTTATCCAAGAAAACAAAAGCAACCAAGGTAGTTTTACTGACCAAAACCATTAGCAAACAATTAACCTTGGACGTAAAAAAAGCCAACGAACAATACGGAAATTTTGAACTAAAAACCTTTACCAAAAGTCACGACCGTTTTTTAATTATTGACGGGCAAGAAGTCTATCATCTCGGAGCATCTTTAAAAGATTTGGGCAAAAAATGGTTTGCCTTTTCTAAGCTGGATAAAAACTCGGTGGAAACCATTTTAAAAGCCATTACAGATGCCTAAAGAGATGAAATTAATACCGAAGTTACGTTTCCCTGAGTTTAAGGATGATGGGGAGTGGGTAACAGATACGCTAAATAAGGTTGCAGAATTTAGAAGAGGTAGCTTTCCGCAACCTTATGGCTTACCTGAGTGGTATGATGATGAAAATGGAATGCCATTTATACAAGTCTATGATGTAGATGATAATTTCAGATTAAAACCTACAACTAAGAGGAGAATTAGTGAACTAGCAGCTGAACAAAGTGTTTTTATAGAGGAAGGCACTGTAATAATAACTATTCAAGGCTCAATAGGTAGGGTTGCAGTTACACAATATGACGCTTACATCGATAGAACACTTTTAATTTTTCAAGATTATCATAAAGAAATTGACAAAACATTCTTTGCATATATTCTTTTTTTGCTTTTTGAAATTGAGAAACAGAAAGCACCAGGTGGAATTATCAAAACAATAACAAAAGAGGTTCTTAGTGACTTTGTTATTAGCCTGCCATCAATTCAAGAACAACAACGCATCGCCTCTTGCCTTTCTACTTTAGATGCTCTTATCACCGCCCACAATGAAAAACTAGCCGCACTTAAAACCCACAAAAAAGGCTTGCTGCAAAACTTGTTTCCCCAAAAAGGGCAAAAAATGCCTACCTATCGCTTCCCTGAGTTTAAGGATAATGGGGAGTGGGTAACAGATACGCTAAATAAGGTTGCAGAATTTAGAAGAGGTAGCTTTCCGCAACCTTATGGCTTACCTGAGTGGTATGATGATGAAAATGGAATGCCATTTATACAAGTCTATGATGTAGATGATAATTTCAGATTAAAACCTACAACTAAGAGGAGAATTAGTGAACTAGCAGCTGAACAAAGTGTTTTTATAGAGGAAGGCACTGTAATAATAACTATTCAAGGCTCAATAGGTAGGGTTGCAGTTACACAATATGACGCTTACATCGATAGAACACTTTTAATTTTTCAAGATTATCATAAAGAAATTGACAAAACATTCTTTGCATATATTCTTTTTTTGCTTTTTGAAATTGAGAAACAGAAAGCACCAGGTGGAATTATCAAAACAATAACAAAAGAGGTTCTTAGTGACTTTGTTATTAGCCTGCCATCAATTCAAGAACAACAACGCATCGCCTCTTGCTTATCTGCTTTAGATGCCCTTATCACCGCCCAAACAGATAAAATCGAAAAGTTACAAAAACACAAAAAGGGCTTGCTGCAGGGTTTGTTTCCAAAAATAGGGAGGTAAGAGATGGCAAAAAATCAATTAGACATCATAGCAAAGCAACTTTTCGAAAATCAGGAAAATATTATCCTGATCTATGCTTTTAATGCTACTGGAAAAACAAGACTATCGGTAGCCTATAAAGACTATTCAAAAAGTAAAAATGAAGGGAAGCATGACGGAGTATATTACAATGCTTTCAGTGAAGATTTGTTTCAATGGGAAAATGACGAAGAGAACAACAACGAAAACATTGCTTTAAACGTAAATTTCAGTAGTTTAAGTCAGTTTCATTCTTTTTTGGATGTAAAGGATATTGAAGAAAAGCTCGCCGTATATAATCCAAAATACAAATTTGACTTCAACCTTGACGACGACTACGAAGGAGGTATTAAATCTGTTACATTTTTTGTTGACGAAGAAAATAAGACCCCAATCAAAATTTCAAGAGGTGAAGAACGCATCTTTGTTTGGTGTTTCTTTTTAGCTCTTTTTGAAGTGATATGGACAGGGATACAACAAAGGCCTTTTAAAAAGCAGTTGGGACATTTGGAAAAATTACCGTGCTTACAGAAACAAAACGTCTCATGATTATGATGAAAGTGTGGCTAATGAACTTATTTTTAGTATTCCTGACTTTTTTCACGAAGCACGCTATTTTCTAGAGCGATTAAAAGCATTTTATGAGACTTGAAATAGACATTAGCCCTAAAGAACATGAAATTGTTATAGGTATTTTACAAAAACACTTAAAGATACCTGCCAAAATTTGGGCATTTGGCAGTCGAGTCAAAAACAAAGCCAAGCGAAATTCCGACTTGGATTTGGCCATAGAGTGTTTTCAAAAGGTAGGTGTGGGTTTGTTGACAGACCTAGAAGATGCTTTTACAGATGCGCCCTTGCCTTATAAGGTAGATATTGTAGTACTGAAGAAGGTTAAACCCGAATTTGAAAACATCATCAACCAATATAAAATACTTTTAACCGTTGTGGGGAATATACCGAAGTTAAGATTTCCTGAGTTTAGGAATGAATGGGATAAAACTACAATAGGAGCAAATTGCACTCTAAAAGGTCGTATTGGATATAGAGGCTACACAAAACAAGATTTAGTTGAAGAAGGTAAAGGTGCGTTAGTAATTGGTGGCAAACACATTCAAAATCAGCAACTAGATTTAACTGAACCCACTTTTCTTAAATGGGAAAAATATTATGAATCACTAGAAATTATGGTTGAAAAAGGTCATATTGTATTTTCACAAAGAGGAAGTTTAGGCGATTGTGCTCTTATTAAAAATGACATTGGTAAAGCAACCATAAATCCAAATATGGTGTTGCTAAAAGAAATTACTTGTAATGCAGAATATATGTATTACATCTTAATTGGAAAATATATTCAAAAAGAAGTTAAAAGAATTAGTACAAATACAGCAGTTCCAATGCTTTCGCAGAAGCAAATTAAGGAGTTTAATTTTTATATACCTAATCCAAAAGAACAACAACGCATCGCCTCTTGCCTTTCTGCTTTAGATGCACTTATCACGGCCCACAATGAAAAACTAGCCGCACTTAAAACCCACAAAAAAGGCTTGCTGCAAAACTTGTTTCCCCAAAAAGGGCAAAAAGTGCCTACCTATCGTTTCCCTGAGTTTAGGAATGATGGGGAGTGGGTGGAGAAGAAGTTAGGACAAGTTGGTGAATTCATTGGTGGAGGAACACCTTTAACATCTAATTCAGAATATTGGGATGGTGATATTCAATGGTACACACCAACGGAAGTTAAGAGTGGAGTCTTAAATCCAAGTATTAGAACAATTACCAAAGAAGGACTACAAAATTCATCTGCAAAACTTCTGCCAATAGGTGCAATTCTAATTACCACAAGGGCAACGATTGGAGATGCTGCTATCGCCAATATAGAGTGCACCACTAATCAAGGGTTTCAATCATTAGTTGTTAATGAATTAGAGCATAATCAATTCTGGTATCATTGGATAGTTTATCACAAAGATGAATTGATAAGAAGGTCTTCAGGTTCGACTTTTAAAGAAATCGGAAAAACTGAGATAAAGCTTGTACCAACACTCTCTCCTAAAAAAAAAGAACAACAACGCATCGCCTCTTGCCTTTCTGCTTTAGATGCCCTTATCACCGCCCAAACAGATAAAATCGAAAAGTTACAAAAACACAAAAAGGGCTTGCTGCAGGGTTTGTTTCCGAAAAATAGGGAGGTAAGAGATGGCTAGGAAAATAAATAAAACAAACAATTTTCTTCTTTACACCAATGAAAACGGAGAAGTGAGAGTAGATGTATTGTTAAAAGATGTTTCCAAAAGCAATATGAGACTTACAACTTAGAAAGAAGCAAAAGTGAGAAAACAAGATGTTACTATTTCCAAAAATTATTTGAATCAAAATGAAATGGATACATGAAATAGAATCGTTACCATGTATCTAGATTATGCTGAATTGCAAGCGAAAAACCATCGCCAAATGTTTATGAAAGATTGGCGTGAAAAACTTCGTAGACTTAGCTAGCGTCAATTATGTTATGGTAAATAGACGCACTGCTGAACTGATTGGGTTTGGAGATAACCTCCGAGGAGCTATTGGAAAGAGACTAGATAGTGGTTGAGACGGACTTTCTTTACGAATAAATAGGTGTGATGGAAAACTTCCACCCCCAAAAATTGTAAGACGAATTACAGTATACGACTCTAATTGGGCAGCCTTTATTATTTTACGAAGTAGCAATAAAAACGGAAGAAGAATCCGATTCAAGGATTGCCATTGATAAGTGCTAGAAAGTTTGGAATAAGGTCTATCCTGAATATGTATCTAATTGGCAGTTTTTGAACCAACGACAGGCAGAGGATTATGAAAAAGAACAAAGTTATGGCTAGCCTCATGAATTTATTTGCTGTGGTCTCAATTTTCATAGCTGTGATCGGGTCTATACGGTCTCATTACTTTCATCACCACCAATGGATCTAAAGAAGTAGGAATAAGAAAGGTGCTTGAGGCATCGGTAATGCAGATCATCGGTAAATTTTAATCGGAGATTCGTGCTTTAGTTGCATCGGCATTTATCTTCATGGCATCCGCTTTATTTTACATAATGAATGAGTGGTTGGATAGCGATCGCTTTAGAATAAGTATTGGGTCAAGTTTGTTATTCTTGCTTTTTCGATAACAGCTTTGATTGCGATTGCGATCGAAAGTTGTAGAACCATAAGTGCTGATCTTATAATTCCCACAAGAACGGTGAAAGATATGTAGAGAGGTACTATACTTTGAATATATTTGGAGTTTCTGTTTAAAAAACGGGTCGCCTTTGTCAATTTATGAGCAAAGAACAATTTAGTAATAGATGGGGTATTGTATTTGCAGCACTTGGTATGGCTATCGGTGCTGGAAATTTATGGAGATTTCCCCGTCTGGCGGGTCAGTATGGGGGTTCCTTTATTTTGCTGTGGATTTTATTTCTCTTCATCTGGTCTATACCTCTTCTGCTATCAGAGTTTGCAATTGGTAAAAAGTATAAGAAAGGAGTTATCGGTTCTTTTGCCCGGTTCACAGACAAGAAGTATACTTGGATGGGCTTCTTTATTACCGTATGCACACTTGGGATAGGCTTCTACTATTCTGTGGTTACTGCCTGGGCCTTTCGATACCTACATTTTTCTTTGAAAAACCTCTTTAGTAAAGAAACTCTGAAGGAAACGTTAAATAATAATCCAAACTACTTGGATGATTTTTGGATGAGTATTGCAAATCAGAATCAGGCTACCGTATTAGTTTACATTACAGTGATTCTTATTGCTTCATTTATCCTTATTAGAGGTGTGAAAAACGGATTAGAAATGGCAAATAAGCTTTTAATCCCTAGTCTTTTTATTTTACTCCTAATCATCGTGATCATATCGCTATCGATGGAGGGTGGCTTGAGAGGGCTGGAGTATATGTTTGCGATCGACATAAGTCTGTTTTCTAACCCAACAATATGGATTGAGGCATTATCGCAATCTGCATGGAGTACAGGGGCAGGGTGGGGACTTATGATGACACTATCTGCTTTTTCTCGCGATAATGAAGATGTAACCTTAAATACTTTCATTGGAGCCTTTGGAAACAATACGGCTTCCCTGCTCGCAGGAATGGCCATCCTTCCTGCTGTATTTGCTTTGGCACCTTCTGATGTAGAAGCTATTAGTTTTCTACAAAAGGGAAACCAGGCACTAACTTTTACCGTTATTCCTCTATTGTTTTCCAACGTACCAGCAGGCGATTATTTGTCATTATTGTTTTTTCTGGCACTTTTTGTAGCGGCATTTAGTTCACTTCTCCCTATGATCAAGCTGTTCCTTCAAAATGCGTTGGATTTGGAATTATCCAACCAAAAAACACTCCTATTGGTCGTCGTTTTTTTCATCATTTTTGGTTTTCCTTCCGCATGGTCTCTGGATTTCTTTTCCAATCAGGACTGGGTATGGGGTGTCGGACTTATCGTAACAGGTCTATTTATTATGATAGGTGTCGCCTTGAATAAACCAGCTGATTTTAAGCAAGAGGCTATCGATGCAGGTTCTGATTTTATACTTTCAACACGATTTTTTGTAGTGGCTATCTATGTCAATATCATAGTAGCCATATTCCTCATCTATTGGTGGCTTTCTCAGGACTTTAGTTCCACTTGGTTAGATGAAAATGGAAATTGGGATTTTTTCGGTACTTACAGCAATGCATCCACCATTACTCAATGGGTTGGAGTCATGGTATTAGGTATAACCCTTAATAAATTTTTATATAAAAAATTTGCAAAAAGATGAGTTTAGGAGCTATATTAAGTATGATACTAATTCTCACCATTATCATTGGTGGGTTTATTTTTTTTCTTTCAGAAGCTATTAAAAATGAACGTAATGGATAAAATTGATCCGCTAAATCAGGTTGCGAAATTTCACACCACCTTCCAGCATCCCATTTTACAATCCCCACAAATTCCTTCAGAAGCCAGATGCGACCTGAGAGTGTCGTTGATTGCGGAGGAGTTGGATGAACTCAAAGAAGCAATAGAAAATAATGATCTTGTAGAAGTGGCTGATGCATTGTGCGATATTCAGTACGTCCTCTCAGGTGCGGTGCTAGAGTTTGGGTTGGGGGATAAATTCAAAGCGCTTTTCGAAGAAGTGCAACGATCCAACATGAGCAAAGCATGTAGTTCAGAGGAGGAAGCCAAACAAACAGTAGCTCACTATAAGGCTGAAAAAGATATAAATGCTTATTATGAGGAACGAGAGGGAAAATGGCTGGTTTATAGAGTTGGCGATAACAAAACCTTAAAGTCCATTAATTACTCTCCAGCAAACCTAAAATTGATTTTGGCGAAGTAAAAAGGCAGTCCAAAGCAGATTGCCTCTTTTAGGATCAAGCGGAAAACGCTCAATCAATTTTTGCCATGTAGACATTCCTGTCTTTCTCTTGTTCATCCGTAATGAGAATCCCATCTATCAGCTTCCATTCTTCGGCTGAGGCATCTATCTTCAGGTTATCATTATTCTCAAGGTCTTCTATCAAGAGATATCCTTTATTATTAATGAACCAACTCCCACGCCCTGTTTCTGATTCGTCGTATGCATTGACGGTAATTTTTAGCTTATTGTTTTCCTGAAATTCAAAGTATATATCAATATCATCAATGATACCTCCAACAAACCCGGATAAAGTTTTGATGAATATTTCTTCCATCATGGTGTCAGATTCATCTGCTTCTTGCTTCATGACCTCTTCTACATTCATTACAAGCTTCCATGTGCCAATTACGTCTCTCTTTTTTAACCTCTGTCCATAGGTCGAGAAGCTAAAAAGGAAAACTGATAGGATAATAATAATTTTTTTCATTTTCATTTAATAGTATGTTGTAATACAAGGTACTTTTTATACTGAAAAAATGAAGAAAGGTTACCTTAAATTAAAAACCAGTTTCAGGATTCGTTAAATTTGAAGTTCATTGAAAAAAAGAAATGTTTGACAATTTAAGTATTAAGCTAGATAGAGCCTTTAAAACCCTAAAAGGACAAGGTCAAATTACGGAAATTAATATTGCGAGTACGGTAAAGGAAATTCGCCGT
The DNA here is from genome assembly GCA_964289745.1 of uncultured Ekhidna sp. Taxonomy (GTDB): domain Bacteria; phylum Bacteroidota; class Bacteroidia; order Cytophagales; family Cyclobacteriaceae; genus Ekhidna. Next base: position 1,839,510 of record CAXYMM010000001.1, read on the forward strand.
GCACTCGTTGATGCTGATGTTAATTACAAAGTAGCAAAAGAAGTCACCGATAGAATAAAGGATAAAGCCCTAGGCAGAGATGTGTTAATCTCCGTTTCTCCGGGTCAGCTACTCACTAAAATTGTTGCCGAGGAACTTACCCTTTTGATGGGAGAGCATAACGTACCCATCAATTTCGATGGTAGTCCTAATATAATTTTGATTTCAGGGCTACAAGGATCAGGTAAAACAACCTTTACTGGAAAACTTGCAAGCCTCTTAAAAAAGCAAGGAAAGACAGTGCTTTTGGTAGCCTGTGATATTTACAGGCCAGCAGCTATAGCCCAACTCAAAGTGCTTGGCGAGCAAGTAGGAGTTGAAGTATATGCCGAGCCAGAAAACAAAGAAGCGGTTAAAATCGCTAAGAATGCGATTAAGTTCGCCAAGGAAAATGGCAAGAAAACGGTCATTATCGATACAGCCGGACGTTTAGCAGTAGACGAGCAAATGATGAATGAAATTTCTGAGTTGAAAAAAGCTGTTAACCCTGCGGAGACTCTTTTTGTCGTTGATTCGATGACTGGACAAGATGCGGTGAATACTGCCGCTATATTCAATGATCGTCTCGACTTTAATGGTGTTGTATTAACAAAGCTGGATGGTGACACCCGGGGTGGTGCCGCACTGTCTATTCGAAGAGAGGTAAACAAGCCAATCAAATATATTTCCACAGGGGAAAAGATGGATGCTATTGATCTTTTCCATCCAGATCGTATGGCCAACAGAATTCTTGGTATGGGAGACGTGGTGAGTCTTGTGGAAAGAGCTCAGCAAGCATACGATGAGGAGGAGGCAAGAAAGATCAATAAAAAGATTAGAGCCAATCAGTTTGACTTCAATGATTTCCTCAAGCAAATGGAACAAATGAAAAAGATGGGGGGCATGAAAGACCTAATAGGCATGATTCCCGGGGTAGGTAAAGCCATGAAAGGGGTAAATATCGATGATGATTCTTTTAAGCCCATTGAAGCGATCATAAAATCCATGACTCCTAAAGAACGGACTCAACCAGAAATCTTAAATAGTTCCAGAAAAAAACGAATAGCAAACGGTAGTGGCACAAATGTTCAAGAAGTTAATCAACTTTTAAAGCAATTTGAACAGATGCGCAAGATGATGAAGATGATGAATAAACAGGGTAGTAATCGCGCCTTAGCAAACATGATTGAAGGAATGAAATAGGCTATTCCACTAAATCCCTATTCCTTATAATGAATGAGCCAACAATTCAAAGAATACCTCCTATATTATTCAAAATGGAGCATCTTCATTCATTAATATCATATTATCAATGAAATTGAAATAGATGTTTTAACTTTTAGTATAATTTTTTAAATAATAAGATCAAAAAAATCTAAGTCTGCTGAAAAGCAAGAATCTGTCTTAGTATCCATCAAGTTTAAGATATCCATCGCTAATCTGAACATTTGAAAAAAAAATTAAGATGTTAGAGAAAATAAAAAAAAAACTATATTCGCCACCGAATTTTTTTTATAATACAAACTTAGAATTGAGGAGAATTATTTTACTACCTAAAGTTGGATGCTTTCGTAAGACGAAATTTACTAAAATATATTCCTCTATTTTTTTAAAATTGACAAATTAATTTTATGACACAAAAAAGAACCATTTTACTGTACTTTTTAATTTTTCTCTTAATAGGGAAAGCCAAAATAGTGCAGGCACAGACTAACAATAGTCTGTCAAAAATCGAAGAACCTTCTCTGAGTAAGAAAGAATTGCGTAAGCAAATTCCAAAATACTATAAAATTGCTCCAGGTGTATCTACTTCTAGCTTTAGAGATTTTGCAACTTCGCCACTTATTTATCGGGGTGCAGTACCTTTCGTTTCAGTTGCTCGTCTTAAACTTGGCGATAATAGAGAAACGGAATTTGGATTTTCCAATTCGAGTGGAGCTTACAAGACGAAGTTTAATGATTATACTACGATAAGTAAGGTAACTAGAGTCGAATTCTATTATTCTCAATTATATAAAATAGGTCTTATTAATTCAGAAAAATATAATGCGAAAGCTGGATTTCTTTTGACTGGAAATTTTAATATAAGAAAAAATCCATCATTGTTAAATAATGGAGCAGGAATTGAAGCTTTTGCCAATCTATTGGGGTCAATAAAAATTACTAGAGATATCAGTCGTACGTCCTCACGTGAAAAAAAGTTTTTGTTCGTAAGATATAAATTGAAAGAAAGGAAACGAAATCTAGCCTTTAGGTTAAACATCGGGCTAGTGAATAGTTCACTTAGAAATGGTTATGCCTATTTGGATCAATCTGGTGCCTTAAATGACCCTAAAGTGCTTGATGACTACAAGTTCAAAATATTTTCAGGGTTTAAAGCGAGTAGCAGTTTGGATTACACCGTTTACCTGAAAAATAAAAATGCTTTTCAAATATCATATGTATGGGATGCTTACTCAACAGGAGGAGACCTAGATAAATTTGAAATGGCACATCATGTCTTAAGATTTGCCCTGCTTTTTAACTCAAATAATAGATAAATCATGAAACATAAATTAAAATATTTATTTCAGCTTGTAATTGTTTTTACAATCTTGTCTTGCGAAAAGGCATTTTTTGAAAAGGATCTTGCCTCTACTGATCCTTTTAAGAACTTTGAATATCTTTGGACAGAGTGCGATGAAAAATATTCTTATTTTCAACTTAAAAACATCGATTGGGATGCCGTGAAGAAAGAATATTCGGCTAAGTTATATAATGGAATGTCTGATGACTCCTTATTCAATGTGCTTGGAGGGATGCTGACAGAACTTCGTGATGACCATACTAACCTTATTTCTAAATTTAATAAATCTTATTTCGGAACTCGATATTTGGGACAAAAAAATTATAACGAGCGAATAATAGTAGATTATTATATATCTAAAGATCATTATATCTCTGGTCCTTTTGTCCATAATTTTGTGGATAACGGAGAAATTGGATACATTAGATTTGCTTCTTTTACGGGGACTGTTGATAACACTAATCTTGACTTCGTATTAAAGCGATATAAAGATACGAAAGGGTTGGTATTCGATATAAGAGAAAACGGTGGTGGAGCAATAAAGGATATATTTGAAATTTTAGGAAGATTTGTTGACACTGAAACTATTTTAAATTATTCAAGAATAAAAACGGGTCCTGCGCATGATGATTTTTCAGAGACTATGCCTGTAAAATTAAAGCCTCATGATGGTATTCGATACACGAAAAAAATTGCCATGCTAGTGGATAGAGGAACTTTTAGTGCTGGATCATTTACCTCTTTAGCAACCAAAGCACTTTCTAATGTTACCTTGATTGGAGATACCACAGGTGGAGGACTTGGCTTACCCAATGGAGGACAACTACCTAACGGTTGGACCTATCGTTTTTCGATATCGCAGGCATTAACCCTCGATAAGAAACCTGATTATGAAAATGGAGTGCCACCAGATATTGTTCAGCTATTTGATTGGAATGATTTGACAAAAGATGAAATATTAGATCGTGCAATTCTGGAATTAAATAAATAGAAAAAATCAAGCATTAAAAAAATCTAAATAGACATAAGTGAGGCTATAAATTCCTCACTTGTGTTTTTAACTAGAAATTAGCTTTAATTTCTACATGACAAATTGAACGTTAAGCCCAAAAATTTTGTCTCATACTTTTAGAATAAAAAAAGATAAGTTGTTCTTAGGCTTCTTCACTTTACCTAATAGTTTAATATCTGGATGATTTATTTACTTTTCAGTGAAGTATTTACTTCAGTATGAAAAACGTTCTGTCAAAATTATTCATCATAACAAATTTATATTATAATGATATTATGTTTGGTCATTTGTAAGATGCTAATTATTATAAGAATAAAAGACTGGTTTGATTACTGGGAACTCAGATATTTGATCCAATAGATGCAGTTACTATTGGTTGAAATGATATTATAAAAATTCCCAGTCTTTCGGCTAGGAATTTTGAATTACGCATTAAAGATATTATTCAGAAACCAACTTTATTGACAAATCGAAGTTATCATAGATTGTCTTATCTCCCAAATTGTCAAAAAAACTTCCAGATCCGTATCGAATATTAAATTGAGATCGATCTATAGTAATATCAGCTTTTGCCATCATTTTACCCTCTTTTTCCTCAAGCGTTGCAGGAAATTGAATTTCTTTTGAAGTGTCCTTGATGGTCATATTACCAACGATTTTATATGCACCTGGACCTTGAGGCACTGCCTTAGTAATCACGAAGGTAGATGTAGGAAACTTATCAACCCCGAAGAAATCAGCAGACTTTAAGTGTGCTTCTAAATTTTCTTTTCCATCGCCAGACAGGTCCTCACAATTAATCGTACTCATATCAATTGTGAAAATTCCACCGGTAAGTTGGCCGTCTTCCATTTCTAACCTTCCTCCTTTTAGCCTGATACTGCCATCGTGCTGACCTGTTACTTTTTTACCAACCCATTTCACAATACTCGCTGTAGTGTCTACTTTAATGTCCTTCTTTATACCTATCCCTCCAAGGGCAATAAGTGCTGCAATTGTTAATGCTTTGATCATAGTTTGAAGATTTAATATTAATTTAAAAGTATATACGTTTAATATGTTTTCTAAACAGAAATACCTCTTAAATGGTTCACTACTTTCGTAAAAATTGGATCAAGTAAAAAATGATAGAGGTTCAAAAGACATTTATTTCAGAAGATGTAGTAAAAGAACAATTTGTTTGTGATTTGACTCACTGCAAGGGGGCTTGCTGTGTAGAAGGCGATTTAGGTGCGCCATTAATGGAAGATGAACTAGACAAAATTGATGAGGTCATCAATGTGGTAAAACCTTATTTGTCGATCGAGGCTATAAATGTTCTGGAAGAGGAGGGAGGTTATTTGCTAGATGAAGATGGAGATTTATCTACCACAACGATTGATGGGCGGGAATGTGCTTTTGCATTTTACGATGCCAAGGGAATATTGAGGTGTAGCATAGAGCAAGCTTACACGGAAAGTAAAACAGATTTTAAAAAGCCCATCTCTTGCCATCTTTACCCAATTAGAACGGTAAAACTTCATGATTTCGAAGCATTAAATTACGATCGCTGGAGTATATGTTCTTCGGCTTGTGAATTAGGGAAGGAGTTGAAAGTACCCACTTACAAGTTTTTAAAAGAAGCTTTAATTAGAAAATACGGAGAAGCTTGGTATGCCGAGCTTGAAGAAAAGGTCAGTTCTTAAAGCATCTTAATTCATTGTTTCTTTAATGAACCGATCTACATCTGTTTTAAACTTTTTTATCGATGGCGTGTGTGTGTACATCATATGCCCTGCTTCATAATATTCCATGATGATGTTCTTTTTTAAGTCAGGGCTTAAGTCCATATGGTTGATGGAATACTCAACACCATAAAAAACAGTGGCCAGGTCATAATAGCCATTCAGAATGAGTATTTTAAGATTAGGGTTTCGCTTCATGGCGGCGGTCATATCTGGTAAGGTGCTTACTGCGACCTGAGCGTTCCATCGAATATTACCAGAGTGATTCCAATCCCACTTAAATTTTTTTCTTTGACTTGTACTTGTTACATAACTTAGGTCTTTTCTTACATTAAGATCATCATAAAGGTAATCTTTAAACGCACTGATATAAGGAGCTGAAATTGCATCGCTTTGAGGGTCTGTAAAGGGATACTGTGAAAGAGGATCTTCATTTACACCCGTAAAGCGAGTATCTAATCTACCTACCGTTCGTTTTTCGTCTCTAAGGAGTTCTTGAAAATATTCTAAATTGGTAACCCTTAAGTCGGCCTTTAACCAATAATCTCTACTGAGTCCAGAAAAATCAGATAACTTTTGCGCTATATTATTTTTATCGGTATCCGAAATCCGATCGCCTTTTAATAGTGCAGGTGCATAATCATTTTCAGTAAAAGTTCTTACACTCTTTAAAAACTGCTCTAAGCTTTCTTCTTTCTTTTTAACTTTACCGTGATACCATGCGGTAGCCGCATATGTTGGAAAATGAATAAGGCATGCCATATCGTCACCAGGACCGAAGAGTAGGTGCTGTAGTTCAAAAACAGCCGAAACCATGATTACGCCGTTCATAGAGACTCCCTTATCTTGAAGGTGTTTCACTAAACCTGCATTTCTAAAAGTGCCATAACTTTCACCCAACAGATACTTAGGACTATTAAATTTATTTACTCGAATCAAAAATTGCTCAATAAATAGTCCTATGCTTCGGATATCTTGATCTACTCCCCAAAAATCTTCCCATTTTGCATCGCCAATGGGCTTGCTAAATCCTACGCCTACGGGGTCAATCATTACTAAATCTGCTTTATCCAGAATGGAGTATTCGTTGTTTACTACATCGTAGGGTGCTGGCTTTGTGTAATTGGGATCATTAATGACAATTCTTTTCGGACCCAGAACGCCAAAGTGTAACCAAAATGAGGCGGACAATGGTCCCCCATTAAAGGCAAACACAATCGGACGATTAGGTTCATCCTTTTTACAATAGTGCGTAAAGCCAAACAGTGCGATAGGCTTATCATCTTCATCTCTTAGCTGTATGGTGCCAACTTCTGTCGCAAGTTCTATTCTCTTTCCGTCGATCGTAACCGACTGGGTAGAAGTAAAAATTTCTCCTTGAGGTAATTCGCCTTCCGTATTGGTGGCCTCTTGAGCGAATAAAGAAATTAACGTGAGGAGAAAGAAGAAGGTAGATAAGGACTGATGCATTTTTTAAATTTTGAAGGCAATATTAAGCATTAATTCTAAAATGATATAAACTTTAATTGTAAATCCCTCTGGCAGAGTTCAACATTATTTGGAATGCTTGCTGGCTTGATTTTTGAGCGATTTTAATATGTTCTTATCGCATTCAATGAATTGAACATCCAACACTATTTTTTTTTTGAAAATGAGTAAAATAATAAATCAATGAAATCAACCCTGCTAATTTTCTTCGTAGCTTCTACTTTTTTAACTATCAAACTTCCGGAGCTCAATGCGAAAGTCATCGAGTATGTGAACAAAAACATGGGTAAAAAAGTCAATCATGGCGAATGCTGGGACTTGGCTGCAGGTGCGCTAGCCTACTCTAATGCATACTTCGATAGAAGTTCTATGAAAACTGTCACGATTTATGGAAAACTCATTAATCCCCAAAAGGATAAAATTTTACCCGGCGATATGATCCAGTTCAAAAAGGTAAAGATGAAGTGGACAGAAGGGAATACTACTTACGAATCTTCCTTGGGTATGCCAAATCATACAGCCATTGTTTATAAAGTGAATGCACCCTTTGATTATCAGATAGCACATCAAAATACAGGGGAATGGGGTAAGAAGGTGGGTGTCAATAATTTTCGTTTAGACAGGGTTATTAGAGGTTCAATTAAATTTTATCGCCCAGTATCCTCAAAGGCGGAAATGTGACTATTGGATAAGAAATATTAGCGTTAAATTATTTGTTTGACAGTTATGATATTAGAAATAGCACAAATCATAATTAAAGGGGAACGAACCAAAATTTCAACAAAGCATTGGATTTATTAAGGCAAGTAGATGATTAAGTTTCTCATGGGTTTCAATCGAGTGTAGAGGAGTTAGATAAGTACGAGCTATTGGATTGATGGATGTGAAGCCTCACACTACAGGTTTTAGGACTTCTTCGCTATTCACATAATAAAGAGGCTTGATCGGTGTTTTCTTCGCCTAAACTCTTTCTGCTCTATATTCTAAATGGATATAGTTTTACTGCCAATCACTTGTTTTTTATTCGTCCAGTTTTTTATTCGCCAGCTTTCAACACCTCGATCTCAAAGATGAGTGTGGCATTTGGAGGAATGGCTCGACCTGCCCCACTAGCTCCATAACCTAGTTCAGAAGGAATTTTGAGTAGTGCTTTAGTCCCCACTTTCATTTTTGCAACACCCTGATCCCAACCTTTAATTACCTGACCTTTGCCTAACGAAAAATTAAAAGGAGTGCCTCTATCAATAGAGCTATCAAATTTTTTACCGTCTAGTAACCAACCCGTATAGTGAACAACTACATTCTCACTCATTTTAGGATATTCTCCTGTCCCTTCGCTTATGATTTTGATACCTAATCCAGTCTCATCGATATCATATCCATGCTTTCTGCTTTCCATTGACCAAGTATTTACGGCTGATTCAATGAAAAGAATATCCTTTGCTGAAACCTTTAATTTTTTGTTTGAAGCGATTCTAAGGAGGTACTCATAATCTGGCGTAGTAGTTACAGGCAAACTGAGGGTCTTTTTTTTGTTTATAAATACCTGAAAACGCTCCTCTCCGTCTTTGAATGCGGCCCAATAACGTTCAAATGCATCGACAGTGTGGCAGTAGTCGAAAGGAACTTGTGAGCCTTCAAGTAAACATTGACTGAAAGCCTGTGAGCCGATAGAACTAATTAAGAGGAGGAGTAAATTTTTCATTTATCTTTCGTTTTCGTATAAATTTCCATAAAAATCTATTGAATTAGGCATTTAATACATACGAATAATTTGGTAAGGTTGAGGACGTCTTTGCACCATTCTTATCAAGAGGTTTTCAAAGATATCCTCTTTCATAAAAGAGCGATTAAACCGATAAACGTATTGATCGATGTATGCTTGCAGGTTCCTTACCGAATGGTGTATGCCTCTCAGCCAGGCTTTGAACATCATAATAGCCCGATGCATCTCGGGGAAATTTTCGCCTTTAGTCCCACTATTTTCTTGAACAAGGAATGGAAATGCTTTTTTCAGGGGCTTGTAACCTGTCCAACCATCGGTACGGATCAAAGATTTGGGACAGACATGTGCCTCAAAGAGTTGTTTTAATGAATCGCTGCTACCGTCGGTGATCACCTTACCATACATTCTGGAAATACCCTTACCGCTCTTACGTTCTATGGCAATAGCCATGAGCTTTTTTCTCTTATTCTGCCTTCCACGAGTGTTTTTATCCTCTCCACCTACTACTGTTTCGTCTACTTCCACTAATCCTTTCAGTGGATGCTGTCCACTACTACTCATCGCCTTCATCACTTTTTGTTGAAACAGCCAACAAGTCTTTTGACGTAGTGCCAGTTTCCTGCTCAACTCAGTACTGGCTATCCCTTTCTTATTAGTAGACATGTAGTAGATGATGTAAAAGGCTTTCAGCAAAGGAAATTTAACTTTATGGAATAAGGTACTACTGGTAGGAGATGATTGATACTTACACTTGGTACACTGACGGGAATAAGGACGACTACCTCCACAATAGCGATTGTTGCCACAACGCTCACACACAAAACCGTTAGGCCATTTAAGGCTGGCCAGATAATCCATGCAGGCTTGGTCATTGGGAAAACGTTGCTGAAACTCGAAAATACTTAGGCTTTTATACTTTTGCTCCATGAAAAATCTATGTTTATTAGTTTTCACTAAGATAGTTAGTATTTTCTAAATGCCTACTTCAAAAAATCTATTATCAGATCTCTTTTGACCTAATTTAGTACTTATTTGAAAAAAGGAAATAGCATTTTATTTGCTTAACCACAGACCATCTTTTGCCATGATTGCTATGAATTAGAAGATATGTTCTAGTAATCAACAAATTGCGTCCTGGTCAGGTTTGGCATTTTTACATTAAAGAATCGAAAAACTAGACTTTAAGAAACCTATTTTATCGCAAATATGCCTCATACAACCTGAGTCGAATAGAAGTTACAATCCATCAGCGCTATGATAGGATATTCGTTAGTGATGATGGCGTAGTTTTCTTGGATAGAGAGCTTACTAAGCTGTTGTCCTCGAGTCATTGACTACCCTTTGTTTTGGGGTGGTATATATAAGCATGTAGGTCTTCATTTTGAACTGCATTTCTTGCGTCAGGAGATATCGTCTTATCGATAATGAGAATCTCCTATTCATGTTTGTACACGCACCGGGTGCTTAGCTTGTGCCCATTACCAATTACTGTATGATAAATTTCACTAGATTCTTTGATCATTGTAATGATACCTGCTCTGTTATCGCCTTTTTGCTCATTGTCCCACCAGTTTCCACTGACGGTGATGTCCTTAAAAATATGCCCTGGCTCCCCAAAGCCACCATAAAGCATGTGCATATCACTTCCTTGTCCTTCAATCAGGTGCCGCCCTGCCTCATGTTTTCCTCCAAAGAAAGAAAAGAGATAATTCCACTCTTTTATGGTAGGAACGTGCCAACCATCTGGGCAGGCCTGATTAGCTCCATCATAGTTGTAGAGTCTTCCAAATTTGTCACAGTATGCTTTCATATCTTCATAACAGTAGGATTTAGGTATTTCATAACTAGCGTTTTCGGCAAACCATGTCCGTTCGACCACAGAATCACCTAGATGCTTTTTGAAAGTGATGGTATTGTAAATACTCCCATCTCGCGGGTCTGTAAATGTTCCCAGCTCATGGTCGAAACTTACTTGAGCAAATAACGATGCAGCTTCAATAAATAGAAGAAAAAAGGTAAATGTATTATGCATAATCGTCTCTAATTGATGTGTCCATCTTAAGTAAAACAGTTATTTTAATATTCGAAATTGCTAACAATTTTTATGCCGATTTATTGAAATTCATTCATAAGTACGTTATAAACGTGGCTTATCGGCAAGCCTACTACATTGTAATATGACCCTTTGATCCATTCTATTCCGATTAATCCTATCCATTCTTGTATGGCATAGCTTCCAGCCTTATCCAACGGCTGATATTGGTTGACATAAAAGGATATTTCATCTAAGGTCAAAGTATTAAACTTAACTTCCGTAGTGGAGGAAAATGTTATGGTTTTATGCGCATTAGAAATACATACGCCTGTTATGACCAAATGCGACTGACCCGAAAGCCTTCGTATTGTTCTTTCCGCCTCCTCCGAATTGATTGGTTTACCCAAAATTTCATTATTATGAATTACTACTGTATCTGCAGTTAATACAATTTCATCGTTTGCTGCTACTCTTTGTGACTTATTTTTCCCCTCAGCCAAGTATGATGCCACCTTAACCGCATCGAGAGACGCTGGGAATGCTTCGTCAAAAGGAATTGTCCTCACGATAAAATCAAATCCTGCTTCCTGCAATAGCTGCTTTCTTCTAGGAGAGTGGGAACCTAATATTAAATCACTCGAAAGCTTCATCCAAAATAGAATTAAATTCGTCTTCTTTGATTGATCCAAAAAGAAAGCCACAAATCACCTTGGGGTAAAAGTAGGTGCTTTTTTGTGGAAGTGTGTAACCACTATGGCAAACTTTCTTTATTGTTTCTATGCTAATGTCCTTGGTAATAATGGCATACTGAACTTCTCCACTTCGAACCTTTTGTAAACATTTCGTAAAATTTCGTTCGAAACTGATATGCTTACTCTTGGTCTGGTTCTTGCCAGAGATTCCAAATGCTTTTTCAATAATGAAGTAATGCAGAACAGTAAGGTCTAGTTCTTTTATTTCTCGAGGAAATTTCCAGTCGATCAATTTGATCATACCTACCTTTAATCTCAATTTATAGGCATTCTCTCCGACTACTAGGCCAAAGGTCCATTTTTTACCAAGAATCACTTCATTGATGTTTTCAGCCTCATCGATGGTCTTGATGTGAAAGTGCATTGACAGTTTCTGTATAAGTGTTTCCTCACTAAATCGATCTGTCCCAGATATGAGTCTGTGGGTTGGGAGTATTCTTAGGTCGTCTGCCTCGGTATTTGTAAAGTACATCATGTGATAGTTGTATCCTTCTTTTCCTGTGTGACTTTTGTTTTCAACCTGTTTTTGTTTTTTATAAAGCAGTGAGCCTTGATAGCGGTGATGCCCATCAGCAAGGATTATTTTTTTATCACGTATAATCTCAATAATTCGATTGATGATTTTTAAATCTTGAATTACCGCAAAAACATCTCGTACGCCCTGGTAGTCTTCTGTTTCGTACAAAGGACACCGAATGGCCGTATCAAGATACGATTCAATCTCGTATGTGGTGTCTGTATAAAGTCCATGTGTAGGGCTTACGTTTAATTGTGTTTTATCCAACACATCAACACGGTCTTTTACAGAGGTAGGCATGGTGCTTTCATGACGCATCACCACTCTATCGGTCCAGTCATAAATTTTAATATTCGCAATAAACCCTTTTCGAACGTGTTTTTTTGAAGAGCCTGGAAGAACGAAATGCTGATAGTATACGTAAATAGAAGGTAATTTGTCTTGCTGAATTATGCCTTGACTCTTCCAGCCTTGAACAACCCGATCCACACCCTTTTTTTGTGGGACAGATAAATGAATGCTATTATACACGTTGGAATAAAGTAGTTTTCGTTGCTTTTCAGATACGACATCAAAAAGGGGGGAAACGAGCAAATCAAGATTTTTTTGAAGTCCTATGTTATATCTCCACGCACGAAGAGGTCTTATCTCGGCCATAGTGAATTCATTGGTACAAGTTTATTGAATTCTTTTTTAATTCACTATATACGACCAATCCTACTAAATTTGCAAAATGATTGAAAAGAGAGATCAATTAAATGGATTTATTTGAAAAATTATTGAGCGATGAAGGTCCTCTGGGTCAATATTCGTTTTTGGATAAAGATGTGAATTATTACTTCTTTCCTAAGCTGGAGGGAGAGATTCAGCCAAGAATGAAATTTAAAGGGAAAGAGGTGTTAGCCTGGAGTCTGAATAATTATCTAGGGTTGGCAAACCACCCTGATATTAGAAAAGCAGATACCGAAGCTACAAAAGAGTGGGGACTGGGCTATCCTATGGGTGCGCGTATGATGACAGGCAATTCAGATCATCACGATCAGTTAGAGCAAGAACTGGCAGATTTTGTAGGAAAAGAAACTGGAATGCTTCTCAACTATGGATATCAGGGTATTATGTCCGTAATCGATGCCTTGGTAGATAGAAAAGACGTAATCGTGTATGACGCCGAGTGTCATGCATGCATTATTGATGCACTAAGAATGCACCTCGGTAAGCGATTTGTTTATCCTCACAACGATATAGAAGGTTGTGAAAAACAATTACAGCGAGCCGAAAAGTTAGCAGGAGAGCAGGGTGGAGGTGTCTTGGTTATTACAGAAGGCGTTTTCGGGATGACTGGAAACACGGGAAAGCTCGATGAAATTTCGGCACTCAAATCAAAGTATCAATTTAGACTGCTGGTGGATGATGCGCATGGTTTTGGTACAATGGGTGTCACAGGGGCAGGTACGGGAGAACACTACCGTGTTCAAAACGAAATTGACGTTTATTTCTCCACTTTTGCCAAGTCTATGGCAAGCATAGGTGCATTTATCGCCAGCAATAAGGCGATTGTTGATCATTTAAGATTCAAAGTAAGATCGCAAATTTTTGCAAAGTCACTCCCAATGCCTCTTGTGATTGGTGGGTTAAAAAGGTTAGAAATGCTAAGAACCATGCCAGAACTAAGAGATAAACTTTGGACGATTGTCAATGCAATTCAAAATGGATTCAAAAGGAGAGGATTCAACATTGGCTCTACTAACTCTCCGGTAACTCCAGTTGTGCTAAAGGGTGATGTGATTGAAGCATGTAATATGGTAGTTGATCTACGAGAAAATCATAATATTTTTTGCTCTATGGTTGTCTACCCAGTTATTCCAAGAGGAATGGTGATATTAAGAATTATTCCAACAGCAATGCACACACTAGAAGATGTTGAACTTACGCTCAATGCCTTTGATGCTATTAAAATGAAATTGGATGATGGCATTTATAAAGAGGCCGGGGTAGAAGGCGCTGTGGTAGCAAAAACTTAATTATTATCATCATTTTAATTTACACATTAAAAATTTTAGACTATATTGCTGACACTTTTAAATTAAACGATAACCTTAATCACCATAATAAAATGAAAAGATTTAAAGAATTAAAGTCAATGATTGAATCGCTAGAAGCTGATTTCGATAAATTCTATGACAAGGGTAATAATGCTGCTGGAACCAGAGTCAGAAAAGGAATGCAGGATATGAAAAATTTAGCTCAGGAAATCAGACTTGAAGTTCAAGATATCAAAAACAAAGGTTAATTGGGATTTATCAAAAATAAATTAAATTTATTTTTATTCCATTTAAAAAAGTGGATGGCTTCTAAGACATCCTCTTTCTTTTTTTGACAAACTACATATAGTCAGCTGTTTATAGTATCTATTTGGCATTAAAAATTTCACTTTATGAAACGATGAGTGGTCAGTAGATCATTCACCAGAATATTTTCTACGTTCTACTTTGGCGCACTAATAGTCATTTTTCATTTAGTAGCCGTTAAGGACTCGATCCACTTTCCACTTTTCACCTGTTGAAAATCGAGTAATCAAATGGATTATGTTCACCCTCCCGATTACCTTAGTTTCTACATGTATTATTCAATTGTCAAAAATGCTTCTCGCTTACTTACAATAGAACTGTTTTGATAAAAGAAAATGACACTTTTCCGATTGTAATACAGATTTTTAGTGAAGATATATTGGATTTGTTTTTTGAATAACTACAACTCCGATAATCAAGCTGTACACAGGCTCTAAAAAGCCAACCGCACATTTAATAACATTTCATTTTGCTCATAATTCACAAGACAAAAAGAGCTTTCACTTCAAAAGGGCATTTGTGTTCTTTGCGAAGGTATCGTTTGTAATGTCGAAGGATAAATACTTATCTATTAGAATCTAGTCAAAGTTGTAAGAATGATGCGGAGCATTTTCTAGCCGGTGGTTTTAGTATGCTCACAATAGTAAATGAGTTAGGAATATAACTAAACTAACCTTAGGGAATCCATTTTATGTCGTCAAAGTTTGGTTTTCGTTTCTCCAAAAATGCATTTCTTCCTTCCTTGGCCTCCTCCGTCATATATGCCAGTCTGGTTGCTTCGCCAGCAAAAACCTGCTGACCCACCATTCCATCATCAGTAAGATTGAAAGCAAACTTTAACATCTTGATAGAAGTAGGGGATTTAGCTAAAATCTCTTCTGCCCATTTAAAGGCTTCTTTTTCTAGTTTATTATGGGGGATGACCGCATTGACCATACCCATCTCATAGGCTTCTTGAGCGGAATAGTTGCGCCCCAAAAAAAATATCTCTCTTGCGCGCTTCTGACCCACCATTTTGGCTAGATAGGCTGAACCATATCCACCATCAAAACTGGTGACGTCAGCATCTGTTTGTTTAAAAATGGCATGTTCTTTACTGGCAAGGGTGAGGTCGCAAACGGTATGTAAGCTATGACCGCCACCCACAGCCCAACCTGGCACTACAGCAATGACTACTTTCGACATAAAGCGAATTAGACGTTGCACTTCAAGGATGTTTAGGCGAGGCATGCCATCTTCATCTACATAGCCTTGATGTCCTCTAGCATTCTGGTCACCTCCGCTACAAAAGGCCCAACCTCCATCCTTAGGTGAGGGGCCCTCACCACTTAAGAGAACAACTCCAATGTTTGAGTCTTCTCTGGCATCTAAAAACGATTTGTATAACTCTGCAACGGTCTTCGGGCGAAAGGCGTTTCGCACTTTGGGACGATTAAAGGCTATGCGAGCCACTTTTCCCGATTTATTATAGGTAATGTCTTCAAAATCACCCGCTTTTACCCATTTAATTATTGACATGCTCATTTATTTTATTTCTTAAGTCTCTATATGCTTTTTGATTGGTTTCTGGCTTGGTAAATACTTCTAAAACCTTGGCATTGTCTGAAGGCTGTAAAAAGTCATTCCATAGATTTTTAATTGTTTCTAGATCGAAAGCCGTTAAATAAGTCAATCCATTCTCCTGACAAATATATTCTGCGGTTCTGTTATGAGCCGTTTCGAAGTAGTTACCAAGCTCGGGGAGGGAGGAAGGTCCTTTAATCAACCTAAAAATGCCACCCCCTTGGTTATTCACTATGACGATTCGAAGGTTGGATACCTTATGGTTATGAAAAAAAGCATTTCGATCGTATAGAAACGCCAAATCTCCTGTAATCAGAATATTCAATTTTTGAGTAACAAGAGCGACACCTACAGCAGTTGACGTACACCCGTCAATTCCGCTTGTTCCCCTGTTTCCGTGTGTCTTGACTTCTTTCGGAACTCCAAATAAATCAGCATAGCGTATGGGCATGGAGTTGCTTAAGTGTAAATGTACGTTAGCAGGAAGGTGTTTAAATACGTAAAAAAAGGTACTTACCTCTGAAAATTGAAGTTTTTCCACGACGTCATTTATCAAACTCCGAGTCCTGTCTTCAAATTTTCTCCAAAGTGCCATGTATTCAGGATTGGGCTGATAACGCTGTAGCGCAGGTAGCCAATCGAACAAAGTCTGCATCACCAATTTAGGTGCTGACCCAAATGTGTCAACTTCTACACCAGCAGAATCAAAATGATAATGGGTTTTTGGTTTAAATGCTCTAAGAAAATTCTTAAGGTTTTTAGATAGAACCGAAAGTCCAGTTGTAATCAGAATATCGGGTTGAAGTGACGCCTTTTCTGATATGAACCCATCCACATGGTTGATTCCAAAATCTAAATTATTGAGTGGCGAACGAATGACTGGAATTTTTGCAGAAATCCCGCAAAGCAGTTTTTTTTCATGATCATTAAAATCACTTTGCCCTAATAATATCAATATTTTTTGACCTTCAGAGAACTGAAGGAGGGATGCAGTGCTTTTTGAATGAGAAGGCTCTTCGCTATTCGGCAAGCCAATTGGAGTATAGATTAAATTATCTTGATTTGGATCGGGATAAAATGGCTCTCTAAAAGGAATATTGAAATGCACTGGACCTTTGGCTAATTTTTCTGAAAACGCAATCCCTTCCGTGAGTAGCGATTGATATTGATCAGTATCACCTGCTGTTTCGATTAGGGGTAGTTGATAGGAAGCTTTTACATGGTTTTTTAGAGCTTCATACTGTCTTATAGTCTGTCCATCACGTTGATCTATTAATTCAGGCGGACGATCAGCAGAGAGTACTATCAAAGGAATTTCTCGATAGTAGGCTTCTGCTATAGCAGGCGCATAATTTAACAGCGCACTACCGGAAGTGCATGATAGCACAACCGGCCTCTTGGTTTCCTGTGCAATACCTAACGCAACAAATCCAGCTGATCTTTCATCGGGGATTATGTACTTGTCAATTTCTTCGTGCCTAGCAAATGAGATCAGTAAAGGTGCATTTCGTGATCCAGGTGATAACACGGCATATTTAATCCCCAATTCATAGCAAACCTGAGCTGTGTTGAATACTGTAGGATGAAGCATTAAAGGAATCGTTTCATTACCTCCATTTTAAACTGCGTTTCTTCCAACTCTTTGGAAGGAATGGAGTCTTCGGTAATACCGGCACCAGCGTATAATCTAGCTCTGCCATTTTCAATTTTTATACATCTCAGGTTTACATAAAGTTCTGTAGAACCATCGAAATTCACAGGACCAAGAAAGCCTGCATAAAAGGACCGGTCATATGACTCAACCTGATCGATCCAATCTTTTGCTACTTGTATTGGCATTCCACAAACAGCAGAGGTGGGATGAAGTAACTCAAGCATTTGGCTTGCCAACTGGTCGAAAGGTAATTCCTCGTACTTAACTTCAAATTCTGTTTTAAGATGCGTAAGTGTACCCGAACGAATAGTTTTAGGTCCATGTTCATGAAACTCTCTCAATCTTAACTTTTTGAAGCAATTGATAATGTATCGACTGACGAACGCTTGCTCTTGTATTTCTTTATGAGTCCAAGCCACTTCCTTTAATTGCTTGGCTTCATCAAGCTTTTTCGTACCAGCTAAGGCAATTGTCTTAAATCCTTTATCGTTGTCAGAAATCAATAGCTCAGGAGTGGCACCCATCCATAGTCCTTTTCCTGGAATAAAACTAATGCTACAAAATGCGTTAGGGTATGCCTTCGAGATGTTTTTAAAGAAGTTCCAACTACTAAAGTCTTTGGACAGCGCAACATCCAGAAACCTAGATAATACAATTTTCTCGAGAGACCCTTTTCGTATTTCGTCTATCGCCAGCTCAACCTTACTTTCAAAGCTAGAGGCGTCTATAGATTGAAATTCTGCTTTAGGTTGAATTATCTTTATAAAGTCGGTCTGCTCCATACTCATTCGACTAAAGAAAGATTCAATCTTTTGGTCATTGATTCTTGGGTCGATAATTGTTTCATCGTCCTGGATATGAATGTCCGCAGTAATAAAATAGGGCTTTGATGGGTGGTTATCCTTATAACGATTAATGCAGAAGCCCTTAGAGAGTTCTTCTATCGATATTTTCTGTTGTTTGGCTTCTTCCAGCGAAATAATAAAATTGAAAGAGTTGGTTTTAGGGCTTCTCCAGATAGCAAATGGGTATTCGTTTGCGACAAGTCGCCCTATAAGTTGGTCTTTACTTAATTCAACAAATGGATTTATAATACTTTGTTCCTTCACTATTTTTTATCCAAAATAGCCATTGTAATTCTACTTAACGCTATCAATTTTTGATCGTCATTGTGTATTTCTATAGACCATACATGCGTACTTTTTCCGATGTGTATGGGTTTTGCCATCCCTGATACCAAACCATTTTTGGCTGACCTTATGTGATTAGTATTGATCTCTAAGCCAACTGCATATTGCTTTTTCAAGTCTAGATACATGGCGGCTCCAATGCTTCCCATTGTTTCTGCCAATGCGACCGATGCCCCCCCATGTAACAAACCCATGGGTTGCTTTGTTCGATTGTCTACGGGCATTGTAGCTCTTAGAAAATTCACCCCTATTTCCACAAACTCAATACCCAAATGCGCTATCATACATCCATTGCCCATTGCGTTTAGAGACTTAAGCGTTAGGGAGTTAGGAAAAATACTTTTAGTTGTCATAAATAGTTACAAACCAACTTAATCTGGTATTGAAATCAAAATAATTTATATCTTAGAACTCTGAGAGACAAAATTCAAAAAATAACATGGTACAGGGAATAAACACAATAGAAGTTATTCATTATGATAATGGGTTATGTAAGCTTATAGGACGCTCAAATAGGTGGACTTCGATGTGCTTTATCTCTGAATGAATAAGAACGTATCAAACAATGAAAAGATTTATCCAAGATAGCTTACTGCTTCCGAAAGGGGTTGGAGCATGAAAAATGATAATAAAGAAATTGCAAATAACTACTTAGCAAAGGCATCAATGTCTTTTTCAAAGGGTTCATAAAATCAAAATTAAATATTCAGCTTTATGAGAAATTTACTGCTACTTGTTTTTATCGTTGCTTACGGATGTGACCAATCTTCGAAAGGAACGCTTATCGAAGAGAGTCAAATTCCAGATGAAGCGACCACTCAGGATTATGAATCGATACCGAATCTTCAAAAAGCGATTGTAAAAAATGGAGATATGATAGTTGCGGAAGGGGATTTTCTAAATGGTTTGCATCATGGCACATGGACTACTTACGACCCAAAAGGAAAGATCACCAGCATCACTACCTATTTGAATGGCAAGAAACAGGGAATCGAAATTACGTTTGATAATATTGGCTATATTGCTTCCAAAGCGTATTATCATAACGATGTGCTAGAGGGAGAGTACCTTGTTTATAAAAGAAGGAATATTGAAGAGATGAGAACGTATGTGAATGGTGTACTTAATGGACCTCAAAAACGGTTTTACTCCGATGGAACAACCATGGAGGAAAAGACTTATGTCAATAATCAAATAGACGGAATAGCAAAGTGGTACGATAAGGAGGGAAACTTGAAAATTGAATACACTTATCGGATGGGTGAGCTTTTAAAGGATTAAAGCCCCTCTTTTGCAGGTTCATCAATCTTTCAGTCAAAAAACAATGAAGTTTTGCAATCATTTCCTTCATCTGCTTAACATAGAACAAATTTAGGAGCGGTATTTCTTCTACTAAATAATCTTTGCAAATAAATTCATCTTCTTTCACATGCTGACAATCAAAATCATTAGAACAAGTGAGATGGATAAATTCTTCATTTTACGCAAAGTCTATTAAATAAAGACAGTTAAAATTAGCGTAATATTATGAAAGGATTAGCATTTTCTAGTATGAGGGTTGGTAAAAATTATATTTTGACTAACTACGGAGAAAAATTAGAATTTGTGCTCTTGGAAGTATTGCCAAGTAATGATTACCTCCTTAAAGACCTTTTTTCTATGGAAAAGTATTTAATGAGCGAAATCATTCAGTTTGGAAGGGGAGAGGATTTCGAATTAAGAGAAATTTATTGATATTTAGGTCATATGAAGCGAATTCTCTTACTATGTGGTGGACAATCACCCGAGCATCTTATTTCCATTCGATCTTGTAAAAACATTCTTGGCTTTATCGATAGGAATCAATACTCTATAACCCTTATTGGCATTAGCCGGATGGGTAGGTGGGTTCTTTTGGATGAAAAAGAACTTGAAGATGAGGTAAACATAAATGGGAAATGGGTTGACATTCACCCTGGATTTGATGATCCATTTTGGTGCCAAGGAGAATCGCTTGGATATTTCGATGCTATTTTTCCAGTATTACATGGACCAAATGGTGAAGATGGAACTATACAAGGTTTAATTCAGCTTTTAGGGTTGCCTTTTATAGGTTCGGGTATTCTTTCATCATCAATTTGTATGGACAAGGATGTTACAAAGCGTCTTTTAAAGGAGGCCGATATTGGGGTGGCAAATTGGCTCACCATGCATGATGCCTGTGATATTTCTTATGAAGAAGCCATCCAGCAGTTGGGAGATGTACTTTTTGTAAAACCGGCCAACATGGGCTCTTCGGTAGGAGTGCACAAAGTAACTGATAAGTCCAGTTGGGTGGCTGCTATTCGCGATGCTTTTACGCACGATGGCAAAGTACTGGTAGAACAGGCCGTAATTGGGCGTGAGCTAGAATGCGCAGTGCTTGGAAATCAGGAAGCCATCACATCAGGAATTGGAGAAGTGAAGGCAGTTGATTTTTATTCTTTCGAGGAAAAATATGCAGATACTTCGCAAACTGATGTGGTTATACCTGCACAATTAAATGCAGCATCTATACAGTTGTTGAAAGATATCGCCTTAAAAGTATATAAAGTACTGAATTGCAGAGGATTATCGAGAGTAGATATGTTTTTAGTTGAAGATAGTACCGTCTTGGTTAATGAAGTAAATACATTGCCTGGCTTTACGAGTATTAGCATGTATCCAAAACTTTGGGCACACGAAGGGCTAAGCAATAGCGAATTAATAAATCGACTTATCCAACTTTCAATCGATCAAGTGTATTAAAACTGTATTTTTACAAAGAAATTTCCAGTAGGAATAGTTTTGTCAAAAGATCGACCATAACCAGGGATTGCATATACATCTACATCTTCCTGCTTATCGTAGTTTCGGAGCATTCTAAACCGTACTAGAAAGCCAAGCCACAAAAGATCCGAATTCTTGAATAATTTGCGATCCGTATAAAGTACCACTTCCCACCAGTCGGCATTTAAGTTTTTGCGATCAATAGGCTGATCCAGATTGCTTTGACTCCCGCTCGAAGTATCTGCAAAAGGTCGAAATGATTCATCAAAAGAGGCGACTCCATACCTAAATGAAATACCAATATTGTGTTCTTGATCCTGCGATCCCAAATACCCCAAGCCAACTCGATAGTACCACCCGTTGCTCTCGTATTTGCCATTTTCAAGCGCACTTCTAGGGTTCAGCTTGGCTGTACCTGCTTCTACAACAACAGGAAAATGCTCTATAAACAAAAGCTCTATACCACCTTCATACTTGGTTTCAAATTTAAAAGGAAAGGTCAAAAGCTTACCGTAGTCTAAGAGTAAAGATGGGGTGAGTAATCGCTTTGAGTTGGAGAAGGTGGTGGAGTCTACTTCCATTTTTCCAGAATCAATAGCATACGTTTGTTCTAAAGAATCATGGATAGTAGTTACTTCTTGGGAAAGGTTCTTCGAAATAGTATCATGTGGAGTAAGTTTGATTGTTGAAGAGTCTGTTGGTATAGTCAAGAAGGTTGTATCAGTCTTTTGTGTTACAAGCAATGAATCTTGTGCGTATAAAGAAGCCACAAGTAAACCAAAACCAGAAATAAAAAATAGACAACGCTTCTTCATTTATGCAATTTTATTAAGAAATATTTAGGCTATTGAAACCCGTTGTATTCACTTCACTACTTGAATATTTTTAGCACTAATTTTAATGTGTCGCTCGGTATTTACATCAAAAAAATTGGCATAAGCACTCCGCAACGAAAGTACCATCATAAATAGGTATTTCATAGATGGAGAACTTATTTTCAAACGACAGAGGAAAGTTATGGAAGGAAACACAATCTGTTTCACAGATTCGAATAGAGTTAATCTAATCTCTGGTAGTTTGATGAAACTGATCATGAGTCGATGGCGGTCTTAGTTTTGTTTAGCACACTCTTTTTTAAATCAATTTTAAATGATTCTAGCACAGTAAAATCTTCTTATTGTATTTCAATGGAGTTAAAGACCAACTTTTGATCATTCCGATATTCTATAAGACCTAATGCAAAAAAATTATCGAATGCACTTAAATCATCTGAACGTGGATTTACGTTAATAAAGCCTGAATTTAATTTACTAGAAATTAATAAAGCACTTTCTATCGAAATATTATTGCCTTGATTGATGAAAATCATTTCGACTACTATTGTGCCAGACATTAAGGGTTTCCCGCCATTTTGATATGGGGAGTATGTTAAAACGAAGAGAAGAAAAAAGAAACTAAAAATAGCCTCATTGAATGGGATCAACATCAAATACCAGACTGATATTTTTAAATGCAGGAATTCCCAACACTATTTTTTGTATAAATTTTAAGTATTTTTTAATAGCATCCAAATTAATACCTTTTTTATCAAATTTTAATGTCAACTCGTACAGGTATTGATTTCTTATCTTCCCAATAATTGGTTCTACAGGACCGATCATGCGTTGGTTGGGTAATTGTTTCCTTATTTCATGGTAATAAAAATTCGCTGCTTGAAAAGCGGTCTGTTTATCTCGGTGTTTGAGAACAATGCGAATGATACGAATAAATGGCGGATAGTAAAAATGTTTCCGCTCCATTATTTCCCATTGATAGAAAGCTCGATAATCTCCACTTATAACTCGCTGAAGAAGCGGTTGGTCAGGATCACTCGTTTGAATGACAACCAAACCGTCTCTAGATTTTCTTCCAGCTCTACCACTTACTTGAGTGATGAGTTGGTATGCACGTTCGTGTGACATGAAACTTGGAAAATGAATCATTCGATCCGTATCAAAAACCCCAACAAGGTTTACTCGATCAAAATCAAGCCCTTTACTTACCATTTGTGTGCCTACCAGAATATCGATGCTTCCCTCTTCAAAAGCTTCGATAATTCGTTGATAACCATATTTGCTACGAGTGGTATCCAAATCCATCCGTTGGATGATTGCATGAGGGAAAAGAATTTTTAGTTCTTCTTCTAGCTCCTCTGTTCCGAATCCTACTTGTTTTAGTTCTTTGCTACCACAATGAAGACAATCTATGAGCATAGCTTGATTATGACCACAATAGTGGCATACTAATTTGTTATTGTATTGATGATAGGTGAGACTGACCGCACAGTTGGGGCATTTTGGCACAGTAGCACAATGATCACACGAGATATAGCTGGCATACCCTCTTCTGTTTTGAAAAATAATAACCTGTTCTTTTCGATGCAAGGCGAGCGAAATTTCTTCGGTTAATTGAGAGGTGAAATTACCTTTTAGTTTATTTTGCTTTTTTTCTTTTAGTGTATTGGCAAATGTGATTTTTGGTTGATATGCCTCGCCATATCGTTCGCTAAGCTCTACCAATCCATATTTTCCGTCCATAGCATTTTTGTAGCTCTCCAATGAGGGTGTAGCGGTTCCCATGAGTACTTTGGCTTGATGTAAAGTGGATAAGTAGATAGCTGCATCTCTTGCATGGTATCTGGGTGCAGGCTCGTACTGTTTAAATGATGGCTCATGCTCTTCATCTATAATAATCATACCCAACTCTTCGAATGGAAGGAAGATGGCACTCCTGACTCCCACTACAAATTGATATTCCTTTGTCCTTACTTTTTCCCAAACCTCTGCTCGTTCGTTATCAGAATACCTGGAATGATATACCCCAAAAGCATCACCAAAAATTTTATGAAGCCTTGCGATGATTTGTGTTGTCAGAGCTATTTCAGGCAGTAGGTATAAAATTTGTTTACCTGCTTTGACTTGCTTTCTAATCAGTTCTATGTAAATCTCGGTTTTTCCACTTCCCGTAATGCCGTGTAAAAGTGTGATGCTTTTTTTTTCCAGAGTAGATTCAATTTTTTGCCTGGCTTTTTCCTGAGCAGGGCTGAGCTTGATTGGTTTGCTTTTCATAGCGAATGAAGACCCAAGGCGAGATACTTTTTCTTCGAATTCTTCCAGAATACCATTTTTTATCAAGGTTTTGAGCGAAGAAGGACTTACATCGTCCATTAGGAGAGAAGTTTTAGAAAGTCCTTTAGTATTTGCTTCAGGTGTTTTTAGCATTGGAACTTCTTTTAGGTAGGAGAGAAGTACGTCCTGCTGCTTAGGCTTTAGTTCAAGTTCGTTGATAATAGCCTCCATCATTTCAGGTTCTTGATAGATAGAATGTACTCTGATTTTTTTTATAATCTTTGGCTGATACTTATCCTTGATTTTTTCAAAAAGATCGATATAGCCTTTCCTAGATAGGTTCTTAAGAATACGCTGAGGTTGTTTGAGGTTAAGCACTTCACCAACTTCTATAATCGAAAGACTATTAGATTGGAGTAACCTTAAGAGTTCCAACTCCCGTTCATCGACATCTGCCACATCAGGGTCGATAGTCGGGTTTATGCTCACAAATGATTCACTGGATAATTTTAAGGCCGCTGGTATTGCGGCGTTTATTACCTCCCCAAGAGTACACATATAGTACTTTGCTATCCATTCGAAGAAAGTGAGCTGATGAGCATTTATAATGCCATTCACGTCCAGAATATCAAGGATTTCTTTCGGGCTAAAATCCGGAGGGCACTCATGAAGGGAGTGAATAATACCTGTGTAAAATTTCTTTTTCCCAAAGGAGACTACTACACGAGCACCTATGGAAATGATTTTTTCATCTTTTTCTGGTACCGAGTAAGTAAAAGTTCCTTCTATAGGGAGGGGTAATATGACCTCAACGTATTTCAATCAGGCTCTCTTATGTTTAGCTGATCCAAAGCTTTTTCAACAGTTGTAACGGGGAGCTTGCAGGATTTGTCAAAGCAAACATAAATGGTAGTTTGATCATTTTTTAGCGTTTTATTCATAAATGGAGGGAGCTGGGAGGGTACTTCACTGCCTGAAATGATTTTATTCGGGATAAACCTTTGGTTGATTTTATTGGTGAAATCCTTGACTTCAGGCCCTAAAATTATAATTTCAGCCATAGGCTTGGATGCTTCCAGGCCGCTAATTGCCCAGTTGCTCATGTACTCGGGTTCTTTTATGATGAGGTCTTTTACGTTTGCTATAATAGTCTTTCCTTTACTTATCATTTCATCATCATAAAGGTGAGTACCTAAGTGAATAAGATTCCATGTCATAATGGAATTAGAAGAGGAAATTACGTTATCGAATAGTTCTTTTTTTCTGGCGATAAGCGATTCGGCATCTCTGCTTGTGAAGAAATAGAGCTTCTCTTGAGGATCATAAAACTGATCATTTGCTCGTTTGGTCAGTTGCAGAGCCATATCCAGATATTCTCTTTCAAGTGTTGTCTCATAGTATTGAATGAAGGATTGTATTACCGATGCGTAATCTTCCATAAAGCCTTCTAGATTTTTATTTGGAAAGCGATTCAACTTTCCGTTTTTCACTAGTTGATTTTTTATAAACTCGGCATTGTTTTGGGCGAGTACCAATATAGATTCATCTTGAATTGCTTGATAGGCTATAGATAGCCCTGTTAATGTGAGGCCGTTCCATCCAGCTATTATTTTATAATCCAAACCGGGTCGCGCTCTTTTTTCTCTCCTACCAAGTGCCGCTTTTTTGAATGCCTTCAAGCCCTCATCTATATCATTTGCGGACATGCCAAACTGTTTTTCGATTTCAGCTTTTGACTTTACTACTCTTAATACATTGGTATCTAGCCAGTTACCTTCTGCTTTTATATCGAAATAGACTGAAAGCCATTTAAAGTCATCCCCCGCAAGCTTTTGAAGTGCTGCAGCACCCCATACGTAAAATTTACCTTCAACACCCTCACTATCAGCGTCCAGAGCAGAATAGAACCCCCCAGTTTCATCGAGCATCTCTCTTCTCAACCATCCTATTGTTTCGAGCAATACTGTTTTGAACTTTTCATTTTTAGTAATTTTATAACCATTGGCGTATAAGCTCAAAAGTTGCCCATTGTCGTAAAGCATTTTTTCAAAGTGAGGTACATGCCATTCTTCATCTGTACTATACCTAGCAAAACCCCCACCTACATGGTCATAGATCCCTCCGTCTGCAATTTTTTCCAATGTGAATTCCAGATGCGTGAGTGCATGCTCATTTTTTGATACAGAATAAATACTTGCTAAGAACTGCCAAATAGACGGCATCGGAAATTTTGGTGATTTTTTGATGCCCCCATCGATCAAATCGAATTTAAGGCTTAGGTTGTAAAACGTTTCCTCGATTTGCTTTGGAGTAAAACGATGATTTTTGCCTTCTAATTTATATTTTTCGCCTTCTTGAAGCTGAAGATTCTTTGTGAATGCTTCTGCTGACTCGTCGATCTTGGCTCTATTATTTTGGAACGAATCGGTTATGCTTGTTAGCAAGTTTTTCCATCCTTCTTTAGGAAAATAGGTACCACCGTAGAAAGGTTTTTGCTCTGGCGTAAGAAATACATTGAGCGGCCAGCCTCCATTTATTCCCATCGTTTGTACAGCTTCCATGTAAATATGATCAACATCGGGTCTCTCTTCTCGATCCACTTTGATATTGATGAAGTGCTCATTCATGATGCGAGCAACGGCTGTGTCCTCAAACGACTCTTTTTCCATGACATGACACCAATGACAACTACTGTAGCCAATGCTTACGAGAATAGGTTTATTTTCTTCTATGGCTTGATGAAGTACTTTAGCACTCCATTCTTTCCAATGTACTGGATTTTCTGCGTGCTGCAATAGATATGGGGAAGTAGACTTTGAAAGTTCGTTCATGTCTTTATTCGGTGTGCAAAAAGTGAAAACTAAAGGAGCTAGAAATGGATATAAACGGCTCATTTGATTTGAGCTTTTATTTGATTGAGTTCAGCACTCAAGTCGACAGTTTTGTTTAGTTTTTTTATCTTTTCCATGGTTTTGGTTAAAAATATCTGATGTTTTTTGGAGTCAGGAGCTAAAGGTCTATGAGACAGCGCCATTTGTATTTTCTTCCATTCGCTGAGAAAATTAGTGGTGCGAGAATCGAAGTAGCTTTTTGCAAATTGATCCCAAATGTATTGAAGAGCTTGTTTCGATGGGTGTATTAAATCTTCTTCATAAAAACGATAATCTCTCAACTCATCCATCAAAATTTCATATGAGGGAAAGTAAAATGTGTTTTCATGTTTTTCTACTTCTTCGTGTACTGACTCTAGTAGTCGGGCTTTACTTCGGTTATTTTCTACCAGACCGTCTCGTATATGCCTAACGGGGCTTACGGTATAGATGATGTTTACATCTGGGTTTACAGCACTAAGATGAGATTTCATTTTGGTTAGTGATGCTGATATAGAGTGGATAGATAAGATTTTTTTTTGAAAAGCTACGTTTGGTATTTTATGGCAATTTGACACTATTTGATCTGTTGCCAAATGTCGATGTACCCACGCTGTACCTAAAGTAATAATAATCCAATTAGCTTGAGAAATAAACTGTTGAGTTTGCGAGCTAAGAAGTTCGATTCTATCAGTCAGCTCTTTTTTAGATAGTGATGCTACTTTTCCTCCGCTATCCCAATGAAAGTAGAGGTCATCCTTTTTGATTAAGTTGTTATGCTTTACTTCGCCAGTTATGATTTTTGCAATGGAATAGGGGTTATAGATGGTTCCAAAAGGATTGGAAAGTACTTGGAACTTGTTTAATTGAAGTAGGCTTCCCATTTCATCTGAGAAGCACGATCCGACCAGAAGAATGGAATCGTTCAGACTAATTTTTTGTGGACATGGCTCGAATGGAAACTGAAGCGAAAACATTTACAAAGATTCATAAATCAGAGTAACCAAACCCCTTTCTGTATTGTATAATAAAAAACCCCAACCTACTGGCTGGGGTTTGAAATTTTAGCAATCACAATACCTATTCAGCTACGATTTTTACTTTGATATTGTGATGAACCTCTTTGTGAAGATCAAGAGTTACTCCATACTCGCCCAATTCTTTAATCTTCTGCTCAAAAGAAATTCGTTTTCGATCTACTCTATGACCCTTGGAAACAAGTGCCTCTGATACTTGTATCGGGGTAATTGCACCAAAAATTCTTCCCTTTTCTCCAGCTTTTGTCTTGATTTCAAGAACGAGATCTCCTATGTTTTCAGCAATTGAAATTGCGTCTTTTTTGGCTTTCTCCGCTTTATGCGATGCTTGACGAATCTCTTCTTGAATCATCTTCTTGTTAGAAGTGCTAGCTATCATCGCCATGCCCCTCGGGATTAGATAATTTCTCCCGTATCCTGATTTCACGCTTATTGTATCGTTTTTATATCCCAAGCCTTGTATGTCTTCTCTTAGTATAACTTCCATTACTGCAATTATTTAAGGGAATCACTAACATATGGCATCAGCGCAAGATGTCTTGATCTTTTTATTGCCTGTGATACTTTTCTCTGATATTTAAGGCTAGTGCCTGTAAGTCTTCGAGGGAGGATTTTACCCTGCTCGTTTACAAACTTCAAAAGGAAATCGGGATCTTTATAATCGATGTATTTGATTCCATTTTTTTTGAATCGACAATACTTTTTCTTTTTCTGGTCTCTATTGATTGGTTCGTTTTGTAGGGTCATGAGATCACCTCCTCTCTATTTTCTTTTTTCTTAAACTCACCTTTTTTTCTTCGCTCGTTATATATAACTGCATGCCTATCTAGTGCAGTTACGAGAAATCTCATCACTGCCTCGTCTCTCCTATATTCTGTCTCTAGCTTGGTAATTAATTGAGGCTCTGCTCGGAATTCAAAAAGCTGGTAAAACCCGGTAGTCTTATGTTGTATGGGGTAAGCAAGTTTTCGCAAACCCCAATTCTCTTGGTTAATGATGTCAGCACCATTTTCCTTCAGCACTTTCTTGAATTTTCCGACAGTATCCTTCATCTGGGCTTCAGACAAAACGGGAGTTAAAATGAATACCGTCTCGTAATTCTTCATATTTTGAAATAAATTAAGAACTAAAATTTAAATAAGATGCAAAACTAAGTGAACGGATTTGAATATCAAACCATTTTTCTCACTTTACAATAAAGTTACCTTTTCCCATTAGGTAGTCATCTGTATAAATCTCTACACTATGCCGACCAATAGAATATTCACTGCCCTTTTCGTACAAAAAGATTACCTGCTGACTTGATCGATCATAAAGTATTTTTTGTTTGGCAGTATAAAAAAGCTCACGTCCCTCAAAAGTAAAGGAACCCGAGCCACGTGTTACGTCAAAAAGAACATTGCCATCAGGGGCGATTACTCTTAGTAGAAGTTCTTTTCCCTCGATGGGCGCAATTTCATTTTCTAGTACCGTGAATTGAATCTTTAATTTATCAATATGACGATTCCTATACGCTTGGCTATCTCGCTCTTTTCCACGGCTGTTTATTGCGATTACCTTCATACCTTGGATTTCAAGACGCGAGGCTAATTGCACTTTTTGTTCTAACTCACCTTTATTTTGTTGAAGCTCCTGTATAGAGTCATTCAACTGATTCTTTTCCACTTTTAGGTAGGTGTTTTCCTCGGAAAGTTGCGTATTCAACTCTTTTAGCTGTTGGATTTCTTCATCTTTTAGAAGAAGTAATTCTTTATATCCATCTACTCGATCATTGAGTTTGGCAATTCTTCCCTGTTGATATTGAGCATCAACTAAAAGCTGCTTTTTATCCGCTTCTAGTTGTTCTTTTAGTGCTTGCAGCGTATCTATATCGCCCCCTAATGCCATAATTTCATCGATTTTAACATCTAATTCATTAGAAATGGAATCCAGTTTTAAATACGTGCTAGATATTTCTTGTCGTTGCCTTTCTCTCTCTGCTTCTAATTGCTGATTCTGATAATAGAAAAAGAATATGGCTATGAGTAGGAGGAAAATTAAGATGATATATACAGGAGTAAGATTTCTCTTGTTTTGAATAGGATTGACCTGCTGTTCGTTATTCAGATTTTCGCTCATGCTGTTATTATTTCTAATGCAAAATTATAAAAAGGACTGACATTTAGAAATGAAGGGTAAAATGCTGCTTGGGCATATCCAATTTTGGGAACAGTACCCCTGCATGAAACAAATCAATCGATAGTACGAATCTTGGGTCTTGTACAAGTGCTTGCCACATTTCCTTCATGTCTTTGGACCAATAGATGTCCTTTACTACGATACACTTTAGTGCGGGCGTATGTCTTAAAACTAAATCTATGCAAAAGGCTATCGCCGATGAATGATGATCAGCATCGAAGAAATAAAAGTCAGGCTTAATTCTTACGATTTCTTCTTCCAACACTTTATACATATCTCCGGTTATCAAGCGAATTCTACGATTTGGAAGGTTTTTGCGAGCGAGCGATGCCATGATTTGCGACCACTCTATCGTTGTGATTTTTTTTAGATCACTTTTGGAGAGGTATAGGGTATTTATCCCTAGCGAGGTTCCTGTTTCTAGTGCGGAATTTGCTTTGATGTGTCGAGCCAATAGATAAAGAAATGAGGAGAATCTAGCACTACTCACAGAAGTGGCGGCAACGCTACTTATCCTCATGAGTCTAGAAGTCTGGTTTTTAAGGTCCACTACTTCGATTAGTTGGTGATTGGAAAGGAACTGATTTCTAAGTTTTTCAATGTCTGAAAATCGTAACTTCCTAGCTGGAATGATGCATTCATTGATGAATTGGTAGACGAAAGGCGAGTGTACGCTATGTCGACCCTTTGCTTTTAACTGATAGGAGAGATAATTAACAAGCCTGAAAAATAAATAGCGAAGGCTCAATTTAGTCTAAAAGGGACGTTCATAATAAATTCTGGTATCTCCACATTGAATTGTTTTCCATCCAGAATTCGCTCCATTAAATAGTATCCGCTCATTTTACCTACTCCCGCCCTTAGATTACACCCAGAAACATATTGATGTATCTCACCAGGTTCCAAAATAGGTTGTTTGCCTACAACACCTTCTCCATCTACTTCCAGATGCGGGTGTGTTATGTCTATAATATCCCAATGGCGTGCTTTTAATTGAACCGTGTTGTTAGAATTATTCTCGATTGTAATTCGATAGGTAAACACAAAATGCTCATGAGCTGGCCGAGAATGTTCAGGCTGATAGCTTGTTTCTACCGAGACTTTGATGCCTTTTGTAACAACTGTGATCATGCTAGTGTGCCAATATAACGTAATTTCAATTTAAATTGTCAACAAAACCTGACAAGAAAATAAATCCGATGGAAGTAAGAATGGAGGAGAGCTGGAAAAGACGTTTGACCTCAGAGTTTAAGAAGGAATATTTTAAAGAACTAGTAGGGTTTGTAAAACAAGAATATCGAGGCGGAAGAGTGTATCCTCCAGGTTCTCAAATTTTCAATGCCTTCAATTATTGTCCTTTTGAGCAGGTGCGCGTAGTTATCGTAGGTCAAGACCCTTATCACGGTATAGGACAGGCTAATGGGCTTTGTTTTTCAGTTTCAGATGGTGTCATGCAACCACCCTCCTTGCAGAATATTTTTAAAGAATTACTTGACGATGTGGGTAAACCTATTCCATCTTCGGGTAATCTTGAAAAGTGGGCCAAACAAGGTATCTTACTGCTTAATGCAACTTTAACAGTAAGAGAAAAGCAACCAGGATCGCATCAAGGAAAGGGATGGGAATCCTTTACGGACCAAATACTAAGAATGATTTCAGAAGAAAAGAAGCATGTGGTTTTTTTGCTTTGGGGGGCATACGCTCAACGAAAAGGGATCTTGGTTGATGAATCCAAACACCTTGTTCTTAAATCAGCACACCCTTCGCCATTTTCTGCTCGAAATGGATTTTTCGGGAATAAACATTTCTCACAAACAAATAAATATCTAGAACAAACCAATCAGCAAACAATTTATTGGTAAATTGCGTTATTGAGATTATGAAATTAAATTGCATTTTTATAAAGCTTTTCGTTGGGCTTTTCTTATTAAGTGGTTGCGCTAACGATGACTCCGTTATATCGGATAGTAATAAGAGTGAAAGTGAGGCAGATGAAAGTAAAGTAAACGAATTTGTCTGGTTGGCTATGAACCAATTTTATTTTTGGCAGAGCCGCGTTCCCGAACTAAGTGATGATATTGCTCGCTCTCAGATCACTCTGGACGAATTTATTAGTGGTTTCAATTCACCGGAGTCTTTATTCGATAACCTGCTTTATTCTGAAGATCGATTTTCATGGATTGAAAAAGACTATGAGGTCTTGGAATCCTCATTTCAAGGCATAAATACCTCTTTTGGGTACGAGTTTAGGCTTGTTAATCCAGAGGGGACACGGCAGGTTTTTGGATACGTCAAATATGTTGTTCCCAACTCGCCAGCATCAGAAGCCAAAATCAAGCGAGGCGACTTATTTACCGCTATTGATGGAGTAGAACTAACACTTGACAATTATCTATCACTTGTATTTAATCAATCTTCTTATGTCCTTACCATGGGAGAAGTAGGAGCGGAGGGAGTTGTCAAATCGACGGAAAAAACGCACGCATTATTAGCAATTGAGGTTAAGGAAAACCCAATACACTATTCATCAGTTATTGATCTTGGATCTACCAAGGTGGGCTACCTTGTTTACAATCAGTTTGTTAACAATGATCAGTATCATTTAGAACTGAATAACGTTTTTAAAAAGTTTTTGTCCGATGGAGTATCAGAATTAGTTTTAGACTTAAGATATAATCCGGGAGGATCCGTGTTTACCAGTCAGTTATTGGGTTCATTGATTTATGGTCAGGGTACGACCACCACGGTTTTCGGCTCGATTGTCTATAATGAAAAGCTTACTAAAATCTTTTCGAATTCCGACCTCAACTTTTATTTCATGAACAAGTTATCCTCTTCTCAACAGGGTGCGGAGTTAAACAGACTTAACCTTAATAGGCTTTTCGTTCTAACGAGTCGTAATACAGCGTCAGCATCCGAGCTGATTATCGCTGCATTGAGTAGTTATATGGATATTACCATTATTGGAACTACCACAGTAGGAAAAAATGTAGGATCGGTAACGCTATACGATTCTCCCTCCGAGGCATACCTTAATAAAGGGAACGATCTTAACCCAAACCATAAATATGCTCTGCAACCCATTATCAGTCAACTGGCTAACGCTGATGGTTTTTCAGATTATACAAAGGGATTTACTCCTGACATAAGAGTAGATGAGCTTGATTTTGTTGGTCGAATGAAATCACTTGGAGACCCAGAAGAAGCTTTACTTGATGAAGCTTTAATGATAATATCAGGAGCTGCAAGGAAAAGCGAAAAATCAAATACGGTATTGAAAGCAAACCTTATTGATGATTCTGACAGGCTCAAAAAACATATCCAAACCATTAAATTAGAATTAAAGCTCTAATGCCCTCCAGAATGTCTTAATTAAAGGTATAAGTTTGATCTCATCATGAAGAGTAATTCATACTGCGATCTCTACTAGACTAACATCAAAAGAAAAAACCTGTTCTTGGGGTGTCTTTTCATAGTTGTCTTCTTCGCAGTAGCAATGGGTTTAATTCAACTCATTATTTACTTTTTCGGTCATCTAAGAGATGAACCAGCCCTATTCGATTCCGTTAAAAAGACGTGTCCATCTTATTTTACTTAGGAACCTACCGTTGGAATTCCACGACATCCAAATAAATGATGCTTCACCCACAATATTATCTTCGGGAACAAACCCCCAATATCGAGAATCGTCAGAGGCATGCCTGTTATCCCCCATCATGAAATAATAATTTTTCTGGAAAATGTACTTAGCTACTTCTTTTTCATCAATATAAAGGACACCGTCTTTTATTTCTGCATTTTCAATTCCTTCATAGTTTACAATCGTTGAACCATACATAGCAACCTTTTCCTTATTGAGTATTACCTCCATGCCCCTTTCAGGAACAGTTAAAGGTCCAAAAAAATCACGATTCCATGGAAAATAACCTGAGTTTGGAAAAATCCCAAATTCGGGTTGGTCAGGCTCTCGCAACTGAAGTACCACGTCTTCTATAAATGAAAGTGTCTTCAACTCTTCGGCCACAGATGGGGGTAGATGAATAAAATACCCATCAGGGATTCTTCTCTCTATATTGGATGGATCTATATGATGCTTTTCAAATATTCGATCTCTTATTATCTCCTTTGTTTTCACAAAGTATACATGCTGCACGAGAGGAGGATTCTCGGCTTTCTCTCCGTTAATATAAATCTGAGTTGCTTTTATTTCGAGTGTCTCTCCCGCAATGGCTACCGCTCTTTTAATATAATGTGTCTTCAAATCTAACGGATGATATTTACCATCTCGTCGTTTATTGTAGTCTTCAAAATTTCGCTCTGCTGGGTAATTAAATACAACGACATCATTTCGCTCTACTTTGCCCAAAGAAGGCAACCGAAAACTGTTGAATGATACAGAAGAAATATATGATGGTATTTCTGTACCCCAGATCGTTTGGTGAGTGAGTGGGACCTGAAGCGGAGTTTGTGGGGTTCTGGGACCGTATTCGGCTTTGCTCACAAAAAGGAAATCACCAATAAGGAGGGAACGTTCCATAGACCCTGTAGGGATTACATATGCTTCCATAAAAATCCATCGAACGAAAGTTGCACAAAATACTGCAAAGACGATAGCTTCAAACCATTCTTTCCCAAAAGACTTTTCAGGTTTGGGAATTGAGGTTGCTTTATCAACGTAGCTAGTATCAGACCATGCAACGTAGTTCATGTAGATTGGGGCGAATACCACCCCAAGAACTTGATCCAGATATGTATATCGACCAAAAGATTTTAACAAATCTAAATGCATAGTCAATGCAACAAAAAAATTTATTACTGGAATAAATAGGAGCAAAAGCCACCAAACGGGTCTTCCTATTATTTGCAAGTGAATGTAGTAGTTATAAATTGGTACGAAACCTTTCCAGCCAGCATTCTTGGTTTTCTCAAAAAACTTGAAATATGCAGTGCCTTGCAGTAAAAGCCAAAGGATAAGAAATACAATGACAAAAACGGGACTAAAATCGTTGAAATACATTTTTTGCTAGTGATTATTGATGAAGTCAGACATACTTAAGAAACCGTTCTTATCTGAAATCCACTTGGCTACTTTTAACACGCCTTGTGCAAAAACACTTCTATCATGTGCGGTGTGGGTCATTTCAATGGTTTCCTGATCTGATGTATAGGATACGGCATGAGTGCCGGGAACGTTTTGTTTTCGTTCTGAAATAATACCAACTTGATGATCATTGGTTGTTTTTTCATTTGTCCATTCTTTGATATCGGGGTGATTTTTTATGATACCATGGGCTAGCGTAATAGCCGTTCCGCTCGGACTGTCTTTCTTTTCTGAATGATGTACTTCCAACATTTCTGGTTGGAAATCTAAATTAGCCATTTTTTGTGCTAGCCATTCGTTCATTTCGAAGAATAAATTTACTCCTACACTAAAGTTTGAGGCGTATAGAAAAGTGCCGTTAGATTCTATACATATTTTTTCCATTTCTGGGAGTTGATCCACCCAGCCTGTAGTACCACTGATTACTTTTATGTTATTTTCCAGACAGAATTTAATGTTTTTGAAAGCAGATAGTGGTTGAGTAAATTCAATTGCTACGTCAATATCCTTTTCCAGTAGTTTAGCAATATTTTCTCCCTGATCAATAATCTCTACAAAGTCGAACCCTTCTTGAACGCCAATTTTTTCGATGGTTTTACCCATTTTTCCGTATCCTATGAGTGCTACTTTCATTTCTAAAATTTAAGTACCAACGAGAGGCCTATGCTTTGCGAAAATAACGGAGTTGATTGAATTGAAGGCTTGATTTGAAGTGCCAAATCTTTGTTCACAATAAACTCATCCAAATGGGCGGAAACATGTGCATCTACGATTTGCAATAAATAGAAGACAGTACCCAACACGATACGAAAGTCTCTCTCTCGCCTAAAATTATCTCGATTTCTAGCGACTGCATCTAAAGAAGCAATATTGTCAAATGGATTAGGTTGCCCGTTCGTGATGAGTATGGCTGCATTTCTAAAGGAGTTGTAGATTCTATTACTGAAGGTGATGTAGTGCGCAAAAATAAGAAGCCCTGAAAATATAATTGGCACTTTCCAGTACTGCCTATTATAAATTTGTCCAAGCCCAGGAAATACCGTAGAAAGGAGAGCAGCTTTTTGAGGGTCTAATTTAGAAAACTCTTGAAAAAGCTCGGTATTTTCCTCTAATTCCGCGAAAGTAGAATCTGTCAATAGTATTGTGTCTTCGTTTTGAGCAAATACCGAGGATAAGAAGCCAAAGAAAATCAATGAGAATAGTGTTTTTTGCATATCAGATTTCGCAATACGCAAAAGTGAGACTTAAATATCAAGAATTTCCAAAATTCTGTTTAAATCTTCAGTTGAGGCAAAAGGAATTTTGATTTCTCCACGGTTCTGGTCGTTTGCTTTTACTTGAATTTTACTTCCAAAGTGTGAGGAAAGTTTGCTTTGAACTGCTTTTATCTCAGTACTACCTTGACGAGGGACACTCGAACTTGTATCTATTTTCAAACTACTTTTACGTACAAGCTCCTCCACTTTTCTTACTGAAAGATCATGATTGAGGATCTGATTGAATATGTTGAGTTGAAGCGGCAAATCTTCAATAGTAATAAGTGCTCTGGCATGTCCCATGCTTAGTTTTCCATCTCGCAACGCTACCTGAATGGCTGGAGGTAGCTTCAACAGCCGGAGATAGTTGGTTACAGTACTTCTGTTTTTACCCACGCGACCGCCTAATTCTTCTTGCTTCAGGTCGCATTCTGAGAGTAGGCGCTGATAACTTAGTGCTATTTCAATGGCATTGAGGTTCTCCCTTTGGATATTCTCGATTAGTGCCATTTCAAGCATTTGCTGATCGTCTGCTATCCGTATGTAGGCGGGGACGGTTTTAAGTCCTGCCTTTTTACTTGCCTGAAGTCTCCGCTCTCCAGAGATTAATTGGAACTCGTCTTTCGATAAGGCTCTAACTGTGATGGGCTGGATGATGCCCTGAACCCTTATAGAGTCGGCGAGATCATTTAAAGTTTCTTCGTCAAACGCTGTCCTGGGTTGCCATGGGTTTGTTTCAATCTTAGCAACATCAATTTCATCTATCGCTCCTTTTGAGGTGGCTCCCGAGCCAGTGATTTTAGCTTTTTCGGAGGAGTTTTCCAACAGTGCTCCAAGACCTCTTCCAAGCCCCGATTTTTTCTTTAGTTTGCTATCTGCCATGCGTCAGTTAGGCTGCTTTTACTTCATTTCGTTGGAGTATCTCTTTGGCAAGGTTTAGATAACTGATAGAGCCTTTGCTATCTGCATCATGTGTAATGGCTGGCATTCCAAACCCAGGAGATTCACTAAGTTTAATGTTGCGTGGAATCATGGTTGAGAATACAAGACTTTCGAAATGCATTTTTACCTCTTCCACCACTTGGTTTGCCAGGTTTAATCGAACATCGTACATGGTCAATAAGATTCCTTCGACATCTAAATCAGGGTTCAACCTTGTTTGTATGATTTTAATGGTGTTAAGAAGTTTGCCCAATCCTTCCAACGCAAAATATTCACATTGCACAGGTACAATTACAGAGTCTGACGCAGTTAGTGCATTGATCGTAATGAGACCAAGAGAGGGCGAACAGTCCACTATTATAAAATCATAATCATTCTTGATCTCTTGAAACGCACTTTTCATCTTTTCTTCTCGTTCCTCAATATTAACCATTTCTATTTCTGCTCCGACCAAATCAATGTGGGAAGGAAGCAAATCCAAGTGTTCAATTTGAGTTGATAAGATGCTTTCTTTTACGCTGGCTCCTTCTACCATACACTCATAGATACTGATGTCAATACCTGATGGATCTACGCCAACACCAGAGGTGGCATTAGCCTGCGGATCAGCATCCACTATTAGTGTTTTTAATTCTAGTGCAGCTAAGCTTGCAGCTAAGTTGATGGCGGTTGTTGTTTTGCCAACTCCTCCTTTTTGATTTGCAATTGCTATTATCTTTCCCATATAACGTTTCTAGTAGATTCAGAAGTAAATTTCGCAAATATATTTAAACCTATACCCGTGCTGATCATGATGTGAATAATTTGTTAAAAAAAGAAGAGCCTTGTTTAAAATCAAATTTAAGCAAGGTTTTTATGGAAGTTATCAACAGTTCTTTAGTTTTTCTTTTTCTTGTTTCGCTGTGCTTCTTGATTTGCTTTCATAGCGTCTTCTAGTCGTTGTTGAAATTTTGACTTTTTCTTATTCGCATTTTTCTTCTTATTCTCTTGTAGCACTTGATGAATTTTATCTTCGTCTACAACCTTCCGAAAGAGAATAGTTTGAATAAAAGTCACCATGTTTGAAACAAAAT
Source organism: uncultured Ekhidna sp. (assembly GCA_964289745.1). GTDB lineage: Bacteria > Bacteroidota > Bacteroidia > Cytophagales > Cyclobacteriaceae > Ekhidna. The sequence goes on from CAXYMM010000001.1 coordinate 1,878,454, forward strand.
AATAAAATGTCAAACCAGACGCATAGTTGTTTAGAAAGAACAGCATCATGACTGGCATAAAGTACTGTACCGTTTTCATAGGTCCCTGCACAGAAGTTGAAACCTGACTATTGCTCCAAATAGTGGCAATAGTTGAAAGTGTCATTAGCAGCGTAAACAGGCTAACATGGTCTCCATAAAACGGGATTGTAAATGGTAAATCCAGTATACTATCGTAGGTTGATAGGTCTTTTGCCCATAAGAAGGATTTCCCTCTCAGCTCTACGGAGTAAGGGAAAAAGTAAAATAATGAAAACAGAATGGGCATCTGGAGCGTCATTGGAATACAGCCACTTATTGGATTAATGCCTACTTGCTGATACAATTTCATCTGCTCTTGTTGCATTTTTTGCATATCCCCGCCGTGCTTTTCTTTCAACTCATCCAACTCTGGCTTCATTACACGCATTTTGGCCATTGAGATATGAGACTTGTAAGTGAGGGGAGAGAGGAGCAAGCGTATGATGATCACGATAATGGTAATGATCAATCCATAATTGCCAATAAAACCGCGTAGAAAATGGAAGATAGGAATAATTAAAAACTGATTAATTATTCGGAGCGGGCCTTGACCCAAGTCTCGATTTTCTTCAAATTCAGGAGCTACCCCTTTTAATATATCGTATTGATTCGTGCCAAAATAATAGGTCATATTCAAACCTTCCAAATACGCAGAGTAGGGAATGGACATGCGCATGGACATCTGTTTTATCGATGTGGAATCATTAAAATCAATTTTCTGATTAATGAAGCCACTAGTAAAAGGTTTTTTTGATATAATGGCGGCATTAAAAAACTTTTGCTTAAACGCTACCCATTTTACTTGTTGGCTGAACGTTACCTCCTCATATTCTTCTGATGTTTCAGAGAGCTCATCGTACCCTTCTTTGCTAAGATAGTATCTCACATTTGCGTTTCTTCTGCTGTCCTCAAGCGTTCTTTCAGCTCGATTGACAGTATGATTCCATTTATAAGCGATATCATTTGAAGATAGAATTGAATGGAGGTTAGATGATTCGGTTCTGAATCCAATCTGAAATCCATTATGAGGTATTTGGTAAAGATGTTTGGTGGAAAACGATTCATTGGATAAAACATATTCCACGAGAGTGGTGTCTCCAACAGTGCGTTTTTGAAATGCAAAATGAAGGTCATTGATGTCAATGGCTTTTCCCTGATGGGTAATTGTCAGACTTGTTATTGATTTATTAGCATCTACCAACTTAAAGTCATTGCCCCGGAAATCCTTATGTTTCTTCAGGGCTACTTCTTTAATTCTACCGCCTTTATTAGAGAAAGTGATAAGCAGTTCCTCCGTTTCGATGACTTCTTCGGTCTCATTTCCCTCAGCTGCAAATGCCAATGCTCCAAACTTCTGAAGGTTGATTGCTGAATTAAGTGAATCTGAGATTTCACTTTTTAACTGAGGTATTTCAGATACTACTACAGAATCTGAAAGGGCGGTCGCTATTTCATCTGCTTGTTTTCCTTCTTCAATGAACGATGGCTCTGGTGCGAGCCACGTAAAATATACCGCAAGCAGGGCAAACATTAGGATCAGTCCTATAAATTGATTTTTTTCCATGTAAGGTTGATTAAAGCGCTTGGCTCTTTTTTAAATCTAAAGATGCTTTTACAAATTTTACGAAAAGAGGATGAGGGACAATAACTTTCGACTTTAATTCAGGGTGAAACTGTGTTCCTACAAACCAAGGATGGTCTTTGATCTCCATTACTTCCACAAGACTCGTTTCAGGGTTGATTCCTACGGCTGTCATGCCTGCACGTTCGAATTCCTCTAAATATTTATTGTTAAACTCATATCGATGCCGATGGCGTTCACTTATTTTGGCGGATAAATAGGCTGCGTAGGTTCTGCTCCCCTTTTTAAGCTGACAATCGTAAGCACCCAACCTCATCGTACCCCCCACGTTCTTGATATTTTTTTGATCCACCATAATATCGATCACGGGATAGGGGGTTTTGGTCATTTCAGTACTATTAGCCTTCTTTTTGCCCAATACATTTCTAGCAAACTCAATTACTGCGCACTGCATTCCTAAACAAATACCAAAGAATGGAATTTTATTTTCCCTCGCGTATTGAACGGCATGAATCTTACCTTCGATGCCCCTTTCCCCAAACCCGGGGGCTACCAAAACACCCTCTAAATTTTGGAGTTGATTCATTACATTCTCTTCGTTTAGTTCTTCTGCATGAATCCACTTAATGTTTACTTTACACTCATTTGCGGCTCCTGCATGTATAAATGATTCGACAATGGATTTGTAGGCATCCTGTAGCTCTACATATTTACCCACAAGCCCAATAGTTATGGAGTCGGTTGGGTTTTTCAGTCTTCCCAAAAACGCTTTCCATTGATCAATTTTTGGCGTCGTTTTATGCGAAATTTTAAACTTGGTGAGTACTCGTTCATCTAGTTTTTCCTTTCTCATTAGCAAGGGCACATCGTAGATGGTTTCCGCATCTAAAGCCTCGATGACCGAGTTAATAGGCACATTACAAAAAAGAGCTAGTTTTTTTCTAATTTCCTGACTTATTGAATGTTCCGATCGGCAAACTAAAATATCAGGTTGTACCCCTGCTACCAACAGTTCTTTAACTGAATGCTGGGTAGGTTTTGTTTTGAGTTCGCCGGATGCCTTGAGGTAAGGGATGAGTGTTAGATGAATAGAAATAGACTTAATAGAGCCTAATTCAAATCTTACCTGCCGTACGGCCTCAACGAAGGGCAGCGATTCGATATCGCCGATTGTGCCACCAATTTCCGTTATCACAATATCGTACTGCCCGGTTTCCCCAAGCTTATAGATGTTGTTCTTAATCTCATCGGTAATGTGAGGAATTACTTGTACGGTCTTGCCTAAAAACTCACCTTCCCGCTCTTTCTGAATTACGTTGTAATAAATCCTGCCCGTAGTTACGTTGTTATTTTGAGAAGTCTCAATACCCAGAAAGCGTTCATAATGCCCCAGATCTAAATCGGTTTCTGCACCATCATCTGTCACGTAGCATTCGCCATGCTCATACGGGTTCAGTGTACCCGGATCTACATTGATGTAAGGGTCAAATTTTTGAATGGTCACGGATAAACCCCTAGCTTGCAATAGCTTACCAAGCGATGCGGCTATGATTCCTTTTCCAAGTGATGATGTTACCCCACCCGTAACAAAAATGTATTTGGTTTTTGACATGTAAAAGTTTTGCTGACTGAATAATCTTGTTACGGGATGCAAAAATAAGCGTTATTTCTAATTCTGAGTAGATTCTTTTTAAATGAAATTTTGAAAGAAACCAACGGCAAAATAACCCGCAGATTCTGCCGCTAATGCTTCGCCAAATACGCATAAAAGTTGATAGATATAGAAAAAAGTAGCACCATGATTGACACTCATGACCGTGGTAGAACTTAAAACAGCGCAAATCGTGTCTGAACGATTGCGGGGATGATCGTTGCATCTCCTTCTTTGAAAAGGAGGTTCAGCACTCCCTTGGCTTTATAAGTGCTAAAGCATCAAAAAGCTAAACGTACCCATCAAGCCCATGCTCCACGAGAGAAAAAAATCTTTTTTTGTTAAATTTAATTGCAAATACGATTCAATACCCTTATTCTTGTATCTTAATTTAAATCCAAAAAAAATGATACATTTAATAAAAATGACCCACTTAAATCTAAATTCTACTTTTATGGATAATCAAATCAAATCAAATCAAATCAAATCAAATCAAATCAAATCAAATCAAATCAAATCAAATCAAATCAAATCAAATCAAATCAAATCAAATCAAATCAAATCAAATCAAATCAAATCAAATCAAATCAAATCAAATCAAATCAAATCAAATCAAATCAAATCAAATCAAATCAAAAACCCTTCTACTCGCTACCCTATGCGCAGTTGCCATCTTATGGGGTTGCAAAGGCGATGAACCCGTTACCCCTAAAGTAGAGGCCGACTTTACCCTTACCTTCGGTTCAAAAGGGGCGGTAACCTTTAAAAACGCTTCTAAAAATGCGACCAGCTATGCGTGGGACTTTGGAGATGAAAACACTTCAAAAGACGAAAACCCCACCCATACCTATACAAAAGACGGCACCTATACGATAAAGCTCACCGCCACGAATGCAGGCGGATCAGCTGAGAAAACAAGAACGGTAACCATTTCCCTGGAAGGAACGAGTACCCAATTAATTGCGAATTTTACCTTTGCGGTAGATGAAAAAATGGCAGGTAAAGTAACGTTTACCAACACGTCTGAAGGTGCGACTAGCTACGCTTGGGACTTTGGCGATGGAAACAAAGCCACCGAAGAAAACCCCGACCATACCTACGCTAAAAATGACACCTATACGGTAAAGCTCACCGCTACGAATGCAGGCGGCGGATCGGATAACATAACGAAAGAGGTGAAAATTACCAATTCGGGAATTACGTCCATCGACATAGCGGATTTGACTCAATTGGTGCTGCCGAAAAACAGCCCTAACGGCGTGGTTATTTGGAAACTCGCGGCGACCGTAGCCAATACGGATGAAACGCCGGTTTTTTCGATTACGAGCCAAAACCCAGCAGGTGCCGTTGGTTTAGACGGAAATAAAATGATGCTGGCCGATGCAAGCGCAGTTGATTACGACACGAATACGGAGCTCACGGGAGAAATTCAAGCGACAGCAGGGAGCGCAACGGCTACGGCAGCGTTTACCATTTCCATAACGGACGGTGCAGGAATTTACATCCCCGATGCCAAATTCAAATCCCTTTTAGTAGGTAATACAGCCCTCAACACCGATGGAGATCAGGAAATTTCCGTAGCGGAAGCCCGAGCATTTACAGGAACAATTAAGGGAATTAGACAAGGCATTACCGACGCGACTGGAATTGAATATTTTGCAAATATTAGTAGACTTAATCTTTCTGTAAATGCCTTAACAGAAATAGATGTTTCTCAAAATACAGCACTTATTGAACTAACTTTAAGTGATAATCAATTTCAAACACTAGATGTTTCGAACAACACCGCACTTAAAATTCTTAAATTAGTTTCAAACACTTTAACCGACATCGATGTTTCTCAAAACACAGCACTTACTCTACTTTGGTTACAAAATAACCAATTAACAGCACTGGATGTTTCTAACAACACTGTGCTTGATGATCTAAGTGTAGGCTTTAATAATTTAATAGACATCGATGTTTCACAAAACAAAGCACTTATGGTTCTTTACCTAAATAATAACCAATTGTCAGACATAGATGTTTCTCAAAATACAAGGCTTAATTTTCTACATGTATACAATAACAACATAACAGCCATAGATGTTTCTCAAAACAGGGTGCTTGGTCAGCTTCAAGCAAATTTTAACAATTTAACAGATATCGATGTTTCTCGAAATTCAGAGCTTTATCTTCTTTTTTTAGAAAAAAATGCCTTAGCCAAGGTTAATTTGGCGAATGGCAATAACACTAAGCTTACTAAATTGAACTTACTCGAGAACCCTGCTCTAACCTGTGTGCAAGTGGATGATCCCACAAATATCCCATCAGCGTGGGAAGGGAAATACGATAAAGACAAAGTAACCTTCCAAACCGAAGCATGTCAGTAAGATAAGCTCATAGAAAAGCCTAGGCTCTGTAAGGGGGTTTAGGCGGTGTTTTTTTTTAAAACGGCTAAGCAACGCCTTTTGGTGCGTACAAAAAAAGGGTGTTGGGCAAGGAGGGGATGATGATAGGGGTCAGAACTTTACTTTGAGCGGGGTACAACACTCGTTAGATCAACAACGATTCCAACATGACGGTAGGAAATACCGAACGAATGAGGGATTTTAATGAAAACAGAGAAGATAACCCCCAATTACAAAAAGAGTAGGGTTCTTTATTTCTTTCATTTTGACAATAATGGCATGTGATCCAGAAAATAGACTTCACGTAACCAGCGTTGTTAAAAATGATTCATTCACTAAGGTAACTATTGAGGCTTATCATGATGGCATATTGTGCATAAAAACCAAACTCCATTGAAGCATCCATCGAATTAAAAATTTCTGTTGCGTTTAATCCTTGGGAATCAACATAAAGAATTTTTGTTTCTTTGTGAGTGATAAGAAAGTGAACAGCCATTTCAGAAATGAATGGCTTGTTGCAAATGTGATTTTCATCCTTCGTTACGAATTGAATTGTTAGTTCAACAAAATATTTCCTTGAAACCGCATAACACATTTGGTGTAGAAGCCAATGCAGGTTATTTCGCGACCGTAAATTCTTTGAATGATTTGGATGAAATATTCATGACAGGCAGGTTCCGCGCACAGCGAAAAATGATTTTGGGTGGTGGCTCCAACATACTCTTTACTAGGGGGTTCACGGGTGTAGTTGCAAAAAATGAAATACGAGGTATTGAAATCGCAGAAGAAAATGAAGAAGAGCTGATTGTTTCAGTAGGTGCGGGAGAAAATTGGCATCAATTTGTGCTATGGTGCGTTGAGAAAGGATATGGAGGTGTTGAAAATTTATCTTTCATCCCTGGAACGGTGGGAGCAGCCCCTATGCAGAATATTGGTGCCTATGGGGTAGAGCTCAAGGAGGTATTCCACTCCCTAAAAGCATATGATGTGAAATCCGGAAAGCAACACGCCTTTTATAAGGAGGACTGTAAATTTGGCTACCGATTTAGCATTTTTAAAGGAGAGTTAAGAAACCAGTTCGTCATAACGAAGGTTGATTTTAAGCTCCAGAAAAATCCTTCTTTTAATCTTTCTTATGGCACTATTCAGTTAATGCTGGATGATATGAAAGTAGCACGACCTACTTTAAAAAGTGTAAGCCAGGCGATCATCAATATTCGCCAGTCAAAGCTTCCAGATCCATTCGAAGTGGGCAATGCAGGAAGTTTTTTTAAAAACCCTGTTATTGAAAAGCTTCATTATGAAGCATTAGAAGCGGAGTTTCCGGATATCAAATCCTATCCGATAGACGAAGAGTCAATAAAAATTTCAGCCGGTTGGCTTATTGAAAAAGGCGGGTGGAAAGGCTACAAAGATGGAGAACTTGGAGTACACAATAAGCAAGCTCTTGTGCTTGTAAACCTGGGCAATGCACGTGGAAAAGACATTTTCAAACTTTCCAAGCAAATACAAAAGTCGATTCAACAAAAATTTGGAATTGATCTGGAAAGGGAAGTCAATGTTATATAATTAGGAATAAATCATTTTAATAAGTTTGGGGTTATTTAAAAAAGTAAAAGGAACAGATATTGAGTAAGCAATGAAAAAATTTGATATACCTGAAAATTATAGGTCATCGATTATTTCGGAGATTAAAAAAATAAGAAAAGAGGCCAAGAATAGCCGAAATAATTTTTTGCCTACTGAGCTAAATTTTGGACCGGTTAAGATTTTTGCAGCGCGTCATCTTGGCTTTTGCTACGGTGTGGAAAATGCTATTGAAACGGCATATAAGATAATGAATGAAAATCCGGATAAAAAAATTTACCTCCTTAGTGAAATGATCCACAACCAACGCGTGAACCAAGACTTGCAAGATATGGGCATCCAGTTTATTCAAGATACTAAAGGAAATAACCTGATTCCCTGGGATCAGATAAAAGGAGACGATATTGTTATTATTCCTGCATTTGGCACCACAGTCGAGATTGAAAATTTCTTGAAAGAAAAAGGCATTCCAATTCAAAAGTACGATACTACATGCCCTTTTGTGGGACGTGTTTGGAAAAGGTCTCAAGACTTGGGTAAGAAAGACTACACTGTCATTATACATGGTAAATTGGATCATGAAGAGACCCGTGCTACTTTTTCACACACCGCTAACCATGCACATTCGCTTGTGATCCAAAATATGGAAGAAGCCAAAAAACTGGCAGAAGTAATTCGGGCCGACAACCCCACTGATGTTTTCGATAAATTCTTTGGAGAGATGAAAAACAGAACCCCTGGTTTTAACCCTGCTAAGCACTTGAAAAAAGTAGGAGTGGTGAATCAGACGACTATGCTGGCAACTGAAACAAAGACCATAGCTAAGTTTATCAAAACGGTATTAGCTGAAAAATATAATAATCTTAGCACGAAAGAGTATTTTGCAGACACCAAAGATACATTGTGCTACGCTACATCCGATAATCAAGATTCGCTTTACAGCTTATTAGATATCCCCGCAGATTTGGCGATAGTAGTGGGGGGCTATAAAAGTGCAAACACAAATCATCTAGTTGAGCTATGCGAAAATAAACTTAATACCTTCTATATCAATAGTGCGGATAAAATCATTAGCAAACAGGAGGTAGTGAGCTTCAATAGAAAAAAGGAGAAGGAAGAGTACAGGCCTTTTTTGCCAGAAAAGGAAGAAGTCAAGATTTTAGTGACCAGTGGTGCCTCTTGTCCTGATGCGGTAGTTGAAGAAGTGATTCAAAAAATATTGTCTTATTTCGAAGACACCAATGATGTGGATCAAGTATTGGCCTCCGTCAAGCAAGCAACGCTGACTCCGATTTAGATTTTACTGTTAATATGGGGAAATGACTATTTAAAATTTTAAAGTATAAAAAGCTTGAAGAAAGCAGGATTATGAGGGTACGTATTGATTTAGCCAATAGGAGAAGGCGCCGATAATCTTTTTTTGTTGAAACAGAAGGAGTAAGTTGTTTTCATCCGATCCCACATTTGGGGGTATTAGGCATGCAGGATGAGCTAAAGGAAGTAGACCTTCACTATAATGTGAAGCGCATTCGTCATTTGCTATGAAAAATGAGCATAGAATCTATCAGGTTTGGGCTATTGACATTACCTATATCCCTATGAAAAGTGGGTTTGTGTATCTTTCGACCATTATAGACGTTTACAGTCGGTTTATAGTAGGCTGGCAAGCCAATAGCTTGGACAAAAAGAGGCAGACAGAAGCGCTAAAAGCAGCTATAGACATATGGCAAACCTGAGATCATCAACTCAGATCAAGGAATTATGAGTAAGCCATTAAGAATACTTAACTAGTGGTTCTACTATTGGGGAGAACTACATTAGATTTATTTTTTAATTTCTTTCTTTTTGGGTTCTTCAGGTTTCTCGTCCACAATGTTGCCAAACTCGTCTACATAAGCAATCATATCTTCTAATGCGCCACTTGTTTTCTGGTCCTTCTTAGCAACCTTTCGTTCGAGCTTCTCTTGTCTTTTTTTGCTCTTTTTAATTGCCTTCTGATTCTTAATAAAACTATTCTGGGATCTTGACATAAAACTTATTTAAGTGAATTAATCTATTAATGTAATCGCTCTTCCTGTTTTACCTGCTCTTCCTGTACGTCCAATGCGATGCACATAGTCGGTATAGTTTCTTGGAGCTTCATAGTTAATAACTAGCTCTACATCTTTTACGTCGATGCCTCTTGCTACCACATCGGTAGCTACCAAAACACTTACCTGACCTTTTTTAAATTTTCTTAATGCAATTTCTCTCGCTCGCTGCGATTTGTCTCCATGGATGGCATCCGATGCAATGCCAGACTTTTTCAAAAGCTCTGAGAGGTGCTCCGTTTTTCGTTTTGTTTCTGAAAATAGGATCGTTTTCGTTTTTTCTTCCAGCAGCCCCTCTACAAGTTTGATTTTATCCTGCCCCTTTACATGCACCACTTTTTGATTAATAGCACTGGTATCTTGTGTGGCTTGTTCTGCTTTCACATGGACGGGACGGTCTGTCATTTTAGCTACTAAATCTTTTTGAGTAGGATCCAAGGTTGCAGAGAAAAGTAGTGTCTGGTCTTTGCTTTTCATTTGCTTATTGATATGCTCAATTTCTTTTGAAAAACCCATGTCCAGCATCCTATCAAACTCATCTAGAATTAGAACATTAAAATCTGCTACATTCAAAGCCTTTCTCTTTATCATGTCTTGTACACGTCCCGGGGTACCTATAATGAAATGATTTTTTCTTTTAAGTGCCTTTAAATTATCTCCGATAGAAGAACCACCGATTAAACATGTACTGAAGATGCCCAGTCCCCTTGCTAACGATAAAAATTCATAGTTGATCTGAGTGGCCAGTTCTCTTGTTGGTGCTAAGATCAGGCCATAATTATCTTGCTTATTTTCCAGCATGTGTTGGATCACAGGAATTAAAAAAGCAGATGTTTTACCTGTACCAGTACCCGCTATCCCTACTATATCTTTTCCTTCTAAGGCAGGTAATATTGATTTATCCTGAATCTCTGAAGGCCTTTTAAAACCCCTTTCCTTAATTTTAGCCATCAACTTTGGATTCAATTCAAAGTCCAGAAAGCTATTTTCACATTTGTATTCTTTTTGCGTGTTGTTCATTGCTCCCTGATTGGTGAATTTTGAAATGTCCACCTTTTGATTGCGTTGTTGTCTTCTTCTCGAAGGCTTTCCGCTTTTTTTTGAATCGTTTTTCCTTCGCCTGTTTCGTGTATTGAACATATTTTTTTAATCTATAAGTAACAAAGACACCAATATCAAAGTAGATTGGATTTCCGATGCACAGTCAGAGTGTAATCAACCAAATGATAGAAGGGACTTCCCTTTAATTCATAAGCCGAAAACTGTTAGAAATCTCTTAATTCGGATCGCTAAGCGAGAATGCTTGTGAATTGAATTGCAAATGTAGAACTTATTTTCTAAAATAAAACTTTTTTGATAAAATGTAATGCTCCCCAAAAGTAGGACAGATTAAAAAAGGAATAATTTTAACTGTTCGAGAACGAAAAAGTCAAGATTTAGTTCAAGTCAGATTGTTTAGATTCTCAAAGAATATGAAAGTGGCAAATACCCGCCACTTTCTTGCCCAGATCCTGCTTCTTTAATATGCCAATAATCTAGCTTTCTGTGAATTGGGTCTTTTTCATCCTCTCCAATTTTAACGAGTAAACGCTATTTTTAATTGCTACTATTTGTTGGGAAGTTCTCACTTGGACGAATATTGTAGATGACATTTTTCTTTTCTTGAACTTTTAACGGATATGTTCCGCTAGGACAAACCAATTCCCAAATCTTTTTGACCCAAACGTTTTTAATACTGATCTGTCCATCGGACATTTGATAGGAAAGCATAAGGTAGTCCGAATCTAAGCGATAAGCGTGTGTCAAAAGTGAGTTGCAGTAAGAATCAAAATTAGCTAAGTCAAATACCGGTCCACGGTCAAAATCAAACGATTTAACTTCCAAAAGTCCTTTTGTGTGGTCGTCCTTATCGAGCAAAAAGTCAGGAAAAGTTTGAGAATTAGTATTTTTTTTAAAGTCAATGGAGTTCTCTTGAAACCAAGCCTTTAACCATTCTTGAAGTAAATTCCCTACTGAGTCTTTCGTTTTCACTAAAATGCTCAGGTCTTTTACCGTAAACTTGATACTACCTGTCTCTCCAATTATTCTGTATTCATTGATAAGTTTCTGGTAAAGTTCTGTCGCTTTTACTTTCATTTATTTAGTAAATCCTCTTGTTTTTAGAGGTAGTTTTATTTTCTCGGGTTTCATATTCTGACCTTTCATACAATAAAAAGTGAAAGGCAGGAAATAGCCAAAAGCTACCAGTTCAGATTAAAATTCGCTAATTATGTTTCGAAAATTACTAGTTTATGCAACGTCATATCGACTTTCAACTAAAAGCACCCTTCAGCACACTGAATAACCTAACTCCCGAAACGGAAAGAGTTTGGGTGGCATTTCATGGCTATGGACAGTTAGCAGAGTATTTCATCAAAAAATTTGAGGTTTTGGACGCATCTAAGAATTTCATCATAGCACCGCAGGGCCTTTCAAAGTTTTACCTTAAGGGAGTGTTCGGAAGAGTTGGTGCTTCCTGGATGACAAAAGAAGATCGTCTAACTGAGATAGATAATCAGTTTCATTATATAGACAAAGTACTATCTCTGTACCGCTTGGAAGGCAAGCAACTTATTTATTTTGGATTTTCGCAAGGTAGTGCTATTATGGGTCGATACGCAGCGTATGCTAAGTACCCGTTTCAAAAAATGATCATTTGGGCAGGCAATTTTCCATCAGATACAAAAAAAAATGATTGGGATTTTCTTAGTGGAAGTGAAGAAATAAGCTACTATGTAAGCAAAGAAGACATTTATTTTAGAGAGGACATGGTAGAGCAACAAAATAATGTGGTGGAAGATGCGCTGGGAAAGATGCCTTCTTTAAAGTGGTACGATGGTGGGCATAAGGTTATATCCAACCTGCTACTTGAAATTTAAATTGTATTTGCTAACCTTGGAGATATAATATTTTCTTCTTCTCAGGGCGGTATTCATGTGAATTGTAATAGATGGATCGTCAACCAAAAACATGACTTTTAGTAAGGGGGGAATATGCTTTTTATAATATCAAAGTAGTCATCAAACAAACCGAATTTATTAAGGAAGCTCCTATTATTATCATCAAAAAAGGAGAAAGGACAGTTTTGAAGTAACTTCGTATAAATTTAAAAATACATCAGCTACAAAATAAAACCAGCGATTAGGTATAAAATAATGGCTATTCCTCCGGTAAATAAGGCATAGGGTAGTTGTGTTCGTACATGGTCAATGTGATCGCACCCAGCAGCTAAAGACGAAATAAGGGTGGTATCAGAAATTGGTGAGCAATGATCTCCAAATACTCCACCTCCTAAAACAGCAGAAAGCATAAGATAGACGTTGGCATTTATAGTAAAGCAAAGTGGCATGGCAATGGAAATCATAATAGCATATGTACCCCAAGATGTGCCTGTCGAGAAAGCGATAAAGGCACTGATAACAAAAATCAAAGCAGGGGCAATTTCAGGTAAAAGCCATGAAGAGGTGACACGAGAAACATAGTTGCCAGTTCCAAGCTCGTTGCAAAGGTTACCAGTTGCAAATGCCAAAACCATTAGAATAGCCATAATAAGCATGTCGTTCATGCCTTTAAAGGATTCCTCAAATAAAGACTTGATGGTTAGTTTCCCCTGAAAAAAATACATGACAATGGCTACGAAAAGAGCTAAGAAACACGCGTTTAAAACCGACTCGGATCCAGAACCATTTCCAATACTTTGCCATAACAGATTCTGAATACTCCCCCCAAAAGTGGTACTCCAGCCACTACTAATCAGAAAAAAGGGCATGCTTACTACCATAATGGCAATTGGCAAAATCATATTTATCGCGGCACTTGATTTTTCGCTTTTTATTTCTTTTATCTGGATTTCTCTACTTGTTATCTTCTTCATAGGGCCAAAGTCTTTACCGGATTTGGCAATATAAAAAACTAAGATTAAGGTTAGTAAGGCATAAAAATTAAAAGGTATTGAATAAATTAATGTGGTAAACGGATCCAATTGATCATAAGCTATTAAGAGGCTCATTATGTAAGCTCCCCATGCATTTAAGGGGAACAAAATGCAGGCTGGTGCGGAGCTGGAGTCTGTTAGGTAGGCCAGCTTTTCTCGTGGAATTTTATTAGAGTCAAATAATGGACGAAAGATGGTGCCAACAGTTATAATGGAAATATTGGATTCTACGAAGATAAGAAAACCCACTAGAGTAGCGGTAGATTGAATTTTATTGCTTGCGTTTTTGTCTTCGCTAACCTTTTTTTGCACCCAAGTAACAAACCCTTTGATGCCTCCTGAAAATTTAATGAGTTGAATAAGAGATCCAATTAGCAAAGTCAAAATTACAGTTCGTGTGCTGCCTTTACTTTGGAATACCTCAACGAAAGACTCAATGGTAGCCGAGAATCCTCCATAAATATTTCCTTTTTGAAGAATCAGGCAACCTACAAATAGTCCAAATGTAAGCGAAAAAATCACTTGTTTTGTTCGTATGGCAAGTCCTATGGCTAAAATGGGGGGGATCAAAGACCAGAATCCAAAGTCCGTCATTGTTTTTTCGTTTTAGCTAGCGAAAGGTTAGGCTTATCTTTAAGCACCATATAGGAATAAGAAGTAAAAATGTTTTAACAGCATTAGGACTTACTTTCATAAAATATTTTCTTTTTTTTGTTTAAACATTTGAAAGATCGTAAGTTTCTTGCCTCTTATACAATCTTATTTCTAGAATCGTGGATTTCCTGAAGCAACACAGCTTTATGTTCGGTTCTACCTCTTTCATTAAACGAAAGAATTTAAAGTATTCTGATTTACATTCATTTCTACATGTAGCAAAGATATCAATTCATATCGCAGAACTAAATCTGGTGATTTACTCGATAGAACACATGCTTTTATTTTTATTTCTTTCGCTATTTCATTTTGAAGCGTTCGAAAACGAAACTCACACTGGCATCTACCTCACTTTTATTCACCTTAGGGTTCACTATTGAATAGGTTTCAAGGCTTACAAACTTAGCTTTGACGTTAATAATTAACGAGACTGCATTATTGCTCCATAAAAGCAATATGAAGCAAGTACCAAGTATAATCAGTTTTTTTGTTTCTTTTATTAGTTAATCTACGAATTGATTTAATAAAATGACTTTCGGTAACTAAATTATTCGTTAGTTTGAACCTAGAAGCACGAAGTTTGTAAGAAGCTTGACTATGACATTTAGGTTTTCTCTGATTTTTGCAATTCTAACTATAGCGAAAGCTACCCTTGCGCAAGAGACACTGCTCATGCAAGAAATTAATCTTGCAGGTGTATATCAGGGTAAAACGCTCTTTATTCAAAACTACTTCCTAAAGGAGAGGATGGCTTTTTGCATTGAAGAGGTGAGAATAAACGGTCGGCGTGTAGATATGAACTACGATATCAGTGCGCTTAAGCTAGATTTTGAGGGCATTGATTTATATGCACCCGTAAAGATTCGTATTATTCATTCTGACACAACGTGTATTTCCACTATCATTAATCCAGAAGCAGTATTGTTTCACACAATATTCAGATTCTCTTCCATTGAACTCAGCGATAGTGTACTGATTTGGACAACGAAAGGTGAAAGAAGGAAAGGGGAATTTGAAGTGGAAAAGCTTGCATCAAGTGGGCAATGGGAAGATCAGGAAGTGATAGCTGCTTTTGGAGAGTACGAGGGAGCAACGTATCATCACTTTCCAAATCTGAAGGAAGGAGCTAATAAATATCGTATCAGGTATAATTTCCCTTCTGGCAGTAGAATGAATCATTTGTACTCAGAAGAACTTGAGATAGAGTACTATCCTGAAAGGGTGCAATTTAATCCAAAATATGCAAAAAGACGACTTTACCTTTCGCGCACTTCAAAATATGAAATCTACGATCAGGGAAATACGCTCGTTCTTGAAGGGCGAGGAAAAGAGGTGGATATTACACCCTTAAGAAGAGGGCGCTATGTCATTTACTTCAATGGAAAGTTTCCGGGAGGGTTCAACAAAGAATAGTCCTTATATTACTTGTATGCCAAAAAATTTGAATAGAACGGTCAGTATAAATACAATTCCCAATACGACTGGTGCAAAGTAGCTGATTGCAAAGTTTAGATATTTCTGAATAAATGAGTTTTCGTAGCTAGGAGATCCTTTTGCTAGCTCTTTGTCAAGGTTGTGTTTTTTCCATATATGGGAGGTAAAAATGGCAATTAAGCATCCGCCCAATGGCAGAAAAGTGTCGTTGGCGATTGCCGCAACGAAAGAAAGAAAATCAGTATCTTGACCACCTTCTTTGAAGGTAATGAACTGCGTACTAAAAAAATCAGAATACCCATTTCCAACTAAGGAAGGAATGCCTACCAGAAAGATAACAGTGGAAACAAGC
Organism: uncultured Ekhidna sp.; assembly: GCA_964289745.1. Lineage (GTDB taxonomy): Bacteria > Bacteroidota > Bacteroidia > Cytophagales > Cyclobacteriaceae > Ekhidna. The sequence continues at coordinate 1,894,227 of CAXYMM010000001.1, forward strand.
CAAGAACTTTTCGATCTGCTTAGTTTTAATTCATCTACTGCGAAAGATACAGGTACCTCCAAAAGCGATACGGTGGATGTTAATGCAGCAAAACACAATAATATAAAAAATAAAGTGCCAGCGGCTACACCTAACCCACCTCCAATGGTTCCAAAAATCTGTGGCATCGTGACAAAAATTAAGGCTGGTCCTCTTCCTACACCCACCATAGTGCCTTCACTCATAAAGCCAATAAGAGGAAATATCATTAATCCAGCAAGAAAAGCAATACCCACATCGGTAAGCGTAATGTAGGCTGCGGAGCTTACAATGTTATCATCTTTATTCACATAGCTTCCATAGGTAATCAATGCGCCCATACCCAAGGAAAGGGAGAAGAAAGCTTGACCCATGGCATTATAGATAACAGATGCTGTAATCTTGTTGAAATCTGGAATAAGGTAAAATGCTAGACCATTCAGAGCATTTGGTAGTGTCATCACGTAAACGATGATGATCAAAATCATTACAACCAATGTAGGCATTAGGAGTTTTGCCGCTTTTTCTATTCCTCCTGCTATCCCTTTCGATACCACAAGTGCGGTGGCGGTCATAAAGAGTAAACCATAAGCTCCCACTTTAAAAACATCCTTAATATATGATCCAAACTGTTCGGCTATACTAAAATTTCCGGCGATCATTTCAAAAATATAACCGAATGCCCAGCCAGCGATTACGTTATAAAAAGATAGAATTAATACTCCACTGAAAATCCCCAGCTTTCCAACAAAACCCCACTTTCTGAATCCAAGAGCTTTAAAAGCTCCAATAGGGTTTTTTTGTGTTTTCCGACCTATAGCAATTTCGGTAACCATTACCGGGTAGCAAAGAATAAAGCAAAAAATCAAATAAATAAATACAAAAGCGGCTCCACCACCTTGACCTACCTCATAAGGGAAGCCCCAGATATTACCTAAACCTACGGCTGATCCTGCAGCTGCTAAAATGAATCCTAATTTATTTGAAAAGTTACCCCTTGAAGCCATTTATTTTGTATTTGTGTAGAAGATTGATTTTCAAATATAGCAAAGGGAGATATTCAGAAAACGAGATTTTTTTAGTATATATCTTCGCTATCAGCTTGGATTTGGCACGTATAGTTAAAGAGTCGATTTTCTTTAATAGCATCAACTACACGCTTGGGTACCATTGCTTCCCACTCATCTTTCCCATCTTCAATCATAGCCAAAACATTATCGGAAATAATGCTTAAGTTTTCTTCTTTTGCGTCTGGAATACTTAGAATTTTTTTGTTTTCGGTAAAATAGTGGAATAAGCTCAGGAGATGGGGTTCAGGTGTGAAGTCGTTACCTGTTTTTATTTCATTATTTTCGTCAAGAACAGGATAGACCAATAACTTCACGTTGCTACCAAATAACCTTGCAAATGATTCTAGAATTCCTCCATCCAAATTTTGATAATACTTTTCCTCGAATATTCTTACCAGATTATTCATCCCTATTATTAGTCCGAGTGTTTTATCTTTAATAAATTGAGAGAGATATCTGGCAAGCTTATAATGCTCTTGATAGTTGGAGATCATTACATTTTGACCTAAGGAACAAAGGAGATCCACACGGTCTAGATAGTCGTGTTCATCTAGCTCACCCTCTAATGTTAAATCTCTTAATGCTATTTCTACGACGGATACAATATCGTTTGCATCGTCAACTACTTTCTTAAATAGCCGCATTCCAGTAATCATCATATCCACGTTTACATGCGTTACGGGTCTAAATCTACCTCTCAAGACGATCGCATTTTTACGGTAAATAATGTCTGAGGGTAAAATAACATCCTTATCTGGTCCAAACATAGCGACTTCCGTTAGACCCGCTTTTACTAACTTGAGTGTCATCAGACGATTATCAATGCTGTGGAAGTCAGGTCCTGAAATACTGAACGTATCAATTTCAAACCGATCATTGCGTACGTTATCTGATAAAGAATCGATGATTTCTTCTGCAGTAGGGCAGTGGTAGCAGGAGTGTATGAGGTTCACACCGATAATTCCCAAAACTTGTTGCTGCCATTCTGTGTCTTGGTCTTTTAGCTTAACGTGAATTATACATTCATTGGGATCACTTAGTGAATGTCGCTGAAACCGGATGCCCATCCATCCATGTCCAATATTGCTTCTTTTATAATTGATTACTTCTACCGTATTTGCATATGCGAAAAAAGTACTTCGCTTGGCTCGGTTTGTGAGTCTTTGATCCAGGAGGCTGTATTCCCGATCTAGCATCTTTAACAATTTTTCTTTAGAGACGTAGCGTTCACATTTTCCATAGATAGCATCGCTAAAAGTCATGTCGTAAGCAGACATGGTTTTTGCAATCGTGCCTGATGTAGCACCAACTTTAAAGAAATAAGCTGCTACTTCTTGCCCGCCACCAATTTCTGCAACGGTCCCGTATATACGTTTGTCAAGATTTAATTGGAGTGATTTTTCCTTCGTTGTGAGTTTTTTGTTGAAGTCTTCCATGGAGTAGCCCGCTAGAAATTTTCGGTTTTTTGCAAAACTATTTTAAAAAGAAGTTAAATATCCTGAAATAAAATAAAAAAACCGGTTCTTGACCGGTCTTTGATAACTCTACATGGATACTCGTAAAGTTTTAGTTGTAAAGCGAATATGGAAATTTATTACGCTCTATCATTACGTTAGCAATAGCGTGTCGTAGCTTTTTTGTATTAAAAGGATTCATTTTTGTGAATCGTTTCATACCCATTAACATCACCCTTAGCTCATCCCCCTCTGCAAAACATGCTACGGCTTCGTCTCCAGCATTTTTCACTTTTGTAACGGTTTCCTGCAAGTAAAGTCTTGCCATATCTAAATACAATTGACTTTCTGTCTTACTATAGACCCCTATTAGCTTCTCCGTCCTAAGCATCGTGGATTCTGCTGTATAAACTTGAATAAGCATATCAGCCAAATTCATAAGCACCTCTTGTTCAGCATCTAGTTTAGGACCAAATTTTTCTGCTGCCTTACCTGCCGCCATTAGAATCGACTTCTTAAGGTTCTTTATTACTTCTTTTTCCTTTGCTAATGGTGCAGAAAGATCAGGATTATCAAATGAAGGAATGCTTGTTAGTTCCTTGCCTACAGCCATAGCTGGACCTAACAGATCAAGTTCACCTTTCATGACTTTTTTCATCATCATCCCTACCAATAGCATACGATTAATTTCATTGGTGCCTTCATATATACGTGCGATTCGTGCATCTCTATAGGCTCTTGCCATAGGGGCTTCTTCTGAAAAGCCCATCCCACCATAAACTTGAACACCTTGGTCTACACAGTAGTCAATTACTTCAGACCCCAGAACTTTAATGATGGCACATTCTATGGCATACTCTTCTACACCTTTGAGTTTTGCCTCGCTATCGCTGAGACCTTCTATTTTTAATTTTTCGATCAAATCCTCAATTTTTTGTCCTGCTCGATAAGAAGCAGACTCAAGGGCGTAAGTTTTAGTGGCCATGTTTGCCAGCTTTTGCTTGATCGCTCCAAAACTTGAAATCGAAACACCGAATTGCTTTCTTTCATTGGCATAGTTGGTACATTTGGAGGCCACATCTTTACAACCGTTGATGCACCCAGCACCCAGCTTTATTCTTCCAACGTTTAGCACGTTTACGGCAATCTTAAAACCGTTTTCTCTTTCGGATAAAAGGTTTTCAACAGGCACTTTTAGGTCGTTGAAAAACACTTGACGCGTGGAAGATCCCTTGATTCCTAGCTTACGTTCTTCGTCATTCATGGTAATACCATCCCAGGTTCTTTCAGCTATGAATGCAGAGAGTTTTTTGTCATCATCGATTTTGGCAAATACAATAAACAGGTCAGCAAACCCTGCATTAGTGATCCACATTTTTTGACCATTAATAACGTAGTATTTCCCATCTTCAGATAGGTGAGCTTTCGTTTTTCCTGAGTTTGCATCTGAGCCTGCGTCTGGCTCGGTAAGGCAGTAGCTTGCTTTCCATTCGCCAGTTGTTAATTTCGGAAGGTATTTAGCTTTTTGTTCCTCGGAACCATAAAATAGTATGGGTAAAATACCGATTCCCGTATGCGCCCCATAGGCAGTTGAAAACGATCCCGCAGATGCCACGATATCCGCCATCAACATGCTCGTATTAAAGCTCATTTCAAGACCACCGTATTCTTCTGGCACAGTAACACCAAGTAAACCCAACTCACCCGCTTTTTCAAGTAAGCTACTCATTAGACCATCTTCCAGTGCTTCTATTCTATCCACATTTGGAATAATCTCCTTGTCGATAAAGTCTTGCGTGGCATTGGCCATCATTTTTTGTTCTTCGGTAAACTCCTCGGGTATGAATACCTCTTGTGCTTCTGACTCTTTGATTAAAAACTCTCCCCCCTTGAGAGAGGTCTTTTCTTTTACTGCTTCCATATTGATTTTTTAATGTTTCTTTTTTATACTTCTACTTTAAAATTTACTCTGCATGCATAACAAATATATACAAAATACTCTGCATTTATAACATATTTTTAAATTATTTACTTATTTCATCTCTCTTCCCTCATCGAAAACAGTTTGGACCACTTATTTGACAGTTCGGCTATTGCTTTGTTACTTCTATGGTCTGTTCAACTAATTTTGAAATTATATGAAACAAATGAAACGAATTCTACTCCTTGCCATTATCACGACCCTGACCTACCAAAACAGTTTTAGTCAAAAAATGAATTGCAAGTTGACAATAAATGTCAAAAACATTAAGGAAATGAAGGGAAGCCTTAAATATGCATTATATAATAGTCGTGAGAAGTTCTTGAAGGATGCTTACATCTTCGGAGGTGCTGAAATACAAAATAGCACTGTTACTATTACTGTGGATAGCATAGTAGGGGGGAACTACGCAGTTTCCGTATTTCATGATAAAAATAACAATGATGAGCTAGATACCAATTTTATTGGAATCCCAAAGGAACCCTATGCTTTTTCTAACAATGCAAAGGGTATGTTTGGACCACCCAATTTTGAACAATGTCGTTTTTTACTGGAAAATTCCTCTGAGATAACGATAGAGCTATGAGCCATTTACATGACAAAGAATCTTTGGTACTGAGAAAAGATTTGAAGGAGCTAGCCTTATCTTAATGTTATGAGGAATACTGAATCTTATTGTTTGGGGTGACAGTGTCTTCGAAGCCCATTTTACCTGGATAATCATAAATTTTTTTTTCAATCGTTTTTTTGTATATTCAGCCGAAAGAGTGTCCAGTATCTGGTACGAATGCTTTATTGATGTTTATAATGGGTTGATTTCCCTGTCCAGAGGTTAGTTGCCAGCATCGTCTTGGTGGTGGTTTATACCACATGAGTGGTTTTTATGATGGATTTGCTAATTGATATTCTTATGGTTGGAAAGCTATTTGATCAATCGATTCAAAAATTGACCAACCCTCATTGATCATAACCTTGGTTATTCCACATGGGGTTAGTACCATCATGCATGAAAAAGGTTTTTTACTTTCATGGAGGCAGGCTTTTGTTCATATAGAGAAACTAAAAATTGAGAAGGCTTACATGCGATTTCAAAGTCTAAAAAATCAGGTGAAACCTCATTTTCTTTTCAACTCATTTAATGCTTTGAGCTTCTTAGTTTATAAAGATTAAGGTAAGGCTGTTCTATTTAAAAGGTACTAGTGATCTTTATTTGCCCCCTCTTGCACTTCAACTCTTGATTATAGAATGTAAATAAACACAATGTTGTAAGTGATAACAACCCATTAGAAATCGAGGTGCTATTTGGAGATAAAGAGTGCAGGATTAGAAATAACATAATAGAAGAATTGTCTAAGGATAGCACTAACATAGGGTTGAGCAACCTTAGAGATCGATACTAATATTTACCTAATCAAAAACCTAAAATTCAGAACGATGGGAAGGTCTTTAGCGTAGAGTTGCCGTTAGCTAGCTCTTAAATCGATGGGTTAAATGAAATACATCATCCTCTAAGATGAGCAAATAGCAGGTAAATGGTTAAAAGACATCGTTCGGCTTTTCGACCTGATTATGATTGTGTAGCTAAATTTGATTCTATTGAAGCTGCTACTATTTTGTTGCCTGATCTAAAAGTATGATCTAGTGTTTATGGACATTCAGCTAGCCGATGGAAACTCGTTTGATATTTTCGATCAAATAAGCTTTAAAGCTCCAGTTATTTTCATTTTAGCGTATGATAAATACACAAGTTCGTGCCTTCAAGTATAACAGCGTGGACTGTCTCCTGAAGCCAATAAACGGGCAGGAATTGCAAAATGCGATTATAAAATTTGAGAAAAGACAAGAGGGTAGCGTATTGGATTCTCAAGATAAGAATGTGATTAATAATCTTTTGAAAAGTCTTAAATCAGAGGGTAAAGAACGATTTATTTATAAAAGTTGAAGATTACTTAAAAGCAGTTGAATCAAAAAAATTCAATTAATTCTTAGCCAAGACAAAGGGACTTACCTCTTCACTTCGGCTGGTAAGCGTTTTTTGGTAGACTATTTGCTAGACCGAATGGATGAACTATTGAGTGCGAAAGACTTTTTTAGAATATCCAGAAAATTCAATGTGAATGCACGCTATATCAAAGATATGCTCGCATTCTCCAATTCTAGATTGGAGCTGATCGTGGATCATTTTGATGAAGAACAAATCGTTGTGGTGAGAGAGCGTTTAAATGATTCCAAAAATTAGCTTGATCGATGATTTTTTTTAATAATTTATTTCCAGAAAGAATGTAAAGTGTATTCAATTTTAGTTATATTTGAAATAACTAACCTAAGCAACGTATGGAATCAGCATCAGTGAATAGAAAGATATTGAGGTTTAAGAATGGCTTGCATGAAGAGTTTAACAAAACTTTAAACCAGAGAGTCAATGAATATTTTAAAGAAAGCGACATCGGGAGACATGCGAATCTAGAAATGGTCTTGAAGACCATATTTATGTTTACTCTTTACTTGAGTCCATACTTTCTTGTTCTATTTGGGGTTGTAAAATCCGCTTGGTTATTTTATATAATGACTTTTGTAATGGGGCTTGGAAAAGCGGGTATTGGTCTCTCTGTGATGCATGACGCCAACCATGGTGCTTATTCGAAGAAGAAATGGGTGAATACGCTGATAGGTTATTCGTTGAACCTACTTGGAGGGAATGCTACAAATTGGAAGATTCAGCATAATGTGAAGCATCATACTTATACAAATGTTGCGGGGATGGATGAAGATATTTCGCCGAAAGGTGGGGTTTTGAGGTTCAACCCTTTTTCTGAACTAAAGAAATATCACAAATGGCAATTTATTTATGCTTGGTTTCTCTATGGTCTCATGACGATTAGTTGGATCATCGTTAAGGATGTTATTCAATTTGTTGATTATACTAAAAATGGTTTATTAAAAAAACAGACTAAAAGTGTGCCACGAGCATGGGCATGGCTAATCTTTTCAAAACTTTTATACTACACTTATATGGTAGTTTTACCCGTTTTGTTTACTTCATTTGCATGGTATCATATTGTGGCGGGTTTCTTTATCATGCATTATGTAGCAGGGTTCACTTTGGGAATCATCTTTCAGCCAGCTCACGTAATAGAGGGGAGTTCTTTTGAAGACGCTAAGGAAATAGAAGTTGTGGAAGAGAATTGGGCAGTTCATCAACTCAAAACAACGTGTAATTTTGCTCAGAAAAATAAAATTCTTAGTTGGTATGTAGGCGGGCTAAACTACCAGATAGAGCATCATTTGTTTCCAAATGTGTGCCATGTGCACTATAAGAAAATAGCGAAGATTGTTCGTAAGACAGCTAATGAGTTTAACATTCCTTACAAGTCTTATCCAACATTTATGTCCGCTTTGGTATCACACGGCAAGATGCTTTATGCACTTGGACGCTAGACTTTGAAATTGAGATAGAAAAAAGGGGAATCACTGCGTAGTGCGGTTTCTTTTTTATTTTAGGTCAGTTCTCTTAAGTCAACAGGAATCACCTTGGATACTCCTTGTTCCTGCATAGTTACCCCATAAATTACGTCTGTACTTGCCATGGTTCGTTTATTGTGTGTAACAATTATAAACTGAGATTCTTTAGAAAATTTGCGAATAATTTGATTGAATTTATCAATGTTGGCATCATCCAATGGAGCATCTACCTCATCGAAAATGCAGAAGGGTGCAGGCTTAATGAGATAAATAGAGAATAGGAGAGAAGTGGCAGTAAGCGTCTTTTCACCACCAGAGAGTTGATTGATTGTAATTGGACGTTTGCCTTTTGGTTTTGCAATGATTTCGATTGCACTTTCAAGGGGTTGCTCAGGGTTTGTTAATGTTAGGTCGCAATCGTCTTCCTCGGTAAAAAGTGTTCGAAAGACTTTGATGAAATTGTCTTTGATTCCTTCAAATGCCTTCATGAATGTTTCTTTGGCTACTTCATCAATCTCACCGACGGTAGTCAACAAAGACTCCTTGGCTTTCAAGAGGTCTTCTTTTTGATCAATTATGAAGGTGTTGCGCTCCTTTATTTCCTCGAACGCTTCCCTCGCCATTGGATTGATAGAACTCATCGAATCGATTCGATTGCGAAGTTTTTCTACTTTACTTTCTAGTTCTTCTTCAGAGTATTTTTTGTAACCTTCAGAATTAAAATCATCAAGTTTGCTTAGGTCGATATTAAACTCTACCGACAATCGATCTTTTATGGAGTTGAGATTGAGCGTTGCTTCATGCAATTTATTTTGCCATTCCATTAGAGAATGGTTGATGTCTTCCCTTTGTTTCTGAGTCTCCTTTAATCGTTTTTCTTCTTCACCGATAAGCGTGCCCACCTTATAATATTCTTTTTCTGCTTCACTAACACGATGTGATAGGGATTCTTTTTCTTCATACATTTCTACTAGCTCGTCATCATTTTCCGTGCTTTTCTTTTCGAGCTCTATGAGGTTTTCTGTTGTGGTTTCTAGGTCGGCTTGATTTCTACTGATTCTGCTCAGCGTATTTTCGTGTGCGTCTTTCTTGAAATTGACCTCTTGAAGAATGCTGTCCAGCTTATTCTGTTTTTGATGAAACGCTACATTTTCTTCATTGTAGCTAGCAGATTTTAACTCCAGTTGCTCTTGCAGAATGGCGGTTGCCTTTTTATGCTCTTTTAATGATACCTCCAATTCCTCTAGATCTTTTTTCTGGGAACTAATCTGTGGAGAGGATTCTTTTATGGATCGTTGCAGTTCTTCGATCTGAATCTGAATCTTTTCTTTGCGGTTTTTATTCGTTACCAATAATTCCGAAAACTGTTCTTGCTTTGTTTGAACGGATACCAATACTTCGTTTATTTTGTTAAGTTCTTCCTGCTGATTTTCAAGAAGTGCCTGCTTTGACAGTTTTCGCTGCTTTTCTATGTATTGGGTTAGCGATGTGATTTGTTCATTTAACAGGTTTTGTTCCTTCTTTAATGCTTTGATAGTACGATCTAGCAATTCTAAGTTCTTGGTACGACCAATTCTTTTTCCTTCAAAAAGTCCGATAGAACCGCCCGATATGCTATATGGAGTAAAGGTAACTTTCCCTTCTTTATCAAGTATTACAGAGGAAGATGTAGCATTATGCGCTTTTACATTTTCACTTATGTAGGCATTGCCAATAAGAAAATGAATGAGGCTGTCGTATTTTGCATCAAAGTTTAAGACCTCTACAACTGGAATACCCTTAGAATAGGTACTTTCGTAGCTAGTTGAATAAGCCGCAAGCCGATCAAGAATAAAAAAGCTGGCCTTTCCTCTTGATGAATCATTCAGTAGCTTTATCGCATGCAAGGCGTTCCATTCATTTTCTACTACGAAATAGTTCATGTAGGGTTTTAAGTAGTTTTCAATTGCTATTCGGTATTCCTCTGGGCAACTAATCAGGTCGGATAGGATTGGAGCCTCTTTCCATTCACTGCTTTTCTTTAAGAATTTAATAGCCTCGGGAAAACCTTCCAAATTGTCAACTAATGATTTAGTGAGGTTATATTCATTTTGTTTGGAATCAAGACTTCTATTGACCTCAGCAACTTCTTCTTTCTTAGCCGTTAGGTCTTCTTGCGCTTGCATAGTAGATGCATTGAGGTTATCCTCGTACTTTCTTAGTTTTTCGTAAATCGCTTGTTTTTCCTCTTTTTCTTTTTGTAGCCCTTCTAGCTTCACTTTAAATTCCTCTAGGCTAGCAGAGTGCTGGCTCGAATCCTCCCGGGTTTTATCAAACTCAGATTGCATTGACCTCAGCTGTATTTCCTTAATTTCCAATTCTTTGGTCAACTCAAAGTGTTCGTCTCTTTTATGAGAAAATTGAGCGTTAAGCTGGGTAAGTTCCCCAATGAATTTTTGAGTAACTTCTTTTTGGCTAGTGTATGCTTCTTTCAGCTCTTCTACTCGTGTTAAAACCTGCGTTACTTGTACTTCTGTTTCTTTTGCTTCTTTTTCGAGTCCTTCTAATGAGGTAGCAGTACGTTCGCTACTTTCTTTATCCTGATTAATCTGATCTTTTAATCCAGCTATTTTATCCTGAAGAAATTTCTGTCGTTCAGTCTTGATTTTTTTATCGCTTTCGTACTGCCTTATTTCACTGACATGCTCATTCAGTATTTTTTGCTGATTGGACAAAAGTTTTTCTTTAGTGATTAGGTCGGCCTTCGCCTTTTCTATTCTCGCTTCTTTTTCAATGATTTGGATGTTCAGCGATTCTTTTTTGTCGTTATCTTGCTTGATGTTTTTATTGATTGCATCGTGATGCGCCTGCTGGTTGAAGATTTTTTTTTGTGCTAAAGCTATGCTAGCGTGTTTGTATTGGTCTTTGATTTCGTAATACTTTTTAGCTTGATTTGCCTGCCGCTCTAATGATCGAAGGTTTTTGTCGATTTCAAACAAAAGATCTTCGATACGTTCTAGGTCAGCATCTGTATCATCTAGTTTTTTGAGTGTTTCCTTCTTCCTTATTTTGAATTTCGAAATACCTGCGGCCTCTTCAAAAAGTGCTCGTCTTGAGTTGTCTTTGTCATTCAACAAATCATCTACCATTTTTAACTCAATGATTGCATAGCTATTCGATGCTATTCCCGTATCAAGAAAAAGGTTGGTAAGGTCTTTCAATCTGCATACTACCCCATTTAGCAAGTACTCACTCTCACCAGAGCGGTAGTACCTTCTGGTAGTGGTAACCTGATTATACTCCGTAGCAATTAAGTTTTTTGTGTTGTCGAAAGTAAGCGACACCTCCGCTAGTTGCGTTTGTTTTCGAGCTTTGGTTCCATTGAAAATGATATTTTCCATTTTCTCAGATCTCAGTACTCTGGATTTCTGTTCTCCAAGAACCCACCTAATTGAGTCAACAATGTTAGACTTACCACACCCATTTGGCCCCACAATGCCCGTAATCCCATCGTCAAAATGAATGGTTACTTTCTCAGCAAAGCTTTTGAAGCCTTTTATTTCCAGTTTAGTAAGTTGCATATATGCGCTTTTTTTCCATTTGGCAAACCTTACAAAAATAGCTGATTAGTGATTAGGACAAATTTCAAAAATGAGGTTCAAGGGCAAATCTATCCACTAGTTAGGTTTCATGCCACGACGTAGAAACAGCCGCGCATTTTAGCACATTTGGTTTATGCCATCGCAACCCCAACTCTGAAGAAACCAAAAGACCTAAAATATCTTTTCCCTCAATTAACTCGAACTGTGCTGCTTTCAAGAAAATAAATTGACAAATTTGTTACGAATAAAAATCCAGCCACTATGACAAGCCAATTGTATTTCAGGCCGATTACAAGTTTGATGTAACAGAGCAGAATCCTGATATGAACAAATTGTTTTGCAACAACGAACAGACCAACTTTCTTTTTAGCGACTATTATACCGCTGACGTTTACCTCAGTCTGGCAAGTGGAATCTATACCAGCTTGAAAAGAGCCCAAACCGTAGAGCTCCTTCCAAACTTTATTGGTGAAAATGGTTTCATTGCTGAGGCGGTCGATGATATCTATCCCAATTATGGTAACACGGTTATTCAAACAATTGATTACAATTGCACCCGCAGTCAATCTAATGGGCGCATCGCTAACTTATCCGATGATGAGTCTGAACCGGAAGAATCGGAACTTGACAATTTGCATGAGACCATCAGCGTTTATCCGAATCCAAGTTCCGGTTTCATCCAAGTAGAGTCGATGCTGGAGCAACCATTACAGAGGATTCAGGTCTATGATTTAAATGGAAGATTGATCAGTGATAAGCAAGTTCAGGGCAATGTAACGGAGTTCAACATCTCTAGTGAGCCTACCGGCGTATATATGCTCAATATGATTTATGCTGATAAGGTTATAATTCGTAGAGTAGTGAAGCAATGAGAAAACTGATTATACCAATTATATTCATTTTTCTTTCCTCATCCTGTAATCAGGATGAGGAAATAAGACCTGAATGGTCACTTGAATTTGTAGTCGTTAAAGATGGAAGTAAAGGACTCACCACGATCAATCTTAACTCGTCAATTTACTACCCATTGGAAGACAGTACCAATCTTTTGGGAACTATAAAGAGTATTTACAAACCAAGCAATGATGACAACAAACTCAATGAGTTTGACTCTTTAAGACTTGTGCCTTTAAAAAATGTATATCAAGGGTGTGTTGCAAAAATGGACGTCCGTGCAAACATTTTAGTAGATGGAAATGAAATTTCTCTTTTTTTTAGCAAGATAGACACTATAAGAACCTACAAGGATTCATTAATTGCAGTAATTTGGTCTAGAGATTCTGTATTATTCACAACGGAATAAATGCTGATAACAATGTTTATACAAAATGGGCGAGTTTGAACTAAATTCAATGTTTGCGACTTACTTCAAAGTTTTCTCAGTTTGGTAAGATTGAAGCCCGAAATCGCCCACTTTGTAATACTGAACGTTTTCCCCATTTGCTTTAATAGCACTTTTATTTCATTTTGTATGTGAATAGTCTATTAATTCATCGAATCTTTAACTTTAAATACTGGGCTTATCTAGTGAGTGTGATTAAATGCTACTTGCTCTGAAGGAAGAATTAGTAATAAAATAAAAATCAATTTTTTTTTTTTGATTTCATTATATTTGTTTAATTCTTATTAGGATTTAATTTGGCTACTGTATTAAATTAATTTCAAATTATCAAATTATTTAGGTTGGCTGGATTTACACTGTTGTCTAAATAAGTAAGTAGGCTATATGAGTTTAAATAACCCTTCTATTCTTTATGTAGATGATGACTATTTCAACATCACGCTTTTTGAGTTTAATTTCAAAAATCAGTTTAACATCGTAAATGCAAATTCAGGCGAAGAAGCCTTGAAAATTATTGTCGATAATCCCCAAATTATGTCTGTGGTGAGCGATGTGAGAATGCCTGAAATGAATGGAATAGAGCTTGTTGACAGAATTAAGAAACTTAGACCCGAATTACCATGCTTTCTACTAACCGGGTACGGTGAGTCTCAAGAAGTTGCTGAGGCATGCGAGAAAAATTTGATTGTGGGATTTTTTAGTAAACCTTTCGACAGAGAGACTGTGATTCGAACATTGAAGAGTACAATTAACGTTGATTAGTTTTCTCTTTAATTGTTCTTTTCTAGCTTAGTCCATTATGAAAGATTTTGATTTTTGGTGGTATATCATTGCCGCTATTGTATATTTTATATCTAGGAGTAGAAAGAAGAAAAGGTCTAAAAATACGACTAGACCAGGGACAGAAAATAGACCGTCATCTAATCGGCCGTCTAAATCATTTGAGGAACTACTAAAAGAAATAACAGAGGGCGGGTTAGAAACAGAAGACTCGAAGCCTATTGAGCAGGAGTCAATTGAAATTGACCAAAAAGAAGAACGACCAGAATGGCGTCCCATCGAAGAAAAAAATACTGAGCAAAAAAGGTTTTTTGCAGATGCTGAGAGCAGAAAGGTATATGAAGACTCTATCAAAATGGCGGAAGGAGCAGATCTTGCTTTTGATCGTGATGACCATTTTAAAAAATCGAGCATTTTAGGTGTAGATACCAATGATGCTTCCAAATCATATGCAGAGGAACTAATGGATGGATTTGATGTTGATGAAGCAAAAAAGGCGGTCGTATATAGTGAGATTTTCAATCGAAAATACTGAACTAATGAAGCCTTACTGTTATCTTTTTATTTTTTGTACAGCCTTCGCCTGCAATCGAACAGAATCTACCTCTACCGAGGCAAATAATGCTAACTCTAAGGTTATTGCTCAAACGGATCCAAAGGTGCTTGAGTCGCTTGCCAATGCGCTTTGGAAAGAAGCATACGTAAATAGAGATGCTAACTTAGCTTCTGAACTTTTTGGCGAGCATTTCATCTTAGTTGATGATGAAGGTTCAGTTTTTTCAAAAGGAGATGAACTGGCTTATATAGCAGAATATGGGGATCAGTATAAAAATTTTTCTTTTACCATTGAGCAAATATACTTTAGTGCCAATACAACCGGGATTTTAATTGCGGCTTGCAAATTTCGTGGCGATGATTCGACTGGATTATTCGAGACTACTTATAGGCAATCACTTATTTGTTCCAATTTAGATACTAATTGGAAAGTAGTATACAGTCATGTAAGCGGAGTTGAAGAGACTCGGCTATAAAAAACTGATGATAAGAAAGACTTCCGAAGAAGGACTTTTTTGATTTTATAAATTTTATCGGCTGGAGAACGTAATATAATCTCGTTTGTTCTCACCAACATATACCTGTCTTGGACGTCCAATGGGATCTCCTTTTTCTCGCATTTCTTTCCATTGAGCGATCCATCCTGGAAGTCTACCTAAAGCAAACATTACGGTAAACATATCAGTAGGAATATCTAATGCTCGGTAAATAATTCCAGAATAGAAATCAACGTTAGGGTAGAGCTTTCTTTCTACGAAGTATTCGTCTCTAAGTGCTTCTTCCTCAAGCCCTTTTGCGATACCAAGTATAGGATCATGTACCCCTAGTTTTTCCAATACTTCGTCAGCAGCTTTTTTGATTATTTTGGCTCTTGGGTCAAAATTTTTATATACTCTATGACCAAAACCCATCAAGCGAAAAGGATCATTTTTGTCTTTCGCTTTTTCCATCCACTTTTTGGTACCTCCGCCATCGTTTTTGATGCCTTCAAGCATCTCGATTACAGCCTGATTTGCACCCCCATGAAGTGGTCCCCATAAGGCATTTATTCCCGCAGAAATGGAGGCCCATAAACTTGCCTGGCTTGATCCTACTATTCTTACAGTAGAAGCAGAGCAGTTTTGTTCATGGTCTGCATGCAAGATGAGAAGCTTGTCTAGCGCATTGGCAACAACTGAATCTGCTTCATATTCATGCGCAGGTAAATTATACATCATGTGCAGGAAATTACTGCAATAATCTAGCTTGTTATTAGGGTAAACTACAGGATGTCCAATCTTCTTTTTGTAAGCCCATGCGGCGAATGTTGGCATTTTAGCGAGCAAACGAATGATGCTAAGGTTGGTTTCTTCTTCAGGTCTGTTTGGAATAAGACTTTGTGGATAGTATGCTGTTTGGGCAGTAACCAATGACGAAAGTACACCCATTGGATGGGCATGTGAAGGAAACCCATCTAATATTTTTTTAATGTCTTCGTTAACTAACGTATGATGGGTTATTTCTTTCGCAAAGGAATCGTTCTCTGATTTTATAGGTAGCTCACCATAAATAAGAAGGTAAGCAACTTCTAAAAATGTAGAGTTGTCTGCGAGTTGCTCAATTGGGTAACCCCGGTATCTTAAAATCCCTTTTTCACCGTCGAGGAAAGTAACCGCACTTTCACATGAACCAGTGTTCTTAAAGCCTTTATCAATTGTAATGACACCAGATTGACCTCTGAGTTTACTGATATCGATTGCTTTTTCACCTTCAGAGCCAACCATAACGGGAAGTTCGTAGGTTTGTCCATTAATTATTACCTGTGCAGATTGAGACATTTTTAAATTTAAGTTAATCTATTAATATTCTTACGAAATTACTTAATTTAACTTAAAATCTGAAGCCTAGTTGCCATTTAATATAAGAGGTAAACCGTCCTCTCCACCGCCTATTAATATTACTTTGGAGTTACTTGAGTTAGCCAAGTCTCTAGTGGCTTCTATTCCTCTCATTTTTAATAGCTGTGGTGTTAAACTGTTATTTATTATTCCATTCGCAGTTGCCTCACCTTCAGCTGCAATTCGCTTTCTTTCGGCCTCACTTTTTTCCTTTTCCAGTCTAAATTGATATGCTAATGCTTCCTGTTCTTGCTTTAATTTGTTTTCAATGGCGTTCTTTATTTGATCTGGAAGTTTTATATCTCGGATAAGCAAACTTTTCATTTCAACTTCATTTCCCTCAGCACCTAATATTTTTCTTGCTTGCTCTTTTATTTCTTCCTCTACATCAGGCCTCTTTGTTGAAAAGATTTCTTCAGCACTGTAACGTCCCATGACCTGCCGTACAGTAGATCTTGCTTCAGGAATAACAAGTTTTTGGATGTAGTCACCACGGAAGTTTTCTTGGATGGTTCCGATTTTATCGTATTTAGGATGAAACCTAACGGTTACATCAACGCTAATATTTAATCCGTTTTTATCTAAGATTCCCATTGTTTCTTCTATTTTACTCTCGGATACTTCATATCGGTAAATCTCATTCCACGGAGCCTTTAAATGCCACCCAGGTCCTATAATAGCTTCTTTTTCTAAAGTTCCGCTTAATGTTTTGAAAAGGACTCCTCGCTCTGAAGCTTCTATTCTATAAAAAATACTACTGGCAAATGAGAAAATGATAATAAAGGCTATGAAGCCAATGATTAAGATAGGTAGGTACTTTCTATTGTCCATAAGATGGATAGGTTTTAGTTTTTATTTATAATTATTTAGTTGATTAACAAGAAAGGTTATGCCTCAGTTCAGTTATTTGTCTAGGATGTAAACATACTTTAGGATTTTTAACTTCCAGATAGTTCTTTTATAATTTCCACGTTCCGTATTGGATGTGCATTTTTTTTTGAGGTTATTTACTTTAGCCAGTATTAATAATGTAAAAATACTTTTTAGAAACATTCTGCTCGGGTATTGTTGAATAAACTATCTAAATCGCTACTTTGCATTCATGACAGAAACTACAGCCGATCGCTCCTTGAGGCAAATCAAATTAATGCTTGGCGTTTTTTTAGGCATTTTGGCTTTATACCTCATGAGAGAGCTTTCAAATCTACTTATTCCGCTCTTTTTTGCCTTATTTTTTGCTGTGTTATTTCAGCCGATGGTAAGCTTTCTGAAGCGTTACATCAATATTAGTCTTGCCGTTGCATTTACCACTTTGCTTACCATATCCGTCTTCTTCTTTATCGGTTTTTTGATCTACAATGCTGTTCAGGCTTTTTTAGAGAATAGCGATGTTATATTGGATAGTATCTCTACTGATTTAAGACCCTTTATAAATACATATACTGGCTATCTAGGAATAACGTTTAAAGAAGGTGAACTTAGAAGTGCTGTTGCGGATTTACTGCAAACTGGGTCTTTTTGGTCGGCTTCAGGCTCCTTTTTCTCTTCTCTTAGTGGGTTTACAGCAGAATTGTTGATGACTATCTTATATTTTGCAGGTCTTTTGGGAGCCATTACGCAGTTCGACAATACAATTAGTTATATAGTAGGGAGTGATAATGAGCATGAACGTAAGAAAGCAAAAGCGGCTTTTAGGAAAATAAAGGACTCAGTGAGTTCCTACATTATTGTAAAGACATACGTTAGTCTTATTACCGGTTTGGGAGTTGGTCTTATCTGTTGGTTTTTTAAGATTGAGTATGCATTGCTATGGGGCTTTTTGAGTTTTGCTCTCAACTATATCCCTTATATCGGATCTTTGATTGCTATTGTACCGCCTTTAATTCTCGGAATAATTGCCTTCGATAGTGTGACGCACGTATTTTTCTTTTTCATTTGTCTAGAGGGTGTTCAGCTCATAATGGGGAATGCAGTAGAACCAAAATGGATGGGAGACTCCTTCTCTATCAATACCGTTTCGGTACTTTTTGGATTTGTCTTCTGGGCTTTCATGTGGGGAACGGCTGGCATGCTACTTGCAGTACCTTTGACTTTCATGTTCAAAGTAATATTGGAAAACGTATCTGGTGCTGATATTGTGGTACGATTGATGGATAAAAAGAAACTAACTAACCTTGATTAGGTAATAGTTTTTCTTTCCTTTTTGCGCTAGCAAATATTTGTTGTTCAATAAGGTATGTGTAAGTAGTTCGTCTGGAGACGTTATTTTACTTTTATTGATGCTGACCCCTCCACCTTGGATCATTTTTCGAGCTTCCCCCTTCGACTTAAAAATTAGGTTTTTCGTTGACTCACTTAAAAAGGTCGTTACGTCTTTGGTTAGCTCCTCTTTGGAAATCTTCGTTTGTGGCACCCCTTCAAAAACTTGAAGCAGGGTTTTTTCATCCAAGCTCTTCAAATCTTCTGAGGTAGATTTTCCGAAAAGAATGGCACTCGCTTTGATCGCCACTTCAAGATTTCT
Organism: uncultured Ekhidna sp.; assembly: GCA_964289745.1. Lineage (GTDB taxonomy): Bacteria > Bacteroidota > Bacteroidia > Cytophagales > Cyclobacteriaceae > Ekhidna. Next base: position 1,912,868 of record CAXYMM010000001.1, read on the forward strand.
TTTAGAGTGTACTTTAGCGGTTACTTCCTCTGCCAATGTTCTCTGCAGCAGTCTTTGATGAGGGGCTTCCCTGTGATCCTTAATAAGTGACTCAATTTCTTTCTTTCCTTTTAAACTAAAAATTTTGATGTATTTCTCAACATCCTCATCAGACGAGTTAATCCAATATTGGTAAAACTTATACGGAGATGTTTTTTCTGGGTCTAGCCAAATATTTCCACCTTCAGATTTTCCAAACTTAGAGCCGTCTGCTTTTGAAAGTAGTGGGGTGGTCATAGCAAAGGCTTCTCCTTTACCTTTTCTTCTAATAAGTTCAGTCCCCGCTACAATATTTCCCCACTGATCTGAGCCACCCAATTGCAGTTTGGTGTCCTCATTTTTCCAAAGGTGGTAAAAGTCATAACCTTGCACTAATTGGTAGGAAAATTCCGTAAAGGAAAGCCCAGAATCGAGTCTAGATTTTACTGCGTCTTTAGACATCATGTAATTGACGGTTATGTGCTTGCCTATATCTCGAATGAAGTCAAGAAAATTAAACTCCTTAAACCAATCATAATTATTGAATACTTTTGCGGCGTTAGCACCCTCAAAATCGAGAAATGATTCAAGTTGTTTTTTTACACAAGTTAGGTTGTGATTAAGTGTTTCTTGATCTAGTAAATTTCTTTCAGAGGATTTCCCAGAGGGATCACCGACCATTCCAGTAGCACCCCCAACCAATGCAATAGGTTGATGCCCACACTGCTGGAAATGAACAAGAGTCATGATCTGAACCATGTTTCCAATGTGAAGCGAGTCAGCAGTAGGATCGAACCCAATATAAGCCCTGGTTTGTCCTTTATTCAATTCCTGTTGAGTTCCTGGCATGATGTCATGAACCATACCTCGCCATTCCAACTCTTCTACAAAGTCTTTCACATCCTTATTATTTAAGTCTACAAAAATAGATGGGGGACAAGACATAAGAGTGATTGCAAGTCATAATTTATTAATTAATATAAATAACAGATATAGAGTTAGTTAAAGGGTATTAATTGAATTTATTATAAAAAATTAAAATAATCTCATTACACCGCTTTTGTGCTACAGCATGATAATTTCAAGCTTGAATTCTTAATCGCTTTTTTCTTATTATCCAGTTCTAAAGTCAAGAAAATCCTTCTGTAAAATTTATTCATGAATTACTTTTTTGAAAAAGTAATCTATCCTTATCAAATGTTGGATATAAAAAATATAAGAGAACAAGAAAGTTTAATGTTGATTCCTTCTTTGCCAGAATACGGGCCAAGTCGACAGAATGATGAAAAGAGGAATGAAAATTAATCCTACACGCAGAAGGTGAGGTACAAACTCTTTCATTTGGCGAAAATAATTGAACAAAGCAGTCTGTATTAAAAATTCGTCTTAACATTAAAATATAAAATCACCCTAACTCATTGTGAATTACGGCGCTTATGTTTATAAAACTCTGTGAGCAGCGTAGGAAAGGAATATTATAGCTCCATATATTATAAGAGCAGGTAAAATACCGCCTTCAACTTTTTGAAGTTCGCCTTCTTTCAATTTAGTCAAGTTTAAATTCTCTAAATTTTCTATTCGAAAACAGCTTCATGCAGTAAATTTAACAGATGGAATTAACGGTTCTTGGTTGTGGTGATGCATTTGGAAGTGGAGGGAGAAATAATACTGCGTTTCTTTTAAGCAATGGCAAGGAACGGATACTGATAGACTGTGGAGCTACGACTCTTGTTCGCTTAAAGCAAGAAGGAATTCCATTAGAAGAAATTTCATTCATCATTATTTCTCACTTTCATGGAGATCACTACGGAGGTATTCCATTTATCTTGATTTCAAGCCTTTTTGAGCATCATAGAGCGAAACCTTTGAATATAATCGGTCCAAGAAAAGTAAAAGAGAAAGTTATGGCCTTACAAGAAACCATGTATGAAGGAACTGCAGAAAAGCTCAAAGCATTGGATTTGAATTTTTACGAATATAGGGAAGGGGTAGAGCTTAGAGTGAGTGATATAGCTCTTAATGCTTTTGAGGTGGAACACAGCCCACAATCCAATCCTCATGGTTTTCGGCTTAAATGGAATGGTAAGAGTATTGCATTTTCAGGCGATACTTCATGGACAGAGAAGCTCTTTGAGCTATCAAATGATGCAGACCTATTTATTTGTGAGTGTAATTTCTTTCAGGGAGTTAATTTTGGACATCTTAACTATGAAGAAATATTGAAGCTTCATAGAAAACTTAACTGTAAGCAGTTATGGTTGTCTCACATGAGGCAAGAAGTATTTCTCTCTGAAACGGTAATGTTAAATAAGTTAGTTGACGGTTTGAAAATTGCCTTTTAATGAGTAACTCTTATTTTTGGTTTGTTCCTGCCATAGGGGTAGCCATTGGAATATTGGTTTTATCTACTTTCCTGACATTTCCTCTTCGGATAGAAGGAATTGGGTATTCTGATAAATTACAGCACTCTTTCGTCTACATGCTTTTGACTAACTCTTTCTTAGTGGCTTTCTTTAAAATCAACCTACTTGATTTCAGAGTGGGAGCAGTCATATTTTTCATTACTGGATGTTATGGTTTTTTAATGGAGTTATTACAATTTTACTTCTTTGAACATCGACATTTTGAATGGTACGATGTGCTGGCCAATACTTTAGGTATTGTGATCGGTTTTATCTCTTTTTGGATTTGGCGAAAAGTAAGTGGTGGCCACTAAAAGACTTTATTTCATCATTCATAAACCGCTCAAGGCTTTAAGTCAGTTTGGTTCAGAGTCGGGAAACTCAGATTGAGACTCGTTGTACGATCTCCCTAAGGATATATATGTATATTCTGCGGATAAATTTTGGATTTGAATAGCAAAAAACTTCTTATTTTAATAAATAATAAGTCACTAAATGACAGACTTTTAACCTGAGTTATGAACATAAAAGAACGTGCTTGGTAGAAGTAAATGGCAAACCCGATTAATCTGCTTTACTAAAATTAAAGCGAGGTGTAGTAATCAATGCTAATGGAAGAAAATATGCGACCAAGCCTACTGAAGTACACGTATGTAACTCCCAGTTTAACAAAACGTAATCCTTCTGTAATTATAAAAACGCTCTTTTCGCATCAGGCTAGCTAGTAGCAATACAGAAAGTAAAAATAGACAAATACCGATAGAATGATTGCAAACATTGGGCCTCTTACGTCTTGATTGGTGCTTGTAGCAATAGAGGATTTAGTGAGGGGAAGATTGGTTCTCGAAGGCATCTTCTGAACATAAAAAAAACGATCTTAAAGAAATTGAAGTTAGTTCGATCTTGATTTTTTTTTGATCTGAAAAGCTCGCAAATAAATCAGCGGAGTGTTAATGAACACGCTCAAAGTATTGAGTATTTTGCCCCAAAACGTAGGGTTATGCTCATCTCCTCTTGGTGAGGCAAAGAACTTGATTAGCTTCTTAATCGTATTATCCAGAAGTGTTAAATATAGCGTTATAGTCATAATCCAAATAAAAATAACATTGAAGATAAAGGTTGGAATTTTGATATTTCCTATTAGCTTGAAAGGGGCATAAAAATGTGCACGCCCAACTCTAGAATACGGCCTCATGAATATGGGATCTTTTTTCTGTATCAACTGTTCTTCTCCCTCTATTACCATATTAAGCTGGGATCGATTTCTCAGTAGATCGGCTAGAAATTCGTTGTGAAAATCTTTTTCTAGCTTATTGAACTTCTCTTTACCCAATACTGATGAAACGTAATTGTATATAGAATCCTTTTTCGCTTGAGATTTTAAATATTCCCTTACGAATACAGTTCTGACATCCGCAAAATATTTCGAAAGCTCCTCACCAACTCTCCTGTTATAATGATTTGGAACCAATTGTTCTGCATACCCAAAAGCCCTAATGCCATGTACATTGTTTAGTTTGGTTACTTCATATCTTAAAATGCCGAGTTCTTTTTCTGCGCTAGCCCAACTGGTTGTGTCTTTTAGCAGTCGCTGATTTATAGATTCAGCTTTAGGTATCATATAAGATCGATAGGTAGCATTTTTGCTTAGTTCTTGGTTTGCTTCGAAGAAATACTTTTCGTAATCGTTGTACCGAAACTGGGCAATGGTCAATGCTTCATACGCCCATCTGGAAGCCATAAGATCACCTACAATTGGCACATATTTCTGATTGCTAAGCGAGTGATGAAGCTCATCGAACTTAATCATGGCACCGCCGAGAAGCAACTGAGGAACCAAGATGAAAGGAATAAGGATATAAATATTGATAACGGAGTTCAATGCAGATGATATGTTTAGCCCTACCATATTGGCGAAGCATGAAACTGAAAACAAGACAACCCAATAATAAAATGTCATCCCATGTATCTCCAAGATATAATTGGCCACCATTACGAAAACTATTGTCTGAATAGCGGAAAGAACAAAAAGAAAAAGGATTTTCGAATTGATGTAGCTAAATCGCGATAGGTTCAAGAAAGACTCCCGTTCCAGTATTTGCCTATCTTTATAAATTTCTTGAGCGCTTACTGTCAGGCCCATAAAAAGAGCCACCACGATCGCCATAAATAGGTATACAGGTAGATTGATGTTTTCTGAAAAAGCATACGACTGCTCAGGTGAGTATTTAGAAAAATAGCCCAAAATAAAAGCAAGGACAGGTGCTTCTAGCAGATTGATGAGTACGTATTGGCGGTTAGCAATCTTGGAAAGAAAGTTACGCTTGCTAAATATTTTAAATTGATTTAAGGTGTCTGGAATACTGAAGTTAGTAGGGGGTAAGGCTGTTTCATATTTCAACTTTACTAAACCAGGCAGAATATTCTCTTTGTATTTCTGAAACCACAAGGATGGATTTACACGTCTTTTTCTGGTGGTTCTACCACTGTCATCTATTTCGCGCGCTTCAATTATTTGAAGAATTTGCTCCGGAATGACGTTGCCGCATCTTGGGCATTCGCTTTCAGCCGCATTCACCTGCGTATTCATCGTTTTGAAGTATACGACTGCATCAATGGGGTTGCCATTATAGATGGGATACCCACCCTTATCCAATATCCATAGTTTATCAAAAAGTTTGAAGATGGCTGAAGACGGTTGGTGAATAATGACGATCACTAGTTTTCCCCTTCTTGCTAAGTCTTTTAGGAGCAACATCATTTTCTCAGAGTCCATGGAGGACAATCCAGACGTTGGCTCATCTACGAATAAAATAGAAGGCTCTCGCATTAGCTCCAGTGCAATGTTGAGCCGCTTTCTTTGCCCACCAGAAATGGTTTTATTTAGTGGGTCTCCAACTTTTAAATCTTTTATCTCTTCCAAATCAAGGTCTTCCAAAACCTTGTTAAGTGTATGTTTAATTAGACTTTCCGAGAAGTCGCTGAAGCAGGTTTTGGCATTGAAATATAAGTTTTGGTATACCGTAAGTTCTTCAAAGAGTAAATCATCTTGAGGTACGTAACCAATTACTCCTTCTCGTGAAGCCTGATCTAAAGGGAAACCGTTAATGTGAATTCTTCCATTATCTGGTTGAGTTTTTCCATTAAGAATATTCATTAAAGTACTCTTTCCAGTGCCACTTCCTCCCATAATACCCACCAAGCGTCCTGAGTCTTCAGAAAAAGAAAATGGTTTTAAACCATTGCTACTATTCTTGAAAGCGTATTGAACTTCATCTCCGGCTAACACTACGCGATTATTAGATTGTTCTTGAATGAACTGTTTGGTGATCTCTGATTCATATATTGAAGCGATGTTGGGACCTTTAATGATAGATCCTGGTTTTAAAATGTATGATTTCTCAGAAATGATCTTACTACCTTCTAAAAATAGGTTGAGTGGGCCATCATATCGGAAAACAAAAGTATCAACGCTTTTAAGGTAGAGGGTTAGTATTCGACCAAATAGATTTTTTACAAACAGGTGCCTGACCTGATTCTTCTTTTTCTTTTTCCGAATCATCCAGGCGATTTCTTCTGGCCACTCGGTTTGTTTATTATCGATTATTAAAATACGCGTTTTATCCAACTCGCCAGTATCAGGTCTAAGAATGAAGTTTTTTAGATTAGTAACGTCATCCTGATCGAGGTTAAAGTTCAATGCCACCAGTGCAGCAAATTCTTCCTCTTTTTCCGTTACTTTTTGATCTGCTCGGATCAGCTCCATCAATTGCATAAACACGATTAATCGCTCAGATCGTAACAGTTCTTTATTTAGCTGATTACAAATCTTGGCTATTTGTAGGATGCTGGTGCTATCTACCATCATTCCATCCGAATCGGATGTGGAAGGTTGACTTTTATAAAAATTTAGATAATTATAAAAGAGTTTTATATACTCATTAGTTAGCGTTTCGGTATTAAGGCTTTTCTTGAGGTAAGGACGAATTACCAACTCTCCAGAATCAACGATTTCGGTATCTTCTTTTGCGCTTTCAATGATAGCGAACAAATGTACAAGCGCATTTAAGATGGATTCCGTCATAGGATAAAAAAACCTCAACCAATTAGCTGAGGCTCTAAAATAGAAATTTGAAAGTGACTATCCAACGATCAGATTCCTCATTTCTGCTACTCCGCTCGAAATATCATTGAATTGTCCTGTGGTCATCTCTGTTTCTTCACCAAGTTGATCATATACGAGTTTAATATATCTTAAGTTGGGCAAAATTCTTCTTACATTCACATCGGTTTGGTGTTTTTCCATTAGGTCAACCAGTTTGCTTACTTGTGTTTTTTGATTAGCTAATACACCCTTTAAATCTCCTTTATTCTTACTTTGCTTGATAAGTTCGCAGGTGATATACAGCCCTTCTATTACACTCCCTGCAATCACTAAAATGGAGGTTTTCTCTTCACCGTTTTGATTTAAATAGTTGTAAGTATCATAGAATGATTCCGTTACAATAAAAATAAGCGAATCAATATTTTCAAGATTATTTTCAATACGTTCAGCCATTCCAGCATTGAAAGCAGAAGTTATGTTAAGATCATCGATCAACTTTTTACTTACCTTCATATAGTCCAATGTCTCTTGCGTGTTTTCAAAAGTTGCCGCATAGCTAAGGTCTGCACCATATATGCCGAGGTTGGTTGCTTTTTGCCAAGTAGTAACGTATTCGTCAGCTTTTTCAGGATTGTTCACTATTTCAGATAAATAAGTGGTGCCGGCGTTAACAAGCATTTGCGAAACTTCGAAAGATGTGGGTAAGGGATATGTGAATTCCTCTTCAACAAAGGTCTTAATTTCCTGCTTTTTCTCTGCGTTGGCTTTTTCAGAATTGGATGAGCTACCACAAGAAGAAATAAGTAACATTCCGAGGATGGTAAAAGTGAAAGTTTTTATTTTCATTGTAATTTAATTAATTATGAATCCAAGATTAATGGATAATGATTAATAGTTCAAACATTAAGAGAGGAAATCAATCTATTGATTTAATTCTTCCACTCTTTTGAACAAATGGGCATTGTTCTATTTTTCGAATGACAGTATTAAGTATTCATTATTAATTTTAAAAGTCTCACAAAAAAATTATAATTTTATGTCGATGGGCTCGAACCTTACTAAACAAAATAAAAAATTGAATCAACCTCAAGATTCAAAAAGCATTCTCGATAATGCTAACGAGACCGTTTTACAGGACAAAGAAAATCAGAATAAAAATGAGGTAATGCACCAGTACTGCGTCTTCAAGTCAGGTGAAGAAGAGTACGCAATCCCAATCAACTTAATTAAGGAAGTCGTGAAGTTTAGTGAGTTTGCTCCGATTCCCCAGATGCCAATTCACATTCTGGGAATATCCAATGTGAGAGGAAATATTTTCGGCGTGATGAACTTAGATTTTTATTTTAAAGGTGTCATGGTCAATGAAACATTTAAATACTTAATTGTTTTGGATCATGAAGAGTATAATATGGCTATAGCTATTCAGGAAGTCCCCAACTCACTCTCGGTTTCTCATGCTCAACTTGAACAGCTTAGTACCAAATCGTTTAAATCAGTTATTGGACAAAATTTTTTACAAGGTGTTATCAAAATAGATAATAGAATGATTATTCTCATAAACGTATTAGATATGATAGCAGATGAAAAATTCACTCAAATTGTAGATTATTAAAAAAAGAATCGATGATCAAGAATTTAACAATAAAGAAGAAAATGCTTTTCTTGATTTTAGGTCTTACAGTTACAATCTACGTTATTTCATTTTCCTATGCAGGATATACTTTACGTACAGGTGCCATCGCAGAGGTAAAGAAAGTGACCGATTCGTATGCCAAAGAGAAAGCTTTGGACGTAAAAGCGACAATGGACGAAGACATGACCGTTTCCAGAATAATGGCGGAGGCAGTTAAAAACATGACATTTCTTCCAAAAGAGCAGCGTCTAGCAATGCGGAAGAAGTTTTTTGATAACGTACTGCGATTGTACCCGAAATATGATGCTACCTGGATGAGTTGGCATCTGGAAGTAATCGACAGTAATTATAATGAATCATCTGGAAGAGAGCGATATCATTCCTATTGGGAAAATGACGAGGTAAAGTCAGACGTGACGATATATAGGAGAAAGGATAGTCCAAAGTATGAGCGTTTCAAAGCCGAATCAAACCTAAAAGAGTTATTTGTAGAGCCCTATTGGTTTCCTTCTTATGATGACTTTTATAGTAAAGATTCGATCTTAGCAGTTTCTCCATGTACTCGATTTGAGATAGATGGAGTTTTTGGTGGTATTGTCGGAACTGATATGTCGGTGGAAGATTTTCAAAAAGTATCGGAGGTAACGTATTACGAAAGAGCGTATGCCCTTCTCTTGACAAATAGTGGGAACATCATAGCATCCAAAGATGTGTCTTTATTCAACAAACCCTTAAATTCACTTAGTATTATGAAAGGAAGGGAAGATGAGGTTTACGAAAAAATCAAGATGGGCGTTCCCAACTCATTTACTGCGAGAGATACAAGCTTAGATGAAGAAGTCTATGTGTCAATAGCCCCTCTAGAAGTTGGACGAACTAATGAGTCATGGGCCACTGTTTTGGTAGTACCCCTCTCTGAAATGACGACACCTTTTGATCAACCTTTAATATTATCAGCTATAATGGGTTTATTAGGGCTAGGGTTGCTTACATATATTATTTTAAGAATATCATCAGATGTATCAGAAAGTCTGGAAGAGTCTGGTAAACTTTTGGACGGTTTAGCAAGTGGAGACTTAGACCTTTCTAATCAAGTGGAGGTAAAATCAAGAGATGAGGTAGGCAAAATTGCGATCTCCGTGAACCAACTGATACAAGAGATTAAAAGAAAATCAGAATTTGCCAAAGAGATTGGCGATGGTAATCTGAGTGCAGATATTTATGTCACGGGGAAAAACGATGTATTGGGGAACAGTCTACTTTCTATGCGAGACAACCTAAAATCAGTAATCGAAGAGACAAACGAGGTGATAAAAGATGGTGGAGAAGAAGGAAATCTATCCACCAGAATATCATTAGAGAGTAAAACTGGAGCTTGGCTAGATCTTAGTCAGTCCATTAATAACTTAATGCAATCCATATCAAAGCCGATAAACAAATTGAGCAAATTGGCAAATGCAATGGCAGAAGGAGACCTTTCAGTTAGATACGAAGGAGAAACTAAAGGGGATATTCGGAAGCTGACACAAAACCTAAACACAGCTATGAACAATTTAAAAGAGCTGTTGAGTGGTGTGGTATCAAACTCAAGCATCATTAGCAAGGCCTCCGGTGATATGCTGGAGGCCAGTCAAGAAATGAACACCAATACAAGTGAAATAGCATCAGCGATTGAGGAGATGAGTTCCGGCGCACAAAATCAGGTAGCTAAAGTGGAGGGGTCCTCTAGTTTGGTGGAAAACATTCTAACCTCAGCCAGTTCAATGGGAGGAAAATCTGAAAAAATCAATAAAACAGCCAATACGGTGACCGAAAGATCTAAAAAAGGGATGGATATGGTAAATAAAGTAGGTTTTAGCATCAACGATATCAAGACCTTTGCAAAAGACACCAATATCTCAATACACGTTCTAAAAGAGCGTTCTCAGGAAATCAATCGAGTACTCGGAATTATTACTGATATTGCCTCACAAACGAACCTGCTAGCGCTCAATGCAGCAATAGAAGCAGCGCAAGCGGGTGAATCAGGAAAAGGGTTTGCAGTAATTGCAGAAGAAATTAGAAAGCTTTCGGAAGTTTCACGTAGCTCTGCCAGAGAAATTGAGAAATTAGTAAAAGATGTTCAGGACGATACTTCTTCGGCAGCCCAGTCAATTGAGGTGATGAATGAGAGTATAGAAAGAGGAGAACAAGCGTCTAGTGATGCTTCCCTTGCATTTGAAGAAATAGCGGTTGCGGCAAATCAAAACCTAGGCATATCCAATAAGATTTTGGAAGCTTCCAGAAAGCAGATTGACAGTATCAAAAATGTGGCACAAATTACGGAAGAAGTTGTTGGGATAGCAGAACAGACTGCTGCCGGCGCTAAAGAGATTGCCTTCTCCTCAAGCAAATTGTCAGCAGGAATGCAGAATTATGTTGAAAAATCTCAAAAAGTAACAGTAATATGCAAGTCGTTAGAAAAAGAAATTTTGAAGTTCAAACTTTCTTAGCAAAAGCCTTTTATTAACGAATGGTGTTCAATCTAAATGGAAGTAGTTAGTCTCGTTAGCTCAAACATAGAGGGAATAAAATCACTTTTATCGTACTCACATGTGTTTATCTAAGCAAAAATCGATAAGAGAAAGGTGGGTCGCATTGTCTTAGGCTAAACTTTGGGTAGGAATGATAAACTATATCGAAAAACCCCATTCTTTGAATGATATTTCATTAAAATTGAAGAACGGATTAAGTATCCCGATCTGCTTTAAAAAGTAAATAAGAAAAAATGCCCGTAATTTCCATAGTTAACCAGAAGGGTGGTACAGGCAAAACGACCACAACACTCAATCTTAGCAGTGCGCTAGCTAAGCTTAAAAAGAAGGTACTGGCTATGGATATGGATTCGCAAGGAAATCTTGGCTACAGCGTTGGTCTTGAGTACGATACCTCCATTGCAGATGTGTTTAATGAAGAATCTACCTTGCAGGAAATCTTCATGGAAGCGGAAGGGTTTACCATAGCTCCTTCAGATATGAGGCTGGTAGATTTAGAACTTTCACTTGGAGATGTAGCTGACCGTCATAAAATATTGAGTGATAAACTTTCTAATCTAGAAAAAAAATATGATTATGTTTTGATCGACTGCCCTCCATCGCTGTCCATATTAGCAGTCAATGCTTTATATGCCTCAGACTATGTCCTCATTCCAATGCTTATGGAAGTGCTGAGTCTTCAAGGACTAGATCAAATTATCAACACAATCGAAAAGATCAACTCAGGATATGAAAAGGAACTCAGCATATTGGGAATATTACCTGTAATGGTAGACACACGCAGAAAATTGAGTGTAGAGGTAAAAGACTACATAGCGGATAACTATGATTTGAGAATATTTACCAACTTTATAAGAAGTAATGTAAAAGCTTCAGAATCACCATCATTTGGAAAAAGCGTTGTAGAATACGCCCCAAAATCCAATAGTGCGATGGACTATAAAGCACTAGCAAAGGAAATAATTAAGTTAATTTGATAAGTTGTGGCACTTGGAAATAACCTCAATAAGAAAAAACGAATCCCTAAGAAATTAGCGAAGGAATCTAAAAATAAGCCTAAATCAACATTGAAAAATGAAATAATTATCAAAAAAGCAAGGGTGCAAAAACCAAAACCTAGAAAGAGTGCCAAGAAATTACTTGCTGAAGCCAATCCTACAGCAGAACAGAAAAAAGGAGCTTCCCCTAAACCAACGAAAGTGCAAGTTGAATCAACCGCACAAGAAAACCTTCTGAACTATCAAATACCTGTCTTCATAGCAAAAGAACTATTCGACAAGAAAAAAAGCCTTCGAAAAAAATATCAGGTCGAAATTGAGACTCTAAAAAACAAAAGCACTCAATTCATATTAATGTCTATAGGAAAGGAGTACTATGCTATAGAAATAGATCTTGTAAAAGAAGTAGTACCCATCGGAGAAATTTCTAAAATACCCAATACACCTGCTCATATCAGAGGGATAAGCAATGTTAGGGGAAGTGCCTATGTCGTATTCGATCTTTCAGAAAAATTTAATATCCAAGGTGAGGAGGTTGCCAAATATCTTCTGGTGCTAAACAATAGCACCATCAACAGTTGCTTGATGGTAAGTACCTTGCCATCAACGTTAAAAATCAATGGAAGTAATATTTTCTGTGATCTGCAAACAATTGAAGATGCTATACTTGATGCTTCATACATTAAAGGTCTCATTCATGAATGCGAGCAACTTATTTATCTGCTTGATATTATTGAACTGATTAAGAATGAGAAGGCAATTGTAGTGCCAGATAATCTTTTTCATATGGAAAATGCTTAAGGTACTTATTGCAGATGATTCGGCTATTATGCGACTACTCATCTCGGACTTAGTGTCCAAAAGACTCTTCTATGGAAGTAGTAGGTAAGGCAAGCGATGGACGGGATGCCAAAAAAAGTTCTAAAGCTTAAACCTAATGTCGTCATACTAGATATTAACATGGGTGAGTACGATGGTATCCATGCAGTAAAAAAATTATAAAGAAGCGACCCACGCCCATTCTAATTTTGAGTTCTAAGGGAAATACCCACCTTCAGCCTGTCTTTGAAGCGTTAAAATGTGGTGCAGTAGACTACATGAACAAACCGAATGGCAATAAGTCCAAAATTCGGGAAATGAGTGAAGAGCTGGTACAAAAAGTAAAAAGTGTTTCACGCTCAAATCCAAAAAAAGTACTTGAAATAAAAAAAGAGACTCTTAGACACAAGTCAATGCGTTTTCTAAAAAGTAGCAAGTATGAAATCATTGCGATAGGAGCTTCTACAGGTGGTTCAACAGCTATCGAAAGTATCATAAATGAACTTCCAGACGACTTTAATATTCCTGTTATAATATGCCAGCATATGTCGCAAGGATTTATTCCCTCATTTATGCAGTGGCTAAATGCCGTTACAAACCTCGAAGTGGCGGAATCCACTAAAGGTATGAGTCCAAAATCGGGGGATATTATGTTTTGTCCAGGCCATTCTAATCTTTATTTTACGAAATAAAATGGAATATAATCTGTTAACTTTACAGAGAAGGTTTTCAAAGGATATATAAATCCATCAATTAATGCCATGATGAAAAGTGTGGCTGAAATTTATGAAAAAAAGGCAGCGGACATTATACTTTTAGGTATAGGTATAGGAGAAGACGGTCTTGAAGGCATGAAGCGAAAAGGAGTTCTAACACTAGCTCAAAATAAGGACTCTAGTGTTATCTATGGTATGCCAAAAGTAGCTGTGGAAGCAGGTGTTGTGGCACATGAATTGGATATAAAAAAATTGGGAACTATCTTGTAGAAGAGATGTAATGTGAAATCCAAAGAAGAAGAATATCGAGAATTATTTTTGTCAGAAGCCCTAGAGAATTTCGAGCAGCTAGATAAACTTTTTATTGATCTGGAAAAAGATCATGGCAATAAGCATGTAATTGCCAATATTTTCCGAATCATTCATACAATAAAAGGAAATGCCTTGGGTATGGGATACGACAGCATAGCTGATCTGGCACACGTAATAGAAGATGTTTTTGATGCGATAAAGAACAACAAGGTTGCACTAGATTCTGAAATAGTAAATAGCCTTTTTCGCGCCAATGACAAACTCGGTGCACTCATTAATAGCTTAAACTCCAAAGAGAAAGTTTCCTATTTAGGGATCAAGACCAAACTGGCTATTTTTCTTAAAAATGCCAGAAAAGAACCAGGAGGAAAGAAAGATTCTGATACAGTTGAGCAGATAGAAGAACAAAAAGATAAGTCTATATCATTTGCCGAGGTTTTACAGATTCCGGTTAAAAAGATGGACAAACTGCTAAATATGGTAGGGGAGCTTGTGATAGAAAGAGATCGACTGATATCTCATTTTGGGAAAAATGCTCAAATTACCTTTGAGTTTGAAGGGTTAAAAAGAATTTCGTCTAACCTCCATCATGAAATCATGAGTGCACGTATGGTTCAAATGAGCTTTTTGTTTAATAAATTTCATCGCGTACTGAGAGATGTTGCCGTCTTTGAGCAAAAAGAGGTCAAGCTGCATTTAAAAGGTACAGAAATAGAAATCGACCGAAATATTTTAAAGATTATCAGCGATTCGCTTGTGCATATTGTTAGAAATGCTGTCTCGCATGGAATCGAAAATAAAGAGGATCGTGCTAAAACAGATAAACCTAAGATCGCCACAGTAACATTAGAAGCTAACCTAGAGAAGGAAAATGTAGTGCTGAGCATTAGTGACGATGGAAGAGGAATAAATCCTGCCAAAATCAAGAAAAAGATCGTCGAAAAGAAACTGGTAACCAAAGAGGCAGCAAAACAGCTCACAGATCAAGATGTTATCCGCTACATCTTTGAACCAGGCTTTTCCAGTGCAGATAAGGTGACAGAAATTTCGGGGCGAGGAGTAGGAATGGACGTAGTAAAACGATCAGTAGAAAGCATTGGGGGGCAAGTTTTAATCGATACAAATATTGGAAAAGGTTCTTCTTTTCATCTAATGCTCCCTTCTTCACTGACCCTAAAAGGGTCACTGCTTTTCGAGTTGGACAAACAGGAATACGCCATTCCATTAACTTATATTGAATCTGTGAATTATTTCAACAAAAAGGACATTCACAACGTGAGTAATAGCTTGATGGTAAATTATAATGATCATTCAGTCTCGTTGATTTTCTTAGAATACCTATTTAAAGTTAGAAAAATAACTCCTGTTACTAGTTCCAGATTATTCAACGAAAAGTTGAAAAATTTTAGTGCTGATAAACAGATCGATGTTATAATAGCTCAACACTCTGGAAGGAAAATTGGTCTTGTAGTAGACAAGCTATTACGTCAAAAAGAAATTATTGAGAAGAAGCTTCCAAAGCCATTGGACACCAACAAATTTTTAAGCGGATCTACTATACTTGGGTCTGGGAGGGTTTGCCCGGTTATAGATGTGGCCTCTATAATGGACTTCTTTTACAAAGCACCCATTAAAGCCCCAACCGTATAAATTTCCCTAGTTCCAATATGATCAGCAATGAGGAGTTGAATGTCCTGTTACAGGCAATCAATAATCGCTATGGTCTCGATTTTACCAATTATGAGAAGACATCCCTCAAGCGTGGGATCATCCGTCTCATGATGAAACACAAAATGGAGACCATCATTAAATTGTGGTCAACTATTTTAAATGACAGTGATTTCTTCAAAATCGCCATCGACGATTTGTTGGTAAATCTTACCGAGCTATTTCGAAACCCCGATGTCTGGATTAAACTTCGGGATGATATCATCAAAAATACACCAAATCAAAACCTCAATATTTGGCATGCTGGATGTTCAACAGGGGAGGAGGTTTACACCATGACCTTTTTGCTAGAAGCAATGGGAATTCTTAATTCATCACGCCTTATTGCCACCGATCTTAGCACAACAGCTCTTAGCAAGGCGATAAAAGGAGAGTATTCGTTACTTCTAATGAAACAATATTTAGTTCCTTTTCTGAAGTTTTTCCCCAACCATGTCATGGATGATTACTTTGATTTTGAAGACACCTATGCTAAAATCAAAACCAAGTACCAAACCTCTATTACTTTTAGAAAACACAATCTGGTAACTGATCCGATGTCAGATAAGTTCTATTTGATATTCTGTAGAAATGTAATGATTTACTTTGATGAGAGTCTAAAACACCGAGTCTTGCAACTTCTTCACAAATGCTTGAAGCCAAATGGATTTTTAATAATAGGATATTACGATATCATGCCTGATAATGGCAATGAGTATTTTGATATTTACGATCTCAAAACAAGAATCTACAAAAAAAAAATTAATAAGAAGAAAGTGTAAAGAGCATATCCAAAATTAAGTTTAGATGATCTTCTTTTTTTAAGAGAGGTGCTTGCTTAAAAAAGCAGTAATAACATAACTAAAAATTTATAAGAAGAAGAACAGAAAAAGTGTTTGCAGAAATAGACATCTAATATGCTAAGACTTTCCCCCATGTTGATTAAAGCCTAAAACCGATAACCATTATATCATCGCTTTGTCCTCTTATACCTACCCAATCTTTAAAAAAAGCGTTTAGCTTAATTTTTTGATCCACCAAATGGTATTTTCTAATATTTCTAAAAGTTTCACCTAAATCCGCAAAAGAAAGTTTCTTATAATATTCTCCGCCAATAAGGTTTAAAACTCCAGTGCTACACAGGTAAAAAGTGGATGACTTGCTGTTTTCTATTGAGGTAGAGGAGTAGCTCTTGGTCAGACCTGCATTCTCCCCAAGTTGATGTTCATCACCTTTTACAATTTTCATAGATCCAGTCTCATTTTTCACTTGCAAAAAGTTCATGCCCGCACCAGAAAATTCCATTTTTTTTGATTTGGTGTTGATTTTAACAATACCAACATTGGCATTCGTATTGAGTAAAATATTTTTCTTATTCTTGAATTTAGATAAAACTTCGCGATCCAGAAACTGAAGCATAGAACTAGGAAAATCGATGGTATATCTTTCAATCATTTTCTTTAATGCACTCATATAGATTCGGATTACCATATTGGCTAAGTGTCCTTTACCCTCGCAAGTAAAAAGTAACAGATAAAGGTCAGCTTCTTTGGAATAAATCCAAAATCCGTCTCTTCCCACTTTTTCTTTTGGGTTGTGGATTATAAAGGCTTGTTTAAAGAATTTTTTGAGTTGTTCTGCATCGGGCAAGGCAGAAAAATAATTTTCTTTGGAAGCGTCTTTAATTTTATCCAAATTTTCTAACCAATGGGCTTTAGAATCAGATTTATTTACAAAAAATTCGTTCATAACTCAATCGAAACAAATGACAACAAATACTTCATGATCATTCCAATTTATCGGGATCACGTAAATAGAAACATCATCTGGTATATCGATTTCTTCAGGAAAATCTTGAAAAACCGTTGGAACTGAAATCATAAAATTGGTACCTAAATTTGCTCTTACATTACCGGCTATAACATTTGAAATTTCACCTGCCATATCCAAAATATCCTCATTTGATGGATTTTCTATCCCAATAAACATATTAATTAGTTCTGCGAACATTTCTTTATTGGCCGAGACATAGACGAAACCCTTTCGTCCTCCAGAAATGCCAATCATACCTGTAAAATCTTTGAGTACAAAACCTTTCGACTCCTTTAGGTAAGGGACTTTCGTACTTGAATCAATCTCTGTCAGATGCTTAAAGTAATTGCTTACAGAATTGATGAATAAATTGCAGGTAGCTTCAAATTCTTCTTTTCTACTTTCCATCCCGTTTCAATAGTTTATCAAATGCTGTGGAAAGATCGTCCGCATTAATGGGCTTGAACAAAAAACCTCTCGCTCCTTTTTCCAAGGCAGTAAGTCCTGTAAGCTTATCGGATAGCGCCGTTATAATCATAACTTTCGCATTTGGATGAATTTTCATGATCTTTTCTAAACAGGAAATACCGTCCATCTTTGGCATGGTTATATCCAAAGTAATCACCTCTGGCATCTCTTCTCGTACAAATTCTAGTGCCTCAACTCCATTCGATGCCTGACCGATAATTTCTAAATCGTAATCTGCTAAGTTTTTCTCTATGGTTTGCCTCATTATGGAGGAATCATCAACAATTAGTAACCGTTTTTTCATTATTCTTCCAATTCTTCAGTTTCATGCTCAAAATAAGGAAACCTTATAGTCATTTCAAACAATTCATCCTCAACATAATGAATGCTGAATGAACCATTATTTTCGGAGATAAGGGTACTTACTAACTGCATGCCTTGACCTCTACCAGCATGTTTATTTAATTTTTCAACCGTTGAGAATCCTTCTCGAAAAATAAGCTTTTTCAAATCTTCCTCATCCATACTATCCAGTCCAACCTTCGTTACAAGCCCGCTTTCCAGTGCTCGCATCTTTATTTTTTCCATATTAAGACCTTTACCATCATCAGAGTATCGTATGATTAGGTCGTGTTCATCTCGATGGATTTCTATCTTAAGAATACCGATTGTAGCCTTTCCTTTCTCGATTCTGTTCTCAGGAAGTTCTATCCCATGCACAACTGAGTTCTGGATTAGTTGAATCATTATGTCTTTGAAAGAGTCTAAGTATTGCTCTGAAATGACAACGTCACCCTCATTTTGGAAAACGATTTCCACATTTTTACCCAACTCTTTGCTCAATATCTGACCTCCCTCTTTCAAAGTGTTTACAATCATTTCTTTGGCTATATCATCACCCACATCCGAAAATTCATCACCCTCAGCAGGTAATTCATCACCCTTAGCGGGTAATTTTTTGTAAATATTGATTTTATCTGGCAGCTCTGATATTTCGGAGATCATTTTGTAAGCATCATCTATTTCGTACAATACTGCTAAAAAGTCTTTTCCTTTTACCTCTTTGTCACGAAGTTGTATGATCGTTTCTTCAATTTCATGAAACTTATTGGCCATCAAGTTCATCTCAATCAATTGTGCGTTACCTTTCAAATTGTGAATTATACTAAAAGTAAAGCTGATCAATTCGGAGTATTCGTCTGTATCATTCTGCTCATACTTCTCAGAAATTCTTTTCAACATCTTCTTTGAGTTATGTAAGAATCCTTGGAGTACAGCAGGATCTATCTTGAGAATACTTAATACCCGTTCTGTTTCAAGCTGTTTTTTCCTCTCTGTCTCTTCCATGCGCTGTTGTAATAAGAGCGATTCCGTCTCATCTGAGATGGTTACCATGATATTAGAGATCGTATCTTTTCTTGTAATTCGGGTGAATTTTACCTTAATATTTTTGGTTGAAGTAATACCATCTTTTTCAGTGTAAATTTTAATTTGATCAATAGGATTTAATTGATTTATAACTTCTTCATCTATGTCTATATTGAATAAATGACGTATAAACATTTCAAGTGCCTCCAACTCACGAGGTAGAATGAGTGGTCGCATAAAATTGGTAAAGTTTTCTCCTGAAATATGATTATTCCCAAAAATTTTATTCATAGCGCTAGAGTGAAATTTGGAGATTTTGAAATCTTTATCGAGAAGGAAAATCCCCTGTTGGATGTTTTCAAATACAGCTAATGAGACCTTATATATGTTTTTGAACATAAAATTTGCCCTATCTCGTTGCTTTTTAAGCTGAAATTGATAATCTCGGATTTCACGTACCATTTTATTGAACGCATTGGCGTACTGCCCTAACTCATCTTTCGTTTCTATAGACACTTCTTGTGAAAGATCCCCAGAAGATATTTTTTTGGTATATAGCTCAAGCTTACTTACGTTTTTCAAGAGATTAGAAACGATAACTGTCATCAACCAAAAAGCGATTATACCAATGATAATGTCTAGTATAAGGAACGTCCAGAAACTTTTTACAGATCTACGTTTGATTTCTTGAACTGAGGTCTGTATAAAATCAGAAATATATTCTTCAACTTTTTTTAACAGATTGATTTTGTCTGTGCTCACCTGATACCAATGGGTTGGGTCTTCTTGCAAAACATCGTTTTCAAAAAGAACATCCCGCATTCTACCGATCTCGTCGATGGTATTGCCCTTTACTAAGTTGCCATAATATGTGATAAAATTTTTATTAGCAATAATTTTAAAGGCATCTGTATAAGCATTCTGGTTAGCTACGAGTGTTGTAAATCGATTGTAAAGATTGAAACTAAGGTGATTAAGAGAAAAAGCTTGTGTGCCGATTGCTCGTTCTATACTGGCAAATTCTTTCGATTTTAGAAAATATATGAGTGCATGGACTTGCTGTGCAACTTCTTTATCTCTCGTTTCATCTATTAACATATTGACTGTATTGAGTGCGACATTATTAATGTCCGAGAAGCCTTGAATCGAATTCTTACTTATGATTCGTTGCTCGTCAATCTCTTTTCGTAAAGATTCCAACCTTTGAAAATAGGTATTCAGTCGCTCTAAATCCTCCTTATGAATTTTCAGGAGTTCACCTAGTCCTTCCCCTTCAAGCTCTTTTAGATATCTATTAAGGGTGTTATTTGTTTTTTTGCGTTGAAGCTGTAATTCTTTCGTGAACGAGTCTCCCTTATTGGCAATAAAACCAGAAGAAATACTTCTTTCTTTTTGAATTTCGTGAACTACATGATTGATTTCAATACCAACAGTAATTGCTTGATTTAGTCGAACCGCATCTTTATAGTTTAAAAAATTATGCCTTAACTCAAGGAAGTCAAATGCAAGTAAGACAACGATGAGCGGTATGATGATGACCGCAAATTTTTGTCTTATGGGCAAGTTGGTAAGTCTTTTAATCATCCAATCTTTAAAAATTAATTCATTACTTTATCTACTATTTTCAACAAATCTTCTTCCGAAAATGGCTTCACAATGTATTCTGCAGCGCCAAGCGAAAGTCCTTTATTCATCACTGTTTGTTGCCCAACGGCACTTACCATGATGACTTTTGCCTTTAGACCTTCTTCTTTTATCACCTTTAAGATTTCAAAACCCATCATATCTGGAAGAATGTTGTCTAAAGTAATTAGGTCAGGTTGCAATTTGCACGCCATATCAATAGCACTTTCGCCATTTTGAGCTTCTCCTACTACCTCATAGTCAGCATCTTCTAATGCTGTTTTGATTAACGATCTTATATAGATTGAATCGTCTACTATTAAAACTGATTTATTCATATTCTTAGTTAGTTATTCTATTCAATTAGTCAATATTATGATATATTTTAAAAAAAATAGTGTTATACTATTCAGCAAGATTTTTAAATTTGTCAATAATTTTATTATTAAAAGTCCAGATAAAGTCTGGACTAATGTCAAGTTCCTTACCTTCAAAATTTACTTTAAAATGAACGATTTGTTCCAATTCGTTCGACTCATCACTTAGATAAGTCTTTATTTCGTTTGCTTTAATAACTTTCAATGAAGGCACACCTCCATAGATTTCCACCCCAAGATGATTAGAAAATTCCGTGATAAAAGCAGCAGAAACTATGTTGTCAATCTCGGTTAGGAAACCAAGTTTCATAATGGTACTCTTGTTAGAATTATCATTCGCAATATTAGCAGGCAGACAAGATTGGTAAAGCTTGTTCACCTCTTTCTCTAAAAAAATTAGGTGGCTAGTTCCTTTCAAATCACTCATTAATTCTGTTTTGATAACATGTACCTCAGATTCCTTTTCTTCAAATTTTGATAGATCCATACTAGAAGTTAAATAGTCAAATTTTTCTAAAGATATAGGACATTGAAGGATCTTTTCCATAGAATTTTTTGCCATCGATAGACCTTCAAATATTAATTTGGAAGCGACTTTAAATTGATCTTTATTTAAACCTGCATACATTTTTGGGTATCATTAAATTAATATATTTTTTTCAAAATAATTAATTTTTTAATATTTTTCAATTTTATTTTGATAAATCTAGATTCTATTTTCTAGGATAGCGATTAGTTCCCTATTGTCAAATGGTTTTATCTGGTACAGGTAATAACTTGCTCTTACATGTTTCTGTTGACCTACTGCACTTATCATCACCTCTACAGGTTTATCAGGCATTTTTTGAATTGCTCTTAATATACCTATTCCATCTCAAATGAGGCGATATATTATTCAGCGCCACAAAATCTGTATTTATCTTGGCAATTTTGTAGAGAGCTATTTCCTCACACGCAACGTTCTACTACTTCCTATCCTTCTGGCTCCAGAAGTACTCTCAATTTTATTCTCTATGAAGGAAGAGTTGAAAGCTTCTCCTAATTAGTAACACTCAAAAGTAAATATTTCTAGCTATTGTGGTTGTCATGTTGGAAACTCAGCCCTAGCCTTTTGAGGGTGGTGGAGTTTTCCATATTTCAACATGAACTCAACTGGGGTCATGTAATTCAAAGATTTATGTGGTCTTTCATTGTTATATACCCACATCCAGGCGTGTGAATAGGTTCGTGCCTCGCTCAGACTCTCAAAAGCAAATACGTTCAATATTTCATCTCTAAACGTTCGGTTGAAGCGTTCGATGTATCCGTTCTGATGTGGTTTCCCTTTCTGAATAAACATCAGTTTGATCTAGTATACATCGCACCAGTCCTGCATGACCTGAGCGATAAATTTTGACCCATTATCAACCCTAAGAGCCTCAGGTCTGCCTCTCCATTCCAGCAGTGTCCAACTCGCTTATCACTCGCAAACCGATTAGAGATGTGTCTATACTGATGGTCAACACCTCTTGGTTGTAGTCATCCATCACATTAAATGCCCAAAAGAGTTTACCCCTGAATAAGCCGTCAAGAACAAAGGCCATCGATTGGATCAGATTAGGGTGTAATGGTGGCAAATATCCGCCACTTTCTTGGCCAAATCCTGCTCCTTTATATGCCAATAATCTGGCTTTCTATGAATTGGGTCTTTTTCATCCTCTCCAATTTTAACGAGTAAACGCTATTCTTAGATGCTACTATTATTGGAGAAGCTTTCACTTCAAATAAAATGTTTCATAATTATTTCTAGTCTAGAGGTTAGTCAATTTGAGTAAGAGATTAACTTTTTCGAAGGGTTGTTATGGTGGCTTTAAACGATTTTACTATCTCGTCTGCATTTAGGTGTTTACCCTCCTTAGATGCCCATTTCCCATTTATAATAGTACCACGTGTATATGACTGATCGGCACTGTAAACGATCGTGTTTGTCAAATGGTCTTTTTCAACACAGGAGAGCAACGGTGAGTTTGCATTATAGATCACCGCATCAAAAGGCTGTCCAATTTCAAAAAAATTAGAATGATTTGTTCCCATGGCTTTCTGGCCGCTTCTCCAAGCCATCTTTATCGCATTGAGACCGCTATCTCTGGATTCATTTGTACAGTATGAATCTCGATGGTGTGTAAAAATACGCTGACCGTAATCTAGCATTCGCAATTCTTCCAAAGGGTTTAGCCCGACATGGCTATCTGTACCAATGCTCCACTTGCCACCGGCTTTTTGAAATTCCTTGAGGCGAAATCGTCCATCTCCTAAATTTCCTTCTGTAGAAGGACAAATCACGACATGAGCTCCAGATTCGGCAATTTCGGCTACTTCTACGTTGTCTAAATGAGTTGCGTGAACTAAGTGATAATCAGGAGAAACAGGTGTATGATTGAGCAACCATTCTACTGGTCTTTGTCCAGTGAAGGCCTTGCAATCCTCTATTTCTCTTAGCTGCTCTGAAATGTGGATATGAAAAGGAACATCGCCTGAGTAAGCTTTGCATACTGATTGAATGTCGTCTAGATCAACTGCTCTTAGCGAGTGAATACCCATACCCAGGTGCGCATTTTCATATGAATCTACTGCTTGTTTGCTGGCTTCTAAAAGCTTATAATATGCATCAGCGTTTGGAGAAATGAACCTTCTCTGTTTTGTTTCTGCTCCTTTGCCAAATCCACCTCTTTGGTAGTAAATAGGGGTAAGGGTAATTTTGATGCCTGCCCGCATGGCAGCTGCAATGAGCCGTTCACCCATTTCTGCCAAATTAGCATAATTTTGCCCATCTGGTGTATGATGTAGATAATGAAACTCTGCAACAGACGTGTAGCCATGGCGCACCATTTCTGAATAGAGCATACTAGCTATGTTTTCTAGCTGTTCTGGAGAAATAGCTAGTGCCAGATCGTACATTGTTTTTCGCCAGCTCCAAAAGTCATCCCTGTTTCCACTAGTTGGGTGTAGTTCACCCATTCCAGCCATTGCATATTGAAAAGCATGAGAATGGGCATTCTGAAAACCTGGCAATGCATAGCCGTTTACTACTTCCGCATCTTGGTCATGACTTTTACCAATACTGTTAATGATCCCATTTGTGTCGGTGGTGACCAAAGCATTTTCAAGCCAGCCCTTTTCAGTGAGTAGCCCTTTTAGGTGAATCGACCCCATGTTAAAGCAATTCTATAAGTTTTTTAAACATTTTTCGTAATAGCACCTGAATGCTGGTAGCACGAGCTTCATCGTATTTCTTTTCGCTATCATCCATATAATTGGTTTTGATCATTTCTAGCTGTAATGCATGAATGCCTTCTTGAGGCCTACCAAAGCTACGTGTAATGTTTCCTCCCTTGAAAGGATGATTGTGTTGTAATTCATAATGGCTATCTAAGAGTGCACTTAAAGCCGTGTCGATGATCGCTTTACTGGCAGATTGCCCATCGTTATCGCCTAGTATTAGGGCTGGAAAAGGTTCTTTTCGTACACCTGGTACATGCCTACGAATGGAATGGGCATCGAAAAGCAATACGTGACCAAACTTAGCTTTGGCGGTTTGAAGCATTTCTTCCAACTTCTGATAGTAAGGATGGTAGTACCTTACAATTCTCCTATTAATCTCTGAATCATCAGGAGCTTCACTGGTGTATAAAGAATCTCCATTGAAATTGGTTTGAGGTACAAGATCAGTAATAATACGACCATCATTATAAAGCGGTTCGCTTTTTGAATTTCTATTTAAGTCGATTACCCACCTGTTGTAATGGGCAGAGATCATTCGAATACCCAATTCAGGTGCGAAACTGTACAATTTGTCAATAAACCAATCCGTATCGTCAGGATTTGAAAGGGTCTTCGCTAGCATGGATTTTTTTACTTCTTCTGGAAAAAAAGTTCCAGAGTGTGGCGAACTGATAACGATGGGCACTTCTTTTGCGCTCGGTTCCGTAATCTTATAAATATCCACGATGCTTTGATTTACTCATGTGCTACGAGTTGACGGGTTCTACTTTTTTGCCTCGTTTCCACGTGATTGATGGCTGCAACTCTCCTTGTTGATACAAAATTTCACGATAGTCGACAGTTTCAAATGCAGCAACATCTGCCACCATTCCTTCCTTTAATATACCTCTATCATGAAGATTAAGTGCATGTGCTGCTCGAAAGGATAAACCAGCAAATACTTCGGCGGCACTGATCTTTTCATATGTGCTTAGGATGGACGCTTGCGCCAGTAGGTTTCCATTTGGCGCACTTCCGGGATTCCAGTCACTTGCAATTGCTAATGAACAACCTGCGTCCAATAATTTTCTGGCTGGACTGAAAGGCATGCCTAAGCCGATTGAAGCTCCTGGTAACACAACGGGGACTGTATTACTTTTTGCAAGTGCTTTTACTTCGTCATCTTTGGAAGCTTCCAAATGATCGACACTTACAGCTCCGCATTCAATAGCTACTTTACTACCTCCCGTGGTGAATTGGTCTCCATGTACGGTTAAATTGTAGCCCAATTTTCTCAGATTCATTAAGTAGGGGAGTGCAGCGTTTACGGAAAAAGCATTCTCTTCAACAAAGATGTCAAAGCGTTTTGTAAGTTGTTCTTTACGGATTACTGGTTCTAGATCGTTTAAAATTACGGTGAGGTATTCTGTTTCATTTTTGAATTCTCTTGGAATAATGTGTGCCGCAAGGCAAGTAGATATTACATCTGTCTGATGCGTGCTGGCGACCGCTTTGATTGTTCTTAGTAGTTTCAGCTCTTCCTCTAGGCTAAGACCATAGCCGCTTTTTATTTCTACAGTCGTAATTCCTCTTTGAATAAGTTTGCTTAAACGCCTTTCGGTATTTGATTCCAACTGCGATTGCGTGGCTTCTCTGGTTTTAGTTACGGTATCCCAAATTCCACCTCCTGCTGCGGCGATCTCTTGATAATTTCTTCCATTATTCCTTGCGGCAAAGTCTCCTGCTCGGCTACCCCAAAAGCAAATGTGAGTGTGGCAATCTACAAACCCAGGAAAGGCAGTCATTCCCTTCGTCACTTCCTCAACAGGAGTGCTGGGGTGTTCTTTCTTGAGTGACTTAAAGGGCTCAGTCTGAAGTACTAGTCCATTGTTGATCAGTAACCCCCCGTCTGAAATGATGTGAAGCTGTTCATCTTTCAATGCCCCGGTGTTCGGCAACCCATCCATCGTGATGATTTGAGAAAATGGTCCGACTAGCTTCATAGCACTACATCATTTAATATTTCATCCTCTACCAGCTGAGGTACGGTTACTTTTAAAGTGGGGTGATTATCCATCAAACGACGAATGCTAGTCATCGCTCCAGGGTTTCTCGCCCAGCTTCTTCTAGAAATTCCATTCGAAACATCATAGAAAAGCATGTTTTTTAATCGCTCGCCCGAGGCTAAAGACCCATCTAATAGCATGCCGAATCCACCGTTGATCACTTCGCCCCATCCAACGCCTCCACCATTGTGGATGGAAACCCATGTAGCTCCTCTGAAGCTATCGCCAATTACATTATGAATGGCCATATCTGCGGTGAAGCGACTTCCATCACTTATATTACTGGTTTCTCGATAGGGTGAGTCGGTTCCGCTTACATCGTGATGGTCTCTTCCTAAAATCACAAATCCAATGAAGCCTTCGGCAATTGCTTTATTAAAAGCCTCCGCTATTTTGATTCTGCCAATAGTATCTGCATATAAGATTCTTGCTTGAGATCCAACAACCATCTTATTCTCTTTAGCACTTTTGATCCAGGTAATATTGTCATGCATTTGCTGTTGAATATCCTCTGGTGCATTTTCCATTAGTTCCTCTAGAACATTCATCGCAATATGATCGGTTTTGTCAAGGTCTTCTGGATCACCTGAGGCACATACCCAGCGGAAAGGGCCAAAACCGTAATCGAAACATATAGGCCCCATGATGTCTTCTACATAAGATGGGTATTTGAATGAAATACCGTCCTCATCTAATATGTCAGCACCTGCTCGTGATGCCTCCAGTAAAAATGCATTCCCATAGTCAAAAAAGTAAGTTCCTTTTTGAGTGTGCTTGTTTACTGCGTTTGCGTGTCGTTTGAGTGTCTTTTTTACTTGCTTTTTGAATCCCTCTGGGTCTTCTTTAATCATTCTATTGGATTCTTCAAAACTCACTGCAGCTGGATAATAGCCTCCTGACCAGGGGTTGTGTAAAGAAGTTTGATCAGATCCGATTTCTACATATATGTCTTCTTCGTCAAATCGTTCCCAAACATCAACGATATTCCCAATAAACGCAATGGAAACGACTTCTTTTTTTGCCTTGGCTTCTTTAACCCTTGCCACTAGGTCGTCTATGTCGTCTATCAATTCATCTACCCAGCCTTGAGCGTGTCTTTTAGTGGCGGCATTAGGATTGATTTCTGCACAAACGGTAATACAACCTGCTATATTTCCAGCTTTAGGTTGAGCACCGCTCATACCGCCAAGTCCTGATGTTACGAATAGCTTACCTGCTATGTCACCTTTATTTCCCAGTAGTTTCCGAAATGCGTTCATCACGGTGATGGTGGTGCCGTGCACGATTCCTTGCGGACCGATGTACATAAAAGATCCGGCGGTCATTTGCCCGTATTGGGTTACTCCCAAGGCATTGAATTTCTCCCATTCTTCTTGCTTTGAATAGTTGGGGATCATCATTCCATTGGTCACCACTACTCTAGGAGCATTTTTTGAAGACGGGAATAGTCCCATTGGGTGACCAGAATATAGGTGAAGTGTTTGTTCGTCCGTCATTTCGGACAGATACTGCATGGTTAGTAAGTATTGTACCCAATTTTGAAAAACCGCACCATTGCCCCCGTAGGTGATAAGCTCTTCTGGGTGTTGTGCAACCGCAGGATCTAGGTTATTTTGAATCATGAGCATGATGCAGGCTGCTTGTTTATTATTCGCAGGATACCAGTCGATTGGTCTTGCATATAGGTCATAGTCAGGGTGGAATCGATGCATGTAAATTCTTCCGTATTTCATTAATTCATTTGCAAAATCTATCGATAGTTCTCGATGCCATTCGCTGGGGAAATACCTTAATGCATTTTTCAATGCTAATTTTTTCTCTGCGTCAGTAAGAATGTCTCTTCTTTTAGGAGCAGCGTTTTTGCCTTCTGGGTAAGGCTTCTTTTTGGGTAGCTTTTTAGGAATTCCTGCTTTTATCGCTTCTTGGAATAATTGTTTATCCATCTTAAAATTTTTCAAATTGATTGTTTCGGTTTATTTCTACCGTCTGCTCGTTTACTAGTTTTACCAGCGACTTGCTCTTCACAAGCTCTGTAAGTTTATCTATGTCTTTACTGAACTGTCTATCTTGCGTTGCAAAGGAGACCTTCTCTCTTACTTTTTTAAAAACGCCCTCAAGTATGGGGGTAGATTTCAATGGACGTTGAAATTCCATTGCTTGTGTAGCACATAGCAATTCTATCGCCAATATTCTTTCGAGATTTTCGCAAATTCTTAGTGCTTTTCGGCCTGCTATTGAGCCCATGCTTACATGATCTTCCTGCCCCATTGAGGTCGGAATGCTATCCGCACTTGATGGAAAGCACAAGCCTTTGTTTTCACTTACGAGTGCAGCAGAAGTGTACTGAACGATCATTAACCCTGAATTGACACCTGTGTCCTTCATAAGGAGTTTAGGAATATCGTATTTCCCTTCTAATGCTAGATAAATTCTACGATCCGAGATGCTTCCGATTTCAGCTGCAGCCAAACAGGCATAGTCAATAGGTAGCGCCAACGGTTGCCCATGAAAGTTTCCTCCACTAATTGTCAACTCTTCAGAAAAAACAATAGGATTGTCCGTCACCGAGTTCATTTCTATTTCAACTGCTTCTTTTAGGTGTAGCCATGCATTTCTAGAGCTCCCATGAACTTGAGGTACGCACCGGAGCGAATAAGGATCTTGTACACGATCACAATCCATGTGTGATGCTACTATTTCCGAATTTTTGAGGTAATGACTTATAAGATTGGCTACATGCAAATTGCCTTTGTGATTTCTGATCTTATGCAAATCAGCATGAAAAGGCATAGGGGAGGCCTTTAAGCCTTCAATCATCATGGCGGTGATAATGTCCGCATGCGAAAGGCAATTATGCAGTTGATCAACCAAACGTATCGCATGTGCCAAGATGAATTGTGTTCCATTTATTAATGCCAGACCGGCTTTTGGGTGGAGCACTACAGGTTTGATTCCTTTCTCTTTAAGTGCCTTTTGAGCGACTACTCTTTTCCCTTTCAAAATGACTTCGCCCTCCCCTAATAAGGGTAAAAATAGATGAGAAAGCGGAGCAAGGTCGCCAGATGCACCGACAGACCCTTGTTTGGGTACGACTGGAATTACGTCTTCTTCAATATGCCAAATAAGCCTTTCGACTATTTCAAGAGAAATACCAGAATATCCCTGACATAAGGAGTGTACTTTTAGAATTAGCATAAGCTTGGCTAAACTCGTATCTATTGGATTTCCCACGCCGACACTATGACTTATCAATAAATTTCGTTGTAAATCGCCCGTTAGATTCGCCTCGATTTTGGTATTACAGAGAGGGCCAAAACCCGTATTTATACCATATACAGCAACTTCTCCTTGAGCGATATTTTGAACATGCTGATGACAGTTCACTACCTTTTTCATTGCGTCGTCTGTTACTTCAGCTTTTAGTTCACCGTTGAGAATGGCTATTGCTTTTCCAGACGTCAGATGATCTACTCCATATTTGAACATATTTTTGTTTTTAACAAAACTAAAATCATCTGCGATTAAAAATAAGGCTAGCTAGTTTTGAATTAATAACCATGAGTTATCAAATGGAATCACGTCATGGGCTGTAAAGGGTATGTCAGGTCTATGGCGCTTACCCAGATAACACAGAGAGCTACCCAGTCTGACATTTAAGAATCTCGACAATAAAGATCCTATCGTGCAGAACGTGATCCGAATTAATCAAAGAAATGGATGTTTAGGAATGCACTCTTGGTTTAATTTATGTAGGAGGTTTTATAGTCATTATACCAAAACTCTGCTCGTAAAAATTGTTTATTTCTTACGCTGTCTGTTCTGTAACTTTTCCTATGCTTATGAAATTTGAGTCCGTTCACTTCATCAAAGGCAAGATTTTCTATGTAGGCATAGGTTGGCGAATGATAGACCATGCATGAAATGAATTTACCCGAATTTTCTTGAAAGTAGTACCACCATACATCTTCAGTGGAATGATTGTTATTCTTTGCAGGGGAATAGGTAGCTTTTAAAACATCTACTTGAATTCCATCTATTTGGGTTTTTCCTTCATGAGAAAGGTTTACTCCTTCGTCTAGTAGCTTAAATGGCATCCCCAGCACATATAGCGCACTAAGGACAGATTTTTTTGTTTTTTCGCCCTCAGCTATTATTTCACCATTTTCATATTTAAGGGTCTTATCAAAATTATGCGAAATTAGATGAGCGGTATTTCCTTTTTTCCAATTTATTTCAGCGGAAAAAGACGGTTGCATTGAATAGTTATGAAGCTGATAGGTCTCATTTTCAACTAGGCCTTTTTCCAAAAGAAGCTTTGATCTTTTGTGATATTGAATAGAATCTAGCTTCTTCCATTTTTCAATACCTCCTGCCCAATCAATGGCTTTTTTTAAAATTTTTTTGACGCTATCGTCTTTAATGTCGGCATAATAGTCTAATGAACCATTTGGTACTTTGCTTCCTGAGTCCTGATTTGAGAACCCACACGCACAGAATAACAGGACTCCCAAAAGGAAGTGAGTGTAGGTACTTGCTTTCATGCTTACTTTGATTTTTGGTAATACTGCATGGCTTTGGGCATATTGGCGTTTAAATCAGAGATTCTAGTATCGTGTGAGGGGTGAGTCGACATAAATTCTGGTGGTGCTTTGCCACTACTATTGAAAGACATTCGTTCCCAAAATTTAGGTGCTTCTTGTGGATTATAGCCTGCCATCGCCATAAAATACAAGCCCAACTTATCTGCTTCTGATTCATGCTTTCTTGAAAAGGCCAGTATGCCAAGAGATGTTCCAGCCCCCGCTGCTTGCATTATCAATTTGGATGAAATAGTAGCTTCTGATTTGCCAGTCAAAAGTTTGCTTGCGATAGAGAGTCCAGTAGAGGCAGCGTATTGCTGACTCATTCGCTCACTTCCGTGGTTGGCAATGGCATGCGCAATTTCATGTCCCATCACAACAGCAACTCCCGTTTCATCCTTACAAATAGGCATGATACCTGTATAAAATGCTACTTTTCCTCCTGGCATACACCATGCATTCACTAAGTCATCATCCTCGATCAGGTTAAACTCCCATTGGTAGTCAGCAAGGTAGTCACCTTGGGACTGATCTTGAAAATATTGCTCTGTGGCTCGTTGAATTCGCATGCCTACACGTTTGATCATTTGGGATTGATCCGTGCCTTCAATGATTCTATTTTCCCTTTTAACTTTTTCATATTGGTCAAAACTCATTGGAAATATCTGATCATTGCTAACCAAACTTAGTTGCGATCGACCACTTAAGGGGACACTATTACATTGCGCTAGTATTATGACCAGCACTAACAATAAAACAGTAGCTATCTTTTTCATTTCTTATTGCTATTAAAAAAATGCGTGAGATAAGGAAGCATTTTAAATCTAAATATATTAAAAACCTCATCTTAAGTCAAGAATACTAACGCTTTTTTGATATTTGAAGAACTTAATTATATATTGATTTTGGGAAAAAATCAGAGAAGCTTTCTGAAAAAAAAGAGATTTCTAATGATGTGGGTGCAACCTAAAACCATAGCCAGAGGATCAACTATATACGAGCTGATTAATTAAGACGTATTCATTCACATTCTTGCCCTGATTTTGTGTTACTTTAGCTAAAGCCAAATAGATAAATAAATGAGCATAGAAAAGGCGACATTTGGAGGCGGTTGTTTCTGGTGTGTGGAAGCGGTGATCCAACGATTAACAGGAGTAGAGGATGTGAAACCAGGATATGCGGGCGGTAAAGTACTCAACCCGTCTTATCGAGAGGTATGTGGCGGTCGCACGGGGCATGCAGAGGTAGTGCAGGTTACGTTCGAGTCGGAACGGATTTCTTACTATGATCTACTCGTTGTTTTTATGACTACGCATGATCCAACCACGTTAAACCAGCAAGGGGCAGATATTGGTACGCAGTACCGTTCCATCATCTTACCTCACGATGATACCCAACAGCAAATCGCTGAAAGGGTACTATGGGAGTTGAAAGATACTTTCGAAGACCCGATTATTACAGAGATTAAACCCTTAGATGCCTTTTACGAAGCGGAAGAAGAGCATCATAATTATTATAACTTACACCATGAGCAGCACTATTGCAACTTTGTGATAAGTCCTAAAATAAGCAAACTCAAACAACAATATAAAGATCGACTTAAGGAAAAAATCTTTGAATAAATTAAGAGAGCTGTCAGGTAAAATCCTGAAGTGTTTTACTAAATTTTTAATTTGACCAAAAAGAAGGTGCTTTTCAGACAATGTAAAATATTAGAATGAAAAGGGCTAAACTTTTTGAAAGGAGTAGCGTTAACCAATTTAAAACTTATAAAGCGTGATATGCTAAGCTGGAATGATATTTTAAATTTTGCAGAAAATGGAAACCCTGAGCCAGATCGAAGGGAAGAGAAAACGGAGGCCGAGTGGAGAGCGTTGCTAACATCCGAAGCGTTTCAGGTTGCACGCAAAAAAGAAACCGAACGTCCGTTTAGTTCTGATGAATGCAGTAAGTTCGATCCAGGTCAATATAAGTGTGTTTGTTGCGATACGCTGTTATTCGATGCCACAGAAAAATTTGAAAGCGGAACAGGATGGCCTTCATTTGCTCAACCTATTAAAGAAAATTCCATTGCATACATTCAAGATAAATCATTTGGGATGTCGCGAATCGAAACGGTTTGCAATACATGCGATGCTCACCTAGGGCATGTATTTCCTGATGGACCCAAGCCAAGCAAGTTGCGATATTGCATGAATGCAGTAGCCCTCAAAAAGGTCGATTGATTGAAGGAATTATTAAAGGAAAAGCACTTTGCAGTTGGCTAATCAAGTGGATGATTGGCGATAGTTCTAGAAGAAAGATAGTCTCTAACTTCAATAGGTATCATTTAGTGTATTTTAATACCACTAAAATACAAAATATTTTCTGTAATGAACTTGCGTTTCGCACAAACTTTGTTGAAATATATCAGTGCAACGAATATTTAAATGTTTATATGTGTAAGCGGAAAAAGGTTGAATGGGGAAATCAATCCCGTGGATCAGCTGGTAGATCTGAGGAACTTTTGAAAGGTAGCAATCGCCCACCGTTCGCATTATCTTGAATCTTAAAAGTAATTATTCAGAAAAATCATGCTTCTACCAAGACTATTCAAATCGGATAACTTTGAACTTCTTAAAGAAATTATTGAAGAAAATTCATTTTCGAACTTAATCGTATTCAAAGATAGAGTTCTTTCAACCAAAGCGATGATGATGATAAATGGGATCAAAAAAGATGATTTTTTTATAGAAACTCATCTGAGCAGAACCAATCCAGTAGCCAAAAATATTGAAAGAACAGATCAAGAAGTTTTATGTGACTTTACGGGAGTTCACACCTACATATCTTCTTCATGGTACGACCACATAAATGTTTCAACTTGGAACTATGAAGCCGTTCAGATATATGGAAATGTGAAAATTATGTCTAATGGGGAGTTATATGAGCACCTAAAAAAATTAACGGACAAATATGAGACTTCTCAAAAGTGTCCTATGACAGTCGAGAAAATGGGTAAAGAATTTGTAGAAAAAGAAATGAAAGGTGCTTTAGGTATAAAAATCATCCCTACGGAGATAAAAATTAAGCAAAAACTGTCTCAAAATAGGGATGAAAATAATTTGAAAAGCATTATTGAAAATCTAGAAAAGTCTGATTCCCTCATGGACAAATCAATGGCAAAAAAAATGAAATTCACTTTAGCAAATCACCCTAAACTTTAGTAGCTCACCTTAAAAATAGTTTTTTAATATTTTTATTTAGGATTATTTCGAAGATAGTCCAATGTGAGTCCGATCATTGTTTTCATGCCCAGAGGCATTCCCGCATCATCTACGTAAAAATCCGGTGTATGATGACCTGCCGCCGATGTAGGATCCATGTCTGCTGGGCAACCACCTAAAAAGAAAAACAACCCCGGAACTTCTTGTTGAAAGAAAGAGAAGTCTTCTGCTCCGGTTATTGGCTTAATGATTTCAACATTTTCTTCACCTGCAATTCGTTCAATCGTTGGCAACATCTGGCGGTAAAGAGTGGGTTCATTATAGGTGACAGGATACCCCTCATCAATAGAGACGGTTACTTCCGCGTTGTTTGATTCTCCTGTTTTGGTCGCCACCTCTCTTACTCGCCTCAAGATATTTTTTCGCATGTCGGTATCGAGCGTTCGTATCGTACCGAGCATATACAGGTCTTCAGGGATGATATTAGTTCTTACACCCCCATGAATAGCACCCACGGTTACCACTGCAGGCGCTTCGGTTAGCGGCATATTTCGACTTACGATTGTTTGCAGGTTGTTAACAATCTGCGCAGCCGTAACGATGGGGTCTACACCCGCCCACGGCCTAGCCCCGTGTGCTTGTCTTCCTTTTACATCGATTCGCATCGAATTAACCGCGGCAAGGATGCCCTCAGGCCTTACCTTAATTTTTCCGACAGGTGTGTTTGAGTTAATATGAAGTCCAAATATGACGTCTACATCTGGGTTTTTAAGAACACCCTCTTTTACCATCAGTTTAGCACCTCCTTCTTCGCCTTCGGGTGCTCCTTCTTCTGCTGGCTGAAAAATCAATTTTACCGTTCCCGGTACTTCATCTTTAATCTCCCATAGTATTTTAGCTACTCCCAGCAGTATGGCCACATGCGTGTCATGACCACAAGCGTGCATCACGGGAACTTCCTCGCCATTGTATTCACCCACCCTTTTTGATGCCCAAGGCAGTTCCACTCTTTCTTTTATGGGCAGCGCATCCATGTCTGCACGAAGCCCAACTACAGGACCTGGCTTGCCCCCCTTTAATACGGCTACTACTCCTGTCTTGGCCACGCCGGTTTGCGGCTCATACCCCATCTCCTTTAAAAGGGATTCGATTTTTGCTGCGGTCTTAAACTCTCTGTTGCTCAACTCTGCATTTTGGTGGATCCAATGCCTCCATTCTACGACTTCTTCTTCTATTTGAGCAACCAACGTTTCCATTTTTTGATCAAAGTTTTGTCCAAAAGCGATGAGCGAAATGAACATCACAGGGGTGATAAGTATGCTTTTTTTCATAATTTGACTCCTTTTATTTTAAGGTTTGAAATCTAACTAAAATCGGTAAATCGCTCCATTAATTTCCTAAAAGTACAATGGCGAAACATTACTCTTTTACAAAAATAATGATTTTTTAGCAATCAATCCTTTGTCGACTTCTTTCTTTCTTGACAGGGACACTTCACTTGATGAAAGTGAAGCCACCCATCAAAAGAAACCGCCAAGCTGTTTTAAGAAAAAAGAGATAACCCAAACCCCATTCTATGAAGCCTAGGCGGTGATGCGCTTTTTTAGTTGCTACACTCCGTTGTTTGAAAGGTTACTTTGTCTTTATCGTATTTCCCCTCCCACTTTATTTTAAACGATGACGGATCATCCACTTGCACACAGGTTAGATCAGGGTTTTCTAATAAGTTCAGATCAAGAATAGCATTATTATTGCCATTCGCCAGATTAACCTTTGTTAAGGCATTGTTAGCTAACACAAGTTGAATAAGTGCTGTGTTTTGAGAAACATCTAGTATTGTTAATTGGTTAATTTCTAAGATAAGAGATTCAAGTGCTGTGAATTTAGAAACATCTAGTGTTGTTAATTGGTTATTACCTAAAAAAAGATCAATAAGCGCAGTGTTTTTTGAAACATCTATTGCTGTTAATTGGTTTACACTTAAATCAAGATTAGTAAGTGTGGTGTTGTTAGAAATATCTAGTGTTGTTAATTGATTTCCAGCTAAAGCAAGCCTGTCAAGTACTGTATTTTTAGAAACATCTAGTGTTGTTAATTGATTGTCACTTAAAACTAGTTCATTAAGTACCGTATTGTTCGAAACATTGAGTGCTGTTAAGGCATTAAAAGCAAGATTAAGAGAAGTAATGTTTGTAAAATATTCAATTCCGATAGCGTCTGTAATGCCTTGCCTACCTTCATCAATTGCTCCTGCATATGCTTGGGCTTCCGCTACGGAAATTTCCTGATCTCCATCGGTATTTAGGGCTGTATTCTTTACTAATACTGCTTTGAATTTTGCATCGGGGATGTAAATTCCCGCACCGTCCGTTATGGAAATCGTAAATGCTGCCGTGGCTGTTGCGCTCCCCACTATCGCTTGAATTTCGCCTGTGAGTTCTGTATTGGTCGCATAGTCAACTGCGCTTGTATCGACCAGCATCATTTTATTTCCGTCTAAACCAAGGACACCCGCTGGGTTTTGGCTCTTGATCGAATAAACGGGCGTTTCTTCCGCATTGGCTACGGTCGCCGCTAGCTTCCAAATAACCACTCCGTTAGGGCTGTTTTTCGGTAGCACTAATTGAGTCAAATCCGCTATGGCGATGGTAATGATATCATCAATGGTTACCGCTGCGGTTTTATCCGCCGAGCCGTCTTTATTTGTAGCGGTCAGTTTTACGGTGTAGGTGTCATTTTTCGCATAGGTATGGGTAGGGTTTTCTTCGGTGGCTTTGTTTCCATCGCCAAAGTCCCAAGCGTAGCTGGTGGCGTTTTTAGAAGCGTTTTTAAAGGTTACCGCCCCTGCTGTGCCTTGGGTAAAGGTAAAGTCGGCGACTACTTGAGTGTCGACTGGGTCAACTGGATCATCGCCCTTGCAACTCCATAAGATGGCAACTGCGCACAGGACGGCGAGAAGAAAGGTTTTTGATTTGATTTGATTTGATTTGATTTGATTTGATTTGATTTGATTTGATTTTTGATTTGATTTGATTTGATTTGATTTGATTTGATTTGATTTGATTTGATTTGATTTGATTTGATTTGATTTGATTTGATTTGATTTGATTTGATTTGATTTGATTTGATTTGATTTGATTTGATTTGATTTGATTTGATTTGATTATCCATAAATTCAAAATTTTTCGTTTCGTTTCGTGTTTTGTCGAGATTTTTTATTGCGTTGTTTATTTGGTCGAAAATCTGCATTTTATTATTAATTTAAGTTTAAACACAAGAATAAGGGTACCGGATCGTATTTGCAAATAAATTCAATTAAAAAAAAGATTTTTTTTGATGATCGGGCTTAAAAAACACTAAAATTAAGCGGTTGAGTCAGCGGGAATGAGCTGCAACGGCTACTCTCATTGCCAAAATGAATTGTGCCTTTTTTTAGTTTTCGAAACATTAAAGCGGCTCTGGTCAGGGTCGGTTTTAGCGGAAGTATGAGCCCAAAGAAAGGTTTGGATTGGACTAGAAAGTTGGTTTTTGGGGTTAGCAAATCCCGATTTAAAAATTTGGGCGGTTCAAGATTTGTCTTCTTCTCTATTCTTTTAAAAAGCGGTTGCTCTCTCTTAATTATGAATGATTTTTAAAAAAAGGAGGCATGTTCTATCTTTGCCGCCAATTTTTTTTGAAAATCTTATAGAAAATAATGGATAAATTAATCTATTTAGTACCTGTCCTTGGTATTGTCGGGCTGTTGGTGATGATGGTTAAATCCCGTTGGGTAAACGGTCAAGATGCAGGTCAGCCGAAAATGAAAGAATTAGCCGCCTACATTAAGGAAGGCGCATTGGCATTTCTTAGCGCAGAATATAGGATTTTGGCGATCTTCGTAGTGATAGCCGGCGCACTCTTAGGCGCAATATCCGCCATGGTGGAAACCACACACTGGTTTATCATGATTGCGTTTGTCATGGGATCCTTCTTTTCCGCACTAGCTGGAAACATTGGGATGCGTATTGCCACGGCTGCAAACGTCAGAACCACACAAGCGGCGAGAACAAGCCTTGCTCAAGCTTTGAAAGTGTCTTTTACAGGCGGAACAGTAATGGGGCTTGGAGTTGCAGGTCTTGCCGTATTCGGATTATCCGTGTTATTTATTCTCCTTTTTCAATACTTCATGGGCGGCGTGTGGACTTCTACAAATGACATGACCATAGTATTGGAAGCGTTGGCCGGGTTTTCTTTGGGAGCGGAATCCATTGCACTTTTCGCCAGAGTGGGCGGGGGAATTTACACCAAAGCTGCCGATGTTGGCGCTGATCTTGTAGGAAAGGTAGAAGCTGGAATCCCAGAAGATGATCCGAGAAATCCGGCCACGATTGCGGACAATGTTGGGGATAACGTGGGAGATGTTGCGGGGATGGGTGCCGACCTTTTTGGTTCATATGTGGCAACCGTTCTTGCCTCTATGGTTTTGGGAAATTACGTGATCAGAGACATGGGCGGATCAATTGATGATGCATTTAACGGGATAGGGCCCATTTTACTTCCCTTAGTTATTGCCGGACTTGGAATAGTATTCTCCATAATTGGAACCTTTTTTATTAAAATTTCTGGCGATGGGGCGAAAGAAGCGCAAGTTCAATCGGCCCTTAACAAAGGAAACTGGAGTTCAATTTTATTAACTGCAGTTGCCTGCTACTTTTTGATTGATCTATTGCTTCCTGCTGAAATGACAATGGTATTTTTTGGAGAGGGGGCACTCACTATCACTTCTATCTCTGTTTTTGGAGCTGTCCTTGTAGGGCTTACTGTAGGCGGATTGATCGCTTACATGACAGAATATTATACAGGTCTTGGTAAAAAACCAGTCGTGGATATCGTGCAAAACTCTGCCACAGGAGCAGCAACAAACATCATCGCAGGTCTTTCTACTGGAATGGTCTCTACCTTCGGACCGGTTTTACTTTTTGCAGGAGCCATTTGGGGAGCATATGAATTAGCCGGGTTTTATGGGGTAGGCATTGCCGCTTCCGCCATGATGGCAACCACGGCGATGCAATTGGCAATAGATGCCTTTGGGCCTATCGCCGACAATGCCGGCGGAATTGCCGAGATGAGTGTTCTCCCAGACGAAGTTCGCGAAAGAACGGATATCCTGGATTCTGTTGGCAACACAACTGCCGCAATCGGTAAGGGGTTCGCTATTGCTTCTGCCGCCCTCACTGCTTTAGCCCTTTTTGCTGCATATGTAACGTTTACTGGGATTGATGGAATCAACATCTTTAAAGCGGATGTCCTTGCCGCTTTATTAATTGGAGGCATGGTTCCAGTCGTATTCTCAGCACTCGCCATGAGATCGGTTGGCAAGGCCGCCATGGAAATGGTGAAAGAGGTAAGAAGGCAGTTTAAAGAAATTCCAGGAATCATGGAAGGAACTGGAACTCCGGAGTATGGTAAATGTGTCGATATCTCAACAAAAGCAGCACTTCGCGAAATGATGTTGCCCGGAGCCCTTACGATTATTGCACCTATTCTTATAGGGTTTTTGATGGGACCTGAGGCACTTGGAAGCTACATGGCAGGTGTTGCTGTTTCGGGAGTGATATGGGCGATTTTTCAGAATAACGCAGGAGGTGCCTGGGACAATGCCAAGAAATCTTTTGAAGCAGGAATCGAGATTGATGGTGAGATGACCTACAAGGGTTCTGATGCCCACAAAGCCGCAGTTACGGGCGACACCGTTGGAGACCCCTTTAAAGACACTTCTGGCCCCTCCATGAATATTTTGATCAAGCTAACGTGCTTAGTTGGGTTAGTCATTGCCCCAATTTTGGGAGAAATCTACGGCACAGGCGGCCATGCAGCTAATGAGGTAAAAACGAAGGAGCTCATTCTAAATGTGAAAGAGGTAGCAAAAATGGAAAGTTTTCATATAGGTGCTTCTATCTTGGACTAAAATTAAATATGGATATAAATTGAAGCCCTGACCAAAAAGTCAGGGTTTTTTTATGCCATGCACTTAAATGAAGAAATAATATCCCTCGGAGAAAAATGGATGCGCTCAAAAGGTTGGGAACTTTTCCACTTTCAACGGAAGACTTGGGAAGCATACTTAGATGGGAAAAGCGGATTGTTAAATGCACCAACTGGTTCAGGCAAAACCTATGCAATATGGGTGCCAACAGCATTAGAATTTTTGAAAGATGCGGATTTTGAAGATGTGCAGCCTGAGGTTCAGATTCTGTGGGTCACACCGCTTAGGGCTTTAGCCAAAGACATCCACGCAGCGATGCAAACTTTTTGCGATGAGATAGGTCTTCGTTGGAAAATTGGCTTACGAACTGGAGACACCTCTACAACGGAAAGGAAAAGACAAAAAAAGTCAGCCCCTCAGGCTTTGGTTATAACTCCTGAAAGTCTTCATGTTTTGTTGAGTCAAAGTGATTATCCTAACTACCTTAAAAAAGTAAGGGCTGTGATCGTGGATGAGTGGCACGAACTTATCGGAACAAAAAGAGGCGTGGCTATAGAGTTGGCCATATCCAGAATTAAAGGCCTTACAAATAACAAACTAAAAGTTTGGGGAATCTCGGCCACCATCGGGAATCTACTTCAGGCTAAACGCGTGCTTATTGGAGAAGACCTATATAAAGAAGCCGTCACCGTGAAAGCCAATATCGATAAGAAAATTATGGTAGAATCGATTCTGCCAGATGAAGTAGAGCGTTTTCCTTGGTCGGGTTATCTCGGGACAAAACTTATTGACAAAGTTTTACCCATAATTAGGAAAAGCAACACCACACTTCTTTTTACCAATACCCGATCGCAAACGGAGCTATGGTATCAGGCTATCCTCAATGATGCACCCGATTTAGCTGGAACAATGGCGATGCACCATGGATCCATGGATCAAAACATTAGATTATGGGTAGAAGATGCATTGCATGACGGTAAGTTGAAGCTAGTAGTTTGTACCTCTAGCCTGGATTTGGGTGTTGACTTTAGGCCTGTTGATACCGTGATTCAGATTGGAGGTCCCAAAGGGGTTTCTCGCTTTCAGCAGAAAGCCGGAAGGAGTGGGCACGGCCCAGGAGAGGTAAGTCGAATTTTTTTTGTGCCTACGCATTCATTGGAGCTAATTGAGGGGGCGGCACTTAGAGACTCAATTGAACAAGGTAAGTTTGAACAGCGAAAGCCGCTTGAAAAGTGCATGGATGTATTGGTGCAGTACTTGGTCACGCTTGCCGTGTCTGGTGGCTTTAAGCCAATGGAAATCCTGAAAGAAATCAAGAAAACATACGGTTTTAGACATCTAACCAGTGAAGAGTGGAACTGGGCACTAGCGTTTATAACGACAGGAGGAAGTACGCTAGGAGAGTATGAAGAATTTGCACGTGTTTATTACGATCATGGACTTTATAAAGTCATAAACAAAAAGACTGCACTACGGCATAAGCTTTCGATAGGGACCATCGTTGGCGACCCTGCAATGAAGGTTAAGTTTATATCAGGAGGCTATCTAGGTACGGTGGAGGAAAGCTTTGTTTCGAAGCTAAACCCAGGTGATACGTTCTGGTTTGCTGGCCAAAACCTAGAGTTTGTTATGACTAAGCATATGTCCGTTTTGGTAAAAAAGTCAAAAAAAAAATCAGGCAAAACACCCGCTTGGGGGGGTGGAAGATTGCCGCTATCCTCGTTGCTCTCAAATCAAATTCGTGAAAAGCTACAAGCTTCTATTGACGGGAAATATGAGTCAAAGGAACTCAGAAAAATTAAACCCATTCTGGACCTTCAGGCCAAAATGTCAATAGTACCTGGTCAAGATACTTTACTTATTGAAAAGTTGGAGACAGAATACGGGCATCACCTTTTCTTCTTCACATTCGAAGGGATGTTCGTGCATGAAGTGCTTGGTGGCCTCATTGCTTATCGGCTAAGTAAAAATCAAAAAATTACGTTCTCAATATCGATGAATGATTATGGTTTTGAGTTGCTATCAGATCAGGAAGTGGCCATTGAAGAAGCACTTGAGCTGGATTTATTTTCGGAAGAAAACCTCAATGAAGATTTAAATCAGTCCATTAATATGACGGAAATGGCACAGCGGACTTTTAGAGATATAGCCACAATTGCAGGATTGGTGTTTCAGGGATACCCGGGAAGAGCAATGCAAGCACGCCACCTGCAAGCTTCTTCAGGTATTTTATTCAAAGTATTCAATACTTATGATTCAGATAATTTGCTAATCCAACAATCGATAGATGAAGTTATGAACCTTCAACTGGATCAAAGTCGTTTCATGGAGGCAATACGACGCATCAACAGCCAAGAAATAGTACTCAAAGAAGTACAGAAACCAACACCTTTTGCTTTTCCTATACTCGTAAATCTAATTAGACGTCAAAAATTAAGTTCGGAACAAATAACTGACCGAATATTAAAAATGCAATCAGTACTTGAACAAGCAGCCGATTGACTGTATATTTATGATATGAAATATCAATTAAATGTCCTATTATTTCTTTTCACCACAACGGCAATGGCTCAGGACGATTTTTTTGGAAAATGGAAAACCATCGATGACCAGACTGGTAAACCAAAATCAGTAGTTGAGATATACGAAAAAGACGGACAATATTATGGACAGGTTATTAAATTATTTAGAGAAGAAGGTGAGAACCCCGACCCAATCTGTACGAAATGTGAAGGAGAGAGAAAGGGTGAAAAAATAATTGGAATGGAGATTCTTTCGCATATGAAATACGACAAAGGGAATAATGAATTTAAGAAAGGAGAGATTTTAGATCCCAAAAATGGAAATGTCTACGATTGTAAAATTTGGATAGAAGATGGAGAGTTGCAGGTTCGTGGTTATCTATTGTTTTTTTATCGAACTCAAACTTGGTTATCTTACAATGACTAGCTGATTTGGTACAGCCTTTGACTTTTTGTGTTTAAACTAAAATTACGATACCATGAAAAACTTAATATTATTTTTAGCATTATTTATTTCAAATTTGAGTTTCGGACAAAACGAGGTTCTAGGAAAGTGGATCACAGTAGACGATAAAACGGGCGTACAAAAGAGTGTCATTGAAGTTTACGAAAAAGAAGGGCGGTATTTTGGAAAGGTTACAAAGATGATGTACAGGAGTGAAGAAGAGCGGTGTACCCGATGCGAAGGAACGCTGAAGAACCAGCTCGTAAAGGGCATGGATGTTTTATGGGACTTCAAGTATCGTAAGAGATCAAAGACCTTTGGTGGCGGTAAACTTTTAAACCCTGAGAGCGGTAAAACATACAATGGCCAGATATGGGTAGAAAACGGGAACTTAATGGTGCGAGGTTATATCTCATTTTTTTATAGAACACAAGTCTGGATTCCCTACAAAGAGTAGATGACCACAGTAGAAATTCAAGGTGAAAGGCTAACTTTATTACCTCAGAAAGCTATTTACTGGTTCTCTCGGGAAATGCTGGTAGTTTCAGATATTCACCTAGGAAAAGCGGGTCACTTTCGCAAGAAT
Source organism: uncultured Ekhidna sp. (assembly GCA_964289745.1). Taxonomy (GTDB): domain Bacteria; phylum Bacteroidota; class Bacteroidia; order Cytophagales; family Cyclobacteriaceae; genus Ekhidna. The sequence continues at coordinate 1,956,370 of CAXYMM010000001.1, forward strand.
GGTATTGCGGTCTCTAGAAAGGTACACCTCCATGATATTGCGAACCTTGAAAAACTAATTTTATCACACAAACCCCAAAAAATCCTTTTTTTAGGAGATCTTTTTCACAGCACTAAGAATGTAGAGTGGAATGACTTTCTAAATTTTATGGATCGGCATCCTACCAAAGAATTTACGCTAGTAGTTGGAAACCATGACATACTCCGTGAGTATCCAGCACAAATGAACCTTACGGAGCAGTTCGATTTGGCACCTTTTTCTTTTACACATATCCGAGAAGAAAGCCCCTACTATAATATTTCAGGGCACATCCATCCTGGAATCTCCGTTCGTGAAAAATCAAGAATGGGGTTTACGATTCCATGTTTTTTGATCTCAAAGACGTTTGCTATTTTACCCGCTTTTGGTCAGTTTACAGGATTAAAGAAAGTATTTCCTAATCAGGAAGATAGAATTTACGGTGTGGCGGAAGAGAGCGTAATGAAGTTATGCTAAATACGTTAATTACCTTTAGCAATTTAATAGTGAGAGGTTACTTGAATAAACTTTAAGGTATATAGAACTGATAGTTGTATGAAAGATAGCGAGATTCTGAATAGGATCAGTTCTGGAGATGAGCGTATGTTGGATCATTTGTACAAAAAGTATTATCGATTGATGACTCGTATCGTATTGTCAAATAATGGAACTGAAGAAGAGGCTAAGGATGTATATCAAGAATCTTTGCTAGCTTTTTGGCAGAAAGCTGTTAGTGGTAATTTAGTACTTACTTCAAAGATCAGTACATATTTATACAGTATATGCCTTAATCAATGGAGAAAAGAGCTCGACCGGAAAAGTAGGTTAATCCATGAGGAAGTAGATGGCGAATACCATCAGGGGCATGAGGCAAAAGAGCGTCTGAATATTGTTTTGGAATGTATTAATAAATTAGGAGATGCGTGTAAAAAAGTATTGACCTTATATTACTTTGATGGGATGAGTATGCAGGAAATCGCAAAGAAGATGAAATTTGCAAATACCGATACTGCGAAAACGAAAAAATATAAGTGTAAAAAAAAGTTAGACAACTTGATTAAGACAAAATATTCAACCGAAGATTTTTTTGATTAATGAACAGTCGCCTACAAAATAAAATCGATAATTATCATTTGGGAAAACTTACCAGAGATGATCAGGTAGCGTTTGAAAAAGAGTTGGAAGCAGACCCTTCTCTAATGTCCGAGAGTAATTTTCAAAAGGAAATTATTGAGGGACTAAAAAAATATCGAAAAGAGCAACTTAAGGTACGTCTGAATAACTTAAAACCTGATTCTGTTTGGATGGAGTTTACAAGTGAGTCTTTTCTGTTAAAATCATTGGGAGGAGTAGTGATAGCCTCTTTGATCGGTACTGGAATTTATGTTTACAATGCTCCGAATGCGAGAGAGATTGCCACTAAAGCGGTTGAGATTAATGCGCCAGCATTAGCGGAAAATGTATCTACAATCAATTGGAATATTGAGGTTGCCAATCTTCCAGAAGAAAGTACAAAAAAGACAAAATCACTCGTAGAAGATGTAAAAAAAGTTAATCAGAGAGAAATAGGTTTAGTGACGGAAAAGTCGGCAAAAGAAAAAGAGCTACTCGCCTCTAAAACGTTTGTTCCGTTGTTCGATGTACCTCATGCGGAAAAAATACGTGATGATGAAGCCATGGAAGTAGTTCCTTTGGATGAATTGCCAGCTGAGGAATCATTAGAAAAGACTTCCAAATATGTTGATGTTACTACTGTAAACACGAAAAGTCTTAACATTAAGTTTAAGTATTATGACGGAAAACTATTCTTAAATGGTGATTTTGATAGAGCTCCCTATGAAATCCTGGAAATAAACAGCGCAAACGGAAGAAGAATTTATGTGAAGTACTTAGACTCCTACTACAGCGTTCGTATTACGGATCAGTTCGAAGACCTTCCATTGGTTACAAATCCAGCTCTTATTGAAGAGCTGGAGCTCATTAGGTTGAATAAATAGTTGCTGGTGTGACTTTCATTTTTTCTAACTTCGTGTTCTCATGGAGGAAAAAAGGATAAGAAAAAAAAGAAAATTGGGAAGTTATCCTTTCCTAAGTGTTATTTTCAGTAGTACGGTGGCTTTATGTGTTTTGGGTCTCTTTGGCTGGATCATCCTCCACAGCACTAAATTGAGCGCGCAGATTCAAGAGAGCATCGAAATACAAGTTTATTTGAATAAGAACCTTTCAAAATCAGATTTAAATAAAATCGAGTCCACCATTTCAAGCAAATCCTACATTCTATCCAAGAACAATAAACCGCAAGTTGCTTTTATTTCTAAAGAAAAAGCTGCCGAGGAGTTTATTAGTGACACTGGCGAGGATTTTAAAGATTTTTTGGGTGATAATCCGTTAAGAGATTTATATGCCTTAAGAATTTACAGTGATTACCAGTCGCTGGACAGTCTTACCAAAATAAAAAACGAAATAGAAGCTATCCGGGGAGTATTCGAAGTAGAGTATGAAGAAAGCCTGATTGAAAGCATTAATCAAAACGTGGCTAAAATTGGAATACTTCTTATTAGCATTGCATTGTTTGCTATTTTAATTGTTGTGATGCTTATCAACAACACCATTAAGCTAGCATTATTTTCACAGCGCTTTTTGATCCGTAGTATGCAATTGGTAGGTGCTACTTCCTCTTTCATTAAACGCCCATTCCTCATCAGGTCTGCCATTTATGGACTGCTAGCAGGCATAATTTCTTGTGTCCTTATGCATGGATTTACCCTTTATATGAATAAAGTAATTAAAGGACTTGCTGATTTGCAGATATTAAACGATTTTATCATATTCTACCTTATTATTATCGCAATAGGTATGCTGGTAGGGTATTTAAGTGCTCTAAGAGCCATCAACAAGTATTTGAAAATGTCGCTGGACGAATTGTATTAAACTATGTCTAAAAAAAGAAAACTTGCATTTAAAAAAGAGAATTACTTGATCATGATAGCAGGCCTCGTGGTGCTAACGCTAGGATTCGTACTTATGACCATGGACAAAGAACAGTATGGTTTTGGAACGATGGGGCTAACTGTTGGTCCCGTTGTAGTAATGCTAGGCTTTTTGATCGAATTTATAGCCATCTTTTTTAAACCTAAATCAAAGCCTGATTCTAAATGACCTGGTACGAGTCTCTGATCTTGGGAATTATACAAGGTCTCACTGAGTTTCTTCCTGTTAGTAGTAGTGCACACCTCGAAATTGGCTCTGTATTGCTACACATTGAAGCCAATGACAACCTATTATTCACAATTGTGGTCCACGCTGCTACTGCATTGGCCACCATGCTGGTTTTTCGAAAAGACATCATTAGGTTAATGACCGATTTATTCAAATTTGAATGGAACGATTCTACCAAATTCATTTTTTATATTCTAGTATCTATGATACCTGTATTTGTGGTAGGTATTTTTTTCAAAGATCAAATTGAATCTTTATTTTCTGGAAATCTGCTACTCGTAGGTAGCCTGCTTTTATGTACGGGACTTCTACTCCTTTTTGTACATTACAGAAAGAGTGGAGAGGGTTCAGTAAGCAGTGTTTCTGCCTTTGTTATCGGGATTGCTCAGGCAGTGGCAATACTTCCTGGAATTTCCAGGTCTGGAGCTACTATCTCTACTGCATTGCTATTGGGAATTGATCGAGCAAAAGCGGCGCAGTTCTCTTTTTTGATGGTTTTGCTACCTATTTCAGGGGCAAGCATACTTCAGCTAAAAGATTATCTTGATAATCCTGTTGCACATAATATTGAAGCTATCTCGCTCACTATTGGATTTGTAGCGGCTTTTATTTCTGGTTTTTTAGCCTGTAAATGGATGCTTTTAATTGTTAAAAAGGAAAAACTCACCTACTTTGCTCTATACTGCATTCTTGTTGGACTTATCTCTGTTACTTTTCGTTTTTAATGGAAAATAGCTTTGAAGAGGGGAGACTTTTGCTTATCGATAAACCCGTAGGTTGGACTTCTTTCGATGTAGTAAAAAAGCTTCGAAATGTGCTTCGTGTTAAAAAAATAGGCCATGCAGGAACACTCGATCCTTTGGCTACCGGACTTCTTCTTATTGGAACAGGAAAGTACACAAAGAAATTGAATGAACTTCAGGGTTTGGATAAGACATATTCAGGAGTTTTTGAGATTGGTAAAACAACCCCCTCTTATGATCTGGAAACGGCTTTCGAAAATGAAAAAGACTGGAGTCATATCACGGCTCAGGCTTTGAGTTTAGCTAAAGAGGAATTAACCGGAGAAATCCAACAAGTACCGCCAGCCTATTCTGCGGTAAAAGTTGGCGGGGAGCGCGCATATAAAAGAGCCAGAGCCAACAAAAAGGTTGTAATCAAACCGAAGAATGTGAAAATTCAACAATTTGACATAACCAACCATACACTACCTGATGTAGGTTTTACAGTAGCATGCTCAAAAGGAACCTACATCAGAACATTGGCTCACGATTTCGGTCAAAAACTAGGCGTGGGCGCATACCTCAAAAAGCTTGTTCGGACGAGTGTGGGCGATTACCAACTGGAAAATGCGACAACTCTTGAAGACTTTATAAAAAGATGCCATGAAGGTAATTGATCATCTTGAAACTTTACAGCCGCCTGATTTTTCAGTTGTTACCATTGGAACATTTGATGGAGTTCATTTAGGTCACCAAACTATCCTGAATAAAATAGTAAGCGAAGCAAAAGCAAATAAGGGTAAAAGCATTTTGATTACCTTCTGGCCGCATCCGAGGTTTATACTTAGAAAAGACAACTCGCTCAGGCTTCTTTCAACCTTTGATGAAAAAATTGACATGATAAAAAAGCTAGGGGTTGATTACATTATTAAATGTGCTTTTACTCCGAAGTTCTCGAGCTTATCTGCGCACGAGTTTGTGCAACAGATACTGATTGATAAAGTAAATACGAAAAAGCTTTATATCGGATACGACCATCATTTTGGAAATAATAGAGAGGGAAATATTAATTTTCTAAAAGTCAATGCGCAACAATATGGGTTTCAAGTGCAGGAGATTTCTAAGCAAGATATTGACGATATTGGTATTAGCTCCACAAAAGTCAGACAGGCCCTGTTGGAAGGGGATGTTGCTTTTGCCAAGGCGCTGCTCGGGAGGAACTATTCTTTATCAGGAGAAGTGGTTCATGGCGAGAAGAATGGGAGAAAAATAGGTTTCCCTACAGCCAATATAAACGTGTCTGAAAGCTACAAGCTTTTACCTTCAGATGGAGTGTACGCCATAAAAGCTTCGCTAGAAGGGGAGGATAAAATGTATGATGGCGTACTAAATATTGGTTTTAAACCTACACTAGATGGGAATAGAAAAACGGTCGAGGCGCATTTATTTAATTTTACTGACGATATTTATGGTCGGTCTATTAAGGTGGAGTTCGTGAAAATTCTACGAAAAGAAATTAAATTCAATTCGCTCAAGGACTTGCAAAACCAATTAATTTTAGACAAGGAATATGCCTTAAAAATACTTTTATGAAATACGTAAGATACTTCAACCTTATCCTTGCTTTTGTTGTTTCAGCACTCATTTATTCATGCGATAAAAATGGTGATTTATTACTCTTCTCCATTCAGAGTGATATTGATTTAGGTAGTCAGGTGGCTTCTGAAATAGCGGCAGACCCAGTCCAGTTTCCTGTTTTAAGTAGATCAAAAAAACCCGAGGCCTACGCTGTGTTGGATGAAATGCTTGCTGATATCCTCAACTCTGATGCCGTCTCTTACAAAGATGAGTTTGAATGGAAGCTTACCATAATAGACGATGATGAAACACTCAATGCTTTTGCTACACCAGGCGGACATTTATACGTTTATACGGGTTTGATTTTCTTTTTGGATAAATTGGATGATTTAGCAGGTGTAATAGGTCATGAAGTAGCGCACTCGGATCAAAGACATAGCTCTAAGCAGTTACAGCGTACATATGGTATCTCACTCTTACTAAAGGTAATTGCCGGTAATTCGTCAGACCTTACTCAGAAGGTATTAGGCGGTTTGGTAGGGGTAGGGGCCTTAAAATTCAGTAGAGATGCCGAGACGGAAGCAGATAAATTTTCAGTAGAATACCTTTCCGATACGAAATATGCTTGCAATGGAGCTGCGGCTTTTTTTGAAAAGCTTACCGAAAACGAAGCATCCCGAAATCCTGAGTTTTTAAGTACACACCCTAATCCACCAAATAGAGTGGAAAGTATCAACAGTAAATCAGCAAGTATTGGCTGTACATCTAGCCCCTCAGATCCAGATGGAGCCAAAATGGATGCTTTACAGGCTTTTATCCGCAACTAACGAATCATATGAAAAAGTCGGAAATTAAGTTCCTAGTAGAACTAGACAAGGATAATATACCTGAAAAAATCATGTGGGATGCCGATGAGAAGGATCAGCCGGGCCCTTCAGAAACCAAGTCCATTAGCCTATCACTATGGGATCAAGAAAACAAGAATACCATGCGAATAGACCTTTGGGCTAAAGATATGCCCGTGGACGAAATGAAACACTTCTATATTGACTGTCTGGGTGGTCTTGCCCAGAGTGTGTTAAACGCTACTGGAGATGAGTTCATGAGCTCCGAAATTTCCAATTTATGTGACAAGCTCGTCGAACACATTAAAAGAGACCAATAAAAATCATTTAATTGTCATTTTTATGCAGAAAATGCTTGGCAATAGCCTGATAATCGATAAAGGAAGGCAGCCAAAAGCTAAACGTACTCCATCAAGCCCATGCACTGCGAGAGAATATAGTTTATTTTATTTTCAAATTTTTTTGCAAATACGATCCAATACCCTTATTCTTGTGTTTTAATCTAAATCCTAAAAAAGATGATACACTCTATAAAAATGACCCACTTAAATCTAAATTTTAAATTTATGGATAATCAAATCAAATCAAATCAAATCAAATCAAATCAAATCAAATCAAATCAAATCAAATCAAATCAAATCAAATCAAATCAAATCAAATCAAATCAAATCAAATCAAATCAAATCAAATCAAATCAAATCAAATCAAATCAAATCAAATCAAATCAAATCAAATCAAATCAAATCAAATCAAATCCAAAAATCCTTCTACTCGCTTCCCTTTGCGCAGTTGCCCTCTTATGGGGTTGCAAGGGCGATGATGAACCTATCCTTAAAGTAGAAGCCGACTTTACCCTTACCTTCGGTTCAAAAGGGGCGGTAACCTTTAAAAACACGTCTAAAAACGCCACTAGCTACGCTTGGGACTTTGGGGATGGAAGCAAAGCCACCGAAGAAAATCCCACCCATACTTATACGAAAGACGGCACCTATACGATAAAGCTCACCGCCACAAATGCAGGCGGATCGGCTGAGAAAACGGCAACGGTAACCATTTCCCTAGAAGGAACGAGTACCCAATTAATTGCGAATTTTACCTTTGCGGTAGATGAGAAAACGGCAGGTAAAGTAACGTTTACCAACACGTCTGAAGGTGCAACTAGCTACGCTTGGGACTTTGGAGATGGAAACAAAGCCACTGACGAAAACCCCACTCATACCTACGCTAAAGACGACACCTATACGGTAAAGCTCACCGCTACGAATGCAGGTGGCGGAACGGATAACATAACGAAAGAGGTGAAAATTACCAATTCGGGAATTACGTCCATCGACATAGCGGATTTGTCCCAATTAGTACTGCCGAAAAACAGCCCTAACGGGGTCGTTATTGGGAAACTCGCGGCGACCGTAGCCAATACGGATGAAACGCCGGTTTTTTCGATTACGAGCCAAAACCCAGCAGGTGCCGTTGGTTTAGACGGAAATAAAATGATGCTGACCGATGCAAGCGCAGTTGATTACGACACGAATACGGAGCTTACCGGTGAAATCCAAGCGACAGTGGGGAGTGCGACAGCCACGGCAGCGTTTACCATTTCCATAACGGAAGGTGCAGGAATTTACATCCCCGATGCCAACTTCAAATCCCTTTTAGTAGGTAATACAGCCCTCAACACCGATGGAGATCAGGAAATTTCCGTAGCGGAAGCCCAAGTATATGCAGGAGCAATTGAAGCAAATAATCAAGGCATTACCGACGCTACTGGAATTGAATATTTTACAAAGGTTACTGATCTTGCACTTCTTAATAATGCCCTAACAGCGGTCAATGTTTCGAACAACACCGCACTTTCATTGCTTGATTTAAGTCAAAACCAATTAAGATCACTCAATGTTTCTCAAAACACAAAACTTACTGTCCTAAACGTACCTAGAAACAATCTAAAAGAAATAGATGTTTCTCAAAATACAGCACTTATTAATCTTAATTTAAGTATTAATCAATTTCAAACAATAGATATTTCTCGTAACACAGCACTTAATGATCTTTTTTTAATTGGCAATCAATTAACAGCCATCGATGTTTCTAAAAACACCGCGCTTACTCAACTTGATTTATCTAAAAACAAATTAACAGCTCTGGATGTTTCTCAAAACATAGAACTTAAAAATATTAGATTGGTTTCTAACCAATTAACAGAACTAGATGTTTCTCAAAATACGAAACTTTTTCTGCTTCATTTATATCAAAATGCCTTAATAAAAGAGGTTATTCTGGCGAATGGGAATAATGATAATCTTACAGATTTAGATATGACAGAAAATCCTAATCTAACCTGTGTGCAAGTGGATGATCCGTCAGCTATTCCATCAGCATGGGAGGGGAAATACGATAAAGACAAAGTAACCTTTCAAACAACGGAGTGTAGTAATTAAAAAAGCGCATCACCGGCTTAGGCTCGTAGAATGGGTTTTAGGCTAGGTGTTTTTTCTTAAAACGGTGTAGCGACCTCGCTTGGAGCGTACAAAAAAAGGGCGTTGAGTGTGAAAGGAAAGGGGAGTAGCTTGTGGGTGCTTTTAGCAACCTTTCTAAAGAAGAGTGAACTCCACTTAATCACTTTTTAGCTAAACGAAGAAAATCTTAATCCAGCGTTTCGATAAGGGTTTCAAATATCCCAGCACTGGCTCCTTTTTTTCGAATAATCATTAACGGAATCGTGCGGTTTATTCGAATCATTCGTTCTGCCTTACTGCCAATGAAAAGCGCAGAGGCCGCAGTCCTTCCTTTTGCACCCATCACAATCAGGTCTACCTTTTTTTGCTGTGCTTCTTTCCAAATTAAATTAATGATGTTTTCGCCGTTATCAAAAGTAAAAACGGGAACCAGCTTTTGGCTTCCCATTGAAAATTTTTTAATTAAAAAATTTAGGTCTTTTTGATGGTGGCCTTTTATAATTTCACCGAACTCTTTATAAGACTTTCCTGAGTATCGATAGCTACTCGGAACGCTAATCACATTTTGAAGAAATACTTCTGCTTTCGACTCATTGGTTAGGGACATAATCGTCTCTAGCGAAAGGTCGGAATAGTCTGAAAAATCTACCGGCACAAAGATTTTATCTAGTTTCAACGCTGCGTCAGTCGGAATAAATAGAATGCTGCAAGTAGACCTTCTGGCTATTCGGGTACAGAGAACAGATTCGCATTCATCTTTTCTGCCAAGCACCACGAGGTCTACCTTGTTTTCGCTGCAAGCCTTCAGTATTTCCTTGGTAATGCTTCCTTGTTTTACCAAAAGTTGAATATTAATATCGCTTTCAAAAACGGTATTTATAAGTTTGCGAAGCTCTTCTTTTCGATCCTCAATAGCCCTATCGAAAAGACCTGGAAACTCCTTCAGCATTTGGTCAGGAAGATTGAAGTCCTTTATGACATTGATAAAAATGACCTCCTTAACGCCTGCTTTTTTACCAAAATGACGAACATTTTCAATTAGACTTTTGTCTTTTGACGTGTGGTCAAGGCAAACTAAAATTTTTTCGTAAAGATTTTCCAACGGAGTATTCGTTAATTACTAAGCAAAATTAATGATACCGACCTCAAAGAATTAGAACGTATTTATAATAAATTTTGTTTTGGATACTGAAAACAAACCTTTATTAGAATAACTTGATGAATGTAGCGGATTCAAAATTTTATTTTATTAATCAAATCACAAAGATTCTCCACTATTTCTTTTGAATGCGTTGGGAAGTTGGCAATTCTTATGTGTTCTTCTTTGTAGGAGGCGTATCCCTTCCCAACAACCATGTCGTGGCTGGCAAGCTTATTTATGAAGTCGGCCTGATGCTTCGCTTTAATGACAATAGTAGCGGGAGAACGGTGTTTTTCGGAAGTCACAAAATGGTCTAGCAATGGGTGGTTTTCAATCGTTTGATTGATCAAGGTTGCTTTATAAATAATGTCATTTTGCATTCGTTTCAGCCCATAATTTAGGAGGTCTTTGGCAATCATCCCGAGTATGTAGATGTAGATCATGTTGGGTGTTTCGGGCGTTTGAGCTTTTAAACCAAACTTTTTCAAGTTTGGTAAGGATCGATAACTTCCAATACTGCCAGACTTTTCGTTTTGAGTCGCCTTTTCTATACACCTTTCATTCACAATCCAAAGTCCCAACCCTGCGGGCATTCCAAAAGCTTTTTGAACAGAGAGGTATGCTGTATCCACATTATTAAAATGAATGGGCAGGGCTGGTGCCGCACTGGTAACATCCAGTGCGATCAATTTATCTAAATTGTTAGCCCTGATCAATGCTATTTCATCTTCGGTAAATGTGAAGCCAACACTTGTTTCATTCTTGGCTAACCCAATAAGCTCTGCTTCATGAGGTATATTAAAGTTTTGATAGGTGCCTCCATCTGGCGCTTTTTCTATGGTGCTTTTTTTCTTATACTGGATGGCAAATTCGTAAAATTTTTTACTGAAAGCCCCATTAGCAAAGTGGTGCGAGCTCTTGATTACAAGGTTCTGAATAATTCTATCCCAGGCTTCGTTTGCAGAACTTATGTAAAAAAGATGATACCCCTCTGGAATTTGCAGCAACTCGCACAACGCATCTGTTGTTTCTTCGACCGTTTTAATGAATAATGGACTTCTATGCGAGAGGCTTCCCATATCCACCTTCATGGCAGTCCTAAAATGATCTTGAAAACTATAAAATAACTGAGTGGGTCCTGGAGTAAAATATATCTTGTTGGACATAAAAAAACCCGTTTTAAGGGGATTAAAAATCAATTATTTTTATAGATTAAACCCTTGTTCCCATCCATCGGAAGGTTCGATAAATAACTTTTAAGACAAGTTTAATTTTTTTGACATTGATCAATTCATGTGTTTCATCATACATGGTTACGCCATCTGCAAAAATCAGTATTTGGGGGTGGGAGTCAGATACTTCTGCCAAATCGCTCACTGCGGTCGCTAATTCTTTGTTTTGCACCACTTCCACAATGTAGCAATCCAGCTGGTCATTTGCTATGTTCCAATCACGCTCTATCCCATTTTTTGTTTCTATACTTTCTTCCGAAGAACGGCAGTATTTAAATATGAGAATAGGCTTTTGTTTAGACTCCTCAATGATAGCGTTCAGATGTGTTAGTGATTCAAGCTTTTTCCAAGAAAGGGCATCGCTCATTTTGGTTGATGTTTTCGGTTTAATTGTAACTTAAAGGAGGGTAATTAAATTTTTTTTACTAAATTAATATATAAAGCGATAAAATTAATACAATACCCTGAACCTAATCGTTCCATCGATCTTTTTTAAATCTTGAATCACTTCTTCCTTGTAATCCCTATTGATATCGGTAATGACATATCCAATAACTTCGTTGGTCTTTAAATATTGCCCCACTACGTTAATATTGTAAGTGGCTAGCACATTGTTAATTTCTGCTAAAACTCCGGGCTCATTTTTATGAAGGTGAATAAATCGGTGTGCTTCGCTTAAAGTAGGGAGTGTGATATTTGGGAAATTAACACTGTTTGTAGTGGATCCTGTGTTTACATAGTCTATGATTTTACCGGGCACAAAATTTGCAATATTTTCTTGAGCCTCCAGCGTACTTCCCCCAATATGTGGGGTTAAAATAGTATTCCTCTTTCCGATAAGTGGAGATTCAAAAGGGTGCGAATTGCTTAACGGCTCTTCAGGAAAAACATCGATGCTTGCGCCATGAATTTTCCCGTTTTGAATATTTTGGGCTAAGGCATCTACGTCAACTATGTGTCCACGACTCAAGTTGATGAATACAACACCTTTTTTCATTTTTTCAAAGGCATCATCATCAATCATCATTTTATTATCACCTCTTCCATCTACGTGCAATGAAATAATATCGGATGTTTTGAGCAATTGATCCAGCGAATCACAAGGAGTAGCGTTTCCAAGTGCTAACTTATCTTCAAGATCATAGAATTGAACGTTAAGGCCAATAGACTCAGCAAGAACCGAAAGCTGGGAACCGATCTTTCCATATCCGATAATTCCTAACGTTTTACCTCTCACTTCAAAACTTCCCGAAGCGGATTTTTCCCATTTACCCTGATGCATAGAGGTCATCTTGTCAGGAAGGTTTCTCATTAAAAGAATGATTTGGGCTAGTACCAGCTCTACTACAGATCGCGTATTAGAGAAAGGTGCATTGAATACTGCAATTCCTTTTTTCATGGCAGCCTCTAAATTAATTTGATTGATGCCGATACAAAAAGCACCAATAGCTAAGAGTCGTTTTGCACCACCTATTACTTTTTCTGTTACTTGAGTTTTGGACCGAATGCCTAAAATACTAACGTCTTTAATCGCTTCGCCAAGCTCCTCTTCCGTCATGCCTGAAGGGTACACTTCTACCTGATATCCTTCTTTCTCTAATCGTTCAACAGCATATTCATGGATGTTTTCAAGAAGAAGAACTTTGATCCTGTTTTTTGGGTAAGAGTGTGCCCGTTCCAATTTTTGAGAATAAAGGAACTCTTCTAGGGTTGGGGCTTCATGATCCGCTTCTCGTAATACTTTTTCTCTTTTTACATTTTCCGTAAAAGCGTAGAATTTATTTGCAAAGCCCTTCTTTTTGATTTCGAAATCGGTGTACCCATCGCCTAGTACAAAAACCTCACCTTTCAATTTCAACTTCTCAATCTGTCTCGGCTTGCCATTGTTTTCAGAAAGTATGTTCTCTTTATTAAATCCGATTACATTCCCATGTTCATCGTACTCAAATTCATTGGCATAGACGTTTTCATTTTTCACTCCATACGCCACTACGATAGGAATGATGAAATCTTTGAATCCGTTAGAGACGATAAAGATTTCATTTTTATATTTTTTAATAAACGCTGTATTCCGCTTGAATGATGGCGATACAACCTTTTTTAGTCGCGCTACTAATTCTGGCATGTGATCTCGATGCGCTTTCAAGAGATTAAGTCTTTCTTGAAGCGACGCTCGAAAAGACATACTCCCATCCATGCCCTCATCGGTAATTTTTTTAATTTCTTTTATTGTATTCTCTCGGTTTTCATTATTCTTGAGAGATATTTCAGCGAGTATATCGAGTGCTTCCACTTGGGTGAAAGTGCTGTCAAAATCAATAATAAAGTATTTGGTCTGGCTCATGACTGTCATTACTTTGCGAAGCTATTTAGCAATTCAAAAAAATGCGATATAGATTCTATTATATTATCGTTTTAATATTTTCATTTGAGTGGAATAGCTATTCTCAGGGTATAAACGAGCGAGCTATCAAAATCAATTTCTTAGAAAATCAAATTGACAGCATTATAACTGCCTCGATCTTAGAGAAAGCATTTCCAGGTTGTGTTTTGCTGGCCTCAACGAAAGACAGTTTACTTTTTTTTGGGTCTTATGGATTTCAAACATATGATTCTCTTCGGCCAATAACCAACGACGCTATTTTTGATTTGGCATCATTGACGAAAGTTCTTGGAGGAACGTTGGCGATGATGAAATTATATGAGGACTCCTTAATCCTCCTCGATGCTCCAATAAGAAATTATGTTCCTAAAGTAGGTAAAAAAGTGGGTAAGGTTACCGTTCGCCAAGCTCTGGCTCATCAGGGTGGTCTCTACCCGTGGATTCAGTACTACAATGAAATAAAGAAAAAAGACGGTAGATTTAAGAAAAAGCACATTTCAAGTAGCCCCACAGATGCATATCCGTTTCAGCTGTCCGATAACATGTATCTTCATAAAGATTTCTACAATCATATTAAAAAGCGGATAAGGAGGTCAAAAGTAGAAAGCAGTCCTTCTTATAAATACTCTGGACTTTTTTTTTATCTCATTCCAGAAATAGTAGAACGCTTGGCCGCCATGCCTTTCGACCAATATTTAAATGAAAAATTTTATCAACCGATGAAATTAGAAACCATGGGATTTAACCCAATAGACAGAATCGAATTGGAAAATTTAGTGCCGACTGAAATAGACTCTTTTTTCCGAATGAAGTCGATTCATGGAGTGGTTCATGATGAGGGGGCCATCATGATGAGGGGTGTCTCTGGAAATGCTGGTCTTTTTAGTGATGCAAGAGATATCGAAAAAATTTTAAGAATGCTTTTGGACAACGGTAAATATGATTCGATGCAAATTTTTAAACCACAAACAATTCAAGTATTCACAACAACCCAATACCCAAATCAGGGAAATAGGAGAGGGCTAGGGTTTGATAAACCGCTCTTAGAATATAATGAAGAGAAAAGCAGTGTAGCAAAGTCGGCCAGCTTTAAAAGTTTTGGGCACACAGGATATACGGGCACCTTAATGTGGGCTGATCCTGAAGGGGATCTTATCTACATATTTCTGTCCAATAGGGTATACCCTACCCGAAAAAATCAAAAAATTTATGAACTAAATGTTCGCCCCTTTATACATCAGTTATTTTACAATACGTTGAATAATCAGGATGCCAAATCTTGCGATTGAATAAAAAAGAAAACAATTAATAAGTAATAAGAAATAATTATTTAGAAATATTATAAATAGTAATATTATGAATTTAGTGGTCTAATTTATAACGTTGAAAATCAGCTACTTAAATAAAAATTTGATGAACGATACTGCAGATGCAACTTGTCATCTTTGAAATGCGAGTACCTCAGATTATTTTTGTCGAGTTTGATATAAAGTCATAACAATAAATGGTAAAACCAGCTCCTATATTAATTCGGTTCTATTTGTTCGCAGTGATCGGATGGTCATTTTTCTCTAATTCCAAAGCACAGGAAATTCCTACAGATCCTGAAATAATAGCGGCAGGAGAAGCATCGTACAAAGCGAATTGTACGCAATGCCATCAAATTTGGAACGTTCGTATCGGTCCTGCTTTAAGTAATGTCTATGATCGAAGGTCTATAAATTGGTTAAATGCTTGGATAAAGAACTCACAAGCCCTCATTGCCTCGGGTGATGAACAAGCAGTAGCCTTATGGGAAGAATATAAGCCTACTGTTATGCCCGCATATCCTTTTACCGACGATCAGGTGATGGAGCTTATAGCTTATATCAAAGCAGAAACAGATGCTGGTCCCCCAGTCGAAAAAGAAATAGTAGCTGATAGTGGGGGGCAATCCTCAGATGATAGTGTGTCTTCCACCTACCTGATGGCAGTTATCATTATACTAATTGTAATCCTGCTTGTAGCCCTAGCGGCGTTGGGAGTTGCGATTAAAACGCTTACTAAGTATTTGAAAGAAAAAGACCTCAATGAAGAGACAGAGGACTTGGTAAATAAAGATTACTCACTTTCAGATTTAGTAAAAAGTAATTCATTTTTGGGCTTAGTAACGTTTGTCGTCACCATCGTTGTCTTAAAGACCCTAATTGATGGTGCATTCACAATAGGCGTCCAGCAGGGTTATCAGCCTACCCAGCCAATAGCTTTTTCTCATGAACTGCACGCCGGTCAGTATGAAATTGATTGTCAATATTGTCATACAGGAGTTAGAAAGTCTAAATCGGCAAATATTCCTTCTCCCAACATTTGCATGAATTGTCATACACAGATTAAAACGGAATCTGAAGAGATTCAAAAAATTTATGCCGCAATAGATTACAACCCAGAAACTAAAACCTATGGAACAGATATAAAACCCATTGAATGGGTACGAATACACAACTTGCCAGATTTAGCTTATTTCAACCACTCGCAGCATGTCAATGTTGCAGAAATTGAATGCCAAACGTGTCATGGACCGATTGAAGAAATGGAAGTGGTCTATCAATATTCATCGCTTACAATGGGTTGGTGTATAAATTGTCATAGAGAAACAAACGTTAACTCAAAAGGAAACGCCTATTACGATAAACTAGTGCATCTTCATTCCGAACAAAGCAAAGAGCCAATGAAAGTGGAAGATATTGGAGGGCTGGAGTGTTCTAAGTGCCACTATTAATCCTAATTAGCTGATCTAAAAGAAAAATGAAAGAGACAAAAACATACTGGAAAGGCATTGAGCAATTGAAAAACACTCCAAAGTTCAAGGAGCGTGCTTCAAAAGAATTTCCTGAGTATTTGCCCATCAATGAAAGTGAAAATGGAGAACCATCCCGTCGAGATTTTCTTAAAATGATGGGTTTCGGCGTAGCAGCAGCATCATTAGCAGCTTGCGAAGCCCCAGTAAGAAAAGCCATACCTTACGTAAATAAGCCAGTTGATGTAGACCCCGGAATTCCCAATTATTATGCTTCTACCTATTCTATGGGTAATGATGTGGCAAGCATAGTAGTGAAAACGAGAGAAGGAAGGCCAATCAAAATTGAAGGGAATGAGCTTTCCAAAATCAACCAAGGAGGAACTACGGCACAAATCGAGTCCTCTGTTTTATCCCTTTATGATCAAGAAAGACTTCAGAGCCCAAAAATAGATGGTGAGGACACCGATTGGAAAACCATCGATAAGAAGGTTAAATTTGAATTAGGAATAAACCCAGGAAAAATTGCCATCGTATCATATTCAAACTGTAGCCCGAGTACGCTTCGTGCAATTGACCTTCTAAAAGAAAAGTTTGGTACTCTAGAGCATATTCAATACGATCCTGTTTCGTTTAGCGGAATTCTTGACGCATATGAGTCTGCCACAGGCAAGAGGGCATTTCCCTTTCATGACTTTTCTACTGCTAAGACCATCGTTTCCTTCGGGGCAGACTTTCTGGGTTCGTGGCCGAATCAGATATTAAATAGTAAGCAGTTTGCTTCAACTAGAAAGCTGGGGCCTAATAAGAAAAGCATGTCACGGCTTTATGCATTTGAATCCAATCTTTCACTGACAGGCTCTAATGCAGATTATAGAAAACCGATTAAGCCTTCACAGCAAGGAAGTTTCATTGCAAATCTCTATAATTTAATTGCGCAAAAGGCTGGACTAAACTCAGTTGATGTTAAAAAAGCTGAAGACGCCAGTCTATTAGAAAAAGCTGCAAATGATCTATGGAAGTCCAAAGGGAAATCTTTAGTTATATCAGGCTCCAATGACGTAAACGAGCAATTAATGGTAATCGCCATCAACGATCTCTTAGAATCGTATGGTGCTACCATAGATATAAACAAATCAGTAAATACAAGAAAAGGAAACGATAAATCATTTGCCCAACTTGTCAAGGATGTTAAAGCAGGACAAATAGGTTCGGTTATCTTCTACAATTGCAATCCTGCATATGATCATGTAAGCGGGAAAGAATTGATTTCAGCACTTTCAAAGGTAAAGACAACCGTTTCAACATCAGACAGGATGGATGAAACTACTGCTTCCGTAAAATACATTACACCAGATAATCACTTCCTTGAATCTTGGAATGATTTTGAGATTGTAACAGGAAACTTATCTCTCGCTCAACCCACCATTAACACTATTTTCAACACCAGACAGGCTCAACAGTCTTTTTTGATATGGTCAGATAACCCGACTTCCTATTACGACTTTATAAGAGAGGGTTGGACAACACAAGCTTCTGGTGATTTTGAAGTGTTCTGGAAAAAAAGCTTGCATGATGGTGTACTGGAGTTAAATAGTGAACCCGCTGAAGTTATTATATCCGTTGACCCAATCGCAGTAGCCGCGGGGCTGAAAAAACCAAAGAACTCTGGTCTTGAGGTGGCACTCTACACCAACTATTCTGTAGGAGATGGAATACAGGCAAATAACCCTTGGTTACAAGAGATGCCAGACCCAATTACAAAAGCATGTTGGGATAACTATTTTACTGTTTCGCTCGCTGAAGCAATGGAAAAAGGATGGATAGTAGAGGGAGGTGACATGGATTATAAAGTTGCCACACTGAGGGTAGCTGGAAAATCAGTAATTGCCCCAGTTATCCCTCAACCTGGTCAGGCTTATGGAACTATCGGCCTAGCCTTAGGTTATGGGCGCTCAAAAGCGGGTAAAGTCGGGAATGAAATTGGAATAAATGCGTATGAACTCATTTCAGTTTCTTCTAGTAGTCTCAGCTTCAATCTTACAGGAGCTACATTAGAACTTACAGGAGAGATTAAAAAAGTAGCACAAACCCAAACCAGCCAAACGTATGCCGGTCGAGAAACGGTAATTCAGGAAACAGTACTAGGAGAATATCAAAAAGACCCACAAGCGGGCAGATATATGCCTAAAATATCAGCAGCTTCAGGCGAAAAGCTAAAACCATATGCGGTATCGCTATGGAAAGATCACGAGTACCCAAATCACCATTGGGGAATGATGGTGGACTTAAACTCTTGTTCAGGGTGTGGCACATGTACCATCGCATGCCAAACTGAAAATAATATTCCAGTGGTAGGAAAAGATGAAGTGCTGAACAGAAGAGAAATGCATTGGATTCGAATCGATCGATACTTCAGCACCAGACCCAAGAAAGAATATACAGATGCAGACAAAGGGATGATGGCTGTCAAGCAAAAAGAACTTGCGGAAATCGAAAACCCTGAAGTTACATTCCAGCCTATGATGTGTCAGCAGTGCAATAGTGCCCCGTGTGAGACCGTATGTCCAGTAGCGGCTACTACACATAGTAGTGAAGGATTAAACCAAATGACCTACAACAGGTGTATCGGAACGAGATATTGCGCCAATAATTGCCCTTATAAGGTGAGAAGGTTTAACTGGTTTAAGTATCATGATAACGAAAAATTCTCAGATAACCTTGCCATGAACAACGATTTAGGTAAGATGGTATTGAACCCTGATGTGACGGTTCGAGCCAGAGGTGTAATGGAGAAATGTACTTTCTGTGTTCAGAGAATTCAGGCAGGAAAACTTGAAGCCAAAAACAAAGGAAGAAGACCAAAAGACGGTGACGTTCAGACAGCTTGTGCCAAGTCTTGCCCGTCAGACGCTTTGACATTTGGTGATATGAAAAATCCAAATAGCAAAATCTCTAAAGCACTAGACCTTCAATACAATGAGAAAAGTGTTGAATCGAAAGAACCAAGAGCCTATCATGTGCTAGAAGAGTTGAGAGTAATGCCAAATGTTTGGTATTTGACTAAAGTGAGAAATAAAGACGAAAACGAAAAAATAGAAGCATAGATGTCCGACGCTACCATTACATTGGCTCCCGAACACGAAGTTCATGAACAACAACATGCGGAAGCAGAAGTAAGAACACCCTTAGTTACTGGCGGAAAAACCGTCCATGATGTCTCTGAAGATATTGCTAGTAGAGTAGAACAGAAGCCAACCCTTACTTGGATGTCAGCAATGGCAGTTTCTTTAGGTTTGTTGCTACTGGGTGGCTACGCAGTAGCCATTACCCTTTGGGAAGGAATCGGCGTGTGGGGCCTCAATAAGACAGTTGGTTGGGCATGGGATATTACCAATTTCGTTTGGTGGGTGGGGATAGGACATGCAGGTACCTTGATTTCCGCTGTACTATTGCTTTTTCGTCAGCGTTGGAGAATGTCTATCAACAGAGCGTCTGAAGCTATGACCATTTTCGCTGTAATATGTGCTGCAATGTTTCCCGTTTTGCACATGGGTCGTCCATGGTTAGGGTTTTACTGGGCGTTGCCTTTACCTAATACATTTGGATCGCTTTGGGTTAATTTCAATTCACCACTTCTATGGGATGTTTTTGCGATTTCAACTTATTTCTCCGTTTCATTGGTTTTTTGGTATATCGGTTTGATCCCAGATTTTGCGACCATTAGAGATAGAGCAACGAATAAAATATCTAAAGTTATTTACGGAGCTTTAAGCTTTGGTTGGACAGGTGGTGCTAAAACATGGGCTCACTATGAAACAGTTTCTCTAGTATTAGCTGGATTAGCTACACCGCTTGTACTCTCTGTACATACTATTGTGTCTTTTGATTTTGCCACTTCGGTGATCCCAGGATGGCACACCACTATCTTTCCACCATACTTTGTAGCCGGTGCAATCTTTTCTGGCTTTGCAATGGTACTAACCTTACTGATTGTTACCCGAAAAGTCTATAAACTAGAAGATTACATCACGATTCAACACCTTGAAATGATGAATATTGTGATCATCGTTACAGGTTCAATAGTAGGTATAGCATATATAACTGAATTTTTTATCGCTTGGTACTCAGGTGTTGCCGCTGAGCAGTATGCTTTTATTAACCGAGCTACTGGCCCTTACTGGTGGGCATACTGGTCTATGATGACGTGCAATGTAATTTCTCCACAGTTATTTTGGTTTAAAAAGATTAGAACAAACATTGCGGCTACATTTATTATTTCCATAATTGTAAACATTGGGATGTGGTTTGAACGATTTGTAATTATCGTAACATCATTGCATAGAGATTTTCTACCATCAAGTTGGGCGATGTTTTATCCTTCGATATATGACATAGGAGTCTATGTGTTCACTTTTGGATTGTTTTTTACAGCTTTCTTCCTTTTTGCGAAGTTCTTTCCTGTAATTAACATGGCAGAAGTAAAAAGTATTATTAAAGCAACTGGAGAAAAGAAGAAATAAAAATGTCTCAAGGAACAAACTACGTACTAGGCGTTTACGATGACGAGGACGTCTTGATGTCTGCTGTTGAAAAAGTGAGAGGAGAGGGCGTTAAAATCGAGGAAGTGTATTCACCTTTCCCCGTTCATGGATTGGAACATGCGTTGGGCTATAAGAGAAGTTGGCTTTCAATTGCCGCATTTTTGTTTGGGATTACAGGTACCTCTTTGGCACTAATCATGCAAATAGGAATGATGACCGTTGATTGGCCGATGATTATCGGTGGTAAAGATCATTTTCCTTTCCCTTCTTTCATTCCTGTTACATTTGAGATGACTGTTCTATTGGCATCTTTTGGTATGGTAGGCACATTTTTAGGTATTTCTAATCTAAAGCCATGGGGTAAGCCTAGAATCTATGATATCAGGATTACAGACCACATGCACGTGATGGCCATTGATTTGGATAAGAACGATAAGGCTGAAGGCGGTATCAAGAAAATAGTAAAAGAAAGCGGAGCTATTGAAGTAAACAATAAAAAATTTGAAGAATAACATAATGCATAAGCCATTTAAATATTCATTTTTCGTAAGCCTTGGCATCTTGATGTCATCCTGTGCTGCGGGACCTGACAAAACAGGCTTGGAGTATGCGCCTCAAATGTATCATTCTACACCTTATGAACCACTCACCCAGATTACGGACGAGAGTGGGGGTACATGGCTGGATTCAAATCTGGAAGATGGACACGGTGAATTCTACAATTCAAACCCTTACAATCAGTTTGGAATGAATATGAGAAGACCAGTCGAAGGGACAGTAAAGCGCGGAATGCTCTTACAACAAGATTTTGAAGCTGGAGAAGATCAATTAGCACTAGCGGCTCAAGCACTAACGAGTCCGTACGATTCAACGCGTGCAGACGTTCTTAAGGAAGGACAGGTATTGTATGAGAGGTTTTGCGAACATTGTCATGGAGCAAAAGGAGCCGGCGATGGTTTAGTTGCTGAAAAATATGCCGGTGTTGCCAATCTAAATGGAGCTGCATATCAAAATATAACCGAAGGACATATTTTTCATGTCATTACCTTTGGAAAAGGGCTGATGGGGGCTCACGGTTCTCAGGTCAGTGCTGAGGATCGATGGAAAATTGCGAGATATGTTAAAGAATTACAAAAATTGAATTAACAATCCGTCATGCTAACAGAAGAAAAATACGAGTTTACTAGCACAGCAAAGAAAAGGCTGATTATCACCTTTCTTATAGGTTTTATTTTCACCTTGGTTGGGTTCTTTACCATCAATCTTGGTGGGGATAACCATCGTCATGGCGGTTCAGATGGAGAAACTCATGCGGGAACAAATCATGGAAATCAAGATGATCTTTACGATGTTGAACCCTATGGTGAAGAGAATCCTGCTTCTCATGTTGATGAAAACCATAGTCATTCTCATGCTGAGGATAGCCATATTCAACACAAAGCAAGCCCGATTAAGAAAAGGTTTTTAGCCAATCTTTGGATCAATAATGTCTTTTTTGGAGGGCTGGCAATAATTGGTGTATTCTTTTTCGCAATACAGTATGTATCTCAAGCAGGCTGGTCGGCTGGTTTGAAGCGAATTCCATTCGCTTTTGGTTCTTGGCTTCCGATCGCTTTCATATTAATGCTTGCAGTGTTCATCTTTGGTGGTCATGATCTTTTCCATTGGACACATGCAAGTCTTTATGCAGAAGAAGGAGGCGATAAGATCATGAAGGGTAAGGCTGCCTATTTCTTTGCTCCTTTTGAAGGAGGTGCTTTTCCATTCTTCTGGGTGGCAAGGCTTGTGATATTCTTTGGCGTTTGGTATTTGTTATTCAGAAAGCTTAGATCCTTGGCATGGAGAGAAGATTTAGAGGGGGGAACTGAAGCTTGGTATAAACTGCGAAAAACTTCGGCTGTCTTTTTAGTTTTCTTTGCAGTATCTTCTTCCATGGCAGCATGGGATTGGATTATGTCAATAGACCCTCACTGGTTTAGTACAATGTTTGGATGGTATGTGTTTGCAAGTTGGTGGGTTACAGGATTGGCACTTTCCTTATTCATCGTTTTATTCTTAAAAGATAGAGGTCTTCTTTCTATCGTTAATGAAAATCACATTCATGATTTAGGCAAATTTGTTTTTGCGTTTACCATCTTCTGGACTTATGTGTGGTTTTCTCAGTTTCTGTTAATTTACTATGCACATATCCCGGAGGAAACCATCTATTTCATGGAGAGGTGGAAAAACGATCACTACGCACCTGTATTTTTTATAAACTTAATTCTAAACTTCTGCCTGCCATTCTTGTTATTAATGACAAGAGATTCTAAAAGACATTCAAGAATTTTAAAAGTGGTTACTGCTATGATTATTTTTGGGCATTGGATCGATTTTTATTTGATGATTTCCCCAGGAACATTAGGAGAGAATGGAGGTTTTGGGGTTATGGAATTAGGAATTATTTTGGTATATCTGAGTGCATTCCTGTTTGTAACATTTAATGCCTTATCCAAAGCTCCGCTCTTTGCCAGAAACCATCCAATGTTAAAAGAAAGTTTTCATCATCACATTTAATTGTTGGAAAAAATATGCTTACTATCATAATTGTATTAGTGGTTGTACTCATTTTTGCAGTTCTTTTTACTGCACAGAGGGTTACAACGCTTGTGGATGTAGTCAAGAAAAAAGAGGAAGAGTTTAGCCCTGTCGCTAAGAATAATAGTTGGCAAGGTATTCTGTTTATTTTGCTACTCGTAGTGGGTATTGGGTATTTTTTTTATTTCTCTATCAAAGAAGCCGATGTTTATAACCTTCCCATTGCCTCAGAGCATGGAGTCATAGTCGAAAAGCTTTTTAGTATAACGATGTACGTGGTAGTATTCGTTTTCGTAGTCACTCAAATTTTCCTATTTGGATTTGGCTGGAAATATCGTTTCAAGAAGGAAAACAAAGCACATTATTATCCTCACAACAATACATTGGAATTGGTTTGGACAATTGTTCCAGCAATTGTTTTGGCATGGTTGATCATTTCAGGTCTTAAAGAATGGAATAATATTACAGGACCAGCACCAGATGATTCTGAAGTAGTTGAGGTGTTGGGTTATCAGTATGCATGGGCATTCCGATACCCTGGGAAAGACAAACAGTTAGGGGATTATGATTTCAAAATGATCGATGCCATTAACGCCGTTGGAATTGACATGAAGGATCAAAGAGGTCATGATGATTTTATGTCTACTCAACTCGTAATTCCTGAAGGTAAACCCGTTCATTTACAAATTAGGGGTAGAGATGTTATTCACAGCGTATATAATCCTCACTTTCGAATTCAAATGAATGCAGTTCCTGGGTTGCCTACTCGGTTTTGGTTCACCCCATCTGTAAGTACTGCCAAAATGAGGGAAAAAACTAAAAATCCTGACTTTAATTATGAATTGGTTTGCAATAAGATATGTGGTAAGGGACATTACAGTATGAAAGGAATCATTACTGTGCTGGGTCAGGAGGAGTACGATGCCTGGTACAAAGAGAGTCAAGCAAATACCTTTTTAAAACAAAATCCGACTTATTTGAGCAAAGTACCAGATGAATTAAAAGAGGCAGCAAAAATAGCTTCAGGGTTGGAAAACATTTCAGAAAATCAAGAAGTTATAGTGGCAATTAATTATTAGTTTTAAATAAAGGAATTATGTCAGTAACCGATTTACAAATACAAAATGATTTAGCTCATGATGATCATCATCATGATGAAGACCACAGGCAGAGTTTTGTGAGCAAGTACATTTTCTCTACTGATCACAAGACTATAGGAAAACAATTTTTGATTACTGGAATTTTCTGGGCTATCATAGGTGGGGGTTTATCGCTCATCTTTAGGCTACAATTAGGTTACCCAGATATGAATCTGGAGTGGTTGCGACCATTGATGGGAAGATGGATAACGGAAGCTGGAAAGCTTGATGCTGAATTTTATTTGGCACTTGTAACCATGCATGGTACTATTATGGTTTTCTTTGTCTTGACTGCTGGTTTAAGCGGAACTTTTTCAAATTTTTTGATCCCATTACAAATCGGAGCGCGAGACATGGCATCTGGTTTCATGAATTTGCTTTCATATTGGTTCTTTTTTGCTTCCAGTATCGTCATGTTTATATCTCTTTTTATTGAAACGGGACCTGCAGCTTCAGGATGGACAGTGTATCCTCCACTTAGTGCACTACCACAAGCAATGCAAGGATCTGGGCTAGGTATGACGCTATGGTTAGTGTCAATGGCCTTATTTATTGCCTCTACGTTATTGGGCGGAATCAACTATATCACCACAGTCATTAACCTTCGGACGAATGGTATGTCATTTTCTAGGCTACCGCTTACTATATGGGCATTTTTGATAACTGCCATTCTTGGGTTACTTTCATTCCCTGTTTTACTTTCCGCAGCACTCTTACTGATCTTTGACCGATCCTTTGGTACAAGTTTTTATCTTTCCGAAATTTATATTGGAGGGGAAGCACTACCTAACTTAGGAGGAAGTCCAATTTTATATCAACATCTGTTTTGGTTCCTAGGTCATCCAGAGGTATATATTATCATTCTCCCAGCTTTGGGTATTACGTCAGAAATTATTGCGACTAACGCACGAAAGCCGATTTTTGGTTATAAAGCCATGATAGGTTCAATGCTTGGAATTGGGTTTCTATCATTTATTGTATGGGCGCACCACATGTTTGTGACTGGGATGAACCCTTTTTTAGGATCCATATTTACCATCCTTACCTTGGTAATAGCAGTACCATCTGCGATTAAAGCTTTTAACTATATCACAACACTCTGGAAAGGAAATATTGTGTTTACGCCTGCTATGCTCTTTTCCATAGGTTTAGTGTCTTTCTTTATATCGGGAGGATTAACGGGTATTTTCTTAGGAAATTCGGTACTCGATATCAACCTTCATGACACTTATTTCGTGGTGGCACACTTCCATTTGGTAATGGGTAGTGCTGCTTTTTTCGGGCTGGTAGCAGGAGTGTATCATTGGTTTCCTAAGATGTTTGGTCGAATGATGGATGATCGTCTTGGAAAAATTCATTTCTGGATGTCTTTCGTTGGGATATACCTTGTGTTCTTCCCGTTGCATTACATTGGAATTGCAGGTTTCCCTAGAAGATATTATTCATTTACATCCTTTGAAACGTTCAATATATATACCGACTTGAATGCATTTGTTACCGTTTCGGCAATAATTACTTTTACCTCTCAATTTATATTCCTTTTTAATTTCTTTTATAGCATGTATCGAGGAAGACTTGCTCCGGCTAATCCTTGGGGTTCCAATACTCTGGAGTGGACAACACCACGATACCCTCAGCATGGTAACTGGCCAGGTGCGATCCCGACTGTTTACAGATGGGCTTATGACTATAGTAAACCGGGAGCAGAAAAAGATTTTATTTCGCAAACTGTACCTTATTCACATACTCCAGAATCAAACCTTGATCATGAAAAAGAGATTGCCAAAGGTGAAGATTTAACTCAGGTTGAAAAAGTGAATGCTGAATAAAAAAGCATTTTTAAGGTTTAATTCATTTACCATAGGATCAGTCATCGTACTGATTCTTGTCGGTAGTATAGTGCGTACATTGGGGGCTGGAATGGGTTGCCCTGATTGGCCGAAATGTTTCGGAGCATATATTCCACCTACTTCAGTGGAACAACTACCAGCAAACTATCAAGAAATCTTTTTAGAGGAGCGTATTGAGAAAAACAGGCGACTATCAGAGGTATTAGCTTCTTTGGGATATGAAAGCTACGCATATCGAATTCTGAATGATCCTTCTATTTTGAAGGAAGAGCCTTTTAACACAACAAAAGCTTGGGTTGAATATATAAACAGGTTAGTAGGAGTAGTGATTGGTCTTTTATTGTTTTTTAATCTAGTGTTTTCTTTTTCCTTTTGGAAAGACGATAAATGGGTTTCGTTTGGTGCGTTATTTGTCTTTATTTTAACTGGCTTTCAAGGTTGGGTTGGGTCTCTAGTTGTCTCGACTAACCTCCTCCATGGATTTATCACCTTTCATATGTTGTTAGCCTTTCTTATTCTGGCTGTGCTTATATGGGGAAATGTTCGAGTTCAGAATTTACCGAAAACAAGAAGCATTTCTTTGTGGGGCATTAGTTCTTTGGTTTTAGTTCTTTTATTTGTTCAGATTATTTTAGGCACAAAGGTTAGAGCGATTATTGACGACCTTATAGTAAATGAAACTGCCCGAGATATATGGTTTAGTTTTTTAGACCAGAATTATTTTTATATCCATAGGTCATTTTCATGGCTATTACTATTGGGAGCTAGTATCCTTTATTATTTGATTAGAAGATCAGGATTAGTTCATTTATTAAAACATTCTGTCCTTATTTTAGGTCTTGTCTTCATGGGAATGATACTCGGTTTATGTATGGTGAGATTTAGCTTTCCCGCATGGATGCAACCACTCCATCTTATTATCGCAACGGTATTATTTAGCCTGATTTTTTATCTAAATTTGAACTTGAAGATTAGTCGATGAGCCTTAGTATTTCAAATACAGCAGTCTCGAAAAGAGCAAAGACATGGGCTTATTATGAGCTTTTAAAACCCCGACTATCATTCTTAGTCGTATTTTCTTCAGGGTTTGGCTATCTGCTGGCTTTTCCGAATGAAATTAATTGGTTTCATTTCGCTTTATTTCTTCTTGGAGGATTTTTAGTGTCTGGTTCTTCCGTAACCATCAACCAAATGATTGAAAAGGAATATGATGCTATGATGAAACGAACCATGGATCGTCCAATTCCAGCGCACAAGATATCTAAGGAGGAAGCACTAATCTATAGCATTTTCATCGGTGCATCAGGTCTGGGTCTTATATTAATATTCACTAATACGTTTGCCACCCTTTTGTCGGCACTTTCGCTGATACTCTATGCCTTCCTTTATACACCCCTAAAGCGAATTAGTTCTATTGCAGTTTTTGTGGGTGCAATTCCGGGAGCACTGCCGCCACTGATTGGTTGGGTCGCAGCTTCAAATGCAATTACATATGAAGCAATGATTATTTTCAGCATTCAATTTATTTGGCAATTTCCTCATTTTTGGGCAATAGCGTGGGTTGCAGATGAAGATTACAAGAAGGCTGGTTTCAAGCTCTTGCCTGGTGGTGGGGGTAAGGATTTGAATACTGCTATTAACATTATGATTTATACGTTATTTTTAATACCACTCGGATTACTTCCTACAATTTTTGGATTAACTGGGGTGGTCAGTGCAGTTGTTTCTACAGTATGTGGCGTCTTCTTTTTGATCACAACCTTTAACCTAATGAAGGATACTACAAATGAAAAAGCCAAAAATATTATGTTTGGCTCTTTCATTTATTTGCCGATAGTTCAAATTACTTTTTTATTAGATAAAATATGACTGAGGAGATAGTTACGTCACAAAAAGTAAGGTCGATGCATCCACAAAAATTTGCAATGTGGTTGTTTCTTGTATCTGTGATTATGATTTTCATTTCACTTTCGAGTGCCTACGTTGTCAAAAAAGGCGTGGGAAATTGGGAATATGTGAACTTTCCGTACCTATTTAAGGTAACGACGGGTTTGATTATTCTTAGTAGTGCTACAATGCATTTCGCATACATTTCAGCAAAACGAAACAGTATAAAGAATATTAGAATCGGATTAGTTCTTACAGCCATTCTAGCTGTTGCGTTTGTTTTAGGGCAATACATGGCTTGGGGTCAGTTAGTAGATGAAGGGCATTACTTTGTAGGAAATCCCTCTAGTTCTTTTGTTTATGTTTTCACAGGCTTGCATGTTATTCATTTAATTGGAGCAATCATTTTCCTTTTCATTGTCTTGAGAAAGTCATTTCAATACCAGGTTCACTCAAAGAATATGGTGAGAATAGAAATGTGTTCTACTTTCTGGCATTTTCTCGGTGGACTTTGGATTTATTTATATTTATTTTTGATTTATAATAATTAACTAAACCTGATACAATGGCGAATGCAACCAAAGTAGTTGAAATTAACAATATCTGGCAAGGTGGTGTGGCACCGATGAAGGCGAGCTATGGAAAACTGATGATGTGGTTTTTTTTACTTTCAGATGCTTTCACGTTTTCAGCCCTTTTAATTACGTATGGTCTAATTCGATTTAGCCATTCTGCCTATGAGGGTGCTGTTGCTGACTTCAAGTTTTCCCAAGATTACTGGCCTGTTCCAGACAAAGTTTTTGAAGCATTTCCAGGTATGCATATGTTTGGAATTGAAAGCGCCCCTCTTGTCTTTGTTGGAATTATGACCTTCATTCTTATTCTTAGTAGTGTCACAATGGTTTTAGCGGTGGAAGCTGGAGCTAGGATGGATAAAAAAGCAGTAGAGAAGTGGATGCTATGGACGATACTCGGTGGTTTAACATTTCTTGGATGTCAGGCATGGGAGTGGAATCACTTTATTCATGGTTCGGATGTCTCTATGAATGACATTGGAAATACTTTAATGGGGGCCGGTCTTTCATCAAACCAATACGGACCTCCAAACTTTGCTGCACTCTTTTTCTTTATTACAGGATTTCATGGCTTCCATGTATTTAGCGGTGTCATGATCAATTTTATAATTTTTTACCAAGCGATGGTGGGAATTTATGAAAGAAGAGGCCACTATGAGATGGTAGAAAAGACGGGGCTATACTGGCACTTTGTAGACCTTGTTTGGGTTTTTGTTTTTACATTCTTTTACCTTGTTTAATTTTAAGAATATCATAAATGGAAAATCACACTTCTAATGTTCAGGTAATTCCTGCTGATAAAAAGAAAATCCAAAAAATTTGGAAAGTAGCAGCCATCTTGGGTGGTATTACTGCAATAGAGTTTATTATAGCTTTCTCTATTAATTCAGGTTATGCAAAGACCTTTTTATTTATTGCTTTAACTATTTGGAAGGCATTTTATATAGTCTCCGAATTCATGCACTTAGGTCATGAAAAAAAGAGTCTCAAAATGTCAATTCTATTGCCTTTACTTTTAGTGATCTTTTTCATATTCATCATGATCTACCAAGGCGGTGCTATTTACGATTTGCTGAACAGATAATTGATTGAAAAAAGGGTTAGCTCGTTTAATATTTCTTATCGTTTTCCTGCTTCCTGTCGCTTGGTATATATTTCTGCAAGGGTTTGGAAACAACACTTTTAAGCTTGAGGTAGCGCAATCTATCGATAATAATTGTGGTATTTTTACTAAAATAATGGTCATTCGAAAAGACGACTCTATTTCAATTGCGAAGAAAAACTACCTAGATCGAGTGGTTTTTGGTTGCAATAAAAGATCTATCAGAATCGAAATAAAGAACCAAGATTTTTTCGTTTGCATAAATCAATCGGGTGCTGATATGGTTATAATAGACGAGAGTGGGTTATGGGGTCAATACGAGTTATCTAGAGAGGGTGTTGACCTATTGTTAACCGAACTTGATGTCCTACTATTACAAAAGTCTTATGGAAAATAATTTAGCCTATAACAAAGTATATTTAAGAATAATTTTTGGCATTTCAATAGCAATCCCCATTGCTGTTGCTTTCTTAATATTGGTCTCTTTTAAGATATCAATAATGGGTGAGTGGGTTCGGTCTCTTCCGAATGTTCACGCTATTATTAACTCAGTAACCGTAGTCGCCTTGGTAGGTGCCTTCATTTCTGTAAAAAATGGAAATATAAAAGCACACCGGTCTTTTATGTTTATAGCACTCTTTTTGGGTGTACTTTTTCTTATTTCCTACATCTTATACCACTCAAGTGTTGAATCTGTGAAATTTGGAGATATCGATCATGATGGTGAACTTAGTGTAATGGAACTTGATAAAGTTTCCAATCTTAGGTTAGTTTATCTAACTATTTTGGTGAGTCACATCTTACTATCTATTGTTGTAGTACCTTTTGTGCTATTGGCGTTCTATTTCGCATTAACAAACCAAATACAGAAACATAAACGAATGGTTAAATATACTTTCCCAGTATGGATGTATGTATCGGTTACTGGTGTGGTGGTTTATTTTATGATTACCCCGTATTATGTTTAAAGCAAAGCTGGTACATATTGCGTATTTCATATTGCTCCCCCTTGTCAATTGGGCTCAGTGTGCGATGTGTCGAACTCAGGTTAAAAACAACGTAAGTCATGGAGAAACCTCTCTAGCCGAAGGGCTAAACAATGGGATTATGTTTCTTTTTTTCACACCCTACATCGTTGTTTTACTCCTTTTTTTTCTATGGTATCGATACAGTAAAGTAAATCGAGTGCAACCGAGTCTTTTGGATCGTCTTAGAAAAAAAGAAGCTCGCCCCTGAATAGTTCTTTACGCTGAATAGAGGCTTGATTATTGTATATTGGCTCTCGTGAACCTAAGAATTTCACTTCTTTTAGTCAGTATTTGTTTTTTGCTTTTCTGCTCTAATCATTTTTTGATTGATTGGGAAAAAAGAGCGTTAGATTCAGCTAGTGAGAATCTTCTTGAAATAATTGCTAATCAGCGGAGAGATCTCAAAAACTGGGTTGAGGGTGTAGAGAATGACAAAAATTTTAGAAAACGAAAGCTATGTTTAGGGCGACTAACCGAGTGGAGTGATGATCGTCCATTTAGCTATAATCCTGCTATCGATTCGATAGGCTTAATTGAAAATCAGTTTGGCGTATTTCTTTATCAGAGACTAACCGATAATGGATGTGAATATGTATCTGGATTCCCTCTGTATGAATATTTCTCAGTCAATAATCAATACCTGAAGGATGGGCGGTCTTTCATGGTACAAGAGAATATAACCAAGATATCAACCAAAGCTACCTATCCACTGAAGGATTTGCTTCAATTTGATGTGCTATACGGCCCGAGTATTTGGCTGGATCTAATACTTGGTTTAGTACTTGTTTTGGTGTTTTTGGTAGAGTATTATCGTTTTTCAGGCACGAATCCGATTTTTTTCTTCTGTTCAACTATCATTCTGCTTTTGCTACGAATCCTAAGTATTTATTTTGATATTCTTCCATTGTTTATACGGTTTCCTCTCTTTCAACCAATCAATTTCACTTCCTCTTTCTTAAATCCAACGCTTGGAGATTTAATGGTAAATCTGATAATAATGCTACTGGTGGTAATCAGGCTCACTCAGTTTATTCGAGAGAAAATTAATGGCAAGCTTTGGTTCGTTTTTACATTTTTTGGTCTCGGAATAAGCATACTGGTTTTTCATATCCCTTGGAGTATTCTGAACAACTCTCAAATAGCTCTTGATATTGGCGAGTCGATTTCTTTTCCTTACTTAAGGGTTGTTTCCTATTTCGTGGTATCCTTAGTCTGTGTGATTTACTTCATATATGTAGTTTACTACTATCAGTTTTTAAAGAAGTTTGGCAAGTGGCGTCAAGCAACGTGGCTTATGATTATTTCAGGGATTATTATTTGTTTGCTAAACCCGTTAATGTCGATACCAGTATTTTCTGTTTTGGTTTTAGGATACATTCTGTCCCTCCAGAAAAAGAACAGGGAAATTCTCTTTGAGAGCTCTCAAAACCTGTTTTCTATTTTACTTGTTGCCATTGGATTGGGTTTTATTCTTTCATTAATCATTTATAAACATGGAGAAAGAGATGTGCTATTTGCAAAACGGAAGTTTGCAAACTATCTTCTGTTAAAACATGATGTGCTGGGAGAATACTATCTAAGTAAAGTGATTGGGGATTTGAGTGGCGATCCTGAATTGCTTACAATTGCCAGCGAGCAGTCTAAGAGCGACCTGGAAGAGCGAATATTGGAAGAGTTTACCAGTTCTTACTTCAATAAATATGAAATTGAAATTGTCTTTCAGAACTACCAACGTCTTCAGCTTGATAGTCGATATGTTCAGGAAAACAGCTATTTGATTCCTGAAAATGAGTCTGACTATGAAGGAATTTATTTCGTGGACCAAGGCATCAATTTTAAGTATATATCAAAGTTATATGTGGGAGATGTGATTGCATTGATTGTTTTGCGCATTAAAAAGAGGGTGCCATCGACTGTATATCCGGCTTTACTTACTGATAGTAAATACCTAACCTTCTCAAATGAGTTTGACTATGCTGTTTTTGCCAATGGAGAAATCTTATTTCATCGAAGTCAACTAGGACAGGGAGAGTGGCCTGATGAACGTGACTTCATGAAGAAAAAACTTTATGAAGAAGGAATTGAAAAAAATGGTAAGCACTATTATGGCGTAAAAACGGAGGATGGACGAATCATTTTAATTATTTCAGATAAATACGAGCTAAGAGTGCTGCTAGCCAATTTTTCATTTCTTTTCTTAGTTCTTCTCTCGGTCTTTATGGGTTGTGCTTATATTCAACTTATTTTCAACAAGCAACGTGTTGAATTTAATTTCACTTCTAAAATTCAAACATTTTTAGCTATTGCTTTTATAGCACCGCTTTTTATCACGGGGTTTGCTTTGCTTACCTCCTTAAATAATTCGTATAAAGAAGAAATAAATAGGTCTTATCTTAAACAGGCTCTGTATATATCGGAGATGCTCTCCGAAAAATTGAATAAGGAAGTTTCAGAGACTGTTCAAAGTGAAATTTTAGCACAAATCGGGAGTTATATTCAATCAGATATCAGTTTTTATAACAGTACGGGCTATCTTATTAGCACAAGCCAACCTGATATATTTTCGTTGAGCCTGCAAAGCAATTTGGTTAACCCCATAGTATTTGAGGAGCTTGTCAGAAAAGAAAACCAAAGCATTATAGCAGATGAGTCCATTGGTAATCTAGAATACAAAGTATGCTATGCCGTGGTAAATGCAAAAGGCAGTAACATAGCAGGGTTTATTGCAATGCCTTTCTTTGATTCTAAAAATCATTTGAATAGACAACAGATTGAGGTATTCGAAAGCTTGATTACCATTTTTGGAATCATATTCATATTTGCTGCATTTATTGGCAATATGGTGCTAAATAATGTGCTGTATCCGCTGCGAATGGTAGCTGGGAAAATAAGAAAGGTAACCCTTCAAGAGATTAATAAACCCATTCAATATGAATCTTCTGATGAGATTGGCTCTCTGGTGAAGGACTATAATCAGATGTTGGTAAAGCTGGAGGAAAGTAAAAAGGCACTAGCTAGAAGCCATAAAGAGACCGCCTGGAAAGAAATAGCCAAACAGGTTGCGCATGAAATCAAGAACCCACTCACACCTATGCAATTGAAGATTCAACAATTGCTACGCAACCGAAGTAAAGGGGAGAGGGAGTATGAAGCACTTACTTCTTTGCTTACGCAGGTAGATACGCTGAGTCAGATAGCTTCTTCTTTTTCTGCATTTGCAGAGATGCCTGCCCCAAATAATCAGGTGTTTATGTGGAACGAATTGGTAGGGGAAGTGATTCAACTATTCCAATCTGATAAAGTAAGAATTGAGACGCACTGCGAGCCAAATATTAGCATCGAGGCAGATCGCAATATTTTTAAACGAATTTTGAATAATCTAGTACTAAATGCCATTCAGGCAACTGAAAAGGAAGTAGTAGTAATCGAAATTTCATTGACACGCAAGGCAGATAAGTGTATTCTTTCGATTAGAGATTCAGGCAAGGGTATTGCAGATGGCTTAAAAGAAAAGATATTTCTAAGCCATTTTAGTACCAAATCTGCTGGGAGTGGGATAGGTCTGGCTCTAGCCAAAAAAGGAATTGAAAATGTGGGTGGCAACATATGGTTTGATTCGAAGGAAGGAGAGGGGACTACTTTTTATGTTTCCATGCCGTTGGCTCGTTAAGTATCAAGAGCAATTATTGGTCAACATGGATTCAGTCTGCTTTGGATTGGTTTGATTACATTCATAAGTGCTTTCTTCGTATAAAAGGGAAATAAAAATGCCCTATTTCTTGTTGCAATAACAGGAGGTTTAGCAGATTTAGGATACTTTCTATTTATAGATTTAGGTGGATTTGTATATTTTATGCTAGGAACCGAAATGACGGTAATATCTTTTTTAGCAGTAATTACAAGTTATTATGCTCATTTTAACAGCAGGAAACAACGTTCAAATAAAATGAGTATGCTCAATGGCTCAAAAAAAAATGGAATCTCTCAATTATTCAGAATCTAAGAAGAGGATAAGCACATTCATTTTATTGTTTGTTACCTGTATTTTACTTAACTATC
This sequence comes from uncultured Ekhidna sp., assembly GCA_964289745.1. Classification (GTDB taxonomy): domain Bacteria; phylum Bacteroidota; class Bacteroidia; order Cytophagales; family Cyclobacteriaceae; genus Ekhidna. Next base: position 1,991,501 of record CAXYMM010000001.1, read on the forward strand.
TGAAAATATCTGATCCCAGAATTCGTAGCTGTCTCTTCGTTCCAAACTTCAGAATTATTATAAAAGATTTTGGTTAGGCGTTTTATAGTTGAGGATTGTTGAATTAAGCTAAGTTTGATCGTATCTAAATCAGCTTGATTCCGCCTGATGTATCCCACCACAGTCAGCTTATCTTTAATATCAAAGAAAGGCTGAATTCGATTTATCAAATCTCTTCCAATATGAATACTATAGCCATATGTGCGTCACTATTACTATTAAAAACCACATTTCCATCACTATTGTAAATCCTGATATTTGATTGAGTGAAACTCTCTACGTTATCCTGATCAAGCAAATCGAGACCAGCATTATTCAAAACACTAAATTCAAATAATCTGTCAGGACCTACAATACAACATTCTTTCTCGTCACATGAGATCATCAGAAGAACTGAAATAGATAACATAATTAAAATTTTCATAATTTAATTATCAATGCCAGTAACAATCAAAAAGATGGTTAATAACCGTCCTGCTGTTCTTAATGTTTTTTTAATTTCAGTTCATTTAAAGTTGCTCGTAATGTTAATTGATATGAAATTAAATTATTAAAATCAATATGCAAATAATTTTAAAATTTCTGCAATTTTTCTTTAATGTACTTTATTTTATGTTAGCTACCGCTCTTAGGCTTTCGAGAGCTATGGGGATTATAGGCAAGCTAGTGGGAAGATTTGGACTAGAGCAAGCTAGGGGGAGAATCATTTAAAAATGGAGTCTAACAATTTAGTATGTGGTCAAATGAAGGGGGCGATTTTAAGGAGTCTGAAGGACTATAGCGACGACTTTTGCTACAGTTTTGTATTAGATAAGATAGCAGCTTAAAGTTTGTCTTTTACCACTTTCATCAATTTTCCAGCAAAAACAAAATCATTTAGTTCTTTTACATCGGAGTCTCCAATTTCTGAACTTGGTCCTTGCCACAATACCTCACCCTTATGCATGAAGTTTACCAAGTCGCCTAATTGTAGCACGGAATTCATGTCATGAGACACTACAACGGTAGTAATTTCATATTCTTCGGTAATGTCTTTGATTAGGTTATCTATTTTGATTGAGGTTTGAGGATCTAATCCGGAATTAGGTTCGTCACAAAAGAGATAATTGGATTTATTAACGATTGCCCTAGCAATACCCACTCTTTTTTTCATACCACCGGATATTTCAGATGGCATTTTTTTGTTTATATTTTCGAGACCAACGCGCTCCAATACAAAATTGACACGCTCCATTTTTTCCTCTAAAGACTGGTTTGTTAGCACATTGAGGGGAAACATAACATTCTCTTCTACATTCTTGCTATCAAATAGCGCAGAACCTTGAAAGAGCATACCCATCTCTCTTCGAATGTCTGTTTGTAAGTCTTTCTTAGCACGAGTAAATTCTCTACCATCGTAGCACACGTCACCACTATCTGGTTTGAGCAAACCCACGATGCACTTTAATAAAACACTTTTTCCCGTTCCACTAGCACCAATTACCATATTCACTTTCTTTCTTTCGAAAGTCATGAAAATCTTTTTCAAAACCTCTTTGTCATTGAATGATTTGGATATAGATTTAACTTCAATCATGATGTTAATAGTGGAGCCAATAAATAAGCTAAAAGAAAGTCTGCTACAATAATGCCAATGCAACTGCTGGTAACAGCATTCGTAGAAGCTTTACCGACTTCTAAAGCACCACCCTCAGTGTAAAAACCTTTAAATGAAGAAATGGACGCAACTAGGAATCCAAAAACGAATGCTTTAATTAAGGCGAACTTAATCTGAAACGGATTGAAATCCATTTGGATTCCCATTATATAATCTGTACCTGAAATCACATCGGTAAGTACTGCTGTTATGTAGCCTCCATAAATCGTCACAAAACCCGAAATAATCACAAGAGATGGAAACATCATTATCGATGCCAGTATCTTTGGAAGAGCTAGATACGAGCCAGCGTTTATTCCCATCACTTCCAGCGCATCTATCTGCTCGGTAATTCTCATAGTTCCTAGTTCACTTGAGAGGTTAGAACCGACTTTTCCTGCATAAATGATCGCAATAATGGTAGGTGCAAGCTCCAATAGTGTCATATCTCGTACCACTAATGCAACAATCGGGTCGGATATCAATGGAGAGAAAAGGTTGTAGGCCATTTGAACGGTAGTTATTGCACCCATGAATGCAGAAATGATTACAATAATAAATATTGACTGATATCCTACCTTGACGCACTCATCAAAAAAAAGACTCACGTAAGTCTTGAGAGATTCCCTTCTCACAAATAGCTGACCAATAAATATGATGAATTTTCCCAGACTCTTCATGAATTGCCTTAATCAAAGCGTTAATTTTGTCAAACATAATACCTTATGAAATAACCTAAAAGAAAATGCATAATTCAAAAGGGTTGGTTGTCATCACAGGGGGAACCAAAGGAATAGGAAAAGCTTTAGTGGAGAAATTTAGTGCAGAGGGATACCCAGTTGCCACTTGTGCAAGAAACAATGAGAACCTGCTATCATTAAAGAGGGAAATAGATGAGAAGTATGACATAAGCATTCATACCTATCGAGCTGATCTTTCTGTAAAAAAGGAGATAACTAATTTTATTGAGTTTATAAGGCTTACGGGAAAGCAGATAGATATACTGATAAACAATACTGGAGTATTCTTGCCAGGAGAAGTTCTCACTGAACAGGCAGGTACTTTAGAAAAAATACTCAATACTAACTTATTCAGTGCGTACTACTTGACAAGAGGCGTGGCATCAACATTTATAAAGCAAGAGAGAGGACATATTTTTAACATCTGTTCCGTCGCAAGTTTGAAGGCTTATCCAAATGGGGGATCGTACTCCATTTCAAAGTTTGCAATGTATGGGTTTTCTCAGGCTCTCCGAGCGGAATTTAAGCATCAAAAAGTAAGAGTGACTTCTGTGCTGCCAGGAGCTGTAAAAACATCAAGCTGGGATGGTATAGACCTTCCTGATAGTCGATTTATAAAGCCTGAAGATGTTGCAGAAACCATCTTTAGTACTTATAAGTTAAGTGAGAATACGGTTGTTGAAGACATTGTGTTGAGACCCCAACTAGGTGATATATGAACCATAAATACTGTAATAGCCTTACGCAATATTCTAGGCGCAAAAGCAGGGAAGTATACATCGGAGATGTACCCTTAGGCGGCCATAACCCGATTCGCGTCCAATCCATGACTACAGTAGATACGATGGACACAGTGGGTTCCGTCGAACAGATACTTAGTATGGTAGAGTCTGGATGTGAGTATGTGCGGATTACAGCACCCAGCATCAAGGAAGCTCAGAACCTTGAAAATATTAAAAGCGAACTTCAGAAAAGAGGATGCAATGTCCCATTGGTAGCCGATATACATTTTACGCCAAATGCAGCAGAGTTAGCGGCTAAAATTGTAGAAAAAGTACGTGTTAATCCAGGCAATTATGCCGACAAAAAAAAATTTGAAGAGATTGAGTTCACGGATTGGGCATATGCAGACGAGCTAAAGAGAATCGAAGATAAGTTTTCCCCTTTGGTGGAAATCTGCAAAGCAAATGGAACAGCCATGAGAATCGGTACCAATCACGGTTCACTCTCCGATCGTATTATGAGCAGATATGGAGACACACCGTTGGGCATGGTAGAGTCAGCATTGGAGTTTATCCGAATATGCGAGAACATGGACTACAAAGAACTGGTGGTATCAATGAAGAGTAGTAATCCTCAGGTGATGGTGCAGGCCTATCGGCTGTTAGTGAACAAGTTGGATGAGGAAGGATTAGAACCTTATCCACTTCATCTTGGAGTCACCGAAGCAGGGGAGGCTGAGGATGGGCGAATCAAATCTGCGGTAGGAATTGGTACGTTGCTCGAAGACGGTTTAGGGGATACCATTCGAGTATCACTAACAGAGGAGCCAAAGGTTGAGGCACCAGTAGCAAAAATCATGGTGGACAGACTCATAGAAAAGGAGAGGCAATTACCAATTGAACCAATAAAAAAATATACCATCAACCCATTTGAATATCACCGCAGAGTGACTTCTGAAGTACTCAACTTTGGTGCCGGTAACGTACCGAGGGTCATTGCAGATTTTTCTAAGGTTTCAAAAATTGCGATCAAAAATTTAAAGGCGATAGGTCATTCCTATTTACCAGAATTAGACAAATGGGGAATGAATGACTTAGGAGTCGATTACATTTATACGGGGAGAAAGTCGCTTGACTTTATGCTCCCAAATGGGTTAAAAGAGGTAATTGACTATGAGAAGTGGATAAATTACGATTATGATCCAAATAAATACCCATATATATCTGATTTAAAGGAAGTTAATAAACTTCATGAAAAGCTTAACTTTATTTCGTGGAACACAGAAGAAGACAGCCAAATAATCTTTGGTTTTTTAAAAAAACATTCAAATACGGTGCTTATTCTACATTCTAATAATACTCATGGCTCCGCAAGCATGCGAAGGTTCGTAATAGAGCTTATGAACCATAAAATCAGAGTGCCTGTGGTATTGAGCTTCATTTATAATAAATTACCAGAGGATGATTTAATGATTTACGCATCTACGGATGGAGGCTCTTTATTAGTGGATGGTATCGGAGACGGTATCATGCTATCACCGAAGTTCGAACCTACGTCTGAAGAATTAGCATTGTACAATAATTCTGCATTTGGAATTCTTCAGGCAGCTAGAACACGTATTACGAAGACGGAATATATTTCTTGCCCTTCCTGTGGTAGAACCTTATTCGACCTTCAGAAAACGACAGCCATGATTCGAAAAAGAACAGACCACCTAAAAGGAGTCAAGATTGGCATCATGGGCTGTATCGTGAACGGTCCAGGTGAGATGGCAGATGCAGATTTTGGGTATGTGGGATCGGGAAAAGGAAAGATCACTTTATACAAAGGACAAGAAGTAATGAAGCGCGGGATTCCATCTGAACAGGCACTTGACGAATTGATTATATTAATAAAGGAACACGGTAAGTGGGTAGAGCCGACACGCGCAGAAGAAGTCATGTAAAAAACCTGATTGAATATTATACAATCGCTACATAGAAAAGTAGATGCGGAAAACCTGTGGTATAAAACGCAAAAGATTACGCACGGGAGATGTCGTTAGAATTGTGATCTAACATAATGAAAAACACATTCAGCAAGCTCAAAGGAATGCAAAGATTGATTAAACCACGAATGGTGTACAAATGAAGTTCAGCCTTCATTGGAAACACTTCTGACAATTAGCGAATTGTTGCAAATAGACTTAAAGGAATTAATCGTATCAACTCAAAAAAATTAAGCGGATGAAATTAGAACTCAAAATAGAAGACAAAAAAATATTTGCACCCCTTAAAGGCAAGTGGCTGGTCTTAACACCAGAGGAAAAAGTGAGACAAACGTATATCTGTAGACTTGTAAATCACTATGGATATTCTCTTGACCAAATGCAACAAGAAGTAACTGTTGCTAAAGGCAATAAAAGAGGCACTGGTAGAGCCAGTGCTGATATTGTCGTTTGGAAAAGTAAAGATGAAGTTGAGAAAAAAGCACCATCAATTGTTGTGGAATGTAAAGCAGACAACATTGATATTGTTGAAGGGGATTATTTTCAAGGTTCGCATTATGCTCGTTATGTAAAAGCACCATTTTTTGTAACAACCAACCTAAAACACACAAAAGTTTTTAAGGTAAATCTTGATGGATATCCAAAAGATTTGGAAGATGAAATTTTAGACATTCCAACCTTCAAAGATTTACAAAGCGAGAAAAAAGTAAAAGACTTGTTAACTCAAACAAAAGCTTTTACGCGAGACGAGTTTAGTAACCTACTTTTCAGATGTCATAACATTATCAGAAACAACGACAAACTTTCACCAGAAGCCGCTTTTGATGAAACAAGTAAGATATTGTTTATGAAAATCCGCTACGAACGAAATCCTGATGAAGACAATATTTTTTCTTTAAAGCAATTCAAAAAACAAGAAGCTCAATACGAAAAGAATATAAGACCCATTAATGTAAAAAGGAATGGACCAAAAGACGACATTCCGTATATGGATTATTGGTTTGAACTAACCAAAGATGAGTTCAAAGATGATGACCTTTTTGACCTAAACGAAAAAATTAAAATCAAACAGGCGAGTTTTGAAGCGATTGTAAAAGCGTTAGAAATCTATAACCTTTCGACTACTTCTGATGATGTTAAAGGAATTGCCTTTGAGAAATTTCTTGGCAAAACGTTTAGAGGAGAACTAGGACAATTCTTTACACCAAGAACAGTAGTTGATTATATGGTTGAAGTTCTCGACCCCCAAGAAGGAGAAACCGTCTGCGACCCCTGTTGCGGAAGTGGTGGGTTTTTAATTAAAGCTTTTGAATATGTAAGAAGTAAAATCGAAAATGAAATCAAAGAAGCTAAAGACAAAATCAAATTAAAATACTATACAGATGATTATTACAAGGCTTCTAAAAAAGAGCAAGAAAAAATAGACCAAAGGGTTAACGACCAATTCATCTTGCTCAACTCTGAATTAGATATTCTAAATCCTGAAAGTAGATTAAGACGACTTTCCTATGATTGCATTTATGGAACAGACGCCAATCCAAGAATGGCAAGAACTGCCAAAATGAATATGATAATGCACGGAGACGGACACGGTGGAGTTCATCATCACGATGGACTATTAAACGTTAATGGAATTTTTGATGGACGTTTTGACATCATACTTACAAATCCACCTTTTGGAGCAAGGGTTGAAAAATCTCTTAAAATAACAGAACAAGATAAATACACGGATACAGAAAGAATTGCCAAATACAAAGAGCATTATGGTGACGAATACACCAAAGCTCTAAAACAAATCAACGATAATATTGGAAAGGCAGTTTTAAGCTTATTTGATACAGGAAAAATGAGCAGTCTTACAGAGGTTCTTTTTATTGAACGTTGTATTGATTTATTGAAACCAGGTGGAAGAATGGGAATTGTTTTGCCTGAAGGTGTCTTAAATAATACAAAACTTCAAAAAGTACGTGATTACGTTGAAGGGAAAGCAAAAATTGTGAACATTACTTCTATTCCACAAGATGTATTTATTGCTTCTGGAGCTACCGTAAAACCAAGTTTACTTTTCTTTAAAAAGTTTACCGAAGATGACGCGATAGAGTATGCTACAATTTTAAAAACAGCAAAGGCTAACGCAAAAAATGAACACGGAAATGAAATTGCTGAACTTCAAGAAAAGATAAAAACACGTGGACTTGACAAAGAAGAAAAAAAGGAATTAAGAGAAAAACTTAAGCAAGTTCTGCAACAAATGACTGACGAAATAAAATTGGAATTAAAAACCAACTTTGATTACGAAATCCCAATTGTAGAAGTAGAAAAAGCTGGAATCAGCACAACAGGAGCAAAAATCGAAAATGAGTTAGAACCCGTTGCTAAAGAGTTTACCAAATACAGAATTGAAAAACAACTTTGGAACAACACTGCACAACAGTACAATATGATGAATATGACAACAAATTTCAGCGTGTTGTAGCTTTTGGAGAACCAGAAACATTTTATACAAAATATGCAAACAGCAACCAATAACACAATGGAATGGTTTAAAACAGTCCCATTCAGTGATGTTGTGCTTTGGGATGTAAAACGCTATTCTTTTGAGAAAATAAAATCGCACTATCCTATTGTAAAATTAGGATTGCACATTCAAGAAGAAAGTCACAAAGTAAAATTGGCTGATTTTCCTGATGAAGAGTTTGGTATTTTAGGTGTAAACAACAAAACGGGAATTTTTGATGCTTACAAAGAGAAAGGTGCAAACATCAACCAAGCCTACAAAAAAATGGAAAAAGGGTGGTTGGCTTACAATCCATATCGAGTAAATGTTGGTAGTATTGGTTTAAGAACAGAAAAACACGAAAACGAATACATAAGTCCTGCTTATGTGGTTTTTAGCTGTAAAGAAACGCTGCTGCCTGATTTCCTTTTTAAACTTTTTAAAACAGAAAGGTTTAATAAAGTAATCAATGCAAGCACAACTGGTTCTGTAAGACAAAATCTAACCATTGATATTTTAAAATCTTTAGACATTCCATTGCCACCAATCGAGATTCAAAAGAAAATTTTAGACGAGTACTACTCTAAAATGGAAGAATCAGATGAGAATGCCGTTAAGGGTAAGGAAATTGAAGAGCTGATAAATTCACACTTACTCAATAAGTTGGAAATGAAAATTACAAGAGCTAAAAAAAACTCTGGGTTGGCATTTTCAAAATTTTCAATAATTGACAGATGGTCTGTTGACTATTTATTTAATTCAAGTTCTATAAAAGGATTGGACTCTTCAAAATATCCAATTCATAAAGTTTCAAATTTTATTTTAGAATCTCAATATGGTTTATCCTCAAAGGCTCACAAAAAGCCAGTCGGAATGCCAATGCTTCGAATGAATAATATAGTGGATGGAGAAGTAGATATGGGCAATCTGAAATATATAGAGTTGTCAGATAATGAAAAGAAGAAATACTTATTAAAAAAAGGAGAAATTCTCTTCAATAGAACTAACAGTAAAGAACTTGTAGGCAAAACAGCAGTCTTTAAAGAAAATGGTGAGTGCACTTTTGCTTCTTATCTTATCAGAATAAAAGTCAATCCTGAAAAAGTCAATCCTGATTACTTGAATTTTTTATTCAATTCGCCTATTGGGCGTACTCAAATTGATTTAGTAAGTAGACAAGTTGCAGGTCAAGTAAATGTCAACGCTCAAGAAATGAGAGACTTTATTTTTCCACTTCCTAAAATAGAGATTCAAAATAGTATAGCATCTGAACTTTTAGAAATGAAAAGCAATCAAAACAACTATCTCGATTTGTCAATTCAGAATGCGGAACAAGCAATCAATGATTTCCAAAATTCCGTTATCACAGAATGAGATTACAGAAATTAAAAATAAATACACGTTTTAAGAATTTAGAAGATTTTGAAATAGACTTTTCTAACAAAGAAGGCATTACAGTTTTAATTGGGAATAACGGAAGCGGTAAGAGTACTATTTTAGAAGCTATAAGCAGTGTTTTTGCAGGTTTGTATAATAATAGACGTAACCCAAGTTTTGAATACGAACTTTCATTTACAAAAGACACCTACAACGTAGAAGTGAAATTTAAAGGAGTTAGCTATGAAACCAAAGTCAATGGTGCTGTTACTTCCTTGCGTCCTGAACATTTACCAAATCCATTAATTGCTTCGTATAGTGGGGAAGAAAGCAGACTGATGAGATAAATACTTTGTAGCGGCATTTATGCCAAAGGACGATATGGCTATATTTTCCTTTCAAACAAAGAGCAAATTGAAAAGCTTTTAAAAGCATCTTCTAATTAATTCACTCGCACTTCAACTTCTTATATATTTGCTCACGTCAAGTTTCTAAAGTAAAAGTGGTTACATGCATTTGCTATTCTGTATTCTATTAATCTTAAATCAAAAAACCTCCTCTGGCTGGGAGATTTTTGAAGAAACACGCTTTAAATGGCAGTTCGATTATGAACTGGGTCTCGAAGTTGAATTGCCCATTTTCAATAAAAAGGTAAAAGAGTTAGAAGGAAAAGAAATAATATTAGCAGGACACTACCTTCCTCTGGATCTTCAAGGAAACAATATCATAATATCAAAACTTCCTTATGCCGCTTGCTTTTTCTGTGGTGGTGATGTGGGTCAAGAATCGGTAGCTGAAGTCCAATTTAATGCTGTTCAGCGACCCTTTAGGTTAGATGAGGTGATCGCTGTTAAAGGGCGTCTTAAACTAAATATAGACGATTACGATCATTTAGTATTTCAGATCATTGATGCACGCCTCATTCAACCCTAAGAAAGTATTCATCTTAAACCAATGATGATCTATGAAAAAAGTATTTATTTTATTCACATTGACCGCCTGCATATCATCTCAAGAAAATAATCTCAATGAAGAAAGCTTTAGACTCCATGAGGAAGCATTGGAAGCAGGTAAGTCCGCAAAAGAAAAAATCAGTTTAATTGCAGTAGAGGTTCAGACTGAAACTGACTCGTCTTTAATTGATTCGCTCAAATCCCTTCAAAAGGCATTTGAAGATTGGAATGCCAGCATAGTAGAGGTGCCCGGATACGAGCATGATCACCAACATCACGATCATCATGAACACGATCATAGCACATCGCCAGACCTTACTCCAAAAATGGTATTTGAAATTCAGTCTACCATAAAGAGGAACGCCGAATCGCTAGATAAAAGAGCAGAGCAGCTTTTGGCAAGTTTTAAAATGAGCGGTGGAAAGATCTCGGAGTAAGCAATAAGTGTCGATTAATACAAAACAAATTTAACCTTTTCAGGGCGAAGCCTTTATGTAGGTAACATTCATTAAAATATACATCTAACACTTCAATTTTAACCGACCGTTCACATAATTCTAACAAATAAGACTCTCCAGAATTCCAACTTCGACCTAATAATTTTCTATATTTCACAAGTTTTTTAAAACAACAATGCTATGACAAAATATTTCGGTCTACTCTTACTTGCTCTTTTTATTACCTATGATTTAGATGCCCAGCGTCGTAAGTCCAAGTCGCAAAAATCTTATTTAAGTTACGATGAGACCCTCTATGAGGGAATTCAATGGAGGTCAATAGGACCTTATCGCGGAGGTAGATCAGGTACTGTATGCGGGGTGGTAGGCAACGAGAATCTGTACTACATGGGAACCGCCGGAGGGGGGGTATGGAAGACAAAAGATGCTGGAAATTCATGGGTGTGTATTTCCGATGGTTACTTTGGAGGATCTATTGGCGCAGTAGCGGTTTCGGAGTCTGATCCCAATGTGCTTTATGTAGGAGAAGGAGAGCAAACCCTTAGAGGGAATGTCTCTTCAGGAAAAGGTGTGTGGCGCTCTACAGATGCTGGTGAAACTTGGACATTTTTAGGGTTAGAAGAAACAGAACATATTGCGCGAGTAAGAATTCATCCGACCAATCCAGATATTGTATATGTAGCGGCTATTGGAAACCTATGGAAACCAAATGCACAAAGAGGTGTATTTCGATCTATAGATGGTGGTAAGACATGGAAGAAAATTTTATTTGTAAGTAATAAAGCAGGAGGAGGCGATCTCATTTTAGACCCTAATAATCCCCGAATTATCTATGCTGCTACCTGGCAAATGAAAAGAAACGGTTACCGAATGGATAGTGGAGGTCCTGATAGTAAGCTGTTTATGAGTAAGGACGGAGGAGACAGCTGGACGGAAATTACAAAGAATAAAGGATTGCCTAGCGGAACATGGGGAATCGTGGGGATTGCAGTCTCCCCTGTTAATTCTAAAAGAATATGGACGATCATCGAAGCGGAAGAAGGAGGTGTTTATCGGTCTGATGATGGTGCTAAAACTTGGAAGAAAGTCAATTCAGATCGAGCACTTCGTCAACGTGCGTGGTACTACAGCAGAATTACTGCCGATACGCAAAATGAAGATATCGTTTACGTGATGAACGTAAGCTATGGGGTCTCCAAAGATGGTGGAAAAACCTTTGAATTGAGGGATGCACCTCACGGTGATCACCACGACTTATGGATTGACCCCCTTAACAATCAGCGAATGGTTATAGCAGATGATGGTGGAGCACAGGTTTCAAACGATGGAGGCGAAAATTGGACGACTTACCACAATCAACCCACTTCCCAGTTTTATCGAGTTGCCACCGATGATGCATTCCCCTACCGAATTTATGGTGCACAGCAAGACAATACCTCTATTCGAATCGAACATAGAACTGCAGCGGCTCATATCACCTCTCGTCATTGGGAGCCTTCGGCAGGGGGCGAGAGTGCTCATTTGGCTCCAGACCCTAAGAATCCCGATATTGTATATGGGGGCACTTATAAAGGCTATATGATGCGAATGGATCATTCCACGGGTCAGGTACGCTCCACCAATGTATGGCCAGACAATCCGGCAGGCTCTGGCGTAGAGGTGATGAAGTACCGATTTAACTGGAACTATCCGATTTTCTTTAGCCCTCACCATCCAAATAAGTTGTATGCAGGCTCTAATTTTTTACATGTAACTACCAACGAGGGACAATCTTGGGAAGTTATTTCCCCTGATTTGACACGCGCTGAGCCGGAAACCTTACTTTCTTCAGGTGGCCCCATTACACAAGATAATACCGGGGTGGAATTTTATGGCAATATTTTCGCTGGAGAAGAATCAGTACTAGAAGAAGGAGTCATTTGGATAGGTAGTGATGATGGTTTAGTTCATATTACACGAGATGGAGGCAAAACGTGGAATAACGTTACGCCACCCATGTCTCCAAAGCAAAATATGATCAATTGCATTGATGTAGATCCTCATAAAAGAGGAGCGGCTTATATCGCAGCCACCTCGTATAAATTTGGAGACTACACCCCTTACCTGTACAAAACAGGCGACTATGGAGCTTCATGGGAGTTGATCACCAATGGAATTAAATCTACGGATTACACACGCACTATTCGAGCGGATTTAAGCCGACCTAATCTTCTCTATGCTGGCACGGAGTGGGGCATGTATATATCTTTTGATGCAGGGGCTTCATGGAAACCATTTCAATTGAATCTTCCCATCGTAAGCATTAGAGATTTAGCTGTTAAAGAAAATAACCTCATTGCAGCTACACATGGCAGAGGTTTTTGGCTAATTGATGATCTCACACCTTTGCATCAGCTATCAGATCGAATAGTTAATGCAGACATCTATTTATATCAGCCCAAGGATAGTTATAGGATGCACACCAGTAGAAGTTGGTCCAAACCAAAATCTGTGGGCGATAATCATCCTAATGGCGTGATATTCAACTATTACTTAAAAAACCTTGAAGAGAAAGATGAGGTTTCGCTTCACATTTTGGAGATGAACGGAGATACCATTCAGACGTTCAGCAATACCTCTACGGATAAAAAGATAAAATTGAAACCCAAGGAGGGTGGCAATACATTCATTTGGGATATGCGATACCCTGGCTTCGAGGAGTTTAGTGGACTTATTTTATACAGCTCACCAAATAAGGGACCAAAAGTAGTACCAGGTACTTACAAGGTCTCACTCTCTGTAAATGATAAATACGTAGAGCAGACCTTCAACATTATAAAAGATCCACGGTTGCCAAATACACCCGAGGACTATCAAAAACAATTTGATTATTTGATTGGTGTGAGAGATAAGGTGTCTGAGGCACACCAAGCCATTATTAAAATTCGAAAGACCAGAGATAACCTAAATTTTGTAAAACAAAAAGTAGATGAAGGGTCTGGCGATGCTGTTTTAGCACTGGTAGATTCGCTTGATGAGCAGATGAAAATCATTGAAAACAATATTCACATGACTAAAAACCAAAGCCGACAAGACCCGCTCAACTTTGGTATAAGAATAAACAACCGTATTGCTTTTCTGATGGCAGACCAACAGCGAGGAGATTTTCCACCAACCGATCAGGCGATAGCCTTTAGAGATGAAATTTTTAAAGAACTTGACAATGAGCTTGAAGACCTTGATAATTTGCTTGGCAATAGTTTACCAGACATCAACAAAGAGCTAAATACGCTCGGTATTCAACTAGTGGAATGACTTATCCAACCTTTACTTTAATTTTTTAGAAAACTAGTAGGGTCTCCAAAATATCACCATAGGGAATTTGAATCACTTTTACTGTCGGTTTCAGCTGATGAGCTGTTTTACCTAAGTTTATGAAATCGTTCCTTTTCGGATCATCCTGCAGCTTTTTGATAAGCTCCTTATGATTGCTTTTGAAAGTGTTCAGTTATTCTCCCTTATTCCCATCATCACTCAAAACTTCTAAATAGCTGAATCCAGTTTTAATCATATGTTACTTGCGTTTTAAATTGTACAGAATCCCGTCAATCCAAATAATACTATCACCAGTCTCCACAACTATATAAAGATTAATTTATTTAGTATTTTCGTCTCAACTTTTGAGAAAGAAGAAACATGATTTCTGAATTTGAACCATTAAGAGAAGACGAAATAGATGTACTTTTAAAAGCCCCCGTATACGTTGCCATCCTAATTGCTGGTGCCGATGGTAATATAGACAAAGCAGAAAAAACTCGAGCTATTGAAGTAGCCAAGAATAAGCAGAGCAGAGCCCGAGAGCAGTTGGCTGAGTACTACAAATTGGTAGGGGAGTGCTTTGAAGATAATTTTTATAAACTAATAGATGCATTGCCTTCTGGCACGGAAGAGCGTACTCAGGTGGTATCTATCGAACTAAGAAAACTTAACTTTATTCTTCCAAAAACAGATAAGAACTTCAGTATTAAACTATATGCTAGCCTGAAAGACCTGGCTAAACGTATCGCAGAAGCATCGGGTGGGGTGCTGGGCTATCTTTCAGTAAGTTATGAGGAAGCGAAACTGTTGGAGCTAAGGATGATTAACGATCCCGCATAAAATCAATTAAAAGAATAATGCATTTCACCCTAACTTGAGGTATCGAGTTAGGCTTTTTTGCAACGTGTCATGAACAAGTCAGGAATGTTATCTCCAATTAGGCTTTGTTTTTTTATGTGGCTAGTCTTTTTTCTGGAGCATATATTTCATATGGATTTTGGCACGTTGGGTATTTTCCCACGAAGTATTTTGGGTTTAGTTGGCATTGTTACGGCTCCGCTTATTCATGGGAGTTATAGTCACCTGATTTCCAATACGATTCCTCTTCTTATTCTGGGTGGATCGCTGTTCTTTTTCTTTCCAGCACACGCCCCGCGCGTGTTTATGTTTGTTTATTTCTTTACGAATTCATTGGTTTGGTTCTTTGCAAGACCATACTATCATATTGGAGCTTCTGGCTTGGTTTATGGTCTAGCCTCTTTCCTAGTGTTTTATGGGCTTTTTAACCGAAATTTTAAGTCAGTACTAATCAGCATAATCACACTATTATTCTACGGTGGGCTTGCTCAAAACCTTCTTTTCTTCGAGACCCAAATCAGCTGGGAATCTCATTTAATGGGTGCAATTGTAGGTTTTACTACTGCATTCCTTTTTTCTAAATACTAATTACTAATATTTTTAGTAATTTTAAATATGGAATATTTAAAAGGAAGAGGAGCTCAAATTAATGTGCCGAACAAATTTATTGAACAAAGGATTGTGGCGGACGATTCTGATGGGCAAGATGAACAATTGCTTGATCATAAGCCGAAAACAAGAGTTTTTTATGACAGCTCCAAAAGCATCATTTCGACAAATGCTAGCCCTGATCTTTCTTTTACTTCAAGCATAAATCCGTACCAAGGATGTGAACATGGGTGTATCTACTGCTATGCTCGTAGTTCGCATGAATACTGGGGCTTTAGTTCGGGGCTGGATTTTGAGAGTAAGATTATCGTGAAAAGAGAAGCTCCTAAATTGTTAGAACAAGAATTTTTAAAACCAAGCTACAAACCAAAAGTGATTATGCTGAGTGGGAATACGGATTGTTACCAGCCTCTTGAGAAGAAATATAAGCTGACCAAACAACTTTTGGAAGTATTTGAAAAATATAAGCATCCAGTTGGAATTATAACAAAAAATGCGCTGATTACCAGAGATATAGCTATTTTAGAGAAACTTGCCGCCAACAACCTAATAACCGTTCTCTTCTCTATAACGAGTCTTGATGAGACACTAAGGCAACGATTAGAACCAAGAACTGCCACCACACACAAAAAATTGCAAGCAATTGAGCTTCTTGCTTCCAAAAATATCCCTGTAGGAATTATGAACGCCCCGATAATTCCTGGTCTCAATCATCATGAAATACCCGATGTGTTAAGATCAGCAGCTAATTCGGGTGCTCAGTATGCTAGCTACACGGTGGTTAGGCTCAACGGTCAAATCCCGATAATTTTTAAAGACTGGTTGAACAAAAACTTTCCTGATCGGGTAAAAAAGGTTATGCATTTAATACAGTCAATTCATGACGGACGGGTAGGAGATTCTAGATTTGGGAAGCGAATGAAAGGAGATGGACCCGTTTCAGATATGATCAAACAATTATTTGAAGTAAGTCATCGCAAGTACTTTAAATTGAACGCATTTCCAAACTTGGAAACGATTCATTTTAGAAAAGGTGGAAACTATAGCCTTTTCTAGTAAAAGGCTATAATTAATTCAATTTGCAAGGTGCGCACTCATAAACCAAGCTCCACCCGCCAACGCAATATCCTTTAAAAACATAGCTGAAGAAATAGGATCTTGTACCATAAAACCCTCTAAATGCACTAAAAGAGCAAAAAACGATAACATGAGTCCTAAAAGTTGAGTGGCCAACTTTGCCTTGTTTCCTATTACAATTGCAATGGCTGCAAGGATGAGCGCAACTCCTGTTGCGTAAACAAAAAAGATAGGAGCTGGTAAAAAATCAGGTACTACTCCGACCATACCGTTATTGGGCATAAAATGAAAAATGCCAAACATCGCTATCGGTCCTGCAAACATGAGCTTTCCAATGTATTCTAAGTTTTTCATAGTATCAAGTTGTGGGTTGTGAATAGGTTCTTAGTGATTTCGAAAGGTAATAAATAGTTAAAAAAATTGAAATATTTGTGTTGCCTCACTTTTCTGAAGTTTTATCCATTCACTAGTACCTACAAACCTAGCGGTTAAGGGCTGTGGTTTTTTCAACGATAGGGAATTTTCCATATCCAAGGAAAATAGGCTATTCATAATCAATTTTCCTTTAGTCCAATCAAACTCTTGGTTATTTATAGAGAACGTTCTTGATGCAAAGATCCAAGCGAGAGCTAAACATTCGTTCGTTTCATTTATTAGCTCTATGCGTAACGGTGCCTCTTTATTACTTGCTTCGAAAACGGCCTGAATTAATTCTTGAATTAAAAGTTCCTGATCTTGAGTAGGAAACCCTTTTTCTTGTTCGTTAACTAAAACGTGTAGGTAGGAGTTAGCTGAAGGTGCTGCCTTATAGGATAGGCTATCAATCTCAGCCATAACATCGCACCAATTGTTACCCAACTTACCGCTCCATTGATAATCATCATTTTCGCTATACCCTTCAGACAAAACCTCCTCGATGCTTAACTCTCCTCTGCCTAAATACTCCATCTCAAAATGTACATTAACTTCATTGGAGATATCTTCTAAGGTAATAGTTGTCGCAAACGCAAACGGAGCAGGCAACGCTTGCGTTTGATAGGAGAGGTCAATTTTCATCAAACAGTAGTTTTTTAACTTGAATTCGATCTATTTTTCCGGAAGCTGTTCTGGGAAGTGTCTCAACATACAGCACTTCTTTAGGTGTTTCATATTTATCCAACATGCCAAAGTCTATTTTTTCCATTTCTTTTTCTCCCTCTATTACCAACACCAAACGCTCGCCCAATTTACTATCTTGTCTAGCACTAATTATATATTGACCTTTTAAAGATTGCTGGAGTTTAGATTCTACATCTTCGGGATTAACTTTTACGCCTCCTGAATTAATGATGAAATCATGCCGACCTATCCATTTGAACATTTTACTTGAAATAACTTCTCCTAAATCATTGGTTTTTAACCATTTATGATCAGTTATTGTTCCTTTAAACTTTAGTCGGTTATTGCTATCCAAATCTACAACGGTATCCCCAACCGTTCTAAAACGACTTTCGTGAACCTCTCTAAGTGCCACATGTGAAATGGTTTCTGTCATGCCGTATGTAGAAAATATACGGGTATTTTTCGGTATAATTCTCAATCCAGAATTTAGAGGAGCACCACCCACCAATACTATCTTAAATCTTGTAAGCTCCTGTCGGCTCAACATTTCAAACTGAAGCGGAACCATTGATACCAAATCGAACTGCTTTTGGCTGGGTCTGGGTAAGCCCTCCGCTATTTTTGAAGAGGGCTCACTTATATAGAGATCAAGCCCTTTAATCAAAGCACGAAATACGACCATAGCTCCACCTATAAACTCAGGAGAGATACACAGCAGGCTTGTTTGGAGTGAACCGATCGGATCAATGTATTCAAAAGTTGCTATAGTACTTAAAATGATTTTTTTTCGCGATATTTCAATGGTTCTAGGTGAACCAGTAGAACCAGAAGAATGGAACGTAAAATAGGGTGTATTTTCCTTCCATTTTAGTGCTAATTCTAATGCCTTTTGCTCTGTTTTGTGCTTTGCACATGTAGCAATTTTCTCTTTTGTAATTTCTTCTAACTTTAACCGAAAGTTGTTGGATTCTACTACCATAGAATGCTATTGGAGGAGGAATTAAAAATTATAGCAAGTTTACGTTACAAAGATAAAGGTGCAAATGAAATTGTACGCTCTTTGCATTTATACTTAACATAATATAAATTATATAACAAAATAGAATTTATTGATGCTTGTCTCCGAACGGCTATTAATAGTTTCCCACCCGCTTTCAGGCTAAGACCTGATCACCAGCCCGAATACAAGAGATTTTCAGGCAAAGTGTAGAATTAGAATAGACCCAAGTCATCTCACAAGACCAGCGCATGGCCCGGTGTTTTGGCAACCAGCCCGCCTAGACTTAGTTATTTCTTCTTAGTCGATTTGCTTGGTTTTAATGAAGGCTTGTTACCTGGCGTATCTTTATTATCTCTTCTTCTTTTATCAAGTGTACCATCACTCTTTTTTGGCTTAGGTCCGGGTTTGATTGCTTCTATTATCATGATATACTGTATTTTAAATATTACTAAATTATTTTCTTGTCTTGTCAGACCATTTAAATGAGATTATACTTAACATAATTATTATCTTGCTACAGCCTCAGAAAGACCTAAATCAAGAATTGATTCATCGAAGAAGTTTGTTTGCATTACTAGGATTCCAGGTATGTCTAACTGAACTGATTCGTAAACCAATGGCAATTTTAGATTTCCCATTGTATTTGTAGTAATATTTTCATCACCTTTTTCCCATCTTGGAGGATGTAATTGCAAATTTGTTTTAAAGCTCTTTCCTTCTGCCTGTTTATTGTCATTTTCCTCAGCCCAACCAATCATAACTTTCATAAATTCTTCATCTTCAGAAGGTCTAACACACCATATTCGACATCTGAGAATGTCTCTACCTTTTTCTGTTGTGTCAAGCAAAACGAAAAATAAGTAAGGCATTGAAGCAAATTTTGAGTTAATGTCTGCCGATAGCTTTGCTCCACAATTAACATTATTCCATCTCGGTGTGTCAACTGCATCAATACAACTTGCCGATTTAACTTCAGAACCATCTGCTAGATCATCCCCTTTTCCACGGTTATCGTTCCCTGCAATTCCGGATATTATAGAAACCAAATGCTGCGATAAATAACCAAAATCAAGTTGGGAAGTTTGATTTGTCAGTTTGTTCCAAGCGCTTAATTGAGTCCATTGAGGAAGAATTACTTCCTCAACAAATTTCTTTGCAAGAATTTCTTTATTACTCTTATTTAGGTCGCTTAGTTCCATTATGTTCAAAACTAGCGATATTCTGAATTAACTGAGATTTATGCTATTAATAATTGCAGTTCCTTGTCGGTAAAGTATCTATCAATAGCCAATTTGTTGATTAATTCGTGATCCTTTGCCTCCTTTTCTATGAGAGCCTTAAATGTCTTGAATTTCACTGACCTAGACTTTGGAATTGGAATTAACACCTTACTTAACTCTTGAGATTTAATTCGATTGTGCGAGGATGACGTTCCAGATGTTAGCTGGTTTATTTGAAGCTGAACAGAGGGTAGCATTAATAGCGCCCTTAATTCAGAATTTGTGAATTCGCTTGTAGACTGGAGAATTTCAAATTCACTTGAACATGTGAGGTTAATGTCTAACTCCGGGACAACCATTGATCTTGGTATTCTCGGATTGATTTTGGAAAATAAAAGATCTCCACTCCTACAAACAATTCCTGGATACTTAGGAGTATAATCGAGTAAACTCCGGTAGTCAATAATATCACTATTCACTATGTGTAAAATGCTTATGCAGAATGAATCCTCGTGTCTTTTTTCTCTTTTTCTGTCCTTGGTTATGAATTTTGCAATGTCCTTTAGCAGCACCAATTCAACCCCTGACTTATTTGTTAGTTTGTCAAGTTCTTTAAACATTGTTGAGTCATAATGACTAGGAGTCCATGGATTCGATTGAAAATTTGAATACGGTACTGTCACTGCTGACGGGTTTTCTGAAACAACTTGGACTCTATTCTCAACCGACTTTCTCTTCAATGACTTCTTGTAAGAATCTAGAATTTTTGTAAGGTCGTTCTCCCCTTTCATTATTTTAATAGTTGCTCCCTTTCGAGTACTTACATCAAAACCTAAATCCTGACTCTTAGCAATGAAAACTGGTTTTTGAGCCGCATTAGCAACCTTCTTGAGGTGTAAAATACTGGTCTTGGTTCTTGTCCCTGCTTGGGCAAATGCTACAGTTGGGAGCTCAATAATCGAGACTAACTCAACCCCTTCATGCATAAGAATTCTATACCTTAATGTCTCAGAAACTCCCTTAGAAGAAATGACACTATCAGGCACAACTGCTAACAATTCGCCTCCCTCTTTTAGTAAACTCAAACACCTATCAACAAATAATACTTCAGAACTTATTTTTGCATTATTTCCAAACAAGTCACTCAATAACGGATATTTAAGTTCAGTCTCTTCATCAAGTTCTTTCTTGGAAAAGAAGGCGCCAAATGGTGGATTTGTAAGGATAAGATCCACAGAGTCTTGATAATTGTCCAAGTTCGAAACCCCAATTAATGAGTTGCCAGAACTAATGTCAAAATTGGCGGCTTCAAATAAATTAAAATTCAATCTAGCTAGCCTCACCATTCTTTGAACTTTGTCTTGTGCGACAATCTTAATAATTGTTTTCTTTTTTGAATCTGTCCTATTTGAATAGGTCTGATAAAAAGATGTCATAAATGAACCCACCCCACAGCAAGGGTCAGAAACAGTAATATCATTACTTATACTGAGCAATCCTTTCTCTATCCTATCAATTGATATAGATACCATTAAATCAACAACTTCCTGTGGGGTCATATATTGAGCATCTTCAATATTGTTCCTGAAGTTGTCTCTCACAAAATGGCCGAAGGACTCATTAATAAGATCAAAACGCTCATTCTGATCTTTAATTTGCTTTATTGATTTATGAACGAGTTCAACAATTGAAGCAGCAAACTCATTATCATCTTCATCAATTTCAAGCTTCGGATTTTGTCCAAAAATTGGCGTGCCATTTGAAGTCACAAACATTTTATCGCTAGCAGCCTTTTGAAACGTAGATTGTAATTTCTGGACAATATTATAACCGTTTTCCTTATACTCTTTTAAGATAATCGGAATAGAACTATTACCGTTTGATACCTTGATTTCATATAATTCTAATGCGATCAATTTTGATATTTCATCGAGCTTCGAATTTGCGTCACTTAATTTGCCATATTTATGAAAAGAATTTCTCAATTCATTAAGGGTCTTATTAAATAGATTAAGTGAAGTCATGTTACCGATCGTTTTTTAGATTATAATCTGTTTTTCAAACATAAGTAACTTTTTAAGGGAATGCAATGAAGGTTACACCCATTTTCCACTCTCCTGACCTAATACCAACATCCCTCGCTGCGGCATGGTAATCCTCTGACTAGCCGTCCGCCTCGTGACGAGTGACAAAAAAGTGTTCCAGAACCCTCCCTCCTGCGTGTATAATTTCCTTCCCTTAAGAAAACGGTTAGCCAGCCCATTCAACCGAAGCTAAGTAACATAACACAATGACGTTATATAACAGAATTGAATTTCTTTCTGCGTGAAAACAAAAACGTAATTCTGTTTACACACCTAAACCCCACGATGATGAGGATGTGATTTTTAGCTTTTTGATTAAAATTACTCAGCTCAAAAAAATACGGGGCGTTTAGTGGTCATTTTTATATAGAAAATATTTAGCAATCGCTTGATGATCAATAAATTAAGGCATCAATAAACTAAACTGATTCATCAAGCCCATGCACCACGGATTAAAATGATTTAGCGTTTTTTAAACCTACACTATCAAAAAAAAACATTTTATTTCAGGTTTATTTGGAAATGTGATCCAGTACCTTTATCCTTGTGTTTTAGTCTTAAAAGAGAAGCAAAATGAAAAATTTTATTAAAATGAAAACCGAGATGAAAAATTTTAACCAAGCAGAAAGCAAAATGAAAAATTTTGAATTGTTTGATAATCAAATCAAATCAAATCAAATCAAATCAAATCAAATCAAATCAAATCAAATCAAATCAAATCAAATCAAATCAAATCAAATCAAATCAAATCAAATCAAATCAAATCAAATCAAATCAAATCAAATCAAATCAAATTCAAAACCTTTCTCCTCGCTACCCTATGCACCGCCGCAATTCTATTGAGTTGCAAGAAGGACGATGATAAGGTCGACCCGATCGACACCCAAGTAGTTGCCGACTTTACCTTTACCCAAGGCTCAGCAGGGGCGGTAACCTTTAAAAACACGTCTAAAAATGCCACTGGCTACGCTTGGGACTTCGGCGATGGAACCAAAGCCACCGACGAAAACCCCACCCATACCTACACGAAAGACGGCACCTATACGGTAAAACTCACCGCCACGAATGCAGGCGGATCGGCGGATAAAACCGCAACGGTGACCATTGAGGGTGTAATCTCCATAGCCATAGCGGATCTGTCCCAATTAGTGCTACCAAAAAACAGCCCTAGCGGCGTGGTTATTTGGAAGCTAGCGGCGACCGTAGCCAATGCGGAGGAAACACCCGTTTATTCGATTACGAGCCAAAATCCAGCGGGTGTCCTTGCTTTAGACGGAAATAAAATGATGCTGGCCGATACAAGTGCAGTTGACTATGCAACCAACACAGAACTTACCGGCGAAATACAGGCGACAGCAGGGAGCGCAACGGCTACGGCAGCGTTTACGATTTCCATAACGGACGGTGCGGGAATTTACATCCCCGATTCAGTTTTCAAATCCTTTTTAGTAAAGAATACAGCCCTCAACACCGATGGAGACCAAGAAATTTCCGTAGCGGAAGCCCAAGCATATAAAAATATTCAAGGGTTTAGTAAAGGCATTACAGACGCTACTGGAATTGAATATTTTACGAATATTACTAGGCTTAATCTCCAAATTAATGATTTAACCAAAATAGATGTTTCTAACAATAAAGCACTTACTTGGCTTAAATTAAATGGAAATACTTTAACCGAAATCGATATTTCTCAAAATACAGCACTTACTCTACTTTGGTTATTTGACAATCAATTAACAGCACTAGATGTTTCCAACAACACCGCACTTCTTGATCTGAAAGTAAGTGCTAACAATTTAACAGCACTAGATGTTTCCAACAACACCGCACTTCTTGATCTGAATGTAAGTGCTAACAATTTAACTGCACTCAATGTTTCTAACAACACAGCGCTTGAAGTTCTTAGTGTAAGTACCAATAATTTAACAGTGCTGGATGTTTCTAAACTCACAGAGCTTTATATTTTTAACTCAAATCAAAATGCATTAACAAAGGTGAATCTAGCGAATGGGAATAACGATAAACTTTCTAATTTGAACTTATCAGATAACCCTGCTCTAACCTGTGTGCAAGTGGATGATGACACAAATATCCCATCAGCGTGGGAGGGGAAATACGATAAAGACAAAGTAACCTTTCAAACCGAAGCGTGTAGCAATTAAAAAAATACATCACCGCTTAAACCCCCTTAAAACGGGGTTTAGGCTATCTATTTTTCTCAAAACAGCGCAGCGACCCCGCTTGGAGCGTACAAAAAAAGGGTGGCGGTCATACAACCTAGAGGTTAAGCCAATAACTCAGCTTTACCACCAGCGATCTGTTTCGGGTATTCAGTGCAGGGGTTAGGTAATGGTCTGTGTAAACGATAAAGAGGTCTGTTATAGCGGTGGTGAGGATATGATTTTCAGTCCATATCGAATACGATATACATTCATTCTTAAGCTCAACCTAGAACGAACCACTGCTCTTAGTCAGGCGTTCATTATTCAAATTATTGCAAAAATTCACCTGGTAATTGAGGTATTGCACCTTTTGAAGATGCCACATAAGCAGCAACCTTGTTCGCTTTTTGTCCTGCGAGCGTTAGATCCCGATGCTTTAAATACTCACTCACAAAAGCCGCAGAGAACGCATCCCCAGCTCCAATGGTATCCTTCACCTGACAAGGCTCAGCCGGAATGTGTAGCTCAACATTCTTTGAGAAGATTTGACAACCTTCCTTTCCAAGCGTGACGATCATTATGCTAATATTCGAAAATCGGTTTTTCATCAAATCACCAAATTCAGTCAGGTCATCTGACTCACTATCAAAGACCAGACTTGAAACCACCTTCACCTCTTCATCATTCAGCTTTAGGATGGTACAGTGTTCGATAGATGACGTGATTGTTTCTGGAGAGTAACACCCTTTCCGAAGATTTAAATCACAAAAGATATGCTTGAAAGAAGTATTAGATAGTATCAGCGACAGTGTTTTACGGCTTTCTTGATTTCTTTGAGCCAATGTCCCAAAATAAAAGACCTCATAATCGATCAATAAGGAAGTTTCGATAGGATTATAGCCAATATAATCGTACGCAACATTTTCTGTGATTTCATATTGAGGTTGCCCCTCGTCCAATTTAACCTGAACTGTACCCGTTGGGGCTTTTTCTAAAACTTGAACAAAGCGAGTATCCACGTTCAGTTTTGATAGTTCTTGCAATGCTTTAGTCCCACGCCTATCTCTTCCAACTGAGGAAATAATAGAAGGCTTATAACCTAATTGAGAAATATGGGCTGCAAAGTTTAGAGGTGCGCCTCCCAGATGTTCATTCTCTTCAATAATATCCCACAATATTTCACCAAACACCAGAATTTTCATTTCTATTCTTTTTTTAGTGCCTTTGTGATGGTTCGCAATGCGGCTTCGTTGATCAATTTTTTACCATTGATTTTAACTAGTGGGAATGTTACATATCCATCACTGCGATGCTTGTTTAAGATATGAATCATCTCCTTTTTCCGCTCTTTATTCGACTTCGCATCACAGAAGGTGTATTCGATTTTAGCACTATTTAAGACTTTATTAAGATTAATACAATGATTACAAGAGTCGCTCCCATAAATTACCATCTTATCAGACTGCATTTGAGTAAATCCTAATATCAGAAATATCACAAAAGAGTAAACTATTCTTTTCATAAAAATTGGTTAGCTCCTTTGAGTCTGAGAGCCAATAACCCTGCAATTAAAAATGCCGTTCCTGCAAAAAGAATAGCATTGATCGGATTGTCATTTAGCAAGTATTTTACAATGGACCCAAATGAAAGGGTTTGAATGAACATTGGGACTACGATCATCATATTGACAATGCCCATATATACTCCTCTCCTTTCCTGAGGTATCACTTTAGAAACCATGGAGTATGGAACTCCCATCATAGTCGCCCATCCGATACCAAATAGAATCATTGGAATAAGTAACAACCATTGATCTTGAATAAATGGCAACATAAACATGGCAATACCTGTCAGGAAAAGACTGGTAACGTAAACTATTTTGTTCCCTACTTTTGCTGCAATCGGCACAAGTGCCAAGGCTACCATCATCGTCACAAAATTGTAGGTTCCATTCATCAGGCCTGTTTGAGCTAATGCCTGTTCTGACATGCTTTGTATACGCTCTGCAAATTCAAGGTTAGCTGGAATAATATCACCACCTGCCATACAGGTTTCTTTAATTCCTTCAAGTTTCGATAGATCTTCATTGCTGATTCCAAACATGCTACTTCTCAACATAGGTGTTATAAATTGCCAATAAATAAAAAGTGCATACCACTGGAACAAATACACGAGTGAAAGATCTTTGAGTAATTTTGGCATCTCACCAATTGCACCCACAATTTCTTTAAATGGCTCAGAAATTCTAGCTTCAAATGGCTTGCTATTAAACTCCTTTAATTCAGCTAATTGCTTCTCAGATGGAGGAATGGCTGGGGTGGTTACCACCGTCCATACTGTTGTAACAATGGAGGCGATAGCACCTAGAAAAAATGAATAATATACCCAGGTAGGAATATATGAATCGGTATCGCCAGTGGGGTCGCAAATACTTGAACTCACGCCTGGATCACTAAACCAATCTTGGAACATAAAGATGGAGAAATTGGCTAGTGTAATCCCAGCCCCAACAAATAGGCTTTGCATCTGAAAACCATAGGTCAGCTGGTCATCCGCCAATTTATCACCAACAAACGCACGGTAGGGTTCCATTGCGGTATTATTGCCCACATCAAGAATCCACAGCAGCCCAACAGCAAACCATAATTCAGAACTATATGGAAATGCAAAAAGACATAGGCTGGCCAAAATGGCTCCTATCATGAAGAACGGCTTTCTCCTACCCCAGCCAGGTATCCAGGTCTTATCAGAAATTGCACCAATGATTGGTTGAATAATCAGACCTGTTACAGGTCCGGCAAGATTTAGTAGCGGTAAATCAGCATGATCTGCACCTAAAAAGGAGAAGATTGGATTCACGGCCGTTTGCTGGAGACCAAAACTGAATTGGATGCCGAAAAATCCTACGTTCATGTTCCAGATTTGCCAGAAATTAAGTCTTGGTTTCTTAAACATCACTCTTAGCTTTTATTTCTTGAAAATTCAAAAATTTGGTATTAGTCCCATCTTCATATGAGATGGAAAAAATTCCATTGTGTAGATCCACTTTTAATTCAGATATGAATTTGCCATTCCTCCACGATACATGCAGTACTTCCGAATCACTTTCTTCCAATTGAAAATCTCCTTGAAATGACGCATGCTCATTCCGGAATTTTATCAATTTACATAAAGCTTTTACAACGGGACGTCCCAACCTTTCCCTTATTTCATTTGAACTGTAATAGGTCCTGTTAATATTTCTTCCTACATTCGTATTCGATAGCAGTTCCGTATCATTAGTACCAGCTAACAAGCCCACGTAATAGATCTGAGGAACACCGGGACTGAATAATTGAATGGCGCGTGCCATAAGGTATTTTCTATCATCTCTTGCCAAAGCATCATAATACGTACAGTTTACTTGATAAAGATCCAGGTTGGAGGCTGCAGCTCCAGTTGCTTTTTGGCTTTGTCCTTTTGAGTTTTCATGAATAGTTTCTACCAGCTTATCCAGTTCTTCGTTACTCAGTAAGCCCTCTTTATTCCCATTGCAAGCCACGTCCATTACCCCTATTCCATCATGCGTATCCAGCACCGTAACACAATTTCTGGGACTAATAGACCACCAATGTTTTAAGCGATCAAAGTTTTTTGAAATGATACTGTGTAAAACAAGTGGTGGTAATGCAAAATCATATACATAATCGGCGTATTTGGCTATTCTGATTTGTTCTTCATAGTGTGCATGAATCTCAACCAAAACCTCAATGCCATACTTATGAGCTTTTTCTACAACCTTCTCGATGAAACTGTATGTTTCAGGTATCATGAAACATGAAGTGCCTGCCTTTTTTATTGCGTAACCAACGGCATCAAGCCTGATGGATTTGATGCCATTTTCTGCAAATACCTCTAAAACTGAATTGACATATTCTTGGGCTTGTTTGGAATAAACATCAATGTCAATCTGTTTGTGGCTGAAAGTGGTCCAGAACTCTATATGCTCCCCACTTTCTAATCTTTTGAGTGAGAAAGGTCGATTAGGTCTAGGCCTATAAATTTTAGCTATATCTCCTTCATTAGGTTGGCCTCCAAAAACCTTTTCCTTTGTAAGGAAGAGTTCAAAGTATTCAGACTTACTCCCTTTCTCTAGAACATCTTGAAATTCTTTTGACTTGTCCGAAACATGATTAATGATTAAATCAACAACAGTTGGAAAATCATTCGACAAGTTTTGAATGTCATCCCAGGAACCTAGGCGTGCGTCTACAGCTCTATTATCATGAGGATCATATCCAGCATCTACACCATCAATTGGATAGAAAAATGGAAGTAGATGTATTCCCTTAACTATATCTGAAAGTTCTTTATTAATTAAGTCATGAAGTGAGGCAATATTTCCTTCACCAAACCTGTCAGTATATGCGATTAATTGAACCTTATTGTCCATAGTAGAAAAGGGCGATCCTTAGATCACCCCTAACATTATTTACAACCAATCTAATTTAATTCGAAATTAATTAGAAAGTAAGATTTAGACTAGCCACAATTGATCTTCCAGCAATGGATCTTGCTCTAATATAATTGGTAGCATTCTCTGTTATGGCCCCCTCTTCTGACTCTGTGATACCAATCGTATTGGTTAGGTTGTTGGCATTTAAAGAGAACACCAAACCTTGCGAAAGTTGGGCAGCCACATAAGCATTAACGATCATATAACCTGGCATAATCAGTTCATTGTTGTCCTGAGCATACGCTTTGGTTTGACCTATTAAGCTAACACCAATTGAATGTCCACCAGAAAAATTGTATGATGGAAGCAAATTGTATTGTAAAGCGGGTTGCCTTCTTGGTGTTTTCCCAATGTTTGTTTTTTCATCATTATCCACGATCTTAGCATCAACATACGTTATAGCACTTCTAAAATCGAGTGCTTTGAATCTAAAATTACCCTCAACTTCTATACCCATTGACCTGTAATCATTGCTCAAAACACGCTGAGTAGTAGCTTCCACGCCTGCTTCTTCCTTTGTCTTGGCATAGAAACCAGTCACAAAAAGACCTCCGTTCTTAAATCTCTTCTTATATCCTACCTCAGCTTGTAAGAGTGAGTTCTTAGGGGCTTTATTTTCCAGATAAGGTCCATCCTGATGCCAAGTTGCTCGTTCTCCATTACCAACATATCCTTGGCTAAATCTTCCAAAAACTGCGTTATCGTCTGTAAGTTTATAGTTACCACCTAGTGAATAACTTATGTAATCGTATTTATAGTTTACAATTTTTGCATTTGCATTGTCTATTCGTGAAACACTTTTTTCTGGCGCATCTACCTCGCTATTACCATTAATGTCAAAGTTTGCAACTTGTTGACTAGGAGCAACCAAACCAGCTACTCTTACTTTATCGTATCGAATGCTTGCATCAATATTCAGGTTTTCGAAAACTTCAAGTGATGCGCTCAAATAAGGAGCGGTAACATCGTAATTGGTATTGTATTTACCAGTACAGCAGTTGTCCCAAAATGGAACTCCATAGTTTAAGAGACCATTATCGGTAACATCAGCTCCGTTTGAATTGATATTAACCAAGTGTGCATCTTCACTAACCTCCATTAAATAGGTATTCCACAACCATGATTTCTCGATGTTCTGATATGCTTTAAACAATCCAACAGTTACTCCCAGATTGTCAAACGATTTCTTCAATTGTGTGTCACTCATAAAATTGTTGAAATTCTCAAGCTCCACATCAAATAGGTGGATTCGCTGAATGAGTCCATTCGGTGTATCGTTATATGCTGTGCCATTTGTCACTCTATTAAGCGTATATGGTAATGCCGCACCTGTAGCAGTAGTGTCTCCATTAGCAATCAAAATGGGCTCTACAATACTTGCTGTCGTTCCAACTTGAGCGGTAAACGGAGCTACGAATCGACCGCTATTAAATGCCATTCTAGAGTTATTGGAAATAGTCCAATCATTAGCAAGATCAAATTCTAAGTATGCACCAACTGCATGCGTATTGGTATGGATTCCATCCGAAATGTCAACATTTCTAGCATTTCCATCTGGTCCCAATCCGAAATTTTGTTGAAAAAATGGACTTTGCAAACCGTTTGAGACTGCGTCAAATCCAGACACAGATTTCCAACTAGGTTTAGAATTTGTCCCAGTCACTTGAATGGGCATTGGCATATAAGCGGCAGTTCTGTCATTTAGCATTTTATAATACACTCTTGCTAGACCTTTATCGAAATATTTTGTCAGATTGGCCTTAATCTGTCCACCTTGATTAACGGTGTGGTTCGCATTTCTTGGACCTTCTCCTTGTCTGAAAAATCCTCCGATATGGAAGGATGTGTTATTACCAATAGGAGATCCGTATTCAAAATCTGTTCTTATTGAATTGTAGTTAACACCAAATGATGTTCCAATGCTTCCGCCTTCAACACTACCATTCTTAGAAATGAAATTGATAATACCAGCAGGTCCATTGCTTGTAGTTGTAGCAGCCGACCCTCCTCTAATTGCTTCAATCCGATCAATTGTCTGATCCGCTCTAATGTACTGATCCTGTGTACTGAAAGCAATGTCACCATATAATAAGACAGGTAAGCCATCTTCTTGTAATTGTAAATATCTTGAACCCCCGGCAGAGATTGGTACCCCACGAACGGTAATGTTAGTATTACCATCACCAGCAGAGGCTTCTGCTTTGATACCTGGAATGGTTCTGAAAATTTCGGCCGTCGTTCTAGGAGCAGATTGTGCAATGGTTTTGGGGTTCAGGGTAGTAACTGAAACACTTGACTCCAACTTAGACTTAGGATTCACCACCCCAGTCACAACCACTTCATCCAGACCAATTAAATCTAGTTCTAATTGAAAACTCTCTGAAACTGCACCAGAGCCTAATGTTATAGATTTTTGAATCCTTTTATACCCTATATAGGATATGCTCAGAATATAATCACCGCTTAGTTCAGTGTTTATTTCATAGCTTCCATCTAAGTCAGTAATACCTCCTTGAGAAGTTCCTTGGATTACTACAGTTACGCCAGGTATTCCATCTCCACCTTCATCAGATATGGTTCCTGAAATACGCGTCTGTGCAGTAGAATTAGCCATGCAACTTAGAAATATCACAAACATACCTATCAATCTAGGTATGATGTGATGTCGATTAGTGTTCAATAATGTTGTCATTGTCGTTGTGTTTTGGTTTACTTTTTTAAAATATTTCATCTTAACCATGTATTTATGGGTAGTCATTGAAGTATTCATAGAATACAAACGTTTAATTGAAAGTTTTTGCAAATAATGAAGTTTAGAACACTAAAGCAATATGTAAAAACAGTGTATGCGTACGAAAACGTTAACGTTATCCATTTCGTGATATCAAAAAAAATTAATTTAGAATTATTCTAAATAAAATTGTGCTGGTTTTAGTATAATTTCAATAATTCCGACTTATGACCAAACATAGAATTACCCTCAAATACATTGCTGAAAAGCTGGGAATCACGATTACAACAGTTTCCAAAGCATTAAAAGATTATCCTGATATCAGTAAGGATACCAAAAAGAAAGTCAACTCTTTAGCAAAAAAACTGAACTATCAGCCCGATTCACAAGCAGTTGCACTTAGAGGTAAAGGCTCAAAAACGATTGGGCTGATTATACCTGAGATAGTTCATTTCTTTTTTTCAAATGTGATTAAAGGCATCATGGACTATACAGAATCAAATGGATACAGGTTATTGATAACACTTTCAAGCAACAGCTGGGAGCTGGAAAAAAAACAAGTAAATCTCTTATTTGGAACTAAGGTAGATGGCATATTGATGTCATTGGCCAATGAAACCAAATCCACAAAACACTTAGAGGTGTTGAGTGAATATGAAATACCCCTTGTGATGTTTGATAAGGTCAGTGATAAAATTCAATGCAACAAAGTGACAATTGACGATGCTAATGGTGGCCATGTTGCAACAACTCATTTGTTGAGAAGAGGTTGCAAGCGAATTGCACATATAAGAGGCCCTAAAAGCCCACTTAACTCCAAAGGTAGGTTCAAAGGATATAAAAAAGCGCTTGATGAGTATGGGATCAATTTTGATCCAACCTTAGTAAAAGAATGCTCTGATGTAACCTATGAGGAAGGCTACAGGTTTGGAAAAGAGCTGATGCAAATGCCTAATAAACCTGATGGCATTTTTGCTGTCACGGATCAAGTAGGCGTAGGAGCACTAAATGCAATCAAAGATGAAGGCATGGAAGTACCCAATGAGGTCAAAATAGTTGGTTTTAGTGATTCACAAATTGCCCAGGTTTCTCAACCACCATTAACCACCATTCATCAATCTGGATATGAAATGGGAGAAACTGCAACAAAACTCCTTATAAATGACATTGAGTTAAGAAAGAAAAACCCCGATCATTTATTTGGTTCAAAACAAATCATTTTAGAAACACATCTAATTAGGAGAGGAAGTACATAACGTAAATCTAAATGATGTTTTTTTTCTCAGCCTAGCCACACACATTTACCTTTTACCTTCCTCTATCCTACCCTTAAAAAGTTGAAAGAGTACTAATAAATTGATGTGATTGCCTTTGATTGATGAAATTAGCCAACGCCAAACTATTAATGCCACCCAATCCCTGAGCTATATTAACATAGCATAGACCACTATACAACAAAGCTGTGTTTTTTGGATGTGAAGATCTCTTTGGTGTGGTGCTGTAGCAGAATTAGAGTGACTCACTAGTTGTCTATCTTCCAGTTGTGTTCGCTGTGTCGCTCAGGCCGCTGGACTTATACTTTTTCATTATTTAAATTCCTCCTTAATTATTAGATGTTTTCTTTAATTCTAATTGTTCGTATTTCCTAATCACTTCCTCTAATTGCGAGGCTACTATTTTCTTGGCAATGATCTTTTTTCTACTGTCTAGTAGGTATAACGTAGGTGTAGCAAAGGCATCATATACCTCCTGATAGTTAAGCCCATACGTTTTAGTTCCGTTTGTATTTACCCAATCTTCTATACCTACCTCCGCAATATACTCATTCATTTTGGTCATGGATGTATCTGCCGATACGGTATAAATTCCGACATCGTAGGCCGTACTATCATAAAAATTCTTCAGAATAGGTGTTTCCCTTTTACAGTGACCACAATCAGGATCGTAGAAATAAACTACGGTGTAATTATTTTTAAGATCATATAGGGCTCTTGGTGTCTTGTCAGATGCTTGTAAAATAAGGTTAGGTGCATCCATGCCTACCAAACTGTTTCTTAACTGATCCGCTTTCTCTTTCAAGTTTTTCTTCAACTGATCATTCGCCCAAAAATCCATCTCCCCCGTTAAAAAATAATTGTCCACCATATAAACGAATATTTCATCAAATCCTAGTATTTTGGAGGTTTGATATTTGACCGTTAAATGCCAAACAAGATTTTGAAAGGTTTCTTCATTGTCCTTGGCTTTTGCTATTAGTCCATCTATCGCTACAATGACAGAATCTACTTTCAGATATACCAGGTTATCCAAATAGTTATCTATTTTGTTCTGATAAACTTTGCTAGGGAGTCGCAATAAAGTGGGATCGCTTAAATCGAATTGATCCCAATAGTGGGTGCGAAGGTATTGACGTTTCAGCTTAATACTTGATTCATCATCTTGCATAGCGAGTTCTTCAGGAATCTCGGGCAGCTTTCCTGATTTCAAAAGGGTTGCAAGCATACTGTTGGGGTGGTTTAAAATAATTTCATCTTGATGCTGAGCTACTTTTTCGTTAATTAATTTGAGCGCAGCTTTGGCTTCCTTCTTTTCAGATTCTTGCAAGGTGCTATCATTGAGCACCTTCGTGTAAGGCTTCGCCTCCTCACTTCGCGCTAAATTAAATTTCATGTTTTCGAAATAGAGCTGATTATCTTTATCTCCAGCTATTTGAATAGACGCCATCAAATCTCTTTCGTCGCCTGAAATCGTGAAAGTTTGATCATCCCCTACCACAAAATCAAACATCAAAGTTGTGTTTTTCGCTAAAAAGTACACTCCCTTAACGAGCTTTTCCTCACCCTCAAATGAATAGTACCCCTCACCCAAATAAACTGCCGAATCTTTTAGGTAAGTATTTCCATTTAAGTAAAAACCCAACAAGAGTTGCCCACTATCAAGGTTATCAATTTTAATATCAATTTTATATAATTGGGCATATGCACTTTGCAAAACCAAAAAATTTATTAGTAGGACTAAAAGATGATTTTTCATTTATATGGCGTTAAATAAAATTTTCTAAAAACATAGGATTAAAGTGAAGCAAAATAGTAGAAATAATTAGCTAAAATTCAAATAATTTTAGCAAAACCCTCTTAACTATTGTAAAATTATTCGCCATTGTTTGTTAATCTGAATGCTATAAAACTCATTAAGACTTCCAGACACCTTTTCAAGTCGGTTCAATGGAGGGATTCTCAAATCCATTAAATCCTGAGCGTTGTTGAGCATTCTTACATTTCTAACGACCAACATTTTGGGTAAAAAGCTTTAGATATATGCTTTCTTAGCTTTTGTTGTGTGTCATTTATTCGTTTTCTTTTATTGGGATAAAACCTTCATCCTCTAACTTGTGAATTACGCTTCTTATGAGAAAATTATTTGTAAAGTTAATATGATATTTTCTTGAATTCCCTGATTCACTAGCGAGCATCTTTTTTTCCTTTAAAGTCCTAATGTATCTAGAAATAGAAGTCATATGTTTACCGTTGAGCATTTTTTGGATGTCTGAATTTTTAATGACTTGTTGTTCAATTGTAACTTTTAATATTTTAAATTCTGACGAATCAATATATTTCATTTTTGAAGCATGCTTAAGAGCAGGTAATAAAATTGAAGTTTTGAGATATGTGTAATCCGAAAGCCTATCTATCTTATCTATTTCTGACTTTAACCCTTCTAGGACATATATGCACCAGTTTTCTAAATTTTCATTTTGACCTGAATCAGCGGCTGACAAACTTTTGTAGTATTCGTCACGATCAATGCAAAAAACAGCAGTGGGGTTTAGAATTCGACCAACATGAACGTTGAATCCTGCTTTCACTAATAGAGCATACGTTAGTAAACGACCGACCCTTCCATTCCCATTGCCAAATGGGTGTATCCACATGAAACGATGGTGGGTCAAAGCCATTTTTAATAAATCATATTTAGGTGAATGAGATTCGTTAATAAAGTCAATCAATTCCTTCATGTAACCCTCAATTTGTTGTTGTGTTTCAGGTGGCCTATGGTTAGACCCTTTAATTATAACACCATGATTCCGATAAACTCCAGGAGTCTTGTCGCCTTCTCCTCTTGGTGGAGGCGTTAAATCTTTAACAATCATTTTATGTAAGTCGCTTATGAAAATTCGACTTAACTGAAAGCTTTTGGAATCATCATCAATAAAGTTTATCGATTCTTCAATATTTCTAATTTCTTGAATTTGTTCATTGATGAATTCTCTATCTTCTAATTTTGTCTCAATAAATTCAGAAATTGTTGTATTGTTGCCTTCAATTCTAGCTGAACCAATACTTTCAAGTGTTTGAAAAATGCTTTTTAACTGAAAAAAAACATGAGGATGAGTTGTTCCTCTGAGTTCTTTTTTTCTTAAATGATCAAGTTCAATTATAAGGTCAGTTAATTTAGATTCAAAAGTTGGTTGAATAAGTTGAATATCTGAGTGAATAAATTTAGCCATCGTTTAGCAAAGTAATTAACAAGTTACCAACAGTTGAATTAGCACAAATCTAGTTATTATTCAGTAAATCAGATGTTTATGATAGTTATAATTCAAAGCGTAATTAGCAATGTGTATACGAATGAATTAGCAAATAACTACTTCTGGATTTAGCAAATTGGTCTCGGTTTTTGGTATGTCTAGTCATGAAATTTGACTACAGGTTAATAATGGTTTCGATAGTTATCGGGGTTACGCAGTTTTTGAATATACTATATCCGGTGTTTTATCATTTATTAATACGCGTAATCTTACTGGGTTGTATTTCTCAATCCATACGTTAGTGGTTGTAGGGGCAATGCCATAAGCTTTACCTAGTTGATACTTGGTTAATGTTTCGGTGATAAGTTCGTCTGAAATTTTCAG
Source organism: uncultured Ekhidna sp. (assembly GCA_964289745.1). Taxonomy (GTDB): domain Bacteria; phylum Bacteroidota; class Bacteroidia; order Cytophagales; family Cyclobacteriaceae; genus Ekhidna. Next base: position 2,027,457 of record CAXYMM010000001.1, read on the forward strand.
TTTAAAGTCATCTGAATACCTTCAGATGACTTTGTCGTTTTTGCATATAATTGTGTTGAATTATATAGCCTTTATTTAGGACGGATCAGTATTGTTTACAACCTCCAGCGTATGAGCAGGAACGGATTTTAACCCACTAAACTATCCGATAGCACAAACCTTTACTTGATAGTTAAATTTTTAGTTAAGCACTTAAATCCCAATTGCCTATGAGGCATTGTTGGCGGTAGTTTTATAGTAATTCATTTTTTATTTTTCTGACTAATTCACCTCCTGTTTTTGAATTTATTTTTCGTACAAATAGTTTTTCAGAATTAATAATTTCATCCCAGTCATTCAACGTATACCATTTGCTTAGGGATTGGTCGATTATGTGGTAATTAGCTAATCTCCATGTCCCTATATCTTGAAATTCCATTTTTCCAGTAGATTTTTCTGAAAAGGATGAATTACCCACTATTGTATGGATATAATGTTCATCTGGAGAAAAAGTAAATTTATTCATTTTTCGAAAATTATCATTATTATAATGATAATCATGAATATATTTACAGCAATTCATTGTTAAAGCCACCCATTGACTCCCGAAATAGGGAATTATTTGATTATCCCAATTGTTCCTTAAGTGCATTTTGTTAATAATTAAACGAAAGAGCCTATCTATTTTTACTATGTATTTGTTTTGTGAATGCAAAAAAGGAGCTTTAAACCATTTAAACTTTATTTGTTTCATATAGTGTTTGGGGCTTTCTCTCATATCAATGAATTTTATGAATTCTTTATCAGGAAATGATGTAAAGTATTCATAGATTATTTTTTGATTTTTTATTGGAAAACATGAACCAGATAAAAAAACTGCATGTGTGTACATTTCATGTTTCTCCAATGCTTTATCAATTAAGTTCATTTCAGCATCGATCATTGAAATATCACCCCAATTAATGTTAATTCTTTTTTCTATAAAAAAAATATTGTCTGAAATAATTGTTGACTTAAAACGATCAATATCACATTTTTTATCAATATGAATATAGACATCACAATTATAATTTAATTCTTTTACCAAACTATTCAAATGTTTTGGGTCACTATGTGCTAATATTAAATATGCTATTTTTTTCATCTTTAGATGTCCCGTCTTAAAATATGGCTACAGGTTAATAATGGTTTCGATAGTTATCGGGGTTACGCAGTTTTTGAATATACTATATTCGGTGTTTTATCATTTATTGATACGCATAGTCTTACGGGGTTGTATTTCTTTTTTGGCACAATTTGTTTTACCGATTATATGCGGTGTTTGCTGGTGCGAAACGTAAGCTCACGAATACCAAAAAGAACATTTAAAACCGTGAATAATTGCAAATGTATATGGCTTTGGCGCTGGCATTTCTATTCCAAATGTTTCTTTAAGATTTGTGCTTTTTGCGCGTCCACTGTCGCTAATTCGGTTTCGATTTGAGCGATTTCGGTTTCAAGTTTATTGATCTCGTCAACAATTTTCTGTTGTTCAATAATTGAAGGAACTGGAATTTTAAATTCTTCTAACTGCTGTTTTGTGATTGCTTGTCTTGAGGTTGCTCCCTCTCCAATTTGCAAGAGTTGTGTTTTGAACTCAGCGCTTACCAAAACCATTTGAACGTATTTCGGTAAGGCCTTATCGTTTGTCCGAATGATAGAAACGTGTTGATTTACTCTTGCTGGTAAATATTCTTCTGGAACAATACAGCACCTTGCTATTGACGCTCCTGTAATGTTGAATAGAATATCATTTTTCTCTACGGTTACATTGTCAAGTTTCTTGGCTTGGTATTCATTGATAAATACCAATCCTTTTTTTATAAAACCGTAATCATAAATATTTTGACTTCTAATCAGGCTTATTCCACTGCTTTTATAGGAGGAATTTCCGCCTTTTGGTGTTGCTCCGCTACCAATTTTAAAGGTGATTACTCTCAGCTTTGTTGCTGTTCCCGAAGCACGATTGATAACCGCAGAAATATCTTGTCTCAAACGCTCCACTTTCTCTCTCCCTGCTTTTTCCTTTTGCTCTACGGCTTCTATTTCGGCGATGATTTTTTCTTGTACCGTTTTGGGGGGAAGGGGGATTTTAATTGCTTCTATTTGGTGTCTAGAAATTGATTGAAAAATTGCACCACTGTTGCCACCAATTATTTCTTGATTGTATTTTAATAAGTAGAATAAAAAATCACGCTTCAAATTACCCCCAACCCTTAGTGCATTCAATCCACGACCTATACAAATTTTTTCAAAAGGGTTGATATTTACAGGGCCGACAGGTGCCCGAACTGACATCAAAATATCATCATTTATAGAAGTTTTAGTTATTTCAGAAGTCCAAACTACAGGTTCATTGAGATAGACATCACCAAACTCGGTTTTACCTTGAAAAAAAGGTAAACCTTCTTTTTTTGTATTGTAAAAAGAAGAAATAGGACTTTGTCCTGAAATTAGTTCTATTTCTCCGCCGAGCTTAACTAGCTTGAACTTACTCTTTATCTCTACTTTTTTTTTAACACCCAACGAAATCGCCTTTTCAAAGCCTACTTTCTTAAAGTCAATCAATTCGGTTAAATCAAAATTGTTCACGTTGTTTTGAAGGCTTTCTTCAATATCTTTTTGCTCCCCTAAAAAGGCTCGATACACATAGCTACTGGCTTTTTCTTCGTTTAGGCGATCATCATCATCATAGAGTTTGGTAGTAGGCTTTCCGTTTTCGTTTTGGTACATTTTTATGCCTTCGTGTCCACGTCTGCTGCTAAACTCGTACCCGATAAAATCTTTTTCGGCTTGTTTTTCGCCCACTTTTATTAAAACGGTTTGCTGGGGTTGGGCTAAGAAGAAATAAAGCATTTTGTCTTGCTCTTTGGCAAACACTTTATCGTAAAAAAGTTTATCCAAGTCGGTTTGTTGCTCGTCTTTGGTTTTCTCTTTAAAGGCTTTTTTGGTTTTCAGGTTTTTAATTTCCGTTAAGCCATTAAACCACGCTTTGTAGTCGGCAAACAGTTCGGTTTTGCTTATGGCTTCATTGGGTTTTTTGTTTACCAAACTGATATAGTCCTGCAAGCTAATGTCTTCAAAAACTTCGTCGACATAGTTGGAAAAAGCTTTTTCAATCGGTTGGTCGCCACCACTGCTTACGGTGGCTTCTTTGGGTTTGTTAAAGAAGTTTTTAATCGCAGATTTTACTTTTTTCCAATCGTTGTTGGCTCTGCGCTCCAAAAAGAGGGTAACGGTGTTGGTGCCTGTTGCCATAAAGGTGTTTGAACCAAATTCGGCAATGGCTTTAATGGCAAAATATTTTAGAATGATTTCTCTGGCATCTGTGTAAATGCCCGAATTACTGAGAATGGAACTGGGCAGAATAACGCCTGCCCAACCGCCTGGTTTTAAAAGTTGTTTAGTTCGCTCAATAAACAAACATTCAATTTCTGAACTGTCGTCAGTCAATCGGTTAAACAGGTCAAAGGATTCTTCCCCATTTTTGAGCGTGTTTTTAAAGGCCGAGACCGAGTAAGGCGGATTGGCAACCAAGACATCAAAAACGCCATTGTCTTTGGGATCTTCCTTGCTTACTTCGTTGAGCTTGTCTTTGTAATCCATGCTTTTCTGAAAATGGCCTAAGCCGTCTGCGTGAATCACATTTGCCAAACCGTCACCATTGAGAAAGCAACTCACTTTTGCCGTTTTTACCAAACGATAATCCGCTTCAATACCATACACATAATCATAAGCCCAATTAAAAGGGTTGATTTTCCAACTACTTAAACTGCTCTTTACGGAAGGTCGCTGCTGCGTTGCATCAATTTCATTGATAATTTTTTGCACTTCGTCCATGGACTCGGTAAGGAAGTGCCCGCTACCGGCCGCATAGTCAATTATATAGGGTAGGAAGTGGGTTTCGTCATTTTCAATCTTTTGCTTTATAAGTTCACGAAGCGGCAAACACGAAATAATGAATTTAGCAATGGGAACTGGAGTGAAGAACTGACCTGCTTCTTGTTTTATTCCTGTACTCAAAAGCAACTCGAAGAAGTCGCCCAAAAACTGCTGTTTGTGTCCGTAACGGATTTGGTAAGGTTGAAGCAATTCCACCACTTCACGAACGACAACTGCATTTTCTTCAAAAGACTTTTCGTCAAAGACTTCTTTAAAAGCAAATTCAGGATTTTTGCGTAAACGCAAATCAGAAAACATTTTGAGAATTTGCTCTCTATTGTCTGCTTCTAAAGAAATTAACCTATCAGCTACTTGGTTCTGGTTATAATCGGTTACCTCTTTGGTGAGGTATTCTTTCATCCCTCGTTTATAGAGGTCATTCAATCTGTTTTGAAGAGATTCGTTGGTGTCGGTTTCTAACCATTGAAATTTTAGTTCTTCGTTTGGTTTGCAGTCCTCATCAACGATTTTGCAGAGAAACAGATTAAAAATCTTGTTGAACGCATTGGGTTTGTCAGAAACTACATTGTGGCGAAGTATTTCAGCAAACTGGTTGTAAATCCGCCCGCTATCTTCTTCGGTTAGTTCTTTTAGTCTTCCCCGAGTTAGCGATTTGATTTCAATGCCGTAAGCGTTTGCCCATTCTTCAAAAATTCCGTTGTCTTTGAAGTTCTTGTTCCAATGGTCAAATATTTCTTTTTGGTTGTCAAGTTCTTTCCAAGCTTCATCAACTTTTACAATGTCATTTACAAACTCGATTTTTCCGTCAATGACTCTAGAAGCATAAAGGCATAAATATTGGGCTGCTTTGTCTTGTTGGAAGTAAGAGAATAGCTGGCCGCCATCTCGTTGCATTTTCTTTTTCTCTTTCTCGTATTCATCTCCCCACGTTTTGCATTCAATCATCAAATAGGCTTTGTCGTCTTTGTCCATTACAAGAATGTCCAACTTGCCTTTTTCTTTTCTGCCCATTGGCCATTTATGCTCCAATGAGAGTTTGTCAGGTGCATAGTCTTTTTCTAAAAGGCGGTTCACCCCTTCTAAAACCACAAAGTTTTCGCTGTTTTCAAAGTTGCTTGTGGTCAGGTCGCCCAATTTGATTGTTGTTCCGTAATCAATTTTCTCCTGCTCAAAGTCAACTTTCAGCACATAGTTTTTATGGCGTGGGTAGTTTTTATAGTAAATGTCCTTGTCGCCTTCTTGTGGTTTAAAACCGAGAAGTTTGATAAGTTCCTTTATATCCGATTTCTTTATTTCCATTCAATATTCTCTGTCGAAATATTTCGCTCAAATTACGTCATTGAAGCGTTGGCAAAAAAGCAAAGTGCTTGAACGTGTGGTGGCTTTTTCAGAGCTTGTGTAACAACGGTTTGAATATGAAAAATAATAAAGTTAATATACTATTATTTTTATTTTCTATAAACAACGAAAGCAGAAAAGAACAAAACCTCGCGTTTAACTCTTTACTGCTATTTTTTATATATCGTGTTAGCAAAAGTGTGTTCTAAATCAGCTAATTCAAATTCATTTTCAAAATCTTCTTCCTTTTTACAGGAATAAATCAAAATGCCAATCAGGGTTAAGATTAGTAACCGATGGCTGTTTTGTTTTTCATTATTTTACGTTTTTTGGTTTACCATTTTTGCCTACTAAACTTCATGCTTATATTCTATCAGTATATTCTCAATTAATGTTTGAGTATACCGATGTTTTGTAACAAATCCAACCAACGTAATACAACTATTTTTACACTTTATCGGAAGGGTTTTTGATATTTCTTAAACTAGTTTGTGAAACATGGGCGTAAACCATTGTTATTTGAGAATTACTTCGCCCTAGCAATTCCTGAAAATGCCTAAGGTCTGTGTCCCGATTGATAAAAGACGAGTAGTAAAACGATGCCTTAAACTATTCAGCATTACTTTTTTTCTAATTTTTGTGTTTTTTGTAGCTCTTTAAAAAATTGCTTTTGTACTCGAAATGCTATATTTTTTCCATTATTTCTTTTGAAGATTTTTTTCTGACTTTTTTTACAAGTTCTCTGCCATGGACAAACAATATATTGGTGTACTCATAGCAATAGCACTCGCTGGGTGTACAACCTCTTATAAAGAAGAGACGGAACAAATGGTATCAAATAGTGAAATTCACTTTATTCCAAATCATGGCGTTAAAAACATTCCAGTAAGCGTAATACCTGATGGTAATCAAACACATTTGTTTTATACAACTGAGGGTAATGAGTGGGGTCATGCAGTTAGCTCAAACTTACTTCACTGGTCAGAAATGGGTTTGATAGAAGTACCGTCCAAAGAAATGGGTTTGATAGAAGTACCGTCCAAAGAAATGGGCGATATTGTATTGCACAACACCGAATGGTTTAGCGTATTCCAAAGTAAGGATGCAGTCAAAGCTTTTTCATCCAAAGACCTTGAAAGTTGGAATGAAGTAGACCTGAAAATAGCGGGAAATACCAAGGGTGTTCCGAAAATCAACAAAACGGATCAAAATTGGGTGATGACCATAACAAATGAAGATTCTATTGCCTTTTACAAATCCATCAATTTGGAAGAATGGATGTTTGTGAACAAGGTATCAAATGGATATAATTCCGAGTATTCCGAGTTGATCACTTCTGGAAACACCGCCTTTTTAGTTGCAAATGGAGGGGAGACATACTTCGAGGTAGACACTTTCAGAGACGGATACCAAATTGTTGGGACACCTACCCCATATCTCAACAATGCAAAGGGTACTTTCTTTAGAAAAGAGAAGGTTGATTATGCTATTCTCTCATTCAACGAAAAAGTCTTTTCAATTCCATTAGAAGTGTCACACCTTTCGAAAAAACTGATATTATCCCCATCCAGAAAAGTGTTAAAAAGTGAAATGATCGATAGAAAAAGAGGCAGGTTAGAGTTCCTTTTTGGTGGTTATCCGTGCATTTTTAGTTTCAGTCTTGATCCCACAGTGACCCAAGCAGAGATTCTATTAACCAATCAATTTGAAGAGAATGCGACACTGCAATTTAAGGCGCTGAACAGTACACAAACGGAACTAAGGATAGATGGGATACTTGAAAGCTATTCTTATGCATTTAATAAGGAGAAAAGCAGCCCAATAGAAATAGACATCATCATTGACTATAGCATAATTGAGCTTTTTATAAATAACGGTGAAGCACACTTTGTAGAATCTTATAACTCAAAAAATATACTTGACAGAATACTCATTACCGCCGATGGAAAGAAATGGTCTCCTCCCGCTAGTTTAATAAGAATCAATGGCAAAACTACTGATGATCAGTAGGTATTCACATTTTTTGGAGCATTCACAATTTCCCAGGTATGGTCCGCTAGTAACGCAACTTCTGCATTGAAAGCAGCATAAGGAAACGATTTGCCCCATTCATCAGGACTGACCATCGATAAGATATCACGACCGTCATTCTTTTGATACAAGTAGTATGTTTTTCCAATGACTGGTTGGAACGGAATACTCGCTTGATATATTCTTTCAGATACTTCTACCCTTTTCTTTAGATATTTAGCCTGCTCAATCAATGCCTCCATTTGCTTGTGTAGCTGGTGAAATTGACGATCGGTTTGTTCGTGCATTGCAACGACAGCAGTGCCTTTTATTCTCCCCTTATCCTCCGGTTTAATGATGGCACTGCCCGCATGATGAGCATATTCAATAATTCCGGGCAAGTCGGTTACCTTATCTTTTTCCTTTTCGAGGTCTATTTTCGTAATATCTATTTTATTGTCCCTCATTCTTCTCTAAACGATTTTTTTGCCACGGTGCCACTGTTCTGCGGCTGATGTCCAAAGCCAACAAAATGAGTAAAATAAAAAAAACCAAGACCGCAAAGACAAAATATTTCTTCGATTTAGCCATACTTGCACTTAAACCAATAAAAATGTTTAATAGTTTTAAAAATCATGACAATAGAAGGTAACATTAAAGAAAAATATGAAACTCAGAGTATCAAGGATACATTCAAAAAAAGAGAATTCGTTTTGGAATACGCTGAAAACCCACAATACCCAGAATTTCTAAAATTTGAATTGATCCAAGGCAACTGTGAGCAACTTGATACAGTTGAACTTGGGGATACCGTAACCATTAACTTTAACCTTAAAGGTAGAAAGTGGACAGACCCCAAAGGCGAAGTAAAGTACTTTAATACCCTACAAGCTTGGAGAATCGAAAAAAAGGCTGGAATCAATACGCTTCCCCCACCCATTCAAGAACCAAATTGGGCTGAGGAAGACTTCTCCCTAAATGAAGACTTCTCCCAAGATGATGATTTTCCTTTCTAGTGCCTCTTTCAGAAAGTAAAATCTGATTTTATTGAGCTGATTTCTAATAAGTTCTTACTAAACACCATTCCCAATGAAAAGAATTTTGCATCATCTTAAATAGCACGGTTTATATTATTAAAATAGACATATTTTTATTTTTGGTAATTTCATAAATAAGGTTGACTGTTTCTTCTTGCAGGATTCTAACTTCGATAGGTGGTTAGGTTTCGCAGAATAGATGGAAAGTGAAAAAGCGTTAAAGCAAAAGGAGATATCTTACTGATTGGATAACTTATTCGAGGATATGAGAAAAGTAGTATTAAAATCCTTGAAAAGGATCGGTATGTCATTTACTTTATTTCTAGATTAGCGTTTTAATTCCATTATTTTTGTAGAAAAATATTTGAAAAGAGCTAATGAATATCTATGCAAAGCTTACGACTCTCTGCCTCTTATTGGTAATATTTACCGCAGGCTTTTTGTCCTTCTTTGCCGATAAAAAAGTAGAGAACGCTTTAAGGCAAGAAATCATAACAAACACTTCGCAGCAAGCCCAGAGTATTAGTAGCGATATCGCACGTTACATGTACTCACGACTAAACGAGGTAAAAATAGCGGCCAGCAACCCGTATTTTAGTAATAGTACTGCAAGCGGGGAAGAATTAATTGATAGGCTACAACGTCTATGTATGCTAAATGAACAATATTTTTCCTTTTCGCTATTTGACAATAATAGAGTAAGATTAGCTGATAGTAAACGCCTGTCATTAGGCAAAAAACATTCAAATACGAGCTATTGGAGGCTTCTTAAACCAGATATGGAAACCGCTATGGATGTTTCTAAATCAGAATCATCTGGTAGAGTCATGATGCATTTTGCTTCTAAAGTTAAAGACAATAATGCCATAAATGTTGGTCTACTCGTTGGTAAAATACCCGTAAATGAGCTTTTTGGTGTAGTTGGGGAGTATTCTCTAAATATGGATAGTACACGAAAACTAGATGTTCACCTGGTCGATCAAGAGGGTACTATTCTATATACAAATACGGATCCGTCTGCCATTTTGAATTCAACGTATCAGAATTTCGCTAAAGTAGAAAATTTGAATGAACAAGGGGTAAATTTTCATGAGACGGAAAATACACTCTATTTTGTTACCAACGAAACAAGCTATCAATCTTTTAGCGGAAATAAATGGAAACTAATTCTTAGCATACCTAAAGACCTTGCATTTGAGCCTTTGGATGACATCAGAGGGGAAATTATGTGGTCAGTTCTACCTATTGTGATCGTTCTGGCAGTTTCTTTTGCTTTGGTGGCCGCTAATTTGTTCGTAAGACCCATTTTAAAATTAAATAAGGCCGCCGAAGAATTGCGAAAAGGGAATTTGGATGCAAAGTTACCTATTGGAAACGACGAGATTGGCAGGTTAGCTAAGCAGCTTTCCGCAACTGCCAAAAGCCTTGCGCGACAACTGAGAGAGCAAAGAGCCTCAAATAAAACACTGCATGAACAAAAGGGTCAAATTGAAATTCAGAAAAATCAGTTGGAGTTTGTTTCTTCTCAAATAAGGGACAGCATCAGCTATGCAGAAAGGATTCAACGTTCAACACTCCCTCCTATCAAAACACTTAAAAGTGTATTTCCAGAATCGTTTGTTATGTATGAACCCAAAGATATTATTGGGGGGGACTTTTATTGGTTTGAGCGAGTGAGAAGGGGCAATAATGAGTTTATGATCATCGCATGCGGGGATTGTACAGGGCATGGGGTTCCCGGAGCTATTATGTCTATTATGGGTAGCAATCAACTAACAAATATTATTTATTATCAAAACTATATAGACCCCAGAAAGATTATTTCACGTCTCGATAAAGTTATCAAATTTGAGCTTCAGAACGACTCTAATGATTCAAATCGCGAAGGTATGGAAATTGGGATATGTGTAATTGATCTGGAAACTCTTAGGCTGGAATTTTCGGGTGTTGGAATACCTCTTCGAATTGTGAAACACGGTGTAAACAAACTAGATGTATACAAGTCGCCACGACAGATGGTGGGTGGTATGGAAGGAAACGAAATGGAGGTATATTCCATTATGAAAAAAGAAGTTGTACAGCTTGATCCTAAAGATCGTATCTTTCTTTCTTCAGATGGATTCCAAGATCAATTTGGAGGGCCAGACGATAAGAAGTTTCTCTCTAGAAACTTCAACAAGCTACTAGAAGACTCTTCAAATCAACCTATTGAGGCTCAATTCAAAGCACTTGCAACCAGTTTCTCATCATGGTCTAAAAATTCAAGCCAGACAGACGATATCTGTGTTCTCGGTTTTGAGATAAAATAAAATAAGAGAAATTATGAGTAATTAGCTAGGAGATAGCAGGAATTGAGCTATCTACTTTCATTTTACAGTAATTAAATACGGTTTCTATGAGTACATCAAGTAGCCGTACTCAACTCGATGTCTCGACTTAAGTCTTCCATCTGCTTACCTTAAGAGTATGCCCTATTGCTCTGATCATATCCGATTTTTTTAGACATATTCAAGATCATAACGGAGGACTTATATTTTCTGTATTCCACGCTTTAGAACTACTAAGCCTTTGCCATTAAAATGTGATTACAGCTTAAATCCTAAAATGGTAATATCATCGTCAAGGTTGGTAGTACCTTTCCATGATTCAAGATTACTTAATAGAAACTGTCGCTGATCTTGCATGGACTTATCTTTTATTGACTTTAGCATTTCTATAAATTTTTCATATCCGAGTAATACTCCCTTATCGTTTTTCTGATTATAATACCCATTGGAAAACATATAATAGGAAGAATCTGGCTCTAAAGCTATTTTATCCGCAACAGCATCTTCAAAATGTTGGTCGCTATCCCCTTTAAGAGTCTGGAATTTACTTCCATTAAATACGATCATATCCTGATTGATCGCACTAAACTGAAGAGTAAGGTCATTATGATCAATCACAGCTACAGATAACTTTATTTCGCAACTTAGCTCATTAGAACCAGTGGCATCTAATTCCTGTTTTAACTCATTTATAATCACCCCAGAGTGAAAAATTTTTCGATGATGCGTCAAGTAATTCAATACCGAGTCTGCAATCAACGTTTTCAAGGAACCCACAATGCCCTTCCCATCAAATTCAATTAAAGTCAAAACGGTATAGTCCTCAGATCTGAAGTTGAGTCTTGTAGTCCAAATGAATTCCTCACTAAAGAAAAATTTTGTTTCGAAAATCACAAAATGATCCTTGAATTGTCTTTTCAGATATCGATCATTTGGTAGCATAGATTGTTGAAGTAACCCAGCATACCGAATGTCATCAATTAACCTTTTGTTTATTTCCTTGAGATCATCATTACTTTTCTTCATGCCACTTTCAAGTTCAGTATTAGAAATCTCAGGCTCTCTTATGTGATCTTCGCTTTCAATGGATTTTTTGAAGGTTTCTACAGCTCTTTCCAGTACTCGTTTCACTTCGTCAAAATTCCATGGTTTTGTGATATATTTAAAAATCCCACATTTATTTGTACTGTCTTTAATCGCTTCAATATCTGTAAAACCAGTAAGAATAATTTTAATTGTATCCGGGTGGTCGGGTAGAATTTTTTCCAGAAACTGGGTTCCAGTCATCTCGGGCATTCGCTGATCCGTCATGATTATATGTATCTCCTCCCTCTTGAGAATTTCAATAGCCTCAAATGGGCTGGACGAGATATAAACGTTGTAAAACTTTCTAAAATTGGCTTTAAAAACTCTCAGGTTTGTTGCCTCGTCATCTACATATAATAAAGAGAATTTCTTTTTGTCTTCTGTAGGGTTTTTTGAAATTGTTTTTTTTATCTCTGCCATTGACCAACGATCTTATTTTAATTACTTTACGAAACTTCTACTTCCGCATTTTTTATTTCTAATATTTTCTTGGGTAGAGAAATAATGAATTCGGTACCCTCACCAACTTCACTTTCTAGTTCTATTTTTCCCCCATGCTTTTCGATAATATCATAAGTGATAGACATACCTAATCCAGTACCTACCCCGACTTCTTTTGTGGTAAAAAATGGTTCCCAAATTTTATTTTTTATTTCATCGGGAATGCCCACTCCATTGTCTTTTATTCTCACGCTTACCATATCCTTTTCCTCCTCCGTATAAATGGTGATCTGTCCATCCTTCTTCTCTTTAGGCATTGCCTGAAGAGCATTATTGAGGATATTCATGAAGACCTGATTCAGCCGACCTGGGTAGCATTCTATTTCCTTCATGCCCTCATCATAATGCTTAATAATTTCAATCTTACCTTTAGTTATATTTCTTAAAAGTATCAAAGTGGCATCTATATTGTCATTGATATTCGCATTCTTAGCGTCTTCCTCATCCAATCTGGAGAATACCCTTAGGCCTTTCACAATCTCAATCGTTTGTTGAACACCGTAATTTATATCGTTAACTAGATCATCCAACTCATCTACTATTTCATCATACTCATGTTCTTTTTTCAAATTTTTAACTGATTCTATCACTTCATTAATATCATCGCCATTATCAATTCTAGTATACTCTTCCACTATTTCTCTCATAGATTCAATGGATATTTTTAAAGATACCATTCCACTAGAAATAAAATTAATCGAGTTGTTTATTTCATGGGCGATACCTGCCGTAAGTTGACCCAAAGATGCCATTTTTTCCGAATGTACCAGTTGAGTTTGTGTATTTTTTAAGAAGTCCATCTCATCAGCCAATTCGTTCTTCAATTTCTTTTCATTTTCTAGAATCAACTTCAGACTTTTCTCTGCAAAAAATAGTTTTTCATTATCCTTAAGTTGCTTATCTACTAATTCTCTGAATCCTTTCTCTGAGTTCTTGAGCTTCTCATAAGCAAGATTTAATTCCTCCTGAGTAGAAATAAGTCGCTCGTTAATTTTTATTTGATCCTCTGATGATTTTAGAAGCTTAGACTCAGATTCCTTAAGTTTCGAATTCTTTTCTTCTAAATCCATTTTGGACTGAAATAATTTCTTATTAATTAGTTTTTGTTTTTGAAAGTTTATTTTAAGGTGCTGTTCTGATATTTTAACTTTATCGTAAGCCTTAAAAGCCGATAAATAATTATCACTTGGAAGTTTTGCTAGCGGTCTCACAGTAAATACTCCCTGAACAATTAAAAGCAAAAAAAATAGAAAAAATACTATATATTCTACGATACCAACACTATTTTTTCCATTATTAGTATTTTTAAAAAAATAATTTAAAATATTTATTGTTGAAGTTTGGTAACCTTTAATATTATCTACCAACTGTTTTATAGTCTTTTTCAATACAGTGCTATTAATATCTGCATCAACATGCACTTGAGCGAAAGGAATCTCTAAGATACTAGACAAATATGAGTTTATATTTATAAAATAAAACTTTATGCCCTCTTGAAGTTTCAAATAATCGTCCGTTTGAGAAGGCTTAAAAATATTCATTTCAAGATCACCATTAATCAAAGCGGCGTGACCTTTTTGCCATAAAGAATATACATCTCTCAACTCTCTCCTAAAATAATTATACTGTTTTTCATTCTTAGAATAGTCCATTCCCAGCGCATTTTTCATAATCTGTTGTGTCATCCGAGACTGGTCAGCAGAAATTTGCGCCAATTTGGAATCCTGATTAAATGAGTCCTTTGTATCCTTATGGAGAAGAAAGAAATAGTACCCTATCATGGTGACCATTAAGACGGAAGTTAAAAGGTACACTTTTAAAGGGAGATTCTTCTTTAACATGATCTAGTGAAATTATACGATCAGAAATATTTTGATGGCTTTCAAGGATGTAAAAACACTAAACTTCACCTTAAAATTAATCTAAACTCAACATGTTAAATCTAAACTTTTTCTCATGTTACTCACTTAGTGATTCGATCGACTATTGACGCAATAATTACACATAATATAATGTGAGTTAAGTAAGAAATAGGGATAATGGGTGTTTCTATAAAATTTTGAAACAAATGTTATTCAAAGATTATACCTTTGTTTCAATTTAGTTGGCTAGTCCGAAATAACTTACCTTTAATAGATGAAAATTACAGTTAAATTATAAATGATTAAAGATTTGGTTTATATAGTTGATAAGTTTTATTTTTCTAACCCAAAGAAATAATACCTAATTAAGAAATGGATTATCTGAGGAGCTACAAAAACATTTACGATCAAAATATTATTCTTATGTTCAAAGGGGAGTTAACTTTTGATCTTGTAACTGCCATGATTGGTTCTCTAGAGGAGCGATTAGAAAATCTTGAAGAGAATAGGAAAGTAAAAAGGAAATTTCACAATGTTGCCACAGAGTGCATTCAAAACCTGTATTATCATTTAGATAAAGTAAATTTAGATGAGGTTGAAGTTAGCAGTTATGACTCTAACTCAGCACTTATTATGATATCTGCTCGTAAACGTTTCTACAGTTTACAAACTGGCAACTACATTCCTTCTTCAAAAACTAAAGAAATTCAAAAACGTATTGATGATATTAATGCGATAGATTTGGAGGAAATAAGAGCTCTCTATAAGCACGTATTGGCAGAGCATGAGTTTTCGGATAAAGGTACCGGAGGATTAGGCTTTATTGATATTGCAAGGAAAACTGGTGGTCAGAAGCTAAGGTATAAATTCCAGCCAGTCACTGACAAGGTCAGTTATTTTACTTTTCAAATAAGGTTACCGAGAATTGAAGAATAAAACAATTTAAGAAAGTTCATTTTCAATGGAAAAAGTACACATAGAACCCACACGCACTACCCCGCTGATCCGTTTTGATCCAGACGAAGGCATTCTAGAAATGAAAGGTCGTTCAAGTCCAGAAAATTCAATTCAATTTTATCAAGTAGTACTGGATAGCTTGGATCGATTTGCTCGCGCCGGAGGTGATAACTTCACTGCAAACATTGCTTTTGAATATTTCAATACTAGCACATCAAAATGCCTTTTTGACATATTTAAACGAATCAACAAAATTGGTAATTCAGGAAAAGAAACCACCATCAATTGGTACTATGAAGAGGGGGACGATGACATGATGGAGGCTGGAGAAGATTATAGCGACATACTCGAACTTGATTTTAACTTTATTGAAATAGAGGACGGAATTTGATTAGAAAAAAGTAGATGGAAGGTAGTCAAGAGCTTTATTTTGATGAAATAGAAAGTCTTAGAAAATTCAGATATAAAATTGAAGCACATGCCATTTACAAAGAAGACCTTGATTCTTTTTCTGATGAGTATGAGGAGTTAATTGCCCAAGCTAAAGTAATTACAAGGGTATCCGACAGGCTTCAGAAGAAGTTAGATAACGCTAACACTCAAATCCGTGATCAAAATGAAGAAATCAAGGACAAGAATACACAATTAGCGGATACAATAGATCAGTTGGCAAAAGCAAAGGTTGGTAGAAGAGCCTCTACCATAATGTTGACAGTAGCAATAATATTATTTATTCTGGAACAGGTATTCTTAGAACCTGAGATTGAGAAACTAAACCTTGCAGGTTATGTGAGTTATGCTATCCTTGGCTTCTTGTTTCTTATTGTTAAATTCTTAGAAGGAGGTCTTGAAAAATACTTTATGAACAAGGAAAAGAACAAAATCATTAAAAGAGAGGCTGAATCTATCTTATGAATCTGAGTCCTGCACAAAGTTCAATGATTAAAAGCGTGACCAATAGTTTGCTCTTCGCTTTATATTTAATAAAAAACCTACCAATGGGTTGGATAGCAGGTTTAAGAGTTAGAGAGGTAAATGAAAATCAATGTGTTACATCTGTACCGTTTAAATTCATTAACAAAAATCCTTTCCGATCTACTTACTTCGCCGTTCAGAGCATGGCTGCCGAACTCTCTACTGCTACTGCATGTTTATTGGCAGTAGAAGGAAAAAGCCCGTCGGTAGCGTTCATTATAGTAGACATGAAGGCAAACTTCATGAAAAAGGCTACTGGAAGAGTTTACTTTACTTGCAATAACAATAAGAATGCCTTCGATGCCGTAGAAAAATGCATCGAATCGGGTGAAGCCGTGATGACCACGTTTAAGTCCACTGGAAAAATGAGGGACGGCACTATAGTCTCTGAATTTGAATTTACCTGGTCTTTTAAGCAAAGGAACTCATAAATCTTTCAGTAAAACATTCTCTTTACTCGATTTCCATTTAGTTTCAATCGATTCGAGAGCAGATTCAATATTTTGAAATGATTTTGATTTATTGGAATCGAAAGCTCCTATCCCTTCATTTTCAAGCTTAAAAAGAATCGTATGAATATTCATTTTGTTTATATCAAAATTAGGGAGAAAGGCTTCCTCGTCCCCTTCTGCCCTTACAATTAATTTTGACTTTTCTAGGTCGTAGCAGAAGTCTTTTAGATACCTTCTTGGTACATTAACCATCTCTCCTAATGTGGAAAGGCTTAGTGGCCCTCCTTCTCGCTCAAATTTTTTAATTATTCTGTATAGCAGAAGCAAAGTGAGTTTTCTTCTATGACTAAAATTGATTTTCAATTTTTCTGAATCCATTTTCCAATGATCCACAAATTGAATAGCAAAGCAAATCTCTGCTCCAAATAAGACGATTAGCCAACTTATCTGAAGCCAAATAAGAAAAAGGGGAATAAAAGCAATGCTGCCGTATATAGCGTTGTATCGGGCAAATGCAAACTGTAGGGAAATAAATGCTTGTTGATTTAGCTGATAAAGCGAACCTGCTATTATGCTCGCTACTATTGCTGGAATTACCTTCACTCTTGTATTTGGGAATATCAAGTATAGACAAAAAAGTAAAAACCATAGGATGGTATATGGAAGCCACCTTAATAGAAAGAATATGCTAGACTTCAACTGACCTAAAAATTCAATATCGGTAATAAAATTTTGAATGGTGTCCTTAACAAAAACAGTTGCGCTACTGGCCACAATAAGCAAAACTGGTCCGAGCAGAATTACCGCTACATAATCTGATATTTTACGCTCCCACCTTCTACTCTTTTTGATATCCCACATATCATTAAATGCGGTTTCAATATTGATAAGAAGTCGAATGACTGTAAAAATGAGTACTACTATAGAGATTCCTGTCACAACGCCTCCACTTGAGCTGTTCAGCATATTGTCAACCGCAGGCAGAAGGCTATCCAAAATTTTATCTTGACCTTCAAAGTAGGTTTTGATCTGCTCTTCCATTAGCTTCCTTAGACCGAAAGCCTTGGCGATAGCAAAAGCCATGGCCAGAACAGGAACCGCTGACAACATAGAAAAATAGGTCAATGCGGAAGCTTTTTCCGTACACTTGTCCTTGACAAATTCCCTAAAGGAAATGATGACAACTCTAAGCATTCCATATAAGAATCTCCTCCTTTTTGAAAATTTTTTAAGCTTGAGATGCCATAGGTCTACCTCAATGAACTGGGTAATATTCGCTAGGTATTTATTCACAGGTGATGGTACTTTACGGAGTTAAGTTAAAATAAAAGTAATTTAGGTGTTTGATGAAGTTGTATCAGCTAGCTACACAACTAGTCTATCATGCTAGGTATTTAAGCTCAAGAATGGTTATCTCTGGCAAGATGCCAATTCTTCCAGGATACCCAATGTAGCCATAACCTCGATTAACATACAGGTACTGCTCTTCCTCTTTGTACAAATCAGCCCACTGCTTATAGCGATATTGAACCGGACTCCATCGAAAGTCCCCTATTTCTACCCCAAATTGCATGCCGTGCGTGTGTCCAGAAAGTGTCAGGTCTATAGATGGCTGTTCGATTCTTACTTGGGCATCCCAGTGACTTGGGTCATGTGATAGCAATATTTTGAAAGGTTTATTTTCCGTTCCCTCTACAGTTTTAGAGAGATTTCCATATTTTGTAAAACGTCCTGTACCCCAGTTCTCACAGCCCAATATGGCTATTTCTTCGCCATTCGCAACGATCGATTTGTTTTCATTTAGCAAGAGGTTATAGCCCATGTATCGGTGCATCTCTTGAAGGTTTAATATATCTTTTTGCTTGGTCTCCGGGCTAGACCAATCAGAGTAGTCTCCGTAATCGTGATTTCCCATTACAGAATAAGTTCCTAATGGTGCTTTTATCTGTTTAAAAATTTCAAGATAGTCTTTTGCCTCTTCACTCCTATTATTGACCAAATCTCCGGTAAAAAACGCTACATCAGGATTTTCTTTTAACAGTAAATCCACGCCTCCCTGCACGGCGGTTTTATTAAAAAAACTCCCAGTATGAATATCTGAAATCTGTGCTATACGAATCCCATCGAGTGCTTTTGGCAAAGTCTTGAAATAGATTGTTTTTCTTCTAACGCGATAATCATGTGCTCCAGAAATGATGCCAAAAGACATAGTTGCTATTGGAATAGTCCCTGCAATTAAAGCAGTTTTAGACATAAAATCCGCCCTGCTTGTTGAATAATTTGTGTAGTAAAAAGGAAGCAGATTGATTAGGTACGTTACGAGTCTTCTCAAGTCATCTAATAAAAGAAACAGGGAAGTAAAGATTTTGGCAAAAAGGAAAATGGCAAATGAGTTGAAAATCACTATTCGTGCGACTCGGTAAGCCTTTGGATCCACCTGATTCCAAAAAATTACCCCTAAAATCAGCAGTAATGTTATGCCCCAGTATGTGATATAAACAATTCGTTTGGTACTTACAGATAGGTCATCGGCAACAGCACGTGTAGCTGTGAAAATGTAAAAATCAAGTGCCAAATAGATGGCTGTAAGAAAAATAAAAAAATAAACTCTACCCATTTAAAAAAGAAAACCCCTTCGGAGAGTCCGAAGGAGTCAATTATTAACTTAAAATTAATCAACGAATTTTATTGATATCAATAAAAAACGAAACGTATATATTCATTGAAGGTTGAGGTAATTGTACAAAATTTACGCTGCTTTCCTAATGGTCATTTCTGCCTCAGCTTTCTGCTCTCCTCTTTTGGCAAATAATCGGTATTTGATCTTATAGGTAATCGTAAAAAGTACAGGTACAATTATTAAGGTAAGGAAAGTGGCTACAATTAGCCCAAAGATTACCGTCCAAGCCAAAGGTCCCCAAAATATGACATTATCTCCTCCTAGGTAAACATTAGCATTGAAATTTGTAAAGAGAGAGAAGAAGTCGATATTTAAACCAATTGCTAAAGGGATTAGCCCCAGCACAGTGGTTATTGCGGTCAAAAGAACAGGTCTAAGCCTTGCCTTACCACCTTGAATAGTCAATTTCATTACTTCATCCTTTGAAAGGTACTCTCGCTCTCCCAAACCTAATTCCTCTTTCTTACGATCAATCAATATTTGTGTATAATCAAGCAATACTACTCCATTGTTAACGACAATTCCGGCCAGCGCAATTATTCCCATCATCGTCATCATGATCACAAATGGCCACCCTGTCATCATTAATCCGCCAAACACTCCAATTAAACTGAGGAATATGGCGATCATGATAATTAATGGTTTTGAAATTCCACCAAACTGAAATACCAACAGCAAGGCAATCAATGCGAGTCCTGTGAAAAAGGCACCCATTAAAAATGTCATTTGCTTGTTCTGCTCTTGGATCTGACCTGTGTAGTCAATATTTACTTCTTCCGGTAAGTCTGGAAATGTTTCCATAGATGATTCTATCTCCCTTACAATAGCACCAGCATCTGTAAACCCAGGCTTTAAACCAGAATAAACCGTCACTACTCTTTTGGTATCCATGTGTTTGATAGCACTAAAACCAGAAGTATTTTTTTTACTTGCCACTGCAGATATGGGAACTTCCTTGATTTTACCTGAAGACTGATCTCTGAAAATAACTTTTTGGTTAAAAAGTGCGCTTGTATTGTACTTTAAATCCTCATTGAAACGCACATTTATATCATAATCCTCGCCGTCCTTTTTATAAACTCCAGCTTTTTCACCAAACAAAGATCGCCTTAACTGTTGACCTACTTGACCCACCGAAACACCTAACTCACCGGCCTTTTTACGGTCGACTTCTACTTGCATGGTAGGTTTGCCCTTGTTCACATCAATTTTTATCTCTTCAATACCCTCGATATTTTTACTGTTGATGAAGTTACGCATACGCTCTGCTGTATTAATCAAAATGTCATAGTCTTTTCCTTCCAATTCAATATTAATGGGATATCCAGCTGGCGGACCGATTGGATCTTTTTCAACCGAAATAGACACTCCTGGGTAAATTCCAATTAAGACTTCTTGTATTCTACCCCTTAGATGTTCTGAATCACGTCCTTTTCTGTATTTGAATTCACGCATAGATGCGGTTATTTTCCCTCTGTGCGGCATCTCCGCCGAAGACCCACCGTCTGTAAGCGGGTTTCCAGCACCTTCTCCTACCTGTGAAACTGCCGATTCTACAAGAATATTGGTACCATCAACAAAATACAATTCATCTTTAATAATGCCATAAACACGATTTTCGATCTCCTTCGTAATTTGATTGGTTTTCTGAATCGCAGTGCCTTCTGGATATTCAATATAAACCATGATCTGATTGGGCATATTATCTGGAAAAAACTCCACTTTCGTTCTGCCCGAACCAAGCGAACCACCAAAAGCCATGAAAGTTCCGATTAAAATCAAGAAGGTGATTCCAAAATACCAGTAAACATTTGATCCTTTAACAGCATGTGTAATTCGCCTCTCATAAAACGACTCAAGCCTAGTTAGGATTTTTTGCTGAAACCCTATCGCAAGGTCTTTGATCACATACTTATACAACCAAAACATGATGGTAATAAAAACCATTAAGGTTCCAAGTGCTCGTATCTCACCACCTACTATTAGAATGAATATTCCTAAACCTCCTATTATAAATGTAAGTCTCCAGAGGGTCTTTTTAGAAAGTGTTTTTTCTCCTGTTTCCATGAGCTGTGATACTAGCATTGAGTTCATAAAAATCGCTACGAACAGCGAACTTCCTAATACCACAGAGAGCGTAATCGGAAAGTAGATCATAAACTGGCCCATCACCCCCGGCCATAAACCTAGCGGCACAAAAGCGGCTACGGTAGTCGCTGTTGAGATCATAATAGGAAATGCAATCTCGGAAATACCCTTTTTAGCTGCCTCGATTCTGGAGAGGCCTTCTTCTTCCATTAAGCGATAGACGTTTTCTACCACCACTATTCCATTATCTACCAGCATGCCGAGTCCCATGATGAGTCCAAATAGGATCATTGTATTCAAAGTGTAGCCTAGTGCATTAATTATCATAAAAGACATGAACATGGACATGGGGATTGCAAACCCTACAAAGAGCGCATTTCTAAATCCAAGGAAAAACATGATTACTGATACTACCAGAATGATTCCGAAAATAATGTTATTGACAAGGTCACTTACCTGATTCAGCGTTCGCTCTGAGCCATCATTTGATAGTGTAATAGAAAGATTGGATGGGAAGTAATTGACTTCTAAATTTGAGATAATATCACGAATGCTATTTACCGCATTGATCATATTTTTTCCTGCTCTTTTTTTAACATCAAGCATGACCACACTATTGCCAAACTCTCGAGCAAATGTCGTTCTATCTTCAGATTGAAAAGAAATGGTGGCAACATCCTTCAGATAAACGGCATCTCCATTTTCCGATTTTACTACAAAGTCTCTCAGTTCTTCAGGTTGTTCAATTTCACCTAACACGCGGATGGTTCTTCTTTGACCACTTGCCTTGATATTACCTGCTGAGATCGTTTGATTACCATTCCTAATACCATTGATTACATCATCAAAGCTGACTTTTGCTGCCATCATTTTGTAAATATCAACAGCGACTTCTACCTCTTTTTCTTGTGCACCCCTAATATCTGCCGACTTAATTTCGGGCAAATCCTCAATTTTTTCCTGAAGATACTCGGCATACTCTTTTAACTTTTGAACCGGATAATCTCCAGAAATATTGATATTCATTATCGGCTGCTCTTCTGAAATATTGAGATCAAAGACACTGGGTTCTACCTTGGCGTTATTAAAGAGAGGCCAATCTTCCCCTGCCTTTTTCCCGTCCACCTTATCTTTTACCTTTTGCTTAGCAGCTTCTACCGAAATATTTTCATCAAATTCTATCGTTATAATCGAATAGTCCTCCTGAGAGGTAGAAACAATTTCCACAAGATTGCTCACATTTTTCAATTCATCCTCAAGTGGATCAGTAATTAATCGTTCTATGTCCTCGGCTGTGTTGCCTGGATAAGTAGTGCTTACATATATTTTGGTTTCTTTTATTTCTGGGAAATCTTCCCTAGGCATAGCTAAATATGCCGAAATACCGATGATCAAAAATAACACTATAATCAGGTAGATCACGGAAGGATTTCTTATAGCCCATGAGGAGGGTCTGAACTCCTTACCTACTTTATTTTCTTGGGTGTTCGCCATATTATTATCCTTTTAAGATTTTTACAGTCTGTCTTTCTTTAACGCTTCGTGCACCCTCTACAATAATGCTTTGACCCGGTTTGATACCTGATAAAACTTCCACAAAGCCATCTTGCGTTTTTCCCGTAGTGATGATGACTCGCTTTGCCACAGCTAAGTTATCATTCGAGATATCGGTAACTAAATACGCATATTGCTCGCCCTCTGCATTTTCCGAAATCGTACTCTGCGGAATCAATAGTGCATTCTCATTTCGGTAGTCATTAATGTGGACCCTCGCCGAGAGGTTTGGTTTTATGTTTCCGCTTTTATTGGGGACTGGTATTTCTACAGTAAAAGTTCTGTTATTTGGATTAATAAAGTTGCCAGTCTCTCTTACGTAAGAATCAACCGTTTCATTTAATACTGGAAATTCGACTTTCACCTTTTTCCCTTTTTGAATGGATGCTATATAGGTTTCGGGTACGGAAACTTCGACAAACATTTTTGAAAGGTTTACGATTCTGAATATCTCTGATCCTTGACCTGGTGCTACCACAGTTCCTTGATCCTTTATAAGGTCGTCTACAATTCCAGAAAATGGCGAACGCACTGAATACTTACTTAGTTGATCTTCCATCTGATCAATAGCAGACTCTTGGGCTTCGTAATTTGTTTTGGCTTGCAAGTACTGTATTTCTGTTCCAATTTCCTGTTCCCACAATCGCTCCTGACGCTCGAATGTCGTTTTTGCTAAGGCAAGTTGAGCCCTCATTTGCAATAACTGATTCTTAAGACCTCCATCATCTATGGATGCCAACAATTGGCCCGTTTTGACTTTATCTCCTTCTTTCACATATATCTTTAATAGCGTACCCGCTACTTCTGGATATACCAAAACATTCTGACGCGTGCTAACATCCCCTTGCAATTGTATGAAATGAATAAAATCTTTTTCGTCTACCCTAAGCGTTGTGATTAACGGGTAATTCACATCATCACTTTGGGCGATGATGAAAGAATCGAGCAAAGCGACGCTCTCTGTAATCTTTTTTTGCTCTGCTATTAGTTCTTTTTTCTTTTCTAGTACTTTGGAAAGGTCTCCCTCCGCAATAGTACTTTCGATCGAAGCTTCTTTGCCTCCACCACAGCTTGTAAAAACGGCTAGAATGATGAATAACCTAAAGTTGGTAAATATAATTCTGTTGACCTTGTGCATGATCTTAAGTTGGTTTATTTAATTAATTTCTAAGCATTGTTCTGAATAAGGAATCAATCTCTTTTACCCACGGCTCTAGTCAAATCAATTTTTGCTATCACAGCATCAAAAAGAGCATTGAAATAATTTGTCTGGGCTTGTTTCAATTCGTTATCTGCGTTCACCACTTCCAAATTTGAACCTACCCCTTCTTTATATTTAATTTCTGAAATATTAAAGATTTCTTGTGCCAATTCCATATTTTCCTTTTGAATATCTAAATTATCATTGGCATTTCTAAGCAGTATCCCGTGCTGTTCTACCTCTACCCTTACCTTGTCTTCAAATTGAGACAGGCTATTGTCCAGTTTCATAATCTCAATTTTCTGTTGCTGTATCTGAGCACTTCTTTGTAAGCCGGAAAATAAAGACCAGTTGAGTCTTAACCCAATTACCGAGTAGGAAAACCACTTATCTGGTCCTACCCCCGCAATCTCAGAAAAATTGCTCTCCTGCCTAAAAAGGCCACCGAAAGTTGCAGACTGTGTAGAAGCACCCAACGTTCCAAAGGCCTCAATGACGGGCAAAGAGCCTGCATAAATATTTTTTAGATTCAATTTTTGTAGTTCTTTATTGATAACAAGGGTTTGGTAATCAGATCTATCTTCTAGATCATATTCTTGAGGTACATTTTGAATTTTCCCATCTACAAAATCCGAAATAGCTCCTTCTAACTGCAAAAGGCTATCTAGTGGGTAATTCATTTGAAATTTTAAGAGTATCATTGAAAGGTTTGATAGGTTTTCATAATTGCTTTTCTGAGTTTGAGCATTGTTTAGGGTAACTTTAAGCCGATCAACTTCAATTTTTTCGGCAAATCCATTTTCATGTAATGCTTTGGTTTCCTTATGGAGTTTCTCCATCCTATCCAGATTGGATTCATACAATTCTAATCGTTCCTCATTTATCAAAACATTGAAATACGCTTTCGCCACTGCCGCCATAAGCTCACTTTGCGAATGATTTTTTTGTTTTACCGACAATTTCTTTAATGTTCGCATTGCTTTTAACCCCACAAGATAGGATCCATCAAAAATAAGCTGAGAGGCAGTGAGCCGAACATCGCCGTTAGACTTAAGTTGGAAAAAGTTGGTGGCTCCGTAAACATCTCCCTCTTTTATCCCGAGCGACTGAGCATCTTGGTCGGTTATGCCAAATCCTGAACCTTCACTGTACTGAGAAAAGAATCTGGGGAGTGCTGGATTGTGTTGTACATTGGCAGCCGCATTAATCTGAGGAAAACCTAGCCCCATTGTTTCCTTTATTTTTAGTCGAGCTATCTCTTCATCAAGACTCACATTTTTAGAGTTAGCTTCATTTTCAACGGCATAATTCATACACTTTTCCAAATCAAAAGTGGTGATTTGAGCGTATCCAAAGCTACTTAATAACAATAAGACTGCTTGAATAGATAGTTTGTGTTTAAATAAAATCATGTTATTCTTCAGTTGTACTCTATTTTGAAATAATTGTGATGTTATTTTAATTAGTGATATACATCTCCAGCCTCTCGCTTTCGTTATACTCTTGATATTTTTTCCTTCCCTCTTTAGTCAGCAACCCATTTATGAAGTGATCCATGATTTGAAGTTGCACTGTGGGAAAGTCATATTTTTCGATTGGAAATATCTTAGGATCAAAAAGTAATTGCACAGACTCAACCCTAAAAATGGAAATAATTTCCGAGTCCATTTCTTTTCTAAAAAATTTTTCTGCAATTCCTCTACTGATATTTTCTCGTATTTGACCTTTAATAATGGTTTGCTTGAACCAAAGGTATTCTTCCCATGCCTTATTATGAAATTTTTGCATATCCAATAAGAATGCTGGATTCATTTTAAAAACGTGCCTTCGAATGCATTTAGACGTAAGAATTAATTCATGTATTGCATCTTTAGCAGTAGCCTTAATGGTTTCAAATTCTTCACGTTCCGTCACAAAATAATTGGTCACAACATCGGTAACCATCGCGTCCTTATTCTGAAAATATTGATATACGGTCTTTTTCGATACCGAAATTTCTTTTGCCACATCGTCCATGGTCACACTCCTGATCCCAAAGCGAATAAAAAGCTCGATAGCACTTGTTATTATTTTTTCTTTTAATCCCAACTGTTTTTGGCTTAACATTTTTTTAATGCAAATAACACTTCGGAAACCTTTGGATTTTTTAGCGTTCCCTCCGTGCAAAAGAAAATCAATAAATTCTATTTTAATAGCGGAAATTGATTTTTTTACAACTCTTAATAATTAACACTCGAAAGTCTAAATATGGCTTTTATAATGAAACTAAATAATGCACCCTAGCCCTATTTTAATCTGTTTATAAACTATATAAATAAAGATGCAGGCGGTTTGTCGTTTAGATTGCAATCAAGAATCAGCTATTGCAAAAAACGTTTATCCTACGTAATAATTTAATAGTGAATTAACTTTGCTTGCTTCTGAAATCAGTTGCTTACATGATTCAATTCTTTCAAAAATCACCACATGCGATCATTGCAGTAGGTACATCTAATGCGTTTTCAAACGATGAAATAGAAAAGCTCATCTGGTTATTTTCAGGTGCTGAAATTGTAAAGAAAGATCGAATAGCGGGCAAGTATGCCGGTCCGAGAAAAGAGATGATAACTCCATGGAGCACCAACGCCACAGACATAGTGCATAATGCTGGACTAAACACAATTTTTAGAATTGAAACCTACCTTACGGAAGATTCTGTAGCTTCACTTGACCCAATGCTACAGCAAGTATATCAAAGGTTAGATCAGACCATTTTTACTCAGGAAAGAACACCAAGTGCTATTAAACACATTCAGGATATTGATGCTTACAATGATCAAGAGGGGCTGGCATTAAGTGAAGAAGAGATTGAATACCTGAAAATGGTGTCGAAAAAAGTAGAAAGACCCTTGACGGATTCCGAGATTTTTGGATTCTCGCAAATAAACTCCGAGCACTGTAGGCATAAAATATTCAATGGGCGTTTCATAATCGGTGGAAAAGAACAAGAGATGTCATTATTCCAATGGATCAAGAAAACCTCAAAAGAAAATCCTAACTACTTGGTATCTGCATATAAAGACAATGTTGCCTTCATACAGGGACCTAAAGTAGAGCAATTCGCCCCTAAGACGCAAGATAAACCAGATTGGTTTAATACTAAAGAGTTTGAATCGGTCATCTCCCTAAAAGCAGAGACACACAATTTTCCTACTACTGTAGAGCCTTTTAACGGTGCTGCGACGGGGTCTGGTGGTGAAATAAGAGACCGCATGGCAGGAGGTCAAGGCAGCATTCCATTGGCTGGAACGGCCGTTTATATGACATCCTATTCTCGCCTCAAAAGCGAGAAACCTTGGGAAAAAGCACCTAGAAAGTGGCTATATCAAACACCGTCGGAAATCCTTACCAAGGCATCAAATGGTGCCAGCGACTATGGTAATAAATTCGGGCAGCCACTAATCTGCGGGAGCATATTGACCTTCGAGCACGAAGAAGCTGGAAGGAAGTTAGGATACGATAAAGTAATTATGCTTGCTGGCGGCATCGGATATGGAAAAAAGAAACAAGCCATCAAAAAAAAGGTAGGCCCAGATGAAAAAATTATAGTGATGGGTGGAGACAACTATCGCATCGGAATGGGCGGTAGTGCTGTTTCTTCCGTAGATACAGGTGCCTACGATCAATCGCTGGAACTTAATGCCGTACAACGATCCAACCCAGAAATGCAAAAGAGAGTAGCCAATGCGGTTCGAGCCATGGTGGAACTTGAGGAAAATCCCCTCACCTCTATTCACGATCATGGAGCGGGTGGTCACCTCAATTGTCTATCTGAATTAGTAGAAGAAACAGGCGGTACAGTCGAACTCCGAAAGTTACCCTTAGGTGATGAGACTCTATCTGCAAAAGAAATACTCAGCAATGAGTCGCAGGAGCGAATGGGACTCGTTATAGAATCGAAAAAAGCCGAATATTTAAGAAAAGTTGCCGCCCGAGAAAGGACACCATATTATGAGGTCGGTACAACCAGGTCAGACATGGAACTAAAATTCGAAAACAATGGACAGCCCTCCCCTTTCGACCTGAAGCTGACTCATCTTTTTGGGTCCTCCCCAAAAACAATCCTGCAAGACAAAAAGAAAGAATTCACTTTTTCTGAGTTGAGTTTTGACGAGTACAAATTAGAAAAATACCTAACACAAGTTTTACAGCTGGAGGCGGTGGCTTGTAAAGATTGGCTCACGAATAAAGTAGACAGATGTGTTTCAGGTCGGGTGGCTACTCAACAAACCTGTGGAGAGCTACAACTTCCTCTAAACAATGTGGCAGTGATGGCTTTAGATTTTAAATCCAATAAAGGAATTGCTACCTCCATTGGGCATTCCCCAGTTTCGGGACTAATCAATTCAGGCGTAGGCTCTAGGCTTTCTGTAGCAGAGGCACTTACAAATCTTGTTTTTTCCTCCTTATCGCACGGACTCAAAGGCGTTTCATTGAGTGCTAACTGGATGTGGCCTGCAAATAACGAAGGAGAAAATGAACGCCTTTATCACGCTGTGAGGTCGCTAAGTGATTTCGCTTGCGAACTTGGAATTAATATCCCGACTGGAAAAGATTCCATGTCCATGACCCAAAAGTATCCTGATGGCGAAAAAGTCTATGCACCAGGCACCGTAATTATTAGTACTGTTGGAGAGGTAAGTGACATCAATAAAACAGTAAGCCCTGTCATTGATCATGGTAGAAAAGATTCCAAACTAGTATATCTAGATTTTTCTGGTGGAAAATTTGAATTAGGGGGCTCTTCATTTGCCCAAATTTTATCAAGCTTGGGTACAAAAACTCCAGATGCTCGTTCTGAAATACTTAAAAAAGGCTTTGAGGCCGTTCAAAAGCTTATTCAGAAAGGGTTAGTTATTGCTGGTCACGATGTTTCTGCTGGCGGGCTTATTACCACCTTATTGGAAATGAATTTTGCTAACACTAGTGGAGGGATTAAAATAGACCTTTCCGAACTCAAAGATGCGGTATTTAATATTCTTTTTTCCGAAAAACCTGCTATTGTACTCCAACTTGACAGGCTAGGAATAGAAGAGCTATCGACTCTTGGTGTTGAATACAGAGAGATAGGAGAATTGACACACGAAAGAACGCTTCAGGTTGCTCATGATAGTTGGTATCATCAGTTTGATATCAATGCCCTTCGAGATAGTTGGTTTCAAACCTCCTATTTATTGGATCAAAAACAGACTTTATCAAAGCTAGCGGATGAACGTAAAACTAACCGATTTAAACAACCCCTATCCTACACTTTTCCAAAACAATACGATGGCAAAGCCTCTTCGTATAATCTTGACTTTAATCGCAAAGAAAAATCAGGATTTAAAGCGGCAATTATCCGCGAACAAGGAGTAAATAGTGACCGTGAGATGGCTTATGCTTTGTGGCTCGCTGGATTTGACGTAAAAGACGTTCATATGACAGACCTAATATCAGGACGTGAAGACTTAAGTGAAGTAAGTATGATTGTCTTTGTAGGTGGTTTTTCAAACTCCGATACGTTAGGATCTGCAAAAGGTTGGGCAGGTTCCTTCCTTTTTAATGAAAAAGCCAAGGCTTCACTTGATGCTTTTTATGCTAGAAAAGATACATTAAGTCTCGGCGTCTGCAACGGATGCCAGCTCATGATGGAATTGGGACTTATAAATCCTAAGCTGGGCGATGATCACCCAAAAATGCGACGTAATACTTCTGGCAAATTTGAATGCGGATTTATTAATGTGGACGTACACGAAAATAATTCAATTATGCTCCAGTCAATGGCTGGATCAAAGCTTGGTATATGGCTAGCTCATGGAGAAGGGCGATTTGTAATTGAAAACGAAAATGATTTTGAGATTCCTGTTAAGTACAGCCACGATTCGTTCCCATGCAATGCAAATGGAAGTACCTTTAGTATTGCCGCTGTTTGTTCTGAAGATGGTCGACATCTGGCTATCATGCCGCATTTGGAACGATCTCTTTTTCAATGGAACTGGGCGTATAAAAAAGGTTTGGAAAAAGCAGAAGTATCTCCTTGGATGGAATCTTTTGCCAATGCTTTCAAATGGGTAAAATCAAACGGATGAGATTTTTAGTTTTAGGATTAATCTTCTAATTTTGCACTCCATTAAAATATAATGGATTTATGAAAGTGAATTGGCCTATGGTGTAATTGGCAACACGTCTGATTTTGGTTCAGAAGAGTCTAGGTTCGAGCCCTAGTAGGCCAACGATTTAATTTACGAATTAATATTTTCATTTCGACTAAAAGAAGAAGTATTATCCTTTCTCTTTTCATTCGGAATGACATGTTATTTGCCAGAATTAGAAAAATGTCAGTAAAAATATTTTCCGGATCAGCCACGCAAAAACTTGCGCAAGCCATAGCTTTTGATTATGGAAGCCCGCTAGGAAAGAGCGAGAGGCAAGTTTTTAATGATGGTGAAATGGGATTTCATTTTACAGAATCGGTAAGAGGCTGTGACGTTTTTTTAATTCAATCCACACACCCACCTGCAGACCATATATGGGAACTATTGCTCATGATTGATGCCGCCAGAAGAGCAAGTGCCAAGCATGTAACAGTCGTTCTTCCATATTACGGTTATGCCCGACAGGATAGAAAAGACAAGCCAAGAGTTTCTATTGCAGCTAAACTTGCAGCCAATGTGCTCACCTCCGCTGGTGCGGACAGAATAATGACATGCGACCTACATGCGGGTCAAATTCAAGGATTTTTCGATATTCCTTTGGATCACCTGGATGGCTCAGCCATTTTCGTTCCTTATCTAAAATCACTAGACCTCGACAACCTTATTTTCGCCTCGCCAGACGTAGGAGGAACAAAGAGAGCAAGAGCCTACGCTAAGTTTTTCGAAGCAGATATGGTTGTTTGTGATAAGTACAGAAAGCGGGCTAATGAGATTGCCTCCATGCAGGTAATTGGAGATGTGAATGGCAAAGACGTTGTTTTAGTCGATGATATGGTAGATACCGCTGGCACGATTAGTAAAGCAGCGACTATTATTAAAGAAAGAGGAGCCAACTCTGTGAGAGCCATTGCCACGCATGGTGTACTATCTGGAAATGCTTCTCAAAATATTGATGCGTCCGCTTTGAAAGAATTAATCACAACGGATACTATTCCTCAAAAAAATCAGTCCAAAAAGGTGAAGGTATTAACGGTTGCAGATTTATTTGCAAAAGCAATTCGAAAGGTTCATGACCATGAATCAATTAGTTCGTTATTCATCAACTAAAGAATTATCAATTTTAATTATTTAAATATTTATTATGAAAACTGTTGAGGTTATAGGGTATAAAAGAGCAAATCTCGGCAAGGCTGAGGCAAAGCGTTTAAGAGAAGAGGGAATGGTTCCATGCGTTGTTTACGGCGGAGAGAAGCAAATTCACTTTTACGCACCCATGATCTTGTTCCGAGACTTGGTTTATACGGACGAAGCACACTTTGTATCCATGATTATAGAAGGTGAGCCAGAACCATTTGAAGCGATTCTTCAAGACATTCAGTTCCACCCGGTAAGTGAGATCATCATGCATGCTGATTTTCTACAATTATTTAGAGGCACTCCGATAAAAATGAATATACCAGTAAAACCCGTGGGTAGCGCTCCCGGAATTCAGCATGGGGGTAAGTTGATCAGAAAGATCAAACATCTTCAAGTAAAAGCGTTGCCCAAGAATATGCCTGAGGTTATTGAAGTAGACGTTTCCTCACTTGAATTAGGAAAGTCTGTAAAAGTGAGTGAACTAGAACTGGGCGAGTATGAAATTCTGAATAGCCCGCTTGTTACTCTAGCCGGTATAGAAGTGCCAAGAGCCCTTCGAGGTAAAAGTGTTGAGGATGAAGAAGAAGAAGAAGCAGTTGAGGCTTAATCCATTTTTGATGATTAAATTTAATCCTAACAATCAATGTTGGGATTTTTTTTGCCTTACTCACAAAAACAGTAGACCAATCATGAAATACCTCATTGCAGGTTTAGGAAATATGGGTTCTGAATATGAACTCACTAGACACAATATAGGATTTCTTATCTTGGATAGACTAGTTGACGAAAAAGGTGAAAAGTTCAAACAAGTCAAGCTGGCATATACAGCAGAAATACGACATAAAGGTCGGACACTTATTTTGATTAAGCCTACTACATATATGAACTTGAGTGGTAAAGCGGTAAACCATCACCTTCAGGCAAATAAGATTCCAAAAGAAAATTTGCTCGTTACGACTGACGACATTGCCATTCCATATGGAAAAATTCGCCTTAAACCTAAAGGATCGGCAGGGGGACACAATGGGCTGAAAAATATAGAACAATTAATAGGAGGACAAAATTATGCAAGGCTTCGGTTTGGCGTGGGTGATGACTTTTATAAAGGGCAACAAGCAGATTACGTGTTGAGCCCATTCAATAAGAAAGAAATGAACGAGCTAGTGGTACATATAGACAGAGCAATAGAGGCTATTTTTTCTTTTTGTACCATTGGAATCGCCCATACCATGAATCAGTTTAATTGAAACTTAGAATGGTGAACCGCTAGAATCCTCAAAAAAGTGATCTAAATGCTGACTGGAGCTTTTGTGTAAAGGAACCCATCTTTCCATTTCCAATTATTGTATCCTCTAGCTTTACAATTCCCATCACTTCTTTGATCGAGCTTGCCAGAAATATTTCATCGGCACTTTTCAACTCATCTAGCGACACCTCTCCTACCTCTACTGGAAGAATCGCCGGCGCCACTTTAAGCACTTGCATTCTCGTGATACTACCCAGAATATTTTTTGCAGGTGTTTTTAACACACCCTCTTTCACAATGAATACTGAGCTTCGAGCCCCTTCACTCACTAGCCCGTCCTTATGAAATAAAACATCAATGGCATTCGCTGCCACCCTTCTCTGGTGCACCAAAAAATTAGCTAGATAGTTAACCGATTTTACTTCAGGAAACTCCCTAAGGTATTCATACATGATCAGGTTTCCGACTTCTGATCTTCTATGATTTTCAAAACTTGTTTGGGTTATATAAAAAAAAGGCTTGAGAATTGGGTCTGCATCCGATCCATCTCCATATAAAAGAAGCTTGAACCCCGATTCCTTCATTCCATTTTTCCTAATCAGGTCTTCAATAGCCTGTTTGATCTCATCCCGTGTAATCATCTGGCTTAATGCCATAAATTTTTGAGACCGATCAAAGCGATCAAGGTGTTCTTCCAGAAAAGTAGGTTTTCCATCGCGCAAACGAAAAAAATCAAAAATACCAAACCCCCTTGTTATACCTATTTGATTAACCGGAATGGAAGCTTTATCCTCCGCTACTAACTGGCCATTGAAGTAGCAATATATCATTGACTAGAATTTGAAATGAAATTAATCTTACGTACAAATTTAAGTTTCTTTGTCTTCTGAAAATTATTAATTGAGCGGTTCTGCCCTTTTAAAACCATCTTCCGTGGGGGCGTGTGAGTTATCAAAACGGAAATATTCATTTAAAGTACCGGTGAACTTTATAAATATATCTCCTGAGTAAACGCGTGAAATTGAGAGCTTCCCCACAAATAGTAGCGATTAAAAATAGCGTTTAACCGTTAAAATTGGAGAAAGATGAAAAAGACCCAATTCACAGAAAGCCGGATTATTGGCATGTATTAAATTATTGGCATATCCAAGGAGCAGAAATTTGGTCGTTATAAAATAGTGTCGTATACTTGTCTCGATTTGTTTGTGCAATTGCACAGATTTGATTTTCAATTATTAGTTTTTCATTTACTAATATCTTTTTTTTAATTAATAAGTATTTTAAAAAAGCCCCTGACTTTGCTGGTTTGGGGCTTTTTTTTGTGAAAATTTCGTGAGACGTTCTTCAAAAACGTTAGACTCTTCACCTACCTTATATTATATATTAATCTTATATATTAATCGACGGCTAGCGATAGGCGTACTTAATAATGTCAATATCAATCGGAATAGTGAAATTTTTACTCCCCGCCATTAATTAAACGTTATCGGCTAATTAATTTATTTTGGAGATCTTCGCCTAGAAAATACGTTCATTAAACGTATCCATCAAGTCCATGCACCTTGTAGGAAAATAATTTATTGTTTTAAGCCGACTCATCAAAAAAAAATCTTTTTTTTATTAAATTTATTTGCAAATACGATCCAGTACCCTTATTCTTGTGTTCTAAACCTAAAAATAAAAATAAGATGAGTAATTTCAATGAATCCAAAAGCGAAACGAAAAATTTTGAATTTATGGATAATCAAATCAAATCAAATCAAATCAAATCAAATCAAATCAAATCAAATCAAATCAAATCAAATCAAATCAAATCAAATCAAATCAAATCAAATCAAATCAAATCAAATCAAATCAAACCTTTGAATTTTAAACCTAAAACCTTTCTACTCGCTACCCTTTGTACAGCCGCAGTCTTATGGGGTTGTAAGGGCGATGAACCCGTTACCCCTAAAGTAGAAGCCGACTTTACCCTTACCTTCGGTTCAAAAGGGGCGGTAACCTTTAAAAACGCTTCTAAAAATGCCACTAGCTACGCTTGGGACTTTGGCGATGGAAGCAAATCCACAGAAGAAAACCCCACGCATACCTACACGAAAGACAGCACCTACACGGTAAAGCTCACCGCTACGAATGCAGGCGGATCGGCCGAGAAAACAAGAACGGTAACCATTTCCCTCGAAGGAACGAGCACCCAATTAGTGGCGAATTTTACCTTCGCAGTAGACGAAAAAACGGCAGGTAAAGTAACGTTTACCAACACGTCTGAAGGTGCGACCAGCTACGCATGGGACTTTGGCGATGGAAACACTTCAACAGACGAAAACCCCGCCCATACCTACGCGAAGAACGACACCTATACCGTAAAACTCACCGCTACGAATGCAGGCGGATCGGATAACACAACGAAAGAGGTGACCATTACCAATACGGGAATTACCTCCATCGACATAGCGGATTTGACCCAATTAACTATTCAAGAAAACAGCCCTAAAGACACCGAGATCGGGGAGATAACGGCGACCGTAGCCAACACGGATGAAACGCCCGTTTACTCGATTAAAAGCCAAAACCCAGCAGATGCCGTCGGCTTAGAAGGAAATAAAATAGTGGTAAATGATTCCAGCGTATTCGACCACGAGACCAACAAGGAGGTCACAGGCGAGATACAGGGGACAGTAGCGGGTGTGTCGACTACGGCAGCGTTTACGATTTCCATAACGAATGACCTTAGTGAATTAATTGAGTTTCAAGATAAAGAGTTCAAAAAGGAATTACTAAATAATGAAGATAGCATTGACACCGATGGAGATAAGGAAATTTCAGAATCGGAAGCCCGAAACTTTACTGGTTATATTTTTACAGACGCTAGTAAAGCTATAAATTTTACTGGCATTGAATATTTTACAAATCTTACTAGGCTTACATTAAAACTTCCTACTAATGATATAAAAAATATCGATGTTACTAACAATACAGCACTTACTTTACTTACCATAAGTAGTGCTGGCTTAAAAGAAATAGATGTTTCTAACAACACAGCACTTACTGTCCTTATTTTATGGGGGAATCAATTATCGGAAATAGATGTTTCTAACAACACAGTACTTACTTCTCTTGATTTAAGTTTTAACAATGACTTAACAAAGGTCAATCTAGCGAATGGCAATAACAATGCGATTGCTAACTTAGACTTGACAAATAACCCTAAGCTAACTTGTGTGCAAGTGGATGATCCCACAAATATCCCATCAGCGTGGAATGGGAAGTATGATAGTAATAAAGTAACCTTTCAAAAAGAAGCGTGTAGTAATTAAAAAACACAAAACAAAGCCTAAATCCCGCCTTATGGGGTTAAGGTTTAGCGTTTTTCCTGTAACAGCTAAGCAATGCTTTTTGGTGTATACAAAAAAAAGGACGTTGAGTCGGAAAGTGGGGTAGCTTGGGGGTACTTTTACATTTTTACATTGCGCCGTAGGAAGGTCTGGGCATGAATAGGAAGTGCATGCATATCCGAAAGATTAAGGATGCAAGCAATCGTTCGTTACCCCCCTTTTTCAATGATCGCACTGATCCGGGTGTAGCAATCAAAACTGATAAATGGAAGAAGAACAGGACAACGGAAACGAACAAGCACTTCAGGACGTTATCCCGATTTCGGGAATGTACGAAAATTGGTTTTTGGATTACGCCTCTTATGTCATTCTTGAACGTGCCGTTCCAGCTATTAACGATGGGTTAAAGCCCGTACAGCGCAGGATTCTTCACGCCATGAAAGAAATGGATGATGGGCGATACAATAAAGTTGCTAATATCATTGGGAGTACGATGCAATATCACCCTCACGGCGATGCTTCCATAGCAGATGCCATTGTAAACCTGGGACAAAAAGAGCTGCTCATCGATACACAGGGAAACTGGGGCGACGTGCGTACTGGAGACTCAGCGGCAGCACCACGCTACATTGAGGCCCGTCTCTCCAAATTTGCACTAGAAGTCATATTCAATCCACAGACCACGGAGTGGCAACTCTCTTACGATGGCAGGAAAAAAGAGCCCGTCACGTTCCCGGTAAAGTTTCCATTGCTGCTGGCACAGGGGGTGGAAGGGATAGCCGTAGGACTCTCCACTAAAATGCTTCCACATAATTTTTGTGAGATTTTGGAGGGTTGCATAGCTACGTTAAAAGGGAAAAAAGTAAAACTCTTCCCTGATTTTTTAACGGGCGGTAAAGTCGATGTAAGCGACTACAACAATGGTAAAAGAGGTGGAAAAGTTCGAATAAGGGCTACCATTGAAGAGGTAGACAAATCCACCTTGGCCATTCGAGATATTCCATATAATACCACTACTGCGTCTATTATTGAATCTATCGTAAAGGCAAATGAAAAAGGGAAGATTAAAATAAAGCAAGTTGTTGATAATACGGCAGCCCAAATAGAAATTTTAGTTAACCTGGCACCTGGCATTTCACCGGATATCACGATGGATGCACTCTATGCCTTTACAGATTGCGAAGTGTCCGTTTCGCCAAATGCCTGTGTGATCGTAAATGAAAAACCTCAATTCATGGGGATTACGGACATTTTAAAACAGTCGGTCGAGCAAACCTTGGATTTATTGAGGCAAGAACTTGAAATAGAAAAAGCAGCGCTTAAAGAGAAGATTTTCTTTAGCGACCTATTGAAAATATTTATAAATGAAGGGATGTACAAACATCCGGATTATGAAAATTCAGGCGATTTACAAAAATGCTTTGAAGCCTTAAACAGCTTATTCGAGTCCTTTCATGATCTATTTTACAGAGATATTACCAATGAAGACTATAAACGGCTCATTGATAAGCCTTTAAGCAGCATTACCCGCTTTGATACGAGTAAGGTAGAAGCTCAAATCAAAGAGCTGCAAGAGCGGATCAAAGAGGTCGATAATAACCTTAACAACCTTACGGCATTTGCAATAGATTATTATCAAAATCTGCTCAATAAGTACGGAAAAGGGAAAGAACGCAAAACGGAAATAACCCATTTTGACACCATCAATGTCGCCGTAGTAGCAGCCAACAATGCCAAGCTGTATGTAAATCGTAAAGATGGATTTGTAGGCTATGGGCTCAAAAAAGACGAATTCGTTTGTGATTGCTCAGACCTAGACGACATTATTTCGTTTACTAAAGACGGTAAATGTACGGTTATCAAGATTCAAGATAAAGTATTCGTAGGCAAGGACATCCTTTATGCAGGTGTTTTTAAGAAAAATGACGAACGAATGGTTTATAATATGATCTATCTAGATGCCAAATCTGGTAATTCATACGTGAAACGTTTTCAAGTACTTTCAGTAACTAGAGATCGAGCCTATGATCTTACCAAAGGAGGAAAGAGCAAGGTACATTACTTTACCGCCAACCCCAATGGAGAGGCAGAAATCGTTGCAGTTTCCCTCACGCAAGCGAGTAATGCCCG
The DNA here is from genome assembly GCA_964289745.1 of uncultured Ekhidna sp. Classification (GTDB taxonomy): domain Bacteria; phylum Bacteroidota; class Bacteroidia; order Cytophagales; family Cyclobacteriaceae; genus Ekhidna. The sequence goes on from CAXYMM010000001.1 coordinate 2,065,467, forward strand.
CAAAAAGATTTTTAATTTTGATTTTTCGGGTTTAGAGATCAAAGGAAGAGGCGCAGGTGGAAACATTCTCACTAAATATGCAGTACGAAAAGTAGTATTGAAGGCGGAAGGAAGATCAACACTAGGAGGTGTAGATATTTGGTACGATCCCACGGTAGGAAGGCTGAATAGAGATGGGATTGGCATTTGTTTAGGCAACTTCATGTCTGAAGATCAAGTGGCCGTTTTTTACAAAGAGGGCGACTATGAAGTCACAAGTTTTGAGCTTACCAACCGTTATGATTTCAATAGCGTACTGGGCATATACAAGCTAGAAAAGAATACTTCGTTCAATGCTATTCACTACGACGGAGAGTCAAAAACCTATTACATTAAACGATTCATTATAGAGACGAATACGCAAAGCAAACGGTTTTCGATCGTTACAGAAGCCAGAAGTTCCAAACTTGTTTTTATTTCTAAAGGGATTGAAACAGATGTAGAAGTGAAGTATAGGGAGGGTAAGAAGCACGTATTAAAGAAGCTGGATTTAATGAGTTTAATCGATATAAAAGGGTGGAAAGCCATTGGAAACAAACTTCCCGTTCAGCAGGTAATTGGGGTGACCCTCATGACCACTTCCAAGCCGGTTGTAGATTTAGATGCCATTAAAGATCAAGTAAAGAATGAAGTAGAGGAAGAGGAAAAAAATCAATTAGGTTTATTCTCAGGAGATGCAAAATCCTAGTCATAAGCAAACCATAGCGATTCTTGAACCCTTTGTTTCTGATCATAAACAAGCACTCATTGATCGTGTATTAGCAAAACGCACCCGTCATACAACGTTGGTCTTTGAAGACATAGACAAACCACATAACGTAAGTGCAGTAGTACGCACCGCTGAATGCATGGGGATTCAAGACCTGCATTTCATCAAAAACAAAAATCCATTCACGGTCAATAAGAAGATAGCAAAGGGCGCTGCCAGATGGGTTACGATGCATCACTATACCGACCAAAAGAACAATTTAGAAGCATGCTACAATCATTTGAGGTCGGATGGCTACCGAATTTATGCTACCTCGCTCAATGAAAAATCCAGAACTATTTATGATTTAGACCCGAAAGAAAAAACAGCGATTGTATTTGGGACAGAGCTAGAGGGCATTTCAAAAGAGGCAGGTAAAAAGGCCGATGGGTGTGTACACATTCCGATGGTGGGTTTTACAGAAAGTTTTAACCTCTCTGTAAGTGCTTCGATTACATTGATGGCCCTAAAAAATGGAAAATCACATTGGCCACCCCTTTGCGAAGAAGAAAAAGTAGAGCTCCGAGCAGTTTGGTACCGTAAAATCGTGAGAGAAGCGGAAAAAATTTTGATTCATCAAACTTCCTAAAGGCCGCTCAGCGTTATGCGTATTTTTGAGGCTTTCAGGCTTCTAAACGTCTTGGTTTTTTATTCGTCTTGAAGCAAAACCATGCACCACGGATTAAAATGATTTAGCGTTTTTTAAGCCTACTCTATCAAAAAAAAATATTTTATTTCAGGTTTATTTGGAAATACGATCCAATACCCTTATTCTTGTATCTTAATTTAAATCCAAAAAAAATGATACATTTAATAAAAATGACCCACTTAAATCTAAATTCTACTTTTATGGATAATCAAATCAAATCAAATCAAATCAAATCAAATCAAATCAAATCAAATCAAATCAAATCAAATCAAATCAAATCAAATCAAATCAAATCAAATCAAATCAAATCAAATCAAATCAAAAACCTTCCTACTCGCTACCCTCTGCGCAACCGCAGTCTTATGGAGTTGCAAGAAAGATGAAACAGTCGACACCCAAGTAGTCGCCGACTTTACCTTTACCCAAGGCACAGCAGGGGCGGTAACCTTTAAAAACGCTTCTAAAAATGCCACCAGCTACGCTTGGGACTTCGGCGATGGAAACAAAGCCACCGAAGAAAACCCCACCCATACCTGCACGAAAGACGGCACCTATACGGTAAAACTGACCGCCACGAATGCAGGCGGCTCGGCAGATAAAACCGCAACGGTGACCATTGATAATATAGTAACTTCAGCACCTATTACCATCGACATAGCGGATTTATCTCAATTAGTGCTACCGAAAAACAGCCCTAACGGCGTGGTTATTGGGAAGCTAGCGGCGACCGTAGCCAATACGGATGAAACGCCCGTTTTTTCGATTACAAGCCAAAACCCGGCAGGTGCCATTGCTTTAGACGGAAATAAAATGATGCTGGCCGATACAAGCGCCTTTGATTATGAGACGAATACGGAGCTTACGGGCGAAATCCAAGCGACAGCAGGGAGCGCAACGGCTACGGCAACGTTTATGATTTCCATAACGGACGGTGCAGGAATTTACATCCCCGATGCCAAATTCAAAGCGGTATTGGTAAAGAATACAACCCTCAACACCAATGGAGACCAAGAAATTTCCGTAGCGGAAGCTCAAGCATATTCAGGTGAAATTGATGAGGATAGTTTAGGCATTACAGACGCTACGGGCATTGAATATTTTGCAAATATTACTTCTCTTAATCTTAATACAAATGCTTTAACAGCACTCAATGTTTCTAAAAACACCGCACTTACTCGGCTTAGATTAAATAACAATCGATTAACAGACATAGATGTTTCGAACAACATAGCACTTACTTACCTAACTGTAGGTGGGAACAATTTAACAGACATAGATGTTTCGAACAACATAGCACTTACTTACCTAACTGTAAGTGGGAACAATTTAACAGACATAGATGTTTCTAACAATACAGTGCTTACTGATCTTTATGTAAATGACAATAATTTAACGGAGTTAGATGTTTCTCAAAACACAGCACTTCTTACACTTATAGTAGGACAGAACAGTTTAACGGCACTGGATGTTTCTCAAATTACTGCACTTGAGGCACTTTTATCAACAGATAATCCTAAACTAACCTGTATAAAAGTTAATTCGTTACCTGTTCCAATTACATTTCAGAAAGATGCGGGTGCTAAGTACCAAACAACAGATTGTAGCAATTAAAAAAGCGCATCACCGCCTAGGTCTCGCTTTATGGGGTTCGGGCGGTGTTTTTTCCTAAAACGGTTAAGCGACCCCGCTTGGAGTGTACCAAAAAGAACGTTGTGTCTTAGGATCGGTTCGGAGAGTAGCATGGCTACTTGTTCCCTCCCCTCATTTGGTCAGTATTTGTTTTGTTTTAACTTTAGTCGTCATTCTTTGGGAGCTTCCACAGAAAAAGAGCTCGCTAAAGGGAGATCAGCAAACAAACGGGTATGAAAAAACGAACCAACTGCATTTTCTTTTTCTTCTTTTCATCGCTCCTTCTCGGCGCACAAGATTTTTCGGCACTCACGTATCGGGAGCTTGGCCCCTATCGGGGCGGTCGGGTTACCGCAGTGGCCGGCGTAGCTTCCCAGCCCAGCACCTTCTATCAAGGGGCTACCGGTGCGGGTGTTTGGAAAACAACGGACTACGGCATCAGTTGGAAAAACATTTCCGATGGCTTCTTTTCGACGCCCTCTATTGGTGCGATAGCAGTAGCACAGAATGATCCAAACATTGTGTATGTCGGAACCGGCTCCGATGGGCTAAGAAGCAACGTGATAGAGGGGCATGGCGTTTATAAATCCATCGATGCAGGTGAAAACTGGAGGCACATGGGCTTGGATCATGTGGGCCAAATCGGAGCGGTAAGAATCCACCCGAACAATCACAATGTTGTGTATGTAGCGGCCATAGGAAAAGCTTTCCGAGCAAATGCGGAACGAGGGGTATTTAAAACACACGACGGCGGCGAGACGTGGCAGAAAGTGCTTTATATCGCTGAAAAAGTCGGTATTTACGACATAGAATTACTTCCGTCCAACCCGGAGATATTGTTTGCGACTGCGTGGAAAGCCGAGCGCAAACCGTGGACCATTATCAGCGGGGGTAAGCCCGAAGAAGGCGGTATTTATAAATCAATAGATGGGGGAAAAAATTGGAAAAAAATAATAGAAGGGTTGCCTAAGACCTACATTGGAAAAATAGACATTGCCGTATCACCCGCCGACTCTAAGCAGGTATATGCGCTGGTAGAAGCTCCGGGCGAAGAGGGCGGGCTTTACAAATCTGTCGATCAAGGTGCCACCTTTAAGCACGTTTCTTCGCACAAGGGCATTCGCACCCGCCCCTTTTACTACACCAACTTACGAATCGATCCTAAAAACCCCGATGTGCTGTATGCCTTGGCCACGGGCTATTTCAAATCAGTAAATGGCGGGCAAAGCTGGGAAAAACAAGACTCCCCACATGGCGATAATCACGATATGTGGATCAACCCTGAAAATCCAGCTCTTTTTATCCAATCGAACGATGGGGGCGCCAATGTCACGTTAAATGGCGGCCGCTCATGGTCGACCCAACTCAACCAACCTACCTCAGAAATCTATCAAATTGAGGTAGATGACCAATACCCTTACTGGGTATATGGGGGACAACAGGATAATTATACAACGGTAGCGGTACCCAGCCAAGCACCCTATGGGCTTCAAACACCGGGTACTGGGTATATTATTAATACTGGAGGATGTGAAACAGGGCCTGCGGTCCCCAAACCGGGCCATCCCAATATTGTTTATGCCAATTGCAAGGGTCGGTTTGGGGTTTTTAACAAAAAAAATGGAACCGAGATGCAGTACTACGTGGGGGCTAGTAACATGTATGGGCATAATCCTAATGAACTGACTTATCGGTTTCAGCGCGTTTCGCCCATTCATGTCTCACCCCACGACCCGTCGATTATTTATCATTGTAGCCAATACGTACATAAAACGACAGACGAAGGAAGAACGTGGGAAGTAATTTCTCCAGACCTTACGGTTTTCGAAGCGGATAAACAAGTCATTTCAGGGGGACCGATAACGCGCGATATTACGGGAGAAGAGTTTTATAGCACCATCTACTCCATCAGAGAGTCACCCCTAGAAAAAGGATTGATTTGGGTCGGTACCAATGACGGACTCGTACAGGTAACCCGAGATGGTGGTCAAACCTGGCGTAATGTAACCCCTACCGCGCTGCCCAAAGGGGGGCGTGTAGATGCGGTAGAGCCCTCCGCTCACCGTGCAGCAAAAGCCTACATTTCCATATTGAGGTATCAACTAGGGGATACTAAACCGTACATTTATAAAACAGATGATTATGGCGATTCATGGGAGCTGCTGACGAAGGAGTCTAGCGGTATTCCTTCTACTTTTCCGGTTCGGGTAGTCCGTGAAGACCCTATAAAAGAAGGTTTATTATTTGCTGGAACCGAATATGGAGTTTTCCTCTCGTTTAGCGACGGAAAATCATGGCAACCTCTCCAACAAAACCTTCCCGTGACTCCAGTTTCCGATCTTAAAATCCACAGGGGCGACCTTGTCCTTTCCACCATGGGGCGAGGGTTCTGGGTATTGGATGACATCTCTAGCATCAGACAGAGTACGGGAGATAACCCTTCTGAGCATGTATTGTACCAACCTAAAAATACCTATCGATACCGCTACCCAACAGGTGCTTCCAGCAGTAAAACACCGAAATATCCTCAACCATCCGTAAAAATCGATTACTACCTTGTAGCAAAGAGCGAAACCCACATCCGACTAGAAATAGAAAATGAATCGGGCGAAGTGATCTATGCTGCGATGAGTGCAGATTCTACCAAAGCAGACAAAAAAGAAAGTAAAGTAGAGCGCAATATGAATACCGAGTATGTTAAAATTCTTTCTGATGAAAAACTAACTAATCAAAAGGGAATGAATCGGTTTAAGTGGAATATGAAACAGTTTGGCGCATGGCATAAAGAAGAAGACAAAAGATATAAGCGCGGGCCGCTCGCCCCGCCAGGCACTTACAAAGCCGTATTAAAGATGGGTAATTTTCAAAGAGAAAAAACGTTTGAGTTATTGATGGATCCCCGATCCAAAGAAGCAGGCGTAACACCAAAAGACCTGAAAAAACAAGCGAAACTTCAAAATGATATAAGGGTACTGCTTGAAAAAGCGCGCAAACTAGCAGCCAAATTAGAAAAAGACCTTGAAACACTTGAAAAAGCAGAAATACCTGAATTGGAGAGCCTTAGTAAATCCAAGGCTCTTCTGGCAGAAATTCAAACAGAAGAAGGTATTTATATGAAACCTATGCTAATAGATCAGATATCCTATTTATATTATATGCTGAACCGTGCTGATCAGATTCCCGGGAAGGATGCATATGAGCGGTATGAGGAACTTAAAAAACGGTTTGAAGAAATAAGCCGCAAAAATGATTTGTAACTACCTCTACCTTAGCCAGTTGAACGAATTGAGTAGCACAGACAAAAAGCCATATTGCAAGTGACGTGTTTTCAATCTCATACTGCTCTTAATGCTGAACGCTCATTATACCGCAACATTATTTTCTCGAAGAGCATCATTAAGGGATGTTTTTTTATCGGTACTTTCCTTTCTTTTCCCGATGATCAGCGCACATGGAATCTGATACTCTCCTGCTGGAAATTTCTTAGGTAAGGTTCCGGGAATGACTACCGACCTTGGGGGAACAAACCCTTTGTATGCTATGGGCTCGCTTCCAGTGACGTCTATAATTTTTGAACTGGCTGTCAAAACTACGTTTGCACCCAATACCGCTTCTTTTCCCACTCTGACTCCTTCTACCACAATGCATCTCGAACCAATAAAAGCATTGTCCTCTATTATGACCGGAGCAGCCTGTAGCGGCTCTAAAACACCGCCAATACCCACGCCTCCACTCAAGTGCACATTCCGTCCAATCTGGGCACAACTACCCACGGTAGCCCAAGTATCCACTAGGGTGCCACTGTCTACGTAAGCCCCAATGTTTACATAGCTCGGCATCAATACCGTACCTTCATTTATGAAGGCACCATACCGTGCAATTGCGTGCGGAACTACACGAACCCCAAGCTGATCATACCCTGACTTAAGCTTAATTTTATCGTGAAATTGAAAAGGCCCTACTTCTATCAGTTGCATTTTCATAAGTGGAAAGTATAAAATCACCGCTTTTTTCAACCATTCGTTTACTTTCCAACCATCGCCGTCAGGCTCAGCTATTCTTCGCTTTCCATTGTCTAACTCTTCAATAATCGTTTTAATTGCGACTGAGACATCTTTGTTTTTAACGAGGCTTCTATCCTCCCACGCTTTTTCAATGAGGTTTTTTAATTCCATTGGATAATCAAATACTTATACTTTACAATATGAAAAAAAATGAAGATCGCATCCACCCTAAAGCCGATTCGCAGTGTGCAAGCCTACTGGGAATCTTCACGATCAATAGAGAAAACAAATAAAGACAAATACGAGATACATATCCTAGAAAACAGTAGTAAAAAAAGGCAAGCGCACCCAAAGAAGATTCCATCCATTACCGCCCGCACAGAATCGAAATAAATTTAACTTCTCCGAATATTCATTCCCCGAATATTGAATTGATTGGTGATAAGCTAGCCGATAACAATGATTTCATTCTCCCAACAAGCTCAAAAAATCTACTCGGGAGTCAAAATTGCAAAAATTGATTGATATAATAATTACTTCAATAAATAATTATTAAGTATTTGGTTAATAGTGATTTATATTTAAATAAAAAGTATTTACTAATTATATTTTTAGATTAGGCTAAAAATTATTTACTTTGTAAAATGCAGATTGAGTTAAGCTTCACAGAAGAAAACTATTTAAAAGCATTATTTCACTTGTCATTTGAGGGAAGGGAAAGTGTTAATACAAATGCATTAGCAGAAAGCATGCATACCTCACCAGCCTCCGTTAATGATATGATAAAGCGACTCTTTGGTAAAAAGCTCCTATCCTATCAAAAATATAAAGGAGCAAAACTTCTTCCGAAGGGTCAGGAAATAGCACTACACATTATCCGAAAACACCGACTTTGGGAATTCTTTCTGGTCGACAAACTCAATTTTGAATGGGATCAGGTTCATGAAGTTGCCGAACAGTTAGAGCACATTGAAAGTCCACTTTTGATCAAACGTTTGGACGACTTTCTGGGAAACCCCACAATAGACCCACATGGAGACCCTATTCCCGATGAAAATGGCAGAATGAAAGAAATAGTGAAAGCACCTGCAAGTCAATTAGCAGTAGAGACCCTGGGAATATTAGTAGCTGTAAATAATGATGACGCTGCATTGCTTCAGCATCTTGATAGAATAGGAATTCAGTTAGGAGTAAAACTAAGGATAGTAGATAGAATGGCGTTCGATGAATCCGTTTGCATCAGCATTCACGGAGCTGAACCACAATATATTTCAAAAACAATTGCGGAAAATTTAATGGTTTCGGTAATAAAATGAAACGGCTAATTCATTCAATAGTTATCGTTAATTTGTTTCTGGGTTGCCAGTCGCAACCAAGCCGCATTAAATCAAGACCAATAGCGCTAACCACTACAGGAATGCTGTCGGATGCGGTAAGTAATATCGTGGGTGATAAAATGGAAGTGGAGGCCATCATGGGACCAGGCGTGGATCCACACCTTTACAAAGCCACACAGGGAGACTTAGCTAAATTCAAAACAGCTGACCTCATTGTTTATAACGGGCTTCAACTAGAAGGCAAAATGAGCGACGTTTTGGTAAAGCTTAGTAAGCAGAAACCCGTTATAGCCGCAACCAAAAATATTCCCGATTCTCTCCTGATATCTTCAACGGGTTACCACGATTCCTTTGACCCACATGTCTGGTTTGATGTGTTTTTGTGGAAACAAGTTGTATCAGAAATAAGTACTACGATTCAAAAACTTGACACAAGCAATGCAAAATATTATCAGAACCGAACCCTCCAGTACTTAGAAAGACTCGACTCATTGGATGAATTTGTTTCTGCTAGCATTACGGAGATTCCTGAAGACCAAAGAATTTTAGTAACTGCTCATGATGCATTTGGTTATTTCGGGAAAGCATATGGCTTAAAGGTAGAAGCCATTCAAGGTATATCTACGGTTGCTGATTTTGGGTTAAGAGACATTACCAACCTCATTGATTTAATTATTGAAAATGATATAAAAGCCATTTTCATAGAATCAAGCGTTTCCGATAAATCCATTAAAGCAGTCATTGCCGGCTGTAAGGAAAAAGGGCACGATGTTACCATTGGCGGGTCTCTTTATTCGGATGCTATGGGAGAATGGGGATCAAAGGAAGGCAACTATATTGGAATGTTTGAGTACAATGTCAATACAATTGTGAAAGGGTTAAAATGATCATACAAGCAAAGAACCCAACATTAGAAGTACATGACCTTACGGTAAGCTATGATAAAAAGCCAGTACTATGGGGCATCGACTTTACCCTCCCTTCTGGATCACTCTGTGGGATTATTGGCCCAAATGGAGCTGGGAAATCTACCCTTATCAAGTCCATTATGGGATTGGTGAACATCAATTCTGGGTATGTCAAATTATTTGATCAGGATCTTCAAAAAGTAAGAAAGCGGGTAAGTTACGTCCCTCAGAAAGAATCAGTAGACTGGGATTTTCCTGCATCTGTAATGGATGTGGTATTGATGGGAAGGTACGCAAACCTTGGCTTGTTCAAATCACCACGACGAGCCGATAAAGACGCTACGCTTAACGCCCTCTCGCTAGTCGGTATGGAGGCGTTTAAAGGTCGCCAAATCTCCCAACTATCAGGGGGGCAGCAGCAGCGAGTATTCTTGGCAAGGGCACTTACTCAAAATGCAGACATTTATTTCCTTGATGAACCCTTTGCAGGTGTAGATGCGGCTACTGAGAAAGCCATTATCGAAATTTTGAAAAAACTGACTGCAGAAGGTAAAACCATTGTCGTGGTTCATCACGACCTTCAATCTGTAGAAAACTATTTTGATTGGCTACTACTGCTCAACTTAAGACTGGTAGCCTCCGCCCCAACAAAAGACGCCTTCACTCCTTCTCTACTACAAGAAACATACGGAGGAAACCTTACACTCTTAACAGAGGTAAGCGAGTTAGTTCAAAAAGGTGAATTCAAAACGCGCGAAAAACACTAATGGAAACGCTACTTGATTTTCTCTCATTTAAGTATGCCAACATTAAATATGTAGTTATTGGCACAACGCTTTTGTCTATTAGCTCCTCCATGGTTGGGTGCTTCACATTTGTGCAGAAGAAGTCACTCGTTGGAGATGTTGTATCACATGCTGTGCTTCCTGGCATTTGCATCTCCTTCATTCTTTCAGGAAACAAGAATCCTTTTTTTTTGATCATTGGTGCTTTTATCTCGGGTTGGATTTCCATCTTGGTTATGAATAAAATAATCAAGCATACGAAAATCAAGGAAGATGCTGCGACTGGCTTCTCTCTTTCGGTTTTCTTTGGATTGGGCATACTACTACTCACCTTTATTCAGCATAGTGGAAATGCAGCCCAAAGTGGATTAGATACTTTTTTATTTGGAAAAGCTGCTTCGCTGGTCGGGCAAGACCTCATTGCCTTCGGCTTTATTGCCATCCTGACTTTTATTCTGACAGTTCTTTTTTATAAAGAATTCAAACTTTTAAGCTTTGATCCGGAGTTTGCTAAAGTTATTGGGCTACCTGTTCATCGGCTAGAATTTCTACTTACCTCGATTACAGTGCTAGCAGTGATTACTGGAATTCAGGCCGTAGGCGTGGTACTAATGGCGGCAATGCTCATCACGCCTGCCGCCGCTGCGCGCTTTTGGACCAATAATTTTACGAAGATGATCCTATTGGCCGCCTTCTTTGGAATAATATCAGGTATTTCTGGAGCTTACGTTTCTTTTGCCGCCCCCTCCATGCCCACAGGTCCATGGATGGTCATGATTTTTTCAATTATTGCGCTGTTTTCTTTTTTCTTCGCCCCACAGAAAGGAATCGTAATTCGTCAGTACAAACGTTATGCAATCACACGACAATTGCTGCAAGAAAACCTATTAAAAGCCTTCTATAAGGTAGCCGAGAGTGAGGTATATAATCAAAAGAAAATTCCAATCAACCATCAAAATATACTTAATCATTTTCCTACTCATCAGCTTCAAAAAGGACTGAGAAAGTTGAGCAAAAGTGGCTATGTCAGAATGGAGGATCACTTCTGGATGCTTACAAATGAAGGCTTTGAAAAAGGAAAGCGCATTACTCGACTGCATCGTCTGTGGGAGCTTTACCTGACGAAGTACCTTCGAATAGCACCCGACCATGTTCATGAAGATGCAGAAACCATTGAACATGTTCTTACACCCGCAATAGAGGCGCAGTTGCAAGAGTTGCTGGACTTCCCTTCTACGGATCCTCATCACTCTAAAATTCCAAAATGACGGATAGCTTTTGGATCATACTGACCGGGTCGTTGGTGGCTATTTGTTGCAGCATATTGGGGTCGTTCTTAATCTTGAGGAAAATGTCGATGGTGGGAGATGCCATCTCACATGCTGTATTGCCAGGAATCGTTATCGCTTATTTGATAGCAGGGGGAATGCAAACCATCTGGATGTTCATTGGCGCCGGTCTATTAGGAGTGATCGCGACATTCCTCATCGAATTTTTACATGATAAAGGTAGGCTACAGACCGATGCATCTATCGGGATAACCTTCACTTCGCTTTTTGCGTTGGGCGTAATCCTAATTACTTATTATGCGAGCAATGCCCACATTGACCAAGACTGTGTTTTGCATGGAGAAATAGCATATGTACCACTTGATTTGGTTTACACTGCATCAGGCTTTTCGATAGCTCCTAAAGCAGTTGTGATGCTATTAAGTATACTGGTCATTGTTCTACTAGTTGTTATTGGGTTTTATAAAGAGTTGTTCATTACTACTTTTGATCCTTCTTTTGCTACCTCCATCGGTATCGCTAATAAAAAATGGCACTACTTGCTCATGGGTCTGATCTCGTTAACAACTGTTGCTTCCTTTGAATCCGTTGGTGCTGTTTTAGTGGTTGCTTTTCTTATTTCACCCGCAATATCAGCCTATTTGTTAACAAAAAATCTAAAATCTATGTTATGGCTGGGTGCTGTATTTGGTATCATGGATGCTGTAGGCGGTTATTATCTGGCCTATGCCACGAATGGGTCTATCTCAGGAGCTATGGTTACCATTTCTGGAATCATCTTTGGAATATGTTATTTGATCGCGAGAATAAAAAAATGAATAAAACATTTTTACTTCTATGTAGCGTAGTGCTTTACGGCACTTCTTGCTATAAATCCTTATCCCTAGACGGCTTTGACAAAAACAAGTGGCTGACTACTAGAGCTGAATGCGATAGCTACCGAATAACCATCTCAGATCATATCATCGAAAATCAAGATGTACTGCTAGAAGCTACTCAAAACGAAGTAGAGAGTCTTCTTGGACAGGCAGAGGAATATGAACTTTATCGGCGAAACCAAAAATTTTTTCACTATCGCTTGTCTCCACCCTCGGAATGCGGCAAGTTGGAAGCAATCTCCTACTTATCGATCCGGTTCAATGCCATTGGCAGAGCCAACTTAGTGCAGGTTATGCTAAGAGAACCTAATAACTAACAAGCGAGTGAATTTGGCTTGAGTACTTTTTTAATGCCTCCTCCCCTTTCAAAAAGTGTAACGTTACCAAAAAGGAGAAACCCGCAATTTTTCCACCCGCTTGCTTCACCAATTCGGCCGCAGCACAGGCGGTTCCTCCCGTAGCCAATAAGTCATCATGAACCAACACCTGAGCACCTGCCCGTATCATTCCTTTGTGTAATTCTATTTCCGCCGATCCATATTCTAAATCATATTCATAGGTATGGGTTTCTCCGGGCAACTTTCCCTTCTTTCTAATAATTACAAAAGGAAGACCCAAAGTCTGAGCCAACACATTTCCCCAGATAAATCCTCGGGATTCAATTCCAACGATGACATCTATCTCATATTTTTTCCAGTACTGAGCCAATGTAGTCGTAATATCACGGCTTAGTGACACATCGGTAAGCAAGGGTGTTATGTCCTTAAACAGGATACCTGGTTTAGGAAAATCGGCTACATCTCGAATAGTAGATTTAATTCTTTCTTGAAGATTCATAGAAATTACAAATTAAGTGTAGTACTTAAATGGTATTTAAAAAAAATGAAAAAGAATAGACAAAGAACTATGTCCAGTTTTCACGCATGTAGAAGAGCCCTTTTTAAAAAAGACTTTTTCAAACAAAAAAAAGTATTCATCCCAATTCTGCTCATTTGGCATAGTTACAAATTAAAAAAAAGAAAATTCACTCCGAATCTAAAAAGCATTAAAATGCTACTCAAACCTTAGGGACTCTATTGGGTCTAGCTTCGAGGCTTTTCTGGCTGGAAGGTATCCTGAAATCAACCCGACGGCTACACCTACCATAAAAGCGACCATAATCCAGACCCAGGGGATTATAAAGTCCGCATCAAAAACAAGGCTAGAAGTTAAATTCCCAATGACCACACCAAATACCACCCCGCCAATGCCGCCCATCTGACAGATCACAATTGCCTCTATTAAAAACTGTTGTCTTATATTCAGCGGTTTAGCTCCTAATGCTTTCCGTACCCCAATCTCACGGGTTCTTTCCGTCACGGATACCAGCATAATATTCATGAGACCAATTGAAGCCCCCAGAAGGGTTAAAAACCCAATTACAAACCCGCCAATCTGTAAACTACCGGTTATAGATCCTATTCGCTCGGCTAGTGATTTGCTCGCTGATAGCTCAAAGGAGTCTTCCTCTCCAAGGCGATCTTTTCTAATTTTTCTCATCAACCCTCTAGCAATGGCCATCGCACTCTCCATCAAGGCTGTGTTTTGTACGGCAACAGCCACCTCATACCCAAAGTTTCTTTCAGGTGAAATGATCCTGGCAGTCTGCATGGGAATAATAACCGTCCTGTCGATATTCGAAGCATCGCTTGCTCCGCCTTGTTCTGCAATGGTTCCAATGATTCTAAATTTCGAACCCAACAAACTGATCTTCTTGCCAAGAGGAGATTCGTTTTTAAAAAGATTCTCAACTACTTTACTGCCCACCAAAGCAACGTAATTCCCATTTAAACTTTCGTTGGGCGAAAATGGCCTTCCCGAATCAATATCATAGCCATCTACGAGTAAATAATTTTCATCCCCACCTCTAACTAAAAGGTTTGGGTTCGTCACTTCCGCATTGTATTTCACCTCTGCCGATCCTGTAACAACCGTATAGATGGAAGCAATGCCTGGTCCTTTATATTGCTCCTTGAATTGGAGTAACTCATTGTAAGTAACCTTGGGATACTTCTTTCTCTTCACGCCAGAAGAAGACCCTCTATTGGATCGAATGTCTTCAATATCAAATGTATTGGCACCTAGGCTGGAAAAACTTTTGTCGATTGAATTTTGTATCCCATCTACGGCAGTAAGAATTCCTACAAGAGCTGTGATGCCAATAGAGATTAAAAGAGCCGTTAAGGTCGTTCGTAGCTTATTGGCTTTTATTGATTTTATTCCTTCTTTGATATTCTCTTTCAGATTCATAGTAAAAGTTTAATAAAACATACAGATTTGGTTAACGTTGTAAAGATAAAAGTGATGCATTTGAGAACAATATTGCTAATTCTAATCCTGCATTTAGGCTTTTCGGCGAAAGGAGCTTATCTGCTCATTGCGATGGATGAAACCCAGACCAATCATTTAAAGGCCTATGGGATTGCCTATTGGATTCTAACAAAGGACATCAGTCTGGACTGGATGCTCAACTTCAAGGGCGGTAGTTTTATGGTGAAGCACCATCAGGTACTGGAAAACGAATGCATCATCAGGGGCGTTTCTTATAAAGTTATTTCAGATGCAGATGCTACTGGCATCTTGCAAATGATCGCTAGCCCATCTTCCAATATGGATGTAATGAAACTAGAAAAGTACCCTAAGATAGCTGTTTATTCTCCAAAAAGTAAGCAGCCATGGGACGATGCTGTGACATTGGTACTTACCTATGCTGAAATACCTTACGATGTGATTTTTGACGATGAAATCATGGAGAACAAACTCCCTCAATACGATTGGCTACATTTACATCACGAAGATTTCACAGGTCAGTATGGAAAGTTTTACCGAGCATATCATCACTTTCCGTGGTATCAGCAACAGCAAAGGGAATATGAAGAGTCTGCTCGAAAGCATGGTTTTGGCAAGGTCTCCCAGCTAAAATTAGCCATTGTTAAACACATAAAGTCTTTCATAGCTAGTGGTGGCTTTTTATTTGCAATGTGCTCTGCAACCGATACCTACGATATTGCACTCTCTGCAGAAGGTATCGACATTGTAGAAAACATGTATGACGGGGATTATGCTGATCCGCAGGCGCAGTCAAAACTGAACTTTAGTAAAACGCTCGCATTCGAAAACTTTTCAATAGAGCGAGACCCAATGCGCTATGAGTATGCAGATATTGATAATCAAGCAAATGAGCGTGGACTATTAGAAAATAATGATTATTTCTCCCTTTTTGAATTTTCTGCGAAATGGGATCCGATTCCCACCATGCTCACACAGAATCATCAAATGATCATTCATGGGTTTATGGGACAAACCACAGGTTTCAAGAAGCGACTAGTGAAAGGAGACGTAATCATACTTGGAGAAACCCTGAGCATTAACGAGGCAAAGTATATTCACGGTGTATTAGGTAAAGGGTTTTGGACATTCTATGGAGGGCATGATCCAGAAGATTATCAGCACTTTGTGAATGAACCTCCAACTGATTTGAATCTGCACCCAAATTCACCTGGATACCGTCTCATTTTAAATAATATCCTCTTCCCAGCGGCAAAAAAGAAAAAACAAAAAACGTAATTAAAAATTTTCAATTTTGCACACTATATTTAATAATATTTTCAAGGTTAATTTGTTTTTATTGTCCCAATTTTGAATAATGGTTTAAACTCTAATTATAACATGTGCGGGATAGTTTGCGTACTCAATCGCAATAATGATGATTCTTCTGAATTAAGAAGTCAAGTTTTAAAGCAATCCAAAAAGATAAGACATAGAGGACCTGATTGGTCGGGTATCTACGTTGGAAAAAATGCAATGCTCGCTCATGAGCGACTTGCTATAGTGGATCCTCAATCTGGAGTACAACCGCTGTATTCGCCTAATAGGAGGCAAATACTTGCGGCCAATGGAGAAATTTATAATCACAACCAATTGAGGGAAACGCTCAAAAGTGACTATAATTTCGCTACAAAATCCGATTGTGAGGTATTGCTAGCACTCTATATCGAGCAAGGTTCTGAGTTTGTGAAATCATTAAATGGAATTTTCGGATTTTGTATCTATAATGAAGAAAAGAATGACTTCCTGATAGCCAGGGATCACATGGGTATCATTCCCCTCTACATGGGGTGGGACGTGAGAGGTCAGCTTTTCATCGCTTCTGAGCTTAAGGCTCTTGAAGGTTACTGCAATAAAATACAAGAGTTCCCTCCTGGTCATTATTTAACCTCAAAAGACAAGGCACCTATAAAATGGTATAACCGTGATTGGACGGACTTTGAAAACTTGAAGGATACCGAAAAAACGCAGATTACAGAGTTGAAAGAATCTTTTGAAAAGGCCGTGCACCGTCAACTAATGACTGACGTACCCTATGGCGTTCTTCTTTCAGGTGGATTGGATTCGTCCATAGTATCGGCATTGGCTAAAAAGTACGCTTCTAAGCGAATCGAATCTGAGGATAATGAAAATGCATGGTGGCCTTCGCTCCACTCTTTTGCGATTGGTTTAAAGGGTTCTCCAGATTTAATTGCGGCCCAAAAAGTAGCAAAGCATATCGACACCATTCACCATGAGGTGAACTTCACCATTCAAGAAGGTTTGGATGCCTTAAGGGACGTCATCTATCACCTTGAGACGTATGATGTGACAACTGTTAGAGCCTCTACACCAATGTATCTATTAGCTCGTGTTATAAAATCCATGGGTATTAAAATGGTACTTTCAGGAGAGGGTTCTGATGAACTTTTTGGTGGTTACCTCTACTTCCACAAAGCACCAAACCCTGAGGAATTTCATAAGGAAACAGTGAGGAAGCTAAACAAGCTTCATATGTATGACTGCCTAAGAGCCAACAAATCGCTTGCTGCCTGGGGAGTGGAAGGTCGAGTTCCTTTTCTTGACATTGAATTCATGGACAAAGCCATGAATGTGAACCCATCGGATAAAATGATTACTGAAGGCCGAATAGAGAAGTGGATATTGAGAAAAGCGTTTGAAGATCTGCTTCCTGAAGAGATTGTTTGGAGACAGAAAGAGCAATTTTCAGATGGTGTAGGATACAGCTGGATCGATGCTTTGAAAGACCACGCAAACGAAAAAATATTAGATACGGACTTTGAGGTAGCTAAATTCAAATTCCCTATTAATACTCCCCAAAATAAGGAAGAATACCTGTATAGAAACATATTCGAAGAATATTTTCCTTCGGATACAGCTGCTAAATGTGTGCCGTCTGTTCCTTCTGTGGCTTGTAGCACACCAGAGGCTTTGCTTTGGGATGAATCTTTTCAAAATACAAATGACCCTTCTGGAAGAGCTGTCAAAAAAGTTCACGACTTTGCCCATACTAACTAATGCATACGATCTGGGCGAGGTATTAATGTTTTCATCAACAGTGCCTCGCCTTTTAATATTTCTTTCCACCTCGTTTCTACATATTCGGCACTCTTGTACTCTTTTGCTAAGTCTATGAAGTTATGGTAGTGTCCAGCCTCCGAAACCATTAGTTCATAATAAAACCTAGAGAGTTCTTCGTCTTGAATATTTTTCCAAAGTAGCTTGAAGCGTTCGCAGCTTCTTGCCTCAATTAGCGCATTCATGAGAAGTTTTTCTACCAATTGATCGTCTCTGCTTCCCCCTTTTTTTAACAAACCGCCAAGCCTTAGTACATATTCGTCTTTTCGCTGTTTCCCGAGACCAAATCCTCTTTTTTTAAGGTGGTCTATTACCATTTCAAAATGCCCCCACTCTTCTGCCACTACGGGTGTCAGCACTTCTACAAGCTTTTCTTTCTCTGGAAACTGTACAATTAGTGAAATACAAGAGGATGCTGCTTTTTGCTCGCAATAAGCATGATCTACCAATATATCTTCAATATTTTTTTCAGCAATACCAACCCAGCGAGGGTCGGTGGGGAGCTCCAATCCAAGGGTAGTTTTGTTTGTCATCTCAATCAAAAAACATCCATTTAAATGAGAAATCAATCACACGAGGCTGCCCCGGATAATAGGGCGAAGCAAAATATCCCCCATCGCTTGGCATGTCTATATACAACCATTTGAAGGTAAGAAAAAAATTATCAAGTCTCATGTTGACAAAAAAGTCTGCTTTAAAGAAAGCATCTATCGGAATTTCATCTTGGAGATGAAACTGCTGAATTTCTGGTGCGAAGGTATTAGCAAAATAAGATGATCTTGCGTGTGTATTGAACCCTACTTCAAACGGAACCAAATCATCAAACCAATTTCCGCTCCAATAAATACGCCCGTTGTAATACAGCTTAGGCACTCTCATTGCACTTGCCCCAACACCCGCAACAGAGCTAAAAAAAAATTCATTTTCAAAATGCCAGCCCTCCCCTTTTCTATTTAAAAAACGAATATTTACATCAGTACCTAAACTTGAAAGAAGGAGAGTACTGGTATTTTGCCTTGGTTGCCTTTCTTGATCGAAATAAACAAAATTTTGATAAGAGGTAAATTCCACCTTGGGCCTTAACTCAATAAAGTTAAACTTAGCCTTAATGCTTCCCTTTAATTCATTGGTAAAAATAGGATCAAATGAATTGGTCCACTGGTGATTATTTCCAAAAAAACGATTATAAACAAAAGGAACTTTATACTTTGTGGAACGGTATGAGACATCGATTAAATCACTAGAAATCTCACCTTGTAGATTGTATTCTCCGCTTATCAAGTATTCGCCCTTTCCAGAAACTGCTAATTTATCTCTCCATCGAAATCGAGTATAACCACCAACGTAATATTCAGATGCATCGAATTCAGGATCTAGGTAGTTGTAATCGAAATCTACCTGCCTGTATTTTAGGTATATTCGATAAAAGACAGAAGCCAAATCTCCTTTAAATCCAGCCTCATTCGTAAAAGAACTGAAATTGGAGCGTTGATAAGTAGAATCTGCATCTATAAAAAAATTGGGATAGAAATCTGTGAAAGTATCATACCCAGTGCTTGTTGACCCGTCTGTAAAATCTTTGAATGTATTTTCCTCCGTTCTACTATCTAATACATGATAAAGCTGAAATTGTTCTGCTATTCGAAAGTCTTGATAGAGATGTATTCGGCGTTCTCGGATGTTAGTTTGTGCTTCATCCAATCTTAAAAGGGCATAATCAAACTCAAACAGTTCTGTGCGCAATGAGTCCTCAGTGAGGTAGCGAATTCCGCCAAGCTCTATCGCATTATGATTCATCTGTGAATAATGAATCAAAACTTGATAGGGCAGTTTTCCATTTCGATAATGCGTGTAGCCGACAAAATTAGATGCTTCCACTTGCCTATCGCCCTTACTTCTTCTAGCCATTTGCTTATCTACGGTAATTCTCCGATAATCAAAACCAATGTTCCAATGGTCGTTAACATTTCTGGAGAATCCAATATCCACAACATTTCTATTCCCCCCCCCTAATAAAATAAACATCTTGATAAAGGGAGATTTTGAATCATAGTATTTAATTTCTTCCGGCTGGAACGCATAGGGAACGTAAGCATCAAACCCTGATGTCCTCCCGAAAGTTTGCTTCGGCTCATAGAAAATCGGAAACAGTGCAGATCCTAAAACACCTAAGTCCTGATATCGCCTTGTGGATTTGTCCACTTCCGATTGCCTCTCTAATAGATAGATGGATGTATCAAGTGTAGAATAGCTGCCATGGTGATTAAGCAACTGATCTTCCAAAATGAATTTCGTAGTCTTCGGACCATAGATACTTTTAGTGGAATCATCTACAATTTGTCCAAAGCACATCCTTATACATACAAGCGTTACAAGGGATAGTAAAATTCTCACAATCAAATTTAACGATAGCTCAATGGATTATTTATTTTAAGGCTGCAATTACAAAAAACATTTCGAATAAAACCATTCAAGAATAAAAAATATGAAAATCAAAGAAGTAGTAACCCTTCTAGAGTCTTGGGCACCCCCCTCCTTCCAAGTACCTTATGACAACTCTGGACTTATTATAGGAGAAAAATCCGACGAAATACATGCTGCGCTCATAACGCTTGATGTTACGGAAAAGATACTGGACGAGGCAATTGCAAATGGAAATGACCTTATCATTGCACACCATCCGCTCATTTTTAAGGGAATCAAACGAATCGGCAAACGACATTGGATCGATAAATGTATTCGAAAAGCCATTCAAAATAATATTGCCATCTATGCCATCCATACAAACCTCGATAATGTATTGAGCGGAGTAAATAAAAAAATAGCGAATAAGTTGGGGCTTATAAACTCGCATATTCTTCAGCCAAAAGCTTCAACCCTATCCAAACTATCTTTTTTTGTACCTAACGATCATCGTGAAAAAGTTTTAGAAGCACTATTTGATGTGGGGGCGGGGTCAGTCGGAAATTATGATCAATGTAGCTTCCAAACGGAGGGAATAGGTACTTTTAGAGGTAATGAACACTCCACTCCTACGATAGGATCACCTGAAATACCAAAGAGCGTAGCAGAAACGAAAGTTGAGGTACTAGTACCTCAACACATAGAGGCAAAAGTGATTAACACCATGCAAACATGCCATCCGTACGAAGAGGTGGCATACTATCTTAGCGAATTGAAAAATAAAAATCAGGAAGTGGGAGCCGGCATGGTGGGCGAGTTACCAAATGAGCTAACACCAAACCAGTTTATTTCTCACCTCAAAAAGTCCATGAATCTTGAAGTTGTTAAATGCACAGATTTCATCGGTCAAAAATTAAAAAAAGTGGCACTTTGTGGAGGTTCTGGTCAATTTTTACTTAAATCTGCAATTGGGTTTGGTGCTGATGTTTTCATCTCCGCAGACTTTAAATATCACGATTATTTTGAAGCCAATAATGAAATTACAATAGTTGATATAGGACACTACGAAAGTGAGATCTTTACTAAGGAATTATTGCATGATGAATTAAGCAAAACTTTCACTAGATTTGCGTTCCATTTATCGAAAGTGGATACGAATCCTATCAAATATTTATAAAACTGAATGGAAAATACAATAGCCAAAAAGCTGAAAGCTTTAGAAAAACTACAGGCAATTGATTCAAAAATTGATGAAGTAAAGAAGATCAGAGGTGCACTCCCTGAAGAAGTTCAAGATCTTGAAGATGAAATCGCTGGATACCAAACAAGAATTGAAAAACAAGCTGAGGAAAAGAAAGAATTTGAAAATTCGATATCAGCAAATAAGTCGGCTATCAAAGACGCTGAAAAACTCATAAAGAAGTACGAGGAGCAGCAAATGAATGTACGAAACAACCGTGAGTACGATGCTATTACTAAAGAAGTAGAACTGCAACAATTAGAAATCCAAATTCTAGAAAAGCGCATCAAGGAGGCTTACGAAAAAATAGAGGCAAAGGAGGAAGAGAGCAAAGCGACAAATGAAACGCTTAAAGAGCGAAAGAATAACTTAGCAAGTAAGAAAGAAGAGCTAGAATCCATCGTAAAGGAATCGGAAGATGACAAGCAGAAAATGGACAAAGATCGAGCAAAAGCTTCTAAAAATGTAGATGAGAGACTCTTGAACTCTTACGAGAAAGTCAGGAAAAATATGCGCAACGGTCTTGCAGTAGTACCCGTAAGAAGAGGTGCATGTGGTGGGTGTTTCAATGTAGTGCCTCCTCAAAAGCAAGCTGAGATTCGAGAGAAAAAGAAAATAATAGTTTGCGAACACTGCGGTCGAATTCTTTCCGATGTTGAAGATGTAATCGAAGAGGAAGTGAAACCAAAAAGGAGAACAACTCGAAAAAAAGCTACTACATCGAAATAGACATTTAAAAGGCATTCGTTTGAATGCCTTTTTTATTTTACCCCATTTTCAGGGTTTTTTCCTTTAAACTTTCTGAAGAAGCCCTTTATAAGCTCAATCTCTGCCTCCATTTTACCGGAGGTATAAAATGGCTCATCCATAAATACCGTCTTGGTTTCATAATCAAATCCAACCTTTACGATTGGAACTTTCGCTTTATCTGCGATACGATAGAATCCCGTCTTCCACTCAGACACATAGCTCCTCGTACCTTCGGGTGTGATTGTCATAATAAATTCATTCAATTCATTAAATAAGGCTACCACCTGATCCACCATATTCGTCTTTTTGGATCGATCTACGGGGATACCCCCTAACCTTTTAAGAAACCAACCCACGAGTGGAATTTTAAAAAGCGAATTCTTAGCTAAGAAATTAGGATAAAATCCAATAACATTTCTTGCCCCCCAACCGACAAAGAAATCCCAATTGCTTGTATGAGGAGCTACTACAATGACATATTTTTTTTCATTCTGTGGTTTAACACCAACTACTTTCCAGCCTGACAGCTTGTAGAGTCCGCTAAGAATATGTGCAACCAATGATTTTCTTTCTTTCATATAGAAAGGTTTATAGCCTAAATCGATTTTAAAGGTTGGAGTTGCCCATGGTTGAGAATTTTTTGATTCGCTCGTTTATACGATCTCCAGTAGACATATTGGATAAGTCTTTAATATTTTTTGAAATTATCTTCTTAAGTTCTTTTGAAGCTACCTTCAAGTCATTATGAGCACCACCAAGCGGTTCCTTTATGATGCCGTCAATAAGCTTATTCTTCAACATGTCCTCGGCGGTCAACTTCAGTGCTTCCGCAGCCTGCTCTTTATAATCCCAACTTCTCCAAAGTATGGACGAACAAGATTCTGGTGAAATCACCGAGTACCAAGTATTTTCCATCATGAATACCCGATCCCCTATTGCTATCCCCAAAGCACCCCCAGAAGCACCCTCTCCAATTATTATACAAACAACAGGTACTTTTAGTATCATCATCTCCTTAAGGTTTCTAGCAATGGCTTCACCTTGACCCCTTTCTTCTGCCTCAAGACCTGGAAATGCTCCAGGCGTGTCTATAAGTGTTACGATCGGCTTGTTGAATTTCTCAGCCATTTTCATAAGCCGGAGTGCCTTTCTATACCCTTCTGGATTAGCCATTCCAAAATTTCTCATCTGCCTTTGCTTGGTGGAGCGTCCTTTTTGCTGCCCAATAAACATGACTGTCTCCTTGCCAAATGTCCCGAATCCACCTATCATTGCCTTGTCATCAGACACAGTTCTATCTCCATGAAGTTCTATAAAATTATCGGTAATGTCAAAAATATAATCCAGAGAATAAGGGCGTTCTGGGTGTCTGGAGAGCTGTACCTTTTGCCATCTTGTAAGGTTCGAATAGGTATCCTTTTTTAGCTTGACCATCCTTTTTTCTAACTCTAATACTGCTTTGCTCACGTCTACATGACTTGTTTTTGCTAGTTCTTTCATATCTAGCAACTTATTTTCCAATTCAGCAATGGGCTTTTCAAAATCTAAAAGCATGGGTTTGAATTTTTGAAAGAACAAACTTACAATCAAAGTATTTAAAAGGCATTTGAAATAAGTGAATTAAATTTTTGAGGTGCTTTGTCATTAAAAGTATATAGAATTAAATTTGGCTTTCATTTTTGGGTTCGGTAGTTCAGCTGGTTAGAATGCCTGCCTGTCACGCAGGAGGTCGCGGGTTCGAGTCCCGTCCGGACCGCTAAGGGGTGTTTTTTGCACCCCTTTTTTTATGGCCTAAAATCAACGAAAAAGCTATTAAAATCAATATTTTAAGACGTTTTTACTAAATCTCAACCGATAAAATAGAAATAAGAAATGGTAAAATGAATCAATATTATTTTACCTCTTTATTGCATTTGCTTCTATCTAACTAACCTAAATAATTTAGCAGATATTTAATTATTGGTTTTAATTTCATCAATGTCCTTTTTTTTCATTTAAATTTAAATGAGTTCATAACAATGTATAGACCATATGGAAACGGGGTTTATACTCATCGTTAGCATTCATTAAAAAACGAAATATGGAATATTTAGTCGGAGACACAAATGGACTGATACATTTATTTTCTTCAATCATTGCATTG
This sequence comes from uncultured Ekhidna sp., assembly GCA_964289745.1. GTDB lineage: Bacteria > Bacteroidota > Bacteroidia > Cytophagales > Cyclobacteriaceae > Ekhidna. The sequence continues at coordinate 2,089,714 of CAXYMM010000001.1, forward strand.
ATAACAGGTAGTTTAATTTTATTTCTAAAGAAAGGAACTAAACTCCACAAGCAAATTGGATATGCTTATGTGGTTAGTATGGTAATTTTAATATTAACGGCATTTATGATTTATAGACTTTTCGGAGGTTGGGGGATTTTTCATTATACTACAATAGTGAGTCTTTTGACCGTTGGATTGGGAATGATCCCTATTTGGACAAAAAGACCATCAAAAAAATGGAAATACCTTCATTTTTCATTTATGTATTGGTCAGTAATGGGTTTATATGCAGCTTTTGCAGCAGAAGTACTAACAAGAATTCCTGAAACACCCTTCTTCGGAGTGGTAGGAATTGCAACAGGAATTATAATGCTTGTAGGTGGCATATTTTTTGGAATAAATAAATCCAAATGGGGAAAATTATTTGGGATTGATTAACACAATTTTGAATTTATTGACTTACTGATTGAAACAAGCAGCTATAAAAAAGAGGATTTAGAGGAAATAGCTTTAAGACTTAAAGAGGAGCATTCAGATTTCACCCCAAATAATTGTAATCTTTCTCCATGGGATAGCAAAAAGGCTTATCAGTTAGATGAACAAAGGCAAAATGATGTGAATGAAAGCGAGAAATTATGGGATAAAAAGCATTGTGTATTTGTGGCAGACCATTTAATTGGATGGATACCTTTAGGAACTGATATTTTCTAGTATTACCCATATCAAGATGACCATTGAAAGAAATTGGGAGGAAAAAACTACAAAAAATAGGACTATGAAAAAGTTAATAACCATTCAAATTTTAGCCTTGTTTATTGTGTCCGTTTGCAAGGCTCAAGATATTTCAGCTTACCAGTCGTACATTGAGAAAGTTGAGAAAAGAGTAGAAAACTTATCAGAGGAAAGAAAAAATCAACGACAACTAAAGTTAGTTGAGTTAAAGGATAATCCTTTTTATAAAAAATTAGTAGATAAAAAAATAGTTTCGGTTGATTACATATCCATAATCAATGCAGTATCTTATTCTTTAGGAGCAATGACCAAAGACGGATTTACATTGACAGAAGATATTGCAGAGGATTTGGAAAACAAGGGATTTTTAAATTTTACCATTGGAATAATTATGCTATCACAGCCCTTATGGGGAGGCATACCGAAAGAATTTATACAAGTGTTTGAGCGATACAAACAAACTTATGGGTACTATGGTACTGTGCAATCCAACTACGATTTTTCTCTTTTATTTGGAGTATTAAATCCTAAAGATAGAGGTGTATTAAATGCTATTTATGAAGCGAAAGAAGAAGAATTATCTACTTGGGCAAATGAAGATAACTCAGAGGAGGGCAAAGAGCCTATTTACTCCTATCTATATTCTTTAGAGGGATTTGAAGAATATGTTAAGCAACTTTATCCCTATTTCTTTACCACTTTAAAAGTTAAGTCAATTATCTCTGTTTATGATGGTGATACATTTACAGCAGATTTAGACTGTAATTGTGAAATGGATATTTTTTGCAATAAAATAAGTATCAGGATTTTGGGAGTGGATGCTCCTGAAATTAGGAGAGGTTGCCTAAAAGAAAAAGAACTTGCAATAAGGGCAAAACAATTTTCAGCAGATTTTTTAAGCAAGGGGGAAATTACCCTAAAAAATATTGATAGGGGAAAGTACTTTAGAATAGTGGCAGATGTTTTTGTAAATGGGAAACCTTTATCAAAGGAGTTAATCAAAAGAGAGTTAGCCGTTTCCTACGATGGTAAAACAAAAATAAAAGACTGGTGTAATACAGAATAAAGCAACTGTAAAAGTCGTACCTTTGCAGAGCAATGGAATTACAACTCATACAGAGCAAAATTTACGAAATACGAGGTCAAAAAATGATGTTAGATTATGACCTTGCAGAGTTGTATGAGGTGGAAACAAGAGCCTTAAAACAAGCCGTAAGGAGGAATATAAAACGGTTTCCTTTAGATTTTATGTTTGAACTAACCAATGAGGAGGTTAATAGTTTGGTATCACAAAATGTGATACCATCAAAAAGTAAATTCGGAGGTGCGTCGCCAATGGCATTTACAGAGCAAGGTTTAGCAATGCTTAGTGGTATTCTCAAATCAGATAAAGCAATAAATGTAAATATTGCTATAATGAGAGCCTTTGTATTCATTAGGAGGTATGCCCTTTCTCATCAAGACCTAACAAATAAATTAAAGAAGTTAGAGAGCAAGTACGACAAGAAATTTGCAGATGTGTATGAGGCTCTAAAATATCTCCTTGAAAAAGACAAAAAAGAGGTTGAACAAAGTAACCGAACAAGGATAGGATTTAAGAAGGGAAAAGAAGAAAATTAGAAAAAATTGCTAATATTCGAGCCAATGTGATTTTAAACTTGTTGCAAATTATTTATAATGAACTGATTACAAAACAAGGTGTTAGTCCCGTCCGAACCGCCAAAACTTACTTTATGTAAGTTTTTTTATGACCTAAAATCAACGAAAAAGCTATTAAAATCAATACTTTAAGACGTTTTTACTAAATCCCAATCAATAAAATAGAAATAAGAAATGATAAAATGAATCAATATTATTGTACCTTTTTTTGTTCATCTTTAATGAGTCATGGATTAAACAAGTATAAATAAACATATCTTTGAGGGGTGATCAGATTTGCTTTATTGCTATGTTTATTGGCACTGATTTCATCGGCCAAAGCCCAGAAAATATATTTGGGGGCAAAAGCTGGATCACATCTTGGTTATGCTTTGATTGATCATTCTATTTTCAATTTGAGTATAAACTCAGGTTTTGAGCCCGGATTCAACGGAGGCATATATCTTAAGTACTTACCAGCACCGAAAAGGAATATATTTGTTAAGTCGGGTTTACAGGTTTCTGTCAATTATTTTCAAAAAGCATGGCGGCAGATTTTTATCAATGGAAATCCACCTTACAAAGGGCAGTTGAATATGATTGAAGTACCAATTGAGGCAATTGGATATTTTGGAAATAAAAACAATTATTTTATGACTGCTGGATTTTACTTGGAATTTTTGGAGAGCTATGTATTAGCTGAGGAACCGATTTTTGATCCTGGAACCGATAATCAAGTTGGGGGACAAGATTTCTATACATATGATCCAAATCGCGACAATTCGGTTGGATATGGATTTAGAGGGAGTGTGGGAATTTTCCGAAACTTCTCCTTTGGGCAGTTACATCTAGAAGGCTTTTTTAGCTTTTCTATCAGTAACTTCATAGATGGAAAGGAATTGGTTTCTGAAGTGCCTAACGTTAGCAATCTTTTGACGACTGGTTTTTCTTTGGGATATCTCATCGAAATAGGGAAGAAAAATAAAGAAACGAATTGATGCATTAAAGGCAACAGCTGTTGCTTCAATTTAGGGAGGTCTTACGGTAGGAAGAGTTGTTCTTTTCAAGTTCAGGACATAGCTCTCCTCCTTGAGGTTGCTGGTTCTTCAACACGACCATTCACTGTTATATTGAATTGTTGCTTCTCATTTTTTTCCTAAAATATTATTCAACGAATCCATAGTTTTGCTACATGGCAGAAGCGCAGTCAGACTATTTGGATCAATTAAATCTTGCACAAAAAGAAGGTGTTTTAAATGTGAGAGGTCCTTGCATGATCATTGCTGGTGCGGGATCAGGCAAAACTCGAGTATTAACTTATCGTATCACACACCTCATTAAAGCGCACAACGTCGATTCGTTCAACATCATGGCGCTAACGTTTACCAACAAAGCTGCAAAAGCGATGCAACATAGAATAGAACAAATGGTGGGTGGTGAGGCACGGAACCTTTGGATGGGTACCTTTCACTCAGTCTTTGCTCGCATCCTCAGAGCAGAAGCTGGTAAAATTGGCTATCCTAGCAATTTTACAATTTACGATACTGACGACTCCAAGTCCCTGATCAAACAGATTGTAAAGGAGTTTAATCTGGACGATAAAGTATATAAAGCCAACATTATTTATAACCGGATATCAGGTGCTAAAAATCGGTTGGTTTCGTGGAAGGAATATCAAGACAACCCCATTTACCTTGAAGACGACTCGCAAAATATGCGCCCAGAAATGGGCCGTATTTACAAAGCGTATGCAGAACGATGTTTTGCTTCCGATGCTATGGACTTTGATGATTTGCTGTTTAACACGAACATCCTTTTTCAGGAGCATTCTGACATACTCAATAAGTATCAACAGCGGTTTCATTATGTGCTGATAGACGAGTTCCAAGACACGAACATCTCACAGTATCTCATTGCCAAAAGACTAGCTGCTGTTCGCCAAAACATATGTGTGGTAGGTGACGATGCCCAGAGTATCTATGCATTCAGAGGGGCAAACATTCAGAACATTCTCAACTTCGAGAGAGACTACCCCGACCTACGCATTATCCGGTTAGAGCAGAATTACCGCTCTACCAAGACAATTGTAAATGCGGCGAACTCAGTTATTAATCAAAACACAGCCCAGCTTAAAAAAAACGTTTGGACAGATAATAAAGAGGGTGATTTGATCGAACTGATCAAATCCACTTCAGATAATGAAGAGGGTAAACTCGTGGCATCCGCAATTTTCGAAACCAAGATGCAGACGCACACCTCTGAAAATGAATTTGCTGTACTGTATCGTACCAACAGCCAGTCCAGGGCTATTGAAGAGGCACTTCGCAGAAATAATATTCGATACCGAGTAGTTGGTGGAGTCTCCTTTTACCAACGCAAAGAGATAAAAGACCTTCTTGCCTATTTCCGGTATGTGGTGAACCCCAACGATGAAGCAGCCATGCGCCGAATCATCAATTTGCCTAAACGTGGTATCGGTCCAAGCACCATCGATAAAATGGTAGTGGCAGCAAGTGAGGAGGGTAAAACCCTCTGGGAAATCATGGAAAACGCAAGCAGCTATTTAGGTAATCGTGGGGGAACTCAGGTCGAAAATTTTGCCATACTTATTAAATCTTTTCGGTTGGCAAATGAAAAAAAAGACGCCTACGATACAGCCTCTCAGATCGCCAAGATTTCTGGTCTTCTAAAAGAACTTTATGAGGACAAGACCATAGAGGGCATGAACCGCTATGAGAATACGCAAGAGCTTTTAAACGCCATTAAAGAATTCACTGATGATCAGGAGCGTGAAGATAAGAGCTTGGGCGCCTTCCTTCAAGATGTGGCATTGCTCACAGATGAAGATCGAAATAACAAAACAGAGGATGCCGTAACCCTTATGACCATTCATATGGCAAAAGGACTTGAATTTTCGTATGTATTTATCGTAGGCTTGGAGGAGGAGCTCTTCCCTTCTCAAATGATGCTATCTAGCAGAGCAGACCTCGAAGAAGAGCGTAGACTCTTCTATGTGGCCATCACCCGAGCAAAGCAAAAACTATTCATGAGTTACGCATTAAACCGCTATAGATTTGGTCGACTAAAAAATTGTGAACCCAGTCGCTTTTTGGAAGAAGTAAATCCAAAATTTATTAACGTTAATAGGCGGTTTTCTTCCAAAGACCCTGTATCGCCCGGGGTTAACTACGTCACCAAAAACTTCATCCATAATCTCAAGAAAGAAAACGCCACTAAAAAATTTGCCACAAAAGTAAATCACACCCCAAGTGCTGACTTTCAACCCAGCGATACCTCCACCCTAGCAGAAGGTACGAAGGTAGAACATCCAAAATTTGGGTTTGGTTGGGTAACCCATATTGATGAGCAGGGATCGAACAAAAAAGCCAAAGTGGATTTTGATAAAGTCGGTGAAAAAACATTGCTTTTGAGTTTTGCCAAGCTTCGTATCTTGTAGGTCTAGATGGATGATAAAGAAAAAATCATACTGCCAGAAAAATATTACCTCCATTACTTCCAATACCTTCTTGATTTTGTAAAACGCCATTATGCACACATTTTAGATACGTTAGAGGAGCTATTCTATTCGGATTTTGACCTGTTAAGTGAGGACGCCAAATGCCTCTATATCCGAATGATTAACAGGAAAGGAATTTTTTTTCAACTTGACAAAATGGAATACCCGGAAATTACCGATTTAGAGACCGCATCGGAGGAGCTCGTATTCAATCGATTTACTGCGATAAATGAAAGCAAAGACCTTTCTCAGTTTCAAATCTTCACCAAAGGAGAGCTGCTATCGTTATTTGCTTTTTTAGATCGAAATCAACGAAAAGACAAAATGTTGGAAGAACTAAGCGAGGCGGATATTCCAACGCTGCATCGTTCTCATACCGTAATAGAACTAAGGCGATTTGAAGTTGTAGACTTCTTAACGCTCCTTTTTTTTGGTAATCATTATCAAAAAATGACAGAGTTTGTTATTCGAGATGTGGGGCATATCAAACTAAAATCGCTCGATGAATCTAAGTTTAAACCATGGTTTAAAAGTCGAGCGGAAGCTTTGAGTGTTATGCACCTATCCCAATTAAAGCCGGTAATCCGCGAATTGATGAAGGCGGATATTTTAGAATTCTCCTTTTTAGAAGAGATTCCATGGCATAAATGGCTCGCATACCGAAGGTCGAAGGATATTGCAGAAAAATTGTTGTTGGAAGTTGCAACCTACTTTGAGAAAAAGGATTATCGAGAGGAAGCACTTCAATCCTATCAAATGGTGGAGCGACCTCCAGCTAGGGAGCGGCAGATTAGAATTCATATAAAAGAGAAAAATAAAAAAGCACCCATCGAGATTGCTCAGAAAATAGTGGAATCTCCATTCAATGCAGCCGAATTAACTTTTGCAAAAGATTATTTGAATAAAACGGGAGTACGGATCAACAGGAGCATGACTCAAAAGCTAAAGGATGCTGCCTCGATTCAAATTGAGAAAAATCATATGAAAGTCGAAAGCGGGACTCTTCAATATTTTGAAGAAAAGGGTTGGGAAGGAATACACAGTGAAAATTTTATTTGGAAGGCACTATTCGGGCTCACTTTCTGGGAAGAGCTATTTGATGAGGGCTACGAGGCCTTTCATCACCCCTTGCAACGTAAACCCAGCGATTTAGGAGGCTTACAATTTTTCCAAGAAAGAGAAATTGCTTTAAACAAACGAATTCAGTCCTTTAGAACACGAAAAGTGTATTTCAAATACATCTCAACCATTTATAACCAAAATCAGGGAAACGCCAACCAGTTCGTTTATTGGCATGAAAACTTACTCTACTACTTGGAAAAAATGATTCATTACTTACCGCTAAAAGGACTGAAACAAACAATGTTGGAACTGGCCAGGCAAACAAAAGAAAACAGCACAGGATTCCCTGATCTGTTCATTTGGCGCAATACGGAATATCAATTTTATGAGATCAAATCTCCGAATGACCATTTATCTGCTCAGCAACTTTTTTGGATTAATTTCTTTGCAAAGGCAGGAATAAAAGCGGCAATTCTCCGTGTAAATTACTTATAATGATTAGTATTTGGGAAAAGAATAGCTTCTTAAAAGCAGATATCGGCATCGTCGGAGCTGGCATCACTGGTTTGTCAGCAGCAGCCTCATTAAAAGAAGCTAACCCTAAGCTAGAAGTCATCGTGCTTGAAAAAGGTATTTTACCATCTGGTGCAAGCACCAAGAATGCGGGTTTTGCCTGTTTTGGAAGCGTTTCAGAGTTGGTTGGCGATATTGAGACTATTGGAAAAAATGAAACTTTTCGGCTTGTTCAAAACCGAATTAAGGGACTTAATAAGACAATAAAGCGGCTTGGAAAAGAGACCATTGATCTACAGATGAAAAGTGGCTATGAACTCTTGTTTAATCACGAAGGTGGCACCATAGCCAAAATAGAAGAGGTAAACGAACTGCTTTACCCATTATTCGATGACCCCATCTATCGGTTAGCCGATAAAAAAATAGCCTCATTTGGCCTGAATAACACCCGCCATCTTATTGAAAATAAATACGAGGGACAACTAGATACTGGAAAGCTGATGCGGTCGCTTTGGCAATATTGTGTAGCGCTTGGTGTGAGAATACATACTGGATGCCACATTCGATCCATTGCACACGAAGATCACGAAGTTGCTATTGATGCCAGCCCTTATCTATTTAAAGTTGCAAAAGTAGGTTTATGTACGAATGGCTTTACAAACGAGCTAATGAAAAAACCCTTAGACTTAACACCAGGCAGAGGGCTGGTCTTAGGCGTCGTCCCTGAAAAGCCTTTGAAATTAGAAGGAACCTATCATTATGAAGATGGCTTCTATTACTTTCGAGACTATTATGGAAAACTGATTTTTGGTGGTGGACGAAACCTTGATTTATCCACTGAAACCACTACCGATTTTGGCATCAATCAAGAGATTAAAAAAAAGCTTTTAAGCGATTTAGAACAAATTATTCTGCCCAACCAACGCTTCGATATAGAGATGGAATGGTCCGGCATCATGGCATTTGGTCCCAACAAAAAACCCCTCATTACCCAAATAGATGACCATATCGTGGCAGGGGTAAGACTTGGAGGCATGGGCGTGGCCATTGGCAGTTTAGTGGGAGAAGAAGTGGCGAAAAGCCTGACGAAAAAAATGGGCTTAAATCGTTAAAACTTTTCATCCAACAAAATGGTTATTTAAATTGAAAAACATAAGTATGGCGAAGAAAACAATTTCTAAAAAGGCAATTCAAAAAGGATATCAAGACTACCTATTGAATCATGGGAAAGCTCCTGAAACCGTTCGAATTTTCAGTACACATTTAGACATAGAAGACGAGGCTTTTTATAAGCACTTTGGATCTCTCAAAAACATTGAAGCAAGCATTTGGGAAGGTTACTACTCAAAAACCCTCGATGTGATCCTCAAAGATCCTGACTTTGAAGAAATGGATAGCAGAGAGAAACACCTTTCTTTTTTATTCACAATGCTTGAGCTAATCAAACCTGACAGGTCTTATATTTTATACAAGCTTGAAGGTAAAAAACCCAACCAGCTTCCTGTAGAGCTTCAAAAAGCGCAAAAAATAATTACGCAGTCGGACGATATCACGTGGGCCAAAACATTTAAATTCCTGCCTGAAAGAGCGCACGAAACCACGCAATCAATTTACCGAAGAGTATTAGCCTCACACACGGTTGCGCTCTTGCTTTTCTGGGTGAAAGATGATTCAGGTAGCAGCAAAGACACCGATGTTTTTATCGAGAAGTCCACACGTACTGTATTTGACATTGGCGAACTGCCGGCACTCGATTCAGTCTTCGATTTAAGTAAATTTTTTTTACAAAAAATAGGACTTTCTAAATTTGCTGTTTAATGCCAAAAGAACTAGATCAAATTCCCATAAGCAAGGTTAAAAGAGCGAGCAAATTCGTTACGACTGGCGCCAAAGTAGGTGTCAACTATGCCAAAGCATACGGTAAGGCAGCGATAAACGGTAAGTTAGATAAGGATAGCCTAGACCAAGAAAACGCCAAAGACATATACAATTCGCTGAGTGAGTTGAAGGGGAGCGCACTTAAAATGGCACAGCTGCTAAGCATGGATCAAAACGCCTTGCCAAAAGCCTACTCCGATAAGTTTGCTATGGCGCAATACAGTGCCCCACCCCTATCCTATCCGCTCGTAAAAAAGACTTTTAGGGAAAGTCTGAAAAAGGAGCCAAATGATATTTTCGATTCATTCTCGAAAAATGCTTCCAACGCCGCCTCCATGGGTCAGGTACACAAAGCAGTACTAAATGGGCAGCAGCTAGCCGTAAAAGTGCAGTATCCAGGAGTAGCAGACAGCATCAAAAGTGATCTTAAACTAGCCAAACCTTTTGCCCTCCGATTAATGAAAGTGAAAGGAAAAGAAGTAGAACCTTACATGAAAGAGGTGGAAGAGAAACTCCTCGAAGAAGCTGATTATGGATTAGAGCTGAAGCAATCCATGGATTTCGGTGAAAAATGTAAAAACCTGAAGGGTGTCTTTTTCCCGCAATATTTCCCCAAGCTATGTGCTCCACGAATCCTGACCATGTCGTGGTTAAAAGGAGAGCCTATTGGTGCTTGGATAAAACGTGAACAAAAGCAGGAAGACAGGGACCAGCTCGGTCAAATTCTCTGGAACTTTTATATGTACCAAATGCATGTCTTGAAAATGATGCACGCTGATCCGCACCCAGGGAACTTTATTGTAAACGATAAAAATGACTTAGGTGTTATTGATTTTGGGTGCATCAAACATATTCCCGATGATTTCTACAATGCCTATTTTGAACTGGCTAATCATAAAGTCTTAGAAAACCCTAGCCGGGTAAGTCAGCTTTTTAGAGAACTGGAAATCGTTCGACCTACTGACCTACCCAAGGATGTGGAAGTGGTAACAGAAATGTTCACTAACCTCATTCAACTGCTGTCACGCCCCTTCAATGAAGGCGTATTTGAATTTAGTAATAAGGCATACTTCAATGAAATTTATTCAAAAGGTGATCAGATTGCAAAAGACCCTGAAATGAGTCGATTACAGGCAAGAGGGTCACGGCATTTCATCTACTTTAACCGCACGTTTTTCGGTCTTTATAACATTCTTCACATGCTCAGAGCAAAAGTAGATTGCTCATCAGTTGATATTGTAAAGCTGGCTTCTTAGTTAAGCTAGAATGCCAGAATGAAATGTACCCATGATTGGAAATACGTACACCTTTTTAAGATGTGGTGGTCATGAATACTTAAAAGTGTAATAAGGTGGAATCTTCCCCAAAAAGAGAACTGTAAAATTAGTTCTGAATGGACAAACGAAAGCCATTCCTTATTGTGTGGTTTCGCAAAGTAAAGTACGCTCCAAAAGAAACCGCTGCGCCGTTTCGGGAAAAAACACCGCCTAAACCCCCTACAGAGCTTAGGCGGTGATGTGTTTTTTTAATTACAATCTGTTGTTTGGTACTTAGCACCCGCATCTTTCTGAAATGTAATTGGAACAGGTAACGAATTAACTTTTATACAAGTTAGTTTAGGATTATCTGTTGATAAAAGTGCCTCAAGTGCAGTAATTTGAGAAACATCTAACTCCGTTAAATTATTGTCATTTACATGAAGATCAGTAAGCACTGTATTGTTAGAAACATCTATGTCTGTTAAATTGTTCCCATTTACACCTAGGTAAGTAAGTGCGGTGTTGTTCGAAACATTTATGTCTGTTAAATTGTTCTTACTTACCCCTAGGTAAGTAAGTGCTATGTTGTTCGAAACATCTATTTCTGTTAATTGATTGAAATTTAATCTAAGCCTAGTAAGTGCTGTGTTGTTTGAAACATCTATGTCTGTTAAGGCATTTACAGAAAGATCAAGATCAGTAATATTTGCAAAATATTCAATCCCAGTAGCGTCCGTAATGCCTAAACTATCTCCTTCAATTTTTCCCGTGTATGCTTGGGCTTCGGCTACAGAAATTTCCTCCTTGTCTTCATCGGTGTTGAGGGCTGCATTACCTACTAAAAGGGATTTGAATTTGGCATCGGGGATGTAAATTCCCGCACCGTCCGTTATGGAAATCGTAAACGTTGCCGTAGCCGTTGCACTTCCTACTGTCGCCTGTATTTCGCCCGTGAGCTCCGTATTGGTCGCATAGTCAACTGCGCTTGTGTCGGCCAGCATCATTTTATTTCCATCTAAAGCAATGGCACCTGCTGGGTTTTGGCTCGTAATCGAGTAAACGGGCATTTCATCCGCATTGGCTACGGTCGCCGCGAGTTTCCAAATAACCACGCCGTTAGGGCTGTTTTTCGGCAACACTAATTGGGACAAATCCGCTATGGCGATGGCAATGGGTGCTGAAGATACTATATTATCAACGGTTACCGTTGCCGTTTTATCCGCCGAGCCGTCTTTATTTGTAGCGGTGAGTTTTACGGTGTAGGTGTCGTTCTTCGCATAGGTATGGGCGGGGTTTTCGTCCGTGGCTTTTTCGCCATCGCCAAAGTCCCAAGAATAGCCAGAGGCGTTTTTAGACGTGTTTTTGAAGGTTACCGCCCCTGCTGTGCCTTTGGTAAAGGTAAAGTCGGCAACTACTTTGGTGTCGACTGGGTCGACCTTATCATCTTTCTTGCAACTCCATAAGATGGCGGTGGCGCATAGGGTAGCGAGGAGAAAGGTTTTCGGTTTAAAATTCAAAGGTTTGATTTGATTTGATTTGATTTGATTTGATTTGATTTGATTTGATTTGATTTGATTTGATTTGATTTGATTTGATTTGATTTGATTTGATTTGATTTGATTTGATTTGATTTGATTTGATTTGATTTGATTTGATTTGATTTGATTTGATTTGATTTGATTTGATTATCCACAAATTCAAAATTTTTCGTTGCGTTTTTGGTTTTATTAATATTTTTCATTTTATTTCTAATTTTAGATTAAGACACAAGAATAAGGGTATTGGATTATACTTCCAAAAAAAAATTCAACAAAAAAAGAATTTTTTTTGATAAGTAGGCTTAAAAAACGCTACAACCAAGCGGTTTAATCAACGAGAATGATCCAGGATGATGAACCATTCTGCGCCGAACTTTCCCGAAGCACAACGCTAAAGCACCCCCCAAACGGTCCCGCTTTCACACCCAACACCCTTTTTTGTATGCTCCAAAGGGCGTTGCTTAGCCTATTTTTAATTACAATCTGAATCTGTTTGATAACTAGCAGTAGCATCTTTTACCCAATTTGATGGAACAGGTATCTTATCAACTTTTAAACAAGTTAGATTAGGGTTACTTTGAAAATTTACAATACCAAATAGCATCGTTATTACCATTAGCTGTTCTTAATTGTGTTCCGTCCAAACTGCAAAAAAACTCAGGTACTTATTCATTTAATAGGTGCTTTTTTTTGTGTTAAACATTTTGCAATTAAACCTTCTTGAATCGCTAGATCAAAAGTATAAAAGCGAGCAAATTCCAAAATTTTAAATTCTTTAATGTTAAGTTCCGTATCATCTCCAAACAGAACTTAACCCCAGCGTGATTAAATTACTTATTTTATGGCAGTGCAATTTAACATTAGGATCAGCTTAGTGATCCATATATGCTTAGTCGCTAAGCTTTTAGCGCAGGAACTACCTCCTATTCAAAATTACTCACCGGAAACCTATGGTGGTGGGAATCAAAATTGGTCGATCTCACAAGCTAAAAATCGTATTGTCTATTTCGCAAATAATGAAGGATTAATAGAATACAATGGTGCTAGATGGACGTTATACGACTCGCCAAACCAAACCATACTCCGGTCTGTCCAAGTTATTGATGATAGAATCTACACGGGAGCTTACATGGATTTTGGCTATTGGATGAAAAATGCTGGCGGGGTTCTGCTATATCATTCAATAAGCAAACACAATCGGATAGACTTGCTAGAGGACGAGGAATTCTGGAATATTATTGAAATCAACGAGTGGGTTGTATTTCAGTCGCTCAAGAGGATATATATCTACAAACCCGCTGACCAAAGCATTCGCACCATCGATTCAGAACATCCCATTACAAAAATTTTTAAAACAGAAAATAATGCCATTTACTTCCAACGTTTGGATAAGGGAATTTATCAAATTAAAAATGGAAAGGACACTTTAATACTATCCAACCCTGAAGTAGCTAAGGACGAGGTAATAGCCATCATGGAAGAGCGCAATGAACTCACCCTCCTTACCAAAAAGAGTGGATTCTACACGTATGCGGAAGATCGGCTGGTAAGATATGATAGCTGGCTAGACCCATACCCAAACCTTGAAGTGTATAGTGCAACCAAACTATCTGATAGCAGGGTCGCCATTGGTACCATTGCAAATGGAATTATCATTCTTGATGCTAACTTAAGGCAAGCATTGGAAATAAAGCAGGAAAATGGGCTTATCAACAACACGATACTCTCACTGTTCGAAGATCAGGAAAAAAACCTATGGATAGGATCTGACAATGGAATCTCTAATATTGGTTTAAACGCTCCCATATTGGTATATGAAGATAAAAACGGCACGCTGGGAAGCATCTATGCTACCGCTATTTACGATGAAAAGCTATTCATAGGCACTAATCAAGGTCTCTTTTTTAAGTCGATAAAATCAAATAGCAACCGGTTCACATTTGTAGAAAATACAGAAGGTCAAGTCTGGAGCCTGTTGGTCGATGAAAAAGGCCTCTTTATTAGCCATCACGACGGAACATTTCTTTTCAACCATAACGAACTGAATAAAATCGCTGATAAAACAGGTACATGGACGGTAGCACCTATTGATGAGCGGACGCTACTGCAAGGAAGCTACGATGGATTATATAAGCTTACAAAGCTGTCTGGTAGTTGGCAAGCGTATAAAATCAAAGATTTCGATATTTCAGCACGATACTTCGTTCAAAATGGAAATACCGTCTTCGTAAATCACGAGTATAAAGGACTATTTAGGCTTGAATTGGATGCCGCGTTTAAAAAAGTAGAAAGCATAACGGTAGACTCGACATTGAAAAGTCCCAATTCAGGTCTCGTTCGATACCAAAATCATATTCTGTTTGCGGGAAAACGAGGCATTTTTAAATTACAAGAAAGTACGAATACATTTCACTTTGACAGCCTGTATAGCCGCGCGTACCAACCAGAGGATTACGTTTCAGGAAGAATGACTTACATCAAGGAAAACGAAGAACTATGGGTATTTACAAAGCAAAATATGGTGAAAATCACTTCAGGGAATTTATCTAAAACTCCGAAGATTCATACCATCCCTCTCTCTTTAAGTAGAAGAGGAAGTGTAGTCGAATTTGAAAATATTATTTTATTTGAAAATCCAAGCATTTATTTAATTGGTACCAATTCAGGTTATTTCATTCTCAATAATAATAAGCTTAGTGTAGATAAAGAAAAGGTTTACATTAGTAGTATTTCAAACGGAATTAACCCAGACCATAGTGTATCCAACACATACATCACCCTGAATGAAAAAGGTGTATTCCGCAACACGGAAAACAATCTTAATATAAATTTCTTTACTCCTGTCTTTAACAACCTCTTTCCTTCTTTATATCAATACCAACTTCGAGGTAAATATGAAGAATGGAGTGACTGGTCAGATCAAACATCCATATTTTATGAAAACATACCACCTGGCGACTACACATTTAATGTGAGATCCAAAGTTGGCAATGATGTCTCACCAAACATTGCTTCTTATTCATTTAAGGTTTTGAAGCCCTGGTATTTTAGAGACTTCATGATTTTTATTTACATATTAGGCGTTCTTCTTTTCTCTATTTTCATGCACTATAATTATCGTTTCTATTATAAAAGCCAGCAGAAAAAAATAATCGGTCAAAAACAAAAAGAGCTGGAGCTTGTAAAGTTGAAAAAAGAACAAGAACTAATAAAGCTTAGAAATGACCAGCTAGAAAAAGAAAATAAAGACAAAAGCAATGAATTGGCGGCCTCAACTATGGGCATCATCAAGAAAAATGAATTGCTTACTCAAATTAAGCATCAGCTATTGGAGATAGGTAAAAATGAAGCATTAAGACCTGTTATTAAAATCATTGATAAGAACCTGAATCACAAAGAAAACTGGGAAATGTTCAAAGAAGCATTTGAAATGGTCGACGGCGATTTTTTTAAAAACCTTAAAGACAAACACCCAAACCTCTCACCAAATGACCTTAAGCTATGTGCCTATTTAAGACTAAACCTCTCCTCAAAGGAAATAGCTCAATTAATCAATATTTCTCCCAAAAGTGTTGAGGTGAAACGGTACCGCTTAAGAAAAAAACTTGCATTAGCCACCAATAAGAATCTTACGAATTACATTCTGAATATGTGATTAAAAACAATACATACTCTATACTCACCCATACATTTACCCTTCAATAAGCCTTTTCTAAATCCTAATATATCAGGTAATTAAATGTTGGTTTCTATTGAATAGAATATGAATTTTTCAATCAAATTCTTTAAAAAAATTCAATAGAAACATTAAAAATATATCATTTTATCAATAATAATGATGTTATAATTTCAATAAACCTTAAACTGTATGAGTTTTAATTGCTAATTTCATAAAAATGAAATGTACATTTACCACAACGTTAATGTTCAGTCTATGCTATTACTATTAAGTAAGATAAAAAAGACATCAGAGACTAAAAATTCAGGCTTTTTCTCTTTAATTATTATTATTAATTGAATAGCATGAAGAAAAATGTAATTCTACTTTCGTTGTTCTTGATCGCCCTTTATGTTGTAGGCCAATCGAATCAGGTAGCGATTCAAAAAGATGCCTCAGGCTTTAGATTAAAGGTAGACGGAAAAAATTTTATAATTAATGGAATGAACTGGGATTATTTTCCTGTGGGTACAAATTACTCCTACAGTCTTTGGAATCAGTCTGACGACATAATTCAAAATGCGCTTGATGCTGAGATGTCACTTCTAGCTAATATGGGTGTCAACTCGGTTCGAATATACGCAGGCATTCCACCCAAATGGATCACCTACATTTACGAAAATTACAAGATTTACACCATGCTCAATCATTCCTTTGGACGATATGGACTTACCATTAACAAAACATGGAGGGCGGTAACCGATTACAAGGACTCTGCTACCCGAGCACTCCTGCTATCCGAAGTGAGCCAACTAGCCAAAGACTATAAAGACACGCCAGGACTGCTACTATTTCTGCTAGGAAATGAAAATAACTACGGTCTTTTTTGGGAAGGTGCTGAAACAGAAAATTTCCCAGATGATGAACGACGTATCAGATTCATCGGAGAAAGTAGAGGACGTCCTATGTACAGCCTAATGAACGAAGCGATCGTCCAAATGAAAGCCATTGATTCCGCTCACCCTGTGGCGATATGTAATGGTGATATGCTCTTTGCAGAAATAGTAGCTGAAGAATGCAAAGATTTGGATATATATGGTACAAATATGTATCGTGGCATCTCTTTTACGGATGCTTTTGAACGGGTGAAAAAAGAATTAAATATGCCCATCATGTTTACCGAGTTTGGAGCTGATGCATACAATGCAAAGGAGAATGTCGAGGATCAGGCATCTCAGGCATTTTACAATCTGGGCAACTGGAGAGAAATATACGAAAATGCCGCAGGTCTTGGAAAATCAGGTAACTCTATAGGTGGTTTTACATTTCAGTTTAGCGATGGTTGGTGGAAATATAACCAAACCATGAACCTTGACATCCATGACAATAATGCTTCATGGGCTAATGGTGGATATCAATCTGATTTTCAGGACGGTGAAAATAACATGAACGAAGAATGGTTTGGAATCTGTGCCAAAGGGCAGACCAATTCTCGCGGACTTTATAACCTATATCCAAGAGCTTCATATTACGCACTTCAAAAAGCACATGACTATAATGTGTATGCAGAAGACGCCAGCCTGGAAGGTATTGCAGAACACTTTTCAGATATTAAAATACCCAATGCATTGATGAAAGCCAGTGGATACAGGACTTCCGTTCTTGATAAATCAGATGGAAAAATGAGTGTAAGTGAGATTAGAGCGGAATTCTCAACTAACAATTCAAGAGATAGCCTTCTTACCACCCCAAGTAGCAAAGACCTCAAAACCCCCAAGACCCCCCAAACGGGATCAGATTCGATCGGACGGAATCCTATTTTAATAGAATCGAAGCAAAACCAAAAGCAAACGTGAAAGCGAGCATTTTTTTTTACATTTTAAAAAAAGGTACGGTGACCTCAATAAATGAAATTTTCTACCAAAAAGGAGGCAGAGCGCAAACGTTCATGTCTCAGGATGAAAATACGGTTACGACCAACCCTAATTGCGTTCAGGTGTACCAAACAAATTATAGTTGGGATAGCAGGCTATTCCAATTGGATGGCTTTTATAGTACTGGATACTACTACTGCAACTATGAAGATAATTTCTTTGGGTTTTATCCAGAAGCCCATTACGAACCTAATGTAGAAATCTACAATGGTTTCGCTCCAAATGGATTTGAGGTAGAGGGAAAAAGAAAGTCAAATGGGCTAAAGGCAGTATTTGGATCAGCGCTTTGGCGGGGTGGGGTGTCAAACACGTCATTTCGCTCAAATAAATCAAGCATTTTGCTAGATTTAACTTTATTAAGATCTCAAAAAACCTTTCTGATGATGCAGAGTTGAAATTAAATAAAACCCCTTTCTTTCTACTCGGTCTAGCTGCAGGAGATAACCTTTCAGGTTCAGCAAGTTCTGAAACTATCTTTCCTCAGATTTTGAGAGTAGATTATATAAGGCTTTAAATAAAATTAATTAATATAAACAATTTTAAAATGATGAGAATTAAAACGATGAAATTATGGGTCATCCTAAGTTTTGGCTTGATGGTCATTCTTTACAGCTGTAAAGACGATGACAAACCCACCCCAATTAATAATCCGGTTAAAGACAGTACAACGGTTAAAGACAGCACGACGGTTAAAGACAGTACAACGGTTAAAGACAGCACGACGGTTAAAGACAGTACTGCTCCTGTTATTACATTGAAGGGAGATGCGGAAGTTTGTCTCACAGTTGGACAAACTTATTCAGATGCCGGAGCTACCGCATCTGATGATGTGGATAGTACGATACAGGTATCAGAAAAAGGGACTGTGGACATAAGCAAGGCAGGATCCTACACGATTACTTACACTGCCTCTGATGCCGCTGGCAACAATGCCACCCCTGTTACTAGAACAGTAACCGTAAGTGAAACTTTCAATGTGGCGGGAAATCTTCTATTGGATGGTGACTTTAGTAATGACAATGCCAATGGAGTATGGCTATTAAACAACGGGCAGGCTACTCCAGTGATAAGAACAGAGGGTTGTGCCAAGTTTTTTATAGCAGAAATCGCAACTGCGGCATCCAACTCTTATGATGTGAGTCTAAAGCAAAAGCTCACACTCGATACTAAAAAATATACGTTGCGATTCACAGCCTCCTCTAATGTTGAAAGATCGGTAATAGCAGGTCTTGGACAAGATTTCGGAAATTTTCAATCTGATACCAAAACGATCCAATTAACTACCACATCAGCTGTATACGAAATATCGGTTACTTCTCCGTATGCTGGTGAAATGGGTAGAGTATTTTTCGATATGGGAGCAGAAGCGGGGAATATAACCCTAGACAATATTTCACTTGTGGAGGAAGAACAAACTACAAAGACAGGTGTGGTACCAACGGTAGCTCCACCAGCCCCTACCCAAGCAGAAAACGACGTTATCTCACTATTTAGCGATACCTATACTGATGTTAGCAATACTGGCTTAAGCACAAGTTGGGATGATGCCCAGGCTGAAATCGTGACTTTAGATGGTAATGAGGTATTGAAAGTTAATTCCGTAAATTTTTGGGCAATGGATTTTAGCAATGCAGCATTTGACGCTACAGCTATGACTCACTTCCGAATGGATTTCTGGATTGTAGATGATTTTGTAGCAGGTATGGTCTTAAATCCCAAATGGTCCAACCATGATAATACCAAAGAGATTAATGCATTTGAATATACGAATGCAATAGGCGCGGATAAGGTTCAAACTTGGATATCATTAGTTATTCCGATTAGTAATTTTGCTGTGGGGAGTACCGTGAGAGATAACCTTAAGCAATTCTTGATTACCGAATCAGGTACAATAAGTGAGTTTTACTTAGATAATATCATCCTCTACAAAAATAGCAGTACAGGCAGTGGTACTGGATCGGCTATCTATAGCCAAACATTTGATGACCCAGCATCAATCACCGATTGGACAGTTAGTGGAGACCCAGGCAGTGAAACAAGTATAACGTATCGTCCAAATGGCGGAAATGGAGGTGGCGGTGCTATTGCAATTAGCGGAACAAATCCTGTATCTACAGCAGGAAGGGGGTATCTTTTTGAACTCGAAGCCGCAGGGTTAGACTATAAGGGAGCCACAAGTGTTACCATAACCTTTGATGCCATTTTAGATGGTCCACTTACCGCAACAGCTCTTCATAATAGAATCACTATTCCGGGCCCAGGTTTAGCGGAAAATTTGAACCTTCAGAATGATGGATTAAATGAAAATTCTTACAAAACTTATTCCTTTACCATTACGGGTGTCGATCCTTCAGCAGCTACCCTTAAATTCGGATTTAATTTGGCTGCGGGAGCTGTGATGGGAGCAGGTGGTACTGTTCTTATTGACAACATTCAGTTACGTTAAAACTACTTCTGATTAGTTTACAAGTTCAAATTTCATGATTATCCCGAGCCAACTGGCTCGGGATATTTTCCCCTTTTCATATCAACAAAAGTCAAACTCAAAAATCAATTCTTCCTTCAGCATGATTGATGCTCAGAACATAGCTAAAGCGACTAAAAAAAGTATGCTTGAAACCGTAAAAATTAACTCAGAAATTTTCTTTAAAATCACAAATAATCACAACATCCGGCCTTTTTTCATGAGCATTGTGAGCGACTCCAATCACTGGATGTTCATTTCTAGTAATGGCGGACTCTCCGCAGGAAGAAAAAACGTTGATTTTGCCCTTTTTCCCTACTATACTGACGATAAGATCACAGAAGGGTTTGAAAACACAGGTAGCAAATCCCTCTTTAGAATAGCTAAAAATGGCACCTATCAACTCTGGGAACCCTTCTCTGAGAGAGGACAGAACAGCATATCTCGAAACCTGTATAAAAGCCACCGAGGTAACAAAATAGTATTTGAAGAAATAAATCATGATCTGGAGATGACCTTCCGCTATATGTGGAGTTCTAGTAATGGATTTGGGTTTGTAAAAGAGAGTAGCATCATCAATAATTCCCCAGGGAAGGTTCAAATTTCACTACTGGACGGCATTGAAAACATCATGCCATACGGCGTGCCAGAAAAGCTACAAAGCATCTGTAGCAATCTAGCTGACGCATATAAGCGAAGTGAGTTGGATTCCAGAAGTGGCTTAGGCATTTTTGCACTAAGTGCGATTATTGTAGATCGGGCGGAACCCAGCGAGGCACTAAAAGCCAACATAGCTTGGAGCACAGGACTGGAAAAGCCGACTTACCTAGTTTCTTCAAAGCAAGTTGATGCATTTAGACGGGGACATGCTTTAGTTCAAGAAGAAGATATAAAAGCAGAGCGCGGTGCCTACTTTGTTTCCAAAGAAATAAAGCTAGATAGTAATGGTGAAAAAAAGTGGGCAATTATTGCGAATGTAAACCAAGACGCCACTGATATTGAAGCCCTAAGTTATCGGATTCAGCATGAGCCAAATTTTTATGAGACCATCTTGTCAGACATCAACAAAGGAACCGATCACTTAAAAAAACTAGTGGCTGCCAGCGATGGCCTGCAAAAATCCGCCGATAGCAAACGAGACGCTCGGCACTACTCCAATACGCTTTTTAATATTATGCGCGGAGGTATATTCGACCACAACTATCAAATCGAAAAATGGGATTTCTCAAAGTATCTAAAAAAAGCAAGTAAAGCTGTCTTTAAGAACCAGAGCGATACCCTCAAATTGCTCCCCAAAAAGTTTTCCTACTCAGAACTAAATAAAGTAGCAAAAGAAACCAAAGATCTGGACTTCGTTCGGTTGGCAATTGAATACCTACCGTTGAAGTTTAGCCGACGACATGGAGACCCAAGTCGCCCATGGAACAAGTTTTCTATCAACACCGTCAATGAAGACGGCACAAAAGTACTCGATTATGAAGGTAACTGGAGAGACATTTTCCAAAACTGGGAAGCACTAGCTACCTCGTATCCTCTCTTCATTAAAGGCATGATTGCCAAATTTTTAAACGCCAGCACATTCGATGGCTATAACCCTTACCGCATTACGAAAGACGGATTTGATTGGGAAACGATTGAACCAGATGACCCCTGGTCTTTCATCGGATATTGGGGTGATCATCAGATCATTTATTTATTAAAGTTTTTGGAGATCAGCGAAAATCATTATCCAGGTCAATTGGCATCCTTTTTCACAAAAGAAATTTTCGCTTATGCAAACGTCCCGTATAAAATAAAATCGTATAAGGATATTCTAAGAAATCCGAAAGACACAATCGAGTTTGATGAACCATTAGATAGCCAAATCAACAAAGACAGAGAGACACATGGAGGAGATGGGACACTATCTAAAAATGTCAATGGAACAATTCATCATGTCAACTTTATTGAGAAAATTCTAGCCATATCACTTGCCAAACTCACCAATTATATACCTGAGGGAGGTATTTGGTTAAATACGCAACGTCCCGAATGGAATGATGCCAACAATGCTTTAGTAGGCAATGGCGTATCCATGGTGACACTTTATTACCTCCGAAGATTTTTTACGTTTCTTCAGAGCATTCTGAAGAAGCGCCAGTCAGTTGATGTATCAGCAGAACTAGCAGAATTCTACCAAATAATCCATCAGATACTAGAAAGAAACACCCCTCTCCTCTCCTCTGCCATCACAGATGAAGTCCGAAAACAGATCATGGATGAGTTGGGTACCGCTGGTAGTAACTATCGAAACACCATATACACCTCTAGCTTTAGCGGAAAGCGAACATCCATAAATACGCAAGAATTATTGGCTTTTTCAGGTGTAGTGTTGCAACATTTGGATCATTCAATAAAGGGCAACAAAAGACCAGACGGAATGTACCATGCTTACAACTTGATATCATTCACTAAAAACAAAGCCAGAATCGACTATTTAGACGAAATGCTGGAAGGACAAGTTGCAGTGCTAAGCTCAGGATATTTAGACTCAAATGAGGCATTAGCTGTATTGGATAGCATGAAAAGTAGCAAACTATTCAGACCAGATCAATACAGCTATGTTTTATATCCAAATAAAGAACTTCCAGGTTTTCTTAGCAAGAATGTTATAAAAGAAAGTAGGGTAAATGTTTCCACACTTTTGAAGAAAATGGTGGCAGATGGAAATGATTCACTTATCAAAAAAGATGTCCAAGGTCAATATCACTTCAATGGAGCCTTTCGAAACAAAAGTAATTTAAAAGAGACGCTTGAAGGTTTGAAAGAAACACCGTACGAGCATCTAGTGGTTAACGAATATGATCTCATTCTTGACATTTACGAAGAAGTATTCAATCATAAAGCCTTTACAGGACGCTCTGGTACATTCTTTGGCTATGAAGGGCTTGGATCTATTTACTGGCACATGGTTTCTAAACTCCTCTTAGTCGTAAAAGAAGTTTCTTTAAAAGCCAGAGATAAAGAAGAATCCCCCGAAATACAGGGAAGGCTTCTCGAACATTTTTATGAAATCTTGGCCGGAATAGGTGTCCGTAAATCTCCTGAATTATACGGTGCATTCCCGATCGACCCGTATTCACACACCCCGGCAGGAAAAGGAGTCCAGCAACCAGGTATGACAGGACAAGTAAAAGAGGATATCCTGAGTCGAATTGGAGAATTGGGCGTGTTTGTAGAAAAGGGAAAGCTTCAATTTAAGCCGTGTTTACTAAGGAAAACAGAATTTTTATCAGAACCAGACGTATTTAATGCGATAGATATTCATAACCAATCCATAGACATTGATCTTCAGGAAAATATGTTGGCTTTTACATATTGTCAAGTCTTGGTTATTTATGAAATAAGTGACGAAGCTTCTGTTACAGTTCATTATGATAATGGGAATAAAGAAGTAATATCTGGTAATGAGCTTAATAGCCAATTAAGTTCTGAAATTTTTAACAGAAGCGGACGAGTTAGACAGTTGCACGTCCACGTTCCCAATGAAATTCTAAAATAATGCGAAAGCGAAAGCAATCGATAATATTCATAAGTATTCTACTATTACCGATAGTATCTTGTACTCCGATAGAAAAAAAAGAATTGAAAAAGAAAAAAATGACCGCTAAGGAAATATTGGGTAACCCGTCATATCAGGCTATCTCCTATGGAGGTTATAGAACCAAAACCAGAAAAGATCAGCCCACTATCGAACAGCTTAAAGAAGACATGCGCATCATTCATGCAATGGGAATAAGACTTCTCCGTACCTACAATGTGCATTTACCGCATGCATCCAATCTTCTTGCGGCTATTAAATCGTTGCAACAAGAAAATCAGAATTTTGAAATGTACCTGATGCTGGGTGCGTGGATTGATTGCAAAAACGCATGGACCGAAATGGAACCTGATCATTTTCAAGAAAGTGAACAAAATGAAAAGGAAATAGCGAAAGTAGTAGCGCTTGCCAATAAATATCCAGAAATTGTCAAAATCATTGCAGTAGGAAATGAAGCAATGGTAAAATGGGCAACCTCATACTATGTACAGCCAGGTATCATCTTAAAATGGGTCAATCATCTTCAGCTTTTAAAGGAAAATGGCGCATTACCCAAAGACCTTTGGGTCACCAGCTCTGATGATTTTGCCTCTTGGGGTGGCGGTAGCGATGAATATCATGTAGATGACTTAAATAAGCTAATCAGAGCCGTCGATTTTATTTCGATGCACAGCTACCCGATGCACAATACGCATTACAACCCATACTTCTGGGGAATATTGGAAAATCTTGACAGTCTCCCTGATGGTGATCAAATTGAAAATGCAATGCTACGATCAAGGGATTTTGCGATCGAGCAATACCAAAAAGTAAAAGAATATACGAACTCCATTGGTATAGAAAAACCAATCCATATAGGAGAAACGGGATGGGCAAGCTTTGACAATCACCTGTATGGAAAAGAAGGATCGAAAGCAGCAGACGAGTATAAGGCAGGACGCTACTATCAGCTAATGAGAGAATGGAGCAACGAAAATAAAATTACTTGTTTCTTTTTTGAAGCTTTTGATGAGGTTTGGAAAGATGCTACGAATGACAAAGGTTGCGAAAATTTTTTTGGGATTTTTACACTAGACGGAAAAGCTAAATATGCTATTTGGGATCTTGTAGATCAAAACGTATTCAAAGGACTAGAGAGGTCTGGAAATCCGATTACCAAAACCTATAATGGCAGCCTTGATCAACTTTTTGAAGATGTGATGCTTCCGCCCAAAAAAGAAGAACTCACAACGTCAAAGTAACCTAATTATGCCATGCAAAAGAAACGCTACATTTTAACCCTGATAACATTGATGATGAGTGCATGCGCACCAACTCCCCCTTCATTAAAAGCAGAAGTATTTGAAACTTCTGCAAGTGGAAATAAACTAAAAAAAATCGACACATTTAAACCTTCTGATAACCCTTCCACCTTAGTAATAAATCTTGATCAAACATTTCAAAAAATTACCGGTTTTGGAGGTGCCTTTACAGAATCCTCGGCTTACTTGTTAAACAAGCTAAGTGCTGAAAATAGAAAGAAAATCATCGATGCATACTTCAGTAGAGAGGGTGCCAACTATTCCCTGACAAGAACGCATATGAATTCCTGCGATTTTTCTTTAAGTCAGTATTCATATGCGCCTGTTGCCGAAGATATGGAACTTGATAATTTCTCCATTGAACATGATATGGACGATCTTATTCCCATGATAAAAGACGCCATGAATGCCTCGGAAGATGGGTTCAAAATATTTGCTTCCCCATGGACTGCCCCACCCTGGATGAAAGACAATAACGACTGGGTAGGCGGAAAGCTACTACCAAAATACTATGACACATGGGCACTTTTTTTTTCCAAGTATGTAGATGCCTATCAGGCACAAGGCATTGACATTTGGGGCTTTACAGTAGAAAACGAACCTCATGGAAATGGAAATAACTGGGAAAGCATGCATTTCACACCAGAAGAAATGACTAACTTCGTTAAGAACTACCTGGGACCAAAACTAGAGGCAGATGATAAAGGCGATAAAATCATCCTCGGTTATGATCAAAACAGACTTGGCGTGAAGGAATGGGTAGATGTAATGTACCAAGACGATGCTTCCTCCAAGTACTATGATGGCACAGCCATTCACTGGTATGAAAGTACTTACGAGGTATTCCCCAAATTACTCCAGTATGCACACAATAAAGCCCCAGATAAATACCTGATCGAAACCGAAGGATGCATTGATTCTGAAGTCCCAAAGTGGAAAGACGATGCTTGGTATTGGGCAAAAAAAGCAACAGACTGGGGATGGGATTGGGCAGCAGAAGAAGAAAAGTATTTACACCCAAAATATTCGCCAGTCAACCGCTATGCAAGAGATATAATTGGTTGCCTCAACAACTGGGTAGACGGCTGGGTAGACTGGAATATGGTGCTAGATCGTCAAGGAGGTCCTAACTGGTTCGAAAACTGGTGTGTCGCTCCGATACTTGTAGATCCTAATGCAGATGAAGTCTACTTTACACCACTCTATTATATCATGAAACACTTCAGCAAATACATTCGCCCTGAGGCGGTAGTTTTAGGTCTTGAAAAAAACGATGATCAACTAATTGCTACAGCAGCTAAAAACCCTGATGAATCCATCGTAGTAGTTGTTTTCAACGAATTTGACAAAGAAAAAAATTTTAATCTTTTGCTTGAAGGTCAAGTAAAAAACATAACCATACAACCCAAAGCTATTCAGAGCATTCTGATAGCTCCTATTTAAACCCCCACCCCATGTCACAATATATAACAGCAGCTAAGGATAAAGTGCAGATCATGGAAAAGTTTGCCTTTGGATCAGGGCATCTGGTACTTAATCTGCTGCCCGGCTCACTAGCTACATTCATGTTCTTTCTTTTGACTGCCTTTGGAATGGATCCTTTTCTAGCGGGTCTGTTAGGAGGTTTACCCCGAATTTTTGACGCATTAACAGACCCTATCATGGGGTTCATCTCAGATAATACAAAATCAAAATTTGGAAGAAGAAGACCTTACATTTTCATCGGAGCCATTCTAAGTGGCATTTTCTTCATCCTTCTATGGCAATTGGACGAAAGAGATTCTCAAACCTATAACTTTTGGTACTTTCTGATCATGTCGATGGTATTTTTAATAGGCAATACAATGTTTGCCACACCATTGGTCGGTCTGGGATATGAAATGACCTCCGATTATAACGAGCGAACCCGTTTGATGGCCTTTGCAAACACTATTGGCCAGATAGCTTGGATGATCGTACCGTGGTTTTGGATACTAATCGCCAATCCCAATCTATTCGAATCTCAAGCTGAAGGCGTTAGAAAGCTTTCCATAACGGTAGGTATAATTTGTCTCCTTTTAGGTATTTTACCAGCCATCTTCTGCAAAGGCATAGATGCGACGAGAATGGAAAACAGAACTAAAATTACATGGAAAACAATTTTCTCAAATTTGGTAGACCTATTCAGAGGTATCAGAGAAGCTATAAATAACACCTCTTTCTTTCGGTTGTGCGGAGCCACCTTTCTCGTGTTTAATGGGTTTCAGTTAGTGGCCAACTTTAGTTACTTTATTATAGTATTTTACATGTTCAATGGAAGCTTTGAAGCCGCT
The DNA here is from genome assembly GCA_964289745.1 of uncultured Ekhidna sp. Taxonomy (GTDB): domain Bacteria; phylum Bacteroidota; class Bacteroidia; order Cytophagales; family Cyclobacteriaceae; genus Ekhidna. Next base: position 2,117,082 of record CAXYMM010000001.1, read on the forward strand.
GGAAATTGGCCAGCCTGGTTCTCTACTGTCGTAGCTATTCTTACTGCATTTGTTGTAATTCCCATTGTTTCCTGGATATCCAATAAGTATGGAAAACGTGAGGCCTTCATCATAACTACGGTCATCTCCATCGTAGGATATATTTTAAAATGGTGGAGCTTCAACCCGGAAAATCCGTTCCTCATGTTCATTCCTATCCCTTTAATGGCATTTGGACAGGGCGGTCTTTTCACCTTGATGATGAGCATGACAGCAGATGTGTGCGATCTTGACGAGCTTGAAAACGGAATGCCAAGAAAAGAAGGTACTTTTGGAGCTATATACTGGTGGATGGTCAAGTTAGGACAAGCATTAGCATTAGTACTAGGAGGACTTATATTGAAACTTATCGGCTTTGATCAAAATGCGACTACTCAGACCTTAGAAACAATGAAAAACTTGAGAATCGCAGATATAATTATCCCTACTGCTACAGCGAGTCTTGCCATTTGGGTAATGTATAAGTATAATCTTTCAGAAGATAGGTCTCGAGAGATCAAGGCTAAACTAATTAAAAGACGCGGAGAATTCTGATATAATTGATTTCTTTTAAAAGATTTACTTTAAATAATAATATCTCATGTTAATAAAGTTTAGTTCTAATTTTTCGTATTAACTTTACTCATATTATAAGTTATACCTTTTGAGGTTTTGATAGAGTTAATGTGGCTAATTGGTTACATTTTGTTAAATAAATGTATTTATTGATAAATCTATTTCTGCTAAACAATATGAATAATTTTCTTCGTCTATTTTTATCAAATATCCTGATTCTTTTTACTATACATGTCTTTGGGCAGGAAACGTGTAATAATGGCATCGATGACGATGGCGATGGACTAATCGACTGCTTCGATTCAGATTGTTCAAATCACCCTGACTGTGACAGCTTCTTCTTCGGAAATTCTGTTACCTGCTCGGATCAAATTCAAGTTCCAACCTTTGCAATGCGGAGAGAATGGGCATCTGCCAACCAAACCGCTACCAGTCACGCAAGTCCAGTAGTAGGAGATTTAGATGGCAATGGAATACCTGAGATCGTATCTGTCAATAGCCACGGCCCACTTCAGCTTTTCGTTTTAAATGGAGCTACAGGGCAAACCATCGCATCAACGAATATTGGATTTATCCCCGAAAATACCCCTGCAATAGCAGATATTGATAGAAACGGTATTGGAGAGATCATTGTCTCGGAAAACATGGCTTCCAATGTCGCCATGTATAATGTAGACGTTAATACAAAAAATTTGATACGAGTTTGGAGAAAGCAGGCTTCAAAAAGTGAGTCCATTGGTGTTATTGGAATTGCTGATTTTGATGGAGACGGCGATGTAGAGATTTACTACAGAAACGAAATCATGAATGCTATCGATGGGAGTGTTCTGATCCCCGGAGATGCTAACGGAAATTGGTCTCAATCGTTTATAACTGAACCAATCGTAGCAGATATTCTAGCGGATAATGAATGTGCTGACTGTGCCGGACTCGAATTAATTACTGGAAACGAGGTATGGTCTGTGAATGAATCAACCCAAACCATGACAGTTGTTAAAGATCTTGATGACGTTATTCACACGGACATCAATGCAAACCTGAATTACTATCCTAAAGTAACAGGCTCTGATAATCATTCCTCTGCCTCCATTGCTGATTATAATCAAGATGGAAATATTGATATTATCTTAACAGGGGCACTAGGAAATGACTTGGCTAGTGCAGAAACGACAATATTCTTTTGGGATGTTGCAAACGAAAATGTGGTAACATACGACGATGGAAACAATTTTAGGAATGGAGCAGGAAGAGTAAGCATTGGAGATATCGATAATGACGGAAAACTAAATGCGAATTTCGTAATGGATAAACGTTTAATATCTCTGGATGAAAATTTTAATCTACATTGGAGTTTTGCTATTCTAGAGGTAAACTCAGGGTTCACAGGTTGTTCGCTTTATGATTTTGATGGCGACGGTGCTAGCGAAGTTGTCCACCGTAGTGAAGATCAACTATTTATTCTTAGTGGTGAGGCAGGTTTAACGGATGCCCAAAGAGTAAGAGGGAGTATGCCATGCCGATCAAGAACGCAAGAAGAGTACCCCGTAATTGCAGATGTAGACGGAGATGGAGATATTGAAATATGTGTAGCCTGTTATTTTAATAGCAACACTCCTTTTGACCCTTACAGAAACACCCAATTTAGTAATATTCAAGTATTTGAATCCGGTAATAATGAATCATGGGTTTCAGGTCGTAGTATTTGGAATCAACATGGATACTATAATGTTAATGTAAACGATGATTTAACGATTCCTCCCCAAGTTCAAGACCCGTCAGTAGAATTTTCCTCTTCTGGCTCATGTACTGATGCTAATGGCTTAACGATACCTTTTGCCAGTACCCCATTAAATACATTTATAAATCAAGCTCCATTTCTAAACTCGCAAGGGTGTGTTGAATTTATAGCACCTGATATTAATTTAGTGAGAATTATTCAAGCAGATCCAATTCAGTGCCCGGACGGAACTACGGATGTTGTTTTTGAAATAGCAAATGATGGTGATGCTGATATTTCTGGAAGTCTCCCCGTATCATACTACGCTGGTGACCCCACAAGCAATAACTCAACTCTTTTAGATGTAAGGGTCGAAGCACTACAGAATTTTAAATCTGGAGATCGACTTCAAATTACCCATTCTATCACCGCTGTTGGTGGAAGTTTTGAACTTTATGTGGTCATCAATAATACCGGCTCTACACCTCCTATTAGTGACCCCCTGCCAGCTACAAGTATTTATGAGTGCAAAACGGATAATAATATTAAAAGCATACCCGTTACCACCAATCCCTTTAAACTTCAAGTAGTGAAATTAAGCGACAACATAAAATGTGCAGATGATTATTTGGATAATAGTGGAAATCGCGTGCTCGTACCTGATAATGGAACCGCACGTGTTCATTATTTTGGAGCTGTTCCCGGAAGTAGGGGCGTCTTTTGGCGAGAAAACTTTGAAGACTTAACAATTGGGAATACAAATGATTCTGGCATAAGCGGTTGGAGTGCTACTCCGACTCAAACACCTTCATTTTTTGGAGTTAATCTAAAAAATGGCTCTCAGATGTTTGAAAGCACTAACACCGGAACAGCTAACGAACAAGGTATCGTAACTTTTACTACTGAGCCCATAGACATCTCCAACCATACAGACGTATCGGTCTCCATTGACTTATTTGAGTTGGGTGATATGCAAACATCTGGTATCAGCCGTGATTTCATCAGAGTAGAGTATGAGCTAAGAGATAATGGTAATAATATTAGACGATCTGGTCGGTTCGCAAATGGCGAACATTATGGAAATTTTGGATACCAGCCTACTACCCTCAGCAATATTAACAGTGGGGGCCAAGATGATTCATTGCTTACCATTATTGTAACTAGTCATACGAATAGGGTATCAGAGAGTCACCTCATCGACAACATACAGGTTAGCGGAACGGCTTCACAAAATCAAAAAGAGCAAACAGAAACGGATGGTTTTACATTCGCTTGGTACGCTGCCTCTGACGTTAACTTTACTAACGTACTCAATACCACAAGTACATTCTCCCAAATGGCAGAAGGGGATTATACAGTAATTGGAGAATATAATGCTACTAGCTGTTTCTCAGACACTGTGCCAATAACCATCGATAGACAGCAACCCGTTCTCAATGTATGGGCCTATGAGGTTACCCCTGAAACAAACTGTGAAATTCCTAATGGATCTGCCGCCGCCTTTGTCTATACATCCACTTTAAACGGTACTTTTCCAGCATCGGAAACTAACCCCCCACAAGACAGTTTGACCTCTGGCTATTCCTTTACCTGGGCATTCAGTGGCAACCCAACACCCATTGCCTCAGGTAGTATCCTTTCTAACGTTGACGGATCCTCATTCGATGTTGAGGTAATAGACCGTCAAACCAGATGTATTGGGTCGATAACCGGTGTGAGCATTCGATCATTTACCACGAGTGTGGTAGGGGTAAATGTAAATGAAGTGGACATCACCGCCTGCGGGGGAACCGGAACACTCTCTGCAGATGTTGGCGGCAAAACAGCTGACTTTACCTTCAACTGGTATAATGGAAATTCCAGAAAGCCAAACCCCGACTTCGTTGGAGATACCTACACCGTTTCGGCGGCAGGAGATTACCTGCTAATCGTTCGAAACAGTTTATCGTGTAAATCAGCCGAAATATCTGCCAATATTCAAGACTTATCAAACGCACCAGTCCTAACAGTGGCAGAAACCAGCCCAAATACCGCCTGCGGACTGAACCCTACTGGAGTAGCGCAAGCTTCTGTAAACGGTTTGGTAGGTCAACCAGGCTTTGACTATACTTGGTATTCAGGGGTCAACACCCTGCCACAAAACGAAATTCCACGAGGTTCGTCAGCTGCCACTTTTGGAGCAGGAAGGTGGGAAATGACTCAGCTTCTAGGTGGAACGTATACCGTTGTTGTAGAAGATCTGGCAACTAACTGTACAGATACTACTACTGTCCAGATTACTGATAATGTGATAAGACCAACATTTGATCTAAACAACCAAGTCAATACTGGCAGTGCTATCGAATTAAGGGGTCAAGCCCGAATAAGATTCCCTCAGTTATTCGGTCCCAACAATCCAATAACTGATAAAGTAACAATCTCCTTCTATGGTGACCTCACCACCCTCAACTATGATAATGACCATAGAATTTTTTCATCGGGCGGAGTAGGTTCGAACCAAACATTACTGTGGTCTGACGACCATAAAGGGCTATCCTTTAGGGTTCAAACATCCGACGGAAGCACTGCACGAATAGACGGTTACTACTCACCCATAGGTTGGGTACAAGTTACGGGTACGTGGGACGGAGCAACGGGTGAAATGAAATTATATGCCAATGGAGTGCTCCTAGGTGAAACGAACCATACTGGTAGCGGTATACTCATGGACACAGGAAACCCAATGTATCTAGGTAGTGACAATGACTTAAATTCAAGAAAATTTGAAGGGGTCATAGATGAACTGCGCATTTACGACAGAGTACTTTCAGAATTTGAAATAGCGGCTCCAGTCTTTACTTGCGCTGCCCGTAATGGGACAGAACAAGGATTAATAAGTTACTACAATTTCGATAATATTAATGGAACTACTGTTCCTGATGTATCGGGATCAGGTAATGTCGGAACAATTCAGCCCGGAACAGGATCTTTTAACATCCCCAATGCAGACATTGAATGCCCAGTGGTGGGCTTTGAGCCAAATACAAGTTGTGGAACTTTAAAAAATGGTGTAATAGACATAAGCAGCTATATCTCACCAGCATCAGCCGACTACACATTCAACCTTTACGATGGAATCTCTACAAACAACCTCAATACCTCCAATACAACAGGAAGATTTGAAGGGCTAGCTGATGGGTTATACACAATCACAGTAGAAAACAACATTACTGGCTGTTCTACATCTCCTCCTGCAACGGTTGAGGTTGAGCATATACGGGACTTACCAAATATTTTTACAGTTGTCCAGAAAAATACAAATTGTCTAGGAGGAAATGGTTCCATAGCAGTTACCAGCTCTTCCAACTCAGACCCAAGCGATAACTTGACGACATATGAGTATGAACTATATAGTGGGTTCAATACTGATCCTGTGAATAGATTATTCACCCAATCCGTTGCTGATGGTGCTATAGGAGCCGGTTTTACCGGACTATCTGTTGGTGACTATAGGGTTGTTGTAAAAAATAATCGATTGGAATGTGAAAGATTTACCGATGTAGTGGTTGAAGATGACTCCGATACCCCATCTTTCCCACCAAATCAGCAGATTAACAACAATACTTCGTGTAATCCCACCCAGCCAAATGGATCAGTTTTGGTAAATATTCTTGGGGGAGACGTAAAAGACTATACTTTCAGTTGGTGGTCGGGAACCGATACCAGTTTAACTCCGCTAGTTGATAATGTTCAAGGCGGTACAACGAAAGGAGAGATTATAGAATCAAGAGGGGCAGGCGACTATACCGTTGTTGCAACGAATATTGCTACTGGTTGCGCTTCTGTAGAACTTACCTTAACGATCAATGATCAACCTTTTGCTCCAGTTGTAGTTATTGAAGAAAGAGGTCCGGATACTTCATGCGGTGCTGGTAGAAGCGTATTTCCAGGTAATGGCTCGTTAGAGGCCTATGTCACAACTGATCCTAATAGCGCAGGGTGTACACGGTGCAATCTTAATTATGCATTCGAATGGTGGTATACTAATAATGGCGGTCAAACATTTGGTCCGCTAAATGGCAATGAGAACCTTGGAAATAATTCGAATGTTGATTTTTCTAACAGTATTATTAATAATAATAGAAATACTAAAAATATTATTAGTGGTCTTTCAAGTGATTTGGGAAATTTTGTGGTAACGGCTACTCACCTAGATATTGGATGTAGTGGTACAGCAAATGCTATTCTTTCATCAACTAATTTAACTCCCATTTTAACCCTGGCTAATAACTCTCCAAATACTGCCTGTAACTCAAATAATGATGGATCATTTGAAGTATCCATTACACCACCCTTTTTGAATGGGTATACATTACAATACTATTATTCGAACGGAAATCAAGTTATAAACACAGGATCTATTTCTAACAGTAACCCTACGAGTGTAATGTCTAGATCTATAATCACTGGGCTACCCGCTGATGATTATAAGGTAGTTGCCATTGCAAATTCTACCAATTGCGCATCAGATACGCTTACAGTGTCCGTAACAAACAGTTACATCTATCCTACTGGAACAGTCATTGAAGATCAACAAAGTTCAAGCTGTCTTGTAGGAAACGGTAGAGCAATAGCCGATGGTGATGGAGCAGGAACTACCAACGGATTCACCTTTGAATGGTTTTTGGGATCATCTCCTACGATTGGAAATAAACTACCAGGGACAGCAGACCCCTCTATCTTTTTTGTCAATGATAAGGAATATCACTTGGGCGGAATGACTCCTTCCACTACTTACTCAGTCAGAATTACAGATAACCTCAAAGGATGTTCCATAGTAAGACCCATTACAGTATCCGATAATAAACAAAATCCTTTAGCAATTGACCTGACTCAAGTCAATTTGACCCATATTGCCAGTTGCGATACAAGCAGTCGGGGTTCGATCGTTCTTTCTGGGGTTGTCAACCAGTCTGTTGCCGCTGTCCCTTACGTCCAAAATGGAAGCTTTGAAAGCCCAAGCATGTTGAACAATCCTAATACAGGAGTTCCTAATCCCTCTAATGGAGGTATTCCGTATTTTTTCTTTGGTTCTGCAAGCCAGCCATGGGCTGCTTATTATGAAGAATCTTTAGTACCAGGTTGGGTAACTGACGATGCTTGGAATGTAATAGAACTGTGGCGAAGTGGAAATCCCGAAAATTCTTATATTGCATATGAAGGAGACCAATGGGCGGAATTAAATGCACAATTTCAAAGTGCTCTTTACTTCGATGCGAATACCATACCTGATACCAAAATGATATGGCGATTTGCCCATCGCGGTAGACGCACAACAGATCAAATGAGATTAAGAATTGGTCCATCAACTGACCTTTCGCAACTTCAGGATCAAGAAAATCCCAAAGTCCCAGGGTCGTTTATTTTTAGTAGCCCTACAAATAGCGGCGATCCTGCACTTAATGGCTGGACGCTCTATGAGGGAACGTATGTAGTTCCAGTAGGTCAATATTCTACTCGATTCCAGTATGAAAGTGCAGGTGGAATTCCCACAGATGGAAACTATATAGATGGTATAGAATTCTATATCGAGCCTTATACTTTCAATGGGTATCGCAACAGCACTGCTGGAACACCATTGGCATCAAATTCTGATGGAATTTTTAATGGACTCGAAGCCGGAACCTATTTTTTTACGGTAAAGAATAATTTAACCGGATGTGAATCAGATCCTTTCCCTGTTACGGTTGATCCTTTCATTACCCCAACCTTCACGATCGATGTGAATCTTGATAAAAGTGATTTTGGTTGTTCAGGAAGAAATACTGGCGAGGTGACTGCAGGAATCGGAACAATTGGAAGTGGAGGATCAGTAGGCTATACGCTTACGTGGTACAGTGGCACTTCGACTTCAGGCACTCGAATACAATCAGTGGATAATGCCGACCTAACTATATCCAACCTCGCTGGCGGGTTTTACACGGTGGAAGCTTTAGATGCTACTACTCAATGTACCAAAACCGCTACTATTGAAGTTACCTCGCAGCCATTAACTTTTACCCCGAGTGTGTCTTCCACCGATCAGACGAGATGTAATCTTGATGATGGAACAGCAACAGTTAATAATGTATCAGTAACCGGTAATCCGATAGGTCAGAATCCTATTTATAGCTATGATTGGTATCTGGGAAATACCCAGCTAATCAGAATCCCTTTCGACAATCGATCAGGAACATTCGAAGAAGGGGAAATCATAACAATGAGTGGTGGTGCTACGGCTACAATTATCACCTTTAACGGTTCAGGGACTATTCTTGCATCCGACCCCTCCGGTAATATTAGCGATAACGAAACCATTACAGGTGCATCTTCTTCGGCTACGGCCAATGTAAACAGTTCAGTTGAAATTACCACTTCTGGAACCGTTGGTCTTTCCTCTTTAGACAATCTGGCTTCTGGTACATATTCCGTATTTGTTACAGAAACTCAATCGGGCTGTGTTACCCCCCGAGTGAACGTGACTGTTAATGACGCAACAGGTACATTACCTACCATTTCGTTTATCAACATTCAAAATGTTAGTTCTTGTGACGCTTCCGGAGGATCTCTCCAAGGGGACATTCAGGGAGGTACTGGTCCATTCACCTACAGGTGGTATGAGGGATCTGCCGATTTTACAAATGATGATGGTTTCCTAGATGCCCTTGTGGACGGACAGTTTTTGGTGTCTGACCAAAATAGAAACAGCCCCATCTCCGTAAATAATACTACTCCAGTTCTTAGTAATCTTATTAGTGGCATATACACTTTGGTAGTGGAGACGGGCAATGGTTGCCGAACTCAGGCATCATACTATTTACCATTCAATGGAATCCAAACAGCAACAGCCATTTCACTCACTAACGTAATCCAATGTCCCGATAATGGAACAGCAGAAGTTTCATTGGCTGATTTTCAAGAATTAACGGTCACACGAACGGGAGGAGACCTTCTAACTTTAGAACCGTATACAGCGGTAGACAATGGCGGAGGAAGTAATGCAGTCGGGTTTATTAGCTTTGACAACGGGGTAGACACTATTCAAATCTCAGTAGAGTCAGGGGCATTTTTTGTAGGAGATGAAATTGTGGGTACTAATTCTGGAAATAGTGCCACGATTACCGCCGTAAATGGCGTTGGCTACACCAATAATGATCCGGACGATATTGACGAATATATGGTATATCTATACGCTGGATCTGGAATTCCGATCAATAGATTAAATCCATACACAATAACCAACTCAGACGGTTCTCTACTTACCTTCCCTTACTCCTTTGACCCTGATAATGGAGAATTGAGAGATGGTAATGGATCAATTATTACTTCTATTGCTACCCCTGGGCCTATTACTCAAGGAAGTTCAGTAACCTTTACTGAATTACCTGCTGGTCCGTATACAGCAATAGCGAGAGAAAAACAGAGTGCCCCTTTTGGTGGCGGTAGAGAATGTTGGACAGCCTCTGCCTCAGATCAACTAACTCAGGAAGCATACGATCCAATTATCACCTCTTCCGTTGTTAATGAAAATAACTTTTGTGTTGGAAATAATGGATCAATTGAAGTAAATGTAACTAAAGACCAGAATGACACAATTTTGCCTGACGGATACTATTTTACGTGGTATGATGATTCCATGCCTGCAACAATTATATTCGAAGAGGGTAAAGCTACTGCTAATGCCTCTTCTGTAACTCCTGCAACATTAGGAGCTGGAACTTATTATGTAGAGATTGAACGAACTCCAGGCGGAGCTCAGGGAGCTGGAATTGGGTGTTCAATTACCAGTCAAACCTTTACAGTAATTGACAATCCAGAAGTACATGGTATTAAAACCACCTCACTATCTCCAAATCAAAATTGTAACCCACCAGATGGAGGAATTGAAATAACTGAAATTAATTCAAATGGCACCACCATTAACACCTTTTCTAACTACCGCTTTAACTGGTATGAATCCGACAAATCCACCAGAATTCATATAATTCCATATGATAACCGTTCGGGTACGAGCCCTTTCACGGAGGGGGAAAGCATCACCATCGATCAAACCGGAGATAACATCACCGCTACAATCATAAGTGATGACGGTTTAAACTTATACGTTTCGGGTTTGTCTGGTACAATATCCGACAATGAAACCATCGAGGGAGGCTCCTCCGGTATCACAGCGAGCGTAAATCACCCCAATGGTGATATTACGCCTACTCTGGGAACAATAGGCGCAAGTAAAATAGCAGGGTTTCCAGCGGACACCTATTACGTTAGTATAAAAGAACATGTAAATACTGGGTGTCCCGATACTCCTGTCCTTTTCGAAGTCATCATTGATGATTTGACCTCAATCCCCGTATTGCAGATCATTTCAATAGCCGACGATAGCTCGTGTGATAATATCACCCCTTCCGGTGGGGCAACGGTTGATGTTATTGATAATATGGGTAATGCTCTTACCGTCACGGACTACCGATTCTCCTGGTATCAATCCGATGGAGTCACTCTGATCAGTCCTGCTAATGTTGGTACGGGTACAAATCCTGCAGTTGGTGCTAATGCAAATCAAGCTTCAGGCTTGGCTGAAAATAATTATGTGGTAGTAGCAGAGAACATTACCAACAATCTAGGATGTTTATCCATTCCTTTAACCATCACTATTGGTGAATTTGAAACCAATCTTACTATCTCTAATGTGAATGTAACAATTAATCCGCAAGACGATTGTAGTCCTGAAAATGGAAGTATCACCATTGGTCAGGTTGACCTGACCAACGAAAATGGATCAATCACAAACTCCACAACGTTCACAGACTTCACGTTTACATGGAACGATTCAAATGGGACAACTGTATTAACAGGAAATGGAGAAAATGCGCTTTTAAACCAACCATCAGGAACATATACTGCGGCTGTAGTGCAAAATGCCACTGGATGCCCATCTACCACACCTGCAATCTTCACCTTCACCATTGATGACCAAACCCTGCTTCCAGCTATAAATGGTACGTCTACTCCGAATACGTTCTGTTCTAATGCTACAAATACAGGCGACGGGTCTGTAGTCATTACGATCACTGAAGACAATGGTGCCCCTATCACCTTGGCTGATTACTCAATTGAATGGTATCGAGGGGTATTTAATTCTGCTCCTGGAATATTAGATGCCAGTTTTCTTTACGATGATATGGGGTCTGCTAGTGGGGCTAATGTAGGCTCTTCCTTAGTCGGTCCTGATATAAGAACGCTTCAAGACCTGAACAGTGGATCATATACGGTATTTATTGCAAAAGACAATGGCGATGCCTCGGGCAATGGTAATGTAGGTTGTGCGAAAAGTGCTGTATTTACAATAGGTCAAAACAGCGCAACCCCTACCCTCGATGTAACGAGTATTCAGTCGGCAATTACGGATGATCTGCTTTGTGGAACATTTGGTGGCCTAATTACATTAGCTGATGCGGACATCAGTATCGGAAACCTTAGTGATTACACTATTGAGGTAGCAAAAGATTCAAGTGGGACAACTGTATTTGGTCCCGCTACTGGTACCTCTCCTACTACTTCCATTCCCAATTTAGAGGCAGGTCATTATACTGTAGAAGCTGTGAATAATACAACAAGTTGTGCGACGGCATTAGGCCGAGTAACGATTGATAATTTGGAGGTTGATCCACTTATCACGCTTAATTCAGTTACGCCAGATGTTAACTGTACCGGAGGTACCCTCGCTACCGGAGGGTTAGAAGTTCTGGTTGATGGTGTCAGTATGGGTGCCTCTTATACATTTGATTGGAAAGTGGCTGGCGGAGGTGCTGGTGCCCCAACACTATCTACTACAAACGAGCTTATAAACCGCCAAACTGGTGATTATCAAGTGACAATAGAAAATACATCAACCTCTTGTTCATCCACCAGAATCTTCACTATTCCCAGAGTAAGTATCACCCCAACAATCCTTGATTATGAAGTAAACAATAACAGCTTTTGCTCACTTGCAAAGAACGGATCTTTTGTCCTGCTTGAGGCTCTTTATAATGGTGACTCATATAACGAAACAGGAGTGAACGGACTGACGATAGATGGTGTATTCGACTTGCAGGTATTTAGAACATCGAACGATGTGCAACAAGGCAATACCATTACCAATTCTCCATATGAAGTAGTAGATTTACCCCCCAATAATTATTATGCTATTATCACGCATAGGGCGAATAATTGTACCTCCGAGGCATTGTCCTTTAATATCGAAGACGTCCCTTCATTCCCAGTAATTACCATTGACATTAATGAGGCGGACTCAACATGCGCTACGCCAAATGGAACAACTATTTTATCCGATGGAACACTTTCTGCTCTTGCAAATGGAGAAGATAGCACTAGTCCAGAGTATACGTTTTCATGGTATTTGGGCTCTGGCACGGGTACGCCTTTGGTAGACAATACAAATCCTGGCAATGGCTCTCTCCCACAAGATGTGGCTACCTCTGTCGTTTCAGGTTTAGCAGCAGACACTTATACGGTAAGAGTAGAACAAGTCTCAAACGGTTGTTCGGCTACTGCTGAAATCATCTTACCAAATGTTTCGGCAAAAGTAGAAATTGTGTCGGTTGATGTAACAGCTATGACAAACTGTACTTTAGGTGGTATCATAGATGTTACAGGTGTTGAAAAAGACAATGCTCCTGATCAGTTGACAAACTATACATTTAATTTCTATGATGATGCCGCTACCAATAACTTAGTATTTACGGGTACGCCCTTTAATGGAGCACAGGGTGGCACCACCTATTATATTGAAGGTACACACAATACGTTAAAGTGTTTGACTCAGAAATATCAGGTTACAGTAGGAGATAATAGTATTTCTCCAAGAGTATCACTATCTAGTGATAACTTTAGCACCAACCAACTCAACTGCAACCCTGATAATCCTAATGGCCAGCTAAAAGTCTTTGCTGATGGTGATTCGACAGGTTATAACTTTGATTGGTCATATAGCCAAGATGGAGCTTCCTTTAGTACATTAACTCAAAACAGCTTCCGCGGTGCTGTTACGACTTTAACTGGTCTCGGCACACATAAGCTTGCTGGTTTAGGAAAAGGGTTCTATCGGGTAACGGCAACCAGCCAAGTTACAGGTTGTGCTAGCTCGGAAGAATTTTCAATTATCGATGAAATACCGACCATTAACCTCTCACCTAGTTTCGAATCGAATATTAATTGTGTGAATGTGGTTGGAAAAGCTAACGTTAGAGTAATCGGAACGAGCCAAGTATCTGGAAATTCTTCTTTATATGATTTCTATTGGTTTGAAGGAACTATGACTACTGTTGGTCAAAACCTAGACACCACCGCAGCTCGTTCCAGAGGAGTCGAAATAAAAGATGTTCCAAATGGTGATTATGTAGTGGTCGTAATTCCGAAGAATGATCGCTTCTGCAGATCCTCCGTGCAAATAACGATAGAAGATGAGACCAATGCAGGCGATATTCCCTACACCTTAGATTTAGATAACTCAACAGTATGTTACGACGTTAAAAATGGTAGTGCTTCTTTAACACTCACAGACCCAGATGATATCGGCAATACTTCAATCGAATGGCAAGATGAAAATGGAAATCAAATAGGTTCATTAAATACGAAAAGTGAATTTGTGATTGATAGTTTAAGTTTTGGTACCTATAGAGTCATTATTACCGATAATAACACACTTTGTGAAACAACAGAGGTATTCACCATATCTGATGATTCCAAACCACCTAGCAAGCCCTTAGTACAAGTTATCAACAATAAAACTAACTGTGTTATACCGAATGGCGTCGCTATTGCAAGAGTGGATGGTACTACATTTAACATGTCTTTCGATTGGTACGATCCATCTGACATGACCACCCCTCTGTTCAGTGGAGATAGCATAAGTAACCTCGATTCTATTACCTATGTGGTAAGAGCTACTGATATTTCTACGGGTTGTGCATCCGAATTTACTCAAGTGAAAATACTGAATGAGATTTCTGATCCTGTTTTCGAAGTAGTAGTGAATCGATCGCGATGCCTAAGGACAGAAGATGGGTCGACCAATCAGTTTACGGGTGGTGCTACGGTATCATTTGCCGAGTTTATAGATCAATCTCTAACATCGTATCAGTGGACTAATATCGAAACCAACGAAATAGTCAGTGATGGACAAAGATTAGACTTTGCTTCTCCAGGAAACTATGCAGTAACCTTTATTTCCGATAATGGGTGTGAATACTATGCGGAGTTTGAAATAGGGGTTGAAATTGAAATTTATAATGGAATCTCTGCAAACGGAGATGGCATAAATGATTTTTTCCTTATTGACTGCTCAGACCAATACCCCGCCAACAACGTAAAGATTTTCAACAGAGCTGGTCAAAAAGTTTTTGATGCAAATTCCTATAACAATACTTCCACCAGGTTTGAAGGATTAAGCAACGTTGGAGGTGGTGGTCTCACTCTACCAGAGGGGACTTACTTCTATTTAGTAAATTTAGGTACTGGTGAAGATCCCATTCAAGGATATTTGGAATTAGTGAGGTAATTTTAGAGCATAATGAAAAAGCTTATTGTTGTTGCTAACGTCCTTTTTTTTCTAGCCTTTGCTGGTCAAGCTCAGCAGAGACCGGTTATGTCTACCTACATGTTTAATGGGTTGACTTTAAATCCTGCCTATGCAGGAAGTTTGAATATATTTAGCGCCATATTTATCCACAGAAAGCAGTGGATCAATATAGATGGTGCACCAACTTCCAATATCTTCTCTGCCAATACTTCACTTTATAACAATCAACTGGGTGTAGGCATTCAAGCAGTGCAAGATGCAATTGGAATTCATAGAGAAAATTCGCTGTATCTAAGCGGAGCCTACAAAATAAGAACAAGAGGAGGAATACTCGCTATGGGTCTTTCAGGGGGTTTTGATAATAGGAGATCGGACTTCAATGAGTTGAACCTCCTGAAACAGGACGATCAATTGCTGTCTGGTACTTCTACGCGACTTTCTCCCAATTTTGGAACAGGGGTATATTATGCTAATCCGACCATGTACGTAGGAATTTCTGTGCCATACATTCTTGAAAACAGACTTTATAGTGTTGATTCGGAAGGTATCATATCCGAAGCGAAGGAAAGCAGATATTACTATGCCACGGGAGGACTGATTTTAACTATCAGTCAGAATATCAAGTTTAGCCCCTCTGCTCTTATCCGCTACCAAGAAAATAGTCGATTAGGATGGGATTTAAACGGAACACTAATTTTTGACAAGATTGCTTATGCAGGCATATCGTACCGAAGTGGAGATGCATTAGTATTTCTTACCCAAATGATTCTCAATGAGAATTTTAGGATTGGTTATGCATATGACACCACAGTAAATGCATTGAATAATACATCTCGAGGAACTCATGAAATCTTGTTGAACTATCGAATTAAGATTAACTTGACCAGAGATCCGCAATGTCCTGTTTATTTTTAATCTTTCCTTTTCAAATCAGTAAGCAACGAATTGATTAGCCACATAAGCAGGCTAAAGATCAGAGCCCACCCAAATCCATCAATAACAAAATTCTGAACAATTGCATCTGCAATCAAAATTATGATAGCATTAATAACCACAAGGAATAACCCTAGTGTTACGACCGTAATAGGAATGGTAAGAATGATTATGAGTGGCCTGATAGTAGCGTTTAATAAAGAGATAATTACTGCAACAATGAAAGACGTAGTAAAAGGCTCAATGCCATCTCCCAGTAATGTAATACCAGGCAGTAAATAAGTCGAAATTATAATCGCTACTGAGGATAATAGAATTCGAATAAAGAAATTCATATGTTTAGATTTTCTTCTTTGAACCAACTTGCATAAGTTTTATAATTACTCGAAATTCTAGCCAACATCTCTCTGTTTTGTGCATTGATTGCCTTGATTTTCTTAGCAGGAATGCCACCGTATACACAGTCTTCCTCTATAACAGTTCCAGCTAATACAACCGAACCAGCACCAACAACAGAACCCGGCTTTACTATTGCGCCATCCAGCACTACTACACCCATTCCAATCAAGGTATTATCCTCTATCGTGCATCCATGCACAACGGCATTATGACCAATCGTTACATTGGATCCTATCGTCGTTCCGTGCTTCTCATAGGTTCCATGAATGGTTACGTTGTCTTGAATATTGGTATTATTTCCTACTTTAATAAAATTGACATCTCCTCGAACTACAGCTCCAAACCATACTGTACAGCCATTACCCAATTCTACTTCTCCGACCACGGTAGCATTTTCTGCCAGCCAACATTCCTTACCTAATATAGGAGTCTTACCTCTTATTGATTTTATAATCGCCATGTAAGAATAAAAATATAATAATTAACCCATATTATTGCTGACAAAATGTCATTCATGTTTTTATCTTTGTGGCATGCAAGGATTAATAGCCGATATAGATCTACTAGAGGAAGAGAAGAAGCAAGTAGAGTCTTGCGATTTTAAAACTACTCAGGAAGACAACTCCACCGCAAGAAGGAGGCTATATATCGAAAGCTATGGATGCCAAATGAATTTTTCGGATAGTGAAATTGTTACCTCAATCTTAAAGAGGGAGGGATTTGGTACTTCCTCCTCTGCCGAGCAAGCAGACGTTATACTCATCAATACGTGTTCCATTCGGGAAAAAGCAGAACAAACAGTTAGAAACCGACTCCACTTTTTCAACAGCGTCAAAAAGAAAAATCCAGATGTAATCGTAGGCGTTTTAGGTTGTATGGCTGAACGTTTAAAGTCTAAACTTTTAGAAGATGAAAAAATCGTGGATTTGGTTTTAGGGCCTGATGCATACCGAGACTTACCTAAATTATTAAAAAAGGCAGAAGAGGGTGAAAAAGGAATCAATACATTTTTATCCCTAGAGGAAACTTACGCCGACATCTCCCCTATCCGACTAAACTCAAATGGCATAACAGCCTTTATCTCTATAACAAGGGGTTGCGATAATATGTGTTCTTTTTGTGTAGTGCCATTCACTCGTGGCAGGGAGAGAAGCAGAGATCCTTTCTCGATCGTAAAAGAGGCTCAAAGCTTATTCGATCAAGGGTATCGAGAAGTGACTTTACTTGGGCAAAATGTCGATTCTTATTTATGGGCAAAAGAAGAAAACAACAAAGTACGATTAAATAAAAAAGAGGACATAAAGAAGGTCATCAACTTTGCCAACCTTCTGGAGATGGTTGCGAAAGTGAACCCAGAGCTTCGAGTGCGTTTTTCTACCTCGCATCCAAAGGATATTACAAATGAGGTGCTACATACAATGAAAAAGTATGACAATATCTGTAAATATATTCACTTACCTGCGCAAAGTGGCAATTCTAGGATACTAGAATTGATGAACAGAACATACGACCGTGAATGGTACATAAAACGAGTAGACGTCATACGAGAAATTTTAGGAAAAGAATGCGGTATAAGCTCAGATATGATTGCAGGTTTTTGTACTGAAACGGAAGCAGAACACCAAGACACACTTTCGTTGATGGACTATGTTCAGTATGATTTTTCATACATGTTTTTATATTCTGAAAGGCCCGGGACTTTAGCCGCTAAAAGGTATGAAGATGACATCCCTTTGGAAATAAAAAAGAAAAGACTTCAGGAAATAATAAATAAGCAAAGAAAAATTTCACTTAGCCGTAATTCCAATGATATCGGTAAAACCTTTGAAGTTCTAGTTGAAGGCACGAGCAAGAAATCTCAAAAAAAAATGCAGGGAAGGAGTTCTACTAACAAAGTCATTGTTTTTAAGGGTAACTACCCAGCAGGAAGCTATTTAAAGGTGAAAGTTACAGATTGCACGGTCGCCACCCTATTCGGAGAAATTGTATGAATTACAAAATAGATTCAGAAGTCCAATCAGTAAAACAACGGTTTGAAATAATCGGTACCTCACAAAAGCTCAATAACGCCATACGAGTAGCTATTCAGGTCGCCCCAACCGACATGAGCGTGCTAATTACGGGCGAAAGCGGGACAGGAAAAGAATCATTTTCAAAGATCATCCATAGTCTTTCGCACCGTAAACATGGGCAATTTATCGCCATAAACTGTGGAGCCATTCCCGAAGGAACTATCGACTCAGAATTATTTGGTCATGAAAAAGGTGCTTTTACAGGTGCTGCAGGAGATCGAAAAGGCTATTTTGAGGTAACGGATAGCGGCACTATCTTTTTGGATGAAATCGGTGAAATGCCACCAAACACTCAGACTAGGCTACTAAGGGTTTTAGAAAACGGAGAGTTCATAAAAGTAGGATCTTCCAAAGTACAGAAAACCAATGTTCGGGTCATTGCAGCTACTAATGTGAACCTGTTAGAAGCAGTAGGTAAAGGAAAGTTTAGAGAAGACTTATTCTATCGACTAAGTACCGTTCCTATCTACGTACCGCCCCTTGCGCGAAAGGGAAAATGATGTGATTCTGCTTTTTAAAAAATTTACTTACGATTTTGCGGAAAACTACAAAACCGACCCTATTAAGCTCACTCTGGAAGCACAGGAATACCTAAAGTCGCATCGATTTCCAGGGAATATAAGACAACTTAAAAATATCGTAGAACAAATCAGCATCCTTAGCTTAGATAAGCTGATTTCCGTAGAGCAACTTGCGAAAACCTTGCCCCGAACAGGAAACAACCTCCCGGCTCTGGTATCAAATAATGACAGTTCTCAAGAAAACTATTCAGAACGAGACC
>CAXYMM010000002.1:0-122500 GCA_964289745.1 uncultured Ekhidna sp.
CCAAACCAGAAATCCCCGTCATCTTCGATGGTAGCTCTGGCATTAGACTCGTGAGGTGAGCCATCGGCATTTAGTACTTCACACATTACTAAGTATCCATTACGTCTTCCGGGATCCTCAATCACTTTGGCAGGTTTCAACAAGCAGTCTGACGCATCTCCGGTAGCTTGCCCGGTAGATGATCCATCGAAAGACCACATAGGTGCGTCTTCAAGCTTGCCACTGAACCCTTCTCTTACTAATGTTTTACTTCTAAGCATCGGTGTAGGTCTGTTACCATCTAACCAGATGTACTCTAATTTACTTTTTGCCATTTTTAATTTAAAATTTAAAAGAATTTAAAAATATGTATGATCTTCTGGAAGTTAAGACGATCAAACTTAGTTTTTATAAAAATATTAAATGATTAAAAAGCATAAATTGCCGCTAGTACGAATGACGATAATGAGCTAGCTTTATCGATAGCCTCAAGGTTCGTTTCATCCCAATCCGTTATGCTAAGATCATCTTCGCTAAATATGTTGAATCTAACTTCAGGGATGGATATAAAGACTCTATCCGTATCTATTGTATTCAATGAGTTGATATTTGTTCTGAAGTAAGAATCTATTAATCTAGAAATCTTAAGAGGCGAAGAAGTTTTTTCTTCGTGACCAAAACTTACGCCTTGGAATGCCATTAATATTGAAGCAATCAATGCTGTTTTAATCATTGAATTTACATTCGTTCTTTTCATTATTAGGTTTTTAAGCAATTTGATATAGAATAGGGGATAATGGTTCCTGCATCTTGAGTTCCAAATTGCTGACAAAGGCGTCTTATTTTTTAAATCGATTATTCAGAAACGATCGTGTAACCTCTAATTCCGTGCTCGTGGCTATCTAGCCCTTCCTTCTCGTGCTCTTCACTTACTCGAATTCCAATTGTGTACTTTAATACTAAGAAGATGATTGATGCACAAGTAAAAGCAGCTATTCCACAAACAAGCACACCGTAAAGTTGCGTCATAAAAGAGTGCTCTTCATTGGTAGAGAAAATTCCAACGGCTAAAGTGCCCCAGATACCACAAGTAAGGTGAACAGAAACGGCTCCTACTACATCATCTAGATTGAATTTATCAAGCGTGATAGCGGAAAGTACCACTAAGATTCCAGCGATAGTTCCAACTACGATAGCATTGCCAGGGTCGATTACATCAGCTCCAGCAGTGATGCCTACTAAGCCTGCTAGAATTCCATTCAGCACCATGCCAAGGTCTAGCCTTTTAAATACTGCATAACCTGTGATATATCCAGCAAATCCACCTGCGCATGCAGCGAGCGATGTAGTGACGAGTACAAATGAAACCAAGCCAGGATCAGCAGATAAAACAGACCCTCCATTAAATCCAAACCATCCTAACCATAGAAGGAATACTCCGATTACGGCCAAGGGAACGCTAGATCCTGGCTTATCAACTACTTTACCATCTACATATTTACCAAGGCGTGGCCCCAAGATGATAATACCTGCTAAGGCTCCCCATCCACCTACAGAGTGAACCAGAGTAGAACCTGCAAAGTCGTAGAATCCCCAATCATCAAGGACACCACCACCCCACTTCCAGCTGCCGATGATTGGATAAACCAACCCTACAAAGATCAGCGTGAATAGCAGGTAAGCATTTAATTTTATCCTTTCCGCTACCGCTCCTGAGACAATGGTTGCTGACGTTGCTGCGAACATTGCCTGGAACAAGAAGTCTGTCCAGTAGGTCATGCCGCCATTCATGTAGCCTACCGTATTGTCTGCAGTACCAGATGTTTCCAATCCGAAACCAGCAAAACCAAACCATCCAGGTGCTTCAAAACTAGGATACATCAGGTTGAAACCTACTATCGCATACGTAAGAATACCGATAATAGGTGTTAAAGTATTTTTGAAGAGGATGTTGACAGTATTTTTAGACTGTCCAAACCCTGACTCTACACCAGCAAAGCCAAGATGCATAATGAAGACAAGTGCAGTCGCCACCATCATCCATACATTGTTTGTGGTCAATAGATTATCTCCTAACTGTGCTAAAACATCAGCTGAGACCTCTGCTTCTGCTGAATTTTCCATAACAGGTACAGTCACTTTTTCCACAACCATTACAGAATCTATCTTGGTAGAGTCCTGAATCGTAGCAAGTCGTTTAGTTATGTCAAGTACTTTCATTATAAAAATCGCATGTTAATTCCCCTAGCGCATTCAATTGCTTAAACCGGAGATACATTAATTTTGGGCTAAGGCGAGTAGCAAAAATGTTTTTGATATCAGTAAAACGCAAATTATCTGATAAATACTTAACGCAATTTTGAAATTTTATGAAATATTTAATTTTTGATCTATTTTTTTTCAAAATTGAATTTTATTCTATGATTAAGATGTAATGTTTTTATGTTTTTACTGCATAGAAATTTAGCTTTATCATTTAATAAAGAATATTATTTTTCTTATTTCCTATTAAATCGAATATTAATTTTACTAATCTCAAGCGATAGAAAATTTGGATTTAAAAAATAGTGATTACAAAACGGGGCGACTCTGTTTATTTTGTTCAAACTAATAATATATTCTTAAGGAAGTTAATACCTTAAAAGAGATTACAGGGTGCACTAATTTCAAATCATGAACTGGGAAAAGTTAGAAAAGTCTTTAGAAGGGGACTTACACATAAATGAATCGATCAAAAAAATCTATGCAACAGATGCCTCCGCATATAGAGAAGTACCGCAGGCTGTTGCCTTACCCAAAAACGAAAATGACCTGAAGCAACTTATTAAGTTTGCTAGGGATAACAATACAGCCCTTATTCCAAGAACGGCTGGCACGTCATTAGCTGGTCAGGTAGTTGGAAATGGAATTGTTGTAGATGTATCAAAACATTTTACTAAAGTCTTAGAGCTAAATACAAAGGAAGAGTACGTATGGGTTCAGCCAGGGGTAGTAAGGGACGAGCTAAATAGGATGCTGGCACCACATGGTTTCTTTTTTGCGCCGGAAACCTCTACCGCAAATCGTGCTATGATCGGCGGAATGATCGGAAATAACTCCTGTGGGTCTAATTCTCTGGTGTACGGGAGTACTCGTGAGCACCTTCTGGAAGTAAAAGCCCTATTGACTGATGGGACTTCGGCTCATTTTAAGGAGAATAATACGCTAAAAGGTTCTGGCAATCTGGAAGAAAGCATTTATAAAAATATTACTGAAATTCTTCGAAATCAGGAGAATATACATCGAATACAAAAGGAGTTTCCAAAACCCAATATCCCACGGAGGAATACAGGCTATGCACTTGATCTTTTAGCAGAAATGCAGCCTTTCAATCCTAATGGTCAGCCGTTTAACTTTTGCTCATTAATTGCAGGGTCTGAGGGAACTTTAGCTTTTGTAACGTCCGCCAAATTAAAACTTACCCGACTCCCTGGAGATCATAAGCGACTTGTGTGTATCCACTGCAAGACAATAGATGAGGCTTTACAAGCAAATTTGGTCGCGCTCCAGTATAGCCCACACGCCTGTGAATTGATGGATAATTACATTCTAGAGGCTACCGCAAGAAATCGTGAGCAGGCTGAAAACAGATATTTTGTTGAGGGAGACCCAAAAGCTATTCTTGTCGTAGAAATAATTAAAGATACGGAAGATTCGGCCGATTTGGTGGTTCTTAACTTACTCGCAGAGCTTGACCAAAAGGGTTTAGGATACGCTTATCCCATCGTTAAGGGAGCAGATATTAAGAAAGTGTGGTCGCTTCGTAAAGCAGGTTTAGGACTACTTTCGAATATTCCAGGAGACACAAAACCTGCCCCTGTCATCGAAGATACAGCGGTAGATGTCCATGAACTGCCAAATTATGTTGCAGACTTCAACGAGATACTTCATCGGCATCATTTGTACTGTGTTCACTATGCACATGCAGGTTCTGGCGAACTACATCTTCGACCCTATCTGAACTTAAAAACAGAAGAAGGGCTAAAACTCTTTAGAACTATAGCCCAAGAAATTGCTGATCTGGTAAAAAAATATGATGGATCTCTTTCTGGTGAACACGGGGATGGTCGCCTGCGAGGCGAATTTATTCCGCAGATGATTGGAGCGAAAAACTATCAACTTCTCAGGTCTATCAAAAAGGCATGGGATCCTCAAAATATCTTCAACCCTGGTAAAATAGTAGATACAGCTCCTATGGATTCTTTTCTTCGTTATGAAGAGAACCAAGAAACACGGTTGTTTGATACAGCACTCGACTTTTCTGAAGACCATGGAATACTCCGATCTGCTGAACTTTGTAACGGTTCGGGCGATTGTAGAAAATCTGAACTGACAGCAGGCATAATGTGTCCTAGCTATCAGGCTACGCGTAATGAAAAAGATACCACGCGAGCGAGAGCCAATATTCTGCGCGAAATGCTCACTCGCTCCGAAAAACCAAATCCGTTTGCAGAACCTGCAATAAAAGAAGTGCTAGACCTGTGCCTATCCTGCAAAGGCTGTAAGAAGGAATGCCCTTCGAACGTGGATATGGGCAAATTAAAAGCGGAATGGCAATACCAGTCTTACAAGGACAAAAAGCCATCATGGCGTACTCAATTCATCGCCCATTACACTAAGGGCATCTCCGCATTCGAGTCTGTTCCTTGGGCTTACAACCTAACCCGGAATTTACCTAAACCATTACTTGGGCTTGCCGCTCAGAGATCCATTCCGAAGATGTCTTCCATTTCGCTTAGAAAGTGGTTTAACAAAGAGTTTCGCTCTCTTCAAAGAACACCCAAAAAGAAAATCTACTTTTTCTTTGATGAATTTACAAACTATCTGGATGTAGCCATCGGCAAAAAGGCGATTATGCTTTTAGATCGCATGGGGTACGAAGTGGTAGCTTTAGACCATGCCCCAAGCGGACGTGCCTATCTGTCGAAGGGGTTTCTTGATGAGGCAAAAAGTTATGCTGAAAAAAATGTGAATACTTTTTCAGACTTAATTTCGGCCGATACACCACTCATTGGGGTGGAGCCTTCTGCAATTCTCACTTTTCGAGATGAATACCCAGACCTACTTAGGGAGGAACTCCAGCAAAAAGCTAAAGACCTAGCTAATAATACTTTTACCATAGAAGAATTTCTAGCCTATGAGTTGAATGTAGGAACTCTGAAAGCTGAAGACTTCCCGAATGATAAAAAGAAAATTTTGATTCATGGCCACTGCCATCAAAAGGCACTTTCCTCCATGGTACATACGAAGAAGGTATTGAAGGCTGCACCTAACTTTGATGTGCAGCTCATCCCAAGTGGGTGTTGCGGTATGGCAGGTTCTTTTGGCTATGAAAAAGA
Organism: uncultured Ekhidna sp.; assembly: GCA_964289745.1. GTDB lineage: Bacteria > Bacteroidota > Bacteroidia > Cytophagales > Cyclobacteriaceae > Ekhidna. The sequence goes on from CAXYMM010000002.1 coordinate 5,358, forward strand.
ACATTATGACGTTTCTATGAAAGTAGGAGAGCTGGTTCTTTTTCCGAAAGTAAGAGAAGCAGATCAAGAGACAATCATACTAGCTTCAGGAACCTCTTGTCGTCATCAAATTCTGGATGGTACAGGTAGAGTAGCTAAACACATCGTGGAAATACTATGAATTTAACTTAGGACTCCTTGCTACATCAAGAAGATAGCAGTTTCCCAACCGAACTTTGAGAACAAACCAACTTATGATTTTTGACCCGTCACAATATCCCCAATTTTTCCTGTGAGTGTTTACTCTGCCAAAGGGAGACCAATAATAAGAAACTATAGAAACCCTCTTTACTTGATCATAACTTTCTTGCTTTCCATACCTACCGCTACCACTATGAGCAGAATAACTATGATCGATCCCACCCACATGACAGCATTACCTATATAATAGGAATTGGGTCTGAATGAAAATTCAATGGTATGATTTCCTGAGGGGATATTGATCCCTCTCAAGATATAATTTACTCGCTCAATTGGAATAGGTTCACCGTCTATTGTTGCGTTCCAGCCTTTAGGATAGTAGACTTCCGAAAATACAGCGAAACCATCCCCTGAATTAGAAGAGCTGTATTTCAAAAAATTCGGCGTGTATTCTTCTAGCTTAATTGTGCCAACCACATAACCTTCTTGATCTTTTTTCTCTGAAATAGCCGTTTTGCTCAAATCCTTCTCACCAATGGCTTGAATAGCTTCATCAGCACTATTTACCCGATATACCTTTTCGACAAACCATGCGTTTCCTAACGCACTGGTATTATTTATAACAGCATTTGAAGTATTTCCTACTTTTATGTATTTAGTATTTAGCATGTTCATGACAGGGCTTCCCGAGAAGTCTAAAGCCTTATTTCGAATTTGTGCAACGGCATCTTGCAGCTCGGCTCCTAGGTGGTATTCTATCAGATCCTGATATCTTCTAAGTTTAGCTCCATGATATCCGCCTATAGATGAATGATAATAGCTTGTTGTCGCATCGTTAAACACATTCTTTGTTAAATTGACCACTCGATGATGGCTGACATCCTGAATCATTTTTTTATCGGCCTCATCTGCTTGGAATGACTGAATATTTTTTTGATCTGAGAATTTTGAACTGTCGATATAATTCTTCCCAATGGTGAAAAGGTCGAAAAATACAAGTACCCCTAAGCTAACGAAAGTTGTGGTGTAGCCAATTTTCTTTCGAATAAAGAAATAAATTGTAACTACCGCCAGCAGAACCAAGAAAATGGACCTAAAAGCACTGCCTTTGAACATCGATATTCGTTGTTTTACCACGGCGTCGATCACTACTTGATGACCAAGGGCTGTATCATTTGGTGCATTGAATTTCATCATGCTAGAGAATAGAAGTAGCAGAACTAGAATTCCCAATGTAATAGCACCTGACTTTATCAAGATTTTCATATCAGGCTTCTTTAAGAATTCTGAGAGACCTATAAATCCAAAAAGCGGAATGCAGAGCAACGGTATAACTAGCGTCATCGAAACTGTCCTAAACTTGTTATAAAGCGGGAAGTGGTCGAACATAAAATAATTGAAGGCTTCAAAGTTTTTCCCCCAAGAGAGCATAAATCCAAGAATTATGGCAGAGACAAGCCACCATTTAAGCGATCCTTTCACAATGAAAAGAGCCAAAATAAAAAAGAAGATCACAAGAATTCCTACATAAATGGGGCCACTGGTAAAGGGTTGATCGCCCCAATATGTTGGTACGGCTTTGCTAAAATTTTTAATCTGATTGCGATCAGCTCCTGCTTTTTTTAACTCTTCAGCAAACGTAGATTTCATTCCAACGTTTTCGTGTGAGCTGCCTCCATAAAAATAAGGAATCATAAAGGTAAAAGTCTCCATTACGCCGTTGCTCCATGCAAAGGCATAGTCTTTTTCCAAGCCTCCTAAAGAACTTTCTTTACTAGAAGAATTTAACTCCTTTTTCCCCCTGATTGAATACGGGCTATATTCTGCGGCAACCCAAACTTTTCCAAGGTTAGCACTTATACCTAAAATGCCTGCTAAGGCAATAAATGCTGTGGTTTTAGCAAAGGCGGGAAGTGTTTTGTTTCTAATAGCCTCAATGAGATATACAATCCAGAAAATCACCAGAATTAGGAAAAGATAGTAGGTAATTTGCATATGGTTGCTACGGATTACTAAAGCTAAAGCTGCGGCTGTCGTTGAAATACCAATTAGTATTTTATTCCTGACTATTAATAATATCCCTGTAATTACGAATGGCATAAACGCCATAGCGGATACCTTCCAATTGTGACCTGCTTCTATGCTTACAATGAAAAATGAATTAAGAGCGTATGCAATTGCACCCGTCAGAGCCAAATACGGATTGACTTGGTAGGCCAATAGCATCAGGTAAAAACAAAGCATGGCAAGAAAGGTGTACCGAGCTGGAGATGGTAGGTACAAAGACATCAATTCAAGCACATGCCTTAGTAAGTCTCCACTCCAATAGGTGCTGACAAAATAGGCTGGCATACCGCCAAACATGGAGTTAGTCCAGAGTGCTTCCTTTCCCGTTTCTTTTCTAAAATCGCTGACTTCCTGTGCCGATGAAACCCCTTGGATAATGTCATTTTGAGTCATCACTTTTCCTCCGAAGACAACTGGATGGAAAAAAATAATTGTAATACCAAGAAATACAGTAATGGCTATCAGGTGAGGTAAAATTTTATTAAACGAGATTTTCATATTCTTAAATGAGTTAGTCAAATAAATCCCAATATTAAAGATTCTTTACAACCTAATTAGATTAGCGTTACAATATGCATCAGTTAATTCCGCCTTTGCCTAAGCGATAGAGGTTATCCCTAAAGATTTCAAAACCTGTAACTACCTTCTCCCCCCTCTTTTTTTGCATTAAAAAAATGATTGGTACTAATCGGTAGAGTCCTTTTCTAAATTGAGCTATTTTAATGAAAGCAACAATATGAACCTTCTGGCAATATATTTAAGCGTCGTTTGAGTTTTATGATATTTTCCATTCAATATCAAAATGTACAGTTGATGCTTTTTAAGCAATAGAACCAACGATTTCTTATCTCCTTTTATCACGGATTCGATTAAAAGATATCCTGCTGGTCAGTCTTGTATTCTTCTCAAGACAGATTCCTGAGGGAGTTGCCAGTTTGATTTTCGAAGCTCAAAAGTGCTACAATGAATCACGAAAGTTTTTTCGTTAATGCCCATGAAATTACTGAGAAAACTTCTACCATCTTTTGAGAGAAGAGTGCATCAATACCTTACCATTCCCCTATTGAACTAGACAACCTGACCGGATGAATTTTCGTTTTTTCAACCATGCGATTAATTCTTTGGCTTATCCTTTTAGTTTTATGCTGGCCGTTAGCTATTGCCATTTTATTCTTGTATCCTATTATTTGGTTGGTGTTGCTTCCCTTTCGGATATTGGGTTTTGCCATTGAGGGGGTATTTCAATTTGTAGAAGCCCTTTTTTTACTCCCCTCTAAAATCTTGAGATAAATCAGTATTGCATGGCCCAAACACCTTCTCCATAAGAGGCATAATCGACCTTGGCGTATTCTGCCTCTTTAATAGAAGCAAAACTGTTTATGCAGACTCGGTGGTATAAGATGCCATCCACTATATCTTGAATGATATTTATACTGTTTCCTTCTTTAGCTAATTTGGTGGCAAAATCCATTGCAAGGTCTTTGTCTATACTGCTGGATACAACGATGTATGATCGTCCTGTGCGATTCAAGATTTCTTCGACAATCCCTGCTGCTTTTTTCAACTCCCATGCCGCAATTTCTTCTAGTCTTGCATTGACGAGGGCTAGTTGATCATTTGTATGTTGATCATTCGGGAAAAGTGAGTGTGCCTCCGAATATAACGATTGAGCCAGAGTCCAATCTTTTTCATTAAAAGTAGAATCAGCTTTAAGTATTAGCTGGTCGAATTTTACTTTTCGATTAGCTAATTCCTCTTGTTTTTTTTGCTCTTCTTCTTCTTTTTGAATTTGCGCTAGTCGAGCTCTTTCTTTGGCTTCCTGCTCGGGTTTATAAAAAGCAAAATACCAAATACCAGCAGCGAGTAACAAAACACCGAGCACAATGAAAAAAATGACGACAAAATTTTTCCCTTTTTTAGATTGCTCTTCCATTCGCTAAAATTAAAACGCCAAAAGTAACAAAAAGAAAGTAGATCACTTTAGTGCTAACTCGGATCAACAAGCTTTCCAGAAAATAAGATTGTATTGCTATTTCGTTCTCTAATGAAAAAGAGAAAAGGCTTATTAATCTGCGTAGTAGCAGGAATGGAGGTATACATTACGCCAATTGCGGTAGCTGCTGCTGCCTCGGTTCCCTCTTCGTTTATTTCCAGAAAAGATTGATGAATCACTTTGCTAATCTCTAGTGGTACGGTTTCCTCGAAAAGATTTGATAAGCCCATAAGAGGCATACCCATGTCTACTAAGATGTCTTTTAAATCTTTCTTAAAATCCAGTGTGATTTTGGGAAGAAATAACTGCCTTGTTTGGACTGTTGTATCTTTCATAACCTCACTAAATGCACCCATGTCTATTTGCGCAACCATCCCTTCCAGAGTGGCAGGATTATCTGGCATTATGATGGTCAGCCCATAGTTTTCATTTCCATAAGGGATCTCTACCACGGTTGCATTCAGTTTATTCCAATAAGCAATCCAATGCTTTATTTCCCCAGTCATGGTAGGGACTTCAATCGATGAACCATCCGCTAAAGTAAAGGGTAACTCCCTTGTAGACTCCTCTTTGAATTTTGTAGCCCACTCTGCCTTGAAGTAAATTGCATTGATTAGGAACATGACTTCCCTGGGCCTTATACTCTCTAGAATGTCCTTTATTTTGCCATTTGTATTCTCTTCTACCCACCCATTGATGGATTTGAGTGTGGTTTCATCTCGAAAGTCTGCATCGAAAATTTCCGCATCGTAATAAGTTGATAGCGTGCTTTTAAAGTTCGATTGAATGGTATAATCGTTATGATACCAATTTGAGTTGGCGATATTCAGTATTACTTTTGAATCCAAAGCATATATATATTTAGTCAATGACTGGTAGGCCTCATTTACTTTTTCTGCGGACATACCCTCTAGCTGTAATGTTTGGATAAATTCCTCTTTGGCCTCCTTAGATGCGCCATTCATTACCATTGAGACAGCTGTGCTCACGCTAAAAGAAGAGATAAAAAAGTTGGTGTTGGGTTCTGCTTTCTCTATTTCCTCCATTAGGTCAAGAGCAAAATTTCCAGCTCCTGAGGACACCTCCGCTTCCTCTGCAGAAAGTGCCCGTACACTGGCAGAGGGCTGAATGGAAATGGGAGAATTATCAGCTTCATCGCACGATGAAATAAGAAGCGCTATCCATACTAAATATAAATTAGATGGGTTTGTGGTAAATCTTTGTATGCTCATGATAGATTTTTTTATATTTTAATGGAGGAGGACACCGCTAAATGCTAAATGGTTGTTTTTTGTGACTAAAATCAGCCTCCATTTTCAATCAAAATGAAGGCGCAACTAAGGCCGTTCAGCTTTTATTTTAATTTGTGCCAGTCGGTTTCAGCTTGAAACGCATTTCGAGCATGATCAATAGCAACCTAAATATTACCGATGAACCTGTTCAGGCATCATTGATTATTAGAATACAAATGTTGACACTGGGAAATCCTGCCATTTATGTGGGTAATAGTCTTGTTGGAATCTCAGGAATGTTTACCACACTTGCGATTAGCTATGCTTCTGGGAGTGATATTTCGCCACTTGTGAAAAAAAATGCCTGATTTTGGAAATTAAATGGACAACTATTTTAAAAGGGTTACGCCCAATCCAATTCCTCCTTTTGGGATCATCCTTCCTTCCTGAATACGAAAGCCCGCGCTCACCACGTCCTGAACTAAGTCTAGACTACCATCTAAATCAATATATTTGGTATGTGCATAGCTAAAAGCCAAGTGCATAGCTGCTGTAATGGACACAGCCGACTCGTCGTTGCATCCCCACATTAGGCTTACTCCGGACCTATATGCAATGGAAGCAATTTCCATCGCATTGGACAAGCCTCCGCTTTTCATTAATTTAATATTGAAAATTTTACAATTTGGAGTTGTTTTAATCAGCTGAAGCGCATCTTCTGGGTTTTTTAACGATTCATCTGCCACTAGATAGTTGGATACTGCGTTAGAAAGTCCAGCACTATAATCTGAAAATCTACTTACTGGAAAGGGTTGCTCAATTAAATCGATTGATACCTTTTCTGTTTTTTTGACGAAAGACTTTAGGTCTTCTGGACCATACCCTTGGTTAGCGTCCACTCGAATAATTGCTTTGGGGTATTTTTCGATTATTTTGAGTGTGCGCTCTGCATCCTCCTCAGGGCTCAGTCCTGTCTTTACTTTGATATAGCGAAACCCATTATCCCAATATTCCTTTGCCTCAGCCAGTGTTTCTTCCACATTCTTAATGCCTATCGTAATAGAGGTAGGTAAACTTTTATGAAATCTTCCAAAGTATTCACCTAATGAGATATTTAGGTATTGGGTAAAGGCATCGTGCAAGGCAATATCTACTGCTGCATGAGACCCTGGCCATTTTTCAAGTGCATGTCGTGTCTGCTTTTTTAATGACTCAAACAAGGAAATCTTCTTTCCTATCAAGTATCCAAAGTCAGTGGTCTCCAGATGTTTTTGAGCCTGATCTACATTTTCTCCAACCACTTTTTCACTGGGGTTGCATGCGCCAATTCCAACAAGGCCGTTTTCAAGCTGTATTTCTACAAAAACATTCTTTACCTCCGATACTGTTTTGTAGGCAATTGTGTAGGGGCGGTTCGTTCCCAGATTTTGTTTATAAACCCTTATATCAGCTATTTTCATGGCTATTTTTTCAAGTTTATAATTGCATTTGCAATTGGGGCAATTGATTCTTTAAATGGAAAAACAAAAGGTAAGTCGGTTCGAGCATTGAGCTCTTTTCGATACCGCTCAATGGCCTCATCATCCATTCTTTCTGTATTGATTGCGAGGCCGATAACAGGCGCTCCGAGCTTCTCCAAAAGTTCGACTTCATCCATGATATCGGGCATTTCTGCGGGATACTCTTCCAGCCCTTTAAATCGTGTCCTTACTGGAGAATGCTGTAAAATAATTCCATCGGCGGCACCAGAAATGACAAACTCTGAACCACACGGACCACTGGGGTTACGAAGACCTGACTGCCCTTCCATTATCATTACGTCTGGGTTTTGATTTTTCCAGCATTCATACATCGCATGTTCAAGTTCGCCACAAATAAAATCGTTGGGTGTTGCATCGAACAAAAAACCGTGGTTAGCTCCTTGCATCCACCCGGTTTGTCCTGTGTAAATCATCTCCGATTTTACACCCATTTCATTAAGCTCATCTTCGAGCATTTTACTCGTAGTACGCTTACCTAATGCACAGTCTGTTCCTAATACGGCAATTCTTTTCGATGTGATCTCCTGAATCTTGCCTGTCCAAAAGTGAAGTTCTTTGAAAGGTTTTGCCTTTCGGATGTCATGGATAAGGTCGCCAGCATTTGGCATCCCATCTGTTAATTCGGGGATCTCAGATAATGGCTCATGCAGTCCATTTACCAATTGTATGCCCAGCCCCAAAATCTCCTTTACCGAAGCGTAGAGATCTCGTGGCAAAACCCCTCCCTTAGTTGCCATGCCAATGATTGCATAGTCTGGTTTTTCATAGTGATGAACGAAATCTTGGATACTTGCAACAGTAGGAATTTGATTGGGCGTTCCGTTTAAAACCTGACCCGCATCTTGTCCAGCATTTTTTTCATCGATTACACCCCTAATATCGAAGCGTCTGGATGCTCTTAGTAACCCATGAGCCGTTTTCGCATTATTTGTATTGAGAAGCCCTCCTGTAATGATGACGGCACTTCCCGAAATATGTGGTTGATCCATTCCTTAATTTTTTAAAACGGTTAGGCTAAAAAGCGTTTTAATACTTTTTTAGCTATTGTTGTATGCCGTATTATTTTTTTAACAATTTTCTAAATTGATAAAATATTCGTTCAATTAATCTCAAATCTTCCGTGATGATTTCAGCATTTCCTTTCATTTTTTAATTAATTGGCAGTTCTTTTCTATGAGTTGTTTTCAATACTTCTGGCAAAACTACTTTCACGATATAGTTGTTGTTCAAGGGGGTTGAGGAAATTTCTTCAACTTCTCCTATAATCATTCCGTATTCTTAATAAGGAAAGTTATTTAATTTAATTTTATCTTTTTTCACTTTTCCAGAGCGAACGATAGGCATTGTTGCCTATCTTTCAATTTTTCCTGCACTCCTTGGTATTATTGTAAATTAATTATCATCACTTTTATAAAAAAGTTGTTTTTTTCAATGAAACGATTAAATGATATTACGCCACTTATTGGGCTTTGAGGCAAATAGCTTCTCTTCCATCTTTTAACGTTGCTTTTAAATTGTTCCAATTTCAAATAAAACATTTTGACTATTGTTGTTGGTAAGTAGAAACTTTCTGTCCGTTAAGGATAATATCTTTTGCTCTATTTGGGCTATTGAAATATGGGCATTTGAGATTTGATTTAATACATCTTGAAACTCTCTCCTTTTTTTCATAATTTCACTTTGCTTAATTTTAATATCTCTATCCGACACAAATTCTTTAGAACGTAACATTGAATCTCTATCAAAATCTTTATCGGACAGTTCCGATTCTTTTTGAAATAACTTCTTTTTTCGTGTGGTTGATTTCATCAAACTAATCAGGCAGGTGATGATCCAAAATTTCACACGCTTTAAAAACAGATTTTTTGTGTTTGATAGTCGTATTCTGGACTTCTACTTTGACATTTTCAACGATTTCTCCCTTGACATTATCAATATTATAAAGATCTAAATATGGCAAAATATTGCGGCGATACAGGTGCAGATTTGAATTTGGAATTTTCAAAATTGGGGCAACTTCAGTGCTTCTAATAGAGGCTTTGATGTATCCATTTTTTCTATCAAATTTTGTATATCCAATATTGGGAATGTAAGACTTTCCTGACTCATCAAAGTAGAGTGAAATTTGATCATCCTTTGGAAAGTAAGAGCATAAAATTTGTTCTATGTTATACTTTCTTTTTTCATTATTAGTGTTAAAATAATTAAACAAAAGGGGTTCAAGAAAAATATCATCGTTGTCAAAGTCTAGTTTATCGAATATTGCATTGTCTTCTTCATAAAGCAATATCTTCATACTATCCGCAAGTTTAGCCCTGTTCTCAATTATATCTTTGTGAAATGTGTTTGTTATAGTAAGTTTATTTCTTGTTGTCATTATTGCTCTAATTTTTTTAAATTATTCCCTATCTCTCTCTCATTAAGCCAATTGCGGTTAAAATAAATTCCCTTTATAGTTTTTAAATTATCTAAATCTGTAAGAGGATTTTTTCTATATAGTACAAAATCTGCATTTACTCCTTCTTTAACAAAACCTTTGTTCTTTTCATCCATCCATTCTGCTGCGTTTAATGTTGCCATTTTTAAAATATTATATTTTGGAATGCCTATTTTTTCATATAACTTCATTTCGTCCAACATAGAAAAACCCGGAACTTGGAACATTCCATTTGCATCTGGACTAATTAGTAATTTGCAATCAGAATTAAACAACTTTTTAAGAACCAAATTTTTATTTGCTATGTAAATACTGTCTGAATTATTCAGACTTTTTAAAGAGTCTTTGCTTAATGTTTTTAGTTCTTCTAAGTAGCTTGACACATTCTTTTTCCATTCTACAATAGTTTTTTTAGGAATATACTTTAGATAATCACGGCTGTAAATTTTATCCAAAGAATACTGTAAATAAGAAATATAATACCAGTCAAGTGTTGCACAATTAAAGGTATTTTTTTGTTTAGTTAATTGTATTATTTCTTCAAACATCAAAGTGTCTGAAAGTAATTTATTGTAACCCTGTAAATGCTCTATACAACTATATCCGCCCATGATACTTTCTTTAATTCCGACGGAGTTAGAAATGTGACCTACTAATTTTAGCTGATGCTCCTTTGTATATTTCGCTAGCGTGTCAAAATAGCCTTTATCAGGAAGTCCAAGTATTTTCCAATATTTGAATCCTTCAGATGCATATTTTTTAGTATAAAACTGAATGGAATCTATTGGAGGATGGTTATTTTTAGTAATCGGTGGAGGAGTGAAATAGATATTAGGCGATAAAATAGATTTGTTTTCAATCTTTCTTGTTACATGAGAAATGCTGTCAAAACTCCGCATATTTCGTATGTTGGTTACTCCAGATAAAAAGTTTAGTGCTAAATATTGCTTATATCCAAAGTCATTTTTCCCCTTATTAGGTAAATGTGTGTGCATATCCCAAAGTCCGGGAAGCAAGTAGCCCCCGTTTCCGTCAATAATTGTGTCCTTAGGGTGGGTACTAATATTCTCACCAATAAATAAAACCCTATCAGATACAATTTTTATATCATGATTTTTTAATATGGTATCTTGCCATATTGGTATAATATTTACATTTTTAATAACTGTTCCTGTTTCTTTTTGCTTATCACAACTCGAAATCACCAAACAAAGTAGGATACATAGTTTAATAGCTCTGTTTTTCATATATAATGTTCATTTTTTTGATTAAAAAGAGAAAGGAAGGGACACAATCCCTTCCCTCTCAACCATAGAGATTTAACGTGCCTCACTTGTGTGGCAGTTATTCAATCTTCCTCCCTTGATTTTCTCAAGAGATTCTGATTTCATCCCTTTGCCTTTAGCTTTCAACTCAGCCAAAGACAGTCTTTTTGCTGTATTTTTCATAACAGTAAAAATTTAAGTTATGCCTACTCTATCAAGTTTTCGGCTTCCTTTAGATAGATTAGAATACATCCACCACGCTTACGAAGACAGTAATATTTAATTTATACAATATGATATCATTATCAAAAAATCATTTAATTCTCGCACCAATTATGCTCCTTAGAACCTCCGTCATAGGGAATAGCTAAGCCTTTTTAATTAATTCTTGTGCGAGAGACTTGCTATTAATATTCTCATCTGCAACTATTCTGAAATATTTACCTCTGTCAATTTTCTTTAAAGTTACTTTACCTTGATTTACAAATTCTTTTGCAAAGTCTCTTGCTTTTATGGCGAGTTGCTTCTCTTTTTCATAATCTCCTCTAATCTCTGGAGCATCTATTCCTGAAACTCTTATGCTAATATCCTCATAAAAAATATGCATTTCACAATCGCAGTTTAGGTCTCTTCAACATGAAAATCATGAATGCTTCCCTAACCGAACTCCATACCGCTATAAAGACAGAATGAATCTTTAGAAGAACCCATAAAAGAATCTAAATACTTTTCTCTGCTATCCGAACCATTTACAAGCAGAAGAAATTATTGAAAGTCCCTTTAAAAGGATTGAAACCTAGAACCCTATCCCATGATACCACACCCACATTTATCTTATGAATTTTAGTTCAATCAGTTAGTTAACAACTTGAAAGTTGCTTTGACTTATTAACAGAACGGGTGATTAACTATTTTTGATAAATGGATTTTGGAATTGTTTTTCTTTTTGTAGGTTTTTTGATCGGTACAGCGATCGGGTGGTTATTTACTAAGCTAAAAAACAATTCAAAGCGACAAAGTGATGTTGATCTTGAGATTCAATTGAAGTTAGAAATTGAGCGATCGGGAAAACTAAATGAGGAGTTGCAAACCATCAATAGCCAACTAGTGCAAGAACGGAAAGAGGTAATCCACCTCAATAGTCAGAATGCAACCATCAAGGCAAATTATCAAAACTTAAAAGAGCGTCTCGAAGAGCAAAAAAGCGAGTTAGAGCAACTGCAAAAAAAATTTGGTCTGGAATTCAAAAACTTAGCAAATGAAATCTTCGAAGAGAAGAGTAAAAAATTTACAGACCAAAACAAGACAAACCTTAATGAATTATTGAGTCCATTGGGAGTGAAGTTGAATGATTTTGAAAAGAAAGTAGAGCAGGCCAATAAAGAAAGTCTGGAAAGGAGTACGGCTCTTCGAGAGCAAATCGTAGGTTTAAGAGAGCTCAATGATCGAATGACAAAGGAAGCTTCTAATTTGGCAAAAGCTTTGAAGGGAGATGTAAAAACTCAGGGGAACTGGGGAGAGGTTATTTTGGAAAGAATACTTGAGGAGTCGGGGCTTAAGAAAAATAGAGAGTACCAAATACAAGAGACCTTTCAAACCGAGAATGGAAAACACCTCAGGCCAGATGTAATAATCAAGCTACCTGAAAATAAGAACATTGTGGTGGACTCCAAGGTATCGCTGACCGCATACGAAAAGTACATGAGTGCGGAGGATGAAAAAGAAAAAGCTGATCACCTCAAGGCACATTTATTATCTGTGCGAGCGCATGTGAAAGGCCTTTCTGAGAAAAATTATCATCAACTTTTTGATAGTGGGTCATTGGATTATGTACTCATGTTTGTTCCTATTGAGCCAGCTTTTGCCTTGATGTATCAGAAGGGGGAGAACCTATATAATGAAGCGTATGAGAAAAGCATCATCATTGTGAGTCCGACTACATTAATTGCTACGCTTAGAACGATCTCGAGTATTTGGAAGCATGAGTATCAAAATAGAAATGCTCTTGAAATTGCCAGACAAGGCGGTGCATTATACGACAAGTTCAAAGTGTTTGTAGACGACCTAATGGAGGTGGGTCGCTCGCTCGACAGGTCCAAACTTCAGTATAGTAAGGCGATGAATAAGCTAGTCGAAGGAAAAGATAATTTAATAAGAAAAACTGAGAGACTGAAAGAACTCGGTTCTAAAACATCCAAAGCAATGGATGAAAAGCTATTGCAAAGGGCAGGAAAAGATGCCGAGGAGTGAAATCCGTAACTTTTCTAATTACCGCCTAATATGTAGTAAATAAACTCGCTGTGTGAGTATTTTTGACGCAAAATAGATGGGATGGAGTTAACATCAGATAACAAGTTGAAAAACATAATTGTGGTAGGAGACCGAGTCTTGGTAAAACCAACAAAGAATCCACAAAAAACGGATAGTGGAATATATCTACCACCAGGTATTCAGGAGAAGGAAAAAATACAAACGGGCTATATCGTAAAAACAGGCCCCGGGTATGCCATACCCAACGTAGCTGAAGAGGAAAACTGGAAACCCGAGGAAGAGAAGGTAAAATATGTGCCGCTACAAGCGGAGGAAGGTGATCTGGCTATTTTTCTTCAGAAAGGTGCCTTCGAAGTAATATATAACAGAGAAAAGTATTTTATTGTGCCACAAGCTTCCATCTTACTGTTGGAAAGAGAGGAAGATTTGTTTAGTTAGTCGAGATGCCTTTTTGCAAAAGAAGTAAGAATCATTCTATTCCAGATCGCTCGATGAAAAGGAGCGACTCTATGATCATCCCTCAATAGTCTAGGCAGAATTAACTATTTTTCATTCATATGCGCTAAAAATTTTGGCATTTTTCTTTTAAATAGAGCATGTTAAAAATCACTATACCTGTATTTATGGGTACGAATAAAGGCTCTAAAAGTAAAGTCATTCTGAGCATTCAAACTAAAATAGCTTATCCATAAATCTGTCTTTTTAGAAACCTGATATTCAGCTATTCCTCTATTTTTATTTGTTATATACACCATTCGATTCCCAAATCAGTATGTCTACCTTCATCCCAACATTTCAAACTGTTTTGATTTCATGAACTATCCATTTTTTACCCTACCTGTTCACTTGTTAGCGTAGTGGAATTTACTTATCCAGAGCGATTGTGAGGAAATCAATATTTCCATTTCTTTGTGCAAAATCCAGATTAATTCTAAATAATATACTATCATTTCTGCAAATAGATTAATTCATGATAAGATACTTTTTCGCCAGTATTTTTCTTTTGATTCTTGCCTTTTCTAATGCCCAAAATCCCACAGAAGCACGGCTAATAGGAGACGTACAGATCAAAGAGGGTGGCGAGTATATTCCCTTTGCAACCATTCAAATCAAAGGAACAACGATCGGAACGGTAGCGGATCAGACGGGTCACTACATGCTGAATAATCTTCCTGTCGGAACATTCGTCATCGTGGCAAGGGCCACTGGATTGAAAACCCAGGAGAAAAGGGTAACATTTGAAAAGAATAAAACAGTTGAATTGAAATTCTTCTTAGACGCTGACCCTATTAATCTAGACAATGTAGTAGTGACAGGAACTCGAACTGTCCAGACTCGAACTGAATCTGCTGTGGTTATGAACGCACTAAAACCTGAACTTTTTCAGGCAACACAGTCTATAAATCTGGCTGAGGGGCTAAACTTCATTTCTGGTTTCCGCACTGAAAATAATTGTATAAATTGTGGTTTCAATCAGGTCAGGATCAATGGATTAGAAGGTAACTACGCCTAGGTGTTGATCAATAGTAGACCGGTATTTAGTGGGTTGGCATCTGTCTATGGTTTGGAGATACTACCAGCCAATATGATTGAAAGAGTAGAGATAGTAAGGGGAGGGGGTTCCGTACTCTACAGTGGTAATGCTGTGGCAGGGGTTGTAAATCTTATTACCAAGAATCCGATTGGATATTACCGCAATCGTACTCCTTTTGATGCTAATGGAGACGATTTCAGCGAGATCACAGAAATAAAAAATAATACAATAGGCATCAAAGCATACCACCGACCTTCCTCATATAAGTAAGATTACTTTGGATTTTATCCACCTTAATGAGTACCGACGAGGTGGAAACAAGTTTGATTACCTACCTCATGAAGCAGATATTGCCGAGCTCGCGGAACACAATATTAACAACCTGAGCCTGACCTTGGATCAGTACTTTCCAAATAAGCCAGATGATTTGTTGTCAGTCTATGCTTCTGGTCAGACGGTCAAGCGTGATTCCTATTATGGTGCTGAGCGAGACCCTGAGGCCTATGGTTTTTCCGAGGACTTCTCCACAGTGTTGGGAGTCAAATACAATAAGCAGTTTGGTAAAAATTTATTTACCGTTGGGGTTGAGAATATCGCCAATAGTTTGACGGATCAAAAGCTAGGTATTTCAGGAAATGACAATCGGACGATCACTGATCAAAAGATCAATACATTGGGAACGTTTCTTCAAAATGAATTCAGGTTCAACACCACCAAGGTACTGGTAGGTGTTCGTGCGGATAACTATTCGATTACCAATGCAAAAAACGCTGAAACCAACAATAGGGATATGGCAATCATCCCGAGAATTAACTTGCTACAAAATCTGACACCTAAATTGCAGATGAGACTGAGCTACTCGCAGGGTTACCGTGCGCCACAAATATTTGATGAAGATTTGCATATTAATTCCTCGGGCGCAAGGAGGGTATTTCATCGAAACGCTAAAGACCTAGCTAAGGAAACTTCAAGCTCCTACACAGGTTCACTTAGTTATAATTCATCAGTCGGAATGGTGTATTTCGAAGCGTTTTTCGAGGGCTTTTACACCAATCTTAAGGACGCATTTATTAATGAATTTGGAGAAGTGCATGCCAATGGTGATGTGGAGTATACTCGGTATAACACCGAAGACGGAGCCGTGGTAAAAGGCGTGAATTTTGAATTGAATATGCTGATCGGGACTCAGCTCAAATGGCAAAACGGTTTTACTATTCAAACTGCTAAATATGGAGAAGCAGAGCCCGAGTTTGGTAGAAGAGCGTTTTACCGTACAGCGGAAACCTATGGATATAGCGTTATAGATTGGACAGCCACACCCAGACTGAATGTTAGCTTAAACAATAAATATACTGGGCAAATGTTAGTTCCTCATTTCACTGAGAATGACGCCACGCTCGAGGAATCGCCTTTTTTTCTGGATACCAGTATTAAGTTGGAATATAATTTCAAAATATCGAGACAAACCAAAATGAGTATCCACACCGGAATGAACAATCTCTTCAATTCATACCAGAATGATTTCGATACTGGGCTTAACCGGGATCCCGCCTATGTGTATGGGCCCAGTCTTCCGAGGACATTCTTTATTGGGTTGAGGATAAAGGGGTAAACAACCACTGGAACAAGGTGGCTTATGTATGTTACAACATATAACCGAACGCCAACTAAGCTCTGTCTGCCCGTCCATTCAAAAATTCATCCACTCAGGGGGCACAAATCGATGATGTTACCCATCCAACGCTTAAGATTTTTGTCAAAAATAGATAACAGCATCGGATAAAATTTTAATTAAGTGTCGTTAAGCGCATGCTGAAAGAGCTCTCTTTCTACGGCCTCGACCGCTAAAACTTTCTAGCTAGTCTTACCTTGAGGTGAACTTTAAACGATTTGCCTTCTGCTGATCATTGGCTTTGAAAAGCGGTTATTGAAAAATCTAGGTAGTTTGCAGATATGGAATTGTGCTATTTGCGATGACGATTTGGCTAAACGGTATTTGAATTCTTTTTAGCTTTTATTGGCGGTAGATTTTATTCCAACTCAATTTTCCCCCTTTCATTTAGTTTTATGATAATTTGTTCATTTAATCCTTGAATATTTACTTCTGTTGTTACTACTAATTCAGACTGAGTAATGCACGAAAAATCATACATCCCCTTCGTCACAAAAAAACTTTCTGAATCATTTCTCGTTTCTATTTTCCCGATATAATGACTTCCTAATTTTACTGAATCAATTTGTTCAAAATAAGAATTTCTTATCCGTACATCATACATGCTTGGTTCTATCTCTTGCCTTGAACAAGACAAAAACAACCATAAAACACTACAAATCAGTAAATACTTTATCATAACCACTTGCTTCAAACCAAGACAAGGTTTTATAATACTCATTTACCGCTTTTTCATGTGTGGTGTCAGGTATATAGGTACTTATACCGTTACAGTTTTCTAAATCAATACTTTCCACCATAAACGGCGTATTATTTTCATAAACGACTACTTTTTCCCATTGCTCCATAATATTTTCGTATTTCCCTCCTAGATTGTTTTCTTGTGATATTTTTTGCAAAAAATCGTGTAAGTCGTAAATCCATTCTCCGTTAAATCGGTCTAGTGGTAGTACACGTTCTTTGCTTATGTTTTTCTCTGATAAAGAGGCGAAAGAAGCATTAAAATTATAAATCTGCTGTGTTAAATTTTCCACCTCGTCCATCTTGATTACCGCAATAGAAGCGGATTTGAGCAATCCAGATTTGTTATTATAATATTCAAAATACGCTTGGGCAATTTTATTAGGGCTCAGATTCTCTTCAAAAAAAAGGGGGACAACTCTATGATACGGAAATCCATTGGAGAGTACTTCGGTAGGGGCAGCTATCAGGTAATCTGTTGTATTTCGTAGTTCATAGATTACCTCGATAGAACTCATAAAACAGGCATCGAACAAGAGAAAATCAAAATGATAATTACTTAAAACATGAGCCAGTTCTTGTATATCCATATTGGCTTCTTCTGGCACATTGTCCAAGCCAAACGATTTAGTGGTATCTTCTAAAAGTTTATCTCTGTTAGTGAGTATTGAAACCCCACTCGGAAGCCATGCATTGCCATGCGACCATAGAATAAGCCCTTTTGAAGTAAAGTTTTCATCTTTGTAATACGCAAAGACTTCATTCAGAATGGAGTGAAATATTTCTGTCTTTGCTGAGTTTTGTTCAGGATAAGAGAAAAGTATTGGTGAAACGATGGCATCGTTACTATCATAAGTTATCTCCATCAAATAGGGATGTGAGGGGCGACTATTTCGCCCCCTATCCACATAAACTACCAATTTATCTTCCGTATTTTTTGGAAAGGCAGACTCCATTTCGTTTAAGTCTTGCACGGCAAAGTAGTCCAAATTATTGTCGGCGAGCATGTAAACAAAAACGAGTCTTTTCTGTTTTGCTTCCGCCTCAACGATAGATTCGTCTGAATGGCAGGAAGCAAGAAAAGAAATAAAGATTACGAAAAAAAGAGACCTTTTTCCTTTGTCTGTCAGTTGCATTCCTCTTCCGCTAGCGCTTCGCAACCAGAGTCGCCGTTCAATGTAGCCTTTAGCCATGGTTTTTTTGCTCCCTCATCCCATGTTTCACTGAAATAAAAAACATTCTTCTTGTAGCTACTTCCATCCAAAGTAATACCGTCTATGCTTACTCTCTTTACAATAAATTCATCATGAGATAAGTTTTTCAACGTTGATTGTTCCATTGGAATTCTAATAACGCTGTCGATGGTTAGACTATGCGTTTTAACTCCATTTAAAGTGATAGAAAACGCTTCCACTTTCTCTTCAGCAGTTGCTAATTCCAACAGTTCCATGGGTAGAATAATTGTAATTGGTTCAACAACATTTGCATGACATTGCATACAATTTTCATAATCAAAAAGATATAAAGTATAGCCGTACCTGTTAGCATATACAGAGAATTCATCTAAAGGAAGAAATATTTTGTTGTTATCTTTCTCATATGAAATTGTTACTTTCTCTCTATGTGAAATGTTCTTTGTATCATCTCCATAGTCAACAAAACCAGGTATCTGACTCATATCTCCAATAACAATGTTCAGGTGCGTATTATTGGATAAACAGGTAATTTTTTCTTCCCTTTTTTTCCAATTATGAGAAAAATAATAGTCCGTATCACTAAACGGATATAGATTAATAAAAGAAACCCCATTTAATTTAATACTTTTAATTGTATAATATTCACCCCAAATATTTGAATAATAATTTGATAATAAATCAATTGTATCGACATTTTTCTCAATTTGTAAATAAAATCTATTGAAGTAGGCATTTAGAAAATACTAACTATCTTAGTGAAAACTAATAAACATAGATTTTTCATGGAGCAAAAGTATAAAAGCCTAAGTATTTTCGAGTTTCAGCAACGTTTTCCCAATGACCAAGCCTGCATGGATTATCTGGCCAGCCTTAAATGGCCTAACGGTTTTGTGTGTGAGCGTTGTGGCAACAATCGCTATTGTGGAGGTAGTCGTCCTTATTCCCGTCAGTGTACCAAGTGTAAGTATCAATCATCTCCTACCAGTAGTACCTTATTCCATAAAGTTAAATTTCCTTTGCTGAAAGCCTTTTACATCATCTACTACATGTCTACTAATAAGAAAGGGATAGCCAGTACTGAGTTGAGCAGGAAACTGGCACTACGTCAAAAGACTTGTTGGCTGTTTCAACAAAAAGTGATGAAGGCGATGAGTAGTAGTGGACAGCATCCACTGAAAGGATTAGTGGAAGTAGACGAAACAGTAGTAGGTGGAGAGGATAAAAACACTCGTGGAAGGCAGAATAAGAGAAAAAAGCTCATGGCTATTGCCATAGAACGTAAGAGCGGTAAGGGTATTTCCAGAATGTATGGTAAGGTGATCACCGACGGTAGCAGCGATTCATTAAAACAACTCTTTGAGGCACATGTCTGTCCCAAATCTTTGATCCGTACCGATGGTTGGACAGGTTACAAGCCCCTGAAAAAAGCATTTCCATTCCTTGTTCAAGAAAATAGTGGGACTAAAGGCGAAAATTTCCCCGAGATGCATCGGGCTATTATGATGTTCAAAGCCTGGCTGAGAGGCATACACCATTCGGTAAGGAACCTGCAAGCATACATCGATCAATACGTTTATCGGTTTAATCGCTCTTTTATGAAAGAGGATATCTTTGAAAACCTCTTGATAAGAATGGTGCAAAGACGTCCTCAACCTTACCAAATTATTCGTATGTATTAAATGCCTAATTCAAAAAATCTATTTATACTGTCTTGATGAGAAACTTCTAATAAATCATCTACTTTTAAAGAAAGATGATTTTCAACACGAATGTCACAGGGATTAAAATCTAGCCCATACGCTTGCAGATTTGATACGTTTGAAAAACTTACATCTCCAACTCTATGATAAATCCTCTGCTTTTTACCGTCTTCCGAAAGGTAGTACAATACTATTTTTGATGATAAACCTTTTTTAAATTCATCAGAAGCATTAATGCTCCCAATGTGTATGAATTTAGAAGAAGGAGGAGGAGGGACGCAACAAATCTTGCCACCATCGGAAAGTTCACAAGAAATACATGAGAAAACAAAAATAGATAATAGTAAATTTTTCATCGTGGATTTAATTTATCGGATGTTAATAATCATCTTGTTGTTATACTTATAATTTTCATCCTCACCAGAGCGAAAAGTTTCAGAGGCTGCTTCAGATCCATTGTTTGAATCGAAAAGACCCTTGCGATACTTTTTTCCTTTGTCTGTCAGTTGCATTCCTCTTCCGCTAGTGCTTCGCAATCAGAGTCGCCGTTCAGCAGTATACGCTTAGGCCATGGTTTTTTTGCTCCCTCATCCCATGTTTCACTGAAATAAAAAATATTCCTGTCGCTACTTCCATCTAAAGTAATACCGTCTATGCTTACTCTCTTTACAATAAATTCATCATGAGATAAGTTTTTCAACGTTGATTGTTCCATTGGAATTCTAATAACGCTGTCGATGGTTAGACTATGCGTTTTAACTCCATTTAAAGTGATAGAAAACGCTTCCACTTTCTCTTCAGCAGTTGCTAATTCCAACAATTCCATGGGTAGAATAATTGTAACAATATTTTCTAAGAAACTTGTACACGACAAACACTTATCATAATCGTTAATGGTCCGACTATCTTCTGAGAGAAAATACACAGAAGACGCGTTTAGATTTAACACTTTCTCGATACTATCTTGCTTATAGAACACTTTCACCCTATTTTTTTGAGATATATTCGCAACACGTGTTTGCACATCATCTACCAGTCCTGAAACAAGGTGAGCGTCTGAAACGCGAATGCTAAGATGCGTATCATTGGGTAAACAGGTAATTTTTTCTTCCCCTTTTTTCCAATTATGGGAAAAATAATATTCTCCAACTTTACTTGAAGGGCTTATATTAATAAAAGAAATCCCATTTAATTTAATACTTTTAATTGTATAGTATTCACCCCAATTATTTGAATAATAATTGGATAATAAATCAATTGTGTCAACATTTTTCTCAATTTGTAAATAAAATCTATTTATACTGTCTTGATGAGAAACTTCTAATAAATCATCTACTTTTAAAGAAAGATGATTTTCAACACGAATGTCACAGGGATTAAAATCTAGCCCATACGCTTGCAGATTTGATACGTTTGAAAAACTTACATCTCCAACTCTATGATAAATCCTCTGCTTTTTACCGTCTTCCGAAAGGTAGTACAATACTATTTTTGATGATAAACCTTTTTTAAATTCATCAGAAGCATTAATGCCCCCAATGTGTATGAATTTAGAAGAAAGAGAAGGAGGAGGAGGGGCGCAACAATCCTTGCCACCATTAAAGATATCTTCACAAGAAATACATGAGAAAACAACAATGGATAATAGTAAATTTTTCATGGTAAATTTAATTTATCGGATGTTAATAATCATCTTGTTGTCATACTTGAAATTTTTTGGATCACCAGAGCGATAAGTTTCAGAGGCTGCGTCAGGTCCATTGTTTGAATCGAAAAGACCCTTGCGATACCTTTTTCCTTTGTCTGTCAGTTGCATTCCTCTTCCGCTAGTGCTTCGCAACCAGAGTCGTCGTTCAATGTAGCCTTTGGCCATGGTTTTTTTGCTCCCTCATCCCATGTTTCACTGAAATAAAAAACATTCCTGTCGCTACTTCCATCTAAAGTAATACCGTCTATGCTTACTCTCTTTACAATAAATTCATCATGAGATAAGTTTTTCAACGTTGATTGTTCCATTGGAATTCTAATAACGCTGTCGATGGTTAGACTATGCGTTTTAACTCCATTTAAAGTGATAGAAAACGCTTCCACTTTCTCTTCAGCAGTTGCTAATTCCAACAATTCCATGGGTAGAATAATTGTAACAATATTTTCTAAGAAACTTGTACACGACAAACACTTATCATAATCGTTAATGGTCCGACTATCTTCTGAGAGAAAATACACAGAAGACGCGTTTAGATTTAACACTTTCTCGATACTATCTTGCTTATAGAACACTTTCACCCTATTTTTTTGAGATATATTCGCAACAAGTGTTTGCACATCATCTACCAGTCCTGAAACAAGGTGAGCGTCTGAAACGCGAATGCTAAGGTGCGTATTATTGGGTAAACAGGTAATTTTTTCTTCCCCTTTTTTCCAATTATGGGAAAAATAATATTCTCCAACTTTACTTGAAGTACTTATATTAATAAGAGAATCCCCATTTAATTTAATACTTGAAATTCCATATTTAATCCAACTATTTGGATAATAATTGGATAATAAATCAATTGTATCGACATTTTCCTCAACTTGTAAATAAAGCCTATTTATATTTTTTTGATGAGAAATTTTCGGTAAATCATGTACTAATAAAGAAAGGTGATTTTCAACACGGATGTAACAGGGATCAATCTCTGACTCAGACACGCGCAGATTTGATACGTTTGAAAAACTTACATCTAATCCTTTGGGACTCTCGCGAGAAATGCTATACTTTTTTCCGTCTTCCGAAAGGTAGTACAATGCTACTTTTGATGATAAATTTTCTTCTAATTCATCAGAAGCATTAATGCCCCCAATGTGTATAAGTGAAGAATGAGGAGGAGAGACGCAACAAATCCTGACACCATTATCGTTAATTTCACAAGAAATACATGAGAAAACAACAATGGATAATAGTAAATTTTTCATGGTAAATTTAATTTATCGGATGTTAATAATCATCTTGTTGTCATACTTGAAATTTTTTGGATCACCAGAGCGATAAGTTTCAGAGGCTGCGTCAGGTCCATTGTTTGAATCGAAAAGACCCTTGCGATACCATCCAGAATCTGTTTTGGCAGTTCCCTTTAATTGATCTTTATCATTATTTTCATTTCCCCAACCAAAGTTATTGTGGACAAGCTTATGAGTACGTGAGTATGAAGCCGTATGTGTTAGACTTGGATTGCAAGTATGTCGATATGTAACTGATATTGTTTGACTTCTGCTTACATAACCATCTAAAACCCAAGCATGGCAAGATTCATAAGGTTTCAAACACCACCCAAGAAAACATCTCTTCTTGATCCCACATCCACTAATGTAAACGGGTCTATTACTTATTATCTCTGAAACAACTTTATTGCCATCATATCCTGTTAACCAAGAACCATTATAACCCAATTTTTTAAATGTCCTCAAAGCATCTCTATTATTTGACACACTGCCATCACAAGCATAATCCATGTCTAATAAATCATTATCCCCGAGGTGAAAAAGCAAATGACTTATGTCTCCCCGAGCCTTGCTACTTTTTACATTCGAATAGCCCGAGAATATATGTCCTTCTTTCACACTATCCGCAATTATATCTACCATGTCTTCCCAATTTATTGTTCGCCCTTTAAAAACACTTACCTTTGGACGTGTCCCTTCTGTATGGTGATACGTTAGTATCTGACCTACGGCAGTAGCAACGCACCCTACTGGAGCTCTTCCACTAGCTCTTTCAGGACATTTATGATCAACGTCAGCATTATAGTCGATTTTTTGATTCCATAAAGTTTTCAAAAGCGGTTTATATGTCGTTGTTCTCCAGTTACTTGTCCTAGCAGACCTAGTCCAACGACAATAATATTTATTATTTTTATTATTTTCATTATCACAATTCGACCAAGCAAATGCAGGACCGCCTTTTACCGAAACGTCATAGCATGAACTCTGAGCGGCTTTTGTAATAATTCTTTTCCCATCTTCATCAAAAATTCCCTCATTTATGAGACTATCCTGTACCTCTTTTGGGAGTTGTTGAAACATATCTTCCTCTCCGGCTATAATTAGTTCTCGTTCCATCGTCTCAAACTCTTTTCGTTTATTTTCTATGAAATACATAGAACGTTCTAAAAGAAGTCCTTGACCGGGATTATCGATACTATCTCCCAAATGCCCCCGTGAAGCATAGGCTAGGACGCCAGCAGCTCTCTCATCTCCAGACATCAGCACATATCCCTGATCATTCTCAAAGTTGAACAAATACATATCTGAGACAGTTGTATCGTTTGTTACTTCTTCTGATTTAGTATCTACGACTTGCTCTTTTCTATCTCCAATTATCTTTTCCACCGATGAAATAGCCAATGGAGATTTGGTTAAAATTCCCTCTAACTCTCGCATTTGGGAAGCTGTTTCCATAGCTATTTCTTGAGCTTCTTGTATCGGAACTTTGAAGTCTCTAGAAAGGGCTACAAGTTTAAGTCTATCTATCTCTTCTCCTAAAGCTTCTTCAAGCGTTTGGTTTTTTATGGCGATTGCTGTTTCAGCTACTGAGGCAGGTTCTATTGCTTCCTGCTGACAAGATGAGATAATAAGAACCCCAAAAAGTAAAACAAAGACTTTCTTTGAATTTGACTGAAAATTTGTTTTTTGATTCATGTCTGATATAATTGAGTTAAAAAAACGTCAAATCAGGTTTTGACTTTTACCTTTTTTTTCGTTGGCAAAATCGGAACGTTATTATTTAGTTAAACAATTAATTTTTAATTCATTATTTCCACCAACCTTAGAATTTTAATTTAATTAAAGTTTTTTTTAATTCCAAATTATTATAAAAAAAAATTAGCGGGTTTCTGATGACTTACAAAGCATGGCTGGCTTCATAGGCGTAGGTTTCTGTTGTTTTACGGGAATGGTGATCGAGCAACGTTTATATATATGGAAAATTTATTTCATTCTCCAGCAGATGTGTGCAACCGCTATACCGGTTGGTTTTAAGTATAAAAATTCATCTACTCAGGGGTGGCTTTTAGTTTTGCTAAGAGTCGTAATGGAAATTAGTCAGTTAAAACGTTGCTTAAGAAGGTAGATTTGGTAATTAACCAAAATAGCAGAAAGACGGCAGCCCATTTCAGGTAAACAAAGTAAAAATCGTTGGTATCTTGGTATCTCGTTTCTTTTATCTCTGCTTTCTCTAGTTGATCAATTTCGTTAAAAACGTTAATTAGGGCATCCTTGTCGGAGACTCTGTAAAAATTCCCATTTCCGATTTTTGCTATCTCTCTTAGGGTGGATTCGTCAAAGTGGTTTTCTACCATTCGGGGACGGCCAAAGAAATCTTTTCCAAATGGAACTTTACCCTCGCGCCCTATTGCTATTACGTACATTTTGATATTGTAGGCATTGGCCAAATTAGCGGCCGTAATGGGGTCGACATTTCCTGCTGTATTATCCCCATCGCTTAGCAGGATCATTACTTTTGATTCCGAAACTGCTTCTCTTAAAAAGTTGATACTAGAAGTTATTGCATTGCCGATGGCGGTACCCCTGCTTTCAATTTTCTCAAAACGGACATCAGCGATCATTTCGTGCAACAATCCGTAGTCGGTAGTCAGCGGGCAGGAAGGCAAAGCATCACCAGAAAATATTACCAAACCGATGCGATCTTGAAATCTACCTTCAATAAAATCATTCGCTACTTCTTTTGCTGCTTCTAACCTATTGGGTCGAAAATCTTCGATTTTCATGGATTCGGATATATCTATGGTCAGCACAATATCGATTCCTTCACTCCATTGTTCTACTTGCTCATTGGTGGTTTGAGGGCGGGCTAGCGCTAGTATGATGAGCCCTAAACTTAAAATGAAGAAGATGGCCGGAATGTATCGCAGCAGCGTAATAGGACTGCTTTTTAAGTTTGCTTTTGTTAATGCGATGGGTAGCTTTTGCTTTAGTTGGATGCTGATAAACCACCTAAGAAGAAAGAAAAGTGGAATCAGGAGCAAAGCATAGAACCACTCTGGATTTTGCCAGTCGAAACGCTGAAGCTTTTGGACAAAAAACCATTCAGGGGAAAGCCAACTCATCGATTTATTTTCCATATTTAATATTGTCAACACGTTTTTGATATCGTTCCTGTGCGAAGTTTTCTATCAATTGAAATTCCTGATATAAAGTTTCTTCTGCTCTTTTTCCATAGACCGCCCTATCGATCGATTTTAATGGATTCGCTAATTCATGAGTAAAAGCCAATGCAAGGATTTCTTTGGTTGTAAAGGTGGTAAAGCCAACTTTATCTAATTTTTGTTGATACTTTTTCCAATGGGATAGGGCTTTTTCCGCTTGCTCAGCATTTGGCTCTTTTTTGAGAGAAAGGACATACTTATCCAGCGTTTCTGAGAACAAGCGGTAGTCTTTTGCTAATTTCCTCAGCTTATAATATTTAACGATACGCTTCCCAAATATTGCCATTGCAATTAGTGCGAATGCCACAAGACCTCCTGCTATGTAGTAAAAAAGGGGATAGTTGAACTGTTGACCAACTGCTTGATAATTTAGGTTTTCTTTTAAGCTTGTGGTGTCGGTCACTACTGGGGCTAACTCTGCTAGGTAGATCGAATCTAAGGGTACTTTGAAAGGTATAGAGTCAGTGCCCTTTAATATAAAGGCATCTAATGCAAGGTATTGGACTGCGTCAACTTCGAACGACTGTACAGTATATATGGTGCTATCAAATGCCTTCGATCCGATAAGTTTTGAGGGAAAATATTCTGTGCTCGTCCACTCGAAAGACCCAAAATTCGCATTACTATCTGGAAAAATCATCTCCATTTCTGGAGGGTATTCTGCGGTTATCCAAAAATCAATGTATTCACCTATTATCAGGCTATCTTGAACAAACCCACCTTCTACCTTTATTTCTTGCGAGAATACTCGAAAAGAGAGGAGAGCGATGGTGATCAATAAACTATTTCTAACGTGTCCTGCGTGCATTGCCTCTGTTTCTGTGCCTAAACAATCTAATGAGTTCTGGAACGTATTCATCTTCCGTGCCAATGGAAACATAGTTTACATCGTTTCTTCTACAAAAATCTGCTAACGATTCTTTTTTGCTCCCGTAGGTTTTTTCGTACATTTTTTTAAAACCTTCCGAAGAAGTATTCATCCAAATCGTTTTTCCAGATTCTTTTTCCAGTAAAGGAACAATACCAAGTTGAGGGATGACCGTCTCACTCTTATCCGAAACATGAACTACGATCAGATCGTGTTTTCTTGCCAAGCCCCTTAGCGAATGTGTGAAATTTTCATCGATAAAATCTGACATCACAAATATTATGGACTTACGATTGAGAAGGTTGAGTGTGTACTTAATGGCGGCATCTAGGTTTGTTTTTTTTGATTTTGGCTTCAGGGAGAATACTTTATCGATGATCTCATAGGCATGTTTCATGCCTTTGCCTAGTTTCACATACCCCTCTACCTGATCAGAAAAAAAAAGCACGCCTACTTTGCTGCTTTCCTTTATTGCCGCAAGGCTAAGAACGCCAGTCACCTCTTTTGTTAGATCAATTTTTTGTTTTTTGTCTTTACCAATTTCTTGAGAAGCGGAGACATCCAGAAGGAAAAAGACCGTTTGTTCCTTCTCCTCTATGAAGGTTTTCATGAAAGTACCGTGACCCTTTGCCGTTACACGCCAATCTATATTTCGTACATCATCTCCCCATTGGTAGGGCCTCACATCATCAAACTCAAGCCCTGAACCCTTAAAAATGGAATGAAAATCTCCTTGCATTTGCGAGTTGATTGCTTTTCGGATTCGCACTTCGTATCTCCTTAGTTTTTTAAGAATTTCTTTCATTCTAATTTCTCTAGATCAATGGGCATTAAAAATGATTCTATTGATTATTTCATTACTTGCATGATCTTTGTTCATTCATATTATCATTCAAGTTTCAAAATTATAATCTCATAAAGTTTTAGCCTGATTTGAAATACTTTTTTTTAGCCATTCTTATAATACTTGTTTCTTGTGGGCAGAAGAAGAAGCCTGATAATTTGATAGAACCCCCAAAAATGATCAAAATTCTTTCGGAGGTTCACCTTTTAGAAGCAAAAGTTGGATTCCTGAAGTTGGATCATAAAGACTCGGCACAATATGTCTACAATCATTTTGAAGAATTGCTTTTTGATTCATTGGGAGTTAGCAAAACACAATATGAAATTAGTTATAATTACTATCTCGAAAACACAAGTGAATTTGTAAAAATCTATGAGGCGGTAGTGGATAGTTTACTGCAAATTGAAAAAACGTCAAATTAGTGAAAGTATATCCTGAGGATATTGAGGAGAAGATTGGGTTTGATCAAATTAGACGTTTGTTAACAGGCTTTTGTCAAAGCAATCGTGGAGCTACTTTGGCTCAAAGGATGAAGCCAATTTCAAAATATGAGGTGATCCAGAAATGGCTTGCACAGGTTGTTGAGATGTCGCAGCTACGAAGCAATGCCCACCACAATATACCCTTTGAATTTGTGGATTTCGATGAGTACCTTTTTCAGATTAAAGTGCCCAGCTCCTTCTTGGACCCTAAGGACTTTCTTGAATTAAAAAAGGGAATTTATGCAGTTTCTACTTGGTCGCTTTTTTTTCAGGAACATAGTGCCAGCTATCCAAATCTTTTCAGCTTGGCAGAGCGCATTGATTTGGATCAAACACTCATTCCGAATATTGATCGGGCTATTGATGAGCGCGGGGAGGTAAAAGATTCAGCTTCAACAGCGTTATCAGAAATCCGCATAAATATTTCAAAAAGTGAACGTGCAGTACGGTCGACCATTCAAAAAATACTGAAAAAAGCGAAAACAGATGATCTGACAGAAGGAGATAGCACACTGACTATACGGGATGGTAGACTTGTTATACCTATAAAATCCGAACATAAAAGGCGGATACCTGGATTTGTTCACGATGAATCGGCAACAGGGCAAACGATATTTCTCGAACCTGGCGAGGTTTTGGAACTGAATAATCATGTTCAGGAGCTTAAGTATCAGGAGCGGAGAGAGATCGTTAAAATTTTAATCGCACTTTCTGATCGTATTAGAACAAATATGTCCGATTTGATTAAAGGAGCGGATTTAATCGAAAAGTTGGACTTTATATATGCCAAGGTGAAACTCCAAGACCTTTTGGATTCCAGCGTACCTAAACTCGCAAAGAGACCTTCATTCGACATAATCAATGCGAGGCATCCGCTATTATTTCTTTCTCACAAAAAATCTCAGAAACCGATCATTCCACTTTACCTTAAGCTGGATACACAAAATAGAATTTTAATTATTTCGGGACCAAACGCAGGAGGAAAGTCAGTGGCTCTCAAAACGGTAGGTCTTTTGCAATTTATGATTCAGTGCGGACTGCCCGTGCCAGTAAATGAGGAGAGTACAATGGGGATTTTCGCTTCTTTATTTATTGATATTGGCGACACCCAGTCTATTGAGGATGATTTGAGTACATATAGTTCACACCTCACTTCCATAAAGTATTTCTTGACCGAAGCGGGTAAAAATTCACTATTCCTGATTGATGAGTTTGGGAAAGGAACAGAACCTCAGTTTGGTGGAGCCATCGCTGAGGCAGTACTACAAGACCTCAACAAAAGAAAATCGGTTGGCATCGTGACTACTCATTATCAAAATTTAAAGAAGATAGGGGATGAGGTACAGGGGTTGATCAACGGTGCCATGAAATATGATCAAGAGGCTTTGGAGCCACTCTTCGAGCTAGAAGTTGGGAAACCGGGCAGTTCTTTTGCTTTTGAGATAGCGGGTAAAATTGGATTGCCAAAGGAAATTATCAGTCGGGCTAGAAAGACCATTGGGAAATCTCATGTTGACTATGACCAGCTACTTAGTCAACTTGAGAAAGAAAAAGGAAAATACGATAAGCTTCATAAACAGCTAGATCGAGAGAAAGGTGACCTTTTTAAAATACGCAAAGACTATGAAGATTTACGAAAAATGCTCAAAGAAGATAGTAGTAAAGTTCTTAAAGATGCCAAGAGAAGTGCAAAACAGATTTTGGAGCAAGCCAACCAAGATGTAGAACGGGTAATACGGGTAATACAAGAAAGCAAGGCCGCCAAGAAGCCAACTATTATCGCCAGAAAAATATTGGAAGAAAAGAAAGACCGACTGTCAGAAAAGATGCCCTTTAAAAAACAATTATTAAAAGTAGGTGATGAGGTCGCGTTAGAAGGACAAGATACGGTTGGCACGATTGAGAAAATAAATGGTAAGCAAGTAGAAGTTCTTTTTGG
Source organism: uncultured Ekhidna sp. (assembly GCA_964289745.1). GTDB lineage: Bacteria > Bacteroidota > Bacteroidia > Cytophagales > Cyclobacteriaceae > Ekhidna. The sequence goes on from CAXYMM010000002.1 coordinate 35,526, forward strand.
AACCCTCAAATCCATCATATCGATGAATAAACTATTAAAAGTTAACTATACTCCGAAGATTGGTTATCAAAGGAAAGCGAAAAAACTTGGCATAGATGTCAGCAGTAAGATGGCAAACTTTAATCATGAACTTAGCATTATCGGTATGCGAGCTGAAGAGGCTAAAAACAAAGTGGAATCTTACCTTGATGAGGCGCTCCTAGTTGGTGCTGATGTGGTAAGAATTTTACATGGAAAAGGACACGGTGTGTTAAGAGAGGTTGTGCGCAATATATCGAAAGACCATCCCAGAATCTCTGGTATCGAAGATGAACATGCAGATAGGGGCGGTGCTGGTATCTCTATTGTAAAACTTCAATGAAAGAATATTCACGCCAACAACTCGCACTGCGAAATGGTCAAGGTCGGGAAGAAATTTGGGTAGCTCATAAAGGGTATATCTATGATGAATTCCATTCACGACTGTGGCGAGATGACAAGTATTATGAGCATGGGGCGGGGCAAGATTTAACCTCTGAATTGGACGATGCACCGCACGATTCTAACGTTTTAAAAAATTACCGCTAGTCGGAAAATGTCTGATTAGAGTAGATAAAGGATAATACTGTTTGATTATTCCATCTGCCATTACTATTACTAATATAAAAAGAGTGACTTTCAAGTCTTAGCCAAGCTATGCCATAAAATTGTTTCTCTTCCCATCTATCCAGAACTATCAAAAAGGAGGTACGACGGGTATGCAAGGGGGTCACTTCACATTGACTAATCAGCCTTTACTTTAAGTACTTTGTCAATCAGGTTATTTATATCGGTTGAAATCTTAAAAAAATAGACAAGTGAAATGAAAGCCGCGCCCGTAATTATAGACCGCATCCCGATTCTTAGAACTGGATGACAAGAAGGGTTGAATACCAAAGCAAGCAATAGGGTGATAATGCTGATGCCAAGAAGGTACAAGAGAGATTTATTGAAAGGGAGCAACCCATAGTGGTAATACACATATAAAACTTTGAGTAGGTTGTGCAAAAAAGTGGCGATTAGAAATGCAAGAGCAGCACCATTAATTCCATAGATCGGAATAAGAAAATAGTTGATTGCAATCAGTAAGAAAGCGGCTAAACCCTGAAGCATGAGGTTGTATTTATACCGTGGAGAAAAATTTATTACTTCCCCAGAGAAGCTCGATAAGATAGATATGAGCTTGGCAACGCAAATGAAAATAACGACCCAGTAACCTTCTCGAAACATTTCACCTTTAGGGATAAATTCGAAAAGGTCTTCGATATTGGTTATAATTCCGATAAACAATAAGCCACCAATTACCGACATCGTTATTGAACTTCGGATGTAAATACTTCTGAGGTTCGAAATGTTATTTCTCTTCATGTCGGTGGAAATAATCGGTGTGACCACCTTTGACATGTTTCTTCTGGGCATCTCAATAATTATTGCGATAAAAAAACAGGTTTGGAAAATACCCATTGCCTCTGGACCGATATACGCCGTTATTTGATCAAAAGTAGCATTATTGTAAAGCGCAAAACTTCCAGCAAATAACATTGAAAACCCACTGAATTGAAAGATTTTCCATCCCCAAGCTTTTACCAATTTTTTAAAACCAAAATCAAACCGAAACTTGTGAAACAATGCCAACCAAAAATACAGCAAAAGTAATGCAGTAAAGTATACGATCCCGAGACCGTTGATCGCATTGTTAAAACTCCACCAGGAGAGAACATATCCAATAATCAAAAAAATTGAACCTATCCTCAAATAAATTTCTCTCAAAAAGGAAGGAAAAATTACCTTCATAATGCTTCTGCTATAGGAAAAAAAAAGTTCAAAAAGACCGTTGGAAAATATAATTATGCAAATAATTATTATATATATCATATATTCGGGTATCTGAGCCAAATACCTTGACGCAATGGAATCTTTGAAGAAGTAGCCAATAACCCATATAAACGCAATGCCCACGAGGCAGACAAAGAACAGAAAACTAAAAAGCTTGTTTTGTTCCCTCTTTTTGAATGATGGGAAGAACTTTATATAAGAGCTAGCCGAACCCAAAGCAGAAATGGGTGATATCATCATGGCATGTGCAGTAATGAGTGTAAAATGCCCAATCTGCTCCAACGTTAAATACTCAGCCCGAAAGTAAAGTGTATTGATATAAGCAATGGCAACCCCAAGGTAGGAGATTATGGTACCCCAAAAACTTTGCTTTATTATGACACCCATTTTTTCAATTAAAAAACCATAGTTTAATGGAAAGTCCCAGAACCATTATCATTAGTATTATACGAATCAATCGATCACTTTTTTCGACCGACCAACGGCTGGCAATCCATCCTCCTGTAGCGGTACCAACGGCAAGGGTTAATCCATATTCCCATCTAATTTTCCCATTAATCTGAAAAATAACAAGAGCAGCAATGGTATAAGTAAATGCCACAAAGACTTTGATACTATTGGTTTTGACCATCCCAAAACCATTTAACAGTGTTAAAATCGCAATCATTAAAAACCCTATACCTGCCTGAATAAATCCACCATAAAGCCCTACAAAGAAGAAGGCTATCATATTCAGCCATATTTTACCTTCCTTCATTTCTTTCTCAATGTCCGACTTTAGGTTGGGTTTGATTGTTGTAACAACCATAACGACGACCATAACAACTGCCAGAATTCGGTTAAAAAGTTCATCACGAATATCTATTGCTATTTGTGAGCCAATTACTGCCCCAATTGTGGCAGGAATAGCAACGTAAATGGCAAACGGAAACGCAGCAACTCCCTTACTTTTAAAACCAGCAACAGAAAAAATATTCTGCATAAATATTCCAACTCGATTAGAAGCATTCGCCTCTGATGATGGCAGCCCCAAAAAAATAAGCAAGGGCAACGTGAGCAAAGAACCGCCACCAGCTATGGTATTGATAAACCCAGCAAATAATCCAGCTCCAATTAATAAAACAACTTCTATGATTCCCATCTAAAGTTTATAGTCCGTGAGTCTGCAATCTAAGAGATCAGTACATTCTGCTAGCATTTCAGTTTGAGATTTGTTGGATACAGGGTGTTTTTCGAAAGGTTGCATTTCTACAAGGGGGACTAAAGTAAATTTACGTATTGGAATTCCGTCATGAGGAATTTTTAGGTTCTTAGTCGTCACTACTTGATTATAAAAGTAAAGAATATCTATATCGATAATTCTTGCACCCCACTTTTCCTCTCGAACTCTACCAATTTCTTCCTCTATGCATAGAATAGTTTGAAGAAGTTCCTGAGGAGATTCGGAGGTTTCTATCTGAACCACCACATTTAGGAACCATTCCTGATCAGATTTTCCCCAAGGCTCTGTCTCATAAATGCTGGATTCTTCTACTATTTGAATCCCTTTTTTGATCAACTTAGATTCAGCATCTCTTAAGTTTTTCAGCCTATTGCCTACATTACTCCCCATCAAAAAAAATATCCCATTCATGATTCTAAATTTATATTCACGAAACTTATCTTTAATTTTACGAGTTTAATTACAAATAAATCAGATAGAAAATATTCTTATGGCATTCTTACGTAATCTGCTCGCAACATTTGTTGGATTATTGGTTTTTAGCATAATAGGTTTTTTTATTCTTTTAGCAGTGATAGCTAGTGCCTCGAAAGAGGAGGAACCGCACATCAGCGATAATACAATCCTCTATTTCCCGATGCGTGGTATTTTAGAGGAAAAGGCTATTGAAGAACCATTCTTTTCAGCTTTATCTGACATGCCTCCAAGCTACAGTTTACTGAGTATTATTTCTGCCATAAAGAAGGCAAAGGATGATGATCGCGTTCAGGGTATTTACCTTGAGCCCATGTACTTGTCTGGTGGCTATGCAGCCCTGCAAGAGATTAGAGATGCGCTAAACTATTTTAAATCCTCTGGAAAATTCATCTACGCTTATGGAGAATACGTTAGCGAATCTGATTATTATGTTTCATCCGTTGCGGATAGCCTTTTTATTAACCCAACCGGCGCATTGGAGTTTAATGGTCTGGGTGTGAATGTCACTTTTTTCAAAGGAATGTTAGATAAATTGGATATTCAACCAGAAATCTTTCGGGTGGGTGAGTTCAAAAGTTTTGTAGAGCCATACATTAGAAAAGATTTAAGCGAAGAAAACCGTTTGCAATACTCAGAACTTCTCGAAAGTATCTACGGGTTATACTTAGAAAATGTATCAGAGACTATTGGAAAACCAAAAGAAGAACTAGCTGAAATTTCTAGCCTGATGAAGGTAAGTTTACCAAAAGATGCGGTTGATCACGGACTAATTCATAAAATAGGTTACGAAGATGAGTTGAAAACCATCATGAAAAAAAGGTTGGGAGTTGAAAACGATGATGATCTGAACCTATTGAAAATAAATCGATACGCCCAAGCTTTGACATCTGAAGTAGAATATTCTCAAAATCGTGTTGCGGTAATCGTGGCAGAAGGTGATATTGTAATGAGTGGAGACGATGGTATAGTGGGTGAGGTCTTTGCAGAAGAAATACGAAAGGCTAGAGAAAATGATCGCGTGAAAGCAATCGTGCTGAGAGTCAACTCTGGTGGGGGTAGCATGACGGCTTCAGAGATTATCTGGAGAGAGCTTATGCTTACAAAAGGGAAGAAACCGATTATTGCCTCCATGTCTACGGCCGCCGCTTCTGGTGGGTACTACATTTCGATGCCAGCCGATACCATTGTTGCTCAGCCCAATACCATCACAGGTTCTATCGGTATATTTGGTATGTGGTTCAACCTTTCGGAGTTTTTAGAAGATAAAATTGGTATTACACACGATGTAGTAAAGACTGGAGAGTACTCTGATATCTATACCGTTACACGTCCTCTCAGAGATAGCGAGCGAGCTATTTTTCAACGTGTTGTGGACGAAGGGTATGAAGTTTTCACACAAAAAGCTTCTGATGCGCGCAATATGAGTTTGCAGGAACTAAAAGCAGTAGCAGGTGGTCGTGTGTGGTCAGGAAAACAAGCGTTAAAAAATGGGTTGGTAGACCAACTCGGAGGGTTTGATAAGGCTTTGCAGTTGGCTGTGGAGGCTGCAAATATTGAAGACGACTACTCGGTGGTCTTTTATCCTGAAGAGAAGCAATTCATCGAGCAGTTTATTGAAAAGATGAATGCCAAGATAAAGTCTTCTATTTTAGGAATAGAACTTGAGCCTGTTGCCAAGCAGATGAGGAAACTAAATGAATTGAAGGGGTTGCAGGCTAGAATGCCAAATGAAATTGAAATCAATTAAATGATAATATTCTCTTTTGTTTAATGCTCACTCTTAAAACCACATTTCGCCGCCAATAATGAGGTTGTGAACATTGATTAGGAAGCATATAGAAATTTAATATTAGATATGCATTCATTCCTTAACACTGGCTAAAAGATAGAAATTAGTCAATAGCCAGTACTTTATCTGTAAATCACTACCGACTATTTTTTCAGCATATTATCATGCAAGATATCATACCAAGGGAGCAAGTATGCCTTGCATCTGATCTTGCAATTTGGACGGGAATCGAATACGTAGTTTAGATTCAAAGTATCGCTCTCGATCATTTGCAGGCACTTACCTTATCTGACGTTAGTACCGTTAAGAAGACTAATACGATTCCGATCAAAAATATAACCTCTTTTATAATCCATCACTTTGGGTTCTGTAATGGTAAAATCAATGACCAAGACAAGAAATATTTTGCTGCTAGGTAAAAATCCATGTACCCTTCTTGCAGTCGATCTTCTAACTTTTGGTTATAGTTGATTTAGCTTCTCTTGATAAGTGCTGGTGTTATTTTCAAGGGGTATAATTTGGCATTCTTTATCATTCTTTGGAGGAGATACAGTAATTACACCTTCCCCAACTTCACAAAAATATCCGTTCATTAAGATGAAAAGTTCTTTGTTTTATTTTTTCAAAAAATAATTTACCATTCAATAGGAGAAATGGCTCATATTCATTTCTTTAATGTTGTCAAGAGGCACTTTTTCATTTCCATTCATCTAAATGAATAAAAATGGCTCAAGACTATTTTTGTGCGATGGTCGTTTATGACATGGTAGTTTCTCTAGAAGTTTTAGATCAATACTTTATTAATGCTGGAAAAAAGAAGCCAAAGCAGTACCTTAAAATTCAACGGAGATCGGTCGGCGTATGTCAGAAACAAATAAAAATCAACCTTAAAGTTGAAGTAAATGACACGCCTCCCACTGTTTCATATGTAGAGTATGTTAGTAGTGAATACGATGTTAGGCATCCAGAATCTATTATTATAGTGTGGGTAGGTTCTGCTAAGATTTTTTGCCGCATTAAAAGCGATTGAAGGAGGATTGAAACCGATAATGCTGAATCTAGGGAAGGATGTGCAAGTATGAAGGAAAAACTTTGTGACTATTAACAAAGAACATGTTGAAAATCTGGATAGCAATTAATATTTTAAAGAGGGGGGTGTTGGTCGTATTCAGATGGTAAACTTTATTCATGGGCTAAGAAGCGAGGTAGTGTAAGACGAATATTCGAGATACTTGTTGCGCATGGAGCTGCTCCAGAAGTTTTATTTGAAGCGCATCCTCATATAGATACTCATAAGATTCCACAGCTGGTTACGGCACTGCTAAAAACTATCACAATGGCTGGAGGGAAGGTTCATATTAATACCAAGATGACGGAATTCATCATTGAAGAGGACACATTAAAGGGAATTAAAACGGAGAGGGGCAAGTACTAGGCGTTGGCGGTTTTGCCGGCGGCATAGTAGCTGCCGCTATGGATGGTGAGCGATGCAAGTAGGGAGTCTGAAACCTATTATGCCAAAAGACGAGAGTATTTTAGAAGCGAATTAGTGCATCAGCTTGCTCATTTAGCAATTGATTGCCAAGGTCATCTTTTACCTCTCCATTCTCCATTCGATCATTAATGCTCATGAGTTTTGGCTTTTGAGCCAACACATGCATACCCAAGTAATTAAATATATCGGTTAGATGGCTCATAGCAAGGGTGCTTCCTTGTACTCCAGAAGACAGACCAACTAAAGCACATTTTTTCCCAGTTAAGGTTTCAGGAAATTCCAGCGCATCGATAAAAAGCTTAAGTACACCTGGAAAAGATCCGTTATATTCAGGAACAATGAAGACAAACTTTTTGGCTTCCTTCATAAGCACCATAGTCGGCGTAAAAGATTTATTTTGACCTATCTTTTCGTAAAATGCTGTTGTTAAAAAGTTCTCAGGCAATTTTTCTAAATCAACGACAGTAGATTCTTGTTCTTTTGCCTTCAAGATTTGCTGATATTGAAGCGATACTTTGTAAGAATTAGAATTTTTCCGATTAGTTCCGCTTATGATAACGATCATACTATTTTTTACGCAATCAAAATTGTAGTTCTGCAATTAGATGGAAATATTTGCTTCGAAAACACATTTTGGTTGTTTTGCTGATACAAACATATTCAAAACTAGAATCGGGCACATTAGTTTCACATGTCTATAATTGTAGAGAACCTTACTAAGAAATATTTTTCTCAAAGCGCACTTAACAATATTTCATTTAGCGCAGAGAAAGGTAAAATTACGGGATTTTTAGGTCCAAATGGAGCTGGTAAGTCTACTACAATGAAGATTGCTACTGGGTTTATACCACCATCGGCAGGTACCGTTTATGTATCGGGGGTAGACGTATTGAAAAGCCCTCTGAAAGTCAAGGGAATGACGGGATACCTTCCCGAACATAATCCTCTCTACTTGGATATGTATGTGAAGGAATACTTGGTATTTATTGGAGCAGCTTATAAGCTAAAAAAGATTAAAGGGAAAGTTGAAAAGGTTATTGACTTAGTTGGACTAACGCATGAACAAAGAAAGAAAATCCGTGCTCTTTCTAAAGGTTATCGCCAACGAGTTGGGCTAGCACAGGCCTTAATCCATGATCCTGAAGTATTGATTTTGGATGAGCCAACAACGGGTTTAGACCCCAATCAGTTGGTGGAAATCAGAAAAGTAATAAAACATGTTAGTGAAGACAAAACCGTGATTTTATCCACTCACATTATGCAAGAGGTAGAGGCGTTATGCGATGAAGTAGTCATCATCAACAAGGGCAAGATTGTAGCAAATGATCGGGTAGATCATTTAAAAGCTTCTGGGCAGTCGGATGTTATCGCTTATAAAGTGACTTTTGAGCATGAAATTGAGTTATCGTTTTTTAAATCATTTCAAGTACAGAAAGTAGAGTCGCTTACTTATTCAATAAGTAAAGGAAGTGGTGATCCAAGAAAGGATATTATGAAGATTGTGGTAGAAGAAGAGTTACCTCTGGTAAATATCTCAAAGCAAGAACAATCGCTCGAAGTTATTTTTCAACAACTAACGAAAGAGGCATGATAACAATACTCCGGAAAGAAATCAATGAATTTCTGAACTCGCTGATTGCTTATGTGGTAATTAGTATCTTTTTGACTGGTATCGGCTTGCTAACCTGGGTTTTTCCTGATACGAATGTTCTGGACTATGGATACGCAAGTTTGGATTCCCTCTTCGGCGTAGGTCCCTATGTATTTATGTTTTTGATTCCTGCCATTACCATGAAGTCGTTCGCAGAAGAAAAGCGAGCAGGCACCATTGAATTGCTTTACACGCTTCCTTTTAGCGATTTAGACATCATAATCGGGAAGTTTTTAGCAGGGTTTTTGTTGGTGATTTTTTCCATAATACCCACGTTTATTTACTATTTTTCAATTTCCTATCTGGGAAACCCTACAGGCAATCTGGATTCTGCGAGTATAATGGGTTCTTATATCGGCTTGGTCTTGCTTGGTGGTACTTTTACCACCATAGGGATTTTATCCTCGGCACTTTCAGGCAATCAGATTGTGGCCTTCATTATGGCTGCTTTTCTTTCTTTCGTTTTATATGCAGGGTTCGATGCAATTGCAGGCATTAATATTTGGTCTAAAAGTTCTTATCTGATTAGCCAAATCGGTATTCTTAGTCATTATCAATCGTTAAGCAAAGGTTTAATTGATCTACGAGATGTGGTGTACTTTCTTTGTATGATGATGCTTTTTCTCCATTTCACGCGAATCGTTTTAAAACTTCAAAAAGCGTGAAGCCTGTCAAGTTATATATCATCCTAGAGTCTGTGATTTTGGTTTTGTCTATTTGGCTAGCTCTTCAAATTACCAGTCTTTTTAATATTCGTTTTGACCTTACAGAGGAAAAGCGGTACACCATTTCTAAGGCGACGAAGACACTTCTAAGTGAATTGGATACTGACGTGTTCTTTGAGGTTTATTTGGCTGGGGAATTGCCAAGTAACTTTGAGCGTTTTCAATCCGCTATCAAAGAGATGCTACACCAGTTTGTGATAGAGAGCGACAATAAAGTTGACTTTAAATTTACTGACCCAGGTCTAGCAAAAAATATGCAGGCAAGGAGTCAGTTTTATCAATCACTTATGGAGAAGGGCATTGAGCCAACTAATTTGACATATCAAAATGCAGAAGGGGATCGAATGGAAAAACTCATTTTTCCAGGAGCACTTGTGATGCACGGTGTGAAAGAGCTACCCCTCAACCTTTTGAAAGGCAATCGTGCCTCAGGCCCAGAAGAACAACTAAATCAAGCTATTGAGGGGTTGGAGTACCAATTAGCATCAGGAATAGCCCAGCTTCAAAATAATGGTAAAAAGAAAGTCGCCTATGTCCAAGGACACGGTTCACCTGATTCATTGAGTATTGCAGGGTTTTGCAGTACCGTCCTTTCAAAGTACGACCTTTTTAAGGTAGAATTAGCAGACAAAAGAGAGTTGGTAGGCTATGATGCTGTGGTGATTGCAAAGCCTAGTAAAGCTTTTACTGAAAATGAAAAATACCTGCTTGATCAATATTTAATGCGTGGAGGTAATCTGCTTTTCTTTATTGATGCTTTGAGCTTGCCAAGCCTTGATAGCATTTTTGGAGAAGGGACAGTAGCAATTCCAAGAGAACTTAACCTTACGGACATGCTATTCCGGTATGGAGTCAGAGTAAACCAGAACTATATTTTAGATATAAATAGCGGACAATTTCCGATAGTCACAGGGAACATTGGCAATCAGCCTCAGATACAAATGATTCCCTGGCCATTTTCCCCAGTATTGACCCATTTCTCCAAACATCCGTCGGTTCGAAACCTTGATGCTATCCTAGGAAAGTTTATTTCTGAAATCGATACAGTAAAGGCAGAGGGAATAAAGAAGACTCCTCTCATTACCACGAGTGAATATACTAAGTTGCTTGGTCCGCCTGTGAGAGTTGCATTTAACGACTTAAGAGACGATTTGATTTCAGAGCATTTCAATGACGGTCAGAAGACAATCGGATATTTATTGGAAGGTCATTTTAGGTCACTCTACCATAACAGGCTTATCCCAAAAGGGTTCGAGAGGGCAGAATTTATGGAAAAAGGGATACCTGCTTGCGTCGTGGTGGTTGGCGATGGGGACATAGTTCGGAATGAAATTAATCCAGAAACGAATCAGCCTCTTGGTTTAGGAGTAGAACCATTTAGTAATACAACCTATGCGAATAAAGATTTTTTGTTGAACCTGCTGGATTATGTGATGGATGAATCAGGCTTGATCGAGGCACGGTCTAGAGAAGTAAAGATTCGTCCGTTGGATCGGGTCAAAATTAAGAATGAGCGAACGAAATGGCAGGTAATCAATTTACTTATCCCAATTGTGTTAGTGTTGCTTTTTGGTCTTATAAGATGGTATTTGAGGAATAAAAAATTTTCTTCAGAATGAAAAAGACAATTTTTTACCCAATCATCATATTGGTTCTTTTGGTCGCTAATCTTCTATTTTTCTATGGGTCAGGTTTTAGAGGAGAGTCCAATCAAAATCGTCGATTTTTGATGGCATTTGTTCTTGAAGAAATCGATCAAATCCGGATCTTAAACCAGTATGAAGTAAACCTCCGAAACACTCCAAAAGGGTGGATGCTGAACGATAGTTTACGTGCCGACCACGGATTTGTCAGCAACTTGATTTCAATTTTGGATAGAGTAGAGATTACCCGAAAGATTGAAAATTGGGAAGGGGTTACACAAGGGGAAATTAAATTGATCTCCGGGAATGATGCGATCACCTTTAAATATGCGATGAACCCCACACAAACCAAGACCTACTTCATTTACGAAGGTCAAGTATCTGAGGTTTCAGTTCCTGGATACAGGGATAATGTATCTCAAGTGTTCGAGTTGCACCCCGATCAGTGGCAAGATCGATTGGTTTATGATGGAAGTTGGCGCACTATTCAGTACCTTTCGGTAGTAAATCAAATAGGGGATGATTTTTCTTTAGTTTTTGATAAGAATTTTTTTCTAGTCAATAGTCAACCTGTGCGGGATAGTGCTGCGGTGGTAGATTTTCTAAATCAGTTTGCAGATTTTCAGGTAAATGAGATCATATCTAAGGGCAGGTTTTCAAATTTTGATAGTTTGATTCATACAGCACCACAAGCGATCCTCCAGATTGATGATATTAATTTGGAAGAGCGGTTGGTTTTTAAAATATACCACAAACTTTCTGAAGATCACTATCATTTCGTTACATTAGGTGAAAAAATGGCAGTCATTGATGAAAAAAGAGTAGAAATGATGCTCCCTTCTATACGTAATTTTCTCTGAAATTAGCAAATATCCATCTCTCATTTTATGATTAATTTTACGCTTATTAAAGTTTAATCTCATCCTATTAAGTTTTGATTTTATTATGAAATTTATCGTTTCTTCGGCATACTTATTAAAGCAACTCTCTGCAATTAGTGGAGTGATCACCACTAATCCTGTGGTACCAATTTTAGAAAATTTCCTGTTCGAGATAACCGATGGTAATCTAACTGTGACTGCTTCCGATCTTCAAACGAGCATGATTACCGAACTTCAGGTGGAAGCAAAGGAAGATGGAAGCATTGCCATACCTGCCAAAATACTTTTGGATACATTACGAAACCTCCCAGAACAACCCGTTACGTTTTCAATCGATAGTAATACTTACAGTATCGAAATTAATTCGGATAACGGCCGCTACAAGTTGGCCGGAGAGAATGCCACCGACTTTCCTAAAATCCCGACTGTTTCTGATGGGTATGCGGTTAACATGTCTACCGATATCTTAGCACGTGCCATTAATAATACCATTTTTGCAACGTCAAACGATGAGTTAAGACCAGCTATGACAGGTGTGTACCTGAAGCTAGAAGATACCAATGCAACCTTTGTCGCCACGGATAGCCATCGATTAATCCGATATAGAAGAGTGGATGTGGCGTCAGACATGAGTCACAATATGATCATTCCTCGGAAAGCCCTTACCCTGCTAAAAGCGACACTGCCATCTGAAGCTACCAATGTAAACATTGAATTCAATATTTCAAATGCGTTTTTTAACTTCAATCAGGTAAAAATGATTTGTCGGCTTGTTGACGAGCGATTTCCAGACTATGAGAATGTGATTCCTCTTGACAACAATAATATGGTTGTGATTAAGAACGAAGAGTTTCTAAGTTCACTTAAACGAATTGCAATCTATGCTAACAAAACTACCCACCAGGTAAGATTGAAAATCACCGGAAGCGAACTAATGGTTTCAGCAGAAGACTTGGATTTCTCAAATGAAGCAAATGAAAGACTTGCTTGCGAGCATGATGGAGAAGATCTTGAAATTGGTTTCAATGCTAAATTCTTAGTAGAAATGCTAAGTAATATCAACTCTGATGAGATTACTCTAAGGCTAAGTGCACCAAATAAAGCTGGAATTATTACGCCCAATGAAAAGGACGATGAAGAAGACATTCTCATGTTAATAATGCCTGTGATGCTGAATAATCAGGTTTAATAAGGCAAGGTTAATTCGATCGAATCGTATATTAGTGTTTGTTATGATCTTTTTACTTCAGTTCGATAATAAATATCACGAGTTCATGAATCGTTACATTTGGATTTAAATCTCGGATTGGGACTCCTCCATCTATCTCTACCTGTCTATCCTTTTTAAGTATTTCAGGGCCTTCCGGTATAGTATGTTCAATATACCTTACCTAATTTTAGTGAGCTACCTTGCTGCTTCGATCTATGGTCAATATCCATACTTTTGCTTCCACCTTTTCTTTAAGAACTTTCGGAGTTCTTCCTCTCGTACATTTTTTTCTGGATTGTAAAGTTTCGTATTTTCAATTTCTGTGGGAAGAAACTCCATTTCAACGAAATTCCCACGGTGGTCATGCGCATATTGATAGCCTTTGCCATAGCCTTGTTCTTTCATCATTTTTGTTAGAGCATTTCGCAGTGCCATAGGGACAGGTAGATCACCTGTTTTTTGGACAAGCGATTGTGCTTTTCCGATGGCTTCATAGCTTGCGTTACTTTTGTGAGAAGAGGCCAGATACGTGACACATTGGGAAAGAATGATGCGTGATTCAGGGTAGCCAATTAGGTTTACGGCTTGAAAGGTGCTGGTGGCGATCACAAGTGCAGTGGGGTTCGCATTCCCGATGTCTTCCGATGCTAAAATGACCAGACGTCTTGCAATGAATTTCACGTCTTCACCGCCCTCGATCATCCTAGCTAGGTAGTAAACGGCCGCATTTGGATCACTCCCTCTTATCGATTTGATGAAAGCAGAAATCACGTCATAGTGCATTTCGCCTTTTTTATCGTAAAGAACCGTTTTGCGTTGTGCTGCCTCGATTACCTTTTGGTTTGTGATTACCTTTTTTTCCTCCTCTTCACTGTTAACCACGAGTTCGAATAGGTTTAGCAGCTTCCTTCCGTCGCCACCCGACAGATTAAAAAGTGCTTCTGTTTCTTGAAGATGTATCATCAATTCTTTCAGATTTACATCTTGCGTTATTGCATTTTGCAGAAGTTGAAGAAGGTGTTTTTTCGTGAGTGTGTTCAGTGTGTAGACTTGAGAACGCGAGATGAGAGCGGAGTTGACTTCAAAACTTGGGTTTTCAGTGGTAGCACCCATGAGCGTGATTACACCTTTTTCTACGGCACCTAGAAGCGCATCTTGCTGAGCTTTGTTAAACCGATGAATCTCATCAATAAAGAGGATGGCTTTATTCCCTCTGCTGGCTATTTGGATTACTTCCCTAACCTCTTTTACTCCTGAACTGATGGCGCTAAGTGTATGGAAGGGTCTTTTTACTTCGTTGGCAATAATATTGGCAATTGTGGTTTTACCTGTGCCAGGAGGTCCCCATAAAATCATGGAAGGTATCTGACCCGCTTGTATGGTCTTTTTCAAAATGCCATTTTCCCCTGCTAAGTGATCTTGACCAACCAGATCGGATAGCTTTGAGGGGCGCATACGTTCGGCCAAGGGAAAATTATCCTGAAACATGAAGTAAAATTAGTACTAAATATTTTAGTAAATAAAATTTATTCTAGACAACCATTAGGATGCCTTTAGGAATTAATATTATACCTATGGTCTCTCATACAATGTGGTTAAAGTCTAAGGGTTGACAAAAAGACAGAGCGTCACCTTTATTTATTTTATTTAGCGAATAAGTCTGTTATAATTACTCTTGAATAGTTTATAAATAAGTTTTTAGAATGCTATTTTTAAATATAATTGAAATAGCCTTAAAAGGAAGAAAACGTGTAGGTAAGAGGGTAAGCAATAATTTGAAAGGGTTGGCTTTTTCATGAAGGCAATCCCGTACGACTCCTTCTGGTAGTTTCAGGAGTAAAAAAGTGTAAAAAAAAGATTCTTTAAGAATCAATTGAATTTAGGAGTTAGCTTCCGTTATGCCGTAAATCAAAGTTCGAAGTAATCACCCTTTAACCAAATTCACGCAAGCTCTATAATCCATTAGATCACCTTCAGCAATTCTTTAAATAGGACAATTAATTTTTTTTCCGCCTCTTTTGCGGTCTTGATAATCTCCTCGATATTGACGGGTGCTAAATTATCAGGATCACATTCGTCTGTTAGCACAGAGACAGAGGAAACGGGTAATCCCATTTGGTTAGCAGCGATTACTTCTGGCACCGTACTCATACCCACTACATCTGCTCCTATATTTAGTAAAAATCGATATTCGGCTCTTGTCTCCAGATTTGGTCCACTTACCGACGCATATACCCCTTCGTGAAGAGTTATATTATTTGAAATGGCAATTTCTTTTAGTTTGGCATTCATCTCTGGATCATATGGTTGGCTCATATCTGTAAAAATTTGTCCAAAAGCAGTCGCCTCATTCCCTCTTAGCGGATTTTCTGGTTGTAGGTTGATATGATCATCAGCCATCATTAATTCGCCTTTTCTCCATGCTAAGTTCATACAGCCCGCAGCATTGGAAACAATTAATTTTTTTATACCCAACGATCTCATTACACGCACTGGAAATACAACTTGTGCCATAGAGTGACCCTCATAGTAGTGAAAGCGACCTTGCATCGCTACAATTTTTTTATCCTCCAAGGATCCGTAAATGAGCTTTCCTTCGTGAAACTCTACTTTCGAAATAGGGAAATGTGGGATATTGGAGTAAACGATTTCCTTTTCAATTTCTATTTCTTCTATTAAACCTCCAAGACCAGTACCCAGAATTATGCCAACTTCTGGATTTTCATAACCTTGTTTTTGAAGAAACCTTACAGCTTCATTTACTTTTTCAATCATATGGGCCTAATAAAGAATGGTTAATATACAAAACTGGGTATTCTTTTTTTATTGGATAACATGATCGATGGCTTCAATAATCTTGATACAGGCCATTTTTATTTCATCTGACTGAATAGTTAGGGGTGGAGCAATGCGCATAGATCGATCATTAAATAGAAACCAGTCCGTAATAATGCCTAATTCTATAGCTCGATCAATAATGGGTTTGAGAATATCGTAGGATTCAAATTCTACCGCCATCATAAGACCGACACTCCTGATCTCTTTTATGGCCTTATGCTTCAAATAATTTTTAAATAACTGTTCCTTTTTTGCTACGTCTACTAGTAGTTGATCTTCACGGATACATTCTAATGCTGCAAGGGCGGCAGCTGAAGATACTGGATGACCTCCAAATGTTGAAATATGACCTAGAATGGGATTGGAGCTTAAAACCTCCATCATTTCTCTGCTTGCTATAAAGCATCCAATAGGCATACCGCCTCCCATTCCTTTTGCAATTACTAATATGTCTGGAGCTATTTCATAGTGTTCAAAAGCCCATAGTTTTCCAGTTCTACCGAATCCGCATTGGATTTCGTCTAATAGCAACAGCGTTCCTGTTTCATCACATTGCTTTCGTGCTGCCCTCCAATATTCTGAGGAGGAATAGTTTACTCCCGCTTCACCTTGAACCGTCTCAACCACAAAGGCAGCTGTCTTGTTGGTGATGTGCTTTAAGCTTTTCATGCACCCAAACTTTAAATGCGTGATTCCGGGGAGCAGGGGTCTATAGTTTTGCTTAAAGTCATCACTATTTGATAGGGACAGTGCGCCATGTGAAGATCCGTGGTATGCATTTTCACATGCAACAAATTCAGATCTGCCTGTAAACCTTTTGGCAAGCTTCATGGCTCCCTCTATTGCTTCGCTACCCGAGTTAAGAAGGTAAACGGCATTGAGATGATTAGGCAATGTTTGTGTGAGTGCAGTGGCTAAATTTACCTGAGGGCTTTGTACAAACTCTCCATACACCATTACATGCAGATGCTTATCTATCTGGTTTTTTATCGCTTTTACAACGTTTGGGTGTCTGTGACCAACTGTGGATACGCCTATTCCTGAGATGAGATCAATGTACTTTTTTCCTTTAACATCGGTCAAGAACACTCCCTCTGCCGATTCAATTTCTAGAAGGAGAGGGGTAGACGAAGTAGGGGCTAAATGATCAAGGAATAATTGTCTTTGTGAAGGCACTTTGCAAAGCTACACTTCATCTTCTAAGTCGAACCCCTTTTCCTCAACTAATAAATCTTAGGATTTTCGCTGTATGGCTTTCTTCGCCATGTTTACAATATCCTCAATTCCAAGACCGTATTTAGGAAGAAGTTCTATCGGTTTTCCACTCTCACCGAATTGATCATCTACAGCTACTAACTCTTGAGGCACCAAGTGATTTTTAACAATGGTTTGAGCAATGCTTTCACCAAGTCCACCTGCCATCTGATGTTCCTCTGCGGACACAGCGCACCCTGTTTTGACAATAGATTTTATTATAGCTTCTTTGTCCAATGGTTTAACAGTATGAATGTTAATGACTTCTGCAGAAATCCCGTGCTCGGCCAATACCGCTTCTGCTTCAATTGCTGTCCATACCAAATGACCAGTCGCAAATATCGAAACGTCTGTTCCTTCAATTAAGGTGATCGCCTTTCCAATTTCAAAGGGCATCTTCTCCATAAACATGGGCCAGCTAGGTCGCCCAAACCTGAGGTAGACTGGACCATAATGCTCAGCCACGGCGATGGTGGCTGCTTTTGTTTGATAGTAGTCGCAAGGGTTGATTACAGTGAAGTTGGGTAGCATCTTCATCATCCCTATATCTTCCAATACCTGATGCGTGGCTCCATCTTCCCCAAGTGTAAGACCAGCATGCGAGGCACAAACTTTTACATTTTTTTCCGAGTACGATATTGACTGTCTAAGCTGATCATAAACTCTACTTGTAGAAAAGTTGGCAAAAGTTCCAGTAAATGGGATTTTACCAGCGGTAGCCAGCCCCGCAGCAATTCCCATCATGTTGGCTTCAGCGATTCCAACTTGAAAAAATCGCTCAGGAAATTCGTTTTTGAAGCTTCCCATTTTTAGAGAACCTGTAAGATCAGCGCAAAGCCCAACTATTTTTTCATTGGTTTTCGCTACTTTTAGAAGACCATCTCCAAACCCTGATCTAGTATCTTTTTTATCCGCATAAGTGAGTTTTGTATTCATTAAATGATCAGATTGGTGAGATTAATAATCACCCAGTGTTTCTTCCAATTGATTAAGAGCAAGTTCAAGTTGTGCATCATCAGGTGCTACCCCATGCCATCTATGAGTGCCTTCCATGAAATCAACACCCTTTCCCATTTCCGTTTTCATGAGGATTATAACAGGGCTTCCTTTTCCACACTTTCCTTTTGCCTCATCAAATGTTCCAATTAATTCTTCAAGGTTGTTGCCGTCACATTCAAGAACTTTCCATCCAAAAGATGTATATTTCCCTTTTAGGTCTCCCAGTGAATTGACCCGATCAGTTGGACCATCAATCTGTTGTCCGTTGTAATCAATTGTAGCAATGAGATTATCTACTTTATTATGGGCAGCAAACATTGCTGATTCCCAAATTTGTCCTTCTTGTTGTTCTCCATCACCCATCAGTACATAGACGTTCTGGTCTTCTCCGTCTATCTTTTTAGCAAGGGCGACACCAACGGCTACGGATAGCCCTTGACCTAAGGAACCAGACGCTATACGTATTCCGGGTAACCCCTCTTTTGTAGCTGGGTGTCCTTGAAGTCTAGAGTTTAATTTTCTGAAAGTTACAAGCTCAGAGACATCAAAAAAGCCTACTCGAGCCAAAGTGCTGTAAAAAACAGGAGATATGTGACCGTTAGATAAAAAAAATACATCCTCCTTTTTCCCCTCCATAGAAAAATTCGTACTGTATTTCATTATATGATTGAAAAGTACAACGAAGTACTCAGTACACCCCAGTGACCCCCCTGGATGACCAGAATTCACAGCATGAACCATTCTAAGGATGTCCCGTCTTACCTGTGAGCATGTTTTTTTAAGACTTTCAACGTTTAGAGTCATTAATAAACTTTTTTTAATAGCTTACTCAAAGCTAGATTCATTTTCAACCAAAATGCTAGGCTGTTTAGAAAAAATATTTGCTCGATGGATCAAAAACAAGCTTTTAAACCAAAATCAACACTAAAAAACCGTACTCTTATTATAAATTTGAGTTAAATCTTGTTAATTAAATAAATTCCGTTTTATTTGCGTTTAAAATTAAATGTTAACTAAAAAAGTAAGTATGAAGAAAATTTTACTATTTAGTATTATGTTCTTTTTGGCACTATCAACTTTGATAGCGCAGAGAACAGTTTCAGGAAAGGTCACAGATGATGCTGGTGACGCTCTTCCTGGTGTGAATGTACTGATTAAAGGTACGACCACTGGTACTCAAACTGACTTGGATGGCAATTATAGATTATCAGTATCTGATGATGCTGTATTAGTTGTGTCTTACGTTGGTTTTGAAACCCAGGAAATTGAAGTCGGGAATCGAACTACTATTGATATTTTGATGAGTGGTGCTACTGAACTGCAAGAAGTTGTAGTTACTGCCCAAGGTATAGAAAGAAATAAAGAAGCCTTGGGATTTGCCGTCAGTACCATCAGTTCTGATGAAGTGGCAGATAGAACAGAGGGTGATATCGCTAGGTCTTTACGGAGTAAGGCTTCTGGGGTTAATATTACTCAACAAAGCGGTATGTCAGGATCTGGAACTAATATCATTATCAGGGGTTACCAATCGTTTACAGGTAATAACCAGCCTCTTTTTATTGTAGATGGTGTTCCATTTAATACCAATACAAACGTTTCAGCTCCGAATGATAATTTGGCAACGAATGCTCAATTTGCAAATGGCCAGAATAATGGATCTTCCAGGTTTTTAGATTTAGACCCTAACAATATTGCTGAAATTAGTATCCTTAAAGGACTTGCTGCCGCTACGCTGTACGGTACGCAAGGGCGTAATGGGGTAGTGCTAATTACCACCAAAACGGGATCTAGCGGAAGCGGAAATAAGAAAATGGATGTTTCTGTGACGCAATCTGCTTTTGCAAACCAAATTGCATCTTTACCTGATTATCAAGATTCGTATGGTAACGGTTTTGATCAGGTCTTTGGATGGTTCTTTAGTAACTGGGGGCCTAGATTCAATAAAGACGGTCTCGCTGGGTATGCTAGTGACAACACTATTTCAGATGACGGTTTCTTACCTCACCCCTATTCTCAATATTCTAACCCTAAATTAAGGGCTGCCTTCCCTGAATACCAGAGAACTTCAGCGGATGCTGATGCTATTAAAACAGAAGGAGCGAACAGACCAGGTGCACCCTATAAATGGCAACCTTACGACAACGTTAAAGATTTCTTTAGAACAGGTATGGTTTACAATACCTCGGTAAATGCGAGAGGAACGAGTGATGATGGTAAGAGCAGCTACAGCTTAAACTTCGGGTACTTAAGTGATGAAGGTTTTACGCCAGGCAACGAATTAGAAAGAATTTCATTTTCAGTTGGTGGTAGAACCAAGTTAGATAATGGCTTGTCGATTAACGGAACGATGAACATCTCGAGAACGGATTACACCGCCCCACCTGTTTCTGCTAGTGAAGGAAATGGAGCTTTCAATCCCTCTGGCGGAAACCCTGTTTCTTCCTCCGTTTTTGGTCACGTATTTTTTACTCCAAGAAGCATCGACTTAAAAAATCTTCCCTTTCAAAATCCATTGGACGGAAGTAGTGTCTACTACAGAAATGGAAACGATATCCAGAATCCAAATTGGACGGTAGCCAATGCCTTTAATGGTCAAATTACAGACAGAGCATTTGGTACCTTAGGAGCGAGTTATGAGATTATCGATAACCTTAACATAGCTTATAGATTGGGTTACGATCTATACACTGAGTCGAACCGAGGGGGACAGAACAAAGGGGGTATTGATGGACCGCTTACTGGAGAATACAGAACTTTTGATAACCGAAATGCGATATGGGATCATACCATTACCATTAATGGAAATTTTGATCTTTCAAGCAATGTTGGCCTTAGCTTTAACGTAGGTACTCAGCTTAGAAGAAATGAGTTCGAACAGCAAGGTGTTATCAGTAATAATCAGTTGGTATTTGGTACCTTCAGACATTTTAACTTTACAGATCAATCGCCTATTCAGCGTTCTAGTGAACAAAATATTGTTGGACTGTTTGGTCAGGCTGAGGTTGATGTTAATGGTTATTTTTTCTTAACCCTTGCAGCTAGACGAGATGCGGTATCTAACTTCTCTAAAGATAATAGAACCTTGTTTTACCCTAGTGTGAGTGCTTCAGTTGTTCTATCTGAACTTTTCCCAAGTATTACGAGTCCAAATTATTTGAATTTCGCAAAATTAAGAGTAGGTTTTGGTACTTCTGCGGGATTTGAAACAGGATACCCTACAGTGTCTGTCATCAATGCTAATCCACGACAATTTGTCAATTCTTCAGGTAACATTGTATCTGGAAATACTACTGGATCTCTTCTAGGAAATCCTAACCTAAAGCCAGAGAGACAAGAGGAGCTTGAACTCGGACTAGAGGTAAGAGCATGGAAAAACAGAGTAAACCTAGATCTATCGTGGTACAGAAGAGCTTCCTCTGATCAGATTATTCGAAATCCTCTTGACCCCTCAACTGGATACCTTTCTACCTTTACAAACATTGGTGAGGTAGTTACAAAAGGATTAGAAGTAGATTTAGGTGTAGATGTTATCAAAACTTCGGCAGTGACGTGGAATATCCGATCCAACTTCACGAGGTATAGAAGTGAGGTAACCGATCTTGACTCAGACCAACTCAACATTGCGGGTTTTACTAATCTCGGAAATTTTGCCATAAAGGGAGAGCCTTTGGGCATAATGCAAGGAAGTAGAATAAAACGAAATAATAATGGTGATAAATTGGTTAACAGTACAGGTAGGTATATAGAAGAGGAAGGAACCTTCAAAATAGGGGATCCGACTCCCGATTTTATATTGAACGTCAGTCAATCTTTATCTTTCAAAAACTTTACGCTATCTGCTGTAATTAATTATCAGCAAGGTGGTGATGTATATTCCAGAACAGTATCAACTTTATTGGGTAGAGGTTTGACTACTGACACGGAGGATAGAACGCAGACGTTTATCTTAGAGGGCGTTAAAGAAAATGGAGATGGAACCTTCTCACCTAACGACCTTCAGATCAACAACTCTTCTTTTTACTTTTCAAACGTACTATTCGGACCTGATGAACTAGGCGTTTTTGATGCGACGACTATCAGACTTCAAGAAGTTTCTTTGACTTACTCGTTGCCTAAGAGTGTGCTTCAGAATACGCCATTTGGTACGGTTTCAATTACGGCGTCAGGCTTTAACTTGTGGTACAATGCTGTTAACATGCCTTCGGGAACAAACTTCGATCCAAACGTAGCAGGACTTGGAGTGGGTAATGGACAAGGCTTTGACTTTTTGAATGGTCCAAGTTCTAAGCGATACGGCGGTACCTTAAAATTTACTTTTTAAGGATAAATCAACTTCAAATTATTTAAATATGAAAATGATGATTAATAATATTTCGAAAGCGTTCACACTTGCAGCTGTCTTTTTCTTAGGTGCGTGTGAAACGACTGAATTGGATTTAACACAAAATCCAAATGGACTAACGCCTGAAGCGGCAAGTACAGATGGTTACATCAGTTCTATTCAGGAAGATTTTGGAACCCTGATCGCTTCAATGGAAGTAGAAGCTTCTGAGACCGTTAGAATCTTGAATATGGCTGGTAGACAATACCAGCAAGCGTTTGCACCAACTCGGTTTAGTAATGAATGGGCAGAGGCATATCAGCAAATCTTGTTTGATATTAGACAACTGACGCCCCTGGCCACTAAAGGTTCTGAGTGGCATCATATTGGAATGGCTCAAGTACTTGAAGCCTATGTTTTGGTTACCCTTGTCGACTTTTTTGGAGATATACCTTACACTGAGGCTTTCAAGGGGGCATCGAATTTGAATCCAAAGACTGATGCTGGAGCCTTGGTTTATTCAGAGGCAATTTTTTTGTTAGATGCTGCAATCGCAAATTTTAAAAGAACCGATGCCTTAATTGAACCTAGAAATGATCTCTTCTACGGAGGTAACTGGGGAAATTGGATAAAAGCCGCAAATTCAATCAAAATGAAAATTTATGTAGCTACACGATTGGTTGATGAGGATGCTACGACTGCATTTGATTCAATTGTTGCTACCGGCGAATATATCAAGACGACAGATGAAGATTTCCAGTTTCCATGGGCTACCTCATTCAACAACCCTGATGCAAGACATCCAAACTACGTAACTGATTATACGCCTGGCGGAGCCAATACGTACATGTCTAACTGGCTAATGGATTACATGTTGAATAGTAAAGTCGGTAACGGGAATGTTGCTTTTGAGGATTCAGATCCAAGAATGAAGTATTACTTCTACAGGCAAGTTTCAACAGTACCACAAAATAATCCAAACTTGATTAATTGTGTTGCGGAAACCGCACCCGACCATTACAAAGATGATGATGTTTTTTGCAGCTTAGCTAGCGGCTATTGGGGAAGGGATCATGGCGATGATGATGGGATACCTCCTGATGGTCAATTGAGAACTACTTTTGGAGTATATCCTGCAGGAGGTCGATTTGATGACAACTCTTTCGAGGTAATTGCAAGTATTAGTTTAGGAGCCGGTGGAGCAGGTATTACACCTATCATGTTGGCTTCTTGGGTAGACGTAATGCGCGCAGAAATGGCTCTTGTTGGAGGGGATGCATCTGCCGCAAATGCCTTACTTCAAGATGGTGTAGCTAAATCTTTCGCCAAAGTAAGAGCCTTTGGTCAGAGGGATGCTGCTGCTGACCTTTCAACGGCTCCTTCTACCGATTTGGATGATGCTTACATACGTGAATTAGGCCAACTATTCAGTGCTGCCGCAGATGATAATGAACGAATGGATTTATTAGGTTCAGAGTATTTTGTTATGTTGTTTGGCAATGGACTCGATGCGTTCAACTTCTACAGAAGAACCGGTCGTCCATCAACATTGCAACCAAATTTGGAACCAGATCCAGGAGCATTTTTTGCTTCCTTCTTCTATCCTCCAGTTTTTGTAGAGGTTAATTCTTCTGTTGGGCAAAAAGAGAATATCGAAACTCCAGTTTTCTGGGCTGTTGGAGCACCTAAACCATTAGCTAACTAATAAGATATAATTATGAAAAAACATATTTTTAAAATATTTGGGTTAGCGGCATTAATATTAGTGTCCTGCTCAGAGGAATTGATTGTCGATGAAGTGATCGACAGTACTACCAGCGGTGGTGTTCTAAGGAATCTTGGAGTAACCAATGGGCTGGATATCGAAACTGGAACATCCACATGGTCAATTGTGCTTGAAGCACAAGATGGGTCAAATGGTAAGCTTCTTAAAGAAGTAAAAGTATCAGTTGGATTTAATGATGTGGACAGTGCTGGTACTAAAACAACAGCAGAGAGTGAGTATACCAGGATTCCAGCTTCAGCGTTTAACGAAAAAACAGACAAGAATACGCATAAGCTTCCTGTTACCACTTTTACAGTTACGCTAGATGAGTTGCGTAATCACTTAGGAGCGAATGCAGTAGTCAGCGCAAAGGATGAATTTACCATTAGTTTCGCTATGGAACTAACAGATGGTCGAATCTTCAATGCAGACAATGCGACAGGTGATATTACAAGATCGGGTTTTTTCTCTTATTTTAACGCACAGTTTGCTTACGATGCTGAGATAGGTGATCCTCAAAGGCTGGTATTGTCTTCATCAGTAATCAAAGATGCAAATAAAACGGGTGGAAGGTTAAAGAATGGCGACGTTGATACTTTATTCTTTACTTTCAACAAGGATTCATTAGTGGTTGTTCCGACGGTTACAAGAATCTCTTCTGGTGGTGTTACGGATGATGTTGTTGGTGCGCTCACTCAAAATGCAAAGAAAAAAACTGAGTGGTTTTTGTTGTACACTGCTGGTTCGGTAGATGATGATACTATTTCATTTAGAATATCAGGAGGAGCAGCTGTAGCTAACTTGCCAATGGTGAATGATACGCTTAAAAATACGTACTTCATTGACACTACTCCACCGGCTGGTAAATTAAGTGGATCATCCGTTACTACTGATCCTGGAGGCAGATTCCTAAAAGTAGCATTTAATTTGGCTTATGAGACCCTAAAGGAAAAGGATACTCTGCAAATAACAATTGCTAATAATGGTGGTGCTGCTTTCGATGCTCAGAGTTTAGAAGTGGTTACTGCGGAAGGAGGACAGGATATTATTCCATTGTCTTTTGTACCTCAGGTTTCAGGTACAGCACTTACACAAGGTCGTCTTGACTTAAGGGTAACGGTGACTGATGTTGAAGACTTAGTAGGAAATAAAACAACAGATGTTGTCGATATTGTTTTGGGGGGCACATAATAACTGGTGCTTTCCATGAATAATTTTTTGAAGCCGCCTGCTCATTGAGTGGGCGGCTTTATTTTATCTGCATTATTATGAATAGATTCTGCTCCCTTTTAATTGCTTGTATTTTTCTTTTTTCTAGCTGTAGCAAGTCATCTCAATCATCAGTTAATAAAACGCCTGTTTTCACCTTGCTCTCTTCGAGTTATACAGGAGTTGACTTTATAAATAAGATAGAGGCCAATGTTTCGAATAAAGCGAATGTTTTTGATTTCGACTATTTCTATAATGGTGCTGGGGTGGCCACCGTAGACATAAACAATGATGGTTTACTGGATCTTTTCTTTACGGCCAATCAAACGATGAATAAGCTATATCTGAATGTGGGCAACCTTCAGTTTAAAGATATTACCGAAGGTGCTGGAATTAATACGGGTAAGGGGTGGTCTACGGGCGTTTCTTTCGCAGATGTGAATGATGATGGATGGCAAGATATTTATGTTTCACAAGGCGGCCCTTATGTTGGGGAAAAGAGCAAAAACCTTCTTTTTATAAACCAAAAAAATCAAACCTTTAACGAAGAAGCAGATCTATACGGGCTTGCAGATAAATCCATTTCCAGCCAATCGGTCTTTTTTGACTTTGATAAAGACGGAGATTTAGATTGTTTTGTAATGAATGAAAATGAACTGTACGGGACTCATCCCAATGTTTTTTACAGCCTGACCAAAAACGATGATGAGTTGTTGTACCGTTGCTCATCCCATTTTTATAGAAATGACAATGGTCATTTCACAGATATTTCCAGAGCGTGCGGAGTACTAAAACCTTCTTTTGGACTGGGTCTTATTGTTAGTGATATCAATAATGATAGCTGGCTGGATATCTATGTAGCCAACGACTACTATGTTCCAGATATGATGTTTATCAACAAATCAGACGGAACATTTTCTAATATGATAGACGAATACACAAATCAGGTCTCATTTTTTGGAATGGGTGTGGATATAGCGGATATCAATGCGGATAATTATAACGATATATTTGTTTTAGATATGGCCTCAACGGATCATTATAGAGCCAAAACATTAATGGCTTCCATGAATGTAGATGCCTTCAAGCTACTTACCGAAGAGTTGAATCTTCAGCATCAATACATGTTTAACTCGCTTCAACTTAATTCAGGTGATTCGTTTTTTAAAAATATTTCACAACTAACTAAAATGGCAAAGTCTGATTGGAGTTGGGCTGTACTGTTAAATGATTTTGATAATAACTCCACGACAGATGTCTTTATTACAAACGGATATCGAAAATACGCTTTGGATAACGACACTCAAACACAAGTACTAGATGCTCGCAAAAAATATGGCAACAACGTTCCCTTAGAAATAAAGCGAGATCTCTATGAAAAAATGCCCTCAGAAAAGCTTTCAAATCTTTTTTTTAAGAATAATGATAATCTAAAGTTTGAGGAAGTATCTGAAAGTTGGGGACTTTCAAAACCCTCGTATTCTAATGGTGCTGCATATGCTGATCTTGATAATGACGGTGACTTAGATTTGGTTATTAACAACATTGACGATGAGGCGTTCATTTATCAAAACACAACGACGGAAAATAATGCAGGAAACTACCTCCAAATTAAGTTTGATGGATCTGTGCATTCTTTTACGAAAGTAACTATTCAGTCGTCTGGCAAGACTCAAACAAAAGAAAGTAACGCAGTGAGAGGCTATTTATCAGCAATGGATCCATCCATTCATTTTGGTTTGGGTAGTGCCGATAAAATTGATGTACTTAAGATAGAATGGTTATCAGGGGCTACCCAGCTACTTTACAACCTAAATGCTAATCAATCCATTGTTATTAAAGAGACAGATGCTGAAGTAGATTTAAAGGATGAACCTTTCAATTACAATCCATTTGAATTCATTTCGAATACCTCTTTAAACGTGAACTTTACTCACAGAGAAAATAACTATGATGATTTCGAGGTAGAAACATTGCTTCCGTACAGGCAGTCAAATCTCGGACCTAGTATTACGGTTGGAGATATTAACGGCGATGAACTGGATGATTTATTTATAGGAAGTTCAATTGGACAGAGTCCGCAACTATACGTTCAGACAACAAATGGGGACTTTGCTGATGCCACTTCTGATGCATTGAAGTTTGACTTTTTATTTGAAGACATGGAAGCTGCTTTTTTAGATATAGATAATGATGGAGACCACGATCTTTATGTCGCTACCGGTGGCTATGAATTTGAAATTGAAAATGGAAATTTCCAAGATCGATTATATGTAAACAATGGCTTTGGTGGCTACTTAAAAGCAATTGATAGCACCCTGTTAAGGACTAAATTGAGCGGTAAATCAGTTGCAATATTAGACTACAACAATGATGGGTTAGACGATATAATAGTAGGGACACGCATAATACCAGGTAAGTATCCAATGTCCGATCGATCAATATTATATCGAAACACGGGTAGAAACCTTGTTGATGTGACTGCCGAAGTTATACCCGACTTATTGACGTTCGGAATGATCAATAAAATTTTGGCTACAGATTTTGATTTGGATGGCCTGATAGATTTACTTGTGCTAGGGGAATGGACTGGGGTAGGGTTATTTCGAAATACGGGGGTTGGCTTCCAAGACATATCCTCAACGGTAGGTCTGAATCAATTGAAAGGGTGGTGGTTCAATGTTGCGGAACTAGACATCAATAATGATGGGCTACCAGATTATCTACTGGGAAATTTAGGGTTAAACTCTAAATACGCTGCAAGTCATGAAAAGCCATTGAAAATTTTTGCCAAAGATTTTGATGATAATGGCTCGTGGGATGTTGTACTAAGCAACGCTTATAAGGACAATTATGTCCCACTTCGAGGCAGAGAGTGTTCTTCTAATCAAATGCCGTTTATTGCTGATAATTTTCCGACTTACGATCTTTTTGCAAAAGCGACCATTGAGGATGTTTACGGAGATAAGCTCAATAGTGCATACAGTAGAGAAGTAAATGAATTTCGATCCATGCTACTGGTAAATAAGGGAGATGGAAATTTTGAGATTAGTCCATTGCCTATGGAAGCCCAAATTGCGCCAATTCTAGATTCGGAGGTTTTGGATCTCAATGGAGATGGGTTTGATGATGTGGTAATGATAGGCACTATTTATGACACTGAAGTGGAAACGCCTAGACTAGATATGGGATCAGGGACTATTCTACTGTCCAATGGGAATGATAAATTGACTTATGATACCGAGCTTAACAGAGGGTTGAGACTTAAAGGCGATCTTAAATCAATTGAGAAAATCCAGATAGCAGGCGTAGATCACCTAGTTGTTGGTCGGAATAATGATAGCCCGTTGTTCTTAAAGGTACACCCAATGAGAAAGTCTAAATAAAATGGTCAGATCAATTTCTTATAAGTTAAAATTTTCATTTTTACATGAATGGTTCGGGCGTTACTACCTGTGCCCCTTTTCTTGTGCGACAATCTCCACATGGGTATGTATACCTTTGCTTGAACTCAATGATTGATTCGGGTATGAAAACTTCCTTTTTCTGAACGGAAAAAGCTCCAAAGTATCCTATTACGATCTCCTCAGGATCATTAACATTGTTGATATTACCTCTCACACTTAATGGCAGTGGATCGAATATTTCTCCATCAATTTCTCCCAAGGTTTTAATTGTGTTAAAAAAATCAAAAGCAGGCTCATCAATCTGGTATTGTTTTATTTCTGCGAAATATTTTTTATCACTAGGCAATCGCCTACTAGCAAACCTCAATCCATCATCTTCTATGAAACCAACTGCCACAGTCGCTATTTGTCCATTTATTTTCTCATCAGAAAAAGCAATTTCAGTATTTTTAAGCCGCTTTTCCATAATCCAACAATTTTCTACACCACCATCATCAGGGTCATATATGCAACAGGCTGGCGGGGGCTTATTGGGAGAGCTTATTTGGTATATGCCGTCTATTATCCAAGTGTAATAGTTAGTTTCGTCTGCAGGGTCTTGAAACCGTACCGATAGCTCTATACCTGTTGGGCGAATGATATCATTTAGGGAAGGTAGCTCTTTAAAATCTAATAGGATTGAATCAATTGGCGGAGTTGCTAGCATTGTTTGCGATTGAGACCTGTATGTCTTTCCGCGCACAGTAATTTCAAGAGTGTACGTATTCCCAATTTCGCCCTTGAAGGTAGTAGGTGTCCGATATGGGGTGGTTATCTCAAATACATCTGATGCGGGAACACACGCTGGCGGATCTAAATCATAAAGACTTTTTCTTTTTTCAGTTTGTCGCTCGACAGGAGTCCTCACTCCATTTTGATCAATTATTTCTACTTGAGCATCTAAAAAAGAGATTTCTCCACCGCTAAGAACTCCTGCAAATGAGGCTACTTCCGTAATGTTAAATTGATGTGGCCCGAAATCATCATCAATGAATCCCTCGATTACTAAATAAGGTTCAAATGCGGATGGTTCTTGATCGAGCGGGGTAATACAGCTTGAAAAGCATAAAAAAGCGACCGCTAAATAGCAATCATATGATATTGATTGGTTAAAATTTAACTTCATAGGAAAGAGAAGGAAAAGGAGCCCCTACTATTGACAATTGATAAGCTTGAGGTGAGCTGCCAGGAAAATCTTGAAAAAAGACGGAAAATGGGTTTTTTCTTCCGTAAATATTATAGATAGAAAAAGTCCAATCACCTGACCATATTTTTTTATTTGTGTTGAAAGCAAATTGCAAAGAGACGTCCAGTCGATGTGTGTCAGGTGACCTTACCGAATTTCTTAGATTATAAAAGGCGAGTTCTGTTCCATTGTACAAGAATTTTCCTTCTGGTAGCGTAAAGGGTCTTCCAGTGCTAAAATTGAACACAGAAGAGAGTATTACTTTTTGACCTAACCTTCTATTGAAGACTAAACTGACGGTATTGGGTTGATCGAAGTTGGACGGGTACTCCTGACCGTCATTTATATTTTCTATATCGAAATACCCCTTAGTTCTGCGGATACTTCTTGCATACGTGTAACTGATCCAACCAAAATTTTTTCCCGAAACTTTTTCTAGCAATAGCTCCAAGCCATACGCTTTTCCCTCTGCATTTGTTAATTCGGTTTCTATGTTTTGCTTGAAAGCGATATCTGCACCATCTTTATACTCTAAAAGGTTATCAAATTCTCTATAAAACCCTTGAATAGAAGCTTGCATTCTTGTTCTTCGAAATTTTTTAAATAGACCAAGCGAATATTGGGTGCTTATTTGAGGTTTCACAAAAGAGTCACTTAATTTCCATTGATCTGTAGGTGCAATGGTGGTCGTGTTTGTGAGTTGATGAATGTATTGATATTGACGGCTATAACCTCCCTTAATCGAAAATGTAGGAAGTAGTTGATATTTCAATCCTATTCGTGGTTCCCAACCGTGATAGTTTTTAATACTTCCATTTTCTATCCTTTCTGAGTTTATTATTGACCGAGTACTTAATGGTAATCTTGAATCATAGCTATTTATTGTTTTAGGACCTCTGTAGCTATAAAAAGATGTCCTCAATCCATAGTTGAGGCTAATCGTGTTTGTTAGTTCGATTTCGTGTTTAAAGTAAACGCCTGATTCGTAGGCTTGTTCTTCTTCAATTGATTCTGGTAATATGACGGAGTTCTCTAATGGTCTTTTTTCACCAGGGGCATTTTTTCTTGTTTTAAATATCCCCCCCACTTTCAGGGTGTTTTCTTCATTGAAACTTACTTGAAGGTTAGCTGAAAGGTCTGCATGGCTAATTTCTCGCTTTATTTCAAAGGAAAGAAAAGGTGTGGTATCGATGAGTTTGGAGGTATATTCTGAACGCGTAAGCGACATATCAAAAAAAAGATTTTCTGAAATGTCGTATGCCCATTTTATCACGTGTGCTTGATTATACCATTCATTTCTTATTTCATCAGGAAATTGAAAGTTGTCTCCGCTGAAGTAGTGTGAATATTCCATGCTAGATCGGTCGCTGATCGCATAATCTACTACCAGGTTATGATCATAGAAAGAAGCGGTACTATTGGCTACCATTGGATCTCTTGTATATCCTAATAGCCAACTAGGGTACGCAATCCTTCCTGCCACTGTCATTGCAACTTTTTCTTTGATGATGGGACCTGCGGTAGTAAACTTCGATGCGGTTGATCCCAGGCTGAGAGTAGATTCCCAATTTCTAAAGTTTCCTTTTTTATAATGAACATCTACTATGCCTGAAGCTCGTCCACCAAAATTTGCGGGTACTACACCTTTATGAAGCACGACGTCCCGAACTATACTGGAGTTAAACCCAGAGAAAAACCCAAATAGATGGTAGGGATTATACAAGGTCGCACCTCCTAAAAGAATTAGGTTTTGGTCGCTGGTGCCGCCTCTTATATTTATGCCTCCGGATGCTTCTCCTTGACTTGAGACACCTGGCAGTAGGGTGAGACTGTTCATGATATTTAACTCACCGCCAATTCTAGGTAATGATTTTATGGCACTAATTTCTAATCGCTCGGTACCCAATTCGTTGCTAGTAGTAGGTGTGTTTCTGTTAAACGCTAGCACTACTTCTTCAAGTTCGTATATTTTTTCTTGAAGAGGGAGATTGACAAAGCCTGACCCGAACACATTTATTTTTTTTTTTGTTGTTCGATAGCCGATAGCTGAAATTTGTAATTCGTATAATCCTGGATATAATTCAAGCGAATAGGTGCCATCTAAATCACTATTGATTCCAATTTCTTGTCGCTTGATGTAGATGGAGGCATCAGGGATGGGTTTCCCAGTACCCTCATCAAACACTTTACCTGCTACTTTATGCGGAGGTGTAGTCTCTCTTTTACCATATCCGACATAAGTAATTTTCTGCGCTAAAAGTGAGTTATGTGCTACTAATACGACCGCTAAAAGAAAGGTTCCTCTCTTGAAATATTCACTCAACCTATCCAAATGCTCAATTTCCTCAGATTTGACCAAAATTCTCCTTAATACTAATGCTTTATTTAGAATAATATTTAGTCTATCTAACAATGGGTAAAGTAAACTGAGTTTTTAGCAATAAAAAATATCCTTCCATTGAATTAAATGAGAAGGGATTTATACCGTTGATCTTAAATGTTTTATTTCAGTATTTGAGTGGTGATTCTTCGTCTTTACGTTTTTAATCACTTACTCTCTATTTTACTTTCTATACCCATTAGAAAAGGAGTCCGACTAAAGCTGGTTCAGAAAGGCATCGAAAGAAGTCACTATCTTCGATACCTCCTTATCGCCAATTTCTGTACACAAAAAGAGCGACTCAAACTGAGATGGAGCTAGGTATACTCCTTTTTCGAGCATGAACCGAAAGTATTGACCAAAGTGTTTTAGATCACAACTTTTGGCAGTTCCAAAGTTTACTACGTTTTGATTGGTAAAGAACAAACTGAACATGCTCCCTATCTGATTGATGGTATACTCAAGCTTTCTTTTATCCATTGCTTTTTGGTAGCCCGTGACAATCTTTTTAGTGGTACTCGCTATTTTTTTGTAGATATTCGGATTTTCATTCAATTGCGAAAGTTGAGCATAACCCGCCGCCATGGCTACAGGATTTCCTGAGAGAGTTCCGGCCTGATATACTGGACCTTGCGGTGAAACGTAATCCATAACATCTGCTCTTCCTCCATACGCTCCTACGGGCATACCGCCACCGATGATTTTACCTAGGGTTGTTAAATCAGGGGTTATCCCATAAACTTCCTGAGCACCTCCTTTTGCTAATCGAAAACCTGTCATAACCTCATCAAAAACAAGTAGAATCCCTTCCTGATCGCAAAGGGAACGAAGCCCTTCTAAAAAACCAGGTTCTGGTAGTACACACCCCATATTACCGCCTACAGGTTCTACAATAATGGCAGCCACTTCATTTTTGTTTGTCAAAACTACTTCTTGCGCTTGCTGTAGGTCATTGAAAGAAGCCAATAGTGTGTCTTTGGCAGTTCCTGCTGTTACTCCCGGGCTATCGGGGATTCCCATAGTTATCGCTCCACTGCCTGCAGAGATCAAAAAAGAGTCACCATGCCCGTGGTAGCAACCTTCAAATTTTAGCACTTTCTCTCTTTTGGTAAATCCGCGAGCTAATCGAATTGCGGACATGGTAGCTTCCGTACCAGAGTTGACCATTCTAACTTTTTCTATGGAGGGAACCATCTCTGTTATTAATTCCGCTAGCTCCACTTCCATTCGAGAAGGAGCCCCAAAAGAGGTAGAACTAATTACTGCCTTCATGATCGCCTCTTCTACTTCTTTATTCGCATGGCCCAGTATCATTGGCCCCCAGCTGTTGATCAGATCGATGTACTCATTCCCATCTTCATCATAGAGATAGGCACCTTCTGCCTTCGTAAAAAAGATCGGGTTACCTCCTACCGCTTTAAATGCTCTGACGGGAG
This sequence comes from uncultured Ekhidna sp., assembly GCA_964289745.1. GTDB lineage: Bacteria > Bacteroidota > Bacteroidia > Cytophagales > Cyclobacteriaceae > Ekhidna. Next base: position 69,307 of record CAXYMM010000002.1, read on the forward strand.
AGTTTACGCCTCCAGGTATGTAGTGCTTTGCTCTTTCGAAAAGCTTTTCACTTGTCGTTCTATTCATTTTTTCAATCTTCAAAATTCGTTTGGTCAACCAATTGAAGATCTTCAAGTTGGGTCATAGGTACTATTTGATTATCATTGAAGGCACCATACTGAATGCCTCGCATGAACTTTCCTTTATATTCTTTCCCTGACCGAAGTCCAATTTGAAAATACTTGCCATATTCTTTCATTAGCATCCCTATTTGGTACACTAATTCATATCCCAAAAGATGATACTCGTCGGGTTCCTGATGAAAAGCATCAATCATTTCTTGCTTAAAGTCCGAATACCAAGGGAGTTTCTTATTAAAATTATTTGGACTTATAAATGTGATGCCAAGCCTCTCTAGCTGATTATACGAAAGGATTGAAAAGTCAAGCCAGTTTTGATAGCCAATTATTTCTATTGTATCTGTTCGTACTTCGGCCAAACTGATAAAATTATTGACCATCAGATTGCTACTTGATGCTACCATCATATGCCCAATGCTGTCTTCTGGAATAACCAATCGTTCTTCATAAAACTCGATTACATCATTTCCTTCATCATCTTTAATGAATTTACCATCCTCTTCACTCCTTTTCGCACGACTTTTTACGATTCTACCGGGAATAGAATTGATAGAGTCGCGTTGTTCATCGGAATAGCTATCGTCTAAAATGTCTTCGTATTTTTCAGTGAACTCAAGCTGTATGGCTTGAGCAGATTCATTGGTAATTTGCTCATACTTTAAAACTAAAAAACCCTGTTTTTCAATCTCATTTTTATAAGCTGCTGCCAGCAAACTGTCTCGATGTGACTCGAATAGAATGTAGGCTAGTTTGTTATTGACTTTATTACTTACGTATTTCGCGGCGTATCTTCCTTGCGTTTCGTAAGAAGGTTTAAAAAGAAAGGCAAATGAGTTGTTCTTTATCATGTCAATATTTGAAGACAAGGGATTGATCATTGAAATCTTCCTTTGAGAAGAATACTGATTAATTACATCGTTCGGCCCGTTGTATAGTGGTCCAATGATGGCATCAGCATTGTCCAAAACACCCGACTCTGTGAGTGCTACTGTGTTCTGTCTACTCTTTTTTGTATCGTATGGAAACAACTCTAGCGAGATACCAACTTTATTTAAATCAAGCTGAGCCATTAACATGCCTTGGTATAGGTTGGATATAATCTTGTTCTTGATGACAGTCTGCGGGTTGTTCAAAGACTCATACATAAAAGGCAACACCACAGCGACCGAATACTTGTCTTTTTTAACAATTTCAAGGTCATCATCAAGATTAAAAATCTTTAAATCATATTTATCAGTTAATTCCTGAATTAAAAAATGATCACGATCTTCATAGGGTTGCTTCACTATTTTTTTGACCAAAAATGAAGCGGTTGTCTTGTTTGGTAACTGATTGTAAGCGTCTTGCGACTCCTCTAAAGAATACGTTGAAAATACATTTTTAATCAGGGCTTCTTTTAACCGATAAGGTAATTTTTCCAAGTGCCTGAAAGCTTTCTGATAGAACTTTAACTCTAAAGCTGTGTAGGCTAGCCAGTAACGCACCTCTTCTTGCTTATCCCATTGTGGGAACTTATTCGAAGTTTGAAGCCACACATCATAGGCTTCTTTTTTATTTCCTTGCTTCAGTGCTGAGAGTGCAAAATAGAAAGAAGCGTATGGACCAAAATCTTTGTCTCTCATAAGGAGCTTGAACGACTCCTGTGCAGATAAGTAGTTGCCTAATGAAAACTGGCGCTTGGCTTCGAGGTATTCAGACTGGTTGGACTGACCAAATAACCCTAGAAAGGATAAGGTGAGAATAAAATAAATTGCGTATTTCACAAAAAATTATTTTAAGTTAAAGCTAGATGATTATTCCCACTCTATAGTTGCGGGTGGTTTAGAACTGATATCGTAAACCACACGATTTACGCCTTTTACCTGATTGATGATTTGGTTTGATACCTTTCCCAAAAAATCATAGGGGAGATGCACCCAATCGGCGGTCATACCATCTAAACTGGTTACAGCTCGCAACGATACCACGCTTTCATAAGTTCTCTCATCGCCCATTACTCCTACAGATTGAACAGGTAGCAACATTGCTCCCGCCTGCCATACTGAGTCGTACAGATTCTCCTCTTTCAACCCATTGATAAATATTGCGTCTACCTCTTGTAAAATCCTCACTTTTTCCAACGTGATGTCTCCAAGTATTCTGATGCCTAACCCCGGCCCCGGAAATGGATGCCTTCCTAGAATAAAATCAGGAATGCCAAGTGTTTTTCCAACATTCCGAACTTCGTCTTTGAAAAGCGTATTAAGGGGCTCTACCACTTTTAAATTCATTTTAGCGGGTAGTCCTCCCACATTATGATGAGACTTGATGGTGACGGATGGTCCCTTAACGGATACAGACTCAATTACATCAGGGTAAATGGTTCCCTGCCCTAGCCATTTTACATCTTTTACCCGCTTAGACTCCTGATCAAACACTTCAATAAAAACGCGACCAATAATTTTTCGTTTTCTTTCAGGGTCTTTCTCCCCCACCAGTTCTTTGTAAAATTGATCTTTTGCGTCAACCCCTTTTACATTGAGGCCAAGACCTTCATATGAACTTAGTACATTCTTATACTCGTCTTTTCTCAAAAGCCCGTTGTCTACGAAAATACAGTAGAGGTTTTTTCCGATTGCCCGATGAATGAGCATGGCCGCTACCGATGAGTCTACTCCTCCTGAAAGTCCTAATACTACTTTTTCATTGCCAAGTTGTGCTTTGAGGGTTGCTACTGTCTCTTCTATAAAAACATTTGGAGTCCAATCTTGTGAAGCCTTACATATCTTGACGACAAAATTTTCTAAAACGATTTTTCCGTGTTCGCTGTGAGTTACCTCTGGGTGAAATTGGATGCCATACACCTCTTTATTTGAAACTTTGTAGGCCGCCACTGGGATGCTCGAGGTATTTCCTATCAGTTCAAAATTTTCGGGCAAATGGGTAATGGTATCCCCGTGCGACATCCATACCTGAGTACCCGATTCTATTCCTTTTAAAAGTTCGTTTTCGGTATTTACAACTTTAAAATTTGCCCTACCAAACTCACGATGGTCTGATTTAGCAACTGTACCTCCGTTCTTTTTTGTCAAAAGTTGTGCCCCATAGCATATGCCTAATACAGGAATCGTTCCAAGAGCGCTCATTTCTAAGTCGGGAGAACCATAGTCTAGTACTGAACTCGGTCCCCCAGACAAAATCACACCCTTTGTCTGTGGTGATAGTTCGAACTTGTTGAAAGGATGAATCTCACAATAGACATTTAGTTCTCTAACTCTTCTGGCAATGAGCTGTGTATATTGCGAACCAAAATCAAGGATAAGAATTTTGTCCTTCATTTCACAAAATTACAGGCTTATTCTCTTTGAGCGTAAAGAATTTTTGATTGTCATAATCTCACTTTAATATTGGAAGTAATTTCCCTTTCACACCTCTTAAATTAAATAAAAAAGCCATTTAGTAACATGAGGTATTTAATTCTGCTTCATATCATTTTTATCTGTTCAAATATTTTAGCACAAAAAGTGACCATAGCTAAACTAAAGTATGATGGTGGCGGTGACTGGTATGCTAACAAAACAGCACTCCCAAATCTTATTGAGTTTTGCAACAAAACGATTAACACCAACCTTTCTGCATCAGAAAAAGTGGTGGAAGTAGGAGACCCTGATCTTTTCCTCTACCCATTTGTTTACATGACGGGGCATGGTAACGTAATTTTCTCAAATACTCAGGCTGAAAATCTTCGCCAGTACTTAATCTCTGGTGGCTTCTTACACATAGATGACAATTATGGAATGGATCCATTTATAAGGGCGGAAATGAAAAAGGTGTTTCCTGAATTAGACTTCATTGAAATTCCATTCGACCATCGGATTTACCACCAAAAATACGACTTTAATGAAGGGCTTCCCAAAATTCATGAACATGATGGCAAACCACCTCAGGGTTTTGGTCTCATCTATGAGGGAAGGCTTGTTTGCTTTTATTCATATGAATCCGACATTGGAAATGGCTGGGAGGATCAATCAATTTACAATGACCCCGAAGAAATAAGGTTAGAAGCCCTAAAAATGGGCGCCAATCTCCTCTCTTATGTTTTTGTTGAACCTCAATAGAAAACGTAAGTCATTGAAGAATCCAAGGGTTTATTTAACTTGAAAAAATGCTCATTTAAAGCATTCCCACTCTTCTTTTTAAAAAGTTAAATTCTTTGAGATTTCCTGCACACCTGATATAAGATGGGAAACTTTTTCAGTTCTTAAATCCAACGTTCAACGCTATTTTAAACGCTTCTATTTTAGGGAGTTTTACAGAATCTCTGCTTGGTCAGTCTTACACGAAGAAATCGTTTAGCTCCTTTTGCATCTTCTTCTTTCTTGTACCAAACTTTATTGTTATCATCAGATTAAACCTCATCAGGTTCTTTCTCAAATAAATTGACTGCTACTTGGGTACTCAATAGATCTTCCACCGTTTCCCTTCTTTTGATTAGGTGTAACTCTTTGTTATAAAGCAATATTTCTGAGGGGCGAGGCCTGGAATTGTAGTTGGAGGCCATAGTGGCACAATATGCACCTGCATTTTTAAAGACTAAGAAATCTCCTTTTCTTACCTCTGGTATGATTCGGTCGGATGCAAAAGAGTCTGTTTCACACACATATCCTACTACATTATATACCTTTTTTTCACCAGCGGGGTTGGAGAGGTTTTCGATGTGATGATACGCATTGTAAAACATAGGTCTTATAAGGTGATTGAACCCAGTGTCTAATCCTACAAACGTACAAGATGTGGTTTGCTTAATGAGATTGGATTTCGCTACAAAATAACCCGCATTGCTCACCATATATTTTCCTGGTTCAAACTCCAAAGTATACTCTTTCTTTTGCCGTTCACAAAAGTCGTTAAATGCCTTGCTGAATTTTTTTCCAAAAGCAGCGATATCTGTATGTAAATCTTCAGGACGATAAGCGACTTTAAAGCCACTCCCAAAATCGATGTGGGTAACCGTTTCAAATTTCTTCACCACACTGAACACCAACTCTGCGGCTTTTATAAAAATATCTGCATCGAGAATATCTGAACCCGTATGCACATGAATACCCCTTACATCAATATTCAATTTTTTAACTATTCGCTCCACATTCGGCACTTGGTGAATCGATATGCCAAATTTGGAGTCGATATGCCCTACCGAAATATTCTGATTCCCACCTGCCATCAAGTGTGGGTTTATTCTCACGTAGAGGGGTATATCGTGATGGTTCATCCCCATATATTCCAAGGTATAAAGGTTATCGACGTTTATTTTAACACCTAGCGCAATGGCCTCTTCATACTCCTCTGTTGAAATATTATTTGGTGTGAATAGAATATCATCTGCCAAAAAACCAGCATTCAACCCAAGCTGAACCTCCTGAATAGACACACAATCTAACCCGGCCCCAAGAGACTTAAAGAGTTTAAGAATTGTTTGGTTATTAAGAGCTTTGCAGGCATAGTGCACCTTTAACTTTTCTACATTAAATGCCCGTATAAATTGTCTATAGTTTTTCATCATTTGGTTGCCATCATAGATATAAAGTGGCGAGCCATACGTTTCTGTTGCTTTTACTAAAGCTGAATTTTCCATTTTAGATTTATTTATTGTTAGGCATAAAAAAAGCCGAACGCTTAGGTCCGGCTTCAATATTCATTTAATGATTTTTTCTATCTCAAAAGCCAGACCCACAGTTATAGCTGGGGTTTTTATCTTGTTTCTCATTAGCTGACCTTATAAACATGGTTTAAAAATATCACTTGGTTAGCAAAAGTGCCACTAAATCCACCAATTTATTTGTCTCCTAATGAAAGATTGAGAAAGTGTATCTAAAGGAAGAGGGTTTTCTTCATAAGAAAACTTCTCGCTCAAGGTTGGTTAAAGGGAGCTAAGTTCCACAAGGAATTGCAACTAAAAACTGAACACGTATTCAATCAGTAAATCAATAATTGAAAGTGACTTTGACTAATCAGCACAACCAGCTAAATCAATTTTAATGAAGCTGGATCACATTTATTTAGATAAGTTAGGCCTTCAGAAAAGTATCAATAAACCGCTGGCTGGATGTAATGAGGGTATATAGTCACGTGAACCTTCTTTACTTCTTCAGCAATTAGTTCACGAAGGGCTTCACAACCTTTTCCTTTCTTGGCGCTAATATGAAAGGAAGACCTATTTGCATTCTTGTATTCTTGATTATCGGGGAGCTGATCTATTTTATTGTATACCCTAATGGTTTTAATGTTTGAAGCCCCCATTTCCATAAGGGTTTCATCCACTACCCGAATATGATCTTCATGAGATAGGTTAGAGGCGTCAATTACATGAAGTAAAATGTCGGCTTCTTTTACTTCAGCTAATGTTGATTTAAAAGATTCAATCAACTCATGTGGCAGCTTTCGAATAAAACCAACGGTATCCGAGAGAAGAAATGGAATGTGATTGAGTACAACTTTTCTTACTGTAGAGTCGACTGTTGCAAAAAGCTCATCTTTGGCATATACTTTGTCTTTGCTAAGTAGGTTCATTAACGTGGATTTACCTGCGTTGGTGTAACCAACGAGTGCCACTCTTACTATTCCACTTCTTGATTTTCGTTGAGTATTCGATTGCTTTTCAATTTTGTCAAGTCTCTTCTTCAGCAGCGTTATCTGATCTCGAATAATTCGCCTATCGGTCTCAATTTCTTTTTCACCCGCTCCACCTCTGGTTCCAGTACCTCCTCTTTGCCTCTCAAGGTGAGTCCACAGGCGAGTGAGTCGGGGAAGCAGGTATTGAAATCGTGCAAGTTCTACCTGTGTTTTGGCTTGCGCTGTTTTCGCTCTTTTTAGAAAAATGTCGAGAATGAGAAGACTCCGGTCATAAATTTTGACTTTAAGTTCTTTTTCTAAGTTTCGGAGCTGAGAAGGAGAGAGGTCGTCGTCAAAGATCACCACATCAATTTCATCAACTTTGCATGCCTCTTTTATTTCTTCCAACTTTCCTTTTCCTACCAAAGTTCTGGAATCTGGGCATTCTAATTTTTGGGTGAACGTGCCCAAAACATCAATCGAAAGTGTCCGAGTCAGAAACGCAAGCTCATCCATCAATTCCTGCATCCTCTCGTTAGAGGTGGATTTCTCCGCAACCAGAACTAAAAGACCCTTATCGTTTTTCTTCGCTGTTTCAATCATATTTTATTCCAAAGTTTTGTAATAAAAACTAGCTTACAAAAGTTTATTTTCTTAATCGTTGCTAAAGAAGGGATGCATTTTTTCCAATACGCACTGGAATATTTACGATTTTAGAAAAGGGTTCGTTTATTATTTCCTAAATCGGGATTATAAGGTGCTTTTTACTCAATGGATGGATACCCATGTCAACAAAGAGGGTAGCAACGACTCGCTGAAGCCCTTCTTTTCTGACCCGCTCAGCCCATTCGCGCTGACTCAATCGCTTGGTTTTATTGTTTTAAGCCTACTCATCAAAAAAAACCATATTTTTTTCAAATTTTTTTGCAAATACGATCTGATACCTTTATTCTTGTATTTTAATATCTTAATCAATTAAATAAATACCAAAATGGAAAATTTAAACTTAACAAAAAGCGAAATGAAAAATTTTGAATTTGTGGATAATCAAATCAAATCAAATCAAATCAAATCAAATCAAATCAAATCAAATCAAATCAAATCAAATCAAATCAAATCAAATCAAATCAAATCAAATCAAATCAAATCAAATCAAATCAAATCAAATCAAATCAAATCAAATCAAATCAAATCAAATCAAATCAAATCAAATCAAAAACCTTTCTTCTCGCCGTCCTGTGCGCAGTTGCCATCTTATGGAGTTGCAAGGGCGATGATCCAGTTGACCCAGTCGACACTCAAGTAGTTGCCGACTTTACCTTTACCCAAGGCACAGCAGGGGCGGTAACCTTTAAAAACGCTTCTAAAAACGCCACTAGCTACGCTTGGGACTTTGGCGATGGAAACAAAGCCACAGAAGAAAACCCTACCCATACCTACACGAAAGACAGCACCTATACGGTAAAACTCACCGCTACAAACAAAGACGGCTCGGCAGATAAAACCGCAACGGTGACCATCGATAATACAGTAACTACAGCACCCATTACCATCGACATAGCGGATTTGACTCAATTAGTGCTGCCGAAAAACAGCCCCAACGGCGTGGTTATTTGGAAGATTGCGGCGACCGTAGCCAATACCGATGAAACGCCCGTTTATTCGATTACGAGCCAAAACCCAGCGGGTGCTATTGGTCTGAAGGGAAATAAAATGGTAATAGCCGATACAAGCGCAGTTGATTATGCGACCAATACAGAACTCACGGGCAAAATACAGGCGACAGTGGGGAGCGCAACGGCGACGGCAACGTTTACGATTTCCATAACAGACGGTGCGGGAATTTACATCCCCGATGCCGAATTCAAAGCAGTATTACTCAAGAATACAGCCCTCAACACCGATGAAGACAAGGAAGAAATTTCCGTAGCGGAAGCCCAAGTATATGCAGGAGCAATTGAAGTAAATAATCTAGGCATTACAGATGCGACTGGCATTGAATATTTTTCAAATGTCACTATACTTAATCTTAGAAGCAATGCTTTAAAAGCACTCAATGTTTCGAACAACACAGCACTTACTTATCTAAATGTAGAAAGAAACGATTTAACAGACATAGATGTTTCTGACAACACTGCACTTTCTCGGCTAAGTGTAGAGTCAAACAATTTATCAGACATAGATGTCTCTGAACTAGTAGCACTTACTCAACTTTTTGTAGCTAATAATCAATTAGCAGCCATCGATGTTTCTAACAACACAGCACTTTCTGTGCTTTGGTCAAGAAACAATACCTTAACAAGAGTTAATGTGGCAAATGGTCATAACGATAAGCTCAATAATTTAGATTTGAGAAATAACCCTAATCTAACCTGTGTGCAAGTGGATAAGATACCTTCATCTTTTCCAACTGGATGGCAATTTGATAATTCATCTGTTTTTCAAACAGACGCATGTAAGTAAGATAAGCGCATCACCGCCTAGGCTTCGTAGAATGGGGTCTGGGCTAGGTGTTTTTTCCTAAAACGGCGCGGTGCAATCGCTTCTGGGGCACACAGCAGATGTCCTGAATCACTCCCACTGGGCTCAACCGCTCAGGTTTATTTTTTTGTGGTCTATCAGAACGATACCCCATTTACAGGGATGGATATTTCTTGGCTTTGAATTCATCAGACAAAAAATTCGCTATTTAAGGTTACATTACGTTCTTTTGCTTTTTATTATAAAAAAGTCTAAAAACGGGTAGAAATCACAGCAAAAAATAATCGGGTAGATTTTCTAGGGTCAGTTGTAAAGCCGAATACTTCTTCGAAGCGGTGGAAAACTTTACACTTTAATCGCCCTTCTATTTTGTAAAAGGAGGGTAATTTGTCCAAAGGTCATCATCAAATTTAGACATTCATTTATGGGAGAAGAGCATAAAAGAAGGGAAGAAAGAGCATTAATCAAAAAGTTTGAGTCTTTTCTAAAAAACAAAGGAGACCATTTTTTTGATGAGGATAGCTTTCTTCAGATCATTCATTACTACAATGCACAGGGTAAGCTCAAGCAAGCCGCAAAAGCGGCAACTGTTGCATTGGATCAACTTCCATATTCTATTGACATTACGATAGAAAAAACAGATGTACTTATTAAGCTAGATCAGGCAGGAGATGCACTGGACCTTTTGGATGAAACCTTAAATATTCATCCTAATGATCCTGAGTTGCTATTGCAGAAAGGGGCTATTCATTGTCTTATTTCCGAATACGAAGAAGCGATCGAAACGTACCAGCGAGTCATCCCCATTGCAGAAGACAAGGATGAGGTTTATTTTAGTATAGGGATGGCCTATCAGGGTTTAGGTAAGTACTCGGAAGCAGTGGATCATTACAAGAAGGCGATTGAGATAAACATGCACAATGAAAATGCGCTCTATGAGCTTGCCTATTGTTTAGATGTTTCGGGGCAGCTGGAAAGTAGCCTGTCTTATTATCAAAAATTTATTGATCAGGATCCTTATTCTGAGTACGCCTGGTACAACTTCGGCATTGTTCAGAATAAGCTAGGCAAGTTTGCGGAGGCGGTTGATGCCTATGAGTATGCAGTAGCCATTGACGATGATTTTAGTAGTGCTTGGTTCAATATGGGCAATGCAGAAATGAATCTTGGGCATTATGACAAAGCGCTAGCCGCTTATTTAAAAACCTTTGATTTAGAGGGCGCCTCCTCAGAAACTTACTGCCACATAGGTGCCGCATATGAAAAGCTTTCGCAATTTGATTTGGCAATAAAATACTATCAGAAAGTGACCAAGCTCGATCAGATGTATCATGAGGCATGGTATGGCGTAGGCGTTTGCTTAGCTACTCAGGATAAGTGGTATGAGGCCATCCATTTTTTTAATAAAGCCCTCAAAATAGATTCTGAGAATGGACTTTACTGGAAGGCGGTTGCTGACGCAGAATATAAAATGGGGAATCTTGTTTCTTCGATAGACGCCTATCGAGAAGCGAGCGAGATGGATGCCGAAAATCCCTCCATCTGGTTGGATTGGTCGATGGCATACTACGAACAAGGAAATTTTGAAGAAGCGATTTCTGTTTTAGAAACAGGACTAGATGAGTGTCCAGATTGTGCTGAGATGTACTATAGGGGGGTGGTTTACCTTATTGGTTCGGGGAGTTACAAAAATGCTATTAACCGACTTGAAACGGCACTTATGCTAGACTTTGATGGGCATGAAGTACTTTTTGAATTTTTTCCTAACCTACCAACACAAAAGGCACTATATCGTATTATTGACCAGTTCAAGCAGGACAATAAATAAACTTTGATGGTCTAAAAAATTTTTGTGAATTTTGCTCTTTTTCCTAACAAAGAGCCGTTTATTATTTCATGCATTACGACCTTACTCAAATCCCTGAAAGAGATCAAAAACCACGTAACACGGGTTATACCATGGTGATGGACAAGGGGCTCAGCCTTAGAGAGGTAGAAGATCTTATCGAAACCAGCGGGCTGTATATTGATATTGTGAAATTAGGATGGGGTACATCGTATGTTACACCCAAGTTGAAAGAAAAGCTAGCACTTTACAAAGAAGGGGGTATTCCGTGCTATTTTGGGGGAACGCTTTTTGAAGCTTTTGTCGTGAGAGGTCAATTTGAAGACTATCAAAAATTGTTGGACAAGTTTGGATTAGCGTATGCTGAGGTCTCTGATGGTTCAATTGAGTTGGATCATGATAAAAAACATGACTATATCAATATATTATCACAGCAAGTCACCGTTTTGAGTGAGGTAGGATCTAAAGACGCCGCCAAAATAATTCCTCCCTATAAGTGGATAGAACAAATGGAAACAGAGCTTCAGGCTGGAGCTTGGAAGGTAATAGGTGAGGCTAGAGAGAGCGGCAATGTAGGTTTATTTAGAGATTCTGGCGAGGTAAGGCAAGGACTCGTTGAGGAAATCTTAACGCAGATTCCCAGTGAAAAAATTCTTTGGGAAGCACCACAGAAAGCACAACAAGTTTGGTTTATTAAGTTGTGCGGTTCTAATGTCAATCTGGGAAATATTGCCCCCAATGAAGTGATTCCATTAGAAACAATTCGTCTGGGGCTACGAGGAGACACATTTAATCATTTTTTAAAGTAACATGGTGAGAGCATCGGTAGTCCTTTTCCTTAAAGGAATGGCAATGGGTGCTGCCAATGTAATTCCCGGAGTTTCAGGAGGGACTATCGCATTCGTCACAAAAATTTACGATGAGCTCATCTCATCACTCAAATCATTTGACTTTCAAGCACTTAGGTATCTTATTAGACTCGACATCAAATCACTAATCAATCACACCAACTTCTGGTTTTTGGCAATATTGATTTCAGGTGCGCTAATCAGTTTAGTCACTTTTGGGAGGGCACTTGGCTACCTAATGAGTTTGGGTCAGGTATACGAGCGGTATGTATGGTCGTTTTTCTTCGGACTTATTCTGGCTTCCGTCTATTACATAGGCAAACAGATCGAAGATTGGAAGCCACGCACAATTGTGTGTGGAGTTGTTGGGCTGGTTATTGCCATTGGGCTAGCATTTTTGAAACCAGCGCAGCAGAACGATTCGTTTATTTACCTGATCATTTGTGGAATAGTGGCCATGAGTAGCATGTTATTGCCAGGTCTTTCTGGTTCTTACGTATTGATTTTAATGGGTAATTACAGACTCATTATGCTAGAGGCAATTCCAAATAGAAACATCAGAATTGTAGCTACTGTTGGGCTCGGAGCAATTGTTGGATTTGTAATACTTTCGCGTGTCATTTCCTTCCTGTCAGATCGGTTCAAGAATGAGACAATGTCTGCTTTGACTGGGTTTATTTTGGGGTCTCTTATTTTGATTTGGCCATGGAAAAACAGTATTTACCTGCTAGATGAAAATGGAAGTTTTTTAATTCGGAAAGGTGAAAAAATAGTTTCCGGTTACAATTGGTTCTTACCGTCATTTGATAGCATGGTACTCGTATCCATTTTACTTTTAACTATTGGTTTTATGCTGGTTTGGTTATTAGAAAATTACGGACACAACAAGGCATCATGAAAAGGTTCGGCTTAATAGGATATCCGATCGGTCATAGCTTCTCGCAGAAATTTTTTACTAAAAAATTTAAATCGTTAGGTCTCGATGATCATGTCTATGATGTTTTTGAAATGGAGAGCCTGAAGGTTTTTTCGACACTTTGGCTCAAATATGAAGACCTTGTGGGCATTAACGTGACGATACCACATAAAGAAGAAATACAAAAATATTTGGATCATAGAGATGGCAGTGCTGTAAAAGTGGGGGCTTCAAATGTCATTCTGAGAAAAAATAATAAGCTTATCGGGTTTAACACTGATTATATGGCTTTTAAAGAGTCATTAAAAAACTGGGTCGGTAAATTTTCTGGAGCAGCATTGATTTTAGGTTCAGGGGGTGCTTCTAAAGCGGTACAGGTTGCGCTCGGAGATTTTGAGATTCCTTTTAATATTGTCTCTCGAAACCATAAGGGGGGTGATTATACCTACAGTCAGCTAAAGGCAAACCCTGAAATCATGGATCGTTTTAAACTGCTAATCAACACTACTCCAGTAGGCATGCACCCGAATATTGAAGGCTATCCTGACCTGCCTTATGATGCGCTAAGCATAGATCACTACTTGTATGATTTGGTATATAACCCAGAAGAGACCCAATTTATGAAACGGGGTAAGAACCATGGGGCAAAAGTGAAAAATGGGATGGAAATGCTAGTGCTACAAGCGGAGAAATCTTGGAATATTTGGAATAGCTGATGGGCTTTAAGCTATTATCGGAATACAGCCCTACGGGCGATCAGCCAAGTGCGATAAAACAGTTATCGGAGGGAATAGGGAGTGGGGAAGCCGCTCTAACATTACTTGGTGTAACCGGCTCGGGTAAAACCTTTTCGATTGCCAATTTGATTGAACAAGTGCAGCGGCCAACCCTTGTATTGAGCCACAATAAAACGCTGGCAGCACAGCTTTACGGGGAGTTCCAACGGTTTTTTCCTAAAAATGCAGTCGAATACTTTATTTCATACTACGATTATTATCAGCCAGAAGCATTTATACCATCAAGTAACGTCTACATAGAAAAAGACCTTTCCATCAACGATGAAATAGAAAAGCTTCGTTTGAGTGCCACTTCTTCACTTTTATCTGGAAGGAGAGATGTGATTGTGGTCGCTTCAGTTTCATGCATTTATGGTATTGGAAACCCTGAAGAATTCGGGAAAAATATTATAAAATTACAGGAAGGTGATTGCATCCCGAGAAACAGGTTTCTTTTTGATCTGGTAGATATTCTTTACAGCAGAACAGAGGCAGAATTCAAACGTGGAACCTTTCGCGTAAAGGGAGATACGGTAGATGTGTTCGTAGCATATGCAGACTTTGCCTATCGTTTTGTTTTTTGGGGTGATGAAATTGAATCCATCCAACGCATAAATCCAGATACGGGAGAGAAGTTATCAGAGGAGCGGATGGTCACTATCTTCCCAGCCAACCTTTTTGTGACAGACAAAGACCTGCTTCAGTTGGCTATCAAGGAGATTCAGGACGACATGGTGGAGCAGGTTCAGTATTTTGAAGATGAGCGGCGGTTTTTGGAGGCCAAAAGATTAAAAGAGCGAACAGAGTTCGATCTGGAGATGATACGCGAAATTGGCTATTGCTCAGGGGTAGAAAATTATTCTAGGTATTTTGATCGAAGAAACCCGGGAACAAGACCATTTTGCCTTTTAGATTATTTTCCTGACGACTACCTCATGGTAATAGACGAAAGTCATGTTACCATACCACAGGTAAGGGGTATGTGGGGTGGGGACAGAAGCCGAAAAGTAAATCTTGTGGATTATGGGTTTAGATTACCTTCTGCTTTAGACAATAGGCCGCTTACTTTCAATGAGTTTGAGGATATGCTTAATCAGGTTATTTTCGTAAGTGCAACACCGGGTGAGTATGAGTTACGTCATTCTGAGGGTGTCATTATCGAACAGTTAATTCGACCAACAGGTCTATTAGATCCAGTAATAGATGTTAGACCAAGCGTGAATCAAATTGATGATTTATTGGAAGAAATCCATCAAAGAATTGAGATGAAAGACCGCATTTTAGTAACAACCCTCACAAAGCGAATGGCAGAGGAACTTACCAAATACCTTTTGAATGTAGGGGTGAGAACTCGATACATTCACTCAGAGGTAGATACGCTAGATCGAGTAGAGATATTGCGCGAATTAAGGCTCGGTGTTTTTGATGTATTGGTGGGTGTAAACCTATTAAGAGAAGGGCTGGATCTTCCGGAGGTTTCTTTAGTAGCTATTTTGGATGCGGACAAGGAGGGATACCTTCGAAACGAACGGTCTCTCGTTCAAACAATAGGACGCGCCGCCAGAAATGAAAATGGCAAAGTCATCATGTATGCTGATAAGGTGACGAATTCCATGAAGTTGGCGATTGATGAAACTAATCGAAGGAGAGGTATTCAAATGCAGTATAACGAAGAGCACGGGATCACGCCAAAATCTGTTAAAAAAGATCGGTCGGAAATCCTAAAGCAGACAGGCGTAGCCGATAGGAAAAAGAGTCCTAAAAAATATTATATTGAAGAAGACCATTCCCTTGCTGCAGATCCTGTTGTGGCATATATGTCTAGGGATCAACTTCAAAAGCTAGCCAATGAGACAAGGCGTAAGATGGAAAAGGCTGCCAAGGACCTCGATTTTATGGAGGCAGCTAAATTACGTGATGAGTTATTTGAAGTAGAGAAACTCATGAAAAAAAGTAAATAGTTCCATTTCTTGAAAAAAGTTATCTAGGCAAGTACTTTAGAGGCAAAATAAGCACGCAAAAAAGAATACAACTTAATATTAATCATGTCAAAAATTACAGCTTTTGGTACCTATACACCTGAGAAGGTAGTGGACAACCACTACTTTGAGGAAATCATCGATACCAACGATGAGTGGATCGTTTCGAGAACAGGTATTAGGACTAGGCGTTTTGCCAAAGAAGGGGAGTATACCAGTGATATGGCCGTAGAGGCAGTTAAAGCAATGCAGAAAAAAAAGGGTGTTGAAATTTCAGATATTGATTTCATCTTGGTTTGTACCACTACCCCTGATCAGACTATGCCAAATGTGGCCTCCAGAATTCAATATAAATTAGGGATTAAAAATGTTGGATGCAATGATGTGCACGCAGCTTGTGCGGGATTTGTCTATGGCCTTCAACTAGCACATGGATTGGTTCATGCAGGCGTGAATAAGAAAGTGCTTGTAGTAGGGGCAGAAACCATGTCTAAAGTAACGGATTTTAAGGACAGAACCTCCTGTATTTTATTTGGAGATGGGGCTGGAGTGGCCATTATTGAACCTTCGGAAGAAGAACATTTTCTTGCTTTCAATTCGGGAACCAATGGTGAATTTGGACATGATCTTTATTTGAGTAACAAAAAACATAGCATTAACGGTGTAAGCATTAACCCAAATGGAAATGTTTCGCAAAACGGCAAGTCAGTATTTAAGTGGGCAGTAGGCAATATACCAATAAAAATCAAGGAACTGGTAGAGAAGGCAGGTCTAAAGTTGGAGGATATAAACCACCTTGTTCCTCATAGTGCAAACCTTAGAATTATAGAGGCGATTGCAAAAAATCTTGATTTCCCAATGGAGAAAATGCTGCAAAGTGTAACTCACTATGGAAATACCTCTTCAGCCTCCATCCCGCTTGCAATTGCAAAATCATTAGACAATAACAGCATAAAAAATGGAGATTTGGTGCTAATGATAGGATTTGGTGGTGGATTGACTTTTGCAGGCACAATTATAAGGTGGGGTTTTTAGTTTAATTCTTCTTTATTCATATAGTTTCAACATCTAAAACGTTGCGTTAGATTTAACTCTAGGTGTCAGTAAGCTTTTTCTCAATGCATATTGAGATTAGCGGTTAAGCTGCGGCTTAATATGGACTCTTTTGCTTACTTGCTAAAACGAGAGCACCATCATTTTTTAAATCATGTATTTCAAGGTCTATTTCGGTGGCCTGTTTTTTTATTTTGTTTGCGTAATACCAAGTGTTTTTAGTTCCAAGTACTATCAGATCAAAATCAAACTTCTGATTTAGCCATTGTAAGCTTTTTACAGCTTCATTTTCAATGTATATCAAATCACAACGTATCCTGCTTGAGAATTCAAGGTGAAAAGTGGTGGAGTCGAAAAGTATTATTTGATGTGATCCGACTTTCAGTGGCACAATGGCATTGGATTCGGTCTTAATAGACTGAATGGTTTCTTTTATGGGTGAGAGGTGGGAAGCGCGATGGTAAGGATTTATTTGGTATGCTGATAAATCTAGACTTTCTCGGTCTACTTTTTCTAAAAATAAAGTGGAAGAGAACCCCTTGATATAGTCGATGGCGATATTATCTTTTATTGTGTAAAAAATCACTTCCTCTTTTTTCGATTGCTTAAAAAGTGAATAGCTATGATAAATCATTCCTAGAATAATTGCAGAAAAGAACAGCGATACTCTGGTGAATGATTTTTTTTGAATAATTAGCATAAAAAGAATTATTGATAAATAGGTAATGATCAGTTCAAAACGATCTATAAATAACCATTCTATTAAGCTATAGGGCAAGTACCCAACAACACTCATCAGGTAATTCAACCCAAGGAATAAAATTTCAAGGGTTTGACCCAGAAGTTCGCCCACTATTGCTAATATCGGATAAACAATAAGCATGGTAGCTCCAATGAGAAGCCCCAAAAAGGCGGCGAAAATGACCACAAGGTTGGACAATAGAAAGTAGGTGGGGAATTGATGAAAATAGTAAATGGATAATGGAAATGTGGCGACCTGTGCGGCGATGGAAACACAAGTTATCGACCAAGCCTTGTCTGAAACCAAGCTTCTGAATTGAAAGACTCTATAGAGCTTAGGTTGTAAGTAAACAATACCCAGAACTGCCGAAAAAGAAAGCTGAAACCCGACAGAGTAAATCAGGTTAGGGTCATATACCATGAGGATAAAGGCAGCTGCACCTAGCGTATTGTAAATATTTCCCTTTTGAGCATAAGCCTGTCCCAGCGAAATCATGGAGAACATTACTGCGGCTCTGAGCACAGAAGGCGAGAGTCCGGTTATGAAAGCGTACAGCCATATTATAAGAATGGAACTCACGATAAACAGGCCTTTGCCTATTTTACCAGAGTCCTTGATTCTACCGAAAATGATACTAAAAAGTAAATAAATTATACCCACATGTAGTCCAGAGACAGCGAGAACATGCATGGCACCCGCAGAGGAGTAGTCCCTTTTTATTTCATTATTTAAGTGATCTTTCACTCCGAGCAGTAATGCTTTTGCAATGGCATTTTCATTTTTCCCTTTTATGGTATGATCGATGATGATAGATGCCTCGCGTCTAAGCATAAAGGCGAAAGACAAAATATCGGATGGCGGTTGATGACCGATTTTTTTTACCTCCGTTTGGCTTACAAATGACTGTGCCAGAATGTGCTGTCGCTCTAGGAATTTTTTATAGTTGAACCCTTCGGGGTTTTTGGGTGGAGGAATAGAAAAAATTGAACCTTTTACACCGAGTACATCCCCGTAATACAATCTCTTTGACAAAGTATCTTTTTTTATATAGAGAAAAATGATGCCTTTTATTGGTTTGATCGTGTCGCTTATAATATGTTGAAGGCGAAATTCGTACCGGTGATAGTCTGCATTTTCTACAGCAGGGCTTACGATTGTCCCTTGATAGGCAGTCACCCAATCATCCATGTTTTTATAGTGATTTTGTGGATACGAGTCGTTGTGAATTTTGGAGAGCCAACCACCTAAAAGGAAAATAAGTAATAACCCTAATGTGCCCGTAAGTAGTCTGTTTTTGAAATGACCATACTTTGAAGCGATTGCAATTGCGATTGATTTTAATCCGAGTAAAACACCAAATACCAAAAAACAATATTGCCAGCCATCAGGAAAATAATCGTAGCACAGAATTCCTGAAATGAGCGCAATGGAAAGCCGAACAAATGGATAGGTATTCCAAAAATACATGATAACGTATTGACCCCTTTTGAGGATTAAAATACAACTTTTTTTATAAATATCGCCACATGTAATAGTGCAGGATGTTGCACTCCTCGAACTGCTCTCCCTTCTTTTGAAATCCAAATTTGGTGTAAAGAGGTACTGCGTCTAGCTGTGAGTGCATGTAGAGATACGTTTCTGGTTTTGCAAACTCACGGATATCTCCCAGTACTTTTTCAACGATTTTAGACCCTATTCCTTTTCTTCTCAGGTCTTTCTTCACGGTAAAACGCTCTAGTTTTATTCCTTTTTCTGTGTATCTCCATCGAGCTGATCCTACGGGTTTATTTTGTTGGTCTAGTGCCACAAAGTGGTGGGATTCGTCTTCAAATTTATCGAACTCATCGCTCGAGTCTACTTGCTGCTCGAATACGAAAACTTCTTCCCGAATGGCAAATGTTTTTTGCTTTTCTTCTTCCGTGGAAGCTTTAATCACCTTTACTCTCATACTGCTGATAAGCCTTGATTATCGATTTTACCAATTTATGCCTCACCACATCTTTTTCATCGAGGTTAACAAATCCTATTCCTTTTACTCCTTTAAGTACCTTTATCGTTTCAATCAGCCCAGAAGTTTGCTTCTTAGGTAAGTCGATCTGTGATTGGTCGCCAGTCACAATAATCTTGGATTTGAGCCCTATGCGAGTTAGAAACATTTTTATTTGCATGGGTGTCGTATTTTGGGCTTCATCTAAAAGGACGTACGCGTCGTTTAGTGTTCTTCCTCTCATATAAGCCAATGGTGCAATTTCTAGAATACCGTTTTCTTTATAGTACTTGAGTTTCTCGGCAGGGATCATATCGCTAAGGGCATCATAGATAGGACGCAGATAGGGATCAATCTTTTCCTTCAAATCCCCAGGGAGAAAGCCCAAGTTTTCGCCTGCTTCTACTGCGGGTCTTGTGATAATTATTTTTTTAACTTCTTTATTCTTAAGTGCTTTTACGGCTAGTGCCACAGAAATATACGTTTTCCCGGTGCCTGCAGGACCGATGGCAAATACCAGATCGTTTTTATCAACTTCTTCAACTAGTTTTTTTTGATTAGCTGTTTTTGGGGCGATTCGTGTTCCTCTCGTTCCATGAATTAAGACGTGCGAAGTGCCGCTTCCATTGATGGTATCTTCTTCATTAGCTAAAAAGTCCTTTACATTTTCATTTGTCACTTTCCCGTACTCATGGTAGAACGAGAGAAGGGAATTAAGGATTTCGTGGATCTTAAAAATTTGAGGGGAGGATCCCTTTATTCGTATTTCGTTACCTCGGCTCACAATTTTGCTATCAGGAAAGGCAGTAGAAAGGATTTTTATGTTTTGATTTTCTATACCTAGAAAGTCTACTAGTGAGATATTTTCAAGTGTAATTATTTTTTCAAGCAATGCGTTTGTTTCGTTAAATCTGAGGATGCTAAAGTTTATTATACTTTTGTTTAAACAAATTTAATGCTTCTCTTATCAAAATGGCTTTGATTACTTTTTTGTCTGATTTTGGAAGTACGGATCATTATGTGGCGGCTGTCAAGGCGGCAATTTCTTCTGTAAATACACAGCAGCAGATAGTTGATATCAGTCATAGTATTAGACCTTATGATATTTCGCATGGAGCTCATGTACTCAAGCATTCCTTTAGGTTGTTTCCTGAAAGTACGATTCATATCGTCGCAATAGATGCGGTCAAGGAAATTTCGAAGCCTGTGGCGATTCGTTTAGAAGGACATTACTTTCTTGGATTTGATACAGGCTTATTTTCGCTGATATCTGATCAAAAACCAGACGTAATACAAGCGTTGAGCAGTTCGGGAGGAACGTTTCCCGCCAAAGACTTATTTGCTCCTATCGCTTTGAGCCTGGCTAAAGGAGAGAAATTAGAAAGCATTGGGTCACCACTAGAGGCTCTGAAGCAGTTGATGGCTCGGCAACTTAAGGTAACTAAAAGAGAGATTGTTGGAAATGTAGTAAGTGTAGATCATTTTGGTAATCTGATTACCAACATTGCAAAGGAAGATTTTGATAAGATGTTACATTTGAATGGGGCTGAGGCAAGGTATCTTGTGCGTTTTGGGAGAGAGCAGTTCGATCACTTTCATAAACATTTTGCAGAAGTAGACTCTGGAGACTGCTTTGTTTTGTTTAACTCTTTCAACGAACTTCAAATCGGCATTAATAAAGGAAATGCTTCTGAACTTCTTGGGCTAAATATTGACGCACCTGTTGCAATAGAATTTATCAATTAAGCATGCTTTTGAGGATAGTAAGGATGGATTTTAAGTCAGAAAAAGTATATGACTTTTTAAAGTTGTTCGATGCAATAAAAGATAAGATAGCTAACTATCTAGGATGTACACATTTAGAGCTTTGCAAAGATGCTAAATTGGATCATGTTTTTTACACCTGTAGTCATTGGGAATCAGAGGAATCTTTAGAGAACTACCGAGATTCGGAACTATTTAGGAAGACGTGGATCAAAATAAAGGTTTTGTTTCGTGAAAAGCCTTTAGCATATTCTTTGCTTCAGCGTTAAAAATAAGACCCTTGCAAATCTTCTTGCGAGAATTGAAAACCTACTATAATCCAGTTTGTCAATTTTTTTTGACTGGGCTTAGTCCACTACCACTGGAGGTAACCTTCGCTGACCCTCGATAGTATATATTACTTACTATCAAGGAATTAGATTGGAGTATATATTTTATCCGAAGGTGCATCTGCCGTCTCAAAGTTTATGTCCTTGCTGAAAACCCCTTCTAATCTTTTCTTACACGCTCCAGCTGGTTTTAAGTGTTCTAGTTCTATCATTTGGATATAAACCTCCACTTTCGCTCGTCTCTTCCCTAATCCTGCGTGTTTTTGGTAGCATTTTGGGGGCAGGTTGTACAGACAAGCCCATTTTCCTTTTCAAAAACCCATTCATTACCCTCTAAATCTTCCGAATCATACTTATAGCGCCACAGTGTATTTCGGAGAATATTTTTGAGTTCTTGATCTATCTTGAAGGTTTTTCCAAATGGTATGTAGAAAGTTGCTTCTACCCTTTGGAATCGAAAAGGGACACCCCCAAAGGTAAGATCCGAATCAAAGTAAAAGTTTCCATTCTCTTTCTTGACACCATAGTTTACGGCTTCAGCATTTGCTTTTGCCTTTGATTTAGAATATCCTCTAGAATTAAAATCCATTTTTAGGTTGTATAATCCACTATCTAAATGACCTCTAAGTTTTAGTTCTACGCTTCGGTAACTTCGTATATCAAGGTTATTGAGATATAACGTAGGAGTCGATTTTTCTACAAAGAAGGTTTTTTCCTCAAGATAAGAGCTATCTGTCAGGAAGTCAGAAACAAGCCTTGGGACAGTCACCGCCACTCCTATAGTGCCAATAAGCCAGAGCCCGAAAAGACTCCACGCTACATATGTACTAACCACTTGTCTCCTCAGGATGATGACTAACCCAATTAAAGCGATAGAAAGGGCAGGTATCATGGAAGCTAGGTAAGAAAAGATGGTGGCGGTAGTGCCAAGCGAGTCAAACAATGCTTCCACAGGGTAGTCATTAAGATTTATATAAGATTCGAAGGCCTCCCCAACACCTAGTAAGACCCCAAGTATCAGGGTGAAAGCAAGCATCAATGTGGAGCCTAGAAACACTAAAAATAGTCCTGCAAGAACTCTGATAGCCTCTACCATAAAGCGAAATAGGGGGCCTAGAAGTTCACTCAACGCCCCGAATATCATAGCAATGAGGCGGAACGGGAACAGCAAGATTTTCACAAAAGCATTCTCGCTGTCTCTTCCTTTTTGATTAAAGCTATTTTTTATACTTTTTTCAATGCCCGATAGGGTTACTGCCTCTCCTTGCATTTGCATTTTTTCGGTAATGGTTTTTGCTTCTGGTGTAATAATCCAAAGAATGATGTATACAAGAAAACCTGCACCACCAAGGAAAATGGAGATCACAAAAAAGACTCGGATGGCTACAGGATCAATACCAAAATAAGAGGAAATACCGCTAGCTACTCCTCCAAGCACTTTGTCATCAACGTTCCGGTATAGCTTTTTGAGCTTAGTGTCTTCTTCCAAATCATTGCTGTCAGGTATTGCAATCCAAAGTACGATGTAGGCAATAAATACAAAGCCGCTAAGCCCCCAAAAGAAAATATTAAAGAGAAGGGCTAGTAAAATAAGTCGAACCCAAATAGAGTCTACACCAAAATAGTTAGCCAGACCAGAAGCGACTCCTCCAATAATTCTTCTCTTATTGTCGCGGTAAAGCCGCTTTACTTTTTCGTATGTCTTATCTTCCGATTTTTCCTCTGCATCGGGTATATCTCCGATGTTTTGCGACGATTCGTTTGCTTCTCCAGAATCCGCTTCCAATGAAGCATCAAAGTCTTTGGTTGTCCCCATGGTGATGATCAATTCATCGATATCCTCCAACGAAATGATCTGCTTATTTCCTTCTAACTTCCCAAGAAATATCTCAGCGATTCGACCTTCTATGTCTTCAATGATCTCTTTGCTATCTTCAAAAGAAGAAAAATACGTGTTGACAGAGTCTAAGTAATTCTTAAGTTTTTCGAACCCATCTTCTTCAAGATGAAATATGATACCTCCAATATTGATATTAATATTCTTCTTCATTTTTTCTTCGATTTTTTATTTGAGATGATTCTTCTTGTGGAACTTAGCAATTCCGTCCACGTTTGATCAAGATTTTTTAAGAAGGTTTGTCCACCCTCCGTAAGTGTGTAGTATTTTCTTGGCGGTCCAGAGCTCGATTCCACCCATCTATAATCTACCAATTTAGCTTTTCTCAAACGAGTAAGCAATGGATAAAGTGTACCTTCTACAACCATTATTCTTACCGAAGTAAGCTCTTCCAACATATCAGAGGCATAAACTTCTCCTCTTGAAATAATGTGGAGAATGCAAAATTCCAAAATCCCCTTTCGCATTTGAACTTGTGTATTCTCAATGTTCATTTTTTTGCATTTTTAACTTAAAATCGATTGAATAGAAGGTTTTAGGTTGTGTATACGTAAAGGTACTTTGTATAGCCGAGTACTTGTTAAAAAAATATACTTTTAAGTTAATTTTATTTTTATAATTACATTTTTTGTATAAATAATTTTAGTACGTTTGATTTGATTTCCAGAATGGCAATTACTTCAATGATACGATGCTTACTAAATCGCCCAGTTGATATGTGGAAAGAACGGATCATTGTCATATACCCAATCCAGTGTACACCGCACCAGTCCTGCATGACCTGAGCGATGAATTCTGGGTCATTATCAACCCTAAGAGCCTCAAGGCTGCCTCTCTATTCCAGCAGTTTATCCAACTCGCTGATCACTCGCAAACCGATTAGAGAGGTGACTATTCGGATGGTCAAAACCTCTCGGTTGAAGGCATCAATCGCATTAAATGCCTAGAAAGGTTTACCCCTGCATAAGCCGTCATGAACAAAGACCATCGACCAAGTCAGATTAGGGTGTAATGGTGGCGAAGGCATGTTCGATTCGATACTTTTATATACCTTTACTCGGCTTAGTTTACGATTAATCGCTAAACGTTACAGTTTAGGAACAAATAAAAAATGAAAGTAAAAAACAATATTATTTTAATCACAATCGCTATTTGTTTATCAGGTTGCGGAAATTATTTCGAAAAGTATTTCAATAAAGATTACTCTTTAGATGATTACAGACCAGGACTCGTCAAAAAGACGGAAAGTGCCAGTATTTATTATACACAGAACCCAGAACTGGACGCTATTGGTCTTATAGAAAATGGTTTTTTAAATATGGGTTATGCTGTATTTGAAGAATCAGCGTTCAATGAAGAAAAACAAGCGCTTGAATTTGCAGAAACCATTGGAGCAGCTGTTGTTCTGTTGCAAACAAAATTTGAAAGAACTAAAAAAGTGTACGATGAATATCAATACGCCGTATCACCAATACCGGTGAGCGGAAGAGGAGATTCGATCTCAATGTTAAGAAGCGCATTTCCTAGTACCGACTACAATTTTTCCGTTAACTTGAAAAACGGAGAAGTTAGAGAAACAAATACAGTAAATGTTGGGCCATATCAACACTTTTCAACGGAATATAAAAATGGGAAATTGGTCAGACAGCAAGTGAGTACATCCGTCGCTCAGCAAGTGTGGAGTGTGCCGCCCTATCAAAGAAACTATGTAGCAATGCCTAACAGTCAAGGTGCTGTTATTATCCCATTAGGTAGACAGGAAAGAGAAATGGATGTTTATTCTTACCTTGCAACCTTTTGGGGAAAGACGAATTATCCACCTGCTTTGGGCGTGGAGGTAACGGATTTGACATCTCAACAGAAGCAAACATTAGGATTGGATTTTGGGGTTTCAGTATGGGCAGTATTTAAAAATTCGCCAGCATCAGAAGCGGGAGTTTACAGGGGAGATTTGTTGCTATCCATCAATGATGAGGCTATTCAAAGCAGTTACTTAATGGGCGGGCTGATTCGAAAAAATGTCGGGAAGGAAATAGACCTAAAACTTGTTCAAAACGGCAAAATAATTGTTAAAAAAATCAAACTAAAGCAACAATCATTCTAAGGCAAATTAAGGCATAGAATGTTGCAAAATGTGTTATTCAGCACTTAATTCTTCTTTTTGTTCCTCTGCTCAGCGTAATAGTGATGGTAAATTGTATTTATGAACGCAAGAATGATGCCGACACCCACAACCGTGTAGACAATGGTGAATACCTTGCCGAAGTCGGTCTGAGGTGCAAAATCCCCAAAGCCTATAGTAGTGAGTGTGATGAAAGAAAAATAGAAAGCGTCAAGCCATTTCCAGCCTTCAATATAATGGTAGGCGACGGTACCCATTATGAGGATAATGGCAGTAGTAAGCAATAAATTACGATAATCTTTATTTTTGTAAAAGGAGCGTATGGTATCAAATAGAATCATTCTGTAATTTATTTTTCATCGACTATTTCTCCCATTTTATAAATGATGGTTGCTTCGATTGTACCTTTCTTGTTAAAATACGTCCATTCACCATGACGTTTATTTTGGCTATACGTGCCTTCATATTGTACCTGCCCGTTTTTATAATATTGAGTGTACGACCCATGTAGCCTACCTATCCGGTAGCTTTTTGATATTTTGGTACTTCCGTTTGGGTAATACTCGTATGCGATCCCCGTTTTTTTAGCGTTTACATAGGTGGTCTCGCTCGTTTTCTTTCCTTTTTCAAATGCTTCGCGAATACCCTCTAGTTTTCCCCTTGAGTAGTTTTCGATAAGCCTCATTTCTCCGTTTTTTTCGTAGAAAGACCAAGTACCAGTGGGTAGGTTGTCTTTAAGCTGCTTTTTCGATAGCACTTTACCTTCCATAGAATATTCAATTAGGATCGCATCTTTACCACCATTGGAATAGTGAGTCTCTTTTTTTACTTCCCCATTAGGGTGATATTCTAGATTTTTGCCTATTTGATAGCCATTTCGATAGTTAAATTTATTTTGGATAGAACCATCATCGTAGTAGGATAGGAATTCACCCTCCAAACCTCCTTTGCGATAAATGCCAGTTGACTTTAGTTGGTTATTTTCGTAATAGGTTTTTAATGTACCTGAACGGTTGCCACGTTCGTTCAATACCTCCATTTCAAGTCTACCGCTTGGGTAGTAAGTCATGAGTCGTCCATTAAGCAATCCATTGGCGTATTCTGCTTCCAGTTTTAGGATGCCATTTTCATAGTACTGTTTGAATGCACCATTTGGTTTTCCATTTTTGTAGAGCGTTTCCTCTTTCACCTGACCCGATTCATAATAACTGTAAACAGGTCCGTCTGGTAAGCCACTTTGAAAAGAGGTAGCACCCTTAATTCTTCCTTTTTCATCAAAAAGCTTTACCTCCCGTACTAGTGTGTCATCTTTGAAGGTCGCTTCCTGAATGATATTGCCATTTACTGAAAAAACCCTCATGATACCTTGCCTTAGATCATTTTTATAGTCTGTGATTCGTTGAATGGAGCCATCCGAATAGAAGTTTTTGAATGTTCCATTTTTCATTCCATTATTAAAATATCCCGTAACGACCACATTACCCATAAGGTCTAGCATTTCGTACGTACCAT
The DNA here is from genome assembly GCA_964289745.1 of uncultured Ekhidna sp. Taxonomy (GTDB): domain Bacteria; phylum Bacteroidota; class Bacteroidia; order Cytophagales; family Cyclobacteriaceae; genus Ekhidna. The sequence goes on from CAXYMM010000002.1 coordinate 96,270, forward strand.
GTACCTTTGATGAATCTTTTCCCCAGATTTGATACATTTCTTTAAGTTCGCCCTTTTCATAATAGGTTTTTATATCAACGAGTTCCTGTGATTTCAACGGAAACTTGGTGAACAAAACTGCAATTAAAAAGTAGATTCGTGGCTTCATTTAAAGTTCTCGACAACTTTCAACAAAGTTATAAACTGTGAAAGATCAAAAAAAAGTATTAATTGTGGGTGTGGGTCTTATTGGGGGCTCCTTTTCCCTTGCATTGAATAAGGATAAGAAACTGATTTTTGGAGGATTTGATTCCAACAAAGAAAATTTAGCCCTTGCCGAGAAAAAAAACATTATTAGTACCCCTTTTGAAGATTTTGGACAGGCGGTACGTTGGGCAGACCTCATACTGCTGACTGTGCCCGTCAATATAATCAGGGAGATGCTACCTGAGGCACTCGACATGATGCAAAGCCACCAAACAATAGTCGATTTTGGGTCTACCAAACTTAGTATTTGTGAATCTGTAGATGGTCATCCACGAAGAGATCAATTTATTGCGGCGCACCCCATAGCAGGAACCGAGTACTCGGGACCATCCTCGGCTTTCGATAGCCTTTTTCAAGAGCAAAACCTTGTGTTGTGCGATATCGACCAAACGAATAAGATTAAGCTAAGTGAATTTGAAAAATTAGCAACGAGCGCAGGGTTTTACATTACTAAAATGGGGGCGAAGGAGCATGACCTTCATCTAGCTTACATTTCTCATTTAAGCCATATTTCTTCTTATGTTCTTAGCCATACGGTACTGCAAAAAGAGAAGGATGGTGAGGTAATTCTTGACTTAGCTGGGTCGGGATTCGAGTCTACAGTTCGTTTGGCAAAAAGCTCTCCAGCTATGTGGAGCTCAATCTTTCTGGAAAACAAGAAAATGATTCTAAAGGGTATCTCTGCCTATAAAGAAGAACTCTCACGGCTAGAGTTGCTAATAAAAGAAGACCGCCTAGGAGAGATTTCGGACTACTTGAAGGAGGGGAGAAGAATTCGAAAAATTTTACCATAATCTGATAAGTAGAAATAATGGTTAATCATGGCCTTCTTTAGTCTTTAAGTTCAAAAACTTTTAGCTCCTGCCCCACGTCTAAGTCAAAATGCTCCATTCCATTTAAATCCATTATTTCATCTACCGTCATGTTGTATTTTCTGGAAATGGCATACATGGTTTCACCCGGTTCCACTATATGGCTGATGACGTTTTTATCTGCGGCCGCCTCCTCAATGGGGGCTTTTACTTGTAGGTTTTGCCCGATACGAATAGCATCGGGGTTGGGAAGCTCATTCCATCTTAAAAGGTCGTCCAATTCAATTTTATAAATCTTGACAATAGAAGATAGCGATTCTCCTTTGGCTACGGTGTGGATTCTCACTTTTCTGAGCTCGGCGGAGCTATCTACGATGGGCGTCGCAATAGGTTTTATTGCTGCTTTTATTTCCGACGTTTTTGCAAGCCCCTTTTTAATCGCATTGGTTAGCTTGTGGTATGCAACAGGTTCGGAGGTAGGTCGGGTTTTATTCAGCCAAAGGATTCTGCCTTCTTTTATTTCCTCTACGACGCTCATCCTGTTTTTTTTAGCAAGCTTTGAAAGTTTAATTCCATATCGTTGCGATACTGACCAAAGGGTTTCGTCTTTGCCTACTACATGGATGCCCACTTTCGATTTCCCTTTTTTCTTTTTGAGGTAAAAAAATTCATTTGGACGGATACTCTCATCGAAATAGGAGAGGTCATTGTACTTTCTGAACCTCTTTTCACTAATGCCACCCCGAGCGGAAAGCGTATGTATATTGTCGTTAGGGCGAGATAGTATGGAGGGAATGCCATTTAAGGCTACGGTTATGGGTCTATTAGCATGGGTAATGCCCGGCTTGATTTCCGTGGGTAGTATTTTTTCGATTGCGAGTTCGGTTTTTTCTGCTTTTGGTTCGGTTTCTTTTTCGGCTACTATCCTCTTTGGGGGTACTCCTGTTTTAGGTATTAGTACTGAATATGTTTTATCAGCGGGAACGCTCCCTCTTTTGAGCCATTTATTGTATTTCTTTAGCTCTTCCAAGTCAACTTTTTGTTCTCTGGCGATTTCATTGAGTGTCTTGCCCTCGGCATTTGTGATTTCGTCGAGCCAAATTCCCTTGGAGTGTGGTAATCCAACGGAAGGAGAAAAGGCAACATAATGTGCGATGAACTTTTTTAGGTACCAATAGGTGTTGGTCGTAATCATCATTTTCTTGGCACCATAGCTCTTTTCATGGGTATGTTTCTTAGCACCACCAGCCCCTGCCTGATAGGCGATCACGGCATAGGCCCAGTTGTCGAAATAAAAGTTATTGGTATTGAAGTACTTGGCCGCGCCTCTCGAAGAACTGACGATATTCAGGCGCTCATCGACATTTCGATCCACTCGTAAGCCTACTTCCCTTCCCGTAAAGTCTTTAAACTGCCAAAATCCTACCGCATTGGCAGAGGATACGGCATCAGAAATTAAAGCGCTTTCTTGAATCGCCAAAAACTTAATCTGATCAGGGACACCTCCCTTCTTGTGCTCGCTCTCGATGAACGGAAAGTACAAATTCATCCGATCAACAAGGATATCAAAATAGGTGGGGCTTCCCGTCAGTCGATCTACTTCTTTCTGAATCTGTTTTCGTGCGCTTTCATTAATGTGAAGTTTTAAGTCTCCGATCATGATTTCAGCGGGTACCTGCTGGGCAAAGCAGAGCGGAGAGCTAAATAGAAAAAATAGTACAATGAGCCATTGACTTCCGACTTTTATGCTGTGATTTAAACTACTGGACGCTCGACCTTTGATTGCTGGCTTCATATCTTTCTCAATATCATGAGTCCATCCCGAATGGGAAATAAAACATTTTGAACGCCAGCGTCAGCATGTACTTTTTTATTAAATGATCGAATACTATCGGTGGTTTTATCCTTTAGGCTAAAATCGGATACTTTACCACTCCATAAAGTATTATCGGCTATAATAAATCCGCCTTTTTTGGTTTGGCTTACTACCATATCGAAGTAATGCGCGTAATTTTCTTTGTCTGCATCAATAAATACAAGGTCCCATTCTTCCTCCAGCGTGGGCACAATTTCCATCGCATTGCCCAATTTCATTTCGATTTGTTTCTTAAACGGCGATTTATCGAAATATTGCTGGGTGCGACTAGCAAGTGCTAGGTTGTGGTCGATGGTAATGATTTTACCTTGCGGTTCTAAGCCCTCGGCAAGACACAATGTGGCATAGCCCGTGTAGGTGCCCAACTCAAGGATTCTTTTCGGATGAATCATGTGGGAAAGCATCGAAAGCACCCGTCCTTGCAGATGACCAGAAAGCATACGGGGTTTTGATACATGCAGGTGGGTCTCTCGGTTGATTTGCTTTAGCAAATCAGTTTCAGCTTCAGAGTGATCTTCTACATATTTCTGAAGATTTTTAGGAAAAAAATCCATAATGTAAAGATAGAAGCAGTTCAATTAGTGCAAGCACCCAAAGGCAGATTTTTTAGAAAGCCTCCTTAGTATTGGTTTAATTATTCGGGAGAATAGGTTAGTGAACTCATCTTTTCTACTGGCAGATAGCGATGGGCTAAATCCTGTATTTGCATCGAAGTGATGCCGTCAATTTTTTTGAATACGTTATTGATATCGGGTATTCGATTTAAATCAAGCTGGCTTTTAGCCATCATGAGCATCATGGCATTTTTATTTTCTTCGGATAGTGCCAGCTGCCCTTTGATTTGGTTTTTAGCCTTATGAAGTTGCACGTTTCCTAAGGGTTTGTTTTTTAGGGTTTCGATCTCTTTAAGCACAAGACGTTGACTTCTCTTTAAATTTTTGGCATCCGTAGCAAAGTATATTGCAAACTGCCCCGTCTCCAAATAAGGGGCATAGCTTGCATCCACACCGTATACCAGTCCGTGCTTTTCTCTTAGGCTAAGGTTTAACCTTGAACTCATACTGGGACCTCCTAAAAGATTGACCAAAAAGAAAAAGGGAATTCGGTTTTCATCTTTGATGCCAAGACTAGGCAGGCCCATAGCAAAGTGAGCCTGCGAAATGGGCTTTTTAATTTCTTTTCTACTCGGCTCGTAGCCGTCAAACCAGCGGCGTTTGGGGGTGTGATTTTTATGAGGTATCGCTTGGATGTATTTTTCGGCAAGTTTCACTATTTTTTTTGCCGGGTAGTTTCCGACACTGGACAGGATTATTTTTTCTGTATTTAAGTTGCGTTGAAGAAAAGTTTGAAAATCATTTTGTTTAAATCGATTTACGGTTTTTTCGATACCCAAGATATTCCACCCTAATGCATGGCACGGGAAAAGCTGCTCATCGAACTCATCTTGAAGCGCATCTTCTGGGGTGTCTCGATACATACTCATTTCTTCCAAAATAACTTTACGCTCCTTTTCTATTTGCTTTTCAGGAAAGGTGGAATGGAACGTAATATCAGTAAGTAGTTCTATCGCTTTCGCTACGTGCAGATCCAGTAGGGTAGCGTAAAAGCATATCTTCTCTTTTGTGGTGTAGGCATTGAGTTCTCCGCCTAGCGACTCCAGTCGATTAATGATGTGGTAAGCGTTTCGCTTTTTTGTCCCTTTGAAAGCCATGTGTTCCAGAAAGTGAGCCAGACCTTGTTCCTCTGCGGTTTCATCCCGACTCCCAATATCCAGCATGATGCCGATGTGGGCTATTTGGGTGTTTGATACTTGCGCGTGAATGACCCTGATGCCGTTTCGCAGTTGGGTCAACTCGTATTCTTTCTCGCTCATGAATGCGCAAAGTTAGGAGGATAGACCAAGAAAAGGAGGAACTATTGCCTGATAATCAATAAAGGAAGGCATCAAAAAAAATCTTTTTTTTTAAATTTACTTGCAAATACGATCCTATACCCTTATTCTTGTATTTTAGTATATTCTATAATTAAACGAAAACCAAAATGGAAAACATAAACATCTTAAATAAGGCAGCGAAAAATTTTGAATTTATGAATAATCAAATCAAATCAAATCAAATCAAATCAAATCAAATCAAATCAAATCAAATCAAATCAAATCAAATCAAATCAAATCAAATCAAATCAAATCAAATCAAATCAAATCAAATCAAATCAAATCAAATCAAATCAAATCAAATCAAATCAAATCAAATCAAATCAAATCAAATCAAATCAAATCAAATCAAATCAAATCAAATCAAATCAAATCAAATCAAATCAAATCAAATCAAATCAAATCAAATCAAATCAAATCAAATCAAATCAAATCAAATCAAATCAAATCAAATCAAATCAAATCAAATCAAATCAAATCAAATCAAATCAAATCAAATCTTTGAATTTTAAATCGAAAACCTTTCTACTCGCTACCCTATGCGCAGTTGCCATCTTATGGAGTTGCAAGGGCGATGATCCAGTTGACCCAGTCGACACCAAAGTAGTCGCCGACTTTACTTTTACCAAAGGCTCAGCAGGGGCGGTAACCTTTAAAAACGCTTCTAAAAACGCCACCAGCTACGCTTGGGACTTTGGCGATGGAAACAAAGCCACCGAAGAAAACCCCACCCATACCTACACGAAAGACAGCACCTATACGGTAAAGCTCACCGCTACGAATGCAGGCGGATCGGCGGATAAAACCGCAACGGTAACCATTGAGGGTATCATTACCATCGCCATAGGGGATTTGTCTCAATTAGCTATTTTGGAAAACAGCCCTAAAGGCACCCTGATCGGGGAGATCACGGCGACCGTAGCCAATACAGAAGAAACGCCCGTTTATTCGATTACGAGCCAAAGCCCGGCAGGTGCCATTGCTTTGGAGGGAAATAAAATGGTGATAGCCAATGCAAATGCCTTTGATTACGACACGAATAAGGAGCTTACCGGCGAAATACAGGCGACAGTAGGCGGAGTAACGACCACGGCAAACTTTACGGTTTTAGTAGATAAATTAATTGAGATCCCAGGTGATAACTTTAAAGCGACATTACTCAGGACGAAGGGCATTGACGCCAATGGAGATGGGGAAATTTCACTGTTGGAGGCTCAAGCATTTACTGGAGACTTTGGTGGACTTTTCTTAAAAGACCTTACTGGACTGGAATATTTTACAAATTTTCTCAAGCTTAATTTAGGATTCAACCAATTAGCGGCCATCGATGTTTCTAAAAACACTGCGCTTACTGAGCTTCTTTTAAATAACAATCAATTAACAGCCATCGATGTTTCTAATAACACCGCACTTACTAGCCTTGTTTTAACTTCTAATCAATTAGCAGCCATCGATGTTTCTAAAAACACCGCACTTACCGCGCTTAATTTAGGATTCAACCAATTAGCGGTCATCGATGTTTCTAAAAACACTGCGCTCACTGAGCTTGTTTTAAGTTTCAATCAATTAACTGCACTGGATGTATCAAAGAACACCGCACTTACTGAGCTTACTTTAATTAGCAATCAATTAACAAACATCGATGTTTCAAAGAACACGGCACTTACTGAGCTTGCTTTAAGCGGAAATCAATTAACAGACATCGATGTTTCTCAAAACACCGCACTTACTACACTTAATTTAGAAAACAATGTCAGATTAACAAAGGTTAATCTGGCGAATGGGAATAACAATGTGCTTACTAATTTTGACTTGAGAAATAATCCTAATCTAACCTGTGTGCAAGTGGATAAGATACCTTCACCTTTTCCAACGGGGTGGAAATTTGATAATGCATCTGTTTTTAAAGATAAATGTCCGTAAAAAAGCGCATCACCGCCTAGGCTTCGTAGGGGTTTAGGCTATTTTTTTTTGAAAAGGTGTAGCGACCCCGCTTGAAGCGTACAAAAAAGGGCGGTGGGTCAGAAAGTGGGGCGTGGTCAGTTCAGCCCAAAACCCTACCCCTTTACGAAGTGCCGGCTTCTTACATTTGCTTGCGTGAATTTGAAATGAAGGTTTCACGATGGTGTCTACAACAGATTTCACCGCAATAAAGATGGATTTGACCCGCTCATTGGCGAATTTGTCCTCCTTTTCAGCAATTCATTTGGCATTATCATTGCAATAAATCAGCAAAGTGGTATCATTAACGTTCTGAACTACCCCTTCATGCGAGCAGAAAAAGAACAAGAATTTTCCCCAAAGGAATACCCAAAAGCTCCCGTGTGCAGAGCCAAGGCTTCTGAGGGAGTCAACATTATAGGCGCGCATTTGGCTTACAACGCAAGGCGAGAGGAAAGCGCACGAGTACCTCAAAAGTGTCCTACAAAGCTAACTTGCAGGTATCCACACGAATATCGCAGAGCTGTCACCTCATTGACCCCTGAACGATGAACTTTTCCGTTACCGATTCCATCATTTTCGTTATTTACTGCCTCACTATCTTGGGTGTAGGAATTTTTGTTTCAAGGGGAAAATCAGGAGCGAAGAAAAATGCGGAAGACTACTTTCTGGCAAGTAAATCACTACCATGGTGGGCGATTGGTGCCTCTTTGATTGCCGCCAATATTTCAGCAGAGCAGTTTATCGGCATGTCAGGATCAGGCTTTGTGCTGGGGTTAGCCATTGCGTCTTACGAGTGGATGGCAGCACTGACGCTGATCATTGTGGGAAAGTACTTTCTGCCCGTGTTCATCAAACAAGGGCTTTATACCATCCCAGAGTTTATAGAGAAAAGATTCAGTACTCAATTAAAGACGATTCTGGCCGTTTTTTGGATCGCGCTTTTTGTTTTTGTCAATCTTAGTTCCGTGTTGTATCTGGGCGCACTCGCTTTGAATACCCTTTTAAAGGTGCCCTTGATCTACGGAGTGCTCGGGCTGGCATTGTTTGCGGCGGCTTATTCCTTGTATGGAGGATTAGCTGCGGTCGCATGGACAGACGTCATACAGGTCATATTTTTGGTGCTCGGCGGGCTTGTAACCACCTACCTTGCGTTGGAGACCCTCTCATCGAATGGAAGCGTCATTTCAGGTTTTCAGGAAGCAATGAATCGTGCGCCTGATCATTTTCACATGATATTAGCCGAATCCAATCCTCAATACATGAATCTCCCGGGCATCTGGGTACTCATCGGAGGATTGTGGGTAGCTAATTTATACTATTGGGGGTTCAACCAATATATCATTCAACGAACCCTCGCAGCCAAATCCATTAGCGAGGCGCAAAAAGGGATTGTATTTGCTGCTTTCATTAAATTACTGATACCGTTTATTGTGGTTATTCCGGGGATTGCCGGTTACGTCATCGTCAATGATCCCGAATTGCTGGCAGGTTTTTCTACGACCCACATGCCTTCGCTGGACGAAGCCGATAAAGCCTATCCATGGCTCATGCAATTTCTACCTTCGGGACTAAAGGGAATTGCTGTAGCCGCACTCACCGCTGCGATTGTGTCTTCATTGGCGTCTATGCTTAATTCTACGTCTACCATTTTCACGATGGACATTTACTTACCCTATTTTTCCAAAAACAAAGACAGCAAGGATCCAAAGCTGGTAGGTATTGGGCGGGCAGCTGCGGCCATTGCGCTGGTGCTGGGTTGCATCATGGCACCATTACTTGGCGGATTGGATCAAGCCTTTCAATTCATTCAGGAATACACGGGCATTGTCAGCCCGGGCATACTGGCGGTCTTCTTAATGGGACTATTTTGGAAGAAAACAACGAATAAAGCCGCCATATGGAGCATCTTGTTGTCCATCCCTATCGCTATTGGGTTCAAATCATTTCCCTCCATACCATGGATGAATCAAATGGGGATGACCGCTTTGCTTACCATGTTGGTTATTGTGATCATTAGCTACCTGCAACATAGAGGTGCTGACGATGAAAAAGGCATTTATTTGGGTGGGGATGTCTTTCAAACGAAAAAAGTGTACAATGTGCTTTCCTACGCGATTTGTTTAATCCTTGTGATCTTGTATGCACTCTTTTGGTAAGCCATGGAGTCACTCTTTCTTTGAATTTAAAAACGATTTTGTTGCGTTTTTTTACGCCCAAATCGATTAAGACGACTCCAATGAGCTGGATGTAAGGCTGTGGCGATGGGTATTCAATTTCCTCTGAAAAGTCATTTTCAAAATGCAATATGCCTAAACACCATAGGCTAGGAGATAACCCTTTATCCATTCATATTGAATTATATGCGTTGACTCCTGCTCCGCTTTGGTGATAGTCCCCACCATCTTGTTTTCCGACTCAATGACGATGTCTATTTCATCTTTTAGGCTCAAGAATTTTCTGCCAAAAATCTTATACACCACTTCTTTTGCGCACCAGATCGCACAAAGACGCCTTAGATTGGTAGCATACTTTTTTTCTGTAGGGCTAATGAATTTATGTTGAACTTTGAAGAGCTTCTCCCTTGGTCGCTCCATATCGATTCCACATGGTTGGGTAAGGTGAATCATGGCAGATGCGATGGGAAAGGAATGGGAGATAGAAATATTGGCATGCTGACCCATTAAGAAAGGTTTTCCAGTTTCTAATTTCCCGATACCTTGGTAATTGAGGCCAAATTTTTCTGCCAATGTTTTCGCCAGTACTCTGCCCACAATCCACTCCGCTTGACGCACAGGGCTTAAGTCTACGGGGTAAGGTTCTGGAGACATGTGGGGGAGTTCCAGAAAAGTTTCTTGAATATTCCATACCGCATATGCAGATACTTCATCGATTTGCTTGTTAAGTAGCAAGGGCATAAACAATTGTAATAATTTTAAGGCATCCTATGGTCAATATATCCATAAAAAAAAATCATTCCTTTCTAGGACACACGGATAGTGTCTATTGCTTGGAGGTCGCATCGGAGACTGAGTTCTTCTCAGCGGGAGGTGATGGCAACGTGATTCTATGGAATCTCCATAACCCCAACGGAGGAGAAATAGTTGCAAAATTAAGAGGCTCAGTGTACGCCATGGCTTATGATCCTGACGAAAAATTACTTTACATAGGTCAAAACTATGAGGGTATTCACAAGATAGATTTAAAGCGGAAAAAAAAGTTAGCATCCATTCATTTGGGACAAAATCAGATATTTGATATAAAAATATCAGATCATGGCATTTGGGTAGCACTTTCTTCTGGCGAGTTGGTAGCACTTTCAAAAGAGTTAAAAATGGAGAAGAGGAAACAGTTTACATCGGAAAAGGTGCGAAGCATACATGAAGTAGGTGATAATCTCGCAATATCCTTTAGCGATCATAAAATCCGTTTAGTTGAAAAGGCAAATCTTGAGGTTTTACAAGAGCTATCGGGTCATAAAAATTCTGTTTTCTCTTCAAAATTGCATACATCTGGAAAATACCTTGCATCTGTAGGCAGAGATGCGCAAATTAAAATTTGGGACACTCAAGAAAATTACATTTTGCGTGAGTCCATTAATGCCCACTTGCATACCATTAATGATATCGTTTTTAGAAGTGATGGAAGATACTTTGCTACCGCCAGCATGGATAAGTCAATTAAACTCTGGGATGCGTATAATTTTAAATTACTAAAAGTGATTGATAAACAGAGGTATCAAGGACATAGCAACAGTATTAATAATTTATTATGGATGAAATATGATAACCTTTTAGTATCTTGTAGCGATGATAAAAGCATTTTTACATGGGAAATAAATTTTGAAGAATGAGTAGCCAGTAGTTACTTTTAAATTAGAATTGTCTTAAAACATAAACCTCCCAAATATAGGCCACTCACTTAATTATATGGATTAAACCATCAGATAATGAAGATTACACCGCTGGAAATCAGACAAAGGGATTTTGAAAAAAAACTTAGAGGTTACGACAAAGATGAAGTGAATGCCTTCTTAAAGTCGTTATCGAACGAGTGGGAGAGGGTTTTGGAGGAAAATAAAGAACTAAATATCAAACTTCAACAATCGGAAAAGGAGGTAAGCAAGCTTCGAGAAGTGGAGAGTTCGCTTTTCAAAACCCTTAAGACAGCAGAAGACACGGGAGCTAAGGTAATAGATCAAGCCAATAAAGCAGCGGAGCTACACATGAAAGAAACTCAGATGAATGCTGAGGCCTTGCTCAATGAGTCTAAAAATAAGTCACGCGGCATGATTGAAAAAGCAGAGCTGGAGGTGCGTCAAATTATGGAAGAACTTCAAGAGGCGGTTAAAAAAATTCAGCAAAACCATCAAGACATTCAGAATCATCGAGACTTAGCACTTCAAGAACTGAAGAACCTCTCCATTACCTTGATAGAGAAAGTAGAGCGAAATGCTAAGGAATCAAAAGAGTTCAAATTAGATGATTATGTTCAGCGGGTACGAAGGTTAGCACGGGAAAGCGAGGAGCGGATAAAAGCAGAAAAGACAGAAATTGAGATCAAAAGTGAACCTATCGAACGGCCTTTGTCCGAGGCTAAAGAAAACACTAAGCCAAAAGAGAACCTTAAAAAAGAGGTAAAAAAGAGTATTGATAGATCATTTGATGATAAAAATCAATCCAATACGATCGCTTCCCAATCAAAAATGACTAATAAACCCGATCATTCGATTGAACCGGTAACTATAGAAAAGCTAACGAATACTGAGGCTACCACAAAACAACCCAAAGAAACCAGTAAAACACCATCACCCGAGTCCTCAGTAGCTGACGAGGAACGCAAACTAGAAGTAAACCCAAAACTCCTTCAAGAGGAAAGAAAAAAACGTAGAACTGCTCAAACGATTTCATTTTTTGACGAGTTGGACACAGACAATTAATTTTTAGGAAATGGGTAAGGTATCATTAGAAGGGATGGAGTTCTATGCGCGCCATGGATATTATGAAGAGGAACGAGTAATAGGGAATAGATACAGTATTGATGTAATGTTGGAGGTAGATTTTTCAAATGCCGCTACTAACGACAAGCTGGAAGGAACGGTTAACTATGAAAAAGTCTATAAAATCGTAGAGGAGGTGATGAGCATCGACGCTAATTTGTTGGAACATTTGGCAGGCAGAATGATTAAAAGCTTAAAAAAAAAATTCCCTGAAGCATCTAAGATCAAAGTGAAAATAAGCAAATATCACCCACCTATAAGGGGACTATGCCATCGAGCTGTTGTAGAGCTGGAAGGCTAAATGAAAATAAAACCTCTTCCATCCGATTCATCGTAGAACTCCACTTTTTTACCAACTAAAAACATCATCTCCCTTTTTTGAATTAAAACCTGCACGCCATTGAGGAAGTACTCCTCGTCTGTTTCTTTCTTTATATCAAATCCAAGTTTGAACCCTATGCTACATCCAAGTCCCTTGGTAGCTAGTCTTAGACCGTACCCTTTGGGTATTTTTTTACTTCTTAAAATATTTTTGACTTCAATCAACGCTTTTTCACTTATTTCTACTGGCACATCCATGCTTCAAAAGTATTATTTTTGACCTTTATCTAATCTTAAAACAATCCATCTTATGGAAATGGTTTACGACCTCATGAAAATGACATTACCCGCATCGTTGGTTCTATACTTGGCCTACTTGCTGGTAAGATCATTTCTACAAAAGCAACTGGATGAAGTGGCTTATCAGGTGCGACAAAAAAATCAGGAAGTAGTGTTACCAATTAGACTGCAAGCCTATGAAAGAGTTACGCTCTTGCTTGAGCGGATTTCTCCAGCCAATCTATTTTCCAGGTTAAGTAGCGCAGATTATAATGCCGAGGAATTTCAGCAAATCCTGATTCATGAGATTCGAAATGAATTTAATCACAACATGTCGCAGCAAGTTTACATGTCAGACAGTGCGTGGACTTATATCACTACGGCGGTGGAGCAGACCATCTCGCTGATCAATTCTGTTGCGAATGACTTACCAGAAGAAGCAAAGGGGATTGAGCTGGCTCGACATGTTTTAGAACAGCATGCTGCTGAAGAAATAAATGCATGTAAGCAAGCTCTCACGTATATCAAAGAAGAAATTCAGGACGTATTCTAAGCGTGGACAAAAAGAAAAAAATATTCAAAGAGGCTAAGAAGACGATCAACGATGAAAAAAAGCTCTCGCAGATCGTATCAAAAGCAATCGCGAAATTGAAAAATCTGGCAGCTAATTCACCAGAATGGAAAGAGCTACAATCTAAAGTGAGGGTGTTGATAAAAATGATGAAATCTCAAGTGTCGGGAGAATATAAAGCATTTTCTACCTCCTCACTTCTTTTGGTCGTATTTGCGCTTCTTTATTTCATTACCCCAATTGATGCCATTCCTGATTTTATACCTGGTATTGGACTAATGGACGATGCTTCCATTTTATTACTCATTTATAAACGCCTGAGCAAGGACATTGATGCATACCTTGCATGGCGAGAAGCTAAGTAAAGATGCGAGCGGTTATTCAAAGAGTTAGTGAAGCATCCGTCACGATTCATGGAAAAGTAAAGGCTAAAATAGGGAAAGGTTTGCTCATTTTTTTGGGTATAGAAGAGGCGGATAGCAAAGAAGACATTGAGTGGCTAGTTGGGAAGATTATTAAAATGAAAATTTTCCCAGATGAGAGCGAGGTAATGAATAAAAGCCTACTAGACACAGAAGGTGAAGCATTGATTGTAAGCCAGTTCACATTGCATGCCAGCACAAAAAAAGGGAATAGACCGTCTTACATCAAAGCCGCCAAACCTAATATTTCAGTTCCGCTTTATGAGGCATTCATTTCAGTGTTTGAAAATCGATTTGGGAAAAAAATTGAGACTGGTGAATTCGGAGCTGACATGCAAGTAGCCCTTATTAACGACGGACCCATTACCCTTTTGATAGATTCCAAGAATAAAGCATAACTCCTTCGATTTCAAAAAATAATCGATCGCTAAAATCGGATAAATCTATTTTATCTTTGTTGTCCATTTTGAGAAGCCAAAAGTGAAAAGCTGCTGGCTACTGGCAAAAGTTAAAGCCAAATATGAATAACATTCGCAATTTCTGTATCATCGCACACATTGACCATGGAAAGAGTACCCTAGCAGATCGACTCTTGGAGTTTACCCAGACCGTAACAGAGCGAGATATGCAGGCACAGCTTCTTGATGATATGGATTTGGAACGCGAGCGTGGGATCACCATCAAAAGCCATGCAATCCAGATGGACTATGAGTTGAATGGAGAGAAATACATTCTCAACTTAATAGATACACCAGGGCATGTCGATTTTTCATACGAAGTTTCAAGGTCCATTGCAGCATGTGAAGGAGCACTATTAGTGGTCGATGCTGCCCAGGGCATAGAGGCACAAACCATTTCCAATTTATATCTCGCATTGGAACACAATTTGGAAATAATTCCAGTTCTAAATAAAATAGATCTTCCAGGTGCCATGCCCGAGGAAGTTTCCGAACAAATCATCGATTTGATTGGCTGTGAGATGAAAAATATTTTGCATGCCAGTGCGAAGGAAGGAATCGGAATTACCAATATTTTGGAGGCCATCGTGAACAGAATCGACCCACCAAAAGGAGAACCAAATGATCCTCTTCAGGCAATGATCTTTGATTCTGTATTCAACCCATATAGAGGCATTGAAGTATTCTTTCGAGTTTTTAACGGCACCCTTAATAAAGGAGATAAGGTGAAATTTGTTAATACAGGTAAGACCTATGAAGCGGATGAAATTGGGGTTTTACGACTAGATCATCAACCAAAAAATTCGATTTCTACTGGAAATGTAGGCTATCTTATCTCAGGTATAAAGGTAGCAAAAGAGGTAAAAGTAGGCGATACCATCACGCATATAGAGCGACCTACCAACCTCCAAGTAAAGGGTTTTGAAGATGTAAAGCCGATGGTTTTTGCCGGAATATACCCTGTGGAGACGAGCGAATTTGAGGAACTTAGAGCTTCCATGGAAAAGCTTCAGCTGAATGACGCTTCCCTCATTTGGGAACCCGAAACATCCGTAGCACTCGGTTTCGGGTTTAGGTGTGGATTCTTGGGTATGCTACATATGGAAATTATTCAGGAGCGACTAGAGCGTGAGTTTGGCATGACGGTCATTACGACAGTGCCTTCTGTCCAGTTTCATGCCATTAATACGGATGGTTCCATTCTAAAAGTAAGTGCTCCTTACGAATTGCCTGAAGCCAACCTCATCAGTCACATTGAAGAACCCTTTATTCGAGCCCAAATTATTTCAAAAGCAGAATTTATTGGCTCAATTATTAGCCTTTGCATTGACAAGAGAGGAGAAATTAAAAATCAAGTTTACCTAACCTCTGATCGAGCAGAGCTTACTTTTGAAATCCCATTGGCAGAGATTGTTTTTGATTTCTTTGATAAGCTAAAGACCATTTCACGAGGTTATGCATCGCTCGATTATGAGCTGATTGGATATCGCCAATCCCACATGGTGAAGTTGGATATCATGCTCAATGGTGATAAGGTAGATGCTCTTTCAGCTATCGTTCATCGTGATAAAGCCTATGAATGGGGAAAAAGACTTTGCGAGAAACTACGAGAACTCATTCCGAGACAGATGTTTGAAATTGCAGTTCAAGCCTCTATTGGAACTAAAATCATAGCCCGTGAAACGGTGAAGGCAATGAGAAAAAATGTTCTTGCAAAATGCTATGGCGGAGATATCTCAAGAAAAAGAAAGCTATTAGAAAAGCAGAAAAAGGGCAAAAAAAGAATGCGACAAGTTGGGAATGTAGAAATCCCGCAAGAGGCATTTATGGCAGTACTAAAATTAGATTAAGAGATGCCAACGATCATTGACGGACGAAAAATTTCAAAAGATATTAAACGTGAGATTGCTCAAAAAGTGGAAGCAATTAAAGCATCTGGAGAGCGAGTACCACACCTGGCTATCATTATCGTAGGAGATGACGGGGCGAGCCATACTTATGTAAATGGGAAGATAAATGCGTGTAAGGAAGTCGGATTTGATTTTACACTCATGCATTTTGCCAGCACTATGTCGGAAAAAAAATTAATCAAACACATCGGACAACTCAATGATGATGAAGATATTGATGGATTCATTGTTCAAATTCCACTGCCAGAACATATTTCAGTAGAGAATATTACGGAGAAAATCTCACCCTTAAAAGATGTGGACGGGTTTACTAATCAGAACTTTGGGAGCATCATTTCGAACAACCAACTTCTCCTTCCCGCTACACCTTTCGGAGTGATGGAACTAATTAGGCGATACCAGATAGAAACTGAGGGGAAGCACTGTGTCGTGGTGGGTGCATCTCGAATTGCGGGCGCACCTCTCAGTTTAATGATGTTGCAAGATGGAGGTGCCACAGTAACCGTATGTCACAAGCTAACGAATGACCTAATCAGCCATACGAAAAAAGCTGATATTCTTATTGTTGCGGTAGGCAAGCCAGGACTTATCTCTAAAGAAATGGTAAAAGAAGGAGTTGTTGTAATAGATATTGGGACTACCAGAGTGGAGGACACTTCAAAGAAATCGGGGTTTAGGCTTGTGGGTGATGTTCTCTATGATGAGGTAGCTCCCATTTCAAACTACATTACACCAGTTCCTGGAGGTATCGGACCAATGACCATCGCCTCGCTTCTCCTAAATATGCTAAAAGCTTATGAAGTAAAGAATGCGTGACCCAGAATATTTACCAGTAATGGAATCCTTCTATACCATCCAAGGGGAAGGATACTTCTCTGGAACACCAGCCTACTTCGTGAGACTCGGAGGCTGTGATGTAGGTTGCAGCTGGTGCGATGTAAAGGAGTCTTGGGATGCCTCTAAATTTGGATGGATACAGATTAATAACATCGCCAGAGAGGTTAATCAATCGGGAGCAAAAGTGGCAGTAATTACAGGAGGGGAGCCGCTCTTGTACGACTTGTCTGGACTTACCCAATTGCTAAAATCGTTTGGTATTCATACTAATATTGAAACATCAGGGGTCTATAAGCTTTCAGGTGTCTGGGATTGGATTTGTTTTTCACCCAAGAAGTTTAAAGCACCACTTGAAATGTTTTATGAGAAGGCCGATGAACTCAAAGTGATCGTGTATAACAAAAGTGATTTTGCTTGGGCGGAAGATCATGCCTCGGGAATGAACCCTCAATCATTGCTATACCTTCAACCAGAATGGTCAAAAGAAAAAGAAGTGACACCTTTGATCGTTGATTATCTAAAGAAAGATCCAAAATGGAAGATCTCACTTCAGACACACAAGTTCATACAAATCCCTTGAGGCTTTTCACCTTTATTCTCTTGGCCTTTATCGCCTTTCATTCAGTAGGCCAACAACTTTCGAGCACTCATAAAAAAGCACTTAAGCTATACCGAAAAGCGGATAAAAAATATAAAGAAAGAGACTTCGAATCGGCTTTGGCACTCTTAGAGTCAGCCGTAAAAGAAGATTTGACATTTGAAGAAGCATATTTAAGAATGGGTAGCCTCTACCATGCTAAAGGGCAGCTCGATTCTGTCTATGCAAAGTTCGCTTCATATCTAGCTATTTCTATCTCCCCTAAAGCGTACGTTTTAGAGCAGATGGCTTATATGACTTTTCGTCGTGGGAAATATGCTCAATCTAGTGAGTACCTTGAGATGTTTTTACTGCAGACTCCGACCAAAAGAAGTGACCGAGAAATAGAGCTACTTTTAAAAAATCAAAAGTTTGCAATGGCTCAATTGAACAAGGCAGATACGCTTAGAATCGTTGAAATGCCTTCTCAAATTAATCGATTTGATTTACAATATCTACCCACCATGTCTGTAGATCAAAAAACACTTATCTATACCAAACTAGATTTAGCTACTAACGATGAAGATATAGTAATTAGCTATAAAAGGGATGGAAAATGGTCTAAAGCGCAATCAATCTCCAATCGAATTAATACCGAACTCAATGAAGGAGCATGCACTGTTTCCGCAGATGGACGAACCATGATTTATACCGCCTGTGATCGGAGGGGCTCGTTGGGAAGTTGTGATCTTTA
The DNA here is from genome assembly GCA_964289745.1 of uncultured Ekhidna sp. Classification (GTDB taxonomy): domain Bacteria; phylum Bacteroidota; class Bacteroidia; order Cytophagales; family Cyclobacteriaceae; genus Ekhidna. Next base: position 114,206 of record CAXYMM010000002.1, read on the forward strand.
CATTACACAAAAAACAGGAGATAGCTGGTCCATGCCTAAGAATATTGGTCGGGTCGTTAATTCAAAATACTGGGAGTCGCAGCCATCGTTATCGGCTGATGGAAGCACACTTTATTTTGTTTCAAATCGTCCTGGAGGGAGTGGGGGAAGAGATATCTGGGTGACTAAAAAAATAAACCAAAGATGGACAAAACCTCAAAATCTGGGCCCAGAGGTCAATACCTTCAAAGACGAAACCACACCATTTATTCATTTTAACGGCGAGACACTTTTCTTTTCTTCAAATGGCTACCCAGGGTTAGGAGGCTATGACCTGTATTACACGGAAAAAGAGGACACAACCTGGTCTAAGCCTATTAATCTTGGGTCTCCGATCAATAGTTTCAGAGATGAGGTTGCACTACTAGTGGATTCTGAAGGGAAAAAAGGTTTCTTTGCTAAAGAAAGCAATAGAGGAGGTGGTGAAATACTAGATAGTAAGATCATGAGTTTCACATTGCCAAAGTCGATTCAGCCTTCCAAATCATCTTATATAATTGGAAAAGTGCTGGATGAAGAAACAAAAAACCCTATTAAAGCCACTATTGAAATTGCTGATCTGAACTCTTCTTCCATTCTTTATGAAAGCAATTCAGACTCTTTAACGGGCATTTTTTATATGGTACTTCCCTCAAACAGAGAATTAGGGGGTTTTGTAAAACGGAAAGGATATCTTTATAAAGATTTTAGCTTTCTTACTCAGTCAAATAAATCAGACTCCTTAGTTATCGAGCTTTCAAAAATTCAAAAAGGAAAAAAGCTAGTCTTAAGCAATATTTATTTTGAAACCAATTCATACCAATTAGACCCTAAGTCTCACATAGAAATAGAGAATAGCTTGCGCTTGTTAAATCAAAACCCTAACCTTGAAATCCTGATCGAAGGGCATACGGACGATACTGGAGACAAAAAATACAATCAATCACTATCAAAAAAAAGGGCGAACGCTGTATATAAAGCCTTAATTGAGAAAGGTATAAATCAGGAAAGACTCTCTTTTCAAGGATTTGGTGAGACCAACCCGATCAAACCAAATACCTCTGAACAAAATCGAAAGTCCAACCGAAGGATAGAATTTAGAGTACTCCGAGTAAACTAAATCAGATTGGATGAAAATCAGTCTAGTCAAAGAAATCATCTCTATCTACCTTTGTTTCTTAATCTAGTATGATCTACGTCAATCGTAAAGAACACTTCAACGCAGCGCATAAACTGTGGAACGCCAGTTGGTCGGAAGAAAAAAATCAAGAAATTTTTGGTCCCTGCGCCAATGGAAACTGGCACGGTCATAATTATGAACTGATCATTACTGTAAAAGGAGACCTAGATCCTGAAACAGGGTTTGTGGTCGACATGAAAAAGCTTGGAGACATTGCTAAGAAATATGTTATCGAGAAAGTCGATCATAAAAACTTAAACCTCGATGTAGATTTCATGAGTGGTAAGATTCCGAGCTGTGAAATCTTAATTAAGGAATTTTGGAAAATCATAGAACCTCAAATTAGGCAACTTAGCAGATCTGCGCGACTTCACCGATTGAGGCTTTTTGAAACTTCACGGAATTTTGTAGACTATTACGGAGATTAATGAATTATTTGGTTCTTGTAGCCGATCATATAGATCAAATAATCGCTAACTCCCTCAAAGCAGAGCTAAAAAGGTTTGATGTCAGAGCAACATTTTTTAGCCATGCAAACATTAGTTCGAATGTATCAATAAAAGTAGATGCTATTTTATGCGTTGGAACTTCACGAATTCCCCGTCATAAACAGTTGCGTTCGATTCCAATTTTTGAAATCACTTTGGAGTCAAAAAAATGTGAATTTTTGAAGAAGATAAAAGGGGTTCAGAAATCGACCATTTATAGCGATTTCCCATTTCTAAGGAATGACGCAATAGATTACTTTGGCTGTCCTCTACTCGATCAATTTAAAAGATCGAACCTTAGCCACAAGGCAGAAAGTGGTAGAAAGATTCCAATTATACACGAATTTGGCAATAGATTAGGGAAAAGTAGAATCAGAAGCATTCAGGCCAAGCTTAAAAAGGAGATGTCCTATATAGACTTCCCAGTAGTAAGTTTAAACTTACCAGAAATTGAGTCATCACTTTCTCAGCTATCGAATGCCAATGCAGCTATCGTAACCTCATGGATGGGAGAACTTGCTACATTACATTTTAATATCCCTTACGTTTTCGTTGACATCTCGCTTTTTTTTCGCAAAAAAAAATATTCCATGCAAAATGCACACGCTAATACTACTGTGGTCAAGGAGTTCTCCTACAAGAACGTAGATGGAATAGCATCTGAGCTAGAGAAAATTTTAAGCAACTATCAATATGCAGCTGGAATACTCGAAATTTTTCAAAAAACAAAAGAGAATATAGGAAACAAGCCATCTATTAGAAGCATAGCTCAAGATATAATCTCAAAACTAGAAGATTAAGCCGCCCGAAGTTTATTGAACTTCGATTTTTCAAATTTTTCAGATGCATAGTCGCGATCAATAACCATTTCTTTTACCGCCTTATTTGATGGCAATTCGAACATAGCATCTGTTACAATGGTCTCACATATCGACCGAAGGCCTCTTGCGCCCAACTTAAATTCCATCGCTTTTTCTACAATGTAATCCAGTGCATCCTCATCGATGGCGAGTTTCACCTCTTCCATTTCAAACAGTTTGGTGTATTGTTTGATAAGCGCATTCTTTGGTTTAGTAAGAATTTGTTTCAGTATATCTCTATTCAAGGGATTCAAATGCGTAAGTACAGGTAGCCTACCAATCAACTCAGGAATCAATCCGAAGCTTTTGATATCCTGTGCAGTGATGTATTGGAGAAGATTTTCTTTATCGATCACACCTGAATTATATTCGTTTTCTGAAGAAAATCCAATAGGTCTGGTGTTTAGCCGATTAGCAATATGTCGTTCTATTCCATCAAATGCCCCACCACATATAAATAAAATATTCTCCGTATTTACATTAATCATTTTCTGATCTGGGTGCTTTCTGCCACCTTGAGGCGGAACATTTACAGTAGTCCCCTCCAATAATTTGAGTAATGCCTGCTGCACACCTTCACCACTCACGTCTCGAGTGATAGAGGGGTTGTCAGACTTTCTTGCGATTTTATCTATTTCATCTATGTAAACGATACCTCGCTCAGTAGCTTCCACATCGTAGTTGGCAGATTGCAAAAGACGAGTTAAAATACTCTCTACATCTTCGCCAACATACCCAGCCTCCGTTAATACGGTCGCATCCGCTATACAAAAGGGTACCTGAAGGATTTTAGCAAGTGTTCTGGCTAAATAGGTCTTACCCGTTCCAGTCTGCCCCACCATTATAATATTCGACTTCTCAATGACAATTTCATCATGATCATTTTTTTGCATTAGCCGCTTATAATGGTTGTAGACCGCAACAGACATATACTTTTTTGCCTCATCCTGACCAATCACAAATTTGTCCAGATGGCTTTTCATTTCTGCCGGCTTTATTAACCTGAAATTTGGCTTCTCGTTCTCTGTGGTAGTTTTTAGTTCCTCATTTAAAATTTGTTGAGCTTGGGCAATACATTTATCGCATATATGTGCATGAATCCCAGAAATCATCAAATCCACATCTTTCTTATTTTGCCCGCAAAAACTACATGTTACTTGTGCCATAATTACTTCTTTTCTAAGACCTCATCGATGAGCCCGTATTCTTTAGCTTCAGAAGCCCTCATCCAATAATCACGGTCTGAATCTTTTTCTATTTGATTGTATGTTTTTCCAGAATGCTTGGAGAGAATGTCATATAAATCCTTCCTTAATTCTTGCATTTGTTTTAGCGTGATCTCCATATCACTAGATTGACCCTGCATTCCACCACTTGGTTGGTGTATCATGACCCTGGCATGAGGAAGTGCAGAACGCTTGCCTGATGCTCCAGCTGTTAAAAGAACGGCACCCATCGATGCTGCCATGCCAGTACAAATAGTAGCTACATCGGGACTCACAAACTGCATGGTGTCGTACATACCAAGCCCAGCATAGACGGATCCTCCAGGGCTATTTATGTACATCATAATGTCTTTTTTGGAATCTACAGACTCTAAGAAAAGCAGTTGTGCCGTAATGACATTGGCAATGTTTTCTTCTACCTGCATTCCTAAAAAAATTATTCTATCCATTATAAGGCGGGAGAAAACATCAATTTCTGCAAATTGGGTAGGCCTCTCTTCAATTATAGATCGAGTCATATTTTCAATTCGGTTGGCATAAGCATCGAAAGTACTTCCACTGACGTGTTTGTCTTTCACGGCATATTTTCTGAATTCTTCTTTGTTAATCATTCTTTTGGATAAAATAGTGTGCAAAAATAAAAAAAGTCCTCGAGCAAGAATTTTTAAATAACTCCAAACCCAATAACATAGTTCTAAAGCTTGCGAAATTCATCAAGGGTTACTTCTTTGTTTCTAATAGAAATTTGTTCTTTGATGTATTCCAATACCTTATTATTCTGAACCTGATTGAAAACTTTCATGTAGTTCTCCCCATTTTCACCTTGTAGGTAATTATTGGCGAAAGTATCAAGCTGGTCATTAAATTGATCCCCCATTCCCGAACCAGCAAACTGTTTTTTAATGAGCTCTTTTGCTTCGTTTATTACATCCTCATGTTCTACTTTCAGTTCTTGTTCTTTTATTAGAAGGTTGCGAATCAACGACCACTTTAATTCTTTTGCATACGATGCAAACTCCAGCTCTACCAGCTCTTTGGTCATATTTTCATTGGTTTTGATCAGCCACTCTTTTAAAAATTCTTCAGGAATCGAAATTCTGGCATTTTCAATCAGTTTTTCTTTTACCTGATGGTTAAAAAATTGTTCCTCCTCTCTTTCATAGTTTTTAGCGACAATTTCTTTTAAGCGATCCCGAAAGTCGGACTCATCCCTTACAGCTTCTTTGCCCAATGCTTTGTCAAATAAGTCCTGATCGATTGGAACTAATTTATAGTGGTTGATTGATTTGATTTCGAACTTCAGCTTTTTCAATTTCCTGAATGCATTCTCATCAACTTGAATTTGATTTTTTATTACACCTTCGTGTTTGAAGCTTTTTTTTGGATCAACATCTAATTCATCACCTATTTTAGCCCCATTTGCCTTTTTAGCGAACGCTTTTTCTGCATCTCTCAAGTCAATCGAAATTTCGTGAGTGATGTCCCCATCTTTTGAAGTCAAGTTGCCATAAAGGGTATCTTCTTCGCTCACTACTTCAGGATTTTCTACTTCTCCAAACTTCCTTCGAAGGTTTATGATTGTTTCATTTATTACTTGATCATCTACCTTAATGCGACTCCTATCCAGCGTGACCCCTTTGTCAACTTTTAGTGAGAAATCTTCTGCAAATCCAATATTGTATTCAAAATCAAAGTCTTCCGCATTTTCCCAGTCATAGGTTTCATCTTTTTGTACAGGCAATGGTTCACCTAAAAATTGGGTATCCGAATCTTTCAAATAGCCGTTTAACTTGTTAGAAACCAATTTATTGATTTCTTCCACAATCAAAGCTTGTCCATACATTTTGCGGATCATCGCAGGGGGTACTTTCCCTGGTCGAAATCCTTTAATATTGGCAGTCTTGCTGTATTCCATTATTTTTTGGTTCACCCCTGGTTGAAAATCAACTTTATTTACGCTAATTTTAATTACACCTTGAGTTTTGTGTGTTTTGTCGAAAGAAATTTCCACCGTTTTATTGATTAATATTCATAAAATAAAAACCCTCTCTCATACTCCTTTCAAAAGGTGTTGGAAAGAGGGTCGTCTTGGTGTGCGGATGGAGGGACTCGAACCCCCATGCCTCGCAGCGCTAGATCCTAAGTCTAGAGCGTCTACCAATTTCGCCACATCCGCTTATTTCTCAACACAGGGTCAAGAAAATTGGATTGCGAAGTTAGATAATATTTCATTTTAGACAAATGATTATTTTATATATATGATAGCAGAGGATTCGTTAGAGGCAGAAAAAAAGGAAATTATTAACCGATATAGGAGACTACTCCGAAAAGCGAAGCCAATTCTCAAAGAAGGAGACGCCAAGCTGATTAAAAAGGCATTCTACACATCGATGGAAGCACATAGCGGGATGCGCCGAAAGTCAGGGGAGCCTTATATTTTTCACCCGCTAGAAGTGGCGGAAATATGTGTGTCAGAAATTGGTCTTGGAACTACATCTATTGTTTCTGCCCTTCTACACGATGTAGTGGAAGATACGGAATATGAGCTTGGCGATATAGAGCGACTGTTTGGAAAGAAAGTAGCGAAGATTATAGATGGCCTCACCAAAATATCGGGCGTTTTCGAACAAGGCAGTTCTCAACAGGCAGAGAATTTCAGGAAGATGTTGTTCACCCTTTCCGACGATGTGCGTGTTATTTTAATTAAACTTGCAGATAGACTCCACAATATGCGCACTCTTCAAAGCATGCCTAGGCATAAGCAATTGAAGATCGCTAATGAAACCATTTACTTATATGCACCTCTCGCTCACCGCTTAGGTCTCTATGTTTTCAAATCTGAATTAGAAGACCTCTATTTAAAATACAGCGAGCCTGAGATATATAAAGAAATAGCGTCCAAAATCAAGGACACCAAAGACATAAGAAATAAATTCATTAAAAATTTTGCAAGACCTATTCGCGATCGACTTAATGCTATCGGTATTAAATATGAAATAAAAGGCAGACCCAAATCCATCTATTCTATATGGAATAAGATGAAAAAGCAAAACATACCTTTTGAAGAAGTGTTCGATTTATTTGCGATCCGAATTATTTTGGATGTATCTTTTCATCAAGAAAAAGCCTATTGTTGGCAAGTTTATTCTTTAGTTACTGACCACTACCAGCCAAACCCAGACCGATTACGTGATTGGGTCAGTATTCCAAAAGCGAACGGGTACGAGTCGCTTCATACCACAGTAATGAGTGGTAAAGGGCAGTGGGTAGAGGTTCAAATACGCACAAAGAGAATGGATGAAATAGCTGAGAAAGGCTACGCCGCCCATTGGAAATATAAAGACGGAAACACATCCGACGAGACAGGTCTGGAAATGTGGATTGCTAAAGTAAGAGAGATTCTAGAGCAAAATGATGCAAATGCTATAGAGTTTGTAGATGACTTCCGTTCCAATCTTTACAGCGATGAGGTTTTCGTTTTTACTCCAAAAGGAGATTTGAAAACACTTCCTCAGGGTGCAACTGCGTTGGATTTTGCGTTCGATATCCACACAGAAGTAGGTGCCCGCTGCCTAGGTGCGAAAGTCAACCAAAAGCTAGTCCCTTTAAATTTTGAGCTAAAAAATGGAGATCAGGTAGAAATACTTACTTCTAAGAAACAGAAACCCAATGAAAGCTGGCTACAATACGTAGTGAGCTCAAAAGCTAAATCCAAAATAAAAGATACCCTTAAAGAGGAGCGCAAGTCTTTTATAGAGGAAGGAAAGGAAGTCATTAAAAGGAAGTTAAAACAACTTAAGATACCTTACTCTCAGTCAGTGCTCGATGAGATCGTTCATTACTTCGAACTAGCAACTGTCTCTGATCTCTTCTTTATGATCGGAACAGGCAAAATAGATCACAGCTTGATCAAATCTTTTTATAAGTCTGATCCAGTAAAGAAACACGATATAAAAGATGTAAAAGCAGTAGAAGATAAACTCGAAAAGGTAAGAAAAACCGATAACGACCTACTACTAATAGGGGAAGATTTGGATATAGTTGACTATAAATTTGCGAATTGTTGCAATCCAATTGCTGGGGATGATGTGTTTGGGTTTGTTACCGTAAGTGAAGGAATAAAAATTCACCGCACCACCTGTCCTAATGCAGCAGAATTGCTCTCCAACTATGGCTATCGAATAATAAGGGCAAAATGGGCGTCTGCCAGAAAGCATTCTTTTGAAGCAACATTGTCCATTATAGGCACTGATAGGCTAGGGCTTGTAAGCGATGTGACAATGATTATATCAGAAGAACTAAAGGTAAACATGAGGTCACTATCATTAAATTCAGATGAAGGAATTTTTGAAGGAATAATTAGGTTGTATGTAGAAGACACCTCACATTTAGATACGCTAGTGAAAAAGCTAGAAAAAGTCAATGGGGTAGTGAGAGTAACTAGATCTAACTGATGTTCCATTAATTTTATATTAGCAATTATGATTGGACAAAATATTTCGGAAGAAGTAAGAAAAATTTTT
>CAXYMM010000002.1:132500-503600 GCA_964289745.1 uncultured Ekhidna sp.
ATGTTGATCCCGTTGCGGATACGAAGGGAGTGGTTCAATATATTTTAGGGAAACAATCTCAACTGACACAATTGCACATTTCTGCGGCTGTTAGCAAGGAACTCAAGGGTGAGAACCTTTCAGAGATTTATGATTTAAGAGAGGCGGGAGCTCTTTCTTTTACAGATGGAGATATTCCAACATGGAATGCTGAATTAATGCTTAATGCACTTCAGTATGTTGCAAGAATTGATGCGCCTATTTTTCAGTTGCCAAGGGATTTGACTCTCGCTCAACATACTCACATGCATGAGGGAAAGGTCAGTACACTACTGGGGTTGAAAGGAGAGCCAAGTATCTCAGAAGAGCTGATTGTGAAAAGAGATTTAGATATTCTCAAATACAGTGGGGGGAGATTGCATTTTTCTAGAATTACGTCTGCTAATTCTGTTGAATTGATTAGAAAAGCCAAAGAAGACGGACTAAATGTAACTGCCGATGTTGGAGTAAACCACCTTCTTTTTACAGATGAATTTGTTAGTGATTTTGATTCAAACTTCAAAAGTTTGCCCCCATTTAGATCTGAGGAAGACAGAAAGTCTTTACTTGCTGGTTTAAAAGACGGAACGATTGATGCAATTTGTAGCAACCATCGTCCGCAAGATCTAGAAAGCAAGCAATTGGAGTTTGATTTGGCCGCCTCCGGTACTATTTCTCTTCAGACTTTTTTTCCGACACTATTAGCAATTTCTAACTCTGTACCACTACCTATTTTGATAGACAGAATTACCTCAGGCCCCAGAGGAATCCTTAATCTAGAACCTGTTTCTATTAAAGAAGGCAACCTAGCAAAGTTGACTCTTTTTGACCCTAAAAAATCGTGGGTTTTTGATGATGAAACCAACGCATCCAAGGCCAGAAATTCACCTTTTTGGAGTAGAGAACTTAAAGGCAAGGTGATCGGAATTATCAATAGAGGTAAATGTCAATTTTTTAATGATTAAGCCGTCACTTAAGTACACCATACTTTGCGGTATCTTTTTAATAGGACTTTTTTTTGTGTCCTTTGCTTTTGGAAGTAATCCCCTTATCGAAGTAAGGCATCTTTTTTTTGATTTAGGTATTCTAGCGCTCTTTATCTTTTTTGCAGGCAAAGAGTTTAAAGACATGCAAAACGATGGAATCCTCCACTTTTGGCAAGGGATTAGCATTGGCTTAATAGTATTTATACCTGCTATTCTTTTATTTTCATTAATATTATTTATCATATTTGAATTGAACCCCATGCTTATTGATGATTATAAAGTAGCGGCTAGAGCACTCCAAGAATCCAGAAGGGATCTATTTCTGGACGTGTATTCGGAGGAGGACTTGCAGAACCAGCTAAAAGCGATCAATTCAATTACTTCCCTGGATTTGGCTATAAAAACATTTGGAAAAAAATTCTTCGCAGGATTACTAGTGACTCCCATAGTTGCCATAATTTTAAGAAAAAAACCACTTAACTATGAATAATCAAGCGATTAAATCTGGTCTTATTATTGGTGCAATCGGATCTATTTTATCCTTATTAATATACATTGTGGATGCCTCTCTATTTGCAGTTTGGTGGCTAATGATAATTATAGGCCTGATCAACCTTTCTCTAATTACATTTTTTGCTATTAAAAATAGAAATGAAAAAGGAGGTTTTCTTTCTTTCAAAGAAGCTTATGTCTATTCGATCACTGCGGTGGTTGTTTTGGTGCTGATTAGTTCCATCACGAATTATTTTCTATTCAATATTATAGACCCAAAGTTACCTCAAATAATAGCTGAGGCATCAGTAGAAAATACTGAAATTATGATGTTAAAGTTTGGGGCATCGGAAGCAGATATCGAAAAGTCATTAAAGAATGCATATAAAGATACAATCGAGCAGTTTACTCCACTAGGCATTGTTAAAGGTATTGGCATTAGAGTACTTATAAATCTTGTCGTTTGCCTTATTCTTGCGGTTATAATAAAGAAAAACAAGCCTGAAGAGTCAATCTAAGTGTCAAAGGACTTAACACTTATAGTTCCCGTATACAACGAAGAAGAGTCCATTCCAGAGCTTTTGGAGTGGGTTTTCAAGGTAATAGATGCAAATAAGATTGATGTGGAAGTAATTTTAGTTGATGATGGGAGTAGGGATGCATCTTGGGATATTATCACAAAAGGTGCTCAACTAGATAATCGTGTGGTTGGCCTTAGGTTTAATCGGAATTATGGAAAGTCTGCGGCACTTCAAACAGGGTTTGATCATGCCACAGGTGCTGTGGTGATCACAATGGATGCAGATCTTCAAGATAGTCCTGATGAGGTGCCAGAACTTATGGAGATGGTTAATAATGGGATGGACATTGTTTGTGGGTGGAAGAGAAAGAGGCATGATCCACTTAACAAAACCATTCCGTCTAAATTCTTTAATTGGGTTACTTCACGCGTTTCAGGTATCAAACTTCATGATTTTAATTGTGGGCTTAAAGCCTATCGAAACGAGGTGGTGAAGAATATTCATGTATATGGGGAAATGCATCGTTATATTCCGTTAATTGCAAAATGGAACGGATATAATAAGATTGGAGAGAAAGTCGTGGAGCATCGCCCTCGAAAATACGGGCAAACGAAGTACGGCATGAAACGATTCATCACGGGTTTTTTGGATTTATTGTCAGTCACGTTTGTTTCTCGTTTCAAAAAAAATCCAATGCACTTTTTTGGTGTATTCGGCATCCTCGCTTTTCTTTTGGGTTTTGGAATTGCAGGTTGGATTATAGCTGAGAAGCTATACTACCAGTTCAATCAATTACCTATTCGTGATGTGGTGGATCAACCATTGTTTTTTCTGGCCTTGGTAACTTTAGTGATCGGTGTTCAGCTTTTTCTAACTGGTTTTCTGGCGGAAATGCTTATTCAGGGGCATCAAAAGAAAGGAGAATATTTGATCTCTGAGCGGACAGTTAATTTGTAATGCCTTGCTTTTCTTTCGTTGTTCCTGTTTAATTCTAGTCTAAACTCAAGTTCTGAAATCACTATTGTAAAAGACAACTCAAAAAATAATCGCATTGTCATTACAGAGTAATCTCAAAATGTATTGCCTCTTCGTTGTTTCATAGAAGAAAACTCAAAATCTGGGCTTTCTCACAACTTTTGGGTAGTATGTCTTAATCTTCAGATTCATTCATTTTTTTATAGGTGCTTTCATCAAGAAGAAAGCCAGCGTCTAGCACTTTACTGTGTTTCGACCTCTTTTGTATGGCTTCTTGGATATGGATATGACTTTTTGAGCGGATAATATTTTAGCTAATTGGCCGATGATTGACTACTCTTGCGCTACTTTTTCCAACAATTTCATTGCTATTGCTAGCATATACCAATCGGTTTTTAGATTTATACGTTGATTAGACATCTACAGAGAAGCTGTAATGAATACCTGAAGAACCTTATTCATGGGCAACTAAAGAATTTAGGAAATAGGCTACACATGATTGAAAGTATGTAGCTTCTAGGGGTGTGTTTAGCCTTAGACCTTAACGACTTTGTAGATGATTTCTTGTGAAAGTGCGTGCCTGATTAGCCTTTCTTCTGGCATAGATTTCACAAATGCTTCCTCATGTAATTCTAATCCGACGCTACCCAATCTTATTCCATAGTCCTCACCATACATCCTTACATGATCATCTTGTCCAAAGGCTTTTTCACGTTCTTTAGGGTCGATAATAGATGCATCCTCATAGGTTTTCTTTGGCAAAGGGTAAAAGAAAGGTACTTGAAGAATAGCCCACCCACCTGGTTTTAAAACTCTTTTTATTTCACTAAGTGCTTTTAAGTCATCATCTACATGCTCCAGTACATGATTACAAAAAAGAATATCTATTGTATCATCTTCTAGTGGAATATCATGGATATCCATCTTGAGTTTGGCTAAAGGCGATTCAATGTCCGCTGTGATATAATCCAAATTTTTAAGTGCCTCGAATCGTTCTATAAAGCATAACTCTGGTGCTATATGGAGCATTTTTCCATTTTGTGAAAAGAAATTTGTTCTTTCTTTTAAGTAGAGCCATATTAATCGGTGTCTTTCTAGCGATAGGCACTTAGGACACAGTGCATTATTTCTGGTTTGGAGTCTTCCATAAGGTAAAAATTTTCTAAAGCGAGATTCGCATACTGGACACTCCACTCTATTTCCGATATAAAAAAGGGCGACCACTCGAAGCGCAAAATGACTAAAAAGCTGAAGATATTTTCTAGGAATCTTTCGAAGAAGAAACGAAATAATCAATTTCACCAACTACCGATTTTATATTGCAATTTATTTATCTATACTTTCAACAGCAATCATTGGTGAATAATTATCTTATTTTCGCTCGTCTATGAAACTCCTTCTCTCTTGTATGCTATGTATAGCATTTTTTATATCCCTGGCTCAGAAAGGAGATAAGACTGTACGGGAATATTTGCCGACTGAAAATCTAAGCATAAAAAAAAATGCAAATAAACCAGCCAACAGACCAGATAAGAAAAATATAGCTTTGATTTATACGAAAGATGCAAACAAGATACTCTATGGGAATCCATGTGCTATGGCAGAAACACACCGGATGGGATTTGAATACATTTTAGAGCCTAAAAATGGAATGGGAAGTAAGACCCAGAAAGGAAAGTTTTTTAATAATCTGTTGGTAAAAATAAAACTGCTTGTGACCCGATCTCCATTCTGGAAAGTGATTTTAAATAAAAGAATTGAAAACTGTCGTCAACAAACTGGCGATTTTGTAGGATAGGTAAGCGATTATGGAAGGAAGAACCGTACAATTTTCAAGAACCCGACTAACAGAACTGATGATCCCCTCATACTCTAATTTTGGAGGGAAAGTCCACGGAGGTATTATTTTATCTCTAATGGATAAGGTGGCTTACGCATGCTCTAGTAAGCACGCTGGTAGTTACTGTGTCACGGTAACTGTGGATGGAGTAGAGTTTTTACAACCTGTCGATGTGGGAGAACTTTTGCACCTCGATGCGTCCGTGCATTTTGTTGGCAATACTTCGCTAGTAGTGGGTATAAAAGTGACGACAGAAAATGTAAAAACCAATGAAGTGAAGCACACTAATAATAGTTATTTTACAATGGTTGCAAAGGGAGATGATGAAAAACCAGTAAAAGTGCCTAAGTTAATCTTACAGAATATCGCAGAGGTTAGGATCTTTGTAGATGCTATTAAAAGAAGGCAAGTGAAGAGAGAAGCTTATGCGAAGATGCAAAAAGAACAGGATAAGTTCATTTTGGTAGAGGACATGTACTTATTGAAAGATCAGCGTTGCGAAATTGCCTTTACCTCTGAAGACGAAGAAGGGTTTGATCAAATTTTTTCTGATTAGTAATCAATTGCAAAAGACGAGTCCTTCCCCAATCCACCCACGATCTACGGCACGCTCAAACTCCAAGCAAGCCTCATTTCGTTTTCCTAAGTCAACATAGGCTAACGCCGATATGGTATAAGCGTCTGTACTATCAGGCCAAACATATTTATTCCAATTAGCTGCTTTTATTGCCATATCTGAATTTCCCATAAGTTGATACATACTAGCAAGCCCAGTATAAAGCCAATAGTGAGAGATAGGTAAGTGTTCTTGCTTAATCAGGATAGGATACCCTTCTCCGTAAATTTTCTTGTAGCGTTTGACGGCCAGCCGGTGAGCAAGCTGATAGTTTTCCATTGACTCGTTATTGTCGTTCAAATGGTCTCGATATATCTCAGCCAGATTTACAAGTGTAGGGATGATATCGAAGTCTTCTACTAAAAACTCATTTAAAAGGGTGATCGCTTTCTCTATTTCGCCTGATTGTTTGTATGCCTCAACCAGTCTTTTTCTAACGTTTAAAAAAGAGAGCTCTGGCTTGAGTTCAAATGCGTGATTATACATGGAAATAGCCTGATCAAAATTCTTCATAGCTAGCTCCTCATGCCCTCTCTCCACAATCTGATCTACCATATTATCTCGAAACTGACGCATGTCTTTTTCTTCCGTTGTGAAAAATTCAAACGAGGCGATTGCCTGATAGGCTTCTTGAAAATCACCCTGATCAAAAGCTATTTTTGCTTCATCAAATATAATTCTTCGCGTTGCCAACAATTTTTGCCTTTTTTTTTCATCTACTGACTGTTTAATCCACACCCCGCCCATCACCAAAGCGGCAATAAGAAAAGTAAAACTAAAAGCGTACAAGGTCGCCATTACATTTTGCTTGGAGTTCATCCGCTTAACTCCGTAAAATGGACGGTAAGGGTGCTTGTAACTTTTTCTGTTCGTATGGGTATACGGTTCTCTGGGTTGGCTCGAGAATTGTCGATACTTTAATTGTAGATCAAACCTTGCCTTTTCATATGGATTCGACAAAATCTGATGCGCCTGATTGATTTCTTTAAACTTTTCCTCCATCTCTGACCTGTCGGGATGCTTGTCTGGGTGGTATCTTACTGCTAGCATTTTAAAGGCGGACTTGATTTGCTCTGGTGTAGCATCGTCCGTCAAGCCCAAGACATGGTAGTAATTGATCATCATTGGCTAGGAAATTTTACTGACCAGCGTAAACCCTGCATAGCATAGTAAAAGGCTACCTACTATTGATGATAACGCGTAAATAAGAAAATCGATACCTAATCCACTTTTCAGCAGTCGTATCCCATCCATCGAAAAGGTAGAAAAAGTGGTAAACCCACCACAAAAGCCTATAACCAGCAATAGATAAACTGAACCACTAATCTTGTCGAACCAACCTATGAGAAGACCAATAGTAAAGCTGCCTATCAGGTTTACCATAAGCGTTCCGTAAAATGCTTTTTCGGAAATTGTTTTTACAAAAAAAAACATAGCTCCGTACCTAGCAATAGAACCGAAAAAGCCACCTATTCCAACTAAAATAAGGTCTTTCATAATTCGAAGTTAGCCACATGTTTTTTTAGTTCTGGAAAAAACTCATTAAACTCCTTTTGGTAATCAAAATAGTTTTTTTGTAAGAATGAAGCAGCTATTTCCATTTTTGAATTAAAATTGGTGCGCTTAGACATACCAGTTAGCGCCTGATCAATCCCCTCTATAAATTGATAATGATAAAGCCAATTCCCTTTTGACATATGGAGAAGCACGTTGGCGGCAACCTTCGGTATTTGTTCGACATATGCCTGTATTTTTTTATAGACTTGTTGAGAATAATCCATCAGTGGTTCATTGGAGAATGCAGACCATTGCCTAGCAAGGAAATGATCATAAAACACATCAATAATTACTGGAGAATAATGCCCGAAGACAGGTCGAAGTCTCTTCTTACTTTCAAGAACTACGGAGTGAGTGTCTGTAAATTGATCTATGGAGCGATGCAGGCGGACTCCCTGTTGAATTTTATCATCGAAACTACCTAGTTGAGAACCTTTAATAAAATCACCTATGAAATTACCAACCATAATTTTGTCATCATCGTCACTTAGCAATATATGAGCAAGAAAATTCATCGAAAGCCGACCCTATCCTAAATAATTTAGGATCATCTAAGATATCGCAAAAAGAGCAACTATTTAAACGTTTTTTTATGAATGTTTTGAAAAGAATCCCCTATCAGAGTGAACGGCTTTGGGAAGAGGGTCCTTAAAGGTCGTGTCTTACCATTTCTGCAGTTCTATTTTAACGATAGTATTGAATTATATGAATGCAAGCAAATTAGACATATGCCATTCAAATTAAGCTTGATATTTCATTGCTCTGATCAACAAAATGCTGATCAGAGCCGTTCGTACCTAGATCATTACTGAGTCTTCTAAATGCCAGTAAATGTCTTCATATTTAGCAGTTTTTTGACATCTCTGAAGAACATCTCAAGTTTAAATGATTGAAGGCTACCAGTTGCAGAGCGAAGATCATTTGAGATACTGCGGTGAATCAAGACCAACTAATTTTTTTGAGCGATCCTACACATAGAAAAACCACGTGTGTATCAGAAAAAATCATTAGTTTAAAGAACACAACCCATGTAGAATCTAATTTAAAACAATTCCTATTAGTTAAATTAAATAGTGAATATTAGCGTAAAACCAATACCATTGGAAATATGCCTTACCTCGGAGCTGGTTTAGTTCAATGCCACGCAATTACTACACGTGGGTAGCTAAGTAGTGTATCAAGGCTAGGGATTTTCAAACTCATGCTTCAGTAGCCATTGTTTTCGATGTACCCCGCCACCATAGCCTACAATACTTCCATCTGAGCCGATAATACGATGGCATGGAATGATAATAGAGATTCTATTTTCTCCATTTGCCTTGGCTACTGCTCTTATTGCTTTCACATTGCCAACTTTGTCTGCTTGTTGCTTATACGAGTGGGTAATTCCATAGGGAATTTGCAGGAGTGCGTTCCATGTCTTTTGCTGGAACTCTGTGCCCGGAACTACGAGTGGAATATCAAACTCCCTTCGCTTTCCTTTGAAGTATTCATTCAATTGGGTTTCTGTACGGTCAATGAGTTCATGTTGACCCGTAACCATCTCTGCAGACATCCGCTTTTTTAAAATGGTTATTTGAGTTTCCAACATTTTCCGATCAGTAAATTCTAAGAGACACAGTCCTTCATCGGTCGCGGCTATCATCATCGGGCCAAGGGGAGTTGGAATTCTATTTACGGAAATAAGTTGACCCTTGATACTTGGTGAGAATCCTGTTATATTCTTATAAGTTTCGGAGAAGCCACTTAAAGAATTGTTTCCTTCGTAAAAGGATGTGCATGTTAAGGTATTTCCTTCTTGATTTTTTTGGTAAGCATTGTTAAATCTATTCATATAAAGGTAAGCTTGAAAAGTAATGCCGTAGTTTTTCTAGAATATCGTCTGATTTTAAATAGGCTGTAGTTTAGCACTTGAAACTCATAATCCTTCCATTTTTTAGTTGGTCGTTTGTTGATTTCTTCGAGAAGGTATTTAATCCATTCTGGTTCTCTTCAGATACTTCCATTGGATTGCATACTTTGCAAGCTCGGTATCCTAGAGCCAACGCAGCTTTGGTATCCCCAAAGAATTCTACATTTTCTTTTTTTGGCTTTCTGGCATGGCAAGTAGGTCGGCAAAAAATCCCAGTTGTTTTTACGCCCGCAATAAAAACACCCTCATATTGAGAATTTTTGCTGAGAAGTGCTTCATACATTTCTTCGGTACTAGGAAGAAGATCATTCATGCTTTAAAAGTAGAGAATATTTGAATGGTCAGACAACCGATATTTTGAAAAACATTTTTAAATAAGGTTACTCAGGTGTTTTTTCGTCTGGCCACTCTTTCTTAAATCCTTCCCAGAAATCATCAACGGTGGATTTCATGTCTTTAGATAGCATCAATATCCCGACGAGATTGGGTAGTGTCATTACGGCGATGGTAATGGCGGACAAGGTCCAAATAATCGTTGTGTCTACGAAAGCAGCAAGGAAAAAACCTATCACATATACAATTCTGTAATAAACTACCGAATTACTTCCCCAAATAAAGGTCATGGCTCTATCTCCATAGTAGGACCAAGAAATAGCCGTACTGAAGGCAAAAAGTAGCAATCCAAATACCACAATGTACTTCCCAAAATCTCCAAAGAGTCCTTTGGTAAACGCAATGGTCGTGAGAGGGGCACTATGAACCAAGGATTTTCCTATAAAAGCAAAATCTCCTTTAGGTTTACCATCATCAATAGCCAACGAACCGGAGTAAAGTTTTCCATTGCTACTCACCACTACCTCTTCTGCGACTGATCGCGCATGAATAAGTAGTATATCAGAAGTAATGATGCCATTTTCTACTGCGACTTCACCTGAGTATAGTTTCTCAGTTGTGTTTTTTTCTATATGTTTTATTATTTCCAACTTGCCCTCTGGTGTATTAAGGTTCAGCGTATTTTCAAGGACATAGATATCGGTGTAGTCGAAGTTGTTTTGATACTTTTCATTCCAAACACCAGAAGAAAGGAGGACAAGTCCTGTAATGGTGCAAATGACGATGGTATCAATAAAAGGCTCTAAAATTGCGACGAACCCTTCAGATACTGATTCATGCCCTTTGGCAGAAGCGTGAGCAATCGGCGCAGATCCTTGGCCAGCTTCATTGGAGAATAGACCTCTTCCTACTCCTTTATTAAAGGCAAGTGCAATGCTTCCTCCAAGAAACCCGCCAGTAGCAGCAGAGCCACTAAAAACTTCAGCGAAAATAGAGATGAATGAAGGTATAATGTTTCCGAGGTTGCTAAAGATGACTGCGAAAGCACCAATGAAATAAATAATGGCCATTGTGGGAACTAGCTTCTCCGTAACAGCCGCAATTCGCTTAATGCCTCCAATTATTACAAAGCCAAGTAAAACAGCGAGAACACCTCCTACCAACATTTTGTCTAACCCAAATACGGCATTCATAGAGTTGGAGATGCTATTGATTTGCGGAAGGCTACCAGTTCCGAAGGACGAAAGGACAGTAGCGATCGCAAATACAACACCCATCCATTTCCAGTTCAATTTATTCTTCATGTAGTACATAGGACCTCCTGCCATTGTACCGTCTTCGGTTTTTTCCCGATACTTGTGCGATAAGGTTACCTCTACAAACTTGGTACACATGCCTACTGTGGCAGTCATCAGCATCCAGAAGAGTGCAGCAGGGCCACCCACGTGTATAGCAAGTGCTACACCAGCTATGTTTCCAGTTCCTACAGTTCCTGAAAGTGCAGTTGTCAGTGCTTGGAAATGAGAAGTATCACCCTCATCTTCGGATTTATCGAATTTTCCTTTCACTACATTAATCGCAAATTTAAAATACCTGATTTGTGGGAATTTCAAATAGATGGTGAAAAAAAGACCTGTACCTAATAGCGCGTATGGAAACCACCAAGAGCTACCAATATAGCCGTCAAGGAAGGAAAGAAAATTATTAAGTTCTTGCATTTTGTTCTACTTTATAGATATACGGAATCGAACAAAAATAGAAGAACCCTTTAAACTTCCTAGTCATAGAGTAGAAAGTGTGCTTAGAAAAAATGATTGGGGTGTTGATCTAGAATTTTTCTTATTTACCTTAGCTTTAGCTAATGTGATAATCAAAAACCAAATAAAAAATGAAGGAATTCGCTTCAAAAGCAAATGATTATTCCGAAAAGATAATCGATCTGGTTTGGGAATGGACACCAAAAATTGCGACTGCCCTTTTCACGTTAATAATTGGGCTTTGGCTTATTGGTATCATCTCAAGGGTCATCGGCGAGGTCATGGAAAAGCGAAAAATTGATCCTTTGATCGCTCCATTTTTAAAGTCGTTGATAAGAGCATTGCTAAAAGTAATGCTAATAATCACTGTAATCGAGATGGTCGGAATTGAAGCGACAAGTTTCGTAGCAGTATTGGGTGCAGCTGGTTTAGCAGTTGGTTTAGCGTTACAAGGCACACTCCAAAATTTTGCTGGAGGCATTATAATCCTCCTGCTAAAACCCTTTAAAGTGGGCGATTGGGTAGACACGGGAGTCTATGCTGGAACTATCCACCAAATTCAAATTTTCAATACCATTTTAAAAACACCTGACAATAAGACCATTATCATACCAAATGGTGGGCTAGCCAATTCTTCAATTACTAATTACTCTGCTGAACCGAGAAGACGAGTAGATTTTACATTTAGTGTAGGCTACGGCGACAGTGCAGATAAAACGAAAGAAACACTGATGCAGCTAATCAACGCAGATGAGCGCATCTTAAAAGATCCAGCACCTTTCATAGCGCTCTCTGGACTTGGAGACAGTTCTGTAAATTTTGTGGTAAGAGTTTGGGTAGAAGGTATAGACTACTGGGGTGTATTTTTCGATATGAATGAGAATGTATATAATAAATTCACTGAGGTAGGGTTAAATATTCCTTATCCCCAGATGGATATACACATGCATCAACAAAGCTAATTTTGCTGAAGGATGAAAGTTTATAGTCTGGTTTTTAACTAAGCTTTTTTGTTACATTATGTAGCATTAGAATCATAGAATTATATTTTTCAGAAAAGTTGCGTCTTAAAAACATTCTCCCGTAGATTCTGTCTTTTTCAAAATATAAAACCGCTATTAGAATCTCTACGTCTAATTTGAATTAGTTTTGTGAATATGATTGAGTAGTGTCCACACCTTGTTGCGGTGACTTATTTGATCGGAAAGGAACATTATTAGCTTCTAATATCTAATATTTCTTACCTCAATTCAATTAACACACGCACATCATGCGATTTTACAGGTTATAGTATGTTTGATTTCGTGTTGGGATTTTTGGTAAGAAGAGGGGGGCTTCTTTATGAAAACGTTTAGGAGTTATGGATTTTATCTAAATAAAATTTGAGCCATTCTTTTAGATTTATGATACCGAAAAAGACTTTAGTCAAGATCGTCTTTACGGGATGCAAAGCCCTTGGACTTCTGCTTTTTTGCTGATCTTTTTTATTAACCGTACTTTCATTGAAGATGAAAGGCAGACTTCTTTGCCCAGAAGGTATTTGGATTTTGATACATTCTGGTAGATAACGAATAAACTCTCCAAGAATGTGTTATTTTACGGAAAAATATAAGAAGAGGTGCAGAAGAATAAAGCTCGGCAATTTCATAAATCCCTTTTATTACTAGGTCTAATGTGCCTAACCTACCTCTCCTGCTTGTCTCAAGAAGAGTCGCTCAGCGACATCTTTAAAGTAGACTATGATACGCCGCTTACTTTAGATTTAGACGAAAAAAAAGAGGATGAGTCCGTACCAGAACGAAAAAAGAAAGTAAAAAAGAATGTTTTTTTCGGATTTAAGACGAAAAAAGGATTTGCGAGAACAGGTTACAGAAATGACGTTATCATAGAGCTATTTCATTTCTTAAAAAAGTATCAGAGACCCGCTGAGTATGCTAGAGAATTTTACTGGTATGATGCTAAAAAGAAAAAACTGATGAACTCTCTCCAAGTAAATGAAGACAATGCGCTTGTTTTACATGGGCCCTATAAAAAAACACTTTTAAAGAGTGGTCAGGTGATTGAGGAGGGTTGGTTTTTTATGGGAATGAAACATAAACGATGGGTTCGGTTCAATAAGCACGACATTCTTCAGGAAAAAAAATACTGGTGGAAAGGATGGCCACAAGAATCCAGATTGGCCTATTACGATTTTAAAAAGACCAGACTAAGAGAGGTTATTCCAGTTCATTACACAGAAAGAAATGGCGAGTATTGGGCTTTTCACGAAGATGGTTCTGTTGCTGTGAGAGGCAAGTATAAGTTTGATGAAAGAGTGGGGCTATGGAGAGAATATTATCCTAAGCGCAAAATTAAACGTGAGGTTGTATATCCAGATGATCCTTTCAATTTTGAATTCAGACCGTACATAAATAAGGAGTGGGATAAGAAAGGGACACTTATTTACGACCACAAAAACTTCCTTAATGGTCATGGGTAAAATTCAATACCATTTGTATATCACATCTTTGATAAGGTGAGTCTTCTAGATCGATTGGAGTAAAACCAAGTTTTTTATAAAGAGAAATAGCTGGGATAAGTTTTGAATTAGTCTCTAAGAAAATAGAAGTAGCAGATAGTGTTTTTGCTTTTTTTATCGCCGCCACGCCCAGTTGATACCCGATCGATTGCCCTTGAGCTGAGGGTTCTACGGCCATTTTAGCTAACTCAAATTGATTTTTTTCGCGCTTAATCAAAGCGACGGTGCCTACAGGTATATTATTGTGAATAGCAATTAATATGGCTCCTCCTGGAGATAAAATATAGTGTTCTGGGTTAGAGAGCATTTTATGATCCGAGTCTTCAAGTGTAAAATACTTGGTAATCCAGGCCTCGTTTAACACCTTAAATGCCTCTTTATGATCTGGTGTAAAGTCTGTAATCTTTACCATTTTCAATCGAGTTATTTAGACTCATCCTTTTCGATTAACGTAAGTTTTACATTATCGATTCTGTTTTCCTCCATTGTAAGTATAGTTATAATGAAAGAAGACATTTCTATGACTTCATTAACTGTCGGAACATCTTCGTGAAACCCGAAGATCATCCCCCCTAAAGTATCGTACTCTCCCTCAGGAAGTCTCAGGTTATATTTTTCATTTAAGTCGTCAATTTCGTGTCTTGCACTAAAAATAAAATTATTCGCATCAAGTTTTTGCTCTGTCAGGTATTTGTCGTCATGCTCATCTCGGATATCTCCGAAAATTTCTTCAATCACATCTTCAATACTTACGATTCCAGAAGTGCCTCCATACTCATCTACCACCAAAGCGAGACTTTTTCGTTCGGTAATAAATTGAATGAGTAGCTCATTGGCCAGCATTGTTTCCGGCACAATAGTTATAGGAGTCAAAATAGACTTAATGTTATTGGGCTTCTTAAAAAGTGCTAATGCGTGGCAGTAGCCAATTACTTCATCGATTGACTCACGGTAAACCAGGATTTTAGAATGACCGCTTTTATTTAACAAATCACGAAGCACTTCAATCCTATCTTTTTCGTCTACGGCAATAATCTCAGTTCTGGGGATCATACATTCTCGTACCCTCACCGTTTTGAACTCAATCGCATTATTGAAAATTTTAGTATCTATTTCGGCTTCTTCTTCATCCTGCTCATTGAGAATATTTCGCTTGATGTAGTTATTTAGATCAGTTAATCCAAATACTGGTTGCTCTTCAGATAGTTTAAGCCCAAGTAGAAAGATGAAAAAGGCAGAAATCTTTACGGTCAGAAAAACGACTGGATACATGAAAATGAAAATGATGCCCATCGGGATTGAAAAGAGCTTTAGAGAAACTTCTGGTCTAAGAAGGAAAAGACTCTTTGGAAGAAACTCTGCTATAAGGAGCACTAGTGAAGTGGATAATGAAGCCTGAATGATCAATACCAATACATCCGAGAAAAAAACAGCCCTAATGGCTGGTTCCATTATCTCAGCCATAAAGATGCCATATAGTACTAGAGCAATATTATTGCCGACGAGCATGGTCGCAAGAAATTGTGATTGGTTATTGCTAAAAAGCGCAAGAATTCTACCTGATAAACTCCCCTTCTTGTTTAAAACCTCAATGTGAAGTTTATCAGATGAGACATAAGCTATCTCCATCCCCGAAAAAAAAGCTGAGAAAAGTAAACAGATGAAAATGGCTAAATAGGGGAGAGGGTCTTCCATCCTATTTTTTCTTTGGTTTGGCGATTTTTTCTATATCCATAGAAGTTCTGCTTTTTTCTTTGGACTGCCCCTTTCGGTAGCTATATATCAATAGAGACATAAGGCTAAGCATAAAAATCCAATATGATTCGGATATTCCGATTGTTATAGTCTGGTGGATACCAATAATAAAAAAGGTCATAGCGAAAGCAAAAAGTATTGTATTAAATAATTTTTTCACTTCATTCTATTATCTATTGTAACTTTATATAATCACTTTCATCATCTTCCAATACAAAAGTACCGCTTGGATTTAGTATTTGATACGAGGTAAAGTTTTTATTGGCTGTTAACCCTTCTCCCGTATGAATCTCGTCATCGCTTTTGATGACGACAAATTTTTCAGTGTAATATTCCTCCTTATTTTCGTCCCAAAATAATTCTTCTGTGGTAAGTTCATCTTTAGTCTCATGGTTTTTGACTACCACATTTCCTTTTGCATGATAGAGTTCTTCTTTTTTGGTGAAGTATAAATAATTCGAACTAAATAAGGTTGTAATATTTCCCTTCTTATCGAAATATTCCACCAACACTCCTTGCGTCCATTCAATATCACCAGACTCAAACTCATCTTGCTTGGCGGCTTCTATGTGCATCACAAAAAGACCAGAATCACTGACGTAAGTACTTGTGCTGTCCAAACTGGATATTGGACCCCCGTATAAAGACTGATCTACCAACTCCTTCCTTTGGCTGCATGCACCAAATAAAATGAAAATGTATACAACCAAAAAGCGACCTTGGAATAATCTCCAGGCCGCTGAATAAAGCTTTTGTCGATATCGTTTAATTACTTTCAGGTCTTCTTTGTAGTGTTACAGTAGTATTGATCCAACAGTTGATAGTAGCTGATTGACCCTCTTCCTTACTCTCCGAAAATATATCGGATATAGATGGAAACTGTTCTTGTGCCTTTGCCATCGCACTATTGTTTCCTGCTTTTTTATATTCATTGTATGCAGCAATAAAAACAAGCCGATCTTCCACCTGACTCTTTTCTTGCTTACAATCATTAAAACTACCCATATACAAATCTCCGATATGCTTGTATGCATCTGAAAAAGATGGATCGAAAGATAATGCTCTTCTTGCGCTACTTCTTGATGCTGACTTCTGTCCTATTTTAGATTGAATTTTCGCAATTTTTACATACATGTCCGCTTTTTCTGAGTTGTCTTCAGTAAGGTTAGCAGCTTCTTTATATGACTCTATGGCTTCGGTGTACATTGCATCCTTAGAATATTTTGTACCGAGGAATTTGGCTACACCATAAGTAGGCTCATCTCTTTGTATTGCTTC
Organism: uncultured Ekhidna sp.; assembly: GCA_964289745.1. Lineage (GTDB taxonomy): Bacteria > Bacteroidota > Bacteroidia > Cytophagales > Cyclobacteriaceae > Ekhidna. Next base: position 149,059 of record CAXYMM010000002.1, read on the forward strand.
GGCCGCTTTCAATGCAAGTGGTCTCTCGATGCACTCTCCGTCTAACATCAACTTGAAAATTTTCTTGGCGATGTTCACATCATTGCCTTCATCTAATTTTGGACCTAGATTTTTTTCAACAAAATCGCAACTTATGTCTACCTTTGTGGCCAAAAGAAGTCTATCTATCGTATCGAGCGACTTATCAATTTTCTTTTTATCGTCGTCGGATGCTTTTACTTTTTGAACATCCAGTGCATTTGTAATTTTAAAGTAGATGTCTATAACATCTTCATCACTTAATTCTCCACCCCCAAATTTGAACTTATAAATGGCATTCATATACGCTACAAGATATCCGTGAACCATTTTTTCTCCCTGAAGTTCGAAAGCTTTTGAGAAAAGCCGATAAAGTAGTGCGTATTTTTCTTTAGTTTTATTGTAAAAGGTGTAAGCAAAATAGGCTTTTCTTACACTCACATCCCCTTCTTGCCCGAAGTATTCGATTCTTTTATCGTGAAGATTTAGGCCTTTTGTGATATAGGCCTCCTTTTTTTCAGGATTCGTCTCTTTTTTAGCTAACGTTTTATAGATCTCGATCCCATTGATGTAAATGGATTTATTCAGATCGGGCGTATTGGAGAGAAGCCAATCCAAAGGTTCTACGGCGGCCTCATAATTTTTCGCTTTTTTTGCATCTGTATACATCGCATTTTTCTCTTTAGCAACGTCGACATTGTCGCCCCAATTCCAACCTTTAGGAGTTTGGCTGATCGTGGAGAATGATGCAATAAAGAATGCTATTATCAAAAGAATTTTTACTATCTTCATATTTTACTAATTGTATCTTCTTTTTATAAACCATCTATCGTTTATGGTAGCTCCCACAACGATTTTTAAGTAACTTTCCCTGAATAAACCTTCATCGTTAAATTTTCCCAGTTGCCCGTATTTGAAACCCAAATCCAAGCTTGAAAAAGCTCCTACTGGTAAAGAAACGCCAAAATTAATACCAAAACCAACTAAGGATTGGTTTTTTACGACATATGGTAACTTAGTCCTGCTAACTCCGAAAGAATATCTTGCCCTTTTGAAGTAAGAATTAACATTATTATAATCGGGAGTCCACATTATACCAGCTGCAATTTTAAAAAAATTAGTTAATGTTCGGCTTACCGTTTGTGTAGAATTCCATTTTTGCGTTTCCAAATCTAGCCCAATTGTGAGTGCATTTGGTATTTGGTAGGAAAATCCAATGCCTATACTCTGAGGAAGTTTCTGATCTATAGCGAGACTACCTACGCTCTGCGTACTTAATTCGCCTCCTGATACTCCTAGCCTATTTAAAGAAAGTTCAGAACGTCCGTTTAGGTTACTCTCGGCCTGATATGTAACCCCTAAATTCAGAAATTTCGATTCTCCTAAGCTTAGCCTGTACCCTAATCCTATTAAGAAATTAATATCACTATAGGATTCATTTACTTGATAGTTAATAGGTGATGCTATGTTAATTCTGTTTTCATTTCCATCATCATCGAGCGTTATCTCTTCTATTGTTATGTTGGATTCTTTATCGATAGCACCGAAGGTATAATTTATTCGTAAGCCTAAAGACAACTTCTTTTTGATTTTAAATCCATTGGACCAAAATAGGTTGGTTAAGCCGCCTTCTCCGCGGTCGTCAGAAGTCTGCACAATGTCATCAAAACCCTCCACAAATCTTTCTGAAAAGGTATTGTAGTTTACTGTACTCAAGGGCAATATTCCGAATGAGGAAGACCATTTTCCATTCATTATAGGGAAAGCGTATCCTAAATATCGTAGAGACCCATTGATACCTGAACCTGAAATATTTTCTCCGGAAAACTTTCTTCTATCAATTTCTATCCCAAGTTGAAAAGAGCTAAGAGTGTTGTATACGAGATTGGCTGGGTTTTGAGAATTGACATGAAAGGGCGTTGGAGTCCCTATACCTACTTCTCCCATTCCAAAGTTATTCGGCATTCCTTGGTGTTGAAGACTCCCTAGTCCTTGAAAAGAATAAATGGACTGTCCAAAAGACGAAACACAAACAAGTAGTAGCGCAAAGGCACTACAGATAACTTTACTCATCGGTTCTTCCAAATTCGATACATACCATTTAAGACAATTTTCGAGCCTACAAAGATGTGCGCTTTTACTTTTGATTCAAAGTACTTAGCGTCACCTCCTGACAGAATAACGTTAATAGTTGTGAATTCCTGCTCAAATTTCGAAATCACACTATTAATTTCGTGCAAAATACCGAAGTAGCTACCGCTTAGCAAACACTCCTTGGTGGACTTTCCCAAAAGGCTTTCTTCAACTCTATTCCATTCCCCCGAGATGTCGGGTAGAGTGGCAGTAGATTCTGCCATCGCACGCATCCTCATTTTTAATCCTGGAGATATAATCCCGCCCTCAAAAACACCTTCTTTTGAGACAAAATCCATCGTTACGCAAGTGCCCATATCTATTAAAAGACAGTTTTGGTTTGGGAATAAATCCATACAACCAACTGCCCCTGCTATTCGATCAGAACCCAAAGTTTTTGGCGTTTTAAAATTTAAGGTAATAGGCAACTTCGTTTGGTAATTAATAAAAAATATTTCTCTAGCAGGGAAATCAACTTTTTTTCCGCCAGTATTGCAAATACAAAAAGGTGTTTCTTTTGGGTAGAAAAGATCAAGCTCATTAATGCTCATGCACTTTTGTTCATTCCCTATCTTACCTTCAAACACTTCTGCTGACTTAATTTTGGTGTTTCCGAGATCAATTAATACTACGTCTGGTTTGCTACTCATCTTTGCAAAAGAAAAGAAATGCTACAAAGTCTAAAACCAATGAATAAAACTTATACCGTATTGGGTGTTATGGCTGGTTCTTCTATGGACGGATTAGATGTCGCACTTATTGATTTTATTCTTGACAACAATTGGCACTTTACACTTCGTGATTGCGCTACGATTGCCTACCCACGTCCACTTTTTCATGAGCTAAAAAATGCTCCAAAACGCTCCTTTGAAGAGAAAAAAAGCCTTGATATTCGATACGGGACTTGGATAGGAAAGAGGATAAAATCTTTTCTAGGTAAGCGAGCTGTCGAGCTAATCGCTGTTCATGGACACACAGTATTGCACGAACCAAGCAATAAGATTAGTTGGCAGTTGGGATCCGGGAAAGAAATTGCAGGTATTACTGGTATTCAAACTGTTACGGACTTTAGAACGTTAGACGTAAGTTTTGGAGGCCAGGGTGCACCTCTCGTGCCATTGGGAGACTTTGAGCTGTTTGGTTCAAATCATGCGTGTTTGAACCTTGGAGGTATTGCCAATATTTCAATTAAAGAATCAAAAACTGCGTGGGATATAGCACCCTGTAATCAAGTTTTGAACTATTATGCTTCTAGGCTTGGAATTCCTTATGATGATCAAGGAAAAATGGCTCGAAAGGGAAAGTTTAATGAGGAATACGTTAAAAAAATAAGCTTTAATACGTACTTCAATCAGCTTCCGCCAAAATCTCTTCAAAATGCATTTATCCCGCAAGAGGTACTTGATACTGTAAACCCACACGATGGGTTGAGTAGTTACTGCCATTTTCTTTCCAATCAAATAACCAAAGATTTGGTCGAGTATGGGGCAGGAAGGTTATTGGTGACGGGTGGTGGGGCTTTCAATACTTTCTTGATTGAACTAATAAGTGGGCATCTTCATGGCTGGGAAGTGATCTTGCCCAAAAAAGATATTGTCTCCTATAAAGAAGCGATAATATTTGGTTTTCTGGGTGTAAAAAAAATACGAAATGAAATAAATGTTCTTCATTCTGTAACGGGTTCAGAATCGGACTCTGTCTCTGGTGTTATTCATTTTCCCGAATAAGCTACTTTTGAGCTTTATAAATAAGCAAAACCTTATTGTGAAAGAAGCCCTAAAAGTATTTGAAGAAAAGCCTCCGGAGATTGTATTTGAATGGTCTGACCCCTATACCGATGCCGTTGGCTGGGTAGTGATAAACTCTTTGAGAGGTGGAGCTGCTGGAGGCGGCACAAGAATGCGAAAAGGGCTTGATAAAAGAGAGGTCGAGTCTTTAGCTAAGACGATGGAAGTAAAATTTACCGTGTCAGGACCGCAGATAGGAGGTGCCAAGTCAGGTATCAGCTTTGACCCTAATAGCCCTCTTAAAGTGGAAGTTTTAAAACGGTGGTATCATGCCGTGTATCCATTGTTGAAAAACTATTACGGCACGGGAGGTGATCTTAATGTGGATGAAATAGATGAGGTAATTCCAATTACGGAAGACTTTGGGTTATGGCATCCGCAGGAAGGTGTCGTAAATGGACATTACAAACCTAAAAAGCCGACCAAAATTCAAATGATTGGAAGGCTTAGACAAGGAGTTTCTAAAGTTCTAGAAGATGCAGAATATGTACCTTGCTCACTAAACAAGTACACCGTAGCAGATATGATCACTGGATATGGAGTGGCAGAAGCGGTGAGGCATTACTATCAGATTTGGGGAGGAAATATTACAAAGAAAAAAGCGATCATTCAAGGCTGGGGCAATGTTGGCTCTACTGCAGCATTGTACCTTGCAAAGTATGGGGTGAAAGTGGTTGGAATAATAGATCGAGTAGGTGGGCTATCTAAGCCAGAGGGATTTTCTTTAGATGAGATAAAAGGACTGTTTGCCAATAAAGAAGGGAATGCACTCGTGGCAGACAGTCTTATACCATTTGATCAGTATAACGATGAGGTCTGGAAAACAGGTGCAGAGATTTTCATTCCCGCCGCTGCATCACGACTTGTCTCTAAACCCCAGTCAGTGGCTATGATTGAAAATGGATTGGAAGTAGTATCTTGTGGAGCTAATGTACCCTTCGCCGATTCAGAAATCTTTTATGGACCTATTGCGGAGCATGTCGATCAAAAAGTGGCTCTAATTCCTGATTTTATCGCTAATTGTGGTATGGCGCGAACATTTGCTGCACTTATGAACCCAGAAAAAATTGATGTAATGACTGATGAGGCTATCTTCAGGGATGTCTCAGAGACCATTGAGACAGCTTTGTATGATGTCTATAATGTGAACAATAAAAAGTCCAATATTATGGAATCCGCCTTTTCCATTGCGCTTAATAAATTGATATCACCTTAAAGATTTGTTTTTATCTGTACTAATCATATCTTTATTATTGAATCTGCCAAATGAACGATAGAAGAGTATTTTTTTTTTTATTGTTAAGTTTAGTGATAACTTTTAGCTATGCACAAAATGATGCACACCATAAAAGTAACCATGTGGAACAGGCGGGTGCAAATCTTCATGATATGGAAAGATATGGTGATGGGCAGCACGGTCCAGCACCATGGTCTGTAATCCCTTTTGCTTTGTTGCTTATTATGATTGCCACGGGGCCATTGTTTTATCCATACTTCTGGCATAAATCATACCCTGTTATTTCTATTGCTCTAGGAAGTTTAGTAAGTATTTATTATTTATTTTGGCTGGAAAATAGGCACAGTCCTATTCATTCGGCGGCAGAGTATGTTCAATTCATTGCATTGTTGACAGGCTTATTTGTAGCTTCGGGTGGAATTATGATTAATGTAGATAAAGAGGCAAAACCGTTTACCAATGTCATCATTCTTGCAATAGGCGCCATTATTGCCAACATTATAGGTACTACTGGTGCATCTATGCTACTTATTCGCCCTTTCATTAGGATCAACAATAATCGGATCAAGCCTTATCACATCGTATTTTTTATCTTCATTGTGAGTAATGTGGGAGGATGTTTAACACCAATAGGAGACCCTCCCTTGTTTCTTGGTTTTCTAAAAGGCATTCCATTTGAATGGACTTTGATCCATAATTTTGTGCCATGGTCACTTGCTATTATCATGCTTTTAGTTTGCTTCTATGTTTATGATGTTTTAAACAAAGCAGATTATTCAAAAATGCGAGGCGAAGAGACTCCACAACCTGTTTCAGGGAAAATTCATCTAAAAGGGAAAAGAAATTTTTTATGGCTAGCTATTGTAGTTGCGGCTGTTTTCATAGATCCCAATGTTTTCGAATGGGTACCTAGTATTGAATATCATGGAGCTAAATTTTCGTATTTACGGGAAGTTATCATGCTCTTGGCTGCTTTGGGGGTAGCAAACTTTTCAGATATTCAGTCCATTCAAGGAAATGACTTTAGTTTTGAGCCAATTAGAGAAGTAGCTTTTTTATTCATTGGAATCTTTTTTACCATGATGCCTGCATTAGAACTGGTGAGTGATTTTGCACAGTCTCCAGAGGGTGTAGCTCTGATTAACCCAAGCAACCTTTATTGGAGTACAGGTATTCTCTCTGGTTTTCTTGACAATGCACCTACCTATGTGAATTTTCTTACAGCGTCTTTGGCCAGCGTCGGATCTGATGTAAATGATATGGAAATGGTGAAAACCTTTGCAAATGAAGAAATACTCTATCTAATGGCTATTTCTCTGGGTGCTGTTTTTTTTGGAGCATTCACTTATATTGGCAACGGTCCAAATTTCATGGTGAAGTCAATTGCCGAGCAGGTTGGAATTAAGATGCCTTCATTCTTTTCATATATTATTAAATACTCGATTCCAGTACTCTTACCTATTCTGTTTATAATTTGGGTTATCTTTTTTAAAGCATAGAAGAGTCCCAAATAAGATTCAATACTTTTTCATAAAATAATTATCTTTATTTGCATCTAGCTTTAAGCGGTGTTAGTTACCCAAATCAAATGTAAATTTCTCTAGAATTAAATGCTTTTAAGTTTATTTTCAGGACAAAATGAAGGGTTGCTCTTTGGTATTTTCGGAGTCATCATAGTTGTTTTTTTAGTTGTAGACCTTGGTGTATTTCATAAAAAACACCATAAAATCACGCAGAAGGAGGCTACGAAGCAATCTATCTTCTGGGTACTTATTTCGATTGGATTTGGACTCCTTATCTACTTTTATGGGGGTGGATCACAGAATGCGCTGGAATTTTTGTCTGCCTACATTACTGAAAAGGCACTTTCAGTAGACAATATTTTTGTTATTCTTTTAATTCTTCGATACTTTACTGTAAAAGAAGAATATTATCATAATGTGCTTTTCTGGGGTATTCTTGGAGCTATCGTTTTTAGAGCGATCTTCATTTTTGTTGGGGCTTTGCTGATCACCCAGTTTCATTGGATTCTATATGTTTTCGGGGGTTTCCTCGTTTACTCAGGCGTAAAAATTTTTAGAGAGGATGACGAGATGAAGTTGGAACCAGAAAAAAATCCCTTGCTAAGGTCTGCCAAAAAAATTCTTCCCCTTTCTACCGATGATAAAAATGGAAAATTTTGGTTTCGTGAAAACGGAAAACTGTTATTCACACCACTTTTCTTAGTAATTATTTTGATAGAATCGACAGACCTTATCTTCGCTGTCGATAGTATACCAGCTGCTTTTGCTATCTCGCAAAATGAATTTATCATTTATACTTCAAATATTTTTGCCGTGATGGGCCTAAGGGCGATGTTCTTTTTGCTGGCCAATGTGTTGGATAAGTTTTATTTGCTTCAAAAAGGCCTATCCGTGATTCTTATTTTTATTGGTGCAAAAATGCTAGCAGAAATTTTCCACATTAATATTCCGATCCTTTTGTCTTTTGCAATTATAATAGGGACACTGATTCTTGCTATTATTCTTTCTCTGATCTTTCCAAAAGAGGAAAAGTTAGAATCAACTAGAAATGAGTAGTCTTATTCTAATTTTCTAATTCTTCTACCGATCTAAGTACTTTATTTTTCAGGTCAGTTTTGTATTTCTGTAGGTTTTCCGAAACATCTTTTACTGTACAGCCCACTATTTCGGCCGCTAAAATTCCTGCATTTTTGGCTCCATTTAAGGCAACAGTAGCTACGGGAATACCTGCTGGCATTTGAAGGATAGACAAAATGGAATCCCACCCATCGATAGAGTTGCTTGACTTAACTGGTACGCCTATTACAGGCAATGTAGTTAGTGAGGCTACCATGCCAGGTAAATGAGCCGCTCCACCAGCACCCGCAATTATTACGTGTAAACCTCGCTTGCGAGCGCTTTCCGAATATTCTACCATTCTGTGCGGCGTGCGATGCGCAGAAACAATGGTTAATTCATAAATTACTTTTAACTCTTTTAAAATGTCTGCTGCTTCCTGCATTATTGGCAGGTCGGATTTACTCCCCATGATAATTCCTACTATTGGCTTCATTATGCTCTTACTTTTAGTGTGTTTTTCACTGTTCTTGCCTTTTTCTTCAAAGATTCAATGCTGTCGTCTGTGATGGTAATATGTCCCATCTTCCGGAAGGGCTTGGTAATTTTTTTCCCGTATAGGTGAATGTAAACTCCTTTCATTGCCATGCAATCTTCCATGCCTTCATATTTTGCATTACCAATATATCCGTCTTCTCCTAATAAGTTTACCATGGCTGCTGGCGTGATTAGCGAAGTGGCTCCTAAAGGCATCCCCAATATAGCTCGAAGGTGTTGCTCAAACTGTGAGGTATGGTTTGCCTCAATTGTGTGGTGTCCAGAGTTGTGCGTTCTAGGTGCTACTTCATTTACCAGAATTTTGCCTTTCTTTGTTAGAAACATTTCAACCGCCAATATACCTACCATGTTTAATTTTTCGATCACATCCGTTGCCAGATTGTATGCTTTCTCCTCAATGTCATAAGCGATTTGGGCAGGAGCAAATAGGAACTCTACTAAGTTTTGAACTGGATGGTAGGATAGCTCTACAACCGGAAAGCAAGATATATCACCTTTTTCATTTCTAGCTACAACGACACTCAGTTCTTTTTCAAATTCGATTAAAGTTTCTAGTAAGGAAGGCTTCTCAAAAGCTTTTAACAAGTCTTGTTCATCTTTTATAATCTGGACGCCTCTTCCATCATAACCCTCTTTTCCTAGCTTATTGACCGCTGGCAACATGCTTTTATTTGCCCTAACTTGCTCTATGGTATCGGTAAGAACAAAATTAGCAGTTGGGATTTGGTTGGCTTTATAAAATATTTTTTGCTTTCGCTTGTCTTGAATCAGTTCTATGATTTCTGGCTGGGGGAAAATTTTTACTCCTTCTTTTGCTAGCCTCTTTAATGCTGTAACGCTTACGTTTTCGATCTCAATAGTGATGAGGTCAAAATGCTTACCCCATTCGTAAACCAACTTTTCGTCTGTTAACTCGCCCACCTCAAAGTGTTTGACAAGGTTCGCACAAGGGGCATTTGCGTCTGGATCGAGAATGGAAATATCCAAATTGTAGTTAATGGCAGATTGAATCATCATCCGACCCAATTGGCCACCACCTAGTACTCCAATTTTCAAATCATTGATCTCTCTTAGCATGCAAGCAAAGATAATAGGGACATGCCGTAGGCTAAACTTTGAGCTACTATTCCCAAATAAATATTCTTTTTACTCGGCTACTTACATTCGTTAAAATTTCGTAAGGGATAGTATGCGCCCACTTGGCAAGGTCTTGAATAGTGGGTTGATCACCGAAAATAATGACCTCATCTCCTTCTTTTGCGTCTGTATCTGAAATATCTATCATGGTCATATCCATGCACACATTTCCTATAATTGGACAAAGTGTACCCCCCACTTTTACAGTAGCATTTCTATTGCCAAACACTCGGTTAAATCCATCTTCATATCCAATTGGCAAAATTGCGATTTTGCTCTCTCTTTTTAATCTGCCTTTTCGTGAATAGCCTACCGTTTCGTCTTTTTGAATATATTGAATTTGTGAAATAAGCGTTTTCAGACGGCTTGCTGGCCTTAGGTTTAATTGCTGTGTGGGATCGTACCCATGCAAGCCAATGCCTAAGCGCACCATATCATAATGATATTGCGGCCATCTGACCATGGCAGGTGAATTGCTAGCATGTTTGGTAGGTCTGTATCCTAAGCCATTGGATAGCTTTTCATATGCCCTATTAAATATTTTGGCTTGACTATTCGTAAACGAATCCTGAGTTGGATCATCTGAACTGGAAAAATGAGTGAAAATTCCTACTACGGTGATTCTTGGTATTTTTGAAAGCACCTCTAAAAGGTCTTCTAATTCCTTCTCCTTAAACCCTAGCCTATTCATCCCAGTCTCTATCTTAATCTGAATGGCAAGTTCACCCCTTGTGTCGTTTAATAAGCGCTGAAGGTGTGTCAGGCTGAAAATTTCTGCCTGAAGACTGTATTTTTCAAATTGACTAAAGCTTTCAATAAAGGGATTCATGATCATGATAGGAAGCGTGATGCCATTTTTACGAAGCTGTATCGCCTCCTCCGTATAAGCTACACCGAGCTGATCGATGCGCTGATGTTGGAGAAAATTGGCAATTTCCAGAATACCTGCCCCGTATGCATTTGCCTTGACCATAACCATCATCTTAGTTTCTGGTTTCAATAGGCTTCTATACTGAGTTAAATTGTGATAAAGCGCATCAAAATTGACTTCAAGGACTGTACCATGAATCTGTGCTTCTAAAAGCTTGCTGACTCTTTCCAGTTGGAAGTCGCGAGCTCCTTTTAGGAGTATCATCTCCTCTTCAAATTCTGGTAGGTTTCTGATAAGTGTTTCAGTAGAATTGAAGAAAGCAGTTTCCATTTTAAAAAGACTACCTACAGATGAAATATTGACCCCAACGCCAATTAGCCGCTCTACTTTTCGCTCTATCAATAGTTGGTTTACTTTCTTGTATAATGCGTGTTTTGAGAGACCTGTCTGGAGTATATCTGAAAGGATTAGCGTTTTCTTTTCATTTTCTTTGCGGGCGACCAAGTGATCTAATGCGACTTTTAGGCCGGCAAGATCATTATTGTAGGTATCGTCAAGGAGGTAGCACCCATTTATTCCTTTTTTAAATTCTAGTCTCATAGGAATTCGAGTTAATCGATTTAGCCCTGCTTGAATTTCCTTTTGGGTAAGCCCTAGCACAAGAGAGGCCACTATCGCATGTGTGGCATTTTCCAAGTCTGTAGGATCAAAAAAGCATGTGTTGAATCGAAATTGATGAACTTGAATTTCACCAGAAGACCACTTTACAGGAATGGAACCTGATCCATCCAAAGACCAAACCAACTTACTAGGACTAATAAAGGATTGAACTTCCTGCGAATACGGCGCATCGCTTCGGTAAATTACTTCTGAGATTGCGGTAAAAAGCTTCAGTTTTTCGTGAAGTTTTTGCTGCATAGAATCGAAGCCTTCGTTGTGTGCCTGACCCAGCGTAGTGAATAGACCAATTGAGGGCTTAATGATTTTCTGTAGGGAATCCATCTCATTTTCTTTGGAGATTCCTGCTTCAAAAAGACCCACATCATGATTTGCCCCTAAACCAAGAACGGATAGCGGCACACCTATTTGAGAATTGTAGCTTTTTGGGTTTTTCGCAACAAAATACCGTTCTGATAATAATGTAGCCAGCCACTCTTTCACCGTTGTTTTTCCATTACTCCCAGTTATGCCTATCACGGGGAGCTTAAATTTTTCTCGATGGTAAACGGCGATTTTCTGAAAAGATCTAATACTATCTTCGACTAAAAAAAAGTTCTTCCCATCGAGTGCTGGTGAAGGCTTCTGAACAATAAAATTTTCAACACCACATGCTACCGCATCCTGAATGAAGTTATGGCCATCCCTATTGGATACAATGGCTAGAAAAACTTCGTCACTCTTTCCCAAAAGTGAACGACTATCTGTAGAAAAGTGATTAATTTCTTGATCTTTAGTGATGTGGATTTCTCCATTGAGTATACCTGACAGTTGTGAGAACCTCATACTCTAGATTATCAATTCCATTTCAAACTGATTAAACTGGTTTTCAAAGCCGCAACGCTTCAAAAAAGTATCCATTCCATATTGATTGTCAGGAATATTCATAATGGTGAGTTTTTTATTGGAAGCTTTTTGAGAGGCATGGAGCAAAGACCTTCCGATGCCTTGGTTTCTCTCATTTTTTGCAACTGTAAGTTGTGATATTCTACCTAGATGAGGTTGAAAAATAATATGTCCTATCGTTTGCTGATCCTTTTTAGCAATCAGCATTTCTTCATGACCAAACTTCAGGTTTATTTTATTGTCTAAAAAGGAGGTTTCAAAATCACTTTGGTTAAAATCCACATCATCGCTGGTTCCTCTGACCACCTCGCAGGCTTCTTTTACAGAATCAATTTGTTGGATTTGTTTGTAGCATTTAAGCCTTCTTTTAAAGCTGAAACCAATTCTTTCGTAAAGTTTAATCGCATATTTGTTAACCTCAACGACCTCTAGGAGTATGCGAGCCAGAAACTTGGATTGAATTTTTGGGATTAAATGCTCGTAAATCACTTCTGCAATCTTTTGATTCCGAAATCCTGGCAGAACGCCAGTGCCTCCATTATAAGCCGTTGGAATTCCTTGAAAGATACCAGAGGAATGCAAAATGAAGCCTAGCATAATTTCTCCATCGAACGATCCCGCAGAAATATCAGAGTCCATCATCAATTTTTTGTAAATGCGATATTCGAATTCTTCTTTTGTTGGTTTTAGCCTCACTTCATTGCTAGAGAAGGCAGAGGTAAATGTGTCGTACAACTTGTCAAAATCTTCTGGAACTATTGGTCTAGGTTGCATCGGCTTTATTTTTCATTTTGAAGCTAATCTACTGGCAAATTCATATTTAGCTAAGTCGGAAATTTAAAAATAACACGTCTCTTTTATTTACAGTTAAGCAAAGCTCTATAGGATTGCCAAGAGCTTGAAATTGTCAAGACTGAAAGATAAAAAATGTGGAGGCAGGAAAAGAAGCAAGAATATAAGAGTTACAGTGTAACCTTCATGAAACTCAGCTCAATAGATTTTTTAGGTGTGGATTAGAAATTCTCTTCCTCTTCAAAAGCTCCTGATTCACCTAGCTTTTCCCATTGAATATCTGTTTCGTTCAAATCTTCCAGCGTATCAATATCATTCAATACGGGTAGTTGATAAACAGAAAGCTGAAGATTTTCAGCTTCTTCAAGAAGTTCTTTGAGTACATTTTCGGTGCTGTACGCTTTATCAGCGAACAACTGCGGAAAGAATTTACTCATCCCCAGTAGGTAATATCCACCATCTTTTGCTGGACCGACTACCACATTGTTTTCTTCCAGTATTTCAAGTGAAGTCTTGATTATTTTGGAGTTGAGATCGTAGCAGTCGCTTCCAATAATGACTACTTTCTTGTAGGATTCGAAAGCCTCTTCAAATGCATTATGCATTTTATCGCCAAGGGTAAAGCCTTTCTGCGAGGTGAGCTTATAATCTCCACTATCCCATATGTCTTCCAGTTCCACATACTCAGAGTAATAAATAGCTTTATCTACCTCTATTTTTTTAGTGATTTTGTGCGTGTGCAGAACAAGTTCATTGTAGACATCCAGTGCTTTGTCAATTCCAATGTCTTTTGCTAATCTGGTTTTCACCATTCCAGGAATCAAATTCTTAACAAAGATCATTAATAGGCTATTGCTCATAGGTAAATTCTTTTTTTTGAAAAATAGTCTATAATAAAGAATAAAATCACTAATAAATATTCTATAACAACAATCCACATAGGAAGTTCGAACCCTTCTGAAGTATAACCTGCGTAGGTAAAGAAAATGGTGATCGACCATACAATAGGATACCAATAACCTGATAGAATGCCGAAGGCTATCATGGGAAGGATATACCACGGGTGTATGGTTGTGCTTAAAAGGAGGTAAGAAGTAAGAATAAACAAGAAAATTTCAGGCAAAATCCACTTTTTGTTATTACCAATTACGGAGATCGATAAGATGGATAGAAAAGAAATAATGGCAAGCCAAGAACCAATCTTTGCAATGTTATTGTTTCCAGAATAGCTAAACCCAAGTTCTCTTGCAATGAAATATATGCTTGCATTGAATTCGAATTTTCTAAAATAAAGGCTCAAGCTTGATTGCATTCCAGTTATAAAGTCGTCACTAAGCATGGGTAATAGTGTAAACATTCCAACTATGCCGGCCAGAAAAGCAACCCACCATTTTTCCCCACCAAGGCTTTTTAAGAAAAGTGCTGGCAGGTAGATGAGGGGTAGCAGTTTAGTGCCAATAGCCAGACCAATTGTAGTAGCGGAGAGTACGTTTTTATTTAGGTTATAAAGTAGAATTCCTGAGAGAAGAAAAAAAATTACAATGCCTTCAAAGTGAACATTGCCAACACATTCTAGAATTACGAGTGGATTAAGAAAGTAAAAAAAGGCAAGGTGTTCTTCTTTCCGATAAACCTTTAGCAATTTTTTAAGAATAAAAAATGAACCGATATCAGCTATCAAAATTATACTTCTGATCACGTTGGTAGAAATTAGCCAGCTCGAATCAAACTGCACGCTTAGCCAAAAAATGAGTTGATTTATAGGAGGATAGATTGTGAAATAGTTTGGAGAGTTAAGCTTGGAATAAAGAGCATTCCCAAGCCCTGAAATATGCTGATTCAGAAAGTACCTTGGAAGTTCTGCAAATGGGTGAATACCGTTTTTTAGTAGTGTCCCATCCCAAAGAAATCGATAGATATCGTCAGAAAGAGATGGCATCGAAAAAAATAGTGTAAGTCGTGCTACTATTCCGAAAATGAAGAGCGTTTTATATGATTCTTTTTCTTGAAGAATTAGTAGGAAGCAGGTAAAAGCACTGATGTAAGAAAAAAGAAGAGGAGTGCTTTGGTATCGCTCAACCCAATTGCCAATTGACGAAAGGGCAAGGATAAAGATGATTCCGAATGCGAAGAAGCCATGAGATTCCTTCTTACGCATGTCGCATGGGTCTTACAGATAGAATAAAGACATAAGTGAACCCAACGGCCATCATAAGATGGAACAGCATTAAACCATAGTCTTCCAGTTTAAATCCAGAGAAGATCCCATAAAAAAAATAGAGTGCTAGCATCCCTTCAAAAAAGGTAACGGGGGTCATTGCTTTGTTTAAATACTGGTTTCCTTTCCAGGAATCTCCTTTTCCCTTAACGTTGAATTTTGGTGTGCGAATAAAAGGTGTTTTGATGCCTAGGTATCCCTCTACCACTGCGATAGAGTTATGCAAAGCCATCCCCATTGAAAAAGTTAAAAACATGGGGAAGTTTATAATAAAGTATTTAAACGTTTTGAAGGGGTGTGTTGCTTTAGAAGATACCCAATAAAAGAACCCTATAGCTAAAAAGCCGATAAAAAAAATGCTCCCCCAGTCGAAAATTACGCTTAAATCAGGGTTGTATTCTTTAATGTAAAGCATAGGTATAGACAGTATAGATGCGATAAGCACGAGCAGGAATATGGAGCTATTGAGTAAATGAAAAAAAGCTCTCACTTTATGTTTCCAACCCATTTCCGACTTTAATACTTTACCTAGTGTTTTTCTTGCGTTTTCTGCTATTCCTTTGTTCCATCGGTATTGCTGGGATTTAATGGCGGGAATTACCACAGGCAATTCTGCTGGCGATTCTATCTCTTCCCGATACACAAACTTCCAGCCTTTGAGCTGGGCTCTGTAGCTCAAATCCAGATCTTCTGTAATGGTATCGTACTGCCAGCTGCCTGCGTCTAGAATACATCTCTTTCTCCAGATTCCAGCAGTACCATTAAAATTGAGAAAGCTACCTGACTGCTCTCTTCCTTTCTGCTCTACCGTAAAGTGTGCATCTAGCCAGAAGGCTTGTATCTTCGTCAGCAAGCCAAAATCTTCGTTCAAATGAGTCCATTTAGTCTGTACCATTCCTACTTTTTCATGTTTGAATTTTGGAAGTGTTTCAAGCAAAAAGTCGGGGTTTGGTATAAAATCTGCATCGAAGATTGCCAGGTAATCTCCTTTAGCGCGCTGTAATCCGTGCTGAAGAGCACCCGCCTTGAATCCAATTCGATCTGTTCTTTGAATATGTTTTATATCTATGCCTCTGGCAAGGTAAAAATTGATTTTTCTTTTTAGGATATTGACGGTTTCGTCATTGGAGTCATCCAATACCTGAATTTCGAGATTGCTTTTCGGATAATTTAATTTGCATACCGAGTCAATCAAGCGTTCCACCACATAGCACTCATTGTAGACGGGCAATTGAACCGTAACATTTGGAAAGAAACTTAATGTAGGCTCTGTTACTTCCTTTATTTTTTGGGCTTTTAAGTAATGACGTGTAAGGTCGAACTGCCCTAGACTGAACAAGCAAATGATTAGCATTGTTGTCCCATACAGTGAGATAATCAGCCATTCCATGATCAGAGATATTTGAATATAGTGTACATAATTTTATATCCTGCACCAAGCGTGCCTTTCATTGTGCCACTCACTTTCGATACGCCGATGCGCTGACGATAGTTTACAGGAATATCAACTGTGCGCAAATTTAGCTTTGCTGCCTTTAATTGCATCTCCACCGTCCAACCATAAGTCTGATCTTGCATGCCGATCGTCAGCAAGCTTTCGTATCGGATGGCTCGAAAAGGCCCTAGGTCTGTATACCTTACTCCATAGAACAATTTAATTAGCCTTGTTGCTAACCAATTACCAAATATCTGTTGAAAGGTCATACTCCCTTTTTCTCTTTGTCCTAAAGATCGTGAACCAATCACCATATCAGCTTTATTATTTAGAATGGGGTCGACAATTTCGTGCATCTGCTCCGGATAATCCGAGTGGTCTCCATCTAAAAAAACAACGATATCTGGTAGGTTATCAGAGGCGGAAATGTGTGCCATTCCTTTTAAACAGGCATTTCCGTATCCTCGCTTAGGCTCTTTTAAGATAGTAGCTCCCCTTGATTTTGCTTGCTCAAATGTATCATCCGTAGAGCCATTGTCTACTACGATTATTTCTGATACCAATTCTTTCGGAATCTCATCGATCACCAGCCCTACAGCATTTTGTTCGTTAAAAGCAGGAATGATTACTCGGATATCTGGGTTTGGCATAAAAAATTATTTTGGCTGTGGTCTTTTTACGGAGGTCTGAGTGTGGGCAGATACTCGATCTGAAATTTTTCAGAAGCTTTTTTCTTTCGAATAGGTTGATATGCCAGCGGTTTAATGTAGTCTGCCCGTTCCCTATTTGGATTGAGCAGCATGTTTACAATACCCTTAAGAATATTTGTTTTTATAAATTCTTTGGCTTTTTGCTATTTCATAAAGTCAATGTTAATCATTAGTAAATGAGGTTTTTCTCTGCCATATACTCTGCAATTTGGACAGCATTTGTAGCGGCACCTTTTCTCAAATTATCAGAAACAATCCATAGGTTTAATGATTTAGGCTGAGTTTCGTCTCTTCTAATACGACCCACAAATACGTCATCCTTGTTGTGGGCGCTTAGTGGCATTGGATATTGGTTTTGCGCGGGATTATCTACCAATGTTACACCGGAAGTATTTGAGAGAAGCTTAGTGACTTTATCCAAGTCAAAATCATTTTCAAACTCAAGGTTTACAGATTCGGAATGACCACCTATCGTTGGGATTCGCACACATGTTGCGGTCACTTTGATGGATTCATCACCCATAATTTTCTTTGTCTCACTCACCATTTTCATCTCCTCTTTGGTATACCCATTTTCGAGGAATATATCGATATGGGGAATTGCATTCATATCGATTGGATAGGGATATACTTTTTCGACATCTTCCCCTTCTCGCTCACCTATCAATTGATCTACAGCCCCTTTTCCTGAACCTGTAACGGATTGGTATGTAGAGACAACCACCCTTTTTATATGGTATGCGTCATGAAGCGGTTTTAAAGCAACGACCATCTGGATAGTAGAGCAATTTGGGTTGGCGATGATTCGATCATCAATTCTCAGCACATCCCCATTCACTTCTGGTACAATGAGTTTTTTGGTTGGATCCATTCTCCAAGCCGACGAGTTATCGATAACCACTGTTCCGACTTCTGCAAACTTTGGAGCGTTTTCTAATGAAACGCTTCCACCTGCAGAGAATAATGCCACGTCAGGCTTTTTGGCGATGGCTTCCTCCATTGAAAGAATACTGAATTCTTTTTTGTTGAAGGTGATTTTCTTACCTACTGATCGTACAG
The DNA here is from genome assembly GCA_964289745.1 of uncultured Ekhidna sp. Lineage (GTDB taxonomy): Bacteria > Bacteroidota > Bacteroidia > Cytophagales > Cyclobacteriaceae > Ekhidna. The sequence goes on from CAXYMM010000002.1 coordinate 167,156, forward strand.
ATGCGACAGGGTAAAGTGCTGTAATATTGAAATTTCTCTCCTCTAATAGCTCAAGGATTTTTTGACCTACAAGGCCCGTGGCACCAACAACGGCAACTTTCATGATTTCTATAAACGATAAATGAAAAATTGATAAGTAAAACTAGTACATTTAAAATCTTTCTAACACTCATGACACGTATTTGCATACTTCTCTTTATCTTCTTTTGGTCTACCATTATGTATGGACAGTTCTTTGATCGTTTCTCAGATGGAGATTTTACCAACAATCCAACTTGGACTGGGGATGTGGCTGAGTTTTTGGTTGAGAACGGCCAGTTGAAAACAAACGGTCCAGCAACTAGTGCCAGCCTCTATTTATCAACTCCTTTTTCGAACCCTGAACTGGCCGATGCTTCTTGGGAATTTTTAATAAACCTTGATTTTGCTCCATCTGATAGAAACAAGTTAAGGGTATACCTTACTTCAGATAATGCCGATTTAGAAGGGACATTAAACGGTTACTTTGTTGAGATAGGTCAATCAGGTGATGATCAAATAAAGCTGTATAGACAAGACGGAGATACGGAAACCCTACTCTTTCTAGGAGCTACTAGCTTTGGCGGAGGGTCACTTACTGTAAGAATACGGGTAAGCAGAGATGCGGTTGGTAACTGGAAGGTTTTTAGCGATGATATGGGTGGAACTACCTTTAAATCTGAAGGAGATTCATTTCTTGATATTGCTTACAATGCAACCTCTTATTTTGGAGTGGTGATAACCCATACTAAGTCCCTAAGGGACAAATTCTATTTTGATGATTTTGAAGTAACCAGCACGACGTTGGTTGATGATGTCGCACCCACCATTATTTCTGTGGAAGCTATAAATTCTTCCAAGGTATTAATCACATTTAGTGAAGAAGTTGAAACTCTTTCGGCGAAGAATATCAGTAACTACTCCTTTAATCACGGTTTATTGGTTTTAAGTGCATCCATTAGTGACACAAGTCCTAATGAGGTGATATTAAACACTTCTGCTCTCACTAACGGGCAATTTTATACCTTAAACTTAAATGGGGTAGAAGATCTGGAAGGTAATATAGTCTCTTCGAACACTCAAGCAGTATTTCAATATTTACTTCTAGAGGAAGCTGTTATTGGAGATATTGTGATTAATGAGTTTATGGCGGACCCGACACCAGCCACCACTTTTCCGGCCTCCGATTTTGTTGAGCTTTATAATCGATCTGAGAAATTCATAAGTCTGGAGGGTTGGACGATAGCAGACGAAGCAGGCGTGTCAAGCACTATGGAATATAAAGTGCTAACTCCCCGAAATTATCTAGTTCTTACGAACGCTGTTTCAGCGAAAGGTTACGCGGATTTTGGGGAGGTCTTAGGCATTACCAGCTTCCCAAATTTTAATGCTTCTGGCGATTCCATTATCCTAAAAAATTCAAGAAACGAGATAATAGCACAACTAAATTATGATTCATATTTGGTAAATGATGCTATTAGCGCAGAGCTTATCAACATAAATGAGACGTGTATAAATGCGTTAAGTTACAAGCTTTCTATTGATGAAAGGGGTGCTTCCCCAGGCACACAAAACAGTGTCTTTGATGATGCACTGGACGTTACTCCACCTGTCGTGGTTTCCTATGTTTTTGACACATTTTTGACGATCAATTTTTCTGAAAAAATGCAGAATATTTCGCTAAATGTACCAACTAACTATAGGGGCGATGGTCTGGTGATAGATCAAATCAATGTTGAGGGAGATTATCCAACCCAAGTAGAGCTATCCTTTGCGGAAAAAATAATTCCTGGGAAATCGTATTCGTTGACTATTAGTGGGGTTCTAGACTGTACGGGAAACCAGCTTTCGGATACAACGCTAAGATTCGCTCTTGGACGAGCATCTAACTTTAATGAACTCATCATTACTGAAATACTTTTTAACGAAAATCCTGTACTAGGTCTTCCAGAGAGAGAATATATAGAACTTTTTAACTCTACTAGCGATGTGATTTCTACGGAGGGTCTGGTTCTTTCAGATGCAACCAGTTCTATCGTACTCCCACCTTTCAATATAAATCCCAATACTTACTATATTCTAACAAGTTTAAATGGGGTTGGTGAGTTTACTGGAAATGCGATAGGTGTATCTGGCTTCCCGAGTTTAAATAACTTAGGCGAACTTTTGACCTTATCTTTCGAAGACAAATTAATTTTTTCAATTGAGTACACCCCAGACTGGCACGATGGGGAAAAGGCAGATGGAGGTTATTCGTTGGAAATGGTAGATATTACTAACCCATGTTTAGAGTCTAATAGCAATTGGAGAAGTTCAAATAATCCAGACGGGGGAACGCCTGGTAAGCCTAATTCCATATCAGAAGTTATTCCAGATAGTTTTGGTCCAAACATACAATCAGTCGTGGCTATCGCCGTGGATTCTATCAAAATTATTACCTCAGAGAAGCTCGATCCTGCATCCATATCCGATGCGAGATATTCATTTGAACCAGAACTCTCAATAAGGGATACCTATTTTAGTTTACGAGAGCCATCTTCGGTTTATGTGATTTTGAACGAAGAGCTTACCTCTAATACACTTTATACTATGGTAGTGTCAAGGTTATTAGATTGTACAGGAAATGAAATTTCGGATGTCGAAAATACTTTTGCGTTGCCATTAAAAGCCAAAGAAGGAGAAATATTACTGAGTGAAATTCTCTTTAATCCACGACCTGATGGGGTGGATTTTGTAGAAGTATTTAACTCATCCAATAACTACCTGAGCCTGAGAGGATGGAAACTGGCAGAGTGGGAAAACGAGGAGGTCACAAACGCAAAGGTCATTACAGATAAAGAACTTGTGATTGAGCCAGGCCAATATTGGGCGTTTGCTACTGATGCATTGATTTTATTTAGGCAATACCCGATGGCAACAATGGATCGGTTCTTTGAAGTAACTTCATTACCAGGATTCAATGATGATGAAGGATCGGTTGTCCTGCTGAACGAAGAGGATGAAATAGTAGAACAATTTACCTATCAGGAAGACTTTCACTTCGATCTTTTGAAGGACAATGAAGGGGTATCGTTAGAAAGAATTTCCTTCAAAGAAAGCGTATCAAGTACTGCAAACTGGAGGTCAGCTGCCAGTACGATTGGGTTTGCGACACCAGGCTATGCAAACTCACAGGCTATTGATAGAAAGATTTCGTCGGTAACGGTGAGCGTACAGCCAAAAGTATTCATTCCAGGCAATGTAGGCTCTGGAAGAGACTTTACCACCATCACCTATTCATTCCAGTCGCCAGGGCAGTTCGCCAATGTTAATATCTACGATCAAAAAGGACAATTGATAAAAAACCTAGTTCAAGGAGCGCTTCTCTCTACGAGGGGATTTTTAAGGTGGGATGGCGAAACCAATTCAGGAGGCATAGCCAGAATGGGATATTACGTAATTCTTTTTGAAGTATATGATCCGTCTGGAAACTCTGAAATCATTAAAGAAACAGTGGTTGTGGGAAGGAATTTTTAATATAAAAAAACGAACATGCAGGACTCAATCAGCACAATCACTAACATTTTTCCACTCCTCTTCGTATTTTAGCTTACATTTTGTAAAGCCCCAAATCCTATTTGCCATGAGTGAAAAGACAAGATATTCCGACGATGAATTGAAAGAATTTGAAGAGTTGATCCTTGAAAAGCTTGAAAAAGCTCGCGAGGAGTTCAATACACTTAAAGATTCCCTTACCCGCCAATCAGAAGACACAGGAGATAATTTTTCTTCGGTAAAAACCTTGGAAGATGGTGCAGACACAGCTGAAAAAGAACAATTGAGTCAACTAGCAGGTCGTCAGCAAAAATTTATTAAAAACCTTGAAAATGCCTTAGTCAGGATAAAAAACGGTACATATGGTATTTGTGTGGACACGGGAAAGCTCATCTCTAAGGAGAGGTTAAAGGCGGTACCACACACCACACAGAGTATTGATGCCAAGTTGAATAGGTTTTAGTTGGATTTTCTGTCAAATCATATTGAGGCGTTGATATTTTGTTCGCCAAAGCCGATAACCGAAGGCGAGATTCAAAACTGCCTGATGGAAATGTTCGAAGCTGAAGTTCCAGCAGAGGATATCGCAGCAGGGTTAACCGAAATAAAAGAAAAGTTTACCGCAGAGACCCACTCATTTGAATTGGTTCTATCAGGAGGAGGCTATCAATTTCTGACCAAGCCCGCTTATCAGGTCAGTATTGGTATTTTACTAAAGCAACAATCGAAGAAAAGGCTATCTAATTCTGCTCTGGAAACATTATCGATCATTGCGTACAAACAACCCATTACGAAAAGTGAGGCTGAGCAAATTCGTGGTGTTAGTTGCGACTATTCAATTCAAAAATTATTAGAAAAAGAACTTATTGAAATCAAGGGAAAGTCAGATGGGGTGGGACGACCATTACTCTATGGTACAAGTAATCGGTTTATGGATTATTTTGGAATTAATGACTTAAAAGAACTACCCACACCTAAAGATTTTTCTAAAGAAGAAAATTCGGTAGGAGACGAGCAAGAATGAAGCGCCCCAACAAAAAGAAAGAAAAGAAACCTTCCGAAATTAGACTCAATCGTTTTATTGCTAACGCAGGTATATGTTCTCGAAGAGAAGCAGACACGCTTATTTCTGGCGGTAAGATAAAAGTGAACGGAAAGGTAATTCAACAGATGGGTTATAAAGTGAAGAAAGGAGATAAGGTAGTATATCAAGGAAGGCAGCTTAAATCAGAGAGCCATCAATACGTCCTCTTGAATAAACCAAAAGGCTTTATCACCACGATGAAAGATCCACATGCCAAACATACTGTTATGGAATTGGTAGAAAAAGCCTGCAATGAACGAATCTATCCTGTGGGTCGTTTAGATCGAGAAACAACTGGACTCCTACTCTTCACAAATGACGGAGAAACGGCAAAAAGACTTACCCATCCATCACACAAAGTCAGGAAAATCTATCAGGTAGAGTTGGACAAGCCACTTACTAAAGCTGATTTTGAAAAAATCATAGCAGGGGTAGAGCTAGAAGATGGCATAGCTCCGATTAATGAGCTTGCGATACTTGGTGATGATAATAAAAATCTGGGCATTGAACTTCACATTGGACGAAACCGAATTATCCGAAGAATTTTTTTGTTTCTGGGATACCAAGTAGAAAAGCTAGATCGAGTGACATTTGGAAACCTAACAAAGAAAAACCTACCTCGGGGGACGTATCGGCATCTTAGCCCTAAGGAAGTGATGGCTTTAAAGGGAGTGAAGTAATCCCTATGAAACAATTTTTTATTTTAGCTGGTGGTAAGTATCCTATTAATTCGGTTGAAGACAGGTCGCATTTTGGCATAGCTCTCCATAATCTTTGTGCCAAAAGCAGGATCGGACATTTTCTAGTTACTAAATTCTTTTTTGAGTTATAGTTGTTTGCATTTTAACAGATCAATGCCAGAATCTATTTGGCTGAAAATCCTAGGGGAGATGGGGGAAAACAGTCTTATTCAATTCCCAACTTAGGACATGATTGGAAAATCACCACTTTGAATCCAGAAAAAGCATGCGAAGAAACAATAAGTAAGCCTGAAAAGATTATCGAACCGTTAAAAGCAAGAGACAAGAACAGTCCATGAAATTAAAAGATACCGACACTCACCCCAGCTCTTAATACCCAGGGACTTCCATAAGGCTGATTTAGATCAGAACCGTCATAGAATACATTGTAAAGCGCCATTATATTAAAAGAGGCTCTCCTACCCAGCCGCTGAGCATATCCACCACCTAAGAGTAGGCTGTTATAGCCATCCCTAGTTGTTTGTTTAAAACCTCTATCCGTGAAATATTCGAAAGAAAGTCGTTCGAATTCAGCGTAGGCAAAGAACTGTTGTATAATATTATACCTGTTGAAAATACTCCAGCCATAATTAGAAAGGGATTTATTGATAGGATTGCCAATTCTTACATACTGATATATAATCCCTACCCCAGCAGAATAATTATCGGTAATCTTATATCCTATTTGGGGAAAAACACTAATATTTTTTTGATTGGAGTTTGCGCTAAAACTGCCACCTCCACCAAAATAGATACGATCCGTAAGACTATTCTGCGCATGCACAGTTAATAAGGAAAGCACAGCGAATAAAGTTACCCAGTATTTCATTCGTCTTTTGTTACTACAATAAAAAGATCTTCGTTCTCCTTTTTCATCAAGTATTTTTCACGAGCAAGCTTTTCTAAAAGTTCAAGATTGCTCTCCAATGCCTCTTTATCATTTTTAACTTCCAAAATTTTCTCCTCATAAAATCGCTTTGATTCAATTAGGCTCTTCTTTTTATTGAATAGCGACAGTTGCAGGGAAAGATCATTGCTATCTACAAAGACCATCCATATTACAAAGAATAAGGTAAATAAGAAATAGAATCCTTTAAAAAAAGGAGGAATTTTATTGAGTAAGTTTTTCATCTGCTAAAAAATTTAAATAAGTGGTCTTTTTCTAGCTCAACAGATATGACAAAGATAACGAACTTATAGCAGAGAATATATTATAAAAACATCAAGAATAATCTGGAAATACATCCAATTGAATATATTGCTCGCCACTCTTTCTCCAGACGAAATGATGAATGCCATTGCTTACAGAAATATGGCTCGCCCCGAGTACTTTGTTATATTCCGAAACCTGACTAATCACTTTCTGATCTATTTTAACAGATGGAGCCTTGCATTCTAATAACATAAAAATGTTTGAGTCTCTCTCAAAAACAGTCACATCTGATCGCCTTACATTTTTAAAATAATTCATTGATTGCTCTAACTTTATTAAACCTTTCGGATAATTCAGATGCGCTATCATTAGATGGAGAAAATGTTGCCTTACCCACTCCTCGGGGGTGAGTGCTACCCATTTTTTTCGAATAAGGCAAAAAACTGAGTTGTTTTTAACGCTGATAGCAAAGCTAGGAAGCCGAAGTGGTTGCATCTCTTAAAGTTAACCCTGGAAAGAAAAAGCATATGTAAGAAAAAAATTTTGCCAACACGAGTTTACTGCTTCTCACGTTTCCCATTTTGTCTTTCTTAAAAATTCAATCGACATTATTTGTTTGACAAAATTTGACAAACTTTATTTGACATTTATCGTCAAGTTAAAATTTTCAAATGGAAATAATCGGACAAATTTTACGAAATAAAAGACAAGAACTTGGACTTCTGTTAAGACAAGTCTCTGCCTATGTTGATATTGACCAAGCCATTTTGAGTAAAATTGAGCGGAACGGACGAAAACCAACTAAAGAAATGTTGGAAAAACTCGCTGAAATTTTAAAAATCGATAAGGATGAGCTTTTGGTATAATATATCAGCGACAAAATTGCTTATGAAATAGCAGATGAAGATTGTGCAAGCAAAGCACTAAAAGTTGCAGAAAAGAAAATCAAATATTTAAAATCACAACCAGTTCAGAATTAAATATGCAAGCACTTACAAAAGATTCAGAAAATTCAAATGTGGTTGAAGAACCCCAATTGTCAGTCAAATTTTATCCAAAAAAGAAAGACAAGGATGAAAAGGAGATATCTACTCTAAAGATGTTATCGCTTTTTTCGGGCTGTAGAGGAATGGATTTAGGATTTGAGGGACAATTTTCAGTGTTGAAATCTTCCATAAATGAAATTTTAAGTCCAAACTTTATCGAAAAGAAACTTGAAAACAACTTTGTTAAGCTAAAGAAAACACGGTTTAAGACTGTTTTTGCAAATGATATTCTTAAAGACGCAAGAAATGCTTGGGTGCATCACTTTGCAAAAAGAGGACATAACGCGGAGGATTTTCAAACCGACAGTATTGTAGCTTTAGTTAAACTTCATCAAAGTGGAACAAATGTGTTTCCTAACGATATTGACATTGTTACAGGTGGTTTTCCTTGCCAAGATTTTAGCGTAGCAGGAAAAAGAAAAGGTTTTAATTCCAACAAAAATCACACAGGACAACTAAACACAGAAACTTGTGCAAGGGAAGAAACTCGTGGGAAACTTTATATATGGATGAAGCAAGTAATAGAGATAACGCAACCTAAAATTTTCGTCGCTGAAAACGTAAAGGGTTTAGTCAATCTTTCAAATGTTAAAGACATTATCCAAAGTGATTTTTCAAGTATTGGAGATAATGGATATTTAGTATTAAATCCTCGTGTTTTGCATTCAGCAGATTATGGTATTCCTCAGTCTCGAGAACGTGTAATTTTTATAGGCATTAAAAAATCTGCACTAAAAAAATCCGCACTCGAACAATTAGAACAAAATGAAATTTCTGATATATACAATCCGTATCCAAAACCAACTCACGCATATACAACAGATGGCGAAGATTTAAAAAGACACGTTGACTTAAAAGAACTTTTTGCAAATTTAGAAGAACCTGAAAAATCAAAAGATTTGTCGCAAATGTTTTACTCAAAAGCAAAATTTATAGGTAGGCATTGCCAAGGGCAAACCGAAATCAAACCGGACGGAATTGGACCAACTATAAGGGCAGAACATCACGGAAATATTGAGTTTAGAAGATTATCTAAAAAAAAATGGGGGAGTTATTACTGAAGAACTTTCTAAAGGATTTAAAGAGAGACGATTAATGCCACGAGAATGTGCATTAATACAAACTTTTCCACCTGATTTTGAATTTGTGATACCTAACAAGCAGGGAAGAAAAGGCTCATATTTAGTTAGTCCGTCAAAGGCTTACAGAGTAATTAGAAATGCAGTTCCGCCACTACTCGCCTACAATTTGGCGACAAGAATTGAAGAAGTTTGGGATTTATATTTTAAGAAATAATGGTAGTATCTGTAAACCCTGAACCGCACAAAAGTGAATTTAATTCGCTGTTAAATTCTACAATTGATGAGTTAAACGAACACGCAAAGAAAATACCAGCAATAATAGAAAAGCTAAAAGGAAACAGACTTGAGCCTTACGCAAGAGATGTTATGACCAAGTTAGCAATTGGAACACCTTTTGAAAATTCAATCGAATTAATTGGTGGACAAAAGTTTCCAGATATTGTCGCTAAGAAATTCTATGGTATTGAGGTTAAAACCACAACTCAAAATCATTGGAAAACAACGGGAAATAGGGGTTTAGTCGCTTTAATAAAAGAAAATGAATAAATTAATAGGCTTTTATAATCCGAAAAGTTAGTGCCTAAAGCCCGCCACTTTAAATATACAAGACCGGTATGAACGATTTCTGTCCTATTAGGACGAATAAACAACTTCTTTTTCTACATTGAGAATACTTGCTGAAATTATCTAGTACCTATCCAACTTTAAGATGATTCAGAGATTGAAAAATCAAAGAAAGTTCTCTAGAATCAAAATGCACTACTGCGGTCTAGCCTTCGTACCAGATTCTAAAAATAGTTCCGCCTAGATCATCAGATATTAACATTGAGCCGTCAGGTACAAAAATAATATCTACGGGTCGCGCCCAAGCTTTATTGGTTTCAATATTTAAAAACCCTGTCGCAAAAGCGGTATAGGATGTACCCACTCCATTCTTCTCCGTGACTAAAGTAATTTTATAACCTGTATGACCTACTTCGCGGTCTCTATTCCACGATCCATGTTCCGCAATAAATATCTGCATATAGTATTCGCTGGGGAAAGATTTACTGGCACAAAATTTAACACCAAGTGGTGCCACATGAGGACCCAAATTCTGTGCAGGTTTTACGAAATCTTCACAAGGCCTTCTATCTCCAAATTCAGGGTCTTTAAAATACCCTCCATGGCAATAAGGATATCCAAAATGTTGGCCTGCCGCTGTAATTCTATTGAGTTCACACGGAGGCTCATCATTTCCGAGCCAGTCTCTACCGTTGTCAGTAAACCACATATCGCCGGTTTCGGGATGCCAAGTAAAACCCACAGTATTTCGAACACCATGTGAATAAACCTCTCTTCCGGATCCGTCAGCATTCATTCTTGTGATACTCGCATATATTTCATTTTTGCTTTTACAAATATTGCATGGTGCCCCTACTGGCACGTAGAGTTTGCCATCTGGTCCAAAGGCAATGTACTTCCATCCGTGGTGGTCATCTTTAGGATAGTCATCATATATCAGTTTTGGGGGCGGTGGTACACTCAAGTTGTTATCTATGTCATCAAAACGCCACATTTTTGATACCTCTGCCACGTACAGGTTACCGTCCTTCAAAGCCACTCCATTGGGCATATTCAACCCTTCAGCCAGCACATATTTTTCATCGGCTTTCCAATCTCCATTGGTATCCTTTACAGCATATACCTTATCTCCCCTACTTCCAATATAGAGCGTGCCGTTCGTAGAGCGAGCCATCGATCGTGCGCCCTTTACTCTGGCAAAAACATCAATTTTAAAACCCGCTGGCAACTGAACATCTTCAAGGCTCAAACCTTCACTCGAAACCAATTCGATTTCTGCATCTTCCCCTGAGTCGCCATCCTTCACATCGGTTTCTGATGTAGAAATCATAGAGCATGAAAAAAATCCGATAATAAACGCAAGACTGATCAACGTATTCATAATACATATTTATACTTGATTAACAATAAATGCTAGCAATTCTATAAAATTAAATATAAGGAATCAAAAAAATTAGTCTTTCATTCATGTGGTAAAATGGCTTCTAGTCCCTCCTCTACATTTTACATTTGCATTCATGATCGACATCACGAATCTTTCCTATTATCTGGGAGACCGTCCGCTATATGACGAAGCTTCTTTGTTCATTGGCTCCAGAGATAAAATTGGACTTATTGGTTTAAACGGGACAGGAAAATCCACCTTACTCAAGATGATGGTCAATGATCTACAGCCCTCCTCAGGGAAAATATCCATGAGCAAAGACACCACCATCGGATTTTTGAACCAAGACCTTCTCTCCTTTCGAACCGAAGACTCTATTCTATCGGTGGCCATGACGGCATTTGCATCCACACTGAATATTCAAAAGCAAATAGAGGAGGTAATCAAAGAGATGGAAGATAACTACCACGATGAACTGGTGGATCGACTCAGCAAACTTCAAGAGCGATTCGAAGCAGAAGAGGGATATACCCTGCAATCAAAAGCGGAGGAACTTTTGGAGGGTATAGGATTTAAAACAGCGGACCTAACCCGATCATTAAGTGAATTTTCTGGGGGATGGAGAATGCGAGTGATGCTGGCAAAGCTTTTATTGGAAAAGCCCAACTTGCTCATGTTAGATGAGCCTACCAACCACCTAGATCTTCCTTCCATTCAATGGATTGAAAACTATCTACAATCGTATGAGGGAGCATACATCATCGTCTCTCACGATAGGGAATTTTTAAACCGTACAGTCAATAAAATTGTAGAAGTAACCCAAGCAGACCTACACGTTTATCCTGGTGATTATAATCACTATGAGGAAGAAAAAGCGCTTCGCAATGAACTGCAAAAAAATGCCTTTGAAAACCAGCAAAAGAAAATAAAGGAGGCCGAGCGTTTCATCGAACGGTTTAAAGCAAAAGCGACAAAGGCCAGCCAAGCACAATCTAAAATGAAGATGCTTGAAAAAATGGAGCGAGTGTCTGAGGTGGTTGATGATACAGCCAAGGTTAACTTCCGATTTAACTTTAAAACTCAATCGGGTCGTCATGTAAAGCGGTTAGAAGAAATAACTAAGGCATATGGAGACCTTCAAATACTGAATCGTTCTTCAATAACCATAGAACGAGGGGATAAAATAGCCTTAATAGGTGCAAACGGGAAAGGCAAATCCACGTTGCTTCGAATCATTGCCGAAACCGAGCAACACGAAGGCAGAGTGCAGACAGGACACAACGTAATTAATTCCTTTTATGCACAGCACCAGCTAGAATCGCTAGAAGTTCAAAATGATTTACTGGAGGAACTAAAACAAGCGGGTACAGGTAAGACCGAACAAGAGCTGCGTAGTATTCTAGGGTGTTTTTTATTCTCTGATGAAGAGGTGTTTAAGAAAATAAAAATACTTTCAGGAGGGGAGAAATCACGTGTTGCATTAGCAAAGACCTTAATTTCTGAGGCTAATTTCCTTCTACTCGATGAGCCGACTAACCATCTGGACATACTCTCGGTAAGCATTCTAGTACAGGCACTTCAACAGTATGAAGGTACTTTTTTAGTTGTTTCTCATGATCGTCATTTTATTTCTCAGATAGCCAACAAAATTTGGTATATTGAAAATCAACAAGTAAAAGAATATCCGGGTACTTACGAAGAGTTTACTTGGTGGTGGGACAAAAACAGGAAAAACCAATTGAAAGAAACCTCCACTGCGGCAAAAACTTCAATAAAGAAGAAGAGTACCAAAAAAAGAAGCAACGCGAAAGAACAGCAAGTAGCAAAAGAACTTAAAAGCATAGAGAACCAAATAGCGGAACTTGAATCAGACATCACGCTACTGGAAAATAAAATGGCCTCTCATGAAATTATCGAAAACCCTAAGGCACTTGCGGTCGCCAACGATGATTATTTGAATAAAAAGAAAATACTGGATGAACTGATGGAGAGATGGGAGGCTTTGGCTTAGTCAGGCTAAAGAAAATGAAGATTTTATTATTGAATTTACTATCTTCAGCTAAAACTATCATTCTATGAAACTTGGAGCCTTTTCACTAAGCTTAGCAGTCAAAGACCTTGAAGCATCTAAGGTATTTTACGAGAAGTTGGGATTTGAAAGATTTGCTGGCAAACCTGAGCATCGATATTACATTATGAAAAATGGTGACGCACTCATTGGGCTATTTCAAGGCATGTTCCCCAATAACTTAATTACCTTCAATCCTGGCTGGAATCAAAATGCAAATATCCTGAGCGAGTTTGAAGATGTAAGGGAAATTCAAAGACAGATGATAGCGAATGGGATTACACCCGCCAATGAAGTAGAGGGTGAAACTGGTCCTGGAAGTTTTATGATTACAGATCCTGACGGAAATACGATCCTTATCGATCAGCATGTTTAATGTATATTAGTTAATGCTGAAGACTGTATAGCAAAAAATGAAAATCACTTTTATTATCACTAAATATTTGAGTCGTGAAGTTGACTTCTTTTTAGACTTTAATTCTTATAAAAATGTAAAATTAGGGTTTGCTGAGTGCATTTTTTCGTAACTGAAAATACGAGAAGACTCAGCAAAGAGGAGAAGTAAGCGAAATAGCTCAGTCCTTTTACATACTCCTATTTTTTTTTAAAAATCAGGAAATAGTAGCCCCATTCTCCGCATTCTCTCCGGGACTTACGATCACCAATTTTCCATCACTATTTTCAGCAAAAAGTAGCATTCCTTGAGATTCTATACCCATGATTTTTCGAGGCGCTAGGTTGGCCATCACGGTCACCTTTTTGCCAACCATCTCTTCGGCGGCGAAGTGTTTAGCCACGCCACTTAAAATAGTTCTTGTTTCGAGTCCAATGTCTACCGAAAACTTGAGTAGCTTATTCGACTTCTCGACCCTCTCCACTGTCTTAATCTCTCCTACTCTCAAATCCATTTTTATAAAATCATCAAATACAATTTCATCCTTTATCCCTAAGATGTCTGGCAAGGCGTTTTCTTTTTCGTTCATCTTTTTGGTTTCCATGAGTTTATTTATTTGCGCCTCCACTTCTTTGTCTTCAATCTTTTCAAAAAGTAATGTTGTCTTATTTAGTTGGTGATGGGTCGCAATGAGGTCTAATGAACCCGCATCATTCCAATTGCCTTTTTCAATGCCTAAAATTGCCACCAACTTATCGGCGGTAAAGGGCAAGAAAGGCTCACACAAAATCGCTAGGTTGGCACTGATCTGAAGCGCAATATTCAATATCGTCTCTACTCTACTTTTATTTTCTTTAATTAGCTTCCACGGTTCGGTATCTGCCAGATACTTATTTCCTGTTCTGGCTAGCTCCATCATCTGAGAGAGTGCTTCCCTAAATTTGAACTGGTCTAAAGAATATGCAATTTTTTTGGGTACTCTTTGTATGGATTTTATGGCTTGCTCATCGATAGGATGTAGCTGCCCTCGTGCTGGTAGTTGCCCTTGAAAGTATTTGTGCGTGAGAACAATAGCTCTATTTACAAAATTCCCAAATATGGCAACTAGTTCACTATTATTTCGGGTTTGAAAATCTTTCCAAGTAAAATCATTGTCTTTGGTTTCAGGAGCATTCGCTGTAAGCACATACCTAAGTACATCTTGTTTCCCAGAAAATTCCTCCAAATACTCATGCAACCAAACGGCCCAGTTTCTGGATGTTGATATTTTGTTGTTTTCAAGGTTCAAAAATTCATTAGCAGGAACATTATCTGGCAAAACATAGCTCCCTTCTGCCTTTAATAGGGTAGGAAAGATAATACAGTGAAAAACGATATTGTCTTTTCCAATGAAATGAAGCAACCGTGTATCATCCCTTTTCCAGTACTCCTCCCAATTTTTTCCATTGTCCTCTGCCCATTGCTTTGTAGCCGAAATATATCCTATTGGGGCATCGAACCAAACATATAACACCTTGCCCTCACCACCTTCTACGGGTACTGGTATACCCCATTTCAAATCACGAGTCATTGGTCGTGGACGTAACCCATTATCAATCCAACTTTTGCATTGACCATACACGTTAGGCTTCCATTCTTTATGCCCTTCCAGCAACCACTCCTTTAGCCATAGCTCATATTCGTCCAAAGGCAAATACCAGTGTTTGGTTTCTTTCATCACAGGGGCTTCTCCGCTAAGCATAGACTTAGGATTCTTTAGCTCCGAGGGGCTTAAGGTAGCGCCACAGTTTTCGCATTGATCTCCATAAGCTTCCTCAAAACCACAGTTTGGACAGGTACCGTTAATGTACCGATCGGCTAGAAACTGTTGTTCGGTGGGGTCGAAAAATTGTGCTGAATTTTCAGTTTTAAACTTCCCATCGGCCTCCATCTTTTTAAAAAACGCTGAAGCCGTTTCATGATGCAGTTTTGAGGAGGTTCTGTGGTATATATCGAAGCTAATACCAAAATCCTTGAATGCGTTTTTTATTTGATTGTGGTAAAAATCCACCACTTCTTGAGGAGTTTTGTCTTCTTTTCGAGCTCTCAATTCAATGGCTACCCCATGTTCATCCGATCCGCAGACCCAAACGACATCTTCTCCTTTGCTTCTAAGGTATCTTACGTAAATATCAGCAGGCACATAGACTCCTGCTAAATGGCCAATATGTATGGGTCCATTCGCATAAGGAAGGGCAGTTGTGATGGTATGTCGTTTGTATCTATTGCTCATAATTTGATAATAGAGTGCAAATATACCTTTTGTGATTGCGTATTATGGTGCTTTCCACCAGAGAACTATCTACTTTTGCGGCTTAATTAAGAGGATCAATAAGCAGTCGAATGCAAGAAATCAGAAATATTGCCATCATCGCACACGTAGATCATGGTAAAACCACCCTAGTGGATAAGATCATTTATGCGACACAAGAATTTCGCGAAAACGAAGAAAAGGGAGAACTTATTCTTGACAATAACGACTTGGAACGAGAGCGAGGTATTACCATTCTATCAAAAAATGTATCGGTCGAGTATAATGGGGTTAAGATCAATATCATTGATACTCCTGGTCACGCAGACTTTGGGGGTGAAGTAGAGCGAGTCCTTAAAATGGCCGATGGAGTTATCCTTTTGGTAGATGCATTTGAAGGCCCAATGCCCCAAACTCGCTTTGTTCTCGGAAAAGCATTAGGGCTTGGTCTTACGCCTATTGTAATAGTAAATAAGGTTGATAAGGAAAACTGCCGTCCAGATGAAGTGCACGAACAAGTATTTGATCTTATGTTTTCTTTAGATGCCACAGAAGAGCAACTGAATTTCAAGACGCTCTACGGGTCCAGCAAGCAAGGGTGGTTTGGAGAAGATTGGCGAAAGCCTACTGAAAGCATTGCTCCGCTTCTAAACAAAATCATAGAAGTAATTCCACCTGCACCTTTTAAAGATGGAGTTCCTGCCATGCAAATCACCTCATTGGATTTTTCCTCATTTACAGGTCGAATAGCTATTGGAAGAGTATTTCAAGGAACTTTGAAAGAAGGCACGCATATAGGAATCTCTAAAATCGATGGTTCACTCAAGAAAGTAAGAATAAAAGAACTTCATGTATTCGAAGGTTTGGGCAAAAGAAAAGTGGAAGAAGTGAGAGCTGGAGATATCTGTTCCATTACTGGTATCGAAGATTTTGAAATTGGGGATACAATTACCGATTTTGAGAATCCTGAAATATTACCAAGAATAGCTATTGATGAGCCTACCATGAGTATGCTTTTTGCCATCAATGATTCACCATTTTTTGGAAAAGAAGGCAAACTTGTAACGTCCCGTCACCTTAGAGATCGTCTTATGAAAGAATTAGAGAAGAACTTAGCATTGCAGGTGCAGGAAACCGACTCAGAAGATAAATTTGTAGTCTTTGGCAGGGGTGTACTCCACCTTTCCGTTTTGATCGAGACCATGCGTCGTGAGGGCTATGAACTTCAGGTAGGCCAGCCCCAGGTATTGTTCAAAGAAGAGAAGGATCAGCGAATGGAGCCAATCGAACATTTGGTGATTGATGTACCTGACGATTACGCTGGAAAAGCAATAGAAATGGTAACTCAGCGCAAAGGAGAATTGAAGGTAATGGAGCAAAAAGGCAATATTCAGCACCTTGAATTTGAAATACCTTCTCGCGGCTTGATAGGGCTTAGAAACAACATGCTCACGGCTACAGCTGGAGAAGCTATTATGACTCATCGCCTGAAAGAATATCAACCGTTTAAAGGAACAATACCAAGCAGAATAAATGGCTCGCTCATATCCATGGAAAATGGACCCGGAACTCCCTACTCAATAGATAAATTACAAGATCGAGGAATATTCTTCATAGATCCGAATATCGACGTATACGCTGGTCAAGTAATTGGCGAGCATAGCCGGGAAAATGATCTGGTAGTGAATATTCAGAAAGGAAAAAAACTCACTAACATGAGGGCATCTGGGTCTGACAACAATACTAAGATTGCACCAGCAAAAAAATTTAGTCTAGAAGAAGCTCTCGAATACATCCAAAAGGATGAATACGTAGAAGTCACTCCCCAGTCTATCCGTATGCGAAAAATCTATCTGGATGAAACCCAACGAAAACGAATGGCAAATGCAGAGGCCTAAACAGTAATCTCGATGAACTCCGTTAGTCACAAAAAACCTTTCGTGAATTTTAATTCCATTTATTTTATTGTATCCAAAATAATGCTATGAAAAGAACTGCATACGTATTTTTTGTCCTTTTTGCTACGATCTCACTAGGTCAAGAAAAGTATCAAATCAATATCGATTTGACACGTACCAAAGAAGACAAACTTCCTGTCGAAATCCTCACACCTAAAATTAATGCTGAAGAGGTGGAATATCATATGCCCAAAATAGTACCTGGCACCTATAGCATCTCAGATTTTGGACGCTTCATTGTGGAATTCAAGGCGTTTGACAAACAGGAAAAAGAACTAAAAGTCAAAAAAATATCCACCAACAAATGGATTATAGAAGACGCCTTCAATTTATTCAAAATCACTTATTGGGTGGAGGATTCATTCGATGACTTTAGTGGCTATGGTAGCAATAAATTATTTGAACCAGGTGGGACATGCATTGACAAAGAAAATGAGGTATACGTTTTGAACACTTTCGGCTTTATTGGGTATTTGGAGGGTGAAAAATTTAAGCCTTTTGAACTGACTATTCAGCATAGTGAAGCCATAAAGGGAGCTACTTCATTGGAAAAAATGGATGCTCAGCCCACTAGCGATACCTATATCGCCAGTAACTATAATTTTTTGGCCGATGCTCCCATCATGTATAGCAGACCAAATTTTGCTTCAAAAGAAATAGCGGGTGCTAACGTCCTAATTTCTATCTATACCCCAAACAATTTACTTTCAGCAGAAGACATATTGGATAATATCGATGATTTAATGGAAGCACAAGCCGCATATTTAGGTGGAAAACTACCAGTGGATCGTTATGTTTACCTTATATACCTCTTCGATAAATCTACTTTCTCTGGTGCTTGGGGGGCACTTGAGCATTCCTATTCTTCATTTTATTCCCTGCCTGAAATGAATTCCGAAAAAATAAGCTCTACTATAAGAGGGGTAGCCGCCCACGAGTTTTTTCATATTGTAACTCCCCTAAATATTCATTCTGAGGAGATTCATCATTTCAATTACATCGAACCAAAGATGAGTCAGCACCTATGGCTTTACGAAGGTGTAACAGAATATTCATCAATCCATGTTCAGGTAAAACATGATCTTTATGGATTGAACGAATTTCTCGAGGAGTTGAGATACAAAATGCTTGAACAAGAAGAATACAAGGTAGATATTCCGTACACAACGTTTAGCCAAAATATCTTAGAACCTGAAAATGAAAGCCGATATGGCGATGTATATGCGGGCGGTGCTCTTATTGCAATGTGCCTAGACTTAACCATTCTAAAATCAACAGATGGCAAAAAAGATTTACAATGGTTGCTTCGGGAACTATCAATAGAATACGGTCCTCAGAAACCATTTAAAGACGATGAGCTCTTCGATAAAATACAGCAACTAACCAACCAAGAAGTGGGCCATTTTTTAAAGTCTCATATTAGCGATACCGAACCATTACCCTATAAAAAGATTTTAGGTTGGGCTGGAATCAATTACAGAAATGAAGGGGAAGAAGAGTCCATAACAGCCGGAAAGTTTACCCCCGAATTAAACGATGATAGGGAAATATACATCGCTGATACCGAAGCAATGAATGATTTTGGCAACAAACTGAATCTACAAACAGGAGATGTCTTACTAGAATGGAATGGAGATAAAATTAGTCTTGATACTTTTTCAGAGGTGATGGAAAAATTCTACACAGATACCAAAAAAGGAGATAAAGTGGAAGTAATGGTAAGAAGAGAATCAAATGGAAAAATCAAGAAAAAGAAACTAAGAGCCAAAGCCATGGTTGTTACGGTACCAATCAAATATGAACTGAGCCTAGAAGAAAATCCCACAGAAGATCAAATAGCAATAAGAACAGCGTGGCTTGGAAAGTAATCAACGGGACAAATTCTAAAACTTAAAATAAACATTTATCGGTTTAGGCAGTGCGATAATTACCGTGTTGTTTGATAAACATCCCCAAAGAATAGGCAACGCAATGGCTGAACGAATTAATCAAAAACTTCAAAAGCACCACGCTATTTTTCCAGAGTGGGCTTGACGTGTAACTACGTAGAATTTAGTAATTCCTCTTTTAAATCTAATTCATTGATAATCAAGCTATTGAATGTCATTTTGAAAAAAATTGTATATAGCTAACTAACAAATTATTGAGCATAAGGGGGAAGTAGTAATCAATCAATTTCAAATCGTCATGAATCACATAGAGGAAAGTCTATTTAGTTTAGCTTTTAATGAAGGGGTTGGTCATCAAATCTACGGGTTTTTGGTACACTATTAAATCTGGTGACACCCAATATGAAGCCAGATTAAGAGGGAGATTTAGGCTGGAAAATAAGAAAATCACCAATCCAGTTGCAGTAGGCGATCGGGTGGAAATTAAACCCAACCACCGAATGGAAAATGAATGGGTCATTACCAAAATATATGAACGGGAGAATTATGTTTTACGTAAAAGCCCCAGAAAAAAAGGACACGACCATCTTATTGCAAGCAATGTAGACCAAGGCGTTTTGATCGCAACACTAAAGATGCCCCGTACATCCATTGGGTTTATAGATCGTTTTTTAGTTAGCCTAGAAGCTTTTAGGATTCCAGGCGTTATTCTATTCAATAAAACAGATTTGTACTCAAAAGACGATTTAGAGCAGATTAATGAATTGATTAAGATTTATGAACCGCTAGGATATTCCATTTTATCAATAAGTCTTCAAAATGAAAAAATTTCAGGAGAACTCCATTCGTTGCTATCAAATAAGATAAGCCTTATTTCAGGGCATAGTGGAGCTGGAAAGTCCACATTTGTGAATCAACTTGTTCCCGATGCCAAGCAAGAAGTAAAAGAAATATCAGGGTTTGCAAATAAAGGAGTGCACACTACCACTTTCGCTCAACTATTTGAGATAGACCCAGATACCATGATTATCGATACTCCAGGAATAAAAGAGTTGAACTTAGCCGAGATTGAAAAAGAGGAGTTATTTCATTACTTCCCAGAAATGAGGAAATACCTTGGGTTGTGTAAGTTTCATAACTGTTTGCATAATGATGAGCCTGGCTGCGCCATTAAGAAAAAAATAGGCACCGATATTTCGATAACACGCTATGAAAGTTATCTTTCTATTCTATTGAATGAAGATAACCGCCGATAGGCAAAAAGGAGGAAACATATCTAAACTTAAAAAATATGCTATCCGTTTTTAAAATGTTTAACTTGAGAAAAAATACGCTATGAACTATTTAAGCATCAAAATTTTGCTTCTGTTCGGTTTTGCACTCGCCTCTTGCGAAGTATTGAACAGTGTAAGTGCTCTACCCAGAACAACCAGCCCAGCTCCTTTAACTGCGAGCGAGGTGGCAAAAGGGTTGAAAGAAGCACTTGATATTGGCTTGAATAGCGCTGTGTCGAGTGCCTCCTCTCTGGATGGTTATTTAAAGAACGAAGCGATTAAGATTTTTCTGCCGCAGGATGTAATAACCCTTCAGAGCAAAATCAATGAAAACGCCATTACATCTGCCGCTTATAAAATGTACATTAGAAAATTTAATGGAGGTTCAGACCTTTTTCAAGAGCTAATAACCGCTATAAATCGAGGAGCAGAACAGGCAGCAAAAAAGGCAGAGCCAATATTTCTGGATGCCATCACCGCTATGTCCATTCAAGATGCCATGGAAATTTTAGATGGGGATAGCACTTCGGCAACAACCTATTTCTACCGAACGACCAACAAAAAACTTTTTGAGGCCTTTAACCCCGAAGTTAAAACTGCTTTGGACAATACAGAAGCCAACAAAATCTACAAACTAACCTACGATTTTCTGAATTATGACCCTTCAGGTCTTGGACTTACCAATGTTTCCAAAATACTGGATTTGTCTATCGAGCCTAGCCTCGATACGTACGCCACCAATAAAGCCATTGATGGATTGTTTTTCTTGATAGGCGAAGAAGAGAAGGATATTCGCGCCAATCCTTTTGGCTATGGCAAAAGCATAATAGAACGAGTATTTGGGAGTAAATAATTCAAGGCACTCTTCGCTCTTCCATTGTCTTATTTTGAGACTTAATCCTTTATAAACTTTTAGGGTAGACTTTTGACACTTAGACCTAAACCGAAATTGTGCTTTTGAGCGCAACCGATCTACAGCTCTTTATCGTTACTAAAGTTTGCGACATATCCGCAATGATCTTTTTTACCACAGCTAATCCCGAAATCAAAACCTTCATGGCTTAATGATTCATCACAGCCCCTCAAAAATTCGTTAATTCCCTTTTAATCATTATTCCAGGTGTTGAAATGAAATATTTTTTAAATGACCCTAGTTCACTTTAGTTGGATAAAGGGACTGAAAAAAGCCACATACCGCTTGGGTTTAGTGTTTTTTAAACCCGTTCATCAAAAAAACCATATTTTTTTTAAATTTATTTGCAAATACGATCCTATACCTTTATTCTTGTGTTTTAGTATCTTTCTAACACATCAAATAATAAAATGAAAAAATTAGTACTAAAATGCATAATGGTTTGTGTGGTTTTTTCTTGTAATTAAGAGAATAATATAACTCCAAAGAAAGTTTTACTGCCTGATTATAGGCTAATCATGCCTGATGAAACATTAAAATCCTTCAATGTAAGACTAGCTAATAGTTTGATTAGGAAGAGAGGAATATCCAAACGAGAAGATGAGGAAGTTTTAAAAGCCATGGAAGTTCAAGCGAAAAAGTTAAGTATAGATAACGATAAATTGCATGAAGTCACGAGTGCATTTAAAATATATCAGGTAATTCAAAATAGTCCGTTTCAAAATAGCTGATTAAATACGGATTCTTACGAATATTCTGAAATTCAATCAGAATTTCTAAATGAATTTGCTTTGAGATTTTCTTCTTCACATTCCTTAGAAGAATACAGGGTATCCATTGAAAATCTATTGGACGATTTTAATAATAAAGATTTGCACGAGAATGAAGTTACCTTCATTACTAATTTCCTTGTTACAATGGAGCTTTATTTCATCATTGCAGAGGAAGTTGTTCCTATTAATGGACTAATCAATGGAAGAACTAATTGTAATTGGTGGTGTTACACCAACAGTTATTTGCTAGATATGGGCAATTGTGCTGGACAAGTCTTTCGACAAATTGCGTATGATCCTGCACTGAGTGCAGCAACAATTGCTGCAACTGCTGCAACAGGAGGCACTGCCGCATTTTATGGTTTAGCTGGGATAGCAATAGGATGCGCAATATATGCCTCATATAGGTAAAATTATGTTCATTAGAAAGATACCTATTTTTCTATTGATTGGGTCAATATTCTTCATTTTGGCGTTCTTTAGTTCAATCTATGGAGAGCCATTGGTATTGTTAGGCTTTGTTTTTAGTATCATCCATGTTCTTATCGGTCTTAATTCTCGAATTTTAATCGCAGCAATTACATTATGTGCATTTGTATGGATTGTTTCATGGCGTTATGATTATCTTGAAATTAAAGGGCTTGTTATTATCCTGTTAGGGATAATTTCTTTAATTACTATTTTTTTGAATAGAAAGAATTGAAATGTTAAAACTGAAAAAGAAACAGAAGAACGTAATCAATGTGATATTCTTTTTCACGATGGTATTGCTTTCACTTAATCTAAAAAATATAGCTGTCATATTATCATGGGTTTTAATTTCATTGATATTCTTATTTTCTTTTCAACGCCTTAAATTTAAATGAATCCATAACAATGTATAAACCCCGTTTTGTGGGGTTTAGGCTTACTGCTTTTTCCGAAAACGGCTTAGCGAAGCCCTTTTAAACCCGTTCATCAAAAAAAACCATATTTTTTTTGAATTTATTTGCAAATACGATCCAGTACCATTATTCTTGTGTTTTAATATCTTTCAATTAAATTAAATAATGCTATGAAAAATCTTAACCAAGCAAAAATCGAAACGAAAAATTTTGAATTGATGAATAATCAAATCAAATCAAATCAAATCAAATCAAATCAAATCAAATCAAATCAAATCAAATCAAATCAAATCAAATCAAATCAAATCAAATCAAATCAAATCAAATCAAATCAAATCAAATCAAATCAAATCAAATCAAATCAAATCAAATCAAATCAAATCAAATCAAATCAAATCAAATCAAATCAAATCAAATCAAATCAAATCAAATCAAATCAAATCAAATCAAATCAAATCAAAAACCTTTCTACTCGCTACCCTATGCGCCACCGCAATCTTATGGAGTTGCAAGAAAGATGAAACAGTCGACACCCAAGTAGTTGCCGACTTTACCTTTACCAAAGGCTCAGCAGGGGCGGTAACCTTTAAAAACACGTCTAAAAACGCCACTAGCTACGCTTGGGACTTTGGCGATGGAAACAAAGCCACCGAAGAAAACCCCACCCATACCTACACGAAAGACAGCACCTATACGGTAAAGCTGACCGCTACGAATAAAGACGGCTCGGCGGATAAAACCGCAACGGTAACCATCGATAATACAGTAACTACAGCACCCATTACCATCGACATAGCGGATCTGACTCAATTGGTGCTACCGAAAAACAGTCCCGACGGGGTGGTTATTTGGAAGATCGCGGCGACCGTAGCCAATTCGGATGAATCGCCCGTTTACTCGATTAAAAGCCAAAACCCAGCGGGTGTCCTTGGTTTAGAAGGGAATAAAATAGTAATAGCCGATACAAGTGCGGTTGATTACGACACGAATACGGAGCTCAAGGGCGAAATCCAAGCGACAGCAGGGAGCGCAACGGCCACGGCAGCGTTTACGTTTTCCATAACGGACGATGCGGGAATTTACATCCCCGATGCCAAATTCAAAGCGGTATTGGTAAAGAATACAGCCCTCAACACCGATGGAGACCAAGAAATTTCAGTAGCGGAAGCCCAAGCATTTACAGGTGGAATTCAAGGAACTAATTTAGGCATTACAGACGCTACCGGCATTGAATATTTTACAAATGTTACCCAACTTGATCTTGGTAGAAATGCCTTAACAGCAATAGATGTTTCAAAAAATTCAGCTCTTACTTCGCTCGAATTAAGTTTAACCCAATTAATAGCACTGGATGTTTCTCAAAACACAGTGCTTACTTATCTAGATTTAAATGACAACAATTTAATAGATATCAATGTTTCTAAAAACACAGCACTTACTAATCTTAAGATAAGAAACAACAAATTAACAGCACTGGATGTTTCGAATAACACAGCACTTACTGAACTTCGTGTAAAAGAGAACAATTTAATAGCATTAGATGTTTCGAAAAACAAAGTGCTTACTATACTAGATGTAGATGCTAACAATTTAACAGCACTCAATGTTTCGAACAACACAGCACTTACTCAGCTTTATGTAGGTTTTAATAATTTAACCGATATCGATGTTTCTAAAAATACAAAGCTTTTTAATCTTTGGATATATAAAAATGCATTGACAAGATTAGATGTTTCTCAAAACACAGCACTTATTGATCTTTTTTTATATGAAAATGCGTTAACAGATATCGATGTTTCTCAAAACATAAAGCTTAGACAGCTCCTTTTATATGAAAATGACTTAACAAAGGTGAATCTGGCGAATGGCAATAACACTAAGCTTACTAATCTGAACTTACTTGAAAATCCTGCTCTAACCTGTGCGCAAGTGGATCAGTTACCTATTCCAACAGCGTGGACGAAATATAGTGATATCAAAATATTTCAAACAGAAGCATGTCAGTAAAAAAGCGCATCACCGCCTAGGCTTCGTAAAATGGGGTTTGGGCGGTGTTTTTTCCTAAAACGGCTAAGCAACGCCTTTTGGTGCGTACAAAAAGGGCGTTGGGTGTGAAAGCGAGGCCGTTCGGGGAGTTCTTTAGCCCATTCCCGCTGGTTAAATCACTTGGCTTTATTGTTTTAAGGCTTTTTTAATCAAATTTTAAAGGGAGAAAAAAACCATAAACGCACCGACGAACCGCATTAAACTTATTTCGTAAGATCCGATCAAGCATGTATTTGAAGATCGGCGGGTCGACTAAATGTTTTGACCTATCTTTCTTGTTCCTATTTTTGCATTCTAGTACAACCTAAAAGAGGAAAAGAGGGGCTATCATAACCGGTACCTCTCACCCTTTTTGTAATATCCTGTGGCTTTAGTCGGTCAGTAGTGAAAATGAATATAAGAACCCGTGTATCCGTAATCGTGCTCATCCTCGCAAGTGAACTAAGTGCACAGATGCTGTCCTCTGGATCACAATACAACCTCAAACTTCACGATTCTACGGTCATAGGATTTTATGAAACAGTACAAACTTCAAGGCAGGCACTTGAATGGACTGATTTAAGCACAGCGGTCACGATTAACTCCGCCTACCCCCGGGGGTACAACGACGGTCCCGTTTGGAAGGGCAAAGGAATCACATGGGAAATAAACGGAGGCGCAAGAGGTTCGAAGGGGAAATTTAGTTTTCAAATACAACCCGTGTTGTTCTACGCTCAGAATAGAAATTTTAAGTTAGCTCCCGGAAGCGAATCGAGCTCACGGCCTTTTGGGTCTCAATTTATTACTGGCGTTGACTGGGTGCAAAGATACGGAAGTAGCTCCAAGCTGTATTTTCACCCCGGACAATCGGAAGTAAAATTTCAGAGCGGCAAATTTATTGTTTCAGCATCTACACAAAACTATTCTTTCGGTCCTTCTACTTTTAACCCGATTTTACTGAGTCATCAAGGAGGGGGATTCCCGCACATAAGGCTGGGAAGTGAACCCTTTTCAATTGGAAAAAAAATTGGAAAAATAGAGGTCAATTATCTTGCGGGAATTCTTACTGAATCAAACTACTTTGACGCTAGTTCAAAAAATGATCACCGGTTTTTAAATGCCTTGTTCTTTGGATATTCTCCTTCCTTTCTGAAAAACCTAAAGCTGGGCATCGGGAGGGTACTGTACAAACAGACACCGTTTTTCGAATTAGAAGATTTATTATCCCCAATTATCGTTTTAGAAGACTCGAAAAGGGAGGGTGTCAGCGAGTGGAATGACACCTTCGACCAGCTTGCCTCTTTCTTTATTGATTGGAGTTTTCCGGAAGTTGGGTTCAGAGCTTACTTTGAGTTTGCTAAAAATGATTTCACTGGAAGCCTTAGAAATACCCTTGTAGAGCCTGAGCATACCCGAGGTTACACCATCGGTTTTCAGAAAGATATTATTTCCAAATCGGATAAAAAAATCTCCATCATTTATGAACATACCAATCTTTCCATCAATCAGGCTTGGCTATGGCGGGCAACCCCAAGCTTTTATTCACACCATATAAACCAGCAAGGCTATACGCAAAGCGGACAGCTAATAGGGGCGGGAATAGGTCCAGGAGGTAATAGTGATTTCCTATTCATAAAAATGAAAGATAGGACTAAGACTCTTGGGCTTTTGTTTCAGCGGATAGAGCATCAGCGAGACTATTTCGTCAGAAATTCCAACCCAAACATCACTCAATCAGATAAAATCTTGAACAAAGATGAACATGACATCGAGTATAGTGTTGGAGGAAGTTTTTCTAAAAAATTCAATATAATGTCCATTTTTGCTGATTTAACGCTAAGCCATAATTTCAAAAGATACCACGTTGATGATGCCACAAACTTGGCACTCATGTTCGGAACCACAATCAACCTTTAATTGATCAAACTTGGCATTGACATAGTAGACCTCAATGACCCGCTATTGAAAAAGCGTGACGAAAAGGGTCTACGGTTGATCATCGGTGAGAAGGATTCTTTAATTGCTCATCCTCAAATTTTTTGGCTTCTTTGGACCGCAAAAGAGGCTATCTACAAGTGTCAGCGAAAGAAAGTAGACTATCAACCAAAAAAAATCCCGGTAAGCGTATATCAAGAGGATCAAGATAGGTTTTTTTTTAACTCTAATGGGTTGAACGGACTTTTTGAAGTTCATCATGATTATATTTTGGCAGTATGTGCAGAAAGGCTTCAAAATATTTCCTATCAAGTAATCAAAAGCGAAGAAATTGTTACCAGCTCATCCATCAGAACCGCTATACTAAACCTTTTCAGCGCATATGGACTACATGCTAGCCTTGGTTCTGATCGTTTGGGCTTGCCAATAGCTGAGCCAAGTCACGCCCTGCTTTCTGTTTCTCATCATCATCATTATGGAGCTTTTGCTTGTCCAAAAAGACTGTTGAAATGTTAGGATACTTAATTTTGCCCATATGCAGAAGAAAAATTTCATTGCTATATTTTTGATTGTTTTTACGGTATTGCTATCCTCCTTTACGTTTTATGCGTATCAGATTATGAGTACTCCGAATGTACTGGTAGGGGGCAAAGATCAACAAATAGCCATTCGAAAAGGAACTACATTTAAAGAACTCCAAAATAGCCTAGTAGATGAGCGAATTGTAAACGATATTGTTTCCTTTAGCTTTCTGGCGAAATTGAAAAATCTCGATACCAGAATTAAGCCCGGGATTTATACGCTAAAAGCAGATATGACCAACACCGAGTTGATCAATTTGCTTAGAAGTGGACAGCAAACTCCCGTAGATCTTACCTTTTCAAACGTCCGTCTGCTATCCGAACTTCCAAAAAAACTAGCGAAGAATCTGGCTATTGATTCTGTAGATATAGCAAGTTTGTTACTTCAAGATTCCACGGCTTTGGCTTATGGTTTCCAACCCGCTACTTTCATCGGGATGTTTATACCCAATACCTATCAAGTTTACTGGACGGCTTCAGCCAAAGAAATTTTGGATCGCATTAAAGCTGAGTACGACCATTTCTGGAATCAAGAGCGAATTCAGAAAGCCGATAATTTGAATATGACACAAGATCAGGTCTCAACTCTTGCGTCCATTGTGCAAGGGGAGACAAATAAAATGGATGAAGCTCCCACAATAGCAGGAGTTTATATAAACAGATTACAAAGAGGCATTCCGTTACAAGCAGACCCTACGCTCGTCTATGCTATTGGCGACTTTTCCATTCGACGGATTTTGAATAAAGACAAAAAATTTGAGTCTCCCTACAACACCTATAAATACAAGGGATTACCACCAGGCCCTATCAATATGCCTTCCATTGCGGCGCTTGATGCCGTTCTAAACTATAAAGCGCATAGCTATCTCTATTTCTGTGCAAAGGAAGATTTTTCAGGTTATCATGCTTTTGCCAAAACATTAACTGAGCATAACCGAAATGCTACTAAATTTCAACAAGCACTAAATAGAGAAAGGATTCACCGATAATGTACCGATTTGAAACGCAATTTCGAGTCCGATATGCAGACACGGATAAAATGGGCTTTGCCTACTATGGAACTTACCCAAAGTACTATGAAATAGCACGTGTGGAAGCCTTTAGGGCTTTAAATTATACCTACAAAGAAATGGAAGATCATGGTGTAGGGATGCCTGTTTTGGAAATGGCTATCAAATATCACAAACCTGCGAAGTATGACGACCTGCTAACAATCAAGGTGGTTGTCCCTGAAATGCCCAGGGCTCGGATAAAATTTGAGTACGAAATTATAAATGAAGATAAGAAGTTAATCAATACTGGAGAAACTACCCTTGCTTTTATGCTATTGGAATCCGGTAGACCTGTTAAAATGCCAGAAAAACTAAAAGCGGCAATTGCCCCCTTTTTCAAATAGTAGAATAGATTTAACCACTTTCCTTGCTGTCCAGTCAAATGTGGCAGGTTCAAATAGCAAAGTCTGGATCAACCGCTGGTCTGTCTTTATTCCAGTATATTCTAGCATTGTTAATGAGTACATTAAGCTTATTAAACTGATAATCTAAAAAGCTCATCAACGAAAGAAAAAACACTTAGCGAGTCCAATAACACCTAACTTCATAAAATCCGGTTTCATTTCTTTTACGATCTGATTTTAGTCCCTCAGCTTGTTCCCGTTTCGATAAAGCCTTTCATATTGATATTATACTTTTATTTGTGAAAATATATTTTATGAAGATTGTTGAGATTCAGAATAGGAAAGTAGCGAAAGCGTTCTTGCAATTTCCTATCAAACTTTATGAAAATGAACCCAACTGGATTCGTCCTCTTGATAAAGACATTAATGGCGTTTTTGATCCGAAAATAAATAATTATTTCCGACATGGAAAGTGCGCAAGATGGATTCTGAAGGACGAATCAGGTCAAGTAATTGGGCGAATCGCCGCATTTGTAAATAACAGAACTGCAAAAAAGAATAATGATCAACCAACGGGCGGAGTAGGATTTTTTGAATGTATAAATAATCAGGTCGCCGCTAATATGTTATTTGATACAGGCAGAATCTGGCTTGAAGAAAACGGAATGCAAGCCATGGATGGGCCTATAAATTTTGGGGATCGGGACAACTGGTGGGGTTTGCTTATCGATGGCTTCGAACGACAACCCAACTACCAGTGCAATTACAATCCCCCTTACTACCAAGAGCTATTCGAAAACTACGGTTTTCGAATGTATTTCAAACAATTTACATTCGGACGCCTGGTAGCAGAGCCCTTGAATGAGCGCATTTATCATAAAGCTAAGGTAGCAAACAAAGACCCCGAATATACCTTCCGTCACATCGAAAAAAAGAAGCTGGAGAAGTACGCTGAGGATTTTAGAATAGTATATAATGATGCATGGGCTAGGCATCCTGGTGTGGCCAAGATGACCTCCCTTCAGGCTAAGGCTATCATCAAAAAAATGAAACCAATCATGGATGAAAAAATCATGTGGTTTGGATACCACAAAGACAAGCCAGTAGGGTTCTACATCAACATCCCTGAGCTCAACCAAGTGTTTAAACACGTAAATGGAAAACTTAACCTTATTGGCAAGCTCAAATTTCTCTACCACAAAATCATGAAGACAAACACCAAGATGATTGGACTGGTATTTGGTATTTCACCCGAACACCAAGGCAAAGGGGTAGACGGTGCGTTGATCTTAGCTATACGAGCTATGGTACAGGACACTTACGTACGCTATAAATTCCTAGAAATGAACTGGATTGGTGATTTTAATCCGAGAATGATTACGGTAGCAAAACAGGTAGGAAGTAAGGTCATCAAAACACATTATACATATCGCTATCTTTTTGATCGATCCAAAAAATTCGAACGAATGCCCATCAAACACTAACTGTTCTTCTTTTAAGTTCTCTTAGTAGATGTGTAGCAAGGTCACTGATGAGAATTTTCATAGTATTTATTTTCTTATTTTTAAATAATACATATTTCAGGAACAACTTAAACTGATAGAAGAACTGAATAAGAACTTTGAGGAAATGAATCTCAAAAGAATGGACACAAAGGATTTTGATGAATGGTCAGAATTTTTTTCCTTAATGACTGAACTTCTGATCTCTAATCTGAAAAACGTCTTCTAAACTACATGCTGAAATATTTTTGAGGTCATCGTATCCAGTATATGTTTATGAACCAGTCCTCCAAAGAAGAGATACCAATATTCGACCAGTGACCTCTAATTTTTTTCGTTTCTGGATATAAGATAGGCAATCGTTTTATCTGGTATTTCGTAGATTCTCTCTTTCATAGTTCTCCCGATTCACTGAATTTTCGCATTCTTAAAGGTCGGCTCCTTTAATTATTTCTTCTACAATCTCAGGGTTCAGCAAAGTAGATGTATCCCCAAGATTTGAAGTATCCTTGCTGGCTACCTTTCTCAGAATCCTTCTCATTATCTTTCCAGATCTTGTTTTAGGAAGTCCGGACACGATTTGAACCTCATCGGGCTTGGCAATGGGGCCAATGATTTTTCGAACAGTATCTTTAATTTCATCTTTAAGGCTATCTTGAGTTCGACCTTCCATATCGCAAATAACATACGCATAGATGCCTTGTCCTTTCACATCATGTGGATAGCCAACTACCGCCGATTCGACTACTTTTGGATGTTCGTTAATAGCATTTTCCACTTCGGCAGTACTCATCCGGTGTCCTGATACATTGATTACGTCATCTACTCTACCGAGGATTCGAATAAACCCGTCATGATCTCTTTTGGCACCATCTCCAGTAAAGTACATGCCCTTGTAGGTAGAGAAGTAGGTTTGCTTGCATCGCTTGTGATCTCCATACGTTGTTCGTAGTATGGATGGCCACGGGAATTTTACACATAGATTTCCTTCTACATTATTCCCTTTTAGTTCATTTCCTTCTGAGTCCACAATCACGGGTTGTATACCAGGTAGTGGAAGTGAGGCATGCGCTGGTTTGTTGGGTGTGATTCCTGCTAATGCTGAGATCATAATACCTCCCGTTTCCGTTTGCCACCAAGTATCTACCAATGGGCAGTTTCCTTTTCCTATATGGTCATGATACCAATGCCATGCCTCTTCATTGATAGGCTCGCCTACCGATCCGATCACTTTTAGTGAATCCAATGAATAGGGTTCTAATGGTTCTAGGCCATATGCCTGAAGAGACCGAATAGCCGTTGGTGCGGTATAAAACTGGTTTACTTTGAATTTATCAACAATTTGCCAAAAGCGCCCTGCATCAGGGTAGGTTGGAATCCCCTCGAACATTAAAGTAGTGGCACCTGCTAATAAGGGACCATATACGATGTATGAATGACCAGTAATCCAGCCTACATCCGCAGTACACCAGTACACATCGCCCTGCGAGTACTGGAAAACATTTAGAAAAGAGTAGTAGGTGTAAATCATATAGCCACCACAGGTGTGTACAACCCCTTTTGGTTTACCTGTAGAGCCTGATGTGTAGAGAATAAATAGCATATCCTCTGAATCCATTTCTACTGCTTTGAACTCTTTGGGTTTACCCTCTATCGCATCATGCCACCAGATGTCTCTTCCAGTTTTCATTGTAACTTTCGCTTTGGTGCGTTGGTATACGATTACTTTTTCGACAGTAGTGGCTTTCTCCAAAGCTTCGTCTACCACGGCTTTCACTGGGATGTTTTTAGTGCCTCTGAAGTTTCCGTCTGATGTAAGAACCATTTTTGCTTCGCAATCATTGATCCGGTCGGTAAGCGAGGAAGAGGAAAACCCCGCAAATACAACAGAATGCACAGCGCCTACTCTGGCACAAGCTAGCATGGCTACCGCAGCTTCAGGTATCATGGGCATATAAATAATTATGCGGTCTCCTTTCTTAATTCCGTTTTCAACTAGGGCGTTGGAAAACTGGCAGGTCATTTCGTAAAGCTCTCGGAACGTAATGTTTTTATGCAATTCATTGGGGTCGTTGGGCTCCCAAATAATGGCGGTATCATCTCCCTTTGTGAAAAGGTGTCGATCCAGAATATTTTCTGTAATATTCAGCTTTCCATTTAAAAACCATTTTATGTCAGGTTCTTGAAAGTCCCATTCCAAACTTTTTGTCCACTTTTTTCTCCAGTGAAAAGACTCGGCTATTCTACACCAAAATTCTTCGGGTTGCTGTACACTTCGTTGGTATTCGTGAATGTAGCCAGAGAGGGTTTGTATTTTATGACTCATATCATTTAGGGATTAATGTTTGACGTTTTTCTTGCTCTTTAATTTTTCATTGGTTCGAACGTTGAAAATAGCTTCTTCATAAAGAAGTTTGCTCGGGCCTAGTATTTTCTTTTGTCGATTTTACACCAATGAAAATAATTTTGATCTGTTTTTCTCAATATCATTTTTTTCATACTTTATTTTATCTAAAGGTAGATTAAAGATGAATTTGAATCCTACTCCCCATTCACTATCCACATCAACATCACCATTGTGAAGTTCTTAAATCTTCTTGAAAATGGAAAGTCTAAGACTAATTCTATTGGTTTTTTCTGGGTCTAAGTGTAAATCGCCAGAGGTGGAAACCCATTGATGCCGTCATCAGAAAGGTTAAAAAAAGAAGCATTGAAAAAAAGTAAGAAGAAAACGAATACCCCTGTCAAAAAGAGTCTTCTTTATCAATCATTTTCTTCAATTTAGTTTTCAATGCTTCCAAAATTTGATCAACCAACTCTAAATTTTAGATATCTTGAGCTTCACCAGCCCCACGCGGGAATCTGATGTTTTCAACGATATCCTGAACTTCTTGAGGAGCTTCAGGAGTCCTTCGTGAAACAACAAAGCTTACTGCTACATTTACAAGCATGGCGATCGTTCCGAATCCTTCTGGAGAGATGCCAAACCACCAATCTTCTGGAGTACCCCCTCCAAATCCTTGGAGTTTATATTTGATCATATAGAAAAGCATTAATGTGATACCTACAATCATACCACTCACAGCACCTTGTCTATTCATTCGCTTGTCGAAGATTCCAAGAATAATTGCTGGGAAGAATGAGGCTGCAGCTAACCCAAATGCAAGTGCTACTGTAGCAGCCACAAAGCCTGGAGGGTTAATTCCAAAGTATCCTGCCACTATTACGGCAACAGCCGCACCGACTCTAGCCCAAAGAAGCTCACCTTTTTCAGAGATATCTGGTTTAACTTGCTTCTTGATCAAATCATGAGAGATACTGGTAGAAATCACTAAAAGCAGACCTGCTGCGGTAGAGAGGGCGGCCGCCAAGCCTCCAGAGGCCACCAAGGCGATCACCCAATTTGGTAGGTTTGCAATCTCTGGATTAGCTAGAACCATGATGTCTCTATCAATTGTCAGCTCATTCGTTTCCTTATTTCCAACATATTGGATGTTTCCATCTGCATTTTTATCCTCATATTTGATGAGCCCTGTTTTTTCCCAATTGCTAAACCAATCGGGCATGCTGTCGTAGGGTTTTTCAGAAACGGTCTCTATAAGGTTGGTTCGTGCAAAAGCGCCAATCGCAGGAGCAGTTGTGTAGAGGATGGCAATGAAAATCAAAGCATATCCTGCCGATAGTCTGGCATCCTTTACTTTTGGAACAGTAAAGAACCTTACAATCACGTGAGGAAGGCCTGCTGTCCCTACCATCAATGCAAGCGTAATAGCAAAGACATCAATCATAGATTTTGAGCCATTCGTATATTCTGCAAATCCAAGTTCTACATGAAGCTGATCTAACTTATCCAGTAGATACGTGCCGTCATTCAATGTTCCGCCAAAACCAAGCTGAGGGATAAAGTTGCCAGTCATCTGGAAAGAGATAAAGAAGGCAGGAACCATGAAAGCAAAGATTAAAACACAATATTGTGCAACCTGCGTATAAGTGATGCCTTTCATACCACCGAGTACTGCATAGAAAAACACGATGGTCATCCCAATGTATACACCTGTGTTGATGTCTACTTCAAGGAAGCGACTGAATACCACTCCAACACCTCTCATTTGCCCTGCCACGTAGGTAAATGAGACAATAATCGCACAGATTACAGCAACTGTTCTAGCCACATCTGAGTAGTATCTATCCCCAATAAAATCGGGTACGGTAAACTTGCCAAACTTCCTGAGATATGGAGCAAGCAATAGAGCCAGAAGTACATAACCCCCAGTCCATCCCATGAGATACACAGCACCATCATATCCTGCAAAGGAGATGATTCCTGCCATTGAAATAAAAGATGCTGCTGACATCCAGTCGGCGGCCGTTGCCATACCGTTTGCAAGAGGGGGTACTCCACCACCTGCTACGTAAAATTCCTTTGTAGATCCAGCCCTTGACCAGATCGCAATTCCTATATACAAGGCGAAGGTTACGCCTACGAGTATAAAAGTCCAAGTTTGTACATCCATGATATATTCTTTATCGGTTAATTACTTTTCGTCTACATCAAATTCTTTGTCTAGCTTATTCATAAGCCTTACATAGACAAAGATGAGAATTACAAAAAAATAGATAGATCCTTGTTGCGCAAACCAGAATCCTAGTTTAAATCCGCCTACCCGAATGTTATTGAGCGAATCTGCTAATAGTATGCCGAATCCATAGGATACGACAAACCATACGGAGAGAAGAATGGCCAAATAGGACAAGTTCTTCTTCCAATATTGTGTCATTTTATTGTCAGCCATGAATTAAAAATTTAGGTTATAAGAAAATATGAGTTTGAAGTCTAAAGATATTAGTACTCTTAGCACTCTCTAGCCCCTTCTTTCCAGTACTATATTCTGCGGTGATTTTAGCATGATGACCATTGACAAAATAATTCATACCAAGAGCCATTTCATTGCTGTTCTTTGGAGTATAGTCCAAGTTTGCCGAATTATAGGTGATATAGGGCATTAGCTTGTATTGCCTAAGTAATAGGCCAACCTGTGCGTAAATTACAGATCCTGAGCCTGGTACCAGACCACCACTATCGAATGTTTTGCTACCTCCATAATCGTAATTGTAAAATGCTGCAAGCGCATTGATAGCTAAATTATCATTAAGAGGAGCGTCGTAAAAGGCATCAATTGCAAAATGACTTACAGATTCCCTTTTAGCCGTCTCTAAATCAGTCCCAACGGCCAATGCATCAGGGTGCAAGTGGAAACCAAATCCAAGACTAAAAACTTTTTTTCCTCCTAAATAAGTGCCAACAAGATATGGAAGCTTGTCAGATTCCTTATCGAAGAAATCATACTTAAAATAGCCTGAGTAAGCCCAAGTCCCTTTATTTGACTTGGTATCAGCGTTATCCACTTGAAAGCTGGGTACAGTGGCATTCAACGTACCAATATTGGTTCTGGCATTGTTTGCCGCTAAGCGGTAGCCAAAGTTTCCTAATGAACCTTTTACGTAAACGCCCAAGTGCCTAGCAAATTGATCGCTCGTTGTAATATTTGCCCAAGGAAATAATCTTACGTCCGAATTTCCTGCTCCTGGATTATCAAGGGTCATCATATTTAAAGTGCTTTGGTTGGTAAGCCTTGATATACCATTCCAGTAATGCAATCCAGATCCTACATGCAGCTTTCCTGGAATGACAGCAAATTCAGACCATGCATCGTGCAAAAACAGTAAACTTCTGTTGTTGGATGTCTGCGAATTAGGATTTGCTGTGATTTGGTTGGCTCCAAGACTATTTAGACCCCAGTGAGTCAAAATCAAAAACCTAGGAGAGATCTGTGAATAGGCCAAAACCCTGGATCTTCTTATTGAGAAGTCCATTCCTTTTGTTTCGGAGCTTGTCTGTAACCACATCTGATGCCAAACGATGAATCTGATGTACTTAGACCCACTGTCGTTAAGCTTCAACATCAGCGGTTTGTAAGAATGATCTACTTCTTCTTTCTGGCAAATCCCTAACATAGGGAGGAGCAGAAGAAACATTAATAGTTTGTTTTTTTTCATTTTGTAAAAATTTAGGTCAATATTTAATAAATCAATGGTGAATCTATGTAATTGTGCCTTGAAATAAAAAATTTCTTAATGATAGCAAAATTTCTAATATAAAAAAGAAATGGTGCGTTTATTTTTTAGCAAATAGAGTTTAGTCTCTAAGGCGTTTTCAATATATTCATATTATTGTATATTTATCGTTGAGTTCCATTAGTATTATGCCTGAGTCAATTAAGAAATTTGGATTTGTTATATGATCTAAAAAATTTGCTAAGAGAGTGAACTTTACAGGTAGAAGAATTTTTGGGTGCTTTTATCTGATTTTTTATTCAATTTCAAGATTTTCTCATTTTAGGCATTTTTTTGAACTCATTAATCCAGATATCTGACCAATTTTTTTAACATAAATAGCCATCAATTTAGCGAATTGATACTATATGAAGAGCTAGATTTCGCTGTTAAGAGCTAATGCAAAGACGGGTATGCTTTAGAGTAGCATTGTTAATTTCATAGCAGAATCTTTACCGACTTCTACCTTCAATTGACCCAATCTGAAGGTCATCTTTGCGTCTAAGTTGTTCGAAAGAATTTTATAAAATCCACGAAATTCATTTTGGCGGCAAAAGAAATCTTTTTTCTTTAATGTCGTTTAAGGGAGATTTTGCTGTGTCGTCAAGATGAATGATGCCATCTTCAAATTTGAAACTGGCTTTTCCTTCAAACCGGCTGACTGGCTTTTTTGCCTGTTATCGATAGAAGTTTTTCTTAAACTTCTGCTAGTGACATTGTTAAATATTTTTGGGTTCTACTGATATTTCAAAAAGTTTAGGCCAATTCTTGCCCGTAACGTAAATTTTTTCCGTCTCAGGATCTAATGCAATTCCATTTAATACACCAGCACTTTTACTTTCTTCTTCCGATAACAAACCTGAAAAATCAATCTGTTGCAGTATCTCGCCAGTTTTAATATCGATTACTACGACGTAATCTTTTAAGAATACATTGGCGTAAAGCTTTCCGTCAATAAGTTCTAACTCATTTAGCGCATCTACTTTTCCTTTATGATCGTACACAAAAATTTCAGATTGCGTTATGAAACTCGAAGGTTCGATGAAGTATAGCTTTTCTGACTCGTCTGTTAGAATAAGCTGATTTTCCCATGCAGTAAGACCCCAACCCTCCATTGAATAGTTAAATGTTTTAATCTCTTCCAGATTTTGATTGTATACAAACCCTTTTCCAGACGTCCATGTCAACTGATAAAACTGATCATTGATTACCGCAAGCCCTTCTCCAAATAAGTCTTCTGAAAGGTTAACGGTTTTAAGCGTTTTTCCTGTGGTCATTTCCTTTTTCTTTAATGTGGAGGATCCTCTTTGCCCAGTACTTTCATAAAAGAACCCATCTTTGATGAGTAGGCCTTGTGTAAAATCATTGGGATCGTGTGGGTAAGTGTTAATAATTTTATAAGTCATTTGCTGTGGTGCTTTCTCTTGCAGAACAAGAATTTTGCGGTAATGTGTTTCGGAGTCACCATTAAAAAAGACTTTGGTTCGAATGGTCCATGGACCGACTCTTCGGTCTGGAAGTATGATCTGAATACGATCAGAAGAATACGTCTTGCTAATATTTTCAATTGCGATTTCAACTGAATCAATTTTTTGTTCTCTAGACGAGAATACGAGTTCGATTGATTCACCTCTCTTATATATCTGGTTGGAAACAGGAGACTCTAACTTTGTCTCTTTCTTAATTCTAGGAGAAGAAATTTTTTCACTTTCTTTATTCAAATCGCTACATGCGGATACTATGGAGAGAGTGAATAGCAAATAACCTGATCGAATCATTTGCCTAATTTAGCGAATCATAAAAAATAGTTAGGAAGGGCTATTAGATTTCATCAAAGCTGGAACCGTAAGACCCTGATAAAGCACGGAACAAACCACCACAATATAAGTCATCGTTACGATAATATCCTTTCCCTCAAAATCAGAGAGTGATAGCGATAAGGCGATGGGTAAACCTCCTCTTAGTGCGCCCCATGTTAATACCGATACGGTATTAGGGGCAAAATGATTTTTTATAGACATGAGCTTAATGGGAACAAATACGCCCATCCATCGGGCGAAAAGTACAATGCATATGGCAAAAAATCCTGCGGCGATGTAATCATATCTTAAATCAAGCACGAGCATTTCAAGTCCTATTAGCACGAAAAGCATTGCGTTGAAGGTTTCTTCCAGAAGCTTCCAAAATTTAAACACATAATCACCAGTGGCACTTGCTACATGCATGTTTTTGCCCTCGTTCCCTACCACTAATCCCATAACTACTGCTGCTTGCTTGGACGAAACATGAATAAAGTCGGCAAGTTGAGACCCTGTCATAACCAGAGCCAGCGTAATGAGTACTTCCACTTCTACCGCATCATTATCTACATATTTTAAAAGTCGGTATCCTATATAACCTAGAAGAAGTCCTATGAAAATTCCCCCTCCGACATCAGCTAATATTATGTATGCTGTTTCAAATACAGTCAAAGTATGATCGTCTCCTGCATGCGCTATGTCCAACAAGGTCAGAGCAAGTACCACGGCGATACCATCATTGAAGAGAGACTCCCCCACAATTTTAATTTCAAGTTCTTTCGATAAGCTAAATCGTTCAATTGTACGCGTAACAGCAATAGGGTCCGTCGGAGAGATTAACGCCCCAAAGACTAAGCAATAGAGGTACTCTAAATGCAGCCCAATAAAATCTAGCATAAAGTAAATGAGGGAGGCTATTACAGTAGTGGAAATGAGTACACCCACAATAGCTAATACAAGAACAGAACCTCTTTGGTTACTTAGTTTTCTAAAATCAATATTAAGGGCGCCCGAGAAAAGCATAAAGCTCAAAACGACCTGATATAGCACTTCTTCAAACTCATACTCCTTTACCTCTTCAGCTAAATGCAACTCTGGAAAAAGATATCCAATTGCAAAAACCAAAAGAGATAAAACAAGTGCTAAGATCATCAGCCCTATAGATGAGGGTAGCTTCAGGTAAAACGTATTGATAAAAATAAAAGCACCTGAAAGAAAGATGAATAAGGCGATTATGTCTAGAATGCTCACTTCTTTATCGTTTATAGATAACTCAACACAATATTACGGTTAAAAACGTTCAATATGATGTGGAAATGAAGTGTTTATGAGTACTATTTTGAAGATCCTACGCTTATTTCAGTTTTTACTGGTTGCAGGAGGCTATTTTTGGAATGGATTATGCTTTAAAAGGCTAACTTTTGACTTCAAGAAGAATTATTTTTATAGGTTTAAAAAAATGAAAGGATCGAAGCAAAAATTGGCGTTAAGAGTGGATAAACTTGACTACGAACGTGAGTCCATGTATGCTTTCGTTGAAGGGTTAACTGAAGAGGAGCTACATGACGATACATATGGATGGTCGATTATTCAGGTTTTTTCACACTTAAATGATGCGGAGTTTGGATCAATTCTTTATATGAGAAAAAAGATCCAAGCAGGTAGTAGCATGCCTAATTTTTCATTTTTAGGTAAGCTCAAAATGACATTTATTAAGGGACTTCTCCAAACCAATCTCAAGTGGAAAGCCCCCTCGT
Organism: uncultured Ekhidna sp.; assembly: GCA_964289745.1. Taxonomy (GTDB): domain Bacteria; phylum Bacteroidota; class Bacteroidia; order Cytophagales; family Cyclobacteriaceae; genus Ekhidna. The sequence continues at coordinate 207,313 of CAXYMM010000002.1, forward strand.
TTATATCAGAGCCTAATGGGAGCTATACATTTGATGAAATGAAACAAAAATGGGAAGAGACTAGAGAAGTAACTAAAAAATATGTTTCGGAGTATCCAAATGAATTAATGAATAAGGCCGTCTATAAACATCCTCTTGCTGGGCGTCTTGACCTATTAAACGCAATTGATTCATTTATTTATCATCAGCGTCATCATATGCATCAATTGAAAAGAATTAAAGATAAATTAGATTCAAATGCTAAACGTTGAAAAAGTTGGCTACAGCTACGGTGAAAAGGAAATATTGTATCCAGATTGGAAGGTTAGCGATACCTCGGAGGCTTTGATTCTTGGTGGCTCGGGTTCAGGAAAAACAACACTATTGCATCTTATAGGCGGTTTGATGAAGGTAAAGAGAGGACACCTGAGTATAGCAGGAGAGGAATTATCTAAAATGAAAAACAGTGAACTAGACCGATTTAGAGCTAATAACATTGGTATCATCTTTCAGCGTCCACATTTGGTTAAATCTCTTTCAGTAAGTGAAAACTTGCTTCTTGCTCAGAAATTGGCGGGGGGGGAAAAAAAGACAGCTAATGTAAACGAAACACTTGATCAGTTGGGAATTTTAGACTTGGTCAAACATAAAACACATCAGCTTAGTCAAGGCCAAGCTCAGCGAGTGGCCATTGCTCGTGCAGTACTTAATAAACCCAAGTTGCTATTGGCAGACGAACCAACTGCCAGTTTGGATGACGATAATTGCCAGAAAGTGATAACGTTATTGAAGGATCAATCGAAAGTTTTTGACACTACTTTGATCGTAGCCACACATGACCAACGGATCAAAGCGGAATTCAAAAATCATCTTAGCTTATGAACCTTATTAGTCTAAGTTATAAAAACATTCTTGCAAAGCCTCTAAGTTCTCTATTAAGTATTTTATTGTTTGGTTTTGGGATTTCAACTGTAGTCTCTATTTTGATAGTGAGTACTTTTCTTAAGAGAGAAATCACAAAAAATGCGCAGGGGATTGATTTGGTAGTAGGAGCCAAAGGAAGCCCGTTGCAAATTATACTATGCAATATTTTTCATATTGATTTTCCAACTGGAAATATATCCCTTAAAGATGCCAATGATCTAACTAAAAACAGATTGATCGCTTCGGCTATCCCTATGTCCTTAGGGGATAATTACAAAGGCTATCGCATTGTTGGAACTACCAAAAAATATGCAAATCTTTATAAAGCTAAGTTAGCAAGCGGGAAATGGTATGAAGGAGATATGAAAGCAACAATAGGCTCTTCCGTAGCGATAAAACTAGGATTGAAAATTGGAGATGAGCTAGTAAGTAGTCACGGATTGGCAAAGGATGGCAACGGACATGCTGAACATCCGTTTAAGGTTGTTGGTATTATGACTTCTTCTGGTACCGTGCTTGATAATCTAATTTTAGTTTCCGTTGCAAGTATCTGGAGTGTACACGGAAGTCATGAAAAGCACGATCGTGAATACAATGCAGATTCCATCGTCTCGTTAGATCGACTTGGATTAAACGTGAAACTCGAACAATTGAAAGAAGAATACATCACTTCTATATTGGTTAAGTACCGATCTCCAATGGCTGCGGTGACGCTACCTCGGGTAGTAAACAATACAAGCAACCTACAGGCTGCCTCGCCACCTTTTGAAACGGCACGTCTATTCAATATAATTGGAGTAGGAGTAGATATAGTCAATGTTTTAGGTATCGTAATTATGATCTTAAGTGCCACAAGCGTGTTTATTGCTCTGTTTAACTCACTAAAAGAAAGACAATATGAATTGGCGATAATGCGTGCGATGGGTGCGGGTAAAAGCACTATTTTTAGCCTGATTTTGATGGAGGGTTTGGTGCTAACCCTTCTTGGAAGTTTATTTGGCTTTTTTTTAGCACACTTTTTCACCTTTATCCTAGGAATGACAATGGGCGAATTTCAACTTAATCCTTTGTTCTTTGTTGAAACGGAGTATTATGTAATGATAGGAAGTCTTATCATGGGTATTTTAGCATCCATTATTCCTGCTTTTTTTGCGTATAATGATGATATTTCAGCGACACTTTCAAAAGCGTAATAGATGAGAAGAGCGATTTATTTCTTGCTTATTGGATTCTCACTTTTTGTTTCCGCCCAGTTTTCCAATTCCACTAGCAATTGGAAAACCATGGCTAATATCAGCTATGAAGTTTCTCAAGATGAATATGGAGAAATATACGTTCCCAAGTTCGGAGAAAGCACACGAAAAATGGAAGGAAAAAGTATCTCTCTCAAAGGGTTCATTATTCCATTCGAGGGGATGTTCGAGCCAACTCATATTATTCTTTCGTCGCTACCAATTGCTGCATGTTTCTTTTGTGGGGGCAGTGGGCCAGAAACGGTGGCCGAAGCTTATTTAAGAAAGGAAATAAGTTATACCTCTAAACCCGTAACTGTAACAGGTAAGTTGACTCTCAACGATACGGATCACAACCAATTAATGTACATCTTAAAGGACGCAACCGTCTCATTCGATCAATGAAAAAAATTAGTACCCTTATCCTTCTCACGGCTTCCATTGTTTCGTGTCAACCTGGTAAAAAGTCAGAAATTCAAAAAATGAAAGATGTTGTAATCAGTATACACGATGAAGTAATGCCTAAAATGGGAGAGCTTAGACGCACTCGAAGAAATCTAATGCTACAGGCAGACTCTTTAGCAGAGAAAGACTCGATTAGAATATCTCTACTAAATATAGCCGCCAGCGAAATTGAAGTAGCCAACGAAGCCATGATGGAATGGATGCGTAGCTATGAACCAGAATTTGAAGGAACAGACGAAGAAATACTTCAATATCTCGAAGAACAAAAAGTGGGTATAGAGGAAGTAAAAGAAGCTATGGCAACTTCACTAAAAAAGGGTAAAAAGGTTTTAGGGCTTGAAGAAGAAAAAAAAATTATTTTAGATAAAAATTAAGACTAATTAAATTTCGCCTTTGATATTGATTCTACATACATCTCCGAAGGTTGATTTTTTAAATTTAATTTTAACCCCTAACCAATTTTTTGGGTGGAGTTTTTTGTTTCAATACTTCCCAATACTCCTGATTTATGCATACCATTAGACCCTATGACCGCTGGAATCAGTATTATAATTCTAGCTACGATGAGAGATCACCATTTGTAGGGAAGGAGTATAATTATGATTTATATTCAAATAGTATTTATGGTTACTACATAGATCCAGGCTGGGATTTCTTTGGTTCTGAGACGCTATACATAAAAATTATTTTTGTTGACTATGAGTCTGGCTTTGCCGTTATTGAAACGATAGGGGAGTGGAATGATGCAATCAATAACGATATCATGCAGTTTAAGCGAAATATCTTAGAACATTTGATGGGTAATGGAATAAACAAATTTGCCATTATTGGAGAAAATATTCTCAATTTTCATGGAAGCGATGATTGCTATTATGAAGAATGGTTTGAAGAAGTAGCAGAGGGATGGATCGCAGCGATAAATTTTCGAGCGTTTGTAATTGAGGAAATGAATCTTTTTAACATCGATAGCTACATCAATATGGCAGGTAGTATGAAAATTGAAAAATGGCGAACGCTAACACCATTTAGATTTTGCGAATTAGTAAACTTGCTAATTCAGCGGAGGTTATCTATTTGATTTTTCGGTTGCAAAAGTTCTTATTACTTCGTCCAAATTGGAGGTATTCAAACGTCCAATCACCTCGTCGCTCAGTTTCATAAAGTCACTTGCCACTTCTGATTTTTCCATGAAATTATAGATAGGTAGTGTAGCATCATTTGCTTCACTTACTTTGATAGATGTTCGTACTTTCTGGTTTAGAATAAGACTACCAAAATCTTCCTCGGCTTCTTTGATTATTCTTTTGTGGTATAAGGTGTTCTTTCTGTATTGATTAAAATAGATTCCTAGAATATTGAGAGGATTTTCTTTTTTTATCTTACCTAAGTAGCTCAGCAACTTTACAAAGCCTGATTTTGAAAAAGAATCAGGAATGGCTGGAATTAGAATGCTATCTATGTTGGAAATGAAAGATTTTACTGTTAAACCAAAATGTGTAGGAAAATCTAAAAGAATAAGGTCATACTTATCTCTCACTAACGACATTAGTTTGTGAATAATGGTGTGACCAAAAGAAATAAACTGATTGTTGGACTCAATGTCAGATATTCTAAAATCGCCTGGTATAAGATGAAGGTATGGACTGATTTTAACAGGTTCTAATTCAGGGATACTATTGTGCAATAGATTTTTTATCATTCGATAAAGGCATAAGTCATCGTTCCACTTATTTTTAATTAGTGCTTGAGAAAGATTAGCTTGAGGGTCACAGTCGATCATCAATACCTTATAGGTCTTGGACCAACAATGCGCCAAGCTAAGCGTGGTATTAGTCTTACCCACTCCTCCTTTGAAATTATATACCCCAATGCTGTTGGACATTTGTTGGATTCAAGATTAATAAATTTAGAGGGCAAGTCACTTCGCTGTGAAAATAGCGAATGTTAGAATAGAAAAATAATCTTATCTAAATTTTCGTAGGTTGTACCTCAGCCAATTCAGATATCAAGTATTTTCTGCCAGATGCCATCTCATGGCAGACTGACCTTGTCCTTTTCTTTTCGATCTTTTTAAAGATTTTCTTGTTGAATTTGAAGATAGTGCCGATCGAAATTTCTTTAAGGAAAATTTGATCTTTTTTACTTAAATTAAATTGTTTGAGGATTGCATAAAGTTTCGGATCCGAGCAGCTTGAGGCTTTAGGGTTAGCGAAATAATGTTGGAGTGCGCTAAGTACAGGATGCGGAAACACTTCATCTGAAAGTATGGGCTTCACAAGGTTTTTAAAGGTCTTCTTCCATTCAGTTCCATGAGGTTTAATGCTAAGTCCGTACTCTTTATAGGCAACTAAGTGTGCCACCTCATGAATGTAAGTGATGAGAAAAGCGTAAGGGTTTAAGTCATTGTTAATAGAGATGGCATGCTTTCCATTGTCAGGATGGTAGCGATAGTCTCCAAATTTAGTTTGTCTTGCTCTCTTTACTTTAAACTCAAAGCCAAGTCTTTCGTAAAGTCTATTGCAATAATTGACTGCCTTTTCTGGAATGAATTTTTGAAAGACCTCTTCTGATGTCATTTTTTTCTAAATACCACTTTAATAGGGACGCCTTTAAAGTCAAAATGAGTACGTAGTTTATTGGTAAGATATCGCTGATATGGTTCTTTGATGTACTGAGGGAAGTTACAGAAGAACGCAAAAGTCGGGGTCTGGGTGGGTAATTGTGTTATATACTTGATTTTGATATATAAACCTCTAACTGCTGGAGGGGGATAGTTCTCTATTTCTTTTCCTATTAGCTCATTAAGTTTGGAAGTGGAAATTCTTCTTGATCTATTTTCATATACATTGAGTGCCAACTCCAAGGTCTGCATGATGCGCTGTTTAGTCACAACGGAGGTGAAAATAATAGGAATATAGCTGAGCGGTCCGAGTCTCTCCAAGTATGCTTTTCTATATTCATCTGCCGTTTTGGTATCTTTTTTGATTAGATCCCATTTGTTGACCATAAGAACCAATCCTTTCTTATACTTATCTGCAAGCCCAATGATGTTCATATCTTGAGTTTCTAATCCTTTCTCGGCATCGATCATTACAATACAAACACCAGCGTCTTGTATCGCCTGAATCGCTCTCAGAACAGAGTAAAACTCAATGTCTTCATGAACTTTGGATTTCTTTCTAATGCCTGCGGTATCGGTAAGTAAGAAATCCTTTCCAAAAAGGTTGTAGTGGGTGTTGATTGCATCTCGAGTTGTACCTGCTATGTCGGTCACGATGCTGCGCTCTTTTCCAACCAATGCATTTATAAAAGAGGATTTGCCTACATTCGGTCTCCCCACGACCGAGACTTTGGGCAGATCGCTTTCTTCAGAATCCTCCGTTTCAAAATGGTTAGCCAGTTCGTCTAGCAGATCACCCGTACCAGACCCACTTGCTGAAGCTATCGGGTAAACATTGGCATCTAACCCGAATGAATAAAATTCATTTGCCGATAGCATCCGTTCATGATTATCTGCTTTGTTTGCGGCGATATAGATAGGTTTACCTATTTCACGAATTACGTTGGCAAAGTCTTGATCCGATCCATGGAGCCCCGTATGACAATCTACCATAAACAAAATAACGGTTGCTTCTTTGAGTGCTTCTTTTACTTGCCTGCGGATGGCTTCTTCAAAAATATCGTTCGATCCTTCCACATATCCACCCGTATCGATGACAGTAAATTTCTTTCCGTTCCATTCTCCATAGCCATAGTGTCTATCGCGAGTCACTCCTGCCTCATTGTCCATAATAGCTTGTTTCTTTTCAACTAGTCGATTGAAAAGAGTGGATTTGCCCACATTGGGTCTACCTACGATTGCGAGGATGTTTGCCATGAAAGATTTAAATGTGCGGGAATATAAAACAATACGCACCTAGGTATAATTCAATGCCTGTATTTATAGGGACAAGGCATTTAATAATCTTCATTTGGAGTGTATGGATCTATTTTGGTCTCTGTAGAGTCCATTTCATTTATTTTTATTAAAAGTGCCTCAGCTCTTATCTTCTCTAATTCTTCTTCTGCCACCTCCATCGCTTTCTCTAACACCTCATCCCTTTCTTGTCTTACTCCAGCTATGGTTGGGGTCGCGTATATATCAGGTACAATTCCAATGCGCTGTGTTTCCATTTTGTTAGGATAAAAGACACCGATGCTCGTCATGGCGATACCAAATTGAGAGTAGAGAGGAAACTTGGACACGCTTCCGTCAGATCCAGCTGTTTTACTCCCGATTGTGATAGCATTTGGTGCCGTTTGAAGGCACATGCAAGTAAACTCTGAGTGACCCTGAGTTTTTTCATTTACCAATAAAATCACCATTCCTTTAAAATAATCAGGTTTAGTAGATCCACAACTACTTTGCCCTGACCAGATAAATTTTCCAGGATAGGAGTAATCTGGTTTTAGGTATCGTGCAAATACGGTATCCTTGGGATTTAAATAATTAGAAAGGGCTCGATAGGTGCCTTTGGGATATCCCCTTAGGTCGAATATGAGTACTTGCTTGTCTATTAATAGAGACATCATAGGGTCTACATCTGGCACCGTAAGCCTTTCCATATTTATCAAAGCAATGGAGTCGCCAATCTCTTTCCACTTTGGTTTGTAGGCTGGCTTAGTGTAAGAAATATCAGCATATCTGTAGAAGTTGAGAGTTTGATTACGTATAGAATAATTTCGCTCGATTGTAGCTTGAGGGCTACTTTTTAATCCCATGAAAAGTGTGTGATAAGCCATGCGTTTTTTGGCAGCAGGATTAGAGCCCCAGATGTATTTACTATTTGCTTCATAGGTTTCCAATACTGTTTTTCCATTTATTGTTTGAATTACGTCTCCTATTTGCAATCCATCTTGCCTTGCTTTTTCTTGGTCGATTATCTCTGTAATAACTGCTTCATTATCAATGATCTCAAATTTGGCAGGTAGGTAATTGTAATAGGGGTATTCATCGAGTGTAGATGTGACCAAACCAGCCTGACCATCATCAATTTTTACAACCATTTCCAACATTGCAAGGTGAAAATCTAGCTTCGTTTTGGCGTCTAGAAAAACGGAAATTAGCGATTTGAGCGCAGCATCCCACGACTCATCTGTCTGGTACTTATAAGGAAAAAAATATTCAATGTAGTTCCAATAGCGAAAGAGTGGGAGCAGTCGCTCGTTTTCATCTTTCCAGTTTAGGTCGAAATGTGATTCTTCATTTTTGGGTTCGAACTGACCCGTCTTTCCTCTACCGATATAATAGTGGTCGCCTTGAAAACGATTTCTTTCGATGTTTCTGAATGTATTTTGAAGTTCATTTGAGAAAATCGGCTGCCTTAGCCAGAAAAGGTTGAAATTTTTAAGAAAGACTTCTTCACCTGTGTTACTTTGAATGTTGCCAGCGGTTACAGGTCCCAGGTAGTGTATCCATCGGGAGATATATGTTGAAAATTGTTCTTCGGTTTGGATATTGCTGGTGTTTTTTAGCACGCCTAGCATCTTTTCATCCCAGTTGAAGAAACCCTTTCCAACCTTTGGGTGATAATATTTTAGAAATCCCCAGATTTTACATGTGTAGTAGAGGCGATCAACTTTGGACAAGTTCTCCGTAGTTTCATTTTCAACTTTCTTAAGAATCGCTTTAGCAGGAAAAAAGCATCCGAAAATGATTAATAAAAGAAGGCGAGCAAAAAGAAGGCGCATTTAATCAATAATTAATATCCAAACTTAATTAACTTTTTATCATCTTTTCTCCAATCTTTCTCAACTTTTACGAAAGTTTGAAGGTGTATTTTTTTTCCGAAAAATGCTTCCAGATCCCTTCTTGCTTCTGTGCTTACTTTTTTGATGGCGGTGGCTTTTTTCCCGATAATAATTCCTTTTTGGCTTTCTCGTTCTACAAATATTTCGGCTTCTATATGGATTATATCTTCATTATCTTTAAAACGGGTAACCACAACTTCCGAGCTATAGGGAATCTCTTGTTGATAATTAAGAAAAATCTTTTCACGGATGATTTCGGAAGTTATAAACCGTTCGCTCTTATCGGTAAACTCATCCTCAGGGAAGTAGGGCGGATGATGGGGTAGCAACTCCATGATTCGGGCTTTAAGCTCAGCTAGACCTGTTTCATTCTGGGCAGAAATAGTCATAAACTCCATATCAGGATAAAGTTCGTGCCAGTAGGCAAGCTTGTCGTGGGTTTGAGTGCCTTTATTCATGTCTATTTTATTTATAAGAAAAAGGGTCGGAGCCTTAGCATTAATAACCATCTGTACCAATTCTGGGTAGTCGTTTTTATCTTCCAAGGCCACCATGTAAATAACGATGTCTGCATCGTCTAAGGCCATTTTTACAAAGCCCATCATCTTTTCTTGAAGCTTGTAAGCTGGGTCGATGGCTCCTGGTGTATCCGAAAATACAATTTGATAGTGATTGGGTTCCGTTACGATGCCAAACATACGCTGGCGAGTAGTCTGAGCTTTGCTGCTGGTAATGGCAAGCTTCTCGCCCATAAAGGCATTGAGGAGTGTCGATTTACCCACGTTGGGACGACCCACAATGTTGACGAAACCAGATTTGAAATCTTTTGTAGAATTATTCAATATTATCTAAATGTTGCACTTGGAAAGAATGCAAATTTATTTAACTTTGTTTTCACATCGCGGGGTGGAGCAGTTGGTAGCTCGTCGGGCTCATAACCCGAAGGTCGCAAGTTCGAGTCTTGCCCCCGCTACAAAGCAAACCCTATGATTTTCAGAGGGTTTTGTTGTTTATAGAACTCACCTCTCCCGCTTTTCTGAAGTTGGGTTAAACAAATGGCTTTTTGTTCTATCAAATTACCTCTTCAAGTTCTCTATGATTAAGCTTCGAAAAGACTTATGAGACTCCTAGAACTTGGAAGATATATGTGAAATTTTGTGGAACTAATTAGTTCTACAACTCAAAATGCATTCCTTCCTTAACTAATTCATTATAACGAGTTTTGTTAAACTGGAATAGGTTGCCAGGTCTACCGGCTCCTGTAGACTTTGCCTTTTCAGGAAGCTCGTCAAGGATTTTAAGATGGCTTATTTTCTTTTTGAAATTCCTTCGGTCGATAGGTCTATCAAGCAAAGTGGTATATAAATGCTCAAGGTCTGAAAATGGGAATTTCTTATCAAGCAGCTCAAGTCCAATGGGTTGATATTTGATTTTTGCTCGTAACCTCTCGATGGCTATCCGCAAAACTTTCGTGTGATCAAAGACCCTCTGGTTAGATTTTACTTCTAAATAACAATTCTTGATTTCAGGGCGGAATGTAACCCATCAATTGACACATTTAGGGTCATTTAACTGATTTGAAGAAAAACATTGTGATAACCTGCGATATGAAAACTATTGAGCTTCATCAGTGAAATTAAGCCTAGTTTCAACTCTTCCGAGCCTTGATTCAACCCTATCCATGCGATCTGATTGATGAGCGATATCTGTGTGAAGAGTTGCAAGCTTGGTGTCAACCTGAGATAGGTGGCTTTTGATACTTTCCGTATCTTCACGAACAATCGCCACCCGTGATTGGATCGATTTTAGAACTTCATAAATTAATTCATTTGTAATCTTATCTGGCATAATCTCATTGTAGCACACCCACTTTCGGAAAGTCCAGAAATCTCAACAAGATCAAATACCAAATCATCCTTCATTAATCAAAATTTTACCAATCTATGAAATAATAGTAGGAACAATATAACAACTATCGGTAGTGAGTAGTGGATCAAATCACTGAAGAAAAAGCAAGAAAAGAACACTTTCATAATCATGCCCTAGAGGGTGATTTGGAGGAGATCGGTGCAATTCCTCTTGCTCACGATCAAGCTGAGAATAACCCTCATAATGAGAAGTCACAACGCAAAAAAGATGGGTACTATGCTGAGCTACTAAATACCATCATATATGCTCAGAAAGCCTTTGATGATCTTATGGACAGACTAAACTCCGAGATTAATTCTCCACGAATAGTCATTAAGGAACTTAAAGAAGATATGGAACAAAACCGTTAGGATTGGGATAATAAAGCTGAAGTCCTAAATGACATCTATGATGTGTTCTGCAATTTTGAAGATGGGGGGAGCTTGGATCAAGAAAAAGCCAAAGCCATCCTTGATAGGGAAAATACTGAGGTTCCATGCGGAACCAGTGACGCACAAATTATTATTCTGCTGCAAAGGTTGAGAGAACAGACAATCAAGAAGGTAGATGATCTTGAAAAAACATTCTTAATAATGGAACAAGATCACATGAAGTTTAGAGCCAGAGAAGATCAAGTCCTGGAAGCCAAGACGAAATTAGAAGTAATCGGAAATGATAGCTCCTTATCCAATGAAGCTAAACTCACCGCAATACGTGCTTTGGACAAAGAGGTTGGAACCAAGACGCTTCATCGGACAGCTACAATTGTTCAAAATGAAGAACTGTCAGGAAAGGCTGATGTTGCCGTCGACCAAAGCATGAATACAGATTTAGATGTTAGATCACCTAATATAACAGCAGCAATACAATCGTTGAACTTTTAGTCCTCATGATACTCAGTCTTATAGTGCCTGATTGCATGCGGCAAGATTGCCGCAAACTCATTCACATTGAAAGGGCCATTTAAGCCATTTTCGATTAAGTAGGCAAAAACGGTTCCTAGCTTATCATCATGGTATTCTTGGAAGAACTTGAAAGGAACCCCATTTTCGTCAAGTTTCTTTCCAACTGCATCGATAAACTTGTCATAGGTCTCCTTATCATCTAACCCACGCTTTACTACAACTGCCAGAACATTGTACTTAGTAGAATAGTCACCGGCTTGCCTGATAATAGTCTGATTGGAATTTTTACCATTTTGATTTTCAATTACATCCTGAGCATATGTGGAAGATGTCAGCAGTGGGAAGAGGGCAATAAAAGTGAATATTGGATACTTCATTTGAAAATTCGGCCGGATTTGACCGAAAATTAGGTATAGAATGCCATCGAAAAATTTTTGTTTCGATACTCTCATTTATTCATCTAATCTCTGTAACTCACTAGGAAGAATTAGCTTTCATACTAAATTGACTGAATGTAATGAGTATTGATATTGAAGAAATATCTAAAATAGGACTAGGTGCCTACAGAATGGACAACAGCAACCCAGTGTTCTATGAAGCAATGAATTGGGCTGTGGAGAGTGGGTGTAATTTAATAGATACTGCGCCTAACTATATGAATGGAGAATCTGAAAAACTTATTGGTCGATTTCTGTCAGAAAAAGAACCTTCTAAATTATTTATAATGTCTAAGGTAGGATATGTGGATCGAGATGATATTAGAAAGAGTGTTTGGAATGGAAAATCCTTAGAGATAGATGATGAATTTCATTATTCCTTGCATGAAGATTTCATTAACTATCGGATTGATTCTTCACTTTCCAGAATAGGTAAGCCATGTATTGACGGCTATTTAATTCATAATCTGGAGCATATTCTTAATAGTAAAAATCCAGTTTGCTCAAAAGAAGAAACATATCGGCAAATTAAGAGTGCATTTGAGTTGCTTGAAGAAAAAGTTGATAAAGGCTTTATACATTACTTTGAAGTGAGTTCAAATACTTTACCAAATGCTTCAAGCCTCTCGTTAGATATTGATAAACTAGTTTCTTTGGCGCACGAAGTAAAATCAAATAGTAGCTTTAGGCTAATACAGTTTCCGTTTAATGTTATTGAAAACGAAGCTTCAAGTGCTCCCTCAAAAAGTAAGATATCCTTCTTAGATAATTTAAAAAGACATGGCCTTATTGGATTTTCAAATAGGCCTTTTAACGTTAAATCAAAGAAGGGTGTATTAAGATTAGCATATTTATCGAATTCAGAAGTTTTTGATGACGCTACCCTTCGAAGAATTCATGAAGATTACATAGGTATTATATTGGAAAAGTTGAAAGAGTTGGGAATGGAGGACGAAATACATGAATTTCCTATTATTGATTATTTAATTAATAATTGGACAAAAGTAAGTAACCCTGAATTTGTTAATTCCCTCTTTAAAGGAATGATAGATCCTTTTATTGATACACTGTTTAAAGAAAGGCAAAAAGCCGATTTCAATAAAATCCATACTTTATTTAAAAGATGTATGATGTATTTAGCGGTAGAAAATATGAACAACGAGATTGGGTTGATCGAGTCTAAACTCATAAAAAAGGGTTATATTAATGATACTAAAGAACCACTCCAAACAAGAATTTGCAATTACTACCTTTCTATTGGTATACCCCATATTTTAGTAGGGATGAGAAGGGTTAAATATGTTAACGAATTGAGTTCTTTATTTTAATTACAGACTTCAAGTTCTTTTTTGCAGGTTTCAAAGCAGTTCTTCGGCGTACTCCTTTTCTAGGCTTTGTTTCCTTGCATTTGCCAATGCTATCTTCGCATTTCTCTCATGCCTATTCGCTTCGGCATTACAGCTCGCAAGTTTTGATATAGTTTCTTCATTAGTTTTTATTAGACTTACTAGATAAATAATTACAATAATATTCAACACAGCCAAAACAGTTATCACAATATTTTTCATCTCCAATTACTTTTTTTTACAAATTATCACTTTTTTTGGTTAGCTCTGAAATATTGTTTTAAATTAATCATTCGAACCAATTAAGAATTTGGTCTTTAGAAAATCAGCTAAACTTTTAAGTAGACAGTACCCATTTCACAGACAAACTGATCAATCAGATTGTGGCCCATCCTGTCTTAAAATGATTGCTGAATATTATGGGCAAACTTTAGATATAAATGATTTAAGGAATAAATGTAAGAGAACAAAAGGGGGGGTGACTTTTCAGGCGTTATCGGATGCTGCAGAAGAAATTGGATTCAAATCCTTGGGTGTTTCAGTAGATTTTAAAACTTTGGAGCAAGATGTTCCACTTCCTTGCATTGTACAGTGGAGAAAAAGACACTTAATTACCATTTTCAAAATAACAAAAAGGCATATAATTGTTTCTGATCCTCTCTTTGGAGTAATAAAGTATTCGCATGAAGACTTTTCAAAAAATTGGATATACTCAAAGAAAGAAAATGAGAAAGAAGGTGCTGTTCTGCTATTAGAACCTCTTCCTGAATTCTTTAAGAAGAATTACATTAATAGAAAGCCTACTAAGGGTTTCTCATTTTTAGTTAAATACTTTAAACCTTACACTAAATATAGTAGACAAATTCTTATAAGTTTATTTTTAGGTAGTATAATCTAATTAATCTTTCCTTTTTTAACACAGGCTATTGTTGATTTTGGAATTAACTATGAAGACCTCGATTTTATTTACCTTATGTTAGGTACACAAGTGGTACTGTTTGTATCTCAATCAGGGTTAAGAATAATTCGAGGATGGCTCTTACTTCATCTAAGTTCTAGGATAAATATTACATTAATTTCAGATTATCTGAAGAAGCTGATGAGAATGCCGATTAGTTTTTTTGATAGTAGATTGCCTGGGGACTTATATAGAAGAATTGAGGATAATATTAAGGTTGAAAACTTCATTTCCTCTACATCTTTCAGCTCAATTTTCTCTTTGATAACCTTTACAATATTTTCAATCGTGCTGGCTATTTACAGCACTAAGATTTTTCTCATTTTTTTGCTCGGATCTTCATTATATATCTTTTGGGTTGTTGCATTTCTTAAAAAAAGAAAAGTGATAGATTTTCTAAGATTTGATGAAAACGCTGGTAATTCAAGTAACCTGATTCAATTGATCTACGGTATGCAAGAAATTAAACTCAACAACTCCGAAATACGAAGAAGATGGGAGTGGGAGGCAATTAGATCTCGGTTATATCAAATTTCTCTTCGAGGAATGAAGTTATCGCAACTACAAGAGTCAGGAGGTAACTTTATCAATGAACTGAAGAACATTATCCTTTCATTCTATGCTGCGAAATTAGTAGTAGTTGGAGAATTAAGTCTCGGAATGATGTTGGCTATTCAATATATTATTGGATAATTAAATGTTCCATTATCAAATTTTATCCTCATATTAAAACAGGGGCAAGATGCCAAGTTGAGCTTAGATAGAATTTCTGAGATCTTTGACGAGACGGATGAATCTCAGAATGACACAAGTAAATCGATTGAAATCCCACAAAATCAAGATATCAACATAAAAGATGTTAGTTTTCGATATGGCACAAAGTCATCAGAGATGATTTTGAAGAACTTAAACCTTTGCATCCCACGTGGAAAAGTGACAGCTATAGTGGGGGCAAGCGGTAGCGGGAAAACTACATTTCTTAAATTACTTTTGATGATTTACACGCCGAATTTTGGGAGTATATCTCTTGGCCAAGAGAAGCTGACTAACTATTCTGTGAGAGAGTGGCGGAAAAAATGCGGAGTAGTTATGCAAGATGGATTCATCTTTGGTGATACTATTGTAAGAAATATTACTGAATCAGACTCAGAAGGGCTTATCGACAAGCAAAGACTATCTTTAGCAGTCAAGCTCTCAAATTCGGAGGATTTCATTAAAAAATTACCAGGTGGTTTAAACGCAAGAATAGGCGCAAATGGTATACAACTAAGTGGCGGACAAAAACAAAGAATTTTAATTGCTAGGGCAATTTACAAAGATCCGGACTTTATCTTCTTAGTCGAAGCAACAAGCGCATTAGATTCAAAAAACGAAAAGACCATTGTTGATAATCTGGAAAAGTTCCTCAAAAACAGAACAACTGTTGTTGTAGCACATCGTCTTAGTACAGTTATAAATGCAGATCAAATAGTTGTCTTCGAGAATGGTGAAATTGTTGAAAAAGGTACTCATAGGGAACTAATTGAATCAAAAGGATCATATTTTTCACTAATATCTAACCAACTGGAGCTTGGAGAATAACAATCTTGATATTGAACAAATCCATGAAGACAGTGAACTAATTAGGGATGTACTAAAGAAGGATCCTCCATGGATTACAATGTGGGGCACTGTTGTTATTCTCTTTTTTGTTTTTAGTTCTATTTTGCTAATCTACCTTATAAGATACCCAGATGTATTAGTTGGTGAAGCTTACATAACTTCAGAAACGTTACCTATTAGGTTGGCACCACAAAAAGGCGGTAAAATCAGTCAGATTCTTATTGAAGAAAATAGTTATGCCGAAATAGGTCAGCCACTTATAGTATTTGAATCAACTGCTAACTATAAAGACATATTTAGAATAAAAAAGCTCATTGACTCAATGAGAATTGATGAAATGAATCTTGATAGCTTAGTTGTTATTTCGAATTCATTGAAGCTTGGAGAAATTAGAGAGGGTTATAATGATCTATTGAATTTCTATCTTAATTATAAGTTCTTGACCGAGAAGAATTCTCATGCTGAGAGAATTAAAGCTTTAGAAAAATAAATCTATATAAAGCAAGAAACAATAGATGAGCTTGTTTTAGTGAAAGGAGCAATAAAAGAAGAATATGAACTGATCGAAAAAGAATACAATCGGAATAAATTTTTATTTGAAGAAAAAGTTTTGTCAGAGAAGGATTTAGATGCAAATAAGATTTTACTTATAGCCAAATCAAGAGAACTAAAATCGTTGGATGTCGATATTTGGAATTTGAAAGGAGAACTTGAAAGGCTTCGAGTGGAAATTTCAAATTTAATCCAGCTAGAATACGATGCTTTAAGGTCTTCTGAGATCAATCTACCACTGAAGTTCGAGCGGCTTCAAATTGCAGTTGAAACATGGCTCAATACTTATTTATTACATACCCCAATTAGTGGCAGGATATCTTTTCTTGATGCCGTAGAAGTGGGTCAAACAATTCAGCCAAATACAGTTCTTATGAGTGTATCTAAAGAAGAATCAAGCAAAGTAGCTAGAGTCTATTTGCCTTTAGAAGGGGCTGGTAAGGCAAGAGTTGGGCAGAGAGTAAAAATTAAACTTAAGAATTTCCCGTACGAAAGATACGGAGCGATAGAAGGTGTTGTCGATAAAATTTCATTAGTCCCAAAGGATCAAAAGTATCTATTGACCGTTGCAATACCTTCTGAACTCAAAACTACTTTCGACGAAGTATTGCCGGAGTCCAGTGAGTTCTATGGTATTGGAGAAGTAGTTACAGAGAACCGTAGTTTATTGTTTCGCTTATTTAATAAGTTTGAAGCGATATTAAGTAGATCATGACATTCAAAGAGATTAATAATTATACACTTATAATATTCGTACTGCTTTTATTAGGGTGTGGAGTAAACGCCACTAACCAAGATGTTTTGGTCAAAGAAGTTACCGGTGATGTCGGACAAATTGACTTTGATAAGTCTATTGATGATCCTGACTTTAAGATTTGCAACGAGAAAAAAATACTTCAGTATTACAATTTTGGAAAAGCAGTCAACTACCAAGGGGAAAAGATTGCAATTAGAGATCTCTTCTTACAGAATTTTTCAAAGTTCTCGGACGATCAAAACGGATATATTACAATACGCTTTATTTGTAAACTGCGAAGGGGTTTCAGGGAGGTTTCGCATATATCAATTTGATAGCACCTATAAACCATATGATTTTGATCCAAAATTAATCTCTCAATTACTCAGTATAACTAGATCATTAGATGGTTGGAAACCTGGTATATTGAACGATTTGAAATACGATTACTACCAATACCTAACTATAAAGATTGAAAATGGAACAATTAGTCACATTTTACCGTAGTTGTTTTTCTTTGCTTTTTTCTCTAACCTCTCTATTTCCTTTCGAAAGATTAAATGCTCAACCAAATTGTTTGGTTTATCAACAGGACGCTTTCTGTTACGAAGCATGCCTAGAAGCAGAAATAGCAGTAAGCTATTCTCAGGGCAGTAAAAAATCTCAAGAGCATTTCAATAACTCAATAAATTTATGCTCTACATTCGACTACTCTTACTTCGAAAAATCCGTCCCTTTTGCCAAAAGAGGTTTGATTGAGGAATGGTACCACCTTATCAATAAAGCCGTCGAACTAGAACCCAATAAACATTTGGGTTGGAGGGCATGGTATCACTATTTCTTTTTGAGAAATTACAGTGCGACACTTGAAGACATTGAAAAATTAGAATTATTGCGAGCTGATGATATTGGTGAGACAGGTGATGGTCGATATCATCTCAAAATAATTAAGGGACTTTGCTATAAAGGACTAGGGAATTTGGATGAAGCAATTTCAATTATTGAGGCTCAGGTTTCAGATAAACAGTTCTTTGTTGGTGCTTATGATTACTTACATCTAGGTTCCTTATATCTAGACAAGAGAAAGTATCTGAAGTCTATCGGCTTATTTGATAAACAGCTTGAGTACAACCCTGTCGCGGAAGCTTCTTACTATAAAGGTTTAGCTTTTGTAGAACTAGGAGATTTGAATAAAGCTACTCAAAGTTTCAATAGAGCCATCAAGTATTACGATGATGGATACAAGGTTCATGACCCTTACACGGAACTAGACGATCAAATTTTTAAAAGGGAGATCAAAAAAAAAAAAATACGATGATTAAAGGTATAGATAACTAATTTCATTGTATTTAAAGAAAAAAAGTATGCGATTACAATTAGATGATTTTAAGAATGAGCATGATTTCTCAAAAAGTTTGGAAAAGATTGCCGGAGGTATTTTAGGTGACTGCCATGTTGGTGGTAACGGAGACGGATGTTATACCGATAGTTGAGGTAGAACTGTTTGTATTCAAGAAGTTTTAGAATGTAAATAAAGGTTGAATTTTACCATGAAGAATACAAAAAGACTAAGTTTAGAAGATTTCAAAGGTCAGAATGTTTCAAGAAACATAGAGAGAATTGCTGGTGGAATACTAGGAGATTGTCATTGTTACACTACAGTACAAACTGGAGGAGGTTGTACATCAAGGGATATTGTATGCGAAGGCGAGGCTTAGTAAGAAAGTGAAAATTTCAAAAGTTTACCGTTAGCCTTCAAGCTAGCGGTTTTTTTATGAATACGATAAATACTTTTGATGAACTTGTAAAGTTTATCTCTCCAGAGTTAGAAATTAGTCAGGAGACACTTGCGGATGTTATAAAAATGCTACTCCATGAGAAAAGTCAGTCGCTTTTTGAAAAGTTGGATTTTTACAATGATTCAATTTTTTTAGAACCGCTACTTTTCACTAAACTGCAAGGGCTATGTAAAACCTACAGTTTAGACCAGATCCTCTATGGATATTTAAGTAAAGATTCAAAACCAGAGCGGATCAATGTTTTTATCGAGAAGAACAATTATGTGTATTTACCAAATATTGGTTTTCTTGAGTTGCTAGAAGAGACTGGTACATCATTTATTGACTTAGTTAGTGATAAAGAAGGTAATTTCAACTTAGATTTTAAAGGGAAAAAGGTTGATTACAAACTAAATACCTTACAAGAAATTGAAAACACCGAAATTCTAGTATTGCCTCAAAATATCACCCCTTTAGATTCCTTTTTTAAAAACGCAAATAATGAAAAGATCGAGAAGGTTGAAATACAAAATACTGTCAACACTAAAATTAGCTTTCTGAATAAGGCATTCGAAATAAATCAACAACATTTTAAAGAGCACCATAACCTGATTCGAAATGTAGGAAGAATGGTAGTGCTTTTTAATAACAATAACGTTCGATCATTTGCTGCTAAACCAATACATGGAGTAGGATTCTTTAGCGTATGGGAAGATAATTGTGAAATTTTTTTCTTTGTTGAATTAGCACATCAGTTCGATCATAACATACTCAATTCTATTACAACAGAAGCAAATGACTACTTTAAAATTGATATAAATACTCCCTTGAAAGATTTGAATGGAAATCAATACGAACAGCGAACTTTTTTTAACGCACTGCATGGTTTACATGAAACTGCTATGATAGGAACTTATCTGGAACGCCTATACGACAAACAAATTTTTTATGGGATCAATCAGCATGAAATACTTTGCAGATTAAGTGATAATCAGGATCGACATCTAACCGGTCTTCATCAGATTCTTAACTTAAATAATGTTTTTACAAAAAAAGGGCTGCAATTGTATGAGTTGCTTCATGAATCTTGCAACGATATTATGACAAGAAAAGGCGACTTAATCAATTCATTTAGAATTGATGATAAAAAACCATTTGTTTTTAATCATGATTTTTACTTAAAGCACCACCCATACAATAATTAGCTTTCAAAGGGTTCTCTTTAAGTTCTTCATACTAAATGCCACTTTTTTTCTTGATTTTTTGTCCGAGAATACCTAATACTCGGACAGTTACAGTGTGAAAGGAGTAATTATGTATAAAAACTCACTATCGCTGCACGATAAAACACGTCAACGGAAATATCTCAATCAAAAAGAGCGGTTTAGATTCTTAGAAGTTACCAAAAGGCAATTGACGGAGGTCAAACTTTTCTGCCAATTAATTTACTATACAGGCGCACGTATTTCGGAGATTCACAATTTAAAAAAGGATAGCATCGACCTATCGAATGGTACTGTGGTTATTGAAAGTCTCAAAAAACGCCAGAAAGGTATCTTCCGTGAAATTCCAATTCCTGATTGTTTGTTGAAGGGTTTGAAGTACTTCATTGAAAAATTGCAACTAGACGAGAGTTTATGGTGGTTTTCTCTTCGTACTGCTTCTAGGCGAATAAAAGACTGTATGGAAGCCGCCAATATAAAAGGAATACGAAGTTGTGCCATAGGGTTACGTCATGGCTTTGCTGTTCATGCCTGTATGAACATACTGAGTCTTTCGATCTTTTATAATCCGTACAGCAAGAGAGCAGGAGCCATCATTTTTTTTACGATATTTCCACATAACCAGCTTTGCTGAAGCCATATTTATGAGTGTTTTTCTTTACATAAAGATACTCACATTTTAGATGAATTTGTAAAAACATTGTAAAAACATTTAGCGGTTTAGGATGGGTTTAGATGGTTTAGGATGACTATTATTAGTGCCTTTATTTATCAAATAGAGACATTTTGAGATGTTTTGTGCCACTTATGTCAAATCTCATAACCCGAAGGTCGCAGGTTCAAGTCCTTTCCCCGCTACTCTAAAATAAACGGACTATCTTTTTGGTAGTCCGTTTTTGTTTTACCTCACCAAAATCGTTGATATTAATGCAAATAAGGGCTAATGCTTAGTTCACTTGGGCGGTTTAATAATTTTTCTCCTGATACACCCATATTTCAGAAAATATCGAACCCATTATTTTATGCTTGACTTCAATAGGTGCTTTTTGGTAATACTTGGGCAAATCTTTGAGCAATCCAAAACTGTATTGTACGGTACTCATAAAATCCTTTTGCTCTAATTCCAATTCCTGCTTTTGAGATTGTAAGGAGTGAATTTTTTCCTCACATCCTTTTTTGCCTTGCTCATAGTCTGATTGAGTGAGCAAATCGTCCGTGTATTTATCCAATAAAGCATCTAAATTTGTTATGCTGTATTTCAACCAAGCTATCTATTTGGTTGCATTCTTTTTCTCTTTCTTTTTTGTCCTTGCCAAATACATCTTGTAATACCAAAGAATAGAGGCTTAGTACTTCATCTTTTATTTCAAAACTGTTGAGATAATTGATAAAATCTTGGTTGGTTTCCTCTGATTTGTGCCTTTCCCTTCAACCTCTTTGACAATGGTAATACCCTTACTTCTTTGTCCTCCCTTTTGAAAAACTTCCCGTTAGGATATTGCCACACTCTGAACACTCCAAAAAACCTCTTAAAGGTAGCCGTTCGTCTTTGGTAGTTCTGGGCTTACTTTTCTTTTTCCTACCATCTAAAAACTCCTGAACATTCCAAAAATACCTCCTCACTAATAATAGCTTCGTGTAACCCTTCAACTATTTTTTGAGATAGTATTCTTTAACTTTAATAGTTGAAAGAGGTTGATTTAACAATAAAAACTGCTTTTGGGTAAGTTGGTTAAATCTATCTATTTCTTTGGTAGTTGAATATTCTTTACTCTCGTGTTTTAATCTTTCAAGGCTACAATTATTCCAAAGGTCAATTAGTTTTTGCAGGTTATTTGGAAATGAGTAAGCCATTAAGACCCTTCTAAAAATGGGATTTTCTCTAAAATTAATTTTATACTGATTTTCCGTAATTCCTCCTCTTTCATCAATGGCACTTTCAAAGCATAAATTTCTAGCTTGTATCATTTTATTTTTCTTATATTGCTTAGTGAATAGTATCGTTCTTTGTGTTGTTTGATAATAAGCAGATAGTAAATTCTTCTTCCCTTTAATCTGATCCTTTAATTCTACACACAAAAATTCATTTTTTTCTTCTGAATAGAAAATGAAATCAATAGAAGGTTCGTCCCATTTTTTTCTATTGTCGTTTATCTCCCAAGATGGGAACATTAATTCCCAAAGCACCAAATTATATTCGCAGTTTTCAAATAAGAATTTTTCTTCTCTGAATTTTTTGGATAACTCATGTTGAAGCTGCCATTCATTCATAGTTGCTAAATGATAAAATGAAGTCTTGATTGCTTTAACTTCCTCATTTGAATAATCTTTACCATTCTTTCTAAGGACTTGACTGCATTTTTCTAATGATAGCATTTGCTTTCACGATGCGGTTATCCCTCAGAACTTCTGAGTATGTAACCCGTGCGCAATCAATCCAATAACTTAGTATTATATTCTTATTCATAACTTTTCAATTTTAGTTTGTTCAAGGTGGCTTATTTTACCGTTCCTCATTTTTACAATCAAATCTTGGTCGCCCCCTTCTTTTTGTAATTCGTGCAATTTATTTTTATTTCTCCTTGACTTCCCTTTGAGTTTTACCACCTTTCCATTTTCAAGAGACAAAGCCACTTCTTCATAATCCCCTGTCTTTATTTTACTCAAAACCTCCGCTTCTTTCTCGTCTAAATCAACCCAATTATCATAAAGGGGGCGTAAGTCTTTATCAGGAAAAATGCTTTGAACAAGCCCGTTTAATGTGATGCTGATATGAAGAGGTAAGCCCCCCTGATTTCTCTTTGTTTCCTCTATTTCGTATTGGGTAGCTACCTCTGCAACTGTTCCAACGTCCCCCTCTGTATGATTGAAAACAAGCACCTCGCAAGGTCTTTTCTGAAAGAATGCCAATGCAGAATAAAATTGCAATTCAGCAAATACACATTCTCCGTAAGTGGTATTGAAGTTCTTTTTTACTTTTTGAATTAGGGCTATTGAAATACCGAAGCCTCGTAGATTTTTAACTATGGCTATCCAAATTAAATCTATTAAAGTAAAGTTTCTCCATTTCTGCCCCTCCACTTGGCAACCGTCTGGCAATAAGCCTTCCTTTTGCCAATGGTTCATTACCCTTGAAGAAATGACTTTATCGGATATGCGGTATTGACGAGTATTAAAAAAATCCCAAAACGGTTTATTCTCTTTTTTTTGAGTGTAGGCATTTAAGGCAGAGTAAAACTCTAAGCCTCGTTCTATCTTAAATAATCCGTCAAAAGTATTTGCGTTTCCTGTCCTTTGCCATAGCTATTAAAAATTTCTATAATGCAAAGATACAACTAAAATTTACATCAATGTAAATTTTTGGAATCATTTTTAAGTTAATTCTAAAGTTACTTGAGTGGAGAGAATTTATATCATTTGTTCATCTGTCCAACCTGTTTTCCAGTTGGCAATTCTCAAATCGGATATTTCAGTAAGACGCATAAAATGACTTTCATTATTGGTTATTAAAGTCATTTCGTTTTCAATGGCTATACCTGCAATGAGTAAATCAATGTTATCTATTATTTTGCCCGTTCTTTTGAGTTTCCCGTATAACTTAGCTGATATTTCAACGGATTTGTTGGTAAGTGGTACAATATTATTTTGGAATATAAAAATAGTGTAAACTTTCAGTTAGTTTTTAGCATCTTTTGCCAATAAGCCCCCTGTTATCTCGAAATGGGAAATAATGCTTATATCTACCTCATTAAAAACTCCCAAATACTCTCTTACATTTTCTTTTACCTTAACATCTCCCTTGAGGTAGTATGAAAGAATATCGGTATCAACTAAAACCTTATCCATCTATGGGGTTTCTTTGGCTTTGTCGGTTTTGGTTGAGGTTATCTGTCAAATCTTCAAAAACATCATTGTCAATATCTTTCCAAGCCCCTGAAAAAGATAATATATTCGCTTGGTTATCTTTTGTTCCCCTTTCCAACTGAGACACAAATTCTGATAATGGTTTGAGTTCCTTTGCAGGTATCTCAAGGATTTTTTTGACTAATTTATTTCTTATTTGTGCTTCTGTTTGCATAAGGCATAAGTATTATTTTTAATCATCAAATTCGTATTCTTCACCCTCCTCTTTATTCGGATACATCATATCTAACATATCATCTTCAGCATATTCATTCACTCTATTTTTGAGTTCTTTTGTCTTATTTAGTAGTGAATTAAGTCTATGTATTTTATTATCTTTTTGTTCTTGTTCAATTTCTAATGAAATTTCTTCTTCTACTTCTTCTAAATCTCCATATAAATTGTAAATCTCTAAATCTCCAGTAGATGCAAGAACGTCTTTTGGAGCATTATTATTGACTTCAATCTTCAACTTTATGCAGTCAGTATGTTTTTTGTAATAATCCACAGTTTTTCAATGGTTCTCTTTCTCCTCTTTTTGATATTGATTTAGTTCTTGAAAGAGTTTTTGGATATTTATTTAATGGTTAATGTAAAATGGTTTTTATTGCAGTTCTATTTTTCTGATTGTTTAGATCAATATTGATTTTTAGTATAATTAGAATAAATTTTCTCGGTCATCAAGGTTAAAATTAATACTGATTTTTAAATAATTATGTGGGTATTCAGTTCCTTCTTTCCACCTTTGATTCCATTCGCTTAAACACTCTTTTATGAAATCGTCCACACTACTTTTTCCACCTGACTGACTTTCTTCCTCAACCTTTACAAATAAGGTAAATTCTTCAGGGGTTTGAAATGTAACATTTAACCAAGCCTTAGCCTCAAAATAATATGGGTCGTCAATATCACCTGTATCTGCTTTAAAAATGGCTGAGTCGAATTTAACATCTTTAACTTTTAGCCTTGTGGATGTTTCTGTTTCATACTTTTTATTTTTTTAAAATATTTTTATTATTCTCATGGTTGCAAATCAAAATTTAGTTTAGACCCTAATGCATCAGCTATTTTGTTCATACTGGATAAGGTCAAATTAAACTTCCCATTTTCAATGTTTGAAATTTGCTTTACCCATACCTGCCTTTTTAGCCAGTTGTTGTTGGGTTAAATTTTTTTTCTTTCTCGATTCTTTAAGCTTAAAGGCTAATACGTCTGCTTTTAATTCATTTTCAAACGCTTCTCTTTCTTTAGTGCCTTTCTTACCCATAAACTCATCTAATATTTGTTCATTTGATACTGTTTTCATAATGGATATTTTTATAATTCTAAATACTTTTTTCTTATTTGTTCTGCTTTATCAATCTCTTTTTTAGGGGTCTTTTGAGTTTTCTTTACTATGCCGTGAGTACAGATAACCAAAGCTTCTTTATCTGTATCCCAGAAAGCAAATAATCTGTATTGTATTCCTTTTACTTTAGCTCTAAACTCCCATATTTCAGAGTTCTTTAATTTCTTGAAAATTGAAATATCATTAACCTGTTTTGCTTTATTGATATTGTAAATAAGTTTTTTGAAGTAGGCATTTAGAAAATACTAACTATCTTAGTGAAAACTAATAAACATAGATTTTTCATGGAGCAAAAGTATAAAAGCCTAAGTATTTTCGAGTTTCAGCAACGTTTTCCCAATGACCAAGCCTGCATGGATTATCTGGCCAGCCTTAAATGGCCTAACGGTTTTGTGTGTGAGCGTTGTGGCAACAATCGCTATTGTGGAGGTAGTCGTCCTTATTCCCGTCAGTGTACCAAGTGTAAGTATCAATCATCTCCTACCAGTAGTACCTTATTCCATAAAGTTAAATTTCCTTTGCTGAAAGCCTTTTACATCATCTACTACATGTCTACTAATAAGAAAGGGATAGCCAGTACTGAGTTGAGCAGGAAACTGGCACTACGTCAAAAGACTTGTTGGCTGTTTCAACAAAAAGTGATGAAGGCGATGAGTAGTAGTGGACAGCATCCACTGAAAGGATTAGTGGAAGTAGACGAAACAGTAGTAGGTGGAGAGGATAAAAACACTCGTGGAAGGCAGAATAAGAGAAAAAAGCTCATGGCTATTGCCATAGAACGTAAGAGCGGTAAGGGTATTTCCAGAATGTATGGTAAGGTGATCACCGACGGTAGCAGCGATTCATTAAAACAACTCTTTGAGGCACATGTCTGTCCCAAATCTTTGATCCGTACCGATGGTTGGACAGGTTACAAGCCCCTGAAAAAAGCATTTCCATTCCTTGTTCAAGAAAATAGTGGGACTAAAGGCGAAAATTTCCCCGAGATGCATCGGGCTATTATGATGTTCAAAGCCTGGCTGAGAGGCATACACCATTCGGTAAGGAACCTGCAAGCATACATCGATCAATACGTTTATCGGTTTAATCGCTCTTTTATGAAAGAGGATATCTTTGAAAACCTCTTGATAAGAATGGTGCAAAGACGTCCTCAACCTTACCAAATTATTCGTATGTATTAAATGCCTAATTCAATAAGTTTTTTAGTCGCATGGGGGTCAATTTTCCTAAAAAAGTCTCTAACTTCAAGTAAATATGTTACCTCAAAATTCATACTGCAAAGACAGCATAAAGTTGTAATATAATGCAATAATTATGACTGTTTTATTTTTAAATTTTCTCTACCACATAAGAGAACTGCCATTTTGTTTTACTACTATACTGTAAAATTGGGTCTAAAACCCCTGCTGTATAGAGAAACTGGGGGTATAGTTTTACAGAGAAGTACCCCCCCTTTGAAATTCTACACCCCTCCACAAATAGGCAACCAATAATCCGAAATGTCATAATTGTTTTTTGCCCAGTTGGCATAGCATAGAGCATCTGCAAGGTCTGGGGACTTGCCCAATGTTCAGTATATTCAATTTTCATTAGTCTGGTATATTACTTACAAATTCTATATTTCCTGAATTCTCCACTTTGATTTTGTGTAGCCCTTGTAGTTGGGTTAGTTCTTTGTTTATGAGTAAAGCAGTTTTAATATCTTCTTTCTTCATTGAGAGCCTGTACAGCTCCTCTAATCGTCTTATTGCTTTGGCATAGTCAGACTCAACTTTTCTCTCAACTGACTTTTCAATGAATAACTGAGCCTTTGCAATATACCTCTCTGTCATACGCTCTTTTATTCCGTAATTAGCCGTACTAAAATGTAATATTCTCTCCCTACTTTCTCCATTGAGTAACATAGTAGATATTTCTGCTACTCTCTTTGTTATTACTTCCCTAGTACTTCTCTTACTCATACTCATTTATTAGTTCAGGGATATTGATTATCTATTAAGTAGCTGTTTTAAAATTAACGACCTTTCTGTTATCCTCCACGTAGTACGCCTGAACCGTGAATACACGCTTTAAATCATATATTTTCTGAAAATCAGCTACTAATTGGTTCGATATTTGAATTCATGGAGCTACTTGAGAGAATCAAGCAGTTACGAAAAAGTGGCTGCCTTTTTTATTGAATGGGTACAACATAGGCACAACAATTAGGACCGCTTTCTATTTTATGGTTCAACTCCAGTAAGGAATCGAACTCTACTTGGAATTATCAAAATACGATAATTGACAGCTTGCAAGCAGTCCGCAAATAGCACGATCGTTGTTTGATAATAGGGAGCTCTATTAAGAAGATTTGCTTAGGATGATACTAGAATTTTCAGACTGAAGCATTAGGAATCAAGCTTATTTAGTGTAAAACGCTGTTGGTATTTCTTCGAAAGATATGAGATTGTAACGATTGATAATCTATC
Organism: uncultured Ekhidna sp.; assembly: GCA_964289745.1. GTDB lineage: Bacteria > Bacteroidota > Bacteroidia > Cytophagales > Cyclobacteriaceae > Ekhidna. The sequence goes on from CAXYMM010000002.1 coordinate 234,867, forward strand.
CAAGATAAGTCAAGATAATCTGAAGCAATTTCTATGCAAAAGAAGAGAATGGATATGATATTTTGTTGAAGTCATTAGAACGTGAAACTATAGTCTAGAAACCTATTTCAATATCAATTTTGATATGACCAATATGCCCCACTACTTGCCAAATATGCCCCACTATTTCGAAATTGTATTGAGTCCTTTTACGGGATGGTTTTATTTTCTTATAAGCAAAAACAAAATCATCATGAGACATTGCGCACTACTACAATTACTTCTTGTAATAGCGGGATGTTCGATAGAATCAACATCTTCTACTAGAAATGATCCATCGGGGAAAGCTAATATAGTTTTATTTTATTTCGATGATCTAGGGTACGCAGATCTAAGCAGTTATGGTGCAAAGGGAGTCAAGACGCCAAATGTCGATTTTTTGGTTGAGAATGGAATAAAGTTTACAGATGCTCATAGTTCAGTAGCCACTTGTACCCCTTCTCGATATTTACTTTTGACAGGGGAGTATGCTTTTAGAAATCAGGTAGCTATCCTGTCTGGAGATGCCCCATTGCTCATTGATACTTCTCAACTTACCCTACCTAAGATATTAAGAAAAGCTAATTATAAGAGTGCCGTGGTTGGTAAATGGCACTTAGGTTTAGGGAACGGAGATGTAGACTGGAATGAAAAAGTGTCTCCTGGTCCTCTCGAAATTGGCTTTGACTATAGCTTTTTGTTGCCTGCGACGGGCGATCGTGTCCCAACAGTGTATTTGGAGAATCACGAGGTTATTAATCTTGATGGGAAGGTTCCATTGCAGGTTTCTTACAGTCGTAATCTAGGCCAAGAGCAAGCTACAAAAGAGAACGCACGATATGTGTCGGACAAACAGCATAGCCAGACACTGTTAAACGGCGTTGGTAGAATTGGTGCAATGATTGGAGGTGAGGAAGCTTATTGGAAAGACGAAGACTTTCCATTTGTCTTTACTGAAAAAGCAATCTCCTTTACCGAAGAAAACCAAGAAAATCCTTTCTTTTTGTTCTTTTCTTTTCATGATATACATGTCCCCAGGCTTCCAAATGAGCAGTTCCAAGGCGAAAGTAATATGAGACCTAGAGGAGATGCCATTGTTCAGATGGAGTGGATGACTAGTCAGATAGTTAATAGGCTGAGGAAGCTAAACCTTTTGGAAAATACACTTATAATCTTCACTAGTGATAGTGGACCTGTACTCGATGATGGTTATGCGGATTTTGCGAAAGAGTTGTTGGGAAGTCATGATCCATATTTAGAAATGGATGCATACGAGGCAATAAATGTAGCCAATGATTATCCTAAAGTTGTTGAAGAGATGGAAAATCAGCTTCGGGATATGATGGTGGATTCACGAGTAAATGCTAAAATGAAAATATCATTGATGAATAAAAAAACAAGTTAATTCAATGAAGTTCTATTTGAATTCTGCATAGAATAAATTAGTACCTGCCTAAATCAGGATATGATCAGCATTAAGAGAATACCTACTTTCATAAATAGTTACTTAATAGTGGCATTCTCAGCCTTCCTGTCCACTTACAAAGCAAGCTCTAAATCAGTTAAATATGAACACATCTCTGTTGATTACTATCGTCAGTATGTAGACATATCAGTTGGTCTTTCAAATAACTACGTTTCTAAGATTGCAAAAGATGAATTTGGAATGATGTGGTTTGCGGCAGAGGGAGGACTAAATAGATATGACGGAAGTCACTTCAAAGTTTTTCGTCCGGAGAAAAGATATCAGCGACTAAGGAACGAAAACATTGAAACTATTTTTATTGACAGATAAAGGGTTTATATGGGTGGGTACAAAAAGCGGAGGTGTCTCAAGGTACAATCAAGCAAAAGATGAGTTTATCAACTTTAGCCATGAGCTAGATCCTGAAAGTCATAAGACTGCTATTCGGATCACAGATATTGTCGAGGATACAGAAGGAAATATCTGGATAGCCATCTGGGGTATGGGACTCTTCAAGCTAAATTCAGAGACTTATGAACTCGAACGTTCTTTTTTGCCGAATAAAATAATTCAAGAAGTAGAGGTTGATGATTTTGGTAATGTTTGGGGCGTTGCAAACAATTTGATTCATAAATATGACCCATCTGAAGACAGATTAATAAGTTTATCTGTACCTATTGGTGCAGGAATGGCACTCCACTACGATAGCCTCTGAAAAGAACTACTCCTTGGGCCTTCTAAAGGTATTTTTTCTTTTCAAGTTAATAACTACGAAGTAAAGGAACTTGAAGAAAGTAAGAGACTGGGATTGAAAGGGATCAATGCAGTCAATGTAGATGAGAAAGGAAGGATATGGGCCGGTTCATGGAATCAAGGGTTGCACGTGAGTTCACCTGATAGAAAGAAAATTGAAAAATTCTCTTTGATTGATCATTATGCGCTGAATACAAATTATGAAGTCGTACTAGATGTTCATATAGATGCTAATGATCAGGTTTGGGTGGCTACAGGCTATGGAGGAGTGGTGAAATTGAGTCCAAAACGTGCCATCTCATATGTGGCGAATCAACTCAATAATAAGATAAATCTTCCCGATAACAACGTGCAAGCTGTTATTAAGGATTCCAATGGAGCAATTTGGTGTGGTACGTGGAGTGGTGAAATTGGTTATTCACTTGATGGGCTTGATTATGAAAGAATCCCTGGAGATAATATGGTGAAGTTTTCTTTAATCTTTCAATTCTTATTGATCTGGACTGCCATTTTCCCCCCAAGAGTTGGCTCAATTGATGCGCAGGAGTTTGGAGGAGATAAAAAAAGCCAAACTTCATTATCATACTTGCAGATGATCTGGGATATGCCGATTTGAGTATGAATGAGAGTAAGCAAATTTCTACTCCTAACATTGATGCGCTTGCAAAAAGCGGAATCATATTCAAGCAGGCTTATGTGTCTTCTGCGGTTTGCAGTCCCTCTCGAGCGCGATTGCTTACGGGAAAAAATCAAGTTGAGTTTGGCTACGATAATAACCTTTCTAAGAACACCCCAGGATTTGATCGGAGTTTTGCTGGGTTGCCGCTAGATCAAAAAACACTTGCAACACTACTCAAAGAGGAAGGCTATGTGACAGGGTTGATTGGTAAGTGGCATTTAGGAGATCAGCAACAATTTCATCCGCTTAATCGTGGTTTTGACGAGTTCTGGGGATATCTGGGAGGAGGTCATGATTATTTTGAAGCAGATACCAGTTCATCAGGAAGAAAGGCTGCGATCCTATCTAACTATAAGAAGCCACAGGATATTACCTACATCACCGATGATAAAGGTGATGAATGTGTTGACTTTATAAGAAGACATAATGATGAACCATTCTTTTTATATGCTTCATTTAATGCTCCGCATGCACCGATGCAAGCAACGCAGGACGATGTAAAACTTTATGAGCATATTCAGGATGAAAATAGAAGGATCTATGCCGCAATGGTTCATAGACTTGACATCAATGTGGGTAAAATCGTTGATGCATTGGAAAGAGAAGGAGTGCGTGAAAATACGGTGGTGGTATTCCTGAGCGATAATGGAGAACCTATCGATCAGAATTTTTCTTGCAATGCGCCCTATCTTGGGCAAAAGGGGATTCTGCTGGAGGGTGGAATTAGGGTTCCATTCATTATGTCTTGGCCTAGGGAGTTACCTGAAAATATGTTCTACTCAAATGCTATTTCTGCTCTTGATATTACTCCAACTTTTCTATCATGGGCTGGTGTTAAGTACAGTTCGACGGATTTTACCGGAGTTAATTTATAACCCTATTTGAAAGCTGAAGCATTGGATAGGCCATACAACTTAATGCTATGGAAATTCACTATTAGTACCGCTATTTTGGAGGGAGAATGGAAGTTGATTAGAATCCTGGATCGCCTTCCAATGCTCTTTCACCTTCCTTCAGATCCTTCCGAGCAACATGACCTAGCAATGGAAAAGCCTCAAATTACCAGACGTTTACTACGTCGGATGGGTTTGTGGCAAGTAGGTCTTCCACACCCATTATTTTTAGAATTGAAAGGAAAGAACTACCAACTTGCATCAAATAATGGAAGTAACCATTTACATGGCGGAAATAAAGGTTTTGAATCTCGCATTTGGGAAGTGAATGAATACGCTCGCCAAACATTAAGGCTGACCTATATTTCTCCTCATTTAGAAGAAGGGTATCCTGGAGAATTATCCGTTTTGGTTACCTATACGCTCACTGATGACAATGCACTTGAAATCAGGTATCATGCCATTACCGACCGTACGACTGTTATTAATTTGACGCATCATTCCTATTTTAATTTGAAAGGTGAGGGGGAAAAAGACATTACCAGTCGCTGCATAAAAATCTTTGCAGACCGATACACACCTATTAATAAAGATCAATACACCACTCCCAGACGTTTCCACTCTTCTCATATATTCCAAGTAGGTTGGGAGGATAAGTTTTTACAGGGGCTGTCCCTTCGTATCCATCTTCAAGTCGGTTCTCAAAGGGGAAAAGCCTTGCCAAAAGTTGGCTTTCGAACTTGATCCGTCTGCCAGTAAATTGCCCCATGCAAACTCATGTTTTACGCCAGATGCAGCTAAGTATTCCCATTCGCTTTCGGTTGGAAGTCTTTTGCCCGACCATTTAGCATAGGCTTTCGCATCCTCAAATGATACATGGACGACCGGATAATCTAATATGCCCTCAATGGAAGAACTTTCTCCAAAGGGTGCAGCCCAGTAGCTTCCATGTTTGAATTCCCACCACTGGCTGTAGTCGTCGAGAGGAACAGGCCCCTCCGTTTGTCTAAATACCAGAGACCCTGCTTGAATTAAAGAGTCTATCGTCTCTCCATTTCTGAATATCGGAATTGTAAAGTCCTTTTCAGCTGTAGTGATATACCTTGTTTCTAGAATGAACCTTCGGAATTGGCGGTTAGTCACTTCTGTTTCGTCTGCTAGCAGTACTTTCTTTGAATCCGCATTTCCAGCAATGGAAACCAGTACCATTCCGTCAGGAGCTTTTTTATCCTGAAAACTGCATCCGCCAATTATAGATAGGATAGATGGAATTACGATCACAAAAAATGGTTGAAGTAGTCGAGCGTTCATCACTTTAAATCTCTCTAATATTTCAGTATTCAACACTTAATAAACTCCTTTTCGGCAGTTGATAGACAATATAGCCTCATAAATGCACAATAGGTACCCGTAATTGAACTTAGGAAGTGACTATCATTTTAGGTAAGCATTGTCGTTTCTTGTAGTGGATAAGAAAAACACTAACCAACCTAATATCTAAGATGCAAGAAAAAAGGAGTGTAGAATTATTGAAAGACAAATTTTAAAGAAATTCCAAAGTGTTTGTGAAGGCTGCAAGACAAATTACTAGCGGCTGTCACATCGTAAAAGCTAATGATATTATATGAACTTCTCAATCACTGATTACATCATCTTTTCTGGATATCGCCTACTGATTCTATTAGTTAGTTGGGCTGTTTGTCTCACGGAATAAGTCTGGGGCAGAAAGGAGTGCAGAGAATCATTTTTTAACATATAAGTCTTTGCCCTGATGAGCTATGGATCTTCAATATTCAATAAGTTAAATATTCACTTTTAGTAGAAACTCATAAATCTCCTTCCAACTCGTTGGTTTGAGAACTGCCTCTGTAGTATAGTTCGAATAAGCAGAGGAAAGATAGATTGCTTTGCATCCTAAATTTTCAGCCAATTGGACATCCGTGGCTCTATCTCCCAACACATACGAATTAGCAAGATCATACTCCCCGTTCATGTAATCTTTAAGCATACCTACTCCTGGCTTTCGATTGGGGTGGTTGTCTTTTTCGTAGTGCTCATCTATGTGTACTGCGTAAAAAGAAATGCCCTCGGAAGCCAGTATTCTCAAAATGAGATTATGCACGGGCCAGAATTCATGGTCTGGAAAAGACGGTGTTCCTAACCCATCCTGATTTGTTACCATCACAAAGAGATAGTTAAAATCTTCTTTGATTTTTTTTAGATAATAGAGTGCTTCAGGCAAAAAATCAAGCTTCTCAATCGTCTCAATTTTTTCATTACCTGTTTCTTGAATAATGGTGCCATCTCGGTCTATAAACAGTATAGGCTTCATATTAGCGAAGGTATGCTATCATTTAGCCCTTTCACTAGTGGAATTTAGACTTTTTTGTTGTTTCTACTTAAATCTACCTTTACAACATGGGGGACATCGAAATTGATAATATTGAACTTACCTACCTTAATCTCACAGATTACAAGGAACTCAAAAAAGCCATGATAGCGTCTTATACAGGAGTAGAAGATAACTTTTGGCAACGGTACGAAATTGAGAAAATGATCACTCTTTTTCCAGAGGGTCAGGTCGTTATTAAGGTCAATGATAAGATTGCGGGTTGTGCACTTGCCATTATTGTCTCAGAACAACTCGCTCAGCAAAAGCATACCTATAAGCAGGTTACAGGAAATTATACATTTAGCACTCACAATCCAGATGGTCAGGTTCTTTATGGCATTGATCTTTTTATTAAGCCTGAATTCAGGGGGATGCGCCTCGGACGAAGGCTATACGATTATCGGAAAGAACTGGTAGAAAAGTTAAACCTGAAAAGCATTGTCTTTGGGGGCAGAATCCCCAACTACCACAAGCACAAAGACAAACTTACACCCAAGCAATATATTGAAAAAGTAAAGCAAAAAGAGATTCACGACCCTGTACTGGATTTTCAACTGGCCAACGACTTTCACCCTTCAAAGATTTTGAAAGGATACCTAGAAGGTGACGTAGCTTCAAAAGAGTATGCGGTATTGCTAGAGTGGGATAATATTTATTTTGAGGAGGAAACCGATGCGACAAAAACAACCAAAAAGGTTGTACGTCTTGGGCTAATTCAATGGCAAATGCGCCCCTATAAAGATTTGGATGATGTGATGCAGCAAGCCGAGTATTTTGTAGATGTAGTATCTGGATACCAATCTGATTTCGCACTATTTCCAGAGTTCTTCAATGCACCGCTAATGGCAAAATACAATGAACTATCTGAGTCTGAGGCAATTCGGAAAATGGCGGGATATACTATGGAAATTGTGAGTAGATTTTCAAAACTGGCCGTTTCTTACAACATCAATATCATCACAGGGAGCATGCCAGAAATAATCGATGAGTTTCTTTACAATGTTGGCTACCTCTGCAAACGGGATGGATCAGTAGAACGGTATGAAAAACTTCACGTAACCCCAGATGAAGATAAAGTATGGGGACTAAAGGGTGGATCAAAGATTAAAGCTTTTGATACTGACTGTGGAAAAATCGGAATTTTAATCTGCTATGATGTGGAATTTCCAGAACTGGGACGGCTACTTGCTGATGAAGACATTCATATCCTTTTTGTACCTTTTCTTACGGATACTCAAAATGGATATTCCAGAGTTAGAAATTGTGCTCAGGCAAGAGCCATCGAAAACGAATGCTATGTAGCCATTGCTGGGAGTGTAGGTAATCTGCCAAAAGTGCATAATATGGATATTCAGTATGCCCAATCCATGGTTTTTACACCCTGCGATTTTGCGTTTCCAGATACAGGTATTAAAGCGGAAGCTACACCCAATACTGAAATGATTTTGATTGCCGATTTGGACTTAGGTTTATTAACTGAGCTTCATGAGCATGGAAGTGTTAGAAACCTCAAAGACAGAAGAAAGGATATATTCAAACTTGAAAAAAACGAAGATCCAGAAAATTCCTCAGCCAAGAATCTCCTACAGTACTGAAATTTTCCTCAGAAATAAATAGTAGCGATTAGATTAAAAATAGCATTTATTCGTCAAAATTGGACATAAAAAAGACCCAATTCACAGAAAGCCAGATTATTGAAATATTAAAGGAGCAGAAATTTGGTCATTATAAAATAGTGTCGTACATTTACAACTGATTTGATTGCGAATGCATTGATTTGAGTGCAAACGCATAGTTTCGATTTTTGAATTATTAGTTTTTCTTTTCTAATAGTTTTTAAGTTAAAAATGAAAAAGGCTCCTCCCTTCATTGGTTTGGAGCTTTTTTCATTAAAAATTTCTTGAGACTCTCTTTGATAACGTCAGGCTCACCGCCTACCTTAGATATTGATCGATGACCAGCGATAGGTGTACTAAAGGATGCCAATATCGATCGGAATGGTAAACTTTTTGCTCCCCGCTATGAATAAACGCTTCAGGCTAACTAATTTATTTTAAGAATTTACGCCTGGAAAATACGTTCACCTAATTTTTAAGAGCAAGCCCATGCACCACGGGTTAAAGTAATTTATTGTTTTCAAGCCCGCTCATCAATAAAAAATCTTTTTTTGTTAAATTTTTTTGCAAATACGATCCATTACCCTTATTCTTGTATTTTAAAAAATTAATAATTAATTATAAATAAAAAAAGAGATGATAAATCCCGACAAAATTAACATCGCAATGAAAAATCTTAATACAGCAAAAAGCGAAACGAAAAATTTTGAATTTGTGGATAATCAAATCAAATCAAATCAAATCAAATCAAATCAAATCAAATCAAATCAAATCAAATCAAATCAAATCAAATCAAATCAAATCAAATCAAATCAAATCAAATCAAATCAAATCAAATCAAATCAAATCAAATCAAATCAAATCAAATCAAATCAAATCAAATCAAATCAAATCAAATCAAATCAAATCAAAAACCTTTCTTCTCGCCGCCCTGTGCGCAGCCGCTGTTTTGTGGAGTTGCAAGAAAGATGATAAGGTCGACCCGGTCGACACTCAAGTAGTCGCCGACTTTACCTTTACCCAAGGCACAGCAGGGGAGGTAACCTTTAAAAACACGTCTAAAAACGCCACCAGCTACACTTGGGATTTTGGGGATGGAAGCAAATCCACAGAAGAAAATCCCACCCATACCTATACGAAAGACGGCACCTATACGATAAAGCTCACCGCCACAAATGCAGGCGGATCGGCGGAGAAAACAAGAACGGTGACCATTTCCCTAGAAGGAACGAGCACCCAATTAGTGGCGAATTTTACCTTCGCAGTAGACGAAAAAACGGCAGGTAAAGTAACGTTTACCAACACGTCTGAAGGTGCAACTAGCTACGCTTGGGACTTTGGAGATGGAAACACTTCAACAGACGAAAACCCCGCCCATACCTACGCTAAAGACGACACCTATACGGTAAAGCTCACCGCTACGAATGCAGGCGGCGGATCGGATAACATAACGAAAGAGGTGAAAATTACCAATTCGGGAATTACGTCCATCGACATAGCGGATTTGTCTCAATTAGTGCTACCGAAAAACAGCCCCAGCGGGGTCGTTATTTGGAAAATTGCGGCGACCGTAGCCAATACCGATGAAACGCCGGTTTATTCGATTACGAGCCAAAACCCAGCGGGTGCCATTGGGTTAAATGGAAATAAAATAGTGCTGGCCGATGCAAGTGCCATTGATTACGACACGAATACGGAGCTTACGGGTGAAATACAGGCTACGGCAGGGAGCGCAACGGCTACGGCAGCGTTTACGATTTCCATAACGGACAACCCTGATGAGAAAATTTACATCCCCGATGCAAACTTCAAAGCGGCATTACCAAGTGTTTCCAGCATTGACACCAATGGAGATGGGGAAATTTCAGTGGCGGAAGCCCGAGGTCTTACAGAATCAATTTTTGCAGATCAGCTAAACATTACAGACGCTTCAGGAATTGAATATTTTATAAATATTAGTGGACTTAGCATTCAGGCAAATGCCTTAACAGAAATAGATGTTTCTCAAAACATAGCACTTACTACTCTTGGTTTAGGTTACAATCAATTAACAGCCATCGATGTTTCGAATAACACAGCACTTATAGATATTAATATACAGAACAATCAATTAACAGAAATAGATGTTTCGAACAACACCGCACTTACTCAGCTTAATTTAGATAACAATCAATTAACAGAAATAGATGTTTCGAATAACACGGCACTTACTTCTCTTAATTTAGGAGACAATCAATTAACAGCCATCGATGTTTCGAATAACACAGCACTTACTTTGCTTAATTTAACTAACAATCAATTAACAGCCTTAGATGTTTCTAACCTCGCAGCACTTAAGTTTCTTTACTTAGATAAAAACCCTAATTTAACGTGTATAAAAGTTAATGATCCGTCAGATATTCCAAGTGAATGGCAGAAAGATGCTACGGCTAAGTATCAAACGGATTGTAATTAAAAATACAAAACACTGCTTAAACACCCGTAAAATGGGGTTTGAGCGGTGTTTTTTTCTAAAGCGGCGCAGCGGTTTCTTTCGGTGCGTACAAAAAAAGGGTGTTGAGTGTGAAGGGGCGGTACAGCCTAAAATTGACAATTTTGTATTCCAAAGGCACAAAAGCGACCCGATCTTCGGAGAAAATCAGGTTGCTTTTGTGATTCACCCAGGACTCGAACCTGGAACCTACTGCTTAGAAGGCAGTTGCTCTATCCAGTTGAGCTAGTGAACCAACTCGTTGCTGCTTTCTTAGGTATTCTGCTGCGGAGAGAGGGGGATTCGAACCCCCGGTACGATTTCTCGCACGCATGTTTAGCAAACATGTGGTTTCAGCCACTCACCCACCTCTCCCGGGTTCTTTGGTATATTTAATTTATCTGAAAAGGAGTGCAAATATAAAATTTACTCATTAAAGACAACCGTGCACCTCAAATAAACTTTTGATAGGCATTATTCTTGGCTAAGAGGTATCCATCATTCTGTACAACCTTATACAAGGATATTTGGATGAATACTGCTATCGTTTCAAAAAATCCAAAATATGAAAAGAGGGGCTACCATAACCAGCACCCCTCACACTTTTTGTAATATCCTATGACTTTAGTTGTTCGGTAGCGACACAGCGCAATTATTCAGAATCACGGATGGGTGAGATCACAAAACCATAGATGAGTCTTTCATTCGGCTTTATTTGATACTGGTCATGAGCTTGTGCTCCCCAGCTGTTATCGCCACCTACTCCCATTTGCTTGTAGTCGATATTTAGATTCACAATGTCTCTTTTGATGATATCGGTGGGATGACGATTGATCTTTTCCTTCCCTTCGTCAAAGTCAGCATTGTACTGATGGTGAGCACTGAATCCAAGTAGCTCTTCCTGCGCCAAAATTCGGATGCCATTTTGGTTGTCATCAGTCAATTCAATCCAGCGCACATTTGTTTTGTAACCATTCTCTTGCGGTCGTCCATAGGAAAAGTACAGGTCTTCTACCGCTGCGGAGTACTGCCCAATCTGCGCTGAGGTGCAGCGGTCGACATCATCTTAGATTATTCCTGCTGACTAAACCGTTAGTTTTTATCGTTTTTTAAGCCCACTCATTAAAAAAAAATCTTTTTTTTGTTAAATTTATTTGGAAATGTAATCCAATACCTTTATTCTCGTGTTTTAATATAGGTTTAATAAAAAAATTTCACAATAAACTTTAAATGTATGAACATTCAATCGAATAAAGCCCTTCTAACGGTTACGCTATGCGCAGTCGCAGTCTTATGGAGTTGCAAGAAAGGTGATGAACAGGTTATCCCGAAAGTATCTGCTGCTTATACAAGCACTATAGACGCACCAACAGGAGGCGTTGTAACCTTTACAAATACTTCTGAAAATGCGACTAGCTACGCTTGGGACTTTGGAGATGGAAATAAATCAACCGAAGAAAGCCCCACACATACCTACACGAAAGACAGCACCTATACAGTAAAGCTCACCGCTACAAATGCGGGCGGGTCTGATGAAGAAACGAAAACCATTATTATCAAATTAAAAGGAACGGTTACGGAGACCCAATTAATTGCCAACTTCACATACGAGTTGGGTACAGAAGGGGCGGTAACCTTTAAAAATACTTCTTTAAATGCGACCGGTTATGCTTGGGATTTTGGAGATGGAAACAAATCAACCAAAGAAAGCCCCACACATACCTACACACAAAATGGAGATTTTGATGTAAAGCTTACCGCTACGAATAGTGCGGGCAAATCAGATAGTACAACGCAAACGGTAACCATTGATAATTTAGTGATTACCATAGCCATAGCTGATTTGTCCCAATTAGCTATTCAGGAAAATAGCCCTAAAGGCACCCTAGTCGGGGAGATTGCGGCTACCGTAGCCAATACAGATGAAACGCCTGTTTATTCGATTACAAGTCAAAATCCAGCGGGTGCCATTGGTTTGGAAGGAAATAAAATGGTTGTAAATGAACCAAAATTATTTGACCATGAGACCCGAACGGAGGTCACAGGCGAAATTCAGGGGACAGTAGCAGGTGTGTCGGCTACGGTAGCGTTTACCATTTCTATAACGAATGATGTGGATGAAGCAATTAATTTCCCAGATGCCACCTTCAAAGCGTTATTACTCAGTATTAATGCCCTTAACACCAATGGAGATCAGGAAATTTCAGAAGCGGAAGCCCAAGCATTTACAGGTGAAATTAATGGGCCTAATAGAAGCATTACAGACGCTACTGGCTTAGAGTATTTCATAAATATTACTGGACTTTATCTTTTTGATAATAAATTAACAGCAATAGATCTTTCCAACAACACAAAGCTTACTCATCTTTCTTTAAGCTACAATAACTTAACAGCAATAGATGTTTCTCAAAACAAAGCACTTTATCGACTTTGGTTAGATGGCAATAAATTAACAAAAGCTAATTTTGCTAATGGCAATAACGCTAATATTTTTCAATTAAGATTGAAAAATAACCCTAATCTAACGTGTGTGCAAGTGGATAGGTTACCTATTCCATTTGCTTGGAAAGGGGAATATGATAGCAACAAAGTAACCTTTCAAACTGAAGCATGTAATTAAAAAAGCGCATCACCGCCTAAACTCCGTAGAATGGGGTTTAGGTGGTATTTTTTCCTAAACTGGCGTAGCGATTGCTTTTGGCGTGTACAAAAAAAAGCGTTCGGTGAAAAAGGGGGGCGTGATCGATTCAGCCCAAAGCCTTACCCATTTACTAAATGCCTGCCTCAAAAAGATATTTAACCTCATTTAAACGTTTAATCTTTTAAACCCTTCGACTCTGAAGAATTCTTGCAACGATAACCCACCTCCTTTTGGAGGTATTACCTTAGAAACTAAAGTCAAAATTATACCCCTTTTTTTGAAGCAAGAGGTATCGCTTCTCATTAAAAACGTAGCGAAAGGACCCTTTCTTAGAGGTAGACATGTCCTTCTTTTCCAGCTTGATCAAGAGTTCTGAGTTGAGAATTTTCTTGCGAAAATTACGGTCGTCAATCTTCGTGTCAAAGATGGCTTCGTAGACATTTTTGAGCTGCGAAAGGGTAAATTTTTTAGGAAGTAGTTCAAATCCAATTGGACGGAATCGCGCTCGCTCACGAAGGTGGGTGATGGCATTTTCGACCATTTGCTTATGATCTAACACCAAATTGGAGACCTCATTCAACGGCACCCACTTGGTCCGATGGTTTTTTGCAGAGAAACGTAGGTTGTTCTGATCAATTCTAATCAAACTCCAGTAAACAATGGATAGCACCCGACCTCCGGGGTCTCTATTCACCTGTCCGAAGCAATAGAGTTGCTCCATAAAGATGTCTTTCAAGCCGGTTAGGTCATTAAGTATCCGCTTTGCAGCCTCATCCACATCCTCATCTTTACCTACAAACGATCCGATGAGCGACCAGCTACCGGCCAGTGGCGCTACTTCTCTTTCAAAAACCAATAGATTGAGTTTGCTTTCTCTGACTCCAAAGATGACACTATCGACAGCTACCAGTATCCCTTCTGCCGTCTGATAACTTGCGTTTTTTGTAGGTTTATTTAGCTCAAGTGCCACTTTCACGTTTAGCTTTTGTCAGCTCGAATTTAATTACATATTCTGAATGACATTCTTAGAACGCTTTCAATGCCTTGCCTAGCTTTGGATTTACAGCTAGTATGCCTAGCGGTAGCAAATTTTGGTTCTTGATCCTTATTCCTGAGTAAGGCCGATTGCGCAGGAAGCCGCTAAATTGAAAAAGCAATTTAATTTAGCTATCTAAAATAATTAAACGTTATATTTACGTTTAATTATTTAAAAGAAGGATGCTGGAAGAAAATTACAAGATCATTTCCTATAAGATTGAAGATCACTTTGCCAAGCAATATGATGCCGATGCTGAAGTGATTGTCCAATCTCCTGGAAGAATCAATGTGATGGGAGAACACACTGACTACAACAGTGGCTTCGTGTTGCCTGCGGCGATAGATCATTACATGTACGTAGCTGTTTCGAAAAACCAATCCAATCAAGCCAGGCTTTTTTCCATTGACTATCAGGAGGAAGCCTCAGTGAACTTGGAGGGCAAGATATCCAGAGTTGAAAAGCCATGGGAGAATTTGATTAGGGGGGTGCTAAGTCAGCTAACAGAAAAAGTTAGCGGCATTGACCTTGCCTTTGGAGGAAATATTCCGGAGGGTGCAGGGGTGTCGTCATCAGCGGCATTGTGCTGTGGGGTCGTCACTGCGCTATCAGAACTTTTTGATCTAAAACTGAATAAGTGGGAAATAGCGAAGATTGCCCAGAAATCTGAGCATGATTTTACCCTCGTTCAGTGCGGAATTATGGATCAATTTGCCTGCTTATTTGGTGTGACAAACCATGTCTTGCTTTTGAATTGTAAAACGTTACAATTTAAGGAGTCAGAGATCAATATTTCGGGTTACAAATTTGTTTTACTTAACTCCAATGTGAAGCATAATCTAGGAGATTCTGCCTATAACAGTCGTAAATATGAAAGTGCCTTAGCGCTCAAAACACTAAAAAAGTCCAATCCCAATATTGAATCCTTTCAGAATGTCACGCTTAATATGCTAGATGCGGCAAAAGAAACCATGGCGAGTACTCCTTGGAAAAGGGCGTTTCACATTGTGACCGAAAACAATCGGGTACTGGACATAAATGAAGAACTGAAGAATGGTAATTATGAGGCAGTCGGCAGGTTACTTACGGAGGGTCATAATAGCGAAAAGTGCAACTATGAGATCACGTGCGAAGAAACTGATTTCATGGTTGAAGAATTGATAGGACATAAAACTGTTATGGGAGCACGGCAAGTTGGGGGAGGCTTTGGCGGTTGTGTTCTGGCATTTGTCAAAGACTCAGGTATTAACGAAATGATTGGTAGCGTTTCGCTGAAGTATCGAAAGCGGTATTCCCTAAAAATGGACAACATTCCCATCAAGATTTCACAAGGTTGCCATCGAATTAAATAGACTCTTTTGGTATGCGTTTTAGTACACCCGATTATCTGGTTTTTGCAACCTACTGCCTTCTTATTTTGGAGGTCGGATTATTTGTTTCAAGAGACAAGTCTGGGCAGAAAAAAAATGCAGAAGATTATTTTTTGGCAAGTAAGTCACTTTCATGGTGGACCATTGGCTCCTCCATCATTGCAGCCAATATTTCGGCAGGGCAGTTTATAGGAATTGAGATAAAGAAGAAATTGTTTCAAACAACATTCCTGTTTGCCATTCTAGCTTCTATTGTTTGTTTGATTGCAGCGGTCTTAAACGCACTTTTTTGGTAATGTAATATGGATGAGAGACTGAAAGAATATTCTCACAGGAGATACAACCCACTTACTGGGGAGTGGATACTAGTATCACCTCACCGGACAAAACGACCTTGGCAAGGTAAGGAGGAAGTTTTTAGCGAGGAAAGAAGACCAGAGTACGACCCTTCTTGCTACCTGTGTCCAGGTAATACACGTGCAGGTGGAAAAAGCAATCCTGATTATGATTCGACCTTTTCATTTCAAAATGATTTTGCCGCAATACAAGAGGAAACGGAAGCGTTCACTATTGTTGATGGGCTACTCCAAGCAAAATCTGAGCGCGGAATCTGCAAAGTTATATGCTTTTCTCCGCGACATGATCTAACACTTCCTGAAATGAGCTTGGATCAAATTTCTGCCGTAGTCAGACTTTGGAAAAAAGAATACAGGCAGTTAGGTGATCGTAGTTTTATCCATCATGTCCAGATTTTTGAAAACAAAGGGTCGGTGATGGGTTGCTCAAATCCACATCCCCATGGCCAAGTTTGGGCACAGCAGTCAATACCTGTAGAAATCTCAAAAAAGTCGTTGCATCAAGAGGCGTATTTTGTGAAAAATGGAAAAACAATGCTTTCTGACTATATAGGGCAAGAACTAACAGCGAAAGAGCGTATACTTTTCGAAAATAGCGATATGGTCGTCCTTGTCCCATATTGGGCTGTTTGGCCCTACGAAGCAATGATTCTTCCGAAGAAAGCATCGCCTAACATTTTATCCATGTCCACCTCGCAAGAGAGGTCATTGGCAGAAGCGTTGAAATGGCTAACAATAAGATACGACAACCTGTTTGAGACTTCATTTCCTTATTCTTCTGGAATTCACCAATCTCCCACAGATGGGAAAACACACCTCGGATGGCATTGGCATATGAGCTTCTACCCACCACTTCTTCGCTCGGCTACTATTAAAAAGTTTATGGTGGGCTATGAGCTATTTGCAAATCCGCAAAGAGATATTACAGCAGAACAAGCAGCAGAAACGCTGAGAGAACTTCCTTCGATACATTATAAAGCATCAGAATGAGTAAAGTACTACTTACCCGAGGTCTTGGTTACATTGAATCACATGTGGCTGTAGAGTTGGTCGCCAGTGGATATGAGCGTATAATCTTAGATGACTTATCCAACTCTGAATTGTTTGTGCTTGGTCGGCTGAAGGATTTGACAGGAAAGGATATCCCTTTCGAACAAGGTGATATTAGGGATCTACCCTTTCTGAATTCGGTTTTTGGCAAATATGATATCGCTAGTGTGATCCGCTTTGCCGCCAAGAAAGCCATAGGAGAATCTACTCGCAAACCACTTTTGTATTTCGATGTGAACGTACATGGACTGAGTAGATCACTTAATTCATTAATAGTGCGACCTCTGTCTCCCCACCTTTCGTCAAGTCTCCAATTTTAACCTTAATATCGGCATCAAGAGGCAAAAACAGATCAACACGACTGCCGAATCGAATAAAACCAACCGAGCTTCCCTGATTTACCAAATCTCCAACTTTTGGGTAAAAAGCAATTCTTCTCGCTACTGCACCTGCAATTTGCCGCATGAGGATGGTTACCCCACTTTTTGTTTTAAAGCCTACTGATGTCCTTTCATTATCTGTGCTGGACTTTGGATGCCAAGCAACTAAAAATTTGCCTGGGTGATATTTAAAAAAATCAATTATACCTTTAATCGGACTTCTGTTTACGTGAACATTTAGCGGTGACATAAAGATAGATACCTGAATACGATCTTCTTTATGATACTCCCCTTCATATGTTTTTTCTAGCACCACGACTTTTCCTTCCGCTGGGGCGTACACAACTCCTTCTTTTTCAGGAGTGATGACTTCTGGATCACGAAAGAAACGAACAACTAAGACAAAAAAAACAATGCCAGATACCGCAAGTATTGCATGAACAATGAAAAAAGGAATAAGCCAGTATACGAGTGCATAAAGACCACCGATAAGAGCCGCCATTAGCGGTATCATTTTGTAACCCTCTTTATGAATTCTCATCAGAATCCTCCTCTAAATTTGTAGGTTTTGGCTACTTTATCAATGGCCACAATATATGCTGCTATTCGCATGCTAGTGCCGTATTTTTTAGCTGTTTGGTAAACACGGTCAAACGCATTTTTCATGATTCTATCGGATCGTCTACTTACCCGCTCTCTCGTCCACCCATAGCCTAATCTATTTTGTACCCACTCAAAGTAAGATACAGTAACACCGCCTGCATTGGCCAGAATATCTGGCACTGCCAAAATTCCTTTTTCGTTTATAATTGCATCTGCTTTGGCGGAGGTAGGTCCATTTGCCCCTTCCACGATCATTTTCGCTTTAATTTGATTAGCATTATTTTTTGTAATTACATCTTCTACAGCAGCGGGCACTAAAACATCCACTTCTAGTAAAAGCAGTTCTTCTGGCTCCATTTTTTCGACACCTTTATGTCCTTCGAGGCTACCATTGTTTTCATTTCGGTAGGCAATGGCTTCTTTTATGTCGATGCCTTCTTCATTATAATAAGCCCCGGAGAGGTCGCTCACAGCTACAATATTTACGCCTCGCTCTTCCAGAAGTTTAGCTGCCCATGACCCTACGTTACCAAAACCTTGGATAGCACAAGTCGCTTTAAACGGATTGATTTTCATTTTTTCCATTGCAGCCAGAGATGAAATCATAACACCTCTTCCAGTCGCTTCTTCCCTGCCTAAAGATCCGCCAAGAACGAGCGGCTTACCCGTTACGACGGCATTTACAGTCATTCCATAATTTCTGGAATATTGATCCATCATCCAAGCCATTTCTCGTGGTCCGGTGCCCATATCCGGTGCAGGAATATCCCTATCTTTTCCAAATACATCGTGCATAGCTACTGTGTACGCACGAGTTAATCGTTCTACTTCTCCAGCGGACATTTCTCGGGGGTTGCATTTAATGCCACCTTTTGCACCGCCGTATGGAATATCCACTACGGCACATTTCCATGTCATCCATGCGGCCAATGCTTTTACTTCGTCAATATTTACTTCCATATCGAATCTAACTCCACCCTTGGAAGGACCCAGGATAGTGGAATGAATGACACGGTAGCCTTCGAACACTTTTATGGATCCATTGTCCATAGTAACAGGGAGTGAGACGATTACCTGACGTGCTGGGGTTTTTAAAACATCATAAATTTCTTGCTCTAATCCAAGATGCTCGGTGGCAATCTGAAAGCGAGACATCATCGACTCAAACGGGTTGTCCTTGTCTTTTATTGGGGCAGGTTCAATATATGCCATAGAAAAAAAATAAAAAGAGTGTATTGTATTGTTTATCTATCTGACAAAGCTAGGAGTATAATTGATTTTTATTAAAATAAATAAAGGAAAACTACCACGAATGGAACGGCAATAAGTAGACTATCAAATCGATCCAGAAACCCACCGTGGCCCGGAATTACATTCCCCGAGTCTTTAATTTGAATTGACCTTTTAAAGTGCGACTCTATTAAGTCACCGTATGTTCCGGCAATTACTACTATGATGGATACAATAATCCATTCAATTTGGTTGAGCCCTTCGAAGTGGTTACCAATAAAAAGGGAGGTAAGAAGTGATAGCACCCCACCGCCAATACTCCCTTCCCAAGATTTTTTTGGGGAAATACGCTCAAATAGTTTGGTCTTGCCAAAAAGAATTCCGGAAAAGTATGCTCCGATATCATTGGCCCAAGTAAGAAATAGAAGCCCCAAGATAATTTCATATGAGTACTCTCCATTGTAGAAAACCAATAAATTGATAAATGCAAAGGGTACAGCCACATATAAGATACCCAGATAAAAGAGTGCGATGTTGATAAAGGGATGCACATCACTTTTTTTATAGAGTTTGATCAGAAAAACAAATGAGGCTAAGGGGAAAAGTGCATAATGATACATAGGAGGTAAATGGCTACCCTCTATTAAGAACATTCCGATAAAAAGGAGTGCCCCCACGGCGACACCTAGAAAACGAATCGGCAGGTAATCCTGAAGTCGCATCAGTCGGTAAAACTCTAACATAGTAAGACACGAAATAGCAAGAAAGACGGCGAAAAACCCCCATTGATTCCAGACGATCAGAAAGATGATCAAACCAGCTCCAACAATAGCGGAAAGTATTCGGGGTAAGAGGTCGGGGTATTTACTCAAACTTTATGTCTTCTTTTATGATAAGTATGGCACGAAGTACGTCATCTGGAGAGACAAATATTTCGAAATTTCCAAAACCATGAGCAGAAACAGTCTTATTTATCTTAACGGAATACACTCCCATCTCCTCTAAAATTCCTTTGACGATATCCACACGATACTCCCTGGTATCTTTAAAAACAGCTTGCCAGTCACTCATAAGCCCTGCTAAATTTTCTTTTAAAGACAACTAATAAATATAGACCCAAAGCACCAAAGATCATTACGACTGGCAAGGGTGCCGCCTTTTCCATTTCTTCTGGTGAAATATTGATTGCTCCTCGCTGAGCCAGAAATAAGACTATAATGGCTAACCCGTTGTTGATCGTGTGGGCAAGCATCGCAATAGACAACTTTCCCGACCAGCAGTAGAGATATCCAAATAGGACTCCAAGTAACATCCTTGGGGCAAATCCGAAAAATTGAAGGTGTATGGCAGCAAAAATAAACCCGGTAAGCCAGATAGAAATATGATGGTTCTTAATCGCTATACTTAAATTGTTTTGAATTAGACCTCTGAAGAGTAATTCTTCTCCAATCCCGGGAACGATTGCTACCACGAATAAAGCTAAAAGAAAATGACCTGTGGAAGTGAATTCCGTTAAATACTCAGTTAAAGCTTTGCGCTTAGCTTCAGAAATTTTTGCCCACTTGGCAAAATCCGTATCGCCAAAGTCCAGATTCATATTCCATTCTCCCACAGCACTTATCACTACAATGAAGCAAATGGAAATTAAAAACGTTAAGCTAACGGACATCCACGATATTTTCGGAATAAACTCAAGTACGCTAATCTTTAGCACCACGCGAATAAAGAGTGATGGTATTCCTACGAAGATGAAAATGGAGGTTAACCCTTGAATGATTAAAAGAAACATCGGATCAATACTCAAAATCATGTCCACTTCTGATGAATCGCCAGACCCCATTAGCATAACTGCTGAAATAAAAGCGATAAGCAGTAGAGAGAATAACCAAGCTATCCTTCGATGCAAGCCTTCTGAAAACCTTATAAGTATTTGCTGCATGCACTAGTTTTGCCGACAAATATAAGGGTAGAAAGTGGTTAAAATCAGTAACATAGAGGTGGGAGAGTTTCCTTTATTATTAGCACCGATGGAGGACGTAAGCGACCCCCCTTTTCGGGCGGTTTGCAAAGAAAATGGTGCGGATTTAATGTATACGGAGTTTATTTCTTCGGAGGGACTGATCCGCCATGCAAAGAAAAGTGTTCTAAAGCTGGATATATATGATTATGAACGTCCTATTGGGATTCAAATATTTGGGGATAAAATCGAATCAATGCGAGAGGCAGCAGCCATAGCGGAGGAGGCAGACCCGGAAATAATTGATATCAACTATGGATGTCCAGTTAAAAAAGTAGCGTGCAAAGGAGCTGGGGCGGGTATATTATTAGACCTTCCTAAAATGCAGGAAATGACTGCTGAAATTGTAAAACGTGTGAATAAGCCCGTTACGGTAAAGACCCGATTGGGTTGGGACGATTCTACTATCAAAATTCAAGAAGTCGCACACCGGCTTCAAGATGCTGGGATTAAGGCACTGACTATTCATGGACGTACCAGAAAGCAGATGTACCACGGGGAAGCAGACTGGTCCTATATAGCAGCAGTCAAAAATGATCCAGGAATACACATTCCTATTTTTGGAAATGGAGATATTGATTCTCCCGAAAAGGCGTTGGAATACCGAAATAGATATGGAGTTGACGGAATCATGATTGGTCGTGCATCTATTGGCTACCCGTGGATTTTCAATGAAATAAAACATTTTTTTGATAAGGGACAGTTGCTTGTTGCACCTTCTTTAGAGGAGCGGGTAAATGTTGCGGTAAAACACCTGGATTTTTCCATAGAATGGAAGGGAGAGCGACAAGGTCTTTTTGAAATGAGAAGGCACTACACAAGCTATTTCAGAGGTATACCAAATTTCAAGCCTGTACGGACCGTGCTGGTCGAATCTGAATCTTTTCAGGAGGTAAAGGAGACGTTATTGCAAATCCCGGAACAGTTTGGCGAACTGGTTTCTACCTAGAATACTTTTTAGAGAATCTATTTCTTCTAACTTGCCGCAATGCAAAAAACACCAACGATTGCTTGGATATTATTAATCGGTCTCTCTTTGATCTGGGGCAGTTCTTTCATTTTGATTAAGAAGGGCTTAGAAGGCCTATCAGCAGCAGAACTGGGAAGCTTGCGCATCGTATCTGCTTCGCTTATAATGATGCCGATAGCTTTGTCTCGACTGAAAAAAATACCCGGAAACACACTGTTCCTTTTATTGGCCTCGGGGGTTTTGGGGAGTCTTTTCCCAGCTTTTTTATTTGCTTTGGCACAGACTCAGCTAGAGAGTGCGATCACAGGAGTTTTAAATGCGTTAGTGCCTATTTTCACTATTCTAATCGCTTTCTTCTTTTTTGGGCAAAAACAAGAACCTAAAGTATACCTAGGGGTAATGATGGGTTTCATCGGTACAGTTATTTTAATTTCGGCTCAAGGTGGATCTTTTACTGGTGTAAATGCATACGCACTTCTCGTGATATTGGCTTCGCTGTGCTATGCTTTAAACCTGAATTTAATCAAGGCAAAGTTGAGTGATATTCACCCACTCACAGTAGCGAGTATTTCCTTGCTTTTAGTGGGGCCGATAGCTATTATTTACCTCTTCGGGTTTACTGATTTTGCTACGACTTTTACTACTGTCGAAAAAGCGCCCTTATCTACTTTCTATGTGAGCATTCTCGGGATAATAGGAACAGCCATGGCACTCATTATTTTCAATAGAATTTTGAAAATGACAGACCCTTTATTTGCTTCTTCTGTTACTTACATTATCCCCATTGTTGCCATTATTTGGGGCCTTATTGATGGGGAAAAAATTTTTATGTTACAATATATAGGAATGGTGGCCGTGGGCCTGGGGGTTTACATTGCAAATCGAAATAGAGCAACCTACAAAAAAGAAGGAAGCAGTAAATAAACCAATAAACTAATAAGCAAACTGGAGAGGAGATTTAACCAAATACCAGACTTCACCATATCTCTAATTTCCAACTCTCCAGCACTAAATGCGATGGCGTTTGGAGCTGTGGCAATAGGCAACATAAAAGCGCATGATGCTGCCATAGTAGCGGGGATCATGAGTAGGAACGGATGGATCCCAATCGCACTTGCCAAAGATGCTAATACAGGCATCATAATAGAGACCGTGGCTACATTTGAAGTTATTTCCGTTAAGAAATTTACCGATAAGGCAATGATCAATATGATAAGAAAAAGGGGTAAATCTGCCACTGCAGAAAGTTGATTTCCTATCCATTCAGCGAGTCCCGAAGTTTGAAAAGCCGAAGCCAAAGACAACCCCCCGCCAAAAAGTACAATCACTCCCCATGGTAGTTTTTCTGCTTCTTTCCAGTCTAGCAACCTTTTCGACTTATCTTCAGAGGGAATGATAAAAAGAACAAGTGCCCCTGCTATGGCAATAATGGTATCATTGATTTCAGGAATGAACTGATTCAATAAAAAGGATCGCGTAATCCAAAGAGCAGCAGTACTGACAAAAACGATTCCGATCATTTTTTCTTCATACGACACACGACCTAGCTTATTCAACTCTTTGCGAATCATCTCGTCCCCAATGGGTAGTTTGTTGTGAAAGCCTTTGAATGCAACCTTGGTAAGCAAAAACCAGCAAAGAGCAATCATGATTATTGAAAAGGGAAGTGCAAAACTCATCCAGCTAACGAAGGAAAATTCCTCTCCATACAATTGATTGGCTACTGCTACAAAAATTGGATTAGTTGGGGTTCCAACGAGCGTAGCCACTCCGCCAATAGAAGACGAAAAAGCAACACCTAGAAGCACTGCTTTAAAAAAAGCTTGATCATACTCGCCCGACAGTTCTTTTATCTCTTTTATCAATGCCCCCACTATCGTTACCATCATCAACGTGGTGGCGGTATTGGATATCCACATGGATAAAAGTCCAGTAGCTAGAATAAACCCTAATAAAATACCGTTAGCATCCGACCCTACTTTTGCGATGATGGAAAGTGCTATTCGCTTGTGAAGATTCCACTTTTGCATCCCTATTGCCAGCACAAAACCTCCCAAGAACAGGTATAGCATTTTATCACCAAAGGCTGCAGTTGTTTGTCCGATTGGGGCACCACCAGAAAGCGGTAAAAGGATAATCGGGAGTAGTGCTGTCGCCGAAATGGGAATGGCTTCGGAAAACCACCATATCGCTACCCAAAGGGTCGATGCGAGTACAGCATTTGCTTCCTTATTGATATCAAAAGGATTTAGAAAGAAGAAAACAAAAAACAAAAAAGGAGCAATAAGAAGCCCTAATTTTTGACGACTCATGGAGTTGCTAAAAGACCTCTTTATCTAATTTGTTGAAATTAAATTCATTTAGAAAATTTTTTGCCTGATTCAGATTTTGGAAGTCATACTCTTTTACTTCTCCGTTTATTCCATGAAGTTCAATTTTTACGACAGCGATTTTTCCATTACCCGAAAGAGGATTAGCAATAAGTACTGAAGCCTCTGAACCATCTTTCATTGTTCGAGTAAGTACAACACTTTTTCGTTTAATCCGACCACAATAAGAACAATTATATTCCTTGAGAAGCCTTCCATCTTGCAAATCAGAAGGAGTTTCTATAATTTCTTCTTTTCTTAGGCGCATGGTTTGAAAGCCACACCGATCACACTTAAGTGCACTTAAGTGACCTTTATATTTTTCTATTTTGGTATATCCTGTGGACTCATCAATCCACACATCATAATCTACTGAAAAGAGACCCTCCTCCGCTTGCATTGCCTCATCAAGGTAGGCGTCCTCTTCTTCCTCGCTTAGGAGCTTCATTTTATTTCCATTTTCATGATTAATTCTTGGGGTGTATCTGAGTCTTTTAAGCTTCTTTTCTAGCTTGCCTGGATAGTAAAATTTTAAAATCAGGTATGCCACGTAAGCATATAGTACTGAAATACACGTCGATACAAATATTCGGATGAAAAACCATATACTGTTTATGGCAACTGTTTCTTGCTGTTGGATATTGTTAAAAAAGAAGAGTCCAATAGCCATGAAAATATGAACCCAGAGAAATACTCGAATTTCACTATTGCTGGCTAAATCAAACTTTTCCTTTAAGCTTTTTTTTGCCGAAAACCTTAGATTATAAATAAGATAGGTGAAAATACCAACGCCAACTGAAACAAATACAAGAATGAAGGCAGTTTCGTGCCAATAAGATAGAAAATCCTGATAATTCATATTGATGATAAAAATTTTTTCTAAAATTAGGATAAATTGAATTTCTAAGTAACTTATCTATCAATTTTTTTTAAAGTCGATGGAATATTTAATCAGGTGATAAAAGAGTTATCAACGTTCAATTTTATCTTCTTTACTTAGTTGCGAAAAATTGAATAAGGGCTAATGTTGACAGTAGTTTGTCATTGTCTCCAAGCATTTGGTTTTAAGTGAGAAGCGAAGGCATTAAGCCAAATAATGTTTTACTTGCTAGTGAAGATACTCTTCCTTCAACTCTATTATAAATATAAAATAAAAGGTGAAGAATAGTGGCAAAAATGTTGTAAGCTTATTGAACTTACATTTCATTTCTAGTCTGATTGTGGGTGCATGCTTCTTCTTTCTAAAAAGATAGCTTTGACTAAAAGATGAAGATAAGCACTTTAAGGTTGCTCAGCGAGCAAAACTTTATGGGTTAGTATGTTAGTTATTAATGCGTGGTTTTTTGTTTTCTTTCAAAATTCGTAAAGCTTTCAGAAATATTTCATTCTGATTATTGTAAATAGGATAGAAGCCATCGTTACCCCAGACGCCTCTAGCAATATATGCTTTTACAAACTTCTTTATTAAACGTTTTGACTGCTCGTAGTCTGTTTGATCTAATGGAAGACCATTTTTCGATGCCATATCGACTAGTTCTTTCATGATTGGACCGGTAATGATTTCACTATTTATATACGCTTCAAGACCCATTTGTATCAGTTCCTCCTCGTGATCTTGCGCATACTTTACGGTAAACTCCTGAATAGTATTAGAACTAAAAAGCCTATTGAGATATCGGGAGTCTTGTAGGGTATCCAATGCAACAAAAAAATCAGGCACTATGCCGCCACCCCCGTACACTACTCTTCCATTATCCGTAGTATACGACAGCGAATCAATTACTTTAATGCTGTCCGAATTGTAGAGTTCGCCACTTTGATAGCGCATAAAAGACTCTTGGTAGTATGCATCTCGATTTCCCTCTTCATATGTCTTTTGGATACTTCGACCACTTGGAGTGTAATATCTAGAAATCGTGAGTCTTAGTTCTGACCCATCATTTAAACTCAAGGGCAGTTGTACCAACCCTTTTCCAAAAGTTCTCCTCCCAACAATGAATCCTCTGTCGTGATCCTGAATAGCACCCGCTACAATCTCCGAAGCGGATGCAGAACCTTCATCCACCAATATTGTAACCATCCCTTCTTCGAACATACCCTTTTCGCCTGAATAGTGCCTCTCGGTATATCTTTTTTTCTTCCCGTCTGTATATACGATGAGTTGTTCTCCTCCTAAAAGTTCGTCTGTGACCTCTATGGCCCTGTCTAGGTATCCGCCAGGGTTGCTGGTCAAATCCAAAATTAATTTTTCGAGCCCTTGCTGCTTTAGCTTCATAAGAGCCTCTTTAAATTCCTCGTAAGTAGAATTTGCAAATCGGGTAATCTTGATGTATCCAATTTCATCATCCACCATGTAAGAAACGTCTACTGAAAATTGAGGAATTACATCTCTTTCGACTTCAAAGTCTAAAAGCCTTGACTCCCCTCGACGCAGAATACCCATAGTAACTATGGTGCCTCCTTCACCTCGAAGCATTTCCACGACTTTCTGATGGGTCATATTGATACCTGCCACATTTTTACCGTCTACTGTTATGATTTTGTCTCCTGCTTTTATTCCCAATTTTTCTGAAGGACCACCACTTAGAGGACTTACCACATGTATGGTGTCTTTAAATATGTTGAATTCTATTCCTATACCTTCATATTTACCCTCTAATCGGGATTGGACTAAGGGCAGGTCTTTAGCCGGAATATAGCTCGTATGCGGATCTAGCTCTTCCAACATACTCTTAATTACACTTTCAGTTAGGTTATCAGTATTTACTTCATCTACATAATCATTTTCAATGAAGGTCATTATTTGCTTGAATTTGGAAACACTTCCTAGATATTTGGAAGAATTGGGAGTAAGGGTTGACAGATTAGAGCCAATTAAAATACCAATGCAAATTGCAATGGATATATAAACAGGAAAGCGGACAGAAGAACCAGAATTTTTATATTGAGCCATACATCAAAGTTAATTTCAATCGGGCTAAATAGAGATTGATTCTAAAACTATTGACATCAGTCTAATAAGACATTATTTTTGAACATGGTTTTTGAAAAAACAATTGCGGAAGTAGTTGATGAAAACTATGTATACGCCCGCGCTTTACATTATTTGGGTATCGATTTTTTCAATAGTGCGGATCGACCTCTTTCAGAGGTGTGTAGCGAAAGAGGTCTAAATAGACAACAGGTAATCAAAAGTTTTTATGAATTTGATTCGTCTCGCCGATTTTCATTTAAAGAGCTCTCCTCTTATCCAATTGAACTTCTGCTAGAATATTTAAGGTATACGCATCACGTTTATATCAAAGAAAAGCTTCCTTACATCGTTCATTTGGCCAAGTCATACGACAACCAAATAATGAAAAGCCTGATGCCCGAATTTGTAGAAGATTTGATTCGCCATATTTACGAAGAAGAAGATACCACCTTTAAGTACATTCAACTGCTGCAACACATCAATAAGGGAAACGAGAAGGCACCTCACTCCAGATTGATGACCTCTTGGGACCTCTCTTTGAAAGAAGAACTAGAGCACCACGAAGGAAAAGATGAGTTAGAGGCCATCAGGTCCTTGTTTGGTTTACTGGAGAAGGGAGATCTTCATGGTAAGGTTCTTCTTAGTGAACTGAAGGCCTTCGATAGGGAACTATTCTACCATGCAGCGATAGAAAATCAAATTTTATTTCCAAAAGCCATCAAACTCGAAGGCAAGGTTTTAAAGAAAATTAACTCATTAAGTAGGCTTAATTAATGCCAAGAGTACTGGCTATTGACTATGGTGCTAAGCGTACAGGTTTGGCAGTAACCGATCCTTTGAAAATAATTGCAAGTCCTTTAGAAGCATTATTAACGGTTCAGCTTGAGGCTTTTCTCAAAGATTATTTCGATAAGGAGGAAGTAGAAATAGTGGTGATAGGAATGCCAAAAAATACTGATGGAAGCAATACCAATGCCACCCAATTAGTAAATGCATTTATAAACCGATTCAGAAAAGTTTTTCCAGATAAGCAACTAATTTTACATGATGAACGCTTTACCTCAAAGCTTGCATTCAATTCGATGATAACTGGAGGGTTGAAAAAAAAGGATCGTCAAAATAAAGGCACGATAGATAAAGTGAGCGCAACCATTATACTGCAATCATATTTGGAGAGTATTTCATGATTTTGCCTATTGTACTATACGGAGACCCTGTTTTAAAGAAAAAGGCCAAAGATATTGAGCACAGAGATGAATTGGTAAAAGAATTTGTCGCCAGCATGTTTGAAACAATGTATGCCGCACAGGGTGTTGGGTTGGCTGCCCCACAAGTAGGGCATTCGATACGCCTATTTGTTGTTGATACCACACCCATAGAAGAAGACAATGAGAGTGGATTAAAGCAGGTATTTGTCAACCCTGTTTTATTGGGGCAAAATGGAGAAGAGTGGGCTTTTGAAGAGGGATGCCTAAGTATTCCTGGCGTCAGGTCAGATGTCAACAGGCAGCCAGAAATTCAAATAAAATATTTCGATGAAGAATGGAATGAACATGAAGGGAGTTTTGATGGCTTAAAAGCAAGGGTCATTCAACATGAATACGACCACATTGAAGGCAAGTTGTTTACTGACTACCTAACCCCTTTCAAAAAACGGCTGATAAAAGGGAAGCTAGCCAATGTTAGTAAAGGAAAGATGGATGTAGAATATCGAGTAAAACTTCCAAGGTAATGCAAGATCTTACTATCGCTCTTGTTCAAGCAGAATTACACTGGGAGCAAATAGATGCTAATCTAGCTATGTTCGAAGAAATACTCTGGACAGTAGACGCAGATGTAGATTTGATCGCACTACCAGAGATGTTTACCACTGGCTTTTCCATGAATCCGCAAAAGCTCTCAGAGCCATCTGGAGGGAAAACCCACAAATGGATGCGACAAATGGCAACACTCAAAAAGGCAGCGGTTGTTGGGAGCTACATTGTAAAGGAAGGTAGCAAATACTACAATAGACTAAGTTTTGTTTTCCCCGATGGAAAATCCGAGACCTATGATAAGAAGCACCTATTCACTTTAGCAGGAGAGGACAACGCCTATCTGGCAGGTAATGAACGAAAGACTTTTAAATATAAAGGGTGGAAAATCAGCCCTTTAATATGCTATGACCTTCGCTTTCCAGTTTGGGCAAGATCTGTAAAAACAGAAATGGAGGATTATGAATACGACCTCCTGCTTTATGTTGCCAATTGGCCACAAGCAAGAATTACTGCCTGGGACACACTATTGAAGGCAAGAGCCATTGAAAATACTTCGTATTGTATCGGTGTTAACAGAACGGGAACGGATGGCTATTCTAAGGAGTACCCAGGTCATACTGGAGCATATGCTTACGATGGTAAACAGCTCCTCTTTTCAAAAAAAAAGGAAGAAGTCTTAATTGCTACCTTATCGGCAGATAGGTTAACGAAATTCCGAAATCGATTCAATTTTCAGGCGGATGCAGATTTTTTTGAAATAAAATAATAGCAAACAAATCGTTTTCAAACAATTTAAAAAACACGTTACGCTATACGACGTCTCCGCTTTGAAAAGAAGTTGATAGTTATTCATAGATTGATGAGTAAAGTCACTCGAAGTACCTCAGCTAACACAAGTTCTTAGCAAATTTCACAGAGAGTAATAAATTCACAAGAATCTGGCTTCTTTCATGAATACCATCTGCCTTCTTCTTACTCAATAAGCAAACACACCTTAGCTAGAAAAAACAACTTAAGTTGACCAATTCGGATATCGACAATTCTCGCAAAAAACATATTTTTTAAAAATTTTCTGCTAACTCAAATTATGTTCTTTGGATGATTTAGAATAAGGAGGGAAGAATCATTTGAAATCCATACTTCGTATGAAGATATCAAATAGATACCGCTTTGTTTATTTTTCTTATATCACTTAAATTCAAAACATAAATTATAATAATGTTAACTGAATTTCAGAAAGAAAAAATTTCTCACTACTTCCGTGTTGTATTGGATCAAGATAGAAATGGTGTGTTGGACGGTAACGATTTTGAAAAAATTGGCGAATCGCTCTGTCTTATGTGGGGTTATAAGCCCGGCACACTGGAATATCAGAAAGTAATTGACAACAGCCTTTCTAGCTGGAAGATATTCAAGTCCTACTTTGAAAGTAAAAACGTAGAACCCAATGAAGAACAGTTTCTTCATTTCTACAGTAAGATGATCAGCCCAGGAGGGGACTCTCTTTACAAAAAATTCGTAATAAAAATGGTGAGTAGCATATTTGATGCTTTTGATCTCAATGAAGATGGGGTTATTTCGGTTGATGAATATTCTGATATGTTTATGTGCTATCACATTCCTATTAAGTACTCTGCAAAAGCATTTGTAAAGCTCGATAGAGATGGAGATGAGTTTATCACTAAGAAGGAACTGAAAAGAGCCGTCGATGAATTTTTTAAATCAGATGACAAATCTGTATCTGGCAACTGGTTGTTCGGATTTTGGGGAGATAAAGACTAGTCCTCTAATAGACTCATGAGAACTTTATGCACTATGCGGTAAATTGTAAACCAAGGTGGTGTAAAACAAATATTACCTCACGCTTTTATTCCCCATTTAACCAGCTAGCATGTTCTATATTCCATTCTCCCATAATTTGACGATGTATGAAACATGCATTTGCTTGTTTTAACAATTCATCTCTTTTTCTTAATGTCTCCTTCATTACATATAGCTACTTTTACATTGGTTTTCAGTCCATCGGATTCTCATTTTACCTCCTGTATGAGTTCTGCCTGTACATCTCCTACTTCCCTCTCCCTTTGACGGGCGATAAATCTTACGATTGCTACTTTACACATATTCAAGCCACCCAGAACCAATTGTGATGGACTAAGCCCCAAATCAGTTTCTTTGCTTTTTATTGGCTCGCCTTCAATTATACGTATGTGTTCCGTTGGCAATAATACTTTGATACCCTTCGGGTAAATTTTTTATTTTATTTATTGTTCTCATAATGATTTTTCCTTATAAAACTGATTTAAACCTAATTCTGATAATGGATCAAACAAGGCAATATGAAAAATAGTATTCATTCAATTATCTGTTAGAATATACGCCATTAATTGTGTAAAAATCATAATGAAAGATAAAAAATTATAAGAATAAAATGATTTTTTCCTTGCAATGAGAAATGCACCCACCAATAATTCTAATGTTGATAAATTCATGGCTAAAACAAAAGTACCTGAGTCTCCCAAAAAGCTTCAGCCTATAAGATTTTAGGAAGCCTGCCATATTGCGAAGACCTACTCCTCCAAAAAACCTTCAAAGAACTTTTCCAGATCACTCCAGGCAAATAACAAACGAAATACAATTCTAATGATTAAATTTTTAGTATTCATTATATAATATTTTTAAAGATTAAAATTCAAGTGAAATTGGAGAATCAATTTCGAAGCCAGCCAAATTATGAATATAATTGCTGATGCTTTTGTCGCCAACATCCATTACTACATCAATCAAGTTTGCTTCTGTATAACCAGCTGTAAAAAAAGCACCTTTACTTTCTTCGCTTGCCTGTCCACGATTTTCTACTATTGAGGCTTTGAATTTCACCAGAGCATCTAACTTTGAGTCAAAAGATGCAGACCCCTTGCGAAGTTCAATTACTTGCTGGTCTGTTAAGTCATTCATTTTGTCCAAAAAATTATGAGTTGATTGGCAATAGCGGCATCCATTTATTTGGCTTGTTACCAAGTTGACTACTTCTCTTTCTTTGGCTTTTAGTGTTGATTTGCGATTTTGCAAAGCAAGATAATCACCTAACGCAGTTTCATTTTTTACATAATAGGCATATAAATTTGGCACAAATCCTACGTGAAAACTCCCCCAAAAATAGTAGCGATTAAGAATAGCGTTTACTCGTTAAAATTGGAGAAAGATGAAGAAGACTCAATTCACAAAAAGCCAGATTATTGGCATATTTAAAGAGCAGGATATGGGTGAAAGTGGCAGATATTTGCCGCTTTCAAAGCATCAGTCAGCCCACTTTTTACAAATGGAAGAGTAAGTATTGGAGCATGGACATCCAGCAACTTAAACGCACGAAAGAGCTTGAACAGGTGCTATCCCGTCATAAGCGCATGTAGGCTGAGTTGGCTCATGACTACCCAAATAGTTGGAAATATTTACTTTAAATGCCACTAACTAAGGGAGTCTTTCAATATAGCCGCAAATACCCATTTTGAAAGCAACTGATTCAAAGTGTAGAGTTTCTATTTGGACGAAGAAAACCAGCGCACATCTACAAAAAAATTCCCTTTAACAAGATAAAAGAGATTGTGAAGACAATCCTACTTTAAGCTTTATTAGAAGCAAAGTCTTAAATCGCTAGCTGACTACAATTTTTTCCATCACATCACCTTCTCGAATCTGGTCTATCACCTCCAGTCCGTCTACCACTTTTCCAAAAGCGGTGTGATTCCGATCTAAGTGGGCTGTATTGGCTCTGCTATGGCAAATAAAAAATTGGGAACCTCCTGTATTTCTCCCAGCATGCGCCATAGACAGCACCCCCCTGTCATGATACTGGTTATCTCCATCTAGCTCGCAATCTATCTGATACCCTGGACCACCAGCACCAGTACCATCTGGGCAACCTCCCTGAATCACGAAATCGGGAATCACACGATGGAAAGTAAGACCATTATAATATTTTTTTTCTGCCAAGTCAATAAAATTTTGAACAGTTTTCGGTGCATCTTTCTCGAAAAATTCGAGTTTCATAATACCTTTTTTGGTGTGGATTTCTGCTGTTTTCATTTTACAATGTTATTAAATTTTCATTTAGAACTAAAGGTTCATACCCTCATAAAAGCTAATTTACTCTTTAGTAGCTGCTTTACCTTGAAGACGATCTGTTCAGATAAGCACCCGATCCACATGAGTAATAATCTCACTACCTGAAAGTGAATATCCCTGCACTTTACGAAACCGAAGAAGCTGTGCCAGATAGCCATTTAATGATCAATATTTATTCTAATTCTGTACTCTCTCATCTTTCTAGGTATGCTTCTTTGGTATGACCTGCTTCGATTGAATTTAGGCAATTTTTTCGCACCTCTTACTTTTCATCGAATGAAGAAATAGCGTATTTGGATAATATTTTCATTTACAATACAAAACTTATTATCGTGCTAGCAGCATCTTTGTTGAGATGCGTCTATCTACCCTTTTTATTCATTTTAGTCAATGAAAATTAAAATCATTCAAAGATTTTTTCTTATTGAGAGGCATGAATTTCCAAAAAACCCTTGCTAAAATAACGTCGCACTCAATGCATAAAATTAATAACTAGATACCCTATTCTTTTATGCTTTAGTTTTAAATCAAATCCTATGAATGCCTTCTACCATCCCAATGTTAAGACCAGCAACATACTTTCTGAAGAAGAATCGAAACATTGCGTTCAGGTTTTACGACAAAATAAAGGAGATGAAATTCTTTTATTGGATGGAAAAGGAGGCAGATTTGAAGCAAAAATTATTACAACCACTAAAAAATCAGTTAGGTTTGAAATTCAAAAATCGAAGTGTATCAAACCAAAACCTTTTCAAACTCACCTTGCCATCGGGCAGACAAAAAGTATGGATCGAATGGAATGGTTGGTAGAAAAATTAACAGAGATAGGTGTAGATCGAATCAGCCTATTCAAATCCCAAAACGTTGAAAGACGCACCATTCGTATGGATCGGCTTAAAAAGAAAGCCATTAGTGCATTGAAGCAATCCCAAAACCCCTTTTTACCCGTTTTTCATGGGTTAGTCGATTTCAAACAGCTGGTCAACCATTCTACCGAAGAACAAAAGCTGATTGCCTATGTAAATAATGAAAATACGTATATTGGAGGTTTGCTTGATCCACGGAAGGACACATTGGTACTCATTGGGCCAGAAGGAGATTTCACGAAAGAAGAGATTCAACTGGGAATTGCAAATCAATTTAAACCCGTCTCACTCGGATCGAATACCCTAAGAACAGAAACAGCAGGCCTTGCAGTCTGCTGTTGGATAAATTTTGTGAATGGATTTTAATTCCTACTCAATCAGGTTTTTTCTTCATAACCTTACCCCCTTGGGTAATAATAATGAAATGTAGACCTGAAATCATATCTCTTTCCAGTTTATTAACTTGATGGTAAAATATAGTTTTTTTGAAGTAAAGAATTATTTCTCTATCATTATAAAAGCAAGATAGTAGGCATATAACTCCACATGAATGTGAAAAAACTCTTCAGCATTGATGAATCATTTTTGATAGAAGAGTTACTATAATTTTGAGCCAACATAAGTTTCTCAAATGCATTTAATTTAGATTGAATTCGATTTTTATCCACGGTTGAATAGTGTGTTTTTAATGTTTTAGCTGAGTTTGAAATAGCGGGTAATTGAATGTTGGGTAGCCGTTTTTGAAAATGATTAACATTTATGGAACATACAGGGATATACTAACTTTTATAAGTAGCTGAGTATTGTGCACCAAGCTCTTTAAAAATTTTAATAAGCGTAGTATTATATTGAAAAGAAAACATAAAAACAGTT
This sequence comes from uncultured Ekhidna sp., assembly GCA_964289745.1. GTDB lineage: Bacteria > Bacteroidota > Bacteroidia > Cytophagales > Cyclobacteriaceae > Ekhidna. The sequence continues at coordinate 269,770 of CAXYMM010000002.1, forward strand.
TCTCCTCTATGAGAGACTTTTGAAACTAAAACATCTTGTTGCATAAGAACAACAAAAATAATCAACATTTACTAAATCTAATGATTATAGATTATATTTGAGTATATATAAACAAGATGTAGCACATTCAGCTAAAGCTGACCAAAGTTACTCCGTGCTTACGCACTCCCGTCCCTTTGGATATGTGCTACATTGACCCGCTAAACCAAATTGCTAATGATTAGTACTATAATAAAATACAGCTTTAACTGCCCATTGAGGGAAAACGACGCTACATCAATCGCTAAAACGCAATTTGATAAGGTTCTTCTCGTCTTTTGAATATTTCGAGTAAACTCGATATTCAAAATCCAGAACCTCACTGCGTTTAGCGGGTCATTAGCTACAAGGCTGAATAAACCAACTGAAATAAATTAATGAATAAAGAAAGAGCAATAACTTACAGTCTTCTAACTCACATCAGAAATACTGGAACTTTAGCAAAAGGACCAATTGATATTTTTATACCTCTTATTAAAAGAGCATTATCTAAAATGAACTCTAGAGGTATTTTTCAAGGAAAAAGTCTACTAGAAATTCAAAATACTGCGAACGAATTATACTCAATTGAATTTCCAATTCCTGTTCTAAAAAAAATATTGGTAGAAATATCAAAAGAGATAAATACCGAAGACACTACGCATTTCATACTTTATAATGATGGAGCTTTTAGCTTAAATCAATATACTTTTACGGATTATGAAGACATAATTGATAGTCAAACAAAAGAAATAGAAGAAATAGAGGTTTTATTCAAATCTTTCTGTGAGACCTCGGAATTAGAGATAAAAGACAATGAATCTGTTTTTAAGTTTATCGAGAAAAACAAGTTTAACCTATCAAAATATATTTCTCATAACGATGAAAAAAATGGAACTGATTATACAGCTGAAGCACAATTCGTTGATTTCTTCAAAAAAGTACCATCCATTTATGAAAGAATAAAAAATATTTATCTAGGTTCAATTATATCAGGATATATTGAGTATAATTCAGATGAAGCATCACGAGATATAGAGTTACTTTTTGATACTAATTTCTTGGTTGGGTTAATTGACTTAAACACACCTGAATCAACCCACACTTGTCGTACACTTTTAGAAATAGCTAAAAGCCAAAAATTCAAAATTAGAATACTCAAAGATACTATTGATGAAACCATTAATCTTCTAGAAACAAAAGCTAGATTTTATGACAAGTCTTTTCTGCAAAAAAAGGTTAATCCCGAAGATGTCTATAATGCCTGCGATAGAAGAGATTTAAACAAGAGTGATTTAGAGAGAATCGCGGATAATTTGGAAAAAACAATAGGAGAATTTGGAATTTCTATAATTTACAATACTGATAAATTAAAGGGAGAAGCCAAATACTCTGATGAATACAAGATTTTTGAAAAACTACGAAGTTCTAAAAAATCTGCTATGCACGATGCAATTGCAATATTGCACATAAAAAAAACACGTAAAAAAAGGTTTAGAGAATTTGACAAAGTTAATGCGTGGTTTGTTAATAATTCGGCTTCTATAGATGGTGACAACATTTTTATAAAAAATGGATATCAACCAGAAACAATCAAAGCGGATGACTTATTAAACATCTTATGGTTAAGTAATCCAACAGTCAATAAAGCAATTCAAGGTGATGATTTAGCAGATATTGGTTTGACATCTACTCTTTCTCTAACTTTAAATAGCAACCTTCCTAAATCACAAATTTTACGAGAATTAGATGATAATATACATAAATACGTAAAAGAAAACATATCTGATACAGATATTGTTAGAGTAGCTACTAGAATTACTAACAAACAATTAAAAGATATTGAGGAGCTAAATGCTCTAGCGGAACAAGAAGACAAAACATTGTTTGTAAAAAGATTGGAGGAAGAAGCCAATAAACAAAAGAAAATAGAGGAAACTAGAATTAAAAAACTGGAAACTCTTTTCAAAGAAATCTCTATTAGAACAGACGAATTAGAAAAATCAAAAAAAGACTATTTAGGAAAATCGGAAAAGATAGATAAAATAGTTTCTGAAAAAGAAAAAGCAGAGAACAAAGCAAATGAATTGGCTGAAAAACTATTAAGTGAGCAAAATGCAAGCCGTAAAATAAAAAGAGATGATTGGTTTAAAAAACAAATTAGCAAATGGAGAAGAAAGACGTGGATTGAATTTATACTGTTGTTGTTTTTTCTAGCAATCGGAATTCTTTATATACTTTATGAATCAAACTGGAATATTGAAAATTCTATAAATTATTTTAAAGAATTAAAATCTAATATTTTAGTAAGTGGAATAATTTCATTGATTCTTTTTGTTCTTTCTAGCATTACAGTAAAAACACTTTACAACAAATACAGAAATCACTCGAACATAAATAATTACAAAAAAAGTCTAGAAGCACCCGAAGAATTGAAAGAACTGAATAAAGCCCAGTAGCTAACAATGTATAAAAATAATAGCGGTTTAATCGCTAAAGCGAAAGTAAATAAATATAAAAAAGGTCTGTGTTTAACCGAAAAGTTAGTGCTTAAAAATCCGCTACTATTCTTATACTAGATCGTTAGGGTTAATACTGACCAAAATAACAGAAAAAAACAAAATATGGGAAAAACATCAGATTCTTTTAAAAGACAAATTGGTAGAGATGCTGGAAAAGTGGTTTCAAACTTTTTATTTGGGGATAAACACGCAACACCGTTTAGAAGAGCAAACAGTTTAGATAAAAAGGAAAGTCAGAATCAAAGAAAAGCTGTTGAGCTAAAAGAAAAACAAAATTTACATTCCATTGATAGTGCAGTAATTGGAGCTATTGACCAAGTCATTTCTCTTCAAATACCACAAAATGAGAATGAAATTGTAAATATTCTAAATGGTTTTGATGTTCAGTTAAAAGCAAGTAAATGGCAGGAAACAAATGGAGATGACGAGGAGGAGATTAAAATTAGAAATAAATATCCTGACGCTGTTTTAGAAAAGTACAAACAATGCGTTAAAGAGTCAGAATTTATAAACGCAAATGAAAACAGAATTGAATTCTACAAAAAGAAATTAAAAAAACATAAGCGTTCAAGGTTTTTTGCGAAAAACAAGACTTTAGTAATTGCTTTGTCAGCAATTAGCATTGGATTTTTATTAATTGGAATTATGGCAATAATCGATTAAAATTATGTATGAAGAAAGTTTTAAATGTTTTGTGGAAAAATGTTCAAAAAGTGAATATTTTGTTGGTACTGGAAATCCAAATGGAAAGATACTATTCATAGGAAAAGAATCTGCTATAAATCAAAGTGATGAGAAAGCGATGAACTGGTATAACTCAAATGCAAAAGAATGGAAAGCCCGAATTGACGAGAAAATAGCTGATGTTTATGAATATTACGTTGATGAAAATCATCCTTTACGCAAAAATTGGGGTAAAAACACTTGGAGTAAGTACCAAAAATTAAACGATGAGATTTTCCAAACTCAAACCAAACCCTTTTATGTTAATTTTCTAAAAAATATTTTCACCACAGAAGTTAATGACTCGCCTTCTGAAAAGACATTTAATGCGAATAAGGATAGTATATCTGACAGAAAATTACTCTTTAAAGAATCTGATTTTATTCAAAAATTTAAAATAGTTGTTTTAGCTTGTTCAGACTATTTTATTAACAATGATGAAATTAGAGAAATTGACGATACGTTTGGAGTTGAATATATTGGCGATAAAAATGGCAAGTATTATTATTCAAAAGGTAATTGGTTCTTCATCCATAAAAATACAGATGAATCAAAAATAGTAATCCATACAAGGCAATTAAGTACAAATGTGAATAATGAATTACTGACTGATATGGGAAAAATTATTAACGAATTTATGATTGAAAACAAGATGTACTAACCCTAACAAGGTATAAACTTAATAAGGGTTAATGGCTTAAACCTAAAGTAGTTTTGTATTTTCAAAAGTACTTTTTAAACCGAAAATAATAGCATATAAATCCCTTACTAAGTTTATACAAAACCGTTAGGCACAAGATGACATAAACTAAACCAAATAATTATGGAAGTTCAAACTGAGAATAAATTTAAGCCAATTGGAATATTTCTTTCAATCACTTTTGCATTAAGCGCAATTTTTTATTTCCTAATTATTTATTCTGGAAAATTAGGTGGAGGAGCTGGACAATATGTTATGGGACTTATGTGGTGTCCAGGAATTTCTGCTTTGATTACAATGAAAATTTTAAAGCGAAATATTTCCGACCTAGGCTGGAATTGGGGAAAGACAAAATATCAGATTAAAAGTTATTTGATTCCATTATTATATGCATTTATTGCCTATATAATTATTTGGAGTTTTGGATGGGGGAAATTTTATAATGAAGAAACGGTAAATTGGATAACAGAATCTTTTGGACTTGGTGAAATTGGCTCTGGATTTAGCATATTATTTTACTTTATTCTTGTTGGAGTTTTTGGAGCAATTAGTAGTATGTCAAGAGCCCTAGGAGAAGAAATTGGTTGGCGTGGATTTTTGGTTCCTGAATTATATAAAAGTCAAGGATTTACAAAAACGTCTTTAATTACAGGACTTATTTGGGGAGTTTGGCATTTACCAATTTTATTATTTGCTGATTATAATAGTGGAACACCATCTTGGTTTGCTATGCCATGTTTCATGGTATTAGTTATCAGCATGAGTTTCATTTACACATGGTTTCGTATGAAATCTGGAAGCTTATGGACTGCTGTAATACTTCATGGAAGTCATAATCTATTTATTCAAAGTATTTTCACCCCTTTGACAGAAGACACAGGTAATACAGCTTATTATATAGACGAATTTGGAATTGTACTACCAATTGTCGCAATTGGTTTTGCAATGTACTCTTGGAGCAAAAGGAATGAATTAAAAACCAGTGCCTAACAATGGCTATAAGTAATTGCTTGTTCTCGCCTATTTCTGAAAATCCGCAAGGATTTTCAGCTTGGTGTATACATGCTAAGTTAAGTGCTAAACCACGCAACTACTCATAGCCGAGATCGTTACTTACCATTATGAAACATAAACAAGCACTATGTAAAAATGGTGAGACATTCACACCTGAGGATATAAATGACATCAAAAAGTTAGTCGATATGAGATATTATGGATTAACTGATGTTAGACAACAATTTGAATTAGTTGCTGTAAATGCTAAGGATAAAAAATACTTTAGATTCAAACACTCTCCTGGTAAAGACCTGACCAGAAATGAATCTAATCCTAGCCATCATCAAATTAAAAATGACCTTCTAAAGTTTTTAAAAGAAGCTAACTCCTTGAGGGTTTTCACAAATGAGTTTATTAAGTATGAAGAAGACAACTCTTTAGAAGAAAAAACAAAAAAAATAGAAACAGCATTATTCTATCTAAACGAAACCACAATATCGAATTATGAATGGCAATCGGAAGTCTTTAAACGAATAAGTAGAGATGAATACACATTGTTTGATATTGCAGGTTATTCAAAAGACGTTCCTTATCCAACATCAGCAAAACCAAATTTCATTTTTGAGATTATTTTAAGTTCTTTCCCAAAACCTCCAGTATTCAAGTGGATATGTGATGACTCTGAAATTAATTTCACGATATGCATCTTAATCTATATACCAGAAGATGCAATCGATAGAAAAAGCTACAACTACTTGTGGAATAATATTAATATAGATAATGATAAAAACTTAGCAATAAGATGTACGCAATATATCGATAATGGGTTTTTCTTTGAAAACAAAAATCAAATTGGACATTATCTCGATGAGGAAGATGATGATGGCAAGAAAAAAAGACCCCATTTTAATTTAACCAATGAAAAAACAGAATATTGGGAAAAACATTACTTGTACATCAAAGAAAAATACTTTAAAAAAGCTGTTAAAAAACTAAAATAAAACGGTAAGTAACACTGTATATAGCAAATAGGGCGTTCGGTGGTTAACGAAAGTTTGGTGCTATCTACAAACACCGCCAAATCGTTGATTTGGCTTTTAAAATGAATAAGATAAAAACAAAATACAACGCTTTGGCTCAGAGCAAACTTGAAAGTTTATCGCTTTCTGCTGCCCTACTTGCCATATACTAACCGTTGTGCTCAATATAAAAATGACGAAATAAAATATGACTCAAGAATGGTTTGAAATGCTCGATTTGAGGAAGAAGAAATTAGATAAATCCGTTTGGATTCCTCTTCGCTCTCAAAAGACTATTCGGAATCAAATTCCGCACGGAAAGGTTGGTTATCAAGAAGAATTCTTGGGTCATGGTTCGATAATGATTCCAATTGACAAAAAAGAAGTAACAGAAAACTTGAGTTGGTCTGACATTGGAATAAGCCACTCGCAAGGACTAAATTTTGTTTTTGAAGAATATTCACAGGCTGATTTATTGGAAACCGATGACTTTAAAGGAATTCATTTGGTCTTAGACCAAACCTTTGATAATAACTATGACAATCATGTTTGGCATTTACACCAGGATTTAGTTATCAGTTTAGGCTTAAAAAGAGAAGGTGATAATTGGGTTTGTCCAAGAAGAGGATATGAAATAGTAGCAAGACTTGAAAAAGACGAAGATGACAGTCCTGTTGTTCTCGAAATAAAGAATCAATATTTAAAAGACTATTTGAACGCAAGAGGTTGCGGTCTCTACATGACTTCATTTTTTAGTCGAGATGAAATATTCGAAGACCGCTCAGTTCTTTCTTGGAATGAAGAATCAAAACAATCTGAAGATGGAAAAGATATTTGGGAGTGCAGAGTTTTAGAAATACATGAAGGTGGTTTTCCTTTTGGAGAAAAGATAGCCTTTTCACATGTTAGTAGAATTGATGTTGATGAAGATGAGGATGTTCCAGACATGACATCTTTTCCAACAGACGATAATGTGAAGTCTGAATTCTATGAGAAGGGTTTCGGAGGAAAGAAGTTGTTTAGAATTATGGCGGAACTTTGGAAATACGAATGGATTAATCCCGCGAATTCAAGCCCAATAACATTAGGTAACGAAGAAAAAATTGACATTTTCTACATTGTTGATGCCACAGGAAACAAGAAAAGTGGAAAGGAATTAATAAATGGCGGAAAATGGCTTTGGTTTAAGCCTGAATTGATATCTGCTCTGTTGTCTAAGCGAGGTAGTTTTTTGAATTGGTATACTAGAGACACAGGTAAAGTTTCATGTGCACCAGCTTGCGGAGTTCATTTTGGCGTTAATGGTTTAGGATTGATTACCGTTTATGGAAAGGATATTGGACAATTAACATTATGGCAACAACAAATTTGGGCGAGTTATAATGTCGCCCCAGATGGTGGAATATCCAAAGAGCTTCACGCTTCACAAGTTAAGGCTGAACCAGCATCTACCGTTGCACCAGAAGTTTTCCTTGAGAAAGTAATCAAAGAAATAAATGAGGCTTCTAATGAAAACTTACAAATCCAATTTTTCAGAGGTCATAGCTCAATTAACGAAATTGTATCATCAATTCACAGATTCAGAGCAATAGATACCAAGGGGCTTTACTCGCTTTCAAAAGACTTGGCAAGAATTATTGTTGACGATATTGATACAGATTCTATTCAGAAAATTGTTACACCGCCTAAGAAAACGAAATGGGGTTCACTCAAGAGCATTGAAAACCTACTTGCATCAAAAATACCTAAGGATGAAGCTCGTAAAATAATGAGTCCATTTGTAGGCATATATGAATTGAGACATGGAGATGCCCATTTACCTAGTAGTGAAATTGAAGAATCATTTAAGCTCATTAAAATAGATAGAAATCAGCCAGCAGTTATACAAGGCTATCAAATGCTTTTTGCTTGTGTGAACAATTTACATGTGATATTGAGCATACTTAAGAATTGGACAAATCTGAAAACAGAAAAATAAAAAATACTGAGCCCAACATGGTGTATAGTGCATAGCTCGTAACCTCGCTACGACACCATACACAAACCGTTACCGCCAATATTTAGAGCGACATTGCTATACGATAAAACATTATAAAAATGCAAGCAAAAGAAACTAAATTACAAGACATTATTGAAGGAACGAAACAATATGTTGTTCCATTATTTCAGCGAACTTATAGTTGGACAAATAAGGAATGGAATATTTTATGGAAAGATTTAGTTGAACTTTGCGAAACGGAAAACCCAAGAACTCACTTTATTGGTTCAATTGTTAATATGCCAACAGTTTCAGTTCCTGAAGGGGTTGCAAAATATTTATTGATAGATGGTCAACAACGGTTGACAACTATATTTATTATTCTCACACTTTTACGCAATAAAGCACGTGAAATACAAAACCAAGAATTTGCAGAAGAGATTAATAATACTCTTTTAGTTAATCCATATAAAAAAGAGAATGACTATTTTAAGTTAATGCCAACGCAAGTAGATAGGGGTTGTTTCAAAAACTATATTTTGGGCAAGGAAAATACTGTTGAAAATCAGCTTACTAAAGCATATGATTTTTTTGATAAAAAATTAAGACAAATACCTCTTGACTTTGAAAAACTAAAGAAAATTATAACAAGTTATTTTTCTGTTGTGAGTATCGTTCTTGACCCTGACGATAATCCATATTTAGTGTTTGAAAGTCTAAATGCAAAAGGCCGTCCATTAACTCAAGCAGATTTAATAAGGAATTATTTTTTTATGAGAATCCATGTTGATAATCAAGAAAGTGTTTATCAGGAATTTTGGAGTCCTATGCAATCAAATCTAAGAGAAAAAATGACAGAATTCATACGTCATTTTCTTATGAGAAATGGTAGTAATGTTAAGCAAACTGACGTTTATTATTCTTTAAAAGAAGTAGTAGGTAATGGAGATGTTATTAAATACATTTCTGAAATGTATTCTTATTCTGAATACTACCAAAGATTAATTCATCCAGAATTCGAGCCTGATACAATATTGCAGAAGTACTTTAGAAGATTAAATAGAATTGAGGTTACAACAGCTTACCCACTATTGCTGAGTGTGTATAATCTATACGAATCTGGAAATCTTACAAAAGAAAATTTTGTTGAAATATTAAAGGTTATTGAAAACTACATGATTAGAAGGTTTGTTTGTGGAATACCTACTAACCAATTGAACAAAATATTTCCAACAATTTACCCAACAGTAAAAGATAAAACAGGGGATGATGTTGTTGAGGGTGTTAAAAGTATAGTTCAAAGTAAGGGGTATCCAAAAGACAATGAATTTATTCTTCGTTTAAAAGAAACGAAATTGTATGGTGCTGGAGACAGACAAATAAAAACCAAATTGATACTTGAGAGCATAGAAGAAAGCTTTAATCATAAAGAAGAAGTTTCTTTCGATGACTTAACAATCGAACATGTGATGCCGCAAACTTTGTCTGAGTGGTGGCAAGAACATATAGGAGAAAGCTGGGAAGACACACATGATTTATATTTACATACATTGGGTAATTTATCTTTGACTGCATACAATACAGAGTTGTCAAATGATGATTTTCCAATAAAACAAGAAACATTAAGAGAAAGTCATTTAGAAATCAATAAATACTTTGAAGAAAAGTTTTCATGGAAAAAAACAGATATTGAAGCAAGAGCTGAATACTTAGCAGATAAAGTCCTAGCTATATGGCCTTATTTTGGACAGGAAAACTCTACATCTGACATTCAGGAAGTGACAGGAACAACTCCACGTAAAGTTAAAATTTTAGGACAGTATTTTGATGTTGGTTCTTGGCGTGATGTACTTCAGCAGACTTTAAATACTGTTGCTGACTTAGAACCTGAAAAGTTTGATATTTTAGCTCAAAACTTTCCTAGATATATTGGTAAAGATAAAAGCAAGTTTAGAGCAATTCGACAACTTAATAATGGTTATTTCTTTGAAGTAAATCTTTCAGCCCAAAATGTCCAAAGACTTTGCTATCAAGCAATGGAAACAATCGAATTAACATCAGAGGACTGGGAAGTGGAGATTGATTACTAGAAATACTGGCGGTAACAATGTGTATAATTCATAAGGGTTTCAGAGGTTTTCGAGCGGCATCACCCGCATTAATTCTGGGTGGTAACTTGATAAGTTTGAAGTCCGCGATCCCTTACGAAATCATACACTCACCGATGTAGCACATTCAGCTAAAGCTGACCAAAGTTACTCCGTGCTTACGCACTCCCGTCCCTTTGGATATGTGCTACATTGACCCGCTAAACCAAATTGCTAATGATTAGTACTATAATAAAATACAGCTTTAACTGCCCACTGAGGGAAAACGATGCTACATCAATCGCTAAAACGCAATTTGATAAGGTTCTTCTCGTCTTTTGAATATTTCGAGTAAACTCGATATTCAAAATCCAGAACCTCACTGCGTTTAGCGGGTCATTCGATGCCATAAAAAATTAAATAAAACCAATCTAAATAATCAACAATAAAGATTACTGGAAACAGGAATATAGTCTAAGTTGTTTACAAAATAAAACGAATCAATGGACGTAGAAATATTATCAAGAATACAATTTGCTTTCACCGTAGCTTTTCATTACATATACCCTCCTTTAAGTATTGGGATAGGGTTATTGCTCGTCATTTTTGAAGGGATGTATCTCAAAACTGGAGATAAACAATGGGAGCGATTAACCCGATTTTGGATAAAAATATTTGCCCTCACATTTGGTATTGGCGTAGCTACTGGAATTGTCATGGAATTTGAATTTGGAACAAATTGGGCGACTTACTCCAGATATGTAGGTGATGTATTTGGAAGCGCATTAGCCGCAGAGGGTTTATTCGCTTTTGCACTCGAAAGTGGATTTTTAGGAATCCTTTTATTCGGATGGAATAGGGTCTCGCCCAAAGTTCATTTTATTTCAACCATTGGTGTATTCTTGGGTAGTATGTTTTCGGCAGTTTGGATTGTAGTAGCCAATAGCTGGCAACAAACACCTGCCGGATATAAAATAGTCGGAGAGGGAATGCAAGCTCGTGCAGAGATTACAGATTTTTGGGCTATGGTGTTTAATCCTTCAAGTGTAGATAGGATTACACATGTATGGATAGGGGCTTTTTTAGCAGGAGCTTTTTTGGTGCTAAGCGTTCATGCATATTATCTCCTAAAAGACAGACATATCGAGATGTCAAAAAAGGGGTTTAAAGTTGCTTTATTTGTCGCAGCATTTTTCTCTCTTTCCCAACTATTTACGGGACACCGTTCAGCAGACGGCGTTGCCCATAATCAACCCGCAAAATTAGCCGCAATGGAGGGACATTTTGATAGTTTAGCAGTTGCGGATATGTACTTATTGGGCTGGGTAGATAAAGAAAACCAAGAAGTAACCGGCTTGGGTGTGCCGGGAGGATTGAGTTTCTTATTGCATCAGGATTTTGAAACGCCTGTTATTGGATTGAATGCTTTCCCAGAAGATGAACGACCAACGGCAGTTAATGCCATATTTCAATTTTATCACTTGATGGTTGCCATAGGAATGGCATTGATTGGCTTAACCTTGTTGAGTTTATATTTTCTATGGAAGAAAAAATTATTTGACCAAAAATGGTTGCTTTGGGTATTTGTCTTTGCGGTCATTTTACCTCAATTAGCTAATCAATTTGGCTGGTATGCTGCTGAAATGGGAAGGCAGCCTTGGGTCGTTTATGGTTTATTGAAAACTTCGGATGCGCTCTCCGCAACGGTAACGGCAAATCAGGTTATGTTTTCCCTGATTATGTTCACCATTGTATATGTCATACTGTTCGCTTTGTTTGTTTATTTGCTCAATAAAAAAATCAAGCATGGCATTGATGACTATAGCCAATTATTAAAAAGACCTTTTCAAAGAAGTATCACTCAAAAATCATAACATTCATGGAAACATTTTTAGGAATAGATTATCCCACTTTGTGGTTTTTAGTTGTTGGTGCAACCTTTTCAGGATATGCGATATTGGATGGTTTTGACCTGGGAGCTGGTGCATTACATTTGTTTTTCAAAAAAGATATAAGTCGTAGGATAGCTTTAAATGCTGTCGGTCCAGTATGGGATGGGAATGAAGTCTGGTTGGTAATTGGTGGAGGAACGCTGTTTGCCGGATTTCCAGTTTTGTATGCGACGCTTCTGTCAGCTATGTACATTCCTTTCATGCTCTTTTTGTTGTTTATCATACTTAGAGCAGTCGCCATAGAGTTTAGAAGTAAAGAGAAAATGACTTGGTGGCGTAAAACTTGGGATGTGGTTTATAGTTTTTCAAGTATTATGTTGGCTCTTTGTTTGGGGATTGTGCTTGGGAATGTATTGCAAGGAATGCCATTGGATAAGAATTTTGAATTTGAAGGGGATTGGTTATCCTTTTTTAATCCTTATGCAGTTCTCACGGGGCTTACAGTATTAGCGTTAATGACCTTACACGGTGGAATCTACCTTTGTCTAAAAACAGAGGGTAAACTATTTGATAAAGTAGAGCGATTGGTAAAAAATGCAATCATTGCCTTTATCATTTTATTTAGTGTGCTAAGTCTATATTCCTTGATTTATTTCCCACATTTATCAGATAAGTTTAAAGAAACTCCTTATTTATTTATTGTTCCTCTTTTGGGTATTTTAAGTATAGCCAATGTACCAAGATTGGTAACTAAACAAAAGTTTCTAACTGCATTTATATTTTCTTCTTTAACCTTTGCGTTTTTATTGATAACAGTAGCAATAGAATTGTATCCGCAACTACTATTTGCGAATAATAAGGTCGAAAACAGTATCACCATTTATAATGCAGCATCCTCTGATAAATCGTTGGGAATCATGCTCCGATTTGTGGCAGTCGGTGTTCCTCTGATAATAGGATACACCTATTTTGTATATAGAGCCTTTTGGGGGAAAGTGGAATTGGATGAAACAAGTCATTAAAAGAGAGAGAATACGGCATCGAACAATGTATATGACGTTCATGCCCAGCAAAAGCTGGTCACGCCGCATATACGAGACCGGTAGCACATTCAGCTAAAGCTGACCAAAGTTACTCCGTGCTTACGCACTCCCGTCCCTTTGGATATGTGCTACATTGACCCGCTAAACCAAATTGCTAATGATTAGTACTATAATAAAATACAGCTTTAACTGCCCATTGAGGGAAAACGACGCTACATCAATCGCTAAAACGCAATTTGATAAGGTTCTTCTCGTCTTTTGAATATTTCGAGTAAACTCGATATTCAAAATCCAGAACCTCACTGCGTTTAGCGGGTCATTGTGCCCCATTTAAAAAAAGCCAACGCACAAAGCAAAGAGTGCTACGCACACATTGCTTTTTACCCGCCCCGAGATTTGAATCTTATATTGACAATAAAATCGCAAATTCTAATTACATTTGCTAAAAATAGGTCAAGTACACTATGTCAAGTTTTGGACAGTTTTTAAGGACGGAAAGAGAGAAACGGAAGTGGACACAATCTGAGTTCGGAGATAAAATCGGACTAAACGTTAGTGCCGTAAGTAGGATTGAAAATGAATCTCAAAGGTTCTCAAAATCAAAACTGAAAGCTCTAAGTGACCTATTTAAAATTGATGAACAAGTCATAAAAGACCTGTATTTCGCTGACAAATTTGCGAGAGAAGCTTTTCAGCATAGCTGTTCTGATAAAATATTTTCGGTCGCTGAACAGAATGTAAAGTACATTAAGCAACAAAGGGAAACTCAAGGTCAAATCGAATTCAAATGAAAAGGAAGTATTCAGAAATACGAGAGAAGCTAAATTTTGTCATTGACAAAAAGACAACTGATGACATGGCTCATTTGACACATTATTTCCATAATCATAAGAATGGGGTTTCACAATACTTTAGACCTCAAGCCGAGAAGTATCTTTATCAGCTACATGAAGAACTTGGGTTGGTTGAAGAACCAAGTTTCCAATCATACCTTCCTTTCGAATGGGATATTCCCTTTCCAACTCCCAAAAGACCAAAATTTAAATTCATTGACCTATTCGCAGGAATAGGTGGCATTCGTTTGGCGTACCAAAATAACGGTGGCAAATGTGTCTTTTCTAGCGAATGGGACTCCTTTGCGAAGAAAACTTATGAAGCAAATTTTGGAGAAGTCCCTTTTGGAGACATAACTAAAATTTCAGAATCTGAAATTCCCGACCATGATGTGTTGCTAGGTGGTTTTCCTTGTCAGCCATTCTCAATTGCGGGAGTATCTAAAAAGAATTCACTTGGCAGACAACATGGCTTTTTAGACAAAACACAAGGAACACTATTCTTTGATATTGCGAGAATCATAGAGCATAAAAGACCTAAAGCTTTTATGCTTGAAAATGTCAAGAATCTTGTTTCTCACGATAAGAGAAGGACTTTTAAAGTAATTACTGAAACCTTGTCAGAATTAGGGTATTCAATTCATTATAAAGTTTTAGACGCCAAGTACTACGTTCCTCAACACAGAGAGAGAATAATCATTGTCGGCTTCGACAAAGCAATATTTAATGAGCAAGAGCAGTTCAAATTTCCTGAACCGAAGGATATTGAACTTAGAATTCAAGACATTTTAGAACCTGAAGTTGACGATAAATACACTCTTTCAGATAAACTTTGGAACTATCTTCAAGACTATAAGAAAAAACACCAAGCCAAAGGGAACGGATTTGGTTTTGGATTGACTAACTTGAATGGTGTTTCAAGAACACTTAGTGCTCGTTACTATAAAGACGGTGCAGAAATCTTAATACCTCAAGAAGGCAAAAACCCAAGAAGGTTAACACCACGAGAGTGTGCAAGACTTCAAGGTTTTCCTGATACTTTCGAAATCCCAGTATCTGACAACCAAGGATATAAGCAATTCGGAAACTCGGTAGCTGTTCCATTAATGCAGGCCGTTGGAAAGAATATTATTAAAGAATTACAGAGAGTAAATGAACCTGAGCAATCTAAAGTCGCTGTTTGCTGATAATGGCTGTACTGAAATTTATGTAAAGTCCTTAGCTGCTAATGACAACTCAAAAAATCAGGTTTACTTCGGTGGCAACTTTGAAATAATTAATGTTCTTCCAATTTCAAGCATTGAGACAGTTGAAGCGGGAGATTGGAAAAGAGAACGATTCAAGGCTAAATTAGATTTTGCATGGCTTAATGATGAAGGTGAAAAATCTGTCGCACCTCATGCTCAACTTATTCTTTATCCTAAATATCCAGAAGTACGGTTTTCAGGTTTTCTTCTTGGTTGTCAAAATGCTCCTTCTGATTTAATGGCAAACAGAATCCCAGACAGACTTCTTTTCATTTCGGTAGACAAAAATGGAAAGACTTTAGGCTATGTTTCGGCTCCAGATTCAGAAATAACAAATGAGTTTAATCAATTGACAGATCTCGGAGAACATGGCGTTTTCCAAGTAATTGAATTACCTCAAGTTGCCAACAACAGAAGTGTTCTATTAAATGAGCTTTGTAGAATTCATGGGCTTGGTTGGATTGAATCAAAAAGACTTGATTCAGACAGAAATATTCTTCCCTGTAAGTCTTCAAATTGTGGCGGATACACTCTTGAAGCAGAACTTGGTGTAACACCAAACGGATATTCAGAACCTGACTTCATGGGTTGGGAAATCAAGCAATTTGGAGTCAACCGATTTGACAAAATAGATGCTTCGGTAATAACATTAATGACTCCTGAACCTACTGATGGACTTTACAAAACCGAAGGGACTGATTTTTTTATCAGAAACTATGGCTACCCTGACAAACTAGGTAGACCAGACAGGATGAACTTTGGCGGTGTTCACAAGGTGGGAGAAGTCCATAAAACCACTAAACTTGAAATGAAGCTTTTAGGGTTTGATAATGAGACTGGAAAAATTAGAAATTCGAACGGACGAATTGCACTCTTAGGTACCAATGGAATCGAAACTGCCTCATGGAGTTTTGCTTCAATGCTTCTCCATTGGAATCGCAAACATGACAAAGCGTGTTACGTCCCTTCGCTATCGGAGACTACAGGAAATAGGAAGTATAAATACGGTAACAATGTAGTACTAGGAACGGGGACAGACTTTCAACTTTTCCTTGCAGAAATGGCGAAAGGAAATATATATTACGACCCAGGCATTAAACTCGAGAACATGTCTACAAAGCCTAAAATAAAGAAAAGGAGTCAGTTCAGAATCAAGTCTAAATTCCTACCTGACCTATATAAAAATAACGAAATAGTAGATGTATGCCAGCCCTAAGTTCAAGCACATTGCAATCCTCGTTCCTGCGGTTGCAAAGAGCTTTCACACCAACGCACGGACAAAAGAAAAAGAAAAAAAACGGGGCACAACAAAGTATAAAAAACATAGGGCAGACAAGGGTTTCAGATAGTTTTGCGCTCTCAACAAACTTCTTACTCGGTTGACAGGAAAGTGCTCCGAAAGCCCTACGATTTTTTATACAGGGCCGTTGTGCCCCATTTAAAAAAAGCCAACGCACAAAGCAAAGAGTGCTACGCACACATTGCTTTTTTGCCAACGCTCGAATGAATAAAAGTAACTTAGTAGCCAGAAACAAGAAGAAATAAATGACAGATATAATAGACAAGGATTCCATCTTTTTTGAAAACATCAACAAGGGCGTTGAGAATAAACTGATTAGCTTCAATGATGATGGAACCAGAATCATTTACAACTGCTCAAGGAAGTATTCAACAAGTTTTAAAAATCCAGAAGAGAAGGTTCGTGCATCTTACTTCGTTGAACTTGTTCTTGACTATCAATACCCGAAAGAAAAGATAGATATTGAAGTAAAAGTTGAAAGACGAGTACCAGACGACAGAGCCGACATAGTAATTTATGAAGACGAAGAGCTAAAATCTCCATTCCTGATAGTTGAAACTAAAAAGGATGGCATTTCAGATTCGGAATTTTCACAAGCAATTGAACAAGCCTTTGGAAATGCCAACAGCAAAAGGGCTAAGTACGCAATAGTTGTTGCAGGTAATACGAAAACTGCATTTAACATAGCAGGTTTTAAAGCTAGTGAGCGTGAAAAGAATGTTATTGCTGACATTCCAATCAAGTACGGAAAAGCACCCAAATATAAGTTCAAAAAAGGTGACTCCGCCAAGGACTTAAATGTAGCCTATCGTGAAGACTTGATAAGCGCACTGAAAAAATCACATAGTAGCGTTTGGCAGGGTGGTAAGTTAGCCCCTACCACAGCTTTTGATGAAGTTTCCAAGCTACTGTTTTGCAAACTAAAGGACGAGAAGGGAACAAAGAAAAACGAGCATTACAAATTTCAAATAGGTTCTCACGAAACACCAAAAGAAGTTTACGATCGAGTCCAAAAGATTTACGAACAAGCAAAGTCTGATGACCCTCAGGTTTTTAAAGAAAAAATAAATCTATCCCCTGAAATCATCTACAATGTAGTAGAACACTTGCAGGGTTTGACATTGAGCAAAACAGACTTGGACACCAAAGGAGTTGCATTCGAGATTTTTATGAAAGACTTCTTTATCGGTAAAATGGGGCAATACTTCACCCCAAGACCAGTAGTAGAATTCTGTGTCAAAATGATGGAGCCTGAAAAATCTGACCGAGTAATTGACCCTTCTTGCGGTAGTGGTGGCTTTCTACTCTATGCAATGGATGAAGTTCGTCAATTCGCAGAAGAAAATTATGATGATTTAGAAGCCTATAGTCATTGGCATTCATTTGCAGAGAAGAAACTATTTGGGATAGAAATCAATGACCAGATTGCAAGAGTGTGTAAAATGAACATGATTATTCATGATGATGGACACACTAATGTTATTGGTCATGATGCCTTAGAAGGACTTGATAAAATGCAAAAGATTAATTCTCAATTCAAAGAAGACTCTTTTGACATCATACTTTCTAATCCACCATTTGGTGCAACAATCAAGTCTAAAGAAGTAAAATACATCAAAGACTTTAAACTTGGTAAAAACGGAACAAAAGACAGAAAGACGCAAAAAAGTGAAATTCTTTTCATTGAGCGTTGTATTAAGCTTGCAAAGAAAGGCACAGGCAGAGTTGCTATTGTAGTCCCAGAAGGTGTAATGACAAATAGCTCACTTCAATATGTTAGAGACTACATTCTCGAGAATTGCGAATTGATGGCTTCTGTTTCACTGCCCGAATCTGCTTTCAGTCATTTTGGAGCAGGAATTAAATCCTCGTTACTATTTCTAAGAAGGAAGAAGGACAAAGAAAAACTTTCGAATTATACTGTATTCATGGGGGTTGCAAAACAAGTTGGAATTGATTCAACAGGCCGTGAAGAAGAAAATCAGCTCTATTCAGACCAACCCGATTCCATCTTCAATCAGTGGAAGCTTTATCAAAAAAATAAAGCAGCTTACAAAAGGACTGAGAACTGTTTTAAGATAAAACTTTCCGAAATTAACAAGGAAGGTCCTTTGAATGCGAACAGATATGTTTGGAAACCGAAATTCACTAAGAAAACGGGAAAAATAACAGAGATAGCTAATTTGGTGAGTGACAAAATCACACCTTCTTCTGAAGACAATGAATACTCGAACTTTGCACTTATCAGAATGGACGAAATCCAGAACAACCCAGTCCAAATAGATAATATTATTTACTGCCTTGGAAATGAAATTGAAGGGAGCTTAAAAATTGTACAAGAAGGAGATATTCTTTTAGCTCGTTTAGGCCCAAGTATGCTAAATAGGAAAATTGTAGTAGTTCCCAAAATAACAGAAACAGTAGATCATATTATAGCTTCACCCGAATTTTTGGTGATTAGACCAAAAAATCCTAAGGATTCCTTCTACATTCAAGGTGTGTTGCGGACTGATTTAATGTTGAGATACATGTATTCAAAGACAAGGGGTGGAACTCCAAGTAGGTATAGGTTGAATGAAGATGACTTCAAAGTATTAGATTTCCCTTTAGCTGACAAAAAACAGAGAGAAACCAAAGCAAAGGAATTTGAAAAGTCCTTAAGCGACTATTACAAAACTATTCAGACTGCTGAAAAAGAACTTGTTGAATCTCACGAAAAACTTGAAAATGATTTATAACTCATCGCTTGACAGCCACACACATTGCCAAGCCGCTCATGCCAGCCGCACGAATCAAAGCTTGTCAAAGAGTGTGTCTGAGCCAACGCACGGACAAAAGAAAAAGAAAAAAAACGGGGCACAACAAAGTATAAAAAACATAGGGCAGACAAGGGTTTCAGATAGTTTTGCGCTCTCAACAAACTTCTTACTCGGTTGACAGGAAAGTGCTCCGAAAGCCCTACGATTTTTTATACAGGGCCGTTGTGTTTCATACTGCCAGCCGCACATTTTAGCACTTTAGGTTTTTGCCAATACACAATTTCCAACGCTTAAAAAACCAAAAGAGCTAAAATTTCCCAACGCTCAAATTGAATATTCCAATTAAAACATTTAGATTTGTCAAAAAATGACAAGTCTTATGAAAACCACATTTGGAGAATACATCCGACTTTTAAGAAATGAAAATGAACTGACTTTAACTCAACTTGCGGTCAAGCTGAATTTGGACTCTGCAAACTTGAGTAAAATAGAGAACGGAAAACGAGACTTTGATGAAAAACGTTTACCAAAACTTGCTAAAATCTTCAAACTAAATCTTACGGAATTACGAAATGAATATGTGACCGACCAAATCGGAAAACATATTTACGAAACTAATTGTACTAAACAACTTTTGCAAGTTGCGGAAGAAAAAGCAGAATATCGGAGAACACTTAATAAATCACTTCAAACACAATAAAATATGAATGTAGTATCATTTTTCGCTGGGGCTGGCGGGCTAGATTTAGGTTTTGAAAAAGCAGGTTTTAATGTTGTTTGGGCAAATGAATATGACAAAGATATTTGGGAAACTTACGAGAAGAACCATAAAAACACGACTCTCGACAGACGAAGTATTGTAGACATAAAATCTAACGAAGTTCCAGAATGTGATGGGATTATTGGAGGTCCACCTTGCCAGAGCTGGAGTGAGGCTGGTTCTTTACGTGGAATAAATGACAAAAGAGGACAATTGTTTTATGACTTTATCAGAATATTAGAGGCGAAACAACCAAAATTCTTTCTAGCAGAAAATGTTAGTGGAATGTTATTGGAAAGACATAGCGAGGCTTTAAAAAACATCAAGGAGATGTTTAAAAATGCTGGATATAAATTATCCTTCAAATTATTAAACGCATCGGATTTTGATGTGCCACAAGATAGAAAAAGAGTCTTCTTTGTTGGTATCAGAGAAGACCTTGATTTTGAATTTGAGTTCCCTCAACCATTAAAACAGAAAGTTACACTCGAACAGAAAATAGCTGATTTGCAGAACTCAGTTGTTCCTGCAAAAGAGGGAAATAAAACGAATAAAGAAAATTGTCAAGTTCCAAATCACGAATATATGATTGGAGGTTTCTCGTCAATGTTTATGTCGAGAAATAGAGTTAGAAGTTGGGACGAGCAATCATTTACAATACAAGCTGGCGGAAGACACGCACCACTTCATCCACAAGCACCAAAAATGAAATTCATTGAGCAAAACGTACGAGTTTTTGTTCCAGGAAAAGAAGATTTGTACCGTAGATTGAGTGTTAGAGAATGTGCGAGAATTCAAACATTCCCTAACGATTTCATCTTTCATTACAGTCATATTTCAGCTGGATATAAAATGATTGGAAACGCAGTTCCTGTAAATTTGGCAAAACATATTGCCATTAGTATTAAGTCTCAAATCGAAAATGCACAGAAAAATCCGAAACGAGTAACAAAGAAAAAAATGGAATTAGAAAATACACTTTCATAATTTATGGCAAGTCAGACAATAAATGGAAAAGCGTTTGAATATGCTTTACTCTTTGAATTTTATGAACGTTTGAACAAATTAACAAACGTATCAATTACAGAAAACGAACCTTACAAAACCGCAAAAGGTTTCTTCGATAGTTTTGAAGAAACTGAGCAAGATACATTTAGAATAACAGCAAGTGCTTCTATTAATTTTCTAGTTGACATTGAACCAAGATTGTCAAATGGAATTAGCGAAAATGATATTTTAGTCTTGGAATTAGTTAGTGACCAAGCTGGACAAACGGGAGATGTACGAGACGTTTTAATGATTCGCTCGTTGCAAAAATGGGAGATTGGGATTTCTGCAAAAAATAATCACAGAGCGGTTAAACATTCAAGATTATCTAACAAAATCAATTTTGGAGAAAAGTGGTTAGGCGTTTCTTGTTCGGATAATTATTTTAAAGAAATTAATCCAATATTTAATATACTCACAGATTTAAGAGCAAAAGACAAATCAACCAAGTGGACTTCAATTGAAAATATGCATCAAGTTGTGTATTTACCAATTTTAGATGCTTTTAAAAAAGAACTACTTCGCTTAGACAAAGGAAATCCAAATATTGTAGCGGAGAATTTGGTACAGTATTTAATTGGAAATCAAGATTTTTACAAAGTCATCAAAGGCAAAAGAAAAGTTGAGATTCAGGCTTACAATTTACACGGAACTTTGAATTTACCTTTTGAGAAGATAAAACCAAAAGCAAAGATTCCTAAACTAAAATTGCCGACTAGATTAATTGAAATTGTATATCAAGAAAACTCGACTACGACATTATTGGTTTCTTTGAACGAAGGTTGGCAAATATCTTTTAGAATTCATAATGCAAGTTCGAGAGTTGAGCCTTCATTGAAATTTGATATTAATTTAGTGAGTGCACCGCATACTTTATTTACGAATCACATATTTGTGAATGGATAAGCCAACGCTTAAAGCCACACACATTGCCAAGCCGCTCATGCCAGCCGCACGAATCAAAGCTTGTCAAAGAGTGTGTCTGAGCCAACGCACGGACAAAAGAAAAAGAAAAAAAACGGGGCACAACAAAGTATAAAAAACATAGGGCAGACAAGGGTTTCAGATAGTTTTGCGCTCTCAACAAACTTCTTACTCGGTTGACAGGAAAGTGCTCCGAAAGCCCTACGATTTTTTATACAGGGCCGTTGTGGGCAATTTGACCAAAATCTTAACCAAAATCATAAAATGAAAAAAAAGATATTCTTAATTACATTTTTCCTATTATCAATTTCAACTTATTCACAAGATAATATTTATGTGATTGTTGATAAATTAAAATCTGGAAAAACAATGAATGTTTATGAAGTTAATGAGCAAATAATAACTTCTCAAACTTATGAAAATCGTGAAATAGATAATCCAGAATATCTTGAAATCCTTAAAGAAGTTAGTCGCTTAGAAGCAGAAATTTCATTACTAAAAGGCGGAGAATTAAACGAAAGTGAACGAAAATCACTTTTATTTACAAGACAAAATCTGAAAAAGTCAGTGTCCGAAAATAGTAAGAAATATTTAAAATCAGCAAGCGAAGAGATTAGCAAAACAAAATTTAAAATTTTAAAAAGAAAATAATTATTATTGCGTTATAATGTTTCAAAAAATTGACAAAAAAATGGGACAAATTGAACCAAGAAAGCGCATATATATAAGCAGTCATATACGAAAGAAATTGCGCGAGTGCTTTCCAGATGTGAGCCTTTACTGGAATAGTCTTATTTTCAAAAAATTTTAGTTTCGATTTTTTTATCTTTTTTGGGACGATTTGTTTTTGGGTTTATAGGACATGTTATTTTACTATGAATGCTCAGTATGACTTTACTTTTAGTGCTGTTGTTCATCCCAGTAGATATAAGTATATTGATTTTCAATACTCTCTACTTAAACGAACAATGTCGAAATTTTTAGAGTACATAAAGGAGTAAAAATAGTAATTTTTAAGAAAATTTATTAGAATGAAATTAACAGCACTTATAGAAGAGTCAGATGATGGTTGGTTTGTAGGACAACTTGAAGAATTACCCGAAGTTTTATCTCAAGGAAAGACTTTCACAGAATTAAAATCTAATTTATTAGACGCATTAAATTTATTATTAGATTCTAATCGTCAAAGTGTAGAATTTGAGAATAAGGGTAAAGAAATTATTAGAGAACAGTTAGAAGTTGAATGAAGAGAAATGACTTTGTTAAGCACCTCAAAAAACACAATTGTATTTTGATTAGAGAGGGAGGTAATCATTCTATCTTTAAGAATCTATCTAATCAAAAACAGTCGGTTGTTGGAAGACATCGGGAGTTATCAAATCTGTTATGTAAAAAGATTTGCAAGCAGCTTGAAATTCCTGAAATGAAATAAAAAGCCCATAACAAAAGATATAAGTAATAGGCTCGTGCCTCACCTACTACTCATATCCAAACCGTTGGGTGTCATCTAAAAAAAAGATATGAAACAAAGTATTTTAATTTTATTGTCCCTTTTTTCTTTCACTATAAATGCTCAATCAGTTATTAATCTTGATAATTATGAAGGACATTATAAATTAAAAACGATTGAAGTTAAAATAAATGGAAAGCCTTACAATTTTTTATTTGATACTGGAGCAGGAGTTACTCTGATATCATCAGAAATAGTAAAAGAATTAAATAAAGCAGAATATGGTAGAGGAATTGGATTTCGAATGCTTGGAGAAAAAATTGAGTATAAAAAATGTGATAGTGTAAATATTCAAATTGCAGAAAACTCTTTCTTTCATTCAACTATTGGGGTCTGGGATGTAAACAAGGTACTGCCAAAAGAATGGCCAAGGATTGATGGTGCAATTTCATTAGGTACATTCAAAGATCATTGCTATACGATTGAACTTTCAAAAAATACCATAACAATTGAAACAGAATTTACATGCAACGCAAAAATAAAAGACATGCAAAAAATTGAATCGAGATTTATTAATGGCCTTGACGGATCTGAATCTGATATCTTTCTCTGCGTAAATAAAATTGGTAGAAATTGGTGGTTTCTTATGGATTCGGGTAATTTAGATAAAAATAAGATTTCGCACGCTACTGCTAGAGAATGGAATATTAAAGATACTATCAGTACTGGCAGAATTGAAACAAATGAAATTGAATATAAATTATCAGGGATTTCAAAAATCTCATCTACAGTAATTGATGATATAATTTATGATGGAGTTATTAATTATGATTTTCTGGCTCAATTTGTAATCACCATATCAGACAAAGAAAAAAATGTTTGGATAAAATAGACGACCGCACAACATTGTGTATAAGCAATAGCGGGTTCAGTGCTATTTTGAAACGTAAAAATATAAATCAAAGGTTGATGCTATCTGACAGTTTAGTGGCTTGAAACCCGCTACTGCTCATACACGAGACCGTTAGCTGCAAGCTAAAAACCAACTGCACAAACAGTACATTTGGGTTTTGCCAACGCATAGACTAACGTTGAAAAACCAAATGTGCTATTTTTTGCCTTCGCTCGAAAATATGATAAACAAAATTCTATATATTGATATTGAGACCAATAAGATCGGAAGGATAAAGGATGTTGGAGCTCTTTTCAATGGACAGGAATTACACGAAAGCCAACTAAGTAAAGTTGAAAAATGGATAAAACAAGCTGAATATATATGTGGTCACAATATAATTGCTCATGATATTCCATTTTTAGAAAAAGCTCTGGGAACAGAAATTTTTAGCAATAAAAAAATAGTAGATACTTTGTTATGGTCTCCATTGATTTTTAGCGACAACCCGTACCATAAATTAGTAAAGGGTTATAAGATTGTTAATGACAGCGATTATAACAACCCTCTTTCAGACTGCAAACTAACAAAGCAATTATTAATAGACGAACTCAACAAATTCAATGAATTAAATCCAGTTATTCAACAAGTTTATGCTAATTTACTTATTAACTCAAATGCCTATTCAGGCTTTTTAGATTTATTGAATTTTAAAATCAACAAGGTTAATGTTGGCATTGAAATAAGTAATTTATTCAAAAACAAAATTTGTGAAAGTGCTAAAATTACTGAATTTGCTAGTAATAATCCTATTGAATTAGCCTATGTATTTTCGCTAATAAACACTAAAGAAGATAAATCTGTTTTAGCATATTGGATAAATAATACCCTACCTAAAACACAACAAATATTAGATGATATAAGGTTTAAGTTTTGCGGAAGCCCAAGTTGCAATTATTGTAATTCCAATCTAAACCCTAAAGCAGCATTACAAACCTATTTTGGCTATAATGACTTTAGAAAATTTGACCAAAACGAAGAAATAAGCTTGCAAGAAAAAACGGCTACAGCCGGGATAAGCTCAGATTCATTTGTAGCTGTTTTTCCTACTGGAGGAGGAAAATCTCTCACCTTTCAATTACCCGCCTTAATGAAAGGCTCTTTATCTCGTCAATTAACAGTAGTTATATCTCCCTTAGTATCGTTAATGAAAGATCAGGTTGAGAACCTTGAAAAACGTTTTGATATCACAAAGGCTGTAGCGATTAACGGTTTGTTATCTCCATTGGAAAGACAAGATGCTATTGAAAGGGTAGAAAAAGGAGATGTCCAATTATTGTATTTATCTCCTGAATCTCTGAGATCACCAACTATATCAAGAATTCTAAAACAACGTTCAATAGCCAGATTTGTAATAGATGAAGCACATTGCTTTTCTTCCTGGGGACAAGATTTCAGAGTCGATTACTTATACATAGCAGATTTCATTCAAAACCTTGAAGAAAACAGGATGACGGGTAAAATAGCTGTGTCATGCTTCACAGCAACTGCAAAGCCTCAAGTGATAGAGGATATCAAAACCTACTTCAAGACTAAACTTGATATTGAATTAAATGAATTTATAACCAGAGCAGGCAGAACTAACCTAAAATATGAAGTAATAGATGTAGAAGATCCTGAGCGAAAGGTGAATGCATTGCTTCCACTATTAAATCGTTGTGAAAAACCAACAATCATTTATGCGTCAAGAACAAAGAGCGTTGAAGAAATACATGGTTTAATAGAAAAAGCTGGATTCAACTCGACCTATTTTCATGGTAAATTAGAAAAGGATGTAAAGAAAAACCACATGGATGCTTTTATGAATGATGTAAAAGATATCATTGTGGCAACGTCAGCCTTTGGGATGGGTGTAGATAAAGATGATGTGAAATCAGTAATACATTACAATATTTCCGATTCTTTAGAAAACTATGTGCAGGAGGCAGGAAGAGCAGGAAGGGATGAAAAACTACAGGCTAAATGTTACATTTTATTTAACGAGCAGGATTTAGACAAACATTTTAGCTTATTGCAACAAACCAAAATTAATCAGAATGAGGTTCAACAAATCTGGCAAGCACTTAAGTATTTATCGAAATATCGGAAAATAAAGAAGATAAGTAACTCTGCTTTAGAGATAGCACAAAAAGCGGGATGGGATACTGAAACTCAGGAACTAGAAACCAGGGTTAAAACTTCAGTTGCAGCACTGGAAGACCAAGGTTTTTTAAAACGAAAACAAAACTCTCCAAGTATCTTTGCAAATAGTTTGATGGTTCCAAACATTTCTAAAGCACTCGAAAAAATTCACCAAAGTAAAAGTATTACAAAAACTCAGATACAACATTGTTCAAGAGTCCTTCAACGTATAGTAAAGGATGATGAATGTAGAATTGACTATTTAGCAGATAGAACAGGGTTGAAACTAAAAGAAATAAGAGATGTCATTGATATATTAAGAGACGCACAAATTCTTGGGGATGCGAAAGACTTAACTGCATTTATTAATTTAACACAATCCGCCAATAGTTCAAAAAAAATACTTGACCGTTATCGGAAAATTGAACTAGCAATGCATAAAATATTGCCCAAAAATATTAAAATATCAATGCGGCAATTGAATCAAAATATAATAGATGAAGGTGTCGAAAAAACTTCAATTGATGCAATAAAGAATATTCTTAATTATTGGGAGATTAGAAATTTTATTCAAAAAAAGCGAGTTGACAGGGAAAATGATTTATACCAAATAAAGGTTAAACAATATGATTCATTAACAGAGGATATAAAATGGAGGCATGAGTTAACTTTAGATGTGTATGAGCTTCTTGAAAAATTTCATAACGAACAAAAAGAAAAGCTAAAAACTCAGGATAAAAAAGACCTACCTGTTAGTTTTTCAATGCTAGATCTCAAAAACTCCAATCAACTATTCGGACAAATAAAAGAGGAAGATATTAAGCGATATGAGAAGACATTATTATTTCTGAATCAAATAAAATCAATTAAGCTGGAAGGCGGTTTTATGGTGTCTTATAATAGACTGAATATTGAAGAAATTAATGATTCAATACCACGGTTCACCAATGAGAACTTTAAGAAAATGAATCAACATTACCAACATAAGACAGAGCAGATTCATATTGTTGGTGAATTTGCTAAAAGAATGCTTCAAAACTACGAATCTGCTTTAGCATATGTTAATGACTACTTCAGTCAACCTTATGAAGAATTTCTAGCTAAGTATTTCCCAAGGCGTAAAAAAGAAATAGGAGCACCATTAACTCCCGCTCGCCTTAAAGAAATAATAGGAGA
Source organism: uncultured Ekhidna sp. (assembly GCA_964289745.1). GTDB lineage: Bacteria > Bacteroidota > Bacteroidia > Cytophagales > Cyclobacteriaceae > Ekhidna. The sequence goes on from CAXYMM010000002.1 coordinate 297,317, forward strand.
ATTGGATACAGATCAATCAAGAATTGTAAATGATGGGAAGTCAAACAATATATTAGTATTAGCGGGGCCTGGAAGTGGAAAAACCAAAGTTTTAGTTCATAAAATTGCGAGCCTATTGCTATTGGAAGACATAAAGCCCGAACAATTCTTAATGCTTACATTTTCTAAAGCAGCCTCTTTAGAATTTAGAGCCAGAGTACAAAAACTTGTTCCTGAATATTTCGGACTAATTAAAATCACAACTTTTCACGGTTTCTGTTTTCAATTAATGGGACAGTTGGGAGATTTGAAGAAATCCGAAAATGTAATTCAAGATTGTATTAAAGCAATTAACGCTGACGAAATTGATATCTCTTCTATTGTTAATAAAAGCGTATTGCTTTTAGATGAATTTCAAGACGTAAACGATATTGAATGGGAACTAATTCAAACCATAATAACCAAAGCAGGTAACATTAGGGTAATTGCTGTTGGTGATGACGACCAAAATATATACGGGTTTAGAGGCTCTTCCAACAAAAACATGCTTGAGTTTAAAGAGAAGCATAACCCCACTCAGTATTTTTTAATTAAAAACTACAGGAGCAGTTCAAACATTGTTTATTTTAACAATGAATTACTCAAGAAAATTCCAAATCGATTAAAAACTCAAACCTTAGAACCTGTAAACAAACAAGTTTTATCAAATATCATACTGGTTAGATATACCACTTCTTTTTTAGAGAAGTCCCTGGCAGAAACGGTAATCGAAGACAATTTTAATGGAACAAGAGCCATTTTAGTCAGGACAAATAAACAAGCCTTAATGCTAAGAACTTTTCTAAATGAACGTAACCAAAAAACAAGGTTAATTACTGGTTTGGAAGGATTTAGCTTAGATCATTTATTTGAGCTTAGATCATTTACAGAATTTCTTAAACAGAAAAAAAATGATGCTGGTATAATTTTTAATAACGAGTGGAATGAAGCAAAAAAACATTTTAAGTCAAAACATTCTTCAAGTACTCATATTAATGTCTGCTTAGAAATTATCGAGAAATTTGAAGTGAATTATGACAAACAAAAACAGCTTATAGATTGGTACGAATATATCCGTGAAATAAAAATGGAAGATGCGATAAATGCTGATTCCAATTCAATAATTATTGCGACCATGCACAAGGCAAAAGGGAAAGAGTTCGACCATGTCTACTTGCTTCTGGAGGATTACAACTTTAATAACACAGAGTCAAAACGAGTTTTGTATGTTGGTTGTTCTAGAGCAAAGAAAAGCTTGCACATACATTGTAATTCCTCATTTTTTGACGGCTTTAACTTTGATAAATTAGAAGTAATCAAATATGAAGGGACAACAGAACAGCCAAAACATTTTGAGCTAATTCTGGGACATAAGGACATTAACTTGAGTTCTCAAAAATATTTCAAAGCATTGAATAGAATTAACACCCTCAAATCGGGAGATACGCTTGAATACGGTACCGTACAGTTTAAGGACAATGTGAGGATTGGATTAGCCAAGCAAGGCGGAGGAAATGTGCTATTATTTTCAAGAGATTTTATAGATAAAAAATATAACACCTTTGTTAAGGATAGTTATCAGCTAACTGGTGGAAATGTTGAGTATTTAGTTTATTGGTATGATTCTAAAGATGATAAGGAATATAAGGTTATTTTGCCCAAGTTGACGTTTAATAAAAAAGAAAATCACATAAATGAAACAACCTTCACATAAAGTCATACACATATGTAATTCACTAAAGCCAGCACACAAGCCAAAAATTGCAAAAGAGTATGTCTTTGCCAACGCTACAAACTGAACGGAAAATAAAGTACGAAAACACAACATTGTATAAAAATAATAGCGGTTCAATCGCTAAAACGAAAGTAAGTGAATATAAAAATGGTTTGTGTTTAACTGAAAAGTTAGTGCATAAAATCTGCTACTATTCTTATACCAGACCGTTAAGCATAGTTAGGGAGATTCGGGTTAGAAATTAGGTATAAAAACCTCTAAATTCCTCCCTTTCCGAATTGAATTCAGAACTTTCGTCTTGAAGACAGTGGTTTGAATAAGCAGCAGAATCAATAGAAAATTATATTATATAAAGGAATTAATTGCACTTTAACCGATACTAGTCTGTATTATATGAAAAAAAGAATAAAGAATTACCTTAAGAGAATGATTGTCATGAATAGAGACAATTGGTTTGTTAGAAAACTGTTTAAAATCAGTCAATTTTTGCGTTGTTCTTACCTCAATGACAGTTGGGATATAGGAAGCAATGGAGAAAGTTTTGTTTTCGAAACTGTTGTTCATTCATTTGCTAGGTATTCAAAGCAAGTTAATCCAATTATTTTCGATGATAGGAGCAAATGAAGGTCAGTGGTTAAATATGGCCCTTGATATATGTTCAAATGGAACTTACCATGTATTTGAAATAGTTCCTGATACTTTTAGGAAGTTAGAGAACGGCTTCAAAAGTTATAAAAATGTAACCCTTAATGAGTTTGGTTTATCAAATTCAAATGGCAAGATTGAATTGCTCCATTATCCAAATTCAACCACTGGATCGAGTATGTTTGATTATTCCTGGGGTATTAAAAGTGAGGTTATAAAATGCAATATTAAAACTGGTTTAGAGTATATTGAATCAAAAAATATTGATTGCATTAATTTTCTAAAAATTGATACAGAAGGTGCTGACTATCTCGTACTACTTGGTTTTAAGAATTCATTGACAAAAATTGAGGTAATTCAGTTTGAATACTCAGCAATAGCACTGATTTCCAGATATTTTTTAAAGGACTTTTATGACTTATTAATTGATGAAGGATTTTTAGTTGGTCGAATTTTTCCAAGGTATGTTGATTTTAAAAGTTATGAAATTAGAACGGATGAAAACTTGGTTGATGGAAATTTTCTAGCAGTTAGAAAGAATAATTCTTTTCTAATTGAAAAACTAAAGAATCCCTATGCTTAACAATGTATAAACTGCATTAAAACGCAGTTTAGCCGAATCCGATGTAGCACATTCAGCTAAAGCTGACCAAAGTTACTACGTACTTACGCACTCCCACCCTTTTGGAAGTGAAAAATAGAGAAAGCAATGATTGAAATAATAATATATTATGTGTCGGCTCTTATAGCTTTCGTAATAGGAATAGCAATTGTACCTATGACTTTTAGAGAGAGTACACCTATCAAGATGTTTTATCTGCATTATTTAGTTCGGAAACCAATAATCTGGATGATTTTTATTGTTCTGACAAGTTGGACTTTAATTACTTACACGCAACAAAATGAATTTCCTTTTTACTCAATAATTCCTTTAGTAGTTACAGATATCGCACTGATTCTAACTTATAAACTGCATCCTGAAAGTGCCTTTAAAGCAATTGATTATCCTGAAATAACTAATGATATTTCGAGTTTACCCATAGATGACGATAAAGAAATTGCTGTTATCGAATATAATGGAATAACTAAATGCTATCCATTAGATTATGTTGTTCATCATCACATAGTTAATGACCATTTTGATTCTAAAATCGTAGCACTAACCTATTGTGCTATGTGTAGGAGCGTCATTCCATTTGATGTAACTGAAATAGAACCATTATTTGTAACTGCGATGAAAAATGGTAATATGGTTGTCGCTGACAGAAAGACAAAAACTTTTTTTCAACAATCTACATTTAAATCAATAATTGGTAAATTGCATCCAAGCGAATTAACTATGGTTCCTTTTTAGATTTTGTCTTGGGCAGATGTAAAAAAGACAATTTCCAATCTTTTGGTTGTTAACGTATCTAAAAAAGATTTTAGGGCATTTGAATTGCCGATCCCTAGTGTCTGTGAGAAAGTAGTATCAGGAGAAATAGTGCCAGGTGTTTCTAAGAAAAATCGTGATACAACATTCCCTGCACATTCAAGAATCATTAGAATAACAGATAATTCAATAAGTGAAAAACTATTGTATTTAAGAAAGAAAACTATAGAAAAAAACGTTATATTAAATGATAAATTTGGTTTTTTCATAATTAAAAATAATAATGTTGTCAATGCATACAGAAATAGCATCAATAATTCAAAACTTAGTATTTCATTTTCAAATGGTGTAATCGTTGATGGCAAAAGTGGAACTCATTGGGATTTAAGAGGAAAGTATATTTCTGGGAAAATCAGTCAAAATCTTGAATCAATAACGATTTCTGACGAATATTGGTTCTCTTGGAAAAAATTTCAAGGCGAATCAAGATTAATCAGACTTTAAAAAGTACGAACGCACAACAATGTATATAAAATCATAGCCGCCTATCGGCAGGCTACGCTTTATATCCAAACCGTTAGAGATTATTTTTCCGCTTAATCGTGAGGTCGATTCTTACTTGAACTTTTTGAGCGACCAAGAAATTCAGAAACAAGTCCAGTAAGCCCAACTCCACTAACAACTCCTCCTACAATTTCGTGATCAAATAAGATACATATAATATCCCCGATTATTGCAACTAAAGCAATGATTAAAGCATAATTTTGACCTCTCTTCTTAGACTCGAATGATTTATCAATAATCTTATCATCTCTTGTTATGAGCATATTTTTGCTCATCAACAGCCATATTAACGATCAGAGTAGCAAACTCTGGGTTAATTTGGATATACTTCGCAAGAACATCCGGTGGCGGTACAGGACCAGAAAAACTTTTTAACTGAGTAACTTCTTGACGAACCTCAACAACTATTAAATCCTTGAGAGAATTAAGAATTTTATTCTTTTTTGTGTTAGAGACACCATTAAAAAGATTTGGATATCTCTCTAATAGCTGAACTTCAAGTTCTTTTACATTAGGTGGATTTGGAACAGGAAGTTTTTCATTCATTATATTTTGTTGTCAAATACGCAACTTCTCTTGAACGGATTGGTAGAAAAACCTTTTTGACGAGCAAGTTTCATTGTTGCATTATCCAAATGGCATCCAACATTGTGCCATGTATTTCGAATTACACCGTTAGGGCTAGGATAGCTATTGTAATTATTAAAGTGACGTTCACCTTTGATGTCATAAATAGAACCCATACCTTCGAATAAATCATTTTTGTAGCTCATGTACTAACTTCTTTTATTATTTATTCTGCAATTACAACACCTAAATATATAAAATGATTTCTTTTTTCGTAAAAATGTCCGCAAATGTAATACAATAACAATCCCTAACAAACACTAAGCTCTGTCGGCTTACTTAGTTACTTGCAAAGAGAATTAGGAGCAGATACTTTTGAGATATTTGAAAGGCTAAGCCGATAGAGCTTAGTTAAGTGTTAGGTGCAAGGCGGGAAAACGAAAACGTAAATAGTATACAACAATCAGCAATTAGAATACATCTACACTTCAATATTGCTATAATTTTGCTTCATAATAAAATTTAAAAAATCTAAAAAAATGAGTAAAATAGCATTAATCACAGGAGCATCTTCAGGAATGGGAAAATCAACTGCTAATATCCTACAAAACCAAGGATATAAAGTTTATGGAGCAGCAAGACGTTTAGAAGAAATGCAAGATTTGAAAGACAAAGGAATGTCAATAATCTCTTTGGATTTAACCAAGGACGAATCTATTGTAAACTGTGTAAATACAATTATTGACAAAGAAGGAAGAATTGATATCCTTATTAACAACGCAGGTTATGGCTCTTATGGAGCTGTAGAAGATGTGCCAATTGAAGAAGCAAAAAGACAATTTGAAGTAAATATGTTTGGGTTGGCACGCATTACGCAATTGGTTTTACCTAAAATGAGAGAAAATCAATTTGGACGCATTGTAAATATTTCTTCTATGGGTGGTAAAATCTATACGCCACTTGGAGCTTGGTATCACGCTACAAAACACGCAGTTGAAGGATGGAGTGATTGCTTAAGATTAGAGGTTAAACCTTTTGGAATTGACGTAGTGGTTGTAGAACCAGGAGGAATAAAAACACCTTGGGGAACGATTGCAGCAGATAATTTAAGAAAAATATCAGGAAAAGGTGCTTATTCAACATTCGCTAGTAATGTGGCAGACGGAATGGAAAAAACTTATAAAAACAATAGTTTAACAAATGTTGATGTACTTGGGAATGTAATCGCTAAAGCTGCAACAGCTAAAAAACCTAATACTAGATACGTAAAAGGATATATGGCTAAACCAGCAATCGCCATTCGTAAATGGTTTGGAGACAGAGTATTTGATAAAATGATTATGAGTCAGTTTAAATAATAAAAGTATGGACTTTATAGAATACGCAAACAATTGGGCAAAAAGTGAAATTACTCAAGCTCGAATAATGATAGGTATAGGTATTTTACTTTTAGTCGCTTTTATCGGAATAATTAAAAATCAAAACGAACTTTTAAGAGGGACATTAATTCCATTGGGTTTATTGCTTGCAGTTCTAATTGGTTATGGAGGCTATATATTATACAGTCGTCCTGCTCACGTAAAACAAAGTATTTCGCTCTATCAACAATCGAAAAAAGAAGCTATTTCAAAAGAGCAAACTAAACACCTTAGTGATAATAAAGCAGGTAAAATGCTGATGAAGTACGTTTACCCAAGTTTGTTAATACTTTCAGTTTTGGCACTAATCCTAGTAAAAACACCTTATTACAAAGGTATGGCAATAGGGTTTTTCCTATTGTTTATCTCAACGTACATTATTGATTATGGGTTTGTCTCTCGTTCTGATGCCTTTCTATCATTCTTATCTACTTTAGAATTTAATTAGGATTATGAAGAACATCCAAAAAAACTGCATCAATAAAATGAAGTATAAGGTTTAATCTGATGACCTCTCTAGTAAGTGTATGGCAAATAAATATTTGGACTTTATATCAGATGAACATCTTTTAAGATGTATCAAAACCCTTCATGACTCCTACGTGAAAGCAAAATCAAATGTGAGCAAAAAGAAGTTTTACAACAATAAAATTGACACATTTAAACTGACATTTGACGCTCAATTCAACAATCTAAGCGAGAATAGTGTAATTGAGACTGAGATTCTGCGTCAGATTGACAAGTCCATTAATAACTCAATCGGGACGTTTCATGAACAAGTACTAGGTGGAATTAAAGGTTATGAAAGAGGAAATCTAAGCGGCTTTGATGTTAAAGCAAAAGACGACACACTCTTTGCGGACATTAAGAATAAGCACAATACAATGAACAGCAGTGCTGCAGAAGCTTTGTTTCAAAAACTAGCCCGTTATGCAAACGACTACAAACAAGCCCAGTGTTATTGGGTTCAAATTTTAGCCAAAGGAAGTTTCAATGAACATTGGACAGGTGACATAAATGGCAAGGAGTATAGTCATAGCAGAGTTTTCAAAATTTCGGGCGACCAATTTTATTTCCTATTGACAGGTAAAGAAAACGCCTTCTTTGAATTGTATCAGGCTCTTCCCAAAGCTATAAGCGATTTCTTGAGTGAAGAGAAAAAACAGAATGAAACTGAAAATTCAGCACTATCTGAATTAGAAATGCAAATAACAGAAAGCGGTCGTTCAATTTTCAACGAAATAACATTTGAAAATTTCAGCTACTATTTAGGTTTTGATAAGCTGTAATATTCATTCAGAAACTTGACAACTGAATATCCCAATTCTTGCCCGAGATTGACAGGTACTGCGTTTCCTATTTGCTTGTATTGTTGAGCCGTAGAACCTGCAAACTTCCATTCATCGGGAAAGGTCTGTATTCGAGCATATTCCCTAACATTAAATGGTCTAGTTTCGTCAGGGTGACATCTTTCCGTTTGTTTTTGAGCGGGGCTACAAGTAAGAGTTAATGACGGTTCGTCCCATCCTATTCTTCTTGCCATTCCCGTTTTTCCTCCTCCGAGATAAAAACTACCGCCCATGTATTCTTTTTGAACATCAGTAGGTAAATCTCTCCAATAACCTTTGGGCGGTACCATATCAAGAACCATTTTCTTGTATTCAGGGTAAGTTGCTCCTTTAGAGTCAGGGACATCACAATTAAAAAGTTCGCCCTTTTTCAAAGCATCCTTAAGGTTATAAATTTTCTTGTGTGGTTTCGGGTAATTGAACTCAATATCAACATCCTTTCTAACCCCGACCAAAATTAAACGTTCACGTTTCTGCGGAACTCTGAAATGAATTGCCTTTAGGACTTTAACAGGGACAACTCGATACCCGATTTCATCCAAAATGGAAATCATCCCAGCCAAGGTTTTTCCTTTATCATGGTTTAAAAGTCCTCTAACATTTTCGCCAATGCAAATAATAGGATTCACTTCTTGGACAACTCTGGCAAACTCGTAAAATAAAGTACCTCTTGCATCATTAAAACCAAGTTTTTTTCCTGCGTAACTAAATGCTTGACAAGGAAACCCGCCCGTAATAACATCTACTTGGTCTTTAAATTCGGTAAATAAATATTCCTTAATATCACCTTCTAGTACTTTCCAATTTGGACGATTATCACGAAGAGTTTGACATGCCCATCTGTCAATTTCATTTAGCGCAACACATTTTAGACCTGACTTTTCTAAACCCAAAGCTAGCCCCCCTGCACCTGCAAATAATTCTAGTGCCCGATATTCATGGTTTGGCTCAAAATAGTTAGAAATCTCATCATCAAAATGCTTGTCTGATAAAGAACCAAGAAGTGTCTGAACATCTTGTTTGCGATAAATTCTATAGTTTGAAACAGGCTCTCGGACTGCATTTAAGATGCCTTCTCTATCCCATCTTCTGAGCGTTTCTTTACTTTTACCAATGAGTTCAGCAGTTTCTGATAATGAATAATAATCGTTCATATAACCAAATTATTAAACCCTACACATTGGTTATAAATTTAGCGAACATTTTTGAATGAAAACAATTCGAAAAGGGGAAAAAACGATTGTCCAACAAGTAGGAATAAAAAATAGCGAAAACAGCGACCATCACAAATTTGGACTTCATTAGCAAGCCCTTTCTCAGTAGACAAGAAAACAGCATCGAAATGCCAGGGTTTTTCACGCAAAAACGCTAAAGATTTATCTTGAAAATCTGAAATATCATAACTCAAAGAAGAAATGTCGATTCGCCTTACATGCCAAGGGCAAGAAGGAAATTAAGATAGTTTATCATCTCGATCACCTACTTTCTAGAGCTTATTGTGGCTTCCGTCACATAATCCTGGGTTTTCCGTTTGCTTACAGGCACAAAAATAAAGCGTTTTAGACTCTTCAACCTTCATCATCTGAGGTCTAAAGTCAGATCCTTTATGAGATCCATCACAAAATGGTTGATTTGAGGAGACGCCGCAGGTACACCACGCATATGATTTACCCGCCACTACCTCTACTGGTATTGGTGCTTTTGCCGCTACTTTTCCTTTCATAATTTCTCATATTAAATTATTGTATAAATAGAAATTCAAAGAAATTGTTTTCCAAGACTAAAATTCAGAGTCATTCTAAATAAAGAGTCTTTCCTAGATACGACTATCTTTAACCAATGGAAAGGAGAAAATTCATTGCCAAGTCTGCTCTCGCAGCAGTAGGCGTCTCGTCAATTACTTCTTGCAATAAATTGGAGGAAAAAAGTCAGAGGCCTTATATTAACTATAACAATACCTATCGATGGAAGATGACAACCACTTGGCCTCCCAACTTCCCTGTTGTTGGGGAAGGCTGCAAGCTATTGGCAGATTGGGTAAAAAAAATGTCTGGCGGACGTATGGAAATAACGGTCTATGGAGGGGGTGAACTCATTCCTGCACTAGAAGGCTTCGATGCGGTAAGCAATGGAGCAGTGGAAATGAATCATGGTGCCGCCTATTATTGGACAGGTAAAGTACCTGCGGCATCCTTCTTTGCGGCAGTACCTTTTGGGATGAATGCCTTGCAAATGGGCTCTTGGATCATTGCTGGAGGAGGAGACAAACTTTGGGAAGAATTATACGCACCCTTCCATATCAAACCCATTCTGTGTGGCAATACAGGCGTGCAAATGGCAGGATGGTTCAAGAAAGAAATCAACACGATAGAAGACTTGAAAGGTCTTAAAATGCGAATACCAGGCATTGGAGCTAAAGTATTGGAAAAAGCTGGAGGTACTCCTGTATTGGTGCCGGGAGGTGAAATTTACACCAATCTCGAAAGAGGTGTAATCGATGCGACGGAGTGGATCGGTCCATTTCATGATTACCTGATGGGGTTTCACGAAGTGGCAAAATATTACTACTACCCAGGTTGGCATGAGCCAGGACCTGCGCTGGAAATGATGGTAAACAAGCCAAAATTCGAGGCCCTCCCATCAGATCTTCAGGAAATAATCACTACTGCGTGTTTTAGAACCAATCGATGGATGGGGGCTGAATTCGATGCCAGAAACGGAACATACCTTCAAAAGATCATGAATGAGACAGATGTGAAGGTCGGACCGTTTCCTACGGAAATACTTCAACAGTTGAAAAGTTACACAGACGAGGTGCTGACCGAGTTAGCAGAAAAAGACCCAGACAGCAAAAGAATATACAAAGCATTTGATAAATTTCGAAAAGAAGTAGGCGTATGGATGAATGTAAGTGAGCGGGTTTTTTATGATCAGATTATGTAATTCAAATTTTCTGCTTTTTCTTAGTGCATTCAAAAGACTTTTTGGAAGTGAAGAAGAGAAAATTTGAAACCATTGCAGTAAGAAATCAAGTAGAGAAATCTTTAAACCGAGAGCACTCGGTCCCAGTATATGCCACCTCTAGTTATGTATTTGATAATGCCGATCATGCTAGGGCACTCTTCCAAGACGAATTAGAGGGCACCATATACTCGCGCTACTCTAATCCCAACAATGATGAATTCATTGACAAGCTATGTCTGATGGAGGGGTTGCCTTATGGGATATCCACCGCAAGTGGTATGGCGGCGGTCTTTGCAAGCTTAGGAGCATTCCTGAGTTCAGGCGATCATGTGTTGGCCTCTCGTTCACTATTTGGCTCTACACATCAAGTATTGACAAAAATTTTGCCCCGATGGGGAATCACACATACATATGTAGACGGTAGCGATGCAGGGGTATGGGAGAGAGCCATCCAGCCGAATACAAAAATGCTCTTCTTCGAAACACCTTCGAACCCTGCCCTCGAACTTATGGACGTTAAGACCATTGCACAATTAGGGAAGTCGAAAGGACTCATTGTGAACGTAGACAACTGTTTTGCCACACCATACCTTCAGAACCCTGCTAAATATGGAGTTGATCTTATTACACACTCTGCCACTAAATTTATTGATGGTCAGGGTCGAGTACTGGGCGGAGCCGTACTCACCTCTGAGGAACTTTTCCCTCAGTTAAAATATTTTAGTCGGCATACGGGACCTTCAATGTCTCCTTTTCATGGTTGGATACTTTCCAAGAGCCTGGAAACATTGGCAGCTAGAATGGACAAGCATTGTGCCAATGCACTGGCATTGGCCAAAGCGATGGGGGATATTGATGGGATCAGCATGGTAAAGTACCCTTTTTTACCATCCCATCCACAGCATGAATTGGCAAAGAAGCAAATGAAATTAGGGGGAGGCATAGTGACCATTGTGCTTGAAGGTGGGTTAGATCGGGGCAAAAAATTTTTAGATAGCTTAGAAATGATCACACTCTCCGCCAATCTGGGCGATACCCGTACGATCGCTACGCACCCAGCTTCAACCACTCATAGCAAATTAACGGAAGAGGAGCGCCAAGCGGTAGGAATTAGCAATGGGATGGTACGCATTTCGGTAGGACTGGAACATGTCGAAGATATCATTGAAGATGTCCAAAATGCTGTTGAAAAAAGTCGTTGATCAGCAGATAATCATGAGGTCTAAATGCGCTGCTTACCGACAAGTAGCAGTAGCAAATTATAATCTGGTCAACTCTGGGAATAGTACTAGCACCGCTAAGAAAATCAGCTGAATGATGACGAAGGAGATAATGCCCTGATAAATTTGCTTTGTTTTCACCTCTGGGGGAACTACCCCTTTTAAATAAAACAGAGCAAACCCAAAAGGCGGTGTTAAGAAAGAGGTCTGTAGATTGACCGCCAATAAGATGCCCACCCAGACCAAATCTGCACCAAGAGAAGTGAATATAGGAGCTACAACAGGTACTATGATGAATATAATCTCTATAAAATCAATAAAAAAACCTGCAATAAAAACAATAATCATTACCATGAGTAGAAATTGATTCAAAGAAAGATCAGCGCTTTCAATTAATGATAATAAAAATTTATCACCCTCTAACCCTCTGAAAACCAGCGAAAAAGCAGTAGCACCAACCAATATCATGAAGACCATGGAAGTAAGTTTAGTTGTCTCACCCATCACTTCTTTGAGCATTTTTAAGTTGAACTGCCTTCTTACCATTGCCAGAATAATCGCCCCAAACGCCCCTACTCCCGCCGCTTCTGTCGGAGAGGCAATTCCTGCAAATATGGAACCCAACACTATCAAGATGAGAACCAACGGAAATAAAAAGGAATTAATCAATTCTAATGAGAGGCCCTCCTGTTTGAATTCGCTTAGTTCTTGATCTGAAACCTTGGGTACTTGCTTCGGAAAAAGCTTACCATAGATGATTACGTAGAGCAGGTAGCAAATAACAAGGCAAACCCCAGGCACAATAGCGGACAGGAATAGCTTGCCAACCGACACGTTGAGAATACTTCCCAAAAGTACCAAAACGACCGAGGGAGGTATGATCTGCCCCAGTGTACCCGCAGACGCAATTACACCCGTACTGACCTGAGGGCTATACCCATTTTTGAGCATAGTGGGTAAGCTAATTAACCCCATCGTAACGACTGTAGCTCCAACAATTCCCGTAGAGGCTGCCAACATTGCCCCAACAATTATTACGGCAATAGCCAAACCACCTCTAATCCTTCCAAAAAGCATACTCATGGAGTAAAGTAAACGCTCCGCAATTCCTGATTTTTCCAATGTCATTCCCATGAAAACAAACAATGGAACGGCCAGCAGTACAAAATTTTGCATCGTGCCATAAATTCTTAGCGAGAGCAGATAAAAAAAATCCGTATCAAAAAGAAAGATTCCTGCTAGAATGGAAATCCCACCTAGTGTGAAAGCGACAGGATATCCTATAAGGATAGCAAGAAAAATCACCCCAAAAAGGATAAATGGAAGGTATTCAATCATTTTTAAGTTCTTTTAATGATTTAAAAAAAATAGAAACCCCTTGTAAGCCGAGCAATAGAAAGGAGAGCGGTATCACAGCCTTTAGTGCCCATCGATAAGGAAGGCCTCCAGGTTGAGCACTGGTTTCATTCAACCTATAAGAACTCGCCACAAAAGAGAGAGATTCCCAAAACGTAATTGAGCAAAGGGGAAATAATAAAAAAAATGTTCCCAGTAAGTTGATCCAAGCTTGGGTTTGTGCTGAGAACCGATTATAAAACACATCGACTCGCACGTGCCTGTCTTCCTGCAAGGTCCAAGGAGTGCCAAGAAGAAAAATGAGGGCAAACAAGTGCCACTCTAATTCAAAAGAAGCTACCGAAGTGATGTTAAAAACATATCTGAGTAATACATCTACAATGATGAATAAAACCAATAGCAATGTGAGCCACGAAATGCCTTTGCCTATGCCAATATTTAATTTGTCGATCCACAGCATTCAACGAAAATAGCAAAATAACGGAAACGCAATTCTACCTTTACCGTATGAAAGACATCCGAAGGGAATCGTTGGAAGCGCTAATAACTTGGTTTGAAACGAAAGGAGAGAAAAAATTTCGAGCCAAGCAGGTTTGGGAATGGCTTTGGGTAAAGTCTGCCCATTCTTTCGATGAGATGTCGAACTTATCCAAAACGTTGAGAGACCAATTAAAGGAAACCTTTATAATAAATCAGATCAGAACAGATAGTTTGCAACTTTCGAACGACGGCACGATAAAATCTGCATTCCAGCTTCACGACAATCATTTGATCGAAGGGGTGCTAATACCAGCAGAAAACAGGATGACAGCGTGCGTCTCCTCCCAAGTAGGTTGTTCTTTAAGTTGTAAGTTCTGTGCCACGGGCTATATGAAACGTGAGCGCAACCTCAACGGGGCAGAGATATACGATCAAGTAGTAGCCCTTCGAAAGCAAGCAGAGGAACACTATCTAAAACCCTTATCCAACATCGTATTTATGGGAATGGGTGAGCCGCTACTTAACTATAAGGGTATTATGGAAGGTATTGAGCGGATCACCTCCAAAGAGGGTTTGAATATATCTCCAAAACGAATTACGATATCGACTGCGGGTATTGAAAAAATGATTCGGAAGTTGGGAGACGATAAAGCAAAGTTCAACCTCGCCTTGAGCCTCCATGCCGCAGACGACCAGAAACGTGATCAAATCATGCCCATTAATGAATCCAATACCCTCGCATCTTTACTTACAGCCTTAAATTATTTTTACGACAAGACAGGCAACCGAATCACCTTCGAGTATATCTTATTTTACGATTTTAACGATTCAATTGAGGATGCAGAAAAACTCTTGATATATGCTAGAAAAGTACCTAAGGTTAGAATTAATATTATTGAGTATAATCCGATATCGGAAGCAAACTTTGCCAAAGCCGATGCGGATACCATTGATCGCTTTGCAAATCATTTAATAAAAGGAGGTATCGCTACGAGTGTAAGAAGAAGCCGCGGAAGAGATATAGATGCTGCTTGCGGACAATTAGCGAATAAATCAAAAATTGACGTAATTCGCTAGCAAATGAAGTCTACCATTGACTTTGTACCTTCATTCTATTTTTTGAAAATACAAAAATAATTTCTTGCATTAAAATTGACCGTTCCATTAGAACCCTCCTCCAAGAAAGACTACGATTAGCAGGCTTTTTTAAACAAAATCATTAGTCTCCTACTTTCTGCTGGCATTAAAAAGTTTTTGTTTTTCATCTTTTGATAAGCTCTCATATCCTTTTTCGGAGATTTTATCTAAAATTGCATCAATTTCCGATTGAGGGGCTACCGTGCTACTGGCTGCGGTCTTTTTAGCCTTAGCCTTCCGTGAGGGTCGACCATTCCCAGAACGATGCGTCACTTTGATTTTTGGCTGGGGCTTGAAAAGACTTTTTAAAAAGTTAATCGACAAAATTACCCAGCCTCCAATATCGTTTCCTTTTTGTAACTGGCTCATGTACACCCAGCCCATTAGCGCACCTCCTAGGTGGGCAAATTCACCTCCAGGGTTCGTAGTTCCCCTCGTTCCTATCAAACTCAAAAAGACAGACACCAGCGCGATGTACTTTATTTTGACTGGTCCGATAAACATGAGAAACATGGTATGGTTTGGGAAGTAAACGGCAGCTCCGATCACGGTTGCGGTAACGCCAGCACTTGCGCCTACAATCGTTGCCACCAGAGCGATGTCCTTAAATTGAGGTATAATATTGTAAGCTCCAATAAATGCAATAATTCCTCCTAATATACCCATTGTAAAAACAACTATTACTTTTTCACTTCCTAGAAAATCTTGAATGATTTTTCCAAACCAGTAAAACCAAAGCATATTGAATAGAATATGGAAAAAATCGCCATGTACAAACGCATGCGTAATAAGAGTCCACGGCTTCGTGATAATTGAGACTAGGTTTGAAGACATACCAAACCACACCCTTATGTAGTCCCCTAGACCAACAATTAAAAGCACACCAGTTAGCACGAACATCATTACATTAAGTAAAATGATCTGCGCTACTGCATTGTTTGGCTTGTTCCAAGCGTTTTTAAAATCGTCTAATATTCCTCCGTTCATAATCAATAAAACCTTCGAGTATCTTTTTTCCAGAGTTTTAACATAATAAAAGCAATCAACATTCCACTTAAATGAGCCAAGTGAGCTACGTTATCTCCAGGAGTTCGCGTAAACTCAGAATACAATTCATACATAGCGTAGAAAAAAACCAAATACTTGGCCTTGATTGGTATAGGAGGGAACAACAAAAGCAGCTCGGTGTTTGGAAACAAAAAAGCAAATGCAAATAAAATCCCAAAAACAGCTCCAGATGCCCCTATCATGTTTCCGTTCGTGATATAGGCCAAATAGATAGACTCTACTACACCAATAGTTTGTTGTTCATAGGAGGGATTCTCATAATAAAGGTCTATCAACTCAGCCAAGCTATTCTTATTTAGCCCTATTGATTTATGTTTAACTACGAAGGTTTCGAAGGACTCTGGCGTTGGGTTTGCAATGTAAGTTTCTGCGTCATTTTTTAGTGGATACTTTTCTACAGCATCAACCAAACCATAAAGAAACCCAGCTCCAATGCCGCATGCTAGATAAAAAATCATGAATCTTTTTGATCCCCAGACCGACTCCAGCATTGGTGCGAATACCAATACTGCAATCATATTTCCGATAAGATGCAAAGTTCCTGCATGCAACCACATATACGTAAGGAATTGATATAAGGCAAACTCGGAAGAAAAGAAAACCCGAAGACCCAAAAAATCTACTAGCGGAAGTCTCCCCAGCGAACCTATGAAATAGATTGCTACATTAATAATCAAGATATTCTTAGCAACCGGAGTGAGTGATCTAAACACGCTTATTATTCGTTTATTCTTGCTACTTTTTGAACCAATCGTTTATTTGCTCTAAGCTAATCAAAACATAAGTAGAATTTCCATCTGGTGTAAAATTTGGTTGTTCGCAGGCAAAGAGTTTGTCTATTAGCGAATCCATTTCTTCTTCCTTTAACTTAGCGCATTTTAAGGTTGAGGTTCGTTTGGCCATAGCCCTTGCCAAACTTTCGTTTTTAGGAATGTTCAGCTTTTGAGCATTGCATTTAAATTGTTCAATCAATCCTTCAAATATTTCTTTTTCATTACAAGAAGCCAGATCCGATGGAATCCCCTGAATCATTACCATTTGCTGACCTATTTCTTCAAACTCAAACCCAAGTTTTTTGATTTCGTCCTTGAGCTCTACCACCAACGCAAAGTCAGAGGGGTTGAGTGGAACTTGCTGAGGAAACATGCAGGATTGCGAAGTGCCTGAGCTCGCAGACATTGCCTTTATGTATTGCTCAAAAAGTATTCGCTCTAAAGCCGCCATTTTGTCCAAAATGACCATTCCACTTTTTACCTGACGCAGGAGGTACTGATCGTGCAAGTGATAGGTCGACTTTTTCTCTTTCGGTGAAAAAGATTGGTTCATAGAACTTGGAAACACTGAAGTAGTGTCTCTTTCTCTTTCAGCTTTCTGAATAGAGGTAACCTCCTCTTGAGATACTGAAGCATAGAGCTCATTCAGCTTCTCCAGTCTACCTTTATTATTCTCAATGTTTCGGAATGTGCTATAATCTCGATCCTTTTTTGAAGAGATTGCATTGCTTTCTCGTTGGAAGTTGAGGTGAGTAAAACTTACATCTGAAGAAAAATCCAGTGAGGGCATTACGTTATAGGAAGCCAAAGCCTGCCTCACACTCGCATTGATAATGCCATAAAGCATTCTGTCATTATCAAATTTTACTTCCGTCTTTGTCGGGTGGACATTGATATCAACATGGATAGGATCAATCTCAATGAAGAGTGCATAAAAGGGAAAGTAATCTTCCTTTAGCATTCCCTCATATGCTTTAACAACTGCGTGATTGAGGTAGCTGTTTTTGATAAAACGATGGTTGATGAAAAAAAATTGTTCGCCTCTCGTTTTCTTGGCGTTTTCAGGCTTTCCGACGTAGCCCATTATTTTCACGTGTTCTGTCACTTCAGAAGTCGTGATGAGTTGCTGACGATAGTTTTTGCCGAATAGTTGTACAATTCGCTTGCTCAATTTTCCTTGATCCAGACGGAAAAGCTCCAAATCATTTTGCATGAAAGTAAAGCTTATCTGTGAGTTGGCCAATGCAATACGTTGAAACTCGTCGGTAATATGTCGCATCTCTACAGGATTTGACTTAAGGAAGTTTCGTCGTGCAGGGACATTGTAGAAAAGGTTTTTTACAGAGATGGAGGTGCCATTTCCATGAGCAATCGGGTCTTGGCTTTTTATTTCAGATGCCTCAACAATAATTTGCGTACCCAATTCGTCAGTAGATTGCTTCGTTTTTAAATCCACTTGAGCCACAGCAGCTATAGAGGCCATAGCTTCCCCTCGAAAGCCCAGGGTGTTTATTTTGAAAAGGTCATCAGATGTTCTGATTTTGGAGGTTGCATGACGCTCGAAACTCATTCTTGCATCTGTCACACTCATTCCCTTCCCATCATCTACAACTTGTATCAATGATTTTCCTGCGTCTTTTATGATTAATTTAATATCAGTAGCCTCAGCGTCCACACTATTCTCCAGCATTTCTTTTACTACAGAAGCCGGCCGCTGTACTACTTCCCCCGCAGCGATTTGGTTGGCAATGCTATCAGGTAGCAAATGAATGACATCGCTCATTTACGTTTTCGGATTGATTTTAGTCGATATATAAAGTAAAGAAGAATAGCCACCCAAGCTATGTAATAGAACACATCTGATCCTAAATAAAGCCAGCCTATTGCTAGTGCGCCAAGCAAAGTGGCAATACCAAGCTGAGTGAGTGAAGCATTGGTGGCGGATTTTGTCTTTCGTTTAAAGCTAATGCTACCAGGCTGATAATCCTTGGTTTCATTATTATCCACCCGCTGTTTGATCCGCTCTGTTCTCTCCTTGATTTCTTCCTTTATCGGATCATAGTATCGAGGTTTAATGTGGAACTGTTGATGTCTGGGTATTTTAAAAAGAAATCGCATTTAGAAGAAATATGGAATAAATGTTATACTTAGAACATGACTTCAATAAAAAATTATTCAAATTTAAAATTAACCAACCTTTATGCGATCGGTAAGCACTTCATTTTTGATTTTACTTACACCAATGGCACAAGTCAACAAAAGTGACACAGAAATGGTCAGCGCAGTTTGGATCGGTGGTTTCGCTTTCTACCAACCCGTTTAGCTCAAGAAAAAGTCCACTATTTATGGCGCAATTTCAAATCCGCTACTAATGGACGAATGCCTTCTTTTATTGGAACGATTGGGTCGTACGAAGGGAATTAGGTATTTGTATTTCTGTCAAATGGCGTAATATCAGGATGCAGATAATTGGCGTTTGAATGATATTTTAAAATCAGAACTCGAATGCACGATTTCATATACATAGTCATACAGCAATAAAATATCGAAACTAATTGCATGCAGGAGAGGTTTAAGGCAGTAAAACCAACTAGAAATGATTAAAGTAGGAGTCGTTTGTTACCCCACTTATGGTGGTAGTGGCGTTGTGGCCACAGAACTTGGTAAAGCAATGGCTAAAAAAGGACATGAGATACATTTTATTACGTACTCTCAACCCTCTCGATTAGATTTTTTCAACCCAAACCTCTACTACCACGAGGTCAGTGTAAAATCATATCCATTGTTTCAGTACCCTCCATATGAGCTTGCTTTAACATCTAAAATGGTAGATGTAGCCATAAACGAAGACCTCGATATATTTCATGTGCATTACGCAGTTCCGCATGCATCAGCTGCATATATGGCGCAGCAAATTTTAAGATCGAAAGGGTATGATATTCCTTTCATCACCACCTTGCACGGCACGGACATCACCATAGTCGGAAAAGATGCGACAAATGAACCCGCGGTTACTTTCTCCATAAATGAGTCGAATGGTGTTACAGCCGTCTCTGAAGACCTGAAAAACGACACCTGCAATCATTTTGACATAAACCGACCCATCGAGGTGATCCCAAATTTTATTGATCTAAATCGTTTTAAAAAACAACCCAAGGAGCACTTTAAAAAAGCCATTTGTCCGAATGGAGAGAAGCTGGTGGTTCACACTTCCAACTTTAGGAGGGTAAAGCGTGTTGAAGATGTACTAGACATTTTTTGTGAATTAAGAAAAGTGATTCCATCCAAGCTATTGCTGATCGGAGATGGTCCTGAACGTCAAAGAATACAAGACAAAGCAAGAGAAATATGTACTGAAGATATTCGTTTCTTAGGTAAACTAGATGCAGTGGAGGAGGTACTTTCTGTTAGTGATTTATTTCTTATTGCGTCTGAAAAAGAAAGTTTTGGGTTGGCAGCACTTGAAGCCATGGCATGTGAAGTTCCCGTAGTTTCATCTAATGCTGGAGGTTTACCAGAATTAAATAAAGAAGGTGCGTCAGGCTTCGTTTGCGAAGTAGGAGATATTGAAGGCATGGTAGAAAAGGCGATTCAGATTTTGGACAATGCTAATTTGGAGAAGTTCAAGCAAGGGGCTCTAGAACGAGCTCGAGAATTTGATTTGGAGGCTATTCTGCCAAAGTATGAATCTTATTATAAGAAAGTTTTAAAAAAACACAGGAAATAATTTGCATGTACTTATTAAACGTTTTCCGTAATTTTGCACCTAATTTGCGACGCAATTTTAAAATCGTATGGAACTAAAAAACAAACCACACTCAAAAGGAACTAAGAAGCTTTTTAAAAATAAATTCTTAGAAAAACTCACCAGAACTCATATATCCATTCCTCTAGTTGTGTTTTCACTCATTTCTGCTGGACTCATGATTTATGGGTTCAGAGCGTTGTATTTAACAGCTCTAACCGCATCACTCCTTTTTTTGGCAGGTGTCATAACTTTCACTTTAATAGAGTATATTATTCATCGATTCTTATTTCATCTTTCTCCGAAAACGGAAAAAGAAGAAAAATTCGCTTATACCATCCATGGCGTACACCATGACTACCCTAAAGACAGGGATCGACTCGCCATGCCCATCCCATTAAGTTTAATATTGGCTGTAGGGTTCTTTTTTTTCTTCAAGCTATTCCTGGGAAATCTTGTATATGGGTTTCTCCCAGGATTTCTGATAGGGTATGCACTGTATCTATGGATACACTACATGGTACATGCTTTTCAGCCACCAAAGACTTTTTGGAAAGTGTTTTGGGTACACCACGGAATACATCATTATAAGCAGCCAAAAAGAGCTTTTGGAGTATCTTCTCCTCTGTGGGATTTGATTTTCAGAACAATGCCAAAAAAGCAGGTTTAGTTTTTTTCCTACATCATTTGACTCTTTAGCCGCTATTTTCATTCGAAGCGAATTGGAATAATAATCAATTAAAAGAAAATCCGCAACGAGATATAACCAGATAAAATTCGGCGAATCCCATAGATAGGAAAAATGCCCTGCCAATAATCAAAAAAGCTGATCAAAGCCAGCTTTTTTGATGTGTGGAGTCGGAGGGATTCGAACTTTATTATTAACTACTTGATAGTCAAAATTATACGAATTTTTACTGATCATATGCACCGAATTCCGTACCGCCTATTTTGAACTATTTTCATCTAGTATTGGTTCATGGTCTGGGTTTGAATTGTTAATCATAACTGACAATATCCTATAATTACTAACTAATTTAATTGGCTATTAGGTTACATTTTCAATGGTATATCTCTACCTCTGGAACATAGTTCATTATTCGATTATTAACTTCGATGCAATGTCATATAAAGTAATTTCAGGGTATCTGATTTTATCATTCTTGGTATTGGGTTGTCAAAATCAGCCCAGTCGGACACAGTACTTAATTGGTTTCTCACAGTGTGTGTCTGATGATCAGTGGAGGCAATCTATGCATAAAGGGATGGAACGAGAGTTGCAGTTTTACCCTGAGCTATCTCTAGAGATTAAGAATGCTGGAGGTAGTAGCAATTTACAAATTCAGCATGTTAGAGAGTTTATAAAGCAAGGTGTTGATTTACTAATTGTTTCTCCAAATGAAGCAGAACCCATCACTCCAATCGTTGAAGAGGCTTATCGTAATGGTTTACCTATTATTGTTATTGATAGAAGAACTTCCTCAAATGAATACACTGCATTTATTGGAGCCAATAACTACAAAATAGGCTATGCTGCAGGAGACTATTCTAGGGCTTTAGCTCCTACTGGATCTAAAATCATTGAGATATGGGGTCTGGAGGGATCGACACCAGCTATAGATCGACATGAAGGATTCATAGATTGTCTCAAGGATGAATTTGAAGTAGTTCAAGTTCATTCTAATTGGACGAAAGATGATGCAAAGAATAAGTTTGAGAAGGTTATAAATGAAAATTTAGATGCTAAAATAATTTATGCGCATAATGATATAATGGCTTTGGGCGCGTATGAAGTATGCAAAAAAATGGGTGTAGAAAAGCGGATCAAATTCATAGGTATTGATGGTCTACCAGGACCCACTGGAGGCATGCAAATGGTGATGGATGGTATCCTTAATGCTACACTTCTTTATCCTACAGGCGGTGAAGAGGCCATTAGGTTGGCGGCCTCAATATTAAGAGGGCAACCATACGAGAAGGAAAATATTCTTCAAACCACCCTTATTAAAAATAAGAACGTCAGGATATTGAAACTTCAAAGCGACAAGATACTAAATCAACAAAACGATATTCAAAGACAACAAAAGCGATACTCTGAGCAATTAAAACTATATGATAATCAAAGAACACTTATATATGTACTTATCGGGAGTTTGCTTATTACTTTTCTTCTTGGAGCATATATTTTCTATTCCTTGCGGGAAAAGCAAGAAATAAATAAGAGACTTGAAGCAACGAACAGAGAGATCGAAGAGCAGAGAAATGAAATTCTCAAAATTTCAAAAGAGGCAGAGGAGGCTAATACAGCAAAACTTAAATTTTTTACCAATATTTCTCATGAATTTAGAACTCCCCTTACGCTCATTCTTGGCCCTGTAGAAGAGTTATTAGAAGATAAAAAAAACATATCTAGTAAACTACGTATTGATCTTCAGTTAATTCAAAAAAACGCTTATAGGTTATTGCGTTTGATAAATCAACTAATGGAGTTTAGAAAGATTGAGAATGGGAAAATGCAGGTAAAAGCAAGTGAGAATGATCTTATTGAATTTGTAAAAGAGATAAAGACTTCATTTAATGGCTTAGCAACAGAAAAAAGTGTGGAATTAGGACTCGCGTCCAATAAAGATTCTATCATTCTGTGGTTTGATATCAATATGATTGATAAAGTCCTTTTTAATCTTTTAAGTAATGCTTTTAAGTTCATTCCTCCAAATGGTTACATTCTCATTGAAATTACCGATAAAGAAGAATCAGTTTTAATATCTATACGAGATAGCGGAAGGGGGATGTCGGATGAACATGCACGACACGCATTTGATCGCTTTTATTGTGGGGATCAATATAAATCTAGAGGTACCGGTCTGGGGCTATCATTGGCCAAAGAACTAATCGACTTGCACAAAGGCAATATTTCTTTAGAATCTAATAAAGGTTCAGGCACAACATTCTTAATAGAGCTGAAAAAGGGAAGAGATCATTTCAAAAACAATGAAATAATAGAATCAGTAGATGACTTAAGAGTAGAAGCTTCTGAATACATTAAGCAACATGCTGAGATTTCCTTTTCGGCTAATGCTTCTTCCAAAGATCATGATGTTAAGATTCTTATAATTGAAGATAATAAAGACTTAATTCAATTTTTACAAAATCACCTTTCTCAAAGCTACGATATTATAGTTGCTGAAGATGGGAATAAAGGGTTGGTGCTGGCACAGGAGAATGTTCCAGACTTAATAATTTGTGATGTAATGATGCCTGGAATGGATGGTTTTGAGATAACCAAGCGAATAAAAGGAGATTTTCGTACATCACACATTCCCATTATCATGTTAACAGCAAGATCAAGTGATGAACAGAAAGTAATTGGTATGCAGGCTGGAGCCGATCAGTATATTACTAAACCTTTTAATATCAATTATCTCACTGAGAGCATTAAGACAAGAATAAAGAACAGGGAATTGCTGATGCGCCATTTTAACGTTGCTGAGGATGAGGAAAGAGTTGAATTACCTATAAATCTAGATCAAGTATTCATAAGAAAATTCAAAGATTTGATTGAGTCACACCTTAATGACTCTAACCTAAATGTTGACCTGCTTTCGAAAGAACTTGGAATAAGCCGAGTTCAATTATATAGAAAGGTTAATGCTTTGATAGGGAAAAATCCCTCAGATTACATTTCTGATTTGAGATTGAGTAAGGCAAAAAAATTGTTGCAATCGGATTTGGCAATTTCTGAAGTAGCATATCAAACTGGGTTTTCTTCTCCTGCATATTTTTCTACAGCTTTCAAGAATAGATATAATCTATCACCAAAGGATTTTAGGTCAAAAAAATTATCTTGATGTCTTCCATGTTGGCAAATTGATAATACTAGTCTTGTTTTCATAATACATTTTTGAAAGTTTGTATCAAAATCTAAATTTTATATCAGATATTCAAAAGCCTTATAAAATGTAATTATCTGTAATTCAGACAATTACATTTTATTTTTCCCTCTGTATCAAATTCATAATTTTTTGAAATAAAAGTTCAAATATTCTTTGGTTTTAGAAGTGAAATTTGAGTTGTTAAAATATAATTTCTATGAAAATCAAAACTATATATTGGTCTATAACAGTAGCTTTAGCGGGATTTCTTTTCGGCTTTGATACAGTAGTCATTTCTGGAGCCAATCTTCCAATTAAAGAACTGTGGAATACTTCTCCTTGGTTTCATGGAACCTTTATAATGTCAATGGCACTATGGGGTACTGTTATTGGTGCTCTCCTTGGAGGTTTTCCATGTAATGTTCTAGGTCGAAAGAAAACTTTGTTTTGGATAGGTGTTCTTTATCTTACATCAGCTATCGGTTCTGCTTTGGCACCCGATCCATATTTATTCTCATTTTTTCGATTTATCGGAGGTCTGGGTGTTGGAGCCTCTTCTGTTGCCGCACCAACCTACGTTTCTGAAATCTCTTCTCCAAAAAATCGTGGAAGACTTGTTTCATTATACCAATTTAATATTGTTTTTGGAATCCTGATTGCATTTATCTCCAATTATTTATTAAGTGGGTT
Source organism: uncultured Ekhidna sp. (assembly GCA_964289745.1). Taxonomy (GTDB): domain Bacteria; phylum Bacteroidota; class Bacteroidia; order Cytophagales; family Cyclobacteriaceae; genus Ekhidna. Next base: position 322,290 of record CAXYMM010000002.1, read on the forward strand.
TGGAGGTATAAATGACTGGAGATGGATGTTAGGTATTGAGGCGGTTCCAGCAATTATTTATACAATTCTTATAATAGGGATTCCAAACAGTCCTCGTTGGCTGATAGCAAGGAAAAATGATGAAAAAGAAGCTCTTGAAGTCTTAACACAAATTAGTGATTCCGCCCAGTCTATGATTGACGATATTAAAAAAGACATTCGGCTAACAGCTGATATACCCAATATCTTTTCTCGGGTATATATCAAACCATTAACCTTGGCTTTCCTACTTGCATTTTTCAACCAATTATCTGGAATTAACTTCATTTTGTACTATGCGCCTGAAATATTAGAAGTAGCTGGTTTTGCTGCGTCTAATTCTTTACTAAGCTCTGTTTCAATCGGTGGAGTCAATCTAGTATTCACATTACTTGGCGTTTACTTAATAGATAGACTGGGAAGAAAACAATTGATGTACATAGGATCGATTGGATATATTCTTAGTTTATGCCTCATAGCATATGGTTTTTCCTCTGACTCAACTGCATTATTTAAACTGACCTTTATTCTCGTCTTTATTGCGTCGCACGCAATTGGTCAAGGTGCAGTTATTTGGGTATTTATATCAGAAATATTTCCAAACAAAGTACGAGCCCTTGGACAAGCGTTTGGATCGGGCACACACTGGGTTTTTGCTGCAATAATCACTATGCTTGGTACAGTGATAATATCTGCTTTTGAACCTTGGATAGTATTCACATTTTTTGCCGGCTTTATGGTTTTGCAGTTGATATTCGTAATGTTTTTGATGCCAGAAACAAAAGGTGTTTCCTTAGAAGACCTGCAACGACAACTGGTCGGCCATCATGGAGTAAAGCAGGATGAATCAAGCAAGGAAATTGAGTCAGCAATTGCGTTATGAATAACATAGATAGCGTAACATCTTTATGTTTTGGAGAGATGCTCTTTGATATGCTTCCAAGTGGTAAAAAACCAGGAGGAGCTCCAATGAATGTCGCTGTTCATCTAAAAAATCTAGGCGTACAATCAGCAATAATTAGTAGAGTTGGCGATGATGACCTTGGGTTAGAACTTACTGATTTCGTAGAATCAAAGAAGGTCATTAATGATTTAATTCAAGTAGGAAAAGGAGAGGTTACAGGAACTGTAAGAGTAAACTTGGATAAGAATGACGATCCTACATACACAGTAGAAGAAGGTGTCGCTTGGGATGCAATCGATACGAGTTTTTTGGATCAAAAAGAACTAAACCCTGAATACATTATTCATGGAAGTCTTGCGTGTCGCTCCGAAAAGAGCAAAAGATCACTTCTAGAATTGCTTAGGTTAAGCAAGGCCATCAATGTTTTCGACCTGAATTTGAGAAGCCCTTTTTATAATAAGGCTTTATTAGAAGACCTTCTAAACCAGACTGATATTTTAAAAATCAATGATGATGAGTATAATCTTTTGAAAAGATGGTATGAAATTGATTCTTCAAGCGAAAAGAAAGGCATCGAGACCTTACAGAAGAACTTCAAAAACATAGGTACAATCATTCTTACGAAAGGAGCTTGTGGGTCCATTTTATGGAATATGGGTGATTTCTTTATTTCTAAAGGAATCCCCATAGAAGTTGAAGATACCATTGGAAGCGGCGACTCCTTTCTTGCAGGGTTCTTAAGTAGTAAAATTCAAGGGGCTAATATGCAAGATGCCCTTGATTTTGCAACATCAACTGGAGCATATGTAGCTACCAAATCTGGCGCAAATCCTAGGTATTTAAGAAAAGACATTTATCAACTTATGAAATCAAAGGACAATGAACTTAAGGGCTAAAAAAATATTACTTATTGCTTTTGTATGGTCGCTAATGTTTGATGCATTTAGTCAATCTACCGTCTCAGGAAGAGTAGTAGATTCTAAAGGTGAGGACCTACCCGGGGTTACCATTAAAATCAAAGGAACTGGTGATGGAGTAATTACTGATCTTGATGGAGCCTACTCCATTGAAGTTGGCAGTGGACAGGTACTAGTTTTTAGTTACGTGGGTTTTGTAACCCAAGAAGTACTTGTTGCTAATCAAACGAACATTGATGTCCAATTAATCTCAAGCATTGATGACTTGCAAGAAGTAGTAGTACTGGGGTATTACACTCAAAGGAGGAAGGATTTGACAGGAGCCGTTGCCTCAATTAGTTCTGAAGACATAGACGAATCACCCTATTCAAATGTGCTACAAAACCTTCAAGGAAGAGCTGCAGGCGTCACCATTGTACAAGATGGACAACCTGGAGGTGGAAATACAAACGTCCGGATAAGAGGCCTCAATACAATAAATAATAACAATCCACTCTATGTTATAGACGGTGTTCCTACTGAGGAATCCATAGACTTTCTTAATTCAAATGATATAGAAAGCATTCAAGTATTAAAAGATGCTTCTTCCGCTTCTATCTATGGATCAAGAGCTGCAAATGGCGTTATAGTAATAACTACCAAGCAGGGTAAAAAAGGCAAGATGAGTGTTAATGCAGGAGTGATCTTAGGAACGCAAAGCATTATTGAAACAGTTGATGTTCTTAATGCCAGCGAGTGGGGTGAAATGTATTGGCAAGCTTCTGCAAACAGTGGTCAGACTCCTAATATTGGTATCTATGGAGGACGAGTTTCAGAGCCCGAAATATTAGTTAATATTCCATTTAAAACACCACCTAATGAAACCTACCCTGATGGTCAGACATACGTTTTAACTAGAGAGGGGACAGATTGGCAGGATGAAATATATCGTACAGTGAAAAACAATCAGTTTTATGCTACGATCAGTTCAGGTTCTGAAAAGGGGTCATCCTCATTTAGTGTCTCTTACTTTGATCAAGACGGGATCATCAACCAAACTTATTATGATCGTGTAACTGGAAGAGCAAATTCAACATATAATATTAATGATGCCATAGAAATTGGTGAAAACCTCGCAATTACATGGTCTGAACAAGTTCAAGTTGGAACACAATCCGGAGGAGGTATACCTGCAGTTGCTCTTCGTCAACATCCGGCCCTACCAATATTTGACTTGAATGGCTCCTATGCCGGTGGCAATACACTAGTTGGGGGATTAGCTTTTCCCAATGTATCCAATCCTGTTTCTGAGTTGGAAAGAAATAAGAATAACACCAATAATAACTGGAGAATGTTTGGAAACGGATACGCCAGCATTGACTTTATGAAGTACTTAAATACTGGCAAACAGCAATCGTTGATTTTAAAGACCAACTTTGGACTCGATTATGGTGCGTTTAATGAGCGTAGATTTTTTATATCTTATACCGAGGGTGGCTTTTCGTTAAGTCCTGAAGAAGCTACATACTCAAGAAACCTGGGTACCGGGGTGACTACTACTTGGACCAATACCTTGGAGTATAAAACACTTTTTGGTGGTAATCATAATTTACGGGTTTTTGTCGGTTCCGAAATTGTAGATTATAAGTTTGAAAGTGCCTTCTCACAAGGATCAAACTTCATTTCGGAAAATGAAAATGCAGTGTCTTTAAGTACTGCAGATCCTAGTACTATTCAATCGGCAGAAGCAAGAGTGGATAGAGGACTTAGATCATTTTTTGGAAGATTGGATTATGATTTCAATGAAAAGTATCTGTTTGGTGCGACGGTTCGCTACGATGAAACATCGAGATTCAATGACAATGAGATTTTTCCAGCTCTTTCATTTGGTTGGAGAATGAGTGACGAAGCATTTTTTGCACCTGTCTTAAATAATAATGTTGTAAATGCAGCTAAATTAAGAATTAGTTGGGGGCAGCAGGGCAATCAATTTGGTAGAGACTATCCCTCTTTTACTACTTTCCAAACTGCTGATGCAACGACCGATGATGTCGGTGCTGATTATAATATTTCCGGTGACAACACATCTGTCACTTCAGGGCTTATTACAGAGCAAATTGGAAATGAAGATTTGAAATGGGAAACCTCTAAACAAGTAAACATTGGATTGGATTTTGGTTTGCTCAAAAACTCTCTACAACTATCATTAGATTATTTCATTATTACTACAGAAGACATAATCTATCCTGGACAAAGAATTTCAGCCGAAGGAGAAGGAGCCGACCCTTTAATCAACGCCTTTGAAACACAAACTTCAGGTTTTGAAACTCAGTTAAAATATGGGTTCTTATCAGGGCTTAAAAATTGGGATGCATTTACTTCGCTGCAGTTTTTCACAAATAAAACAGAGCTATCTGGGATAAATCAGGAAGCTGTCCTTATTGATCCTGTATCTGGGGAGGAGTATTTTCAGGGGACAGATATTCACCGAATTAGAAAAGGGGGGGATTTCGGTACGTATTACGGATATGTAGTTGACGGAATATTTCAAAGCCAGGAAGAAGTAGATGCTCATGCCATGCAGCCAGGTAAAGCACCCGGAAGATTAAAATATCGAGACATCAGTGGTCCTGAGGGAGTGCCAGATGGGGTGATCAACGACTTTGATAGGGATTATTTAGGGAGCTTTATACCTGACTTTACTCTTGGGTGGAATTCAGAAATTAGCTGGAAAGATATTACACTCGGCATGTTCTGGTATGCCTCTATTGGTGGTGAGGTGTACAACTTCACGAAACAAAATACAGACTTTTTTGAGCCTAACTTCAATTCAGGCGCTCGTGTGCTGGATGCCTGGACACCAGAAAATAGAAGCTCCAGTATTCCTGCAGTTCAGACTGTGGCAACTAACGATGAAAGAAGAACATCAAGCTTCTATGTCGAAGATGCATCTTACCTAAAGCTAAGGTCCTTGAGGTTAGGCTACAATGTACCAACTAAGCTTACTGGCAATACTAAAATTAATGTTTACGCGGAGGGGCAAAACTTACTAATAATTTCTGGTTATAAAGGATTAGACCCAGAAGTACCATACGCCATTGGTAGTGGAAATGTGTTCGGTGGAGTGGATAGAGGCATTTATCCACTTCCAAGAATGATTTTGTTTGGCTTGAATATAAAATTATAAAGGATTGAAAATGAAAAAGTTATCAATACTAATTACTTGCTTGCTATTTATTTTTTCCAGCTGTTCAGATGTGTTGGAAACGGTGCCTCAGGGGTCTCTTGATGCATCACTTAGTAGCGAAGCTATTACAGATGCCTTGGTTACAGCAGCTTACAGTGGTTTAGGTGCAAACATTGTGGATGTGAGAAATGCATTTGTTGGTCCCACCACAAATTGGGTTATGGATGTGAGAAGTGATGATGCTTACACAGGTGGCGAAGGAGCTTCAGTATTAGAATATTCAGGGTTGCCACAAATGGAAAGAGGTCAGATCAATGCAGATGATGTGGATGGAGATGATTTACACATTCCTTTGAATAAGTGGAGAAATGTGTTGCTAGCAGTCGCAAGATGTAACACAGCTATCAATAGCATTAACGACCTAGAAGATGCCGAATACCCAAAGAATCAACGTATTGCGGAAATGCGACTGCTAAGAGGATTCTTCTTTTTTGACATGAAGAGAAACTTTGATCGTATTCCCTATATAACTGAAAATGATGACCCAACTACCATAGGTAATAGAACATACACCTCCGATGAGGTATGGGCTTTTATTGAATTGGATTTTCAGTTTGCAGCAGATAATCTTCCCGAAACCAAGACAGAAATAGGAAGAGTAAACCGATATACAGCAGTTGCAATGATGACCAAACTTTATATTGAGCTCGAAAGATGGTCTGAGGCAATAACAACGGCAGATATTGTTATAAATGGACCATATGATCTTGAACCCAAATTCGAAGATCTTGCAACTCTGGAAAACGAAAATGGTACTGAGTCAGTATTTGCAATCCAATTTTCATTAGCGAATGCTTCTGGTGAAATCTATCCAAATCACAATTTCTGTAATTTATTAAACGGCCCAAGAGGACTATACAGTGGAGACGGCTTTTATTTAGCTTCTCAAAATTTAGCTAACGCTTTTAGAACTGGTGCAGATGGACTACCACTTTTTCAGACTTTCAACGACGATGTTGTAACTGGTTCAGATTATACCGGAAGTTTAGACCCAAGAATTGACTTTACCATGGGCCGCCTCGGCATTCCTTGGAAACAAGTTGCCAACTTCTCAGATACTTGGATTAGAGCAACCGCTTTTTATCCACATGGTAGATCTGGGAAGAAACATATTGTTTCACCTAATGACCCAAATATTAAACCATCCGGAACCATCAATCATGGGGCTTCAGGTCTGAATTTTATACTAATTCGTTATGCGGAAGTATTGTTATGGAAAGCAGAGGCTGCTGCTGAGACGGGAGATTTAAGCACAGCTGAGAGCTTGGTTAATCGAGTTAGAGCAAGAGCCGCAAATGATCAATATTGGGTTCGTACACTTGATGGATCATCCTTTGCAGCTAACTATAAGGTTAATGAATACCCTGCAGGAACTTTCGCAAGCCAAGGACAAGACTATGCTATTGAAGCAGTAAGATTTGAAAGGAGAATAGAGCTTGCAATGGAGGGTCATCGGTGGTTCGACCTACAGCGGTGGGGAATAACGGAGCAGGTAATGACTAATTACTTCTCTTCCGAAATAGATCGTGCACCCCACCTTAAAGGGTCGGTACCGGTATACAACAGTGCCCAACAGTTTTTACCTGTTCCTCAGAATGAAATTGACTTAGCACCAAGCTTGTACATTCAAAATGAAGGTTACTAAAAGACAACGACAATCGATTTTTTAACATGTATTTTATAAAGTAAATTAATTATGAAGAACGTTTTTTTAAGTTTTGTTTTAGCAGCCACTGCTATTTTACTAATATCATGTGGCGATGATGATGGGCCTGCTTCGGTAGATCCTATTGACGCAAAAATTGCATCTTTCAGTATTACTTCCCCAGTTGAGGCTGATGGGGAGATTTCTGGAAAGAATGTAAGTGTTTCAGTGCCTGCAGGTACTGATGTTACAGCTATGTCTGTTAAGATTGTAATACCAGTTGGCGCAACTGTTTCTCCAGCTTCTGGAAGTACTTTAGATTTTACTAATCCAGTTACATTCAAAGTTTCAGGTAACGATAAATCTGGCGTTAAGCTATCTGAAGACTTTGTAGTTACAGTTAATCAACTTGCCCCGAACAAAATAGGATTTATGTCTGTAAGTGGCTCGGCTGAAGATGTTAAGGAGACAGACGAAGCTGCAGCATTAGCATGGTTTCAAAATGAATATAAAGCTGAATTGAAGTTTATTTCTTTCAAAGGTCTTGCATCTACGGATTTGGTAGATGTAAAAGTATTGTACTTTTATTGGGACTACACAGGAACAGAACTAGCATCTCAGGTAGCTTCCTTTAAAGCTGATGGAGCCGTACTTAAAACTTGGGTCGACAATGGAGGTAAATTAGTACTCGCAGGTCATGCAACCAATTTCCTGGTAAATCTTGAGGAAGTTTCTTCAGGTGCCGCTCCAGGAATCATTGGGACTGCAGCCGCCTCTGCTGCTACTCCTCGTCTTTCAAATGATGTTTGGTCCATTGTGGGAGATCAAGATGCTTTAGGCAGAGCAGCAAAAGAATTTGGATATAAAGGTTCTACAGACTGGGATAGGACTGATCATCCATTATTCAGCAATCTATCCACTATCAAACTTGATGTTGATAGTGTTGGTTATGATTATCCAACCTATCCACTGAACAATGCATATACTCGAGAAGATCATAACGCTATGTGGGATATGAATAATGGTGATTTTCAGTCGGCTATTAATTGGGCTGCCGGTGCTGATGATAATAACTGGACAAGGGCTGAGTACATAGAACAAACTTGGAATGGTTACATCCTAGGTCAATGGGGTCAAGTATCTGATATGTGTTGTTTAGCTATTTTCGAATTCCTTCCAGATTCTAAAACCGATGGAACTGTAATTGCCATTGGAACAGCTTCATATGATTGGGATACTACTGAAGATGTTTTGGCAGATGATCCAGGTGAGGGAAATGACTACCAATCCAATATCGAAAATATGACTAAAAATGCAATAAGTTACCTTTCAGGTCTTGCAGATGGAAAAGCAAACTATTCTAAATAGTCAAAAAATTTACCATTAATTGACTATCAGCCAAGGTGACAAATGTCGCCTTGGCTTTAAATAATTTATTATGAAAGATATACTATCAATATTCTTAATATCGATTGTTAGTTTTGTCTTTGCTCAAAAACCAGATAGTATTTTTCATATCGCCTTCGATGAAGCATCATTAACTAATAATACTATTGAACGAGTTTCAAAAACTTCTCTCCCAATTACCAACCATTTTAATCGTCCTGAGAGAATACCAGGAATTAAAGGAAATGCATTACGCTTAGATGGCTGGTCAACATTCATTGAAACCAATACCACGCTATCAGTTTCCAGCCAGATGTCAATAGAGGCATGGTTTACTACTGAAGCTTTCAGCCCACTTACCAGCCAATCAAGAGCTGAAATAGATGGAGCTGCCATTATCAGTCAGCAAGATGATAATTCTGGTTTTACATTAGGAGTTGAATCTTTTGGTGAAATCTATTTTGAATTTTATGCTGACGGAAATTTTTATCGTATGGAAACAGCCGAAAGCATTACAAAGTATGAATGGAACCACATCACGGCATCAATTGATCTTCCACTAAACAGAGCATCAGTTTATCTGAATGGTACATTAATTCTAAGAAGAGATTTGCAAAATGAATCAACGATCAACCTAAGCACCACAAATCTGAAAATTGGTCAGCACAACAAATCTTCCTTTATTGCTGGTATTAACCTTCTAACGCTCAATGGTGCCATTGATGAGCTAAAGATATTCGATGAGGCACTCGCTAATGAAGAAGTAGTCCAATCATATACGGCTGCATCAATTGTAACCCCAAATTTGGATATCGACCCTAACGTCAGGCATCAAAATGATTATTTAAGACCCCAATATCACGTAATGCCAAACACCACTTGGGCAAATGAATCCTATGGTTTGAGCTACTACAATAACGAATACCACCTTTTCTTTCAAAAGAATCCTAATGCACCATTTCTTCATTTTATGCATTGGGGTCATTGGACCAGTCCTGATCTGGTGGATTGGGAGGAGGAAGTAATACCCCTTGCACCAGACAAAGGTTGGGACGAATTTGGAATATGGTCTGGAACAACGCTATTGGAAGATGGTAAAAGACCTGTCATATTTTATACTGGTGTAAATAGAAGAGAGGCGGGCATAGGTATCGCATATGCTCAGGACGATGCTTTGCTCAGTTGGGAAAAATATGAAAATAATCCTGTTGTAGATGACCCCCCAGGTAGCTATGCAGATTTTAGAGATCCTTATGTATGGAAAGATGGTGATACCTATTACATGATTGTTGGTGCTGGTTTTGCTAGAAAAGGTGCTTTAGCTACCTATAAAAGCACAGATATGATAGATTGGCAAGTAATAAACCCTTTAATACAAGGGTCTAATGCTGATAAGATAGGATACTATTGGGAGATGCCATACTTTATAAGAATCAATGACGAAAACGAATATATACTAGGTGCTGGCCCATTATTTAATAATGGGCCAGCTCAATCAATCTATTGGATTGGCAAATGGGAAAATGAAACATTTACTCCCTATTTCGATGAACCTAAATTTTTAGAGCTTTCAAGAGATCAGATGTTAGCAGCCTCATTTGGGTATGATGAAGCCGGAAGAGTAGTCTATTTAGGTATCGTGCCTGAAACGCGATCTGAAGAAGATCAAATTGCAGCCGGTTGGAGGCAAACCTTTTCACTACCTAGGGTTGTTAGGCTTATGAAAGATTCAACGCTAGGTACTTACCCACACCCTAATCTATGTAGATATCGAGAAGACCAAGTTTCAATTAGCGATACCCAGATTGAGGAAGGTCAAAGTTTTAATTTCCCTGAATTGGGAGGAAATCAAATCGAAGTAGCTTTTAAAATTTTATCATCAGATAGTGCTGAATTTGAACTTCAACTTTTGAAAAGCGCCGATGGCTCGCAGTACACTGCTATGAATTTTAATCTAGAGAAAAATGAATTATTTGGCGATTTACGTTTTGCCTCTTCTCAGCGGGCAAGCGGCAATGTGCGTAAAGGAAATTATGTCTTTGATCATAAGGACACTATCTATGTGACTGCTTATATCGATCATTCGATAGTAGAAATTTTTGTTGACAATACAATTGCCTACTCGGCAAGGGTATATCCAGCAGAGGCTAGCCAATTGGTAGATATTATTGTTGAAAAAGGGACTATTATCGTGAATGAAGCCTTTCAGTGGAATATAAAGAGCTTAGGTTCATCCTCTAAAATAAGTGTATGTGAACCTTTTTTCGTCCCAAATGAATTAAGAAGTATTAATACCTCTGAACCGGAAACTACTCTTGGCTCTCAATCAGAAATAAAATTCGAGATCTTCCCAAACCCTTCAGATGGGAAGTTATTTATCGAAGGGAAGGTAGATTATATTGGGTTGACAAATCTAAGTGGGCAGATTGCAAAATTTAGTTGGGATCAACCTTCTAATGAAATTCAAATAAATAGCGGTCCCGGACTGTACATTTTAATAGTAAATATAGGTGACGAACAACTCGTTCATAAGATCATCAAGAAATGAAAAAAAATCCGATCATTCTATTATTGATTTCAATTATCTCCTGCTCTGAGAACGTAGAAAATAAGGAATCTCCGGTCCTATACAAAGAAAAATATAGACCTCAATTCCATTTCACACCGCCCTCTCAATGGATGAATGATCCAAACGGAATGTTTTTTTACGAGGGAGAATACCATCTTTTTTATCAGTATTACCCAGATAGTAATGTGTGGGGTCCTATGCATTGGGGGCACGCCGTTTCAGATGATATGGTCAAATGGGAGCATTTACCAATAGCATTATATCCCGATTCTCTGGGCTATATTTTTTCAGGTAGTGCTATAGTAGACTGGAACAATACCAGTGGATTTGGAGCTAAAGGAAACCCACCAATCATTGCAGTTTATACCTATCATGATCCAGTCGGTGAGAGAGAGGGTAGAATTGATTTTCAATCTCAGGGTCTAGCGTATAGCCTTGACAAAGGGAGAACATGGACGAAATATGCAAAAAATCCAGTTTTGTCCAATCCAGATATAAGGGATTTTAGAGACCCTAAGGTCACTTGGTACGAACCTGAAAAGAAATGGATAATGACCTTAGCAGTTTGGGACCATGTACGTTTTTATGAGTCCAAAGATTTAAAAAGCTGGAATTTTTTGAGTGACTTTGGTCAAGACTGGGGGTCTCACGCAGGTGTATGGGAATGTCCAGATCTCTTCAAAATGGAAGTATCAAATACAGAAGAGGAGAGATGGGTTCTTCTTGTGAGTATTAATCCCGGTGGACCTCAAGGTGGATCTGCGACACAGTATTTTGTAGGTCATTTTGACGGTCAAGTATTTGAGCTAGATGATAAATTCAGCCAAGAGTTGGGCACAGAGGCTTCATATTTTCCTTCAGGCGAGGTATATGAGGATTTTGAAGGAGGATATGAAAAATGGAGTGTTTCTGGAGATGCTTTTGGAGATCAACCCGCAAATGGTTCTTTATCAAATCAAAATGCCGTAAATGGTTTTTGTGGAGAAGGGTTGGTTAACTCGTTTCTTGGAGGTGATATATCGGAGGGGTTGATCCAATCTGAAATCTTTCCAATAGAAAAGCCTTACATAAATATGTTGATTGGAGGAGGAAATGACAATAATAAAACTTACATGGCATTAGTGATAGACGGAGAAGAGGTAAGAAAGGCTAGTGGGAGAAATGGGGAGAAACTAGATGTAAAATCCTGGGATGTAGCCGAGTTGATAGGTAAGAAGGCATCAATTAAGATCGTTGATGATCATAAAGGTGGCTGGGGTCACATAAATGTAGATCATATTGTTTTTTCAAATGAAAGAGCTAATTCTGAAGTTCAAAAAGCAATATGGCTCGATCATGGGGCTGATAATTATGCTGGGGTCACTTGGAGCGATATTCCGATGGAGGATGGACGAAGATTGTTTATTGGTTGGATGAGTAATTGGCAATACGCTCAGAGTGTCCCTACAAGAGAATGGAGAAGTGCGATGACATTACCCCGAAACCTGACGCTAACTAAAGTGTCAAACACTTATCGAATTATATCCAATCCAGTGAAAGAGCTTGATAAGATAGTAGATAATACAGATGATCCATTGAATGTTAGTGATTCAACTTTTCTTGTAAAGGCAATCATTCAAAACGATTTTGAATTGACGTTGAATAATGACTTAGGTGAAAAATTCAAAATAGAACTTGCAGGAGATCAACTAATAATAGATAGATCCGAAAGTGGGATAGTTAACTTTCATTCTGATTTTGGAAATATCCATAAGGCAGAACCATTTAATTCACCAAAAGAGATAGCCATATATGTGGATATGTCATCCGTTGAAGTGTTTATAAATAATGGCGAGCTTGTAATGACGGAATTAATCTTTCCTAGTGCTCCATTTAACTCAATATCATCTAATGGTGGCCTGCAAGAACTAACAACAAATAACCTAAAGCCAATCTGGAAATGACAATAGCCCTGATTGCACATGATGGCAAAAAAGCAGAGATGGTTCAATTCTTATTGGATCACAGAGAATTTCTTGGTCGGGCCAAACTTATTGCTACTGGTACCACAGGGTCACACATAGAAAAATCTGGATTACAAGTCCAAAAACTTCTATCAGGCCCTTTAGGTGGGGATGCTCAAATTGCCGCAATGGCTGCAGAAAAAGAAGTAGATGCAGTTATTTTCTTCAGAGATCCCTTAGATAAACATCCTCATGAACCAGATGTACAAATGTTGTTAAGGATATGCGACGTACATAATATTCCACTTGCTACCAATCCAGCCACAGCACGGCTAATTTTAGAGCAACTAGAGCTGTAGGTTAGTAGTTAGTGCTATCTGGGTTTTTATTTAAAATCTACTCTCTAAACCCCAGTTACCTTCAGTCCTAAATTTCGCAGCTTCAGCATCTCTCCTCTCAAGGTATCTTCTTAATCATATCAGATTTGCGCCAATAAAATAAACCGATGTTTGTTGTTATTTAAAACATTTTAAATAGTACTGAGCCGTTTTCTGTAAGAATCCATCATCCTAATAAGTAACAGAATTGGACAATCTTTATTTTGCCTTGCTCAACGAGTTAGCGCAGCGAATAAAAGGAGCAGACAATAGCAAAAGTCTACCGCTTGAGAAATTGCTCGACAAAAATTAACGTTTGCCAAGAGCTTGCGCTAAAGCTTCGAAAGCTATACCTTGAGACTACCCTTGCGATCATTGAAGAGTAGATACACTTCTTTAAGAACATAAAACCCAAATTCTTCTCAGTGCTCTATTATCAAAAGCATAGTCTGACATATTACAAAAAGAAACCCGGGAGGAGTGCCAAGGAGTTCACCAAATACATTGAGCAATGCATGGACAGTCAGTCCAAATTCATGCACAACTATGTAAAGTTTCGCCACTGCATCAATCTCAACCTCACCGAGCTTGATAAATCATTTTTTATGAAGTGAGACTATTGCCCACGATTGCATGGAAGCTTTGAGTTTCCGCTAGATCCAGAGTTCAGTTCACCAGCAGACCCGAACTTCTCGTGCCTCCTCGCTTCGAACAGATACCTCCAGTTTTTGAAGAATCAGATGTTCTCCTTTCGGAATCCATCTTTAGACTCAAGTTGGGAATCTCAGAAAACACTCGATTGGCACGGCTCCAAAACCGATATGGTCAAACTCATTTATGCCCTCCGCACTTCAGGAAAGCTGAAAGGGGGCTTAAATCATACGTTTTCAGTGGTAGAAAAAGCCTTTAACTACGATATTGGGAATTATTCCGTCTTTACAGCGATATTAAGCTAATAAAGAACCCTAGATCATTACTAAATGAACTGGAAACCAGCCTGTTAAAGAAAATCGAAATAGAAAATCAATAAAAATCTTTCCCAACTTGGGAACATCTTGTGAGTAAAGAAGCACAAACCTCCTCAGCTTTGACCATCAAAAAACAAATAGTAGATGATAGCAACAATTATTCTTATATATAACAAATTATAGAATGTACGAAAAGGGGCAAAGTAAAAAAAAGTAAAAAAGGAGGATTAAGCACCCCTAAGAGGCGATTTTAAGTAAATATAAATAAATGGAGATGACCCCCCATTAAATAGAAGATGAAAAAGCACTCTTTTTTAGCCCTAAAACGACAAAAAAACGTAATAAAATGGCTTAAATTCTCTTTTTTTGATCGGTTTTTATGGGCTAAATACCCCTTAAATATTTTATAAAGCACTGATTATGAAATATTTAAAGGCAAAAAATGGGAAATTGTGTTTGTAAAAATTGCACATTCTGTTTTTTCAGATGTAAAAAGAAAAAAAAATGGAATAAGGACTCTGAGCTTCTATTTGATCAAAATAAGTTTAAAAAAGAGGTAATAAGAATATTTGATAAAGAAAAAGCCAAAACCTTATTCAATAGATGATCTTTACGAGGTAAGAAAAGAAAAAAGGAATCAATATTTCGACGATTACTATTCTGAATCTACTTTAAGACTTTCAAGGGAGTTTAACGGACGTGATCATATAAGCAAGAATGATTCGGTGCGGATTTAACCAATTAAAAATCCGTACCGAATTACGCACCTAAAATATGATTTTAAACGAATATTTTGAAGAGTATAGAAACAAAAAACCCTTCATATATATAATATGTAGGGTTTTAAATGATTTGGAGTTTAAAAAGTGGAGTCGGAGGGATTCGAACCCTCGTCCAGCTAAGGAAACCATAAACCTTCTACATGTTTAGTTATCCTTGATTTGTCTCGTACTGAAGGCTGGTGAATAACAACCTACCCCCAATACCAGTCACTAAATTTCACCCGTGGCTCGCGACATTGCCAAAAGCTATTCCTTGTAATGACACCCTAAAATCCCTCCTCAAGGACAAAGAAGAGTAGGATGTGGCAGGGGGAACCGATAGGGTTCAACCCTGATAATGCTCTACTTTATTCGAGAATTAAGCTGCCATAGCGTAGTTAGACTCGCCATTTACAATGATGAATGAATTGATTTTGCGCGTGCTCATCCAACACCCGACATGCTAGCGTATGCTTTGCACTTCCTGTCAATTCCAGTCGACCCCTTATTTTAAAGAACAATTACAAAAATAATAATTCCGTAATGAACAGATAAGACAACGGAAATCAATAGAGGGTTCAATGCTTTTTTGAATAAATCTTGAGGTAGAATAGTTGCGCTCTTTTATCTTGCTACCCAATGGAAAATTTTGTGGTATCGGCTCGTAAATACAGACCGCTTGGATTTGAAGAAGTTGTGGGGCAAAAGCATATCACCACCACATTAGAAAACGCCGTCAAGTCCAACCATTTGGGACAAGCATTACTTTTTTGTGGCCCAAGGGGGGTAGGAAAGACTACCTGCGCAAGGATTCTTGCGAAGACCATCAATGAATTTAATACCGAGACAGGTGAAAGTAACAACAACTTCAACATCTTCGAGCTGGATGCCGCCTCGAACAACTCCGTAGACGACATTCGCAACTTAATCGATCAGGTTCGGTATCCGCCTCAGCAAGGAAAATATAAGGTCTACATCATCGATGAGGTACACATGCTGTCCACTCAGGCATTCAACGCTTTCCTCAAAACGTTAGAAGAACCCCCTGCCTATGCTATTTTCATTTTAGCTACAACGGAAAAGCATAAGGTAATCCCAACGATTTTGTCCCGGTGTCAGATTTATGATTTCAATCGAATTGAAGTCAAGGACATTCTGGCGCAACTTCATAAAATTGCGTTAAGTGAGGGAGTAGATACAGAAGAAGAAGCCCTTCATTTAATCGCTCAGAAAGCGGATGGTGCCCTTAGAGATGCCCTCTCTATTTTTGATATGATCACCACATTTTCCGCCGACGGGAAGATTACCTATCAGGATGTATTACGAAACTTGCATATGCTGGACTACGATTATTACTTCCAGATAGTAGACCTCTTGCTTGCAGAGAATATGTCAGGTGCTTTGATGCTTTTTGATAAGATCTTGAAGAATGGCTTTGATGGAAATAATTTTTTGAGTGGTTTTCAACAACATCTCCGAAACTTATTGGTAGCCAAAGACCCACAAACCATCGAACTACTGGAGGCGGCAGATAAGACCAAAGAGCAGTATTTAGCACAAGCTAAGCGCGCTAGTCCCTCATTCTTACTCTCTGCACTTAATATTAGTAATCAGTTTGAGTTAAACTATAAGCAAAGCAAAAACCAACGCCTGCATGTAGAACTATGCCTGATGAAATTGGCTCACCTACCCAACGCCCTCTCGCTTAGCTCCATTGAAAATGAGGCAAAAAAAAAAGAATAATCCATGATTCTGAAGGTGAAATGGAGACCGAGAAGGTTACGAAAGTAGACGTTGCCGAAAAGCCTGAACCGAAAGAAAAAAAAACCGACAATTCTCCAGTCCTGCCTGAAACGCCACCAGTAGCGAGCAACCAACGAATACCAACCCAACCCAACAGTCGTACCGAGACACCAAGCATTTTTAACCGCAAGAAGCTGAGACTGGAGGGAAAGAAAAACACGCTCGACAAAAAAGAAGAGCCCTTTACCGAAAAAGACCTACAAAATAGTTGGAAAGCGTTTGGAGAAAACTGGAAAAACATTAGTGATACAGACAAATTGATCCTAAATCGTACCATTAAAAAAGGAAAAGGCCACGTCGTAGTCTTGGAACTGGCCAGTCAACTGGAAGTGAGCTTCGTGGAAAAACGAGAAGTAGATTTAGTTCAGTTTTTAATATCCGACTTGAAAAATGATCACATCGTTTTAAGAAAAGAAGTCATTAAAGAACAAAACGATAACAAAAAGCTCTATACAAGTAAGGATATTTATGAATATATGGTGAAGGAAAATCCTCATTTACAAGAGCTTAAAGATCGACTTGGACTTGATTTTGATTACTAATTTTAGATTTATTCAAAATATGACTGATCATTACTGGAAAACTTGACCGAGTGACTCCATTTCTATCATAACCAGCGAACACATAGTGAGCCGTTTTTGCTTTGGAAAAAATCAGCAGACTCAATTGGCATAACCCAAGGAGAACCTCATATCTGATAATGCCCCTTTATTCGATCAAGTAGTAGCCATTACAGCCAATCATCTCAGACCATTCCCGCTAACTAAACTTCTTGGTTTTATAAGCCTTCGGGGTAGAAAAAACCCCGAAATTGCTCAGACTTCGAATTAAACGTGTGCAATAAAATTGTTTTAACAGTTCATGATAATAGCCTAGTGCGCCAGTTGATAATAAAGGGTTTAATCGGTTCAAACAAAGTACAATAGTTTGATTTTCAAGAAAATTAAACATTTTATTATAATTATCTTCTCATTTTGGTTGAACGTTCCTGGTTTGATCTTAGAAAGGGTTAAGTTTCGTGGCCTCTAAAAAGGTAAGTAGTAAATGTTTACTTCAGCACTTTTTGGAATTCGAAAAATATTTCATCGTTGATAAGTCGTACCCCGTTTCTCACAGGTTTCTTTATGAAACTTCTAAAAGGCGATGACACTATCGAAATGAGTGAGGTTATTTTTTTAATTTTCAAAAAAATTCAACTAAATTCTAATATTTATTCTTTCTTTTTAAGTAGCTTCAAAGATTGGTTTAAATAAAATATCAAATAAATGAATAAAATTAGACAAATGAAAAAGACATCAATTTACCTAATAGCTCTATTGTTATCAATGGCTGTTATAGGACAACAAAGAACCATCTCTGGATCTGTTAGGGATGAAGACGGTGAACCACTTATTGGCGCAACAGTGCTCGAGAAGGGGACATCAAACGGAACAATCTCTGATTTGAACGGCGCATTTACACTTTCCGTGAATGAGGGTTCGACAATTATCGTGAGTTATATTGGATTTCAAACCCAAGAAATTGACGTTAAAAGTGGGTTATTAGACATTGTTATGACAGCAGGAATAGAATTAGAAGACGTTACAGTAGTTGGAAGCAGAGGTGTTCCAAGAAGCGATGGTGACACTCCCCTCCCTTTAGACAAGGTAACAGCGAAACAATTGATTGCGACGGGACAAAATACGTTCGATAAGGCACTTCAATACACCATACCTTCTTTCAATACAGTTCAAACCCCTGTTAATGATGCAACCTCATTACTTGATCCATATGAAATTAGAAATATGGGGCCAAGTAGAACATTGATCTTGATCAATGGAAAGAGAAAGAATCTAAGTTCATTACTATATGTACAAACTTCACCGGGTAGAGGTGAAACAGGTGCTGACATCTCAGCAATCCCCGTAGATGCCATCAAAAGAGTAGAGGTACTAAGAGATGGTGCCTCTGCGCAATATGGCTCCGATGCAATCGCAGGAGTTGTAAATATTGTGCTAAAAGATCAGGTAGAAGATGCTTCTGTTACGCTTAGAGCGGGTATTACTGGCGAAGGTGATGGAGAGATGTTTGGTTTAGCACTATCGAATGGAGCAGATTTAAATGGGAAAGGCTATTTTAACTATACAGTCGATTTATCACAAGTAGGGCTTGCGAATAGACCAGGCACAGTAAGTGCAGAAGGGGAAGCGGCAGATTTTGAAGCTGATATTAATTTTGTTAAGGAGTTTTTATCTAGAAGACCCGATGCTGGTAATATTAATGGATCACCTCAAACTACGGCGGCCAAATTTTTAATTAATGCAGGTGCTGACATTTCTAAAAATGCAGAACTTTATGCAAATGCTGCTTATGTCTACAAAAAAGTAAATAGTTATGCCAACTATAGAGTTCCATATTGGAGAACCATTGAAGCTTTTCCTTACTTGGCTAACTTTTTCCCTGGAAAACATCCAACAAACCCAGGAGGATACGATGGATACGTCCCTACCTTTGATGGAGATTTACTCGATTATAACGGCACCATTGGAATTAAAGGGACACTCAACGGTTGGAATCATGACGCTTCTTTAACGGTCGGTGGAAACCAACAGACATATACGATTAACAATACACACAACCAAAATTTTGTTTACTCTCCCTCTACATGGCTAGATGCAAACGGAAATAATGTGGTAGATCAGGATGAACTTACCCAAGGATCTTCCCTGTATAGAGAAAATTCGCCAATTACTTTTGATGCAGGGGGTACACGGTTTACTCATTTGGTTGGAAATATTGATTTAGGAAGAAAAATCACAGATCAATTAAGTATCGGATTAGGTACAGAGTTTAGGTCAGAAACTTTTATCGTTATCGAAGGAGCACTTTCTTCATACGATGGCGGAGGAGCAGATTCGTTTGCGGGAAATCAGCCTGAAAACTCTGGTAAGTTTAATAGATATAATGTAGGAGGATATTTTGATGTGTCATATGATTTCAATAAATATTTTTTAATCAACGGTACCATTAGGGCTGAAGAGTATAGTGATTTTGGTAGTGCTTTTGTTTGGAAATTAAGTTCCAGATATAAACTTTTTGATGACAAAATGACATTAAGAGGATCTTTATCAACAGGATTCAGAGCGCCGACATTACATCAAATTTATACGCAAAAGGCTCAATATTCTTTCGTTCCAGGGGCAGGTATTCAAGTGGGTGGTCTCATTAACAATGTTTCACCTCAAGCTAGATTACTTGGAATTGATGCATTAGACCCAGAAGAATCTCAAAATTTTACCGCTGGTATTGCTTTTAAGCCAACCAATAATTTAAACTTTACAGTAGATTATTATAACATAAAGGTAGAGGATAGAATCGTGTTAGGAACAGAGATTGGACCAACAGACGCTGAAAATACGCCCTTAGATCAATTACTTGAAGATAATAACTTATCAGATGTCAGTTTCTTTAGTAATGCAATAGATACACGGACTTCTGGTATCGATTTTGTAGGAAGTATTCAATATCTATCAATTGGAAGTGGTGAATTATCAATCAATCTCGCAGGTAATATTGTCTTAGAGAATAAGAGAATTAGCCCCGTTAAAAATACGGATTTAGTAGCTTCTTCGGGGCAGTCAGTTGTTAATGAAACACAAGAGGCGCTATTCTTCACATCAAGACCTGATACAAAATGGATTCTTGGTTTAAATTATGAAATTGGGAAAATAAATATCGCATTAAACAATACGTACTTCGGAAAAACGACTTTCAAACAACAAGGCATGGATGAAAATCTGCGTACGGAGTTTGATCCAAAGATTGTCACAGACTTGGGCCTTAATTTTAATGCAACAGATCGAATGACAATTGCCCTCAATCTTAATAATATTCTGAATATTTTGCCAAAGTGGAATTTTGTAGCAGAAAATGTTGCTGGCGAAGCACTGCTAAAAGATACAAGCACAAATTCATTTGGTTTGACTCCTATTGAAGTTCAGTCTAATCTGATCTCGTTTAATCAGAGGTACTCCCGAATGACTTATGATGGATATCATTTCAGCCAATTAGGATCTCTCTTCAATCTTTCGCTAAGACTCAAACTATAATCGGAAGAGCTAACGCTATAAAGGGTTAGTGCATTCAAGGGAATTATCCTGTCTTAGATAAATCCTGACTTATTTAGATAAGTCAGGATTTATTGTGATAGGCTTTCGTTAAGATTGATTTAGTCCGAATCTTGATTACTTCATATTTTTAAATTGAGCTAATTTCAAACTCCCAAAATTTTCTCAAACAACTTCCTTCTTTTAGAAGCGGCATCTTATACTCCCGCCAAAAACGACTCTGACCGAAACCACCTTATTTACTAAAACTTTCAAAAAAGGACTCAAATCATTTTTTAGTAAAATCAGCAGACTTATAACTATTTAAGAACAAACCCAGTTAAAAATGTAAAAAATAATTTATTTTATATGTAAAAATGATTTATTTTATACGTATTATTTTTATAAATAAAACTATATTCATTTCTCCATTTTTTATGTATGTTTTATTCTGTAAGTATGTTTTATTCTAAAAAATAGGAAATATGAAAAATAAATTAAGTCATGCCTTTCTAATGTCTATGCTATGCTTAATCGCAATCTTATTGAGTTGTGGTAGGGACGATGACTCGGCTATCCCAAAAGTAGTCGCCAACTTTACATTTACAGTAGACGAAGAAGCGACAGGGAAAGTATCTTTTAAAAGCACTTCTGAAAACGCGACCCGTTACTCTTGGGACTTTGGAGATGGAAACACTTCAACAGATGAAAGTCCAACACATACCTACGCTAAGGACGGAGTCTACACGGTAAAGCTCACCGCTACAAATGAAGGCGGTTCGGATGCTAAAGCAGAAACGGTTACCATTACGATAAAAGGAACTGACACCCAATTGATTGCCAATTTTACTTTCAAGGTAGACACAACTGCAAGTAAAGTAACCTTCACGAACACTTCTACAAATGCGACCAGCTACGCTTGGGATTTTGGAGATGGAAACACTTCAACAGATGCAAGTCCAATACATACGTACGCTAAGGACAGTACCTATTCAGTAACACTCACCGTTACGAATAGTGCGGGCGAATCAGTTAATTCCACGCAAACGGTGACCATTGTCTTAGCCCCCGTTTCTGATTTTAGCTTTAGCATAGCTTCAGGAGGGGTTGTAACCTTTACAAATACTTCTACAAATGCGACCAGCTACGCTTGGGATTTTGGAGATGGAAACACTTCAACAGATGCAAGTCCAATACATACGTACGCTAAGGACAGTACCTATTCAGTAACACTCACCGTTACGAATAGTGCGGGCGAATCAGTTAATTCCACGCAAACGGTGACCATTGTCTTAGCCCCCGTTTCTGATTTTAGCTTTAGCATAGCTTCAGGAGGGGTTGTAACCTTTACAAATACTTCTTTAAATGCGACCGGTTACACGTGGGACTTTGGAGATGGAAACACTTCAACAGATGAAAGCCCCACCCATACCTACACCCAAAGCGGAGATTTTGATATAATGCTCACCGCTAGGAACAGTGCGGGCGCATCAGTTAATTCCACACAAACGGTTACCATTGTCTTAGCCCCCGTTTCTGATTTTGCCTTTAGCATAGCTTCAGGAAGGGTTGTAACCTTTTCAAACACTTCCTTAAATGCGACCGGTTACACGTGGGACTTTGGAGATGGAAACACTTCAACAGATGAAAGCCCCACCCATACCTACACCCAAAGCGGAGATTTTGATATAATGCTCACCGCTAGGAACAGTGCGGGCGCATCAGTTAATTCCACACAAACGGTTACCATTGTCTTAGCCCCCGTTTCTGATTTTAGCTTTAGCATAGCTTCAGGAGGGGTTGTAACCTTTACAAACACTTCTACAAATGCGACTGGTTACACGTGGGACTTTGGAGATGGAAACACTTCAACAGATGAAAGTCCCACCCATACCTACACCCAAAGCGGAGATTTTGATGTAACGCTCACCGCTAGGAACAGTGCGGGCGCATCAGTTAATTCCATGCAAACGGTGACCATTGTATTAGCCCCTGTTTCTGATTTTAGCTTTAGCATAGCTTCAAGAGGGGTTGTAACCTTCACGAACGCTTCTACAAATGCGACCGGTTACACGTGGGACTTTGGAGATGGAAACACTTCAACAGATGAAAACCCCACCCATACCTACACGCAAAACGGAGATTTTGACGTAACACTTACTGCTACGAATAGTGTGGGCGCATCAGTTAATTCCATGCAAACGGTGACCATTGTCTTAGCCCCCACTTCTAGTTTTAGCTTTACTCAGGGTTCAGGAGGGGTTGTAACCTTTACAAACACTTCTTTAAATGCGACCGGTTACACATGGGACTTTGGAGATGGAAGTGCTACTTCCACAGCAACAAGTCCCACCCATACCTACACGCAAAGCGGAGATTTTGATGTAACGCTCACCGCTAGGAACAGTGCGGGCGCATTAGTTAATTCCATGCAAACGGTGACCATTGTATTAGCCCCCGTTTCTGATTTTACCTTTAGCATAGCTTCAGGAGGGGTTGTAACCTTTACAAACACTTCTACAAATGCGACTGGTTACACGTGGGACTTTGGAGATGGAAGTGCTACTTCAACAGCAACAAGTCCCACCCATACCTACACGCAAAGCGGAGATTTTGACGTAACGCTCACTGCTAGGAACAGTGCGGGCGCATTAGTTAATTCTACGCAAACGGTGACCATTGTATTAGCCCCCGTTTCTGATTTTACCTTTAGCATAGCTTCAGGAGGGGTTGTAACCTTTACAAACACTTCCTTAAATGCGACCGGTTATACATGGGACTTTGGAGATGGAAACACTTCAACAGATGAAAGCCCCACCCATACCTACACCCAAAGCGGAGATTTTGATGTAACGCTCACCGCTAGGAATAGTGCGGGCGCATCAGTTAATTCCATGCAAACGGTGACCATTACTAATGTAATTACCATAGACATAGCTGACTTGTCACAACTATCTGTTGCAGAAAATAGCGTTGATGGAACCGTTATTGTGGAGATAGCGGCGACCGTAACCAATTCGAATGACACGCCTGTTTATTCGATTCTGAGTCAAAATCCAGCGGGTGCCATTGGTATAGTTGGAAATCAAATGGTTATTGCCGATTCGAGCGCATTTGATTTCGAAACCAATACTGCAATTACAGGTGAAATTCAGGGGACAGTAGGCGGTGTGATGGCTACAGCAACGTTTTCGATTTCAATAATGGATGATCCTGATGAAGGAATTTACATCCCAGATGCAAAATTCAAATCTTTATTGCTAAGTCTTAATGGTCTTAACGCCGACGGAGATCAGAAAATCTCAGAAGGTGAAGCCCGAAACTTTGCAGGTTCAATTTTGGCAACTAGTAAAGGCATTACAGACGCTACTGGAATTGAATATTTTATAAATATTACCGATCTTGACCTTAGTGGAAATGCCTTAAAAGTACTCAATGTTTCTAACAACACAGCACTTGCTAGCCTAAATGTAAATGAGAACAATTTAACAGCACTGGATGTTTCTAGAAACACAGTACTTACTCGCCTCTTTATAAGTGATAATAATTTAACAGTGCTAGATGTTTCTAAAAATACAGCACTCACTCGCCTAAATGCAAATAGGAACGATTTAACAGCACTGGATGTTTCTAAAAACACGGCACTTACTCGCCTCTTTATAAGTGATAATAATTTAACAGTGCTAGATGTTTCTAAAAACACAGTGCTTACTCGCCTAAATACAAATAGGAATAATTTAACAGTGCTAGATGTTTCAAAAAACACAGCGCTTACTCTTTTGTGGTCATATCAAAATGCATTAACAAAGGTTAATCTTGCTAATGGCAATAACGATGCGATTACTAATTTGGACTTGCGAGATAATCTTAATCTAACCTGTGTGCAAGTTGATAATTTACCTCCCAATAGTAATTGGCTTTTTGATAATGCAGCTGTTTTTCAAACAATGGATTGTAATTAAAAAAGCGCATCACTGCCTAAACTCCGTAAAACGGGGTTTAGGCTAAGCGTTTTTTACTAAAACTACTAAGCGATCCTATTTAGCGCATAGAAAAAACGACGTTGGGTAAGAAAGGGAGGTAGATGGGCGGATTCTTTAGCATTGCGCTGAAGGGAGGTTCGGGCAGTATGGCTCATGATCTCGGACCATTCCCGCTGCCTCAACCGCTTAATTTTAGTGTTTTTTAAGCCGACTCTTAAAAAAAACCATATTTTGTTAAATTTATTTGCAAATACGATCCAATACCCTTAGTCTTGTGTTTTAATATATTTTATAATTTAAACAAAAACCGAAATGGGACATTTTAATACAGCAAAAAACGAAACGAAAAATTTTGAATTGATGGATAATCAAATCAAATCAAATCAAATCAAATCAAATCAAATCAAATCAAATCAAATCAAATCAAATCAAATCAAATCAAATCAAATCAAATCAAATCAAATCAAATCAAATCAAATCAAATCAAATCAAAAACCTTTCTTCTCGCCGCCCTGTGCGCAGCCGCAGTCTTATGGGGTTGCAAGAAAGATGAAACAGTCGACACTCAAGTAGTCGCCGACTTTACCTTTACCAAAGGCACAGCAGGGGCGGTAACCTTTAAAAACGCTTCTAAAAACGCCACTAGCTACGCTTGGGACTTTGGCGATGGCGAAAAAGCCACAGAAGAAAACCCCACCCATACCTACACGAAAGACAGCACCTATACGGTAAAACTCACCGCTACGAATAATGGCGGATCGGCTGTTAAAACGGCAGAGGTAACGATTACCTTAGATAGAGAAATAGATTCCTTAAATGTAGGGTTAGATTCCCTAAAAGTAGGGTTAGATTCCCTAGATGGAGAGATAGAGGTTAAGCAAAGACCTTTACAAGAAAGCGATTTTGCTCTTCCCAAAACCAATAATATAACTATAAGTGTAGGCTACAGTAATCCTTTGAGTTTTGGGCAAGTTGTGCTTGGTCAAGGCGTAACGGCAGATCTAGCCCTAGCTGAGGTTCCTGACGACCTAAAGGGTAAAGTAAGCCTAGATAGTGTTAACAATATAACGGTGGACACGGGGATTATAGCAGGTAGTTATAATTTCAAAGTCAAGATTAGCGGAACTGGGAATTATAGCGGAGAAATAGAGATTCCGCTCACTTTATTTGTTGATATAAAACAAGAAATAAAAGACTTTCTTACTCTTCCTTCGACAAGTATGGATGTAACAGAGGGATATCTTTCGGAAGAGAGCTACGGGCAAGTTGTGCTTAGTCAAGGTGCAACGGCAGATCTATCCCTGATTGAGGTTCCTGACGACTTAAAGGATAAAGTAAGCCTAGATAGTGTTAACAATATAACGGTGGCTAAGGGGTTAACCCATTCCAATGAGCCATCTAACAATACATATACTTTCAAATTGAAGGTTACTGGCACGGGAGACTATAAAGGGGAAGTTATTACTGATTTTACGCTAAACATCGGCCCCAAGATACGTTTAACTGCTGATCATTTTACCGTAACTGATGATGATGTTGTAGCTGTAATTGGTTACTCGGTTTATGACTATGGACAGATTATTCTTAAAGAAAACGTAAATGCCAACTTTGAAATAGGTGAAGTTACCTATGGTCCGCTCTTTACCATTGGCGATAAACCTCCATATAGGAATAAGCTTAGTCGTCATGGTTTTAGGGTCAATGCCAATGGTGAAATAACCGAGCATAACGGGATAGGATATTGTGATAGTAGGTTTTGTACTAAAGTTGGAGATGACATTTTTTTTAAAGTGAAAATTACTGGCTATGGATCGTATTATGGGACTGTGGAAAAAGAATTTAAATTCAAGAATATTTATCAGCAGATACCACTACAACCTGGTGACTTCTCTGCAAGAGTTGTCGTTCCCGCCGATAGAATTATGAACCAAGCTACTAGAACCTTAGACGGAGGAAAGACGAAAGAATACTTTTTTCATATAAGGCAGGAAAGTTTTTTTAGATATGACATGCTTCAGATTTCATTCCCTTCGGTACTAAATGGTCAATTAGAAAGGATATTTGTTAGAAGCAATAGCAGCTATCCAGGAGTTAATAAGGGCGGAGTTTCGTATATAGGGGTTGCTGCTTCAGGCGGGAAAGCGACAGTTTATTCTATAAATCCTAACAATCAAGGTTTTCCTAATGATTATCATCGATACTTTTTATATTCTGTTGACGTTAAATTTATTGGTACTAAAAATTATACCGGAACTATAACCTATAGAATAACCGTAATGGCAAACAAAATTGATGCTAAAGAGCCTCAAAAAGCTCCCTGGGAGTAAGAGAAGCTGGGTTTAATTTTTTTAAGACCATAACCCTTGAAACAATTAGTTTCAAGGGTTATGATCCTTTTATTGCTTTTTATTTTCTTCTCTCTTTTTCTCCTCTTAGTTTAACTTTTCTGAAAGGCTTGGCTTAAAATGAGCTGAACCTCTTAATGATTCAAGTATTTCTTTTCCTTGTTCTACTAGAATGCGCTTAATTCTTTTCCCTTCGTAATGCGTTTTTCAACGCTTACTATGGTAGCATCATCGGTAAAAATACATATAGATTATCCAGTGCGAAACGCTATCGAATGGGCTAAAAAGAATACAAATTTATTTTGTATGCAAGGTTTGATTATACCTTCTCCATTTCTTCGATAAATTCATCAACGGTAAGGGTTCCTTCGGTGTAGTTTACATCCACCCGCAACGCCCTTAACCCATGTATGCCTTGAAGGTCTTCCAATTGAAAATCTTCAACCTCCTCTTTCAGATACCCTTTTCCAACGAGGTATTTTAAGTAGATTCTGTACTCTTGGGCATCAGATTCCTGAGCGTAAACGATAACAATGCTCCCAGGTCGGGTAATACGGTCGTTCGTTCCTTTGATATGAGCTTTATCCACTCTCTTTTTAATGATTTCATATCGAGCATTGTAGGCCCCCTCTACGTCAAATTTCTTTTCGTCCATTCGAAAATGAACCGCAATAGCTGCATTGTAAACCAATATCAATGAGGCAATTTCGATTGGCGTCTCTATTTCTTTTTTCAAGGCTTGAAATTCATTTTCCATTTCGCACATCGTGAGCAGCTGCCAAAGTCTGAGATTGCGCACAAATACGATATCAAAATCTTTTTGGTTGGTAATAGATTGGCCAATGTACATATTGAACTCTACGCCGTCGGTTTTGTAGCGTTCAAAATAATGCGGAAACATCGCCTGTGCTTCTATTTGTTTGCTATCAAGAAAGGAGGCAAGGAGTTGGTTTATTCTATTTACACTCGTATCGTATTTTTTACGCTCTTGGTAGACAGTCTGCGTATCGGGATCTAACAGGTCGTAATATTGCCCGATCTTTTTGGAGATCTCCCCATCTGATTTTTTCAAATAATCAAAAACAGCGTAGACTTCTTTTTTCAGAAAGGTAAGGATGCGATGTTCACTCCCCGCGGTCAAATCGCTGTTAATTTCTTCAATAAATTCATTGATTCTAAAAATCAATTCATCATAAATAGGGATTGGTTGTTTTTTAAAAGCCAGTTTGAGAACCTTCAACACCCCTTTGAGCTGTTTGATCAAATCAATAGAAACGGCTTTATTCCTACGCCCTGATGATCCTTTTATATCGAGCTGACCATAAAGCGGATACAGTTGATCGAAGACGACATCTTCAAATACAGGTTGCTCTCCCGCTAGCTGCCTTTCCATAAATTTTTTTGCCTGCTCCTCAAACTTCCACTTAACAGATGAATGTATGGTGGTACACTCTTGCTGAATAATGGCTTCCAATAAATTTTGTACTTCAGTCTGAAAGCGTTTTTTCGCCATGGATAAAATAGGTATTACCTGATCGAGTAATGAAATCGAACCTCGGTGAAGTTCATAGCTATTCTTAGCCCCCAATTCCATAAACCCGAGAAGCTCTCCTTCGTAAACGGTTGGGGCAATGATATAGCTCTTATATCCTGATTTAATCAGTTTTTGTGAAAAATCACATGGGTTGCGAGCATGGTATTTTTTTGCATTGGGAATCGCAAGTGGTATCTTGTTTTTGATGAGTTGAGTAAGCATATTTTCACAAAGACCTGAGCGGCAATCAAGCTTATCCCCTTCCTTTAAAATTAGGCTTTCAATACTCTTATCTTTCATTCGAACCATATAGTCATTATCTACACTAACCACCCCAATGGCAAGGTCTGGGTTGTTTAGAAGCTTTCTGATGCCCCATTTCACTTTTTCAAACGTATCAGACTGTACCAATAATAAATTTGATTTGACCGAGTTAATGGCCTGATCGGCGGTTACGTCGATTAAGTTAAGGATGTTGACACCCTTCATAATCCAGCTATTGGGCGGGAATTTTTTCTTCCACAGGGATAAGTCATCAAAATTCTCAATAAGCTCTTCGTAGTCTTCACGCGTAATCTGCACGGCCTTGTCAGTTGGTATGAAATCCGCCATGTCGGCGTTGATCAATAGCTTATACACCCTTCGGATGCCTTGTTCCTTATTTTCTATTTCGAAAAACTGAGGATTAAAGCCAGCAGCAGGATAGTCAAAATAGTTGCCTAGAATAAAACAGCAACAATAGAGATAGAAGGCGTCTTCATCTATATCCTTCATATTGAAGGAGAAAGGCTTTCCAGAAGCTGCTACAATTTTATCAAATCTGGAAGAGGTATAAATAGGATCAAAATAAAAAGGCGGGGTAAGAATTTTTATCTCATTTGACATGAGTACCTCGGGAAATAATGGCTTGACCAACTTACCCATCGGCTCCTTATAATCCTTCAACTGAGTTATATCGGTAATGCCATCTCTTAGTTCTGGGTATTCTTCGACAACTTTTAGGAGTTCTTGTGCGTAATTTGCCTGCGCTTTGTCCTTGCTTTTCCGCTGAGTTTCCAGCTGTTCGATCAGTTTAAAAAAACTAACCTGCATAATTGCGGGGAACTCAATTTCTTTTCCATTGTAGATCATAGTGGTATGAAATTAAAACTCAACATGAAAAATAACAATAAAATAGACAACAGAATCCAAAAAAAGTAATTTATTCTAAGTAAAAGCTCAAAAATCTTGGTGAAACAGTATGCTTTACAAACAAAATAATATTGAATTAGGCACTTAAATAATAGTTAAATGATGATAAAACACGAGTCTGTGTTTAACCCTTCTATTGAGTAAATGTTGTACCGAGTGATGGGTAACGTGATGGGTATATTTTAGCCAATTAGCCAAGACTTGCACGTCATGATTACTCGATATATACCTAAGAAGTTTATTCCTTTTTTTACCTGTTCATAGCTGTTGAAGACGAGGAAAACCCCTCTAAAAAAGGTTGCTACCTTCTTTGCTCACACAGGCATTCATCCTTCCGATTCCTTTACCTTCTCCCTCAATAGCCACTACTTTCCCAGGCATAGGAAATGGAAGGCTACCAGCCATCGCTTTCATCACTTTTTATTTAAAAGACCAGCCGACCTTTTGTCTTAAACCTCGTTTTCTGCTCAATTCAGTAGAAGAAAAGCCTTGCTTGCTTGTTTGTTGCAATAATGTAAACCACATGAAGCACCTTGAGGATGGGGAATTTTACTTTGTGAAATAGTCTGCCATTAATAGGATACAGAAAATTAATGAAATAAATTATGAAAAATATAAATTCGTTAAGTTCTTAATTCAGTTGACCAATCAAGTCAAATTAAGAATAAAGGCATAAATGAGGAGTCCAGTTGCAATACCGTAATAAATACTTCTAAAACGGAATTTCACTGAATTATCCGACGATTTCAGGGTGATGAGTCTGCCTCCCTGTGTCATAATGGAGGCAAATAGTGTTAGTGCCACATGTTCAATGGCTCTGAGACTATCTTCATACCTAAAAGTAACATTTAAAAAATACGATGCTTCCATCACCAATTGGGTGTATAGTAAAACGATAAAGACATTTGACAAATTCTTATCAATGTTATGGTATTTCACCTCCATGAAGTAACCATAAACTGATCGGAGGGTGATGGTAACCCCAAGAATCAGGCATGCATATGTGGCGAATAGGTGTATGTTGTTGAAAAAATTCATTTAGATAAATTAAATGGAAACACGTGAAGATCATTTTCAAAGTGTTAGCAAGCTAGCTATTATTGATTTTTGATGTTGAGAATT
Source organism: uncultured Ekhidna sp. (assembly GCA_964289745.1). Classification (GTDB taxonomy): domain Bacteria; phylum Bacteroidota; class Bacteroidia; order Cytophagales; family Cyclobacteriaceae; genus Ekhidna. Next base: position 353,067 of record CAXYMM010000002.1, read on the forward strand.
CGATTTAACATTTGTTGATGTGAGATGTTAGTTAAACATGCTTTTGAAATTATTGATAGACTTTGGTCTTGTTGTTTTAATATGGATGACGCAACTCATAGTTTATCCTGGTTTTACCTATTATTCTGAACTGGAACTTGCAAGCTGGCATGCCAAATATACAACAGCTATTTCAGTCATTGTCATGCCTTTGATGCTTTTACAAGTAGGGATTCATGGGTTACAATTAATTCTAGATTTCAACCCTGCTAAGCTTTTAGCATCCGTTTTGATTGTGCTTGTCTGGGTCAATACCTTCTTTTTTGCTGTTCCGCTTCATAATCAAATCGGAGTAGGTCTCGAGGTGCTGGCGGCTGCTCATGATTTGGTGAAAATTAATTGGTATAGGGCTATTCTTTGGACACTGGTTTTCTTTATTGGGGTTTATGATTTCTTAAAAAACTGAGTATCGCCATGTTGGTTTTTTGAGGCTGGTCTATGTTGCAGATATGACCAGCTCCCTTAATCAGTTGAAATGTGATATTTCTTTTTAATGTTGCAAATTTTCGTGCACTAGGTAGAAACAAATAATCGTTTTCACCCATTAAAACCAATATAAAATGGTCAATAGTTTGACGATTGAAAGAACGAAGAAGCTTGAAAAATTCACTGTAAAGTCCAAGCCATTTTAAGTACTCATCGGCTCCTAGAGTACGAGCCTGCATTTTGTAAATTCGTCGTGCCAATTGCTGGTCTTTGTGAGGCATTAGTAAGAAAGAAAATACTTCATACATCATTTTGTAGGAAAGAAATAGGTTGAAAAATCGAGCTAGATGCACAAATATCTTGATACCTAAATTGGCATTGAAAATGCCACCAATAAGAACCATTTTATCGACCATATTGGGTCTCCTCTTGTATAATGATTGCATGAGGACACTTCCAAAAGACAGCGTTATGAAGTGCGCTGATTCAATGCCCATTGCGTCCAATACGTTGAGGACATCTTGGCTTACAATTTCGAAGTTATATCTTGGGTATGCAGGTTTCACATTTTTTGATTTTCCGTGATCCCTAAGATCAATGAGCAATAAATTATAGTGTTGCTTAAGCGCAATTACCTGATGATTCCACGTTTGGATACTACCGCCAGCACCGTGAAGGAAGACAATCCATTGTGTACTTTCAGGATGTATTATTGATTTATGATATAAAAGCTTCAAGAAAATAAAGCTAGTGAATGGAACTATTAGTATTAAAGAACTACAAAAGAGCAAACCCTTTTCTAACTAGTGGGGATGATAACGCTAAATATTAGTAAAAATTTAAAAAAATAATTTCTGAACACAGCCTTTGCTAATCCTGCAGGTTGATTTGTAAACCATCCCAGCCCAGTTCTATGTTTTTTGGAAGATTTTTACCCACCTCTGCATGGAGGCCAAGTTTATGACTGATATGAGTGAAATATCCCTTTTCCGGGGCGAGTTCCTCCATTAGTTTTACAGCCTCTTGAAGGGTAAAATGACTGATATGTGGCTCTTTTTGTAAGGCATTGAGTATGATAACTTTTGAGCCTTTTATTTTTTCCTTCTCTTCTTCCGATATATAATTGGCATCAGTGATATAAGTGAAACGCGCTATTCTAAATCCTAAAACGGGCAGTTTATAGTGCATCACTTCTATCGGAATAAGTTCAATATCCTTAATTCGAAAAGGGCTTTTTCCTACTGTATTAAGAACTACACGAGGAACTCCAGGATACTTTTTTTCCTGAAAAACGTAAGCAAATTCTTGCTTTAGTTGTTGAAGTACATTAATTCTTCCATAAACGGGCATATCGCTTTTTTGGAGAAAATTAAAACTACGAACATCATCTAGGCCAGCAGTATGGTCTTTATGTTCGTGGGTAAATACAACTGCATCTAGTCGATCTACTCTTTCTCTTAACATCTGCTGTCTGAAATCAGGCCCTGTGTCTACAATGATTCGTGTGTTTTTTGATTCTATCAGAATAGAAGACCTTAATCTGTTATTGCGAAAGTCTACTGAGCTACAAACTTCACATTTACAGCCAATTACGGGTACACCTTGAGAGGTACCTGTTCCTAAAAGCGTAATTTTCAAAATTGTAGCTGGCTGTTGATGAGCTCAGCATATAGGTCTTTGTTACGCTCGCTAAGTTTACTTATATCCAGATCGATAGATCGAATTATTTCTACTAGGCTATTTACTTTGCCTTCTAATGCGAAGAACTTATTGACAACGGCTATTTTGCTTTCGTTCAATATGCAATAACCAGACTTGAAATTACCTTTCTCATATCTGAGTATGTAGTCGGTTTCTGATACAATATCTTCCAGTTTGTTTAAAAAATAATTAGTGTACTTAACCGTCATTCGTCAACTTTTTCACTTGATCCACCACTGAATCAAAATTAAGTGGTTTTGGTATAACGGTATTAATGCCCACGTCTTTAAAATCTTGTTCAGAATAATTCTTTAAATTCCCTGTAATCGCAATAATTGGAATGTCTTTTTGTGGACTATCCATTAAACGGATATTTTTCGCACATTCCATACCGTCCATTACGGGCATATTAATGTCAAGAAGGACTAAGTCGAAAGTATTTTCGGCTAGGTGGTCAACTAACTGCTTTCCATCATTTACTGAGGTGACACTATAGTTGAATTTTGAAAAAATTTTCTTTGTTAATTTTTGTAATATGTTGCTATCTTCAGCTACTATAATTTTCTTATTCATCATTAATTAATAAATTGTTACTACTTTCTTTAAACTCTTTTAAGAAGAGGCGGAGTACTTCCAAATGTTTATTCAATCCGCCAAATTTATTCTCTTTTAAGTTCTTTTCAATGAAACTTGCCTGTTTTGATACTTTTTCTACACCTAATGTTCCAGCGTTCCCTTTGAGGGTGTGTAGTTCACCTCTCAATTTTTCAAAATTTGAGTCATTGAAATATTGAATACTTTTTTGAAGAATCTCTTCTGATTCTATTTCAAAATCATGAAGCGTTTCTTTGATCAGCTCCTGCCCGCCGAATTTGGCAAGCTGGTTAAGCGTATTTTGGTTGATGACTAAATCCTCATTTTGATCAATCATTGCTTCTGATGCTACTTGCCAAGGTTCAAAATCTATCCACTCTTTTACTTTGGCGATAAGCGAATTGGCTTTGATGGGTTTGGAAAGGTAATCATCCATTCCTGCTTTGAGGAATCGCTCTCGATCTTCTTCCATGGAGTAGGCTGTCATGGCAATGATGGGCTGGTTTGGATGCAGATTCAACATTCGTATCTTTTTGGCAGACTCGATACCGTCCATTTGAGGCATTTGAATATCCATTAAGACGAGGTCAAAGGTATCTTTTTTTGCCGTTTCGATTGCTTCGAACCCATTGCTTGCTTGCACAATGCTACACCCGGATTTGGTCAGGATAATGCTTGCTACTTTTCTGTTAATGTCATTGTCATCTACCAGGAGTATCTTAGGCTTTTGTTCGGTGAATTGTCGTATTAGTTGTATGTCTTGATTTGTTTCATCCTTGAAATTTTCGACATGAGTCTTTTCGGCGGGGAAAGTGAACCAAAAGGTACTTCCTAATCCAGGGGTAGAAACGATTCCAATGTCACCACCCATTGATTTCACAAGTTCTTTACTAATCGCAAGACCCAAGCCTGTCCCTCCAAAGTTCTTGGAACTGCTGTTGTCCAATTGATGAAAGCTTTGAAATAATGTTTTCTGATCTCGCTCAGATATACCAATGCCAGAGTCCTTAATAGATACTTTAAAGTGATGCGTGCTACCTTGCGTTTCCAATAGTCTTAAGCTTATATTAATATGCCCTTTTTGTTTGCTGAATTTAATGGAGTTGGAAGCAAGGTTAGATAAAATTTGGATAAGTCTTGTTTCATCGGCCATCACCCACGAAGGAGTATTTTGATCTATATGATAGTAGAGGTGATTGTTTTTGGAAGAGGCTTGCTTAGAAAATAAATCATAAACTTTCTCTATCGTTTTCACCAAATTGACGGGTCTGCGTCTGATTTCTATTTTCCCAGCTTCAATTTTGGAGAGATCCAAAATATCATTTAGAATATTCAGTAAAGTTTGTGAAGACTTGCTCAAGGTCTTTACATAATCGAATTGCTCCGAATCTAGCAAGGTGCTTGCCAGCAGGTCGATCATCCCAATGATTCCGTTCATAGGCGTTCGAATCTCATGACTCATATTGGCAAGAAATCGTTCCTTTATTTTAAGTGATCGCTCTGCTTCGTCTTTTGCTCTGATTAATTCTTCATTGGTTTTTTTTAGCTGTGAAATGTCTATGGCTACACCCTCCACTTCGTCTTTCCCATCTTCCCTTTGGATGAGTCGAATATTAAATAGAAAAAAATTTCTTAGTCCTTTCGAATTCAAAACACTTTGTTCAATATTCCGAATTCTTTTTTCTTTATCAATACGGTTCGCCATTTCAAATACCTGGCGTTTATTCACAACATATTGCATAATGTTGGTACCCACAATGTCTTTGGCCTCGTAGCCTAAAACTTCCTGAATTGAAGGACTCACCATCGTCACGATTCCTTCCATGTCGCAACGGAAGTAGATATCCTGAAAGGATTCGAATATGCTTCTGAATTTTTCCTCGCTCGCAATTAACGCACTTTCCGATTCTTTTTTCTCGGTAATGTCATTAGCTATAACTGAGAGCTCCTCGATTTTTCCATTGGGGAGAAAAATGGGGTTTACAAAAACCTCTCTCCAGATCATTTTTCCTTCTCGATTTTTATTTTTTGTTTGAAAGTTTACAAACTGCCCTTTAAAGGCTTCTTCATATTTTTCATTCGAAAATGTTAAGTAGTCTTCCATTAAATCACTTTCTGGAACATCTTTTATGCAGCTCCCGATTCGCGGTTTTACGCCGTAGTATTTTTCGTACGCTTTTTCATAATTCTGGTTAAACGAAGTGAAGTTAAGTTTTCTGTCGAGCGACCAAATTTCATGGGTGCTACTATCGAAAATAGCTCCGAGCGTAGCCGCCTGATTTTCTATTTTTTCTTCTTTATGTTGCCGCTCCATGGCTAGGCTTATTTGACCTACGATATAGTCAAGTAGCTCTAGGTCTTTGTTATTAAAGGCACTCTGGTCGGTATAGCTAAATACCGACATTACGCCTTTTTCGTTTGGGGTTGAAATCAATACCCCAAGCCAAATTTTGGGTGTCGGGTCTTTGAGTTGTTTTCTTTTTTGCCCTGCAATTTTTTGTATGCCTTCTTCATAGATAATTAGCGAACGACCTCTTTCAAAAGTGTAGTCCATTAGCATGGTGTCTACATCAAAAACAAAATCATATTCTTTTTCTAGCTCGTTTACGAAGAAGAGTTTCTTATACCCACTCTTGGTCTTCAAGCTGATTTGGAGGTTGCGAACTCTTAGCATTTGACTAAGCTGCTCATATATATTTGCATATAACTGCTCTAGGTCATTTTCTGTAATGGTTATGTTAGCGATCTGGTAGTAAAGGCTTTGCGCACTTTCTGCCCGAATTCTTTCCGAAATATCGTAAAATAAGCACTGGTATTCCACGGGTTTGCCATTCTCAAAAACAGATGTGAGTTTCCCCGTTACATAAACATTTTTTCCAGTTTTAGAGAAAAGAACTGTATCAAACTTTACGAATCCACTGCCTTCGGAGATTTTAAGGATGTTTTGAAGTGCTTGACTGCGGTGGTCTTCATGCACTACCTCTATAAATTTAAGTTTCGTAATTTCATCTTCCGTGTAGGCTAGTTTTTTTTTGACTGATTCATTGGCAAATCTGATTTCACCTGTCGCCCGAAATATGGTAATCAAGTCATTGGAGTTATCAAAAAGGTCTTTAAGGTTCTGGTTGGTTTTATCTAAAAGCGAATTGTAATCTTGTCGCACTCCGTCCAATTGAGCTTCTAAGCTTGAAATTTTCTTCTTTAATGCATCAATATTGTGTGCCTGTTCATTCATGAAAATAAAATTAGGCATTTTAGCCTTCCTATGCAGGTAAATAAACCACTTCTTCTAATCTCGATCTTAGGACCGACTGCTGTCGGTAAGACGGCTTTAGGTATAAAGCTTGCTGCGTTATTTCATACAGAGATTATCTCAGCTGACTCAAGACAATTTTATCGAGAGCTAGAGATTGGAACGGCAAAACCCAATGAAAAGGAATTAGCGCAGGTAAGGCATCATTTCATTAACTCCCATTCTATCGCAGAGATGTATAACGCAGGAATGTTCGAAAGAGACGCAGGTACGCTAATAGCAGAAATGAGCAAAACGCACACTTCCATGATTGCGGTAGGTGGATCTATGCTCTATTTGAAAGCTTTATGGGAAGGATTTGATGAAATGCCGAAAATAGCGGAAGGTGTCAGAGAAAAACTAAATATTGAAGCTGTAGAAAGGGGGTTAAATAGGTTATTGGCAGAATTGAAAGAAGCAGATCCCACGTATTTTGACGAGGTAGACCGGAACAATAGGCATAGGGTAGTTAGAGCATTGGAAGTTATTAGATCTTCTGGCAAGCCATTCAGTTCCTTTCGCATAGCAAACAGAAAGGAAAAACCGTATCGAAACCTGAAAATCGGTCTTGTACTTGATAGGGAAGTGTTGTATAAACGAATTGACAGCCGGATGGATCAAATGATTGAAAAAGGGCTTTTTGAAGAAGCGACTTCACTGATTCCCTTTAAAGGGCATAGTGCTTTACAGACCGTAGGCTATTCCGAAGTTTTTGATTTTTTATCAGGGAAATACGATAAAGAAGAGGCGATTCGATTGCTAAAGCGGAATAGTAGAAGATATGCAAAGCGCCAGCTTACTTGGTTAAATAAGTATCAAGATATCCATTGGTTTCAGCCTGAGGATGAAAAAGAGATTGTCAGCTTAATAAAACGTGAGCTGTAGTATAAAATGCTTTCAATCATTTTTTGAATATCTTCGAATCAAAAATAAAACTTATATGCCTAAGTCATTTGTAGTAGGGGATGCAGGAGGTTCTTCCACGGACTGGCGAGTGCTGCGAAAGGGAAAGATCGAACATTATAAAACTGCGGGGTTCAATGCTTTTACTCACAAAATAGAAACTTTGATAGAAGAAATAAAGAAAGTTTTTGATCCAAAAATTTTTAAGCTACCCATTTATTTCTACGCAGCAGGCATCCATTCTGAAAGCCAAAAGAGTGTTGTTGAGAAAGCACTAGCTGAAATTTTCACCTCCAAAATATTTGTTGAGCATGATATGATAGGGGTGGCCAGAGCTGTATCTGGCAGGCTAGCAGGATATGTTGGCATATTGGGTACCGGGGCGAATGCGTGTTACTATGATGGAAAATCGGTAACGAGCCTGAGCTATTCGTTCGGTTATGTATTGGGAGATGAAGGAAGCGGTGCATATCTGGGAAAAAAATTGATTCAAGGTGTTTTTCGAGGTAATCTCGACCAAAAGGTTGTTGCCAAGTTTGAAGCAAGGTATCAATTATCAGCAGATGAAGTTATTCAGCGAATTTATGATAAGCCAAAACCTAACCACTTCTTGGCGTCTTTCTCAGATTTTATTTTTTCGAATAGGTCGAACCCAGATATATATAACCTTGTGAAAACCTCTTTTGAAGAATACTTCGATGCCTTCTTTGGAACGATAAAAAACAAGAACATCCCGCTGAATTTTGCGGGTTCTATTGCCTGGCATTTTTCTGATATTTTAAGAGATGTAGCCATAGAAAAAGGCTTTATCCTTAAAACCGTTGTTCAATCTCCTATTGCTAGGCTAGCACTATATCATCAGGATGGGTCATAGCACGACAGAGTCGGATTCACTTTACAATAACCTCGAACACATGCGTGTAGAAGAGCTGCTTTCCAACATCAACAAAGAGGATCAAAAGGTGGCTAAATCTGTTCAGCAAACGCTTCCAAAAGTAAAAAAATTGGTCAGTGAAATCATACATAGGATGATGGAGGGCGGGAGGCTCTTTTACATAGGTGCGGGCACCAGCGGAAGATTAGGTATAGTAGATGCATCAGAATGTCCACCAACATTTGGAGTACCCCTTGATTTGGTAATAGGGCTAATAGCAGGAGGAGATGAGGCAATGAGAAAAGCAGTTGAATTTGCCGAAGACGACTACGATCAGGGTTGGAAAGACATCCTCAAATATGATCCGAATGAGAAGGATACCGTGATCGGAATAGCCGCATCAGGAAAAACACCCTATGTAATAGGTGCCATCGAACAAGCTAAACAAAAGAGCCTACTCACAGGGTGTATAACTTGCAATGAAGGCAGTAAACTTGCCGAAATAGCGGAATTTCCCATTGAAGTAAATGTTGGCCCTGAATTTGTAACAGGTAGCACGCGGATGAAAGCAGCTACCGCTCAAAAAATGATTTTGAATATGGTTTCAACCTCCGTAATGATAAAGCTGGGTCACGTAGAAGGGAATAAAATGGTAGACATGAAGCTATCAAATAAGAAATTGATGAACAGAGCACTTCAGATGATTTTAGCGCAGAGAAGCATTTCAGAAAGAGAAGCAAGAAGGTTGTTAGAGAGGCACAGGTCCGTTAGAAAAGTACTGCAAGCGACCAAATAGAGGTTAATATTAACCCGTTGAGAAAAAAATACGAGGCGTTTAGTTGTCTTTTTTATATAAAAATTGCTCTGCAATAGCTGGATAATCAATAAAGGAAGGCATCAAAAAAAACCATATTTTTTTTAAATTTATTTGCAAATACGATCTAATACCCTTAGTCTTGTATTTTAAAAAAATTATTAATTAATTATAAATAGAAAAAGAGATGAGAAATCCCGACAAAATAAATAACGCAACGAAAAACTCTAATATATCAAATAAAGTAATGGAAAATTTTGAATTGATGAATAATCAAAACAAATCAAAACAAATCAAAACAAATCAAAACAAATCAAAACAAATCAAAACAAATCAAAACAAATCAAAACAAATCAAAACAAATCAAAACAAATCAAAACAAATCAAAACAAATCAAAACAAATCAAAACAAATCAAAACAAATCAAAACAAATCAAATCAAATCAAATCAAATCAAATCAAATCAAATCAAATCAAATCAAATCAAATCAAATCAAATCAAATCAAATCAAATCAAATCAAATCAAATCAAATCAAATCAAATCAAATCAAATCAAATCAAATCAAATCAAAAACCTTTCTACTCGCTACCCTGTGCGTCGCCGCAGCCTTACTGAGTTGCAAGAAAGATGATAAGGTCGACCCGGTCGACACTCAAGTAGTTGCCGACTTTACCTTTACCCAAGGCACAGCAGGGGCGGTAACCTTTAAAAACGCTTCTAAAAATGCCACCAGCTACGCTTGGGATTTTGGCGATGGAAACAAAGCCACCGAAGAAAACCCCACCCATACCTACACGAAAGACAGCACCTATACGGTAAAGCTCACCGCCACGAATGCAGACGGCTCGGCGGATAAAACCGCAACGGTAACCATCGATAATACAGTAACTACAGCACCCATTACCATCGACATAGCGGATCTGACTCAATTGGTGCTACCGAAAAACAGTCCCGACGGGGTGGTTATTTGGAAGATCGCGGCGACCGTAGCCAATTCGGATGAATCGCCCGTTTACTCGATTAAAAGCCAAAACCCAGCGGGTGTCCTTGGTTTGAAGGGAAATAAAATAATGCTGGCCGATGCAAGCGCAGTTGATTACGACACGAATACGGAGCTCACGGGCGAAATCCAAGCGGCAGTAGGGAGTGTGATGGCTACGGCAGCATTTACGATTTCCATAACGGACGGTGCGGGAATTTACATCCCCGATGCAGAATTCAAAGAGGTACTAGTGAATAATACAGCCCTCAACACTAATGGAGATCAGGAAATTTCAGCAACGGAGGCCCAAGCATATGCAGGATCAATTGTAGGAGTTGGTGGAGACACCATTACAATTAAAGACGCTACTGGGATTGAATATTTTACAAAGGTTACTAATCTTAATCTTTCTAATAATGCACTAACAGCACTAAATCTCTCTCAAAACACAGCACTTACTGATTTAAATGTAGATAGAAACAATTTAACAGAACTGGATGTTTCTCAAAATACAGCACTTATTCAACTTTTTTTATCTGGAAATCAATTAACAGTCATCGATGTTTCTGATAATACAGCACTTTCTTGGCTTTATTTAGACGCCAACCAATTAACAGCCATCGATGTTTCTCAAAACACGGTGCTTGGACAGCTTCAAGCAAGTTCTAACAATTTAACAGACATTGATGTTTCTCAAAATACAAACCTTTTTCTTCTTTTTTTAAAAAAAAATGACTTAAAAAAGGTTAATCTGGCGAATGGCAATAACACTAAGCTTACTAACTTAAACTTATCAGATAACCCTGATCTAACCTGTGTGCAAGTGGATGATCCCGCAAATATCCCATCAGCGTGGGAAGGGAAATACGATAAAGACAAAGTAAAATTTCAAACCAAAGCATGTCAGTAAAAAAAAACGCATCACCGCCTAGGCTCTGTAAGGGGTTTGGGCTAGGTGTTTTTTCTTAAAATGGCGTAGCGATGCCTTTTGGAGCGTACAGAAAAGGGCGTTGGGTGTGAAAGGGGGAGGTCGCTGGGGGAGTCCGCCCAAAATCCTACCCACTTACTAAGTGCCTGTTTCCATTTGTTTATTAATATTGCTAGTAATGAAAAACATAACCTTGTGGGTGCTACGTATAGTGCCGTCCGTTATCATGTTGCAAACGCTATTTTTTAAATTTACCGCTGCTCCAGAGTCGGTCTACATCTTCTCTGCTGTCGGGCTTGAGCCCGTTGGAAGAATTGGCATCGGCGTACTTGAGTTGATAGCCGCTCTTTTGCTGCTCATTCCTAAGACTACCTGGATAGGCACCTTGCTGGGGTTGGGCATCATGACGGGAGGCATCCTTGTGCACCTCTTTATTTTAGGAATAGAGGTGATGAACGATGGTGGCTATCTCTTTTTTCTGGCACTGGGGGCATTTGGCTGTTGTGCTATTTTGGCATGGATGGAACGGGCTAAAATTCCCGTAATAAATAAGCTATTCAGGAACTATCGATCCAAATAGTTTAGTAGCTCTTGCTTCCAACTCTTATATCCTTTTTCATTCATGTGTAAGCCGTCCGCTATGAAAAGGGAAGTATCTGTCATTTGTATATCATTCGAGTCGAAATATCATGCCCTCTTTCTTCACCAAACAAAACGCTTATGACAAATAGAGAAGAAAACACAGATTTAGATTTGTCTAAATTATGACGTGAGCCGTAGTTTTAACCTTTTTCAAGATCTAAAATTAAGCTCACCAATTAATTCATTCTCAGAGGACAGCATGACATGTTGCAATTCTTTGCTAAACTTTGCAAGTGCAACCCGTTCCTTTCTTTTATGCGGACGTTAAGTCTTTCGGTTATCCTTATGATTGGCTTTTTGGCATGTCGATTCGTTCAGCAGGATACTTCGTTTTGTAAAATCAATGGCGCAAGTTTGGTGAACCCTCCTAATCCAGTTACCTCCTCAGATTTGGCAGAGTTGCAACGAGTAAATGCTGATTGGGTGGCTTTGATTCCATATGGTTTTTCGCAATCAGATCAGGGTAGTGTTACGTTCGATCATTCGCGCCAGTGGTGGGGTGAGCAAACTAAGGGAAACGGGATGCTCATCCGATATGCGAAAGAAAATGACCTGAAAGTGATGGTAAAGCCTCACGTTTGGGTTGGAGGTAAGGGTTGGTGTGGCGAGTATGACTTAAAGACCGAGGCACAATGGCAAAAATGGGAGCTGGATTTTAGCCATTATATCATTCATCATGCAAAGAAGGCAGATTCATTGGATGTAGAGCTATTTTGCATTGGCACTGAATACCGTATTCCGGCAAGAGAACGCCCTGAATTTTGGCGACAGTTGGTTTATGAGGTGAGAAAGGTCTATGGAGGAAAACTTACCTACGCGGCAAACTGGGATAATTATGATAAAATTTTGTGGTGGGATGAATTAGACTATATTGGTATTGATGCCTACTTTCCTTTGCTAAAAGGAGATCACCCAACTGTCGAACTTATAAAAGAAGCGTGGAAGCCTGTGAAACAGAAGCTTAAACTCTTTTCCGAAAAGTGGGATAAACCCATCTTATTCACAGAGTATGGTTTTCAAAGTGTAGATGCGGCTACGGGCAATCATTGGGAGGTTGAAAAGTCCTTGGAAAGCGTCAATTTTCAGCTACAAGCAGATGCCTATGAAGCTACTTTTCAAGTACTCTCAAATGAGAATTGGTGGGTAGGCGGATTTTTTTGGAAGTGGCATCTTGCCTTAAGTTCCTCAGATCGCCACAAAACCGAGTGGACTCCTCAAAATAAGCCTGCTGAGAAAGTAATCGCCAAATGGTATGCTGATTAATTGGCCTCCTTTTTGAATTGGCCTGAATTCTTGATCAGTTGATATGCAAACTGAATACACTCTTTATAATTTTCCTTCGTAATTCCCTCATTAAGCCCATGCACCATGCCAGCAGTTTCCAGGGGGTATAACAACGGATAAAAGCGGTATACGTCTCCAGATAATTCAATAAAGTGTTTTGAGCCAGCGGGAACGATTTAGTACGTCTGCTGTGCGCTCTAAAAGGGATCGCCAAGCCGTCTTAGGAAAAAACACCGCCCAAACCCCGTTTTAAGGGGGTTTAAGCGGTGATATATTTTTTTAATTACTACACGCTTCTGTTTGAAATTTTACTTTGTCTTTATCGTATTTCCCCTCCCACGCTGATGGAATAGCTGACGGATCATCCACTTGCACACAGGTTAGATCAGGGTTATCTGATAAGTTAAAATTGGTAATCGCATCGTTATTGCCATTCGCCAGGTTAACCTTTGTTAAGGCATTGTTATCTAAGAAAAGATGAACAAGCGCTGTGTTTTGAGAAACATCAATGTCTGTTAATGCATTTTTATTTGACCAAAGCCGTCTAAGTGCGGTGTTTTTAGAAACATTGAGTGATGTTAATTGATTTTCACCTAAATAAAGTATAGTAAGTGCTATGTTCTTAGATAAATCCAGTGATGTTAATTGATTGTTATTTAAATCAAGATCAGTAAGCGCTGTGTTTTTAGAAACATCGATGGCTGTTAATTGGTTGTCATCTACTCTAAGATTAGAGAGCACTCTATTTTTAGAAACATCTAATGCAGTTAATTGGTTTGAACCTAAATTAAGATTATCAAGCACTTTATTTTGAGAAACGTCTATATCTGTTAGGGCATTATTAAAAAGTATAAGATCAGTAACATTTATAAAATATTCAATGCCAGTAGCGTCTGTAATGCCTAAATTATTTCCTTGAATTACTCCTGTAAATGCTTGGGCTTCCGCTACGGAAATTTCCTTATCTTCATCGGTGTTGAGGGCTGTATTCTTGAGTAATTCCGCTTTGAATTTGGCATCGGGGATGTAAATTCCCGCACCGTCCGTTATGGAAATGGTAAACGCTGCCGTGGCCGTTGCGCTCCCTGCTGTCGCCTGTATTTCGCCCGTGAGTTCTGTATTGGTCGCATAGTCAACTGCACTTGTATCGGCCAGCATCATTTCATTTCCGTCTAAAGCAATAGCACCCGCCAGGCTTTGGCTCGTAATCGAATAAACCGGCGTTTCATCCGCATTGGCTACGGTCGCCGCAATTTTCCAAATAACGACCCCGTTAGGGCTGTTTTTCGGCAACACTAATTGAGTCAAATCCGCTATGTCGATGGAAATGGCATCCTCAATGGTCACCGTTGCGGTTTTATCCGCCGAGCCGCCTGCATTTGTAGCGGTGAGTTTTACCGTATAGGTGTCGTTCTTCGCATAGGTATGGGTGGGGTTTTCGTCGGTGGCTTTGGTTCCATCGCCGAAGTCCCAAGCGTAGCTGGTGGCATTTTTAGAAGCGTTTTTAAAGGTTACCGCCCCTGCTGTGCCTTTAGTAAAGGTAAAGTCGGCGACTACTTTAGCATCATCTATCGGTTTATTGTTAGGGTCAACTGGATCATCGCCCTTGCAACCCCATAAGATGGCGGTGGCGCATAGGGTAGCGAGTAGAAAGGTTTTTGATTTGATTTGATTTGATTTGATTTGATTTGATTTGATTTGATTTGATTTGATTTGATTTGATTTGATTTGATTTGATTTGATTTGATTTGATTTGATTTGATTTGATTTGATTTGATTTGATTTGATTATTCACAAATTCAAAATTTTTCGTTTCGCTTTTGGATTCATTGGAATTACTCATCTTATTTTTATTTTTAGGTTTAGAACACAAGAATAAAGGTATTGGATCGCAATTCCAAAAAAATTTAATTAAAAAAGATTTTTTTTTGATGATAAGCTGATTTTCTACTCATCCTACGCCCTAAAAAAGGCAACGGTCAAAATCATTTGAATTATCTTTGTGTTATCTTAAAGAAGATTAACGGGTTCAAATTATTAAAGAAAAACAGATATTGAGTATGAGTATGTATAACGACTACCTACGGGAAATAGAAGAGCGAAAGTCTCAGGGCCTGCACCCAAAACCTATTGATGATGCCACTCTACTTGACGAGATTATCGAACAGATCAAAGAGACCGATCACGAACATCGAAAAGATTCACTTAAATTCTTTATTTACAACACCTTACCTGGAACGACTAGTGCCGCTGGCTCTAAAGCAAAGTTCCTTAAAGAAATAATCTTGGGAGCGTCTTTAGTAGAAGAAATAACTCCATCTTTTGCATTTGAACTGCTCTCGCACATGAAAGGTGGCCCTTCGGTTGAAGTACTCCTTGATCTGGCATTAGGGGATAATAAGACGATTGCATCACAAGCAGCATCAGTACTTAAAACCCAAGTTTTTCTTTATGATGCAGATATGGAGCGATTGGAAGTTGCCTTTAAAGCAGGAAACGAAATTGCAAAAGAAGTATTAGCGAGCTATGCAAACGCTGAGTTCTTCACCAAACTTCCCGAGGTTGAGGAGAAAATTGAAGTCGTCACTTTTGTGGCAGGAGAAGGAGACATTTCCACCGATTTGCTATCGCCGGGTGCAGATGCTCACTCCAGATCGGATCGTGAACTACACGGTCAGTGCATTTTTGAACACAACAAAGAAATGCAACAAAGTCTTTTAGCCCTAAAAGAAAAGCATCCTGACAAACGAGTTATGCTCATTGCAGAAAAGGGTACAATGGGAGTTGGCTCCTCTAGAATGTCTGGCGTTAACAATGTTGCGTTGTGGACAGGTATTCAGGCAAGCCCATATGTTCCCTTTATCCATATTGCACCTATCATAGCGGGAACCAACGGTATTTCCCCCATCTTCCTAACCACTGTTGGGGTTACGGGTGGCATTGGAATTGACTTAAAAAATTGGGTAAAAAAGAAAGATGCCGATGGAAATATTGTAGTAGATGCAGCGGGCGAACCCATTTTGGAAGAAGTGTATTCGGTAGCAACAAACACAGTATTGACGATCAATACGAAAGAAAAAAAATTGTACCGCGGCGATCAAAAGCTTATTGACATTTCCAGCTCGCTCACCCCTCAAAAGGTAGAATTCATCAGAGCAGGGGGTTCCTACGCCGTTGTTTTTGGCAAAAAATTGCAAACATTTGCGGCTAAAACGCTTGGTATCGAAGCCCCCGTTGTTTATGCGCCTGCGAAAGAGATTTTTAAAGAAAATCAAGGACTTACCGCTGTTGAAAAAATCTTCAACAAAAATGCAGTTGGTACCCTTTCAGGAAAAACACTGCACGCAGGCTCTGATGTCAGAGTAAAAGTGAACATTGTGGGTTCTCAAGACACCACTGGCTTAATGACTTCTCAAGAATTAGAAGCCATGGCCGCCACAACCCTCTCTCCCATCGTGGACGGTGCTTATCAGTCGGGTTGTCATACGGCTTCTGTTTGGGACAAAAAAGCACAAGCCAATATCCCAAAGCTGATGCAATTTATGAACGACTTTGGGTTGATAACAGGTAGAGATCCCAAAGGGGTTTATCATCCCATGACAGACGTAATTCATAAGGTGCTGAATGATATCACAGTAGATGATTGGGCAGTGATTATCGGTGGCGACTCACATACCCGAATGTCCAAAGGCGTTGCGTTTGGAGCGGACTCCGGAACTGTAGCACTTGCACTAGCCACAGGAGAGGCTTCCATGCCAATCCCCGAATCCGTCAAAGTGACCTTTAAAGGGGAGATGAAGCCCTATATGGATTTTCGAGATGTGGTGCATGCCACACAAGCTCAGATGCTTCATCAGTTTGAGGGCGAGAATGTTTTCCAAGGAAGAGTTATCGAAGTACATATCGGAACACTAACCTCTGATCAGGCTTTTACTTTCACAGATTGGACTGCGGAGATGAAAGCGAAAGCATCCATTTGCATCTCTGAAGATGAAACCTTAATTGAGTCGCTAGAGATTGCAAAGGATAGAATCCGAATTATGATCGAAAAAGGAATGGACAATGAAAAGCAAGTGCTTCAAAGCCTTATCAACATTGCAAACAAACGAATTTCTGAAATCAAATCTGGAGAAAAACCTGCTTTAAAGCCAGATGCTAATGCAAAGTATTATGCAGAAGTAGTGGTGGATTTAGATATTGTGAGCGAGCCTATGATCGCAGACCCAGATGTAAACAACCTAGATGTTTCAAAACGATATACACATGATACTATTCGACCTCTTTCTTACTACAGTGGAAACAAGAAAGTAGATCTTGGGTTCGTAGGCTCGTGTATGGTACACAAAGGCGACATGAAAATACTTGCCCAAATGCTTAAAAATATTGAAAAACAACATGGAAAAGTGGAGTTCAAAGCACCTTTAGTGGTCGCTCCTCCTACTTACAACATCGTGGACGAGCTGAAAGAAGAGGGAGATTGGGAAGTATTGCAAAAGTACTCGGGCTTTGAGTTTGATGACGATGCACCAAAAGGGGATGCTCGAACCAAATATGAAAACATTCTTTACCTGGAACGCCCTGGCTGTAACCTCTGCATGGGCAACCAGGAAAAAGCAGCACCAGGAGATACCGTAATGGCAACTTCTACCCGATTATTTAAGGGAAGAGTTGTAAAAGATTCAGATAAGAAAAAGGGAGAATCCCTACTTTCCTCTACTCCTGTAGTAGTGCTTTCTACCCTATTAGGGCGAACACCTAGAATGGACGAGTATGAAGCGGCCGTAGAAGGAATACGTCTAACTGATTTTATACCATCGAGTAAGCAACTAGTAAGCTAGCTAGGAGTCAATATAATATGAAAAATAAGCGATTTCGAAGCTCAAAACGCTCAGTTAAGAGCAAAGTTTGATCCGAGCCAAGGGTTATTTAAAGTGTCTTTTTTGGTATAAATATTGCGTTCCTAACCTACTTTTGCGCTAGATGAAAAAGTTGGATGTATTTATGCTGAAGGCATTTGTGGGCCCGTTTTTCCTTACCACGGGTGTGGCCACCTTTATCCTGCTTATTCAATACCTTTTAAAGTACTTCGACGATCTTGTAGGTAAGAATCTCGGGGTTTCTGTATTTGCAGAGCTTCTTTTTTATTTTGCCCTGAATATGCTCCAAAATGCCTTACCTCTGGGTGTGTTAGTAGCCTCGCTAATGACTTTTGGTAATCTGGGCGAGCACTTCGAGTTAATAGCCATCAAAAGCGCAGGTATTTCTTTGGTAAGAATATTAAGACCCGTTTTTTTCTTCGTAGTAGTGATTTCAATAGGCATGTTTTTTTTTAATGATTACATCATACCTTCAGTAAACCTCAAAGCCTATAGTTTATTATACGACATCAAGCAGACTAAACCAGCATTGGATATCAAAGAAGGGGCTTTCTACAATGGAATTCCAGACTACAGCATAAAGGTCAAAGAAAAATTACCGGATGGAAAAACATTGAAAGACATTATCATTTATGATCACTCCGAAGGTCGAGGAAATCGTACTGTTATATTAGCAGACTCTAGTTTGATGTACACCATTCTTGGTGATAAATACCTTAAGCTTGAACTTTTCGATGGGAACTACTTTTCACAGAAACCAAAATCTGGCAATAAAATAGATCAGCTAAACCGAACCAACTTCCATAAGATGGATTTGGTTTTCAGCCTATCCTCGTTTGATTTGAAAAGAAGAAAAGAAGAGCTATTTCAAAACAATCAAAAGATGAAAAACATTAAGGAATTGAAGCATTCAATCGATTCCTTTAAAAAGGAAATAATCATCCAAAAATCAAATTTTTTAAATAATTCAGGCAGGTACTATGATTACCATTTGGACTCAAAAAACTTTATCCCCAAATATGAATTCACTAGAGGTACCTTGGGCTTGGATGCTTTAGAAAAAGTAAATTATATAATGCAATCAAAAGCTGCTCTTTTCTCTTTTGATTTTCTTTTTCAAACAGAAAATAAAAACCAAACTATAAAAAAAAATGCGACGAAAAAGAGGACGAATCAAGCTCTAGTTGGAGCAGACATTCAGAAACTTGCTTCGATGTCTGATTCACTTAAATCAATTGAAAGTTACAAACAGCTAAAAGTCGATTCTATCAATATTGATACCCTAACATATGCTCACTTAAAAAAATATCTTAAAGTTCAAAGACGTGAGTTCAGACCATTGGCTGAGGATGCCCTAAGGAAAGCACGAAACATTAAGGCGAATTTGGCGACCACCAAAAACATAGTTTATAGACTGAAAAGGGATATCAATCGCTTTGTAATGGAAAAAGAAAGAAAATATGCTCTTTCGGTAGTGTGTCTTCTTATGTTCATGATTGGGGCACCGCTCGGAGCCATTATAAAGAAAGGTGGACTGGGAGTTCCGATTATTATCGCAATTTTCTTTTTTATTTTTTACTACATAGTGGGGAGTATTGGTAATCAACGATCCAAAGAATTGCAGCTAGACCCTTACGTAGCTATTTGGATGGCCGATGCGGTACTTCTGCCATTTGGACTTTTCTTTTTAAGACAAGCGCGTGTCGATGCTCGACTATTCGAAGTGGATAGTTATTTGGTCTGGTTTGAAAAGCTAAAAAGTATATTTGTTAGGAATACTTAATTGCCCTACATTTGCGCCTCGAGTAAAAGAGAAAGAAGATTTAGAATGTATCTAGAAACAGAAAAAAAGAAAAAATTTTTTAAAGAACACGGAAAGTCAGATACAGACACGGGTTCGACTGAAGGTCAAATTGCGCTATTCACTTACAGAATTAACCATTTGACTGAGCACCTTAAACTTCAAAAGAAAGATCACTCGTCTAGATTAGGTCTTCTAAGGTTGGTAGGAAAGAGAAGAAGACTTTTAGACTATCTCTATAAAAATGATATTGAGAGATATCGTAGCATTATTGCTAAGCTTAAAATAAGAAAATAAAAAATAAAGGGAGTCATTTTCTGATTCCCTTTTTTGATTACTAACCCTAAGGGAGTCGTTCCCTTCCACATTAATTATATTATGATTCCAAATTTCACAACCAAAACCTTCCAGCTTTCAGATGGTAGAGAAGTATCCATTGAGACAGGAAAACTTGCAAAGCAAGCAGATGGATCTGTCGTAGTCAGTATGGGCAACGCCAAACTATTGGCTACCGTTGTTTCTTCACAAGATGCCAAAGAAGGAGTTGATTTTTTACCTCTTTCTGTAGATTATCAAGAAAAATTCGCCGCTGCAGGCAAAATTCCCGGTGGATTTTTGAAAAGAGAGGGAAAACTTTCTGATTATGAAGTATTGATCAGCAGACTGGTAGACCGCGCTCTTCGACCACTTTTTCCAGACGATTACCATGCGGATACACAGGTCTTTATTCAAATGATCTCCGCAGACAAAGACATCATGCCAGATGCATTAGCAGCTTTAGCGGCATCTGCTGCTATTAGCATTTCAGATATCCCTTTCAATGGCCCCATTTCGGAGGTCAGAGTAGCCAAGATTGGAAAAGAGTATAAGGTTAATCCTACAATGGAGGAGATAGAGCAGGCATCGCTAGACCTCATAGTAGCAGGTACGATGGATAACATTATAATGGTGGAAGGTGAATCCAAGGAAGTAGATGAGTCTGAAATGCTTGAAGGGATTAAAAAAGCACATGAGGAAATTAAGCTTCAATGTCAGGCGCAAATTGGACTTGCAGAAGATGTTGGAGCTACTGAAAAGAGAGAATATAATCACGAGCCAGTAGATGAGGAGATGAAGGCTAAAATGCATGAAGCGGTGTATCAAAAGCTTTATGACGTAGCTGCTCAAAAAAATCCGAATAAAGCAAAGCGAAAAGAGTCTTTTAAGGCAGTATATGAGGAATACATATCTCAATTTTCAGAGGAAGAGGTTGAAGAAATGAATGAATTCCTTTTAGGAAAGTATTTTCATGATATTGAAAAAGAAGCGGTAAGAAATTTCGTCTTAGATAGTCAGGAAAGAATAGATGGCAGACAACCAAATGAAATCAGACCGATTTGGACAGAAGTAGACTACCTTCCATCCGCACATGGCTCTTCTATTTTCACCAGAGGTGAGACACAGTCATTAACTTCAGTTACACTTGGAACCAAGTTAGACGAGCAGATGATCGATGGAGCCATGATATCTGGTTACAACAAATTTATTCTACACTACAATTTTCCTGGATTTTCGACTGGTGAGGTAAGACCGAATAGGGGCCCTGGAAGAAGAGAAGTCGGACACGGAAATCTTGCCATGAGAGCATTAAAACCAATGATTCCGTCCGAGGAAGAGGGTAACCCTTACACCGTTCGAGTCGTTTCAGATATTTTAGAGTCGAATGGCTCGTCTTCGATGGCTACCGTTTGTGCAGGAACAATGGCTCTTATGGATGCTGGAATTAAGTTAAAGCGGCCAGTCTCCGGTATCGCCATGGGAATGATCTCGGATAGTGAGTCTGGAAAATACGCTATTCTCTCAGATATTTTGGGCGATGAGGATCACCTTGGAGATATGGACTTTAAAGTAACGGGTACTACGGAGGGTATTACAGCCTGTCAGATGGACATTAAAGTAGATGGCCTTTCTTATGAAGTACTCGCAAAAGCGTTGAATCAGGCTAAAGAAGGAAGGCTTCATATCCTTGGAGAAATGGCTAAATCCATAACTGAACCACGAGCCAGCCTGAAAGACCATGCCCCAAGGATGGAAATGATGAGGATCGATAGAGAATTGATTGGTGCGGTAATTGGTCCAGGTGGGAAGATCATTCAGGAAATACAGAAAGAATCAGGCGCTACCGTCAATATTGAGGAAGATGATCAAGGAGGGAAAGTAAGCATTTTTGCGTCAGATGGAATCGCATTAGAAAATGCAAAAGCTAGAATTAAAGCGATTGTTCAACAACCGGAGGTAGGTGAAGTTTACGATGGTAAAGTGAAATCAATTATGCCTTTTGGAGCATTTATAGAATTCCTTCCAGGGAAAGATGGATTACTTCATATCTCGGAGATCAAATGGGAACGAGTTGAAAATGTTTCCGATGTGATGGGAGAAGGGGAAGAAATTAAAGTGAAATTAATCGACATTGATAAGAGGACTGGAAAATTCAAACTTTCTAGGAAGGTATTGATTCCAAAACCTCCAAAACCAGAAGCAAAAGAAGAATAAACGAAATAACACTTAAATGTAGCCCTCTTGGCACAAATTTCAGAAAAAGGGTGTTCTTATTGGAAAGCCTTTTTTTAAAATTTAATGCCTTAAATAGAAACTGCTATGCCTCACGAAAAAATAAAAGTATTAATTATCGGATCTGGGCCTGCGGGCTACACAGCTGCAATATATGCCGCTCGTGCAGGATTGAAGCCCATTTTATATCAAGGTGGTCAACCTGGAGGTCAACTTACCATCACCAATGATGTCGAAAACTACCCTGGGTATCCCAAAGGCGTAATGGGTCCTCAAATGATGGTAGATTTTCAAAAGCAAGCAGAGCGATTTGGTGCTGATATTAGATCTGGAATGATTACCTCTGTTGATTTTTCCGGGTGGCCTCATAAAGTTACGGTAGATGAGAAAGTAGAAGTTGAGGCAGAATCAGTCATTATTTCGACTGGTGCAGCAGCTAAGTGGCTCGGACTTGAAAGTGAGCAACGATTAAACGGGAAGGGTGTTTCGGCATGTGCGGTATGCGATGGATTTTTCTTCAGAAATCAAGACGTGGTAATCGTAGGTGCAGGTGATACAGCAGCCGAAGAGGCCAGCTATCTTTCTAAAATCGTAAAGAAAGTTTACATGCTTGTAAGAAGAAATGAAATGAGAGCATCTAAAATCATGCAGCATCGAGTTAAGAGCGCTCCCAATATTGAAATACTCTGGAATACTGAGACCAAAGAAGTACTCGGTGATGAAGAGGTAAACGGAGTAAAAGTATTGAATAACATAACAGGGGAGGAGCGTGTGTTGGAAGCCCAAGGATTCTTTGTGGCGATAGGTCATAAACCTAATACAGAAATTTTTAAGTCTTGGCTTGATATGGATGATCAAGGTTACATTAAAACGATCCCGGGGTCTTCTAAAACCAATGTACCCGGGGTATTTGCAACAGGAGATGCGCAGGATAAAATTTATCGTCAGGCGGTTACTGCGGCGGGCTCTGGATGCATGGGGGCATTGGATGCCGAAAAATGGATTGCCGAGAAAGAAGTAAAAGTGGAAGACGCTGCCCAAGAAGCTTGAATGTCAATATAATAGGAAGAATAAAAGAACTCTTTTTCTTCAGTAAGAGCTTCTCTTTTGTACCAACCTATAACTTATCCTATCTCTAGCTTTTGCAATCGGGTTATGCATTCTTTTGTTTTAGGCTCTACCTTTAATTTATCGTAAATCCTGTAGGCCTCTTTCCACAGTTTTTCGCTCCATAATAATCGACGGTTTTTTCTTTCAATATAGCAAAGCCTCGAATGGCATCCGCATGGCTCAATGCGTACTTGCCTACGTTTTTTCGGTAGTATGCCAACGCTTTTTCATAGTGATTAGTAGAAGATTTTAAATCTCCAATTTCACATTCTACCTCGGCAATTTGATGTGTGATGTAGGCGATTTGTTCTTCTTCTGAATCTATCTTTGCTAATGAAAGTGCATTTCTATATGATTCGAGCGATTTTTTGTTGCTACCTAAATTGAAATAAATATTCGCAAGGAGTGAAAGAGTCTGACGTTTTTCTTTATTCACCTTATACTCATCACATTTTTCTAAAGCAGCCTCAAGTTCTAGTATAGCAAGGTGAAAGCGATGTTGATTCTGAAAAATATTAGCACTTCTCAGGTGCTCCTCCATATCTTCAATTAGTTCTTTTTTTTTCATTTTAAGGTATTATTAGGTTAAACCTGAATTTAAACACGGGGTTGAAATTTTTTTCTTCTTGACCAACGACTTCTTACTAATTAGTTTAATTAAATCTAACTATTGACAATAAAAAAACACCTTTATTTTATTTTACCTATAAATTAAACCCCTCTGTAACTGCATATACATAGTTCTATGAGTTTAATCAAAGAATTTATTGAATAAAAGGAACATTAAAAAAGTAAACCCTTGTGGGCTGGTTTAATGAGTTATTTAAAATGGTTTAGACAAAAACATGATCTGTTGCTACTGTAATACCTACATCAGTCACCTTCGTCGCCACTTTGCTATGGTTCTTACCTAATATCATCAATCTATTTGATATTAAAAGTTCAGTAGATCAGTTGATATTCAGAAGCGCAATAAATAGAAGAATCTTAGACAAACTTAATACAGTATGCATTGGTTTCTGCTCCAAATCTCAACACGACCATTTCATGGTAAAAAGCCTTTGCGAACAAAATGGATTTTTCGACTGTTAAAGACCTATGATTTCACTTGCCATTTCTACCTATATTCATCTAATTTTTATCGTCATCATTTTTTGTTGCTTGATCGTCGAGTTCATTTCGATAAAGCAGCACGTTAGCTACCGAACCATTGCGCGCTTAAGTAGGGTTGATGGGCTCTACGGTCTAGCAGCCATAATTGTAGTGGTTACAGGGCTATTAAATTGGATGAAGTTTGGCAAGGGCTATGACTACTATGCTAATAATACACTCTTCGCAGTTAAGTTCAGCCTTTTTATAATCGTCGGGTTACTTTCTCTATATCCCACCATTCTGATCTTAAAAATTAAAAAATCAAACAAAAAAGATCGATCCAACCAAATAGAGCTAACGTCCTTCAGGATCATGAAAAACGTTATCACTTTGGAATTGATTATAATGACCTGTATCCCACTTCTAGCCGAACTAATGGCAAATGGGATTGATATTTAATCCACTGATATAGAATCGACAGCAGATGGATAAAAAGCAGTGAGGTTATTTTGTTTAATAAATTCAACTAAAAGACCTTTCATTTCTTCTGTGTTATTCAACACATCCATCACATGTTCATTTCCCCATTGGGTATGATGAAAAATAGAGCCTTCATTCAGGTTTTTAGAAATATTTACGGATTGATTCGAGTTGGTTTCAGGGTCTGATTGTGAATGGATGAGAAGTACGGGTTCTGTGATGCTTTTGACACTCTCGAAAGGACTTGCTTCTTTATAATTTACTCCTGATCGAAAGTTTACAACCTGCATTACCCCAGGGGCAATTAATTGAATACCTTGTCCATAGTCTTCAATTGCACGCTCAAATATGGCAGCATACCAGTCCTGATAGGGTGAGTCGGCCACAATAAAAGCAGGATTTAAGTCTTCTGCACCCGCTATTAGCGCTGCTCCCGCACCCCAAGAACTACCGAACCAAGCTACTCGATTTAATTCATAGCCCTTATTCTCTTTTGCCCATTTTGTTACTTTTAGTAAGTCTTTCGCCTCTTTGATACCACCCGTTGGGTAGTTTCCTTCACTCATGCCATGAACTCTATGATCATACATCAGTATATCACAGCCGCATTGTAGAACCATTGGGTAATACTTTAACATATTTGGCCAGTTGCGACCCCACCCATGTGCAAAGATGAAAAGGCATTTATCGAGTTCTGATGCATCAAAGTACTGTCCATGAAGTGATATTCCCTCAAATCCTTCTATGCTTACTTCTTCAGGTTGTGGAAGCAATGCCATTAAATCCTCATAGGTTACAGGCCAGTAGATTGGAATTTCTTCTAGTGTTCGCTCCATTGAGCTATTGGGGTTTAAAACTCGATTTGAAAGCATAAACGAGATACCGACATAAGAAATTAGTAAAACGAAGAATAAGGCTATAAAGAGCTTTTTAATGGTTTTCATACAGGGCTAATGGTTAAAATATTTTATGGTCAAAGTTGGCTTTCAATTCGAGTCTATCAAATGATAACGAAAGAAAAACATAAGGTTAGGTATAAAGCAAAACAGAGAACTTAACGTATCCTTCATAATATATCATCGGTGGTTAATTGGTTTAAAGAGCCTGCAAAAGCGTTAGTAGAACCTTTTGTAAAACTAATCAGCTTTGAAAGGTTTCAATAGCTATTTTAAATGACGGTCTCACCCATTTTTTAAAGGAATATCATCTAATGAAGTAACGATCTTAAATCCTTGAACTAAAAGCGTTCCTGTATAAAAATAACTTGATCAACCATTTGAGGACTCTCTACCTAAAACACTCAATCTAAATCAGCGATCCTCTTTACAGAACACAGCCTAAATTAATCTTATTTGAAGCCATATCACACTTTTTTAAATAAGTTAAGATTTATTTAAGACAGGGTTGAGACACTATCAAAAAAAATAATATCTTTGAAAGGAAACGATAATAATAATCAAATGAGAGAAGTGATGATAAATAAAACCTCAAATAAAATTTCGAAAAGATTTACCTCTTTATTTTTTGCCTCCTTAGTTATTTTCATGTCATGTGGTGATGATAATAAAATTGTTACTAAGCAAACAAACGCTCAGTTAAATGCTACGATCCTCAATTCCTCTTCATGGTCTCCTTCTGGAGCGTCCAATGTAACATTTGGCGGACAACAAGAGGGTGAATGGTCAGATTTCGTACTTAATTTCGCAGAAGCTACAGAAAAAGGGGGTACGTTTACAACCGATGGTGTACCAAAAGGGTATGAGGCTGTATGGGCTACTTCAGGTAGTTGGGAATTTGTTGATTCTAACGGTACAAGTATTAATAGAAATGATGATGTCAAGCTTAACATTACGGTAGAAAAAGATTTGTTAACGCTATCTTTTAAGTTAGATCGTCCCTCTACCTCTGCAAGAACAACTTCTGTTTTTGGTGAAACTTGGAATTTTACTTTAGTTCCAAAAGCTAACTAGTCTGTCGAAAATCGCATTTTAAAAGACAATCTTCTTAGATCGTCTTTTTTATGATTCTATTCAAATAATCAAAGAAGTATCTTTGCATTATGTTAGTGGAGGAAAAGTATTTTTTTCAAGATAAAAATTACTTACTCAAGACCGTACAAGCCTTTTCGAAAGACGGTCTTACCCGACTATGGCTTCAAGAAATCATCAATGCGTATTTTTTCCAACATAACCCAATGGGGCTGGAAGATGACTTCATTATTGAACTTAAGTCCAAAATAAGTGTAGCAGAACCAATATTACTAAACTTCTACGATATCTTAGCTGCTATTTATCGCTATGATTTTGGGGACAATCAGTTAGCATTTCAATGGGATGGACGCTCTCACTTAGAGGTCTATGATGCCGAATGGAAAATAGTTTACAAAAAATGGATTTATGAACTTTCACAAGTAAAGGAAATTCAGAGACCAATAATTAGGCTGGCTGTGTCTGGGAGTCTTGTCAATACAGATTTCTTATATCAATCCATTCGAAGAGGACTTCTTGGACATTTTGCTATCCGAATGAGGTCGCAGACCATTTTTAGAGTTAGTGCTTGATCTTACAGATTTTACAAAATTTTTGTTTCCTTGGTGGTCGTTTTTTTGGTGGTCTTTTATGACCATGGAATTGAACTCCCTTTTTCGCCTCTTTATTTTTAACTCTATAGGCGCGATACTCTTCCTTCGCATTTTCTTTTTGAGCCTTGCTCACTCGTGCTCGTAATGCTAACAGCTCTTCCTGATGCGTCTTATAATTTGCTTCATTCTCTTTCTTCAAAAAGCCCAAGAAACGCTTCTTTTCCTTTTTGTAAAATCCAAATCGGGGTTTTGCAACTGTAGAAGAACTATTTCGAGTGTCTTGCCCTAAGACGGTTAAGTGAGCTAAACAAAAAATCGATAGTGCAAAAACTTTTAGAAACATATTCAAATAACGTTCTTAATACGAAATATTGTAAGGTTAATCCAAAATCATATATTTAGTTAATCTTGCCTTAAGATTCATGAAATTATTAAGAAATCATCATCCATGCATTAGGTTTCCGATTAAAATATTTCTTAGTGTTCTTGCGCTATCATTTGTATCATGTGTTAACTCACAAATCATTCGAGAATCAGAACTGCTGCGAAGAATGGACAAAGGAGTTGAGCTGATGGCACTTGGAAAATACGATAGTGCTCAGTTGCTATTTCAATCGGTTCTTCAAAACATAGAAAAAATTCCATCGGATATGGCCTACTTCTTCGGCAGGAATAGCTACCACCTTGGAAAATATAAGCAGTCTATAAACTGGTTAAATAAGTATATCCAACTAAAAGGAACAAAGGGAAGGTTCTATGAAACAGCTATCCGCTACCTTCAGTTTGCAGAGGATGAGTACCTAAGAATTGAAAGATCGCGCGCTAAACAAGTGCGGGTGGATTTAGAAAGTGCAGAATATGACTGTGGTGGACTCGAAAAAATGCTATGTCCTGTTTGTCACGGATCAGGGGTTGTGATTCATATGGGTTTATTTAATAGCGTATATAAAATATGCCCCTACTCGCTTGGAGAGGGATATTTATCTTGCGATGAATTCAATTTGTTTATGAGTGGCGATATGGATCCCAAAATCAAAAACTAAGAAAGTCGATCTCTGAAATCATCATAGCCAAAAGACTTGACCAGCTCAAACTCACCAGTTTTTCTCACAATCCCAATTGATGGATGACGAACACCATTAAAGGTAGAAGTTTTGACCATGGTGTAATGAATCATGTCTTTGAAAGTGAGCTTATCTCCCAATTTTAAAGGTTTCTTAAACCAGTATTCTTCAAGGAAATCTCCTGCCAGGCAACTCACTCCTCCTAATTGGTAGGCAAACCACCCATGAACTTTTTTTTCGGATCCTTCCGCTATTTGAGGTCTATAGGGCATTTCCAAGCAATCGGGCATATGACACGTAAAGGAGCCATCAAATATGGCAGTTTTTTTACCACCATTCTCAACAATATCCAACACTGTTGTATGAAGGTCTCCAACCTGCCATGCAAATGCACTACCTGGTTCCAGATAAATTTTTAGTTGGTGTTTGGTTTTAAAGGCTTTTAGAATAGAGATTAAATGCTTAATATCATACCCCTCTTTTGTCATCAGGTGGCCTCCTCCCATATTGATCCACTTGAGTTGAGGGATGAAAGAACCAAACTTTGATTCAAATGCCCTCAAAACATTTGCTAGTGCATAGGATGTTGATTCACACAAAACGTGAAAATGAAGGCCTTCAATGCGATGGGGTAATTCTTCCAAGTTGGGAGAAGTAATACCAAGTCTGGACGTAGCTCTAGAAGGGTTATAGCGTTCTGTCTCCACATCAGACCACACTGGATTAACACGAAGCCCCACACTCACATCCTTGGGTACGTGTTCGATGAAGCGATCATATTGAGAAATCGAATTAAAAGTTATATGCGAGGATTGCTGTGCTATAGCATCAAACTCATTAGCATCGTAGGCCACACAATATGAATGCGCCTTTGCTTTCATTTCTTCACTACATAGTTTCACCTCGTTGAGTGAACTGGCAGTAGCAGTATTAATATATTGTTTTAACAGAGGAAAGACACTCCACATCGAAAATCCCTTAAAGGCTAGAATAATGTCGATTTCAGCTTCTTTTTGAACCCTATCAATAATTTTGAGATTTTGAATTAACTTCTCTTCCTCTAGTACGAAACATGGAGATGGAATATTCACTGAATTTCTTAATTATCCATCTCCAAATCAATATTGTGCTTTTCCTGCCATGCTAGTCCAGAGGATGCGAGCTTCTCAAGAAATGGATTTGAATCAAATTCTTCTACATTGAAAACCCCATTACCAGCCCACTTGCCCGTTAATATCATATATGCGCCTGTCATAGCAGGAACTCCCGTTGTGTAAGAAACACCTTGTGCGCCTGTCTCATTGAAAGCATCTTTGTGGCTACAGTTATTCCATATATAAAAGGTCTTTTCTTCCCCATCTTTAATTCCCATTATCCTACAGCCAATAGACGTTTCACCATCATAGTATTCACCCAGATCTTCAGGATTTGGCAACACCGCTTTCAAAAACTGAAGGGGTACAATTTCGCTTCCTTCGAATTGAATAGGTTTAATTGAAGCCATACCTATATTTTCAATCACTCTCAAATGGGTTAGGTATTCTTCACCAAATGTCATCCAAAAGCGAGCTCTTTTGATAGTGGGGTAGTTCTTAACCAATGATTCTAATTCTTCATGATAAAGCAAATAGGAAGCTCTTTTTCCAATGTTGGGATAGTTCAAGACTTTTCTAAACTGAAAAGGTTCCGTTTCTATCCATTTTCCATTCTCCCAATACTTCCCATTTTGGGTGATCTCACGAATGTTTATTTCTGGGTTAAAGTTGGTAGCAAAGGCCTTACCATGATCGCCTGCATTGCAGTCCACGATATCCAAATAATGGATTTCATCAAAAAAATACTGTGCCGCTCTGGAGGTAAAAACCCCGGTTACACCCGGATCAAAGCCACAACCCAAAACCGCTAATAACTCGGCCTCTTTAAAACGATCCTGATAAGCCCACTGCCACTTATATTCAAATTTAGCTTCCTCGGGTGGCTCGTAGTTGGCAGTGTCCAGATAGTGAACCCTCGCTTCAAGGCATGCGTCCATTATCGCGAGGTCCTGATAGGGAAGTGCTACATTGATCACGAGCTTAGGTTTGTGTTTCCTGAATAAAGCGATAACCTGTTCGACCTGATCTGCATCAACCTGATCTGTTACAATCGTTACTCCGTAATCCCGCTGAATGTCTTTTGCAATAGCATCGCATTTAGATAGCGTTCTGCTCGCTAAGACTATCTCGGTAAAGACATCCCTATTTTGGGAACATTTATAGGCTGTAACTCTGCCCACTCCTCCAGCACCAATGATTACAATTTTGGACATGCAATAAAAGTTTGCAGTCAAATTTAGAGTGAAAGTTGTAAACCAAGAGCCGCCAGCCTTAATACGCCAATACCGTTAAAATAAGCCTATTGAGCCATTTTTTATGCCAATGCAGGTTTGATGCAGGGGTTGATTTTCAGCAAAAAAACTAACCGAAAAGGGTAAGCTTCCCCTAATCGAGCGGTCAGTAGAAAATCTACCTTTGATAATAAATTTTTCATTGAATATGCTGAATGGAGATTATTATATAAATTAGAATTTTAGGGAAGTCCTTACTTTCGATGTTCCCTTTTTTAGATCAAAAAAATACTGAACGTCAACCCATTATATTTTATTCATATGGCAACGATATATGATTTAGAAGTACTGACTATAGAGGGGTTATCTATCTCAATGGAGCAGTTTAAAGGAAAGAAAATGCTCATTGTAAATACGGCATCCAAGTGTGGGTTTACCCCTCAATACAAAGAGCTACAAAAGCTACACGAAATGCACGGTGATCATACGGCGGTGCTTGGTTTTCCTTCAAACAATTTCATGTGGCAAGAACCAGGAGATAATAAAAAAATTGCCACCTTTTGTGAAAAAAATTATGGAGTAACCTTCCAAATGTTTTCGAAAGTAAATGTGAAAGGGAGTAAAAAGCACCCACTCTTTAAGTGGCTTTCCAAAAAGGAATTGAATGGGTGGAATAGTAAGTCTCCGTCGTGGAATTTTTGTAAATATTTAGTGGACGAGACAGGCAAATTAGTGGCCTATTTCCCTTCTTCCGTAAAGCCAATGGACAGAAGAATCATGAAATATTTAGCTTAACCAAGAAGACCATTTGGCATTAAATAAGTGAAGCCATTGAGTGTAGCGACTGGATGAAGTTATTTTCCTATGGGAAAGATATGAAATAAGTGATCAAAAACGGCTTGGCGATCCCTTTTAAGCCCGCTCATCAAAAAAATCTTTTTTTTTAAATTTTTTTGCAAATACGATCCAGTACCCTTAGTCCTGTGTTTCAATAAATTATTTAATTAAAACCAAAATCCAGATGAAAAATCTTAATACAGCAAAAAGCGAAATGAAAAATTTTGAATTTATGGATAATCAAATCAAATCAAAAAATCCTTCTACTCGCCACTCTTTGCACCGCCGCAGTCTTATGGGGTTGCAAGGGCGATGATCTAGTTCAACCGGTCGATACGAAAGTAGTCGCCGACTTTACCTTTACCAAAGGCACAGCAGGGGCGGTAACCTTTAAAAACGCTTCTAAAAACGCCACCAGCTACGCATGGGACTTTGGCGATGGCGAAAAAGCCACCGAAGAAAACCCCACCCATACCTACGCTAAAAATGACACCTACATCGTAAAGCTGATCGCTACGAATGCAGGCGGCTCGGCGGATAAAACGGCAACGGTAACCATCGATAATACAGTAACTACAGCACCCATTACCATCGACATAGCGGATCTGACTCAATTGGTGCTGCCGAAAAACAGCCCTAGCGGCGTGGTTATTGGGAAGCTGGCGGCGACCGTAGCCAATACCGATGAAACGCCCGTTTATTCGATTACGAGCCAAAACCCGGCGGGTGTCCTTGGTTTAGACGGAAATAAAATGATGCTGGTCGATACAAGCGCAGTTGATTATGCGACCAATACAGAACTCACGGGCGAAATTCAAGCGACAGCAGGGAGCGCAACGGCTACGGCAACGTTTACCATTTCCATAACGGACGGTGCGGGAATTTACATCCCCGATGCCAAATTCAAAGCGGTATTACTCAAGAATACAGCCCTCAACACCGATGGAGATCAGGAAATCTCCGTAGCGGAGGCTCAAGCATATACAGGAACAATTAGTGGAAATAAACAAGGCATTACCGACGCTACCGGAATTGAATATTTTACAAAGGTTACTAAGCTTGCGCTCTCTGAAAATTACTTAACAGACATAGATGTTTCTAACAATACCGCACTTGATGAGCTTAATTTATTTGCAAACAAATTAACAGCCATCGATGTTTCTAAAAACACAGCACTTTCAATCCTTGACTTATATAGAAATAAGTTAACTGACATCGATGTTTCTCAAAACACAATACTTTCTAATCTTAATTTAAGTGGCAATTTATTCACATCAATAGATGTTTCTAACAATACAGAACTCACAGTCTTTTTGATAAGTAATAATAATTTAACAGACATAGATGTTTCTAGCGCCATATATCTTCTTTGGGTTGATTTAAGTGGCAATCAATTAACAGCCATCGATGTTTCTCAAAACAACATAACACTTAATAGACTTTTTTTAAATAACAATGCCTTAACAAAGGTTAATCTAGCGAATGGCCAAACCAATGCGATTACTGTTTTAGACTTGACAGATAATCCTAATCTAACCTGTGTGCAAGTAGATGATCCCACAAATATCCCATCGGCGTGGGATGGGAAATACGATAAAGACAAAGTAACCTTTCAAACAGATGCATGTCCGTGAAAGAATGCATCACCGCCTAGGCTTCGTAGAATGGGGTCTGGGCGGTGTTTTTCCCTAAGACGGCGCAGCGATTCTATCTAGAGCGTACAGAAAAGGGCGGGTGGTAAGAAAGTGGTTCAGCTTAGGGGAGTCCTTTAGCGCTGGGCTGTAGGAAGGTTTGGGGCAGAATGGCTCATTATCTCAGTCTCAGGTCATTCTTGCTGACTCAGCCACTCGATTTTATTGTTTATTTTAAGAAAAAAAATAAATTTTTGTTAAATATGTTTGGAAGTACGATTTAATGCGATTATTTTTGTTTTTTGTTCTTAATTCTATAAAATTTAAAATATTATTAAGAATCTTATAACGATAAGAATCAAATCTAAAGCCTTATTAATGGCTACGCTATGCGCCATCGCAGTCTTATTGAGTTGCGATAAGGACGATATAACTAAGGAGCCAGACGCTGATCCAGGTATCCCTCAAGTAGTTGCCAACTTTACATTTGAGTCTGGCACAGAAGGTGTTGTAACCTTTAAAAACACTTCAGAAAATGCGACCAGTTACGCTTGGGATTTTGGAGATGGAAACAAGTCAATAAGGGCAAATCCAATACATACATTCGCTAAGGACAGCACCTATATGGTAAGACTTACTGCTACGAATGCAGGTGGTTCGGATAATAAAACAGCAACGTTGATCATTACACCAAAAGGAAAAAGCATCCAGGTAATAGCGAATTTTACATTCAGGTTAGGTGCGGAAGGTGCTGTAATCTTTAATAATACTTCAAAGAATGCGACCGATTACGTTTGGGACTTCGGAGATGGAAGTAAATCAACAGAAGAAAACCCTACACACATGTACGCTAAGGACAGCACCTATACGGTAAAGTTCACCGCTACGAATGCAGGCGAATCGGCTGATACGACGGCAATCATTTCACTAGACAAATTAAGTAGCCAGTTAATTGCCGACTTTACATTCAAGTTAGGCACAGAAGGGGCTGTAATTTTTACAAACACTTCAAAGAATGCGACCGATTACGCTTGGGACTTTGGAGATGGAAACAAATCAAATGCTCAAGATACTACCCATATATTCGTTGAGAATAAAGATTATGCGGTAAAGCTCACCGCTACGGATAGCGCAGGCGAATCAGCTGATACAACCAAAATTATTACCATTACTAACGCACTGCCGATTGTCGCCTTTAAATTTAAACTTATTGAAGACCCACAAAAACTAGGTGTTACTGTCATCTTTGAAAATACTTCTGAAAATGTGACCCGTCTTGAATGGGATTTTGGAGATGGAAACAAATCAACAGACGAAAACCCAACACATATCTACACACAAAATGGAGATTTTGATGTAACGCTCACCGCTACGAATAGAGGCGGATCGGCTGATACAACGCAAACGGTGACCATTAAACAAAAAGGAGCAGGCATCCAGGTAATTGCCGACTTTAGCTTTACTCAGGCTTCCGGAAGGGATATAATCTTCACGAACACTTCTAAGAATGCAACCAGTTACACTTGGGATTTTGGAGATGGAAACACCTCAACAGATGCAAGTCCAACACATACCTATACATTCAAGGGAAATTTTGATGTAACGCTCACCGCTACGAACAGTGCGGGCATATCAGCTAATACAACACAAACGGTTACCATTGTATTTCTACCCACTTCTCGCTTTAGATTTATCCAAAGTCCGGGGGGGGTTGTAGCTTTTCAAAATCGTTCTTCAAATGCGTCTAGTTTTGAATGGGATTTTGGAGATGGAAACACTTCAACAGATCCAATTCCAACACATACTTACACTCAAAACGGAGTTTTTGATGTAACGTTCATTGCCAAGAATAGTGCGGGCGAATCAGCTAGTTCCACGCAAACGGTGACCATTGTCTTAGCCCCCGTTTCTGATTTTAGCTTTAGCATAGCTTCAGGAGGGGTTGTAACCTTCACGAACACTTCTACAAATGCGGCCGGTTACACATGGGACTTTGGAGATGGAAACACTTCCACAGCAACAAGTCCAACCCATACCTACACCCAAAGTGGAGATTTTGATGTAAAGCTCACCGCTAGGAACAGTGCGGGCGGATCAGATGTATCGACGCAAAAGGTTGCTATTGTATTAGCCCCCGTTTCTGATTTTAGCTTTAGCATAGCCTCAGGAGGGGTTGTAACCTTTACAAACACTTCTTTAAATGCGACCGGTTACACATGGGACTTTGGAGATGGAAGCGCTACTTCCACAGCAACAAGTCCAACCCATACCTTCACGCAAAACGGAGCGTACGATGTAACACTTACTGCTGGAAACAGTGCGGGCGCATCAGTTAATTCCACGCAAACGGTGACCATTGTCTTAGCCCCCGTTTCTGATTTTAGCTTTAGCATAGCTTCAGGAGGGGTTGTAACCTTCACGAACACTTCTACAAATGCGACCGGTTACACATGGGACTTTGGAGATGGAAACACTTCCACAGCAACAAGCCCAACCCATACCTACACCCAAAGCGGAGCGTATGATGTAACACTCACTGCTACGAATGGTGCGGGCGTATCAGTTAATTCCATGCAAAGGGTTGCCATTGTATTAGCCCCCGTTTCTGATTTTAGCTTTAGTATAGCTTCAGGAGGGGTTGTAACCTTCACGAACACTTCTACAAATGCGACTGGTTACACGTGGGACTTTGGAGATGGAAGCGCTACTTCAACAGCAGCAAATCCAACCCATACCTACACGCAAAACGGGGCGTATGACGTAACGCTTACCGCTAGGAACAGTGCGGGCGGATCAGATGTATCGACGCAAAAGGTTGCTATTGTCTTAGCCCCCGTTTCTGATTTTAGCTTTAGCATAGCCTCAGGAGGGGTTGTAACCTTTACAAACACTTCTACAAATGCGACTGGTTACACGTGGGACTTTGGAGATGGAAGCGCTACTTCAACAGATGCAAGTCCAACCCATACCTACACTCAAAATGGAGCGTATGACGTAACGCTCACCGCTAGGAACAGTACGGGCGCATCAGTTAATTCCACGCAAACGGTGACCATTGTCTTAGCCCCCGTTTCTGATTTTACCTTTAGCATAGCCTCAGGAGGGGTTGTAACCTTCACGAACACTTCTACAAATGCGACCGGTTACACATGGGACTTTGGAGATGGAAGCGCTACTTCCACAGCAACAAGTCCAACCCATACCTTCACGCAAAACGGAGCGTACGATGTAACACTTACTGCTAGGAACGGTGTGGGCGCGTTAGCTAATACCACGCAAACGGTGACCATCAGTAATGCATTCATTACCATAGACATAGCTGACTTGTCACAACTATCTGTTATAGAAAATAGCGTTGATGGAACCGTTATTGTGGAGATAGCGGCGACCGTAACCAATTCGAATGACACGCCTGTTTATTCGATTCTGAGTCAAAATCCAGCGGGTGCCATTGGTATAGTGGGAAATAAAATAGTTATTGCCGATTCGAGCGCGTTTGATTATGAGACGAATACGGAGATCATAGGTGAAATTCAGGGGACAGTGGGTGGTGTAACGGCTACGGCAATGTTTATGATTTCAATAACAGATGTTGATGAGGAAATTAATATTCCAGATGCAAACTTCAAAGCTGCATTACTAAGAATTAATGGCATTGACGCCAATAGAGATCAGAGAATTTCAGTAGCGGAAGCTCAAGCATTTAAAGGTCAAATTTATATAGATAATCAAGGCATTACAGACGCTACCGGAATTGAATATTTTACAAATATTGTTAGTCTTGGTCTTGGTCTTAACGCCTTAACAGCAATAGATGTTTCTCAAAACACAGCACTTAGGACACTTGTATTAGATGTCAACCAATTAACAACACTAGATATTTCTCAAAACACAGCACTTACTTTTCTAAATTTAAGTGATAACAATTTAACAGCACTGGATGTTTCTAACAATACAGCGCTTACTCGATTCAATGTAAGAAATAATAATTTAACAGCACTAGATGTTTCTAAACTCACAGCACTTAGAGATCTTGGCTTAAGTTCTAATGAATTGACAAAGGTTAATCTTGCTAATGGTAATAACAATGCTATTATTAATTTAAACTTGACATTTAACCCTAATTTAACTTGTATAAAAGTTGATCAAATTCCTGTTCCGTCAAGTGGATGGATGAAAGACGCTGGTGCTAATTATCAAACAACGGATTGTAATTAAAAAAACGGCTAAATGATCCCTTTTGGAGCGAACCATGTAGATGACGTTTGTTTTGAGAAATCGGCGCAGTTTGGTGAGTCATTTTGCGTTGCGCTGTAGGAGAGTTCGGAGCATAATGGTCAACCATTTTAGATCATTCTAGCTGACTAAACCACTTGGCTTTATTGTTTTTTTTGCCTTTTTGGTTAGATTTAAAAGGGAATAAGAAAACCACAAACCGTCTGGCGTACAGCATTAAAATGAGTTATAACCAATTTCAAGATGTTTATACCTAGTGAAAACAGATAAGTGCGTTGTTTTCTCCAGTCTATCAACTGTTAGGCTTAACCGAATAGGCTTAAACTCACTGTTTAGAGAAACTGTTGGTTTGGGAATTAAGAAAGGTTAGCCAGTTCATTTGTATGGTTTAATTTTAAGATTTCAATTTACCTCCGATGAGAATTAGACAATTGGCTAGTAACTATCATCTTAGCATTCAAGAACTAACGGAATATCTTGTTAAGTTGGAAATCCCTAGCCAGTCGCTACACCCAAATGCAAAATTAAATAATGATACTATTGAAAAAATTGTAGCGTATTTCGAGCTAAAGCCCCTCGATTCAGAAGAAGATTTAAAAAAAGATACAGAATTGGATCAATTAAAGGATGTAGAAAAGAATAAAGAAAAAAAAATAGTTACTATAAAAGAATCTAAAGTTGTTGAGGAGCATTCATTGATTGAGTCTGGGACAAAAGAAAATGATTTATCAGAAGGTACGCCTGTAGAGGCTACAGATCCGAAAGAAGACGGAGTGATCTTATCAGACCAGTTGCTGGAAATCATTGAATCTGAAGAAATACTAACTGATCTACAGAAAATAAAGCTTATTAAAGCACCTAAAAAAGAACTAGCAGGGCTTAAAGTGCTAGGTAAAATAGAGATCCCTGAAGACCCTCGACGGAAAAATAAAAAAAAAGAAACGGAATGGAGTGCTGTTGATCCTGAACAGAAACAAAAGCTTGAGGAAAAGAAAGAAAACAAAAGGGTAAGAGCAAAAATAAAAAAGGAAGCATACGAAGAGAGGCAAACGAAAAAGGAAAAGGATAAAGAACGCGCAAGACGCAAGAACCTAAAAAAAGCTTACTACAGGGAGAGGCTATCTAAAAAAAATACCCACTCTGCCCCAACCAAGCAACATAAACCCAATAGAAAGGCCTACTTAACTACCGAAGAAGGGGAAACTAAAGAGAAAAGCATTCAACAAAAAAAACAACCAAAGACTGTTTTCGGAAAATTTTGGCAGTGGTTAAACAGCAGTGGCTATGAATAAATTTTAGAAAATGAAAAAGAGAATAGCCCAACTTCTATTTCTACTTATAACCTATCAAATTAATGCACAAGCGGTAAAAAATAAATCCTACCAATTTATGCTTAGCACTTTGCTTTCCCATTCAGTTCCAGAAGTATCTGTTGATGAGGCAAAAGCTCAACTTGAAAGCATTATTTGGTTGGATGCCCGTGAGCAAAATGAATATGAGATAAGTAAAATTTCAGGGGCTCTCTGGGTAGGCTATAACCACTTCTCAACGGAAGCGATAAGTAAACTTCCAAGAGATAAAATGATCGTTGTGTACTGTAGTGTGGGGTATCGAAGCGAGAAAGTAGCTGAAAAGCTTATTGATGCAGGCTATACGAATGTTTCGAATTTATATGGGGGCATTTTCGAATGGAAAAATCAGGGAAATCAAGTGGTGGATGACACTAATCAGAATACCGAAAAGGTACACGCTTATGATAGTATATGGGGTATTTGGTTAAAAAATGGAAAGAAAGTTTATTAAAGCTTCAAATTAATATCAATCCATAAAAGACTCTTTTGATCTAAAAACAGCGCAGTAAGGTTAGTTCTAAATTTGTAAGCTTCCTCCAAAATAAAACAATTTAAATATGGAATAATGTTGAACTGTTTTATAATGAGCAAGTCAGGATTTAGTTCAAAACAAATGATGAATACCGTCATGGAACTTGAGGGAGGCAAGACATGTTACACTGATTCAGATAAGTCAAGATTTTTTTAGAATCAGATTAAACTTATTTCTCGATGGGATGCAGGATTTGTTAAACTTTTCTCTTAAGCTTATTGAATCAACTCATCTTAGCAATATGCCTTAAGTTGATGGCATTAAAGTTAGGAAGGAAAAAATTGGGGAATCCTGAAGTTTTTCCAAAAGCTCCTCTTCAGTAGCGAGGAGGGGAGTTGAACCCCTGACCTCCGGGTTATGAATCCGACGCTCTAACCAACTGAGCTACCTCGCCGCATCTCTGCTCAGAAAGTCAGAGAGGTTGACTTCTAAAAAGGATCACTAATTTAAAAAACATTTCTTCTGAAATAGAAACTTGTATAAAGAGATTTTTTTCTTACCTTATACAAAAATTTACTTAAGGTATGCCTAAGTATCGATATGTAGGTGAGTTCGAGTTCAAGTCATCCAAGAAGATGCTCTATCCGTACTTCAGTACTGCGTCTGGCTTATCGCAGTGGTTTGCGGATGATGTTAATATTAACAATGAGGATAAGGTGTATACCTTCTTGTGGGATGGTGATGAGATAAGAACTAAACTTACTTTAAGCAGATCCAATCATCGTGTGAGGTTTGACGTTTTAGATGAGGAAGATGATGATCCCAATTTTTTTGAGTTTATCATAGATATGAATGAACTGACGCAGTCTGTCTATGTGCGTATTACTGACTATTCGGATATGGACGCAGAAGAAGCCTCAGAACTATGGGAGTCCCTAATTTTTGATTTAAAAGAAATAGTTGGGGGTTAGTTTCTTTACCATGGAGTCTTAAAAACTTGATTTAAGTCTTATAGTTGACAGATTGTCGAACCCTTTTTAAAGCTAACCAGCTTAGAATCTTTTAATTTTTGTGCTCAATATTAGATTTGACCTTTTTTGCTAAATAAAAACACAATGTGAAGCAACTATCTTCTAATGATCAGAGTACAAATACTGCTTCGGGAATTTTTTGATGCAAAAATCAAAGCCTTCAAAATTCAGGTCGTGGAGTGAGAAACATTTCCTTTCTTTTACACAGACTCTTTAATATCTATGGGGGTAATGCAGTCTTCCTCCAAGGTTATTTTATTGCTTAATCTAAAACTAAAATAATATAGAAAAAATTACCGCTATTAAACCAGAGATCGTATGATCGGCTTTTTTAGAAATAAACGAGAGAAAAAGGTGAATAAAACCGTCTAAATGTATTAATCCGTCTTGCTAATTAGTCAAAGCTAATTTCACATTTAAGCTGACAAGGACTGAACACATCGTGTCTGACAATGGACTGGAATAGGAAGAAAAATTTATACTTACTACTGCTTTGATTTAGGGGGCTTACACGCTCAGTAGAATTAGACGAAAATTCAATATCCTATTGTTTAATGGTGTACTTCATATAAATTTGCAGTCCTTTTAAAAGGAAGGTAAGCAACGCTTGATATATAAGCGAGAGTAGCTCAGCTGGTAGAGCACAACCTTGCCAAGGTTGGGGTCGCGGGTTCGAATCCCGTCTCCCGCTCAATACAATAGAAGTCATGCCGCATTCATGCGGCGTCTTTTTTTAAATAGAGTTATCTGCCTTGGTGGTGGAATTGGTAGACACGCAGGACTTAAAATCCTGTGGGCATTGCGCCCGTGCGGGTTCAAGTCCCGCCCGAGGTACTAAACGGGAATAACCTGAATTTTCAGTTTTATTTCCGTTTTTTCTTTTTTTATGGTTCTATTCCCAAAATCAATAACGGAACTGGTGGACTGTTTCGACCTTGTCTCATTACGTTGTAAACTTCACCTTCATAGTAAGCGATACCTGAGGACATTTGAGCCTGCATTTTTTTGGTCGGCAAGATTTCGATTCCAAGGTTTATGACACCACCTGAATAGAATAGCATATGCTTTACAAATAAGTCGTAGGCAACAAATGAATACTTACCAAACTGGACTTCAACGGCAATTTTGTCTTTCACGAAGTCGGTTTGGTTATAACTGAAAATCGGAGACTCTTCACCGTTGTCAATCAGAAATTGTTTTTGCTTTTTAGTCGGCATTAAAACACTTTTTTCCATGAGTTCTCTATCAAGTGTGATATAATAGGAGTATCTACTCTCATCCCAACCAAGTTTTTGAAATTGACGATCAAATTCTTTATTGAGGTCAACTGGGCTGAGGAGTTTGTTTCCCTTCATGGTTTTCTCCTTGCTAACTTTTGTTCTGAATTTGTTAGCGTCTATGTTAGAGATAACCGATTTAATTTCTTTGTAGAGTTTGTTATGATGAACTATAAAGTATTCTTCTCCATTTAGGTGTGAATAGGTCTGTGATATTTTCATTAATGCTTGCCGTTACCGTTGAACAACGAGTTTTACTGCCATTCATTTGGCATTTTTGCGATTTTATCGTTTGCCTTAGGTTTATGAATTGGTTTATTAATTGGTCGTAATTTCAATGTCCCTACTTTCAGGTCATTTATTCTTTGTTTAGCTGTCGCAACATATTTTGCTTCACGTTCAATTCCAATTGAATTACGGTCATTTTTCAAAGAGGCAAGCATGGTAGAACCTACACCCGCATATGGATCAAGCACCCAACTACTCTTATCAGTCAAAACTAAAATGCATCTTTCTATAAGCTCTACGGGGTACTGACAAGGGTGTTCTGTTTTTTCAGGGTGGTTAGATTTTACGTTCGGAATGTCCCAAAGTCCTTTTTCCCAATCTTTTATTACAATTTCCCAAATGTCTGAAGGGTTTTTTCCTTTCGGATTTCCTGATAGCTTTCCTTTGTTTGGCCCTTTAAAGTGTCTTTTGCCTGGATACTTTGCAGGAACTCTTACGTTATCAAGGTTGAATATGTAGTCATCCGTTTTTGAGAACCACAGAATAGTTTCATAACGTCCTGAAAATCTATTGGACGCATGAAGTCCATGACCAAAATGCCAAACAATCCTGTTTCGCAACTTCATTCCATACTTCTTGAAGATTTGGTAATAAAAAATGTCGAGCGGAAAAATCTCACCCTTGTCAACATAATTTCCTACCTGCCAACAGATACTTCCTTTTTCAGATGTAACTCGAACAAGTTCTTCAATTACAGCTTCCTGTTCTTCAAGATACTTCTCTATGGATTTTTTTGTCTCGTACTCCTTACCAACATTGTATGGAGGTGAAGTAATTACAAGGTCGAATTTGCCTTCTGCAAATGTTTTTAGGGTCTTAAAGGTTTCACCCTTAATCATTTGTGATTCAGACTTATACAGTTCGTTTATTATATCTTCAATTGGTTCTTCTACCTTCATTGTGTCGAAATCTTTTTGCTTATAAACTTACTCAATGTTCAGACCAATAAAAAGGTCGGTTAGTCCACGTTATCAAGACGTGATTTTGTCTTTTTTCAAATGGGGTACACAAAAGTATTTTCGACAAAGTTTGACAGACCATTGGCTTGCTTGATCTAGACATTTTCAGGTAAAACGGAAACATACCCGAGGTAGAGTTAGTAAACAAGAGATTAAAATGTTCTTGAAGGTGAATTGATAATGCAGAAGTGCTATACAGCAATAGAAATCACATTTCTTTAGGTAAGAGGATAGAGTTAGAACATAAAAAAATCAATGCCTCTAGAGGACAACGAAAAGCAGAAAAGATTTTCTATATTCAGAAAGTCGATAATACGGATAAACGACTTAAGGGATTTATGCAGTCGTCCGATGGCATAATTTCAAAATACATCTAGAACTACCTCAATTGGTTCTTGCTGAAGAAAAAAATTAAGAATATTTTGATGTTCTTTTCCTAACCGCCCCTTAGTACTTCTTTTATTTCATTCAATTTGAGAAGCGCCTCGACTGGTGAAGTGGCATCAATATCCAAACCGTTCAAAACCTCGAATACTCTTTTCATCTTTGGGTCTTCTTCGAAGAGGTTCATTTGGAAACATTCTGTTGGCATTTCATTTAATTTCTTTCTTTGACTTTCCGTAAGCTTGTCTTTCTCCAAATGACCTAAAATTTCATTTGCGCGAATAACAATCTTGTTAGGCATACCAGCCATTTGGGCGACATGAATGCCAAAACTGTGTTCTGAACCCCCCTCCACAAGTTTGCGCATGAAAATGACCTTATTTTCCAGTTCCTTTACAGATACGTTGTAGTTCTTTACCCTTGGTAGGTCATTCGTCAATTCGTTGAGTTCGTGATAGTGTGTTGCAAAGAGCGTTTTTGCTTTTGATTTGGGATGATTGTGAAGAAACTCAACGATCGACCACGCGATTGAAATACCATCGTATGTACTTGTGCCACGCCCAATTTCATCCATCAATATTAGTGATCTATCGCTCAGGTTATTTAGAATACTCGCCGTTTCCGTCATCTCCACCATGAAAGTAGACTCGCCCCTCGAAAGGTTATCTGATGCTCCTACGCGAGTGAATACTTTATCTACCAGTCCAATCTTAGCATAGCCCGCAGGAACGAAGGATCCAATTTGAGCCATTAATGTGATCAACGCTGTTTGCCTAAGTAGTGCTGACTTTCCTGCCATATTAGGCCCAGTAATGATCATGATTTGCTGGGACTTATTGTTTAACAATACATCATTCGAGATGTAGGTCTCTTCCTTTGGTAAATGACGTTCAATTACTGGATGCCTCCCTTCTTTTATATCAATTTCCTTTTCTTCGGAGATGTTAGGGCGTGTGTAGTGGTAGGTGTTGGCTTGATTGGCAAAGCAAAGTAAACAATCCAGCTGTGCTATGACTCTTGCATTTTGCTGAATCGCTTCGAAGTATGCTTGCGTAAAATTGACTAATTCTAGGAACAGCCGATGCTCTAATTGTTGAATCTGGCCTTCTGCATTTAATATTTTTTCCTCATACTGCTTTAGTTCTTCAGTGATGTAGCGTTCGGCATTTACGAGTGTTTGCTTTCGAATCCACTCTTCTGGTACTTTATTTTTATGGGCATTGGAAACCTCCAAATAGTAACCAAATACTTTGTTGAAGGCAATTTTAAGCGAACTAATTCCAGTTCTTTCTACTTCTCTGTTTCTAATGCCAGCCAAAAAATCTTTTCCCTTGGTGGAAATATTGCGAAGTTCATCTAGTTCAGCATTGACACCTTCAGCAATTACTCCTCCTTGATGCAACTGAAGAGGGGCATCTTTATCTAGCTCCTTCGAAAGCTTTTCAAGTAAATTTTCGCAGGGGTTCAGTAGATCAAAATACGCATTGAACTCATTCTTATCCATCAACACTTCTCGAATAGGGCCTATTCGAGTGATGCTTCTCTTCAATTGTAAAAGTTCTCTGGGGTTGACTCTGGAGGTAGCCACCTTGCCTACCAATCGCTCAAGGTCTCCAAATCCATCGAGTAGCTCGAACACTTTCTCTTTCAATCCATCATCCTGTAGATACTTCTCTACCACGTCTAGCCGTTGATCGATCTCGGTCTTATTCTTCAGTGGCAGTACCACCCACTTTCTAAGTAGCCGTCCTCCCATGGGAGTGAGCGTTTGATTGAGCGAATCTAAAAGCGAAATACCATCAGGTTGTGATGATTGTAAAAGTTCTAGATTTCGAATAGTAAACCGATCCAGCCAAACAAACTTATTCTCATCGATTCTAGAGATTGACTTAATGTGATTTACTTCCTTGTGTTCGGTTTCTTCAAGGTAATAAAGCACAGCGCCCGCAG
Organism: uncultured Ekhidna sp.; assembly: GCA_964289745.1. Classification (GTDB taxonomy): domain Bacteria; phylum Bacteroidota; class Bacteroidia; order Cytophagales; family Cyclobacteriaceae; genus Ekhidna. Next base: position 397,846 of record CAXYMM010000002.1, read on the forward strand.
CCAGAATCGCAGCATCCATTTCCTCTATACCGTATCCTTTTAAGTTAGATACCTTAAAGTGCTGAGTCAGTTTTTCATACCCGTACTGTTTACTAAAAATCCATTCTTCCAGCGGAAAAGAGGAAAATTGGTCTCCATAGGCATCATTGAACCACTCTTTTACTTTTTTTTGATAAATTATTTCAGAAGGTTGGAATCCTCGAATGAGCTTATCCACGTACTCAATCGTTCCGGAAGAGATCATAAATTCCCCTGTTGAGAGGTCAAGAAAAGCCACACCTGCCTGCTCCTTTTCGTAAAAGAGCGATGCTAAAAAATTATTCCTTCGTGTCTCTAACACATTATCATTAAAAGACAGCCCTGGCGTTACCAATTCGGTAACGCCTCGCTTTACTATACCTTTTACATTTTTTGGGTCTTCTAGCTGATCGCAAATGGCCACTCGATTGCCAGCTCGGATCAATTTAGGAAGATATGCGTCCATGGCATGATGAGGAAATCCTGCCAACTCAATCTCAGAAGCAGACCCATTAGCTCTTTTTGTGAGTACGATATCGAGTGTTTTACTGGTCTTTACTGCATCTTCTCCAAACGTTTCATAAAAGTCGCCAACTCTAAACAGTAGCAAAGCATCCGGGTAGCGACTTTTAATTTGATTGTATTGCTTCATCAAAGGGGTTTCCTTATCTGATTTGCTTCCCGCCATAAGATAGATGAGACTAATTTTAATGATTAATGATTTACAATATTAGGGATAACAAATGAGGAAACTAAGGAATGAGGAGCTCAATCGGCTTTCGACAGATGAATTTAAAAAAACACCAAAACAACCCGCCGTTTTGATTTTGGACAATATTCGCAGTGCCATGAATGTGGGCTCTGTTTTTCGCACTGCGGATGCCTTTATAATCGAAAAAATATTCCTATGTGGCATCACCGCAAAGCCTCCTCACCGTGAGATTAATAAAACAGCTCTTGGGGCTCAGGATACTGTAAGCTGGGATCACGTAGAAAATATTGAAGATTGCACGAATCAGCTGAGGAAAGAGGGTTACATGATTGTAGCCATAGAGCAGGTAGATGAAAGCATTTCTCTTCTCGATTTTAATGTGAAGAAGAACCAAAAGTATGCGTTTGTTTTTGGAAATGAAGTGTTTGGGATAAACGATGAGCTAGTCCAAAAAGCAGATATTGTACTTGAAATACCTCAATATGGCACCAAACACTCACTAAATGTTTCGGTAAGCATTGGCGTGGTACTCTGGGACTTCCTGACGAAAAGAAACTTATGAAGGGCTATTTTTTTGGCATGATCGTATTCAGCGACTTTTTTATCAATAAACGAGTAGATAGAAGCCTATCCAAAGAAAAAAGAATAGAACGTAAGAACTAAATACAATCAGAAATGAAGTCTTCAGTTTTTTGCTAGAAATAAAGTAAATACCAATTACCAAAAGTATCCAATAGATAGGTTCAAATAGGTTCAATGATTTAAGTGGGTAAATCCATCGCTGATCTAGATAGGTATGGTCAAAAAAGTGAAGTACTGATAATGGGTAAAATGCCTGATAGTCAAAGTAGTTAGGATCGGTATAAAAGATGGGTAACCATATCACTTTGAGTATTTCAGGAATGAAAAAAAGAATCTCTGCCAACATTACTAGCTTCCAAAGCTGTGCAAAGTAAATGCGATAGCCGTACATAAAGCAGCCTATCCAGAGTAATAATGTAGTCCACGTCCACTTCCACATCAAGAAAATTGGTATACTCATGTATTGGATGCTATAAAATACATCAAACATCCACATATCGCCTCGTTCATTTAGTACTTCGAAAGCTGCAATTTCGTCGATAATGAAAATTCGTTTTATATAGAATAGTATTGCGTACGTTAAAGCTATGAGGGCAAATAGCCAATGGGGGCTGAATGAAAACCAATTGTTGAGAAATTCTTGTCGGTGGTGCTTTAAGCGATCTGTCATTTAGTTTTGGATTAAAATGCAAACGAATCTAAAAAATATTATTTGGGTTAGTCTTCTTCTGGTTTCGGGACTGGCGAAGGGGCAAGGGAAAATGGATAAAGACACTCTGGCTTATAGTCTTTTACGCAATCCTTTTATTCAGGTGGAATCTACCGAGGCGGTTAATTCTATGTACAATTTTGAGTTTCAAAAAGCACAAAGCCATTTTAATTATTTACAAAAAAAGTATCCGTGGCATCCGCTTCCTTATTTATTAAAAGGGCTTAATTATTGGTGGCAGATTGTACCAAACTATGAAGAAACAGAGTATGACAAAGCGTTTATTGCTTACATGGACACCACAAAAGTCCTAGCGCAAAGTATCAAAAAAAAGTATAATGAAATAGAAGGATCCTTTTTCTTGGCCGCAGCTTACGCCTTTGAAGGACGCCTATACGCTGAGCGGAGGGAATATAGAAAAGCAGCTTTAGCAGGAAGTCGATCTTTAAAATACTTGAAAGAATGTCAGGGACACGAAGATTATAGTCCAGAATTACTTTTTGGAGATGCCCTATTCAATTATTATGCACAATGGATTCGCGAAGAGTATCCACTACTTCGCCCTTTGATGATGTTTTTTCCGAGAGGAGATAAGAAGTTGGGTATTGAACAGTTGATAACGGTGACCCGGAATGCTTTTTACTCTCGCACTGAGGCTCAATTTTACTTAATGCGCATTCTATCTTCCGCAGAAGATAGAAATTTACCTGAGGCTTTAAGGGTTGGAAAAATATTGCGTGAAGACTATCCTAATAATCCTTATTTTCATAGGTATTATGCAAGATTGCTTTATCAGGCGGGAAAGCGGTCGGATGCCGTTAACGAGTCTTTACAGATTTTGCAAAATATTGATAGTGGTAAGGCGGGTTATGAGGCTAATAGTGGGCGGTATGCCTGCTTTTTTCTTGGGCAGGTTTGTGAGAGACAAAATAACGATGATGAGGCCAAAAAGTATTATGAAAAAGGATTAGTCTACGCAGAAGAAGCCAATGCGACCAAGATGGGATATTATTTTTATTCATTGTTACACTTAGGTAAAATCGCCAAGCGGCAAGGAGAGGATAAGCTAGCAAAGAAGTACTTCAAGAAGGTAAAGAGTGCAGCAAAGAGAAGTCATGATGCACATAAAGAAGCACGTAAGGAGTTGCGGTCTTTTAATTAGCCAAAACTTTTAGCATTTTTCTTACCGCTTTTTCTGGTTTTTTAGGAGTGCTCCATCATCAATCAACTAAGAGCGTTTTGCTATCCAACCCTCTTAGGGTGAAGCCAGAAAACCAATTATACCATCTTCGAAGGTGTCTTTGCTCCCCAATTAGCACCATGATGGAAGGAATCGCGAGTGCCATGTATCGTAAACCTTTCATGCCACATTTCCATTGATCCATTCATTTTCGGGCAACTACCTGATTCCTATTTCAAGTCTGTAAAATGGAATTTACTTTATTTTGATAAAGCTAGGAGACAGAAACTTCCAAAGAAAAATTATAAAACACTAAAATTATTAAGCATTTGGTAACAATGAATCATTATAGATTTGGGTATTTAATTGATTGGAAATCCAAATAATCACTAAAGTTATTAGCTTTGAAGCAAATAATGTTTTGTTCCTTTCCGCTGGTTTGAAGAAGCAGTTAATGTTTAATAATAGGAGAAAATCATCTAAATGAAATCACAGTCATCCAAAGTGAAACTTGATAAAATTGACAAGAAAATTCTTGAGACTTTACAATCTAATGCAAAAATAACCAATGCCCAACTTTCAAAAGATATTGGACTTTCTCCAGCTCCTACGTTAGAGCGAGTGAAGAAACTCGAAACTTCTGGAATTATTAAAAGCTACCACGCAAAACTAGATACCGATAAAATAGGTCTAGGTGTTCATACCTTTGTACAGGTAACGCTGAAAGGACATAGCAAGAAGAATACTGATCTTTTTCTCAAGGAGATAAATAACATTCCTGAGGTGATTGAATGTCACCATATTACCGGTTTTGGTGATTTTCTTTTAAAAATAATCGCTCGTGATATTCAGTCTTATCAAAAGCTGATGTTGGAAAAAGTTTCTGAGATCGATGTGGTAGATGGCTTGCAATCGCTGATTATCCTCTCTACTTTCAAGGACAGTAAGGTGATGCCGCTATCCTAAAATGAATAATAATCAAATTTTAACTTCTTCTAAAGTGGATCAGATCGTTCAGCGTTTAGCGTATCAGATTTATGAAAACAATATAGGGGAGGAGATAGCACTCGTTGGAGTTGATAGGGGCGGTAGAACGCTAGCTGAGGAAATCGATCAAACGCTAGCAGAGATATCGGGAAGGAAATCTAATTGTTGTACCATAATGCTAGACAAGGAAAATCCATTGAGCAAAGAGATAACATTGGATGGAGCTATTACCAAGCTGGAGGGTATGTCGGTGGTACTTTGTGATGACGTATTGAATACTGGGAAAACCTTGGCCTACTGCCTTAGCAAGCTTATGGCATTAAATGTAAAGAAAGTGGAAACGGCTGTTTTGGTATTGAGAATGCACGGGCAGTTTCCGATCTATGCAAACTATAAAGGTTATGAACTTGCGACTACGATAAATGAGCATGTTCAAGTGATTTCAGGGGAAGGGGTCTTCTTAAGTTAATAATTCTTATAAAGGTTTGGTTTTCGTTCAAGCATCTGCAAACTCATTTCCACTATTTCGCCCATTTTAGTACATCTAAGAAAATCGGGATCTTCATAAAAATCTGCTAACTCCTTTGCCAGGCTGTCAATATTTCCTCTGTTAGAAAGCTTATCGTGCTTCATTGCACTTAATAGGTCTTTGATTCGAATATTTTCTACCCGTACCCGATTGGCAATGTTAGATCGCTCCTCACGCTGATACTGACGCATGGTTTCAGGTGTCATGTGTCTGAGACCCAACTTAATGATCGGATTGTTTTGTGCATAATACTGAGGCAAATAAATTGCTTTGCGCCCCTCATAAGATTGCTGGTCGAAATCGATAGCCCGTAATCTATAGTCTACATCCTCAAAATCTGGGGTGATATCAATAACAAAATTACTGGAGTGCATATCGCCCAGTAGCCTAACAAAACATCTTTCATTGAACTTTACGAATTCTTTCGCAAGGCGGATTTGATTGAGGTTTGGGTCGTCTAAATATTTTTTAATAAAGAGCTCTGCAGGGACTCCTACAATGTGTTCCTCTATTAGTGTCTCTTTGTTTACCCCATATTTGATCTTATTTGGAGAGAGTAGATGTTCTAGTTCTAATCCATAAACCCTTGACGCATCAGCATTTTTAATGTAGAAATAATCGAAGTTATCGTTTATTTTATTTACGACGCGAATTCTAAAAGGCTGTGTATTTCCATAAATACATAAGTCTACACGATCTATATTGAGGTGATCCATGACGGATAAGTCCCCACTTGATTTCATAATGGCGTATATTTTCTTTAGGGAAATATAAATAGCCTCCATATCTGCTTGTGGATAAAAGACTGTTTCCCAAAGCGTATCCTGACCTGACTTATCGTATTGGGGAATGGAATTATCGTAGCGAAGCAAGTCAGAGTAGAAAATGGGAAGGTCGATTTCTCGATCGTACTTTTTTATGTAAGTACGCAGCGTATCACTGATAGGGATAATTTCTTTTTTCTTACTGATAATAGCCATGCACTAATTCATGAATTTTAAGCTGAGACTTTCTGTTCTTAAATGTAAAGGAACTGGGAAGGGGGTGCTTCTAATTATACCCAATGGGTTGATTTCAATGGCTCTGGTAATGAGAGAAATAGGGGCATGTGTTGCTCTATTTCTAAAAGGAATTTTAGTAGCTGACCCCAATTTTTTCAAAAGAGTAAAGATAAATGTGATGTGAATTGCCATAAAAATAACCTCTCGCCTCACAACAGATGTTAACGAGAAAAGAAGGCATATTGCAAAAAGCCATAAGAAAACAGTAGTGAAATAATTGTAGTGGTAAGGGAAGACTGTATTCTTCATTTGCTCTGCTTTTCGCTGTAGTTCACAGCGTTCTTTAATGAGTTTTTCCATTTCAATGTGATGAAAATTATCCACTATTTTTTCTCGTGTATTTCTTAAAGGTTTTTTCCTAGCATTATCTGGTGAAGATGTCAAGTTTTATTTTGGTATTTCATCGTTTGTTCGACCTCTTCCCTTGCAATATATTTTGCTAATTCTTTCCTGTGGTTTTGTTTTAGAGGGTGCATCACCATGATATATATCCAAGCAACGTTATTTTGAAAGTCAAAAACGATAGCTAAAGCCCTTTCTGGTATAGAGATAGGCGTGTTAGAAAATTGGATTGATTTATAGTTTAGTGATACCGCTAGCTCATATTGGACTACGGAAAAAATAGCAATAATTGAATAAAGAATGATATTTGCTCTGGTATAGTCTGCTACACTCATTATTTGGTGAAATGGATTGTCGGAATATCTAGGAATCATCTTCGGTTATCGATTCAATTAACATTTGTTCGGTTTTAGAAGCCCAATCTTGAAAAGAAGTACTTATATCTTTATAAGCAGGAAGATAATTTAAAAGTTGCTCTAAGTCAAAATAGATACTCGAAATACCGGCACCGGCTCTCTGGGCATCAAGCACATTGCATGATTGCTCATAGTGACCTTGCACAGGGATCATTAAGACGGGCTTACCTAGGTACATGGCCTCACAAACAGATTCGAATCCAGCTGTTGTTAAATACCCCTTGCAGCTGGCCATATATTCAATAAATTTTTTATCATCTAACGCATGAAAAGTCAGGGTTTTATCCACTTGTACTTCTTTAGGCGCATTGTTTTTGTCCCAAAAACAGTGAATCGAAATTTTTGGATGTTTTGCATGGAAGGCTTCTACCTGCTCGGAGTAGCCATGATTTACCATATATACGAGAAAGTGCTCCTTTTGTGTGGCGTTCATTTTTTTTACATCTTCTCTTAGGAGTGGAGGAATCACGAAGATGCGCTTTTTCTTTTCATCTTTCATGGGTCGAAAAGAAAGGCACAATCGCTTTTCTGCCCTGTAGCCCGCTAGTTTGTTTCCAACTAGCAAAAAGATGCGATCATAAATCCTTCCTTTCGGAAACTCAAATTCGCTATGATTAAGTAAAAATTGGTGTGCCAATGCGATGTGTTTAGGTTTTCTTTTACCTAAGAGGAAATAGAGTCCCCCTAAAAAATCGTAAAAATTGATAATGGAATCAGGTTGTTCTTGCTTCACGATTTGGTCTATTTTCTTTACACTTCTTAGGAATGTACCCGTCTTGGAGATGTTTACAAAAAGGGTTCTTAAAATACTTATCGATTTACTTTTTTTATCTGTTACAAAGTTTGGACTCTCGAACTGAGAGATGGTTGTTTTTATGTTTTTTCTAAAAAAATGGGGGAGTGTTCGCCGTTTACTTTTTCCGACAATCACATGCGAAATTTCATGACCGTTTTTAGTCAGAATCTGAAAAAGAGAAATGGCTTGGGTCATATGACCTCGACCCTCTCCTTGTACGAAAAAGATAAATTTCATGTAGGTCGTTGGCGCTTAACGATAATTTTATAAGTCCATCTAAAACGCACTAATTTTTATTTGCTACTTAAGAGGTAAACTTAAGTAGAAACTCAGTGCCTTCTCCTATTTTAGACTTTGCCGAAATGTTACCTCCATGGTTTCGCATGATTTGTTTGGAAAGACTTAGGCCTATTCCAGAGCCGTTCTTTTTTGTAGTGAAGAAAGGAATGAATATCTTTTTAAGGGCTTCTTCTTCAATGCCAGTTCCATTGTCTGCTATGCTGATATAGACCCCACCTGATGGATAGGGCATCGCCTTTACTGTTAAAGATTTAAGTTCTTTTTCCCCTTGAACCAGTGCTTGAATCGCATTTTTCACTACGTTGATAATCACTTGCTCGATCTGCTCTTTATCTATATTGATCATGAGGTCGGGCTCTACTAAAACTTCCACACTAATACCATTCGATTCTACATCCTGACGCAAAAGCAGGAGTACATGAGAAATAATTTCTTCCACTTTTATACATTCTAACTCGGGGAGCTTTATCCGTGTCATGTTTCGGAAGTCGGAAACAAACTTAATGAGGCTCTCACTTCTATTATGAATGGTTCTCACTGACAAGTAAAAGTCTTCGACAGTATCGCTCTGAATTTGACCAATATCTGATCCAGCTTCGACAAATCTATTTAGCTCGGCTTCCATTGTGGCGGCAAGCGAAGAAATGGGGGTCACAGAATTCATGATCTCGTGTGTTAAAACACGGATAAGATTTTGCCATGCTTCCATCTCTTTTTCTTCTAGCTCAGACTGGATGTTTTGCAGCGACACCAATTTAAATGCCTTTCCTCTAAGCGATAGTTCTATGGCATATACAGCGATTTGATAGACCTCATCATCATTTTTTGTGATTTTAACTAGGTCTTTGCCACCCGTTTTGAGCTCCGTAAAAGATTCAGAGAGATTTGGATGTTTGCGTACGATCTGATTAATGTTTTTGATAAGATTCATTCCAAGCAATTTTTTGGAGGCATTATTCATAATTTGAATGTCTCCTTTGCCATCAAAAGTGATAATGCCGATGCCTATATGCTGAACAATCGTTTTTAGGTATTGATGCTGGGCCTCATTTTCTGCACGTATTTCCCTAAATTTTTTTAAAATTTTATTAAACTCATGATAGAGCAAATCTCTACTGGAAGCACTTTTTTGTTCTGGGTAGATGTTCGTATAATCGTCGAAGTGAATACTTTCTAGAAAATGCACAATCTCACGATTTGATTTTTCTAAAAAATGATGAAGGTAGTAGACCTCAATCGCACAGATGACAAACACAAGAAGCTTTGAGAAAAAGTAGGACTCAGAATAATAGAGCGATGTAAACAAAAATATAGTCAGAACCAATACCGCTATTCTGGCTAACAATTGAAACTTAAAGGATTTAAAGATCATGCTTTTCGAGTCTTCTATAGAGGGAGGCACGGGTAAGCCCAAGCTCCTTGGCGGCCTTCGATATGTTTCCTTCGTGCTTATTGATCACCTTTTGGATCATGGCTTTTTCCATATCTTCTAAGTTATAGGAGTCTGGCTCAAGACTTACGTTAGCGTCAGGTTTTTGCGCTAGGAAGAAAAAATCTTCTGGCATCAGTTGGCTATTATCACTCATGATGATTGCCCGCTCAATGGCGTGTTGCAACTCTCGTATATTTCCTGGCCATGGATATCTCTGAAGTTTTGACACTGTGGACGAAGCTACTCCCGAAATATTTTTTCGGTATTTGGTGGCATACATTTTTACAAAATGATTGGAAAGTTCCTCTACGTCTTCCATGCGCTCTCGAAGGGGAGGGAGCTGAATTTCAACGGTGTTGATCCTATAGAGGAGATCTTGCCTAAAAGTATTTTCATTCACCATTTCATAAACTGGCATATTGGTAGCACTTATTAAGCGAATATCTACGGGTATTTCATGATTGGTTCCTATTCGTGTTACTTTTCTATTCTGAATAGCTGTGAGTAGTTTCGATTGTAGTGGTTGGTTTAGGTTCCCGATTTCATCCAAAAAAAGCGTGCCGCCAGTGGCTACTTCGAACCTTCCAGCTCGATCTTCTTTTGCATCGGTAAAAGCCCCTTTCTTGTGTCCAAACAGTTCGCTTTCAAATAAAGACTCGGTGATGGCTCCCATATCCACTTCGATAAATGGCATATCTTTTCGTAAAGATTTTTCATGGATGGCTCTGGCAATTAATTCTTTACCCGTTCCATTTTCGCCAAGGATTAAAATATTTGCATCTGTCGAAGCGACTTTTTCAATTAGTTTGAAGACTTTTTTAATCGCAACACTTTCCCCGATGATATCCTTGAAAGCTTTTCGGCTATCTGCTTGCAGTGTTTTGCTAGTCTGCTTTAGTTGTGATACCTCTTTGTAGCTTTTTTTCAGTTTGGCAGCACTAGATAGTGTACCCAACAATTTTTCATTTTGCCATGGTTTTAAAACAAAATCAGTGGCACCTGCTTTTAACGCATTTACGGCCATCTCAACATCACCAAATGCGGTAATAAGGATGACCACGGCTTGTGGGTCTTTTTCAATAATTTGCTCTAACCAATAAAACCCTTCTTTTCCACTTGTGGTATCCTGGCTAAAATTCATGTCTAACAAGATCAAATCGTAGGCGTCATTATTGAGTAGAAAAGGAATTTTCCTAGGGTCTTTCTCTATGACCACTTCTTTGATGTGACGCTTTAGTAGCATCTTAGCGGCCAGTAGCACATCTTCATCGTCATCAATAATTAAGATTTTATTAATTTGTTCTTCCATCTGATTTATTCTTTTTCCTACAGGTACTATAGTTGTGCCAACTATCTAAAGAGTCGATTCCTTAAAATTAGGAATGTTTTCATGAATAATAATTGTCCGTAACCGAACATTTATTTGAATAAAATACTGGAAAACGAGCACCTATTGGACACCTAGAAAAGGCATGCCAACTGTGAAGTTATACTCGACCTTGCTTTTTTCCCACTTGATCAAGGCATCATAGTACTCATTTTGTGCCTCAATGTATTTGTCTTGTTGAATATTCAGTTTGAAAAGGTCTGTTTCTCCATTTTGGAGGTTGATGATTTCTGCATCTAATAACCTTCTGTAGTTATCAGACACCCCGGCGTACTGTCCAAGAAGATCCTCAAGCGCATTGCTTTGGATATATAACGCAATTACGTCATTTTTGATTGCTAACTGGTTGGTAGCCATTTCAAATTCATTGCTTTGGATTTTGAGTCTTGTTTGTTGCAGCTTTCCTCTCTCTTTTCTTAAAAAAATTGGAAGTGAAAAATCTAATCCAAACTTATAGTTATCATGAAATATTAAAGTCTTTGATTCAAAATTTTGGTTGATTGGTGCATTGATGAAAGAGTATGACAAGTCTAACTGTGGTTTTAGGTTTTCTTTCGCCCATTTAAGACCCGCATCAAGTTGGCTTCTTTTGCCTTCAAGCTTGTTGATTTCGGGATGATTCTCCAGAGCAAAGTCAATATCAGCTTTTAGTGATTCTTCAAGAGGTGTTTGGAATAGGCTTTCTGAGTTGGGCACTACGTTTCCTTGGATCTCTAAAGGAGTAAGGTTTTCAGTCCACAAATGGTTACTTAAATTCAACTTTGCAACCTCAAAATCAGCTTGGGCTTTTCTAAAATCAACGGTACGTTTCTGTAGGTTAATCTTGGCTTGGAGGGTATCTACCACGGCGGCCTCACCAAATTCGTAATCGATGATGGTTCTGTCAAAAAGATCTTGAGAAAGGTCAATAGCTTGTGTAAGCAGAATAAACTGCTGGTATGAAACATACCATTCCCAATAATTTTTGATGATGGTCAAAAGAATTTTATTGGTTGCTTTCACTCTTTCAGCTTCCGCAATTTGTGTGAACCCCTCTGCCTGACGGATAACGTTTCTTCTTTCATCAAAAAAGAGTCCCTTACCAATTGGGATGGTTATGCTTAGCTGTAGTTGTTTAGACCCATCTTCTTCTGGGATGGAATTTTGATCGTTCAGAAACTCGCCATCATTATCCCCTTGATTTCGAACAAATTCCGCTTTGGGATCCAAGCCGATCCAAGTCGGGACTTTGAAAGTAGTGGTAAGCAAGTCATAGTATTCTTTTTCTTGGAAATTTTTCAGATTGTAATCTACTTCCAGCTTAGGGTCGAATTGCCCTCGAGCCATGCGAAGGTTGGCCTTTGCATCATGGCTAAAGAGTTCTGCTTGCTTTACAATTGGATGGAAGGACAGTGTCATTTTGATAACGTTCTCTAGCGAGAGTACAATGGTATCTTTTGACCAGACTGAGTCTGCTTGACCATGTACCCTAAATAGCCCCGAAAGCATGAGGAGGCTAAACCCTAATTTTTTCATTTTTTCTTACCTTTTAATGAAGGTATTTCCTCTTCATACAGTGTAGCGGGAAAGCCGTTCATATTTCGCCAAATCTCGTACCAGATTGGAACATCGTGGAGCATTACCCAACCTTTCGCTGCTGAACCTAATCTGAGCTGATCAGGCCAACTTTCATCGTTCTGATCTGGTTTTATGATGATCCGAAATAGACCATTTCTACTTTCTACACGATCAATTATGGCCACTTCTCCTCCAAATGTTCCGATAGAGGCATTTGCCCATCCTGAGAATGCAAGTGCCGGCCACCCATCAAACTCAATTCGCACCTTTCTTCCTATGTCTAGTAATGGAATATCCATTGCTTTAACGTACATTTCAAAAGCTATATCATTGGATTCTGGTAGAATAGTTGCAATTGCATCACCTTCTTTAATCGTCTCCCCGATGCCCACTTTAACTGCCCGAACTAAGTATCCTGACTGTGGCGCAATGATTTGATATTGTGATTGACGCACCTTTACGTTGGTAAGCTCATTTTCCATCTTGGAAACTTCAGCTTTTGTTTCGTTTAGACTTGCGATGGTTTCATTTAAATCTGATTGCACTTTGCTGATTTTATCCATGTATTCCGCCTCTATCGAAGCCAACTCTAGGTTGGCATTTGCGAGGTCTGCCTTCTTTTGAAGCCATTCATTTTCGACTTTGATAAGCTTTGCATTGCCGGTTTGGTACTTCGTCTCTATTTCCTGAAACTTGGTAAGCGTGATATTTCCAGCTTCGAACCGTTTTTTATTTCGATTAAACACACTCTTTACATTACTGAAGTTGATTTTTTCTGCCAAATAGCCTAAACTGTCTGCTTCTAGTTTTAGTTTAGCTTGGTTTAACTTATTAAGTGCTTGTGAGTTCTTTACTACCAGTGCATTTTGTAATGCTTGAGTTTGTCTTCTCAAGGCATCAGTTTTCCTATTTTTTGCATCTGCTGCATTCTTTTTGGCATCAAGTTGTTCTCTCATTCTTATAATCAGTTCGGGATCAAAGAACTTATCTTTTACTTCTGTTATAGTTAAAATAGTATCACCAGTATTCACGTACTGCCCTTCCAATACATTCCAGTTCACTATTCGTCCAGCAATGGTCGATTCGATCATCTGAGGTCTATTTTTAGGATTTAATGCAGTGAGTGTACCATTTCCTCGAATATTCTGTTGCCAAGGAAGAAATAAAAAAACAATAAAAATCCCTACAAAAACAAGTAAAACCTTTGCTACCGTACGACCTACTTGAGGGGTTTTCAGTATTCTCAAAGAATATAATTGAGAGTCGAATAATTTATTTATTTGCTCCATTAGTAGATGTCTTTAAGTATATCCTCTTGCTTAATTAATTCTTCAAATGATCCGATGGCCTTTGCCTCGCCATTTTCCAGAAATAAGACCTGATCGCAAGTAGCCATTACAAGCGGGTCATTTGAAACCACGATCAATGTCCAGTTCTTTTCGCTGTTTGTCAACATCTCGATCAGCTTCAGTCGTTCTCCTTTAGTAAAGTTGTTGAAGAAGTCATTTAGGATGAGCATGGCAGGGCACTTAGCAAGACACCTTGCTAAGATCAACCTATTGACGAAAGAAGAGGAGAAACCTTTTCCTCCGCTTAAAACCTGGGTGTTGAGACCATCTGGCAGGCGGTTTATGTCATTCATGAGTCCTACTTCCTTAATCGCATCCAGTGCATTGTTTATATTCGAAGTAGGCTTGCCAACCAAAATATTTTCCAGAATGGAACCCTCGAAAATATCCTCCTGCGATACATTTTTCCCGATTCTATCACGAATGTATGTGGTGTCTAAATCACGTAATGAATAATCATTATAAGTCATGATACCACTAAATTTTTGGTGAATTCCTGCAATGATGTTAGTTAATGTTGTCTTTCCTGATCCACTACCGCCACTTACGCATAGCGAAGCTTTCTTGGGTATGTCTAAAGAAATACTCTTTAAGGAAGGTGTTTCAGCCATAGGGTAGGTATATGAAACATCTTCAAGAACTACATGGTATCCATCTTTGATTTGGGACTCAGGAATATCTACTCCTCCACTCCTTTCTAAGGGAAGGTCAGTAACATACGATATTTTATCGACGGCGGTAAGCATATCGTACACTACATCCATATACATGATTATTTTTTCAACTGACGCAAGTACTAAAATGATGATTACCTCAGATGCCACAAACTGTCCCAAAGTTATTTCTCTATTTACCACCAGTATTGTGCCCAGAATTAGCAGCCCTCCAGTAATCAACGCTTTGAATAGCAGGATAAAAGAATACTGTGAAATAAGAATTTTGAAGTGATGACTCCTGTTTTTCAGATAATTGTTGACTAAATAATCGGTTTTTCTAAGTGGTAGAATTGTATTTCCAGCGAGCTTGAATGAGTACAATGTTCTGGCCATTTCTTCAAGCCAGTACACCACTTTATATTTATATTTTGATTCTTTGATAGAGCTTTTCAGGCCTTTTGGTCCAGTTAGGTAGAAGATTAGAAAAAGTAGCCCCAGAAGCCCCAAGCCGAATACAACAAAAAACGGATGATAAAACGAGAGTAAAAGCAAACCAAAAAGGATTTGAATAATACCCGTAGACAAGTCGATTAAGATTTTCGGCAATCCTTTTTGTAATGTTAAAACATCAAAAAAGCGATTCATTAGTTCAGGCATATGTAAGTTCATTACTGCCTCCATCTTTATTCTTGGAACTCGAAAGGCAAATTCAAATGCAGCTTTAGTAAATAATCTTCGCTGCAGATACTCCACAATAGTGATCTGCAATACTTGTAATACTCCAGTTCCAAGTGTGCCTACAATGATTAATCCTATCAATAGGTACACAGAACTGAAAACTACGCCCCCTGAAATTAATTCTACCACGACTTGAATGCCTAGGGGGAGTGTTAAACTGACCAAACCAATCATGGCGGCATAGATATACACAAAGAAGATGTCTTTTCGGTCTGCTGATAGCAACTGAAAAAGCCGTCGGAAGGAGGATTTTTTTTCGTCTTCCTGACCGCTATTTAAGAAGTTTTGATATGTAAAGCACGAGAGTGTGAGGACCTCACCTTTTCCATTAGTCGAGAAGTTAATACTGTTGTAATCTTCTACTTGCTTAGTATTGAGTTCACCATTAATGGTAACGAATTCAAGAAATATTCCTTTTTTCTCCGCTCGGATGAACGCTGGATAAAACCCTTCATGCTCTATAAAAACTATAAGTGGAGTTCGACTATCAGTAATCAGGTCTCTAAGCGTTCTATAGTCTAAATGCTTTTCTAAGAGTACAATTCCCACATTATTTGCAGATTCTATTAAATCTTTTTGAAATTCAAAAATTTCATTGTTCGAATAGTTTCTTGGAATAACATCTAATAAGCCTAAATTGGTCATATTGAGGTCTATTTTTAACTTACTCGCACATTCTTGAAGGCAGCGCATGATTTGCTGATTGTTCATTTAAAAATCGTTTTGAAGATGAGGGTAGATATGAAATTGAAATTTTGTTGAAAAAAACTTTTCCTTTTTTTAACGTCAGATAGTGTAGAAAGATGTGCTAATATGTGAATGTGAGTATTCGAAATCAGAGTTTATTTTTCACGAACTCAGCAGTCGCAACATATAGAGACGCATACCCCTTAAAAAAATTCTCTTTGTTGTCCAAGTCTACACTTTTAGTTAAATACGTTTTTTCAGACTCTTGAATAACTACTTTTTGAAGGGCTATTTCACTTACATGCGAAATTTGGTGATCGTCCTCTAGCTCTTTTATGATGAATCTTAATAATTTTTGGCTTTTCTTTTGGACCTTCAATATTGTGAGTCTCATACGGACATGCAATGTTCCAAATAGTCCCATGCTAGGTAGTTAGGGAAATCAAAAACCGATATTTATTTTCAAAATAACGATAAATCACGACTTCAGTAGAACTTATTTTGATGAAAAATTTTTTAAATGCAAAAGCCTAAAAATCTTATTTCATGGATAAGTTCGATGCTTTAGCTAACGTCCCTTTGGCTCAAATCGTTAAACCGTGAATCTCTTAAATTAAAAAATGCATTTAGGTTAAGTCGAAGTTTTGCTATCGTATTTTATAAATATAAAGTCATTTGCTAAAGTATTGCCACGGCACTAAGCAGTATCTATTTTATTTTTTGTATACCTACATAGGTTTTTAGGTCTTGAATTTCATAATAGAAAGGGTTTAGGGAGAGATTCCTAAACGTTTTTTATGTCTCGCAGAGTGGTCTTTAAACGCTATTTGGTGTCGGTTTTCCAAACGGTTTATTGTGTCGAATTGCGCAGGTCACCATTTCAAATATTGGGTTTAATTTTTAGGTAATTAACTAAAGTAAAATCTTATAAATTAATGTCATACTTATTGCTGTGGTCGATTGAAGAACTAAAAAGGTTTTTCATAGGTGATCAAAAAAATCAAGAAAAAGTGGGTAGACAAGAAGATCAGCCTCTATACTATTAAAGGACTTTTGTTTACCTTCACCAAGAAAATGGAGGACATGGATACATTCACATTTTCTTACTCCAACTCTTCCATGATCAATAGTGTCATGATATGATCTGAAGATGGTTTTTTAAGGGTAAAGAGGTTATCTATTTCTCCTTAAAGTGCTTTTTGATTGTTTTTGCCAGTAAAGAAATAATCGATTCTTTATCATGAATCCATTTAGCTATTTCTGTTTGACAACCCATCGCATCAATACGTAATCGCTGCTCCTTCAAGGAAGAGAAAATCAAGCAGCTCTGGAATACCGATGATTTCATTACTTTTTTCTGCGGTCTGAAGTTGACCGAAACATACCCAATTCTTTTCTAATTAGAAGTAGAAACGATATAAACTAAAGATTTGCCCTTTCTCTTCTTATTAGGATCTTCAAATGGTTTTTCCTCAATAGCTACCAGTTCCCTTTTAGAAAGCTTAATAGTCCTCCTGAGTTTATTCAATAAAATATTGACCAAACACCTAAGAGTTTACGGAGGAAAAACCCGATTGAGCGTGTCATGAGAGAGTATTCTCCTTATACTAAGTAGTACTTAACTTATTTTCCTGTTTTTCTTAATTTATTTTTAATTATAATTGACAGTAGATTTTCATTTTTTTAATTGAAGGGTTTAAGAAGAAATTCATGAGCCTTTTATTGTTTTTCTGAAAGCGGTTAGCTAATAATGAAGTGGCGATCGTTTCCGAACAGTTTATTGTATCGAAGTGTACAGCCTATAACCTCTATAATTTTAAGTCTTATTTTTAAGTGCTTGATAAGCAGAATTTTATGATTAGTGGCATCCTTATTGGCATCTAGTTGATTGAAGACTTGAAAAGATTTTTCGTTAATGGACAAAAAAATCAAGAAAAAAAAATGGACAGCCAAGAAGATCGGCATTTATGTTACGATTGGACTTTTTTTTATGTTCATAGTTTACAATCTTATCATTTCGGGAGAAGGTGTACGATTGAATGTAGAGCGTAGTAAAATCAATATATCAACAGTTTTCAAAGGAGAGTTTCGAGAATACATTCCTGTAGATGGACATGTTCTTCCCATCAAAACCATCCGGCTAGATGCAATAGAAGGAGGTATCGTTTCCATTAAGCATCATGAGGGTGGAATTTTGGTAGAAGAGGGAGACACCATTCTTGAGCTGGCTAACAATGCACTGCTACAAAATTTTGTAAGAGAAGAAACACAAGCATTTAGGCTGGTAAATGAATTGGAAAACACCAAACTCTCGCTCCAGCGAAATCAATTCGATTTAAAACGTAGCCTGTTGCAACTCGACTACCAGATAGATGCGGCGAAAGATGCCTATGAAAGAGGTAAAAAGCTTTATGAGGAAAGTATCATCTCAGAACAGGAATATTTGAACCTTAAAAGAGAATTCAATCGCTTATTGGACAATAGAGCGATACAAATCGAGTCTAATCGGTTTGATTCTATTTCATCTGTAACTCAGATACGTCAGACGGAAGCGACGCTATCCCGAACCAGAGATAATCTGCACATGATCAAAAAAAACTTGGATAACCTTTTCATAAAAGCCCCTATATCAGGAAGACTTTCTACCATAGATGCTGAGGTGGGCGAATCCATAAAACTGGGTCAAAACATTGGACAGATTGACGACCTAAATGGGTTTAAGGTAAGCGCAACTATTGATGAACATTACATATCTAGAATATATGTAGGTCTGAAAGGATCTTTTTCTTTTGCAAGTGGAGATTTTGGTCTGGAGATTACGAAAGTATATCCAGAGGTAAATGATGGACTTTTTGAAGTAGATATGGCTTTTGACACTATTCCAAATGGAATCAGAAGGGGGCAGACTTTACAAATAAGACTACAGCTAAGTGAAAACATTACTGCGGTTCAAATACCAAGAGGGAGTTTCTACCAAACAACGGGTGGAAACTGGATATTTGTGGTAACCAAAGATGGTTCTACCGCAGAAAGAAGAGATATTCGGCTAGGTAGGGTAAATCCCAGATTCTATGAAGTGATGGAAGGACTTAAACTTGGTGAAAAAGTGGTAATATCTTCCTATAAAGGATATGAAGACAAAGACATTCTTATAATTAAATAACGTAAAAAACGAATTCGAATCTAAAGACTAATAAAGTCATAGTTAACTATGGAAAATACTAAAGCATTAATTGAAACAAAGAAACTCAAAAAACTCTACTACACGGATGAAATAGAAACGACGGCTCTAGCTGGAGTTAATATGACGATAAAAGAAGGAGAATTTGTAGCTATCATGGGTCCTTCAGGATGTGGTAAGTCTACCTTACTTAATATTTTAGGGCTACTAGACAGCCCTTCCGAAGGAACGTTCCATTTTGGCGATCTGGAAATTTCTGGTTTTAAAGAAAGACAAAGAGCCGACCTCAGAAAGGCTAACATCGGTTTTGTATTCCAAAGCTTTAACTTAATTGATGAGTTGACGGTTTTAGAAAACATTGAACTGCCGCTGATTTACCTTAAATATTCGTCTTCCGAACGTAAAAAAAGAGTAGAAGAAGTGATGGAGCAGATGAAAATTATGCACAGAAGAAATCATTTTCCACAGCAGCTATCGGGTGGTCAGCAGCAGCGAGTAGCCATCTCGAGGGCAGTAATAGCAAAGCCCAGGTTGATTTTGGCAGATGAACCAACAGGTAACTTAGACTCCGCAAACGGACAAGAAGTAATGAACCTGCTTTCCGAACTAAACGATACTGGAACCACCGTAATCATGGTAACACACTCCCCTGTAGATGCAGAATATGCACATCGAGTGATTCACCTATTCGATGGTCAGATCGTATCAGAAAATATAAATGCGAGGGAGGCGATTGTATGATTCTTTGCATTTAGGAGTCGGCTTACTTCAAGGATTAGTTTATTCTTACTTTCTATTCAAATTTTTCAATATCATGATTAGGAAATTTGTTTTTTGTCTGGCCTTGGCTTGCTCATTGCTTTCGCTTGCTCAGGATTCTGCTCGTGTGCTTACACTCAAGGAGTGTATTGAAATTGCGATAACCCGAAATCTTTCAATTAAGCAAAATCAGAATAACCTGTTGGCGGCACAGTCGAACAAAAGACAGGCATTTTATAATTTTTTTCCTGATCTGAATTTCTCTGGAGGATACACCATAATAGAAGGTACTCGATTTGATAATTCCTCTGGTCGTTTTGTGTCTGCAACTACCCGACGGTCCAATCCAGAACTAGTTGCAAGAGTAAATATTTTTAATGCTTTTGCAAACCATCATTTATTGAATAGGAGGTCGCACGAGTACCAATCCAGTTTTTATCAATTAGAAGATTCAAAACTTTTAACTAAAGCTAATGTGATCAGAAGCTACCTAAGTGTACTGGTAGATTTGGAGAACATACGTGTTTCCAATGAGTTTATGGAATTTTTAACATCACAGTATGAACGAGAAAAGAAAAGAGTCTCAGTCGGGGTTGGAAACCCAGAATCGGTCTATAATTTCAAATCTCAGTTAGCAAATGAACGACTCAACAACGTAAATCTTGAAAATCAATTTCAAAGCGACTTATTGGCACTATTGCAATTGCTTCAAATGAACGATGCTTCTTCTGTAAAAGTTGAGCCACTTGAAACAGAAGACAAAGAAGTATTGATGTCTTTCGATTCGTATGAGCAAATACTAAATGAAGTCTTAAGCTATTCTTTCCGGTTAAAAGGATCAATTGAGCGAAAAAAAGCAAGCAAAGCGCAATTATCACAAGAGAAAGCCAATCGATTTCCAACTATTGGATTGGGGACTGGCTTCGGATCGCAATATTCCACCAACAATGAAGGAAGCTTTACTAAACAGTTGAATAATTTCAACTACCAATATATTGGAGCAACTATCCAAATCCCGATATTCAATAATTATCAAACTCAGAATAATATCTACAATGCAAAAGTAAACTACCTAAACAATAAAATTGCTGAGGAACAGACCATTCAAGACGTAACGAATGCCACTCAGAGAGATTATTTAGATCTCGTTTCCGCGCGGACATCTTATCAGACCGCCACAGAAAATTATGAAGCACTAAACCAAACATTTGAATTCATTAAAAAACGATTCGAAACTGGGAACACAAATTTTTACAGCTTTCTGGAAAGCTTGAATAATAAAAATCGCGCTAAGGCTCAACTCATCAACGCCAAATATACCATCGTGCTTAGAAAAAAAATCTTAGACCTTTACAGAGGAAAATAGCTATTGGTAGATTAAGAGTTCGTCCTCATTAATGATTGCCTTTTAATTGTCTAGTTGAATAATAACCATCTCATCCTACAAGTTTGCAAGCAGCATTTTCTTGATCACTTCTACCTTAAAAGGATCGACAAATGGAAGATTGTTTAGCATGAATTGATCTTGAATAACTTGAAAATAGTCAGCATTCAAGTTGAAAATGAAATGGATTCTGCTACCAAATAAATCAAAAGTGTGAAGGCGGTTTTTATTCAAGATGATTAGAAGGTTTTTATAGGCTTCCAAGAAACGAAACGAATCTCCAAGCTCAGTTTGTACTTCTAAAAAAGGGTAGTTTTTTTCGAGTCTACTTTCTCAATGTAGAGCTGATTATTTTCCATTATCCAAAAGTGTTCGTCAGGTCGAGCGCATGCCATCATCGCATATCAATTTCGAAAGAGGATAGATTGTAAATTTTAGAGATGATATTGAATCAATCCAGAGCGATGATTTGCTACGTATAAAAATAGAAAAGAAAAATTTTGTGAGAATTCTGGGCTTAGATTAGGGAAATAACTAATTGATTGGGGAATGTATAATTTAAGTTGCTAATTACCTTCAATGTTGAACTTTACTATGGTATTACCCTCAAACCTGATGTAGTAAATTTCGTTGAATATTTACAGAGTAGGCAGTTAGATTGGTCGAAAATGTGAATGATTTGATAGTATCTTGCTGTCCAAAATAAGACACTTGCAAGTAAATTTTTAATGAGAAAGTCTCTTAAGTATTATATCGGTTCCGTCATAGGTTAAATAATGGCACTTATCGAACCAAGAACCTAAGTTAAAGTAGGTCGACCTTTCTGATATTTTCATTTCAAGTGGCATGTGCCTATGCCCAAATACATAGAAGTCAAAATGCATTTTTTCTTCCTGAGCTTTGCACCACCTAAATAAAACTTCATCTTCTCCTTTAAAAATTTCATCTTTTTTTTTATTTCGACTCCTACTATATCCACTCCAAAACTCAGCCAAAGAAATAATCAGATTTGGATGTAGACGGGCAAATAGCCAACTTGAAAGATGTGACTCAAATACCTTTTTTATCAGCTTAAAGGCATGATCTCCTTTCCCGATACCATCGCCATGACCCATTAAAAATTTGTCATGACCAATGCTTAATTGAGCTGGTTTTTTGTGTATTGAAACATTGAGTTCCTTCTCAAAATAATCGGACATCCATAAATCATGGTTTCCTGTAAAAAAATGAATTGGGATTCCATGGTCGGATAGCTCTGCTATCTTTCCAAGAAACCTTACAAAACCACGGGGAACAGCCTTTTTGTATTCGAACCAAAAGTCGAAAATATCACCTAATAAAAAAATGGCTGAAGCGTCTGACTTTATATACTCTAACCATTCTACTATTTTTTGTTCTCTGCTAAGGCTTTGTGCGCTATTTGAAACCTCAAGGTGAAAGTCGCTTGCAAAGTATATTTTCTTATTAAATGAAATTTCAATTGAACCTAATTGTTCAAATGCTTCCATGTTTTACTTGGTTTTCTCGGCGGCAGACTCTTCTTTTTCTACCTCTTTCTTTACCTCATCTTTAAGGTTAGTTACTTCCTCAGTTGTATCATTTCTCGATTTTTCCTCTTTATTATTGGTAAAAGATTCGTAGGTGGTTAGCGCCTCAAAGGGTCGCTTGCCAATTAGCTCCTCAAGATCAGATTGGAATATGATTTCTCTTTTCAATAACTCTTGAGCCAGAATTTCAAGTTCATTTTTCTTGCTCAGAAGTAATTCCTTAGTTCTGCTGTAAGCTTGGTCTATAAGAAATTTCACTTCCTGGTCAATAAGCTGTGAGGTGGCGTCAGAATATGGCTTCGTGAAGTTATACTCTGATTTCTTGGAGTCGTAAAACGATACATTTCCAATTTTGTCGTTCATCCCGTAAACAGTCACAATACTATAAGCCACCTTAGTTATTCGCTCTAAGTCACTAAGCGCCCCTGTAGAAATTTTACCGAATGTAATTTCCTCGGCAGCTCTTCCTCCTAGTGCCATACACATTTCGTCCATTAGTTGCTCCGTTTGATAAAGAAATTGCTCTTTAGGGAGATACTGAGCGTATCCTAATGCCGCCGCACCTCTCGGAACGATGCTTACCTTAACCAATGGGTCAGCGTGTTCTAAAAACCAACCAGCTACTGCGTGTCCGGCCTCATGGTAGGCTACAATTTTCTTTTCCTCTGGTGAGATTAATTTGTTTTTCTTTTCTAACCCCCCAATTACACGATCGACCGCATCCTGAAAATCTTGCATGCCTACCTTGCTCTTGTCTCTTCTGGCAGCGATGAGAGCCGCCTCGTTACAGACATTTGCAATTTCAGCCCCAGCAAAACCAGGTGTTTGAGCTGCTAATTTTTTCGCAGCTACATCTTTTGAAAGCTGGATAGGCTTTAGGTGAACTTTGAATATTGCTTCTCGCCCTATAATATCTGGTTTGTCAATACTGATCTGTCGATCAAACCGACCCGGACGCAAAAGTGCAGAATCCAAAACGTCTGGTCTATTAGTTGCTGCCAATATTATCACGCCTACATCCGTTGAGAAACCATCCATCTCAACAAGAAGCGAGTTAAGTGTATTTTCTCGCTCATCATTAGAGCCAGGCATTTGTCCCCTACCTCTTGAGCGTCCGATTGCATCTATCTCATCAATAAATATAATACAAGGTGCTTTTTCCTTTGCTTGCTTGAATAAATCCCTAACTCTCGCTGCACCTACTCCAACGAACATTTCTACAAAATCGGATCCAGATAGGGTGAAAAAAGGAACTCCAGCCTCACCTGCTACTGCTTTGGCCAGAAGGGTTTTGCCTGTTCCAGGGGGACCAACTAAAAGAGCTCCTTTTGGAATTTTACCACCAAGCTTGGTGAATTTTTCTGGGGTTTTCAAGAACTCTACTATTTCCTGAACTTCTTCCTTTGCCTCTTCTAGACCTGCGGCATCTTGGAATGTTATTTTTACCTTGTTTTCTGAGTCAAAAAGAGCTGCTCTTGACTTTCCGATGTTAAAAATCTGCCCACCAGGGCTTCCACCTCCGGTCATTCTTCTCATCAGAAACCAAAAACCAAAAATGAGTAAAATCAGGAAACCCCAGTTGAATAGAACTCCAGTATAATCTCCTCGCTCCTCAATTTTATAATCAAAACGCTGGTCTTCTGGCTGATTTGCCATTAATTCCTCAAAGTCCGTGGCAAATTTTTCAACACTTATAATTTCCACTTTATAATGTGGGTCATCTTGGGATTTGAATAAACTTTCATTTTTTTCAATCTCCAATTTGTATTTCGTATTGCTTAGTGCCTCTTCTTTTAAGGTTACCTCTATGAAATCCTGATTCTTTATGAGAACAACCTTTTCTACATCATTGGATTGAACCATTTTTTCGAAAGCCCTGTAGGTCGTGTTGAATTGACTGGTATCGTTTGAGAATAGGGTCGATGCTACTACTATCGCCAATAATCCTCCAATAAGCCATCCTTGGATGGCTTGCTTAGGTTTTGGTGTGTCTTTTCTTTTCTTATTTGGCATTTTTGATTTTCTAAATTTTTAAGCTAAACGACCACAATATCGTTTAGGTTTGAGTCGATTCTTGTAATTTTTGCATCTCCCCATAGATCCTCTAAACCGTAGAATATTCTTTTTTCTTTATTGAAAACGTGAGCTACCACATCAATGTAATCAAGTAGAACCCACTCTTTATTCTGCTGACCCTCTCTTTTCCAGGGTTTTTGTTTTGATTTTTTATGAATTTGGTCTTCAATTGATTCTGAGATGGCATCTATTTGTGAATCAGAATTTCCATTGCAAAGTATAAAATAATCTACCACCGCATTTCTGACCTCTCTTAGGTTCATTACCACAACATCTTGAGCCTTTTTTTTAAGCATTCCTTCTACTACCCACTTACTTAAAACTTCTGAGCAGACTTTCTTGGCTATTTCCTGAGACACTAAATCTTTGAAGTTATTTTTGATTCAAAATTACTGTATCTATTGAATAATAAGATTGCCAAACCATCTTTCTTAGGGAAAACTGTTTATTATTTGCCAGAATGTCACTCCACTAATGATGAATTGTCAGGATTGGTTAAAAAAAATAGTCTGAAAGAAGGTACTGTTATTTATACTGATTTTCAATCTAAAGGCAAAGGACAGCGAGGGAATAAATGGATAGCAGGATCAGGAAAGAACCTCCTTATGTCCCTTTTATTGTTACCAGAAAATCTATCTGTTCAAAACCAATATTACTTAAATCTGACAGTTGGACTAGCAGCTGTTGAAACGATAGAATCTTTGATAGGTGAACCTGTTTGTCTGAAATGGCCTAATGATATATATATTGGCAGAAATAAGATTGGCGGAATACTCACCGAGACCTCTATCAAGTTATCATGTATAGAATCGGCGATAATTGGAATAGGGCTGAACATAAACCAAGATGACATCCCTGTCCCAAAATCAACATCTCTGCTATTGGAGTCTAATCGTTTTCATCAGGTTATGGATGTGATGGAATTATTGCTCTGTAAAATGGAAAAATGGTATGAAGCACTACAACAAGAAAGATTGGATACTATTATTGAGGCTTATTACAGTAAGTTAATGTGGTTAAATAAGTGGCATAAGTTTCAATCTGATGGAAAGCGTTTTAATGGAAAAATAAAGGGCATCGACAATTATGGACGTTTGATGATAGAGTTGGAACACAATATACGCCAAACCTTTAATCTGAAGGAGGTAGAGTTTATCGATTTATAAGCATTAATTATTAATTCCATTTTGGAACTTCTATCTTTGCGTTATTAGTAAAAATTCGAAGGAAAATAACACTATTAGTGATGAACGTAGCAACTGAGAAATTCAAAGTAAAAGATATAATACTCGCTGATTGGGGCAGAAAGGAAATCACACTAGCTGAGGCAGAAATGCCAGGTTTGATGTCCTTGAGAAAAGAGTATGGAGATAGCAAACCCCTAAAAGGGGCACGGATTGCAGGATGTCTTCATATGACAATCCAAACAGCTGTTTTAATCGAGACGTTAGTAGAACTTGGAGCGGAAGTTTCATGGTCTTCATGTAATATTTTTTCTACTCAAGATCATGCTGCCGCTGCGATAGCAAAGACGGGTGTTCCGGTTTATGCATGGAAAGGAATGAACGAAGAGGAATTTGAATGGTGTATAGAGCAGACCTTATTCGCTTTTCGTGACGAGCAACCATTAAACATGATTCTGGATGATGGAGGAGACCTTACCAACATGGTCTTGGATAAGTACCCAGAATTGGTAAAGGACATTAGAGGTCTTTCTGAAGAAACCACTACGGGGGTCCACCGCCTGTACGAAAGGATGAAAAATGGAACTCTGCCCATGCCAGCCATCAACGTAAATGATTCCGTTACTAAATCGAAATTTGATAATAAGTATGGATGCAAAGAATCTTTAGTAGATGCTATTAGAAGAGCAACAGATGTGATGCTAGCAGGTAAAGTATCAGTAGTAGCAGGATATGGAGACGTTGGGAAAGGATCAGCTGCCTCTTTGAGGGGTGCGGGTGTTCGAGTGATTGTGACGGAGATCGACCCAATCTGTGCACTTCAAGCCGCAATGGATGGGTTTGAGGTAAGGAAAATGTCAAATGCGATTTCCAAAGCAGATATTGTGGTGACGGCTACAGGAAATAAGGACATCATAAAAGAAGAACATTTCAAAGCTATGAAGGATAAGACCATTGTCTGTAATATAGGACACTTTGATAACGAAATTGAC
This sequence comes from uncultured Ekhidna sp., assembly GCA_964289745.1. GTDB lineage: Bacteria > Bacteroidota > Bacteroidia > Cytophagales > Cyclobacteriaceae > Ekhidna. Next base: position 424,407 of record CAXYMM010000002.1, read on the forward strand.
ATAGCTTGGCTTAATGGAACATATGGCGATACTAAAGTAGAAATCAAGCCTCAAGTAGACCTCTATAATATCGAAGGAAACGATGTGATCGTTTTGGCAGAAGGCAGATTGGTAAATTTAGGGATCGCAACGGGTCACCCATCCTTTGTAATGTCAAACTCATTTACCAATCAAATACTTGCGCAACTAGAACTTTGGCAAAATTATAAAAATTATGACAATGCCGTTTACATGCTACCCAAGCATTTGGATGAAAAAGTGGCCGAACTCCATCTGGAGAAAATAGGAGTGGAGTTGGATCAATTAACGGAAGATCAGGCAGAGTACATTGGTGTTGAGGTGAAAGGGCCATTCAAACCAGATTACTACAGATACTAGGATCAGAAGGATGTCAGTTAAAAGAATGCTTCGATTTTTTGGACGACCTTTTTTTTGCTTTTGATGCAAGCAAGCAATCTTATCAAAGTGTCAAATCAAAAACATTATGGCTTATTCGTTATCGGTTTATTCATCATAATTATTTTTTAAGGTTAGAGACTTTAACTTTATTTATTTGAATACGTAGTTTTATGAATATATCCACTATAAAACTTAAGTAATGGAGCAAGTAACACATAAACAACCAAGAGCTAAGTATTCAGACCTCAAGAAGCAACAGGTTTTTGATAATGAATTCATGCCGCATATCGACTCAATGTACAATTTTGCTTTCAGACTCACCTTTGATGAGGACGAGTCAAAAGATTTAGTGCAAGATACTTATCTGAAGGCGTTTCGTTTTATTAACTCCTTTCAGGAAGGAACCAATTCCAAAGCGTGGTTGTACCGAATTCTTAAGAATAGTTTTATCAATGATTATAGAAAGAAAAGTAAGCAACCAACGAAAGCAGACTATCAAGAGGTAGAGCAATATTATAACTCTGAAGATACACTAAGTGATGCTACCATCGATCTCAGGTTAGAAACAACCAAAGATATGATTGGAGATGAGATTTCCAATGCGCTAAATTCATTGGCTATTGATTTTCGAACCGTTATTATATTATGTGATCTCGAAGGATTTAAATACGAAGAAATGGCAAAGATTTTAGACATTCCGATCGGTACAGTGAGATCTAGGCTTCACAGAGCTCGAAACCTGCTTCGAGAAAAGTTAGGTGCTTACGCCCACTCTATGGGATATAATTAAAATCTTTGGAACTTTTTAAACTTCTTTTCTCTTATTAAGTGCTAGAATCGAAAGGAGATGTTGAAGTGTCCGGACTTTAGATGTAAAGACTTTGAAAAGTGCTTCCAGATTCTTAATCTGATGTTAGATAACGAAGCTACGAAGAAACAAGAAGCATATTTTAGACAACATATCGCAGATTGCAAAGTATGTTTTGCTCACTTTAATATTGAAAAGGAGCTACGCCAACTCATCAAAACTAAGATCAATAAAAAGCTGATGCCAAGCGAACTAGCAGACGAAATCAGATTAAGAATAATCAATCGAACCACGTAACTTCGCTATGTGAGAGGGAAGGCAATTATATTTTCAGCTCCTTCAGGTGCTGGCAAAACTACCATAGTTCACAGGCTTTTAACAGAATTAACAAGCCTGACTTTTTCTATCTCTGCCACTACTCGTCCGCAAAGAGAAAACGAACAAGATGGAGTAGACTATTACTTCCTAAGTCAGCATCAGTTCCAAGACCACCTAAATAAAGAAGAGCTTTTGGAGTGGGAAGAGGTATATGAGGGCATCTACTATGGTACGCTAAAAAGGGAAATAGATAGAATTTGGGACACTGGAAATCACCTAGTGTTTGATGTGGATGTTAAAGGTGGGATTAATTTAAAAAAGGCCTTTGGCAACAAGGCGATATCGATCTTCATCAAGGTCTCCGGTAAAGAAATTTTGAGAGAGAGGCTCAGAAAAAGAAATACAGAAAATGAAGCATCGTTAGAAATGCGATTAAGGAAGGCTGAACAAGAAATGAAAGAAGAGCATAACTTCGATTATGTAATCCTTAATGAAAATCTTGACAAGGCAACGCAGCAAGTAGTGGCATTAGTGGAAAACTATCTAAATACATAGTTCAATGAATATAGGGTTATTTTTTGGTTCCTTTAACCCGATTCATATGGGACATATGATTATTGCAAATTTAGTAAAAGAGACCAACCATGTAGATGAGGTGTGGTTTATTGTGAGTCCGCAAAACCCATTTAAAAAAAATAAGAATCTCCTACATGAATTTGATCGGCTAGATATAGTCAATGCGGCCATTCAAGACGATTATCAGTTTAGAGCCTCTGATATAGAGTTCAATATGCCAAAGCCCAGCTTCACGATTGATACGTTGACACTATTGCAGGAAAGATATAAAGACAAAACATTTCACTTAATTATAGGAGAGGATAATCTTTACTCTTTTCCCAAATGGAAAAATTCGAGTGCCATTTTATCAAACTTCAATCTCATTGTGTATCCTAGAAAAGGATCGAAACCAAGTAGCCTCAAAAATCACCATAAGGTTTCCATGACAGAAGCACCAGAAGTAGATATATCAGCAACGCTAATCAGAAAGCTAGTTCGCAATAAAAAATCAATCAAATATTTAGTACCAGAACCAGTAAACGAACTGATAAAAGCAAAATGCTTTTTCTCTGGTTAAACGGTCATGATGTCCTTTTCCTTAGCTTCGACTAAACCATCAATTTGCTTGGTATAGTTATCGGTTAGTTTTTGAACCTTACTTTCGGCATTTTTTACTAGGTCTTCGGATACGCCGTCTATTTTTTTCAAAGAGTCGTTTGTTTCTTTTCGAGCGTTTCGTATACTCACTTTACCGTTTTCAGCTTCCGCCTTTACCTGTTTCATTAGCTGTAGGCGTCTCTCCTCCGTTAGAGGGGGGATATTAATTCTGATTTGCTCGCCATCATTTGCTGGATTGAGACCCAAATCACTATTGATGATAGCCCTCTCTATTTCCTGAAGTATATTTTTTTCCCATGGCTTTATGCTTATGGTTCTTGCATCGGGTGTGGTTATCCCGGCGACCTGACTGAGAGGCGTCATGCTCCCATAGTATTCAACATTTATGCCATCCACCATATTTGGCATGGCTTTACCGGCTCGAATTTTCGAAAATTCACTCTTCGTATGACTGATGGCCTTTACCATCATTTCTTCTGCTGTCTCCAAGTAGATTTCTATCTCTTCCATTGGTTTTATTTAATTAAAGTTCCTACCTCTTCTCCTTTTATTATCTTTAAAAGGTTACCTTTTTCATTCATATTAAAGACAATGATAGGTAAATCATTTTCTTGGCATAATGTAAAGGCTGTCATATCCATTATATTCAGGTTTTTTTCATAAGCTTCATGAAAGGAAAGCTGATCAAATTTTTTGGCATTTTTATCTTTTTCAGGATCGGCAGTATAGACACCATCCACTCGGGTTCCCTTTAAGACCACGTCTGATTCAATTTCGACTGCTCTTAAACTTGCCGTAGAGTCCGTAGTGAAATAAGGGCTACCAATTCCGGCACCAAATATCACTACCCTGCCTTTTTCCAAATGTCTAATGGCTCGCCTTCTAATAAAAGGCTCACAAACCTGTTCCATATTAAGACCTGCCATAAGACGAGTAAACATGCCATGTTTTTCAAACATACTTTGTAGCGCCATAGCATTAATTACTGTGGCAAGCATTCCCATATAGTCGCCTTGTACACGATCTATACCACTCGCCTCAGCCTGAACACCCCTGTATATGTTGCCCCCCCCAATTACTACGGCTACTTCAATGCCTTCATCTACTACTTGTTTAATTTCATGAGCGTATTGATTAAGACGCTCAGAGTCAATTCCATGGTGTCTGTCTCCCATTAAGGCCTCACCACTAAGTTTTAGAAGAATGCGATTATAATTCATCTGATTGATTAGGGACTATTTTATCAGCAAATATAGATCGATTGAATACTTATCAGTTAAAAATTAAGGCAGTTGCTCTCTTGCTTAATAAAAGGATTAGCTGAGCTAGTTTTGTGCACCTATTACAAAGAATTCTATATTCAAAGAAGTTTTTATTTTGACTTTTTAAGTTTAACAATGGTTTAGATTACGAAATAATAGAATTGATTGAGAACTCAATTTTTAAATTGGTGTCAAGGTTTTTAAACAACCCGTTTGGAATTCTGAGCTGAGTACATCTTGAACAATAAATTGGCGGTGCATTTGCGACCCCCAAGACAGTAATTTTATAGGCATTAATGTGCTTCTTCCAACTTTTTTATTTTTACTTTCTTAAAATGATTTTTGATCCAATCGGTTTAAGTAAGGTTTTTTTGTTTTAAAAATGTAAAATCAACTAAAACTACCTATTTTCATTAAAGACAATAACGAAAATGTACAGACAAATTGAAGAGTCACAAACTCTACTTATAAACACTCAATCTAACCTTTTACAAAAACAAGACAAAAAGGTAATCAAATTTGGTTTTGGGCAATCTCCTTTTTTACCACCAAAAAAAGTTTTGGCAGCATTAGAAAAAGCTGTTCATCATAAGGAATACTCTTCGGTTCAAGGAGATTCTGAACTTCGAGAATTAATGTCAAAATTTCACAAAAAACATAATGGATTAGAAGTAAAACCTAATAATATATTGATAGCTCCGGGTTCAAAAATTTTGATTTATACTGTTTTGGTGGCTTTTGAACAAGCAGATGTTTTTATCCCTTCTCCAGCTTGGGTTTCATATGCACCACAAGCAAAACTTGCTGGGCATAATATTATCAAACTCAACACAACTTTTGAAGATAAGTGGAGAATAACTCCAATGGATATAATTAAAGCGATCAATTTAAAAAAGACTAAGGTTTCCATTTTAATTTTAAATTATCCTGGCAACCCTGACGGGTTGACTTACACTGATGACGAGCTGAAAGCAATTGCATCGGTGGTACGAGAACTGGATATTTTAGTGATCTCAGATGAGATTTATGGCTTGCTTGATCACTTTTTGGATCATAAATCTTTCATCAACTATTATCCAGAAAAAACAATAACGACCACTGGACTCTCGAAATGGTGTGGAGCAGGAGGCTGGCGTCTTGGTGCTGCCTTCCTTTATGAAAACATTGAACCGGAATTCAAGCAAGCACTGATAGGAATTGGGTCAGAAACGTATTCGTGCGCACCAACTCCAGTCCAAATAGCCGCAAAGATGGCGTATCAAAACTTTGACGATACTTTGCCCTATTTGAAAAGACAAATTGACATATTAAAACAAATTGGAAATTATTGTGCAAGTCAATTGAACACCGCTAAAATTAAAGTACATGCTCCGCAAGGAGGTTTTTATCTTTTTCCTGATTTTTCTCATTTTAGCGACAAGTTGCTCGCCGCCAGGATCAAGACGTCAAATGAACTATGCTCACGTTTGTTAGCAGAGACAGGAGTAGCCATTTTACCAGCTTCAGCTTTTGGTTTTAATGAAAACTACTTGGCTGCAAGATTGTCTTATGTCGATTTCAAAGAGCCAAAGGAAAGAAATAATTTTGATCTAAAAACCGACTGCCAAAATATCGTTGAAGGAACAGAATTGATTTGTAGTTGGATTAAAAATTTATAAACTCTTTTAATATAGATTAATAATAGCTAAATCAGAAGTAAAAATGAACAGTGAAGCTTGCAACGATATTAGGGTTAAATTAAAAAATTCTATTTCCTTATTCAGCTACTATTTTCATACAAACCAATTAATATGTGGGTTGTATACCCCACAACCAATTGTCAATGAAGCACCAAAATTGTTCTTAAAATATTAAGTTTGATTAGTTAAAAAAACCATGTACTTTTGCCATCCTTTTTTGGAGAATAGACGAGGAGAAGTTCTTTAAATTATATGGGGGAGATACTCAAGCGGCCAACGAGGACAGACTGTAAATCTGTTGGTGTATTCCTTCGCAGGTTCGAATCCTGCTCTCCCCACCGAAGTCTCTATTTTAAATAGAGAGTATGCGGGTGTAGCTCAGTTGGTAGAGCGACAGCCTTCCAAGCTGTAGGTCGCGGGTTCGAGCCTCGTCACCCGCTCAAATCACTTAAGAAGTTAAGTAATTTGAACGTTGAGTTATATGATAGGCGTCAAGGTTGGAGTTCAAGAAGGTTTAAATTAGCAACTTTGAACTTATATTTTATCAAGACAAGCCGATGTAGCTCAGGGGTAGAGCGTTTCCTTGGTAAGGAAGAGGTCACGGGTTCAATTCCCGTCATTGGCTCTACTTTGAATTTGTATTTTATAAATAAGTGTAATAATAATTAATTTTAAAACTTAAATCGAGGATTATCAAACATGGCTAAAGAAACTTTTGATCGTTCGAAACCACACGTAAATATTGGTACAATCGGACACGTTGACCATGGTAAAACAACTTTAACAGCGGCTATTTCTTCTGTACTTGCAGCAAAAGGTCTTGCCGAGCAAAAAGATTTTTCTTCTATTGACAACGCACCAGAAGAAAAAGAAAGAGGTATTACAATTAATACATCGCACATTGAATATCAAACAGACAAAAGACACTACGCACACGTAGATTGTCCAGGTCACGCAGATTATGTAAAAAACATGGTAACGGGAGCAGCGCAGATGGACGGAGCCATTATTGTGGTAGCAGCAACTGATGGCCCTATGCCTCAAACAAGAGAACACATCCTTTTATCTAGGCAGGTAGGTGTTCCAGCTCTTGTTGTTTTTATGAATAAAGTGGATTTGGTTGATGATGAAGAACTTTTAGAGCTTGTGGAAATGGAGATTAGAGAGTTACTTTCTGATTATGATTTCCCCGGTGATGATATTCCTGTAATTCAGGGTTCTGCCCTAGGAGGACTCAACGGGGAGTCTCAGTGGGTAGAAAAAATTGAAGAATTGATGTCCGCTGTTGATGACTACATTCCTCTTCCGGAAAGAGCTGTTGATAAGGACTTCCTAATGCCGGTAGAGGATGTGTTCTCGATTACTGGTCGCGGTACTGTTGCAACTGGTAGAATTGAAAGAGGTGTGATTAATTCTGGAGACGCTGTTGATATCATTGGCATGGGAGCTGAAAATCTTAAATCTACCGTAACTGGGGTTGAGATGTTCAGAAAAATTTTAGATAGAGGTGAGGCGGGTGATAATGTAGGACTACTTTTAAGAGGTATAGAAAAAACAGATATCAAAAGAGGAATGATTATCTGCAAGCCAGGTTCTGTAACACCTCACGCAAAATTTAAAGCAGAGGTTTACGTACTATCGAAAGAAGAGGGAGGAAGACATACCCCTTTCTTCAACAAGTATAGGCCTCAGTTCTACTTAAGAACTACCGATGTGACAGGAGAAATCATGCTTCCTGAGACCATTGAAATGGTAATGCCAGGGGATAACGTAACGATTGAAGTTAACCTTATCAGCCCAGTTGCCCTCGAAAAAGGTCTACGATTCGCAATCAGAGAAGGCGGTAGAACCGTAGGTTCTGGTCAGGTAACTGAAATTCTTGACTAAAACTTTAGAATATCAAATTTCTCTAATTTGGTTGGGAAGGCTAATTACTCTAAATTTGCAGTCCTTTTGAGGACTGCATTCTTTACGGGTGTAGCTCAATTGGTAGAGTAGCGGTCTCCAAAACCGTTGGTTGGGGGTTCGAGTCCCTCCTCCCGTGCAAAAAAGCAGATTTATGTCTAATTTAATTATTTTTTTAAAAGAGTCATATGAGGAATTGACATATAAAGTGTCGTGGCCAAAATATAGTGAGCTTCAAAACAGTTCAATATTGGTATTGGTTGCTTCCTTAATCTTTGCGCTTATGATAGGTGCAATCGATTATGTATTCGATAATTTAATGGCATTTATTTATGAAGAACTTTAATACTTAAGGGTAGGATGGAGCATAAATGGTATGTAGTTAGAGCTGTAAGTGGTAAAGAAAGAAAAGTTAAAGAGGCGATTGAAAATGAAATTACTCGCCAAGAACTAACAGATTTTATCCCACAAGTTTTAATTCCTTCTGAGAAGGTTTATGAGATGAGGAATGGGAAAAAACGTGTGCGAGAAAGAAATTTTTTCCCAGGATATATATTGATTCATGCCGACTTCTCCAATGGAGAGGTACAACACTTGATTTCAAATAAGGAATTAATTCCAAATGTCATCGGTTTCCTCGGTGCCACAGGAACTAGTGCCTCAAAAAATCCACTTCCTTTAAGACAATCTGAGGTAAATAGAATTCTTGGAAAAGTTGATGAGGTTGAGGAGTATGAAGAAAAGCTCGATTCACCATTCATAATTGGTGAGAGTGTTAAAGTAATGGACGGCCCCTTTAGTGGCTTCACTGGAACTGTAGAGGAAGTATTTGAGGATCGTAAAAAGCTTAACGTTACGGTTAAGATATTTGGTAGGAACACACCTGTTGAACTGAACTATATACAGGTAGAAAAAGAAGATTAGTAAACAAATAATGGCTAAAGAAATATCAGGCTATTTAAAGTTGCAGATTAGGGGGGGTGCGGCTAACCCGTCGCCACCAGTAGGGCCAGCGTTGGGAGCTAAGGGTCTTAATATTATGGATTTCTGTAAACAGTTTAATGCGAGAACGCAGGATAAGCCAGGGCAATTATTGCCCGTTTTAGTAACCATATATTCAGACAAATCTTTTGATTTTGTAATCAAAACACCTCCAGCAGCATCGTTGATAATGGAGGCGGCTAAACTAAAAAAGGGATCACCTGAACCTAATAGAACTAAATTAGGATCAGTCAGCTGGGATCAAGTGAAGGCGATTGCAGAAACTAAATTGCCAGACCTTAATGCATTTAACATTGAGTCAGCCATGAGGATTGTTGCAGGTACGGCTAGAAGTATGGGTGTAAAAGTTTCAGGTAAAGCCCCGTGGGCAGAATAATTTTTAGTTATGGGAAAACTCACTAAAAATCAGAAAAAGACTCAAGAAATACTGAAAGTTGGTAAAGAATATTCTTTAGAGGAGGCATCTACACTTATAAAGGAAATTACCTTCTCAAAGTTTGATGCCTCAGTAGATATAGACATAAGACTCGGCATTGATCCCAAAAAAGCAGATCAAATGGTTCGGGGAGTTGTTTCCTTGCCTCACGGTGTGGGAAAAGAAGTTAGAGTCTTGGTGTTGTGTACACCAGAAAAGGAACAAGAAGTCAGAGATGCTGGAGCAGATCATGTTGGATTGGACGAATATGTTAAGAAGATCGAAGAGGGTTGGACTGATATAGACGTTATCATTACGATGCCAACGGTTATGGCTCAGGTGGGTCGTTTAGGTAGAGTTTTAGGCCCTAGAGGTTTAATGCCTAACCCTAAGTCTGGTACTGTTACTATGGATATTGCTCAAGCAGTGACTGATATAAAAGCGGGTAAGATTGATTTTAAAGTAGATAAGTTTGGCATCATTCATTCGAGTATTGGTAAAGTATCTTTTGATTCTGATAAGATCAAAGAGAACGCTCTTGAAATGATCCAAACGGTTTCTAAACTGAAGCCATCTTCAGCGAAAGGAACTTATTTCAAGTCTATTACCATATCAAGTACCATGAGTAGTGGAATTACAATTGATAAAAGTAGTGTAGCGAACATATTAAGGTTATTATGACACGAGAAGACAAAGCACGATTAATTAGTGACCTAGCTGAAAAGTTTAAGGAAACAGACCACTTTTACATAACAGATACTTCTGGGCTCACAGTAACAGAAGTGAATAAGTTTAGAGAAATGTGTTTTAAGCAAGGTGTTGAGTATAAGATGGTGAAGAATACCCTGATAAAGAAAGCATTGGAAAACATAGAGGAAGATCATTCATCTCTCGATAAAGTTTTGAAAGGAACTTCTGGGATCATGTTTGTAAATGAAAATGCAAACGCACCCGCTAAGATTATCAAAGAATTCAAAAAAGAAGATTCAAAAGATAGGCCAGTATTTAAGGCTGCTTCAGTTGATTCAGACTTGTTTATTGGCGAAGATCAGTTAGGAGCACTTACCAGTCTGAAATCTAAGCAAGAGCTTATTGGTGAAGTTATTACATTATTGCAATCGCCTGCTAAAAACGTTCTTTCTTTGCTGCAAAGTGGAGAACAGAAATTGGCTGGAATTGTTAAGACACTTTCAGAAAGAGAATAATAAATTTTAAATAAAATTAATACTTAATTAAAATGGCGGATTTAAAAGAATTTGCAGAGCAATTAGTTAACCTATCGGTAAAAGAGGTAAACGAATTAGCAACTATCCTTAAGGATGATTACGGAATAGAACCTGCTGTAGCCTCAGGGCCAGTTATGATAGCCGGTGGTGCTGGCAATGGAGAAGAAGGTGGCGGTGAAGAAAAATCTTCATTTGACGTTATTCTTAAGTCGCCAGGTGGAGCCAAGTTAGCAATCGTGAAGCTGGTGAAAGAGTTGACTGGTCTTGGTCTAAAAGAGGCTAAAGAGTTGGTAGATGGTGTTCCTAAACCAGTAAAAGAAGGAATTGCTAAGGATGAGGCAGAAGGTCTCAAAAAGCAACTTGAGGAAGCTGGTGCAGAAGTAGAATTAAAGTAACTAGCTAGCTTAATAATAATATTGGATTAGATCTGAATCCTATGTGAGATCAGGTCTATTCCTGTTTGTATATAAGGCTAAAAGTTCTTTAAAAAATTATAAATTAAAACTCAGTAAGCTTTGGCTAGAAACAATTTAGGAAGGATCAATTTTTCTTCCATCAAATCAGTATTGGATTATCCAGATTTTCTAGATGTTCAATTAAAATCATTTATCGACTTTTTCCAGTTGGATACTCCCGCCGAAAAAAAGGAAGGCGAAGGTCTATATAAAGTATTCATGGAAAACTTCCCCATTACAGATTCGCGCGAGAATTTCGTTTTGGAGTTTGTAGACTATACAGTGGATCCACCAAAATATAGTATTCAGGAATGCATAGAACGTGGACTTACTTATTCAGTTCCGCTTAAAGCTAAATTACGACTCCTCTGTAACGACAAAGAAAATGAAGACTTTGAAACAATTGAGCAGGAGGTATTTTTAGGAAATATCCCATATATGACTGAAAAGGGCTCTTTTGTTATAAATGGTGCTGAGCGAGTCATCGTTTCTCAATTACACCGATCTCCAGGAGTATTCTTTGCTCAAAGCAAGCATTCAAACGGAACGCTTCTTTACAGTGCCAGAATTATTCCATTTAAAGGATCATGGATTGAATTTGCGACTGACGTTAACAACGTGATGTATGCTTATATTGATCGGAAGAAAAAATTCCCTATCACAACTCTACTTAGGTCTATTGGGTATGGATCCGATAAGCAAATACTTGATTTATTCGGTCTTTCAGAAGAAATAGAAGCAACTGAAAAAGAGCTTAAGAAAATTATTGGTAGAAGACTGGCCGCTAGGGTTTTGAGAACTTGGACTGAAGACTTTGTGGATGAAGATACAGGGGAGGTCGTTTCTATTGATCGAAATGAGGTTGTTCTTGAAAGAGACAGTATTATCAATGATGAAGACATTGCCACGATCCTTGATTCTGGTTCAAAATCAGTCATCTTACATAGAAAAGATGTAAACATCGCAGAATATTCAATTATCTACAACACGCTTCAAAAAGATAACTCAAACTCAGAAAAAGAAGCAGTTGAGCAGATTTATCGTCAGTTGAGAAATACAGAGGCTCCTGACGAACAAACAGCGAGGGATATTATTACCAGCCTATTCTTCTCGGACAAACGTTATGATTTGGGAGAGGTTGGCAGATATCGAATCAATAAGAAATTGAATATTGAAAAAGATTGGGATAGAAGAGTTCTTTCAACGGAAGATATCATTTTAATCGTCAAGTATCTGATCGGACTTATCAACAGCAAAGCTGTAGTTGATGATATTGATCATTTAAGCAATCGAAGGGTTAGAACTGTAGGAGAGCAGCTTTATGCTCAGTTTGGGGTTGGGCTAGCCAGAATGGCAAGAACAATTAGAGAACGTATGAATGTTCGTGACAATGAAGACTTCAAGCCGGTCGATCTTATTAATGCGCGTACACTTTCTTCAGTGATCAATTCATTCTTTGGCACAAACCAGTTATCTCAGTTCATGGATCAAACCAACCCATTAGCTGAAGTCACACACAAACGAAGAATGTCGGCCTTAGGGCCGGGAGGTCTTTCCAGAGAGCGAGCAGGATTTGAAGTTCGAGATGTTCACTATACACACTATGGTCGCCTTTGTACCATCGAAACGCCCGAAGGTCCTAATATCGGGCTGATCTCTTCGTTATGTGTTCACGCTAAAGTGAACCAAATGGGATTCATTGAAACCCCTTACAGAGAGGTTGTGAAAGGAAAAGTGGACATGTCAGGTAATGTAAAATACTTGACAGCTGAGGAGGAAGATACGCACAACATTGCACAGGCTAATGCGCCGCTAACAGATAAAGGAGATTTCCTTAATGAAAAAATTAAGGCCAGATTTGAGGGAGATTTTCCGCTTTGTGAGGATAATGAGGTAAGCTATATGGATGTGGCACCAAACCAGATCGTGTCAGTAGCGGCTTCCATGATTCCGTTCTTAGAACATGACGATGCAAATAGAGCTTTGATGGGGTCAAATATGCAACGTCAGGCTGTCCCATTGATGAGACCTCAAGCACCAATTGTTGGTACTGGTTTGGAGGAGAGAGTTGCACTTGACTCAAGAGTACTTATTAGAGCTGAAGGTTCTGGGATCATTGATTATGTTGATGCGAAAAAAATCATAGTAAGCTATGATCTTACAGATGAAGAAGAAATCATTTCTTTTGATAAATCTTCCGTAATATATGATCTAGTGAAGTTCAGAAGAACCAATCAAGATACTTGCATCAATTTGAGACCGATTGTCGCGAAAGGAGATAGAGTAGAAAAGGGTCAGCCGCTTTGTGATGGTTTTGCTACTGAAAAGGGTGAGCTTGCATTAGGTATAAATATGAAGGTCGCCTTCATGCCATGGCAAGGTTATAACTTTGAGGATGCGATTGTGATCTCAGAGAGAGTAGTGAGAGAAGATATATTCACATCCATCCACATTGATGAATTTGAATTAGAGGTGAGGGATACTAAAAGAGGTGAAGAAGAACTTACGAGCGAGATTCCAAACGTATCTGAAGAAGCCGTGAAAAACCTAGATGAAAATGGAATCATTCGAATTGGTGCAGAAATCAAGGAAAGCGATATTCTAATAGGCAAAATCACTCCTAAAGGCGAATCAGATCCAACTCCAGAGGAAAAATTATTGAGAGCCATCTTTGGTGATAAAGCAGGGGACGTGAAAGACGCTTCGCTTAAAGCATCCCCATCGCTTAAAGGAGTAGTAATTGACACAAAACTTTTCTCAAGACCCAAGAAGGATAAAGACGTAAGAGCCAGAGCCAAAAAAGAGGTAGAGCTACTTAAAAATAAGTATAGTCAAGAACTTACAGAGGCAAGAGAAATAATGATCGATAAGATCACCAAGCTTCTAGAGGGAAAAACGTGCCAAGGAATAAAGCATAAGTTCGGAGAAGAAGTAATGAGCAAAGGAGTGAAATTTTCTCGAAAGAATGTCGAAGCGAACCTTTTCCCTCCAAAAAATAAGTATCGAGATGAGAGTAACTACAATGTGCCAGAAGAGGCGAATCTCATTTCAGACTTAATTATTGAAGATTGGACTGGTGATGCCAATACTAATGAGATGATCTTCAAGATGGTAAAAAATTACATCGGATACCGAAATAATATTTCGGGACTATTCAAGAGAGAACGATTTACACTCGAAGTTGGAGACGAATTGCCAACTGGTATTGTGCAGCTAGCCAAAGTTTACATAGCAAAGAAGCGTAAATTGAGAGTAGGAGATAAAATGGCTGGGCGACACGGAAATAAAGGAGTCGTTGCCAAAATTGTTAGAGAAGAAGACATGCCATTTAGTGAGGATGGAACTCCAGTAGATATCGTATTAAATCCGCTTGGAGTACCTTCCAGAATGAATATTGGACAAATCTATGAAACAGTACTTGGGTGGGCTGGATTGAAGCTAGGTAGAAAGTATGCAACACCAATTTTTGATGGGGCTTCTGAGGAAGAAGTTCAAAATGAATTGAGGGAAGCAGGCTTGCCAAACTTTGGTAGATCCTATCTTTACGATGGACTATCAGGCGAGCTATTTGATCAGCCCGTTACCGTTGGGGTAATTTATATGCTAAAGTTAGGTCATTTGGTGGATGATAAGATGCACGCGAGAAGTATTGGTCCGTACTCACTGATTACCCAACAACCATTAGGAGGTAAAGCTCAATTTGGTGGTCAGCGTTTCGGTGAAATGGAAGTATGGGCACTTGAGGCATTTGGTGCAGCCAATGTCCTCCAGGAAATTCTTACAGTAAAATCAGATGATGTAATTGGGCGAGCCAAAGCTTATGAAGCAATCGTAAAAGGCGACAATATGAATAAACCTAACATTCCTGAATCTTTCAATGTATTGATTCATGAATTGAGAGGATTAGCACTGGAAATAACATTAGACTAAACTTTAAAAATCATCTCCTCAACCTGAGCTGCGTTGAGGGGATCTATAGTTACAAATATGGCGTTTAGAAAAAATAAAAAAATTCATAACGATTTCTCAAAAGTTACCATCAGTTTGGCATCTCCAGAATCAATTCTGGAAAGCTCTCACGGAGAAGTAACACAGCCAGAAACCATTAACTACAGGACATACAAACCTGAGATGGGAGGACTCTTTTGCGAAAGAATTTTTGGTCCAGTTAAAGACTGGGAGTGTCATTGCGGTAAATATAAGAGGATCAGATATAAAGGCATCATTTGTGACCGATGTGGTGTTGAGGTCACCGAGAAAAAAGTAAGAAGAGAGCGAATGGGACACATCGAGCTAGTAGTTCCAGTAGCGCACATTTGGTATTTCAAATCCTTACCCAACAAGATTGGTTATCTACTTGGCGTTCCAACCAAGAAGTTGGATCAAATCATTTATTACGAGCGATATATTGTCATTCAGCCAGGAGTTAAAGAAGAAGAGGGAATTTCAAGATTGGATTTCTTAACGGAAGAAGAATACCTGGATATTCTTGATAAGCTTCCAAGAGAGAACCAAATGCTAGATGACAACGATCCGAATAAATTTATTGCCAAGATGGGTGCTGATGCGCTAGAAATGCTTCTTTCGAGAACTAAATTAGATGAGCTTTCCTACGAACTAAGACATCAAGCTGCAACGGATACATCTCAACAAAGAAAGGCGGAAGCACTTAAAAGATTAAGAGTAGTTGAAGCATTTAGAGATGCAAAAACCAGAATCGAGAATAAGCCAGAGTGGATGATTGTAAGAATGGTCCCTGTTATTCCGCCAGATTTACGCCCGCTTGTTCCCTTAGATGGAGGTCGATTTGCGACTTCAGACCTGAATGATCTCTACAGAAGAGTGATCATAAGAAACAACCGACTGAAGAGGTTAATTGATATCAAGGCACCAGAGGTAATTCTTCGAAATGAAAAAAGAATGCTTCAAGAAGCAGTTGATTCGCTATTTGATAACTCTAGAAAAGTTAATGCAGTAAGATCGGATGGCAACAGAGCCCTTAAATCTTTAAGTGATATGCTCAAAGGGAAGCAAGGTCGATTCCGTCAAAACTTACTAGGTAAAAGAGTTGACTATTCAGGTCGATCCGTTATCGTGGTAGGTCCTGAATTGAAAATGCACGAATGTGGCTTGCCGAAAAATATGGCAGCAGAGCTCTTCAAGCCATTTATAATCAGGAAGCTTATTGAGAGAGGTATTGTGAGGACTGTAAAGTCGGCAAAGAAAATTGTTGATAGGAAAGACCCTGTTGTCTGGGATATTTTGGAAAATGTATTGAAGGGGCATCCTGTGCTATTAAATAGGGCACCAACACTTCACAGGCTAGGTATTCAGGCTTTTCAGCCTAAATTAATTGAAGGCAAAGCCATTCAATTGCACCCACTCGCATGTACAGCATTCAATGCCGATTTTGATGGTGACCAAATGGCCGTACATGTACCTCTTGGGCATGAAGCTATTTTAGAAGCCTCATTATTGATGCTCGCATCACACAATATTTTGAACCCTGCAAATGGTGCTCCAATTGCAGTGCCATCTCAAGATATGGTATTGGGGCTTTATTACATCACAAAAGGCAGAAGAAGCACGGAGAGTGAACAAGTTCTGGGAGAAGGGAAGATTTTCTACTCTCATGAAGAAGTGATCATTGCACTTAATGAAAAACAAATTTCGCAACATGCTCACATAAAAGTTAGAACTAGTGTAAGAAATGAAGAAGGAGAGTTGGAAACCAAGATTGTAGAAACGGTTGCAGGTAGAGTACTCTTCAACGAGGCAGTACCCGAAGAAGTAGGTTATGTAGATGAGCTTCTTACGAAGAAAAAGCTTCAGAAAATTATTGCCCATGTTTTTAAAATCTCTGGAATGGCAAGAACCGCCCATTTCTTAGATGACATCAAAGCGCTTGGATTCAAGATGGCCTACAAAGGAGGTCTTTCAATGGGACTTGATAATATCAACATACCAGAGGAAAAAGAAAAACTTGTAGCCCATGCGAAAGAAGAGGTAGATGGAGTATGGCAAAACTACCTGATGGGACTCATTACGGATAATGAACGTTACAACCAAGTAATTGATATTTGGACTCGTACCAATACTCAGCTTACTAACTCCCTTATGAAGCAAATGGAAGAAGACAACCAAGGGTTCAATTCCATTTACATGATGATGCACTCAGGTGCTAGAGGCTCCAGAGAACAGATTCGTCAGCTTGGTGGAATGAGAGGGCTTATGGCCAAGCCTCAAAAGAATTTGCAAGGTTCAATAGGTGAGATTATTGAAAATCCGATTCTGTCAAACTTCAAAGAAGGTTTGGACGTAATTGAATATTTCATTTCTACACATGGTGCAAGAAAAGGACTCGCTGATACAGCATTGAAAACAGCAGATGCGGGCTACTTAACTAGGCGACTTGTAGATGTTGCTCAAGATGTAGTGATTAATGAAGAAGATTGCGGAACGCTTAGAGGTCTTACCGTATCGGCATTGAAAGATAATGAAGAGATAGTGGAACCATTGTCTGAAAGAATATTGGGAAGAGTTTCCGTTCACGATATATACGATCCTATCTCAGATGAATTAGTGATTAAGTCGGGTCAGGAATTCACAGAAGAAATTTCAGAATACATCGATCAATCCGCTATTGAAGAAGTAGAAATTCGGTCAGTATTGACATGTGAAACACGTCAAGGTGTTTGTGCAAAATGTTATGGTAGAAACTTATCTACGGGTAGAATGTCACATACAGGTGAAGCCGTAGGAGTTATTGCGGCTCAATCTATTGGTGAGCCAGGTACGCAGCTTACGCTGAGAACATTCCACGTAGGGGGTACCGCATCCAACATTGCAGTTGATGCCAATATCAAAGCCAAGTTTGATGGTTTTATCGAGTTCGATGAGTTAAGAACCGTAAAATCTACGGATGAAGAAGGTAACAATATTGAAGTTGTAATGGGGCGATCTGGTGAAGTAAGAATTTTAGATAGTAAGAAAGAGAAAAACCTTATTTCTAACTTGGTTCCTTATGGTGCTATCTTAAAGGTTAAAGAGGGTAATAAGATACGCAAGGGAGATGAAATTTGTTATTGGGATCCTTACAATGCCGTTATTCTTTCGGAATTTGAGGGACAAGCTTCTTTTGATTCGATCATTGAAGGAATAACATATAAAGAAGAGTCAGATGAGCAGACAGGACACAGAGAGAAAGTAATTATCGATACCAAGGATAAGACTAAAAATCCTGCTATTGAATTGGTCAATAAAGAAGGAGAAACCCAAAAAGCATACAACGTTCCTGTCGGATCTCACCTAGCAATAGAAGAAGGGGATAAGATCAAGCCAGGGCAAGTATTGGCTAAGATTCCTAGAAAAGCAGGTAAAAATAGAGATATCACAGGAGGTCTTCCTCGAGTAACAGAACTCTTTGAAGCTAGAAATCCATCTAACCCGGCTGTAGTAAGCGAAATTGATGGGGTAGTAGAGTACGGAGGTATTAAAAGAGGAAACCGAGAAATCTATATTGAGTCGAAGGATGGTGTTAAGAAAAGATATATGGTACCATTGTCTAAGCACATCCTCGTTCAAGATAACGACTATGTAAGAGCAGGAGATGCACTTTCAGATGGAGCCATTACACCAGCCGATATTTTGAAGATCAAAGGACCAACAGCCGTTCAGGAATATCTGGTAAATGAAATTCAGGAAGTATATCGACTTCAGGGAGTGAAAATTAACGATAAACATATCGAGGCAATTGTCCGCCAAATGATGCAGAAGGTCATCATCGAGAATGCAGGTGATTCTAGTTTCTTAACTAACCAACTTGTGGATCGCTTTGTTTTCATGGAAGAAAACGACAACATTCTTGATAAGAAAGTAGTGGTAGATTCTGGAGATTCACCGAACTACAAAGCAGGTCAGATTATTGATGCGCGTAGCTTACGAGATGAAATTTCAAGCTTGAAGCGTAGAGATATGAAGCTTATTCAGGTAAGGGATGCGGAGCCTGCAACGGGAAAACCAACGCTTCAAGGAATCACCCAAGCATCTCTTGGTACAGAAAGTTTTATATCGGCAGCCTCCTTCCAAGAAACCTCCAAGGTATTGAGCGAAGCATCCATCAGAGGAAAAGCAGATACTCTTATTGGATTGAAAGAAAATGTAATTGTAGGTCATTTAATACCTGCTGGAACGGGTGTTAGAAAATATGGTAAGTACATAGTTAACTCTCAAAAGGAATATGAAAACCTTATTTCTTCCAAGGCAGAGTTTCATAATCAAGTAGAGGTCAATTCTTATGAGTGAGGAAAAAAAGAATCAGTCACCAAAAAAAAATAATCAAATTAATATAGAACTTTCGGAAGAAACAGCCGAGGGTATCTATGCTAATTTGGTTATGATTGCGCATTCTAGTAGTGAGTTTGTAGTAGACTTTATTCGATTAATGCCAGGGGTTCCGAAAGCAAAAGTCAAAACTCGGATTATCTTAACACCAGAACACTCCAAACGACTACTTATTGCATTACAAGACAATGTCAATAAGTATGAAACTACATTCGGTGAAATCAAACAAGTAGAGGAAACTCCCAAATTCCCAATGAACTTTGGGGGAACGGTTGGTGAAGCTTAATTAAATAATTAAAGTAACCCTTTTTTAAATTAATTCTGATTAATTTAAACAGGTGCGGGATGGCTTCATCAAGTTTGATTTAGTCTGTCTTCTGAAGGAGAGTCTTCTGGATTAGGTCAGATACCTCAGGTAATAGGTTCTCCACTGGTTAGAGTAACCTGAACGCTACAGCGGTAAGCATTGATTGGTTTTCCATATGATAAAACAAATCTAAATATAGTAAATTTCCTCTAATCAAATGTTAAGTAAAAAGTCTAATTTCGTTGATGAACTTTTCATTGGTTGTGTTTAACTTAAATTTATTATTAATGATTTAGAAATTCGGTGAGGTCTCTATTTCAACGTCCTTTTTCTATGAGATGAATACACTAAATATTAACTAATTATAACCTATTATCTAATGGTGCTCATTCACAACTTACTTCGAAACTTTCTTTTTTATTCAGTAATCACTTCACTGACTATCAACTGTAGTTCACCCAATAAAAGCGAAAGTGTGCGTGCGTTTGATCAAATGAGTCCCGAAGAACAGAGAAGTTTTGCAGACTCTTTAGCTCACGCTTTCATTATGGTAGATGGTCATATAGACCTGCCATACCGAATGGAGGTGAAAGGGTTTATGCTCAGAAAAGAGGTAGAGGATGTTTCCATAGAAACTACTGGTAATTTTGATTATCCCAAGTCTAAGAAAGGAGGTTTGGATGCTCCTTTTATGTCTATATACGTACCAGCGGCATATCAGCAGACGGGGGGAGCGAAAGAGTTTGCCGATTCCCTAATCGATTTAGTTTCGAGAGTTGCGATTGCTTTCCCAGACAAGTTTGCTATGGCTAATTCTCCTTCGGATGTTGAAGCTAATTTCAACAAAGGTTTGATCTCGCTCCCACTAGGGATGGAAAATGGAGCACCTATAGAAGACGATATCAATAACGTTAAATATTTCTTTGATCGAGGAATAAGGTATATTACACTTACGCATTCGAAAGACAATCAAATATGCGACTCGTCTTATGATACACTCTATACATGGAATGGAGTGAGTCCCTTTGGAGAGTTGGTGATTAAAGAGATGAATAAGTGGGGTATAATGGTGGATATATCTCATGTTACGGATAGTGCTGCTTTTGATGCACTAAGGTTAACCAAGGCACCAGTGATCGCCTCACATTCTTCTTGCAGAAAATTCACTCCTGAATGGGAGCGTAATATGCCCGATACGTTGATTCGAGCCCTTGCTGAAAATGATGGAGTCATCCATATCAATTTTGGGTCTTCTTTCCTTTCTAAAGAAAGTCAAGATAGAAGAAAGGAAATGACAGAACATCTTACCAACTACCGAGCAGAAAATGATTTGACTAGTGAAGATTCAACTTACATAGCCTATGCGAAGCAATATGCAATTGACATTGATGTATATGAAGACATTGAAACCGTTGTGAGTCATATTGACCATGTTGTCAGTTTAGTGGGAGTTGATCACGTTGGTTTTGGATCGGATTATGATGGAGTAGGGGATAGCTTACCTAATGGGCTAAAAGATGTATCTACATATCCTAACTTAATCTTAGAGCTATTGAAAAGAGGATATTCACCAGCAGATATAGAGAAAATGTGCTACAAAAATACCTTTAGGGTTTGGAATAAAGTTCAAGAGATAGCTAGTAAAATTCAATTGAAAGAGGCAACCTAGCCAGCCAATCTTTATTAAATTCACTTCCAGGTAAGATAATTTATTTCGTAACCTTTAATTTATGGGAAGTTTCTCCAGAAAAAAGTTGTAGATAAGGGTATATAAGTGTCTTCTCGTATTTCGTCCTTCATATATACCATGAGATCGATTGGGGTAAGACATCATTTCAAATTGCTTATTATGCAGAATTAGCTCATTGATCAGAATCTCTGCATTTTGATAGTGGACATTGTCATCTGCAGTTCCATGTACCAGCAGAAGCTCACCTTCTAGGTTTTTTGCATGAGTTACGGGAGACCCTGCCATAAAGTCATCTCTATTTTCTTGGGGCAATCCCATATACCGTTCTTGGTAAATATTATCATACGTCAATTGATTGACTACAGGAGCAACGGAGACACCTGCTTTGAAAATATCAGGGTACTGAAAAAGCAAGTTAAGTGTTGATGATCCACCGCCGCTCCAGCCCCAAACACCTATTCTGTTATCATCGATGTAGGGAAACTTGCTGATTTTCTTTGCTGCCAAACCTAAATCTGCAATGTTTCTTCGCCCTATCTGTCGGTAAATAGATTTACGCCAATCTGAGCCTTTAAGGCAAGGCGTTCCTCGTGGGTCAATGGATATCACTAAGTACCCTTGCTGGGCAAGCAGGATGTTCCACAATCCCACATAAGAATCTACGGCTTGCTGTCCCCACGGCTCGCCGTACACATGGAAAATAACAGGGTATTTTTTATTCGGGTCAAAATTGATGGGCTTGATCATTCTGCCATCTACAAGGATATTCTGATCTGTAGTCACTTGAAAAAATTCTACATCAGGTAGCGATAGTTGTGATAATTCTTCTTGATATTCTTGATTATCCACAAGCGTTCGAATATGATAATGATCGGGCAATGATACCAGCTCTACACTTCGCACTTTTAAAGCACTGGAATGTGTATGAAAAGCATACTTGCCATTGGGTGATATATCGTAGGTGTTTAGCCCTTTAAAGTGTATTGGTGTTAACTGTTTATCTTTTTTCTTCCCCTTAAGATCCACTGAATATAGGTAGCGCTGTGTGGTATTTTCAGGAGATGCCAGATAATAAAGAGACTGGCTCGTATTTCCAGCAATAGCTGCCACATCATATACTCCCGAGGAAACAAGTGTTTTTTTTCCAGAGCTAAGGTCGATTTTGTAAGCATTTCTCCAGTCATCTTCTGTTAGTCGTAGTGCTGATTTACCACCATTTACAATCAATAAATCATTTTTCTTCCAATTGGAACTCGCTTTGTCAGGATATTGAATGTCTACCCAAGTGTCTTCTTTCTCTTCGTAAAGTAGGGTGGTGGATTTTGAGGATAATTTATAAACCCAGACTTTGAGGTGGTTTTGCTTCCGGTTTAGCTGCTGGATAAGAAGCTGGCCCTCATTGATCCACTGAATGGCGGGGATGTAATTTTGTATGGTACTGCCCTTTAGTTGTATCCATTCTGTAGCCCCGCTTTTTGTGTCTACTACTCCGATTTTCGCAGAGGAGGGATTTTGTCCAACTTTAGGGTACTGCACAGGAACGATTTGTGAATAAATGGAATCCGTATTATTTATCATATTGAATACTCCAATTTCAGTAGCGTCTAGCTGCCAATAAGCTATCTTAGAGGCATCAGGACTCCACCTAAACCCGTCTCTGCAACCAAACTCCTCCTCATAGACCCAATCGAATGTTCCGTTAATAATATCAACGGTTCCATCTTTTGTGAGCTGTGTTACTTCACCAGAAGCAAAGTTTTCTTTATACACATTGGACTCCATTACATACGCCACAAATTGATTATCGTTAGAAAACTTGGCAAACATTAGGGAAGAAGTGGGAAAATCCTTTCCAATCTGGGATAGCTTTTGTGTAGTAAAGTCATACACCCAGTAGTCTCCTTTTGTGTTGGATCTCCAAACCCGTTTAGCGTTTGTGAAAATCAGCACTTTTGTTTCGTCTTTTGATAGGGAGAATGATATTATGGAGAGTGGGTCTTTCCGCTCTGCAGGACTAAGTTGAGATGCAGATAAAAAGGTAGTTCTTTCTCCACTAAAGGTGCGATACCGAATCATTTCGTTCTGACCAGTTTGATTCTGTTCTACAATAATGTAGGACTCTCCGTTTTCAATCCATTTTACCGGAGGTAGGTATTCTTCTCTAAAATCACCTGAGGTATAGATTCGGTCTATTGTAAGAAGTTGATTTTTTTGGGCGAGCGAGGCAAAAACGACCGTGAAAGCGAATTGAAATAAGAATAAGAGTTTAATCAGTTTCATTTTAGGAACTTTGTTAAGATTGTAAGTAATCCATAAAGTTAAGACTCTTCATGAAAAAGCCATTTCCAGTGTGCAATTTTTAATTTGACCTTTTGTTGCATGCCAAGAAACTTATGAGCAATAAAAAAGCCACTCAAGTCGAGTGGCTTTAATTCATAATGTTTAGTTATTTATTCCGATGCAACAGAATTAATTGATATTGATTTTAAAAGAAGTGTCCACATTGGTTTCACCACCCTTTGGGCTTGAGAAAATGCCAGAAGTAAACCCAAAAAAGAATTGATGATCATTATCTTCTTTCCTTATTTCAGCGGTTACATCTTCTTCCATTTCACCCAATGTGTTTGTTAGGGTAATGGTCAACGAATAGGCAGTGCCAGCATTCAAGTTAATGATGTCGTTCGTTCCAGACCCTGCGCCATCACCATCTGCATCAAAGAAGGTCGCCGTTAGGTTTAACTTCATCGTCATTACTACAGCTGACAAAGGATAATCTCAGTATCATCAAGAGTAAATGAATCAATCTATTAGTTCTCATTTTTTATTTCATTTAAAAATAGTTGTAAAAATACAGATGCAGTTTTATTGCATAAATTTCAAATATGCAACATCACTGCGTTTTAAAATAGCCATTCTACAAGCAATGCAAAATTCCTTCCATATGCATCAGAGAAGTATCTAAGTCGGTCTGTATAAACCCGATAGGAGGTATTAAAAAGGTTGTTTACTTCAAAATTTAATTTTATAAAGTCACTTGTGTAGCTTATTTGTCTACCCACCAATAAAAAGCCTTTGGGTGTGGGCATAAAATCAAAAATTTCATCCTGTTTTACTTTGGCTGTTCCGTCTTCAAATTCGCTTGGGTTGATTACCGATGGAGCTAACCATTTTTTAGAAGTGTAACTCAACCTTAAGCCTTAACCCCAAGTACCTTTTTATGAAAAGAATAATCGATGTTTAAGGGCGGAACTTCTATGAGAGGTTGGCTATTTTTTCTTTCCCACCCGTAAACATAAGAAAGTTTAAGTTCTGAGGAAAAATACTTAGAATGAGTGTATTGCACATCCCAATTGACACCAATCAGCAGCGCATTTGTTTGTTCGTATATGAAAAAAGGGAAGGTTCCAGCAACATTAATAGTGATGCCGAATGGACGTAAATAGATGTAATCGTTGATCAGGTTTCTATACAATATAAATTCACTATTGAAACGGGAGTTTCTCCATTCAAACCCTGATACCCATTTATAGCTTTTTTCAGAAGGAACTTCGCGCATATTTTTATCAAATACACTGTTTATAGGCATGACTATTTGTGGAGTTAGTTCATACCGCCAAAGTCCAAAAGACATTCTGGAATATCGATACCCAAAAGCATACAGCTCTGCTACATTTGGCGGTCGCCATGCAGAACCAATGTTAGAGAATAATGTTAAGCTTTTATTGATTTTTCGTTTTATGCCCATCATGAAAGTAGCATTGAAAAAGTTTAATTCATTGTTGTAAATAAAGAGATCTCGAATGGTGTCTGCTACTTTTAGCGATTGTAAATCAAATCTGGCACCTATTTCAAAGGTGGTTTGCCCCAATTGAACCGACTGGGTGGTATAAGCCCCAAAATTGAAAATATCATAGTCGGGGACAAAGTTGGCTGGGTTTGATTCTGGCTCATTTATACTGTTTTTTGTAAAGACTTGGACTCCAGAACTCCCATTCCATTTTCCTATTTCTGGCTGTATCCAGTTCGTTTCCAGTGTATGAGAGATTAAATCCAAAAAAATTACCGGTCGCTCGTTTAACTGCCCTCTTCTTACATCATATTCCCTCCTGATATTATTTTGAAATGCATATTGAATGTTGAAAATATGAGCTCCTGTAAAAACTGAAAGATTTGTCCGCAATAAAGCATGTTTCGTCTCTTGACGTGGGTTTTGTATGTCATATGTCTTGGGAAAAGTAGGTTGTGGGATCGAATCATCTATGGCATTTTGAAGATCTACCAAGTTGCCAACGATCGAAGCCCTTAAAATACCAAATTCCTGCTCGAAGTAGCTTCCAGTTACTTCCAGATCAAATTTTGGGTAATGCACTAAGGTATTGAAACTTCCTCCATATTCTCTTTTGCCAGTATTTGATAAATTGTAATCAGGAGCTCTCATATCTCCTTGATAAATCCCAAATCCGTTCGCATTCCAGGCAAACCGCTGAAAACCTTGACTTATGGAAACCTGACTACTATATGCTCGACCGTTAGTTTGATATGAGCTTCCAATTGATCCATTAATTTTTGCATTAAAAATAGGTTTTTCGGAATTGTAAAGAATGACACCGCCCAGAGCTTCTGGACCGTACTTGACCGTTGCTGCACCTTTCACAATCTCAATTTGACCGATACGAGAGGGGTCTATTTCAGGTGCATGCTCTTCTCCCCAAGCTTGATAGGCATGCCGCACTCCATCATTCATCACTAATACTCTATTTGAATGTAAACCATGCACAATAGGCTTAGATACATTGCTGCCCGTTTTTAAGGTAGATACCCCAGAGAGCTGCTCTGTTAAACTGCCTATTGAGGAAGTTACCAAGGATAACTTGTCTACTTCTTTCTTTTTAACCGATATTGATTCAAGTCGATCAGACCTATTCTCTTCTACAATAACGCTTCTAAGCACTGTTCTGTCAGCAGCCAACTTTACAACCAATTTGCCATGATAAAAATCATGATGGTGAGTGACTGTTTTATACCCTACATACCTAACTTCTAAATCTACCTCCTCTTCACAAACACCCTCAATAACAAATTTCCCTTTTTCGTCACTAATAGTTCCTTTTTCTGAATCAACAATTTTAATAGTGGCAAAGGCAAGTGGTTCATTGGTTTCCGCATCCAGTACTTGCCCTGCAATTGGGGAGTCGCGGTTTTCCTAGGAAAAACCAACTAAACAAGACATGATAATTAGCGAAAAGGATAAGGGTAGCTTAAGCACAGTCTGCACAAATCCCGTCAATAATGAGGTTAATGCGTTCCATTTTGTATCCGCTAGGCACACTCACGATGGGTACTTCTCTGTCATCTAAGCACTCCATTTGTCCGCATTTATTGCATTTGAAGTGCATATGGTTGTCTTGGTGTTTTTCTGATGAGCAAGAGTCGCTACAAAGCCCAAAAGTTGCTTTACCGCTTTCATTTGGAATTTTGTGTAATAAACCTGATTCCAAAAAACTATTTAAAGTCCGATATAATGTAACGCGATCGTAACCTTTAAGACTGACCTCAAGGTCTCCTTGAGAAAGCGCTCCTTTGTGATTCTGAAAGTGCTTCATCACATCGATTCTACAATCGGTGATTCTAAGACCACGTGATTTTAGTATTCCTTTTATCTTCGCACCAGTCATGCAACAAATATAGTTTATGCAATTCATTTGCATGTAATAAAACATTTTAATCTTTACAGTAGTTATTGCTTTTATGGAGAAGCAAGAAGAAGAAAATAAAAAAATTAATTATTTTGATTTTTCAGAGGTGCTCGGTTATTTTTTTCGAAAAAAAGATCCCAATCGCCCTAAGAATTTTAATATCAAGGCGATGCATACAATCAATAAAATATCAATTTTAATGTTCTTATCTGCGTTAATTGTGATGATCGTTCGTGTATTCACAAGAACCTAACGTTATTCGAAGAAGTACATTTCTAATCATTCCCTAAAAAATAGAACAGTAAGGTTAGTTGAGCATTTTCATAAAAGGTTGGTGTAATCTTAGCAGCGAGTTTACGTGGAGTTATCCGTCCAATAAGAAAGTACGATAGTGCATTCTGCATTTGGATCGTTATGTGTCTAAAGAATCTCTCACGATATGGGCATAATTCAAGCTAGATTTAGCATAATCTAGACTAACTCTTGAAACTAATTTATTATTTAAACCTTAATAAGCGAAAGCATTTATCGTTTGAGATGAGTGTTTTTTAACAGAAACATTTTTATAAGATCTTCTCCTGTGCAAGACAATGCAAGTAATTCTATCTTAAAATAGACTAAACTTGATAATCCCATTTTGAGCATGCTTTCTAAGCTTTATGTGAGCATTCCACCATCAACTTGGATGGTTTGACCTGTTATATAGGCAGACATATCGGAGGCTAAGAAGACGCATGCATTTGCTACATCTTCTGTAGAGCCACCTCTTTTTAATGGGATTGCATCTCTCCAGCTCTGTACCGTTTTCTCATCCAAAGCGTCTGTCATTTCCGTTTCGATAAAACCGGGTGCTATGGCATTGCATCGAATGCTGCGAGAACCCAGCTCTAGCGCCACAGATTTTGTGAGTCCAATAATCCCTGCCTTCGATGCAGCATAGTTTGCTTGACCTGCGTTTCCCTTTATACCTACCACTGATGACATATTGATAATGGATCCACTTCTTTGCTTCATAAATGTTCTAGCAGATGCCTTTACCATATTGAAGCAGGATTTTAGGTTGATATTTTGGATTATATCCCAATCTTCTTCACTCATTCTCATAATAAGGTTGTCTTTTGTAATACCCGCATTATTAATCAGGATATCCATGCTACCAAAAGCTTTAACGACACCCGAAATTAAATCTTGAGCTGCCTGATAATCAGAGGCATCTGAACGAAACCCTTTTGCTTTTGCTCCTTTACTGGCTAGTTCTTTTTCAAGAGCCTCGCCTTTTTCTACATTTGATAAATAGGTAAATGCGACATTGGCTCCTTCTTCGGCAAATTTTTCAGCGATGGCTCTTCCAATACCTTTAGATGCACCGGTAATTAGTGCCGTCTTTCCTTCCAGTAGTTTCATAAGGTGTTTTAAAAATAGGATTCAAATATACAAGTTGAAGTTTAGAACCTGATTCAAATTTTCTCTGTCGAATTAAAGATTAAATTTACCTCCGAATTCAATTATTTGGAAAATGGAATCAAAATACGATTTAATAGTTATAGGAAGTGGGCCTGGGGGATATGTGGCGGCAATACGAGCTTCTCAGCTTGGAATGAAAGTGGGAGTTGTTGAAAAGGCAGAACTTGGCGGTGTTTGTTTAAATTGGGGCTGTATCCCTACTAAAGCGTTGTTAAAAAGCGCTCAAGTTTTTGAATACATCAATCACTCAGAAGATTATGGGATCAAAGTAAAAGATTCAACAGCTGATTTTACCAGCATGGTAAAGCGATCAAGAGGCGTAGCTGAAGGGATGAGTAAAGGGATTCAGTTTCTGTTTAAGAAAAATAAGATTGATTATATAGCGGGCTACGGAATCCTTAAAAAGGGTAAGAAAGTGGAAGTAAAAGATGATGGAAAAGTTACGACATATAGTGCCGATCACATCATACTGGCGACAGGAGGTAAAGCTCGGGAGCTTCCTAATTTACCAATAGATGGTAAAAAAGTAATAGAATACCGAAAAGCGATGGTTTTAGAGAAGCAGCCAAAGAAAATGGTGGTTGTTGGCTCAGGAGCCATAGGCGTTGAGTTTGCGTATTTCTATAACTCAATTGGTACTGAAGTCACGATTGTGGAGTTTATGGATCGTATTGTCCCCGTTGAAGATGAAGAGGTCTCCAAGCAATTAGAGAGAATTTACAAAAAAGCGGATATGAAAATCATGACCAGCTCGGAGGTAACGAAAGTAGACACGAAGGGAACTGGCTGTAAGGTCACAGTAAAAACCAAGAAAGGTGAAGAACAATTGGATTGCGATGTGGTGCTTTCTGCCGTGGGTGTAGCTCCTAACCTACAGAATATTGGTCTTGAAGAAGTAGGTGTAAAAACAGAAAAAGGAAAAGTAATAGTAGATGACTTTTACAAGACGAATATTCAGGGCGTTTATGCTATCGGTGATATCGTGCATGGTCCTGCGCTTGCACACGTAGCTTCGGCAGAAGGTATTATATGTGTAGAAAAGATTAAGGGCATGCACGTGGAACCTTTGGATTACAATAATATTCCGGGATGTACATACTGCTCTCCAGAAATCGCTTCTGTAGGCTATACAGAAAAAGCAGCTAAAGAAGCGGGTTACGAAGTGAAGGTTGGGAAATTCCCATTTTCAGCATCAGGAAAAGCGAAAGCGGCAGGGGCTTCGGAAGGATTTGTGAAGGTAATCTTCGATGCCAAATATGGCGAGTGGCTTGGTGCGCACATGATAGGAGCGAACGTAACCGAGATGATTGCAGAAGCAGTAGCTGCAAGAAAATTAGAAACCACGGGTCATGAAATCATAAAGACTGTTCATCCGCACCCAACTATGAGCGAAGCAGTAATGGAAGCAGCCGCAGCAGCCTACGATGAGGTGATCCATTTGTAATAATTGAAAATACAATTTCTTGGTTTCAAGCCTTAAACAAGCGTTTTTTCAAGAATTTTCGTAAGCTGATCAAATTCGATTAAGAATCCATCGTGCCCATATCGGCTTGAAACTTCATGATAAAATCCATTTCTTGCATGCCTAGCTATGAATTTTTGTTCCTCGCAAGGGAACAGAATGTCAGTATCAACCCCAATGGCAATCACTTTTGAGTTAATTCTTTGAAGAGCTGCCTCCGATGATTCAAAATGTCTCCCTATATTTTGGCTATCCATTGTCTTGGATAATGCATAGTAGCTGTATGGGCAGAAGCGTTTTCGAAGTTTTTTTCCCTGATATTTTTGGTATGAGGAGGCAGAGAAGTTATCACTTCTATTGTCAAGGTCTTTTTGAGTTTCGTTATAAGTGTTATAGTGTCTGTAAGAGAGCATGCCTATTGCACGAGCTGTTTCTATTCCTTTTTCAATATCTGCTTCGATAGCCATTCGTTGTGTCTCGTTAAAAGCAATTCCCCAGGGAGAGTGTACTGCATTTGTGGCAATTGGAACGATTGTCTTGAAAAGAGAAGGCACTTGTACTGCCCATTCTAAAAGCACCTGACCACCCATGGAACAACCGATTCCTATTAAGATTTCTTCTATTTCTAGCTTACGCTTTAACTTTTTAAAGCCTTGCACAATATCGCTAATTGTGATGAGCGGAAAGTTGAAGTCTTTTGGTTTTGTACTTCCGTAGCAAGAGCCAATCATATTAGCACAGACAATAAAGTGGCTTTCCGGATTTATTAAGGCCTCTGAGCCTATAAATCCTCCCCACCAATCCAAGGGGTCGCTATTGCCTGTAAGTGCATGAAATACCCATACCACATTGGATTTATCAGCATTTAGCGATCCATATGTGTGGTAATGAATCTTTAAGTCCTGAAGCGTTTCGCCACATTCCAAGACTAAAGGGTCTTCCATTTCATATAGGAAAGCATTAGACCTCAATTTTCTGATCGGCATAGACGGTTGCAAACGCTTGTTCGAAATCTGCTTTGATGTTGTCGATGTGCTCAATACCGACGGAGACTCTTAATAGGTTTGGCACTACACAAGAGGCCAACTGTTCCTCCTCGGAAAGCTGCTGATGCGTTGTGGCTAATGGCTGAATGATGAGCGTTTTTGCATCCCCTACATTAGCCACGTGGCTTATTAGCTTCAAGTTATCGACAAGCTGAGTTGTTTGTTCTTTTTCTCCTTTAAGAACAAAAGAAAGCACGCCACCAAATCCATTTTTGAGATACTTCTTAGCATTGGTATAATATGAAATCGACTCTAATCTTGGATAATTCACTTTATCCACCAAAGCATGGGACTCCAGCCACTTCGCTAACTCAAGTGTGTTATCTGCCGATCTTTGCACTCTTATCGAAAGGGTTTCAATCCCTTGTAGCAATAGGAATGAATTAAAAGGACTTAGCGCAGGTCCAAAATCTCTCAATCCTTCTGCTCTCGCTCTAATTGCAAACGCTATATTTGGTAACCCCGATGGATTTCCTTCTCCAAAGACTTCCCAGAATTTCATTCCGTGGTATCCTTCCGATGGCTTGGTGAATTGAGGATATTTACCATTCCCCCAGTTGTAATTTCTACCGTCTACAATCACCTCACCAATAGAAGTGCCGTGTCCTCCCATCCATTTGGTAGCAGAAGCGGTTACTACTGCTGCACCATGCGCAATTGGTCTGAAAAGGTATCCGCCCGCCCCAAAAGTGTTGTCTACAATTAATGGAATATCATGATCTCTGCCTACTTTAGCTATTGCTTTAAAATCTGGAATGTTAAATTCAGGTTTTCCAATGGTTTCCAAGTAGATAGCCTTTGTTTTGGTATCGATGAGTTTTTTAAAATCCGAAGCTTTGTCGCTCTTAACAAATCGTGCTTCAATACCTATTCGCTTAAAAGCAACTTTAAATTGATTGTATGTATCTCCGTACAAAAAAGAAGTAGAGATGAAATTGTCACCAGACGCTAAGATGTTGTTGATAGCAATGAATTGGGCAGCTTGTTCAGACCCAACGGATACTGCTGCCACTCCTCCTTCTAAGGTTGCTATTCTTTTTTCAAAAACATCATTGGTCGGATTCATGATTCGAGTGTAAATATTTCCAGAATCTTTGAGGGCAAAGAGGTTGGCTCCGTGTTCAGAGTTTTTGAACGTGTAGGAAGTAGTTTGATAGATGGGTATCGCTCTCGAACGAGTGGTTTCATCTATTTCATGTCTAGCATGAAGCTGAAGCGTTTCGTATTTTAATTCTTGAGACATTTTATTGTAATTTTTTGTTTTGAAAAGTAGGATGGACTTTACTTAATTTCTAGCAATTAAGTAGGATCTTGCAGGAGTAGACCAACTAATCCTTTTTAGATGATCTCAAACCCTTAGCGGAATAAATTCAAGATCAACAACAATTAATGCGGCAACACCTATTCGCAAAATGATGCGATGAAATAAACTTTTTGTTTTGTGAACGGGAGTTGGCTACTAAGGATGTACTTTTCATATTAATCAATTTATTTATCAGGAATTAGCACCTTCCTTTTGGAAGGGGTTGCTAGTGCGTCATAGAGCCTGTCTCTCGGCACTTCTTAATAAATCGACCTAAATCGATTTTAGACAGTAATCTTAGCAGAGTATTTTGGTTTCACCAAATAAATTGTCAATTTTTTTTGATAACCCCTTAAACGAATGTTTAAGCTTTTCTATAAACAGGAAAGTTTGAAAATAGAATAATTTTAAATTTTTTTACTTTAAAAAAAATCAATAATTGGTTCAAAAAAATATTACAAATCCGCAATTCATAATTTTTTTACCCAAACGGAGATTGAGATGGATCAATAGAAGATTTTCTATTGATTGTTTGTTGTACTTCATCGAATCTTGAGATATTCCAATTAGTGAAATTAAGATGATAGAACAGCATAAAAGCACTATCTTCAAGGCGAGTCTTTTCTATTCAATTTTAAAAGGGTTCAAAAAGAATTTGAACTATTTGAAAGCTGAAATGCCTGTAATTTCTGCACCCAATATCAACAAATGGATATCATGAGTACCCTCATACGTAACTACAGACTCTAAGTTCATCATGTGTCGCATCATAGGGTATTCTCCTGTAATACCCATACCTCCATGAATTTGACGGGCTTCTCTGACAACATTTAGAGCTGTCTCCACCCCGTTTCTTTTGGCTAGTGATATTTGAGCTGTAGTGGCTTTTCCCTCATCCATCATTTTACCAAGCTTCCAATTGATGAGTTGCCCTTTTGTAATTTCAGTCAGCATCTCTGCTAGTTTCTTTTGTACCAATTGAAATCCTGCAATAGGCTTCCCAAACTGCTCTCTTTCAAGGGCATACCTTCTCGCTGAATCGTAGCAGTCCATCGCGGCACCAAGTGCACCCCAGGCTATGCCATATCGAGCCTTATCCAGGCATCCAAGCGGTGCTCCTAACCCACTTCTATTTGGCAATAAATTCTCTTTTGGAACTTTTACATCACTAAAAACCAACTCTCCGGTTACGGATGCCCTCAAAGACCACTTACCGTGTGTTTCGGGTGTCGTGAAACCTTCCATACCTCTTTCCACTATCAGACCGTGAATTCTGCCCTCCTCGTTCTTCGCCCATACTACTGCTATATCTGCTTTTGGAGAATTAGAGATCCACATTTTAGCTCCATTAAGCAAGTAGTGGTCGCCCATGTCTTTGAAATGGGTTTCCATGCCACTAGGATTCGAACCATGATCCGGTTCTGTTAATCCAAAACAGCCCAGTATTTCCCCAGAAGCAAGCCTCGGAAGATATTTTTTTCTTTGTTCCTCCGAACCATAAGCATATATTGGATACATGACCAACGATCCCTGAACCGAAGCAGTAGAGCGCATCCCAGAATCGCCACGCTCTATCTCTTGCATAATTAATCCGTATGAGATGTAATCAAGGCCTTCACCACCATACTCTTGCGGAATAGTAGGACCAAAAGCACCTGCCTCTCCAAATTTCTTAACTATTTCATACGGAAAATGATTATTCTGCGCCCATCCTTCTATATATGGACTAATTTCTTTTTTCGTGAAATCTCGAATAGACTGACGTATCAGCTTATGTTCCTCTGTCAGTAAATCATCAATCGAATAAAAATCTTGAATATCGAATGGATCAATGAAGTTTCGTCTCTCTTCCCTCATTTAGTACCTTAGTTTGAGATGTGGTTGATAACTTAAAGTAAAATTACACCGAGTTATCTTGCAAAAAAATGAGGAAAAAGGAATTAAAGCAGAACATCGAACGAATGTCTATTATGGAATATTAAAGCAAGAAAAGATAAAACGAAAATTACAAAGACGCAAAAAATGTGAACAAAAATTTTCTATTCGCAGTAAAGCGTAGCATTACTCTGGCTGTATTAAAGAAAATTTGGCTTTTGGGTGGCTTGCGGCAAAAAACTACTGGGTAATTCACCAAGGTCTGACATGAACTTAAAAACATCTGTAAATTCCACCCCACAAGACATAGGTATTCAGGTAACTTTCTCACTAATATTTTGAAAACTTTATCTGCTTGTGCGTTTTTTCCTAAAAAGCCTTCTCTTTGTTTTTAATCAAAAATCAAAAACTTAAACGAATTACTTCAATGATATTCACATTAAGGTACTCGGATGACCGTAATATCTAATTATTTATCGTTGAACTTTTTACCTTAATCGAAATAGATATCCAATCTATTATGAAAAAATTCAAAAAATCTGTTTTCCCAAATCTAATGCCACTTTGGTATTGAGCAGAAACCCATAAAGTTTAGGCATTTAAGTAATTAGTACTAATTTTTCTGCTTATATTATAATTTATTTAATATGCAGTTCGCAAGATGAATACAAAAAAATAAAGTAGCCTTCAACCCTTGGCATTAAGTGATTGTTGCCACTTCCAGGCAGAGCTAAGCATATCAACTAAATCTAATTCAGCCCTCCAACCTAGGTCATTATTAGCTAGTGTTGTGTCCGAATATATCTTTTCTATGTCGCCAGGTCGGCGATCTACAATTTTATACTTTACTTTTTTACCTGTTACGTTTTCAAATGTTTCAATTAATTGCAGTACCGAATAGCCCTCTCCGGTTCCGATATTAAATACCTCATATTTGCTCTTATTCTTCGCTTTAAAAATTCTTTGTAAAGCAATCACATGTGCTTTAGCTAAGTCTACCACATGAATATAATCACGAATACAACTTCCGTCTGGGGTATCATAATTATTACCAAAAACAGACAATTGTTCCAATTCGCCAACCACTACTTTGAGCAAATAGGGAAGTAGATTATTGGGTATGCCTTGTGGTTTTTCACCTATATGAGCGGTAGCATGGGCACCTATTGGGTTGAAATATCGCAAGGTTATTCCTTTAATAGTTTTTGTAGCCTGGATGGTGTCTCTTAGCACCTCCTCACAAACTTGCTTAGTATTGCCGTAGGGAGATTCGGCCTTTTTAATTGGGCTATTTTCACTAACTGGCAATTGATCTGGCTGACCATAAACAGTACAAGATGAAGAAAAAATAAACTGATCTACCTGAAACTCCTTCATTACTTCGAGTAATGTGACAGTTCCAGAAACATTATTGTGATAATACTTTAGTGGGTCTTCAACGGATTCTTCCACTGCTTTTGCAGCGGCAAAGTGCACTACTGCTTCGATTTCATGTTCGGAAAACAACTTTCGTAAACCTATAAAATCTGTGATATCCAATTCAATAAAAGATGGTTGTACTCCTATAATTTGCTTCAACCCATTTAGAACGTCACGATCGGAATTAGATAAGTTATCTATAATAATTGGCTCAAAGCCAGCATTGTAAAGCTCGACAACCGTATGAGACCCAATGTATCCCAAGCCGCCAGTTACTAATATTTTGGACATAAATAAGGATGATTAAAATGCAAAAATATTCGATTAAGCCTATTAGCGGGGTAATTTATTTTTTGATAGTCTGTAAACGTATGTACCCAAAAGAGCGGATAGGATTGATACTTTTATAACTTCAATGCCATTTATGAGTAGGAAAAAAGGTGTATTGGGCATTCCTTAGTAAGGATCTGGCCAAATCCAATAACATGCCATCTATGGGTCTATGTTTTATAGCCATTGGTGTAGCCAGCGTTTTTATTTATAAAAATTATTAATGTAAGTTACATATTCTCCTTTATTTAGAATAATTCGCCTCCAGGTAGCATTCATAAAACCAAGACCATATCCTAACAATTGAATATAACTTGTTACAATTGAAACCATTCCAATGGTGATACTCCTATTTTTAAAACTTGAATCAATAAATAAAATTAGTATATGAGCTAATATAGGAAGTAGAAAAAAAACAGAACAAACTATAGAAGCAAGTAATAGCACTATGAAGCCAATCGTAAATAGTGCAGGAGCTAAGTGAACTACCTTAAGTGATTTAGGATGCCTTTTGTATAGATTTATTCTGGCAATTCCAGAGTTAAAAATTTGTTTAAAAAATTGCATAAGGCTTGTCCTTCTCTTATGGTACACGTAAGCATCTTTAATTAATCTTGTTTTAAATCCATTTTGCATTATTCGAATACTCATATCTATGTCTTCGCCAAACCTCATTGTTGAAAATCCGTTTGTTGCAGCGTACACTTTTCTTGAATATCCCATATTGAAACTTCTTGGATAAAATTTTTCCAGTTTTTCACTACTGCCACGAATTCCTCCTGTTGTAAAAAATGAGGTCATGGAATAATTTATTGCTTTTTGCAGAGTGCTAAAATCAGCGTGTGCTACATCAGGTCCACCAAAACAATCTAGTGGTTTTTTGGAGAGTTCAGAGTCAAGATTTTTGAAATAATTTTTCGGGATTATACAATCTGAATCAAAAAATATCAAATATTCACCCGTGGCTCTTTCCATTCCAAAATTTCTACTCTCTCCAGGTCCTGTATTCTCTTTAAAGAAATAGTTGATATCGAGCTTGGTTGAGTATTTACGAATAACATCTTTACAACCTTCTGAGGAGCCGTCTTCTATGATGATTACAGTAAAATTTTTTAAAGTTTGTTCCGTAAGACTATCGAGTAATTCATCAACCTCGTTTGGTCTATTATAAACAGGGACTATTACGGAATATTTTTTCATAATATACTTGATGAAACTGCCTCTAATGACCAGATTAACTTAGTGAGCATGTTCATCCTAACCGATTTTATCTGAAATTATACAATAGATAAAAATGGATATTTTCCCTCTTTTAAAAGGAAATGATTCTAAAAACAAACAAGTCAACTGCTCCAACTTATTGATGATAAGGGTTTAATTAGTTTTTTCGATTTTAAGGGCTATTGCTACACATTAGAGGATTCTATTGCGTAATTTGAGCTTAAAGATACCGCTTCATTATGAAGACTGTTCAAAACTCCATCTGTTCATGGCGATTCTGCGTTTGTGATTGGCAGAAAAACTCAGAAATAAAAAATTAGAATGCTATGAATATTTTTATTTAAATTTCTAATAGTAGAAGCCTATAACCTTAATATGATTATATATAGCAGACAACAGTCCAAGCTAGGCTAATTATATAAGCTACGTTGCTTTGATTTTTTGAAAAGACCACGTGCGGCACTTCCAGTAATTGACGCAAATCCACTCGCTAGCCCTCCAATGACTCCTGCGGCAAGAATGAGATAGTATGAATCTGACACACTCATTATTTCACCAACTTTTACGGAAAATGCCGAGTTATTTGCTAAGTCTAATTTCGCTGAGTGCCCCATCCAAACTAAGCCTACTCCTAAAAAACCTGCTATAAATGAATTTAATCCCGAAGATGGTGAAACGAAGGAAACCATGAAAGCTACTACCATACATAACCACCAACTTACGAAAGGAGATACGAAGTAGGTAAGGACACCAATGCAAACAATTCTGAGGATTAGTTTCATCTTTTTAGTTAGGGTTTATCGTAATCTGACGTTTGATTTGATCTTGTGTTAGTTCTTTTGCGAAAACCATTGGATAATAATTTCCATTTGCCCAGTCATCTATCATATGTCCATATTTAGGATTTCCTGGGTTTCCTGTTTGGCTTCCAGGGTAAACACCCCATGCCTTAACTTGATTATCCCCCAGCTCAACCACCATTCGCCAAGAGGGACCGTGCCGTTTTGAGGCAGCATTAACGATGCCTTTGTTTCCGCCAATTTTTATTTGATCCATACTGAAAGGTGCGATTTGCAGTAGATGCTGAACCGAAGTATTCTTAAATTGATACCAGCGCAACGAATTTTCGGACTTTTCCAAATAGGTCTCCAGTTCCGATATCATTTCCGCAAAGGTGATGCGGTAGAGATCACCTACGTTTTCTATTATCTCAGTGCTTTTATTGTCTATCATAAAAAAGTCAGGGTTCTCTGTCAATATCTTCACAGTATTGAATGAGTTAGGTCTATACAGAGCCTCCTCACTACTATCTATTTCATCCCAAAGTTTGTTATTAAGTTTTTGCCACCATACTTCGTAGATGGTGGGGGCTTGGTTTTCCGGTGTATTGAAAAAGTCCCAACTCCTTAGCATTGCATAGTATTTGAATTCTCTCTCCGTAAAAGAGGCTGTATCCAAACTATCCAACATCGTACTCATTAGTTCGAATGCATTATAATTGAAATTGTCATGTTGTAATTTCATCATGTCTTCTACTCCTATATCGGACATAATTCTTAATCGATCATTGATTCTTCTCCCTCTATAATAATCGTAATTATAATCGTATTGATAGTAAGGGTAGAGGGTATCCGCAGCATGTTGGTTTGCGGAGCTTACGAAATTTCTTGGTGGATTTTTTACATGAAGGTTGTGTTCGTGTGGCATAAACGCTTTCCATTCATACTCTGTTTTGCTTCCATCCATTAGAAATTTTCCTTGCTCTCCCCATTTTACAGGAAACTTCCCGTTTACCCAAAGCGCAATGTCTCCGTTTACAGAAGCAAATGAGTAATTCTGTGGTGGGCCACTAAAATTGCTGAGGGCTTCTACAAATTCGTCATAGTTCTTAGCTTGATTGCTAAGAAAAACTGCCTTTATTTCTTTAGTTGGCAGGTGCGCCGTCCATTTCATTGCCAGGTTTGTAATCTCCGATCGTTGACTTCCGTAGTTCCGATCATACACTATTGGGCCATAGTGCGTGTGAATGATGGTATCGTAGTAAGTATCCGAACCTCTTATTTCAAATGCTTCAATAACTTTTTTCGTTGGAATCCAATTGCCATTATACAGATATTCATTTCTTGTTTCATCTTTAAATTGGATATAGTACCAATCGACTAAATCTCTTTTCGCATTGGTGGCACCCCAAGCTATTGAATCATTGTACCCAATTATTACACCAGGACCACCAGGCAGTGTCGCACCCATCACATTTATAGTGGGGCAGTTTAGGTGCGCTAAATACCAAATGCTGGGAAGGTTCAGGCTTAAGTCAGGTTCATTTGTAAGGATTATTTTTCCATTTGAAGTTTTATTCCCATTTACGACAAAGCTATTGCTGCCATTATCAGGGTCAGGACTCTTTATAGTAGGGTTTATGAGGTTTAGAGGAAATTCTACATCGGGCCTTTCTATCAAAACTGGATCAAAATCAAAGACCGTTTCTCTTGGAATCACTGGGTCTATCTTGTGTTCGAGGGGTCTCTCTGGGTACAATACTTCAAAAGTGTTGCGACCCCACTTTTTGAGTGCATTGGTATGTTCCAAATCTCTTTCTCCTCTCGAAAGCATATCATGCATGTTAGCGATCAAAAGAAAACTCTTAAAAGGTGTCCATTCTTCGGGATCATAATCCAGAAGCTTATATTCAATAGGATAATCTTTGTATTTCAATGTCTCTATATAGGCGTTGACACCCGCAGAAAAAGCTTCAACGTTTTTGTAAAGTCTTTTTTCTTCTTTCTTAAACCGATCATGAGAAAGCTGAGCTCCTAATTTCAACCCAATGCGTCTCTTCTCTCGGTCAAAATTCAGTGCCTGCTCCCCAAGTATTTCAGAGAGCCTGCCCTCGGCAGCCAGAAGCTGAAATTCCATTTGCCAAAGTCTATGATGAGCAGTAACATAGCCCTGAGTATAAAAAAGATCTTCTTCGTTTTTGGCAAAAATATGTGGGATCAATAATGTATCAAACTGTAAGTCTACAGGTTCTTTTAATCCATCTAGTGATAATTCGGTAGGCAAAGAGAGTTCCTCATTTTCGGCATTTTGCAAAAAACCATGGAATGGACTTAGTATTTTCCCAAGTGGCGGTACAGAAGTTTTCTGAATCGTTAACCTTGTGTTGAGGATGATACCAATCGCTAGGGTAACAATAAATGAAAAAACAAACGGAAAGGGTTTCATATATCCTCTTTAATTTACAATCAGCTTTAAAAATGAAATAAAAAGGAAAAATATCAAAAATTGAGTTACTTTTTATTAAATAACAAAGATGAGTTTTTAAAAATTAAGAGCAAAATCACTTTTGGATCGACTTGCTTCTATTTTTGTACTCCATTTGGTTTTATTACATTCTTATTGTGGTGTACTTTTTGGGACATTCTTCCTTCCTGAACTGCCTAGCTCTTTTCTCCGTAGGACTTTAAGTGAAGGACTATTATAAAAGATGCGGCAATAAACGGGTTAGAGTTGATTCATTTTTTGGCGGATGAAAATATTGAAACACGCTGTGTTTGGAAGCCACTACACCTTCAATCATATCAGTCTTATTCGTTTGTCGATACTAGTATAGGCATAAATCTTTTCAATAGAGGTATATGCTTTCTCTTTGGAATCGGCTTGCTTCTTAAGGGGCATGATCGAATCATTAAAATAAATAAAGCGGTTCTTTAATATGCGGAAGACTTCCTGATTATCGCTTTTTTACTTTTTGAGAATAAATTAGAGGGGATGAAAATCTCAGCTTTTATATTGATTAAAAGAAAGCTATCGTTTGTGCTTGGGTTTCCTCTCTCGGATCCAGGTTTAATTTCATCGTAGAAAACATCATTCAAAACGCCTACTTCATTTTTTCGGTCGCTAAGTAACGCCGAAGTTGCCGTTTCAAAATCAGTTGCGTAAGCGTTGGATACATCATCTAGATAGTCTGTAAATGCTAAATGGTATAAAATTTCGGTGTTTACATTTAAAAATTCACTGATTTTCCATTTAGCTCCAATGCCGAAAGGAATAGTCAGACACCATTTTCTATAGTCAACCCCTTCGGTTTTCGCTTCACGAAGCAGAAAGCGTTCATTACCAAATATGGTGGCTGGGTTATATTGAAGATAGCCAACTCCCCCTATAAGGTATGGGTCAAAAATCCAGCGTTTATAGTAGTCTCCGGAATAGGGTTTGATGTAATAGGTGAGTGCAAAATGAGTGTGGAAGTTGTTTGATTCAAAGGAAAGATTTCTCTGTCTTTCATAGCTATCGGAAGGAGCATTTTGATCAGAGCCTGATAGGGATAGATAGGCAAAATCAATTCTTGCTCCGACTCTGCTCAGAAGCCGAGCCTCCACACCCGTATTAAATAAAGAAAAACGATCGTTTATTGAGTTTTTGCTATTTAATTCGCCAAAATAGGTAGCTGTGCCTGTCCCTACGTAAATCGAAAAGTATCTATCTTTAAATTGCCAGGAAAAAAAATTCTGACTATAAGTTAAAAGTGGGAGTACAAAAAATGCTATATAAACCTTTAAAGACTTCATTGAAATCAAAAGTAATTGCAGAAATGTTTCCAGCATACTTCGGGAAACAAATTCTATAAATAATTACCGATCATTACCTTATAAAAGAGAATAAGAATGCTTCAATTTTTATTTCTTGAGAGAATAAAGACGAACTATAGTTAGTTAATTTCTTTATAACATTAGTTTAAGCCATAATGGGTTAAATAGAGGTGACTATTTTTATGACGAAACAAATTAGAACACTACTATTTTCTAAGTGGTTTTAGATGTTACTTTGAATAAGTTCTTATTGTAACTGTGAAAAAAATACAGGTTCTAAAATCATCATAAGAAGCTATTTTTGGAGGCGCTGAGCGGATTCGAACCGCTGTAAAAGGTTTTGCAGACCTCTGCCTAGCCACTCGACCACAGCGCCATAATTATTGCATGTAAAACCAGAAAATGTTCACCACTAACCACGCTAGTGGTGCGAATATGAACTCAAATCTATTTAGACTTTTTACCTGCATCTTCCATTTTGTCTTTCAACTCAGATAATGCATCTAAATCACCGAGGGTAGACTTTTCTACTTCTTGGTTAATTTTATCTAGCGTATTTCCTTTCTTGCCACTATTAGCAGATTTCTTCGCTATATTTTTAGGTTGCTCTGCTTCTCGATTCCACACCGAAGTATGAGATAGTATAATTCTTTTTTCTTCTTTTTTAAACTCTAGTACCTTGAAATTTAGTGTCTCACCCTCAGCAACCTTGGTGCCGTCTTCTTTCTTAAGGTTTTTAGGCATCACTTGCCCATCTAATCCATAAGGGAGTTCGACAATAGCAATCTTATCTGTAATGTTTGTAATAGTACATTTATGAACAGAACCTTTTGTAAATACTGTTTCGAAAGTATCCCAAGGGTTTTCTTCAAGATGTTTGTGGCTAAGTGCTAGTCTTCTATTTTCAATATCTAGTTCCATAACCTTTACCTCTAGGTCTTCTCCCACCTTTACAAACTCAGAAGGGTGCTTGATCTTTTTCGTCCAAGAGAGGTCAGATACGTGAACAAGCCCATCTATACCTTCTTCCAACTCGATAAATAATCCAAAATTGGTAAGATTTCTAACCGTTCCATTATGTTCTGTTCCTACAGCGTATTTAGTAAGAACATCTTGCTTTAACCACGGGTCTTCGGTAAGTTGCTTGATGCCGCATGACATTTTTCTTTCATCTCGATCAATTGTAAGTACAAAAGCCTCAACCTCATCTCCAACAGATAAGAAATCAGATGGATTTCTTAAATGCTGAGACCAAGACATCTCCGAAACATGGATAAGCCCTTCTACCCCAGGCAAAATTTCCAAGAATGCACCGTAATCAGCAACATTAACTACCTTGCCTTTTACTTTGGAACCCACCTCAATATCTTTGTCTAGTGATTCCCATGGATGATCTGTAAGCTGCTTCATACCCAAAGAAATTCTTTGCTTATTGTCATCAAAATCAAGTACTACGACATTGACTTTATCGTCTAGTCTAAGGACTTCTTCTGGATGATTGATTCTACCCCAGCTGATGTCTGTGATGTGAAGAAGTCCGTCCACACCTCCAAGATCAATAAACACACCAAAGTTTGTCATGTTCTTGATCACACCTTCGAGTACCTGACCCTTTTCAAGGTTGTTAAGTATTTCAGCTTTTTGCTGCTCTATATCTTTCTCGATAAGCACTTTATGAGAAACAACAACATTGTCGTTGGTATAATTGATTTTCACGACTTTTACTTCCATTGACTTCCCTACAAATACATCGAAATCTCGTATTGGCTTCACGTCAATTTGAGAGCCGGGAAGGAATGCCTCTACACCATAAACATCTATTATTAAGCCCCCTTTGGTTCTTCTTTTAATTAGTCCTTCTATTACCGTGTCGTTATCCAAAGCATCTTGAATCAACTTCCATGCCTTTACAATTTTTGCTTTTCTTCGGGAAAGAACGAGTTGCCCGTTGGCATTTTCTTGTTCTTCTATATATACTTGAACTTCATGACCTGCCTTCAAATCTGGTATATCCCTAAATTCAGAGAGTGGAACAAGTCCGTCTGATTTAAATCCAATATTTATGATGACATCTCTATCGGTAATTCCAACGATAGTACCATCTGTTAATTTTTTTTCATCTATTTGTGTAAGGGTACCTTCATACAACTTCTCCAGTGCCTTTCTGTTGGTATCGGAGTACGCGTCATTAAACCTGTTGTCATCAAAGTCAAATTCGCCGACGGGTTCAATTTCAGTATCAAGATCTTTTGTAAGTTCTTCTCTTTTTTTTGAAGCTTTTTTGGCTTTTTCTTTAACTTCTATAGTTTCAGCAGATACAGGAGTAGCTTCTTTGATTTTTGGTTTTTCTTCTGCAATAGGTGTTTCAACTATTTCCTTTACCTTTTTTTTTTCTTCGCTTTCTTTGGCTTTTTTTTCTTCTTCTGCCATAATTCTTCTAATCCAAATTTTGTTACTCTAGAGTATTTCAGATTGAAAATACTCAACTATTTTATCGAAAACCTGAAATAACAGGCT
Source organism: uncultured Ekhidna sp. (assembly GCA_964289745.1). GTDB lineage: Bacteria > Bacteroidota > Bacteroidia > Cytophagales > Cyclobacteriaceae > Ekhidna. The sequence continues at coordinate 468,317 of CAXYMM010000002.1, forward strand.
GTTCAACCTAGAACAGGGTGTAAATTTACATTAAATCAAACTAATAATGTTGCTTGAAGGCATATTATGGAAATAAATTATTTTGAGATTAACAGCTTCTGAAACAAATAGATAAGGAGGAAAGACATTTGAATCTCAAATTTTAAGTTTGGGACAACTATAATCGAAACCAAACCTTTTAGCCAAGCCTAAAACCTATCTTAATTGTTTGCAAGCCCTTATGCTAAGGCATCACCAAATTCTCCTGAAAAGCAATCGATAAAATTAAATATATAACAGTTATCATAGAATTTTGGTTATGTATTTACCCAAAGACAACCCCAGCCAGTGCTAACTTTAGCTACTTTTTGCACTTAAAAGCTCCTAAAGATTGGCTCAAAGCCCTCTTTAACAAAATCAGCAAACCTATTAGCAATTTATCATGCTATCTGCTGTTTTTGAATGATTAATAAATATAAATTTACATTTAGTTGTGTATATACCGTGGTTGCGAACCTGGCGAAATACGAAACATATGAGTACAAAAGGCAGAATTTTAGTAGCTATGAGTGGTGGCATTGACAGTTCTCTAGCGTCGGTATTACTACACGAAGAAGGTTACGAAGTGATTGGAATGACCATGAAAACATGGGATTACCAGTCTGCGGGAGGTAGCAAGAAAGAAACAGGGTGTTGTAGTTTGGATAGCATTAATGATGCCAGAAACATTGCTGTTAGCTTGGGCTTTCCTCATTACATTATCGACATCAGAAATGAGTTTGGCGATGCAGTAATTGACTACTTTACAGATGAATACGTTGCAGGCAGAACGCCCAACCCGTGTGTAAAGTGCAATACACATATTAAGTGGGATGCACTTTTGAGAAGAGCCGATCAGTTAGATTGCGAATTCATTGCCACAGGTCATTACGCAAATATTCGAAATGAAAATAAACGCTTTGTAGTTTCGAAAGGAAAGGATGAATACAAAGATCAATCATATGCCCTTTGGGGAATCTCTCAACAGAGCCTTAGCCGCACCAAATATCCCTTAGGACATCTTCGTAAAACGGAGATATACGAAATGGCGAAAGAAAAGGGATTTCGAGAGCTAGTGACCAAGTCTGAATCATATGAAATATGTTTTGTGCCAGACAATGATTATCGTGGGTTTTTGAAGCGTAGAGTACCGCAACTTCAGGATAAGTTAAAAGGGGGAGCATTTATACTAGAGGAAACGGGTGAAATAGTAGGGACTCATGAGGGTTATCCTTTTTATACCGTTGGACAAAGAAAGGGACTAGGAGTGGCGTTGGGTTTTCCAGTATATGTAACTGAAATACAGAAAGACAAAAACAGAGTCCTATTAGGGACTTTTGATGAATTGAGCCGAGATGGAATGTACGTAAAGCAACTTAATTTGCAGAAGTACCCATCAATCGAGGGAGACAAAAGAGATGCAGTCACAAAAGTGCGATATAACGATTGTGGTACACCAGCCATTATTGAACAGGTAGGAGACACCATGAAGGTGTATTTCGGGAAAGGAGTTAGCGCTATTGCACCAGGGCAGGCGGCTGTTTTTTACGAAGGTGATGATGTAATAGGAGGTGGATGGATTCATGCAAGCTTTCACCGACAAGGGTTAAACTAGCAAAATTCAAAAAATGCATATACCGATATTAATCGTTATATCCTCTTGTAATGAGTCTCGAATTCCAGATTCAACCCATTTAGGATACGACTATTACGCTGTCAATGCATGCCAATACAGAATATACGAAGTAGAAGAAATCTTATTTCAGATAGTAGGTTTTGATACCAAAAACTTCCAGCTCAGGGAAACCCTTTACGATTCTATTGTATCCACAAATCAGGTGACGATCTTAATACGTCAGGAAGTACGCTCGGATAGTCTTAAAAAGTGGTTCAGAGATTCTATTTGGTCTTTTTCACAATCGCCTACCTACTTATCCATATATGAAAATAGTATGTCCTTTACTAAGCCTACCTTTCCCGTCTATGTTGGAAACCAATGGGATGGAAATGCACCGAACACCAGAAGTGAACTCACATATTATTATCAAAATCTTTCGAATGCAATCATTGATACACTTTCACCCTCCGACCACATTTGTGTTGTTATTAAGGACATGGAAGTAAATTTTATAGGAGTTGATCTAAAGAGTAAAGTATATGTGCTAGGTATTGGATTAATAGAAAAAGATTACTTGACACAAACGAACTGCTCAGCGAGCGATTGTAGAGAGGAATTAGGGCAGGTCATTTCTGGAAGATATTCAAGGAAGAAATTAATTGAAGTTGGAAATGAGTAATTGTATAAGTTGGAGTCTGATTGTTTTATTTAGTATATCCAGTCTTTTTGGGCAAGTTGAGAAGGAAAATCGCTACTTCATTTACTTGAAACAAAAGACTACCGAATCATATCCTTACAAGCTGGAAAGCCCGAAGGCGTTCCTATCCGACAAAGCACTAGAAAGGCGAAATAATCAAGATATAGCCATCGACTCCAGTGATCTTCCAATAGACCCCAATATTATTTCCGTTCTTGCCAGTCAGGATATAAGCATATACTTCAAGTCTAAATGGCTTAGTGGAGTATTAGCAGAAATGGACTCGTCCAAGGTATCTACATTATATCAGTTAGCTATCGTTGACAGTATAAGACTTGTCGCACCTGGTACAAGACTGGGGTCAGAGTTGAGGGGACACACGTTACCGACTGAGTTCAAAAAACCGTCCTCCAACGACGCCACAACTGATATACAACTGATTATGATGGGAGCTGACAAGATAGTCTCAGATAATGTTGTGGAGAATGAGGTCACCATAGCCGTGTTTGACAATGGGTTCAAAGGAGTTGATCTTTATAAACCTTTTGAGGAACTGTGGCAAGAACAACGAATCATAGCAACGAAGGATTTCGTGGAAAATTCCGAAAATGTATTTCAATTCGGAGGGCATGGAACTTCGGTTTTTTCTATCATTGGAGCGAATTACCACGCAGAAGAATCATCATTTATGGGCATTGCCAATAAGGCGAAGTTTGTATTATGCATCACGGAAGATGATCAGGGAGAAAACACCATAGAAGAATATAATTGGCTCTTTGCGGCAGAGTTTGCTGATAGCCTCGGTGTTGACATTATCAACAGCTCATTAGGATATAGAACATTTGATCTTCCTGAACACAATTATGATTTTGATGATTTAAACGGTCATGTCTCCATTATAAGTAGTGCAGCCCTCATGGCGGCTCGAAAAGGAATACTGGTCGTAACAAGTGCAGGAAATAATGGCGAATTAAAAGCACCTAGTAACCTCATCAGCCACCCAGCTGATGCAGATAGTATTTTGGCGGTCGGAAGTGTTGACTATGATTTTAGTCTTTCTAGCTTCAGTTCAATCGGCCCAACTACGGATGGTCGTATTAAACCTGATGTTTGTGCATTTGGAAATGGTACTGCGATAGTCAAAAGCGATGGCATTATTGAACGTGGAGGAGGAACCAGTTTTGCCGCACCTTTGATTGCTGGTTTTGCTGCCTTAATTTGGCAAACCCATCCAGACTGGACTGCTCAAGAAGTGATTGAGTCCATTAAGAAATCCGGACATAACTCCAGAAATCCTAACAATTCATTAGGATATGGAGTCCCAAATTATGCATACATTTCTTCTGAAGAAAGAGTCCTCAAAGTGGAAGATATTCTTCAGGATAGAATTACGATATATCCCAACCCCTTCAAATCGGGCAAATTATATTTGAAATTAGTGGAAGGTTTTGCGGAGGATGTTAATATCCGAATCTTAGACTCCAAGGGAGTTGAAGTTTTTTCGAAGCAGTTTTTTGCTCCAAATTTAAAGGAAATTATGTCGCTTACGCTTGATTCAGTAGAACAAGGAATTTATTATCTATTCTTGAAAACGGAAAACTACCAGAAAGTAGTAAAATTGCTCAACTTCTAATGTCTAAAAAAAAAATAGCCCCCTCAATCCTTGCTGCGGATTTTGCCAACCTGCAAAGCGATGTAGAAATGCTCAATGAAAGCCAGGCCGATTTCCTTCATATTGATATCATGGACGGAGTATTCGTGCCCAATATTTCTTTCGGCTTTCCAGTATGTGAGGCAATTCATAAGCATGCAAAAAAACCAATGGACTTTCACTTGATGGTAACAGCCCCAGACCCTTATCTGGAGAGCTCAATAAAAGCAGGGGCAAAAATGATATCTGTTCACTACGAAGCGTGCAATCATCTTCATCGAACTATTTCCAGAATAAGAGAACTTGGCGCAAAAGCCGGAGTGGCAATAAACCCACACCTTTCCGTCGAGTTCTTAAAAGACATTCTACCCTCTATCGATTTTGTTGTAATCATGTCTGTAAACCCGGGGTTTGGAGGGCAAAAGTTTATTGAAAATACTTTTCAAAAGGTAAAAAAAATGAGACAACTGACAGAGGAAATCAATCCCTCGGTAAAAATCGAAGTAGATGGCGGAGTTACAGATCAAAATGCGGCAAGATTGGTTGAGTGTGGTGCAGATATACTTGTGGTGGGGAGTTATGTCTTTAAAGCAGAAAGTCCTTCAAACGTAATAGCTGGTCTCAAAGCTTAACCATTGAAGTATTTCCTTCTCTTTTGGCTTCTCTTTTTTAGTCTAACACTGACGGCTCAAAAGGACATTTTAGAAGGAAAAATCATCGATGAAAATGGTTCGCCCCTTCAGGCAGTAAATATTCTATTAACTACAAATACCCAAATTGGAACGATTTCCAACGTAGATGGGTATTTCCAGTTAGCACTAAAGAGGGGGACCTATGACCTTCTTTTCTCCCATGTTTTGTATGAGACACATGAGATGAGTCAAGTTCCTACGGGAGTTGACGATTTTGTTGTTACGCTGAAAAAAAAAAGCACTCAACTAGAAGAAGTAATCGTAGAGGGTACACGAGAAAGTAAGGGAATAAAAGTCGATGCCAAGTCGGCTCAAAACCTTCCTTCTGCTTTTGGTGATTTCAATAAAGTATTACTGACTCTACCTGGTGTAACTGGAAATAATGAGCTTTCATCAGCATATAATGTAAGAGGGGGCAACTTTGATGAAAACCTAATCTATGTGAATGATATTCCTGTATATCGACCATTCTTAGCAAACGCAGGACGTCAGGAAGGGCTGAGTTTTATTAACCCTGATATGGTGAAAGACATTCATTTTTATGCTGGCGGTTGGGAGGCCAAGTATGGTGATAAACTCTCTTCCTCTCTTAACATTGATTATAAGGAGCCAGAATCAATTGAAGGCAACATATCGGTAGGATTACTAGGTGGGTCAGCCCACATTGGAAATCGAATCAGTAATAAAGTACAATACTTGTTTGCGGTAAGGCATCGGGATTCTCGATATCTGTTAAAGACGTTGGAAACGAAGGGGCAGTACCTGCCCACCTATACCGATTTTCAAGGTTTTTTAACCTTCGATTTATCAAAGACTGATCAAAAAATTAACCGTACTAAACTTAATTGGCTTTTCTCGTATGGTCAAAATCGGTACTTAACAATACCCGTTAGTCAGGTCACTAATTTTGGCTCTTTTGCAGAAAATATTAAAATTCAAACAGCATTCGATGGGAGAGAGGAACTCGATTATGATACCTATCAAACAGGAGTGAACTTATCTCATCGATGGTCCGATAAGTGGTTGAGTCGATGGATCCTTTCAACCGTTTATACCCAAGAGCGTGAAAATTATACTGTGGAAGGCGCATATCGTATTTGCGATATTGATAATAATTCTACATCCTCTAGTTTCAACGATTGCGTGGTAATAAGAGGAATTGGTAAAAACTACACCTCAGGCAGGAACAGATTAGATGCGACTCTTTTTAGTTCAGAGTGGCGAAATGAATGGATGCTTTCAGACGGGTCTATAATTGAAATGGGATTTGGATACACTAGAAACGAAATCAAAGATCAATTAAATGAGTTTGCTTTTCTAGATTCTGCTTCGTTTTCCAGGATCAGTGAAAGCACTTTTAACTCGCTTAACCTAAACACAAATCAATTTTCTGGATACACTCAAGCAAAAATCTTCTTCAAAGACTCGATGCATGCGATCTATGTTGGAGTTAGAGCCAATTACCTAGATTATAATAAAGAGTGGCTTATTAGCCCAAGAGTCAGTTATGTATTCAAGCCAAAGTGGCATAATAAAACTTCTTTTCGACTTTCTTTAGGTAGGTATAGCCAGCCGCCTTTTTATAGAGAGCTCCGCAACCTGCAAGGAGATATTCAGAATAATATAAAAGCTCAGAAATCCACGCATTTCATTTTAGGGTTGGAAAATGTATTCCAAATGTGGGATCGCCCATTTCTTTTCACCATAGAAGCCTATTATAAATCCATTCAGGATGGTATCGCTTACGATATCGATAATGTGCGGCTGAGATACTTTGCCAATAATAATACAGAAGCATATGCCACCGGCGTTGATTTTCGTCTTAATGGAGAATTCATCAAAGGAACACAATCGTGGTTTAGCTTGGGCTTGCTGCGAGCCAGAGAAGACATATCTGAAGATAAAAAAAGATACATCCGCAGACCGACTGATCAAACCATTACGCTTGCATTTTATTTTGAAGATCACGTCCCAAATGATCCGTCACTTCGGGTCTACGTCAATTCAGTAATTGGTTCAGGATTTCCTGCAGGACCTCCTGGTAATTTTAATGCAAGAAATATTTTCGTAGGAGATGAGTATTACAGAGTGGATATTGGACTATCCAAATCATTCGCTTTAAAAAGTATTAAGTACTTAAAGACCTTATGGTTGAGATTTGAGGTGTTAAACGCTTTGGGCGCAGACAATACCTATTCATATTCATGGATTCAAGATATAAATGGAGCTTATCTCGCCATTCCTAATTCATTATCGGCAAGGTTTTTGAACATCAAATTTTCAGTAGACTTTTAAGTGAAATTATTCTTTACCTTTGATGAGTTAGAAAAATAAATTTTAAGAATCAAAATAAAAATGAAAATGAAAAAATCCTTTATCGCTTTAGCACTATCATTAGTGGTGACCTCGTATTCTTATAGTCAAGAATTTAAGGTAATAACTGTTGTTGAATCAATTGTCCCAGCTGGATTAGGAAGGTCTAGGTTAATTGAATCCAAATCTGATTTAGACATCCAGTCTTTCACAACGGAAAGAACAGACGGAAAGAGAAGTAATCAGAAAAATGTGAAGAGATCGGACGCTAAGGTGAATCGGTTCGCAGAATCCAAACTTTTGAACTTTTATAGCGTAACGGGAATCAACTTTCAGAATATTGCTTCTAATGATGCTTTAATCACATCGAAGCTTAATCAGATGTCAGAAGAAGGCTGGACATTGGCTTTTGTGATTGGTGGAGTGGAAAGTGATGCGGGTCCAAAAGACGGCAAAGGAATTTTTATAACGAGATACATCTTTAAGAAATAGTATGATAAGATCATTAAAATTTTTTTCAATGGCTGCGGTTATAATTGTAACCGCAGGCTGTTCTAGACAAGTAACGAGAATTAATCCTGACCAACAAGTAGATTTAAGCGGTCGTTGGAACGATACAGATTCCAAACTGGTAGCAGAAGAAATGATTAAAGATGTAATTGCAAGACCTTGGCATGATAATTTTAGAATAGAAGAAAGCAGAAAGCCAGTATTGATAGTGGGGTATGTCAAAAATAAAAGTTCTGAACATATTGAATCTGAAACTTTCATTAAAGACATTGAGCGAGAGTTTATTAATTCAGGTTTTGTTAGGGTAGTTTCTAACGCTGAGTTTCGTGAAAAACTGAGAGGGGAGCGCGCAGAGCAAGGTGAGTTTGCTTCACAGGAAACACAAGCAAAATGGGGTAAAGAGCTCGGTGCAGATTTCATGATGTTTGGGGTAATTACTGCGGTAACAGACTCCTACAGGAAAGAAAAGGTAGTAAACTACAAGGTGAATCTCGAGCTATCCGATATAGAAACTAACGAGAAGGTTTGGTTAGGAGATAAGGAAATCAAGAAATACATCAAAAACTAGGTATCTTCCTCAGTATAACCGTATGCCGCACTTCATTCATATATGAAGAAGTTATTACTTTGCCTATTGCTCATTACCATGAGCAATTGTGCTTCTTATTATAAACTTAATCAAGAGTTTAATAGAAGTTTTGAAGATAGAAAGATAGAGCAGGCTGCTGCTATTTTGGATAAAAACAAAAAGGCAGAACGCAGCAAAACACGCTTTCTTTATTACGCAAACCAGGGAGTAGTGCAGCACCTTTTGGGCAATTACGATCAAAGTAATGACTGGCTTGAAAAAGCCTACATTTTCGGAGAAGACTATCGAGTAAATTATCTCAACTTCGCAGGATCTTATTTTCTGAATCCGAACCTCATCGTCTATTCTGGTGAGGATCATGAACATTTGATGCTACTGTATTATAAAGCGCTTAATTTCTTAAAGCTTGATCAATACGAAGCGGCGCTTGTTGAGTGTAGAAGACTAAACCAGCGCCTATATGAGCTAGGAGATAAGTATTCCTCGGAAAATAAGTATCGAAGAGATGCCTTTATTCACAACCTTATAGGTATCGTGTATGATGCAGCCGGAGATTACAATAATGCGTTTATAGCATACCGAAATGCATTGGATATCTACGAAGAAGACTATAAAAGACTATTTTTTTTGGTGACCCCTGAGCAACTAAAGTACGACTTGATCCGAACGGGAGCCTTGGCGGGTTTTCCTGAGGAAGTAGACCAGTATAAATCAAAATTCCAAATAGATCGAGTGCCAAAATCTTCTGAAGGTGGTAACCTTGTTTTTTTATGGCATAATGGGCTTGCGCCAGTTAAGGATCAATGGTCTCTTAACTTTATTGTAGTAGATGGTGGGGATGGTCTGGTGTTTTTTCAAAATGAGCAGTTAGGTTTAAGTTTTCCATTTCATTATGAATCAAATGAAGATACAGATGAGGGCAGTATTACCGACTTAAAAGGTTTTAGGGTAGCATTTCCGAAATACGTAGAGAGGCCACCTTATTTTATTGACGCAACACTAGAGGTAAACAATAAAATGTATTCGTTAGAAAAAGCAGAGGATATCAATGCCATTGCCTTCAAGACATTAAATGAAAGAATGATTGCCGAACTAGGCAAAGGCCTCTTAAGAGTAGCACTTAAGAAAGCAATGGAAAACCGATTAAGAGAAAAGAATGAAACCCTCGGTTTTTTGGCAGGGGTTATGAATTTTGCAAGCGAACAGGCGGATACTCGAAACTGGCAGACTATTCCGCATAGCATATTTTATAAAAGAGTTCCTTTGAAGAATGGCAATAACGAAGTCGTATTTTCAACCCATGGTGCTGAGGCAGAAAGCATAGAAACATTTCGCTTTAATGGAACTAAGGGTAAAACCCAATTTCAAATATTCCATTCATTAGAATCAAGAATTGGCTTTTGAGACAATACTCTTTTTGCGGTTTCATCAAAAGGCATTTATTTTATAGATTCAACCAAAGAAAGAAAACATGTTTACTGAGTACGAAATAGAAACTTTAATGGAGTACCCAGAAGTGCAAGAAGCTACATTGGAGTTGAAAAAGGAATTCCTAAAAGCAGAAGCACCCTATCTGGAAATCGATGATCAAGACTTCTTCTCCCTGATCGTGATGACGCCAACTATTGGCATAGCCATGGCGGACGGCAACATTAGCCTTTGGGAAGAGATGGCATTAAATAAAAAAGCCAGAAAGCTATCAAAAGGGGGATATTTCTTGAAAAAAGATCCTGTAGTCTCGGCGATGAAATACCTCATCAATAATTATTATAACTGGTCGGATCGGTTTTTTGAAGTACTCAAAATCACCATCAGCTCCAGCTGTGAATTATCATCCCAAAAAACTATTCTTTTTGATCCTGAGGCGACAATAGATTACCGAGAGTATAAAAAATCAGTATTAGAAGCACCCTATATTTTAATTCAATTTATCGCCAGTTTTTTCTTAGAAAATGCCGAAGACATAATCAATCGCAATCACAAAATAGGTAAGACTGAATACCAAAGACTGCTAATAATAGGAGAAAAGTTGGAGCTCGATAGAATCCCTATTTTTAAAATGTTTTGCCAAACCTTTAAATAATCTGAAAATCATCACCTTCATTGCTTCAAGCTGTTTCATTGAAAGACCTTAAAAAATTAACTCCATTTGTTCCAATTTCTGGATGCGACAATGATGGTGGTATCTCAACCACCAATGACATTCAAAATAATACGAATTTGAGGGATTTTAATATATAGAAAATGCACTTAAGTAGTGGCTTAAATTATGTGATTCTGTTAGCTCCAGCCTCTCATATAGCGATCATCACGGAAGATGTAGTTTACACTTTCTCCGAATTACATGATTTAGAGGAAAACGTGATTGCGCCTCATCGGCTAGAAAATGGAGATTTATTTCATTGCAAAATAGGTGCTAATGTTGATCATCGACTAGAAAATAAAGAAGCTATGAACTTAATGATCTTAGGAGACACTTACTCTTTGTTTTGTTCCACAACGACAGGGTATGGGAGGACGGGTCTCTCTGTTATTGAACATGAAACGATCTTTCAAATAGGCTTAAAAATGGTTAATGCACAGCAAGAATCAGCCATCGATGAGGATGAAATAATTGGAATACAGACATATACTTTGAGTGATAAACTGAACCTAGCGAATTATATCGCTCTAGCTAGTATTGTGGTAATTCCTAATTCTGATACCAGAATTCCACCATATGTTCCTTTAATCTTTGCTTAACTTGAAATGACGAAGTCAAGTTCAAGGTTGGTAGCCACTACAATAATCTGTTTTTTCTTTTCGGAGCGGCTTCAGGCACAAGACAATTTGTATGCGAAGTACGATATATACAGAAATCCAGTGAGGGTACTTTTAAATAAGTTCAGCATAACCCTTACCACAGGATATAGTCAAACCAACTATGCCAATGAACTCAGCAATGTTTATTTCTTCCAGAATAAACAAAATCAATATATTTTTAATAACGATCCAGAGGCACTTTTACCGGATATCAACGCATACGAAGATTGGCTAAATAATCCTACAGCACAATTATCTACTCTTATTATAGATGATGAAGTCTCCTTTTATGACTTGTCTGAATATTTGCAGAATCAAGCCAACAATCCTTCGATAGACGAACAGTTTGTTTTATTAAATACAGATGAAAACCCCTTAGGCTTTGAAGGAGCGTTTAGTGGCATTCCGATCAATTTGCAGCTCCACTACAACTGGAGAAAGTTCAGAGTTGGTATAGGTTTTACGTATGAAGTCCAGTTTGCAAAATCATTGGCTCCAACAAGGCAAGATGGTAACATCCGCAACTATCAACCGAACTTTAAATCGTCGCGATTCACTCGGTTTTACGGGATGTTGGGATACAATTTCTACTCTTGGTGGACTTACGATTTTGTTGCAGAAGTTAACTATGGTAAACTAACATCAGGGCCGTCATTCAATAAATCGGTAATCAGCAACACTGGTAATCTGAACTTTGGTTTAAGCATCGAAAATAACTGGTCTGAGTATGTACGTCTTATTGTCCGCCCGAGTATCGACTTTAAATCTTATAAAATAAATGTGGTAGATAACATCACCTTAGACTATCGCCAACCCTCTTGGGCTATTCAGATAGGCCTCAGCATTAATATTCCAGAAATACCCCGCTCCCCAATGAACAGAGATCATACTCAGTTAAAGCACGTGCTCACGGATCCCAAAACAGGTAGGAGAACCGAGGTGAGAGGGCAACCAATCTGGAAAAAACAGAATCCCAAAATAGGCGAAAATCATCGGAGACTAAACCAGCATCTGCCAAGCAGAAAAAACAAGGTAAAGTCCTGAAAATTATATTTTTTAGCTGGAGAAATAATTATATTGCAAATTGATTCTAAAGCCTCTCAATTATTTTAAATGTCAGACGGAGAAATAGATAATCTTTCAAGTTCAGCAGAGAACATCATCCCTATAAATATTGAAGAAGAAATGAGGGGTGCATACATTGATTATTCGATGAGCGTGATCATTTCAAGAGCACTCCCTGATGTAAGAGATGGGTTAAAGCCCGTTCATAGAAGAATTCTCTACGGAATGGATGAGTTGGGCGTGAATTACAACAAATCTTATAAAAAGTGTGCTCGTATTGTTGGAGACGTTCTAGGTAAATATCACCCCCATGGTGATTCGGCTGTTTATGACACCATGGTGCGCATGGCACAAGAATGGTCTATGCGCTATCCTTTAGTCGATGGTCAAGGTAATTTTGGATCTGTAGACGGAGACTCCCCAGCCGCAATGCGGTACACAGAAGCGCGTTTGAGGAGAATATCTGAAGAGTTGTTGGCTGATATAAGGAAGAATACTGTTGATTACGCTCCCAACTACGACGACAGTACAGAAGAGCCAAGTGTCTTACCATCGAAGATTCCCAACCTGCTGGTAAATGGAGCAAGCGGTATTGCAGTGGGTATGGCTACCAATATGGCACCTCACAATCTCTCCGAGGTGGTAGATGGTGTAATTGCTTATATCGAAAATAATGAAATCGCAACTGATGAGCTAGCCCAGCATGTGAAAGCACCAGATTTTCCGACAGGAGCCACTATCTATGGGTATCAAGGCGTAAGGTCTGCATATGAGACAGGACGTGGCAGGGTAGTATTAAGAGCTAAGGCAGAGTTTGAAACAACTAGCACGGGGAGAGAGCAGATTATTGTTACTGAAATACCATATCAGGTAAATAAGGCTAGCATGATTGAAAAAACTGCTGTTTTAATTAACGAAAAAAAGATTGAGGGAATTTCTGATATTAGAGATGAATCAGATAAATCAGGAACGCGCATTGTCTATGACCTAAAGAAAGACTCCATTCCCAATATTGTACTTAATAACCTTTATAAGCAAACACAGCTTCAGTCATCCTTTAGTATTAATAATGTAGCACTTGTAAATGGAAGACCTAAAACACTAAACCTCAAAGAGTTAATAAAATATTTTGTAGATCATAGACATGAGGTAATAGTAAGAAGGACTCAGTATGAATTAGACGAAGCAGAGCGAAGAGCTCATATTTTAGAAGGTTACCTGATTGCCCTTGATAATCTTGATGAGGTTATTAATCTGATTCGATCTTCTAAAGATCCTGACGAAGCAAAAGAAGGCTTGATGAAAAAATTCAGTTTATCTGAAATTCAAGCCAAAGCCATTCTCGAAATGAGATTGCAGCGACTCACTGGACTTGAACGAGATAAAATCCAAAAGGAATTCGAAGAGATTAAGCAGCTGATTGAAAAATTAAATGAAATTCTTTCAGACGAGAGGTTAAGAATGCAGATCATCAAAGACGAATTGTCCGAGATGAAAGAAAGATATGGTGATGAAAGAAGATCCCTAATAGAACATAGTGCGGATGAGTTTACAGCCGAGGATATGATCCCAGATGAAGACATGGTTATTACCATTTCACATCAGGGATATATTAAACGTACACCATTAGTAGAATACAGAACCCAAGGAAGGGGAGGAGTGGGTAGCCGTGCAGCTACTTCCAAAGACGATGATTTCACAGAACACCTATTCATAGCCTCGGCTCACAACTATTTGCTAATCTTTACCGAATTTGGAAAAGTATTCTGGATAAAAGTATGGGAGCTACCAGAAGGTAGTAAAACAGCGAAAGGAAGACCTATTCAAAACCTCATTAACATTGAGCAGGAAGACAAGGTAAGATCTGTAATCAACGTTCGAACACTTGAAGACCCCGATTACATCAACAATAATTTCTTGGTAATGTGTACTAAAAGAGGTACAATCAAGAAAACTTCGCTTGAAGCCTACAGCCGCCCCAGAAAAAATGGAATCAATGCAATAACCATCAAGGAGGGAGATAAGCTTTTAAATGTGAACCTGACCGATGGAGATAATCGCCTCATCATAGCGTGTAACACCGGCAGAGCGATCAACTTCCATGAATCCGATGTAAGGTCTATGGGTAGAATGGCGGCCGGTGTAAGAGGAATGAGCATTACAAATACTGAATACATAGTTGGTATGGTATGTGTAGACTATAAAAGCCCACCAAACCTACTAGTAGTATCAGAAAAGGGTTACGGAAAAAGATCGGAGTTAGAAGACTACAGGGTTACAAAAAGAGGTGGCAAAGGGGTAAAGACTCTGAATGTAACAGATAAGACAGGCGAGCTAGTTGCCATTAAAGGTGTAATTGATGGAGATGAACTTATGATTATCAATAAATCAGGAATTGCGATTAGAATGTCTGTAGATGTACTAAGAGTAATGGGAAGAGCCACACAAGGAGTCAAACTAATTAAATTAAACGGTGATGATGAAATATCTGGGGTAGAAAAAATATCTTTACTATCAGATGCAGGAGAGGAGCGTGAAGAGCCAGACAATACAATAGATACAAACGAAGACAATAAACAAGAATAAGAAGATAAAACACAATGAAAACTTTTTTTACTCTATTAACTACGCTGGTTGTGGTAGCCACGATAGCGCAAAAAAAACCTAAAATTAACCAAGCCAAATCCTCGCTAGAGAGCGGAGATTATTCTACTGCAAAATCTATTGTAGACCAAGCAGCGGTTCATGAAAAGACTAAAGAAGACCCGATTACATGGTTTGTAAGAGGTCAGGTATATGTAGCACTAGATACCGCAAATAACGAAGTTGGTGCCCTTGAGGAAGCAATCAAGGCATTTGAGAAAGCACTTGAGTTAGATCCCGAACAAAAAAAGACAAGTTCTGTCGACTACTCTACCGGCACTATAACGACTGTTGATTCAAAAAAACAAGAATACTATGCTTATTACTATAATCAGGCAGTTAAGGCGTACAGTGCTGAAGATTATGAAAACGCAGCAACGAATTTTGAGGCTGCATTCTACATTGTTCCGATCGATACGAATGCAATCATTAATGCGGCTTATGCAGCTGGCTTAGCAGGAAATAACGAAAGAGCGGCAGCCAACTACCTAAAAGCTTATGAAGCTGGATCTACTGAGATGAATATATTTCTACAGCTTTATAATTACCATGTACAGAATGAGAGCTATGAGAAGGCTTTAGATGTCCTTCAAAAGGGAAAAAAGATTTATCCAGATGATGTCGACTTAATGAAGTATGAGGTGAACTTATACATCCAGATGGAAAAAATTGACGAAGCTCAAAAGGGGATGGAAGAAGCCATAGCAATAGATTCAAATAATGCCGACTTATACTTTACACTAGGAGTTCTTAAAGACGAGTCTGGAGATAAACCAGGAGCAAAAGAAGCATACCTAAAGGCAATAGAAGTGGATGAGAACCACTATAATTCAAATTTTAACCTTGGAGTTATCTTCACAACCAAGATCAATAATTTAGTAAAGGAGCAGGGCGAATTGAACTATTATCCTGGACAATCTAGACCAAATCAAGAAGAAAAGAAGAAATACGATGATTTGGAAGTTAAAATCGACGATGCTTTAAAAGAGGCATTGCCAGTTTGGGAGCGTTGCTATGCAATTAATAATAGCGATGTCAATGTATTACAAACACTAGCTTACCTTTATAATTCTTTAAAGAAAAAAGAGCAGTATGAAAAAATTTCTGCTGAAATAGAAGCTGTAAAAGGAAATTAAGAAAAAGGATTTTCAATTTCACACTACCGTTTGACTGGATATGATAAAGATTTCAATAGTCTTTTGAAGCTGGATTTGGATAAAAAGAATATAATAGGGAGTGAGTCTACTTAATTGGATATCAAACGTAACAAAACGGAAAATCTAGTATATCTAAAAGGGGATACTCCTTAAACTTATTTTTGGCGATAATTTCAATAGAGCATTCCAATATATAATTCGACCATTGCTGCATTTTATTCACGCTCGAATGAATTCTGTAGATTAGCAACTGCATTTTTAGAGTTTTAATCGCCTTTAATTATGGCTGTAGAAGACCTCGGCGAAACAGGTAAAACGTCACTAACAAGGGAATTTTACTCTGGTATTTTAGAGAACGATAAGTATTGGCAATCAATCAAATCTACGGCAGGGGTGAAAGAATTGGAGGTTATCTCATCGTATAATAAAAATTCTTTGATCGAAGACTTGGCATTTTTTTCAAGCAGATCAATTGATAACCAAGGGTACAACTATGATTTTACCTTTAATAAACTTAGACAGCAATTCACTACTCATTTGCTTCAGATAGTAAAATCAATTGCGAATAAAATATAAATAAAAAACCGGCTAAATCAACAATGTCAGTATTGATGAGTTTTGCAGTACCTGGTTTTGGAGAAATTGCTGAGATTCTTAATACTGTGAAAGAAATTACTAATAACAGTGCAGATGTGAATAGCATTTTTAGGGAATATGAAAGAAAGGCCTCCTAAGAGCGAACAACAAACTCTTAGTCAAGAATCTATTGACCTCATTAATTTTTAAAATGACAGAAGCAAAAATTATCGTGATCACATTAGGCACAGATATGCATTCAGCATAATTCAGCATAGAAGCCCCAGAATCAGGTCTATCGTAAGCATCAGGAACATGCCCAAAGAGATTCCGTGCATCGCTTTTATTTATTAAATCTTAATAGCCCAAGGAAGAAAAGCGAGAGTAGTCAAAAAGCCCACTATATAGCCAATCTAATAATGCTTTATGACTATTTATTTTTAATATGTTTAATGATCTTTTTCGCATGTATTCTGGAGTTCTCTATGAACCATGCGTTGGTTTTGAGACCACCACAAATAACTCCTGCCAAGTATATCGATTCTACATTTGTCTCCATGCTTTCTTGGTTGTACCAAGGGGTTTTAAACGCATCATCACCAATTTCAACTCCTAAATCTTCCAAAAACTTGAAATTAGGCTGATAACCCGTCATAGCAAGGACAAAATTGTTTTCAATAGTAAAGGCCTCTTTTGGTGTCTTAATATCTATTGAATGAGTATTGATTTTGGTGATATGACTATTAAAGAGGGCGACAATCGATCCCTCCTTTATTCGGTTGTCGATGTCAGGTCGAACCCAATATTTAACCCTTGGGTTTATTTCTTTCTCTCTTACCACCATCGTCACACTTTTGGCTCCTTTACGATAAACTTCCAGTGCGACATCCACTGCAGAATTAGACGCACCTACAATGGCTACATGCATATCGAAGTAGGGGTGAGGCTCATCATAGTAATGTTTAACTTTAGGTAAATGCTCTCCTGGAACATTCAAAGGATACGGAATATCGTAAAATCCCGTAGCCAATATGATGTTTTTAGTTTGATAAATTTGTTTGCTTGAGTTTATGGTAAATCCATCATTCTGCTTCTCTATCTTATGTATTTCCTCATAGAGCCGTGTCTTAAGTTTCCAAGACATAGCCACCCTTCTATAGTATTCTAGTGCCTCGGACCTAGTGGGTTTAGGGTTATGAGAAATGAATGGTACATCACCAATCTCAAGTCGATCTGAGGTGGAGAAGAAAGCCATATTTTGCGGATAGTTATATAAAGAGTTAACTAGGCAACCTTTATCGATTATTACAGAACTGAGATTTGCTCTTTCTGCTTCTATTCCACATGCCAGCCCTATGGGGCCTGCCCCTACAATTACAATATCCACTATTTTGCTCATTTGGCGAAATTAGGGTGCAATAGCTAAGAATGTTGCTCCTTGAGTAAGAATTCGTAAGCTCTATAGAGTAAAATAATTTCCAAAATATTTTCAGGTATTATTAAGATAAGCCCCAAGAAAAAAAGAAAAATCAGGAGGAAGCACAACCCGATAACGATCTCGAAGATACCAGCAAAAAGTGCTACCCTACCCATACTATCCTGAAGTCTGAAGAGCCCCACTCCGAAAACTAAAGAACCCGCTCCTGTAATAATTGATCCCACTACCAGCATTGAGGTGTCCATCACCAAATCTGAAGTCATACTTACTGCGCCTATATCCATTATCACGATAATCAGAAAAGAAGCGATCATAAGTAATGATCCGATCCTGAGTAAATAATTATCAAAAATTCGAGCTACCTGAAAAAAAACCACCAAGCATGATACAAAGGGAAATCAGTGAAATAACCCTAATGGCTATATATGCCAATGTGGAAATTTGAAAATCAAATGGACTTAAAAAGGCCTCTTTCAAGTAAGCATCGTCAGTAGCGTATCTGGTGAATTCTGCAAAAATCTCAAAAGGAGTCATGAGTAAATAAATCATTCCCGCAATCCATGCTACGTGTATCCATTTCAATTTATTGCTATCGGATATGTGTACTGGACGAACTTCATTCTTGAATTCCTCAAAGTCTACTTCAAGTGCAGCCAGAAGAATTTTTATGGTGGAAATTCTGGGTGTTACATCTCCTGATTCGATTCTTTGAATCGTTCTCACACTGACGTTGCAAATGTCCACCAATTCTTCTTGCGTTAAATTCTTTTTTAGCCTGATTTCTGCAAGCTTTTTTCCTAATTCTGGTTGATTCATCTTTATCTATTTTTAGCAATACTAGACCTGTTTGTTATTTCGAGTCAAGCATATGCTTATAATTATGCCCGACATTTACCCGACATTAATTTTTCAACCTATTTGTACACGATTTCAGGTTATTTAATAAATCAAATTGGCTATAATAACTAAATTTGGGTTTTGGCTTTGGTGTTATCTAAATCATTTAACACTTCAAAAATTTTATAATAAAATAATGATTATTCATGAAAATATTAGTATGTATAACACATGTGCCCGATACCACCGCCCGCATCGCATTTACGGACGGTGACACCAAGTTCGACAAAACAGGCGTCCAATACATCATCGGTCCCTATGATGATTATGCCTTGGCAAGGGCAGTAGAGTTAAAAGAACAAACTGGCGGGAGCATTACCGTGCTCAACGTAGGAGAAGTAGAAACAGAACCAACCATCCGTAAAGCACTAGCCATTGGTGCAGATGATGCAATAAGAATCAATTCGTTTCCCGAAGATGCGCTATTCGTAGCCAAGCAAATTGCTGCGGTAGCTATGGACAGAGGTTATGACCTCATTATGATGGGACGAGAATCTATTGACTTTAATGGAGGTCAGGTACACAGCATGGTAGGCGAGCTATTGGGCATCCCATCCTTATCACCTGTGATGACGCTCGACATCGACGGATCAATAGCAAAGATTACTCGAGAAATTGAAGGGGGTAAAGAATACATGGAACTTCCACTTCCATTTGTCGCAGGCTGTCAGGAGCCAATCGCTGAGTGGAAAATACCCAATATGCGAGGTATTATGAGTGCAAGAAGTAAACCTTTGGAAGTGAGGGATGCAACAGACGATACATCCAAAACCAAAGTGAGTCAATTCGAACTTCCGCCCGCCAAAGGGGATGTGAAATTGATCGATCCAGATAATTTGGATGAACTAGTAAACCTATTGAAAAACGAAGCAAAAGTGATATAATCATGGCAGCATTAGTATTTATAGAAACAGATGAAGGAAAAGTAAAAAAATCTTCCTTAGAGGCGGTTAGTTACTCAAAAGAAATAGATGGAAACATTACAGCCATCGTATTTGGATCGGTAAGTGATATTGAAAACATCGGTAAAGCAGGTGCTTCCAAAGTACTTCACGTAACTGATGAGAAGTTAGCTCAGCCGAATATCATGGCCTATTCCACAGCCATTGCAGAGGCCATGACCCAAGAAAATGCCAATTTATTGGTATTAGCGAAAAGCTCGTTGGGAGATCCAATATCGGCAAGAGTATCCATTAAATTGGATGCCGCACTAGCATCAAATGTGACTGAGTTACCGAGTGGTGACTCAGTCAAACAAAGCATTTACACGGGAAAAGCTTTTTCCAATACGGATTTAGAAGGCACAAAGAGGATTATATCAATCAAGAAGAATGCAGTGCCTGTAAAAGAAGACGGATCAATACCTGAGATAATTGAGTTTTCCCCCACAATAAGCGACGGTAACTTTACAGTGAAAACAATAAAAGTGGAGAAGCAAGAAGGAGATATTCTCTTACCTGAGGCAGATCTGGTGGTTTCTGGAGGTAGAGGTCTAAAAGGTTCTGAAAACTGGGGCATGATCGAAGACCTAGCAAAGACTTTAGGTGCTGCAACAGGTTGTAGCAAACCAGTATCGGATATGGATTGGAGGCCTCACCACGAGCACGTAGGGCAGACAGGAATTAAAGTAAGCCCCTCTTTGTATGTTGCTGTTGGAATTTCTGGAGCTATTCAACATTTAGCAGGGGTTAATTCTTCAAAGTATATCTTAGTAATCAATAAAGACCCTGAAGCACCGTTTTTCAAGGTAGCAGATTATGGTATTGTTGGTGATGCTTTTGAGGTTATTCCAAAGTTAACCGAAGCAATAAAGAAGGCCCAGGCTTAATGTCCGCAGATAAAATAAAATTAGAAATTTTGGGACTGTCTTCTAGTCAGTCTCAATCTGGCTCTTTCGCCCTCGTATTAGGCGAATCCAATGGAAACAGGAGACTTCCCATCATTATTGGCATGTTTGAGGCACAAGCTATCGCTATAGAAATTGAGAAAATCGTTCCCAATCGACCAATGACACACGATCTTTTTAAAGCTTTCGCCCATAATTTTGAAATTTTAGTAAAAGAAGTGTATATATCTGATTTAAAAGAAGGTGTATTTTTTGCACATATCATTTGTGAGCAAAATGGTAAGACTTTTGAGATAGACTCTAGACCATCCGATGCAATTGCAATAGGTCTGCGATTTAATGTTGATTTCTATACCAATGAAAACATCATGACTGAGGCTGGAATCGTCTTAACAGATGAACATGAAGAGGAAATCGCACATGCCGAAATAGAAAAATCAGGGAAGACTAACCTCAATGATATGAGTGTGGCGGAACTAGAAAAGCTTCTTTCGGAAGCCTTGGAGAAAGAAGACTACGAAAAGGCTGCACAAATCAGAGATGTTCTCAATAAACGAAACTAACGGGCTATCTCCGTACCACGCTCTTGTTAGTTGTTAGTCGCATTGGCATTTATCGCCTGAGTTCTTTCGAAAAATAAAAAAGGTTGAATTTAAGCTGGTAGGTATCAGATACTGGTTTTATTGAATTTTAAATTTTGATCTTCTTTGAGGGAGGTTTCTTTATAGAGGTCTAACAAAAAATAGCGATTCTATAATGGATGTTAGTTATAATCTTTCCTTTCTCTTCTTGTTCCAGACACTCCTTGCTGTTACCTTTTTTGATGCCGTGACGACAGGACTCTATTGTCTGAGGGTTTTACAAAAAATCGTTTTATTTATAGGTTTAATGGGTTCATGGAATAAAAGCATGAGGCTATCAGTTGCTGGAAATATATTTTTAGTTCAAAGAAAAGCCCCTCTTTTGGTTAGGTCTTTCATCAAGAAGATGACAACCTCGTAGCTAAACTGTTTAATGACAGGCTGAATGGACACCATAGCTAGAAGTGTACTGGGTTCCTTCGTTTCATTTCTTGGGGGAGGCTATTTAGAGCAACAAAATTTTTTTGAGAGCCTCAATGATGAATGCTCTAGTAGCGATTATGAGGTCCAAAATATCTTTACCTGAATTCCTGAATTAGTGTACCAAAGCATAGATTCCAACTTGGTTATCAATGAAGAGTCCTTAAATAAAGATTTAATTAATGCCATTGCGACAGGAACTTTCGGTGAGGTAAACTGATATCGAATGGGAATGTTGGAGGCATATTATTTCCGTCTATGCTTAGTGTGGTTTTGGAACTTTTAGCTCTAAAGGAAAACAGATAGGAAGTATTACCCCTTATTGTCAATCCGATTTTCCGAACTTATAATTAAAGCTCTTATGGCTTCAACATTAGCCACTATAATAGCAACTACCTGCGCAGACACACTTTTTAGCTAATTTTGAATTTATGAAGAACATTCTTCTTGTTTTATTCTCTGCCTTTCTATTGTTTGGATGTGGTAAAGACAGTGATGCCGATACGTTTGAAGAACAATTGGCATTAGATTTGATAAGTATTGACGATTATTTAGCGGAGAATAATATTACGCATCAAATTCATAGTTCCAAAATCCGATATGTATTAAGCGAAAAGCAAGAAGGCAAATCACCGTCTATTAAGAATGAAGTTGCTGTAAGGTATCAATCGTTTCTTTTGACAGGAGAAAAAGTTGCAGAAGACACCATCGGTCTTACTGTCTCGGTAGCAAACAGTATTCAGGCATGGCGGCACATGATTTTGGAGATGAAGGAAGGTGATGTTTTAACAATGTATGCCCCCTCTGTATATTGCTTTGGAGCTACTGGACGAAGAAATGTACCACCTAATACGAATTTGATTTTTGAAATAGAACTTTTGTATGTAATCGAAAATGCAGACGAGCAATTTTCCGCCGAACTAGCGATAATTGATGAATACCTCGACGAAAGTGAGATAGACCATGAAGTAAATGAATCGGGAATAAGGTATGTAGTATCAAAAACTGGGACAGGAAATTCACCTGCTACCAATAAAACAGTATCGGTAAGGTACAAAGGGACTTTTCTAAATGGGGTAGTTTTTGATAGTAACGAAACAGGAGCTACCTTCACTCTAGACGATCTAATCGAAGCATGGCAAATAATGATACCTACTATGAAACTTGGAGGCAAAATCACGATTTATGCTCCCTCTAGATACTGCTATGAGGCCAAGGGCAATAGTATTATCCCCCCCAATACTACACTAGTATTTGAAATAGAACTTCTTCAAATTGATGAGATTAAAATCTAGCGAGTAATAAAAAAACTCAGACAAATTCTGAGCTTATTGGTTTTTTGAGCTATCTACTTAAAGCTTAATACTTTGCGTTCTTCGAAGGACCACCTGCCATTATTTCATTATTGGCAAACTCTTCAAACTTCTTAAAGTTATCAATGAATCTTCTGGCTAGTTCTTTGGCTTTTTTGTAGAAAGCTTCATCATTTTTCCAGGTTTCCCTTGGGCTTAGCATTTCACCAGGAACATCGGGACAAGTAGTTGGGATTTCAGTTCCGAAGATAGAGTGAGTCCGATATCCCACATTATCAAGCTGTCCATTCAATGCAGCGGTAATCATGGCTCGTGTATATTTTAAACTGATTCTACTGCCCACACCATATGAACCACCTGTCCAACCTGTATTAATAAGCCAAACCTTCACATCATGCTGATTCATTTTCTCGCCAAGCATTTCTGCATACTTGGTGGGGTGTAAAGGTAGAAATGGAGCACCGAAACAAGCTGAAAATACTGGTTCTGGTTCTGTAACACCTGCTTCCGTTCCGGCTACCTTCGAAGTATAACCCGAGATAAAGTGATACATGGCTTGCCCTTTTGATAGCTTTTGAATAGGTGGGATTATTCCAGACGCATCGCAGGTTAGGAAGAAAATATTTTTAGGTGTACCCCCAATAGAAGGTTCTACGGAATTCCGAATATAATGGATTGGATAGGAAGCTCTTGTGTTTTCAGTAACGATGCCACTTTCGTAGTCCACCTCTCTTGACCCTTCCTTGAATCGGGTATTTTCCAGAATGGCACCATACCCAATCGCTTTATATATGTCAGGTTCTTTCTCTTCCGAAAGGTCTATGACTTTAGCATAACATCCCCCTTCAAAGTTGAAAACATTTTTGCTAGCCCAGCCGTGTTCATCATCTCCTATTAAAAGTCTTTTGGGGTCTGCCGATAACGTAGTTTTACCTGTTCCGGATAATCCGAAAAAAATTGCAGTGTCTGTATGATTTAAAGCCATATTTGCAGAGCAATGCATGCTCAGTACATTTTCATCATGAGGTAATATGAAATTCAAAACAGAAAAAATACCCTTTTTCATTTCTCCTGAATAGGCTGTACCCCCAATAAGAATCATTCGTCTAGTAAAGTTGATAACTGCAAAGTTCGATTGTCTGGTACCATCCGTTTCAGGATCGGCCAGAAATTCAGGTACACAGAGTATAGTGAAGTTCGGATTAAAATTTTTGAGCTTGTAATCTTCAGGTCTTAAGAACATGTTGTAGGCAAAGAGATTGTGCCAAGCCATTGTATTAATGACTCTTACCCTCAGTCGGTGTGTTTTATCAGCCCCAGCGTATGCTTCTCTTACAAAAACTTTTTTGTCGACAATAAACTTCACCATCTTGTCGTAGAGTTTATCGAAATTCTCAGGAGAGAATGGTTGATTTATATTCCCCCACCATACAGCATCTTTTGTGGTTTCATCTTCCACAATAAACCTATCTTTAGGAGACCTACCTGTGAATTTTCCAGTATCGCACATCAAAGCACCAGTCGAAGTGAGTACTCCCTCTCCACTTTTTAAGACTTCTTCAATAAGTTCTGGTTGACTCAAGTTCCAGTATGCTTCTTTTACCGTGATCCCTAAATTAGATAGGTCATTGAGAGAAGATTTTACGCCGAATTCCTGCATATTTTATCAATATTTACGTGGACTATAATTTATAACTTTAATAAAAATCGTTAAAAAACATACTCCTCAATCGTTTGCGTGAAATTAAACCATCTAATCTTTCTCGAAGAAAGGTTTCAAAATTTCTTTTTCAGTCGGCTTGGTTAAAAGACTAGTAATCACGAGAGCAAGAACGGATGCAATGAGCGCAGGGATTGCCACCATTTTTGAATCATATGGGAATGAAATTATAAAAAGATCTAAATCAACATCAGAACGATTGAGTACTTCTATCACAATTACTGAGAGCATTCCTGCCAAAATCGATGCAATTCCACCCTCTTTTGTTACTCTCTTCCAGAAAAAAGTGGCGAGTAAAGGAGGAGCTAGAGCCGCACCTATCATAGTGTAGGAAATAAATGCCATCGAAAGGATTTCCTCAAACTGAGTCATGATGAGGTACGCAATAAATCCGAGGATTACAATTGCGACCCTTTGAACACGCAGTTTTGTTCTTTCTGTCATGCTCTTGTTGAAATATTTTTCAAATATGTCTCTAGAAAAGTTGGTGGATGTAACCATTAAAAAGGTATTTCCTGTGGAAAGTATTATCGCAGCTCCACCGGCAAAAAGAAGCGAACCGATGAAGGGAGGTAGTTGTTCAAACCCGATCCTTAAAATTATTTCCTCAGACATCGGCGCATTCACTGAGCCATCTGGTAGAAAAAATCGAGGATCATCTGCATAGATTGCAAACCCGACAACTGCAAGTACACACATAAGAAACTCGATGCCTACTACCCCAATAAACATACCCATCACTGCTTTTTTAGCTGATTTCGCATCTTTGGCTGAAGAAAATTTTTGGTACACACTACTCTCACTTAGAAGCAAGATGAGTGTAGGCAACATGATGCCGAGATACCAAGTGGGCTCGTGCCCTTCTAATACAGATAAGTGATCTGGACTTACTTCATTGATGGTTTCTACTACGTTACTCCAACCACCAAAACCTGAAATGGCAACGGGGACAGCCAAAATAATGGCGACAATCATGATAATACCATTGAAGATATCGATGGAAACAATTGAAACCATTCCAGCCAATGCCGTAAAGACTATGATTGTGAAGAAGGTAATCAAGGTTCCTTGTTCAATTGAAATACCTCCTTCAGTAAGGATTGACAGAAAACGTCCGCCCCCCTTGAATTGATAACCCGCAATAATGAGATATGCCACCATGATCGTGATCGAGCCCAGTAATTTTGCAATAGAGGAGTATCGCTTTTCTAAAATATCCGTAAGGGTGTATTGAGAGATCCTTCTAACTCTTGCTGCAATAAAATAAACAGCCAGAATGCCTATCCATGCCCCCATGGAAAACCAAAGCTCTGAAAAGCCTACCTGAAAGGTAAGTCCAGCAGTTCCAAATAAGCTGCCTGAACCTATCCACGTAGTGACAAGTGTTCCCACTAATAAGTAAACAGGTACGCTTCGTCCTGCTAAAACAAAATCTTCTTCGCTTTTTACAGTTCTACTTTTGTAAATTATAATTCCTGCCAAAATAAGGATATATGCGATGGTAACAATAATATAAGTCACGTTGCTAATTTTTTAAGATGAAGCGAAGATAGTTATTCTCTAGAATGGTATTTATACCTTCTATCACCTCTTAAAGCCTTTAATATTCAGAAGCCATAATTTAGAGGTGACCACGTTGGTCTTATTTTTTGCGAAATCGTTTTAATTAGACCTAAGTAGGTTTAATTTTGGTATTTGATGAAAGAAACAATAACTATTATTTCGACTATTACTGAAAGTATTCTTGCTAAGGTAATGGTGCGTAAAGAATGGTAGTTGAAAAATGATGAAAAAAAGCTACGCCACTCTTTAATAACAAGGATGGCGTTTTTTTATGCCCAACAGATATTATGAAAGTATTAAAATTTGGAGGTACTTCTGTAAAGGATGCAAAAGCACTCCGACAAGTCAAAGACATTATTTCAAGATATGACTCGAATATTGTAGTGGTTGTGTCTGCTGCTGGAGGCACCACAGACGAATTGCTCAAAATAGCGAATATGGCAAATTTGGGCGATTCTGCCTATTTGAATTCAATAGATTCACTTCAAAAGCAGCACGTAGATTTGCATGAAGAGTTAGTGGGTGAAGGAACAGGTGATCAATTAAACGGATACTTCGATCAGCTTAGAAGAATATGCGAGGGAGTCTTTTTATTAAAAGAACTTACAAATAAAAGTCAGGATTTTATACTGGGCACTGGCGAACTTCTGTCATCCGTTATTATGACCTCTTATTTGGAAAGTTCAGGTCTTCAAGCGAAATGGTGGGACTCTCGCGAGTTAATCGTGACCAATGATCGCTTTGGGCAGGCCATTGTAAATTTTGAGCAGACAGGAAATAAGTTGAGAGAAGCTAAAAAAAAATTTGATCAAATTAATATTCTCCCAGGCTTTATCGCCTCTACGGAAGCAAACGAGATGACTACTTTAGGTAGGGGAGGATCCGACTATACCGCTTCTATTATTGCAGCTGAGATAAGTGCGGAACTCCTGGAGATATGGACGGACGTAGATGGTATAATGACAGCGGATCCCCGAAGAGTTAAGCCTTCGCAAACGCTAAATCAAGTATCATACGAAGAGGCACTGGAACTTTCCTACTTCGGTGCTAAAGTTATCTATGCTCAAAGCATTGCCCCTGTCCTGAAAACGGGTATTGAGGTGAAGGTTATGAACACCTTTTCACCTGAAAAAGAAGGAACGCTGATAACATCTGATGCCAAAGATTCACTCCTTATCAAAGGAATTTCTAGTATTGATAATATTTCCATCCTGTCTATTGTGGGTAGCTCATTGCAGCGTACTGATGATTTTTTTCCTAGGCTTTTCAAAGCACTAGGCGATTACGGCATTAGCATTGTATTTATGACCCACAGTAATGCCGCATTGACGGTTACCCTTGGTTTTAGAACAAGCATAGCTGGCAAAGCCTATGATGTCTTGAAAGAAGAATTTAATGGTCATGAGGAGCAAGAAGTTATTCAAAGCACCAGTTTTGAAAAAGGGTATGCTTTGCTTGCTTTGATAGGCTCGAATATGAAAGATCAGATCGGGGTGAGCGGAACCATGTTTAATGTACTTGGAAGAAATGGCATTAGCATTAAAGCCATATCACAAGGTTCTTCCGAACGAAACATTTCGGCCATTATTCCGAAGGAGGATCTAGACAAAGCACTAAATGTATTGCATGAAAGTTTCTTCCTGTCGAAGGTAAAACGAATTAACCTCTTCATTATAGGAGTGGGAAATGTAGGAGAAGCGTTTTTAAGTCAACTTTCCCAACAGTTTTTGTTCTTAAAGGAAAATCACCAACTCAACATTAAGGTTATTGGAGTGGCGAATTCCAGAATCATGGCTTTTGAAAAAGACGGAATCCCACTCTCTAAATGGAAGGATCATTTAGCCAAAGGCGAAAAGTTTACTAAAGAAGCTTATATTAAAAAAATGGTAAACTTGAATTATCGAAGTGCCATTTTTGTAGACATCACCGCTTCCAATGACATAGCCAGCATGTATCTGCCTATTTTAGAAGAGAGCATATCTGTTGTTACGCCTAATAAAATAGCGGCAACAAGATCACAAGAGCATTACCTAAATCTCAAAGCAGCAACTAAGAAATACCACAGCCAGTTCTTAATCGAAACAAACGTTTGCGCAGGTCTACCGATCCTATCTACATTAAACGATCTGGTGAGAAGTGGAGATAAAGTAGTTAAGCTACAAGCTGTACTTTCTGGTACGTTAAATTTTTTGTTCAATGAGTACAATGGAACAGAATCTTTTGCCAGTGTGATTAAAAAAGCCAAGGAGCTGGGGTATACGGAACCTGATCCTCGACTCGATCTATCTGGTGAGGATGTGTTGCGTAAGCTACTTATTTTGATCCGTGAGAGTGGCTATCAAATGGAAATGGAACAAATTGAAGCCACTTCTTTTTTGCCTGTTTCTTGTCAAAAATGCAAAGACCTAGGTGATTTTTATGAAAAAGTGGAGGCAGAGGAAGCGTACTTCAAATCGCTCTTTGAGAAAGCACAAGCAAATGGCACTCGCCTAAAAGTGATAGCATCTTATAGCGAAGGAAAAGGCACCTTTAGTTTGACCGAAGTGCCAGACAATCACCCTTTTTATAACCTAGAAGGAAAAGACAATGTAGTACTATTTTACACGAGTCGGTATAGTGAGCAACCCATGGTTATCAAAGGCGCTGGTGCTGGTGCTGAGGTTACCGCCTCGGGAATATTCGCCGATATTTTACGAATTGCACAATAAAATAATTAAAATGAAAAAAATCAAGGTGTTTGCACCCGCTTCGGTCGCCAATGTGGGTTGTGGGTATGATACGATGGGTTTTGCGTTGGATCGTATTGGAGAAGAGTTAATTCTGACTAAGCGTGCAGACGAACAGCTGGTGATAAAAGATATTATTGGCGCAAGCTTGAGCAGAGAAGCGTCTCAAAATGTAGCAACGATTTCAATAAAATCATTTTTAAATTATATTGATTCTAAACAGGGGTTTGATGTGACAATCATCAAGCATTTTAAGCCAGGTAGTGGCCTTGGTTCTAGTGCGAGTAGTGCATCTGGTGCTGTGTTTGCCGCAAATGAGTTGTTAAATAACCCTTTGCCTAAGGCAGAACTGTTGCAATTTGCCCTTGAAGGAGAAGCATTTGCCTCGAAGAGCTATCATGCAGATAACGTAGCCCCATCTTTGTTAGGTGGGTTTCAGGTAATTAGAGGGTATGACCCGTTGGATTTTTTCGAAGTAAAAACGGCATTAGACTTACATGTTTTGATCGTGTTTCCAGATGTACAAGTAAAAACGGTAGATTCTAAAGGACTAGTGCCAAGAGAGCTTCCAGTTGTAATTGCCAGAAACCAATGGGCTAATACTGCTGCATTAATTCAAGCTTTGAATGTTGGGAATACTGAACTGTTAAAAAAGGCTATAAAAGACTATGTCGCAGAGCCGGCAAGAAAGGTATTGATTCCAAAATATGATGATGTGCAACGCATAGCTGAAAACTTAGGAGTCGTTGGATTCAATATCTCTGGTTCTGGGCCTAGTATGTTTTCTTTGTTTAAGGATGAAACAAGAATACCTCATATGAAAGAACAAGTTGAAAAACTATATGCTAAAACAGGAATAGACTGTAAGATTTACCACGCCAAAATGGATACGGAAGGTTGTAAAGTCGTCTCATGAAATTCTATAGTACAAAAAACAAGTCCAATAGTGCCTCCTTCAGGGAGGCAGTAACCAAGAGTTTGCCTAGCGATAATGGACTTTACTTTCCTGAGAGCATCCCTACTTTAAATTCTTCATTTTTGAGTTCCATAAGTGATAAGAAATTAACAGAGGTAGCTTTCGAGGTACTAAGACCTTTTTGCAAAGCAGATATGTCTGAAGAGAAGCTTTGGTCTATTGTGGAAAGCACCTTCTTTTTTGATATACCCATAGTGGAAGTAGAGTCTGATATTCATTGTTTAGAACTATTTCATGGACCAACGATGGCATTTAAAGATGTGGGGGCGCGCTTTCTTGCGCGTACTCTATCTTGCTTTCAAGAGACAGAAGACCATGAAACCACGATTCTCGTTGCTACTTCCGGAGATACAGGAGGTGCTGTTGCCTCGGGTTTTTACTGCCAACCAGGAATTAACGTAGTAATTCTTTTTCCAAAAGGAAAAGTAACACCGCTACAGGAGCGACAAATGACAACACTCGGCGGAAACATCAGAACATTAGAAGTAGAGGGTAATTTTGATGACTGCCAGGCAATGGTAAAGCACGCTTTTCTAGATAAATCGCTCAATGTAAAAATCAATCTTTCGTCGGCCAACTCCATCAATATCGCAAGATGGTTACCTCAATCTATTTATTATTATGTACCGTTTATAAACTGGGGGCTGAACAATAAAACTGTTTTTAGCGTTCCAAGTGGAAATTATGGAAATGTAACTTCGGGCATGTTGGCAAAGAAAATGGGATTGCCGATCGGTCGTTTTATTGTAGCCTCCAATTCCAATGATGTAGTGCCTCGTTATCTGGAGAGTGGGACTTACGAACCCAGCCATACAATCCAAACCATTTCCAATGCGATGGATGTGAGCAACCCAAGCAATTTTACAAGACTTGAAACGCTCTACAATCACTCATATGAAAATATTATCTCTGATATTTCAGGCTATCGATTAGGTGACGAAGAGACAAGAGCAACCATGAAATTCTGTCATAGTCAAAATGGATATCTGGCTGATCCTCACAGTGCCATTGCCTACAAAGCACTAAAAGAGCAGTTGCAAAAAGGAGAGCTGGGTGTATTTTTAGGCACAGCTCATTATTGCAAGTTTATGAATGTGATGCAGGATGCAATAGGCCCTGAATTGGAACTACCTGAAAATACTAAGCCATTATTCAAAAAGGAAAGTAAATCCGTTCCCTTGAAAAATGATTTTGAAGCCTTTAAAGCCTTCTTATTAGGGTAAGCAAGTTTCAAACATGACAGATGAATTTGATATTCAATAATAAAGTGAGGAGCTATTGAGTACCGAAAGTAAAGAGCTACTGCGTTGGTCTTGGTAGTGTCTGCCAATGCTTTTTACGCTAAAAAAAGCTAACAACCATCTAATCAGTAGTTTACAATAGCTTTTAAAATCAAAGTATCACAAAAAAGCCATCCCAATGAAAATGAATAGGGATGGCTTTTATAATTATTTAATTTCGAAATGCTTTTTACATCATTCCGCCCATACCACCACCTGGAGGCATTGGAGGCATAGCAGCAGCACCTTCTGGCTCTGGCTGATCTGCTACCACACACTCAGTAGTGAGTAGAAGTGACGCAATAGATGCAGCGTTTTCAAGTGCCAATCTGGTAACTTTTGTAGGATCAATGATTCCAGCTTTGAACATGTTCACATATTTACCAGTAGCTGCATTGAACCCATAATCACCTTTTTCGGCTGCTACTTCGTTTACCACAACTGAAGCTTCGCCACCTGCATTACCTACGATTGTTCTTAGAGGGGCTTGGATTGCAGACTTGATGATCGCCACACCTGTATTCTGGTCTTCATTTTCAAGTGCCAAGCTATCAAGTGCGGCCATAGCTCTAATCAATGAAACACCACCACCCGCTACAATGCCTTCCTGTACCGCAGCTCTTGTTGCGTGAAGCGCATCATCCACTCGATCTTTCTTCTCTTTCATTTCTACTTCGGTAGCAGCTCCAATGTAAAGGATTGCTACGCCACCAGAAAGTTTAGCTAGTCTTTCTTGTAGTTTTTCCTTATCATAATCTGAAGTTGTGTTTTCGATTTGCTGCTTGATTTGGTTTACTCTACCCTCGATGTCTTCTTTTTTACCAGCACCATTTACAACAGTCGTATTGTCTTTGTCAATGTTTACTTTTTCGGCAGTACCTAGATAATCGATTGTAGCATTCTCTAGTTTGTAACCTCTTTCCTCAGAAATTACAGTGCCACCAGTGAGGATCGCAATATCCTCTAGCATAGCTTTTCTTCTATCTCCAAAGCCAGGTGCTTTCACAGCGGCGATTTTTAGAGATCCTCTAATTTTATTTACCACCAAAGTAGCCAATGCTTCTCCTTCTACATCTTCAGCGATGATCAAGAGTGGCTTACCAGATTGTGCAGTAGCTTCTAAGATAGGAAGTAACTCCTTCATATTAGAGATTTTCTTGTCGTAGATCAAGATGTATGGATTCTCTAACTCAGCTTCCATTTTATCAGTATTAGTCACGAAGTAAGGAGAGAGGTATCCTCTATCGAATTGCATACCTTCTACTGTTTTTACTTCGGTCTCGGTACCTTTTGCTTCTTCAACAGTAATTACTCCGTCTTTCCCTACTTTATCCATCGCATCTGCTATCATCTTACCAACTTCCTGATCGTTATTAGCGGAAACAGTAGCAACTTGAGAAATCTCATCGTTTGTTTTAATTTCTTTAGATTGGGATTTTAAATTTTCAACAATTGCACTTACTGCTTTGTCTATACCTCTTTTAAGATCCATTGGATTAGCGCCAGCAGCTACGTTTTTGATTCCGTATCCGAAAATTGCCTGAGCCAAAACAGTAGCAGTAGTTGTTCCATCTCCAGCATCATCTGCTGTTTTAGAAGCCACTTCTTTTACAAGTTGCGCGCCCATATTTTCAATTGGTTCTTTGATCTCAATCTCTTTCGCCACTGATACTCCATCTTTTGTAACAGTAGGGGCTCCGAATTTTTTGTCGAGGATTACATTTCTTCCCTTAGGACCTAATGTAACCTTAACAGCGTCTGCAAGAATATCAACTCCTTTTTTGATGCTATCCCTTGCGTCAGTATTAAAAAATATATCTTTTGCCATTTTTTTTAATTTAAATTAATTAATGTGATTTAAATAACTCCGTAAATATCCGATTCTTTCATAATGAGGTAGTCGTTACCCTCTATAGTCACCTCTGTGCCTGAGTACTTTCCATAAAGAACTTGATCCCCAACTTTTACATTGATTGGCTCGTCTTTCTTACCCGTTCCAAGAGCTACAATAGTTCCTTGCTGAGGTTTTTCTTTAGCTGTGTCTGGAATAATAATTCCACTAGCAGTTTTTTCTTCTGCCGCCGCAGGCTTCACTAGAACTCGGTCGGCAAGTGGCTTAAAGTTTACTTTTGACATGTTTACTAAATATTTAAAGTTTGATTTATTTTAACAATAACATTATTAACATTTAGCATGCCAAAATGAAGCTGTCCGCTTTCCTGGCAGCTTTAACTGACAATTTTTCATATTCGTCTTTTTAACATCTTTATTGAACTAATTTTCTTGTCAATTTGACATTTCAGATTTAGATTAAGAAATAAATAAAACAGTAGTATGGATAGATTAAAACACGACTGGTTGACCGAAGGGTTAATTGATTATGAATATAAAAAATACATTTTATTGGCTTATCTGAAAGATGTGAAGAAGCGTTTTAACCAATCTGAACTTTATCCTTTTATGGCGGATTTGGTTTTTCACTATCGAAATCTTCTGAAAGTAAAAGAGAGCAAGGAGTTGATGTATGATAATTTTCCCAATTCACTTTCGAAAGCAGATTTCGCAAAGCTCCAATTGACGTATAATAAGATTATTGAGGAAGATGAAATGATGAAACAAATTGAGGAGATAATCGCTTTTGCTCTGCCTAAAGTAAAGGAGACGTTGGAAGAGGGGAAAGAGCTTTTTGAATTCGTTGAAGAAAATGTTGAGATGGTGGCAGTGGGCTTAACCCCGTTATATTTAGATGAAGGTTACCTTTTTATTAATATGGAGCGAAATACTGGTGTAGCAATTTTTCGTTATCAAATGATACTTTTTGAACATTCAGAGGAAAAGTATAGAAGTTTGAATACCTATTTTATTGGAAATGAAATAAGACGAATTAATAAAACGTTCGAGAACATTAAAATAGACCTGACACGCAGTTATTCTGATTTACCAAACCCTGCAACTTATGCGGCCATTTCCAAATTGAAATTCCCTTTAGAGTCAACGATACTGCCAGTGGCAAAAAGGATACTTGTGCGGAGAATATCAGAAGCTAATTAATTTCTAGAGGTATCAGTGTCAGGATCATCATTAAGACCTTCTAGGTCGCTTTCGTTCTCAATAGGCTGAATGGCCGGAGGCAGTGCAGTATTTTGTGCATTGTCGATATTTGGACTGGAAAAGACGTCTTCGTCTTGATCAGGCTGTAAGAAATTAGTACTTACGGATAGTACCAAAAGTGCAATAGTTAATCCCCATGTAAGCTTTTCGAGTAAATCACCTGTTTTTTTAACACCCATTAGCTGTGAAGTACCTGATCCACCAAATTGACTAGACAGACCTCCTCCTTTAGGATTTTGAGCTAAAACCACGAGAATCAATAAAACTGCTATTATAACTATAAGTGTAATTACTACTCCGTACATTTATCTGATTTTTGATATTAAGTTTTCAAAGTAAGATTTTTTTTCTGGATATTTCAAGACCAAAACTTTATAGATTTCTTTAGCTCTTTTCTTGTTCCCTTGATCCAGATAGATTTTGGCTAAAGTTTCGGAAGCCAGATTTGCATCCCATGCGGCGCTATCCTCAGATAAATCGGAGGTTGAGTTAACTTTATTTCTGCTGTATTTGATAGAAGGGGAGTCTTTAATAAACCTATCGATGATATCTTTCTTAGCGTTTCGATCAGCTTTGTCATCTCTATCTGTTTTTTTTTTTTCTTTTTTTGAAATGATACTTTTTTTTCTGGGAGCTGTTTCAGTTTCAGGTTTTTTTTCAACCGAGGGTACTGTCGTGGCTGAGGTATTGGTTGATATGGTTTCAGTTTTTGAATTTTCTACTTTCTCATCTACCTCATTTTCTTCATCGTCCTTGAAGAAATCCATATCATTCAAATCTACGCTTAGGTCTTTTAGGTCGCTTTGCGTAGTGGTGTGCGAGGATCGGGATGCATCGAGCGATTGTTTTGCTCTTTCTGAATTATCCTCTCTTTCTTTTTGCCTTTCAGTTTTTTTCTTTTTTACCCCCTTTTTTTAAATAGCTCTTCTAATTTTTTGCTAAAGATTTCTTCTTCTTTCGAGTCGAGCTCTGTACGAACGTCTTCAGATGGCTTCTCTTCTTTTTTTTTGCTGACTCTATCA